>NC_018708.1:2598467-5196935 GCF_000302535.1 Acidovorax sp. KKS102
AGTTCTCAAAATGCGGCATGCCGTGGCGTGCCAGCGTGCGCAACAGCGTGCCCGCCAGCCAACGCGGGCGCACCAGGCCGTCCCACGCCAGGCGCAGGCTGGGGCGCAGCGGGGTGGAGAAGCCCGCGCGGATGTTGTTCTCGCGGTTGCCCGCCACAGGGATATCCACCGTCACCACCAGCGTCTGCACGCCTGCGGCAATCACACGCTGCAACAGGGCGTCGATGCGTTCGGTGGTGCCGGGCAGATAGGCCTGGAACCAGGTGCCGGGGGCGGCGGCCATCACTTCTTCCAATCGGATGAGGGAGCTGCCGCTCTGCACGGCCGGTATGCCCGCCGCTGCCGCCGCACGGGCCAGCACGATGTCGCCCCGGTAGGCCGACAGGGCCGCTATGCCCATCGGGGCGATGCCGAAGGGGCTGGCGTAGCGCTGGCCGAACAGGGTCACGCTCTGGTCGCGCTCGGCCACGTTGCGCAGTACGCGGGGAACGAGGGCGATCTCGCGGAACGCCTGGCGGTTGTTGTCCAGTGCCACGTTGTCCTCGGCCGCGCCGGCCACGTAGCCAAAGATGGGGCGGGGCAGCACGCGGCGGGCGGCGGCTTCGAAGTCGTCCAGCGCGAGCAGATCAGCCGTGCGGCCGCTGCGGCGCGTGCCGTTGAAGGCGCTCCAGGCATTGTTGGCGGGTTGGCGGGGCGTGGGGGAGGGGGTGGACATGGCGTGGTTTCTGGCAAGAGCAAACGGGGGCTGGAAAGCAGTGTCCTGAAACCGCAATAATCAAGAAAGCGAATTTATTGCGAATGATTTGTTCGCTAAATTAAAAATATATCTACGACATGACCCTCAAACAGCTCGAAGCTTTCTACTGGGCCGCCACCTGCAGCAGCTTTGGCATGGCGGCCGAGCGGGTGCACTTGTCGGTGTCGTCCCTGTCCAAGCGGATTGCCGAGCTGGAGGCCTCGCTGGGTCAGGTGCTGTTTGACCGCACAGGGCACCGCGCGGCGTTGACGGAGGCGGGCACGCGGTTGCTGCCGCTGGCGGGTGGGTTGCTGCAACAGGCAGACCGTCTGCAGCAGGAGATGGGCAGTACCAACGGCCTGCGCGGTCCCTGCCGGCTGGGGGTGGGCGAACTGACGGCAATCACCTGGCTGCCTCGTTTGGTCGCGGCCCTGGCGGCTGCGCACCCGGCGCTGGAAGTGTCTGTGCATGTGGATGTAGGCGCGGCCCTGGCGGAGCGGCTGGACAAAGGCGAGCTGGATGTGGCCGTGATTGCAGGCCCCGCAAGCCGCAGCGCGCTGACGTCAGTGCCGTTGGCGCATGCGCGCTTTGCTTGGTGCGCAGGCCCTGGCGTGGCACGCGACTTGCACCAGATGGATGCCGAGGCCGTGCAGTCGCACGCGCTGGTGACGCTGCCTCAGGGCTCGGGGGTAACGCACATCATCGACGACTGGCTGCGACAGGCTGATGCCCGCCCCGCGCGCCGACTGGTGTGCAACCACTGGGGCGCGATTGTGGGCTTGCTGGCACAGGGCAGCGGCATTGGCTTGCTGCCCGAGGGCTGGGCGCAAGCCCTGTGCGAACGGGGCGTTCTGCAGCTGCTGACCAGCCCGGTGCCCCTGGGCTCGCTCGGCTACGCGCTCCATAGCCGGCGGGACGACCTGCGGCCCCTGGTGGGTATGCTGCACGGCATGGCGGCGCAGCACGCGGATTTCACGGTAGGGAGTGGCGCTTTCTGACGACTTGATGCGCGGATGGCGGCCCTAGAATCGCGCCGACTGCAAGCCGCAGCCGCCGGTCCCCGGAACCTGTTCAAGCGCAACCCCATGCTCCAACCCACCTCGCTCCCCGTCGTTCTGGTGCTGGCCTCGGGCCGGGGAGCGCGTTTTGCCGCATCCGGCGGTGCGGTGTACAAGCTCCGCGCGCCCCTGGGGGCAAAAACCGTGCTGGAGCACACCCTGGATGCCGTGCGCGCTAGCGGTTTGCCTTGGCACCTGGAAGATGCAGGCCACCCCGGCATGGGAGATTCGATCGCTGCGGCTGTGCGCGCCACGGCCCAGGCGCCCGGCTGGCTGGTTTTGCCGGGGGATTTGCCACTGATCCGCCCCGACACCTTGCGTGCCATGGCCGCCGCGCTGGCAGACCCGGACTGCGCCGTCGCCATGCCGGTGTACCAGGGCGAGCGCGGTCACCCCGTGGGGTTTGCGGCTGCATGTTTGCCGAGCCTGCTGGCGCTGACTGGCGAGCAGGGCGCCGCTAGCGTGGTGCGTGCGCAAGCGCAGCAGGGCAGGGTACGGCAGGTGGAGGTGGATGACGCAGGCACGGTGACCGACATAGACACCGTGCAAGACCTGGAGCGCGCCGCACAGTTGCTGGCGGCGCGCGGGTAGCGGCGGCGAAGGCCGCTTTCCCTTTCCTTCACTTGGACGCGATCACCGCACAGGCCAGGCGCGGGCCTGCGTTGCCGGTGGGCTGGGTCTTGTAGTCGTCAGGGTCACGGTGGACGATCAGCCCCTTGCCGACGATGTCGGTGGTCGGACCGCCCACACTGATGGATTTCGACACAAAGCTGAAGGCGGCCACGCCGTACTTGTCGGCCTTGAGGCTGGGCAGGTCGCCGGTGTGGTGCTCGGCAGCGCCGTGGGCACCGTGGGGTTTGGCGGTGGGGTTGAAATGTCCGCCGGTGCTCATGCCGTCGCCGCTGCTGCAGTCACCCTTTTCGTGGACGTGAAAGCCATGCTCTGCGCCCGGCTTGAGGCCACGCACCTCGCCAGACACCTGAACGCCATCACCCGTCTGCACGAACGTGACCGTGCCGTTGGCGGTATTGCCACGGGTGGGCTCCAGCTTGGCGGTGGCGCGGTTGCCGGACAGATGGGAGGCGCAACCCACCAGCGCCACAGCAGCCAGGGAACACAGTGCAAAAGCAAAACGAATCTTCATGACTCAAACTCCTCGGTGCGAATGAATGAACGCGGGATTGAACCCGATACAAAGGCGCAGTCTCGCAAGCCACTGCCCGCGAGTCCAGAAAAATGTGCACTATGACTCTTTTTGGGCCAGTGCGATCAACCGGGCCAGAGCCCGGTCATGGATGCCGTGCTTTCGCAACTCGTCATAAGTGGCCTGGGCGTAGTCCCGCGTGGTGCCGTAGCGCCCGCAGGCCTCATCAAAGATGCGGCGGTATTCATGGTCAGGCAGCTCGCCGGTGTGGTTGGGGCTTTTGCGGGACAGGGTGAACGCCAGCGCACTCACCGGCCCCTGTGGTGTCTGGCAGGTGAGCCAGCGCGGGTCATACACGCCGGTAGGCATCTCGCGCTGCCACAGGTTGATCATCACCTGCCGCGCATGGGCCTTGTCTATGCGGAACACCATGCCCCGGCAGCTGCCGCCCGACAGCATGCCGAACACCAGGCCCGGGCACTCGGGCGTGCCCCGGTTGATGCGGCTCCACATCTTCAGCGCCCGGTGCCAGCCGTGGACCTTGGCGGGGCGGCGCTCGGCATAGTCAAAATCCGGCCGCCAGATGAGCGAGCCGTAGCCAAAGATCCACAGGTCCTGATGGCCGCCCCATTCCTGGAGGGCACGCTCCAGCATGGGCGCCGGGTCTCGCAGTGGGGCGGGCAGATTCGTCATGGCTTCACTCTACAATCGAAAGCTTTGCTGCAATCGGCCAGGGCCTTGTTTTCGCACTCTCTGCAGGGCCGGCCAACCACTTTTTTCATCACTACAGGGATCCTTCATGTCCAGCTCTGACGACGATAGCCAAGAACGTTTTGCCCTCGGTTTTCTCTTTGCACTGATTGCGTTGGTGATCTCCGTGGTGGTGGGCACCGTGGTGGTCAAGCGTCTGGGTGCCAAGGCCCCGGCACAGCCCGCAGCGGTGGTTGTGGACGCTGCTCCGGCCGCGCCGGTTGCCGTCGAAGAAGACGTGGCCAGCGTGCGCGTTGAAAACGGTGTGGTGAAGTTCTACTTTGCCACCGCCAAGGCCGAACTGGCCGCCGGCGCCAACGAAGCCCTGGCCGATGTGGTCAAGGGTGTGGCCGAAGGCAAGAAGGCCGTTGTTTCGGGCTTCCACGACGCGACGGGCGACGCCGCCCTGAACGCGGAGCTGGCCAAGCAACGCGCAGTGGCCGTGGCCGAAGCGCTCAAGGCCTTGGGCGTGACTGAAGACAAGGTGGAGCTGAAAAAGCCCGAAGAAACCACCGCAACCGGCAGCAACGCCGAAGCACGCCGTGTGGAAGTGACGCTGAGCGCCCTGTAAGCGCTGCCTGTGTCCCCAACAAAAAACCCGGCAGTGCCGGGTTTTTTGTTGTCTAAATGGCCGCTTGCGCTAGTGGAACATGCGCAAGCAGCTATCTATTTGATAGTAGAAATTACCGCAGCCCCTGGCCGCCTGCGCCTTCGGCGCGCTGGATCAACTCGATTTTGTAGCCGTCGGGGTCGGTCACAAACGCGATCACCGTGGTGCCGCCCTTGACCGGGCCGGGTTCGCGCGTCACGTTGCCGCCCGCCGCCTTGATCTTCTCGCACGCTGCATACGCATCGGGCACACCCAGGGCAATGTGGCCGTAGGCCGTGCCCATGTCGTAGCTTTCCACACCCCAGTTGTAGGTCAGCTCGATCTCGGCCTGGCCGGGGTTGCCGCCCTCAAAGCCCAAAAAGGCCAGCGAGTATTTGTATTCGGGGTTCTCGGACTGGCGCAGCAGCTGCATGCCCAGTACCTTGGTGTAGAAATCAATCGAGCGTTGAAGGTTGCCAACGCGCAGCATCGTGTGGAGGAATTTCATCCCTTCGATTGTGCAGGCAAGTCAAAAACCAGGCAGGTGGTGGTGGCGTGCGCGTACAGCGTCCCGTCCGGCCCCACCAGGCGCGCCTCAGCGGTGGCCAGCTGGCGCCCGCAGTGGATCACGCGTCCCTCGGCACGCACCCGCTGCACCTTGGGCGTGATGGCCTTGACCAGGTTGATGCCCAGCTCGGCCGTGGTGTAGCCGCGCCCGGGCTCCATGCGGGTGTGGATGGAGCAGCCCAGGGCGGAGTCGAGCAGGGTGGCAAACCAGCCGCCGTGTACCGTGCCCATGGGGTTCAAGTGCTCTGCACGGGGCGTGCCCTGGAAGATGGCGATGCCTTCGCCCACTTCGACGATCAAGAAGTCCAGCGTCTTGGCAATGGCCGCGTAGGGCAGCTCGCCGCGCAGCATGGCCTGCATTTGCTGCAGGCCGTTCAGGTGGGCAATCTGGTCGCGGGTGGCCACGCCCGGGCCGGGGCCCGCATCCAGCGTGGCCAGAATGTCGCGCTCCTGCGCCAGCCAGTGTTCGAGGTGATTGTTGGAGGTCATGGTGTGTCCGGGTTGTTGATGGGGGCGAAACTTTTAGATTGCATATGCAATTATTGCAGATACAATTAAATGCATGCAAGCCGAACCGCCCACCCTGGCCCCCGTGCTGCCGCAGGGCTGCACCAACTTCAAGCTGCGCCAGCTGATGCGCCGCGTCGCCAACCACTACGACGCCGAAATGGCGAAGTGCGGGCTCAAGACCACGCAGTACTCGCTGCTGTCCCATGTGCTCAAGCTGGGCCCGATCCGCCCAGGTGACCTCGCCACCGAGATGAAGATGGATGCCTCCACGCTCACACGCAACCTCCGCCCGCTGGTCGATGCCGGCTGGGTGACGCTGAAGGCAGGCACGGACGCACGCAGCCGCCTGGTCCACATCACCGAGGCGGGCCGTGACAAACGCGCCGAGGCCCAGCGCCACTGGAAAGCCGCGCAACTGGCGCTGAATGAAACGCTGGGTGTGGAACGCGTGATGGCGCTGCATGCGCTGGTGGACGATTCACTCGATTTGCTGGCAGCGCTGCCAGCGCCGGAGGCAGGGCATGACGAATAACACGACCCCTCAAGCCGCAGCCAGGTCTGCCGCGCCACAGGCCCTGTGGCTGGTGCTACTGGCCGCAGCAGGCACCTTTGCGATGACGATGGGCACACGCCAGACCATGGGCCTGTTCCTGTCCGCGCTCAACACCTCCACCGGATTGGGCATTGGCAGCATCAGTCTGGCGTTTGCGTTTGGGCAGCTGTGGTGGGGCCTGACGCAGCCGTTTGCAGGTGCGGTGGCCGACCGCATCGGCACGGGCCGTGTGATCTTGCTGGGCGTGGCGCTGGTGGCGCTGGGCACGTTCATCACGCCGTACATGACCACCACGGCCGGGCTGATCTTTGCGATTGGCGTGCTGGCCGCGGGTGGCGCGGGTATGGCCGGGCCGTCGGTGCTGATGGCGGCCACTGCGCGGTTGGTGCCGCTGCAAAAGCGCGGACTGGCCAGCGGCATCGTCAACGCGGGCGGCTCGTTCGGACAGTTTGTGATGGCGCCCATCGCCATCAGCCTGACGGCCGCCGTGGGCTGGGCCAGTGCCATGCAGTGGCTGGGCGTGCTGGTGCTGCTGGCGCTGCCGGCGGTGTGGGTGCTCAAGGGCAACTCCAACGCCCTGGCGGCGCAGGCGGCTGCGGCGTCCGGACAGAAGGCGCTGACCGCGCGCGAGGCCATCGCCCAGGCGCTGGCAACCCCAAGCTACCGGTACCTGGCGGCGGGCTTTTTGGTGTGCGGATTTCACGTGGCTTTTTTGGCCACGCACTTACCCGGCGTGATTGCGGCCTGCGGGCTGTCGCCCGAAGTAGGCGGCTGGTCGCTGGCAGTGATCGGGTTGTTCAACATCGTGGGCAGCCTGGCCATGGGCTGGGCGGTGGGGCGCTGGCGCATGAAGTCGCTGCTGTCGCTGCTGTATGCGGTGCGTGGCCTGGCGGTGCTGATCTTCCTGTTTGCCCCCAAGACACCCGCCGTGGTGCTGATCTTTGCCGCCGTCATGGGCATCACGTTCCTGTCCACGGTACCCCCTACGGCCGGACTGGTCGCCAAGATGTTTGGCACGGCCAACATGGCCATGTTGTTCGGCATCGTCATGCTGTCGCACCAGGTGGGTGGCTTCCTGGGTGCCTACCTGGGCGGCAGCGTGTTCCAGGCCACCGGCAGCTATGACTGGGTCTGGTACATCGACATCGTGCTGGCCCTGGGCGCAGCGCTGGTCAACCTACCGATCCGTGAAGCACGCCTGGCCCGGCCCGCCGCCACGGCCGCCTGAACGAACCAACACCCCCTCTTCAAGAAAGCCATCCACATGACGCAGTCCCCGGCCAGCCACGCCTCGACAACTACAAAGTCCCCGATCTACCTGGAAGACCTGGCGGTGGGCGACCAGTTCACCAGCGGCGAACACGCCATGGACGAGGCGCAGATCACCGCGTTTGCCGCGCAGTTCGACCCGCAGCCCTTTCACCTGGACGACGCCGCAGCCCGTGACACTTTGTTTGGGGGCTTGGCTGCCAGCGGCTGGCACACGGCGGCCGTGACCATGCGCTTGCAGGTGACGAGCGGTCTGCCCATTGCGGGCGGCATCATCGGCGCAGGCGGCGAGCTGACCTGGCCCCGGCCCACGCGCGCCACCGATGTGCTGCATGTGGTGAGCGAGGTGGTGCAGATCCAGCCCTCCAAATCCAAGCCCGACCGTGGCATGGTCACCGTGCGCAGCGAGACGCGCAATCAGCACGGCGATGTGCTGCAGCTGTCTACTGTGCGCATCGTGGTGCCACGCAGGCCTGCGGCCGGTGGGGCAGGGGCTTGATGTGACCGAGGCCCTGAATCCGCGCACCCGCATGCTGCTGGAGGCGCCCATCGCCCCCACCTTGCTGCGGCTGGCCGCGCCCAATGTGCTGGTGATGCTGGCGCAGGCGGGTGTCGGACTCATCGAGACCTACTTTGTCGGCAAGCTGGGCACGGATGCGCTGGCGGGCATGGCGCTGGTGTTCCCCGTGGTCATGTTGATGCAGATGACTTCGGCAGGCGCCATGGGGGGCGGCATTGCATCGGCCATTGCCCGAGCCTTGGGCGCGCGGCGGCGCCAGGATGCCGATGCTCTGGTGCTGCATGCGCTTGCCATTGCGGCAGTGTTTTCGCTCGTGTTTACCGTGGGCGTGGTGGGAGGAGGGCGCTGGCTCTACACCCGCATGGGCGGCACCGGCGGCGCGCTGGATGCGGCGCTGGTCTATTCCAACTGGGTGTTTGCGGGCGCGTTTCTGGTCTGGCTGTTCAACACGCTGTCGGCCGTGATCCGGGGCACGGGCAACATGGCTGTGCCGGCGTATGTCACAGTGCTGGGTGCGTTTGTGCTGGTGCCGCTTTCGCCGCTGTTCATCTTTGGCTGGGGCCCTATGCCCGGCCTGGGGATTGCTGGGGGCGCCATTGCGCTCATGGCCTATTACCTGATCGGCAGCGTGGTGCTGGCCGCCTATCTGTGGTCACCGCGCAGCCTGCTGCGGCCATCGCTGGCGCACATCCAGTTTCGCTGGGTGTTGTTCAAGGACATCCTGCGGGTGGGCCTGGTGGGCACGGTCTCTACCGTTGCCACCAACCTGGCGATTGGCGTGACCACCGCACTGGTGGGCGGCTTTGGCACGGCGGCCATTGCGGGATACGGCACCGCGTCGCGGCTGGAGTACCTGCTGGTTCCGCTGGTGTTTGGCTTGGGCGCACCGCTGGTGGCCATGGTGGGCACCTGCATCGGCGCCGGCCAGCGCGAGCGCGCTTTGCGCGCCACCTGGATCGGCGCGGCCATGGCGTTTGTGATGGCGGAGGCGATTGGCCTGTGGGCGGCGGCTTTTCCCAGTGCGTGGCTGTCACTGTTCAACAGCGACCCCGCCATGCTGGAGGCGGGTGCGCTGTATCTGCGCACCGTCGGTCCGGTGTACGGTTTTTTCGGCCTGGGACTGGTGCTGTACTTTGCCTCGCAAGGGGCAGGGCGCCTGCTCTGGCCCGTGATCGGCAACATCGTGCGCCTGGCGGTGGCCGTCACCGGCGGCTGGCTGGCCCTGCGCTGGGGCGGTGGACTGGCTGCCGTGTTTGCTGCGCAGGGGGCGGCGCTGGTGCTGTACGGCCTGGTCAACGCCTGGGCGATTGCTGGCGGCGCCTGGTTCGGCCCGGTGGGCTGGCCGCGCAGCACCTCAGGGCTGCTGCAGCGTATGCCACAGGTCTGAAAGTCATAAAAATAGCCCCTAGCGCTAGTGGATCATGCGCTAGCAGCTATCAAAACAGGAGTGACCAGGAGTGCGTCAGACCGGCACGGTGTAGTTGAGCGTCATGCGCCCGCCGTCCACGGTCACGATCTCTCCGGTCACATAGCTCGCCGCGTCGCTCGCCAGCCAGGCCACCACATCGGCAATCTCCGACGGCTCGCCCAGCCGCTTCATGGGCGTGCGGCTCATGATCTTGTTCTTGGCCTCATCGCTGGTCAGCACGGCCTTGGCGGCCAGTTCGGTGGCAATGGTGCCCGGCGCCACGGCGTTCACTCGGATGTTCTTGTCGGCCAGCGCCAGCGCCATCACGCGCGTGAGCTGGTTCACGCCGCCTTTGCTCACGTTGTAGCTGGAGATGTTGGGAATGGTCAGCACACCGTTGACCGAACTCATGTTGACGATAGATCCACCACCCGACGCGACCATGGCCCGCGCTACCGCCTGACCGACCAGGAACGAGCCCTTGAGATTGACCCTCAACACGGCGTCAAAGTCGGCCTCGGTCACGTCCAGAAAATCTGCCGAGCGGAAGATGCCGGCGTTGTTCACCAGCACGTCGATGCGACCATGGGCCGCCAGGGTCTGGGACACCAGCGCATCTACTTGCGATTTATCGCCCACATCGCAGCTGACGTACAGCGCACCCAGCTCCTGCGCCAGCGCCCGGCCGCGCGCATCGTCCACATCCACGATCACCGGTTTGGCGCCTTCGGCCGCAAAACGGCGGACACAGGCCTCGCCAATGCCTTGGGCGCCCCCGGTGACGATGCAAACGCGATCACGAAGGCCGAAGTGGATGTGGGATGTGGAAGGGGCTTGGGTGGGAAGTGTCATGGGCGATGATGGTAGCGGTACGGGCAGATAACAGAGTCCAGATCGACCGATGCGATACAGTCGTCTGATTTACTAAGTACTAGATACGATGTATATTATGTTAAATATAAAATTTGGGTTTCAAAGCTCTAGCATGGATCAGTGCGTCCCTAGGACGCACCCTTCATCTCAAGCTGACTAGATAGCCGCCGCCGGATCCCCGTACCGCCCCACCATGCTGCCAGTCCGCCTTGCGTACTCAAACGCAGCATGGGTGCTCAAAAAGATCCGTCCCTCCAGTCGCTGGCCTAGTTCTGTGCCCTGCAACCGGTCGAGCACGGGGCCTTTCACCTCGGACAGCAGTAGCGCCGCCCCTCGCTGGGCCAGGCTTCGCTCCAGATCGGTCAGTACGCCCAATGCGGTCGTGTCGATCTGGTTGATGGCTGAGCACACCAGAAGCACGTGGCGCGTATCCGGTTTTGCGGCCACCAGTTCCTCCACGCGGTCCAGCAATGCGTCCGAATTGGCGAAATACAGGCTTTCATCCACCCGCACGGCAATCAGGCCGGGCTCTGTGGTCACCGTGTGGCGGGTCACATTGCGAAAGTGCTCCGTGCCTGGCACGCGCCCCACCACCGCAATGTGCGGATGGCTGCTGCGCCACACCAATGTGCCGAGCGACAACGCCACCCCCATCAGGATGCCGACTTCCACGCCAAAAGCGATCACGCCCGCCGCTGTGGCCACCAGCGCCATCGCGTCGGCCTTGTCGTAGTGCCAAGCTTCACGCAGTGTCTCCACATCGATCAGGGACACGACTGCCACGATGATGGTGGCTGCCAGCACCGCGTGAGGCAAATAGTGAAACAGCCCCGTCAGCGCGGCAATCACCACACCCATCAGCACGGCAGAAATGACACCTGCCAGGGGGGTGTTGGCCCCGGCCGCAAAATTGACGACCGACCGCGCAAAGCCGCCCGTGACGGGGAAACCACCCGACAGCGCGCTGGCAACGTTGGCCGCCCCCAGGCCCAGCAGTTCCCGGTTGGGCTGAATGCGCTGCTGCCGCTTGAGCGCCAGCGATTGCGCCACCGACACGCTTTCCACAAAGCCCACGAGCGAGATCAACAGCGCAGGCAACCACAGCGAGCCCACAGACGCCATCGAAACCGCCGGCAACCCGAGCTGCGGCAGGCCTTGGGGCACCGTGCCCACGATGCTGACCCCCGCCGTCTGGTCCCAGCGCATGGCGGCGACCAAGGTGGTGGACACCATCACGGCCAGCATCGGCGCCAGCTTGGATGCGATATCCGCCAGGCGCGGACTGGCGCCCAGGCGAACCAGCCATGGGGACAAGGACTTGCGCGCCAGCATCAGAAACAACACGCTGCCTGCACCAATCCCAAGCGTGACGAGGTTGGTGCCAGGCGCGGCGTGGATCAGTTGAACCACGGTATCAAAGACATCGTTGCCGCCCGCCTTCACGCCCAGCAGGTGCTTGACCTGCCCCACAGCAATGAGCACAGCCGAGCCAGAGATAAAACCGCTGATCACCGGGTGGCTCAGAAAATGGGCCAAAAAACCCAGCCGCAACCCCCCAAACAGCAGCAACATACCGCCGGAGAGCAGCGACAGCAACATGGCCAGCGCCACGTAGTCGGGAGAGCCAGCGGCGGCCAGGGGCTGCAGGGCGCTCGCCGTCATGAGCGAAGCCACCGCCACCGGGCCCACGGCCAGCGTCATGCTGGACCCCAGCGCGGCATACGCAATGATCGGCAGGATGCTGGCGTACAAGCCCACCTCGGGTGGCAAGCCCGCCAGCAGCGCGTAGGCCAGGCTCTGCGGGATCAGCATCACCGTCACGATCACGCCGGCAACCATGTCGCCGGAGAGCCAGGCCTTCTGGTAGTTACGGACCCAGCCGGGAATGAAGTTCATGAGGGTTTCCGGGTGATCAGGACGCTTCGGCGTCCAGGTCCTGCGCCAGCCCAAACAGCTGTGCAGACCGGGCGCCCGAACGGCAAAACGCCAACGTGGGCTTGGGGGCAGTGATCAAGACCTTGTGCATGGCCTGCACCTGTTCCGGCGTGATGGAGCCACTGACCACGGGCAGGTACACATAGTGCAGCCCGGCCACTGTGGCAGCGCGCTCCATTTCAGGGCTGGTGGGCTGTGCGCCACCGCCCTCCCCGTCGGGCCGGTTGTTGATGATGGTCTTGAAGCCCTGCTGGGCCAAAGCGGCAAAGTCCGTGGTGGCCAGCTGCGGCGACACAGCAAAGTCAGGGGTCAGGGCAATGATTTGCAGAGGCATATCAGCGGCCTCCGGTCTGGGTGGTTGGGGTACCGTGAGACATGCGTTCGGCCAGTTCAAACAGCCACATGCCCGCCAGCATGGCGATCACAAACACGATGGCTTTGGGCTGGCCTGCACCCGCCGAAACGATGGCTGGCCCCGGGCAAAACCCGGCTATACCCCAGCCCGCGCCAAAGATGAGGCTTCCGACGACCAGACGGCGATCAATGTCGCGCGACGTGGGCAAGTGCATGGCGCCGCCAAGGAAACTGGTGGTCCGCTTCTTGGCCACGGCGAAGGCAAACACGCCCACCGCAATGGCTCCGCCCATCACAAACGCCAGCGATGGGTCCCACAAGCCAGCCAGATCCAGAAAGCCCAGCACCTTGCCAGGGTCGGTCATGCCTGAGACGATCAAGCCTAGGCCAAAGATCAGGCCCACCACAAACTCCGAAATACGATTTTTCATAGCGATCAATGCTCCGATGAATAGGGATGCACTCAGGCCAGCGCGTGCCGGATGAGGAAGACGGTGACGAACCCTGCCCCCATGAAGGCCAGGGTGGCCACCAGGGACCGGGGCGACATGCGCGAGAGTCCGCACACGCCGTGGCCGCTGGTGCAGCCCGATCCGTAACGGGTGCCGACACCCACCAGCAGGCCGGCGATCACCACCATGCCCCAGTTCGCATCAATGCGCGGCTGCGTGGGGCCGACCACCAGCCAGTAAAGGCCAGGCGCCACCAACATGCCCAGCAAAAAAGCCAGGCGCCAGCCCATGTCGCCCGCGCGGGGGCGCAGCAGCCCTCCCACAATGCCGCTGATGCCCAGGATGCGCCCGTTGAGAAGCACAAAAAGCGCCGAAGCAAGGCCCAGCAAAACGCCGCCAGCCAGGGCAGCCCAAGGGGTGAAATGGGTCCAGTCGATCAGCATGGTTTGCTCTCCTGGGCGGGGCCACAAAATTGTTCAAACAGCACATTCATCACCGCCAGGGCCTGGGGGCTGGCGATCTCGTAATAGATGTTTTTGCCTTCGCGGCGGGTGTTGACGAGACCCTCCTCGCGCAAAACGCCCAGCTGCTGCGACAAGGTGGGCTGGAAGATGCCCACCAACTCCTCCAGCTCGCCCACACGTTTTTCGCCCTGCGTCAACTGGCACAGCAGCAGCAGTCGGTCGGGGTTGGACAAAACCTTCATCAAGCGGCAAGCGCTGTCGGCGGACCTGCGCAAGGCTTCCAGGTCCATTTGTGCTTCTGCGTGCATGGTGGCGCGCTCCTTTTCAAATTCGATGTTGATATTCTATTGACTAACAATCTATCTGTCAATAAACTATCAACATCGAAATTAAATACGGAGCCCTTCGATGAAGCCCCAGATAGAAGCCTTCTTTGATGACGCCACCTGGACGGTGAGCTATGTGGTGTTCGATCAGCCTGGCGGCCACTGCGCGGTGGTGGATTCGGTGCTGGACTACGACCCGAAGTCGGGCCGCACCCGCACACGGTCTGCCGACAAGATCATCGCGTTTGTGCAAGGTCAGGGATTGAAGGTGCAATGGATTCTGGAAACCCATGCCCATGCAGACCATTTGTCGGCTGCGCACTACCTTCGCGACAAGCTGGGCGGAAAGATCGCCATTGGCGCGTCCATCACGCAAGTGCAGGACGTGTTCAAGAAGGTCTTTCATCTGGAGCCCGAGTTCCGTCCGGATGGCAGCCAGTTCGACCAGCTGCTGCACGACAACGAGGTGTTCCACATCGGCCAACTGGAGGCCCAGGCGCTGGCAGTGCCCGGCCATACCCCCGCCTGCATGGCCTATCAGGTCAGTGACGCCGTGTTTGTGGGCGACACCCTGTTCATGCCCGACGTGGGCACAGCGCGCTGCGACTTCCCCGGCGGCAATGCCCACACGCTGTACCAATCGGTGCGCAAATTGCTCAGTCTGCCGGCGGAAACCCGCCTGTTCATGTGCCACGACTACCCCCCGGCAGGGCGCGCCGTGGCGTGGCAAACCACCGTTGCCGACCAGCGGGCCAAGAACATCCATGTGCACGACGGAGTGAGCGAAGAGGCCTTTGTAGCGCTGCGCACCCAGCGCGACGCCACGCTGGAGATGCCCGTGCTGATCCTGCCCTCGGTGCAGGTCAACATCCGCGCGGGGGAAATGCCGCCGCCGGAAGCCAATGGCGTGACCTATCTCAAGATTCCCGTCAACGCGCTGTGACACGCTGCCGCATCCGCACCACCCTACCCACCGCAGGAACGCCGACATGAAAACAGCCCACGATCTCGTCACCGTCGCCAAGGCCCTGGTGCAGGAGGTCCCACTGGACCAGGCAGACGAAGCCATCCGCACCGCCGACGTGCTGATCGATGTGCGAGAGGCGGACGAATACCAGGCAGGACATATCCCAGGCGCGATTCACGCATCGCGCGGGGTGCTGGAGTTCCGCCTCAGCAGCACACCCGAACTCAGCGCGCGCGACCTCAAGGTGGTGCTGTATTGCAAGACCAGCGGCCGTGCCGCTCTGGCCGCGCGCGCCATGCACGACATGGGCTATCTGCAGGTGCAGTCCATTGCTGGCGGCTTTGACGCCTGGGTGGCTGCAGGCAAGCCTGTCGCGGCGCCTGCGTCCCCCTCATTCGACTGACCGGGCAGCGAGCGCATTCCGCGTTCGCTGCGCTTGTGCAAGCAGGGCCCATCCCGGGCCACAACCTCAGAGCAAGGAAATCATCATGAACATCAACGTAGGAACCGTGGACCGCGTGCTGCGCGTCTTGGCAGGCCTGGTCCTGATCGCACTGGCCGCCACCGGCACGGTGGGCTGGTGGGGATGGCTGGGCGTGGTGCCACTGGCCACCGGCCTGTTTCGCTTCTGCCCGGCTTACACGCTGCTTGGCATCAACACCTGTCCCATGAAGAAATAAACCGCCGGCAGGCGCCGGCACGCGCAGAGTCCGGCGCCCTCAAGGCCCCAGCAAGGAACCATTTCATGAGTACGTTCGACCACACCAGCCTGATCCAGGGCATCAACGAAAGCCTGGCCACCTTCCGCAAGGCCCAGCCAGACGCCATGCGGGGCTTCGCGCAGCTTGCGCAGGCTTCCATGGCGGAAGGTGCGTTGACCAGCAAGCACAAGGAGCTGATTGCCCTGGCCATTGGGGTCACCCAGCGCTGCTCCGGGTGCATTGGTTTTCATGTCAAGGCACTGCAAAAGCTCGGTGCCACCCGCGCAGAGCTGGAAGAAATGTTGGCCGTGTGCGTTTACATGGGCGGTGGCCCGGCACTCATGTACACGGCTGAGGCCCTGAAGGCCTGGGACACCATGGCTGCCGCCAGCGCGCCCGCCGCAGCCTGACGCAGCAGCCCCGCCACCCGTCCGCTGCCGTCGCACGCTCGACACCCCGGCGGGTCATCCGCCAAACCGATGGTGATAAATCGGTTTACATTTTGGGCATCTATCCGCGAGACTGTTACCAAAACAGGAGGGGGTGTCCATGCAATCTCATCGTCGTTATGGGTTGGAACGGGTGTTGTCCAAGGCATGGGCCGCAGGGGTCATCTGCGCGGCATTGCTGGCCGCGAGCAACGTGCAGGCACTGGAGCCACCCACCGGCCCTGTCATCCTCACCATCGACGGCGCCATCACGCAGACCAACCGGGGCCCGCAGGCGCAGTTCGACATGAAGATGCTGGAGAAGCTGCCGCAGCACAGCTTCTCCACCCAGACCCCTTGGTACCCCAGCGCCGTCACTTTCACAGGCCCCCTGCTCCGCGATGTGCTGGCAGCAGTGGGTGCCAAGGGCACCAAGATCACGGCAGTGGCCCTCAATGACTACAAGACCGAGATCCCGGCAGACGACGCCACCAAACACGACGTGATCGTGGCGCGCCTGATGAACAACCGGCCCATGCCCATCCGCGAAAAAGGCCCGCTGTTCATCGTTTACCCGTTTGATACCAAGGCCGAGTTGCGCAGCGAGCTGTATTACAACCGGGCAGCCTGGCAGCTCAACGCACTGCACATCCGGTAGTCGCCCTCCGCGCCCCGGCCCACCCGTATGCTGCGCAGCCAACACATCCTGCGGCTCATCATTGCGGGGCTGGTGTTGGCCTACGTGGCCATAGCGGCGGTGCAATACAGCCAGTACCGCAGTGTGGAAGCCGTCATGCGGCGCGGTGATGTGAATGCGCTGTGGTCGTTCTTGCAGCTCAATGTGGAGTACGAAAAACTGGACCACGCGCTGCACCAGTTCGAGCTGGACCCCACCAGCATCACCATGGACAAGCTGGAGCTGCGCTACGACCTGTTCCTGAGCCGGTTCAGCGCGCTGGAAAGCGGCACCTCGCGCACGCTGATGCAGGACGAGCCCATCTACAGCACTGCGCTGGCCGCCCTGCAGCGGTTTGTGGCAGCAGGCGACAGCTACTTTGGCGCCAGTGTGGACGCCACCTCCAGCCAGACCAACATGCGGCGCCTGCGCATCGAACTGGATGGCTTGCGCGAGACGGTGCAAGAGCTGTCGCTCAGCGCTTCGCGCGTGTCGGCCCTGCTGGGCGACTCGCGCAACGCCGAGGTCAAGCACCAGACCTTGTTGACCACCGGGCTCACCGCCTTCCAGGCTCTGCTGACGTTCTTGCTCGCCTTTGCGATGGCACGGCAGTTCTTGCAGCGCGAAAAGGCCACGGCCCAGGCCATGGCAGCGCAGAGCGAGCTGGTCGAGGCCCTCAAGCGCAATGAAGAGGTGCTGGAGGCGCGTGTGGCGGAGCGCACGGTGGAGCTGCAAAAGGTCAACGCGGCCCTGCGCGAACACGAGGACGAGCTGGAGATTGCCCGCGCCCGCGCGGAGGACGCATCGCAGATGAAGTCGGACTTTCTGGCCAACATGAGCCACGAGATCCGCACCCCCATGAACGCGGTGATCGGGATGAGCCACCTGGCCCTGGGCACCGACCTCACGCCGCGCCAGCGCGACTATGTGGAAAAGATCCAGCGCTCTGGCCAGCACTTGCTGGGCCTGATCAACGACATCCTGGACTTCAGCAAGATCGAAGCCGGCAAGCTCGAAGTGGAGGTCGTGGACTTTGACCTGCGCGGCGTGCTGGACAACGTGGCCAACCTGGTGAGCGACAAATGCGCCCACAAGGGCCTGGAGCTGCTGTTCGATGTGGACCCTGCCCTGCCCGATGACCTGCGCGGCGATCCGCTGCGCCTGGGGCAGATCCTGGTGAACTACGCCAACAACGCGGTCAAGTTCACCGACACCGGGGAAATCATCGTGCGCGTCACCGAAACAGAGCGCGACGACACCGGCGTGTTGCTGCGATTTGAGGTGCAGGACACCGGCATCGGGCTGACGACCGAGCAGCAGTCGCGGCTGTTCCGGTCGTTCGAGCAGGCGGACACCTCCACCACGCGCAAATACGGCGGCACCGGCCTGGGGTTGGCTATCTCCAAGAAGCTGGCCGGGCTGATGGGGGGCGAAGTGGGCGTGCAAAGCCAGCCCGGGGTGGGCAGCACCTTCTGGTTTACCGCCCGTCTGGGGCTGGGCAACCCAAGCCATGCCCCCCTGCTGCCCACCCCCGACCTGCGCGGGCGGCATGTGCTGGTGGTGGACGACAGCGAGCAGGCCCGGCACATCCTGGGCGAGATGCTGGCCCGCATGAGCTTTACGGTCACCACGGCCTCTTCCGGAGAGGAGGCCGTGGCCCAGGCCCGCGTTGCCGAACAGGCCGGTCGCCCTTGTGAGATTGCATTCGTGGACTGGAAGATGCCCGGCATGGACGGGTTTGACACCCACCGCGCACTCGCCCAGTTGCAGCACCCACCCCACACGGTCATCGTGACCGCTGCAGGCCGCGACGACGTGCAAAGCGAGCTGGAATGCGCCGGGCTGCAACTGATGCTGTCCAAGCCCGTCAGCCCCTCGCAACTCTTTGATGCCGCCATGCAGGCACTGGGCGGGCAGGCCCGGTCGTCCGACGGGCGTGCCGCACAGGCACCTCGGCGCGCTGCACACCTTTCTGCCATTGCGGGCGCACGGGTGCTGCTGGTGGACGACAACGACCTGAACCAGCAGGTGGGTGCCGAGCTGCTGAGCGGCGCGGGCTTGGTCGTGGATGTGGCCCAGAACGGGCAGGTGGCACTGGACATGCTCGCCCAGACCCCTTACGACCTGGTGCTGATGGACATGCAAATGCCCGAGATGGACGGCCTGACCGCAACCCGGCACTTGCGTCAGAACCCCGCCTGGGCCCAGTTGCCCGTGCTGGCCATGACGGCCAACGCCATGAGCCGCGACCGTGACCTGTGCCTGGAGGCAGGCATGAACGGCCACCTGGCCAAACCCATCGACCCGGACGAACTGTTTGCCGCGCTGCTGCAATGGATTGCCCCAAGGGCCACCGGCGCGGCTGCGGCAGACCGCCTCAACGCCGAACTTCAAGGGCAGCCAGCGGGTAACGCAGATAACCCGCAAGCACCGCCCCACCCTGCCCCCGCGCCTTCTGCCGATGACGCATTGCGCCACATCCCAGGGCTGGATGTGACTGCCGGCCTGCGGCGCGTGCTGGACAAACGCCCCGCCTACGAGGGCCTGCTGCGCAAGTTTGTGGCGGGGCAAGCACATGCCGTACAGGCCACACGCACGGCCCTGGCCGCCGGGCGGCACGACGAAGCCCAGCGCGCCATGCACACACTCAAAGGCACGGCCGGCACGATTGGCGCCAGTGCCCTGGCCGCTCTGGCGCAACGGGTAGAAGAAGCCATCGCCCAGAAGACCTCACCCGAACTGATAGAGCCATTGCTGGAGCCCGTGGAAGCAGCATGCCGGGCACTGGTCACAGCGCTGCAGCAAGCCCTGCCCGCAGACGAAGTTGCTGACGCGGACACTGGTCCTGGCCTGCAGATCGACGCACCGGCTGCGCGTGCGCTGGTAGCGCAGCTCGACGCCCTGCTGTCCGACGACGATTCCAACGCCATCGAAATCTTCAAGGACTCCGCGCCCGCGCTGCAAGCCTTGCTCGGGCCCGCGTATGGCCAGATGAAACGGTCGCTGAATAGCTACGACTTTGTGGAGGCACTGGCCATACTGCGGCAGACCCCCATCGCACACCATGATTACAAGGAGGACCCGGTTCATGAATAGCCCATTCGCACCCAGCGGCAAATGCACGGTGCTGGTCGTAGACGACACGCCCGACAACCTCTCGCTGATGAGCGACCTCCTGCGCACTGACTACAAGGTCAAACTCGCGCCCAGTGGCGAACGTGCGCTGCAGATCGTGGCAGGCGACAGCAAGCCCGATCTGATCCTGCTGGACATCATGATGCCGGACATGGACGGCTACGAGGTACTGCGCCGCCTGCAGTTCAACCCCGACACCGAAGACATCCCCGTGATCTTCCTCACCGCCATGAGCGCGGCCGAGGACGAGAGCATTGGCCTGGAGCTGGGCGCGGTGGACTACATCACCAAGCCCATCAACCCGGCCATCGTGATGGCCCGTGTGCGCAACCACCTGCAACTCAAGCGCGCGCGCGACTTCCTGGCCCAGCACAACCACTTTCTGGAGCAGGAGGTCGCCAACCGCACCCGGGCGATGGCCGAGCTGCAGGACGCCACCATCCGCGCCATGGCCTCGCTGGCCGAAACGCGCGACAACGAAACGGGCAACCACATCCGGCGCACGCAGCACTACATGGAAGCGCTGGCCCGCCACCTGCAAAACCACCCGCGCTTCAAGGACGAGCTGACCGACGCCGCCATCGAGACCATCTTCAAGTCCGCCCCGCTGCACGACATCGGCAAGGTGGGCATTCCCGACCGCATCCTGCTCAAGCCCGGCAAGCTCACGCCGGAAGAGTTCGAGATCATGAAGACGCATACCACGCTGGGGCGCGACGCCATCATCGCGGCCGAGACGGGGACCACACAGGACAACCCGTTTTTCCGGTATGCCAAGGAGATCGCCTACAGCCACCAGGAGAAATGGGACGGCTCGGGCTACCCCGAAGGCCTGGTGGGCAACACCATTCCACTGTCAGCGCGGCTGATGGCCGTGGCCGACGTGTACGACGCACTGATTTCCGAACGCGTCTACAAGCCCGCCTACTCCCACGAGCAGGCGGTAGAGATCATTCGCGACGGCCGGGGCAGCCACTTCGACCCAGACATGGTCGATGCCTTCCTGACCCTGTCCGAGGAGTTCCGGCGCATTGCCCAGCAGTTTGCCGATGCCGAGCCAGCACGGCTGGCCCAGGTAGACCGCCTGGCCGCCGATCTGCCCATGGAGCGCATCGAACTGACCTCGCGCGAAGAGCCGCTCTGAATGGCAGTGTCCCGCGCCTTACCGTAGCGCAGCACGGAGGCACGGCATTCGGTGACGTCGCAGCGGGCTCCAGCAGAAGCACGCCGCCGCGTCGGGGGGGCATCAAGCGCTGTGGCTGTGCCCGTCCAGGGTGGTGGTCGTTGTGCGATGGCCGTTCAGCCCCAGCTTGGCCAGCAGTTGCACGTCGGCATCCACATCGGGGTTGCCAGTCACCAGCAGCTTGTCACCATAAAAGATGGAATTGGCCCCTGCCATGAAGCACAGCGCCTGCACCGCTTCACCCATTTGCTGGCGCCCGGCAGAGAGGCGTACCCGGGCCTTGGGCATGGTAATGCGGGCCACGGCAATCATGCGCACAAAGTCCAGCGGGTCGATGGGTTTGCTGTCAGCCAGCGGCGTACCGGGCACCCGCACCAGGCTGTTGATGGGCACCGACTCGGGGTACGGCTGCAGGTTGGCCAGCTGCGCAATCAGGCCCGCACGGTGCACCGGCGCCTCGCCCATGCCCACAATGCCACCGCAGCACACGCTGATGCCCGCGTTGCGCACGTTCTGCAGCGTGTCCAGCCGGTCCTGGTAAGCGCGTGTGCTCACCACGTCGGTGTAGTACTCGGGGGCGGTGTCCAGGTTGTGGTTGTAGTAGTCCAGCCCGGCGTCCCTGAGCGCCTGCGCCTGGTGCGACTCGAGCATGCCCAGCGTGGCGCAGGTCTGCAGGCCCAGGCCTTTCACCGCACCGATCAGGGCGCTGACTTTTTCAATGTCGCGGTCCTTGGGCGCACGCCACGCGGCGCCCATGCAAAAGCGCGTGGCGCCCGCGTCCTTGGCGGCCTGGGCGGCACGCACCACCTCCTCCACTTCCATGAGTTTTTCGGCTTTCACGCCCGTGTCGAACTCGGCCGCCTGCGGGCAGTAGCCACAGTTTTCAGGGCAGCCGCCGGTCTTGACCGACAGCAGCGTGGCCAGCTCGATGTCGCCCGCAGGCCAGTGCTGGCGGTGCACGGTTTGCGCTTCAAACAGCAGGTCCATCAGGGGCTTGTCGAGCAGCGCCTGGATGGCCTCGACCGACCACTCACCCTGCACGGCCGGCGCAGGGACGGGGCGATGGATCTGGATGGGCTGGGGGGCGGAGAGGGTTGCATTGGCCATGGGTGGATTCCTTTCGAGAGCCTGCTACTGCAAGCACCAGGGATTGCATCAGTGATCACACAAAGCGCCACATCACGGTATTCCAAAGAGCCGCCCTGCGTCGCTATCGCCATGATTTTGAAGGAGATTTTGGTGCAATTGCCCTCAACATGGTCACAAAAGGTGCCACTGTTTCTAGGCCCGTAACTGCCCCGATCTTTCCGGACAAAAACGCAGAAAAAGGCGGCCGTTGGCCGCTGTAGAGAGCACGTTCAAACGGCGGCAAAACCCGCCCGCACAACATGCTCCCAACGGGCGGCTTTGGCTTGCATCTTGCAGCCGGGGCCCGCTTGCGCGGCCCGAAGTTAGACCAAGTTAGATGCAGGCCAGGCCCCGCTCGGACCGCGCTCTGGCCACAGCGCCCGCAACCAGGCACACCAACGCCAGCCCGTCAGCCACCACAACGCGCTGCAAATGTGTGTTGAAGCCGCCGGTGGACCACGCCAGCAGCAGGAACGAGAGAACACTGACCGCGCCCACAGTCAGCCCCAGCCACTGGTAGGCAGGCTTGAACGCCGCCCCCATGCAGATGCCACCCACAATGCCAAACAGCACGGCACGGTGGCGCAACAGGATGAGGGTGTTCGGCTCAGAAGGGGTCGTGCCGTAGAGGCTGGCCAGTGGCGCAGCGCCGAACACGCCGAGCAACGGAATCAGGTGGATGGCACCTGCGACCAGCAGGGCCAGAGAAGCAATCTTTTTCATGGGCAGGCGACACCAAAGACAAGGTGCCGCTGTTGTAGCCCCCGTCGGGGTTGGCGACCATGACGTGCCCGGTCATGGACGCCGCGCGGTTCAGCGCCCCAGCATCTGCTCCAGCGCCTCGCGGATGGCGCGGGGCTTGTTGCCCCCATCATCCATTGCAGAGCATGTGGGGCTGCGCTCTACCTCCGGGCCGCTGGTGCCGACCCGGGCGAACAGGCGTTCGCAGTCGCAACGCAGCGTGGCCAGCGTCTTGCGAGACCGCTGGTGTTTCACTTCCGCCACCCAGCAGCGGTCTGCGCAGCCGCAGGACCGGTACTGCAAGGTTTCCCCCGCCCTGCCCCAATCGAGCGGATAGGCGCCAGTGCCGCCTGCGGCTCCGGCCCCTTGCCCTGCCAGCGCCAACACGAGCGCGGCACACACCCTGGTGCCGACCCGAAGCGCACGCTGCAGAGAAAACACGGAATGCACGGGAGTTGGTGATCGCGCCGTTCAGCCCAGCACCGCAATCACATCCGCCGGGGCCTGCACCAGCTCGATCAGCACGCCCTCACCGGCAATCGGAAACTCGTCATTGCTCTTGGGGTGCAAAAACGTGATGTCGTAGCCCGCAGCGCCCTTGCGGATGCCACCAGGGGCAAAGCGCACGCCCTTGGCAGTGAGCCATTCCACCGCCTTGGGCAGGTCGTCGATCCACAGGCCAATGTGGTTGAGCGGCGTGGTGTGCACGGCTGGCTTTTTCTCGATGTCCAGCGGCTGCATGATGTCCACCTCCACCTTGAAGGCACCCTTGCCCATGGCCAGGATGTCTTCGTCCACGTTCTCGCGCTCGCTCTGGAAAGTGCCGGTCTGCTCCAGGCCCAGCATGTCGACCCACAGCGTCTTCATCCGCTGCTTGTCGGTGCCTCCAATGGCGACCTGCTGGATGCCCAGGACCTTGAAGGGGCGTGGGGTCATGCTCATGATTACTCCTGATTTGATAGCCGCCAGCGCATATTCCTCTAGCGCTATCGGCCAAAAAAACTAAAAAAGGGGCGCAAGGCCCCTCCAGATGGGCTGTCGGGCCCTTGGGATCACTGGAATTCCAGGATCACCTGATCGACCGCCAACGACTCGCCCTTGCCCGCCACGATCTTGCCCACCACACCGTCCTGCGCGGCGAAGAGGATGTTCTCCATCTTCATGGCTTCGATCACAGCCAGCTTCTCACCCGCCTGCACCTTCTGGCCGGGCTGCACCGCCACATCCACCAGCAAACCGGGCATGGGCGAGAGCAGGAATTTGGACAGGTCTGGCGGCGCCTTGAAGGGCATCAGCTTGTGCAGCCGGGCGCCCAGCGGCGACAGCACCAGCGCGTCGATCTGCGTGCCGTTGTGCGCAATGCGCAGCGCCAGCGGGTTCTTGCCCACACCGCGCTCCACCTGGGCGGTGAAGCCCTGGCCGTTGCATGCGCCCTGCACCCGGATCTGACCCAGCGTGGCGTTACTACTGATCTGATAGCTGTTACCGCCCACAGAGACTGAGCTAGAGCCCGATTTGTCTTCAAAGTCAGAGACCGTAACTTCGTGGTGCTGGTTCTGCCCTTCGACGCCCAGCGTCACCACCACAAACTGCTCGCCCACCTTCACCTCGTGGCCGGCCAGCTGACCGCTGATGCCCGAGGCGCGTGCGCGGTAGCGGCGGTTCATGTAGGCGGCCAGCGCCACCAGGAACAGCGGGTCGCTGTGCGGCACGTCTTCGGCGTGGAAGCCCTTGCCGTAGTTCTCGGCAATGAAGCCGGTGTTGAAGTCGCCCGTCACAAACTTGGGGTGCGCCAGCAGCGCGGCCTGGAACGGGATGTTGCTGCTGATGCCACGGATCACAAAGCCGTTGAGCGCTGCGCGCATCTTGGCAATCGCGTCATTGCGGTCCGTGCCGTGCACGATGAGCTTGGCGATCATCGAGTCGTAGTACATCGGGATCTCGCCGCCCTCGTACACGCCTGTGTCCACCCGCACGCCCAGCTTCTTGCTGGTGTCGGACTGGAACATGGTTTCCTCCGGCGGCTGAAAGCGCACCAGGCGGCCGGTGGACGGCAGGAAGTTGCGGAAGGGGTCTTCGGCGTTGATGCGGCACTCGATGGCCCAGCCGTCGCGCTTCACATCAGCCTGCGTCAGCGGCAGCTTCTCGCCTGCGGCCACACGAATCATCAGCTCCACCAGGTCCAGGCCGGTGATGCACTCCGTCACCGGGTGCTCCACCTGCAGGCGGGTGTTCATTTCCAGGAAGTAGAAGTCCTGGTCCTTGCCAACCACGAACTCCACCGTGCCCGCGCTCTGGTACTTCACGGCCTTGGCCAGTTGCACCGCCTGCTCGCCCATGGCCTTGCGGGTGGCGTCGCTGATGAAGGGCGATGGCGCCTCTTCAATCACCTTCTGGTGGCGGCGCTGGATGGAGCACTCGCGCTCGTTCAGGTAGATCACGTTGCCGTGCGAATCGCCCAGCACCTGGATCTCAATGTGGCGTGGCTCCTGCACAAACTTCTCAATGAAGATGCGGTCGTCGCCAAAGCTGTTGCGGGCTTCGTTCTGGCAGCTGGCAAAGCCTTCAAACGCTTCCTTGTCGTTGAACGCCACGCGCAGACCCTTGCCGCCGCCGCCGGCCGAGGCCTTGATCATCACGGGGTAGCCAATGCCCTTGGCAATCTCCACCGCCTGCTCGGGGCCCGCTATGGCATCGTTGTAGCCAGGAATCGTGTTGACCTTGGCCTCGTTGGCCAGCTTCTTGGACGCGATCTTGTCGCCCATGGCCGCAATCGAATGCGCCTTGGGGCCGATGAAGGCAATGCCTTCGTCCTCGCAGCGCTTGGCAAAGGCTTCGTTCTCAGACAGGAAGCCGTAGCCGGGGTGCACGGCTTGCGCGCCGGTCTGCTTGCAGGCGGCAATGATCTTGTCGGCCAGCAGGTAGGACTCGCGCGAGGGCGCAGCGCCAATGTGCACGGCCTCGTCGGCCAGCTTGACGTGGCGGGCTTCCTTGTCGGCGTCGGAATAGACGGCCACTGTCTTGATGCCCATCTTGCGGGCAGTCGCGATGACGCGGCAGGCGATTTCGCCACGGTTGGCGATCAGGATTTTTGTAAACATGTTCTTATGCTCCTTGTCCGCTCACAGTGGGATGTTGCCGTGCTTGCGCCATGGGTTTTCCAGCTTCTTGTCGCGCAGCATCACCAGCGACCGGCAGATGCGCTTGCGCGTCTCGTGCGGCAGGATCACGTCGTCAATAAAGCCACGCGCACCGGCCACAAACGGGTTGGCAAAGCGCTGCTTGTATTCCGCTTCACGCGCGGCCAGCTTCACCGGGTCGTTCTTGTCTTCGCGGAAAATGATTTCCACCGCGCCCTTGGCGCCCATCACCGCGATTTCGGCGTTGGGCCAGGCCAGGTTCACGTCGCCGCGCAGGTGCTTGCTGCTCATCACGTCGTACGCGCCGCCGTAGGCCTTGCGGGTGATGACGGTGATCTTGGGCACGGTGCACTCGGCGTATGCGTACAGCAGCTTGGCGCCGTGCTTGATGATGCCGCCGTACTCCTGGCTGGTGCCGGGCATGAAGCCGGGCACGTCCACAAAGGTGACCACGGGGATGTTGAACGCATCGCAGAAGCGCACAAAGCGCGCAGCCTTGATGGAGCTCTTGATGTCCAGGCAGCCGGCCAGCACCAGCGGCTGGTTGGCCACGATGCCCACGGTCTGGCCTTCCATGCGGGCAAAGCCGATGATGATGTTCTTGGCGTACTCGGGCTGCAGCTCGAAGAAGTCCCCATCGTCCACCGTCTTGAGGATCAGCTCCTTCATGTCGTAGGGCTTGTTGGGGTTCTCGGGCACCAGGGTGTCCAGGCTCAGGTCCATGCGGTCGGCCGGGTCGTTGCTGGGGCGCACCGGGGCTTTTTCGCGGTTGTTGAGCGGCAGGTAGTTGTACAGGCGGCGCAGCATCATCAGCGCTTCCACGTCGTTCTCAAACGCCATGTCGGCCACACCACTCTTGGTGGTGTGTGTCACGGCGCCGCCCAGTTCTTCGGCTGTGACTTCTTCGTGCGTCACGGTCTTCACGACTTCGGGTCCGGTCACGAACATGTAGCTCGAATCCTTGACCATGAAGATGAAGTCCGTCATGGCGGGCGAGTACACGGCGCCACCGGCGCTGGGGCCCATGATCATGCTGATCTGCGGAATCACGCCGCTGGCCAGCACGTTCTTCTGGAATACGTCGGCATAGCCGCCGAGGGACGCCACGCCTTCCTGGATGCGCGCACCGCCCGAGTCGTTGAGGCCAATGACCGGCGCGCCGACCTTCATGGCCTGGTCCATCACCTTGCAGATTTTTTCGGCATGCGTTTCGCTGAGCGCGCCGCCGAACACGGTGAAGTCCTGGCTGAAAACGAACACCAAGCGGCCGTTGATCATGCCGTAGCCCGTCACCACACCGTCGCCGGGGATCTTGTTGTCCTCCATGCCGAAGTCGGTGCAGCGGTGTTCGACGAACATGTCCCATTCCTCGAACGTGCCGTCGTCCAGCAGCAGCTCGATGCGCTCGCGCGCGGTGAGCTTGCCCTTGGCGTGCTGCGCATCAATGCGCTTTTGCCCGCCGCCCAGGCGTGCCAGCGCACGCTTTTTCTCCAGTTGATCCAGGATGTCTTGCATGGTCGTCCTTTGGTGAATGGGTTGGTGTCTACTATTTATTTGATAGCTGCCAGCGCATGATTTGATTGCGCTTGGAGCAGATTTCGTGCTGCAGTGGATGCCGCAATGCGCCCCGCGGCCACATCGGCCTGCATCTGGGGCAGCAGCTCTTTGACCTGCGGGTGCTGGCGAAACGCGAGCTTGAGGCCCGCGTCGATGCGTTCCCACATCCAGGCCAGCGCCTGCTTCTCGCGCCGCGTGGCCAGGCGGCCGTTGGCGGTTTGCAGCTGGCGGAACTGCGTGACGGCGGCCCAGAAAGCATCCACGCCCTGCCCCAGCAGCGCGCTGATCTGCACGACCTTGGAGTGCCACAGCGTCTCGTCGTGGTGTGCGTTCTCGGGGTTGCCGTGTTGGCTGAGCAGGCGCAGGCTCGACGTGATCTGCGCCTCGGCCCGCGTGGCGGCGTTCTTGTCGATGTCGGCCTTGTTGATGACCACCAGGTCGGCAATCTCCATCACGCCCTTCTTGATGGCCTGCAGATCGTCGCCCGCATTGGGCAGCTGCATCAGCACAAACATGTCCGTCATGCCCGCCACCGCAATCTCGCTCTGGCCCACGCCCACGGTCTCGACGATGACCACGTCGTAGCCTGCGGCCTCGCAGACCAGCATGGCCTCGCGCGTCTTCTCTGCGACTCCGCCCAGCGTGCCGCTGCTGGGGCTGGGGCGGATGTAGGCCTTTTCGTGCACCGACAGGTGTTCCATGCGCGTTTTGTCACCCAGGATGGAGCCGCCCGAGACGGTGCTGGAGGGGTCGATGGTGAGCACGGCCACGCGGTGTCCCTGGCCGATGAGGTACAGGCCCAGGGCCTCGATGAAGGTGGATTTGCCGACACCGGGCACGCCGCTGATGCCGAGGCGGAACGCCTTGCCCGTGTGCGGGAGCAGCTGGGTCAGCAGCTCATCGGCCTGCGCGCGGTGGTCCACCCGCGTCGATTCGAGCAGGGTGATGGCTTTGGACATGGCGCGGCGTTGCACCGCCGCCGTGCCATGCACCACCCCCTCCAAAAGCGCCGCAGGGGTCACGCCACCGCCTTGCGAATCTGCTCCAGCACATCCTTCGCGCTGGCCGGGATGGGGGTGCCAGGGCCGTAGATGCCCTTCACGCCAGCTTCGTACAAGTGCTCATAGTCCTGCGCCGGAATCACACCACCCACAAACACGATGATGTCGTCCGCGCCCTGGTCCTTGAGCGACTGGATGATGGCGGGCACCAGCGTCTTGTGGCCCGCAGCCAGCGTACTCACGCCCACGGCGTGCACGTCGTTTTCGATGGCCTGGCGGGCGCATTCTTCGGGGGTCTGGAACAGCGGGCCCATGTCCACGTCAAAGCCCAAATCGGCAAACGCAGTGGCCACCACCTTGGCGCCCCGGTCGTGGCCGTCCTGGCCTAATTTTGCGATCATGACCCGTGGGCGGCGCCCCTGCTCTTCGGCAAAAGCGTTGATTTCGGTCTTGAGTTTGTCCCAGCCCTCGGCCGAGTCATAAGCAGCTGCGTACACGCCGGTCACCTTTTGTGTGTCGGCGCGGTGGCGCCCGTAAACCTTTTCCAGGGCATCGCTCACCTCGCCCACCGTCGCGCGCAGGCGCACAGCCTGGATGGACAAGTCGAGCAGGTTGCCTTCGCCGCTCTCCGCTGCTGCAGTCAGGGCGTCCAGCGCAGCCTGCACCTTGGCAGCGTCGCGGGTGGCCTTGATCTTTTGCAGGCGAGCGATCTGGCCGTCGCGCACCTTCATGTTGTCGATCTGCAGGATATCGACCGGGTCTTCCTTGGCCAGCTTGTATTTGTTCACCCCGACGATCACGTCCTTGCCGCTGTCGATGCGCGCCTGCTTCTCGGCGGCTGCAGCTTCGATCTTGAGCTTGGCCCAGCCGCTGTCCACGGCCTGGGTCATGCCGCCCATGGCTTCAACCTCTTCGATGATCTTCCAGGCGGCATCGGCCATGTCCTGGGTCAGCTTCTCCATCATGTAGCTGCCGGCCCAGGGGTCGATCACGTTGGTGATGTGGGTCTCTTCCTGGATGATGAGCTGCGTGTTGCGCGCGATGCGGGCAGAAAACTCGGTGGGCAGCGCAATGGCTTCGTCAAAGCTGTTGGTGTGCAGGCTTTGCGTGCCGCCAAACACGGCGGCCATGGCCTCGATGGTGGTGCGCACCACGTTGTTGTAGGGGTCTTGCTCGGTCAGGCTCCAGCCGCTGGTTTGGCAGTGGGTGCGCAGCATCAGGCTCTTGGGGTTCTTGGCACCTGTGGCCTTCATGATGCGGCACCACAGCAGGCGAGCGGCGCGCATCTTGGCGACTTCGAGGTAGAAGTTCATGCCAATCGCCCAGAAGAAGCTCAGGCGCCCGGCGAATTCGTCCACGTCCATGCCCTTGGCGATGGCGGTCTTCACGTATTCCTTGCCGTCGGCCAGTGTGAAGGCCAGTTCCAGTGCTTGGTTGGCCCCGGCTTCCTGCATGTGGTAGCCGCTGATCGAGATCGAGTTGAACTTCGGCATGTTCTTGGCCGTGTACTCGATGATGTCGCCAATGATCTTCATCGACGGCTTGGGCGGGTAGATGTAGGTGTTGCGCACCATGAACTCTTTCAGAATGTCGTTCTGAATGGTTCCGCTGAGCTTGTCTTGCGACACGCCCTGCTCTTCTGCCGCCACCACGTAGCCCGCCAGCACGGGCAGCACCGCGCCGTTCATGGTCATCGACACAGACACCTTGTCGAGCGGGATCTGGTTGAACAGGATCTTCATGTCCTCGACCGAATCGATCGCCACCCCGGCCTTGCCCACATCGCCCGTCACGCGGGGGTGGTCGCTGTCGTAGCCCCGGTGGGTGGCCAGATCAAACGCCACCGACACGCCCTGCCCGCCTGCGGCCAGCGCCTTGCGGTAGAACGCGTTGGATTCTTCGGCGGTGGAAAAGCCTGCGTATTGGCGAATGGTCCACGGCCGTACGGCATACATGGTGGCCTGGGGACCGCGCAGGTAGGGTTCAAAACCGGGCAGTGTGTTGGCATACGGCAGGCTGGCCGTGTCTTCGGCGGTGTACAGCGGCTTGACGGTGATGCCATCGGGCGTGACCCAGTTGAGGGCGCTGACATCGCCCCCCGGTGCCGACTTGGCTGCGGCCTTGGCCCAGGCTTCCAGCGAAGACGCGGCGAACTCTGGGGCGTTGTTGGTGGGTTTGTCACTCATGGCAAAAGCTACTCCGAAGATGGCATGGGGGCGTCCAACACGGCGCACAGGCGGTGACCGCACAGGTGCTGTGGTGTGGCGGCAAGTTTACATCATTCATAATTATTGATTCAAAATATTCTTCGCAGCTTACAATCCACCCCATGTCTGCCCTCACCCTCACTCCCCGCGCGCTCTATGAAGAAGTGGCCGAGCAATTGCGCCAGCGCATCTTCCGCCGCGAGCTTGAGCCCGGCAGCTGGATCGACGAGCTCAAGATTGCCGAGGAATTCGGCATCAGCCGCACACCGCTGCGCGAAGCGCTCAAGGTGCTGGCCGCTGAAGGCCTGGTCACGATGAAGGTGCGCCGTGGCGCCTATGTGACGGAGATGAGTGAAAAAGACCTGCGCGACGTGTACCACCTGCTCAGCCTGCTGGAAAGCGACGCCGCAGGCGTGGTGGCCGAGCGCGCCACCGACGCCCAGCTGAAAACGCTGCAAGACTTGCACGCCGAGCTGGAAGCCGCCGTGGCCGACCGCGAGAAGTTCTTTGCCATCAACGAACGCTTTCACATGCACCTGCTGGAGATGGCCGACAACCGCTGGCGCAGCCAGATGGTGGCTGACCTGCGCAAGGTGATGAAGCTCAACCGCCACAACTCGCTGTTCAAACAAGGGCGCATTGAAGACTCGCTGGGTGAGCACCGCGCCATCCTGGCCGCCATGGTGGCGCGCGACGCCAAGGCCACGGTCAAGGCCATGCAGGCGCACTTTGCGCAGGGGCTGGAAGCAGCGACCTGAGGTGCTGCGGGCCGTGCTGACCCGTACCCACGCGTCCACGATCATTCCGCAAACAGGAACGCACCATTTGCAACACATGGGGTGATCGCACACGGCCCGGCCCAGGTTGCGCTCGTTATCATCCCCCGGGTTTCCACCGAGGCCGTGGCGCCGCACGCCACAGCAGCCTCCACCGCCGAGTTTGATGACCTCTACCCCCGCCGATATCGCCAGCGTGCAAACGCTGCCCCAGCTCCTGGCCTACCGCGCCGCCCGTACTCCCCAGGCCGAGGCCTACCGTGCGTTTGACTCCTCCCGCCAAGCCTGGGCCAGCCTCACCTGGGCGCAGACCGCAGAGCGCGTGAACACCTGGGCCCAAGCCCTCGCCGCCATGCAGCTGCCACCGGCCGCGCGCGTGGCCATCTTGCTGCCCAACGGCCTGCATGCCATGTGCGCCGACCAGGCCACGCTGGCCACTGGTGGCGTGCCCGTGCCGCTGCACGCCATCGACAACCCGGGCAGCATCGCCTACATCCTGGCCGACTGCGAGGCCTCGATGCTCATCGTGAGCCAGGCCGAGCAGTGGGAAAAGATCCGCGCCGTGGGCACGCCGTTCCCAGCCCTGCGCGCAGTGGTGATTACCGATGACGACGACGCTTTCAAGCCCACCCCGGCGTCTATCGACAGCCCGGCAGTGGGCTCGCTCGCGCAGTGGCTGACGGGGGCGGGGCAAACGGGCGCACCTACAACCCGCATGGGCCCGCAGGCCGATGACCTGGCCGCCATCGTCTACACCTCAGGCACCACCGGCAAACCCAAGGGCGTGATGCTGACGCACCGCAACGTGGTCAGCGACGTGAAAGCCGTGCTGGAGCGCATTGCTCCCACGGTGGACGACGTGTTCCTGTCGTTCCTGCCGCTGTCGCACACCTTTGAACGCACGGGCGGCTACTACCTGCCGATTGCGGCGGGCAGTTGTGTGGCCTATGCCAGGTCGGTGGCCCAGCTGGCGGAAGACCTGAAAACCATACGCCCTACCGTGCTGGTGTCGGTGCCGCGCATTTACGAGCGCATCCACGCCAAGCTGATCGAAAAGCTCTCGCCCACCCCGTGGAAGATGCAGCTCTACGAAGCCGCGCAGAACAAGGGCTGGGCCCGGTTTTGTGCCGCACAGCGCCTGCCCGCCCCCACGCCGGACGCCAGCAGCCAGGCTGCAGGCTGGATGGCCGCCCTGCCCTGGCCAGTGCTGCACGCCCTGGTGGCCAAGCCTTTGCTGGCCCAGTTTGGCGGCCGCGTGCGCGTGGCGGTGAGTGGCGGCGCCCCGCTGTCGCCCACCATTGCCAAGTGTTTTCTGGGCCTGGGGCTGCCGCTGATTCAGGGCTACGGCATGACCGAGACCGCGCCGGTGGTGTCGGTCAACGCACTGGACGACAACGACCCCGCCTGCGTGGGCAAGGCCCTGCCCGGTGTGGAGGTGCGCATTGGCGACAACCACGAGCTGCAGGTGCGTGGCCCCATCGTGATGAAGGGCTACTGGAAGCGGCCCGAAGACACGGCCAAGATCCTGAGCCCCGACGGCTGGCTGGGCACCGGCGACCAGGCCGACATCGTGAACGGCCGCATTTACATCAAGGGCCGCATCAAGGAAATCATCGTCACCTCGACCGGCGAGAAGGTGCCCCCCGGCGACCTGGAACTGGCACTGCTGGCCGACCCGTTGCTGGAGCAGGCCTTTGTGGTGGGTGAAAACCGCCCCTTCATCGCCTGCGTGGCCGTGCTGAACGCAGGCGAGTGGCCGCGCCTGGCCGCCGACCTGGGCCTGAACCCCCAGGCGGCGGACAGCCTGAACCACCCCAGCGTGCACCGCGCCGTGCTGGCGCGCATCGAAAAGAACACCGCCAGCTTTGCCCGCTATGCCGTGCCGCGCACGGTGCACCTGACGCTGGAGCCGTGGACGATTGAAAACACCTTCATGACCCCCACGCTCAAGCTCAAGCGCAACAACCTGATGGCGCACTTTGCCGAGGCGATTGAGGGCATGTACCAAAAGCCGGGGCGCTGAGCCAGTCAAGACGGGCTCAGTGCACCAGCTCGCCTTCCCGCGCGTAGGCCGAGCCAAAGCGGTTGGCCAAAAAGTCGTCAAGCGCGACAGCCTCCTGCCCCACAAAGCCCTGCTGCGGCAGCCGCCCCTGCGCCACCAGGTCCAGCGCCGTGCAGATGCCTGCCGCCGTAGTGAGCTGGATGGCGCTGAGCCGGTGCCCCGCCACCTCGGTGCCCACGATGTGGGCGGAATACGAATCCTGCACCAGCCGCCCGCCCTTGAGGCCTGATGCGGTGGCAAACACCACGATCACGTCCTGGTCGGTGGTGGGGATGGCGGTTTCGAGAATGTCCTTGAGCAGATCGCGCCGGTCGCGCAGGCGCAGGTCATTGAGCAGCAGTTTGAGGATGGCGTTGTGGCCCGGGTAGCGGATGGACTGATAGTCCACCTGCCGTGCCTTGCCCGCCAGTGTCTCGGTGAGCGTGCCCAGACCACCCGAGGTGTTGAAGGCCTCGTACTCCACGCCATCGAGCGCAAAGGTTTCCAGCCCTTCCAGCGCCGGAACGGTGGTGCGCACGCCGTCCACAATGGCCTCGCAGGGGTTGCAGTACTCGTTGATGAGGCCTTCGGTGCTCCAGGTCAGGTTGTAGCGCAGTGCGCCCTGCGGGTAGCGTGGCAACGCCCCCACGCGCATGCGCAGGGTGTGCAGGGTGTCAAACCGGCGGGCCAGGTCGTTGCCCACGATGCCGATGAAGCCCGGCGCCAGGCCGCACTGGGGCATGAGCACGCTGCGGGCATTAGCGGCCAGCGCGCGGATGGCCTGGGTGCTGGCCACGTCTTCGGTCAGGTCAAAGTAGTGCACGCCTGCGCTGGCGCACAACGTGGCTACGGGCACAGCGCGGTGGAAGGGCAATGCGTTCAGCACGGCAAAGCGGCCATCGATGGCGGCTTGCAGACTGGCGTCGTCCACGGTCAACCGGGTGGAGATCCCCAGCGCCGCCACTTCGGCCAGGCGGGCCGGATCACGGTCCGCCACCAGGATGTCGTAGTCGCCGGACTGCTGCAGCAAGAGCGCCATCGCAAAGCCGATGTGGCCCGCCCCCAGGACGGTGATGGCGCGGCGGGGGGTGGAGTTCCAGGTGGTGGCAAAGGTGGTCATGGCAGCGCTCCCGGTAGTGCTCGCCACATGCAGCGGCGAGGTGTTGGTGATGCCTTGATGCTAGGCAGCAGCACTGTCAATGTGTAGCTCTCAAAACGTCGAAAACAGCTATTTGTTTTGCCATAACGGCGAATATGATAGTCGTTATAACTTTTTGGACGGAGCACCCATGACCCAGCCCCTGGACGACACCGACCGGCAACTGCTCAGCCTGTTGCAGGCCAACGCGCGCGAGGGCACGGCCCAGCTCGCCCGCAAGCTGGGGCTGGCCCGCACCACCGTGGTGGCGCGCATTGCGCGGCTGGAGCGATTGGGCGTGGTGGCTGGCTACGGGGTGCGGCTGGGTCAGCGGCTTGACGCCACCACCGTGCGGGCCTGGTGCAGCATCAGCGTGCTGCCCAAGACAGCGCCCGCCGTACTGCGCGCGCTGGAGGCCATGGCCGAGGTCGAAGAGGTGTCGGCCGTGAGCGGGCCGTTTGACTATCTGGTGTTCTTGCGTTGCACCAGCCACGAGCAGCTCGATACCCTGCTCGACAAGGTGGGCCAACTGGACGGCGTGCACCAGACGCAGACCAGCATCGTGCTCAGCCGCAAGATCGACCGACGCAGCGTTGGAGCCTGAATACTGCCCCACCGCCCATACTACTTTTTTGATAGCTTTCAGCGCTTTCTACATAAGCGCCAGAAGCCGATTTCACTCAAAAAACCTATAAACTCAGGCCTCGAACTGCGTCGGGTTCTTACCCCGGATGGGCGCATAAAATGCCTTGATGCTCGCCATGTCCCGCTCCACATCGCCCGTGGGCTCAAACAACGGGCCCAGCCCGCCGACCTTGCGGCCGTAGTCCACAAACGCCAGCACGATGGGCACGCCCGCCTGCTGGGCAATGAAGTAGAAGCCCGTCTTCCAGTGCCGCGTCTTGCCCCGCGTGCCTTCGGGCGGCACGATGAGCTGCATGGGGCCGTCGGCATCGCGCATGGCCTGGGCCGAGCTGGCGACCAGGTTGTTGGCCTGGCTGCGATCCACCGGGATGCCGCCCAGCCAGCGCATCACCCCGCCAAACGGCGCCTTGAACAGGCTGTGTTTGCCCATCCAGTACACCCGCAGCCGCAGCGAAAACGCCAGCATCAGCGTGTACGGCAAGTCCCAGTTGCTGGTGTGCGGCGCGGCGATTAGCACGCTTTTGGCGGCGTGGGCAGGCAAGGCGCCTTCCACCTTCCAGCCGGTGATGCGCAGGGTGAAGCGGGAAAAAGCGCGCAGGAGCGTGTTGACAACCGGCGTGTCAAAAATGGTGTGGTGCATGGGAAACGGGTGACAGAACGGGGCCTGGAGCGCTGGAGCGGGTGAAAAACCCGGGCTTTGCAGGCATCGAAAGCGCCGCGAGTATCGCTGATCAGGGCAATGCCCCGCCTTGACGCAAGGCAAATGGCCGTTGCCGCCACATCCTTGAATCCCATGCAAGGCGCTATTGTTGTGATATCTGTTAGGGCAATAAAAATAGGCGCTACCGGGTGTTTCCGCTAAGTTTTCGGTCGCAGCGACTGCCATGCCAAATAAAGCTGGCGTTTGCACCCCACAGGTCCAGAATTCGCCTCCAGCAGGCCCGTGTTCTCACTGCCGCCGCATGCTGCAAGCCCAGCGCCCCACCACCCCGCACTACCGCGACCGCAAGCGGTATGCATGGCTGCTGTCGCTGGTGGTGCCCTGCACCGTGGGCGTAGGCCCGGCGTTGATGGCCTGGACGGGCAATCCGCTGTCGCTGTGGGCGCCGGTGGCGTTTTTCTACCTCGTCGCCCCGTTGCTGGACTGGGTGCTGGGCGTGGACCAGAGCAACCCGCCCGAATCCGCCGTGCCTGCATTGGAAAACGACCGGTACTACCGCCGCATCACCTTTTTGCTGGTGCCGGTGCTGTGGGCGGCCTTCCTCTTCAGCGCCTGGTGGGTGGCCACGCAGCCCCTGCCCTGGCACGGCGTGCTGGCGATGGTCTTGACCACCGGCACAGTGGGCGGGTTCTGCATCAACCTGGGGCATGAGCTGGGCCACAAGAACACGGCGCTGGAGCGCTGGCTGGCCAAGCTGGTGCTGGCGCCCACGGCCTATGGACACTTCTTTATCGAACACAACCGGGGCCACCACCGCGACGTGGCCACCCCGGCCGACCCGGCTTCGTCGCGCATGGGCGAGTCCATCTACCGCTTTGTGCTGCGCGAGATGCCCGGCGCCGCACGCCGCGCCTGGGCGCTGGAGAAAGACCGCCTGGCCCGCCAGCACCTGCCGCTGCTTACATGGCACAACGAGATCCTGCAGCCCGCGCTCGTCACGGCGCTGCTGTGGGCCGGGCTGGCGCTGTGGCTGGGTGTGGCGATCCTGCCGTTTTTGCTCGCGGCGTCGTTCTGGGCCAACTTTCAGCTGACCTCGGCCAACTATGTCGAGCACTACGGGCTGCTGCGCCGCAAGGACGCCAGCGGCCGCTACGAACCTTGCCGCCCCCAGCATTCATGGAACAGCAACCACGTATTCTCCAACTGGGCCCTGTTCCATCTGCAGCGGCACTCCGACCACCACGCGCACCCGCTGCGCCGCTACCAATCTCTGCGGCACTTTGACGATGTGCCGCAGCTGCCCATCGGCTACTTCGGCATGTTCACGCTGGCCTATGTGCCGCCCCTGTGGCGCCGCGTGATGGACCCGCGCCTGCTGGCCCAGGTGGGGCGCGACGCCGCCCACATCAACATCGACCCGCGCCAGCGGGCCGCGATCGTGCGGAAATACGGGTTGCAGGACCTGGGATAGAACGAGTGTGGATGCGCTGGCGACCGGGCACGAGCCCCCTGCGGGCCGACAACCGCCACCTCCAGCACTCCTCTATTGATAGCACCCAGAACAATCGGCACTAGCACCTGCGCCCGTTCTGACCCAAAACCCTCCGCTGGCGCCCCTCACGCAGCCAGTGGGATAATGCAGATTTCGCACCTGCAGCCCCGCAGCGCCCCCGACCAGAGGGGCGTTCTGCTGCAGAACATTCCCCTCCCCGCCTTCGCTGTTTGCCTGTGGAAACCACCCTGAGCCCCTGGCGCATGTCCGTCGCCCCCATGATGGATAGTTGCGATTAACCAACATTCATGCGGTTTTCAAGGGTTTCGTGTGCAGTGCGTGTGCAGTCTTGGCGGTGCGCAAGAAACGTGTGACAGTGGGTTTGCTTCCTTGCACAATGTTCGTTCGACTTACCAGGATCTCAGATGAACGAAGCACTTGCCGCCTCCAAAGCAGACGCCATGCTCTTGGCCATTCTCACAAATCAACAAGAGGTGCTCTACAAAGGCACGATGACGGATCTTTCCAACGCTGAACAGACCGCAGAGGCGCTTGCAGCATTCCGCCGACGGCTGATCGTGAAGCTCATGGAACAGGGCTCTTAGTCAGCCCACAGCCTTGCACATTAACACCAGCTCCCGATTGCCTGAGCGCACGTCCACCAGGCTCTCGATGCCGTAGGTGGTGCCGTTATGGACCACGCGATCCTCGGCAGTCATCCATGGGCGAAACCGCATCCTGATTCTGGCCGTCACCTCGGACACAGCAGCTTGCGCGGCCAGGTACTCCCGGCCCGTCAGCGGCTCCACAGCGGCCCAGCAGGTGAACAGGGGCGCCCAGGTCTCGATGGGCTGGCCCAGCTCGTCATAGGTCGTCGTGAACCGCTCCACCGTCACGCGCTGGTCAAGGTCGCCCGCCCTCATGCGTACACCCGATATGGGTTCAGCAGGCGCTCAAATGTCGGGTTCTTGGACAGCGGGCGCTCCACCAGGGCTTCCCGGTTGGCGTACAGATCGCCCACCAGCAGCAGCGCGGCGGCCTTCACCGGGGCGGGTGCCGTGTCGTCCAGCGGCGCGGGCGCGTTGATGAAGTCGCCCACCGATGCGGCGGCGGCGTCAATCATTGCGCCCAGCAGAGAATCTTCGTCGTCGTGGTCAATGCGGCAATGCAGCTTCGCTTCGTCCAGGGTCAATAGTGCGGCCATGTCGGTTCCTCAGTTGTAGGGGTGCCAGCGCCGTGGTGAAAGGTCAGGGCCATGCCCGCATCGGGGAATCACTCTCCTTTGCGTCCATTCCGTGAAGCCCACTCGCTGGCTGTCGGGGTTTTTCCTGAAACGCGGCACTGCCCGACTAATCCGCGTCCTGGCTTTCCTTTCGGCCCCCCAGGCTAGGGTGAATCAAACGAACGTGAAGCCCTCCAGGGTCACGCCCATGGCTTCCTCGGCCTTGGACGCCACACCCATGGCCATGGCCAGCGCCACCAGGCCATCAATGCGGCCTGTTGCTTTTTGCTTGTCGAGCTTGCGATTGCCTGCGGGGTCTTTCGCCGTCACGGCATTGGCTGCGCACCAGGTCAGCAGCGGATTGCCGCCGTGCGCAATGCGCCCATTCAGCAGCTCGGCCTCCAGCACATCAAGGGCAGGCGAGAAACTTTGGAACCCTTGGCCGAACTCCACCAGCGGCAGCTCGGCACCCATGCGATCCAGCTCCCGGCGCAGTTGGTCGATACGCCAGCGGTCGAAGGCGATGGCCTGCACATCCATTTCAGCGAAGATTTCCAGCATGTCCGCTGCAACGTGTTCGAGGTCAACCGATGCGCCTGGCGTCGTCCGTAGCACGCCTTGCCGGTGCCACACGTCATAGGGGGCACGATCACGGCGGGCACGATCAGCAAGGCCGATTTCAGGGGCCCAGAAGTGCGGTTGCACATGCCACACGCCATCCACCTGGCCCACGATCACCAGGGCTGTCAGGTCGGTGCGGGCGGACAAGTCCAGGCCAGCGAACACCGGAACGTCAGCGCAAATTTGCGTCGGCGTTGCACAAGCCTTCCACACGTCCGGCGATATGAATGGGGAGACAGTCGAAACCCGCTGATTGAGCAGCAGATTGCGGGCGGTGTTCTCCATGCTCGGCATACGCTGGGCCTGCGTCATCTGTTCGCGCAGGTCGTCCAGGCTGCGGAACAGGCCCAGGGCTGGATTTGCCGCACGCCATGCGCTCTCGTCCATGAGGTCGCAGCCTTCGGGCGCGGCGTATAGGTGGCAGACAATCTTCGGATCACCAGACTTCAAGGCGTCGTCAATCTGCACGCTGAGCCAATCCGCATCCGATGCAGCCTGCGTGCTGATGATGATTTGCAGCGGGTTTTCGTGTGCCCCTTGGGAGGTCAGCAGACTGTCGATAAAGTCGTCTTGCGGGCCACGCACCTGGCCCCATTCGTCACCAATAATCAGCAGGGGACTCGCTCCCATCGCTGTCTTGGCCTCGGCACTCATGGCGCGATATTCCACATTCATGGGCAGGCCGATGATGCGTTTCCCGCTCGGTATGACGCGCACCAGCGGGGCCAGCTTCGGGGACTGTTGGATCATGAGACAGCACAGCCGGAACACCAGCGATGCCTGTTCACGCGACAAGGCGCCAGAAACTGCGGTGGCGTTCTGACGCGCTTCAGGCCCCACGATGAAGGCGGCGAGGATGGCGGCTATCAGCGCGGTCTTGCCCCCCTGTGTGCCTTGGCTGAGGATGGCGCGGCGGGTGCCGTGGGGGTTGTCGAAAACGTCAACAATGAACTGCTTTTGGAAATCAGCCAGCACCATGGGCTGGCCCACGTCCTTCCCTTCGGGCACGCGCAGATAGCGTTCCACAAATTCGATGATGCGGGCGGCGCGGGTCATGTTGGATTTGAAATCTGACTTAGACAGCGCGCAGGCGGGGGATCAGGTCGTCCGCGTCGTCCTGGCGTGCGTGACGTTCCAGCTCGGCACCCTTGGCAATGTCTGCCGACCGTCCGACCGTGGCCACCGTGTTGACGGCAATGGCGCGAGTGAGGGCAAGGGCAAGGCGGGTCAGCTTGATGTGGTCGTCTGAGCCTACGGGCGCGGCCTCCAGGGCGCATTGCACGCGGGCAAGGTTCGCAGCCGATGCCATGTCCACCGGGTTCCACGTATCGCGGGGCCTGGCCTGCACGATGGCGTCCCAAAACGGGCGGGCCTCGGGTGGCACCAGCACATGCGCGGGCGGCTCCAAGGGCGGCAGGGCTGCGGCTTGGGTGGCGGCGATGGCTGCGGCGGCGCTGTCGGAGCGCTTGCGCTTGGGGGTCAGCTTCATGATTGCCTATTTTTTAAGCAGTCAGCATTAAAAGAAGGGGAACAGGTCGGTTCTGAGCTGTCAGCCGCTGGTGATTTCTGAGAGTCGCCTACAACGTCCCCGGCAAGGCCCGTAGCGGCCTCCACAGTCGATTTGTTCCAATGGCTTGAGGGGTTGGCAGGCCAGCCGCTCACATCGCATCCATGGTTCACCCGCTTGCCCATGTCGTGGGCGGTGTGTCGGCTATGGCACGGAGCACACAAGCCGACGAGGTTGGAGCGGCTGTTGTCCATGGCGTTGTCGTTGATGTGATGCACTTGTGTCGCCGGTTCGATCAGTCCACGCGCTTCGCACTCGGGGCACAGCGGCTGTTCTGCCAGCACCATGCGGCGCAGCTTTGCCCAGGCGTCGGAGTTGAGCGGTAGCAGCCGTCCGTTCTTCGCCGTGGTGTAGCGCTTGGTCTTGATGTCGGCTAGCGTCAAGGGCTTGCGCGGCAGCTCGTCCGCCATCTTCAAGCCTCGGGCCTTCCAGGGGTCCAGCATCTTCATGCCGCGGCCTCCTGTTGCTTGCTCGGGTATGGCAGCGGCGCAGGGGTGGCATTTGAGGTTGCACCCTTCGGCACGTCAGGTGCGGAAGTCTCTTTGTCGTCCAGGCCCTCGATGGCGGGCAGGTTCTCCAGCTTGCGGGCCTCAGACTTGAGCATCCATCCGTCGCTGATGCCGGAGCTGTAGAACGCGGCTCGGTTGGCACTGTCGCCACGCAACAAACCCTCCACCTGATGCTCGGCAAAGTACATGCGGCGCCCTGCGTCTGTCAGGCACTTGGCTGCAATGCCTTGCTCCCATGCCACCAGGTGGCGGCGTAGGGTCTGGGTCACGAACTGGCGGGCCATCTCCACGCTGTTGGAGTAGTTGCCATTCCTCAGATCACCGATGACCGTGGGCGGTACGCGGAACAGGCGGGCCACTTCCTCCACGCTGAACTGTCGGGCGGCGATCCACTCGGCATCCTCCAGCGTCATGGATAGGGCCTGAAAGTCCACGCCTTCCTCCAGAATCGCGGTGCGGCCTGCGTTACCTCCACCTGCGTGCTGGCTTGCCCACGATGTGGCGATGGCCTGGCGCTGCTCGGGCTTCAGGCGTCCGGGGAACTTCAACACGCCCAACAACTTCGCCCCATTGGTGAAGGTGTTTCGGCCATGCTCGTTCTCGGCTTGGGCCAGCTCCACCACTCCACGCGCGGCAGTGATAGGCGACACGCCCATAACCCCGTCATCACCCAGGCGGTGGCGAAGGTGAAGAACTTCATGGGCCAGCAGGCGGGTTAGAACCCCGTCCTTCGTGTAGTCGTACACCAGGCCGGATGCCGTGCGCTGCACTTGCACGTTGTCCGGGTTGAGTGGCCACAGCTCCCGCACCTGGCCATCCCAGCCGCGCACAATGCGGGCGAAGGCGTTGCCTCGGAGTAGCACACATGCCTGCATGTACTCGCGGGCCTCCAGGGCGGTCTGCTCGGGGTTGGCTTGGTCGTGCAGCACCCGATAGAGCGGGTGGTCTGATGCGCGCTCGCGGTCGTCGCCGTTGCGCTTGAACAGGATCAGCGGCAGGGATGCCGTTGTCTCTGCGATGGCTTGGACGCAGGCATAGACAGCCGATACACCCTGAGCGGTGGCAGGCGTGACAGCCGATGCACTGATGGGCACAGGCCAGCCATTGACCCCGATGGTGCTGCGCGCCTCCAGGCCGATGGCGCTTTTGATGCGGGTGATGATGCTCATCGGCAAGTCTCCAGCCACACGCGGTTGCAGTCCCAGAAAGAGCGCTCAGGCGGGCGGCTGCGCTTCGCCACTTCGGTGTCCGGGTAGGCGGGCGTCGCCGTCACAGTGATTTCGGCCAATTCCACGTTGCGCAGCTCGCGCAGCATGGAGCCGTCGCCACGGTCTAGCCAGGTGTCGCCACCAGGCGGAACGATGAAGCCAAACGAGGCACCTTGGATAACCCGGCTCTCCACCAAAACGGCAATATCGCGGGCCACTGAGGTATCAGGCAAGCGAAGCTCAAAAGCCAATCCATGGGCGTCCTCCCGAAGTTGCAGGGTGCCGGATGCGGTGCTTCCCAGCAGGGCGCGGCGGTCGTGGTCAGCCAGTGCCACGATGTTGCGGCCATCGGATAGCGAGTGTTTGAAGGCCCCGGCGCGGATCACCTCGTGGAAGTCGGCAATCCGTGTCTCCGAGTTGAAGCGCGCAACATATCCTGTCAGCCGTCCGGGCGATGACGCCCGAAGCTCGCCAGTACGAATTTCAAGCGTCATCGTCTGCCCCTTAGATGGTCATGTCGTCTGCCACCACGAACGCCTTGGGATGGCGAACCACGGCATCCATGGTGTGCATGATCCGCAGTTGAACGTCGCCCTTTTCGTAGTAGCCAGCGGCGTAGGGGTTGGCCAGCACCTCGGTCACGCCCCATTCACCGATCACGATTTGCGAGAAGTCGCCAGCGATCACGCGGCCCTTGTCCGGGGTGCCGCTCTTGGCGTCCAGTTGGTTGGTGACGTAGGCGGGCAGGCCAGCCACGCGGCCACCGTCCATCAAATACACGCTACCGGCGCTGGCGTCCTTCAGGGTGGTTTGCAGCTTGGTCGCAGCCTTGGCATGGGTCAGCACGGCATTGGGCGTGATGTTCTCCAGGCCCAGTTTCTCCAGCATCGCCACGATGGTGGCCCAGCTCAGGGTGGCAAGGTTTGCCGTCTGAATGCCGCTCACGTTCAGGATGCCCACCGGCTGCTTTGCCAAGGCGGTTCCATGGATCAGGGCCTTGTCCACTGCCAGGCCCACCACGGCGCTGATGTCGTCCCGGAGCAGGGCTTCAATCGAGGGATTGCTCTGCAATGCGAGCTGGCGGGAGAACGCCGTCAGTGCGCCCACGGTCTTGGGTTCCAGCTTGATGGAGCTGTACGTGGTGTTGCTCTCGGTCAGGCTGTCGCCTTCGGCCACCCAGTAGGCGGTGGCTGCGCCGGTGGCCTTGGGCAGGACGGTATCGCCACGCAGGCCGGTCAGCACGCGGGCGCCCAGGCTGCGCACGATCAGGCTGTTGCGCAGCAGGCCGATGAATTGATCCGCACGGTAGTCGTCGGGCACCACAGCAGCCGCGCCAGTCGTGGTCATGGTGGTGCGCTTTTCAAAGATGCTCGTGGGCACCAGGATGCCACCATTGCGGGCGGTCAGGCCCTGGCGCTTGGCTTCGGCTTGGAACTCGGCCAGTGCGCCGGTGACGCTGCGGTTTTCAATCTGCGCGGCGATGGCGTCCAGCACGTTGACCTGGCCTTCCAGCTCGTTGCGGGCCTTGTCCACCGGGGCACCCAGCGAACGGCGCTCGGCGTCCTCGATGAACTGAGCGCGTTGCTCGTCGGCTTCCAGATTCTGAATCTCGATCTTGAGCCGGTCGAACTTCGCCTGGCCTTCGGCGTTGAGCTGGGGAGTGCTGGCCAGCAGGGAGCGGGCTTCGGAGACTTTCGCGGCGCGGGCTTCGCGGATTTGATGCAGTTGCATTTGTGGGCTTTCTTGAAAAAGTGCCCATGCAATCGCCGGGCGGGTTGCGATAGTTATTAACTATCAATTAGGCGTGATATATAGCTGTTATCAATCGTCATGTCAAGAAAAAACCCGCTCGGGGCGGGTCGGTGGTCAGGGCTTTGGGTACTGGCTCTGCAGATGGTCCAGCAGGTCGGCCCGTTGGTGCGGTGGCACCTCCAGGCACTGCCTGCGCCATTCCTCGGGATCGTCTTTCCAGTGGGCAGCGGCTCGCATGGCGGCGTCGATCAGTTCGGAGGTGATGCGTGCCGACTCCAGGATGCAGGCGATCAGCGCGGGCTTGTGGCCCAGGACGGCGGCGCGCTGCGCTTCCGTCAGCTTCCCGGCTGGCACCACGATGCCGGTTTTGTCCGGCGTCACGCTGGGTTCAATGCCGCACTGGATCAGGTCGGCAAGGATGGCTTCGGGCGTCATAGAACCTCCGTGCTTTGGGCAACTTGCTCATCAACTTGCTCAACTTGCTCATCGTTTAAAGGTTGAGCATCTTGAGCAACTTGATTGAGCAACTTGGGTCGGAACCAGTACCAAGCGTCATTCATCTTGCGCTTCGTCACGCCGATGGTGTCCGCTGCGCGGCGCACTGTCGCCCATGAAACGCCTGCCGCCCTGGCCTCTGTCTCCACATACTTGGATGGTGCGGAACCGTCTTTCAGGATCTCCACCAGGAAATCAATGGCGGCATCTTTGGCGCTGGCGTCCGACTGCTCCTGCTGCGGCTCGTCCGGGTCTGTCAGCAGCTCGCGTGCCGTGCCTTGCACCGCCTTACCCCATGCGATGTGTGACGCATGAATGCCGGGTATAGGTTCGGACTGTTCAAGGTGGTACTGAAACCCGCCATCGTCCGGGCCGATGTTGCTTTTGCTGCGGGCTAGGATGCGCGTGTCCTGGCCTTCTTCGTCGCCCTTCACCTTCGCTGCCACCATTACCACGCGGGCCACAGCAGTAAATGCCACGCTGCCCACCACGCGCTGCGCCGGGTCGGTTCCCTGGCCACCTTTGGCAAAGTGGGTGATGCCCAGCACCGCGCAGTCGCACTTTGCAGCCAGATCAACCAGGGGTTGCAATGCGCGTCGAACCTCGGTGTTCTTGTGGCTGTCGCCAGTGACGGCGCTCACCACAGGATCAATCACCAGCAGACTGATGCCGCCGATTTTCTCGATGGCCTCCAGCAGTTGCCCCAGGTCGCGGGCCGGGTCGAATGGCACCACTTCGCCGTCCCGGCGTGCGCCCTCGATGAAATAACACCGGGCACGATCCGCACCAGCCGCCATGAGGCGCGGCACCAGCGTATCGGCGGGGTCATCTTCACCGCTCCAGATCAGCACGTTGCCAGGTGCGCAGCGAGAACCATCTGGCCAGCGTCCGCCGATGGTGATGGTTGCCGCCATTGCCAGCGCGATGGTGGTTTTGCCCTGCCCAGGTGCGCCAGCGAGGATATGCAGCTTCCCCATGGCCAGCCAGTATTGCCACAGCCAGCGGTATGGCTCGGGCGTCAGGTCGGTGCCGCATGTCAGGATCACCTTGTCGCGCGGCCCCAGGCCCGATATGTCCGGCGAATCTGGCAGTTCGGGAAAGATTGGCCCGCGCTCGCGGTCGTCCAGCACCGATGCCATGGCGTTGTGCTCTGCAATGCTGCGCTTCATGCGAACACCTCCACCAAGCGAGTGATGCGGCCCGATGCAGTCAGCACGCGGGACAAGTCCACTTGAGACAGCACCACACCGTGCGCCACGTTGGCGGCGGCGATGGCTACAAGGTTGGCTTCCACTGCCAGCACCTCCAGCGCCTGGCGCGGAGAAAGCGGGGTAGGCTTGTGCTGGGTGGCGGGGCGTCCGTCATCAATCCATGCGCCCAGGGCCTTGGCGGCTTCTACGAACTCCAGGCCATGCTGCGCCATGTGATAGGCCAGCACATCGCCACCACGGGCACCACAGCCAGCCATGCAGGCGAATGCACCGCTGTCGGTATTGATCCGCATGGAATCACTGCCGCCGTGGAATTTGCACTCGGTGGTGCGCCATTTACCGCGCCCGGTCAGCTTCAAGCCTTCGGACTCGTAGTAACCCACCGCGTCGGGGAGATTGCGGCGGTCGAACCCCATTACAGCGCCTCCTTTGCGGCCACGCTGTTGCGCTCGCGGGTAATGCCCTCCAAGTATTTCGCCACCGCCTTGCGCGGGTACAGGTAGCGATTACCCAGCAGGATATATGCAGGCCCCATGCCACGCTTGCGCCATGCTTCAACTGTTTTTGGCGTGGCGGCTGCAAGTGCTTGGAAATCTTCCTCGATGAAACAGTCTAGGCGCTCCGCCATGTGGCGAACGCGCTCTGTCTCTTGAATGGCTGTAGCGGTCATTAACCCATCCTTTCCGGCTTATGCGCCAGTTGTTGCGATGGGTCGAATTTCGAGCTTTGATGACACTATGAATAGTGTCGAATATCTCCAGTTGGGTGGTGGGGGTGGTTCGGGTGGACCGGGAGAACTAGCGACGTGGACCAGTCTTCAGGCCATCAGCACGAAGAATCGACGCGATGGCATTCGCCTTCTCTCTGGAGACGCGGCGCTCATCGCGCAACCACCCAGCTACCATTTCATTCGTTGGTGCTGTAGATGGGTCCATAGGGTCGTACAGCGTCCAAAACCGATTCGCAGCGGCCTCTAAATGTCCCAATGCATCGGTATGGTGGGAGCCCCAGGGCCACTTACCCTCTCCCTCCTGTCTTTGTGAATGCTTCGATGCCTCAACTTCCGCAATTCTCTCGATAGTCCAGTTTAGGCGATCAATAGTTTGCTGCTGGATCATTCGACCATTCTCGATATTATGGCCGAGCCATACTGAAATCATTATTACAGAGCCCGCAGCCATATATGCAATACTCATGCCTTTCCACGCCTGAAGAAGGGTAGCATTGGGATCTGCTTTATTTTGTTCAAGAGCAATTAAGCGCATATCGAAGCCTTTATAGAATATATAAAGGCCACCCAAAATTAAGATCACCTCAAATATCCAAAAGGCTATCAACGGCACATTATGTTTTTTCGATTTCACATTTACTCCTTAAGTGAAATTTACAGCCCAGCCCGTCAGGGGAAACGGGTTTTCGCGCCGTCGCGCTAGGGCTGGCGAATTGGGTCAGGCCAGCGACTTGATCAGATAGTTTTGACGGTGGAGAACATAAGCCAGTCCGTCGCCAGCGTCCCCAGCATTCCAGTCGGCTGTGTGATAGCGAATATCGAAGCGCTTCAGCGCCACGTCCAGCGACGAACCCTCATATCCAGCGGCATTGCGGATCTCGTCTAGAAGGTCACGCGCCTGGCTTATCCAGAGCACCAGATCACCCAGTGCTGCCGCCTCGTTTGCCCGGTCCTCGGTGTCGTCGTCGCGTCGTTGGTTTACAGTTTCAGTAGCCATTTTCAAACCTCATTTTGGTGATGGTCAGGCGGGCGGGTTGTTCTCAGGCTTCCCGTTCGCCGTCTTGTTGCCCTGCTTTGTCCGGTGCAGGGCTTGCCGGTTTCTTGATAGCGTCGTGTACGTCCTCGGGCTTGATGGCCGTGTACCGGCGCAGCATGGCCCAGGTCTTGTGCCCCGTCAGCAAGGCTACCTGCGGGATGCCCAGGCCCATGCGGAAGAACTGGGCGGCGGCGCGGTGGCGCAGGTCGTGAAAGTGCAAATCTTCAATCCCCAGGGCTGTGCAGGCCCGCGTGAACGATGCCGATATGCTGCGTTCGTCATAGGGGAACAGGAACCCGGTTTCCCGCTCCTTGATGATGGGTTCCACGATGGCCCAGGCGTCGGGCAGTAGCGGCACCGTCTGGTTGTTGCCGGTCTTGTTGCGTGGGTCTTTGCGGTCGCGGATCACCACCGTTTTGGCTTGGCGGTCCACATCCTCGATTTCCAGGCGGGTGATTTCGCCCTGGCGCATCCCCGTGGCCAATGCGAACTGGCACACCGTCTGCATGGGGATTTTCTGGCGGGCCTTGGTCGCCCAATGGGCATAGATTCGGGCCAGCTCGTCGTCGGTAGGCTCCCGCTCGCGCTCCTTACCTCGGGTGCTCAGTCCCCGATGCGTGAGGCTGGCGCGGGCCTCCAATGCCAGGCGCTCGGGCAAGTCCAGTTGGCGGGCATGTCGGCCCCACTTGAGCACCGCCGACAAATAGGACAAGTCAGCGGCGATGGTCACGCCCCCTGCCCCGTCGTCCTGGCGGCGGTCGATGAAGTCGCGCAGCACCACGGCATTCAGGTTGGATAGCCTCACCTTGCCCAGCTCGCGCTTGAGCATGGCGAGCGTGGCCTCCTTCGTCTTGCCGGGTAACTTGGTGCTGCTCTCGATGTACTTTTCGATCAGGTCGGCCAGCGTGGCGCCCTTGGGTACAGGCGCATATCCACCAGCGGCGATATGGCTTGCCTGCGCCTCAATCTGGGTTGCCCAATCCTTCGCTTCGCGCTTGGTGGCGAAGGTGGCAGCGCGGTACATGCCCGCCCTTCTTATCTGGGCGCGCCACTTGCCGGACGGTAACTGAGAAAATGTCGCCATGTGTGTGCAGTCGTGTGCATCGGTTGATGCTCAGATTCTGCACTTTTAAGGCCCTTCGTGTGCACATCGTGTGCACTTTATCTTGCACACGATAGAAATCATCGGTTTGTCTCTTGGAAAATACCGTTATAAATCAATCACTTAGCCCGTGGAGAATGTCGGTTGCGCCGATGATGGACTGGACTGACCGCCACTGCCGTTACTTTCACCGGCTGCTGACGCGCCAGACCCTGCTGTACACCGAGATGGTGAACGCGGGCGGCATCCTGTATGGCGGCACCGAGCGCCACCTGCGCTTCAACGCCGAAGAGCACCCCGTAGCCCTGCAGCTGGGCGGCAACGAGCCCGACAAGCTCGCCCAGGCCGCCAGGCTGGGTGAGGAATGGGGCTACGACGAAATCAACCTGAACTGCGGTTGCCCCAGCGACCGCGTGCAGCGCGGTGCCTTTGGCGCCAGCCTGATGAAAGCCCCCCAGCTGGTGGCCGACGGCATCAAGGCCATGAAGGACGTGGTTAGCGTGCCCGTCACCGTCAAGCACCGCATCGGCATCGACAAGGTGGAGGACTACGGCTTTGTGCGCGACTTCGTCGGCACTGTGGCCGAGGCCGGGTGCACCGTGTTCATCGTGCATGCGCGCAACGCGTGGCTGCAGGGTCTCTCCCCCAAGGAAAACCGCGACATCCCTCCCCTGCGCTACGAGGTGGTGCACCGCCTGAAGGCTGAGTTTCCGCAGTTCACCATCGCCATCAACGGCGGCATCACCACCGATGACGTGGTGCAGGAGCAGTTGCAACACCTGGACGGCGTGATGATCGGCCGTGAGGCGTACCACAACCCCTGGTGGCTGGCGCGCTGGGACCAGCTTTACTACGGCGGCGCCCCCTGCCCCCTGACCCGCGAGGAAGTGGAACTGGCGATGGTCGAATACATGGAGCGCGAGGCCGCGCAGCATGGCACCCCATGGCCCCACATCGCCCGCCACATGCTGGGCCTGCGCCACAGCTTGCCCGGAGCCCGCATCTGGCGCCAGGTGTGGAGTAACCATCTGCTCAAGGACCGTCCCGCGCGGGAGGTGCATGCGTTAGCGATGCAGGCCTATGCAAGTGGAACGGCCGAGCCAGAAGCCGCTCACGCGCAACCGGCGTTGTCGGTCTGAACTGAATCATCGACTGGTCGGAGCTGTAACGCAGGCGGTGATGAGCAAACGTGCGAATAGTCCGTCCACAGTGCAGGTGTGTTTGCGCCCGCCCGTCGCGGCTGATGGCGCACGGCTTGTTGCACTGGCCCAGCACAGCAGCACGCTGCACGCGCCCTGGACTTCAGCCCCTTCAACCCCGGAAGCGTTTGCCAGCTATCTCGTACAAATGAACCTGCCCACGCACCGGGCGATGTTGGTGTGTACACCGGACCAGCATGATGGCAGTGAACAGATCGCAGGGGTCTTCAACCTTTCCCAGATCGTGATGGGCGATTTTTGCAGCGCCTATCTGGGCTATTACGTCTTTGCTGGGTTTGAACGCCGGGGGCTGATGGGCGTGGGCTTGCGGCATCTGTTGCGCTATGCCTTTGGCACACTGAAGTTGCACCGGCTGGAAGCCAACATCCAGCCCGGTAATGATGCTTCGATCGCACTGGTGCGCAGCTGCGGATTTCAGCAAGAAGGGTTTTCGCCCCGCTACCTCAAGATCAATGGTCGCTGGCGCGACCATGAGCGCTGGGCCATCGTGGCCGATTGAGTCAGAGAAGTTGTCTGCGCTCGCCAGAGCGCTTGTACACGGCGTCTACGATCAAGATGACCGGGACTCCAGCCGCCCCACCCACGCCGCCAGCGGCTCCGGCCGGCCGAACAGGTAGCCCTGCAGGCACTCGCACTGGCTCTCAACGAGAAAATCGGCCTGGGCGCGTGTCTCCACCCCTTCGGCCACCACGCGCAGGTTGAGGTGGCGGGCCACCGAGATGATGGACTGCACGATGGCCGTGTCGTTGGGGTCGTCGGGCGTGTCGTCCACAAAGCTCTTGTCGATCTTCAGCTCGTAGAGCGGGAGCCGCTTGAGGTAGGCCAGGCTCGAATAGCCGGTGCCAAAGTCGTCGATGGAAAAGCGCACACCCAGCTGCACGATCTCGGTCATGCGGGCGATGGTGTCGTCCAGGTCTTCGATCAGCAGGCTTTCGGTCACCTCCAGGATCAGCAGGGCCGGGTTGGCGCCGGTGTGGGCCAGGATGTGGCGCACGCGCTCGACAAAGTCGTCCTGGCGAAACTGCCGCTCGCTCACGTTGACCGAGAGCGACAGCGCGTGCCCTGCCCCCTGCAGGCGCGCCAGGGTCTCGCAGGCCTGCTGGATCATCCAGTCACCCATGCGCAGGATCAGGCCCGAGGCCTCGGCAATGGGGATGAAGCGGCTGGGCGGGACGTTGCCGCGCACGGGGTGGTCCCAGCGCATCAGCAACTCGCCGCCCACCACGTTGCCGGCCGCATCCACCTGGTTTTGCACAAAGGCCGCCAGTTGGCCCAGCGCCTGCGCTTTTTTCAAGTCCTGCTCCAGCGCCAAGCGCTCCTGCACGTCGGCCTGCATGGCAGCCTCGTAAAAGCGGATGCGGTTGCGGCCCAGGTCCTTACCACGGTACATGGCCGTGTCGGCCTCGCGCAGCAGGTCTTCCACGCCTTCGCCTCGTTTGGGGAAAAGCGTGATGCCGATGCTGCCGGTGGTGCTGTAGAGGTGGGTGTCGATGGTGTACGGCGCCTCCAGCGCGGTACGCATTTCTTCGGCCACCAGCAGCGCGGCGCGCCCGGCGGACTCCATGTCCGACGCCACGTTGTGCACCAGCACCACAAACTCGTCCCCTCCCAGGCGGGCCACGGTGTCGCCCGGGCGTTGCAATTGCGTGAGCCGCTGGGCCACTTGCATCAGCAGCATGTCGCCCACCGTGTGCCCCCGCGCGTCGTTGATCTGCTTGAAATTGTCCAGGTCGATGTAGAGCACAGCCCCCACCTGGGCGGCCTTTTGCGCGTTGGCCAGCGCGTGTTCCATGCGGTCCAGCAGCATGCGCCGGTTGGGCAGGCCGGTGAGCGCATCAAAGTAGGCCAGCTGGTGCGACCGCGCCTCGGCCTGCTTGCGCTCGGTGATGTCGCGCGACAGCGCGATGAACCGGGGTTCGTCGCCAGGCGCAGCACTCTCCTTGCGCGCAATCGACAACTCAAACCAGTGGGTCACCCCACCCAGCTCCAGCCGGAACTGGTGGCCTGACGAATACCCGGTGTGGTGCGCCGCTTGCAGGGACGCATGGCAGCCAGCAACGGCCTCGGGCGGCACTACATCGCGCAGCAGGCGGCCCAGAAACATCTCGGGCGGCACCGCCAGCTCTCCTGATCGGGCAGAACGGTAGTGGTGGATGCAGCCATCCAGCCCCAGCTCGAACAGCAGATCAGGAATGGCGCTGAGCGTGCTTTCGAGGTCGTCGCGGGTGGCGCGCAGTTCGGCCGTCATGTCCCGCGCCAAGGCCACGGCACGCTCGCGCCCCGTGGCCAGCAGCCAGGTGAACCAGGCCAGGATCAGGCTCAGCACCGTGCCCAGCAGCGCCACCGGGTGGTGTCCATCGTCCTGAAAGCGCTGCACAAAGCCAGGCTGGGGCGCCATCTGCAAGGTCCAGCGCCGCCCTCCCAGCTCCAGCTCGCGACGCGCCTGCAAAGGCTGTGCGCCCGTCCCCTGGGCAGACGCCTTCAGGTTGCTGAACAGCTGCACACCTGCGGCGGCACCGGCATCTCCGGCTACGGCGCCGGGAAATGTCGCACCCGTGCCTGGAGTGCTGTCGGTGATCTGCAAGCCAATGTCGGCGTCAAATTCACGGGACATGCCGTTGATCACGTCCTCCATCAGAAACGGCGCCGACACCCAGCCCGCCAGCCCTTGCCGCCTGCCCTCCACCGTGCCGTTGTCGGCGTCGGCGCGGTACAGGGGCATGTACATCACCAGCCCCGGAGCCGCGTTTTGCATCAGGGTCAGCCGCCCGGACAGCGCCAGCGCTCCGGTGTCGCGGGCCCGGTCCAGCGCTTCCTTGGCGGGTGGAAGGGTCAGCACATCAAAGCCCAGGGCCTTGAGATTGGGGCCCTCCAGCGGTTCGATGTGGGTGATGGGGGCCATCAGTGCGCGCTCGCCGGGTGGGCGCACCGCATATTGGTCGAAGCCCCGCTGGCGCATGTCCTCCAGGTGGGCCGTCAGCGCATTGCCGGGGAACTGGAGGATCAGCGACACCCCCTGCAGCCCGGGCCGGGTCGCCTGCAACTGCAGCGCACTCACGTAGGCCTGGAACTCAGCCCGGTCGATGCGCTCCGAGCCTTCAAAGTAGCCTTTGACGCCGCGCAGCACCACCTCGTAGGTCGCCATGCGGTCCTTGAGGTTGTAGGCGATCTGGTCGGCCGCCACCTCAAAGTTCTGCTCTCGTTTGGCCCGCGTGTTCTTTTCTTCGCTCTGCCAGTACAAGAAAGTCAGGCCCAGGGTGAGCAGCGCAATCAGCGGGGGCAGCACCACGGGCAACCAGCGGTGGTTGCTGGTGCCCGCCACCCCTTCGGGCGCCCACGCCACCGGCCCCTGCGGTGCAGGCGCATCGGTGTGCGGAGCGGGTTCTGGAGTCATGGCATCCTGGGTGATGGAAGCGCGTCGGCGGTACACAGGCTGTGGACCCGAGGGGCTGCACCATTATGAGCATCTGTCCTGCGCCGAAAAGGGGCATTTGCGCGCAAACTGCACACTGCTTGCGAACGCTGCACGGCTATGCTCGCACCCGCTGTACGCAGTCCCGTGCCTGCGCACCAGCTCTCACCAATCAACCCGGCAACACTCAACCCAAAGGCCTGGCATGGCATCGCTTGATTTCGATCTGGAGGAATCCCAATTTCGCAGCTGGTATGCGGCGCAAGCCGTGGCGCTGGAAGACGCCTGCGCAGCGCTCACGGCGCGCGTGGCGACCGTGGTGACCCAGGCGGGCGGCGTGGACATCACCAAGGTCGAGGGCCGGGTGAAAGATGTGGATGAATGCGTGCGCAAGTTCGTGCGCAAATACCGACCGGCGCTGGAAGAGAGCAACACGCCCTATGACATCCAGGCCTACATCACCGACCTGATCGGCGTGCGGGTGGTGTGCCTGTATGAAGACGAGCTGGAAAAGATCGCCCAGATCGTGCGTGCCCATTTCGCGGTCATTGATGTGACCGACAAGGTGTCGGCCGTGGAGAGCACCGAGGCGTCGTTTGGCTACAAGGGGCTGCACCTGGACCTGCGGCTGAGCGTGGCCGAACGCGACCTGCCGGAGCATGCGGCGTATGCCCAGTGGCCCTTCGAGCTGCAGGTGCGCACCATCATCCAGGACTCGTGGAGCGTGTTGGACCACAAGATCAAGTACAAAAAATCCATCCCGGGGCAGCTCAAGCGGCGCATCAACGTGCTGTCGGCCCTGTTTGAACTGGCCGACCGGGAGTTCCGCCAGATCCGCGATGCCACAGCGGCAGAACTGCTGCAGGCCCCGGACGAAACTGCCGAACCCGCACCCGACGCGGCCGCGGATTTGCAGGCCCCAGCCCGCGCCGCAGCCCCCAGCAGCGAGCTCAACGCCTTCACCTTCCTCAAGATCGCCACGCATTTCTTCAAGGACTTCGAGTTTGAACCGTCCAAGGTTGATGGTTTTGTGGACGACATCCAGGCCTGGTCGGCAGGCATGACACGCGCCCGTTTCAACAGCCTGATGCGGGAGACGATTGGCGTGGTCAAGCGCTACAAGCAGCACTTTGAAGACCAGAACCCCCAGGCCAGCTTCAACCCCTACACGGTGATCCGGCACTGTCTGTACCTGAGTAACAAGACCGCTTTCCGCCCCGCGCTGCGCAATTCGGCCCGCGAGTCGTTCGAGGCGTGGCTGAACGACAACGCGGAGCCCAAGCTGCAGGGATAAAGCCAAAATGGGCTCAAGCGCTAGTGTGCATTGCGCCAGATGCTATCATTTTGATGATTTCAGACCGGGGCATGACAGTCTCCTAAGGCACCACTGCGCTGCAGCTGGGCCGAAGTTGGTTTGTCGCAAAGGCGACTGGACATTGGTGGTTTTACTCCATGCGCTTGTTACCAAGTGCTGCTATATTGCACTGCAACAAAACGGAGTTTCGCCCCATGCTGTACCACCTCTACGAAACCCAGCGCTCCCTGATGGAGCCCTTCACAGATTTTGCGCAGGCGGCTTCCAAGTTGTTCAGCAACCCGGTCTCGCCGCTGAGCCAGACTTCGGTGGCCCAACGCATGGCCGCCGGCTACGACCTGCTCTACCGCCTGGGCAAGGACTACGAAAAGCCTGCATTCGACATCCATACGGTCGATGTGGACGGCATCGGTGTTGCCATCCATGAGCGGATCGAGGTGGACAAGCCGTTTTGCGAACTGCGCCGCTTCAAGCGCTTTTCGGACGACCCCGCCACGCTGACCAAGCTCAAGGGCCAGCCCGTGGTGCTCATCGTGGCGCCGCTGTCGGGCCACTACGCCACGCTGCTGCGCGACACCGTACGCACCATGCTCAAGGACCACAAGGTCTACATCACCGACTGGAAAAACGCTCGCCTGGTGCCGCTGTCGGAGGGTGAGTTCCACCTCGACGACTACGTCAACTATGTGCAGGACTTCATCCGCCATCTGCAAGGCATCTACGGCAACTGCCACGTGATCAGCGTCTGCCAGCCCACGGTGCCGGTGCTGGCTGCTGTGTCGCTGATGGCCAGCCGCGGCGAGAAGACGCCCCTGACCATGACCATGATGGGTGGCCCCATCGACGCCCGCAAGTCGCCCACGGCGGTGAACAACCTGGCCACCAACCGCAGCTACGAATGGTTTGAGAACAACGTGATCTACCGCGTGCCGGAGAAATTCCCTGGCGCCGGCCGCCGCGTGTACCCTGGCTTTTTGCAGTACACCGGCTTTGTGGCCATGAACCCGGACCGCCATGCGTCCAGCCACTACGATTACTTCAAGAACCTGATCAAGGGCGACGACGCCAGCGCCGAGGCCCACCGCAAGTTCTATGACGAGTACAACGCCGTGCTGGACATGGATGCGGACTACTATCTCGAAACCATCCAGACCGTGTTCCAGGACTACAAGCTGGTGAATGGCACCTGGGACGTGCGCTCCCCCGCCGGCAAGCTGGAACGCGTGCGCCCCCAGGACATCAAGACCACCGCCCTGTTCACGGTGGAAGGCGAGCTGGACGATATCTCCGGCTCGGGCCAGACCGAAGCTGCCCACGACCTGTGCAGCGGCATCGTGCGCAAGGAGCAGCGCCACCTGGAGGCCAAGGGCGCAGGCCACTACGGCATCTTCAGCGGCCGCCGCTGGCGCGACATCGTGTACCCCAAGGTGCGCGCCTTCATCCTGGAACATGAACTGCCCGCCAAGCCCGTGGCTTCGGCTGCAGCGCCCAAGCTCGCTAGCGCCTCGCCCGCCCCCGCCAAGGCGGCACCGGTAGCCAAAACCACCACGGCCAAAGCGCCCAAGGCAGCTGCAAAGCCTGCGCCAGCCCGTCCTGCGGCCAAGCCCGCCGGTGCCACCGCAGTGGCCACACGCTGGGTGCAACCCGCAGCCACCCCCACGGGTGCCGCCCAGGAGCCCACCGCCGACCTGAGCACGGCGCAGACCAGCGCTACGGCGGCGCCGTCCACCCGCAGTAGCGGCAAGAGCAAGGCGCGCAAGGCTTGAGCCACCCCGCTTCTGCCAGCACCGCACCGGCCCACGCTGGCTTAGCTGAACTCGCAGCGCGGATCGACGCCGCCCTGCCCCAGACGCAGTGCACACGCTGCGGCTATCCCGACTGTGCAAGCTATGCGCAGGCCATCGCCCAGGGCGAGGCCGCCATCAACCAGTGCCCCCCCGGGGGCGCTGAAGGTGTCGCGCGCCTCGCTGCCATCACGGGCCACGCCGTGGTGCCTTTGAGTGCCGACCACGGCGTGGAGGGCCCACGCACGGTGGCCTTCATTGACGAAGCGTGGTGCATTGGCTGCACCTTGTGCATCAAGGCCTGCCCCACCGATGCCATCGTGGGCTCCAACAAGAAAATGCACACCGTCATCGAGCCGTACTGCACAGGGTGCGAGCTGTGCATCCCCGTTTGCCCGGTGGACTGCATCCAGCTCGACAATGCCAGCGGTGGCGCGACCGGGTGGGCCGCATGGTCTGATGCGTTGGCACTTCAAGCCAAGCAGCGCTACCAGCAACACCGCCAGCGGGTGCCGCTGGAAGACGTCAAGGACGATGGATTCGGTGCGCAGGCCGATTCCACAACAACCGCCCTATCGCGCCCGGCGGCCAATGCAGTGGCTGCTGAGGGCATGGAAGCACGCAAGGCGGCCATTGCCGCCGCCATGGAGCGCGCGCGCCAGCTGCGTGAAAAAGGGTCGCGCTGAAAGCGGCACCCCAAAAGCGACGCCCAGGTCTCTGGACGAGAAACTGCTGGTCTGCGGATTACCGCGCGGCCAGTGACTTGTACACGCCGCAGCCCACGTACCAATCGCCCACGCGGCTCACGTAAGACATCTTGGTTTGCACCGCGCCGGTGGCTGGGTTGGTGATGTCGTACTCCACCCAACCTGGAGCGCGGTCGGCCTGGGTCACGATGTCGCTCACAAGCCGGTCGCCTGCAATGCCGGGGATGTCCTGCACGCGGGTACCCACCTTGGCCTGGTTGCCGCCAAAGGCCAGATAGGTGCCGCCAGCATCCAGCACAAACACATACATGTCGCGATCATGGTAGGGCTGCGTCTTGTCGGTGATGCTGCACAGAAACTGGTCGCGCGAGGTGGTCTTGTGCAGCGCCACGGCCTTGTTCACCAGGGCCACCGCCTCATCGGCCGTGCCCTGCTGCAGCCGGAACGCCGCCACCGCCTGGGACAGGGTGGAGGCGCGGTGCTCCAGCGCCTCAGCCTGCGAAACGGCGTGGCCCACCATCTGGGCGTTGTGCTGCGTGATCTGGTCGAGATGCTGCACGGAAGAACTGACCTCGCTCAAGCCCGTGCTTTGCTCAGCGCTGGAGCCGGAGATCTCGGTCATGCTGGCCGCCACGCTGCGAATGCCGCTGGCCATGTTGGCAATGCCCTCGCCAGCCGACCGGATCAGCCCCGCGCTGGCCTCCACCTGGTTGACCGAGGCGCCGATCAGTTCACGAATCTCGCGCGCCGCGTCGCCCGAGCGCTTGGCCAGCGTACGCACCTCACCCGCCACCACGGCAAAGCCTCGGCCCTGCTCACCGGCGCGGGCGGCCTCCACCGCCGCGTTCAGGGCCAGGATGTTGGTCTGAAACGCAATGCTGTCGATGACACCGATGATTTCGGTCATGCGGCGTGCGCTTTGCTGGATGGCCTCCACCGACTGCACGGCTCGCGCCATGGCCTCGGCCCCGCTGTCGGCAGCCTTGCGCACCTCGGCGGCACGGGCATCGGCGCTGCGCGCGGTCTGTGCGTTGTTCTGCACGGCCGACGAAAGCTGCTCCACGCTGGCAGCCGTCTGCTCCAGATTGGCGGCTTGTTGTTCAGTGCGTTCAGCCAGGGAGCGGTTGCCTTGCGCCAGGCTTTGCCCCGCATGGGCCACCAGTGCCGCGTTGCTGCGAATATCCGCCACCATGGATGAGAGCGTGAGCACCATCCGGTCGAGCGACTGGGCCATGGACCCGACCTCGTCCCGTCCGTTGACACCCGCACGGGCCGACAAGTCGCCCCGCGTGGTCTGCTCCATCGCATGCGCCACGCTCTGCAGGTCGGAGGCCAGCCCCATATACAAGGCACACAGGGGATAGAGCACCACGGCACCGGCCAGCGCCACAGCCCACCACGGGGCATCCATGGCGGCCATCGCCAGGGCGCCCGCCATCAACACACCCAGCGTGATCAGTTTGCCCGGCAGGTGCCACCTGCGCATCCACCAGAGTCCGGGGCGCAGCGGTAGGAATCCAGACATCTTGTCTCCGTTATCGTTTTTGAAAGGGAGCCATGCTAGGTGTCCGCTCTTACGTCGGATTGACAACCCCATCCGGCGCGTGGGGGCCCGCCTCAGCGCGTTGCCCTGCCCATTGCCATGGCGTGGACGACACCTGGCACCACGCCTTGGGCGCACGCCCTTCGCCCATAATGTCGCTCCATGAATCCCCTGCTCTCCCATCTCCAGCCCTACCCCTTCGAGCGGCTGCGGCAACTCTTCGCGGGAGTCACCCCCCCGGCGGCCTACAGCCCTATCAGCCTGGGCATGGGTGAGCCACGCCATCCTACACCGCAGTTCATCAAAGATGCACTCAGTAACAACCTGGGCGGACTGGCCAGTTACCCAGCCACCGCAGGCGAACCCAAGCTGCGCGAGGCCTTCACACAATGGATACAACAGCGCTATGCGCTGACCCTGGACCCGGGCACTCAGGTGCTGCCGGTCAACGGCTCGCGCGAGGCACTGTTTGCGTTCGCGCAGACCATCATCGACCCCTCGCAAGGCCAGCCGCTGGTCGTATGCCCCAATCCGTTCTATCAAATCTACGAAGGCGCCGCCCTGCTGGCGGGCGCCCAGCCGTACTACGCGGCCAGCGACCCCAGCCGCAACTTTGCGGTGAACTGGGACGCCGTGCCCGAGGCTGTGTGGCAACGCACACAGTTGCTCTTCGTCTGCTCGCCCGGCAACCCCACGGGCGCCGTGATGCCGCTCAGCGAATGGAAGAAACTGTTTGAGCTGAGCGACCGATACGGCTTCGTGATTGCCTCGGACGAGTGCTACAGCGAGATCTATTTCCGCGACGAACCGCCGCTGGGTGGCCTGCAGGCTGCAGCGCAACTGGGGCGTGGCCACTTCAAGAACCTGATCTCTTTCACCAGCCTCTCCAAGCGCAGCAACGTGCCCGGTATGCGCAGCGGCTTTGTGGCTGGCGACGCCGCGCTGATCAAGTCCTTTTTGCTCTACCGCACCTACCACGGCAGCGCCATGAGCCCCATCGTGCAGGCTGCCAGCATCGCCGCCTGGAGCGATGAAAAGCATGTGGTGGAAAACCGGGCGCTGTACCGCAAAAAGTTTGCCCAGGTCACGCCGCTGCTGGCTGGCGTGATGGAAGTCGCCCTGCCCGACGCCGGTTTCTACCTGTGGGCCAAGGTGCCGGAAGCCCTTGGCATGGACGATGCCGAGTTCGCGCGCGCCCTGCTGGCTCAATACAATGTGACGGTGCTGCCCGGCAGCTACCTGGCCCGCGAGGCCCAGGGGAGCAACCCCGGCGCCCAGCGCGTGCGCATGGCCCTGGTGGCCGAAGCCGAAGAATGCGTGGAAGCCGCGCTGCGCATCGTGCAATTCATCCAATCCCGTACTGCCTGATCTGATCGACAACAACATGACCCAACAACTCCAAACCCTCATCGACAACGCCTGGGAAAAACGCGCCAGCCTCTCGTCCGCCGCCGCCCCCAAGGAGATCCAGGACGCCGTCGAGCACGTGATTGCCGAGCTGAACAACGGCAAGCTGCGTGTGGCCACCCGCGAAGGCGTGGGCCAGTGGACCGTGCACCAGTGGATCAAGAAGGCCGTGCTGCTGTCCTTCCGCCTGAAGGACAACGAAGTCGTCAAGGCTGGTGACCTGGGCTTTTACGACAAGGTGCAGACCAAGTTTGCCCACCTGTCCGAAGAAGAAATGAAGGCCACCGGCGTGCGCGTGGTGCCACCTGCTGTGGCCCGCCGTGGCAGCTTCATCGCCAAGGGTGCGATCCTGATGCCCTCGTACGTGAACATCGGCGCCTACGTGGGCGAAGGCACCATGGTCGACACCTGGGCCACCGTGGGCTCGTGCGCACAGATCGGCGCGGGCGTGCACCTGTCCGGCGGCGTGGGCATTGGCGGCGTGCTGGAGCCTCTGCAGGCCGGCCCCACCATCATTGAAGACAACTGCTTCATCGGCGCCCGCTCCGAGGTCGTCGAAGGCGTGGTGGTCGAAGAGAACTCCGTGCTGGGCATGGGCGTGTACCTGGGCCAGAGCACCCCGATCTTCAACCGTGCCACCGGCGAAATCAGCTATGGCCGCGTGCCTTCGGGCTCGGTGGTGGTGAGCGGCAACCTGCCCAAGACCGCCGCCAACGGCGCACCTTACAGCATGTACGCTGCCATCATCGTCAAGCAGGTGGACGCGCAAACCCGCTCCAAGACCAGCATCAACGACCTGCTGCGCGACTGATTGCGCTGCATGAGCGCGGCCTGATGGGCCGCCTTGCCGACAGAGACTGACAACAAGAGGGAAACACCATGAGCACGATGGAACGAATTCTTCGCCTGATGGCAGAGAAAAAGGCCTCCGACGTCTATCTGTCGGCCAACGCCCCCGCGCTGATCAAGATCAACGGCGAGTGCGTGCCCATCAACAACCAGATCCTGCCGCCCGACGCACCGCGCAACCTGCTGTCTGAAGTGGTCCCCCCGGACCGCATCGAAGAGCTGGAGGAAACCGGCGAACTCAACATGGGTGTGCCGCTCAGCGGCGTGGGCCGCTTCCGTGTCAGCGCCATGCGCCAGCGTGGCAGCTATGCGGTGGTGATTCGCTTCATCACGCAGCAGATCCCCGAATTCGACACTCTGGGCCTGCCCCCGGTAATGCGCGAGCTCATCATGGAAAAGCGCGGTCTCATCCTGATGGTGGGCGCCACGGGCTCGGGCAAGAGCACTTCGCTGGCGTCGATGATCGATACCCGCAACGAGGCGCTGACAGGCCACATCCTCACCATCGAGGACCCGGTCGAGTACCAGTTCAAGAACAAGAAGTCCATCGTCAACCAGCGCGAAATCGGCAGCGACACCCAGTCCCTGCAAACCGCCCTGAAGAACGCGCTGCGCCAGGCGCCCGACGTGATCCTGATCGGCGAAATCCGCGATCGCGAAACCATGTCGGCCGCCATTGCCTATGCGCAGTCGGGCCACCTGTGCCTGGCCACGCTGCACGGCAACAACAGCTACCACGCGCTCAACCGCATCCTGAGCTTCTACCCGGTCGAAGTACGGCCTACGATGCTGGGCGACCTGGCCTCGGCCCTCAAGGCCGTGGTGTCGCAGCGCCTGGTGCGCAAGACCGACGGCGGCCGGGTGCCTGCGGTCGAGGTCATGCTCAACACCAAGCTGGTGTCCGATCTCATCGAAAAAGGCGACTTCTCGGGCGTGCGCGAAGCCATGGAGAAATCCATGGCCGAAGGATCGCAGACCTTCGAAGAAGCGCTGGCCCGCCTGATCATGGACGCGCAGATCGACCGCAAGGAAGGCATGGCTTATGCCGATTCGCCTACCAACCTGATGTGGCGCCTGCAAAACGACTTTTCCCTGGCCGCCAATGCCGCCAAGGCCCAGAAAGAAGCACGCGATGCCCCCGACGATACGCCGTCGTTCACCGAGATCGTGCTGGACGTTAAGCCGGCGGCATGATGTGACGCCGCACGAAGCGGCCTGCGGAGCCCTTCCTCAAGGGGACGCCGTGCTCGGTGCCGAGCGTCTCTCGCACGGCGGCCCTTGCCCGGGCTGCGTCGTGTCGCTCCCCGTCTCCATGATCGCAGCGTGGCTGCGTGTCTCCATTTCCTGATTCTCATCCCATGTCCCGAACCCTGCACCTGGCCGAACAGCTCATCTCTCTGCCTTCCATCACACCGGAGGACGCCGGTTGCCTGGACCTGCTGGCCGAGCGACTCGCCCCGCTCGGGTTTGTGTGCGAACGCCTGGACAGTGGCCCCGCCGACTTCCGCGTCAGCAATTTGTGGGCAAAGCGGCCAGTAGCGCATGTGAATCATGCCTCAGCAGCTATCAAAACCGTAGTATTCGCGGGGCACACCGATGTCGTCCCCACCGGTCCATTGGCCCAATGGAGCAGCGACCCGTTCGTGCCCACCCACAAGGACGGCAAGCTCTATGGCCGGGGTGCCAGCGACATGAAGACGTCTATTGCCGCCTTCGTGGTTGCAGTGGAGGAGTTCCTGGCCGCCACGCCGGCCCCGCTGATCGAGCTGGCATTTCTGCTGACCAGCGACGAGGAAGGTCCCTCCGTCGATGGCACCAAGGTCGTGGTTGAACAGCTCAAGGCGCGCGGCGAAAAACTCGATTACTGCATCGTGGGCGAACCCACCTCCGTCGAGAAAACCGGAGACATGATCAAGAACGGACGGCGCGGCACCCTGAGCGGCAAGCTCAGCGTGCGTGGTATCCAAGGCCACATTGCCTATCCGCAGCTGGCCCGCAACCCCATCCACCAGGCCCTGCCCGCGCTGGCAGAACTAGCCTCCACCGTGTGGGACAACGGCAATGCCTTCTTTCCGCCCACCAGCTGGCAAATCAGCAACATGCATGGCGGCACGGGCGCAACCAACGTGATCCCCGGGGAAGTGGTGATCGACTTCAATTTCCGCTTTTCGACCGAATCGACGGCAGAGGGCTTGCAGCAGCGAGTGCACGCCGTGCTCGACCGACATGGCCTGGAATACGACCTGCGCTGGACGCTCGGCGGCCAGCCCTTCCTTACGACGCCCGGTGAACTGGTGGGCGCCGTGCAGCAGGCCATCGCGTCCGAGACAGGTATCACCACCGAACTGTCCACCACCGGAGGCACCAGCGACGGCCGTTTCATTGCGCAGATCTGCCCCCAGGTGATCGAACTGGGCCCCCCCAACGCCACGATCCACAAGATCGACGAGCATGTGGTGGTGGCCGACATCGAGCCGCTCAAGAACATTTACCGCCGCACGCTGGAAAACCTGCACGCTCAGGCCCTGGCAGCCCAGGCGGTGACCGCATGAGCAGCTCTACGCATCCCCTGACCGGCAACACCGTCGGTGCGCTGGTCGAATCTGGCGCCCAATGGCTGGCATCGGCCGGGGTGTTCTTTGGCCACGGCACCACCAACGCCCATGACGAAGCCGCCTGGCTGGTGCTGTGGCGCCTGGGCCTGCCGCTGGACAGTGATCTCTCAGACGCGCCAGATTCCATCAAGAATCAGGCCGTAGCGCCCGATCAGCTTGCCCTGGTAGCTACACTTTTTGAAGAACGCATCCGCACACGCAAGCCCGCCGCCTACCTCACGCGAGAGGCCTGGCTGCAGGGCGTGCCCTTCTACATTGACGAACGCGCCATCGTGCCGCGCAGCTTCATCGCAGAACTGCTGGCCGATGGCAGCGTAGACGGATTTCTGAGCGAAAACACCCGCCAGATGCTGGACCTGTGCACCGGCAACGGCAGCCTGGCCGTGCTGGCCGCCATGGCCTGGCCCGAAGTCGAAGTGACCGGCGCTGACATCTCGGCCGACGCCCTGGCCGTGGCCCACATCAACGTGGACAAACACGGCCTGCAGGACCGCATCAGGCTGCAGCTCTCCGATGGCCTGGCCGCCCTGCCCGGCCCCTGGGACTTGATCCTCTGCAACCCGCCCTACGTCAACGCCGACAGCATGGCCGCGCTGCCCAGCGAGTACCGTGCCGAGCCTGAACTGGCCCTGGCCGGTGGCGCTGACGGCATGGACTTTGTGCGCCAGCTGTTTGCCGCGGCTCCCGCCTGCATGACTGAGGACGCCGTCATCATTCTGGAGATCGGCAACGAGCGGGCGCACTTCGAGGCGGCGTTTCCGCAACTGCCGGTTTTTTGGCTGGAAACCAGTGCGGGAGAAGACCAGGTTTTGCTGGTCACCCGGCGGGCCCTGGCCGCCCAAACCCAGCTCACGGCACAATAGAGCCCCTGCGCCACCTTGGGCAGCTGCAACGGCTCTGCCGTTCACAACTGCGCTGGCCCCCAGAGTTTTGTATGCCACCCGCCTCGCGCGGGTGTGCTTTTTTCTGATTCCCGGATGATCACCCTCAAGAACGTTACCCTGCGCCGAGGCACGAAAGTCGTGCTTGACAGCGTGTCCACCACCATCAACCCCGGCGAAAACGTCGGGCTTGTGGGGCGCAATGGCGCAGGCAAATCCAGCCTGTTTGCACTGCTCAGCGGCAAGCTGCATGAAGACGGCGGAGACTTTCACATCCCCTCGAGCTGGCGCATGGCCGAGGTCGCGCAGAACATGCCCGAGACCGATCAATCCGCCACCGATTTTGTGCTGGAAGGCGACACGCGCTTGGCCGAAGTGCAGCGCCAGCTGGCCGAAGCCGAAGCCAGCGACGATGGCATGGCCATTGCCCATGCGTATTCCGACCTGCACGATGCTGGCGCCCACGATGCCGTGGCCCGCGCCCAGGCGCTTATCCTTGGGCTGGGTTTTCGGGTGAGCGAACTCGACCAGCCCGTCAACAGCTTTTCGGGCGGCTGGCGCATGCGCCTGCAATTGGCGCGTGCGCTGATGTGCCCCAGCGATTTGCTGCTGCTGGACGAGCCCACCAACCACTTGGATCTGGATGCACTCGTCTGGCTCGAAGCCTGGCTCAAGCGCTATGCAGGCACCATGATCGTGATCAGCCACGACCGCGAGTTTTTGGACGCGATCACCAATGTCACCCTGCAAATCCAGCAGGGCGAATTGAACCGCTACGGCGGTAACTACAGCAAGTTTGAAGAACTGCGCGCCCAGCAACTGGAGCTGCAGCAAGCCAGCTTTGCCAAACAGCAGGAGAAGATGGCGCACCTGCAAAAGTTCATCGACCGCTTCAAGGCCAAGGCCAGCAAGGCCAAGCAGGCGCAAAGCCGGGTCAAGCAACTTGAACGCATGGAGAAAATCGGACCGGTGCTGGCCGAGGCCGAATTCACTTTCGAGTTCAAGGAGCCAGCCAACCTGCCCAATCCGATGCTTGCCATCAGCGACGCGTCGTTTGGCTATGTGGACGAAGAAGGTACGCCCACCACCATTCTCACGGGCGTCAACCGATCCGTGCTGGCTGGGCAGCGCATCGGTATCCTGGGCGCCAACGGACAGGGCAAGTCCACGCTGGTCAAGACCATTGCGCGCACCATGAAGCCGCTCGCGGGCAGCATCACGGAGGGCAAGGGGCTGAACATCGGGTACTTTGCGCAGCAAGAGCTCGATGTGCTGCGCCCCAGTGAAAACCCGTTGGAGCACATGATCCGTCTGGCCAAGGAACTAGGGCCGGATGCCAAGCAACCGAGCCGTGAGCAGGATCTGCGCAGCTACCTGGGCAGCTTCAACTTCACCGGCGATATGGTCAAACAGGCCGTGGGCACCATGAGCGGTGGTGAAAAGGCGCGCCTGGTCCTGGCCATGATTGTCTGGCAACGCCCCAACCTGCTGCTGCTCGACGAGCCCACCAACCACCTGGACTTGGCCACCCGCGAGGCGTTGGCCATGGCGCTCAACGACTTCGACGGCACCGTCATGCTGGTCAGCCACGACCGTGCACTGCTGCGCTCGGTGTGCGAGGACTTCTGGATGGTGGGCCGGGGCGTGGTCGGCCCGTTCGACGGAGACCTCGACGACTACCAGCGGTACCTGCTCGAAGAATCCAAGCGCCTGCGCGAAGAAGCGCGGCTTGCCGAGCAGGCACAACAACAGGCCTCACAGGCTCCTGCTGTAGCCCCAGCCGTCGCACAGCCAACGTTGGCACCTTCCGCGGCTGTGCCCCCACCTGCGCCCTCTTCCCCCCCCGCACGCGACGGACGAGAGCAACGCAAGCTGGATGCCCAGACCCGTCAACAACTGGCCGAAAAGACCCGCCCGCTCAAAAAAGAGCTGGAGCAGATCGACAAGCGCCTGGCGGCCTTGAGTGCAGAACGCACCGCATTGGAGCAAAAACTGACGGAAACCCTGCCTCCCGCAGAGATCGCCGAATGCGGCCGGCGCCTGAAAGCCGGAAACGACGAAACGGAAAAACTGGAGGAGCGCTGGCTCGAAATTTCTTCTGAGCTCGAAGAAATTTCAGCGACTTCGGTAGGCTGAAGATGTAAAGTCCTGTAAATTTCCGCTGGAGTTTTCAGAATTTCACAAAGCTGGATATGAATTCGCAGCTACAAAAAATGTAGCTATTTTTTGGATCAGTCTACAGGCTATTGCGGTTGCATTTTTTTGCGAAAGGCTGTCAACGAACCATGGACGGGCCGCGTTGTTGGTACATCACAGGAGTTTTCCACCATGAATACCACCGCAATCTTGTCCGCTTGGCCCGAAGACGAACGCGACCGCAAGCGCGCTCCGGCCCGCTTCTGAAGGCGCTGCAGCCCAGCCTCTGTTGTGCATAACGATGCCGCCGCGCAGCACACAATAGGCATAAACCGTACCAGAACAGGAAAAATGCAGGTGCCTACATAGACCCCGCATTTTTCAGACGGCCCTAGCAAGGCCAGATCCATCGATCTGCAGGCCTTGCAAAGCCCAACAAAAAACCCCGCTTTCGCGGGGTTTTTTGTTGGCTCAACAGAGATGTGCCACTCTCAGCCCATGTGCAGGCCACCATTGACCGAGAAGTCTGCACCCGTGGCGTACCCGCCCTCTTCCGAGGCCAGCCAGGCGATGATCGAGGCAATTTCGCTCGGTTCGCCCAGGCGCTTGACCGGGACGGTGGCAACGATCTTCTCCAGCACATCCGGGCGGATCGCCTTGACCATGTCTGTGCCGATGTAGCCGGGGCTGACGGTGTTGACGGTGACACCCTTGGTGGCCAGCTCTTGCGCCAGGGCCATCGAGAACCCGTGCATGCCCGCCTTGGCTGCGGAATAGTTGGTTTGACCTGCCTGGCCTTTTTCGCCGTTGACCGAACTGATGTTGATGATGCGACCCCAGCCTTTTTCCACCATGTCCGACACCACTTGTTTGGTGACGTTGAACATGCTGTTGAGATTGGTTTCGATCACGGCGTCCCAGTCTTCGCGGGACATCTTGAGGAACATGCGGTCACGCGTGATGCCGGCGTTGTTCACCAGCACGTCGATGGTGCCGTGCTCTGCCTTGGTCTTGCCGAAAGCTTCCACCGTGGAATCCCAATCACCCACGTTACCGACCGACGCATAAAACGTGTAGCCCAGGGCCTTTTGCTCGGCCAGCCACTTGGCGTGGTTCCGTGTGGGGCCACAACCAGCGATGACCTTGAAACCTTCCTTGTGCAGGCGCTGGCAAATGGCGGTACCGATACCTCCCATGCCACCGGTGACATACGCGACTTTCTGGCTCATGTGATTTCTCCTTGTTAGTGATTGGCTCAGGACCCACTCTACCGAAGAAATTGGACGCTGCCGTGAAGGAAAACACTGAAGCCCTTTCCTTTTTGATATATCCACATGCGTCACACCGTTGACGCACGACAAGCTTTGCGATGGGTCACAGGAATGGTGCCTTCAGATGCACCAAAACCAGGCAGCCACCGAGCGCATATTGAATGTTGTGCAGGAGAAAGACGGCCCTTAGAGGGGCCGCTAGGAACTACGCGTGCCGTGGCGCCAGCGGCAAGGATTCCCACCCCGGTTTGGCGAACAGATAGCCCTGCTGGTAGCGGACGCCCAGCGATCTCAGGTAGGCAGACTCTGCTGGGGTCTCAATGCCCTCGGCCACGATGTCGATGGATAAACGCTGGCATACCAGCACGATGCCGCACACAATCGCCTGACGCACCGGGTCCTGGTCGATGCTGCGAATCAGCTCCATGTCGATCTTGAGCACATGGGGCTGGAATTGAACCAGCATGTTGAGTCCCGCATAGCCCGCACCAAAGTCGTCGATGGCCGTGATGAGGCCCTGACGCCGGTATTCATTGAAAATGGACTTGAGGTGGGCGCCGCTGGTGACCTGTTCACCCTCGGTCACCTCGAACATGATGCGGTTGTGCGGAAAATCGAATTCCTCTGCCGCTTCCATGGTGGCGCGGATACAAGTCTCCGCCCGGTACACCGCGTTGGGCAGAAAATTGATGCTGAGCCGGCAGTCCGGCAAGCTGGCCAGTCCGAGGCGCGACGCGAGTTCAATCGCCTTGACGCGGCAGGCCTGGTCAAACCGGTAGCGGTTGGTGTCATCCACCCACGACAGCACCGTCCCGGCCGACTCGCCATCCACACCGCGTACCAGTGCTTCGTAGGCGAACGGACGATCCAACTCCAGATCCATGATGGGCTGGAACGCCATCGTGAAGTCGAACGGAAGCTGCGTCTTGTCACGACAGGATTGGCAGCCCACGGGTTCGAAAGGTTGGGCAAAAATGGTCACTGTCATGGGCAAAGATGGTAGCGCATCATTACAAACTTGCGGTCTTATGGTGCAGGTGCCGGGACAGCGTTTCTCGAGGCGCGCGCCGATCTGGATCGGAGAGTGTGATTCAGAGAAGGTTCTCTCAGACGCGATACAACACCCTCTGTACTTGGCTGCTAGAGACAATGACCCGTCCTGAATAGCGTTGACACCCAGGACGGTTAAAAACTCCAGCCGGACTATCCGGCCAATGACGCCCGATGCACTGCATCGGGCGTTTGCATTTTCAGCGACAGATGCGGTCGCTCGCAGTTATAGATGTCGACTGACTGCTCGACCATGCGTCTGGCCTGCCCCAGATCGGCGGGGCGCTGCAGCAAGAACTCACTCTTCAAGATGCCATTGACCCGCTCGGCCAGCGCGTTCTGGTAGCAGTCGTAGCCGTCCGTCATCGAGCAGATCACGCCGTGGCGCTTGTGCAGGGCCTGGTAGTACGTCGCGCAGTACTGGATACCCCTGTCGGAGTGGTGCACCAACTGTCGGCTGCTCTGTCGCCCCGAGAGCGCCATCTTCATGGCCTGCGCCACCTCTTCGGTCTGCAGGCTCTCATGCACGTGCCAGCCGACGATCTTCCTGGAATACGCATCCGTGACCAGGCTCAGATAGACGAACTTGCCGTGTGTGGGCAAGTAGGTGATGTCAGCCACCCAGACCTGCTCGCTGCCGCTGGCGTGGATCTGTTGCGGCCCTACCTTGAGAAGGTTCGGATGGTGCCTGAAGCGGTGGTGACTGTCTGTTGTCTTGTGATACGCCCGCCGGGGTGCCACCAGCAGCCTGGCATTGCGCAGGACGTCGAACATTGCATCGCGGCCCAAGTCGATGCCTCGGCGCTGTAGCGGCTCCTGCAATAAGTGGTGCAGCTTGCGCGTGCCTATGCGTGGTTGGCGCATGCGCTGCTCGCGCACCAACTCCACCACCGTCTGCGCATTCGCCAAGCGATCGGCCTCGCGGCGCCTACCCTGGTAATACGCCTGACGGCTGTGGCCCATATGCTGGCAAGCCCTCTTCACGCTCAACCCTGCGATGAGGTTTTGCGCGAGGACTTGCCCAAAGGCTTTTTTACGATGCGCACCCCATAGTCCTTGCGCAGCACGTCGATGACGGCTTCGAATAGCCTGGCCTTCTCCTGCGCCTGTGCGAGCTGCACCTGCAGCGCCTTGATCTGCTGCTCGGGCGTGAGAGCAACAGTGTTCTTCTTGTCTATCGGCATGGCTGCAGATGATGCCGCAGGACTCCAGCCCAGGCGACCGTGCTTGCGCAGCCAGACCAGAACCGTCGAGCGACCCTGGATGCCGTAGTGCTGCTGCGCCTGTTTGTACGTGAGCTCGCCTTTTTCCACCTGCTCCACCACCGCCAACTTAAAGGCCAGTGTGTAGTCGCGCTGCGTGCGTTTGACACTTGATTCCATGACACATACCCTTTTTGAAAGGTCCTCGTGTCAACGCCAGGCAGGACGGGTCACAACCAACAAAAAAGCCGCATCTCCATGCGGCCTTTTGAGGCGGGAGTAGATAGCACCTTCGATCAATGCATCGTCGGAACTACTCAGCTATCCCACGCTGAAGCTGACGCTTAACGCTCCACTGCCAGCGACACGCCCATGCCGCCACCAATACACAGTGCCGCCAAGCCCTTCTTGGCGTCACGGCGCTGCATTTCGTGCAGCAGCGTGACCAGAATGCGGCAACCCGACGCGCCAATGGGGTGGCCGATGGCAATGGCGCCACCGTTCACATTGACCTTGGCAGGGTCAATAGCCAGCTCCTTGTTCACCGCGCAGGCCTGGGCTGCGAAGGCCTCGTTCAGCTCGAACAGGTCCACATCGGCCGCATTCCAGCCTGCGCGCTGCAAGGCCTTGCGCGAGGCCGGCACGGGGCCCATGCCCATGGTGGCGGGGTCCAAGCCGCTCGTCCCAAACGCGGCGATGCGGGCCAGAGGCTTGAGGCCCAGGGCCGCAGCCTTCTTGGCGCTCATCACCACCACGGCGGCGGCGCCATCGTTCAGGCCCGAGGCATTGCCCGCCGTCACGCTGCCCGCCTTGTCGAAAGCGGGGCGCAGGCCGGCCAGGGCTTCGGCATTGGTCTTGCGGTTGAGGTATTCATCGGTGTTGAAGAGGATGGGGTCGCCCTTCTTTTGCGCCAGGCTCACGCCGACGATTTCATCGACAAACTTGCCGGCATCCTGCGCTGCAGCGGCCTTTTGCTGGCTGGCCAGGGCCAGGGCATCCTGCATGTCGCGGGTGATGCCGTATTGCTTGGCCACGTTTTCAGCCGTGATGCCCATGTGGTACTGGTTGTACACGTCCCACAGGCCGTCCACGATCATGGTGTCCACCAGCTTCCAGTCGCCCATGCGCTGGCCGTCGCGCGAGTTGGGCAGTACGTGCGGTGCCAGGCTCATGCTCTCCTGGCCGCCGGCCACCACGATCTCGCTGTCACCCCAGGCCACGGCCTGGGCAGCCAGCATCACGGCCTTGAGGCCAGAGCCGCACACCGCGTTGATGGTGAGTGCGGGGGTTTCCTTGGCCACGCCTGCTTTCATCGAAGCCTGGCGCGCCGGGTTCTGACCCACGCCAGCTGCCAGCACCTGGCCCATGATGACTTCGCCGATCTGGTCGGACGAGAGGCCTGCGCGGGCGATGGCTTCGCGGATCACGATGGCGCCGAGTTCGGCCGCGGGCGTCTTGGCCAGCGAGCCACCAAACTTGCCCACAGCAGTGCGGGTGGCCGAAACGATGACGATGTCTTCCATGGAATGTCCTTGTAGTGGTGAGTGGTGGTTCAGTGATTCTCGCAGCGACAAAAGTCAGGACTTTTGCGTATCAGGCTTTCTGCTTGACGTAGCGGCCGGGCGCGGGCTCGATGGCCTTGAATTTGGTGCCTTTGCCATAGGCCTTGGGCGCTGCAATCTGTTTGCCAGCATGGCTCTTGAGCCAGCCTGACCAATCGGTCCACCAGCTGCCGGGGTGCTCGGTGGCACCGTCCAGCCATTGGTCGAGCATGCCGGGGAACTTGCCGTCGGCGCGAATCCAGTGGCTGCGCTTGCCCTTGGCGGGTGGGTTGATCACGCCCGCGATGTGGCCTGACGCGCCCATCACAAAACGCTTCTTGCCTGGCAGCACCTGGGTGGATGCGTAAGCGGCCGTGGCGGGAACGATGTGGTCTTCGCGCGAGCCATAGATGTAGACCGGCAAATCGAGATTGCCCAGGTCCAGCTTTTCGCCGCACACCGTGAGCTTGCCTGGTTTGACTAAGTTGTTCTCCAGGTAAAAATTGCGCAGGTACCAGGCGTAGAACGGGCCGGGCAGGTTGGTGCTGTCGCTGTTCCAGTACAGCAGGTCAAACGGCGGCGGCGTTTCGCCCTTGAGGTAGTTGCCCACCACGTAGTTCCAGACCAGATCGTTGGGGCGCAAGAAGCTGAAGGTGGACGCCAGGTCCTGTCCCTTCATCAGCCCGCCATGGCCCATCTGCATCTCGCGGAACTTGACGAAAGCCTCGTCGATGAACACGTCGAGGATGCCGGTGTCGCTGAAGTCGATCAGCGTGGTAAGAAAGGTGGCACTGGCCACGGGCTCGTCGCCACGCGCAGCCAGCACCGCCAGCGCGTTGCTGAGGATGGTGCCCCCCACGCAAAAACCCAGCGCGTTGATCTGCTCGGCACCGGTGATGTTCTGTACCACGTCAATGGCGGCCATGGCGCCGTCTTCCACATAGTCGTCCCAAGTCTTGTGGGCCAGGCTGTCATCAGGGTTGCGCCAGCTCACCACAAAGGTGCGGTGGCCTTGTTCGACGGCGTAGCGGATCAGCGAGTTCTCGGGCTGCAGGTCGAGGATGTAGAACTTGTTGATGCAGGGCGGCACCAGCAAAAACGGCCGCTCGTACACCTTGGCGGTAAGAGGCTTGTATTCGAGCAACTGGAACAGTTCGTTCTCGTACACCACCGCGCCTTCGGTGGTGGCCACATTGCGGCCCACTTCGAACAGGCTTTCGTCGGTCATCGATACATGGCCCTGCGTGATGTCGTGCAGCAGGTTCTGCATGCCCTTGGCAATGCTCTCGCCCTTGGTCTCGATGGCCTTCTTCTGAGCTTCGGCATTGAAGGCCAGAAAGTTGCTGGGCGCCATGGCGGCCATCCACTGCTCCACGCCAAAGCGAATGCGGGCCTTGGTTTTTTCATCGGCCTCCACCGCCTCGGCCAGGCCCATCAGCGTGCGGGCGTTGAGCAGGTAGGCAGCCGCAGAAAACGCCGCCACGGGGTTGCTGGCCCAGCCTTCGCCGGCAAAACGCTTGTCTTTGACCTCCGGGGTGCCCTGCAGGCCCTGGGCCCACAGCTCCTGCGCTTCCTTGAGGTATTGCTGCTGCAACGCCTGCAGTTTGGTCTGCGACAGCTTCAGGGGCGCTGCGGCAGGTACCTGCGCCCCGAGGTCCAGTTTCTGAAACGATTGCAGCGCCTGCGACCAGCTTTGCCCGAAAATCTGCTGGAACTGCTGGGCGCTCTCGGCCCAGGGTGATTCAGAAGTCATGCTCATTCCTCAATGGTTGGTCGCTCGTAGCGGCTGGGGCCTGATTTTTGTTTCGCGGGTTCATTGTTGCCCACCCCATGGGGCATGGCAACGAATTCAACGCTTTCAGTACACACAAATCAATGTACCTCATCGTCATCGCCTGGACCTACGTCACGCTCATGATGGCGGTGGCCGAGGCCACCAGCCCACAGGGCACTGTGCTGGGCGCCATCATCACGTTTGCGTTGTATGGCCTGCTGCCCATGGGCATTCTGGTCTACATCCTGGGCACGCCGTCGCGCAAGCGCAAGATCAAGGCGCGAGAGGCGGCCGAACAGGCCGCGTATGACGCGGAACAGGCCGCAGCCCTCATGGCCGATGCGGGTGCCGAACCCGCAACGTCAGCCGCGCCAGATGCAGGCGGCAAAACGCCCGCTGCCGCCGAGGGCAGCGCTGTCGCGGCGGTGCGAAAAGAACCGTGAGACCTGCGTGACGGTACACCACGGCGCGGTGCTGTCATTGCCGTAGATGGCGGTGATGCCCATGGCTTGCAGACGCAACCGGGCCAGCCCTGCCAGATCGCACAGGTACTTGCCCGGAGCATCGGGCCGGGCTACAAAGCACCGAGCAGCCGCAGGGCCCAGGGCACCCGGGGCGTCGCAGAACGCGGCACGCACCTCCGCCCCGACCTCGAAAGCTGTGGGGCCGATGCAGGGGCCCAACCAGGCCAGCGTGTGGGCAGCAAGCTCTGAAGTGACCAGAGAGGCTGGCGCCGACGCTCCGTTTTTGATAGCTACCGAGGCATGACGCACTAGCGCTTCATGATAAAAATGCTTGAAAACCGATTCCAGCACGCCCTGCCCCGCGTGCCCGGCCAGTCCGCGCCAGCCGGCGTGGGCCGCAGCCACCACCAGGCCTGAGCGGTGCGCCAGCAACACGGGCAAGCAGTCGGCCACCATGATGGTGCAGACGGCTCCGGGTGCGCTGGCCACGCAGGCGTCGGCCTCTGTCCCGTCGGGCGTGCCCGCATCGAGCAGCGCCACGCCATCGCCATGCACCTGGTTCAAGAACACTGCACGCGCGCCCGGGGTGGTGGATTGCAAGGCGGACTGCACGATCTGCCGGTTGGCGGCCACCGCCTGCGGATCGTCGCCCACATGGGCGCCCAGGTTCAAGTGGTCGTACGGTGCGTGGCTCACCCCACCCGCTCGCGTGGTGCACAGCGCATGCACACCGGGCGGTGCAGGCCAGTCGGGCACCAGCCAGTCTGCGTGCTGGCCCTGTACCGACGAAGACGCAGCCGTCACGCTTCGTTGTCCGGGCACGCCGAGGGCTGCGCCTGCTGGAACGCGGGCAGTGCCATGCAGGCCTCAAACGCGCCCATGGTGCGCGGCAGGCCATCCAGGCTGACCTTGAAGCGCTGGGCATTGAAGATCTGCGGAACCAGGCAGCAGTCGGCCAACGTGGGCGTGTCGCCCCAGCACAGCACCGAGGGCGCCATGCCCTGCGCAGCGCGTTCTTGCGCCAGCAGGTCGAGTTGCCGCTCGAACGCCTCCAGCCCACTGCGCACCCAGTGGTGGTACCAGGCGTTCTTGGCATCCTCGTCCACCTTCAGTTCATGCACCAGGTACTTGAGCACACGCAGGTTGTTGATGGGGTGGATTTCGCACGCCACCATCTGGGCCAGTGCGCGCACCCGGGCCCGTGCCAACGGGGTGGCGGGCAGCAAGGCAGGCGTGGGATGGGTTTCGTCCAGGTACTCTATGATGGCCATGGACTGCGACAGCGCCGTGCCGCCATCGGTCACCAGGGTGGGCACCAGCGCGTCGCCAATACGGCCCGCGTAATCGGGCGCCTTGTGCTCGCCCTTGACCAGATGCACAGGCATGTAGTCGTAGGGCAGGCCCTTGAGCTGCAGCGCGATGCGCACGCGGAACGAGGCGGAGGAGCGGAAGTAGTTGTAGAGCTGCATGGCGGAGCGGTGCCTGGGGTCGATCAAACAAGGAATGAAGCCTGTGCGGCATGGCGCCGACAGGCCAGAGAAAGAGTGCGCCCGGCGACCAAGGGCATATCCGTCAGGCGCCCGATGTGCCCGCCGGGTCCTGGTGGTTGTAGACGACTTTGGAGAGCAGCACCATGAGGTCGGCGCTTTCCTGGGCGGTGAGCGGTGCCGTGAGGCGTTCCTGCACGCGTTGGGCGGCGTCGCGCATCTGCAGGGCGGCCACTTCGCCCTCGGGGGTGATCCACAGCAGCTTGCGGCGGCGGTCGCGGGTGTCGGGCTCGCGGCGGATCCAGCCGCGCTTTTCCAGCCGCCCGATCACCGAGCCGGACGTGGCTGCATCGAACGCCACGCGGGCCGCCAGGGTCACCTGGTCTTCGCCCGGCTGGGCCAGCAGTTCGTGCAGGATGGCGAACTGCACCGGCGTCACGTCAAATCCGGCCGTCTCTTCCATAAAAAGTGCCACGGTCCGCTGGTGGGCGCGGCGCACCAGGTGGCCCGGCGTGTTGTGGAAATCGAAGCTCTTTGCCATGGGCGCGAGTGTAGCGCCCCCCAGCAGAGGGCCTGCGCCCATGGCACACTGCCACACTGCGGCGCGCACGGTACTGCGCCCGGTTTTCTGACAGCATTCCCAGAACCATTGAAAGGCAGACATGAGCTACGTGTTTCCTCCAGCCCCCGTGGTCAGCGTGCCCGTGGTGGGCAGCGGCGAACGGTTTCCGGTACACCGCATTTACTGCGTGGGCCGCAACTACGAAGAACACGCCAAGGAGATGGGCTTCACCGGCCGCGAGCCACCCTTCTTCTTCCTCAAGCCTGCGGATGCCATCGTGGTCGTCAACCCAGGCGAAACCGGGCAGCTGCCCTACCCCAGCCTCACGGCCAACCTGCACCACGAGATCGAACTGGTGGTGGCCATTGGCAAAGGCGGCAAGAACATCCAGGCTGCCGACGCTTTCAGCCACATTTATGGCTACGCCGTGGGCCTCGACATGACCCGCCGCGACCTGCAGAACGACATGAAGAAACAGGGCCGCCCCTGGTGCATCGGCAAGGGCTTTGACGCCAGCGCGCCCATCGGTCCCATCAGCCCGGCAGCGCAGGCAGGCGATGTGGCCAACGCGCCCATCTGGCTGCAGGTCAACGGCGCCGACCGCCAGCGCAGTACTGTGACCCAGCTGATCTGGAATATTGCCGAGACCATCGAGCACCTGTCGGCCGCGTGGGAGCTGCAGCCCGGCGACCTGATCTACACCGGCACCCCCGAAGGTGTGGGCGCTGTGGTGCGTGGCGATACGCTCGAAGGCGGCGTGGGCGGCCTCACGCCTTTGCGCCTGACCGTGGTCTGAGCGCCACCGGGCGGCCCTGCCGCCCGGCCAGGTGAACGCAATGCTACGATTTTCATAGCTGGTAGCGCATATTGCACTAGCGCTACTAGCCCATTTGACCCTCAAACCCCTGCATGACCTACCGCAGCCCCATCAAACATTGCCGCGCCTGTGGCACCGCCGTGGTGTACCGCCTGCCGGACGACGGCGACACCAAACAGCGTGCCGTCTGCCCCGCGTGCAACACGGTGCACTACGAGAACCCGCTCAATGTGGTGGGCACGGTGCCCGCGTTGCCCGATGGCCGGATCCTGCTGTGCAAACGCAACATCGAACCCCGGTGGGGCAAATGGACGCTGCCTGCAGGCTTTATGGAGCTGGACGAAACCACGGCCCAGGGGGCGGCGCGTGAGACCGACGAAGAGGCTGGCGCGCAGATCGAGATCGGCCCCCTGTTCAGCCTGCTGAACGTGCGCCGCGTGGGCCAGGTGCACCTGTTCTACCGCGCCACGCTGCTGAGCGACCAGTTCAACCCGGGTTACGAAACCATCGAGGCGCGGCTGTTTGCCGAAGACGAGGTGCCCTGGGACGAGCTGGCGTTCCGCACCGTCAAGGAAACGCTGGAGTGCTACTTTGCCGACCGCAAGGCGGGCACCATGGGCATGCACTTCATCGACATCGAATAGGCGCGGCCATGACGGTTGCCACCTCCACAGCATCACCCGCAAACACCACGCAGGCCAGTGCGCCGCCGGATGGCCTGCCCGCCTACCGCCTGCTCACCGGTCCCGACGACGCCAGCTTCTGCCGCCGCGTGAGCGACGCGCTGGCGCTGGGCTATCGGCTGTACGGCTCTCCGGCGGCCACCTTCAACGGGCAGACAGTGATCGTCGCCCAGGCCATCGTGTGGCCGGGCGTGGTGGACTGACACGATCCTCGTCGCCGAGCATCATCCGGCGGCTCGCAAACCCCGCGCCGCGCCCACTCATTCGCCCCCCACCCGCTCCTCTGCGGGCACCGGTGGCGACACCGAACCCGGTGGGTCGGTCGTGACCGGCGGCAAACCGCCCGCACCCGCAGGCCGGGGCGGCATGCCGGGCACCGGCGCCTGCTGCGGGTCGGTGCGGAACAGGCCACGAATCCAGTCACGCATGGTGCTCAGCGAGCTGTCGGGCGGCGGCGGTGGGCTGGTGTCGAACTCGTCCACAAACCGGTCATTGCCGTCAATCACCTTGTTGCGAATGGCCTGCTGCATGAACTCGCCCACCATGGGCAATGCACTGCGCGCGCCCTGCCCCCAGTAGTCGCTGCGCAGCGTGATGCGCCCGTCGTTGAAGCCAGCCCAAGCCCCCGCCACCACGCGGGTGTGCATCAGGATGAACCAGCCATCGGTGTTGTCTTGCGTGGTGCCGGTCTTGCCCGCCACGTCGGCCTGGATGCCATAGCGCGTGCGGATGGCCGTGGCCGTGCCCCGGTCCACGGCGCCGCGCATGGTGTTGCGCAGGGTCTGCGCTGCCCGGGGCTGGAAGACCTCTTCGGGCACGGGCTTGGCAAAGGTCTCCAGCACCTTGCCATTGCGGTCTTCGATGCTGGTGATGAGCACGGGCTCCACATAACGGCCCAGGTTCACGATGCTGCTGTAGGCCGAAATCATTTCCTTGAGCGTGACCGGGCTCGTGCCCAGCGCCAAGGAGGGCACCTCTTCCAGCTTGGACTGCCGCACGCCCAGGGCGCGCGCCACTTCGGCCACGCGGGCCGGTCCTACCTGCTGCATCACCTGGGCGGTGATGGTGTTCTTGGAGAACGCCAGGCCGTCGGCCAGCGTCATGGGCTGGTCGCTGGGCGGGCCGCCATCGGTGGGGCGCCAGACGCGGCCGCCGCCCAGCGGGATTTCGACGGCGGTGTCCATCAGCGTGTCTTCGGGCGTGGCACCGTTGGCAAACGCAGCGCCATACACAAACGGCTTGAAGGTAGAGCCCGGCTGGCGGCGCGCTGCCTGCACGTGGTCAAACGGGTCTTGCGCAAAGTCGCGACTGCCCACCCAGGCCAGTACATGGCCGGTGACCGGGTCTTGCGCCAGAAAGCCCGCTTGAACGCGCGTCTTTTCGGCACGCAGCTTGGCCATGAAGGCGGCGTCGTCCAGCAGTGCCTTCAGCGCGTCGTCGGGAGTGTCGCCCTTGTCCACGGCCGCGCGGTACTCGGCGCTCTCGCGCACCAGCGTCTGCACCAGCTCGTTTTTGGGGCCCCAGCCATTGCGCTGCGACCAGGCGGTGTCGGCCACACCTTGCAATTGCCGACCCTGCCGCGCCACGGCCTGGTTGGCATAGGCCTGCAGGCGCGAATCGATGGTGGTGCGAATCACCAGACCGTCCGAATACAGGCTGTAGCCCTTGCTGTCGGCCCAGTCGATGAGCTGCTTGCGCAGCTGGATCGCAAAGTGCGGCGCCGGGCCCATCACCTCCGTCTGGCGTTCGAAGTTGATGCGCAGCGGGCGTTTTTGCAGGGTCTCGAACTGCTTGGCATCGAGCTTGCCCCGCTTAACCATCTGCGACAGCACCGTGTTGCGGCGGGCCTGCGCGCGCTCGGGGTTGAGCACCGGGTTGTAGTAGGCCGTGCCCTTGAGCATGCCAATCAGCGTGGCGCTTTCCAGCACATTGAGCTTGTCGGCCGACTTGTCGAAATAGGTGCGCGCGGCCATCTCGATGCCATAGGCGTTGTACAGAAACGGCACGGTGTTGAGGTAGGTTTCCAGGATCTCGTCCTTGGAATACGACGCCTCGATCTTGAGCGCGGTGATCGCCTCCTTGAGCTTGCGCGTGAGCGTGCGCGAGCGCCCGATTTCCTCCGGGAACAGGTTGCGCGCCAGCTGCTGGGTGATGGTGGAGCCGCCCTGCGGGTCCCCGCGCAGCGTCAGCACCACCGACGACGCCGTGCGCCGCCAGTCCAGCCCGAAGTGCTTGTAGAAGCGGTGGTCCTCGGTTGCTATCAGCGCGTCCACCACGTTGGGCGAAATCTGGTTCAGCTCCACCCATTCGCGGTTGGCCCAGCGGTATTCGGCCAGCAGCTTGCCGTCGGCCGACATGAGCTGCGCCGGCAGCTCGCTCTTGGCCTTGCGGATGTCACTGATGCCGGGAGTAAAAGGCACCAGCGCCAGCGTGAACACCAGCAGCGCAGCGGGCACCGCCACCACCGTCCACAGCAGCAGGCGCCGCACGGGCCGGGGGACCCAGGCCAACAGGCCCGCCATGCGGGCCCGGAAAGAAAGCAGCCAGTTGTGCATCAATGAATCGCCGGGAAATAAGGGGGCGCTTCAGGACCGCCCCACCAGGGGCCGGTCAGCAAGGAGAAAGGGGAATGAGAACGCGAAAAGAGAGTCGGGCATGGTGCACCGTGCTCCGTCAGACACCCTGGCCTGACAACAGTTCCAGCATGCCGGCTTCGTCGAGCACGGGCACACCCAGTTCCTGGGCCTTGGCCAGCTTGCTGCCTGCTTCTTCGCCCGCCACCACGTAGCTGGTCTTTTTGCTGACGGAGCCCGCCACCTTGGCGCCAGCCGCCTCCAGCAGGTCTTTGGCGGCGTCTCGGCTCAGGGTGGGCAAGGTACCGGTCAGCACCACCGTCTTGCCCGCCAGGATCTGCGGAGCGCGCTCGGCCACCGGCCCCTCGGGCCAGGTCACGCCGCAGGCGCGCAGTTGCTCGACCACTTCGCGGTTGTGCGGCTGTTCAAAGAAGGTGCGGATGGCCTTGGCCACGATGGGGCCCACGTCGTTGACGGCCAGCAGCTGCTCTTCCGTCGCATCCATGATGGCGTCGAGCACTCCAAAATGCCGCGCCAGGTCCTTGGCCGTGGCCTCGCCCACATGGCGGATGCCCAGGGCAAACAAGAAGCGCGGCAGCGTGGTCTGCTTGGATTTTTCGAGCGCCGCCAGCACGTTCTGGGCCGATTTCTCGGCCATGCGCTCCAGCGCAATCAGCGAGGTCAGGCCCAGTCGGTACAGGTCGGGCAGTGTGCGGATCACGTTGGCATCCACCAGCTGGTCCACCAGCTTGTCGCCCAGGCCCTCGATGTCCATGGCGCGGCGTGCGGCAAAGTGCAGGATCGCCTCCTTGCGCTGCGCGGCGCAGAACAGGCCGCCGGTGCAGCGGTGGTTGGCCTCGCCCTTTTCGCGCACCACGGCGCTGCCGCACACAGGGCAGGCTGTGGGCATGCGGAAGTTGGGCACATAGCCCAACCTTTGCCCGGGCATCACACCCACCACCTCGGGGATCACATCGCCCGCACGGCGCACGATGACGGTGTCACCCACGCGCACGCCCTTCTTGCGGATCTCGAACAGGTTGTGCAGCGTGGCATTGGTCACGGTGACCCCGCCCACAAACACCGGTGCCAGGCGCGCCACAGGCGTGATCTTGCCAGTGCGCCCCACCTGCACGTCGATGCCTTCGATCTTGGTGGCCATCTCCTGCGCCGGGTACTTGTGCGCCACGGCCCAGCGCGGTTCGCGGGTCTTGAAGCCCAAGTCACGCTGCAGCTGCAACGAGTTGACCTTGTAGACGACGCCGTCGATGTCGTACGGCAGCGCATCGCGGCTGGCACCCACCTGCCGGTGAAACGCTACTAATTCAGTAGCACCCACCGCAATCTGTACCTGCGCTGCGACCGGAAATCCCCAGGATTTCAGCGTCTGCAGCATCTCGTAGTGCGTGCGGAACACCGGCCCGCCCTCGGCAGGCGGCGTGATCGCGCCCAGGCCGTAGGCAAAAAAACTCAAGGGCCGCTGGGCGGTGATGTTGGAGTCCAGCTGGCGCACTGCGCCAGCGGCAGCATTGCGCGGGTTCACAAAGGTCTTGCCGCCCTGCTCCCGCTGACGCTCGTTGAGTGCGTCGAAGTCGGCACGGCGCATGTAGACCTCGCCACGCACTTCGAGCACAGAAGGCACGCCGTCGGGCAAGGTCAGCGGAATCTGGCGGATGGTGCGGATGTTGTGCGTCACCTCCTCGCCCACCTCACCGTCACCGCGCGTGGCAGCCTGCGCCAGGCGGCCGTTTTCGTAGCGCAGGCTCATGGCCAGGCCGTCAAACTTGGGCTCGGCCACGTATTCGATGGCAGGGTCGGCATCGGTCAAGCCCAGCTCGCGCCGCACGCGGGCATCAAACGCCTGGGCGCCTGTGGCCTCGGTGTCGGTTTCGGTGTGGATGCTGAGCATGGGCACCGTGTGGCGCACGGGGGCCAGGCCCTCCATCACCGCACCAATCACGCGCTGCGTGGGCGAATCGGGGGAGACCAGATCAGGGTGCGCGGCTTCCAGCGCCTGCAGCTCGCGGAACACGCGGTCGTATTCGGCGTCGGGCACGGTGGGCTCGTCCAGCACGTAGTACTGGTGTGCCCACTGGTTGAGCTGGTCGCGCAGCGCTTTGATCTTGATAGCTGGCTGCGCTTGATCCACGGGCGCTGGGGCCGAAAAAAGATCCAAACTCTCGGTCATGGCCGCACCAGCGCTCAGCTGAACAGGCGCCGCGCCAGCACCGACCCCGCCGACAGGTCCCGCCCATCGAGCTGGTCGTACAGCAGCTCCAGGTCGGCGGCGATCGGGTCCATGGCCATCGCAGGCAGCGGTGTGCCGTTCTGGTCGCAGAGCACACCGTCCATGGCCTGGCACAGGGCGGCGGCCACGTCGCGCAGGCGGGCGAAGGGTTGCTCGGTGCGGTGGACCTGGGCGACATCGAGACTTAAAGTGATGTCGCGAATGGCGGACTGGTCCGGGTCGTCAGCCAGGGCAGCCTGGGTGTCGTAGCCCAGCGTGAGCAAGGGCGGTAGGCCCTGGGTGCTGGCAGGCAGCACCAGGCGGCCGGGCATGGCGCCGGGCACAAAGCCCAGGCGGGCAGCGTTTTGCTGCACGTAGCCCGGGCTCCAGGCAGCCTGGCGGGCGCGCAGCATGAACATCAGCTGGGCATCGTGGTCGCTGGCGAACTGGTCCAGCTCGCGAGCACGGGCCACTTCCTGCAGCATGTCGGGGAAGTCGGGGGCAGCGTTAATGGCGTCGGCAAAGGCCTGGGCCTTGACCACGAACTCGGAAAACTCGATCTCGTTGAGCGCGCCCATGCGGTTGGCCAGTTGCACGCCCGCCTGGAAGGACTGGTAGCGTTGGCCGGGGGCCGGGGTTTCCCACTGCTGGGTGGCTTCGTTCAGGCCTTCGATGGCAAAGGGCTTGCTGCCTGCGCGGCGGGTGGGCGGCAGCGCGGCCAGGGCCGCGTCGCCGGACACCACATGCTCGGGCTGTAGCGAGGCGATCACATCGATGAGCGGGTCCAGCCCCGGGCGGCGCTCGGGCGAAAACGGTGGTACGGGCAATTGCAAGGCATCGCCTGCGTCAACATTGTGTTCAGACGGCTCCGGCCCCCGGTCCAGGCCGTGGAACTCGCTGGGTGGCATGGCACCGGTCGCGCCAGTGTCAAAGCCGGGTTCCAGGCGCTGCGCGGGCTCCGCCGCCGGGTCGTGCTCTGTGGGCAAGGCGCGCTTGGGCGCGTTGCGGCGCGAGGTCCAGGCGTTGTAGGCCACGATCAGGGCCAGCACCAGGCCACCGATGATGGCCAGACTCAGTTGCAATGTGCTCATGTTTGAATGAATGGGTTCAAGCGTCCACCATCGATAGGGCCGACTCCATGTCCACTGCCACGATGCGCGACACGCCCTGCTCCTGCATGGTCACGCCGATCAGTTGCTCGGCCATTTCCATCGCGATCTTGTTGTGGCTGATGAACAGAAACTGTGTGCCCTTGCTCATGCTGGACACCAGCTTGGCATAACGTTCGGTGTTGGCGTCGTCCAGCGGCGCGTCCACCTCGTCCAGCAGGCAGAACGGAGCTGGGTTGAGCTGGAAGATGGCAAACACCAGCGCGATGGCCGTGAGGGCCTTTTCACCGCCTGACAGCAGGTGGATGGTCTGGTTCTTCTTGCCGGGCGGCTGTGCCATCACCTGCACGCCGGAGTCGAGAATTTCGTCGCCGGTGATGATGAGCTTGGCCTGGCCGCCGCCGAACAACTCCGGGAACATGCGGCCAAAGTGCGCGTTGACGGTGTCGAAGGTGCCCGAGAGCAGCTGGCGCGTTTCGCCGTCGATCTTGCGGATCGCGTCTTCCAGCGTGTTCATGGCCTCGGTGAGGTCGGCGGTTTGCGCATCCAGGAACACCTTGCGCTCGCTGGCCAGCTTGAGCTCATCCAGCGCGGCCAGATTGACGGCACCCAGGGCCGTGATCTCGCGGTGCAGGCGGTCGATTTCGCCCTGCAGGCCGCCGATGCGCACATTGCCTTCCTCGATGGAGCGGGCCACGGCCTCCAGGTCGGCCTGGGCGTCTTGCAGCAAGGTGGTGTACTGCTCCAGGCCCAGGCGCGCGGCCTGTTCCTTGAGCTGGAACTCGGTGATGCGCTGGCGCAGCGGGTCGAGGGCGCGCTCCAGCTGCATGCGGCGCTCGTCGCTGGCGCGCAGCTTGGTGGTCAGGTCGTCGTATTCGCTGCGCTGGGCGGCCAAAGCCTTCTCGCGCTCCATTTTGAGTTCCAACGCGGCCTGCAGGCCGCCTTGCGCTGCGGCATCCGACAGGCGGGCAAGCTCATCGCGCGCACGCTGCTCTTCGTCGGCCAGGGCCTTGGCTTGCTGGGTGGCGGTTTCTATAGAGCGATTCAATTCGGCGCGGCGCGCCTCCAGGCTGCGCTGCGAGAACGTGGCCTCTTGCGCCTGGCGCTCCAGCGTGCGCTGCTGTTCACGGCAGGCGGCCAGCTTGCGCTCCGCCTCGATCACCTTGTCGCCCAGCTGGGCCTCGCGCTCCTGGCTGTCGGCCAGTTGCATGTCCAGCTCTTCAAAGCGCGCCTCCGCGGCCACACGGCGCTCCTGCAGGTCGGCCAGCTGGGCCTCGACCTCAGCCAGGTCGCCGTCGATCTGTGCGCTGCGGGCGCGGGTCTGCTCGGCCAGTTGCGTCAGGCGCAGGGTCTCCACCTGCAGCTCGTGCGCACGGCTCTGGGCCTCGGTCGCTTCGCGGCGGGCGGACACCAGGCGCTGCGAGGCATCGGCATAGGCGGCCTCGGCGCGGACCAGGGCGGTGCGCGATTCTTCGGCGATCAGGGCCTGCGCGCGCAGTTCCTTTTCAAGGTGTTCGATCTCTTGCGCGCGGGCCAACATGCCGGACTGCTCGGAGTCCTGCGCATAAAAGCTCACGCTGTGGGCGCTGACGGCATGGCCCGTGGGCACAAACACCGTCTCCCCAGGTTGCAGCTGGCTGCGGCGGGCCAGGGCTTCGTCGAGCGTGGGGGCCGTATAGCAGCCCTGTAGCCAGTCGGTGAGCACGGCGCGCAGGCCCGCGTCATTGAGGCGCAGCAGATCGGACAGGCGCTGGTGCTGGGACGGCGCCTCGGGCTGGCCGGCTGCAGGCGCGCTGTAAAAGGCCAGGCGCGCCGGGGGCGCATCGTTGCCGCCGGAGCCCAGAAAACCGCGCACCATGTCCAGGCGGCCCACTTCCAGCGCCGCCAGACGCTCGCGCAGCGCGGCTTCAAGGGCGTTTTCCCAGCCCTTTTCGATGTGGATGCGGCTCCACAGACCTTGCAGGCCATCGAGGCCGTGCTTGGCGAGCCAGGGGCGCAGCTTGCCGTCGGTCTTGACCTTTTCCTGCAGGGCCTTCAGGGCCTCCATGCGGGCCGACAGCTCGGCCTGGCGCGCACTTTCGGCGTTCACCGCCTGCTGGCGGGCGCGGCGGTCTTCGTCCAGCTGGGGCACGGACTCCTGCAGCTCGTACAACCGTGCCTCGGTGGTTTCGGCAATCTCCTGCGCTTCTTCGAGCTGCTCGCGCAGGTTGTTCAGGCGGGCTTCATCGGGCGCGGCCAGCGCGTTGCGGTCGGTACGCAGGCGTTCAAAGCGGGCGTCCAGCTGGCGGCTTTGTTCGTCAAAGCTGCGCTGCTCGGCGGCCAGCACGCCAATCTGCTGCTGTACCTGCACGACGCTGCTGCGCTGCTCGGCCGTGCGGGCCTGGGCCTGGCGCAAGGCTTCTTCCAGGTCGGGCAGCTGCATGGCCTGCTCTTCGACCTGGGCGGCGAGCAGTTCGGCGCGCTCTTCGGCGTCCACACCGGCACCGGCCAGGTTTTCCAGCTCCACATCGGCGTCTTCCTTGCGGGCCTGCCACTGGGCGATCTGCTCGGCCAGTTGCACCAGGCGCTGTTCCACGCGCTGGCGGCCTTCAACCACGTAGCGGATCTCGGCTTCGAGCTTGCCGACCTCGGCCGTGGCTTCGTAGAGCTTGCCCTGGGCCTGGTTGACCTGGTCGCCTGCAGCGTAGTGGGCCTGGCGGATGGTTTCGAGGTCGGACTCGACCGCGCGCAGGTCGGCCATGCGCGATTCGAGGTCGTTCACGGCCTGCAGGCCATCGAGGCGCACCTTGTTCTGCTGCTCTTCGGCCTCGGCCCGCTTCAAAAACCACAGCTGATGCTGCTTGAGCGTCGCGTCTGCATGCAGGGTGTTGTACTTGGCGGCCACCTCGGCCTGCTTTTCGAGCTTTTCGAGGTTGGCGTTCAGCTCGCGCAAGATGTCTTCGACCCGCGTGAGGTTCTCGCGCGTATCCGACAGGCGGTTTTCGGTCTCGCGACGGCGCTCTTTGTATTTGGAGACGCCCGCCGCTTCCTCCAGGAACAGCCGCAGTTCCTCGGGGCGCGATTCGATGATGCGGCTGATGGTGCCCTGGCCGATGATGGCGTAGGCGCGGGGGCCGAGGCCGGTGCCCAGAAACACGTCCTGCACATCGCGGCGGCGCACGGGCTGGTTGTTCAGAAAGTAGCTGCTGGTGCCATCGCGGGTGAGCACGCGGCGCACCGCGATTTCGCCAAACTGGCCCCACTGGCCGCCTGCGCGGTGGTCGGAGTTGTCAAACACCAGCTCCACACTGGCGCGGCTGGCCTGCTTGCGGGTGGTGGTGCCGCTGAAGATCACGTCCTGCATGCTCTCGCCGCGCAGCTCGCTGGCCTTGCTCTCGCCCAGCACCCAGCGCACCGCGTCCATGATGTTGGACTTGCCGCAGCCGTTAGGCCCCACCACGCCGACCAGTTGCCCGGGCAGCATGAAATTGGTGGGTTCAGCGAACGACTTGAAGCCGGAGAGCTTGATCGAGGTAAGACGCACGGATCAGATGGCGGGTAGATGCAGAAGAGACGCGGCGGTCAACCAGGGCGCCGGTGCGCAGTCCCGGCGTACAACACACCGGCAGGGCCGGGTATGGGCAAGGCCGGAATGATACCGCGCCGCCTGCCCGGCCCCGGGGCGCAAGGGCCGCCAGGGGTGCCCGCAGGCCGGCTGGCACCAAAAATCCAGCCAAATCGGCCTGATGCGCTAGTGCAATATGGTTTTATTGCTATCGATTTTGATAGCCAAAGGCGACGACCATCAAGGCAGCACACACACTTGGTTACGCCCGCCCGACTTGGCCTTGAACAGAGCTTCGTCCGCGCGGGCCACTGCCTGGGGCAGGTGCTGCAGCGCGGAGATCTCGCACGCGCCAATGGACACGGTGAGCTGCTCGGGCTCGGTGATGCCCTCCACCGCGCGGCGCAGCTTTTCGGCCACCTTCAGCGCGTCGGGCAGTGCGGTCTGGGGCAGGCAGACCAGAAACTCCTCGCCGCCCCAGCGAATGATCTCGTCGCCGCGCCGCAGGGCATCGGTCAGCACCCTGGCCACTGCCTGCAGGGCCTTGTCGCCCGCATCGTGGCCAAAGCGGTCGTTGATGCTCTTGAAACGGTCCAGGTCCATCAGCAGAATCGACGAAGCGGGCTCGAACAGGGAGGCCCGGTACACACGCCGGTCGATCAGGTCCACCGCGTGCCGGTTGAGCAGCCCGGTCAGCGCATCGTGGTACGCGGCGCGCTGCAGCTCCTGGCGCTCGGCGGCCACGGTCATGAGTGAGCCGAACAGTTCAGCCAGCCCCGCAAACAGGCTCTCGCCGACCTCGTCAAAGTAGCCATCACGGTCGGCATACAGCACAAAGATGCCGCTGTAGCCATTGAAGGTGGAGGCAATGGGCAAGGCCAGCACATGGTGGATGCCGTGGTGGCGTGCCGCCTCGCGCCAGGGGCCAAACGGGGAAAGCTGGGACACCGTGAAAGGGCCCGCAGACTTGCCCTCCAGCGTGGTGAACGCGGGGCCGATGCGGGTGAGCAGGTTGCGCTCGATGGTCAGCGACTCGGCATAAGCGACCGCCGGGCCTGCGTACACCTGCGGGCGGATGGTCTGCGTGTCGGTGGGGCCGAACCAGGTCCACGCCAGGCGGATGTGACTGGTGACATCCACAATGGCCTGGCACACCCCGCGGATGATCTCCAGTTCACTGCGCCCCAGGATCAGCTTGGCAGAGCGCTTGAGCAACATCTCGGCAATCACCGAGCGCTCGCGTTGCGCGTCAAACCCTGAGACTGCAGGGCTCTGTGGTGTAGAAGCGGACGGCGGAGACTTCTTGAAAAACATGGAAACGACAGCGGTCAAGCGCCCGCATCATAGGTGGCGCGGCCAGCCTGCGGGTGCAAAGGGTCTACGGCGTCGCGTTGCTGGCCGCACCCCTTCCCTGGCCCCGCACGCCCGGCGCAGGGCCGATGCCATCAATGGCCTCCATCCAGGGTGCCATCCAGTGCACCGTTCGTGCGGCGAACCAGTGCCTCGAACTCGGCCACGGCCACGGGCGGGCTGAGCAAAAAGCCCTGCCATGCGTGGCAGTGATGGCGCTCCAGAAACTCGCGCTGCGCCTCGGTTTCCACGCCCTCCGCGATCACGCGCAGGCCCAGGCTGGTACCCAGGGCCACCACCGTGCGCGCAATGGCGGCGTCGTTGGGGTCGGTGAGCACGTCGCGCACAAAGCTCTGGTCGATCTTGAGCTGATCCAGCGGCAGGCGCTTGAGATAGCTGAGCGATGAATAACCAGTGCCAAAGTCGTCCAGCGAAAAGCCGACACCGTAGCCTCGCAACTGGCCCATCTTGTCGATGGTGTCTTCCACGTCCTGCAGCAGCAGGCCTTCGGTCATCTCCAGCTTGAGCTGGTGGCCGTCGACCCCTGCCCCCGCGAGTGCGGCGAGCACCTGGGCCACAAAGCCCGTCTGGTGGAACTGCCGGGGACTCACGTTGACCGCCAGGCTTAGCGTGGCCAGGTCGGGCTGCTGGGCCCACGCGGCCAGGCGGCGGCAGGCCGCCTGCAGCACCCATTCGCCCAGCGGCAGGATCAGGCCGGTTTCTTCGGCCAGCGGGATGAAATGCGCGGGCGAGATGAAGCCGTCGCGCGGGTGCCGCCAGCGCAGCAGGGCCTCGGCGCCGATGATGCGGCCGTGGTCGATCTGGGGCTGGTAGTACAGCTCGAACTGGCCCTGGGCCAGGCCCACGCGCATGTCCAGCTCTAGCGTAGCGCGGGCGCTGACCACTGCCTGCATCTGGGGGTCATAAAAGCGCAGGGTGTCGCGCCCCGCATTCTTGGCCTGATACAGCGCCAGGTCGGCGCGCTTGAGGAGTTCATCCACCGTCTCGCGTGTGCCGCTGTAGATGGTGACGCCCATACTCAGCGAGCTGTGGTGCGCGTCGCCGTCGATCTGGTACGGCTCGCGCAGCACGCCCAAGATGCGCTGGCCCACGTCTTCGGCGCGGGCGGCGGCCTCTTCGGGGCTGTCGCCCAGGTCTTCCAGCACCACCACAAATTCGTCGCCGCCCTGGCGGGCCACGGTGTCGTCCTCGTGCACACAACTGCGCAGGCGGTGCGCCACCTGCAGCAGCAAGGCATCGCCCCGGTCGTGGCCCCGGGTTTCGTTCACCGTCTTGAAGTTGTCCAGGTCCAGCATCAGCAAGGCGCCGCTGCGGTGGTGGCGCGCGCTGGTGGCCAGCGCCTGCTGCAGCCGGTCCATCAGCAGGCGGCGGTTGGGCAGGCGGGTGAGCGGGTCGTAGTAGGCCAGCTGGTTGATCTCTTCCTCGGCAGCCTTGCGCTCGCTCAGGTCCTGCATGGTGATCAGGCGCCCGCCTTCGACAAAGATGCCGGAGATCTCCACCGGCTTGTATTTGCCGTCAGCGCAGCGGATCGTGTATTCGGCCAGCGGGATGATGCCCTGGTGAGAGGTATCCAGCAGCCGCTGGCGGATGGCCTCCCGCTCGGTGGCGTCGGGGTAGGCGCGCTGCCACCAGGTGTTGGTGTCGGGCACTTCCTCCTGCGTGTAGCCACAAATCTGCACATAGCGCGCGTTGCGAAAGCTGATGAGACCGTCGTCCTGCACCAAACACAGGCCCATGGGCAGGCGCTCCAGGATGCTGCGCAGGCGTTGTTCGTTGGCGCGCAGGTTTTCTTCCATGCGCTTGCGGGCTGTGATGTCCTGCACCACGGCAATGTGGTAGCCCGGCGCCGAGCCCGAGGCCCACATCGACGACACGGTGAGGTCGCCCCAGACCTCGTGCCCGTCCTTGTGGATGTAGCGTTTTTCCAGCCGGTATTCGGGCACATCGCCGCTCTGTAAACGCCGGACATGGGCCAGGTCCGCCGCCAGGTCGTCGGGGTGGGTGAGGCTCTGAAAGGTCATGCCCACCAGTTCCTGCGGGCTGTAACCCAGGATGTCGGCGTAGCGCTGGTTGACGCGCACGAACTGGCCGGTGGCCGAGTCCACTTGGGCCACACCCACGGTGGCCTGGTTGAACAGTGCCCGAAACCGTTCCTCGCTCTCGCGCCGCGCCTCGTCGGACAGTTGGGCACGCACCAGCGCCAGCGTGCGCTGGCGCACCAGCAAGGCCACGGTGGACGCCAGCAACAGCGACACCAGCGCTGCGGCCAGCCCCGCCAGCCATGGCAGGCGGGTTTCAGACGGGGTGAGGAACGACCGGGTGGGGTAGAAGGTGAGCTGCCAACGCCGGTCGTGCACCGCCAGCACACGCACCAGGGGCCGGGCCCCGGGCAGGCCAGGGGCGGTCTGCTCCAGCAAGGGCCGCACGACGTTGTCACCCGAGTTGGGGCGCACGGGCCCCAGGTCGTCCATGGCAACGGCGATCCCGTTCAAATACCCTTGGCTGCCCAGCCCCTGCACCAGGTCATAGACCCGCAGCGTGGAGGCCACCGCACCCACAAAACGCTGCTCGGCCGTGCCAGCCGTGGGGTCGAACACCGGCACGCGGATGACGATGCCCGCGCGGTGCGAGGATTCCTGCAGCAGGTCGAACGGGGCGGACACCACGGTCTGCCCGCTGTCGCGGCTGTAGCGCATGGCCGCCAAGTTGGCGGGCTGTGCGCTGATGTCCAGCCCCAGCACACCCTCGTTGCCAAACATCGGCCAGAGGTACTCGGCCACAAAGTATTCGGGCCGGTCACCGGGCGGGTGGATCTTGAACTGGGGCAAGCCTTCGGGGGACAGCGAGGTGTCGGCCCGCACCCGGGCCTCGTAGGCCTCGCGCTCGGGCCCGGGCACCCAACGCGTGAAGGATAGGTTGCGCACGCCGGGGTACCGCTGGCCCACCTCCATCTCGCTGGCAGCCCGTTCAAAGTCCAGGCGCGACAGGCGCGGGTTGGCGGTGAAAAGGCCCCGCAGCCCATTGACCACCTCGGTATGGCCTGCGATGCGCTGGCTCAGTGCGTCGGAGAACGCCCTGGTCTCCTGTATGAAGCGGGCCTCCTCAATCTGGGCCATCGACGCTGCCTGATGCTGCGCCAGCCACAGGCTCAGCACCAGGCCCAAGGCAGCCACCCCAATGCCCGCCACCCAATGCCGATAACGGCTTTGGGGCGACTGCGCAGCCAGCGGGGAGGGATGGAAAGAAGTCAGAGACGCACCTTTGCGTTACCAGCCCCCAATGGGGCCGGAGGCCATGCAAGTTGCGCAGGATAGCGGCAATCCAGCCCCCGTAGAGCCAACATTTGGTTACGGCGAAAAATTTAAGAAAAAAGTGCCTCCAGCGCCACAGTGGCATGCCTGACAAGCTATGAATTGATGAGCATATTTCATAGTCCACGCACCCACGGGTTTACCCGATGGCTGCGCCCGTGGCCACCGGGTACGGCGCAAACCGGCTGTGGTTTTCGTTCACATCCAGCGCCCGCCCGATGGGCGGAAACGCGCGCTGAGGGCAGGCGTCGCGCTCGCACACCTTGCAGCCCATGCCGATCGGTACGGCGGCCTCGGGGCGTGCCAAGTCCAGCCCGCGCGAGTACACCAGCTGCGGCGCGTGGCGAATGTCGCAGCCCAGCGCCACCGAGAACTCCTTGCCCGGCACGCCCCACCCGCCCCCGCTGCGCGACACGGTGCGCGCCACCCACAGGTAAGCCCGCCCATCCGGCATGCGCGCCACCTGCGGCACGATGCGCCCGGGCTGTGCAAAGGCCTCGTACACGTTCCACAGCGGGCAGGTGCCGCCGATCTTGCTGAAGTGAAAGTGGGTGGCTGACTGCCGCTTGCTGATGTTGCCCGCGCGGTCCACGCGGATGAAGAAGAAGGGCACCCCCCGCGCACTGGGCCGCTGCAGGGTGGACAGGCGGTGGCACACGGTCTCGAAGCCCACGCCAAACTGCTGTCCCAGGCGGTCGATGTCGTAGTGGTGCCCCTCGGCCGCCCGCGAAAAGGCGGTGTAGGGCAATACCAGCGCCCCCGCAAAGTAGTTGGCCAGGCCAATGCGCGCCAGCGCCCGGGCCTGGTCGCTCGATAAACCCGCACCAGCGGCCAGGCGTTGCAGCTCGGCGCCCTGCTCCAGAAACGCCAGCTGCGTCGCCATCTGAAACGCGCGCTGCCCCCGCTCCAGCCCGGCCGCGAGCTGCAGCACGCCGGTTTCGGACTGGAACACCCGCTGCGCCTGCCCCGGCAGGTCGGCCACATCCACCACCCGCACGCCGTGGGCGGCCAGCAGGCGCTGGGCCAGCGCCTCGTCCGCACGGCCGGGCTGCAGGCCCCAGTCGGCAGCGCACCGCTCCGCGGCGTCGTCCAGCTCGGCGATGTGGTTCTGGCGCGCAAAGAAGAAGTCGCGCACTTCTTCATAGGCCATGGGCGGGTGGTGGGCCATGACGCCCTCGCCGCCCCGGTCGTTGCCCAGGGCGGCCAGGCGTTCGAGCGCCTGGCGGTGCCGCCGGTGCAGCGCGAGCAGCGTGCGCGCCACCGCGGGCATGCCGGCGGCCAGCTCGCGGATTTCGGCGAGCGACACAGCATCGCCCGCGCCCTCCCCGCCCACACCTGCGGGCAGGTCGGCCAGCACCTCGCGCAGGCCGGTGATGAGGCGCGCCTCATCGTCATCGGAGAACCGCTGCACATCCACGCCAAACACGGCGTTGATCTTGAGCAGCACGGGCACCGTGAGCGGACGCTGGTTCTGCTCCAGCTGGTTCAGGTAGCTGGCCGACAGGTCCAGCGCACGCGCCAGCGCCACCTGGGTCATGCCGCGTTCTTCGCGCAGGCGGCGCAGGCGCACGCCCATGAAGGTTTTTTTCATCGTTTCTTTCGCTGTGGAGTGGCGTCATTCATTTGCAAAATTTGCAAATTGCAAACGCTGCTTTCGCAATCATTCGCCAATTCAGCCCTTACAGAGGGATGCCATTGTGCGTAAATTGCGAAGCATGACAACCCCTCAAGGCACCGTCGAGCTGACGGAAATCGTCTTCCCTGCCGAAGCCAACCACTACGGCACGCTGTTTGGCGGCAACGCCTTGCAGCTGATGGCCAAGGCGGCGTTTCTGGCGGCACGCGGTGCCGCAGCGCGCGACGTGGTGATGGCGGGCGTGACCGATGTGCGTTTTCTGGCACCGGTGCCCGTGGGCCATGTGCTCACGCTGCGCGCCTGGGTCAGCCGCATGGGCCGCAGCTCGCTCACCGTGTGCGTGCACGGCCTGGCCGCCACGCTGGGCTCGCCACCGGAGGCCGTGCTGCAAGGGGTTTTCGACATGGTGGCCGTGGACGCCAAAGGCCGACCCACGCCCATCGCCAGCGCCTATCTGAACCCGGAGGAGACCCCATGAACACCCCCACCACCGTTGAAACCCTGGGCTTCAAGCCCAAGAAATCCGTGGCCCTGTCGGGCGTGACGGCGGGCAACACCGCCCTGTGCACCGTGGGCCGCACGGGCAACGACCTGCACTACCGGGGCTACGACATCCTGGACATCGCCGAGGTCTGCGAGTTTGAAGAAATCGCCCACCTGCTGGTGCACGGCAAGCTGCCCACGCGTGCCGAACTGCGCGCCTACAAGGCCAAGCTCAAGGCCCTGCGCGGCCTGCCGCTGTCGGTCAAGCAAGCGCTGGAACAACTGCCCGCCGCCAGCCACCCCATGGACGTGATGCGCACGGGGGTCTCGGCCTTGGGCTGTGCGCTGCCAGAAAAGGACGACCACAACCTGCCCGGCGCGCGCGACATTGCAGACCGGTTGATGGCATCGCTGGGTTCCATGCTGCTCTACTGGTACCACTGGGCCAGCTCGGGCCGCCGCATCGAGGTGGAAACGGATGACGACTCCATCGGTGCGCACTTTTTGCACCTGCTGCACGGCACAGCACCCAGTGCGGCCTGGGAGCGTGCCATGCACACCTCGCTGAACCTGTATGCCGAGCATGAGTTCAATGCCAGCACCTTCACCGCCCGCGTGGTGGCAGGCACGGGCAGCGACATGTATTCGGCCATCACCGGCGCCATTGGTGCGCTGCGCGGCCCCAAGCATGGCGGCGCGAACGAGGTGGCCTTCGAGATCCAGAAGCGCTACGACAGCCCCGACGAGGCCGAGGCCGATATCCGCCGCCGTGTGGAGGCCAAGGAGGTCGTGATCGGCTTCGGCCACCCGGTCTACACCGTGAGCGACCCGCGCAACGTCGTCATCAAGGGCGTGGCTCGCAGCCTGTCGCACGAGGCGGGCAGCACCAAGATGTTCGACATTGCCGAGCGGCTGGAATCGGTGATGTGGGAGGTGAAAAAGATGTTTCCCAACCTCGACTGGTTCAGCGCCGTGAGCTACCACATGATGGGTGTGCCCACCGCCATGTTCACGCCGCTGTTCGTCATTGCACGCACCAGCGGCTGGGCAGCGCACATCATTGAGCAGCGCATCGACAACAAGATCATCCGGCCGAGCGCTAACTACACCGGGCCCGAAGACCTGGCGTTTGTGCCGATCCAAGACCGCAAGTAAAACAACGCCCCCAGCCCCACGCCCATGAACACCCTGTATCGCAAGCCGCTGCCCGGCACGCAGCTGGACTACTTCGACGCCCGCGCCGCTGTCGAAGCCCTGCAGCCCGGCGCCTGGGCCACCCTGCCCTACACCGCCCGAGTGCACGCTGAAAACATCGTGCGCCGCGCCGACCCGGCCACCGTCAACGACTGCCTACGCCAGCTCATCGAGCGCAAGCGCGACCGCGACTTCCCCTGGTACCCGGCGCGCGTGGTGTGCCACGACATCCTGGGCCAGACGGCGCTGGTGGATTTGGCGGGCCTGCGCGATGCGATTGCCAAGGAGGGCGGCGACCCGGCCCAGGTGAACCCCGTGGTGCCAGTGCAGCTCATCGTGGACCATTCGCTCGCCGTGGAATGTGGCGGTTTCGACCCCGATGCATTTGCCAAGAACCGCGCCATCGAAGACCGCCGCAACGAAGACCGCTTTCACTTCATCGAGTGGACGAAAAAAGCCTTTGCCAACGTGGATGTGATCCCGGCGGGGAACGGGATCATGCACCAGATCAATCTGGAAAAAATGTCGCCCGGGGTCCATGCCGACCGGGGCGTGGCCTACCCCGACACCTGCGTAGGCACCGACAGCCACACCCCGCATGTGGATGCGCTGGGCGTGATCGCCATCGGCGTGGGCGGCCTGGAGGCCGAGAACGTGATGCTGGGCCGCGCATCGATGATGCGGCTGCCCGAGATGGTGGGCGTGGAGCTGACCGGCCAGCGCCAGGACGGAATCACCGCCACCGACGTGGTGCTGGCGCTGACCGAGTTTTTGCGCAAGGCCAAGGTGGTCGGTGCCTACCTGGAGTTCTTTGGCGAAGGCGCCGCCAAGCTGACCATTGGCGACCGCGCCACCATCTCCAACATGGCGCCGGAATATGGCGCAACGGCGGCGCTGTTCAGCATCGACGAACAGACGCTGGACTACCTGCGGCTGACCGGCCGCGAGGCCAGCCAAGTCAAGCTGGTCGAGACCTATGCCAAAACCGCTGGCTTGTGGGCCGATGCGCTCGCGGGCGCTGTGTACGACCGCACCCTGCGCTTTGACCTGTCTACAGTGGTGCGCAGCCTGGCTGGCCCCTCCAACCCGCATGCGCGCGTGGCCACGTCTGACCTGGCCGCCCGGGGCATTGCGGGCCCCTGGGCCCTGCCGTCGCCGGGCGAAGGCACGATGCCCGATGGCGCCGTGGTCATCGCTGCCATCACCAGCTGCACCAACACCAGCAACCCGCGCAACGTGATCGCCGCCGCCCTGCTGGCGCGCAACGCCCACCGGCTGGGCCTCACACGCAAGCCCTGGGTCAAGACCTCGCTTGCGCCGGGCTCCCGGGCGGTGGAGCTTTACCTGAAAGAAGCCAGTCTGCTGGCCGATCTGGAGGCGCTGGGCTTTGGCATCGTCGCCTTTGCCTGCACCACCTGCAACGGCATGAGCGGTGCGCTGGACCCTGCGATTCAGCAGGAGATCATCGACCGCGACCTGTACGCCACGGCAGTGCTCTCGGGCAACCGCAACTTCGACGGGCGCATCCACCCGTATGCCAAGCAGGCGTTCCTGGCCTCTCCGCCCCTGGTCGTGGCCTATGCGATTGCGGGCACGGTGCGGTTTGACATCGAAAAGGATGTGCTGGCGGTGGTGGATGGCCAGCCTATCCGGCTCAAGGACCTGTGGCCCAGCGATGAAGAAATCGACGCCGTGGTGAAGGCCGCCGTGAAACCCGCACACTACCGCGCCGTGTACGAGCCCATGTTTGCCATCCGGCACGACGATGGCCCGCGCGTGTCGCCGCAATACGACTGGCGGCCGCAGTCCACCTACATCCGCCGCCCGCCGTACTGGGACACCAAAGGCGTTGGCGCACTGGCCGCCCACCCGCGCACCCTGCAGGGCATGCGCCCGCTGGCCATCCTTCCCGACAACATCACCACCGACCACCTCTCACCGTCCAACGCCATCCTGCCCGGCAGCGCGGCGGGCGAGTACCTGGCCCGCATGGGCGTACCCGAGGAGGACTTCAACTCTTACGCCACGCACCGGGGCGACCACCTCACCGCCCTGCGCGCCACCTTTGCCAACCCACAACTGGTCAATGAGATGGCCGTGATCGATGGCAAAGTCCAAAAAGGCTCGCTGGCCCGCGTGGAGCCCGAGGGCCAGGTGATGCGCATGTGGGAGGCCATCGAAACCTACCTGCACCGCCGCCAGCCGCTCATCATCATTGCGGGCGCCGACTACGGTCAGGGGTCGAGTCGCGACTGGGCCGCCAAGGGTGTGCGGCTGGCGGGGGTGGAGGTGGTGGTGGCCGAGGGCTTTGAGCGCATCCACCGCACCAACCTGATTGGCATGGGGGTGCTGCCGCTGGAGTTTGGGGCGGGGGTCAACCGCACCACGCTGGGGCTGGATGGGACGGAGGTGTATGACGTGGAGGGAGGCATGCAACCCCGCACCGAACTCAGCCTGGTCATCCGCCGCAAAAATGGCGAGGTCACCCGGGTGCCCATGACATGCCGCCTCGACACGGCCGAAGAGGTCTCTATCTACCAGGCGGGCGGCGTGCTGCAGCGCTTTGCGCAAGACTTTCTTGCCAAGAATACAGAACAAAAACAGGCTCTGGCGCACGCCTAGTAAGCGCCATACGCTATCAAATTTGATATTTCTCCATGAGCATCTCCCCCGCACCACAGATCCGCATCCCCGCCATCTACCTGCGCGGCGGCACCAGCAAGGGCGTGTTCTTCTGCCTGGACGACCTGCCCGCCCCCGCCCAGCAACCTGGCCCGGCGCGCGACGCGCTGCTGCTGCGCGTGCTGGGCAGCCCCGACCCGTATGGCAAGCAGATCGACGGCATGGGTAATGCCTCGTCAAGCACCAGCAAGGCAGTGATCCTGTCGCGCAGCACGCGGCCGGGGCATGACGTGGACTATCTGTTTGGCCAGGTGTCCATCGACCAGCCCTTCGTGGACTGGAGCGGCAACTGCGGCAACCTCTCGGCGGCGGTGGGACCCTGCGCCATCCACATGGGGCTGATCGATGCGGCGCGCCTTCCGCAAGACGGCACCTTTCCGGTTCGCATCTGGCAGGCCAACATCGGCAAGACCATCGTGGCGCATGTGCCCATGGCCCACGGACAGGTGCAGGAGACGGGCGACTTTGAACTGGACGGCGTGACCTTTGCAGCGGCCGAGGTGGCGCTGGAGTTCATGGACCCGGCGGACGATGGGGAAGAAGGCGGCGCCATGTTCCCCACCGGCAATGTGGTGGACACCTTGGAAGTGCCGGGCGTCGGCAGCTTTGCCGCCACGCTGATCAACGCGGGCATCCCTACCATTTTTCTCAACGCCCAGGAGCTGGGCTACACCGGCACCGAGCTGCAAGGCGCAATCAATGGCGATGCGGTAGCACTCGCACGCTTCGAGGCCATCCGCGCCAATGGCGCCTTGCGCATGGGGCTGATCCAGCAACTGAGCGCGGCCGCCACCCGCCAGCACACGCCCAAGATCGCGTTCGTCGCGCCGCCTGCGAGCTACACCGCCGCCAGCGGCAAACCCATCGATGCCAAAGACATCGACCTGCTGGTGCGCGCGCTCTCCATGGGCCAACTGCACCACGCCATGATGGGCACGGCGGCTGTGGCCATTGGCACGGCAGCAGCCATCCCCGGCACGCTGGTCAACCTGGCGGCGGGCGGTGGCGTGCGCAGCAGCGTGCGGTTTGGCCACCCCTCGGGCACCCTGCGCGTGGGGGCCGAGGCAGCACAAATCAACGGCCAGTGGAACGTGACCAAGGCCCTCATGAGCCGCAGCGCCCGCATCCTGATGGAAGGCTGGGTGCGTGTGCCTGCGGACACTTTTAAAGCAAAAATGGCCTGAAGCGCTAGCGAATCATGCGCCAGCAGCTATCAAATATATAGCTACTCAATTCACCAACCACAACATGAATACCAAACAACAACTCAAGACGCTGGCCCAGGCCCGCCGGGGCGTCATCGTGCCCGGCGCCTTCAACGCCCTCTCGGCCCGCGTGGTGGCCGACCTGGGCTTTGAAGCCCTTTACGTGACCGGCGCAGGCGTGACCAACATGTGGTTCGGCCTGCCCGACCAGGCCTTCATGGGCCTCACCGACATTGCCGACCACACGGCGCGCATCCGGGACGCGGTAGAGCTGCCGCTCATCGTCGATGCCGACACCGGCTTTGGCAACGCGCTCAACACCTACCACGCTGTGAGGGTGCTGGAGCGCGCGGGGGCCGACTGCATCCAGCTCGAAGACCAGGTCAGCCCCAAGCGCTGTGGGCATTTCAACGGCAAGGAGGTGATTGCCACCGACGAGATGCTGGGCAAGATCAAGGCCGCCGTGGACGCGCGCCGCGACGCAGGCACCCTCATCCTGGCTCGCACCGACGCCTGCGCCACCCAGGGCTTCGAGGCCGCCGTGGAGCGCGCCCGGCGGTTTGAGGAGGCTGGCGCCGACATCCTGTTTGTCGAAGCTGTCACCACCCTCGACGAGATCCGCGCCCTGCCCCAGCGGCTGGCCGCGCCGCAGCTGATGAACATGGTGATTGGCGGCAAGACCCCCATCACCAGTGCCGAAGAACTGGCCACCCTGGGCTATGGCCTGGTGCTGTACGCCAACGCGGCGCTGCAGGGCGCGGTGGCAGGCATGCAAAAGGCGCTGACGGCGCTGCGCGACCACCAGCGCATCGACGAAGACCCCGCCCTCGTGGCACCTTTTGCCGAACGCCAGCGGTTGGTGCGCAAGGCCGACTGGGATTCGCTGGAGGCCAAGTACGCCAGCGGGAGGCCATAGCGTCGCAAACGGTGCGAATGGCTTGGACGGATTGAACCAAGCAAACACCTGTCTCGTTTTTGCATTCGAGACAGCACAAGCGGTTGGCGCGGAGCACAATGGGTGAATCCGCCACACCGTGCACGCCGCCTGATGCAAAGCATTTCTTCACTGAACCTGGCGAACTTGTTGCTGGACGCCGTCTGCGTCGTTCAAACAGACAGCACGATCGTGTTTGTCAGTGCCGCGTTCGAACGCATCTTTGGATACAAGCCCGAGGAAGTCATTGGCAAGCGCATGCTGGACATGGTGCACCCCGACGACCTGCCCGCCACGCAACGCCAGGCCCAGAGCGTGACCCAGGGCGAGCTGCAGCTGCAGTTTGAAAACCGCTATGTGCGCAAGGACGGCTCCATTGCCCACATCCGCTGGACAGCACGCTGGTTGCCCGACAGGCAAGTCCGGCTGGCCGTGGCCCATGACATCACGGAGCGCAAGGCTGCAGAGTCGATGCAGGCGGTGATCTACGCCATCTCCGAAGCCGCGCACACCACGCACAACCTGCAGGCGCTGTTCCAGCACATTCATCAGATCGTGGGCGGGCTGTTGCCAGCCACCAATTTTGCGGTGGCTCTGTATGACGCGCTGAGCGACCGGCTCAGCTTTCCGTACCACGTCAACGAGTACTTGCCAGCACCTGCGACGATGGCCCTGGCCGACGACGCCCGCTATGCCGAGGTGATCCGCGGCGGTGCCACCCTGCTGCTGACGCCGGATGCGCCCATGGCACACGCCCTTGGTGGCGAGCACCAGCCCTTGTACTGGCTGGGCGTACCCCTGCAGACGCAGCGCGGGCCGCTGGGCGCGCTGGTGCTGCAAAGCTATACCGAGCAAGGCCGCTACACCGACAAGGACAAAGAGCTGCTGCAGTTCGTCTCCACCCAGGTGGCGGCCGCCATTGAACGCAAACAGATGTATGAGCGCCTGGAGCACATGGCGCAGTACGACCAGCTCACGCACCTGCCCAACCGCCAGCTGTTTCTGGACCGGCTCAAGACCGCCCTGGCGCGCGCGCGGCGCGAGCAGACGCTGCTGTCGCTGCTGTTCATTGACTTGGACCGCTTCAAGGAAGTGAACGACACGCTGGGCCACGCCATGGGCGACCTGCTGCTGCAGCGGGTGGCACAGCGGCTGCTCGAATGCGTGCGCGCGTCAGACACCGTGGCGCGGTTGGGGGGCGATGAATTTGTGGTGCTGCTCGAAGGCGGCCAGGCCCGCGAGCATGCGAGTGCAGCGGCCCACAAGATCCTCGCGGCCTTTGGGCAGGACTTTGACCTGGAAGGCCAGCGCCTGTACATCCAGCCCAGCATCGGGGTGGCCATCTACCCCGAGCATGGCGGCGAAGAACACCGCCTGCTGGGCCATGCCGACGAGGCCATGTACCTGTCCAAGCGCAACGGCGGCAACCAGGTGCGGGTGGCGCTGGCGCCCCTGTACTCCTGATACGCCTGAAGCTCCCGACGCACAGGGACCGAACCGTGCAGCCGCCGTCCACGCCCGCGAGCAGCGCCTCTTTCAACGGGCAGCCCCAAGGTGTCAAAGCCGTCATGCTGCAGCTCGCCGTGCGCTTGGGCCTGACTGCCGTGGCCGTGCCAGTGGCGCTCGCGGTGACGCTGCTGCTCTATCCGGTGTGGTCATGGCTGGAGCGCACCACGGGCATCGAAAGCGTGGGCCACAGCGGGCCCGCCGGTTGGTGCTATTTGGCAGTCTGGGTGCCTATGGCTGCAGCCCTGCTTCTGCCTCCGCTGTGGAGACTGGTGCTGGCACTTTGGCGTGGAGTTGAAGGCCCCGCGAACACCCCGCACTGAGCGCCATGTGCAGGCGCTGAGGGCAACACCCAATCAGCCCCTGTCTCTGTGCATCCCTGGAACGCAGAGACTTAATCACCAGCTCCTTAGGGGTTCTTGGGCGCAGGCCGGTCGCCCCCAGCGGATCGTCGCACAATGCGGCCTTGCATCCGCAGCCCCTTCGGCCGGATGCTCCGGCCCCTCTCCCGGCCCCTTCATCCCACCCGGCGCGCAGCGCCGCACACCCATGCTCTACAACGCCCTGAAGCTTGTCCATGTCTTGTCCATCATCGTGTGGGTGGGGGGCATGGTGTTCGCCCATTTCTTTTTTCGCCCCGCCGCGCAGTCGCTGGAGCCGCCGCAGCGCGTGCGGCTGATGCATGACGTGCTGCAGCGCTTTTTTGCGGCCGTCACTGCCGCTGTGGTGCTGGTGCTGGGCAGCGGCCTGTGGATGATCGGCCGCGCGGCCAAGCAGGCCGTACAGACGGGCGGCGTGTTCTCCATGCCGCTGGACTGGACCATCATGGCCACGCTGGGCGTGGTGATGATCGCCATCTTTGGCCATATCCGCTTTGCACTGTTCCGGCGCCTGCAGCGTGCCGTAGCGGCCTCAGACTGGCCCAGCGGCGCCAAGGCCCTGGGCAGCATCCGCAGCTGGGTGGGCGTGAACCTGGCGCTGGGTGTGGTGATCGTTGTGGTCACCCTGCTGGTCTAGCCCCACCTGGCCCTCGCTCGCATTTCGTATTGATTGGATGGGCACGCAGGCTGCCGCCCCGCGCGGTAGTGCATACCGCGTGGCCCCAGGAGTTTTGACGTTGTTCCGTTTTTTCGAAAGCCGCCTTCCCCCCTACCCGGCTGCCGAGCCGCACTTGCCGCCCAAGGCCTTCTTGGCCTTTGTGTGGGACTGCACCCGGGGCCTGCGGGGCTACGTGGCCGCCATGGCAGGCCTGTCTGCAGCCATTGCCATATACGAAGCCTTGTTGTTTGCAGTGCTGGGCGTGGTGGTGGACTGGATCTCCACCTCCGCGTCTCCGGGCACGCTGTGGGCCGAACGCAAAGCGGCGCTGATCGGCATCACCACGCTGCTGCTGGCGTCGGTGGTGCTGGTCGCCTGGCAGACCAGCATCAAGCACCAGGTGCTGGCCATCAACTTTCCGCTGCGCCTGCGCTGGAACTTCCACCGCCTGATGCTGGGACAGAGCATGGCGTTCTATGCCGACGAGTTTGCGGGCCGCATCACCACCAAGATCATGCAGACCGCGCTGGCCGTGCGCGACATGATCTTTACGACCACCGACGTGGTGATCGGCATGGGCATCTACCTGGTCACCATCCTCGTGCTGCTGGCCGGTTTTGACGCGCGGCTGCTGCTGCCGTTTGCCGCGTGGATGGTGGCCTATGGCCTGGCCTGCTGGTACTTTGTGCCGCGCCTGGGCCAGGTGGGCAAGGCGCAGGCCGACGCGCGCTCGGTGATGACCGGGCGGATCACCGACGCGTACACCAACATTGCCACCGTCAAGCTGTTCTCGCACACGCGGCGCGAATCCGAATTCGCGCGTGCCGCCATGGACGCGTTCAAGCTGACCGGCTATGCGCAGATGCGCCTGGTGAGCCTGTTCGAGATCGTCAACCAGCTGCTGGTGGTGGCCATGATTCTCGGCGCGTGCGGCACGGCCCTGTGGCTATGGTCGGCCGGCGAGGTGGGTGCGGGTGCCGTGGCGGCCGTCACCGCGATGACGCTGCGCGTATCAGGCCACGCGCACTGGGTGATGTGGGAGATGACCACCCTGTTTGAAAGCGTGGGCACCATCCAGGACGGCATCAACACGCTGACCCGACCACGCACCGTGGTGGATGCCCCCGATGCCAAACCCCTGGTCGTGACCCGGGGCGAGGTGCGCTTTGAGGACATGAGCTTTGCCTACGGCAGCGGCCCAGATGCGCGCCCGGTCATCGACCGCCTCAACCTCACGATCCGCCCCGGCGAAAAGATTGGCCTCATTGGCCGCTCGGGCGCAGGCAAGTCCACGCTGGTCAACCTGCTGCTGCGCTTTCATGATGTGCAGTCCGGCCGCATCCTCATTGACGGGCAGGACATTGCGCAGGTCACCCAGGACAGCCTGCGCCGCTACATCGGCATGGTCACGCAAGACACCTCGCTGCTGCACCGGTCCATGCGCGACAACATTCTGTACGGCCGCCCCGATGCCAGCGAGGCCGACCTGCACCAGGCGGCCGAGCGTGCCGAAGCCGCCGACTTCATCGCCACCCTCACTGACTTGCAGGGCCGCACCGGCTATGACGCCCATGTGGGCGAGCGCGGCGTGAAGCTCTCGGGCGGCCAGCGCCAGCGTGTGGCCATTGCACGCGTGATGCTGAAAGACGCGCCCATCCTGCTGCTGGACGAAGCCACCAGCGCGCTCGACTCTGAAGTGGAAGCGGCGATCCAGCAAAGCCTGGACGGCCTGATGAAAGGCAAGACCGTGATCGCCATCGCCCACCGCCTGTCCACCATCGCCGCCATGGACCGCCTCATCGTGATGGACGGGGGCCGCATTGTGGAAGAAGGCACACACGCCCAGCTGCTGGGCCAAGGCGGCGTGTATGCCCGCCTGTGGGGGCACCAGAGCGGTGGGTTCCTGGGCGAATCCGAAGAGGATTGAGCCCGCAGAGACAGACAGGCGCCCAGCCGCATGGGCGACACGCTGTCGCGCACGCGGCTGTGCCGCGGGTGTGTTGTCCCTACGGTGGCGGGTTTCAACCACCGGATGGAATCGCACCGATGATCAAAGTCACCGCCGTCTACCGCTGGCGTGAAGGTGCCACCTTCAACCACGACTACTACCACTCCGAGCACATGCGCATCGCCCGCGCGGCGCTGCAGCCACTGGGCCTTGTGCGGCTGGAAAGCGACCGAGTTCTCTACCCCGGCGAACCGCGCCCGGGCCAGATCGTGGCGTTGACCAACGCGTTCTTCGGCGATCTCACGCAGGCCCAGGCGGCCGCCAAAGCGACGATGGCCGAACTGTCGGCAGACATTCCCAACTACACCAACATCCAGCCCGATTCGTACTTTGCGCAGGTGCTGGAGCACCCTGTCACCGCCTGACCAACTCGTGGGTTTGCGGTGGGCGGCCCACCCCTACCCACGTTCACGCAAGGCCTTGAACAGCAGGCCCAGGCACACGCCCATGCCCAGCAAGGGGATGGCCGCCAGCACCGCCACCACGGCACGCGCCAGGGGCGACCAGTCAAAGTCGCGCGCCGTGCGCCACGCGCCCAGCGCGGCGATCAGGCCCAGCACCAGCATGCCCATGCGGAAGCTGGCTCCGGGTTTGAAGAAAGCCATCAGCAATGCCCCGTTGGCCACACCAATGCACAGTGCCGCATGGCCCAGGTGCCATGCAAACGTGGAGGTGGAGCGCCCATAGCGGGCATCGTCATGGGCATCGCCCTCGTCGCCCTCGTCGTCCTCTTCGCTGCGATGCCTCGGGCCTGTGCGGCTGCGCGATGGGCTGGGCACCGGCGAACGCGGAGTTTGTGGCTCTGGCGGCCTGGCTGTACCTGGGGACGGCGGGGCGCCATCGCCCCGCCCCCACTCGCCTGCGGACAGACCCGCCGCTGCCGCTGCGCCCACCACCCGCGCGGCGGCCCCACCAGGAGACTGAAGACTCGGGGCGAGTCCACGCTCTTGCAGCACAGCGCGCAGCCGCCCCGGCTCGCGCAGCGCCATCACCAGCGCCCGCACGGGACCTTGCTCCTGTGGCTTGATGCGCAGGTCGGCCACCTGCATGGTGGTGCCCCGTGTGTTGGCCAGCATGAACAGCGCCTTGGCCACCAGCGCGTCCTTGGGGCCGCCCTTACCGCTTTCGATAAAGGTGCCCAGGTTGTAGGTGGCGTCGGCGTGGCCCGCCTCGGCCGCCTGGGCATACCAGGCGCGGGCCTGGGCCAGATTCACGGGGCCGCCATAGCGGCCGTGCTCGTCGCTGGTGCCCAGGTGAAAAGCCGCGTGCGGGTCCCCTTCGCGGGCGTACCAAGCAGGCAGGTCGCGCAGGGGGTTGCCAGTCCACACCAGGGGTGCTGCGGCACCTGACGTGGACGCAGCCGCAGAAGCCGCAGCCATGGGCGCCAGGCTGAGGCCGCCGGGCGATTCAGAGGCCTCCTGGGCCTGTTTCTTTTGCTGCACCCGCTGCCGCTGCTCTTGCGCAGCGGCGTTCCACTTGGCGGCTTGCTGCGCATCCGCCGGTCCACCCCAGCCGCGCTCGAACATCACGGCCAAAAGGCGTTTGGCAGGTTCATGGTCCCAGTCCGCCGCGCGCTGGCACCAGGAGCGTGCGTTCTCAAAGTTCGGTTGCTCCCAGCCGATCACGGTCTCCAGCGCCTGCAGAAACGCGGCCACCTCGTGGCCCTGGGCCGCTGCGGGCTCCAGTGCGTCTGCCGCTTCGATGCGCTTGCGCGAGTACAAGGCCAGTTGCTCGCTGCGGGCCACGGCGTCATCCACCGCCTTGCGCTCTTCGTCCACGATCTGCAGCAGTGGCTCGCCCGGGGCGGTCTTCAGCCGCGCCATCAGGGCCTGGATGCGGGCCTTGGCCTTGTCCGGAAAGCGCTCGTAGAAGGCTTGGGCGTCCTTGCGGGTCTCCGCATCATGCGCGCCCATGAGCTGTAGCGCAGCAGCCAGATCGAAATGCCTGCGCTGTCCCATGGTGCCAAATCGCAAGGCCCGGCCCAACGCATACAGCGCATGCGGGTTGCCCCGCGCGGCCCAGCGCCGGTACTCGGCCCAGGCCCTGGCGTCATCGCCTGCCTGCCGCGCCCGTGCCGCGTGGCGCACCTGCAGATCGGGCTCTTCCGGGGCATCGCCGTTGGCCAGGTAGTGCACGCCACTTTGCGGGTCATACAGGTTCAGGCCCAGGCGGGCCGCCTGCTCCCAGCCATCGTCAAACGGTGGCCCCCAGTCAGGAAAGCGAGTGTTGATGCCCACGCCAAAGGTCGGATCGGTGATGTCAGGGCCGCCCAAGTAGATGTCCCAGAACCCGGGAAAGCGCGGCTCGACGGCCTGGGCCCACGCTGCGTACTTGGGGTTCATCGGCACCTGGGGGCCTGCCTCCACGCGCTCGTACTGCGCGTCCGCCTCGGCCTTGGTCGTGGGCCACGGCCAATCGGCGGGCTTTTCCCAGATCTGGATGGTGTAGCTCACGAATCCCTCCTCGGATGCCGCTCGGATGCGGCTTGTTGTGGGTGTTGACGTTCGTCAATTGCGAGCGAATTCTAGAAGCGCACCCCGCTCGCCTGCATCGCAGGCACTTCTCTGTTTTGTCCAGTGATGTGCCAGCACCACACCCGGATAACGCTCCCGTTTTTGGGTAAAAATGGGCTGTAGCGCTGGTATTTCATGCCCAATTAGCTCTTCTTTTTATAGCAAACCATGTCCACACCACCCCTTTCTGCCATGGCCCTTGACATGCCTGTGCCCAATGGCGAGCAGCTCAAGGCCGCGCGCGTTGCGGCCGGGCTCAGCCAGGCGCAAGCCGCCGAACTCATGGGCTACCCGCTGCAGACTGGCAGCCGGGGCGGCGTGCAGTCGCGCACCTGGCAGGCGCTGGAGAGCATGACCGACGAGCGCAACATGCAAGGGCCGGTGTTTGCGATGTTTTTGTTGCTCACCGGACAGCATCCCGATCTCATACTCGCGCCACGCTCTCCGTCGGCGGACGCCCCTGCAAACGCACCTGCGCCCGGCCCGCAATAAAAAGGGCGGAACGGCCCGAAGGCTGTTCCGCCAAGTCTTTACAGGGAGCAAAAGGGGTCAGCGGGCGATCAGTCCACCTTGATGTTGGCCGCCTTGATGACCTGCGCCCACTTGTCCACTTCGGCCTTCTGGAACGTGGCGATCTGGGCCACGCTCATGTCGGCGGGCTCCATGCCAAACCCCTTGAGTCGGGTCTGCATGTCGGGCTGGGCGAGGATTTTGCGAATCTCGTCGTGCAGGCGGCTCACCACCGGGGTGGGCGTACCCGCCGGCACAAAAATCGCCTGCCAGGACTGCACCTCGAAGTCCTTGAGCTCGGCCACACCCGACTCTGCCACTGTGGGCACATCGGGCATGGAGGCCAGGCGCTTGGGCGACGTGACGGCGATGGCGCGCAGCTTGCCGCTTTGAATGTGCGGTGCAGCCACCACCGTGGTGTCAAACATCATGTCCACCTGGCCGCTGATCACGTCCTGGATGGCGGGGCCGCTGCCCTTGTAGGGAATGTGCGTGAACTTCACGCCCGACTTGTAGGCCAGCAGTTCCACCGCCAGATGCTGTGAGCTGCCCGTGCCGGCCGACGCGGACGACAGGCCGCCCTGCTTGCCCTTGGCGGCCGTCAGCACGTCCTTCAGGGTTTTGTAGGGACTGGCGGCGGACACCACCAGCACCACCGGGTTGGTGCCGATCAGCGTGACGGGGCTGAACGACTTGATGGGGTCGTAGCCCAGCTTGGGGTACAGGCTGATGTTGATGGCATGCGAGCTGACGGTGCCGCCCAGCAGTGTGTAACCGTCCGGGGCCGAGCGCGCGGCCGCCTCCGAACCGATGCTGCCTGCGGCGCCACCCTTGTTCTCCACCACCACCGTGGTGCCCAGGGCTGTGCCCAGTTGCTGGCCGATCAGGCGGGCCAGGGTGTCGGTGGTGCCACCGGCGGCAAAGGGCACCACGTAGCTGATGGGTTTGCCGGTGGGCCAGGTGGTCTGGGCCATGGCGGGCAGCGCCATCAGCGCGCCTGCGGCTGCCAGGGCGGCGGATTGGACCAGGGTTCTGCGTTGCATGTGTTTGTCTCCTTGGGGTAATGAAAAAAGGGGTGATCTCAGGGCATGTCGACGATCTCGATCCAGTTGGGGTTCTTGCCCACTGGAACGCGGGTGGGTGCGCCGGGCAGACCCGTGGCTGCGTCGATCGGGTGCAGGGCGACGTGGTGTGAATCCTGCCCCGCGGCAATCAGGAAGCGACCCGATGCGTCCACCGCAAAACCGCGCGGCGTCTTTTCGGTGGGCTCCTGCCCCAGCGGTTGCAGCTGCCCCGTGGCGGCATCGACGCGAAATGCGCTCAGCGTGCTGGAGGTGCGCTCCGACGCATACAGCGTGCGGCCGTCGGGCGACAGGTGAATATCGGCGGCCCAGGGCTTGCCGGTAAAACCTGCTGGCAATGTGGTAGTGCGCTGCAGCTGGCGCAGGGTGCCGCGCTCTTTGTCGTAGGCCATCACATGCAGGGCAGCATCCAGCTCGTCCAGCAGGTACAGGTGGCGCTGGTCGCGGCTCCAGACAAAGTGGCGGGGGCCGGATTTTTCGGGCGCCACGGAGGTCAGCGCGGGCTCGTGGGCGGTGAGCTTGCCCGTCTCGGCATCGAACTTCCAGGCCGACAGATGGTCGCCACCCAGGCTGGTCGCCAAGACATAGCGGTTGGCGGCGTCCGCGTGGATGGCATGCGCGTTGGGGGCGGTGGGGATGAGCTGCTGCACCGCTCCCACGACACCGTCCTTGCCAATGCTGTTGACCGTGATCTTGTGTCCGGGGTAGGAGGCTGCGAACAGCCAGCGCCCGGTGGCGTCGGTGTCGATATTGGCCATGCTGTCGGCCAACGGCGCCTCGCCCAGCTTGCGCAGCTTGCCGCTGGCCGGGTCAATGGCCAGGCTGACCACCCGAAACGGCTGCGAGCGCAGCGCCACATAGAGCACGCGTTTGTCCGGGCTGACAGCCATGGGCATGGCGGTGCCCCCCACTGCCGTGGTGTCTACGGGCTTGAGCGTTCCGGCGGCGCGGTCCAGCTCCAGCACCGAGACATCCTGGCTGTCTGCGTTGGCCACGTACACCCACGTGGCGGCCTGCGCCGCCTGGGCGCCCAACACGGCAGCGACGGCCAGCGCCACGGGCGCGGCCCGGCGATGGATGCGGAATGGGAGGGTCATGCAATGTCCTTTGAGAGTGGCCGCACAACGGCTGTCAAGCGCGCTGGCCATCGTGGTTGCTGGGGTTTCGCTGCCTTGCTGGAGGCCACTTGGAGCGTGGCGAAACCGCTGGGGATTGCTCATTTGTGATATGTCGTCATACAACAAGGTTGGCATTCTGACCCAGGACAGACAGGGATGGAGAAAGGGATTACCCGAAGTGATGCATGAACTAAAACGCCCGTCCATTGGCCTTTCCCGAAGATTTACAGCCCAAAAATCTCAGTACAAACCCTGAAATTCCGTTGAATATGCCCACAACCCACGAGCAAGGGATTGTGTTTTTTCGAGCCCAGTTGTACGATGACTAACAACACAAACACACGGAGACCTTCCATGAGCCTGCAACGTCGCGCAATTCTTCTGGCCTGCACCGCCGCTCTGGCTGCGGCATCCGCCACGGCCCAAACCGCTGACTGGCCCACCAAGACCTTGCGCATCGTGGTGCCCTACCCACCAGGCGGCAGCTCGGACATCATTGCGCGCTCCATCAGCCAGGCGCTGTCCGAGTCACTCAAGCAAAGCGTGATCGTCGAGAACAAACCCGGCGCCAATGGCAATCTGGGCGCCGACTTTGTGGCCAAGGCCGAGCCCGATGGCTACACCATGCTGCTGTGCGATGTGGGTGCACTGGCCATCAGCCCCTCGGTCTACACCAAGCTGTCGTTCGACCCGTCCAAAGGCCTGCGCGGTGTGACCATGCTGGCCTACTCGCCCCACCTGCTGGTGGTGCACCCTTCGGTGCCGGTGAACAACCTCAAGGAGTTGATCGCCTACTCCAAGAAGAACGAGCTGAACTTTGCCGTGACGGCCACAGGTAGCGCCCCGCACCTGGCCGGCGTTGCGCTGGAGCGCGCCAGCGGTGCACGTTGGCAGTACATCCCCTACAAGGGCGGCGTCACCGCCATCCAGGACACCGTGGCAGGCCAGACCCAGGTGCTAATGAACGGCATGCTGGCCACCCTGCCCCAGGTGCAGAACGGCAAGCTCAAGGTGCTGGGCGTTTCCAAGTCCACCCGCATGCCGCTGATCGGTGACGTGCCCACGATTGCCGAGCAAGGTGTGGCCGGCTACGAGTCGGGCACCTGGCAAGGCGTCCTGCTGCCACGCGGCACTCCCGATGCCGTGGTGCAAAAGCTCAACAAGGCACTCATCACCGCCATCCGCGCGCCCGAGATCCGCTCGCGCCTGGCCGGCCAAGGCGCCGAAGTGGTGACCATGACCTCTACCGAACAGGACCAGTTCTTCGCCAAGGAACGCGCGCGCTGGGCCAGCGTGGTGAAGGCCGCCAACATCAAACTCGACTGAGCGCCAAGCACACCCGTTTCATTCACATTTCTCTCCCGCTGCACTGATCATGACCCCGCAAGAACTCAAAACCATCATGGGCTCCGGCCTGCTCTCGTTCCCCATCACCGACTTCGACGAGCAAGGCAACTTCCGCCCCAAGACCTACATCGAGCGCCTGGAGTGGCTCGCCCCTTACGGTGCCAGCGCTCTGTTTGCCGCCGGTGGCACGGGTGAATACTTCTCTCTCTCGGGCCCCGAGTACAGCGAGGTGATCAAGACGGCGGTGGAGACCTGCCGGGGCAAGGTGCCGATCATTGCCGGCGCCGGTGGCCCCACCCGCACGGCCATTGCCCACGCGCAGGAGGCCGAGCGTCTGGGTGCCCACGGCATCCTGCTGCTGCCGCATTACCTGACCGAAGCCGGGCAGGAAGGTCTGATCGCCCATGTGGAGCAGGTCTGCAAGAGCGTGAAGTTCGGTGTGATCGTCTACAACCGTGACCGCACCAAGCTCACGGCCGAGTCCCTGGCCATCCTGGCCGAGCGTTGTCCGAACCTGGTGGGGTTCAAGGATGGTGTGGGCAATATCGAGACCATGTCTTCCATCTACATGAAGCTGGGGGACCGCTTCTCGTACCTGGGCGGCCTGCCCACGGCCGAGGTGTATGCGGCGGCCTACAAGGCGCTGGGCACGCCGGTGTATTCGTCGGCGGTGTTCAACTTCATCCCCAAGACGGCGATGGAGTTCTACCAGGCGGTGGCGACGGACGACACGGCCACGCAGCACCGGCTGCTCAAGTCGTTCTTCATGCCGTACCTGGCCATCCGCAACCGGGTGGAGGGTTATGGGGTGTCGATCATCAAGGCGGGGGCGCGCATCGTAGGCCATGACGGTGGACCGGTGCGGGCACCGCTGGTGGACCTCAAGCCCAGCGAGATGGAAGAGCTCAAGGCGCTGATTGACAAGCTCGGGCCGCAGTAAGAACCGGCTGCTTCGGGGCCTGTTCAGGGCCTGGTTTTCCAGGCCCTCGTTTTTTCCCCAGTGAAAACCAACACCCCAGGCCCGGCCGTGCACAGGTCCGGGGGCAGTCCTGGCACGCCCATTCCACAACTATCAACACAACAACGGAGACAGACAAGATGTTCAAGCAAATCATTCTGGCCGCAGCCGCCGCCGTCACCCTTGCCTCGCTCGCAGGTTGCGCCACCGGTGCGGCAGCCACCGGCTCCTCGGCGTCGGCCGAACAAGCCGTGGCAGCCGCCGCAGAAAAGCTGCGCGTGGCCATGATCGACCCCACGCCTGCGGCGCTGACGGCCTTGGTGGCCGACGACCTGAGCTACGGCCACTCCGGCGGCCGCGTGGACACCAAGGACAGCTTCATCGGCGACCTGATCGCCGGCAAGTCCGACTTCGTGACCATTGCCATCACCGACCAGACCATCAAGGTCGTGGGCAACACCGCCATCGTGCGCCACACCCTCACGGCCGACACCAACGACTCGGGCAAGCCCGGCAAGGTGCAGATCAAGATCCTGGGCGTGTGGCAACTGCAAGGCGGCCAGTGGAAGCTGCTGGCCCGCCAGGCCGTGCGCGTCGCGGCTTGATGTAAACACATTGGGGCGGCCGTGTGCCGCCCTTCGTATTTCTGACACCGCCGCCCCACAAAACCATGACCACAGCCACCCGCCACCGCATCCTGCAAATCGGCCGCATGCCCCTTCCCGCACTGGAGGCCGAAATGGCGGCCCGGTACGACGTCACCTGCCTGGCAGACCAGCCCGATCCAGCGGCTTTTCTGGCGGCGCGCGGTGCGGAGTTCACGGGGGTGGTGACCACCGCAGCCATTGGCCTCAAGGGCGAAGTCATCGCAGCCCTGCCCCACCTTCGGGTCATCAGCAGTTTTGGCGTGGGTTTTGATGCGCTGGACATCGATGCAGCCACGGCGCGCGGCGTGCAGGTGGGCTACACACCCGGCGTGCTCAACGACTGCGTGGCCGACATGGCGTTTGCGCTGATGCTGGATGTGTCACGCCACGTGGCCGCCAGCGACCGTTTTGTGCGCCGCGGGGAATGGCCGAAGGCCCGGTATGCGCTGGGTACCCGCGTGTCGGGCAAGCGCCTGGGCATTGTGGGCATGGGCCGCATCGGCCAAGCGGTGGCCGAACGCGCGGCGGGCTTTCGCATGGAGCTGGGCTACCACAACCGCCGTCCGGCGCAGGGTTGCGCACTGCCCTACTTCGAGTCGGTGAACGCGCTGGCGCAATGGGCCGACTACCTCGTCCTCACCGTTGCAGGCGGCACTGCAACGCGCCACCTCGTCAACAGCGATGTGCTGGAGGCGTTGGGCCCCAACGGATTTCTCATCAATGTGGCGCGTGGCAGTGTGGTGGACGAGGCGGCACTGATCGATGCGCTGACCGAGCGCCGCATTGCCGGCGCCGGGCTGGACGTGTTTGAGAACGAACCCAGCGTGCCCGCCGCGCTGATGGCGCTGGACAACGTGGTGCTGACCCCGCACACCGCCAGCGCCACCCACGAAACCCGCCGCGCCATGGGAGACCTGGTGCTGGAGAACCTGGCATCCTTCTTTGCGACGGGCGCCGTGCGGACGCCGGTGCCGGGCACGCCGGGCGCTTGAGCCCGCCACGGCGCCCTGCGTGACGCAGCTGCCCTCACAGGGAGGGTGTGGAGCGGCTCAGCGCGTCACTTCACGCGGTCGCGCGAGATGTCCATGATCATGCGCGTGGCCAGGTACAGGCGCGGCACGATGGTGTTGATCTGCACGTACTCCGCATCGTTGGAGTGCGCGCCGTAGCCCGACAGGCCCATGCCCTCCACCACCGCGCCCTTGGTCTTGAGCGCGGCAAACGCTGCATCGGTGCCGCCGCCCGTGGCTTTCTCCACCACGTTGAGCGACATGCCCAGCTCCTGGTAGATGACCTTGCCGTAGCCCGCCACGCGGCGGGATGCGTCGCTGGCCTCCAGCGGCGGGCGGCGCACTTCAAACTTCACATCCACCTTGGAGGCAGGCAGCAGTTTGCTCTTGACCTTCTCTTGCAGGCTCTTCTCCAGCCCGTCAAAGTCCGCCACACGAAGCGCACGCGCATCGGCCTGGGCGGTGGCCTCGGCCGGGATCACGTTGCGGTTGGTGCCCGCCTTCGACACCGTCCAGTTCAGCTTGAGGCCTTCGTCGGTCTTGGACAAGTCCTTCATCTGCAGCAGCTGGTGCGACAGTTCGTAGAGTGCATTCACGCCGTCTTCGGGTTTGGCCCCGGCGTGCGACGCTTTTCCCTGCACCGTGAGGTAGGCCGCTCCAATGCCGCTGGTGGCCAGACGCAGCGTGCCGTCGGTGCCGCCACCTTCGAAGGAGAGCACTACGTCCTGCTCAGCCGCCACGCGGGTGATGGTGCTGCGCCAGCCGGGCGAGCTGATTTCCTCGTCGCCATTGATCAGCACGGTGAGCGTGCCGTAGTCCTTGAAATTGAGCTTTTGCAGCAGGGCCACGGTGTGGATGATGAGCGCGATGCCCTGCTTGTCGTCCGAGATGCCCAGGCCATAGGCCTTGTCGCCATCGATGCGAAACGGCTGGCCTTTGAGCATGCCCTTCAGGTACACGGTGTCCATGTGCGCGATGAGCATGATCCTCTTGCTGCCCGTGCCTTTGAACACGGCCTGTACAGCGGGGCCCACCTTCTCCGGGGTGTCGTCCAGGCGATAGATATCGCTGGTCTGGAGCACGTCCACCGTGCCGCCCAGTTGCTTGAGCTGGCCAGCAATGCGCTCCGCGATCTGGTTCAGGCCCTCGATGTCCTTGCTGCCTGACTCGATGTGCACCAGGTCACGCAGGGTGTCGAGCAGGGGTTGCTGCTCCTTCTGGGCCAGCGCATGGACTTCGGCCACGGGCGCAGCCTGGGCCACTGCGGCGGCAAACGCCAGCGCCAGCGAGGCTATCAATGGGCGGACAAAAGAAGGGACTGATTGCGGACGGCACAGCGAGTGGTGCATGGTGCAAAGGCTCGGTGAAGGGATGAGGAAGGTCATTATGGAGTCTTGCAACACTGATTTCAAACACACCGCTTTCTTGCAATATTCCAGTCAGCGCTTGCAGTGTCAGCCTCAGCCCACTGGCGCAAACACCTCGGGGCACAGCCGTGACTTGCGGCCCCTGGGTTCAAACAGCCACATGCCATACAGCGGCAGCGATTCCGCCAGCCGCAGCGGAGCCACGAGCGCAGACGCGCCGCCCAGCAGCGCGGGGTGCGGCACAACAGCCAGCAGATCGGACTGCGCCACCAGGTGCAGCAGGCTGGCAAAGTCGGGGCAGCGCACGGACATCTTGGGGGCGGGCATGCGGCGCACGCGGTGCGCTTCCGTCAACACATCCACCGGCCCGCTGACGCTGGACCCCACACAGGCCCACGCAGCACCCTGCAGTTGCACCAGCGACTGGGCCCGGGCCAGAGGGTGGCCTTTGCGCGCATAGACCTGGGGATGCAGCTCGTACAGGGGCCGCTCCACCACGTCGGGGTGCGCAAACTTGCGCGGCTTGGGGGCGATGACCGCATCAAAGCGCCGCTGCAGCAGGCCTTCCAGCAGGCTGCCCTCATCGGCCGTCGCCATCTCCAGGGAGCGCCGGGCGTTGGGCAAACACCAGCTGGCATACAGCAGCGGGCCGCAGACCAGCGCTGCTGAAGACGTGAGCCCCACCCGCAGCTTATGCCGGTCTGGCGTAGCCACCGAAGCGCGGGGCAGCGCCTCCACCCCCTGTGCCAGCGGCAGTGCCTGCGCGGCCACGGCACGGGCGAGGTCGGTGGCCACATAGCGGCGCCCTTCACGCACCAGCAAGGGCTGTGTAAAGTGGGCTTGCAGTGCTTTCATGCCATGGCTGATCGCGGGCTGCGACACGCCGCAGGCATTTGCCGCCAAGGCAAACGAGCCTTTTTCGACGATCGCATGGAGGTATTGCAGATAGCGCAGATACATAAACACCTTTTATGTATAAGCCTCCATTGTCTCTTGTCGCACGGCGCGGACTTGGCGAAGCTACGCACTCCACTCCACGACCTTTGCAACGCCGCGTATGAGCCCTACCCCCATCAACACCGTCCGCACCTACCTCGCCCACCTGCACGCCAGCCATACCGAGGGGCTGATCGCCTGCTTTGAAGACGATGGCGTGGTGCATTCGCCCTTTCTGGGCACCATGCGTGCGAGCGACTTTTTCCAAAAGCTCGCCCAGGCCTCCAGCGGCAGCGTGATCACGGTGCTGGATTTGTTTGCCTCTGCACAACCGAGCCAGAACGGGTCGGTGCGCGTGGCGGCCTACTTCCGCTACGACTGGACCTTGAACGATGGCCGCGAGGTAACCTTCACCTGCGTGGATGTGTTCACGTTCGACGCGGGCAGCACCCGCATCCGCGACATGAACATCGTCTACGACACCCACCCGCTGCGCGAAGAGGTGGGCGACAAGTACGCACGGGACTAGGCTACAAAAGTTCTACGCCCTTGAGCGTCACAAAACTCGTCTCCCGCGTCACCTGCACAAAGTCCTGCAGGTACGGCTTGGCCGACAGGCTGGGCAGGCAGGCGGCGTGCAGCTCGCCGCGCAGACCTTTGTCACCAAGCCCTGCCGCGATGGGCCGCGCCGTCACATACCCCCGGTCCAGGTAACTCTGCACCGCCCACAGCGGCAGCGCCGCCACGCCGCGCCCGCTGGCCACCAGCTGCAGCATGGCCACTGTCAGCTCGGTGGTGCGGCGCGGGGGGCGTACACCGGCGGGCTCCAGCACCTGGCGGATAAGGTCCAGCATTTCGTCGGGCACGGGGTAGGTGATGATGGTCTGGTCGGCGAAGTCCTGCGCCACCAGGTGTGGTTTGGCCGCCAGCGGGTGCGTGTTGGCCAGCAGCGCGCGGATCTCGAAGCCAAACAGCGCGTGGTAGTCCACGCCCGCCTCGTCGGCATCCACCTCTGACACGATGGCCACATCGGCCCGGCCCTGGTGCAGCAGGCCCACGGGGTCGGCATGGAAGCCGCTCACGATGTCCAACTCCACCTCGGGCCAGCGGGTGCGGAAGGCGTCCATGGCGGGCATCAGCCAGTCAAAGCAGGTGTGGCATTCCACCGCAATGCGCATCTGCCCGCCCTGCCCCAGCACCAGGCGGGCGATGTCGCGCTCGGCCCCTTCCACCTGCGGCAGCACGGCGTCGGCCAGCGCCAGCAGGCGTTCGCCCACGGCGGTGAACTGCGGTGGCACCGATTTGCGCTCAAACAGCGGCTGGCCGTAGCGCTCTTCCAGCAGCTTGATCTGGTGCGACAGCGCCGACTGCGTGAGGTTGAGCAACTGCGCGGCCCGCACCAGGCTGCCGCTGTCGCGCAGGGCGACCAGCGTGCGCAGGTGGCGCACTTCCAGAATCGACTGATTCATTATTAATTTTCAAGTTGATCGACTAAAACTTTCGTTTGAATAATAAACGAGCCCGCGCGACCATCGGTGCCTTCATTGCATTGCTCCATTCAGAAGAAGGAAATCACCATGTCGCTCGCAGCAGTTTCGGTAACCGCCGCCACCCGCCGCCCCGTTCTCACGCACACCCTGGGCTTTCCGCGCATGGGGGCGCAGCGCGCGCTGAAATTCGCGCTCGAATCCTTCTGGCGCGGCGACAGCACCGAGGCCGAGCTGCAGGCCACCGCCGCCCAACTGCGCCAGCAACACTGGCAGGCGCAGGCCGATGCGGGCCTGGGATTTGTGAACGTGGGCGACTTTGCGCTGTACGACCATGTGGCCAACCACATTCAGCTGCTGGGCTGCGAGCCTGCGCGCTTTGGCTTTGATGCCCACACGCCCGAGCTGGCCCGCTACTTTGCAATGGCGCGGGGCATATCGGCCAAGGCCGCCGACGACCACCAGGGTTGCAGCGCCGGTTGCCAGGCTACGCACCACACCGCAGGCCAGCCCGCACTGGAGATGACCAAGTGGTTCGACACCAACTACCACTACCTCGTACCCGAGTTCAGCGCCCACACCCAGTTCCACCTGGCCAGTGAGCGCCTGTTTGCCGAGGTGGCCGAGGCCCAGGCGCTGGGCCACCGCGTCAAGGCCGTGCTGCTGGGGCCGCTGAGCTTTTTGTGGCTGGGCAAATCCAAGGCGGCAGGTTTTGACCGGTTCAGCCTGCTGGAGCAACTGCTGCCCGTGTACGAAGCCGTGCTGGTGCGCCTGAAGGCCCAGGGCGTGGAATGGGTGCAGATCGACGAACCCATCCTGGGCCTGGACCTGCCCGACGCCTGGCGCCATGCGTTTGAGCCCAGCTACTGGCAACCGGCCCGCAGCGCGCCCAAGCTGCTGCTGGCCACCTACTTCTCGCCCCTGGCCGAAAACCTGCGCCTGGCCTGCCAGCTGCCCGTGGCCGGCCTGCATGTGGATGCCGTGCGTGCGCCCGACGAGCTGGTGGGCGTGGCCGACTGGCTGCCCTCGCACAAGGTGCTGTCGGTGGGCATTGTGGACGGCCGCAACATCTGGCGCACCGACCTGGATGCGGCGCTGAAAAAGCTGCGCCCCTTGGCTGACAAACACCAGGGCGAGCTGTGGCTCGCGCCATCGTGCTCGCTGCTGCATGTGCCGTTCAGTCTACAGGCCGAAAAGCAACTCGATGCCGAGGTGAAGTCCTGGCTGGCGTTTGCGGTGGAAAAGCTGGATGAACTGCGCGTGCTGTCCATCGCCTTGTCGCAAGGCGAGGCGGCCGTGGACGACGAACTGCAAGCCGCCCGCACCGCCCTGGCCGCCCGCCGCGCCAGCCCGCGCGTGCACCGCGCCACCGTGGCCGCACGCATTGCCGCTGCCGCACCGGGCGCCGACCAGCGTGCCAGCGCCTTCCCTGCGCGGCAAAAGGCCCAGCGCGCGCGGCTCAAGCTACCGCTGCTGCCCACCACGACCATCGGCTCGTTTCCGCAGACGGCAGAGATCCGCGCCGCGCGCGCCGCCTTCAAGCGCGGTGCGCTCGATGCAGCCCACTACCAACAAAAGATGGAAGCCGAAATCGAATTGGCCGTGCGCAAGCAGGAAGCGCTGGGCATTGACGTCCTGGTGCACGGCGAGGCCGAGCGCAATGACATGGTCGAGTACTTTGGCGAGCAGCTTGACGGCTTTGCCTTCACCGCCAACGGCTGGGTGCAAAGCTATGGCTCGCGCTGCGTGAAACCGCCCATCATCTACGGCGATGTGGCCCGCCCCACGCCCATGACGGTGGCCTGGACGCAATACGCGCAGAGCCTGACCACCAAGCCCATGAAGGGCATGCTCACCGGCCCCATCACCATCCTGCAATGGAGCTTTGTGCGCGACGACCAGCCTCGCGCCACCACGGCCGACCAGATCGCCTGGGCCATCCGCGACGAGGTGTGCGACCTGGAGGCCGCAGGCATCGCCATCATCCAGATCGACGAGCCCGCCATCCGCGAGGGGCTGCCGCTGCGCCGCGCGGGGTGGAAGAGCTACCTCGACCGCGCCACCCGCGCCTTCCGCATCAGTGCCAGCGGCGTGCGCAACGACACGCAGATCCACACCCACATGTGCTACAGCGAGTTCAACGACATCCTGCCCGCCATCGCGGCCATGGATGCCGATGTGATCACGATTGAAACGAGCCGCTCGGACATGGAGCTGCTGCAGGGGTTTGGTGATTTCCGCTACCCCAACGAGATCGGCCCCGGCGTGTACGACATCCACTCGCCCCGCGTGCCCGGCGTGCAGGAGATGGCCGCGCTGCTAGAGAAAGCCGCCGAGGTCGTGCCCGTGGAGCACCTGTGGGTGAACCCCGACTGCGGCCTCAAGACCCGGGGCTGGCCCGAGACGGAAGCCGCCCTGCGCCACATGGTGCAGGCCGCGCAGGCCGTGCGTGAGCGGTTGCTGGAAGAATCGGCTCTGGCCTGACCGCGTCCGAAAATCAGCCTGCAGCGCGCTTCATCTCGGCCAACTTGACCAGCACCTGCAGCGCGTGGTTCAGCGGCGTCGGCACCCCCAATGCGGCGCCGCGCTTGACCACATAACCGTTCAGGTGGTCGATCTCGGTGGGTTTGCCCCGCGCCAGGTCCTGCGCGGTGGACGAATACTGGCTGGGCATGGTGCTGGCAATGCCACGCACCGCCGCCTGCACATCGCCCGGAATCGTCACACCGTCAGCAGCCGCCACGGCCAGGCATTCAGCCACGATGTCGGCAATCACCTGCGTCACGCCGGGCACCTGCACCAGCGGGCCGTAGGGCTGCTGCGACAGGGCCGACAGCGCGTTGTAGGCGCTGTTGAGCACCAGCTTGGCCCAGAGCGCGCCGCGCACGTTGTCTGACACGTGGGTCGGGATGCCCGCTGCCGTGAGCTGGCGGGCCACCTCGTCGCTGCGTGGCGAAGGTGCAATCACCAGCTCGCCCCGGCCATGATGCACCACATGCCCTGGGCCACCCATGGCGGTGGCGACATACACCACGGCAGCGGCCACGGGGGTGCTCGCGTCCAGCACCGCGCGCACGCGCTCGTCGTTGTCCACGCCGTTCTGCAAGGTCAGCACCAGCGCGCCGGGCGCGAGGTGGGGGCGAATCTGCCGCGCAGCGTCTTCCGAGTCGGACGACTTCACGCAGAACAGCACCACGTCTGCGCCGTGCACCGCACTGGGCTCGGTGCTGGCCGCCAGGGGCACCTGCACATCCATCGCTGCGGTCTGCAGCCGCAGCCCGTTGTCTCGCACGGCCAGCACATGAGCGGGCCGCCCGATGAGCGTGACGGCATGGCCCGCCCGGGCAAGTAACGCGCCAAAGTAGCAGCCCACGGCACCCGCGCCCATCACGGCGAAACGCAGGGGCGGGGAAACGTCCGAGGCGGTGGGCTGGGAGGTAGAGGAATCAGCAGCAGCGGTCATGGCGGTGTCCCGGTGGGCAAGGTACGGAAGGGTCGAACAGCGAGGCGCCCCACTATATCGGTGACGGCCTGAGCTCCAAATATCAAGGCTTTTTGGATTGATGCGCTAGTCGAACATGCCTCGAAAGCTATCAAATACGTAGCAAACTGACTGTGCGTGAGATTGATCGCAGGGGCGCGCTTCGGTCGCATGCGCGAATTCCGGCACCGCAAACCGCCATCCGTTACACCCCGTCCGTGGGCCCCGCCCCAGACCAAAGGCCCCTTTTCAGTGTCAGGAATTGAATCAATGCAAAGACAATAATTGTCTAGTCAATTAAATTCCTCACCCATGTCAGCTCCCCCCAAACCCAGCCAAGCCCCCGCGTTCTACAACGCCGAGCACTACGACCCCAGCAAGCTGGTGCCCGAAAACAGCGTCGGCTACCTGATGCGCAAGGTGATGTCGTCCATCCGCACGCAGGCCGATGCCCAGCTGTCGTTGCACGACCTGACCTACGCCCAGTGGCTGCCGCTGTTCAAGTTGTCGCTGTGCGAGACCGCCACGGTGGCCACCCTGGCGCGGGACCTGGAGACCGACCCCGCCTCCATGACCCGGTCGCTTGACCGCATGGAAGCCAAGGGCCTGGTGGTGCGGGAGCGCTCCACCGTGGACCGCCGCGTCGTGCAGCTCAAGCTCACGGCCGAAGGCCAGCGCATTGCCGCCCTGGTGCCCCCCGTGCTGGCCGACGTGCTCAACGGCCACCTCAGCGACTTCAGCCATGACGAGTGGCAGCTGCTGCTGTCCATGCTGCGCCGCATGCTGGCCAACGGCGAAGCGCTGCGCCAGCAGACCCCCTCACCCACCGAACCCGCAGCCGGTTGATCCCGCCCTGTTGCCCTGCCCCCTGGAGATTTCCGTGACCGCCACTGCCCCAACCCCCCTGTCCACCCGCTCTGCCCTCGCCGCCCACCTGGCGGTGTCGGCCGTGGCCCTGGCCGCCGCACTGCTGCTGGTGGGCTGCGCCAACCCAGGCCCCGCCCACACGCCACTCGCGCAAACCACCCCGGCCGCCGCTGGTCTGACCGCCGCCACCACCGACGTTGTGGCCACCAGCCAGTGGTGGAAAGCCCTGGGTGACGAGCAGCTCAACACCCTGATCGACACCGCCCTGCAAGGCAACCCCAGCCTGGCCGTGAGCCGCGCCCGCCTGGAACAAGCCGTGGCCCTGAGCCAGGTGCGTGAGGCTGCCAACGGCCCGCAAGCCACGCTGGGCGTGGACGCCACCCGCCAGCGCTACACCGCCAACGGGCTGGTGCCCGCCCCCATCGCCGGCAACACCTACAACAGCGGCACCGTGCAAGCCACACTGAGCTGGTCGCCCGACTTCTTCGGCCAGCACGCCGCCGAGCTGCAGGCCGCCCTGGGCCAGGCCCGCGCCGCCCAGGCCGATGCAGCCGCCGCCGCCAACACCCTGGCCGCCCAGGTGGGCCGCAGCTATGTGGCCCTGGCCCGGCTGGTGGCCCAGCGCGACGTGGCCCAACGTGCGCTGGAACAGCGTGAAGAGCAACGCAAGCTCACGCAAGAACGCACCGCCGCAGGCCTGGACAGCCAGGTCGAGCTGACCCAGGCCCAGGCCGCCGTACCCGACGCCCGCACACAAATCGAAGCGCTGGACGAACAGATCACCCTGGGCCGCCGCCAGCTGGCCGTGCTGACCGGCCAGGCGCCCGATGCCCTGCCCCAGCTCACGCCCCGCCTTGCAGCCCTGCAGCCCACCGCCGTGCCCGAGGTGCTGGGCGCCGACCTGCTGGGCCGCCGCCCCGATGTGGTGGCCGCCCGCTGGCGCGTGGAGGCGGCAACGCAAGGCGTGAACAGCGCGCGCAGCGAGTTCTATCCCAACATCAACATCGGCGCGTTCATCGGCCTGAACTCGCTGGGTCTGGACCGGCTGTTCAACGGCAGCTCACGCCAGATGGGCGTGACGCCCGCGTTGCGCCTGCCGATCTTTGACGGCGGCCGCCTGCGCGCCCAGCTGGGCGGCCGCGCGGCCGAGCTGGATGCCGCCATCGCCCAGTACAACGGCGCCGTGCTCGACGCCGTGAAGGAAGCGGGCGACGCCGTCGCCTCCATCCAGTCGCTCACCCGGCAGCAGGCCTTGCAGGACGAGGCTGTGGCCAGTGCTGAAAAGGCCTACCGCTTTGCGCAGGAGCGCTACCGCGCGGGCCTGGGCAACTACCTGGTGGTGCTGTCCACCGAAAGCCAGGTGCTGGCCCAGCGCCGCCTGGCCGTGGACCTGCGCGCCCGCCAGCTCGACACCCGCCTGGTGCTGATGAAGGCGCTGGGTGGCGGCTGGACCGACGACACGGCCGTGCTGCACACCGCCGCCGCGCACTGACCAGCCCAGAACGCCACACCGCCCTCTTAAAAAACACATAACAACACATTCCTGAAAGACCATTGCCATGACCGCTAAGAGCGAACCCCTCACCGCCAACGAGTCCAACACCGCCCGCCGCCGGGGCCTCACCCTGATTGCTGCCGCCGTCGCGCTGGTGGCCATTGGCTGGGGCGGCTGGCACTGGGCCAATGGCCGCCATGTCGAGACCACCGACAACGCCTACGTGGCGGGGAACGTGGTGCAGATCACGCCGCAAATCGGTGGCACCGTGGTGTCCATCGGCGCGGACGACACCGACTTTGTGAAGGCCGGCCAGTTGCTCGTCAAGCTGGACCCTGCTGACGCCCGCGTGGCGCTGGAACAGGCCGAGGCCCAGCTGGCGCAGACGGTGCGCGAAGTGCGCACCCTGTACGCCAACAACTCCACGCTGAAGGCGCAGGTCAGCCTGCGCAGCGCTGACCTGGCCCGCGCCCAGGCCGATGCTGCCCGCGCGCAAGACGATGTGAACCGCCGCACCCCGCTTATGGCCAGCGGCGCCGTGGGCAAGGAAGAGTTTCAACACGCCACCGCGCAGCTGGCCGCCGCCAAGAGCACCGTGGCCGCTGCCCAGTCGGCTGTGCTGGCCGCACAAGAACAACTGGCCGCCAGCCAGACGCAGACCGAAGGCACCTCCATCGAACAACACCCCAATGTGCAGCGTGCTTCGGCCCGCGTGCGCGAGGCCTACCTGGCCGTGCAGCGCGCGCAACTGGTGGCCCCTCTGGACGGCCATGTGGCCAAGCGCGGCGTGCAGGTGGGCCAGCGCGTGCAGGCGGGCGCCCCGCTGATGACGCTGGTGCCCCTGAACGACCTGTGGGTGGACGCGAACTTCAAGGAAAGCCAGCTCAAGACCTTGCGCATCGGCCAGCCCGCCGAGCTGGAAGCCGATGTGTACGGCACCAAGGTGGTCTACCACGGCACCGTGACCGGCCTGGGCGCCGGCACCGGCGCGGCCTTTGCACTGCTGCCCGCACAGAACGCCACCGGCAACTGGATCAAGGTGGTGCAACGCGTGCCGGTGCGCATTGCGCTGGACCCCAAGGAAGTGGCCGAGCACCCGCTGCGCGTGGGCCTGTCGATGGAAGTGAAGGTGGACACTGCCGACCAGAGCGGCAAGACCCTGGCCGACACCCAGCGCACCACCCCCGTGGCCGCCACCGCCGTGTTTGACGAGCAGTTCAAGGCCGCCGACGACGAAGTGGCGCACATCATTGCCGCCAACCTGGGCCGCAGTGGCAAGTCCGCCGTGGCGGTGGCATCGCCCAAGGTGGGTAGCCAGCAGGCTGTGCAGGCTGTGCAGGCCGTGCAAGCTCAGAAGCACGCATCAGCCCCCGTGCAACCTGCAGTGCAAGCCCCCGTGGTGCAGTGAGCGGGGTTGACCGAGCATGACTGCCGCCAACCCCACTGCTGACGCCGCAGGCCAGGCCCCCGCTCCGGCGGCGCCTGCTGCGGTGTCGCCCCCTGCGGCGCCACCCGGCCCGCCCGCTGCCTATCCGCCGCTGCAGGGCACCGCCTTGCTGCTGGGCACGCTGTCGTTGTCGCTGGCCACGTTCATGAACGTGCTGGACTCGTCCATCGCCAACGTCTCCATCCCCGCCATTGCCGGGGACCTGGGCGTGAGCCCCGGCCAGGGCACCTGGGTCATCACCAGCTTTGGCGTGGCCAACGCGATCTCGGTGCCGCTCACTGGCTGGCTCACGCAGCGCTTTGGCGCAGTGCGCCTGTTCACCATGAGCGTTCTGCTTTTCGTGCTGACCTCCTGGCTGTGCGGCTTTGCGTCGTCGCTGGAGATGCTGGTCTTCTTCCGCGTGCTGCAAGGCCTGGTGGCCGGGCCGATGATTCCGCTGTCGCAAACCCTGCTGCTGGCCAGCTACCCGCGCGCCTTGGCAGGCACGGCGCTGGCGCTGTGGGGCGTGACCACGCTGGTGGCGCCCGTGGTGGGGCCACTCTTGGGCGGGTGGATCACCGACAACATCTCGTGGCCGTGGATCTTCTACATCAACGTGCCCGTGGGCCTGCTGGCCGGCGTGCTGACCTGGGGCATCTACCGCAAGCGCGAGACCCCCATCCGCAAGCTGCCGATTGACACCGTGGGCCTGAGCCTGCTGGTGCTGTGGGTGGGCGCGCTGCAGCTCATGCTCGACAAGGGCAAGGAACTGGACTGGTTTGCCTCGGGCGAAATCATCACCCTGTGTGTGGTGGCCGTGGTGGCGTTCGCCGTATTCCTGGTGTGGGAGCTGACCGAGAAGCATCCGGTGGTGGATCTGAAACTCTTCAAGGGCCGCAACTTCACCTTTGGTGCGCTGGCGCTGTCGGTAGCCTACGCGCTGTTCTTCGGCAACGTGGTGCTGCTGCCGCTGTGGCTGCAGCAGTGGATGGGCTACACGGCCACCTCGGCCGGCATGGCGCTGGCGCCGGTGGGCGTGTTCGCCATCCTGCTCACGCCGCTGGTGGGCCGCAAGGTCGGCCAGTGGGACCCGCGCCGCATGGCCACGGGGGCGTTCATCGTGTTCAGCACGGTGCTGTGGATGCGTTCGCAGTTCACGGTGCAGACGGACTTCATCCACATCCTGATCCCCACGCTGCTGCAGGGTGCGGCCATGGCGTTCTTCTTCATCCCCCTGACCACGCTGACGCTGGCCGGTGTGTCGCCAGACCGCATCCCGGCGGCGGCGGGGTTGTCGAACTTCGTGCGCATCACCGCCGGTGCCATGGGCACGTCGATTGCCACCACGCTGTGGGAGAGCCGCGCCGCCATGCACCACGCGCACCTGACTGAGGGGCTGGTGCAAGGCCAGGGCGTGTTTGCGCAGACGCTGGATGGCTTGATGGCCTCTGGCCTCACGCAAATGCAGGCACTGGCCCAGATCAACCGGCTGATCGACCAGCAGGCCTTCACCCGCGCGGCCAACGACATCTTCCTGGGCTCGGCAGGCTTGTTCTTGCTTCTCATCGGGCTGATCTGGCTGACCAAACGCCCGGCACGCACCGGCGGCGCGGGCGCGGCAGACGCTGCGGGCGCCCACTGAGCCCGTCCGCCGCGTGGCAGGGCCTCGCGGCGGACACTTCAGGCCAAAACGGCCGCAAGCGCTAGTGGATCATGCGCTTGTAGCTATCATTTTTGACATGGCGGCGCAGTGAGCCAGCGGGGCCCCGCCCCGCTGCAGTCCGCGCCTCCCACAGCCGATGTCGGAAATCCCTGACCGCGCGGCGGGCGCGGCACCTGCGGGCAGTTCGCGGGGTGCACCCAACAATGCACTCACCGCAAACCACTCCAACAAGGAACTGCCATGTCACTCTCGCTGATTCTCCTGATCGTTCTGATCCTCATCCTGATCGGCGCGCTGCCCACTTGGGGCCACAGCCGCTCGTGGGGCTACGGGCCCAGCGGCGGGATTGGTCTGGTGGTGCTGATCCTGGTGATCCTGCTGCTGATGGGACGGATATGACCGGTAGTTGAACTCCCGGTGCAGGCCACACAGCGTCTGCCCAGGGGAAGTTTTCAAATGCACACAGGGCCCTTTCGAGGGCCCTTTGTTTTGGGCGCTTTGTAGGGAGCGCGAGGTCTTGGGGCTACCCAGCCTCGGCCAGAAACGCCTAAATGATCAATTTGCAGCAAAAATACAATCAAATTGACAATATTGGCATTTCAATCATTTAATTGATATAAACGATAAATTCAAAGAATCGCCGTACCCCCCCCACCATGCCCTTTTCCCCCTCCGCCATTGGCGACATGCGGCAGTTTCAGATCCGCCTGCTGCGGGGCATCCTGCTGGCCAATGTGGCTTTTGAGCTGCTGTTGCTGGCAGCGGGTGCGGCCGGGCTGGTCGCCACACCCGGGTCGTGGAGCCTCACCCTGGGCGCTGGTACCGCATTCATGGCAGCGCTGTGGTGGGCCCTGCGCCGCTGGCCCCAGGTCTATGTTCCAGTGGCACTCATCCAGACCCTGATCGGGATGGCACTTTTTACCTACGCCCTGTGGCAGCCCCTGGGGCACGAGCTGCGCGCCGTGTGGTTCCTGATCGGGGTGGGTGCGGCCTACCTGCTGCTGGGGCGCGCGGCGGGTGTGGGCTACACCGCCGCGACCTTGGCCATCGTGCTGGGCAGCAACGGCATGCAAAGCGCGCCGTATTCGCTGCACGCGCTCATCATCTTCACGCTAGCCCTGTCGCTGAGCAGCCTGTGTTTTTACCTGTTCGTCAGTGAGGCGCTGCGCCTGTACCAGCACCTGTCCGAGCGGGACCAGCAGTACACCTTGCTGACCGAAGGCGCCGCAGAAGTCATCTGGCGGATCAACCCCGACATGACGGTGGCGTATGTAAGCCCCGCCGACGAACGGGCGCGCGGCGTGCCTGCCCGCGACGTCATCGGAAAGTCCATCTTCAAAGCCCTGACGCCCGAGGGTGCCGAAGCACTGAGACAGGCTGTGCGCGAGCGGCAGCAACTGCTGACACTGCCCATGCGCTGTGCCAATGGCAGTGTGCGCTGGTTCGAGATGTCCAGCCGCCTGTACCGCGACGCCTCGGGCCAGCCCGCCGGTTACCACAGCATCGGGCGCGACGTGACCGCCCGGCGGGAGCTGGAGCAGGCATTGCAGGCCGAGCGCGAGCACCTGGAGGCCCGGGTCAAGGAGCGAACGGCAGCGCTGTCCGTCGCCAAGGAGGCGGCCGAGGCCGCGCTCAATACCAAGCGGATCTTTCTGGCGAACATCGGGCACGAGTTGCGCACGCCCATGACCCTGATCCTGGGCATGACCGAGCTGGTGCGCAACCGCACGCAGGACGAACGCCTCAAGCCCATCCTGAACAACGTGATGGACGCGGCCACGGGCCTCACGCGCATGCTCAACGACCTCATCGACCTGGCCGCGCTGGAAACACGCCAGGTGGCGTTTCAGTTCGCCCCCCTGTCGATGCCCGAGCTGGCAGCCGATGCCCTGCAGCTGCTGGAGCCGCAGGCGCGCCAAAAGGGGCTGCAAATGTTCATGACCATCGACGGCGAGGGCAGCACGGCCCGCCATGTGGGCGATGCCGAGCGCATTCAGCAAGTGCTGGTCAGCCTGCTGGACAACGCCGTGAAGTTCAGCCCCTCAGGCGCTATCCGCCTGGCCCTGCACACCGAGCAAGACACGCCAGAGTCCACCGTATGGCGTCTGCGCATCACCGACGAGGGCATCGGGATTGCGGCGGGCGATCAGCATCGCATCTTCACCCTGTTCGAGCAGGTGGACGGATCGACCACCCGCAGCTTCGAGGGCGCCGGGTTGGGGTTGGCGCTGTGCAAACGCCTGGTCGAGGGCATGGGCGGCCGCCTGGGTGTGGAGAGCGAGCCGGGCAAGGGCAGCAGCTTCTGGGTGTTGCTGCCGCTGCCCAAAGTGACCTGAGTGACCCGAAACCTTCAGTCCACAGCGCCCCTACAGGGGTGTCAAGTACGGGGTGGTCAAACCGTGTGCGTGCGCCGCTCGGCCAGGCCAAACGCTGACGACAGGGTAGCAAACTCGTCCTTGCCCACGGTGCCATCGGCGTTGCCTGCACGGTCCATCACCTGCAGCACGGCTTGTGCAAAAGGGTCGGTAGCTGCCTGTTGGCCCTTGGTGCGCGCCAGTCCCTTGAGGAATTCATCGTGGGTGATGACGCCGTCCTTGTCGGCGTCAAAGCCTGCGGTGATCTGCTGCTTCTGGTCTTCGGTAGCGCCAAACCGCGTAAGCAGCGCCTGGAAATCGTCCTTGGACACGGCACCTGCTGCACGGCCACCGGGCAGTGCCGCGGTGGTCTGGCCCGATGAACGACCCACGGCGTTCACCGTGCCCGCAGATGTCCCTTGAGTAGCCAACACGCCCTGCCCCGCCATGCCCGCCAGCGTCTGCGCCTCAGGGCTGAGCGTGACCACGGCCGAGGGCTCGGGCGGCGCCGCCTCCCCCCCACGCCGCGCAGACGCCTTGCCCGCGCCGCTGGAGGCCGCATTGAAAATCATCGACGCCACCGATGCGAGGCCGGAAATGAGAGGGGACATCGCCATGAACTCCTGTGTGGCGACCGCCTTGGCGACCCCATCCATCCGGAGTCCGCCGCATCGCCCAGGGCTACAAGGTTACGCGCCTGCCGCCCAGGCAATGGCGGGATCAGCGGGGGCTAAAGGGGCGAGTTTGGCCCCTCATGCAAGAGCAAGAGCGCCCCACCGCTCACGCTTCACGCATAGCCTGGGCCAAAGGCCACAAACTCGCCAGCGAGCGCCCCCGCCACCTGCCCCTGGTAGTGCAGCGCTGCGGCCTGTGTGATCCGGCCCAGCCCCTTGCGGCGGATCATGCGGGTAAACGACTCCCAGGCCGGCCGCGATGGCGCCAGGGCTACAGCCGTGAAGCTGCCGTCAATGGGCATGAGGTAGTCCATGGTGTTGCGCTGGATCACCAGACGGCTGCCCAGCCCCTCAGCGGTGAGCCCCAGGTGCAGCATCGACCACGCCGCCAGAATGGCCACAGCCGAGGCGCTGCCCCCAAATACCGTCTCGCGGTGGTTGATGTTGGGCGCCAGGGGCGCCGTCAGCACTACTTGCTGCAACGATGCCTCCACCACGGTGATCTGCATGGCCTGGGACAGGGGGATGTGTTGGTGCAGGTAGGTTTGCAGTTCTGAAGGAGTCACAGGATTTCCCACTAAAAAGTGCCAAGCGCTGACCCTATCAAAACGCCGCACAGCGTCCAACGTGGTGCAGCGCAGCACTTGGCTACCACCGCCGCAACGGGTCGGTTTCAAAAGCCCGGGTCACGGTGAACGATGTGCGCGACCTCAGCCCTTCCGTGCACCAGCCAGTGCCGCAGGTGCGCCGCCAGAAATGCAGGCCGCACATCAATGCCCTCCAGCTCGTCCGGCCCGAACCACGCGAACTCCAGCGCGCGCGAGCCTTCGACGCCCGCATAGGGCCCCGGGCGCGACAACAACAGGCTTCCGGGCAGCGGCGTAGCGTGCAGATACAGCCCGATCTCGTGGTACGCGGTGCCTGCGTACGTGAAGAAGTTTTCCACCACACAGGCCAGCGCGCCGGGCTCCACGGGCTGGCCCAGTTCTTCCTGCAGTTCACGGACCAGGGCTTGTGCCGCCGTCTCCCCCGCATCGATGCCACCGCCGGGCAACGCCCAGAAAGCGTCGCCCACCACCCGGTGCAGCAGCACGCGGCCTTCGCTCTGGATCAGCGCCGCTGCGCGTTGGCGCACTCGAAACGGTCTGGGATGTGGCAAGGGGTTCAAGACTCAGATCCTGATTGATTCTTCACTTCCATCCTTTGCCCTCCGATATCAAGCCAAAATGGCCTCTAGCGCTTACCTCAAAAGCGCAAACAGCTATTAATACAGTAGCAAAAGCAATTCACTGTCCATCCGCAGGCGGCAATAGCAACCCTTGCTGCGCCGCCACCGCTTCGCGCAAAAACGCCCAGGTAGCCTGCATGCGGGCCACATGTTTGTTGTCGCCCGGCATGGACATCCAGAAGGTGCGCTGAAAGCGTGCCACCCCTGGCAATACGGGCACCAGCGACGGGTCTTGCGCCGCCACAAAGGCGGGCAGCACTGCCAGCCCCGCCCCCACGCGGGCGGCTTCGTACTGGGCGAGGATGCTGGTGCTGCGCAGCGCGAAGTGCGCGGGGCGGTGCAGCTCGTCCAGAATCTGCAGTTCCTTGCTGAACAGCAGATCGTCCACGTAGCTGATGAAGGTGTGGCCCCGCAGGTCGTCTGGCGTGTGGATGGGGGCATGGCGCTGCAGGTAGCTGCGCGCTCCATACAGTTGCAGCACGTAGTCGGTGAGCTTCACGACCACCACCGCACCGCGCGCCGGGCGTTCCAGCGAGATGACGATGTCCGCCTCGCGGCGCGACAGGTGTACCAAACGCGGCAGCGCCAGCAGGTCCACCACCAGGCCGGGGTGGTCCAGCGCAAACCGGGCCAGCTGGGGCGCCAGGATCAGGTTACCGAAGCCCTCGGTGGTACCGATGCGCACCAGGCCATGCAGGCCCTGGCGCACGCCGGGTGTGGCGTTTTCCACCGCCAGAAAGGCGGCCTCCATGGCCTCGACCTGGGGCAGCAGCGCGCGCCCGGCCTCGGTCAGCCGGTGGCCGCCGGCCTCGCGTGCAAACAGGGCGGAGCCCACCTGCTTTTCGAGCGCCTGCAGGCGGCGCGCCACCGTGGTGTGGTCCACGGCCAGGCGGCGCGCGGCTCCCACCAGCGTGCCGGCGCGGGCCAGTTCCAGAAAGTAGCGCAGGTTGTCCCAGTCCATGGCGTCACCGGGCCCGCCGTGCAGCGCGTCCGTCCAGCGGCTCGCTGGGCGCACGGCTGAGCGCGTTGTTGCCCCGCACCAGCGTGCGCAGCATGTCCATGAACACCTTGCGCTGCTCGGGCGCCAGGGGTTCGAGCATGCGCTCCTGCGCGCGCAGCATGCCGGGCTCCACCTCTTCCAGCACACGCTGGCCTTCGGGCGTGAGGGTCAGCAGCCGCACGCGGCGGTCTTCGGGGTGGGCGTTGCGCTGCATCAGCCCGCGCGACTCCAGCCGGTCGATCACGCTGCCAATGGTGGAGGTATCAAAACCAATGGTGCGCGCCAGCGTGCGCTGGTCGATGCCCGGCTCGCGCCCCACGGCGTACAGCGCGGCGTATTGCACGGGGGTGATGCCCGTGGCCTGCGTCTCCTCCAGAAACACGGCCACCGCAATCTGCTGCAGGCGGCGGATATGGAAACCGGGAAGGTTGTCGATCTCTACGGACATGAATCTAGGGTTTCTACCGATCTTGATGCGGGTCATTTTAGGCCCTACACTAATCATCAGTGTACTTTTGATATGTATACGGCTTATTGATCCACGTCAGTGGCACAACGGATGGAGACAGCGGCAATGACAGTTTTGAACACTCCCACGGCGCCCGTCCTGGTCGCTGGCGGCGGCATCGGTGGCGTGGCAGCAGCGCTGGCCCTGGCACGCCAGGGCTATGCGGTCAAGGTGCTGGAGCAGGCTCCGCAGCTCGGCGAGATCGGCGCGGGCATCCAGCTGGGCCCCAACGCTTTTGCCGCGTTCGACGCCCTGGGCATTGGCGAGCTGGCGCGGGCCCGCGCGGTCTACACCGACGAAATGGTGATGCATGACGCGCTGGACGAACACCTGGTCGGCCGCATCCCCACGGGCGAGGCTTTTCGCCAGCGCTTTGGCAACCCGTACGCCGTGATCCACCGCGCGGACATCCACACCTCGCTGCTGGAAGGGGCCAAAGCGCACGGCAACATCGAGACACTGACCGGCACGCGCATCGAGCGCGTGGAGCAAACCGGTGACACCGTCACCGTGTACGACCAGCATGGCGTGGCGCACCGGGGCCAGGCCCTGATTGGTGCGGATGGCGTGAAGTCCGTCGTGCGCCAGCAATACGTCGGCGATGCCGCCCGCGTGTCGGGCCATGTGGTGTACCGCGCCGTGGTGGAAAAGAACGACTTCCCCGAAGACCTGCGCTGGAACGCCGCCAGCATCTGGGTCGGCCCCAACTACCACCTGGTGCACTACCCGCTGCGTGGCGGCGAGCAGTACAACGTGGTCGTGACCTTCCACAGCCGCGAGCAGGAGGAATGGGGCGTGCGCGAGGGCAGCCGCGAAGAGGTGCAGAGCTACTACCGCGACTGCTGCCCGCGCGCCCACCAGCTGATCGACATGCCCAAGAGCTGGAAACGCTGGGCCACCGCCGACCGCGAGCCCATCGGCCAGTGGACGTTTGGCCGTGCCACCTTGCTGGGCGATGCCGCCCACCCCACCCTGCAGTACCTGGCCCAGGGCGCCTGCATGGCGCTGGAAGACGCGGTGACGCTGGGCGAGGCTCTCAAGCGCTGCCAACACGACTTCCCCCAGGCGCTGTCGCTGTACGAGCGCTCGCGCGTCGCCCGCACGGCACGCGTGGTGCTGTCGGCACGCGAAATGGGCCGCATCTTTCACGCCCAGGGCGTGGAGCGCCTGGTGCGCAACGACCTCTGGAAGGGCCGCAGCCCTGAGCGTTTTTACGACGCGATGGAGTGGCTGTATGGCTGGAAGGTCGACAACTGCCTGGCCGACTGAGCCGGCCGGGCGCCTTGCCCCATCGATCTTCGCCCCTACCCCCACATTCAACCCAAGGAATTCCCATGAGCGAGATGGATCCCGTACCGTCCCCCGTTCGCCTGTCCGCCGTGGCGGCCCCTGGCCAGCCCGAGCCCACCCCCGCGCTGGAGCAGCTGTACCGTGGCTTTGAGCAGGAAATGCTGGTGCCGCTGTGGACGCAGATCGGCGACCTGATGCCCCCCCATCCGCAGAGCAAGGCCAGCGCCCACCTGTGGCGGTGGGACCGGCTGGTGCCGCTGGCCGATGAAGCCGGCCGCATCGTGCCCGTGGGGCGCGGGGGCGAGCGCCGGGCCATCGCCCTGGCCAACCCGTCCCTGGGCGGGCGGCCCTTTGCCACCCCCACGCTGTGGGCGGCCATCCAGTACCTGATGCCGGGCGAAGACGCGCCCGAACACCGCCACACACAGCACGCGTTCCGCTTCATCGTGGAGGGCGAAGGGGTGTGGACCGTGGTCAATGGCGACTCGGTGCGCATGTCGCGCGGCGACTTCCTGCCCCAGGGCGGGTGGAACTGGCACGCCCACCACAACGCGGCCGACAAGCCCATGGCCTGGATCGACGGGCTGGACATTCCGTTCGCCTACTACACCGAGTCCCAGTTCTTCGAGGTGGGGCGCGACGCCATCAGCCCGGCAGAGCGGATCACGCCCATGCTCTCACGCTCCGAACGACTGTGGGCGCATCCGGGCCTGCGCCCGGTGTCGCAACTGCAGGACCAGCCCGTCACCCCCATGCTGGCCTACCGCTGGGTGGACACCGACAAGGCCCTCAACGAACAACTGGCGCTGGAAGCCGAGGGCCACCCCGCCACGCTGAGCCCCGGCCACGCCGCAGTGCGTTACACCAACCCCACCAATGGCCGCGACGTGCTGCCCACCATCCGCTGCGAGATGCACCGGGTGAGCAGCGGCGCCACCACCCGCACGCGCCGCGAGGTGGGCTCGTCGGTGTTCCAGGTGTTTGACGGCCAGGGCACCGTGAAGGTGGGAGACCACCAGTGGCAGGTGCGCCGTGGGGACATGTTTGTGGTGCCGTCCTGGCAGCCCTTCACCGCCCAGTGCGATGCCGGCCAGCCCTCGCTGGATCTGTTTCGCTTCAGCGACACACCGATTTTTGAGGCCGTGCATGCCTGGCGCGAACAAATCGAGCCTGCCTGACAACAACCCCGCCCCATTCATTCCTTGCAGCGTCTGCCCGCCCACGCGGGTGGGCCCTGCACTCCTCTTCGACCGGAAGCCCCGATGACTGCTACCTCTTACCTCTGGACCCCACCGCCCGTTCAATCGTTGCCAGTGCGCGGCAGCGCGCAGCGCCTGCCCATCCACCGCCTGTTCTTTGTGGGCCGCAACTACCACGCGCATGCTGTCGAGATGGGTCGCCCCGTGGACAAAAGCGTGGAGCGCCCCTTCTACTTCACCAAGGCGCCCCAGACGCTGACCGAATCAGGCGCCACCGTGGCCTACCCGCCCGAGACGCAGAACTACCACTTCGAGATGGAACTGGTCGTGGCGATTGGCAAGGCCGGGTTCCGCATCCCGGCCGAGCAGGCGCATGAGTACATCTACGGCTACGCCTGCGGCCTGGACATGACCCGCCGCGACCTGCAACTGGTGGCGCGCGACAAGGGCCGCCCCTGGGATCTGGGCAAGGACGTGGAGCAATCCTCCGTGGCCAGCGAGGTGGTGCCCATGCCGGGCCAGGTGATCGAGTCCGGCGTGATCGAGCTGTCGGTCCACGGCGCGGTCAAGCAGCAGTCCAACCTGGACAAGCTGATCTGGAACATCCGCGAGATCATTGCCGACCTCTCCCTGTTCTACCACCTGCAGCCCGGCGACCTCATCTACACCGGCACGCCCGAAGGCGTGGGCGCCGTGGTGCCCGGCGACCACATCACCGGCCGCGTGGAGGGTGTGGGCGAAATCGCGCTGACCGTGGGCCAACCCGCATAAACCGAGGACCGCCCCATGAAGCTCTACAGCTTTTTCCGCAGCGGCACCTCGCACCGCCTGCGCATCGCGCTCCACCTCAAGGGCCTCACGCCCGACTACGTGCCGGTGGACCTGCGCGTGGACGAGCAGGCACAGGCACTGTTCAAGGCCATCAACCCGCAGGGCCTGGTGCCCGCGCTGGAGCTCGACAACGGCCAGGTGCTCATCCAGTCACCCGCCATCATCGAATGGCTGGAGGAGCGCTATCCCACGCCCGCGCTGCTGCCTGCCGACCCGCTGGCCCGCGCCCAGGTGCGCGCACTGGCTGCCATCGTGGGCTGCGATGTGCACCCCATCAACAACCGCCGCATCCTGCAAACGCTGCGCAAGCAGTTTGGCGCGGACGAAGCCGCCATCAACGCCTGGTGCGCCACCTGGATCACCGCCGGGTTTGACGCCATCGAGGCCCTGCTGGCCCAAGACACCACGCGCGGCAGCTACTGCTTTGGCGGCGCGCCCAGCCTGGCCGATGTGTACCTGATTCCGCAGGTCGAAAGCGCCCGCCGGTTTGGCGTGGACATGGCCGCCTGGCCGCTCATCCGCGAAGTGGATACCGCCTGCGCCGAACTGCCCGCCTTTGCCCGCGCCGCCCCTGCGGCCCAGCCAGACGCCTGACGCTGCCACACCACCGCAGCCACCACCGGCACACCCGCATTCATCACTACAACCCGGAGACAAACCATGCCCGCCTTCCCGTCCGCCACTTCGGCGCCCCACCACCACGCCACCCTGGCCCCGCAGCGCGGCCTGCGCCGCCGTGCACTCACCACCGCAGCCCTGCTGCTGGGCGGCGCCAGCGCCACCTGCCTGGCGTGGGCCCAGGGCAGCGCGTCCGCCTTTCCCAGCAAGCCGGTCACCGTGGTCACGGCCTTCGCCGTCGGCAGCGGCCCCGACGCAGTGCTGCGCCTGGTGGCCAACAAACTGTCAGCGGCCTGGAAGCAGAGCGTGACGGTGGACAACCGCCCCGGCGGCGGCGGTTTCATCGCCATCGAGGCCGCGCGCCGTGGCGCGCCGGACGGCCACACCCTGCTGCAGCTGGACAGCGAACACCTGTCCGCCCTGCCCCACCTGTACAAGCAACGCAACTTCCAGACCTTGCAGGTTTTTGACCCGGTGGCGCCGCTGTTTCGCACGCCGTTCCTGGTCGCCGTGCCCACGCAGTCGCCCTGGAAGAACATGGGCGACCTGATTGCGGCCGCCAAGAAGGGCCAGGGCGCCGTGAGCTATGGCTCATGGGGCGTGGGCAGCCCAGGCCATCTGGGCGGTGAGTGGCTGGACCTGGTGGACGGCACACAAATGACCCATGTGCCGTTCCGCGAGGTCAGCCAACTGTTCACCTCGGTTGCCAATGGCGACCCGGCCTGGAGCCTGGCCAGCATTCCCTCCAGCCAGGGCATCTACAAGGCCGGCAAGATCCGCTACCTGGCGGTGGCCGGCCCCCGGCGCATTGCGCAGCTGCCCGATGTGCCCACGCTGGCCGAGGCCGGTGGCCCCGCGCAGGTGGATGTGAACTCGTTCGTGTCCCTGCTGGCCGTCAAAGGCGTGCCCGCACCGGTGCGCGCCCAGATCCACGCCGATGTGCTGAAAGTGCTGCAAGAGCCCGAAGTGCGCGAGAAATTCAACACCTTTGCGTTCGAGCCCCTGTCGTGGTCGGTCGAAGAAATCCAGCGCCAGGCCGGGGTCAAGTCCGAGCAGTACAAGCTGCTGATCCAGAAAGCCAATATCAGCCTGGAATGACGGCCAGGGGCCTTGCGCCTGCACAACCTGCCGAATGACCCTCGCGCCCGCCTGGGGCCTTGCACCGTACATGCGGGCAAGGCCCCGGGCGGGCGCTGTGCCATGGGGGCCGCACAAGCAGGCTGACGATGTGCAAATATGCAAAAACAAAGTGCAATTTTCTCTATTGCACCAGCAATTTCGCACAGCTAACATGGAGCGGTTCGAGGCACCTTGCCGCACCCCTGCACGCATTTTTTCCAGGAGACACACACCCATGAATGCACCCACTTCCACGGCCGTGCTGGCCCCCACCGTCAAGCTGTTGATCGGCGGCCAGTTCGTCGAATCCAAGTCCACCGAGTGGCGTGACGTGGTGAACCCCGCCACGCAAGAAGTGCTGGCCCGCGTGCCGTTTGCCACGGCCGATGAAATCAATGCCGCCGTGGCCTCGGCCAAGGAAGCGTTCAAGACCTGGAAGAAGACCCCCATCGGCACCCGCGCCCGCATCTTCCTCAAATACCAGCAGCTCATCCGCGAAAACATGGCTGAGCTGGCCGCCATCCTGACGGCCGAACAGGGCAAGACCCTGCCGGACGCTGAAGGCGACGTGTTCCGTGGCCTCGAAGTGGTCGAACACGCTGCCAGCATCGGCAACCTGCAACTGGGCGAGCTGGCCAACAACGTGGCCGGTGGCGTGGACACCTACACCCTGCTGCAGCCCCTGGGCGTGTGCGCAGGCATCACCCCCTTCAACTTCCCCGCCATGATCCCGCTGTGGATGTTCCCCATGGCGATTGCCACGGGCAACACCTTCGTGCTCAAGCCCTCCGAGCAAGACCCCATGGTGACCATGCGCCTGTGCGAGCTGGCGCTGCAAGCCGGCATCCCCGCTGGCGTGCTGAACGTGGTGCACGGCGGCGAAATGGCCGTGAACGCCATCTGCGACCACCAGGACATCAAGGCCATCAGCTTTGTCGGCTCCACCAAGGTGGGCACGCACGTGTACAACCGCGCCAGCCTGAACGGCAAGCGCGTGCAATGCATGATGGGTGCCAAGAACCACGCCATCGTGATGCCCGATGCGAACAAGGAACAAACCCTGAACGCCCTGGCCGGTGCCGCCTTCGGCGCCGCAGGCCAGCGCTGCATGGCGCTGTCGGTGGTGGTGCTGGTGGGCGAAGCGCAAAAGTGGATTCCCGAGCTGGTCGAGAAGGCCAAGACGCTCAAGGTGAGCGCTGGTGTGGAAAAGGGCACCGACGTGGGCCCGGTCGTGTCGTGCGCTGCACTGTCGCGTGTGGAAGGCCTGATCGAGCGCGGCATTGCCGACGGCGCCACGCTGGAACTGGACGGCCGCAAGCCCCAGGTGGCCGGCTACGAAAAGGGCAACTTTGTGGGTCCCACGGTGTTCAGCGGCGTCAAACCCGGCATGGCCATCTACGACCAGGAAATCTTTGGCCCCGTGCTATGCCTGTCGGCCGCTGCCGACATTGACGAAGCCATCGAATTCATCAACAGCAACCCCAACGGCAACGGCACCGCCATCTTCACCCAGTCGGGTGCGGCCGCCCGCAAGTTCCAGGAAGAGATCGACGTGGGCCAGGTCGGCATCAACGTGCCAATCCCTGTGCCAGTGCCGCTGTTCTCGTTCTCGGGCTCGCGCGCTTCCAAGCTGGGCGACCTGGGCCCCTACGGCAAGCAGGTCGTGCTGTTCTACACGCAGACCAAGACGGTGACGGCGCGCTGGTTTGACGACAGCACCATCTCGCATGGTGTGAACACGACGATCAGCTTGAAGTAACCCCCTGAGCGGCTGCGCCGCTTCCCCCTTTCTCTGCACCGCTGCGCGATGCGGAAGGGGGACGCCACCAGCGCGGCGGGGCGGCCCTAGCGCGGTGGCACTGGCCTTGAGCCCCGCCAGTCATGACCACTGTGGTCGATGGTAAAAGCGGGGAATGCAATTTTTCAAGACGAAGAAGCGGGGATTGGCAATGTTCTTCAGCCTCGGTGCTGTTTGCGTGATGCTGATGAGTGCCGATGCCCACGCGCAGGCCGGTGCCGCCTGCAAACCCGGCGGCACGGTCGAAGAAACCAACGCCTGCGCCGTGCAAGCCTTTCAGGCGGCCGATACCGAGATCGCCGTCCTTTACGGCGACGTGATGCGCGCCCTGTCGGCCCACGAGCGGCCACAGCTGCGGCAAGAGCACACGGCCTGGCAACGCGAGCGCACCACGCGCTGCAAGCAGGCCCAGCGCAGCAACGAGTCGCAACCCCAGTGGCCGCGCCTGTACCACGAGTGCCTCACGGCCGAAACCCAGACGCGCCGCAAAGGCCTGATGCGCTGGCTGACGCTGGACCACCCGTCCGCCAAGCCATGAACACGCCCCACCCCAGAACAACAAAAAGCCAAGAGACAGAACACCATGGACTTTGAACTCACCGAAGAGCAGCGCGCCTTTGCCCAGACTGCGCGCGACTTTGCCCAGGCAGAGCTGGCACCCCACGCCGCGCACTGGGACGAAGAAGGCATCTTCCCCAAAGAAGCCATCGCCAAGGCGGGCGAGCTGGGCTTTTGTGGCCTGTACGCCCCCGAAGCCGCCGGTGGCCTCGCCCTGCCACGCCTCGACGCGACGCTGGTTTTCGAAGAAATGGCGGCGGTAGACCCATCCACCACCGCCTTCATCACCATCCACAACATGGCCACCTGGATGCTGGGCACCTGGGCCACACCCGCCGTGCGCGACCACTGGGGCCCGCTGCTGACCACCGGCGAAAAGCTCGCGAGCTACTGCCTGACCGAGCCCGGCGCAGGCTCCGACGCCGCCTCGCTCAAGACCCGCGCCGAACTGGTCGGCAACGAATACGTCATCAACGGCGCCAAGGCTTTCATCAGCGGTGCAGGCAGCACTGACGTGCTGGTGCTCATGGCCCGCACGGGTGATGCAGCATCGGGCGCCAGCGGCATCAGCGCCTTTGCCGTGCCCGCCGACACACCCGGCATCAGCTACGGCAAGAAGGAACAGAAGATGGGCTGGAACAGCCAGCCCACGCGCACCATCAGCTTTGACAACGTGCGCATCCCTGCCGACCACCTGCTGGGCCGCGAAGGCGAAGGCTTCAAGATCGCGATGAAGGGCCTGGACGGCGGCCGCATCAACATCGCCACCTGCTCGGTGGGCGCAGCCCAAGGCGCGCTCAACGCCGCGCAGCAGTACATGCAAGACCGCAAACAGTTTGGCAAACCCATCGCCAGCTTCCAGGCCCTGCAGTTCAAGCTGGCCGACATGGCCACAGAACTGGTCGCAGCGCGCCAAATGGTGCGCCTGGCCGCCAGCAAGCTGGACGCCGGTGCGCGCGACGCATCCACCTACTGCGCCATGGCCAAGCGCTTTGCCACCGACGCAGGCTTTACCGTGGTCAACGAGGCCCTGCAACTGCACGGCGGCTACGGCTACATCCGCGAATACCCGCTGGAGCGCCTGCTGCGCGACGCACGTGTGCACCAGATTCTGGAAGGCACCAACGAAATCATGCGCGTGATCATTGCGCGGCGCATGCTGGACGGGGATGCCACCGAGGCCATCCGGTAGCTACTAAATTCATAGCTATCCAGGCATATTGCACTAGCGCTACCGGCATTTTTTCTCTCACCATGCCCGCCCGCCCACTGTCTGACGAAACCCTGCACCTGATCGACGCCGTGCGCACGGCGCTCGCGCACCGCAGCGACGTGGAAGAGCGTGCCCTGTTTGGAACGCACGCCTTCTTCGTGGACGGCAAGATGTGCATCGCCGTCAAGGGCGAGGAGCTGCTGGTGCGTTTGCCGCCGGAACGGCACGGCGAGTTGCAGGAGATGCAGAACACGCGCGAACTCTCTCCAGGCGGCGGGATGAAGGGCTACTTCTGGGTGGAGCCCAACGGCTTTTCCACCCGGGCGCAATGGAGCTTCTGGATCGACGAAGCACTGGCCTACAACCCGCACGCCAAGGCGGCACCGCCCAAGAAAAAAACGGATGCCGCCAAAGCCCGGCCAGCTACTGCCAAGACAGTCGCAGCAACAGGCACGCGCACGAAAGGAGCGACAAGCACGACCGCCAAGGCCGCCAAGGCCGCCAAGGCCGCCAAGCCTCCTGCCAAAAAGCCCGCCGCCAAGAAGCACAGCATCTTCGAAGCCGACGACTGACTCACCCCTCCACACCCCACCCGGAGCCCCACCATGCCCCTTCGCATCGTCCGCCTTGGCACCCCGCGCACCGCTGGGGAAGGCACCCGCATCGGCACCGTGCGCCGCCCACCGCGTGGCGTGCCCAAGGCCGAGTTCGCCAGCCGCGACTACTACGACGTGTGGTACCCCCTGCTCTCCCCCAGCGCCGACCTCATGGCCCAGGTCCAGCAGGTGCCCATCGGTAAGGAGGGCGACAAGGCGTGGGAGACCTTCACCAAACAGTTCCGCAAGGAACTGGCCCAGCCCGAGGCCAGCCGCACGCTGGATTTGCTGGCCGCGCTGTCGCACCACAGTGCCATGTCGCTGGGCTGCTACTGCGAGGACGAAGCCCGCTGCCACCGGTCGGTGCTCCGCGCTGAGCTGGCGGGCCGCGGAGCAGACATCGCCGATTGATTTCAGATGTTTTTGGGCTCAAGCGCTAGATGAATATGCGCTGGTAGCTATCAAATTCATACCGAACCCGAACCCTTTTCTTTCACCATCACAACGACATCCAGGAGCAACACAGCATGAAAATCGCATTCATCGGCCTCGGCAACATGGGCGGCCCCATGGCACACAACCTGCACAAGGCAGGCCACGAAGTGCGCGCTTTCGACCTCTCGCAACCCGCCCGCGACAAGCTGGCCGCAGACGGCGTGCCCATCGCAGCTGACGCCAAGGCCGCCGTGGCGGGTGCCGAAGTCGTCATCAGCATGCTGCCCGCCAGCCAGCATGTGGAAGGCCTGTTCCTCGGCGCGGGCGACCTGCTGGCCCAGCTGCCTGCGGGCACGCTGATCATCGACTGCTCCACCATCGCTGCCGCCACCTCCCGCAAGGTGGCCGAGGCCGCCAAGGCCAAGGGCGTGGCCTTTATCGACGCGCCCGTGTCGGGCGGCACCGGCGGCGCCATTGCAGGCACCCTCACCTTCATGGTGGGCGGCGACGCGGCTGATCTGGAACGCGCCCGCCCCGTGCTCGAAAAAATGGGCGCCAACATCTTCCACGCGGGCGCCGTGGGCGCAGGCCAGACCGCCAAGATCTGCAACAACATGCTGCTGGGCATCCTGATGGCCGGCACCAGCGAGGCCATCGCCCTGGGCGTGGCCAACGGCCTGGACCCCAAGGTACTGAGCGAAATCATGCGCCGCAGCTCGGGCGGCAACTGGGCGCTGGAGAAGTACAACCCCTTCCCCGGCGTGATGGAAACTGCGCCCGCCAGCAAAGGCTATGCGGGCGGCTTTGGTACGGACCTAATGCTCAAGGACCTGGGCCTGGCGCAGGAGAACGCGATGGCGGTGAAGGCTGCCACGCCGCTGGGGGGTATGGCGCGTAATCTGTATGCGGCGCACAGCTTGGCGGGCCACGGCGCGCTGGATTTCTCCAGCATCATCAAGATGGTGCAAAAGGGCTGAAAGCGAATACGCTGAGGACCCAGGGCTGGGGGCGCTGCTGATCTTTGCGGCCCCCTCGTCCACCGAGGGCCTCACGCCGCAGCCACCATGCCGACCTGCAGGTCGGCATTTTTTTGCCCGCTATTTCGCCACCAGGGTCTGGAGAAACTGCTCCTCAAACACCTCGGCAGGCACCGGCTTGCTCAACAGGTACCCCTGGATCTCGTCGCAGCCCAGCAGTGCCAGATGGCGGGACTGGTCCTCGGTCTCCACCCCTTCGGCGACCACCTTCAGGCCCAGCGAATGCCCCAGGTTGATGATGGTGGAGACCAGCGCCACGCCCTGCGGGCCCGAGGCCATGTTGAGGATGAAGGACCGGTCGATCTTGAGCGTGTCCACCGGCAGTTTGGCGAGGTAACTCAGGGATGAGAACCCTGTGCCGAAGTCGTCGATGGCGATGGTGATGCCCATCTCGCGCAGTGCATGCAGGCTGGCGGTGCTGTGCTGCACGTCGTCCATGACCATGCTTTCGGTGATCTCCAGCTCCAGCCCGGCGGCCGCATTGGCGTCGTGGGCCACGGCGTCGCGCACCTCGGCAATGAAGCCCCGGTGCCGCAGCTGAAGAAACGACACATTGACGGCCACCCGCAGGGGCGCCAGCCCTGCCTGGCGCCAGCGCAGGTTGTCGGCCAGGGCCTGGCGCAGCGCCCAGCGACCCACGTCGTAGATCAGGCCGGTTTCTTCCAGGATGGGGATGAACTGCGCGGGCGGCACCAGCCCCCGGCGGGGGTCGTTCCAGCGGATCAGGGCCTCGGCCCCGGCGATGGCGCCCGAGGCCAGGTGCTGCTTGGGCTGGTAGTGCAGCGCAAACAGGCCCTGCTCCAGCGCATCGCGCAGGCGCCCCTCCAGGCTCAGCGCTTCGGCCACGCGGGTGTTCATCTCCGAGGTGTAGAACAACAGGCTGTCGGCCGAGGCCTTGGCCTTGTTGAGGGCTGCCTCGGCGTTGCGCAGCAGGGTTTCTGCATCGGCACCATCCATGGGGTACAGCGCGACACCGGCTTTGGCGGCCATGCGCAGCTCGGTGCCGCCCAGCACAAAGGGCGCATCAAAACAGGCGCGCATCAGGCCATCCAGTGCCAGCGCCACCGCGCCCGCATCCCGCGCGTCAGTCACGGCGATGCCAAAGCTGTTGACGCCAATGCGCGCCACGTCGTACGCGTCGCCCGCCGCCTGCTGCAGCCGCTGCGCCACCTGCTTGAGCAGTTCGTCGCCCTCCTGGCGCCCCAGGGTATCGTTGACAAAGCGAAACCGGCTGATGTCCATGAGCCCCATGCCGAGCAGCGTCTTGGAGCCTTCGCGTGGCCGCAGGTGCTGGCCGCTGCGCTCCAGGAACAGGGTGCGGTTGGGCAGACCGGTGATGTCGTCGTAGTACGCCAGGTAGTTCAGCCGCTCTTCCTTGTCGAGGTGGTCCATGGCAAAGCCGATGTCCCCCGCCAGCTCGGTCAGCAGGTGCATCTCGTCATCGTCAAAGAACTCGGCTTCGTCGGCAAACAGGGCAATCACGCCGACCACCTCATGCGCCACCAGCAGGGGCAACACGGCCATCGATGCTACGCCGCGCGCAGCCAGCTCCTGGGGGACGAGGATGCGCGGGTCGTTCTGAATGTCCTCACACACCACGGACTGCCGGGTGCGCACCACGCTGGCGCTCAGGCTTTCGCCCTCTCTCGGGGTTTCGCTCAGCCACAACCGGCGCCGCACATGCATGAGGAACTCCGCCCCGGCCCCGGCAAGCGCTACCGGCACCACCTCTTGCAGGGCGTGGTCCACGCGACCGATCCAGGCGATCTTGAACTGGCCGTGCTCCACCGCGATGCGGCAGGCCTCGCGGAACAGCTCGTCGCGCTGGCGCACCCGCACGATCAGGGTGTTGATGCCGCTGAGCACGGCATACACGCGGTTCAGCCGCTTGATGCGCCGCTCGGCGTCGCGGCGTGCCGTGATGTCCTCACCCAGGGCCGCCACCCCCGTCACCTGCCCGCCCACGGAGCGCAGCACCGTGTTGTTCCAGTGCACCAGGCGCCGCTCGCCAGACCGGGTCAGGATCTCGTTGTCGTAATGCCAGGCCGAGGGCCGGTCGGCCAGCACGTCAGCAAAGACGCTGCGCACATCGCCCATCTCGGGCGGCACGAACAGGTCGAACCAGTTGCGGCCAAACACTTCGTCGCGCTGCCAGCCGGTCAGCCGCAGCAGGTAGTCGTTGCAGTAGGTGATGCGGCCTTCGCAGTCCAGCATCAGCGAAATCATCTCGACCTTGTCGAGCATGTCGTTGAAGCGGCGGTCGCTTTCGTGCAGTTCTTCTTCGGCGCGCTTTTCCTTGGTGATGTCCTGGATGGTGTTGAACCAGCGGCCCAGCTCGCCCCGGCCCGCTTCGTCCTCCAGGGGCTCCATCACCTGGCGCAGGTACAGCGGCTGGCCGTCGCCACGCACCACGCGGTAGGTAAAGTCCATGCGCGCGCCCTGGTGCGCCGCCTGCAGCGCGTGGCGGCGGAACATGTCGCGGTCATCGGGGTGCACCAGCGCCAGCCAGTCGCGGGCCGAGCGGGGCATGGCGCTCTCGTCCAGCCCCAGCATGTCAGGCAAGGTGTCCAGCCAGCTCTCAAAGGCGCCGTCAGGCCCGCTGATGACGTGGGATATCTTGGCCAGCGCCTGGGCCCTGCGCAGGCTGGCCTTGTTGGCGCGCAGGGCATCCACAGCCCGCTGGCGCTCTTGCACCTGCACCTGCAGTTGCTCGGCGTGCTGCTGGATCTCCTGGTACAGGCTGCCGTTTTCGTAGATGCGGCCCACTTGCGCGCCCAGGATGGCCAGGACTTTTTCATCGTCGGCGCTGAAGGCGTCCGCCCCCTGTTTGTTGGCCAGGCACAGCCAGCCATAGGAGAACGACAGCGACACGATGGGCGCGATCACTGCCGTGTGCACCGGGGGATATCCTGCGGGCAAGCCCAGCGCCACGGGGTCACCCCCTGCATTAACAAGGCGGTGCGGCTGGCGTTCCGCCCGCAGCTGGCCCAGCAGCCCGTGCGACACCACGGGCAGATCAACAGGCCCGTTCTGCAGGGCAGGGTCCATGCCGCTGGTGCAGGTGATGGCGCCGTCGCTGTGCTTGCGCACCACGCACAGCACGGCGTACTGCGCGCCCACCAGCTCGCGGGCGCCACGGCACACATTGGCCAGCAGCACCTGCGGGTCGCGCTCTGAGGCCAGCTGCAGGTTCAGGTCGGTCAGTGCGGACAGGCGTCGGTTCATGGCTGCCAGCTCGGCCACGTTGCCGGTGAGCTTGTCCGTCATCAGCTGCAGGTGGCGGGTCTGAAAGCTGTGCTCCAGCGCCACCGAGGGCTGGTGGCGGATCTGCGTGAGCGCCTGTTCGATGGCCGCCAGAATGTCTTGCGGCTCGCAGGGCTTGAACAGCACCTGGGTCACGCCGCAGGCCTCGGCCAGACGCAGGGCTTCTTCCTCCTGGTAGTGCGCACTGCAAAAGATCACCTGCGTGGCCGCCAGGCCATGGTCGGAGCGCAGTTGCCGCACGAACTCAAAGCCGTCCATGGTCGGCATCAGGATGTCGGAGATCACCAGGTCCGGCCGCTCGGCACGGACCAGGGCCAGCGCCTCGGCGCCATCGGCCGCCTCCAGCGCCTGGTGGCCGCTGTGCCCGATGAGCGTGACCACCAGCGCGCGGTTGGCGGGGAGGTCATCAACGACGAGGATCTTTGCCATGCTGTAAGTGCTGGGGGTTCAACCTGATTGAGGGGGTGTTTGCCGGGCACTGGCCAAAAACGCCTCGATCTGCTGCACAAAGGTTTCGGGCGTGATGGGCTTGGACAGGTGTTCATTAAAACCGACTTCGAGGGCCTTCTCACGGTCGCCCGGCATCGAGAAGGCCGTCACCGCGACCAGAGGCACCACCCGCCAGCGCGGGCTGGACCGCAGGCCCCGGGCCACTTCGTAGCCGTTCATCACGGGCATCTGCAGATCACACAGCACGATGTCCGGCCCCTCGGCCAGCGCCAGGTCCAGCCCCACGGCGCCGTTCTCGGCGGCCAGCACCCGGTGGCCAGCAGCTTCAAGCAAATAGGTGACCAGCATGCGACTGGCGTCATCGTCTTCGATGACCAGAACGGTGGCGGGATGGGTGGTGGTGGTCGTCATGCCACATGCTCCGGCAATTGCAGGGTGAATGTGCTGCCCAGGCCCTCGGTGCTGTCAAAACCCAGCGTGCCACCCAGGGCCTCGGCCAGCTTGCGGCTCAGGTGCAGGCCCAGGCCCGTGCCCTCGTGGTGGCGGCGGTCTGCACTTTCTACCCGCGAAAACGCCTCGAACAGCCGGGGCTGCTCCTGCAGCGGTATGCCCGGGCCGGTGTCCTGCACACGCAGTTGCACCGCGCGGCCGGTGGGCAGCTGCAAATCCTGCAGCACCACATCCACCCGCCCCTGTTGCGTGAACTTGATGGCGTTACCCACGAGGTTGATGAGAATCTGACTGAGCGCGCGCCGGTCGGTGAGCAGCAAGACATCGACCGGCGGCGTGTGCACCGCAAAAGCCAGGCCCTTGCGCCGTGCCTCCATTTCCAGTGTCGCAGACACTTCTTCGATCAGGGTCTTGCAATCCACGCGCTCCAGATTCAGCGTGACCTTGTTGGCGCTGAGCTTGGCCACATCCAGCAGATCGTTGATGAGCGACAGCAGGTGCTTGGCGCCTGTCTGCACGATGCGCAGCTGCTTTTCCTGCTCGGCATTCAGCGGTCCGGGCAGCTGCATGAGCAACGTGCCGGTAAAGCCGATGATGGCGTTGAGGGGCGTGCGCAGCTCGTGGGACATGCTGGCCAGAAAACGGTCTTTCACCAGGGCCGCGTTCTCCAGCTCCAGGTTCTTGTCGCGCAGCACCTGCTCGATGCGCTTGCGCTCCGTCACATCACGGATGGCGCTGGAGACAAACAGGCCCTCCTCTGTCTCCAGCGGGCTCAGGCTGATCTCCACCGGGAACTCGCTGCCGTCCTTACGCAAGCCATGCAGCTCCAGCCCCGCGCCCATGGAGCGGGTGCGTGGCTCGGCAAAAAAATTGCGCCGGTGGTCCGGGTGCCGGGCGCTGAAGCGCTGGGGCACGAGCAACTCGATGGGCTGGCCCAGCAACTCGTCGCGGCTCCAGCCGAACAGTTTGACCGCCTGCGAGTTGACGAGGACGATGTGCCCTTCGCGGTTGACGATGACCATGGCGTCGGGCGCGGCCTCCAGCAGGTCCTTGAACTTCTGGTCCGCACGCTTGCGGTCGGTGATGTCGCGGATGGCACTCATCACCATGGTGCCCTCTTCGGTGTCGATAGGGCTCAGGCTGATCTCGACCGGAAACTCTCCACCATCCTTGCGCAGGCCGTGCAGCTCCAGCCCCGCGCCCATGGTGCGGGTGCGCGGCTGTCCGAAAAACCCGCTGCGGTGGCCCAGGTGGGCGCCGCGGTAACGGTGGGGCAGCAACACCTCCACCGCCTGCCCCAGCAGTTCAGCACGGGGATAGCCAAACACCCGCTCGGCCTGGGAGTTGACGAGCACGATGCGCCCGGTCACGTTGACCATCACGATCGCATCGGGGGTGGATTCGAGCAGATCGCGAAACCGCGCCTCCAGCAGCTTGGCGTCGCGCTGCACCTTGAGCTGTGTGACATCCTTCTTGCTCGACAGGAAGTACAACACCTGACCACTGGCATCGCGCACGGCCTTCGTCGATACATTGACATGCACCAGCGAGCCGTCCTTACGACGGCGCACCGCCTCTTGCACCGAGGTGCCCAGGCGCAAGGCCTCCGCCCGAAAAAGGTCCTCTTCGTGCGCGCGGCCCTGGGGCACGATGAGGTCGAGGACGGAGCGCCCCTGCACTTCGGCCTGCGAATACCCAAAGATCAGCTCGGCCGCCGGATTCCACTCCAGCACCACGCCCTGGGGCGACAGCACCAGCAATGCATCGGGGTTTTGCTCCCAGTACGCGGCAGAAAATTCAGTCGCCATGCGGCCCTCTCGCTCCGGGTGGGGCTGCATCGCAGTGCTGGCTGTGCCTGGGTGCGCCCTGCGTTGGCCCCGGTGTCGGTGTTTTTAGTGTGGGTGGTGAGGGCACACAGCACTTTCACCATGCTATGTACTCAAGCCACCCCTCGCCACATTGCGTTGCCCCAACTCCAAGACAGCAGGGGTCACGCAATGCGGCGAGAGCGCCGAACCATATTAGGGGGGAACGCGGCAAAACTCCAACACTGAAGTGCCAAGGCTGCAACCCATCGCGATCCACTGCAAAGCGCAAGGGCCACGCCCCAAACAAAAAGCCCCCGAACCCATCAAGGATCAGGGGCATGAACACGTCACCGGCCGCCCCGTGTGGGTGGCGGCGCTGTGCGGTCTTACATGTTGTCGATCATGACCTGTCCGAACCCGGAACAGCTCACCTGGGTGGCGCCTTCCATCAGGCGGGCAAAGTCGTAGGTCACCTTCTTGGATGCGATCGACTTCTCCAGCGAGCTGATGATCAGGTCGGCGGCCGCTGTCCAGCCCATGTGGCGCAGCATCATCTCGGCCGACAGGATCTCGGAGCCAGGGTTGACGTAGTCCTTGCCCGCGTACTTGGGCGCGGTGCCGTGGGTGGCTTCAAAACAGGCCACCGAGTCGGACATGTTGGCGCCAGGGGCAATGCCGATGCCGCCCACCTGCGCGGCCAGCGCGTCAGAAATGTAGTCACCATTCAGGTTCAGCGTGGCCACGACTGAATACTCCGCCGGGCGCAGCAGGATCTGCTGCAGGAAGGCATCGGCGATGCTGTCCTTGATGGTGATTTCCTTGCCGTTCTTGGGGTTCTTGAGGCGGCACCAGGGGCCGCCGTCGATGAGTTCAGCACCGAATTCTTTCTGTGCCAGCGCATAGGCCCAGTCGCGGAAGCCGCCTTCGGTGTACTTCATGATGTTGCCCTTGTGCACGATGGTCACGCTGGGCTTGTCGTTGTCGATGGCGTACTGGATGGCCTTGCGCACCAGGCGCTCCGTGCCTTCGATGGAGACGGGCTTCACACCCAGACCGGATGTGTTGGGGAAGCGGATCTTCTTGACACCCATCTCGTCCTGCAGGAACTTGATGAGCTTCTTGGCCTTGTCGGACTCGGCTTCAAATTCGATGCCAGCGTAGATGTCTTCCGAGTTCTCGCGGAAGATCACCATGTTGGTCTTTTCAGGCTCCTTCAGAGGCGAAGGCACGCCCTTGAAATACTGCACCGGGCGCAGGCACACATACAGGTCCAGTTCCTGGCGCAGCGCCACGTTCAACGAGCGGATGCCGCCGCCCACCGGCGTGGTCAGCGGGCCTTTGATGGAGACCACGTACTCGCGCAGTACCTGCAGAGTTTCGTCGGGCAGCCACACATCGGGGCCATAGACCTTGGTGGACTTTTCGCCCGCGTACACCTCCATCCAGTGGATCTTCTTTTTGCCGCCGTAGGCCTTGGCCACGGCCGCATCGACCACCTTGATCATGACGGGCGTGATGTCCAGGCCCGTGCCGTCACCCTCGATGAACGGGATGATGGGCTCGTCCGGCACATTCAGGGACATGTCGGCGTTGACGGTGATTTTCTGGCCTTCGGCAGGCACCACGATGTGCTGGTAGGTGGTCATGGGTGGGAAGTCTCCGGTATGCGCCGAGTCTGATTCGGTCGATGAGGGGCAAAGCGAGGAAAAGAGGCACCGCCACAGGCGTGGCAGTGTGGTTTCAAACCATTCTAATGACAAAAAATTTCGTCGAAGACCCTGTCAACGGGCCGCGCGCTGCTATCGTTGCGAATGGAGCCGTACGGAATTCGTCCGGCCCTTCAACCTTCGTTCACACTGGAAACGGCATATATGAAAAAACTCCTCGCTGTCCTCGTGGCCGGTCTGTTCACTGCTGGTGCTTTTGCACAGGCACCCGCAGCCGCCCCTGCCACCACCACTCCTGCAGCCGCTCCCATGACGGCCCAGGCAGCAGCTCCGGCCACCAAGAAGGTCGCCAAGAAAAAGACCCACAAAAAGGTCGCCAAGAAGAAAACTGCCCACAAGGCCGCCTGAACCAGCTTTGCAAGGCCTGACGTACCCGCCACTGGGCCCGCAGGCCTTCGCTGATTCAAAACCGCCCGCTCCTGCGGGCGTTTTCTTTGGTGCTGCAGACGCCCTGCGCACCGCCTGAACTTTTCGCGACCGCTGCAGTCCGTCTCTGGCGCAGTTGCCGCACTTCGTGTTGTCTCTTTTTGCCAGAAAGCCCCGCCCATGACCGCCTCACGCGCCCTCCCAGCCTTCCCGCTCGCCGCCCTGCGCGGGGCGACCGGTGTTCCAAGCCGCGCCCGCCGCGCCGTCGGGGCCTGGTGTGCTGGGCTGGTGGTGGGCGCACTGGCGGTGCCCGCCGGGGTCGCCCAGGCGCAGGAAGGTCCCCAGATGAACCTGCGGCGCGTGGAGCTGACCGCTGGCATGCACCGCATCGACGCACAGGTCGCCCTCACCCCGCAGGAGCGCCAGACGGGCCTGATGTACCGCAAGGAAATGCCCGCGCACGAGGGCATGCTGTTTGTGTTTGAACAGCCCTCGCAGCAGTGCTTCTGGATGAAGAACACCTTGCTGCCGCTCACGGCGGCCTTCATTGCCGATGACGGCACCATCGTGAACCTGGAGGACATGAAGCCCCAGACACTGGATTCGCACTGCTCGGCCAAGCCCGTGCGCTACGTGCTGGAGATGAACCAAGGCTGGTTTGCCAAGAAGGGCATCAAGGCGGGGGCGAAACTCGGCGGGACCCCGTTTGCCCGGCAGTAATGCACGCGGCTGCTGACGCTATATTTTCAATAGCATCACAGGCATGATTCACTAGCGCATCCAGCCGAAAAGACTTCAACTTTTCTGCGGAGCAACAAAAAACGGCCCTCGGGCCGTTTTTTGTTGTCAGGGCGATGTGGGCAGAGCTCCCCACCGCGACTGCCTGTAGCGATCAGGCGAAGTTGGCTTCAGCAAACTTCCAGTTCACCAGCTTGTCGAGGAAGGTTTCGACGAATTTGGGACGCATGTTGCGGTAGTCGATGTAGTACGCGTGTTCCCACACGTCCACCGTCAGCAGGGCCTTGTCGGCCGTGGTCAGGGGCGTGCCGGCGGCGCCGGTGTTCACGATGTCCACGCTGCCGTCGGCCTTCTTCACCAGCCAGGTCCAGCCCGAACCGAAGTTGCCCACGGCGGACTTCACAAAGGCTTCCTTGAAGGCGGCGTAGCTGCCCCACTTGGCATTGATGGCGGCAGCCAGAGCGCCCGAGGGCTCACCGCCACCTTGGGGAGCCATGCAGTTCCAGAAAAAGGTGTGGTTCCAGATTTGCGCAGCGTTGTTGTAGATGCCGCCGCTCGACTTCTTGACGATCTCTTCGAGCGTCATGGATTCGAACTCGGTGCCCTTTTGCAGGTTGTTGAGGTTCACCACGTAGGCGTTGTGGTGCTTGCCGTGGTGGTACTCCAGGGTTTCCTGGCTGTAGTGCGGGGCCAGGGCGTCGATGGCGTAGGGCAGCGGGGGAAGGGTGTGTTCCATGGTGGTGTTTCCTCGTGGTTTGAAATTCTGGGATGCCGTCTGCAACGCGGGCTTTCCTGAGCAATGCAGTCGGACACAGCGCGAAGGGGGCATTGTAGGAACATCAGGTGACCTGTGCAGCATGTGGGCTCCCGGATTCCACCCGCAGCGCCACAAACCGCCCATGTCCTACAGGCGGGCTGCCAGCCGCCCACCGTCCTGCACGATCCGGTTACAAAAGCCGGGGCTGCGACACCGTCACATCCACAGCCCCATCGGCCAGCGTGGCCCGCAGTGCGTCGCCCGGCTGGGCCTGACGGATGCTGGTGACGGCCTGGCCGCTGGTGTCGGTCAGCAGCGCATAACCGCGCTGCAGCACGAGGCGCGGGTCCAGCAATTCCAGCCGCAGGGCGGCACGCTCCAGCCGCTCGGCGTTCTGCGCCACGCTGCGTTGCAGAGCCTGGGGCAATTGGGCCTCCAGCGCTTGTTGGCGCTGCGCCAGGCGCTGCATTTTCAGGAGCACTCCATGGCGCATGCGCTGCGCAAGGCGCGCCAGCTGCAACTGCTGGCGCGCCACCAGGCCCGAGGGGCGTCCCAGGCGGGCGGCGGCCTGGTCCAGCCGCTGATGGCGGGTATCGAGCTGGCGCTGCACGCCATCGCTAAGGCGGCCTGCGAGCAACTCCAGCGCTCCCAGCCAGACTTCGCGCGGCTGGGCCACCAGCTCGGCCGCCGCCGTGGGCGTGGGAGCGCGCAGGTCGGCGCAAAAGTCGGCGATGGTGAAATCCGTCTCGTGCCCCACCCCGCTGACCAGGGGCACCGGGCTTTGCACGATGGTGCGGGCCAGTTGCTCGTCGTTAAAGGCCCACAGGTCCTCGATGGAGCCGCCCCCACGCACCAGCAGAATCACGTCAATGGGTGGATTGGGATTCGAATCACCCCCCTGCGCCCGCCCCGCTTGCGCCAGTAGATACAGTTTTGATAGCGCCGCAATGATCGACGGCGGGGCGGCCACACCCTGCACCTGCGCGGGCACCAGCACCACCGGAATGTGCGGCACCCGGCGGCGCAACGCCGTCACCACATCGTGCAACGCAGCCGCACCCGCCGAGGTGACCAGGCCAATGCCGCGCGGCTGCAGCGGCAGCGGGCGCTTGCGCGCCGTGTCGAACAGGCCTTCGGCGTCGAGCTGCGCCTTCAGGCGCAGGAACTGCTCGAACAGCGCGCCCTGCCCCGCACGCTGCATGCTCTCCACGATGAACTGCAGATCGCCCCGCGCCTCATACACACCGAGGCGCCCGCGCACTTCCACCAATTCGCCATCGCGCGGCGAAAAGTCAAGCAGCGTGGCTGCGCGGCGGAACATGGCGCAGCGCAACTGCCCGTTGGCGTCCTTGATCGAAAAATAACAATGACCGCTGGACGCGCGCGAGAAGCCCGTGATCTCGCCGCGCACCGCGACAGGATTGAAGCGCGCCTCCAGAGCGTCAGCAATGGCGCGGCACAGCGCGCCAACTTCCCAGATACGGGGCGCCGCTGCTGGGCTTGAGCGGTCAAACATGAGAAATGGCGCGCGTTGGCGTGGCGCCCCCCATGCGAGTACTCCACAGTTTCGGGCCAGCGGGAGCTGCCTTCAACCCAGACACCCCAATCGGCCGCAAAACACGAGAACACGTGCAAGTTGTTGATTTATATATGTTTTTCATTGCACAATTTTTCATCAATCTGTTGCAAGCACGGCGCGGAGCCACTTTGCGGGGCTGCGGATGTGGGTTGCCCACAAAGTTATCCACAGTTTTTGTGGGTGAGCGCAACGAGGGGAAGCGTGCGCGATAACGTAACGGTTTGTGACGCAGTGGCCGCCACAAGCTGGGCCATAATCGCCGATTGCTTTCATCTGCGCGGAGAGAGATTTGCTGTCCATCATACAAGCCGCAGGCTGGCCCATCTGGCCCCTGATCGCGTGTTCCGTCCTGGGACTGGCACTGATTTTTGAACGTTTTCTGGCCCTGAAAACGGCCCGCGTGGCCCCCCCCAAACTCCTCGACGAAGCCATCACGGTGTCGTCCAAGGCCCTGCCCACCCCCGATGTGGTGAACCAGCTGGCCCAGAACTCGGCCCTGGGCGAAGTGCTGGCCAGCGGTCTGCGCACCCTCAACAGCAACCCCCAGTGCAGCGAAACCGACCTGCGCGCCGCGATGGAAGGTACAGGCCGCGCAGTGGCTCACCGGCTGGAGAAGTACCTGTCGGCCCTGGCCACCATCGCCTCGGCCGCGCCGCTGCTGGGCCTGCTGGGCACCGTCATCGGCATGATCGAGATCTTTGGTTCGCAAGCCGGCGGCGGCGGTGTGGGCCAGGCCATGGGCGGTGGCAACCCGGCACAGCTGGCACATGGCATCTCGATTGCGCTCTACAACACGGCATTTGGCCTGATCGTGGCCATCCCCTCCCTGATCTTCTGGCGCTACTTCCGGGCCCGCGTGGACGCGTATCTGCTCACGCTGGAGCTGGCTTCGGAGCAGTTCGTTCGCCACATGCTGCGCCTGCGCAAAGCCAAATAAGCGCCATGAACTTTCGCCCCCGCGCCAAGGATGAGCCCGAGATCAACCTGATCCCGTTCATCGACGTGCTGCTGGTGATCCTCATCTTTCTGATGCTCACCACCACCTACAGCAAGTTCACGGAGCTGCAGCTCACCCTGCCCGTGGCCGATGCCGAGCAACAGCGCGACCACCCCAAGGAAGTGATCGTGTCGGTGGCCGCAGACGGCCGCTACGCCGTCAACAAGACCGGCGTGGAAGGCAAGAGCGTGGATGCCATCGCGCAGGCGCTTCGCACCGCCGCCACCGCTGGCCGTGACAGCGTGGTCATCATCAGTGCAGACGCCATGTCGCCGCACCAGTCCGTGGTCACCGTGATGGAGGCCGCGCGCCGCGTGGGCCTCACGCAGATCACGTTTGCCACGCAGTCGTCCGCGTCGGGCCGCGCGGCCAGCCGCTGACGGGCATGGCCGCTTCCGGGCCGCAGCCGCCCCGGGCTTCGGCCCCGCAAGCCCCTCCGCCCTCCTCTGCCACGGCCGAACAGCGGCTGCAGAACATCTGGCAGTCCCGGGGTCCAGCGGCGTGGGCGCTCTGGCCCGTCTCTCTCATGTACGGCGCCTTGGTGGCCCTGCGCCGCTGGCTGTACCGCCGGGGCTGGCTTCGGTCCGAACACCCGGGCCGGCCTGTCATCGTGGTGGGCAATGTGATTGCCGGAGGCGCCGGTAAGACTCCTGTGGTCATTGCACTCGTCAAACACTTGCAGGCGCGTGGTCTGCGCCCGGGCGTGATCTCGCGCGGCTACGGTCGCAGCACACAAGACTGCCGAGCCGTGCAACCCGACAGCCCCGCGAGCGAGGTGGGCGACGAGCCGGCCTTGATTGCCCGCAGCGTAGCGGGTGGCGACACGGTGCCCGTGTTTGTGGCCCCACGGCGCATCACCGCCGCACGCGCGTTGCTGGCAGCCCACCCCGATACCGATGTGATCGTCTGCGACGACGGCTTGCAGCATCTGGCGCTGCGACGGGACCTGGAGATCTGCATCTTCAACAACCAAGACATCGGCAACGGCTTTCTGCTGCCCGCAGGCCCGCTGCGGGAGCCCTGGCCCCGCCCTGTGGATATGGTGCTGCATGCAGGCAGCGCGCCGCCGCGTGGCACCACAGCGCCGGCATTTGCCCTCCAACGCAGCCTGGCGCCCTATGCCCTGCAATCGGACGGCCACCCCGTGCCACTGGCACAACTGCAAGGGCAGCCCCTGCATGCGGTGGCCGCCGTGGCCCGACCCGCCGAGTTCTTTGCCATGTTGCGCAACCAGGGCCTGACGCTGGAGGACACCGAGGCCTTACCCGATCACTATGATTTTGATAGCTGGCAGCGCATATCCGACCAGCGCCTACAGCTAATTTGCACAGAAAAGGACGCGGTGAAGCTCTGGACGCGCCATCCGGACGCGCTGGCCGTGCCACTGACCACGCAGATGGACCCGCGCTTTTTTGCCGTCCTGGACGATTGGCTCCATCAAGCAGTCGCCGGCTCCGCAGCCCAAAGGCCGCCGCTATCATCTGCCCCTGCCTGAACGAACCCACCCGGAAAGCCTCTTCCCCATGGACCCCAAACTGCTTGAACTGCTGGTCTGCCCCGTCACCAAAGGCCCTTTGACGTATGACCGCGAGGCTCAGGAACTTGTCTCGCGCAGCGCGCGGCTGGCCTACCCGGTGCGCGACGGAATCCCGGTGCTGCTGGAGAATGAAGCCCGCCCCCTGACCGACGAGGAACTGGAGCAGTGAGCGCCCCCGTAGTCCCCGCAGCCAACAACCCCTTTACCGTGCTGATACCGGCACGCATGGCGTCGAGCCGCTTGCCCGACAAGCCCCTGGCGGACATTGCGGGCCTGCCCATGGTGGTGCGCGTAGCCCAGCGCGCTGCGCAGAGCGCCGCAGTCCGCGTGGTGGTGGCTGCAGACGACGCCCGCATCCTGCAAGCCTGCGCAGCCCATGGTGTGGCTGCCGTCATGACCCGCGCCGACCACGCCAGCGGCAGTGACCGGCTGGCCGAGGCCTGCACACAACTGGGGCTGCAGGGCGACGATATCGTTGTCAACGTGCAGGGCGACGAGCCCCTGATAGACCCCGCGCTCATCAATGCAGTGGCCGCCCTGCTGCAAGATCGAGATGGTCAATACGGCCAGCGCCCTGGAGCCAGCATGGGCACCGCCGCCCATGCCATCGCGTCCCTGGCCGACTACACCAACCCCAACGTGGTGAAGGTGGTGCTGGACGCGCGGGGCCTGGCCCATTACTTCAGCCGCGCGCCCATCCCTTTTGGGCGCGACCATACTGGCACGGCCTGGTGGCAGGGTGCAGCACAGGCCGCCCAGCCCGGCGTGAAGGCACTGCAAGGCTTTGCACCGCTACGCCACGTGGGGATCTACAGCTATCGCGCGGGGTTTCTGCGGGAGTTTCCACAATTGGCGCCTGCGCCGACCGAGGCCATCGAGGCGCTGGAACAGCTCCGTGCACTGTGGCACGGCCACCGCATCGCCGTTCACCTGGCAGACGCGGCGCCGGGCCCTGGCGTGGACACGCCAGAGGACCTGGAGCAGGTCCGCGCGCTGTTTCGCTGACAGTTTTCAGGCGCCAACGGTCCGCGTTGGCATGCATGTTGGATACACCCGGGGTCGCACCGATGACCCTCGCAGCGCTTCCATGGAGGCACCGGCCAAGAAACGGTCACCCATGTAAGTCCGCGCAAGGTGGTCACATGCTATCCTCAACTGTAACGAGAGCACCGCATCCCGGGCGCACAGAACGGCTTCAGGCGCCCTTCGAACGTCCCCGCCAGCGGCGCCACCCGATTTCTAACCTTCGAGGACATCCATGAGACTGATTCTGTTGGGCGCGCCTGGCGCCGGAAAGGGCACGCAAGCCACATTCATCTGCCAGAAGTACGGCATCCCCCAGATCTCCACCGGCGACATGCTGCGTGCCGCCGTCAAGGCTGGCACTCCCTTGGGCCTGCAGGCCAAGGCCGTGATGGACTCGGGCGCCCTGGTCAGCGACGACATCATCATCGGGCTCGTCAAGGAGCGCATCACGCAGCCCGACTGCGCCAACGGCTTCCTGTTTGATGGCTTCCCCCGCACCATTCCGCAGGCCGACGCCATGAAGGCCGCCGGCGTCAAGCTCGACTACGTGCTCGAAATCGATGTGCCCTTTGACGCCATCATCGAACGCATGAGCGGCCGCCGCTCGCACCCTGCCAGCGGCCGGACCTACCACGTCAAGTTCAACCCACCCAAGGTCGAAGGCAAGGATGACGTGACCGGTGAAGAACTGATCCAGCGCGAAGACGACAAGGAAGAAACCGTCAAGAAGCGCCTGCAGGTCTACAGCGACCAGACGCGCCCCCTGGTGGATTACTACAGCAACTGGGCCAAGGCCGAACCCGCCGCAGCGCCCAAGTACCGCGCCATCAGCGGTACGGGCAGCGTGGACGAGATCACCGCACGCGCGCTGCAGGCGCTGGCCAGCTGATGCAATGAACCAAGGGCCAAGATCCGCCTGACGCACGTTGGGCGCTCAAGCCTCCTGAAAGCGACGCACTGCACCAGGGCGTCGCTTTTTTCATGAAACGCCCCGCCGCGCGGTGGCCGCGACAGCCACCCGCTGCGGGCACGTGCCTGGCATCAGGCGGGGCTGGACCGCAAGCCGTAGGCTTTGCCGTCCACAAACAGGTATTCGGCGCGCAGCACTGCCTCGCCCTTTTCGTCCCGCAGGCCAAAGCCCACCACAGACACGGCCGTACCCGGCTTGATCTCTGGCACCTGCCAGGCCTGCATACGAGTCAACGGAGCCAGCTCAACCTCCCAGACGCGGTCCTTGCGGGTGGGCAGCACGGTTTTGGCCAGTAGTGCGCGTCCGTCCACCGGCGCGGTCTGCGCAGGCACAGGCCGCTGGGCAAGATCTGAAGGCAACCGGAGCGCAGCGGGCAATTCCAGCTCCAGCTCTGCATGCGGGTTTTGCCACCGCACTTTGCGCGCCGTGCCCTCCAGATACAGCGGTCGGTCCGCATCAAAACTGCTCCAGCCGTGGTGCGCGTGTGCCCCCAAAGGCAAGGCACTCGCGGCGATCAGCACATGACGACGTTGCAAGCCCATAAAGACTCCCGTAGGAACAAAACCCGATTCAAGGGGCCATATCAAAGGTACGCAATCCAGCGGCCACAGGCCACCACCGACAGCCAGATCACGGTGGACACCAGCATCTGCAAGCGTGCCAACCCATCCAGGCGTACAAGCGAACCGCGTGCATGAAACCACGCCGCGTTGCAGCCCGCAAGCATTAACAACAGCATCTTCAAGGTAAAAGCGCGGTTGCTGAGCAGCTCCGCAGGCTGGGTGGCAAACATCAGCAGCCCCGACGCTGCGGCCAATCCGAAGCCGCACAGCGCCACAGTGAGACTCAGCCGCGCGAGGTCTTTCACCGGCAGTGCCGCACCACGTCCGAAGACCCGCAACTCCAGCAGCAGCAGATTGCCCAGCAGCAACGCAATACCGATGATGTGGACGACCTCCAGCGCGGGGTAAGCCCAGGCGTGTGTCTTGAGTGCGGTGAACACGGCTGCCGGCCCTTCTTAGATCAATGCATCCGCAGCAAATCCAGCATCAGGGCAACCCGCGCCTTCACCGGCGACAGGCCTTGCGAGGCGGGAAGCACATCACCCGGCTTGGGCAGCACCTGCCCCTCCGCGCAGCGGGTGGAGCGCACCACCCGCACTCCGGCGTTCTGCGCGCGCACCAAAGCGGCCTCCAAATCGTGGTGGATCGTGCCATTGCCGGTGCAGGCCACCACCAGGCCCTGCACGCCCTCTCGCACCAGCGCATCCACCGCCCTGCCCGATGCCCCCGCATGGTTCATGACGATTTCCACCCACGGCCAAGTCGCAGCGCTCACTATATTATTCATAGCACCATCGACATTATTTACCGGCACTACTGGGCTATTGCATGCCCAACGGACCACACACTCTTCCACCCACCCCAGAGGTCCAGCATCCCCCGAGCTGAAGGCATTGACGCGGTAGGGATGCACTTTTTGCACATGCCGTGCGCCATGCACTTCACCCGCCGCAACAGCCAGCACACCTGTGGCACCTGGCGCCAATACCGTTGCCACCGCGTCCAGCAGGTTCTGGGGGCCATCGGGGGTCAAGGCTGTGGCAGGCCGCATCGCGCAGGTCAGCACCACGGGTTTGGCGGCGTCCAGCACTTCGTGCAAGAACCACGCCGTTTCTTCCAGGGTGTCCGTACCATGGGTGATGACCAACCCCTTCACCTCCGGGTCATTCAGGTGGTGGGCGCACCGCAATGCCAGCGTGCGCCACACCTCGCCATCCATGTCCTTGCTGTCGATCTGCGCTACTTGCTCTGCAACCAAGGCGCCCCCTGCCAGAGCCTGCAGACCGGGCACAGCCGTCAGCAGTTGTTCCACGCCCACCTGCGCGGCGGTGTAGCCAATGTTGTCCCCCGCTTGGGCCGAGGTGCCCGCAATCGTGCCACCGGTGCCCAAAACCACAATTTTTTGCCCACTCACTTGCATACTCCGAAAAACTGGTGAAAAATACAGTTACTGGATTAAAAAACAGTTGTTCATCACTGTAACCGCCCGCACCGGAAACCACCATGCTCGACAACCCCAAACTCACCGCCCGCCAGCAGCAGATTCTGGATCTCATCCAGACCGCTATCGCACGCACCGGCGCGCCTCCCACCCGCGCAGAAATCGCGGCCGAGCTGGGTTTCAAGTCAGCCAATGCGGCAGAAGAACACCTTCAGGCTCTTGCCCGTAAAGGGGTGATTGAGCTGGTCAGCGGCACCTCACGGGGCATCCGCCTGCGCAGCGACACGGTGCGCTCCATCAACGCCGCGCGCGGCAGTCAGTTCAGCCTGCCCATCCCGGGCCTGTCGCAACTGGTCTTGCCTTTGGTAGGCCGGGTGGCTGCGGGGTCGCCCATTCTCGCGCAGGAACATGTAGGCCAGACCTACAGCGTAGAAAACAGCCTCTTCCAGCACAAGCCCGATTACCTGCTCAAGGTGCGGGGCATGTCCATGCGTGACGCAGGCATCATGGATGGCGATTTGCTGGCCGTTCAGTCCACCCGCGAAGCCCGCAACGGCCAGATCATCGTGGCCCGACTGGGTGACGACGTCACTGTCAAGCGCCTTCGCCGCACCGCCAACGCCATTGAATTACTGCCCGAGAACCCCGACTACCCTGTGATCGTGGTGCAGCCGGGTGAGCCCTTCGAAATCGAAGGTCTGGCAGTGGGTCTTATCCGCAACACCATGCTGATGTAGTGCACGCGCTCAGGGGCCGCACCGTGGGTGGCGGGCGTTTGGTGGACAGATTCTGATCAGTACACCAGCCCTGCGATGCGGGTCCCGTTGAGTGCCAAAAACTCCCAAGCAATGCGTGATGAATCGGCGGAGCAGCTGGCTGCACCGCAAGGGATGGTCTCGCGCTGCTTTTGGGTGTTTTGGTACTCAGCCACTCTGCAATCCTGCCTATGTTCAACCCCCGACTTTCGGAGTTTTCACATGGGAATTGCTTTGTTCACCCTTTCTGCCCTGCAGAGCCCTGTTCGCAGCCTCAAAAAGCTGTTTGCGAGTGCGGAGCAAACGCCCGCAGGTAGGATGGCCCTACGGGCGCAAGCAGAGACGAGAGAGCCCACTGAATCTGGGAATGCATCGCCCTTTATTTTCCAAAGACGGGCTACAGACGTTGCGGCACTTCATCGTGCTGAACAGCACCAAGGACAACGCGCCCCTCGCGGGAACTGGCCTTTTACGGTCAAACCACCTGCACGAGCGCCAGAAAGTCCTGCCCGTTCGCCCGACACGCACCGCTCTTTTCTGCCAACGCACATGGCAGGTAGCAAACGGCAAGCTTTCCTATCAGCGGTGGGGACGACCTCCTGCAGCCCACGAACAACAAAAGTGCTGCGCCGGACTTCTGATGCCGCAGGTACCGGACGCCTAGTGATTGCAGGCCGGATGGCAGATGTCTGCGCAGAGCTGGACCGTTTGGCGGCATCCGAGGCTCTCAGGGCCTGATTTACTGGACATTGCGGGCGGTTAAGGTGGCAAACGCTCCTGCGTCCCGACCACTGTGGCGGCCTCGTCTTCAGATTACGGAGCTACCGCCGATGAGGTGGTGTGAGGACCGTCCCCACAGCCCCAAGGCTGGTGCAGAGCCGTACCAGATCTTGATCGACACCAAACACTGACGCCAGCCTGCGCCAATCGTGCGGTCGTGCGGTCGTGCGGTCGTGCGGTCGTGCGGTCGTGCGGTCGTGCGGTCGTGCGGAGTGATACGGCCATTTCCGGTATCTGCGCAGCACTCCGTCACCAAAAATTGGAGACTTTGGCTTGGCCACAGGGCTCAGGTGGCTCTTCCCTGCGCCCGCCAAGGCACAATGTCGGGATGAATATTGTGATCCTCGACGATTACCAGGATGCAGTGCGCAAGCTGCATTGCGCATCGCGGCTCGACGCATACACCGCCAAGGTCTACACCAACACGGTCAAGGGGCTGGGGCAACTTTCGGTGCGTCTCAAAGATGCAGACATCATCGTGCTGATCCGTGAACGGACCCAGATCACGCGCCAATTGGTCGAGAAGCTCCCTCGGCTCAAGCTCATTGCACAAACCGGCAAGATTGGCAGCCACATTGATGTGGCGGCATGTACCGAGCGCGGCATTGCCGTGGCAGAGGGAGTTGGATCCCCTGTGGCACCCGCTGAGCTGACCTGGGCCCTGGTGATGGCCTCCATGCGCCGACTGCCCCAGTACATCTCCAACCTCAAGCATGGCGCCTGGCAGCAGTCTGGTCTCAAGACCGCCTCGATGCCCGCCAACTTCGGGATCGGCAACGTGCTGAGGGGCAAGACCCTGGGTATCTGGGGCTATGGCCGCATCGGACAACTGGTGGCTGGGTACGGACGCGCGTTTGGCATGAACGTGCGCGTCTGGGGTCGAGAGGCATCGCGTGCGCAGGCGTTGACAGACGGCTACCAGGCAGCGGCCACACGGGAAGAGTTCTTCTCGCAATGCGATGTGATCTCTTTGCACCTGCGCCTGAACGACGAGACGCGCGGCATCATCTCGCTCGAAGACCTTTCGTGCATGAAGCCCACTTCGCTGCTGGTCAATACATCACGCGCAGAGCTGATCGAGCCAGACGCCCTGATCGCGGCCCTCAACCGGGGTCGCCCAGGCTTGGCAGCAGTGGATGTGTTCGAGAGTGAACCTATCCTGCAAGGCCACGCCCTACTTCGTCTCGAAAACTGCATTTGCACGCCACATATTGGGTACGTGGAACAGGACAGCTATGAGCTCTACTTTGGTGCAGCTTTTGATAACGTGGTGAATTTCATCAAAGGCACACCCACCAACATCGTGAACCCGGGCTCACTACAGGTGAGGCGCTAGCGGCAGTCGGTCATCCACCAGTTCCAATTACGCGACTGGCTGTTGTACCTCTGACCCGTCCTGAATAGCGTTGACACCCAGGACGGTTAAAAACTCCAGCCGGACTATCCGGCCAATGACGCCCGATGCACTGCATCGGGCGTTTGCATTTTCAGCGACAGATGCGGTCGCTCGCAGTTATAGATGTCGACTGACTGCTCGACCATGCGTCTGGCCTGCCCCAGATCGGCGGGGCGCTGCAGCAAGAACTCACTCTTCAAGATGCCATTGACCCGCTCGGCCAGCGCGTTCTGGTAGCAGTCGTAGCCGTCCGTCATCGAGCAGATCACGCCGTGGCGCTTGTGCAGGGCCTGGTAGTACGTCGCGCAGTACTGGATACCCCTGTCGGAGTGGTGCACCAACTGTCGGCTGCTCTGTCGCCCCGAGAGCGCCATCTTCATGGCCTGCGCCACCTCTTCGGTCTGCAGGCTCTCATGCACGTGCCAGCCGACGATCTTCCTGGAATACGCATCCGTGACCAGGCTCAGATAGACGAACTTGCCGTGTGTGGGCAAGTAGGTGATGTCAGCCACCCAGACCTGCTCGCTGCCGCTGGCGTGGATCTGTTGCGGCCCTACCTTGAGAAGGTTCGGATGGTGCCTGAAGCGGTGGTGACTGTCTGTTGTCTTGTGATACGCCCGCCGGGGTGCCACCAGCAGCCTGGCATTGCGCAGGACGTCGAACATTGCATCGCGGCCCAAGTCGATGCCTCGGCGCTGTAGCGGCTCCTGCAATAAGTGGTGCAGCTTGCGCGTGCCTATGCGTGGTTGGCGCATGCGCTGCTCGCGCACCAACTCCACCACCGTCTGCGCATTCGCCAAGCGATCGGCCTCGCGGCGCCTACCCTGGTAATACGCCTGACGGCTGTGGCCCATATGCTGGCAAGCCCTCTTCACGCTCAACCCTGCGATGAGGTTTTGCGCGAGGACTTGCCCAAAGGCTTTTTTACGATGCGCACCCCATAGTCCTTGCGCAGCACGTCGATGACGGCTTCGAATAGCCTGGCCTTCTCCTGCGCCTGTGCGAGCTGCACCTGCAGCGCCTTGATCTGCTGCTCGGGCGTGAGAGCAACAGTGTTCTTCTTGTCTATCGGCATGGCTGCAGATGATGCCGCAGGACTCCAGCCCAGGCGACCGTGCTTGCGCAGCCAGACCAGAACCGTCGAGCGACCCTGGATGCCGTAGTGCTGCTGCGCCTGTTTGTACGTGAGCTCGCCTTTTTCCACCTGCTCCACCACCGCCAACTTAAAGGCCAGTGTGTAGTCGCGCTGCGTGCGTTTGACACTTGATTCCATGACACATACCCTTTTTGAAAGGTCCTCGTGTCAACGCCAGGCAGGACGGGTCACTCACAACAAAAAGGCTTCCCGAGGGAAGCCTTTTTTGATGGCCGCGGGGCATCGAAATGCCCCACAGCAGCAAGCCACACTCAATTACAGAGGTGTCTTCTTGCCGTCCTTGTAGACGTACAGCGTGATGGCTGGGTTCTTCATTTCGCCGTTGGACTCGAAGGCGATGGTGGAGGTCACGCCCTTGAAGTTGGCCTTGGCCAGTTCGTTCACGTACACCTTGGGGTCCACGGAGTTGGCGCGCTTCATGGCGTCGACCAGCAGGAACGTGGCGTCATAGGTGTAGGGGCTGTACACCTGGAACTGGCCAGGGTACTTGGCGTCGTACTTGGCCTTCCAGGCGGTGCCGCCAGGCATCTTGGCCAGCGAGGAGCCGCCTTCAGCGCAGATCACGTTGGCCAGGGTCTTGGCGCCAGCAGCCAGCTTGGCGATTTCAGACGTGCAAACCCCGTCACCACCGAAGTACTTGACGTTGGCCATGCCCAGTTGCTCCATCTGGCGCAGCATGGGGCCGGCTTGAGGGTCCATGCCGCCGTAGAAGATAGCGTCGGGGTTCTTGGCCTTGATGGCGGTCAAGATGGCCATGAAGTCGGTGGCCTTGTCGGTCGTGAACTGCTCGTCCACCACCTTCATGCCCTTGGCCGTAGCGGTTTTCTTGAACACGTCGGCAACGCCTTGGCCGTAAGCCGTACGGTCATCGATGATCGCAACGGTCTTGAGCTTCAGCGTGTCCACTGCGTAGAACGCCAGACCAGCGCCGAGGGCGTTGTCGTTGGCGATGATACGGAACGTGGTCTTGTAGCCAGGCTTGGTCAGGTTGGGGTTGGTTGCAGCGCCCGTCACCATTGGGATGCCGCAATCGTTGTACACCTTGGAGGCGGGAATCGTGGTACCGGAGTTGAGGTGGCCGACAACGCCAACGACCTTGGAGTCGCACAGCTTTTGTGCAGCAGCAGTGCCCTGCTTTGGATCGGCAGCGTCATCTTCAGCTTGCAGCTCGAATTTGATCTTCTTGCCGCCGATGGTGACGCCTTGAGCGTTCAGCTCTTCAATGGCCATGCGGGCGCCATTTTCGTTGTCCTTGCCGTAGTGGGCTTGGGCGCCGGAAACCGGAGCCACGTGGCCGATCTTGACCACCTGCTCTTGTGCAGAGGCCACACCAGCAACAGCCGCGATAGCAGCAACCACGGTCAGTTTCAACTTCAATTGCATATCAAATCTCCAGTAAAGATAAACGCTGAGAATCTTCTTGTGTCTCAACGCAGGCGAACATATCGCAATTTACGGGCCAGATCATTAGGGAACACGATTAAACGCGAGAGAAACCACAGGGGAATACCCTGTCATCTCTTTGGCGCAGGCGGCGCACCGCTTGCCAACTCGTCTGCCACGGCTTCATACACCGCATGCCGGACCACCGACTCGATCTCTTCGCGCAGGCGTGGCAGCACCGAACGCGTCTGCTCCTGCACCACTGAGGCGATTGCCTCGCGCAGGCGCTGATCGAGCACCACATCCACACGCTGCATGACGCGGTGCACCATGTATTCCTCTATCCCTTCGGGCAAGGCGCGGGCGGCAACAGGCGCGGACACCGGTGGCATCCCTACGGAAGTGGCAGCAGCGAAGGTTGATGGGCGTTGCTGGGCAGGTGAAGCCACAGCGCGCGACGCTTGAGAAGAAACCACCGGCGGTGGCGCAGCCAAGGTCGGCGCCGGAGGACGCGCCGTAGATGCCAGTGCACTGGCCTGCGGCATCGCAGTGGGCCGCACTGCGGGCGGGGCTGCCTTTGCCAGCGCAGCCGACTGCGCTGGAGAAAGAACTGTCGTGCGCGCTGCTGGATTCGTAGCGCCCTGCGCCGGGGATGCGGCGTCGGGCACTTGCACCACTTCGGTGAGCGTGGGTACAAAGCGCGGAGGGGTCTTGGGGGGGAGCGCCATCAGCCCGCTTTCAGCACCAGATCGTGGCGGGTAATGGCATAACCGCGGGACGCGTAATGGCGCCACCGCGTGCGCGCCTGGGCACGGTCGGCTTCGTCCTGGGCACTCACGACTTCCACCAGGCGGTCAAACCGGCCAAAACCCTCGGGCACTTCTGCATGAAGATTCAGCAAGACTTCGTGGTGCGGCGCCAAGCGTGCATCTTGCGCCAGCAATACCGGCGAAGCCTGAACCAGCTCCTCGTCGGCGTCGGCATGGCAGTGGGCCACAAAGTCCTGGGGGGCCATCAACCAGAGCATGCGGTCCAGCGTCTGGAGCGCATCCGCCGGCGCTGCGATGACCAAGCGGGCTCCGCTGCGCTGCACTTTGCGTGCGAACCGACATGCATACGCCAGCTTGTCGGGCGCGTTGAAGTGAAAGGCCACCTCGGTCATGGCACGGTCAAGCAGACTTGCTGCCAGCGGGCCGTTTGGCGGCAGGCCTGCGGGCAGTGCCCGTAGCCGCCTTGCTGGTCGCAGAGCGCGACGTGGACTTGGGGGCCTTTGCCGTACGGACCTGCGACCTGGACTGTTCGAGCACATAGTGCACCAGCAGCCCCACGGGCCGGCCTGTAGAACCCTTGGCCGCCCCACCTTTCCACGCGGTGCCTGCAATGTCCAGATGCGCCCACGGCATGTCGCCCACGAACTTTTGCAAGAACTTGGCAGCAGTGATGGAACCGCCCGCACGGCCAGCCACATTGCCCATGTCGGCAAAGTTGCTCTTGAGGCCGTCCGCATAGTCGTCATCCAGGGGCATGCGCCAGCAAAGGTCTTGCGCGGCTTCGCCGGCCGCCTGCAAAGACTCCGCCAGACCATCGTTGTTAGCGAACAGGCCGCTGCGCACGCCGCCCAGCGCGATCACGCAGGCACCCGTCAGTGTGGCGATATCCACCACCGCGGCAGGCTTGAATCGCGCGGCGTAGGTCAACGCATCGCACAACACCAGGCGCCCCTCTGCATCGGTGTTCAAAATCTCGATGGTCTGACCGCTCATGCTGGTGACCACATCACCGGGCTTAACGGCGCGCCCGTCTGGCATGTTTTCGCACGCCGGGATCAGGCCCACTACATTGACGGCAGGCTGCAGTTCACCCAGCGCGCGGAAGGTACCCAGCACACTGGCAGCGCCGCACATGTCGAACTTCATCTCGTCCATCTCGGGCGCAGGCTTGATCGAGATACCGCCGGTGTCAAAGGTGATGCCTTTGCCCACCAGAACGATGGGCGCCCGGTCCTTGGCCGCGCCGTTGTAGCGCAACTCGATGAAACGCAGCGGCTCTTCAGAGCCCTTGGCCACCGCCATGAAAGCGCCCATGCCCAGGCGCGCCACCTCTGCGGGGCCATGCACCTTGCACTGGATGCGTGGCAGCTTGGCGAGGGTTTTGGCCGCGTCAGCCAGCAGGCTGGGCGTGGCATGGTTGGCCGGGCGGTTGCCCCATTCCCGCGCAAACTCTACGCCAGCCACCAAGGCCACACCGCTGTCAAACCCGTCACGCGCGCTGGCCGCATCCGGCACGCCCACCACACAGCGGCTCAGGCTGCGTGCCTCCACCTTGGTCTTGGTGGTGGTGTACACATAGCTCACATCTGCCACGGCCTGAACAGCAGCGCTGACGGCCGCCGCCTGGGCCTCGCCCGCGAAACACAGTACCACGCGCTTGGTGTGTGGCGCCTTGATGGCGCCGCCCAGCGACTGGAGGGCCTGGCGCGTTGCGCGCGCCGAGCCGTCACCCAGGCCCACCAGCACCACGCGGCGGGCTGCGACGGCAGGCACCTGGTACAGCTGCAGGTGTTTACCGGCTTTGGTGGTCAGATCTCCATTCTTGAGCGCCAAGGCCGCCAGGGCGGACAGCGCATCCTTGCCGGGCTTGAAGCCCTCGGGAAGCAGGACGATCAGCAGGTCGCATTTCTCCGAAGCTGCCGCAGCAAGTTCAAGGGTCTTGAGATCAAAGTTCATAATTGGTGTTTTCCTTCGAGCCAATGTTATTCGATTCATCCATCCGCAAGGAGCTGGCGCGCAGCTTCGGCGCGACCCTTGTGGTGCTGGTGACCGTGGTCATGACCATGATGCTCATCCGCACACTGGGTCAGGCCTCCAAGGGCAGCGTCAGCCCGTCCGACGTGATGCTCGTCATGGGCTTCACCGTATTGGGTCAGTTGCCCACCATTCTCAGCCTCAGCCTGTTCATCGCGGTCGTCGGCACGCTGTCGCGCATGTACCGCGACAGCGAAATGGTGATCTGGTTCGCCAGCGGGCGCGGCCTGATCAGCTTGGTGCGCCCCCTGTTGCGATTTGCATGGCCGGTGATGGTGGTGATCGCTGTGCTGTCGCTGCTGGTGTGGCCATGGGCCAACTCCCAGATCCAGGAACTCAGGACCCGCTACGAGCAGCGCAGCGACATCGACCGCATCGCCCCGGGCGAGTTCCAGGAATCCTCCAACGGCAGCCGCGTGTTCTTCATTGACAAGGACACCCCGGACACACTGGCGGCCAACAACGTGTTCATTGCTGCGAATGACGGCAAACGCGAATCCGTCACCTCCGCCCGCAGCGCCCGGCTGGAGACCCAGGGCGGTGAACGCATGGCCCTGCTGAGCGACGGCCAGCGCCTGGAGACGTCACGGGACAAGCCCGGTGTGAAGATCAGCGAGTTCAGCCTGTACGGCACCCGCATTGGCAGCGCGCCCCCTGGGTCGGCTGGAGAGCAGGCGGTGAAGACACGCACCACCTACGACCTCGTCATGCAGCCGCTGCCCGCCTACCGCGCCGAGCTGGGATGGCGACTCGGCCTTGCACTCGCTGCCCTCAACTTTGTGCTGCTGGGCCTGGCCGTGGCCAGCGTCAACCCACGCGCAGCGCGCAGCACCAGCATGGTGTTCGCGCTGTTTGCCTTCATCGTCTACTACAACCTCATGACCCTTGGCCAGAGCTGGGTGGGTGCCGACCGGCTGGGCCTCACCAGCTTCATGGTGATGCTGCATGGCGGCATGCTGGCGGTCTCGCTGCTGGTGCTGGCGGTGCGGCACAACCAATGGACGGTGCGGCGCCTGTGGCGATCTGCTGAGGCGGGAGGACAGTCCGCATGAAAACCATCCGCCGCCTGATTCACCGCGAGGCCCTGGGCGCCGTCACCTTCGTCACCGTAGGTTTTCTGGCCCTCTTCTTCTTCTTTGACCTGGTGGATGAGCTCCGCTGGGTGGGCCGTGCCGGGGAAGATGGCTATCAGCTATCGCACGCGTTGCTGTTTGTGGTGCTCAGCATCCCCAGTCACCTGTATGAACTGCTGCCCATCACGGTACTGATCGGCACCATCTTCGTGATGGCGCGCCTGGCACAAAGCTCCGAGTTCACCATCATGCGCACCAGCGGCATGGGCCCTTGGCGCGCACTGCGTACCCTGCTCACGCTCGGCGGCGTCTTTGTGCTGCTGACGTTTGCTGTCGGTGACTACCTGGCTCCCCTGACCGACCGCACTGCGCAGCTCATCAAGGTGCGCTACTTGGGACGGCTCACAGCGGGCGCCACAGGTGCATGGCTCAAGGAGCGGCAAGAAGACCATTCGTTTGCCGTCAACGTGCGCGCACTCACTCCCAATGGCGGCATGCTGGACGTGCGCATCTTCGAGTTTGACGAGAAGGGGCGCCTGGCGTCGCAGACCCGGGCTGCGTCGGGGCAGTTCGGCACCGATGGATCGTGGACCCTGGAGAAGGTGCAGCGCAGTCACTTTGAACAACAAAGCGACAAGAACGAGGCCCGCGTGGAGCACCTGGAGAGCCCCTCCCTGCAGTGGCCGACCAAGATCAGCGCCGACATGGTGGCGGCGTCCCTGCTCAAGCCTGACCGCATGGCCACGCTGGACCTCTTTCAGTTCATCCGGCACCTGAACGCCAATGGACAGTCCGCGCAGAAGTACGAGATCGAGTTCTGGCGCAAGGTGTTCTACCCCTTGAGCTGTCTGGTGATGGTGGTGCTAGCACTACCTTTTGCCTACCTGCATTTCCGCTCGGGCGGCATCGCGGGTTATGTGTTCGGCGGCGTGATGGCGGGTATCAGCTTCTTCCTGCTCAACAACGTTTTCGGCTACGCGGGCAACCTGCAAAACTGGTCGCCATGGCTGACAGCGGCGGCACCCGGCCTGATTTATTCCCTGCTCTCGCTGGCGGCGTTTGGCTGGCTGGTGCTGAGACGCTGACACTCTGACTTTGCCTCGCCCCATGACCCAAGCCATCGTCCTGTTTGCCCACGGGTCCCGCGACCCCTTGTGGCGCGCCCCTATGGAGGCAGTCGCAACGCGCATTGCGGCGCAAAGCCCTGGCCGCCAGGCTATCTGCGCTTACCTGGAACTGTGTGGACCCTCCCTGCCAGACGCCGTCCGGCAACTGGTGGCCGATGGGGCCACCGCTGTCACAGTGGTTCCGATGTTCCTGGGCACCGGCAAACATGCGCGTGAGGACTTGCCCTTGCTGGTGCAAGAGCTGCGCACCGCACATCCTGGAGTTCAATTCCATGTGCAGACAGCCATCGGAGAAGACCCCCGCATGACGGCCCTGATGGCCGAGATCGCCTGCGAAAGCCCGCCGATCTGAAATTTCCGAGAGTGCGGTCCGTTTGCTTAGACGATTGCAGCATAATGATGCAATCCTTTAGGCAATATTCGATATGAATCTGCACCAATTCCGCTTCGTTCAAGAGGCTGCGCGCCGCAACCTCAACCTGACCGAGGCCGCCAAGGCCCTGCACACCTCGCAGCCGGGCGTCTCCAAAGCCATCATCGAGCTGGAAGAAGAACTGGGCGTGGACATCTTTGCCCGCCACGGCAAGCGCCTCAAGCGCATCACCGAGCCCGGCCAGCATGTACTCAAAAGCATCGAGGTCATCATGCGCGAGGTGGGTAACTTGAAGCGCATTGGCGAGCAGTTCAGCGCACAAGACAGCGGCACCCTCAGCATCGCCACCACCCACACCCAGGCGCGCTACGTGCTGCCGGTGCCCGTGGCGCGGCTGCGCGAGGCCTATCCCAAGGTCAACGTGAGCCTGCACCAGGCCACGCCCCACGAAGTGGCCCGCATGATCATCGACGAGGTGGCCGAGATCGGCATGGCCACCGAATCCCTGGCGGACTACCCCGAACTCGTCACCCTGCCCTGCTACGAATGGCAGCATGTGCTGGTGGTGCCCAACGACCACCCGCTGGCGAAAAAAGAACGCATTGGCCTGGACGACCTGGCCCATGAGGCCCTGATCACCTACCACCCTTCTTTCACCGGCCGGGGCAAGATCGATCACGCCTTCGCAGCGCGCAAGCTCACGCCCCGCATCGTGCTCGAAGCCATTGACTCCGACGTGATCAAGACCTATGTGCGCCTGGGCCTGGGCATTGGCATCGTGGCCGAAATGGCCATGCGCGATGACCCGGTGGGCGACCTCGCCGTGCGCCCCGTGGGCCACCTGTTTGGCCAGAGCGTGGCCCGCGTGGCCTTCAAGCGCGGCGCCTATCTGCGCAACTTTGTCTACAAGTTTGCCGAGCTGCTCAGCGACCGCCTGAGCCGCGAACTGATTGCCCGCGCGATGACGGGCCATGTCAACGACTACGAACTCTGACCTGCGCTCCCCACCAGAAGCCCCTCACTCTTACCGAATTTCCCCGCATTTCAAGCTGCTGCGCCATGACCACCAACACCGCCCGCACACCCGCCTTCCCCAGCAAGCTGCCCAACGTCGGCACCACCATCTTCACCGTGATGTCCGCCCTGGCCGCAGAGCACAAGGCCGTCAACCTGGGCCAGGGCTTCCCCGACTTTGAATGCGCGCCCGAGCTGGTGAACGCCGTCACGGCCGCCATGCAGGCCGGCCACAACCAGTACCCGCCCATGACCGGGGTGCCCATGCTGCGCGAAGCCGTGGCCCGCAAGATCGAGGCGCTGCACGGCCGCGCCTACAACCCCAACACCGAAATCACCATCACCGCGGGCGCCACGCAGGCCATCATCACCGCCATCCTGGCCATCGTGCACGCGGGCGACGAGGTGATCGTGCTCGACCCCTGCTACGACAGCTATGTGCCCAACATCGAGCTGGCCGGTGGCAAGGCCGTGCGCGTGCCGCTCACGCCCGGCACCTTCCGCCCTGACTTCGCCAAGATCAGCGCGGCCATCACGCCCCGCACCCGCGCCATCCTCATCAACAGCCCGCACAACCCCAGCGCCACCATCTGGACGGCCGAGGAAATGCGCCAGCTCGAAGACCTGCTCGCGCCCACCGACATCCTGCTCATCAGCGACGAGGTGTACGAGCACATGGTGTTCGACGGCGCCGAGCACCAGAGCGCCGCACGCTTTGCAGGCCTGGCGGCCCGTGCGTTCATCGTGTCCAGCTTTGGCAAAACCTTCCACGTCACCGGCTGGAAGGTCGGCACCGTGGCCGCCCCCGCCGCGCTGACGGCCGAGTTCCGTAAGGTGCACCAGTTCAACGTGTTCACCGTCAACACCCCCGTGCAGCACGGCCTGGCCGCCTACCTGCAAGACCCCACACCCTACCTGCAGTTGCCCGCGTTCTACCAGGCCAAGCGCGACCTGTTCCGTCAGGGGCTGGAGGGCTCACGCTTCAAGCTGCTGCCCAGCACGGGCAGCTACTTCCAGTGCGTGGACATCTCGGCGATCAGTGATTTGAACGAGGCCGATTTCTGCCAATGGCTGACCCGCGAGGTGGGCGTGGCCGCGATTCCGTTGTCAGCGTTTTATGGCGACGGGTTTGACCAGCGTGTGGTGCGGTTCTGCTTCGCCAAGAAGGACGAGACGCTGCGCGCCGCGCTGGAGCGGCTGCGCAAGCTCTGATCCGCAGGGCCCTCCAGGGCTCTTACTTCGTCTGCCGCGCCAGCCACACCCCCGCAGCCGCCAGCGCCATCCCGGCCAGCGCCCAGCCGCTGAGCGTCTCGCCAAACATGGCCCAGGCGATCAGCGCTGTGGTGGGCGGGGTCAGGTAGAACAGGCTGGCCACATTGACCGCGCCGCCCCGGCGGATGAGCAGGTTCAGCAGGCTCACGGCGCCAAGCGACAGCACCAGCACCAGCCAGCCCAGCGCAAACACAAACTCGCCGGTCCACGATATGGTCATGGATTCGGTGGCGTAGGCGACGGCGGCCATGGCCACGGCACAGGGCAGGTAGTGAATGACAGAGCCCGTGCGCAAGTCGAACGAGGGGCAAAACCGCTTCTGGTACAGCGTGCCCGCCGTGATGCCCAGCAGCGCGACCACCGCTGGCAGCAGCATGCCCAGCAAAGCACCCGCCGGCACGGTAGCCACCTTGCCGGCCACTACCAGCGCCACGCCGGTGAAGCCCAGGGCCAGGCCCGCCCATTGGGCAGGCCGCACCTTCTCGCCCAGCAAAGCCCCGGCCACCAGGGCTGTCAGCGGCGGCTGCAACCCCACCACCAGCGCCGTGATGCCCGATGGCAGCCCATGCCCAATGGCGATGAACACACCGCCCAGGTACACGCCGTGCACCAGCAGGCCCGACACACCGATGTGCAACCAAGCCTTGCCCGACGGCGGCCACGGCGCATGCGCCACGGCAACCACCGCGAGCATGAGCACGATGACAATGGCAAACCGCAGCGCCAGAAAGGTCAGCGGCTCCACATACGGCAGCCCCAGCTTGGCGCCGATAAAGCCAGTGCTCCAGAGCGCCACAAACAGCAGAGGGACGAGGGAATCGAGCGGACTGGAAGCGCTGGAACGGAGCGGTGTGGCCTGGGTCATGGAGGAAAGAAGCGTGATGCAGGGTGGGGATGATCGCACCTTGCACACGCCTTTGCTTCAGGCCGATGCGAGCGTTCTCTTATGAACCATTGGGAGAACGGACAGACCTCAAGGTGCGCCACACCTGCCCAGCGCGCAGACGCCCGAAGCCAGTGCGAGAACCGGCAAACCCGCGCTTCAAGGCAACACTTTGAATAGAAACGGTCTGTAGCGCTTGAATATCATGCGTATGAAGCTACAAATTCAATAGCAAACTACCACACATCTTTCTGCCCACCTGGCCTGGCGCCCGCGCATCTTGATGCGATCTTGATACCCCACACCGCACTCTTGCGCCCATCTTGATGCGGCCGTTCCTAGCATCGGTCCATGTCTCAAGGAGGACGCTATGGACTGGATATTGATGGCGGTGGGAGGCCTGCTCTGGCTGGCCGTCTATGGCTTGGCCAAGGGTTGCGCGCTGCTGCAACGCCAGGCACAAGGGGGACGGTCATGACCAGCGGCTGGATGATTCTGGCGGCCGTGCTGGCTGCAGGCCTTTTGGTGTACCTGATCGCCGTGCTGCTGCGGCCGGAGGACTTTTCATGAGCACCGGTGCCTGGCTGCAATTGGCAGTGTTTATCGCACTGCTGCTGGCGCTGGCTTGGCCGCTGGCGCGTTACATCGACACCGTGATGGCGGGCCGCTTTGCGCTGGGACGGAGGCTGGAAGGCCCGCTGTTCCGACTGGCAGGCGTGTGGCCCGATGAAGAAACCGGCTGGCTGCGCTACACGCAGGGCCTGCTGGTGTTCAACGGCCTGGGCGTGCTGGCCGTGTATGCGCTGCAGCGCTGGCAAGCCGTGCTGCCGCTCAACCCTCAGGGCATGGCTGCGGTGGCACCCGATTCGGCCTTCAACACCGCCATCAGCTTTGTCACCAACACCAACTGGCAAGGCTATGGCGGCGAGAGCACCATGAGCTACCTCACGCAGATGCTGGCGCTGACGGTGCAGAACTTTCTGTCTGCCGCGACGGGCTTGGTGGTGGTCATCGCGCTGGTGCGTGGCTTTTCAAGGCACTCTGCACAATCCATCGGTAACGTATGGGCCGACCTGACCCGTGCGACGCTGTGGGTGCTGCTGCCCTTGTCGCTGGTGCTGGCCGTGGTGTTTGCAGGCCAGGGCGTGATCCAGAACCTGTCGCCCTATACCGAGGTGCAGACTCTGGAGCCCGTGCACTACGAAGCCCCCAAGCTGGATGCTGCCGGGCAGCCAGTGCTGGACGCGCAAGGTGCCCCGGTCACCGAGCCTGCGACACAAACCACCCAAACCCTGGCGATGGGCCCCGTGGCCTCACAGCTCGCCATCAAGATGCTGGGCACCAACGGTGGCGGCTTCTTCAACGCCAACTCGGCCCACCCGTTCGAGAACCCCTCGGCCGCCAGCAACCTGCTGCAGATGCTGGCCATATTCCTCATCCCCGCCGCGCTGTGCCTGGTGTTTGGCCGCATGGTGGGCGATGAGCGCCAGGGCTGGACGATTCTGGCCACGATGAGTCTGCTGTTTGTGGTCGCCGTGGTAGCTGCCACCGCCTTCGAGCAGCAAGGCAACCCACTGCTGGCATCGCTGGGTGTAGACCAAACTGCCAGCGCCCTGCAGGCCGGCGGCAACATGGAAGGCAAGGAGACGCGCTTTGGCATCGCCACCTCGGCCTTGTTCGCCGTCATCACCACGGCCGCCAGCTGCGGCGCAGTGATTGCCATGCACGACAGCTTCACACCCCTCGGCGGCATGGTGCCCATGGTGCTGATGCAGATAGGCGAGGTGGTGTTTGGCGGCGTGGGCTCGGGCCTGTACGGCATGCTGGTGTTCGCCATCATGGCGGTGTTCATCGCCGGGCTGATGATTGGCCGCACGCCCGAGTACCTGGGCAAGAAGATCGAGACGCATGAGATGAAGCTCGTTGCCATCGCCATCCTCGTCACGCCGTTGCTCGTATTGCTCGGTACCGCCGTGGCGGCGATGAGCGAGGCAGGCCGCGCAGGTCTCTCCAACCCCGGCGCGCACGGCTTCAGCCAGGTGCTGTACGCGCTGTCTTCTGCCGCCAACAACAACGGCAGCGCCTTTGCGGGCCTGTCGGCCAACACACCCTTCTTCAACGTGCTGCTGGCGGTGGCCATGTGGCTGGGCCGCTTTGGCGTGATCGTGCCGGTGCTGGCCATGGCCGGGTCCCTCGCCGCCAAGAAGCGCGCTACCGCCACCGATGGCACCTTGCCCACCCACGGCCCGCTGTTTGTGGCGCTGCTGGCAGGCGTGGTGCTGCTGGTGGGCTTGCTGAACTATGTGCCCGCCCTGGCGCTGGGCCCGGTGGTCGAGCACCTGGTGCTGACCACACGCTGAAGAAATGGCACGGAGATTGTGATGACTCGCAAAACAATGACCCTGTTCGACCCCGCCCTGGTGCGCCCCGCGCTGCTGGAGGCATTCAAAAAGCTGGACCCGCGCGTGCAATGGCGCAACCCGGTGATGTTTGTGGTGTACGTGGGCAGCGCCTTCACCACCGCACTGGCCGCCAGCAAGCCCGAGGGCTTCACCGCCGCAGTCGCGCTGTGGCTGTGGTTCACCGTGCTGTTCGCCAACTTTGCCGAGGCCATGGCCGAAGGCCGCAGCAAGGCCCAGGCAGCATCGCTGCGCGGCCTGAAGAAACAGACCTGGGCCAAGAAGCTGGACGGCCAGTTTGACCGCACCACCCCACGCACCGCCATGACCTGGCTGCCCCTGGAAGCCGCCCACCTGCGCAAAGGCGATGTGGTGCTGGTCGAAGCCGGTGACACCATCCCTGCCGATGGTGAGGTGATCGACGGCGTGGCCTCGGTGGACGAAAGCGCCATCACCGGTGAATCCGCCCCGGTGATCCGCGAATCGGGCGGCGACTTCTCGGCCGTGACGGGCGGCACCCGCGTGCTGTCCGACTGGATCGTGGTGCGCGTGGCCGTGAACCCCGGCGAGACCTTTGTGGACCGCATGATCGCCATGGTGGAGAACGCCAAGCGCCACAAGACACCCAACGAGATCGCGCTGACCATCCTGCTGGTGGCGCTGACCATCGTGTTCCTGGGTGTGGTGGTCACGCTGCTGCCGTTCTCGCTGTTCAGCGTGCAGGCCAGCGGTGCGGGCGAGCCGGTGAGCCTGGTGGTGCTGGTGGCCCTGCTGGTGTGCCTGATCCCCACCACCATCGCGGGTCTGCTCAGCGCCATCGGCGTGGCAGGCATGAGCCGCATGATGCAGGCCAATGTGATCGCCACCTCGGGCCGCGCCGTGGAGGCGGCAGGTGATGTGGACGTGCTGCTGCTGGACAAGACCGGCACCATCACCCTGGGCAACCGCCAGGCCAGCCAGTTCGTGTCTGCCCCCGGCGTGACCGATGCGGCCCTGGCCGATGCCGCCCAGCTCGCATCACTGGCCGACGAAACCCCCGAAGGCCGCAGCATCGTGGTGCTGGCCAAGCAGAAGTTCAACCTGCGCGAGCGCGACATCGAGGCCATGGGCGCCCAGTTCGTGCACTTCACGGCCCAGACCCGCATGAGCGGGGTGGACCTGCCCGGCCCGCGCCTGCTGCGCAAAGGTGCAGCAGACGCTATCCGCAAGCATGTGGAGGCACTGGGCGGACGCTTTCCTACCGCCTTGCAGACGGCGGTGGACGACGTATCCCGCCGTGGCAGCACGCCCCTGGTGGTGGCCGATGGTGCCCATGTGCTGGGCGTGGTGGAGCTCAAAGACGTGGTCAAGGGCGGCATCAAGGAGCGATTTGCCGAACTGCGCCGCATGGGCATCAAGACCGTGATGGTGACCGGCGACAACCGCCTGACAGCCGCCGCCATTGCCGCCGAGGCGGGTGTGGACGATTTCCTGGCCGAGGCCACGCCCGAGGCCAAGCTGCAGCTCATCCGCAGCTACCAGGCCAATGGCCAACTGGTGGCCATGACCGGCGACGGCACCAACGACGCGCCCGCCCTGGCCCAGGCCGACGTGGCCGTGGCCATGAACACCGGCACCCAGGCCGCCAAGGAGGCGGGCAACATGGTGGACCTGGACAGCAACCCCACCAAGCTCATCGAGATCGTGGAGACCGGCAAGCAGATGCTGATGACACGCGGCTCGCTCACCACCTTCAGCATTGCCAACGACATCGCCAAGTACTTCGCCATCATCCCGGCGGCGTTTGTCACCACCTACCCGCAGTTGTCGGCGCTGAACTTCATGCACCTGGCCAGCCCCTCGTCGGCCATCCTGTCGGCCGTGGTGTTCAACGCGCTGATCATCATCTTCCTAATCCCGCTGGCCTTGAAGGGCGTGGCCTACCGCGCTGTGGGTGCCGCCGCGCTGCTGCGCCGCAACCTGGCCGTTTACGGGCTGGGGGGCATGGTGGTGCCGTTCATTGGCATCAAGCTGATTGACATGGTGCTGGCAGCGACTGGCCTGACCTGAGCCGAGCCCCATCCAAAGACATAGCCCACCGAATGACTGAAAGGGAAAATCCTATGCCTATCCGCATTCCCCGCGACGACGTGCCTGCCAGCACCGGCGGCGTGTTGCGCCCCGCCCTCACGCTGTTTGTCGTGCTCTCCCTCATCACTGGCCTGCTCTACCCGCTGCTCGTCACCGGCGTGGCGCAGACCGCGTTCCCCCACCAGGCCAATGGCAGCCTGATCACCCAGGGTGGCAAGACTGTAGGCTCCGAGCTCATCGGCCAGTCGTTCACCGAGCCCGGCCACTTCTGGGGCCGCCCTTCGGCCACGGCACCGATGCCCTACAACGCAGCGGCGTCGGGCGGATCGAACCAAGGCCCCACCAACCCTGCGCTGGTAGATGCCGTGAAGGCCCGCATCGAGGCCCTGCGTGCTGCGGACCCCGGCAACACCCGCCCTGTGCCCGTGGACCTGGTCACCGCATCGGCCAGCGGGCTGGACCCGCAGATCAGCCCCGCCGCTGCCGACTACCAGGCAGCCCGCGTGGCAAAGTCCCGTGGCCTGCCGCTGGCGCAGGTGCAAGCCCTGGTGCAACAGCACACCGAAAGCCCCTGGCTGGGCCTGCTGGGCGAGCCGCGTGTGAACGTTCTCGCCTTGAACCTCGCGCTCGAATCGCTACCAAAACAATAGCTGCTAGCGCTTGTTGGACAAGCGCCAGGGGCCAATTTGATTCAAAATCGACGAGTACACTGTGCCCATGCAGGATCGCCCCGACCCCGACGCGCTGCTGCAGCGCATCCAGCAAGAGCAGGCCCAGCAGCAGCGCGGGCGGCTCAAGGTGTTCTTCGGTGCCTGTGCGGGCGTGGGCAAGACATTCGCCATGCTGTCGGCGGCAAGGGCCGCACAAGCGCAGGGCCTGCCCGTCACCATCGGCGTGGTCGAGACGCATGGCCGCACCGACACCGAGGCGCTGACCGCCCACCTGCCGCGCCTGCCGCTGCGCGCCCTGCCCTACAAAGACCGCACCCTGCCCGAGTTTGACCTGGACGCCGCCCTGGCCTGGGGCGCTGCGAACCCCGAGGGCCTAGTGCTGCTGGACGAGCTGGCCCACAGCAATGTGGCCGGATCGCGCCACCCCAAGCGCTGGCAAGACGCCGAAGAGCTGCTGGCCGCAGGCATCGACGTGTGGTCCACCATGAACGTGCAGCACCTGGAGAGCCTGAACGACATCGTCAGCGGCATCACCGGCATCCGCGTGTGGGAGACGGTGCCCGACCAGTTTTTTGACGCTGCCGACGAAGTGGTGGTGGTCGACCTGCCGCCCGACGAGCTGCTGGCGCGCCTCAAAGCTGGCAAGGTCTACCTGCCCCAGCAGGCCGAGCGCGCCGCCGCCAACTTCTTTCGCAAAGGCAACCTGCTGGCCCTGCGCGAGCTGGCCCTGCGCCGCACCGCCGACCGGGTGGACGACGAAATGCGCGCCTACCGCCGCGCCAGTACCACCACGCCAGAGGCCGTGTGGCCCAACCGCGAGGCCCTGCTGGCCTGCGTGGGCACGGGCGACAACGCCGAAAAAGTGGTGCGCAGCTGCGCCCGCCTGGCCGCCCAGCTCGACCTGCCCTGGCACGCCGTGCATGTGGAGACGCCCGAGCAGCAAGGCCAGTCGGCCACTCTGCACCCGCAGGTGGAGCGCACGCTAAAAATCGCCCAGCAACTAGGCGCCGCCGCGTGCGCCGTGCTGCCCGCCGCGCAGCCCGCCCAGGCCCTGGTGCGCTATGCGCGCGAACACAACCTGGTGCGTGTGGTCATGGGGCGCAGCACCCGGCGCTGGCCTTGGCAGGCCACGCTGGCCGAGCAGATCGGACAAAGTGCCAGCGACCTGGACCTGCTGCAGGTGGGCACACTGCCTGGCCGGGACGCCGCTACAGACCGCAAAGCCCCCCGCACCAGCACAGCAGCCCCCCGCGCCGCATTCTGGCCCGGCTACATCGCCGCCGCCCTGGCCTGCTGCATTGCCGCCGTCATTGCCACACCGCTCGCCAATGTGCTGGAGCTGACCAACATCGTCATGCTGTTTTTGCTGGTGGTGGTGGGGGTGGCGCTGCGCTTTGGTCGCGGCCCGGCCATCATGGCGGCGTTCCTGGGCGTGGGGTTTTTTGATTTCTTCTTTGTGCCGCCCCGCTTCAACTTTGCGGTGAGCGACGCGCAGTACGTCGTCACCTTTGCCGTGATGCTGGTGGTGGCCCTGGTGGTGGGCCAGCTCACCGCCGGGCTCAAGGTACAGGCCGAGGCCGCCACCGACCGCGAACACCGCGTGCGCAGCCTGTACGACATGGCGCGTGACCTGTCTGCCGCCCTGCTGCCCGAACAGGTGGCCGAGATTGGCGCACGCTTCATCACGGGCGAGTTCAGCGCAGGCAGCACGCTGGTGGTGGCCGACGATGACAACCGCCTGCAGGTGCTGCCCGGAGGCACCGCCCCCGTGGACATGGCCGTGGCGCAATGGGCGTTTGAGCGCGGCGAGCCCGCAGGCCGTGGCACGGACACCTTGCACTCCAGCCCCACGCTGGTGCTGCCGCTCAAGGCGCCCATGCGCATCCGTGGCGTGCTGGTAGTGGCTATGCCACAAGGCCAGGTACCCGGTGTAGAACCGCGCCGCCTGTTGCAAACCTGCGCCTCGCTGCTGGCCATTTCGCTCGAACGCATCCACTACATCGACGTGGCGCAAAAGAGCACCGTGCAGATCGAGTCCGAGCGGCTGCGCAACTCGCTGCTCTCGGCCATCTCGCACGACCTGCGCACGCCGCTGGCCTCGCTGGTCGGCCTGGCCGAATCGCTGGCCATGGTGCAGCCGCCCCTGCCTGCTCATCAACAAGAGCTGACCGGCGCCATCCAGCAATCCGCCCAGCGCATGAGCGCACTGGTCAACAACCTGCTGGACATGGCCCGCCTGGAGGCCGGGGCCGTGCAGCTCAACAAGGCCTGGCAGCCGCTGGAAGAAGTGGTGGGCAGCGCCCTGGCCGCCAGCGCCCCCGCCATCGCGGCGCACCGGGTCGAAGTGACTCTGCCCGACGACCTGCCATTGCTGCAGATCGATGCCGTGCTGATGGAGCGCGTGCTGGTCAACCTGCTGGAAAACGCCGCCAAGTACACCCCCGCAGACACCACCATCCACATCAGCGCGCAGCCCCAAAGCGACGCGGTGGCCCTGACCCTCACCGATGAAGGCCCCGGCCTGCCCAAAGGGCGCGAAGAACTGCTGTTTGAAAAGTTCGAGCGCGGCACCCGCGAAAGCGCCACGCCCGGTGTGGGCCTGGGGCTGGCGATTTGCCGCGCCATCGTGCAGGCGCACGGCGGCAGCATCCGGGGCGATACGATCCACAACGCCCAGGGCCAGCCTGCAGGTGCGCGCTTTACGCTGCTGCTGCCACGCGGCACACCGCCCACCGACCTAGGCACCGATGCAGACACCACCAGCGAAGTTTGACCGCGCGGCCCCGCAATCCCCATGACAGACCTGCCCACCCACATCCTCATCGTCGAAGACGAAGCCGATATCCGCCGCTTTGTGCGCCTGACGCTGGAGACCGAAGGCCACACCGTGCACGAGGCCGCCACCCTGCAGCGCGGCCTGATCGAGGCCGGCACCCGCCGCCCCGACCTGGTGGTGCTGGATCTGGGCCTGCCCGATGGCGACGGCGTCGATTTGATCCGCGACCTGCGCACCTGGTCGGCCATGCCCATCATCGTGCTCTCGGCCCGCAGCGCCGAAGCCAGCAAGATCGCGGCGCTGGACGCTGGGGCCGACGACTACCTGGTCAAACCCTTTGGTTCGGGCGAACTGATGGCCCGCGTACGCGCGCAACTGCGGCGCAGCCAAAGGGCATCCGGCGCCGACGCCACACCCGTCATCCAGTTCGGCCCCATCACCGTGGACCTGGCCCGCCGCACGGTGGAGCGCAGCGCAGGTAGCGATGGCAGCGAAGCCCTGCATCTCACGCCCATCGAATACAAGCTGCTTACCTACCTGGCCTCCCAGCCCGACCGCGTCATCACCCACGCCCAGTTGCTCAAGGCCGTGTGGGGCCCAGGCCATGCGGAAGACACGCACTACGTGCGCGTGCACATGGCCAACCTGCGCAAGAAGGTGGAGGACAACGCCTCGATGCCCCGGCATTTGCGAACCGAGGCGGGCATTGGGTACCGGTTCGTACCCTGACGCCAACTCACGAACTGCGTGCACCAGTGCAACGCAACGCCCGCTCCCCCGCCACGCGCAGCCGCTGCTGCAGTGACGCGGGCGCCAGCACCTCAAACTCCACGTCCAGCGCCATCAACCAGAACACCAGGGCATCGCTGGCGGCACATTCCAGCAGGCACTGCTGCCCATCGGCCAGCGTGGTGATCACACCGGCCGACTGCGGAATGCGCCGCGCCATTTCTGCGTAGGGCGCGTGCAGCACCACCCGCGCCTGGTCGGGGTGCGGCGCCACGGTGATGGAGCGCGTTACGTAGGCCTTGAGGTCGCCGCCGTCCGGCCCGGGGCGCGGCACAAAATGCGCGCCGACTTCGGGCTTTGCCACCATGCGGTCGATGCGGAAGGTGCGCCAGTCGCCCCGGTCGCAGTCCCACGCCACCAGGTACCAGCGCATGCCGGTGTGCACCACGCCCTGTGGCTCCACCGAGCGCTGGGTGGCACGCCCCTTGCCATCTTCGTACGAAAAAATGAGCCGCAATTGGTCGCAACATGCAGATGCCAGCGTAGCCAGCAGCGAGGCCTCCACCACCGGCCCGGGGCGGTCCAGCGGCAAGATGGTGGAGCGCAACGCGTCCACCTGCTCACGCAACCGCAGGGGCATGGCCTGCTCCAGTTTCACCAAGGCACGCAAGGCGGGCTCTTCAATGCCGCCCACGGCACCCGCAGTGGCGGTGCGCAGCGCAATCGACACGGCCAGGGCTTCTTCATCGTCCAGCAGCAGCGGGGGCAGCGCCTGTCCGGCCCGAAACGCATAGCCGCCCGCCACACCGCTGCTGGCCTGCACTGGGTAGCCCAGCTGCCGCAGGCGGTCGATATCCCTGCGCAGCGTGCGCGGGTGCACTTCCAGCCGCTCGGCCAGCTCGGGGCCCATCCAGTGGCTGCGGGTTTGCAGCAGGGACAGCAGGCGCAACAGGCGTGTGGACGAGGTGAGCATGCCGCCACTGTACGTCGAATCGAGGACCGAAATTGTCCGCAATGGTTCTTACAGTGACTCCACCTTTTCTTCCACCACTTGCAAGGAGTTCTTCATGTCCATCGTCCTGTACTGGCACCCCATGTCCAGCGCCACCCCCATCGGCTGCGCGCTTACCGAACTGGGTGTGCCGCATGAGCGCATCAAGATCGACATCCGCACCGGCGAACAGCGCCGCCCCGAATATCTAGCCCTGAACCCCAACGGCAAGGTCCCCACGCTGACGGTGGACGGTGCGCCCATGTTCGAGGCCCTGGCCATCCACCTGTGGTTGGGCCACCGTTTTGGCGTGGAGCGCGGCCTGTGGCCCGCTGGCGGCACGCCCGAGGCGTTACAGGCGCTGTCGTGGTGCACGTGGTCGTACGTGACCTATGGCGCGCTGGTGGGGCGCCTGCATGTGGCCACCCAGGGCGAAGCGGTGTGGCGCAACACCGCCCAGGCAGAGGCCGTTCTGCGTCAGCTGAGCGAGTTGCTGGCCCTGCTGGACGCACGGCTGGCCCAGCAACCCTGGATGCTGGGGGCCCACTACTCGTTGGTGGATCTGGTGGCGGGCTCAGTAGTGGGCTATAGCCAGTACCTGGGTGCCCCTGTCAACGCACATCCGCATGTGCAAGCGTGGCTGGCCCGGGTGCAGGCGCGCCCGGCGATGCAGATCGAGGCCTAAGAGCCTGAGAGTCTTTTCGCCATGCCCGCCTTGCACGCCAAAAACCCCCGGCTCTTCGTTGCAAATGCTCGCCATAGCCCGAGCTATGGCTGTGCTTTGCGCCTCGATCCGAGGCGTTTTCGCGCGCCTTTCGGGCTTGGCGAAAAGACTCTCAGCCTCTGAGCGCGCGGTCAATCAAGAATGCTGTTACAGCAGCACGATGTCGTACTGCTCTTGCCCCATCGCGCTTTCTGCCTGCAGCGAGATGGGTTTCTTGATGAAGTCGGAGAGCCCGGCCAGGTGCTGGCTTTCCTCGTCCAGGAACAACTCCACCACCCGGGCCGAGGCCACCACCCGAAACTCACGCGGGTTGAACTGGCGCGCTTCGCGCAGGATCTCGCGCAGGATGTCGTAGCACACGCTGCGCGCGGTCTTCACGCTGCCTTTGCCCTGGCACACCTCACAGGGTTCGCACAGCATGTGGGCCAATGATTCGCGGGTGCGCTTGCGCGTCATCTCCACCAGGCCCAGTTGCGAGAAGGTGCCAGACGACATGGTCTTGACCCGGTCGCGGGCGAGTTGCTTTTTGAACTCCGACAGCACGGCCTGCTGGTGGTCGTCGCGCACCATGTCGATGAAGTCCACGATGATGATGCCGCCCAGGTTGCGCAGGCGCAGCTGGCGCGCAATAGCCTGCGCGGCCTCCAGGTTGGTCTTGAAGATGGTGTCGTCAAAATTGCGGGCACCCACGTAGCCGCCGGTGTTTACGTCGATGGTGGTCAGCGCCTCGGTCTGGTCCACGATGAGGTAGCCGCCCGACTTCAGATCGACCCTGCGGCCCAGGGCCTTGGCCACCTCTTCGTCGATGGAGTACAGGTCAAAAATGGGGCGCTCGCCCTTGTAGTGCTGCAGCTTGCCGGCGGCGGCGGGCATGAACTCCTGCCCGAAAGCGCGCAGACGCTGGAACTGCTCCATCGAGTCGATGCGGATGGTCTGCGTGTGGTCACCCACCAGGTCGCGCAGCACGCGCTGCAGCAGGTCCAGGTCCTGGTGCAGCAGCGACATGGCGGGCAGCTTGAGCGATGCCTCCTTGATGCGCGCCCAGGTCTTGCGCAGGTAGGCAATGTCTTCGGCCAGCTCGGCATCGGTGGAATCTTCGCCATTGGTGCGCAGGATGAAGCCGCCGCCCCCACCCGTGGACTTGTCGCCCACCAGCGCCTGCAGCCGCGCGCGCAGCGCATCGCGCTCCGCAGGCGGGATTTTTTGCGACACGCCCACATGGTCGTCCTGCGGCAAAAACACCAGCAGGCGACCGGCAATGCTGATCTGCGTGGACAGTCGCGCGCCCTTGGTGCCGATAGGATCCTTGATGACCTGCACCATGAGCGCCTGGCCTTCGAATACCTGCTTTTCGATGGGCACCTGCGGCTCGTTCTTGCGGGCGAATGCGGGCGGTTCGCCATCGGGCTGGCGCTGCCACACATCGGCCACATGCAAAAAGGCCGCGCGCTCCAGGCCAATATCGATGAAGGCCGACTGCATGCCTGGCAGCACGCGCGAGACCTTGCCCAGGTAGACGTTGCCCACCAGGCCACGTTCCAAAGTGCGCTCCACATGCAGCTCCTGCACGGCGCCGTGCTCGACGATGGCCACACGGGTTTCCTGGGGCGACCAGTTGATCAGGATGTCTTGTTGCATGGCTCTGGAACCTGTTGTTCTTGCTTATAGGGGGAAGCCTGCGGCACGGAGCAGCTGTGCGGTCTCGTACATCGGCAGCCCCATGATGCCCGAATAGCTGCCCGCCAGGTGTTCCACATACGCCGCCGCCCTGCCCTGGATGCCGTAGGCACCCGCCTTGCCCAGCGGCTCGCCCGTGGCCACATACGCATCGATCTGCGCCGGGGTCATGGCAGAGAAGGTGACGCGCGACACTGACAGGGCCGTCAGCCGCTTGGCCCCCACCTGCAGCGCCACGCCAGTGAGCACCCGGTGCTCGTGGCCCGCCAGCTCGGCCAGCATGCGCGCAGCATGGGCTGCATCGTCAGGCTTGCCGTAGATAGTGCGGCCCAGGGCCACAGTGGTGTCGGAGCACAGGATGGGCGCCTCTGGCAACTGGCGCCGCGCGCGCCGAGCTACGGCCGCATCAAGCTTGAGCGCGGTCACGCGCTCCACATAGGCCGTGGGCGCCTCGCCGGGCAGCACCATCTCGATGGCCTCGGCATCTTCGGGCTCATCGCCGTCCACATTGGGCAGCAGCAGCTCGTGCCGCACGCCCAGCTGTTCAAGCAACTGGCGACGGCGTGGGCTCTGGGAGGCAAGGTAGATGAAGTCGGGCATGAACGGATTTTTAATAAAAATCGGCTCTAGCGCTCATTCATCAAGCGCTAGCAGCTATGAAAACAGGAGTAACACAGACCAGCATCACAAAGGGCCTGCTTCATTCACGATGGTAGGGATGCCCGGCATTCACCGACCAGGCGCGGTACAGCTGCTCGATCAGCAGCACGCGCACCATGGCGTGCGGCAGGGTCAGGTCCGACAGGCGAATCCGCTCGTGCGCCGCCTGCCGGAAAGCGGGGTCCAGCCCATCGGGGCCGCCGATGACCAGCGCCACATCGTCACCGCCCAGCTGCCAGCCCTTGAGCCGTTCGGCCAGGGCCTTGGTGGTGAGGTTGGTGCCGCGCTCGTCCAGTGCCACCACGCGCGTGCCGCGCGGAATGGCGGCCTCGATGCGCTCGCGCTCCGCGGCGTAGAGCGTCTCCAGCGTCTTGGAGCCGCGAGGCTCGGTCTTGACGGCCTTGAGTTCGACCTTGAGTTCAGGCGGGAAACGTTTGGCGTAATCGTCGTACGCGGTCTGCGCCCAGTCGGGCACCCGCTGCCCTACCGCCACGATCAGCAGCTTCATGGATCAATCTGGATGCGTGTGAGAGAGGCCGCTGCAGAACGCCCATAGTGAGCACAGTGAGCGCGCGGCAGCGGAGCTGGATCAGCCCTTGCTGCGAGCAGGCGCCTTCTTGGCCGCCGGCTTGGAGACCGATGCGGAAGCTGGCTTGGCGGCTGCGCGTGCAAGGGACTTGGCTGCCGGCGACTTCTTGGCAGCGGGCTTCTTGGCGCCAGCGGGCTTGACCACCACGGTCTTGACGGGGGTCTTGGTGGCGGGCTTCTTGGCGGCTACTGCGCCCGTGGTCTTGCTGGCTGGCTTGGTGGCGCCGGTCTTGGAGGCAGACTTTGCGGGTGCTGCCTTGGCCGCAGTTTTTGCTTCAGGCTTCGGCGCTGTTTTGGCTGCAGTCTTCGCAGCGGTCTTGGCGACCGCCTTGACGGTGGCCTTGCCAGAACGGGCGGCCACGGTGGACATGGCGGCCTTCTTGGCGGGCGCCTTGCCTGCGGCCTTGGCGTCCGACTTGGCAGCCTTCTGGGCCGACTTCTTCTCAGCCAGTTCGGTGGCGGCACTGGACTGGGGCTTGGCGGCGCCCAGCTTCAGGCGCACTGGGGTGTCGCCCCACAGTTCTTCCAGGCGGTAGTACTGACGGATGGCGGGCTGCATGATGTGCGCCACGGCCGGGCCGCAGTCCACGATGATCCATTCACCGTTGTCCTCGCCTTCGATGCGGGGCTTGCTGAACCCGGCTTCCTTCACTGCATCGCGCACGCTGGCAGCCAGGGCCTTGGTCTGGCGGTTGGAGGTGCCCGATGCCACGATCACCCGTTCAAACAGCGGCGAGAGATGCTCGGTGTTGAAGACCTGGATGTCTTGCGCCTTGACGTCTTCCAGGCCATCAACGATGGCGCGCTGGAGTTTGGTGACGTCTTTTTTGGCGGCGGTTTCCGATTTGGTGGAGGTGGTCATCAGGCGGTGATTAGAGAGGGAATGGAATCAATATAGCGTGCAACGCAGCGCACAGCCAGCGGGCTGAGCCTTGGGTGTTGCGCGGGTGTTGTGCTGGGACGCTGCAGCAGTGTGAGGTGTTTTTGGCCTCTGGCGCTCATGTGAAAAGCGCGGGCAGCTATTGAAATTATAGCTTTTGCGCTTTTCACGGCTTTTAGGACGCAGGGACAGCGCCCTCCGCAAGCCAGTTGCGCCGCACCAAAAAGCGCTGCGTGAGCTCGGCTTCGGCCGAATCGGCCGCATCAAAGCGCTGGTAGGACCACGACACCAGCGGCGGCATCGACAACAGGATGGACTCGGTGCGCCCGCCCGACTGCAGGCCAAAGTGCGTGCCCCGATCCCACACCAGGTTGAACTCGACATAGCGCCCCCGGCGGTAGAGCTGGAAGTCGCGTTCGCGCTCGCCATAGGCCATGCCCTGGCGCTTCTCGACGATGGGCAGGTAGGCGCTCAGGAACGCGTCGCCCACCGACTGCGTCATCGCCAGGCTTTGTTCAAAGCCCAGTTCCGAGAAGTCGTCGTAGAACACGCCGCCCACGCCGCGCTGCTCGCTGCGGTGCTTGAGATAGAAATATTCATCGCACCACTGCTTGAAGCGCGGGTACTTGTCGTCGCCAAAGGCGCTGAGCGCATCGCGGCAAGTGCGGTGAAAGTGCACCGCGTCTTCTTCAAATCCGTAGTACGGCGTGAGGTCCATGCCGCCGCCAAACCAGCAGGTCGGCGCCTGACCGGGGTGGCCGGCGGCGATCATGCGCACGTTCATGTGCACCGTGGGCACATACGGGTTGCGCGGGTGGAACACCAGCGACACGCCCATGGCCTCGAACGGCGCACCCGCCAGCTCGGGCCGGTGCTGCGTGGCCGAGGGCGGCAGCTGCGGGCCGCGCACATGGCTGAAGCCACAGCCCGCGCGCTCGAACACGCGGCCGCCTTCCATGATCTTGGTGATGCCGTCGCCTTGCAGCGGCTCGCCGGGTGGCTTGCTCCAGGCATCGGCCAGAAAGCGGGCGCCGCCCTCGCCTTCCACGGATTCCAGCGCGTCGGTGATGCGCGCCTGCAGGCCCACCAAGTAAGCGCGCACGCGGGCCACCGTGTCGGCGGCGTTAAGGCTTTGCGCGTCTGCCATCAGCTTTTCAGGGCACGGAAGCCGATGTCGCGGCGGTACTGCGCGCCATCAAACTGGATGCCACGTGCCACGTCGTACGCACGTTGCTGCGCCTGCTTAACGCTGTCGGCCAGCACCGTCACGCACAGCACCCGGCCACCCGTCACGCTGACCACGCCGTCTTTCAGCTGCGTACCCGCATGGAACACCACGGCATCGTCCGCCTCAGCCGGCAGGCCGGTGATGGGGTCACCCTTGCGCGGATTTTCCGGGTAGCCATGGGCTGCCATGACCACGCCCAGCGCGGTGCGGCGGTCCCATTGCAGTTCCATCTGGTCGAGCTTGCCGTCGGCGGCAGCGGCCATCACGTCGCTGAAGTCGCTCTTCAGGCGCATCAGGATGGGCTGTGTTTCGGGGTCGCCCATGCGGCAGTTGAATTCGAGCGTCTTGGGCTGGCCCTTGGCATCGATCATCAGCCCTGCGTACAGGAAGCCGGTGTAAGGAATGCCGTCCTTTTCCATGCCACGGATCGTAGGCAGGATGATCTCGCGCATGGCGCGGGCATGCACATCGGCCGTGACCACGGGCGCGGGCGAGTAGGCGCCCATGCCGCCGGTGTTGGGGCCTTCGTCGCCGTCCTTCAGGCGCTTGTGATCCTGACTGGTGGCCAGGGCCAGCACGTTCTTGCCGTCGCACAGCACGATGAAGCTGGCTTCTTCGCCTTCGAGGAACTCCTCGATCACCACGCGCGCGCCGCCTTCGTTGTGCGTCACGCCATATTTGTTGTCCACCAGCATGAAGTCCACGGCGTCGTGAGCCTCTTGCAGCGTCATCGCCACCACCACGCCCTTGCCCGCGGCCAGGCCGTCGGCCTTGATGACGATGGGCGCGCCCAGGCGGTCCACAAAAGCGTGAGCCGCAGCAGGATCGGTGAAGGTGTCGTAGTCGGCCGTGGGGATGCCATGGCGGCGCATGAAGGCCTTGCTGAACGCCTTGGAGCTTTCCAGCTGGGCTGCCGCCTTGGTGGGGCCGAAGATGCGCAGGCCGTGGGCGCGGAACTCATCGACCACACCGGCCGCCAGTGGCGCCTCGGGGCCCACCACCGTCAGCGCGATCTTCTCGGCCTGGGCCCAGGTGCGCAGTTCGCGCACGTCGGAGATCGCCACGTTTTCGAGCTTGGGGTTCAGGGCCGTGCCACCGTTGCCGGGTGCAACATACACCTTGGTCACCTTGGGGGACTGGCTCAGTTTCCACGCCATCGCGTGTTCACGGCCGCCGCCACCAATCACAAGTACTTTCATAGGAACCTTTGGTGAACCCGGCCCAGAGCGCTGCGCTGCTGGGTGGGGTTCGGGGGAATATCAGTCGGAAAACAGGTCAGGGCAAGAAAAAGCGGTGATCAACGGGTGCAAAGTCACAGCGCCGCGTTGTGGTAGACCTCCTGGGTGTCGTCCAGGTCTTCCAGTACGTCCAGCAGCTTTTGCATCTTGGCGGCGTCTTCGCCGGTCAGCTCGATGGTGTTTTCAGGCCGCATGGTCACGCCCGCCACTTCGGCCGTCAGGCCAGCGGCCTCCAGCGCGTTTTTCACGGCTTCAAAGTCGGCCGGGGCAGTCAGCACCTCCACCGCGCCGTCTTCGTCGGTCACCACGTCTTCGGCGCCCGCCTCCAGCGCCACTTCCATCACCTTGTCTTCGCTGGTGCCGGGGGCAAAAATCAGCTGGCCACAGTGCTTGAACTGGAAGACCACCGAGCCTTCGGTGCCCATGTTGCCACCATGTTTGCTGAACGCGTGGCGCACTTCGGCCACGGTGCGCACACGGTTGTCGGTCATGGTGTCGATCATGATGGCCGCGCCGCCAATGCCGTAGCCTTCGTAGCGAATTTCTTCGTAGGTCAGGCCTTCGGCGTTACCCGTGGCCTTGTCGATGTTGTACTTGATGCGGTCGGCGGGCATGTTGGCCGCCTTGGCCTTGTCCACCGCCAGGCGCAGGCGGGGGTTGGCAGACAGGTCACCGCCACCGGCACGGGCGGCTACAGTGATTTCACGAATGATGCGGGTCCAGATCTTGCCGCGTTTTTCATCCTGGCGCCCTTTGCGGTGCTGGATATTCGCCCATTTGCTGTGTCCTGCCACGAGAAGTCCTTTTGTATTGATTTAATCTAGTCGGTGGATTTTACTTTTTGCTGAACACAGGGAACCTCTGCACGCGTCGCGCGGAAAGTGTGCGCTGCGGGTCGGGATGGGCTGCCAGGCACAAAGCGCAGCAATAGCCGCAGCTATTGCGAGCATTTGTAACGCAGCAGACCGCCCGAGACCGCAGATGCACACGGCGCGCGACGCGTGCAGAGGTTCCCTCACCCCGAGGAAACCCGAAATGGCTGACCCCCTCCTGATTGCCAAGCACGACACCATCGAATGCCACCTGTTGCCCGGCCTGGCCAACCGGCACGGGCTTATCACCGGCGCCACCGGCACCGGCAAGACCGTGACCCTGCAAACCCTGGCCGAAAACTTCTCGCGCATTGGCGTGCCGGTGTTCATGGCCGACGTGAAGGGCGACCTCACGGGCGCTAGCCAGCCCGGCAAGATTGGCGACAAGCTGGCCGCCGTGCTCAAGGAGCGCGGCCTGGATCTGCCAGAACCCTCGGCCTGCCCCACCACACTGTGGGACGTGTTCGGCGAGCAGGGCCACCCGGTGCGCGCCACGGTGTCCGACATGGGCCCGCTGCTGCTGGGCCGCATGCTCAACCTGAACGAGACGCAGCTGGGCGTGCTCAATCTGGTGTTCAAGATAGCCGACGACAACGGCCTGCTGCTGCTGGACCTGAAAGACCTGCGCGCCATGCTGCAGTACGTGGGTGACAACAGCAAGGAGTTCACCACCGAGTACGGCAACGTCAGCGCCGCCAGCGTGGGCGCCATCCAGCGCGGCCTGCTGCAGATCGAGCAGCAAGGCGGCGACAAGTTCTTTGGCGAGCCCATGCTCAACATCCAGGACTTCATGCAGACCGTGGACGGCCACGGCGTGGTCAACATCCTGGCGGCGGACAAGCTCATGAACTCACCGCGCCTGTACGCCACATTCCTCTTGTGGATGCTGTCCGAGCTGTTCGAGCAACTGCCCGAAATCGGCGACCCCGAGCAGCCCAAGCTGGTGTTCTTCTTCGACGAGGCCCACCTGCTGTTCAACGAAGCGCCCAAGGTGCTCATCGAGCGCATTGAGTTGGTGGTGCGCCTGGTGCGTTCCAAGGGCGTGGGCGTGTACTTCGTCACCCAGAACCCGCTCGACATCCCCGACAGCGTGCTGGCCCAACTGGGCAACCGCGTGCAGCACGCGCTGCGCGCCTTCACCCCGCGCGACCAGAAGGCCGTGAAGGCGACGGCCACCACCATGCGGCAAAAGCCGGGGCTGGACATCGAGACTGCCATCACCGAGCTGGCCGTGGGCGAGGCGCTGGTGAGCTTTCTGGACGCCAAGGGCCGCCCCAGCGTGACCGAGCGTGTGTTTGTGCTGCCACCCGGCAGCCAGCTGGGCCCCATCACCCCGCAGCAGCGTCAGGCGCTGATGGCCAGCTCGCTGGTGGCGGGTGTATACGAAAAAATGGTAGACCGCGAGTCCGCCTACGAAAAACTCAAGGGCCGCGCAGCTGAAGCCGGCACGCAGGCAGGCAATGCAGCGGGCGGTGGCAACGGCAAGGTGACCGCCGGCACGCCCGCTGAAGAAGGCGGCGGCCTGCTGGGCGGGCTGAACGATGTGCTGTTTGGTAGCACCGGCCCACGCGGCGGCAAACGCGATGGCTTGGCGCAGACCATGGCCAAGTCCGCCGTGCGCACCATGGGCACCACGATTGGCAAGGAGATTTTGCGGGGTGTGCTGGGCGGCATCTTTGGCGGGGGCAGCAAGCGCCGTTGACTCCGTTGGTATGGCACCCGGCCTCATCGACCGGCGCCTCTTCCGCCCCCTGCGGCTTGCCTCTCTTGCAAAAGCGCATCACATGGCGCCTGTGACGGTTTGACGACACCCTGCAAGTCGTCACAAATCAGTCACATGGCTGCCGTGAAATCGCCATACATAACAACAAAAAGAAGGAGGGACGATGACACGCATTGAAAACGTTCTGCTGCGCTGGGGCGGCAAGGTCATGCTGCTGGCGATTGGGGTGTGGGTGGCAGCCATCCTCGGCATCTTTGTAGGCGCCTGGCGCCTGCGCTGGCCCTGGGTCCTGTACTTCATTGCCACCGTGATATTCACGGCGCTGGTGATCCAGTGGACCAACGCCGTGCGCCAGCGTTACATCCGCGAGGCTCCCCTGCCCCGCTTTCTGCAGCGCAAGCTGCGCGAGACCTACCCCCATCTGAGCACCCGAGACTGTGAGCTGGTCGAACGCGGCCTGCGCCAGTTCTTCATGGCCTGCCTGCGCAGCAACCAGCAGTTTGTGGCCATGCCCTCCAAGGCGGTCGATGCGCTGTGGCACGAATTCATCCTGCACACGCAGGCGTACAAGCTGTGGTGCCAGAACGCGCTGGGTTTCTTTTTGCACCACACACCCGCCGAGGCGCTGGGCCACAAGGCGCGCCACAACGACGGCCTGCGCCGCTGCTGGTACTGGGTGTGCAAGGAAGAATCCATCGACCCCAAGACGCCCAGCCGCCTGCCCCTGCTTTTTGCGCTGGACGCCAAGTTCGCCATTGCCGGGGGCTTCACCTACGTGCCCGACTGCTCCGACATTGCCCGCAAGAGCGACGCGGGCGGCAGCGGCAGCGGCGACAGCTACTGCGGCACCAGTTTTTCGGACGGCAGCTACAGCGGCAGCTCGGGCGACTTTGGTGGCGCCGAGAGTTCGGATGCCGGCAGTGACGGCGGCGGGGATGGCGGGGGCGATGGGGGCGGTTGTGGCGGCGGCGGGGACTGAGCACCTGATCTACCGACCCCAACGGTGGCCCACCGCCAGCCCATTCACTCTCTTTTTGATAGCTATCCGGGCATGCTGCACTAGCGCATGCAGCCAAAATGGCCTGAAATCACGCCCAGTCACCCAGGCGACGACCGGGCCTGCGCCCACCGGTCTACAGTGGCACCCCATGAACACCCTCACCTGCTTTTCCCTCAGCATCACTGACCACGTGGCCCACTTGGTTCTGAACAAACCCGAGGCCATGAACACCATGCACCCCACCTTCTGGCGCGAGCTGGACGCGGTGCTGGCCCGGCTGCACCAGGCGGGCGAGGCGCGGGCGCTGGTCATCAGCAGCACCGGCAAACATTTCAGCGCGGGCATGGCGCTGGAGACCTTTGGCGGCGCCATCACCATGGACGACCAGAGCCCCGAGGGCCGGGCCGCCATCTTCGACCTGCTGACCGACATGCAGGCCACCTTCACCCGCATCGACAACCTGCGCATTCCGGTGATCATGGCCATCCATGGCGGCTGCATCGGCGGCGCGGTAGACATGGTCACGGCGGGCTGCATCCGCTACGCCACGCAGGATGCGTTCTTCTGTATCCAGGAGATCAACATCGGCATGGTGGCCGACGTGGGCACGCTACAGCGCCTGCCCAAGCTCATCCCGCTGGGCGTGGTCAAGGAGCTGGCCTACACCGGCCGCCGCCTGAGCGCGGCCAAGGCGCAGGACTACGGCCTGGTCAACGAGGTGTTCGACACGCAAGAGGCCATGCTGGCTGCCGCGCTGCAGTGCGCCAAAGAGATCGCATCCAAACCCCCGGTGGCCATCTGGGGCACCAAGCAGGCCGTGAACTACGCGCGCGACCACAGCGTGGAAGACAGCCTGCGCCAGATGGGCTGGCTGCAGGGCGCCATCTGGAGCAACCAGCATGTGCGCGAATCGGTCACGGCCATGAAGCAAAAGCGCGCGGGCGAGTTCCCGGCACTCACACCGCTGCAGCGGTTCAGCGAACTGGGTTGATGCGCTGAACAAGCACTGGCAGGCGCCGCCGCAGGCGAATCACGGTGGTCCCATCAACCCGCAGCGCGCGGCTGGTTCGGCAACGGAGCATCTGCCGGGATGGGGCAGATATAAGGTTGGCCACCTCGGCGCTCCAGCAATTCGGCCTTGGCCTGCCCGATCAGCTCCGGCTGCTCCAGCAACACAATCGCCGTGGCGGCCAGGATTTGCGCTGCGTGCACCATGCCCGCGTGTGCCAGCCCGGACTGCCCTTGCGACACCATCTGCCATGAATGCAACGGCGTGCCGAAGGCGTAGCAGGCCACCCAGGCCTGCACGGTGGGGGTGATCCAGCTCACGTCCGCCACGTCGGTTGAGCCGAACAGGGTTTCCTCGACGGCAGGGTCGTAGGGCGCGATGCCTTCGAAGATCGCCGGCACCTTGCCCCGCAGCACACTGGCCAGCGGGCGGCTGACCTGCTCGACATCGGCAGCGTCCAGCGTCGCCTGAAAATCCCCCGCCAGCTTGTGCTGCGCGGCATCGACCTTCAGCTGCCCCAGTGCCTGCATCTGCGCGTACATCACCTGGTTCAGCGTGCGGTTTTGCAGCAGGTTGGAGCAGGCCTTGTCGAACACGATTTCGACACGGCAATCCGTCATCAACGCAGCACCACGCGCCACGTTTTGCACACGCTCGTACAGCTCGGCGGCATCGCGGTTGTTGCGTGCGCGGATCAGGTACAGCACCTCGGCGCGCGCCTGCACCACGTTGGGTGAGAACCCGCCCGAGTCGGTGACCGCATAGTGGACCCGCGCATCCGCAGGCATGTGCTCGCGCAGGTAGTTCACACCGACATTCATCAACTCCACTGCATCCAGGGCACTGCGGCCCAGGTGCGGCGAGTGGGCCGCGTGCGAGGCGCGCCCGTGAAAGACAAAACGCGCCTGCACATTGGCCAGCGTGGCCTGGCTCAGCACCCCGGTAAAGCTGCCCGGGTGCCACGTCAGCGCCGTGTCCACATCATCGAAGACCCCTGCGCGTGCCATGAAGGTCTTGCCCGAGCCACCTTCTTCGGCCGGGCAGCCGTAGAACCGCACGCGCGCCTGCTGGCCCGAGCGGCGCAGGTGCTCTTGCAACGCAATGACGGCAAAGTGCGCCGCGGTGCCCAGCAGATGGTGGCCGCAGCCGTGCCCGGCCAGGCCGGGGCTGTCCACGGACGGCTGGCACACCAGCGCACCGCTTTGCTGGTTGAGGCCCGAGAGCGCGTCGTACTCGCCCAGAAAGGCCAGTACCGGGCCTTCGTCGCCCCACTCCGCCATGAAGGCGGTGGAGATACCGGCCACGTCGCGCGTGATCCGAAAGCCCGCTGCGGCCAGCCCGTCGATGTGCAGCTGGGCAGACCCGCGCTCGGCGTAGCGCAGCTCGGCCAGGGACCACACTCTGTCGGCCAGCCCCGTCATCCGGGGCGTCTCACGGTCAAAAAAATCCTGCAGATCCTGAATCGATTGCACGGCAGCAGTCATCGCACCGCCCCTTATTCAGGCTTCACGCCCAGCTTGTCCAGCAGCGCCTTGTTGCGCTGGAGGTCAGCGGCGATCTGCGATGCAAATTTGCTCTGGTCCATCTCCACCGCTGTCGCACCCATGGTCTTGAGGCGGCCTTGCACATCGGGCGAACGCAAGGCGCTGACGGCCGCGTCCTGCAGCCGCTTGATGATGGGCGCAGGAGTACCCGCAGGCACAACCAACCCGAACCAGCTCATCCCCAGCTCATTGAGGTCGGCGTGGCCCAGCTCCTTGAAGGTAGGCACATCCGGCAGCTCGGACACGCGGCGGTCGGCGGCCAGCACCATGGGCACCAGCTTGCCGCCCTTGATGTGCGGCATGGCCGAGGGCAGCTGGTCTGCCATCACCTGCACCATGCCTGCCAGGGCATCGTTGAGCGCGGGGCCGTTGCCACGGTAGGGAACGATCTGGATATCGGTCTTCAAGGTCTCGTTGAACGACGCCATCATGAGGTGGCCCAGCGTTCCGAGGCCGGGCACGCCCACGCTGTAGTCGCCGGGCTTGGCTTTAACCTTGGCCATGAAGCCCTGGAAGTCCTTGACGCCCATGCTAGGGTGCACCATGTAGACCGAGGGCACGGTCACGAGCTTGACCACCGGTACCAGCTTGCCCTCCAGCTTGGCAGCGCGGGTGAAGATGGAAGGGTTGACCGTGGCCGTGCTCACCGTGGCCATGCCGATGGTGTAGCCGTCGGGCGCAGACTGGGCGATGGTCTCGGTGCCCAGCAGGCCGCCAGCACCCGCCTTGTTGTCCACCACCACCGATTGCCCCAGGCTGGCGCGCATGCCCTCGGCCACCACGCGGGCCACGATGTCGGTGGAGCCACCGGGGGCAAACGGCACGATCAGCTTCACAGGCTTGCTCGGGTAGTTGTCTGCAGCCTGCGCTGCCGGGGCTGCCACCAGCAGGGCGCAGGCAGCTGCGGCGCACAGTGTGGACACAACGGTCCGCCGTGCCAGAAACGAAGTCATTGTGGACATGGGTAGCGCTTTCGTGAATGGATGGATGGGTCTGGATCAGCGGGAAGGGCACGGTGCGCAGGGCCACCGGGCATGCCTGCTACTGACATCGACTATAGGAATTTCAGACTCTCTGCAGGTCGCGGTATTCTTCGAAAGGTATAAGCCTTGTCGATAGCTCCGACGGGATAGCAACCATCGCAGTGGCGAGTCACGCTGCTGCCGGATCTCTATCGCTTCTCCTTATTTGCCAGTCTGGACAGGAGCCCCATGGCCCTCTCAACCCCACCCACCGATTCCGACAACCTGGACGACCCCGCGCCCCCGCAAGGGCAGGTGCTCTATGCCCGCCTGGCCCGCCACGCGCGCCTGCGCCAGTTTCAGCTGCTGGTGGCGCTGCAGCAGTGCGGCTCCGTCCTGCAGGCCGCCGCTTCACTGCACATGAGCCAGTCCGCCGCCACGCAGGCGCTGGCAGAGATGGAGCGCATCCTGGGCGTGCGCCTCTTCGAGCGCCATGCGCGGGGCATCCGGCCCACGCTGGCGGGCCAGACGCTGGTAGACACAGCCCGCGGAGTGCTCGCCGCGCTGGAGGAAGCGGCAGAGTCGCTGGCCGCCATCCGGCGCGGCGCTGCCGCTGCACTGCGCCTGGGCGCCACCCCCGCGGCCACGCAGGCCATCCTGTCGCCCTTGCTCGCAGAGTTCTACAAAACCCAGCCCCGGGTGCACATCGACGTCCAGGAGGACTCAAGCCAACGGCTGCTGCCGCTCTTGCTCAACGGCGGGCTCGACGCGGTGTTCTGCCGCGAGCCGGTGCTGCTGCCAGCGTCGTACGTTTTCAAGCCGCTGCAGCCCGATGAGCCGGTGATCATGGCCAGCACCCGCCATCCCCTGGCCAAGCGCCGGGGCATCGCGCTCTCGGCGCTCAAGGATTCACGCTGGGTGCTGCCCACCGCCACCATCGCCGTGCGCGAGATCTTCGAGCGTGAAGTGCTGGCGGCCCTGCCCGATGCGCTGCAGTTCCCGGTGTCGACCGTCTCGCTCCCCGTGTTCGCCAGCCTGCTGAACCAGCCCGATGCCGTGGCGCTGGTCCCCCAGAGCATTGCGCCCGTGCTGCCGTCGGGCGCGCAGCTGTGCCAGCTGGATGTGCAGCTGAGCAGCCCCCTCCCCCCGTTGGGCGTGGTGCACCGGCGCGAGCAAATACCCGCCATGCTGATCCGGATGCTCAAAAACTGGCGCAACAAGTAGCGCGATGGCCAAGCCCCACACATGCCGTGCCGTTACCTACCGTCGCAGGCAGGGCTGCGCAGCTCTGCCATCACTACGCATTTGATAGCAAATATCACCCAACCATCAAGCGGTAGCGGCCATTTTTATGCCAACAATCTGCTTGACGGGCTATCATGTACCCACCAGGGGCAGGCTGCGCCCCGCAGCGAGGACACCGCTATGACCGAGCACACCGCTCCCCCACCCACCTACGACGATGTGGCCGCTGCCGCGCACCGGCTCAAGGGCATGGCGCACCGCACGCCCGTGCTGCGCTCCAGCACTGCCGACGAGCGGCTGGGCGCGCAGCTGTTCTTCAAGTGCGAGAACCTGCAGCGCACCGGCGCTTTCAAGTTCCGGGGCGCGTTCAACACCCTGGCCCAGTTCACCGACGAGCAGCGCGAACGCGGTGTGCTCGCCTTCTCGGCGGGCAACCACGCGCAGGCCATTGCACTGTCCGCCCGGCTGCTGGACATGCCTGCCGCCATCGTCATGCCCGAGGACGCCCCCGCCTCCAAGATGGCTGCCACGCGCGACTATGGCGCCCAGGTCGTCACCTACAACCGCTACACCGAAGACCGCGAGGCCATCAGCCGCCGCCTGGCGCTGGAGCGCGGCATGACGCTGGTGCCCCCGTTCGACCACCCCCATGTCATCGCCGGTCAAGGCACGGCGGCCAAAGAGCTTTTTGAAGAAGTGCCCGACCTGGACTACTTGTTCGTCTGCGTCGGCGGCGGTGGCCTGCTGGCCGGCAGCCTGCTCGCCGCCGAGGCCCTGGCGCCGCAATGCCGGGTGGTGGGTGTGGAGCCCGCAGCGGGCAACGACGGCCAGCAGTCGTTCAAAGCCGGGCATGTGGTGCAGATCCCCACGCCCCACACCATTGCCGACGGCGCACAAACCCAGGCGCTGGGCCAGCTCACCTTCCCCATCATCCAGCGCCTGGCCGACGACATGGTCACCGCCACCGACGAGCAACTGGTCGAGTCCCTGCGCTTTTTTGCCGAGCGTATGAAGATCGTGGTTGAGCCCACAGGCGCCCTGGCCTTCGCTGGGGCCCAGCACGGCAACGTGGACATCCATGGCGCGCGCGTCGGCGTCCTCATCAGCGGCGGCAACGTCGATCTGTCGCGGCTGGCACGGTTTCTGGCAGACTAGCCCCCACTTTTTCAATCACCGCGCGGCAGAGCGCGCCTGTGTTTCAGCGCAAAGGCCTCTGCCCTTCTCCTTTCAGGTTCCCCATGAGCAACGTCACCGTCATCACCCCCCCCCTCGTCCAGCACAAGCTCACGCTGATGCGCAAGAAAGACGCCAGCACCAACAGCTTTCGCCGCCTGCTGGGCGAGCTGTCCACGCTGATGGCGTATGAAGTAACCCGCGACATGCCGCTGCAGGATGTGCAGATCGAAACCCCGCTGGAGACCATGACCGGCAAGATGATTGACGGCAAGAAGCTGGTGCTGGTCTCCATCCTGCGGGCGGGCAACGGCTTTCTGGACGGCATGCTCAACGTGGTGCCCGGCGCCCGCGTGGGCCACATCGGCCTGTACCGCGACCCGGCCACGCTGCAGCCCGTGGAGTACTACTTCAAGATGCCGTCCGAGATGGACGAGCGCGACATCATCGTGGTGGACCCGATGCTGGCCACCGGCAACTCGGCCGCAGCCTGCGTGGACCGCCTCAAGAAGCTCAACCCCCGCTCCATCAAGTTCGTCTGCCTGCTGGCCGCCCCTGAAGGCGTGGCCACGCTGCAAAAGGCCCACCCCGACGTGCCGATCTTCACCGCCGCCATCGACCGCGAGCTGAACGACCACGGCTACATCCTGCCGGGCCTGGGCGATGCGGGCGACCGCATTTTTGGCACCAAATAAGCGCACAGCGTTAGCGCCCATGCACCAGCCACCGCAGGGCTTGTCGCCCAGCGGTGGCTTTTTTTCGTCACCGGGCCTCTCTGCGTTACGTAACAGCCCATTGCGGGCCCTACCCTGGTGGGGTGCCGCAGGCGGATTTTCGGAAGCTCTGCACGCACGCACCATTTTTTTACCAACTGGTGGCTTTCCTCTGGCAGACTTGCCGCTGGTTTGCAGTTACACAGCCACCGATTGGCGCGCTCCTTGCTTGGTAGCAGCACACCCAACCTCCTTGTTTGCTTGTCTGAAGGAACCCCACCATGACCACTCGCCGCATCTTCACCGGACGCCTGCTCTGCACCTCCATGGCCCTCTCGGCTGCCATGGCGATGGCGCCCTCTTTGGCCTTCGCGCAGTCCAAGCTCAAGGTCGCGGCGATCTACACGGTGCCTTTTGAACAGCAATGGGTCAGCCGCATCCACAAGGCCCTCAAGGCCGCCGAAGCACGCGGCGAGATCGAATACAAGGCCAGCGAAAACGTGAGCAACGCCGACTACGAGCGCGTAATGCGCGAGTACGCCACCGGCGGCAACCAGCTCATCGTGGGCGAGGCCTTTGCGGTAGAAGCCGCCGCCCGCAAGGTGGCCAAGGACTTCCCCAAGACATCATTCCTGCTCGGCTCCTCCGGCAAACCGCAGGCGCCCAATTTCAGCGTGTTCGACAACTACATCCAGGAGCCCGCCTACCTCAGCGGCATGGTGGCTGGCGGCATGACCAAGACCAACAAGATCGGCATGGTGGGCGGCTTCCCCATACCCGAAGTCAACCGCCTGATGCACGCCTTCATGGCGGGCGCCAAGGAGGCCAACCCCAAGGTCGAGTTCACCATCACCTTCATCAACAGCTGGTTTGACCCGCCAAAAGCCAAGGAAGCCACCTTTGCCATGATCGACAAGGGCGCCGACGTGCTCTACGCCGAGCGCTTTGGGGTGAGCGATGCCGCCAAAGAAAAAGGCAAGCTCGCTATCGGCAACGTGATCAACACCCAAGAGCAGTACCCCGACACCGTGGTGGCCTCGGCCCTGTGGCACATGGAGCCCAGCATCGACCGCGCACTCAAGCTGGTCAAGGAAGGCAAGTTCACCGCCGAGGACTACGGCCCGTATTCGATGATGAAGCACAAGGGCTCTGAACTCGCGCCCCTGGGCACGTTCGAGAAGAAGGTGCCTGCCGACATCGTCGCCAAGGTCAAGGCCAAGGAGGCCGACATCCTGGCCGGCAAGTTCACCGTGAAGGTGGATGACAGCCAGCCCAAATCGACGGCCAAGTGAGCACGGCGGGCGGCGGGCGCCCTGCCCGCTTGCCCGTTCCTTTGCGTGAACAGGCCACCCTCACAACGCGGTGGCCTGTTTGTTGGACGCCTCCGCAATGAACCGCTGACAAGGCCCTCATGACCTCACTCCCCGCCGCAAAAGCCTCGCTGGCTACCCGTTGTTCACGTCTTATGGGCGCTGTGGCACTGGCCGCCATGGTCTCAGGCTGCGCTGCCCCCGCGCCCGGCAAGACGGCAGTACGGATGGACGATACGCCCCGCATCGCCGTCATCTCCGCCTTTGCGCCCGAGCTAACCGTGCTGCTGCCCCAGGTGCAGCAACCCGCCAAGCACAGCATCAACGGCGTGGAGTTCACCACCGGCACGCTGGAGGGCAAACCTGTCGTGGTGTTCCTCTCCGGCATCAGTATGACCAACGCGGCCATGAACACCCAGCTGGTGCTGGATCGCTTCAACGTGAGCCACGTGGTCTTCAGCGGCATTGCGGGCGGCGTCAACCCCAGCCTGCACATTGGCGATGTCACGGTGCCTGCGCAGTGGGGCCAGTACATGGAATGGCTGATGGCGCGCGAAGACCAACCCGGCCAATACAGCGCCCCCGCCTGGATGAAAAGCGAGCTGACGATGCCCGCCTTCGGCATGATGCACCCGCGCCCCGTCGAAGTGCGCTCGGCCGCCCAGCCACAGCTCTCGAAAAAATTCTGGTTTGAAGCCGACCCCAAGATGTTGGCCACCGCCCGCAGCCTGCAGAACGTGGGCCTGGAGCATTGTCTGGCCGCCACCTGCCTCAAGCAGCGCCCGCAACTGGTGGTGGGCGGCAACGGCGTGTCGGGCCAGGCCTTTGTAGACAACAAGGCCTTCCGCGAATACGCCTTCAAGACTTTCGAGGCCAACGTGCTCGACATGGAAACCGCCGCCACCGCCATGGTGGCGCACAGCAACGGCGTTCCCTACATCGCCTTCCGGTCGCTGAGCGATCTGGCGGGAGGTGGCGAGGGCGAGAACGAAATGGGCACCTTCATGGGCCTGGCAGCCGCCAACTCGGCCAAGGTGTTGCGTGCGTTTTTAGCGGCCTGGAAATAGATGGACTCCCCCACCGACCCTGTCCTGCGCCTTTCGGGCATCACCAAGCGCTTCGGCAAGCTCGTCGCCAACGACGCCATCAGCCTGACCTTGGCACGCGGCGAAGTGCTGGCCCTGCTGGGCGAAAACGGAGCGGGCAAGTCCACGCTGATGTCCATCTTGTTCGGGCACTACGTGGCGGATGAAGGCAGCATAGAAGTCTTTGGCCAGCCCCTGGCGCCCGGCCAGCCGCGCGCGGCGCTGTCGGCGGGCATTGGCATGGTGCACCAGCACTTCACGCTGGCCGACAACCTCACGGTGCTGGACAACGTGCTACTGGGCACCGAGCCGCTGTGGCAGCCCTTCTCGCGCCGCAGCGAGGCGCGCACCAAGCTGCTGGCGGTGTCGCAGCAATTTGGTCTGCCCGTCAGCCCCGATGCGAAGGTCGGCAGCCTCTCGGTGGGCGAACGCCAGCGCGTCGAAATTTTGAAAGCCCTCTATCGCGGCGCCCGCATCCTCATCCTGGACGAACCCACCGCCGTGCTCACCCCGCAGGAGAGCGAGGCGCTGTTCGACACTCTGGCGCAGATGGTGGCGCAGGGCCTGTCCATCATCTTCATCAGCCACAAGCTGGGCGAGGTGCTGCGCGTGTCGCACCGCGTGGCCGTACTGCGCCAGGGCAAGCTGGTGGCCGAGGCACCTGCGCAGGGCACCACGCAAGGGCAGCTGGCGCAATGGATGGTGGGCCATGCGATCGAGGCGGCCGAGCGCCGCCCCGCCAAGAATGTGGGCGATCCCATCTGCACCCTGACCAACGTCAGCACCGCACCCGCTGGGCGCGACCGGCTGAACGATGTCTCCCTCACCCTGCGCGCCGGCGAGATCGTCGCCATTGCAGGCGTCAGCGGCAACGGCCAGATGGCGCTGGCCGATGTGCTGTGCGGCGTGCGCAACGCCACCACCGGCCAGGTCACGCTACGCGGCGCGGCGCTGCAAGCCGGGCCCGCATGGCTGGTCAGCCAGGGCGTGGCCCGCATCCCCGAAGACCGCCACGCCGTGGGCGTGGTGGGTGACCTGCCGGTGTGGGAGAACGCGGTTTCAGAGCGCCTGCGCGGCCCCTGGTTTGCGCACGCGTGGTTCCGTGCCTTCTGGGTCAAGCGCCGAGCCGCACGTCAGCATGCGCAGCGCGTGGCCGAGACCTTTGACGTGCGTGGCGGCGGGCCCGATGCGCCTGCGCGGTCGCTGTCGGGCGGCAACATGCAAAAGCTCATTCTGGGCCGGGCGCTGATGCCGCCCAAGGACGCGGCGGGCAACTCGGCCCCCGCCCCCCAACTCATCGTCGCGCACCAACCCACCTGGGGGCTGGACATTGGCGCGGTGATGTTTGTGCAGCAGCAACTCATCACAGCCCGTGACAACGGCGCCGCCGTACTGCTGATCTCCGACGACCTTGACGAGGTTCTGGCGCTGGGTGACCGCGTGGCGGTGATGCATGACGGGCATCTGAGCGCGGGGCGACGCGCTGAAGACTGGACAAGAGAAGCGATTGGTCTTGCCATGGCAGGCGCAGTTTCATGACAACTAATACCGACGATATCCCCACATTTGCCCTGAAGCGCGAACTTCTACGTGTCTTTAACACTGCACGCGCAGAAGATGTTTCATCTAGCGTGATGTCTATCGTCAACCGACTCCAATACGCAGGACTTCACTTGAAAGAAGTGAAGAGGCATGCCAAGGTTGCAGTTGAGACAGGACTCATGTTTAGCGATGAGGATAGCGAGCCGATGAGTGATGAAGATGAGGACGCACGCCTTCAGCAGTTTCATCGCTCTATGTTCCATCTAGGCAAACACGTCATAGAGTGCGTTCAGCACTTGCACGCAATAGCGGACACGATGGCCTACGCGCTGTATCACCTTGTAGACCTAACGCAGCACCTGAAATCGTCTGATGTGTACAGCCACAAGTTACTGAAGTACCCAGAGCAACTTGGTGCGTTTGAGACTTCACTAAAAACTCTGGTGGACTGTGAACGCTTTGGTTACTTGAGAGACTTCAACAACCAGGCAAAACACAAAGGACTTCCCAGACCAAAACTCTTGAACTCAAGCGAAGAGCGTGATCCTATTCATCGCCTTTTCTTCGGACCAATTGCACAAAAACATGAAGCGGCGCACCGCCAAGGAGTTCGATACATCCATCCAAACATTCCAATCGTCTCGTTCTTGAACGACGAGATCAAACGGATGGCTGAAGTCCATAACGAATTTGTGACCAAGTTAATGGCGCACGTTTTGTCTCTTCCATCTAGAGTGACCGTGCGCGAGCAGAGTGCACCATGAGACTCGAAAAACGCAACCACACTTCCCCCGCCGCCTACGTGCTGGCACCAGTGGGTGCCGTGGTGTTCACATTGCTCATCAGCGCCCTGCTGGTGCTGTGGGCCGGCGCGCCCGTGCGGCAGACCTACGCGCTACTGCTGCAAGGCGCCTTTGGCTCGGTATTTGCGCTGACCGAAACCCTCACCCGCGCAACGCCGCTGATCCTCACTGGGCTGGCGGCGGCCGTGGCCTTCCGGGCGCGGCTATTCAACATCGGGGCCGAGGGGCAGCTTTATGCCGGAGCGCTGGCCGCTGTGGCCGTGGGCGGCATGCATGGGGGCACGGGGTTGGAATGGTCGCCGTATGTGCTCTTTCCGCTGATGATGCTTGCGGCCGCGCTGGCGGGCGCGGCGCTGCTGCTGGGCCCGGCGCTGATGAAGGCGCGGCTGGGGGTGGACGAGGTCGTTACCACGCTGCTGCTCAACTTCATCATGCTGCTGCTGGTGTCGGCGCTGCTGGACGGGCCGATGAAAGACCCGCTCTCCATGGGCTGGCCGCAGAGTGTGGCGCTGCAGGGCGATCTGGAACTCTCCAAGCTGGTGCCGCAGACGCGGCTGCACACGGGGCTGCTGTGGGCCGTGTCGCTGGCGGTGATGCTGTGGGCGCTGCTGGCGCGCACGGTGCCGGGGTTTGACATTCGCGCCGCCGGGGCCAATGCACGCGCAGCCGCCTTTGCGGGCGTGCCGATTACCCGCACCGTGGTGCTGGTCGCGCTGCTGTCCGGTGGACTGGCCGGGCTGGCGGGTGCCATTGAGGTGGCGGGCCGCACCAGCTATGTGACGCTGGACATGTCGCCCGGCTACGGCTACAGCGGCATCGTAATCGCCATGCTGGCCGGGCTGCATCCGCTGGGCGTGATTGCGGCGGGCACCTTTGTAGCGGGCGTGCTGGTGGGGGCCGACAGCATGAGCCGCGCGGTGGGCGTGCCGACCTACATTGCGGATGTGATCGTGGCGACGTCGTTGATTGCGGTGCTGGTGGCGGGCTTGCTCACCCAATACCGCGTGCGGTGGAAGTGATGCAGCCATGACAAGCCGTGCAAACCACAATTTCAAACCAAATCGGCCTGTAGCGCTAGTGAATCATGCGCTAGCAGCTATCGAAACAGAAGCAAAATTCCACGGAGCAGCCGCATGACCGAACTGCTCGACATCCTCGCCAACCCCGCGTTCTGGATTGCCACCCTGCGCGTGGCCACCCCGCTCATCCTGGGCACATTGGGCGTGCTGCTGTGCGAGCGCGCCGGGGTGCTGAACCTGGGCATTGAAGGGATCATGGTGGCCGGGGCCTTCACCGGCTGGCTTACGGTGTATGCGGGCCATGGGCTGTGGACCGGGGTGCTGGTAGCGGCGCTCACGGGTGCTGTGTTTGGCCTGCTGCACGCCTGGCTCACCGTGGGGCTGGCGCTGTCACAGCACGTGTCCGGCCTGGGCATCACGCTGCTTGCTACGGCGCTGAGCTACTACGGCTATCGCGTGAGCTTCCCCAAGGTAAACACACCGCCCACCATCGAGCCCTTTGCGCCCATGGAGTGGCTGGGCGCTCCCATCCTGTCGGCGCAAACGCCGCTCACTCTGCTGGCGTTGCTGCTGGTGCCCCTACTGGCCTGGGTGCTGATGCGCACACCGCTGGGCCTAGCCGTGCGCATGGTGGGCGAGAACCCGCAGGCGGCCGAGGGCCAGGGCATCTCGGTGGCGGCCACGCGCACGGGCTCCATCGTTGCGGGGTCGGCGCTGATGGGCGTGGCGGGGTCGTTCCTCACGCTGTCGGCGTTCAACGCCTTTTTCTTCAACATGATCAATGGTCGGGGCTGGATCTGCGTGGCCCTGGTGGTGTTTGCATCGTGGCGGCCCGGTAAGGCGCTGCTGGGTGCGTTGCTGTTTGCCTTTTTTGACGCGCTGCAACTGCGCCTGCAGCAGGCGGGTGATGCGTGGCTGCCGTACCAGGTGTATTTGATGCTGCCCTACCTGCTGTCCATCCTGGCGCTGGTATTGGTGGCGCGCAAGGCGGCTTATCCGCAGGCGTTGATGAAGCCTTACCGCAAGGGGGAGCGTTGATCGGACCACAGCGCAAACTCGTTGCCGCTGGGCTCGGTGAAATGAAAGCGCCGCCCTCCCGGAAATTCGAACACCGGCTTGACCACATGGCCACCCGCCTGCTCAACCTTTGCCAACGTGGCTTCGAGGTCTGCGCTGTAGAACACCAGCAAGGCGCCGCCAGTAGCTGGGGTAGAGCACAGGCTGGCCTGAAAGAATCCACCGTCCAGCCCCTGGCCCGTGAAGGCCGTGTACTCCGGGCCGTAGTCCACAAAGGCCCATGCAAAGGCCTTTTCAAAGAACGACTTCGTGGCGGGCAAGTCGCGCGCGGCAAATTCGACGTAGTTCAGCTTTTCATGTTCGTTCATCGGATGACCCTTTGTTCTTTAGACCCCGCAGTGTGCCTGCACGCCCAGACGAATCTCTAAACTCTCCCACCATGCTCGATCTGCTCATCACCCACGCCACCCTGCCCGACGGCCGCCAGAACATGTCCATCGCCGTGCAAGGCGGCCGCATCACCGAAGTGACCGAAGGCCTGCAAGCCCCTGCGCATGAAACGGTAGATGCGGGTGGCCTGCTGGTCAGCCCGCCGTTTGTGGACGCGCATTTCCACATGGATTCGACCCTGAGCTACGGCCAGCCGCGCGTGAACGAGAGCGGCACGCTGCTCGAAGGCATTGCGCTGTGGGGCGAACTCAAGCCCACGCTGACCCACGACGCCATCGTGCAACGCGCGCTGCAGTACTGCGACATGGCCGTGGCGCGCGGGCTGCTGGCCATCCGCAGCCATGTGGACACCAGCCACCCTAGCCTGCTGCCGGTACAGGCGCTGCTGGATGTAAAACAGCGCGTGGCGCCGTACCTGGATTTGCAACTGGTGGCTTTTCCGCAGGACGGTGTGCTGCGTGCGCCGGGCGGGTTCGACAACCTGAAGCGTGCGCTGGACATGGGCGTGGACGTGGTGGGTGGCATCCCCCACTTCGAGCGCACCATGGCCCAGGGGGCCGAGAGCGTGAAAATCCTCTGCGAACTGGCCGCCGAGCGCGGCAAACGCGTGGACATGCACTGCGACGAGAGCGATGACCCGCACTCGCGCCACGTGGAAACCCTGGCGTACGAAACCCAGCGCCTGGGCCTGCAGGGCCGCGTGACGGGCTCGCACCTCACCTCCATGCACAGCATGGACAACTACTACGTGAGCAAGCTGATGGCGCTGATGGCCGAGGCCGACCTGGGCGTGGTGGCCAACCCGCTCATCAACATCACGCTGCAAGGCCGCCACGACACCTACCCCAAGCGCCGGGGCATGACCCGTGTGCCCGAGCTGATGGCCGCAGGCCTGACGGTGGCGTTTGGCCATGACTGTGTGCTGGACCCGTGGTACAGCGGCGGCAGCGCCGACATGCTGGAGGCCGCGCACATGGGCCTGCATGTGGGGCAGATGACCAGCCAGGCCGCGATGCGGCAGTGTTTTGATGCGGTGACGGTGAACCCGGCACGCCTGCTGGGCCTGGAGGGCTATGGCATTGCGCCCGGCTGCCATGCAGACTTCGTGCTGCTGCACGCACGCACCCCCGTCGAGGCCATCCGCCTGCGCGCTGCGCGGCTGGGGGTGTGGAGGCGCGGCCAGCGGGTGGCGAGCAGCCCAGCGCCGGTGGCACAGTTGCGCCTGCCAGGGCGGCCAAGCAGTACAAATTTCATTTCAACGGGCAGCTCTTGAGGTCTGTCGCAGTTCGCATGCCTCGACGCCGAACGCCACGACCTCGGGTGACCCTGCGTGCCAGACGACTACCATCGGGACACTCCCGCGGGGAATGATCATCTCGTGCTGCACCACCTCCAGCGCCTTAACCCCTTGGTCGCTTTCGCCATGCACAAACAACTCCTCCTCTTCATTGCGGCGCTGACATTCAGCGCCACTGCCAGGGCGGAAGCAAGCCTTGCGGATCTGATTTTCATGATGCCCAAGCTCGTCTTGATGGGTATCTACAACGAGTTGGCCAGGCCCTGGCTGCTGGCGGGCCTGTGGGGTGCTGCCGCATTGTTCTGGCTGGTGCGCGCGATCACCGGCCGAGATGCCGTCGGCGAACTGCTGGATACGTTCACCTACCCACGCAAGCCCTGGATCAATACCAGCAGCTACGGTGCTATGGCTTTGCTGGCAATGGCCACGCTGCTTTATGTGCTGGTGGGCTACGCCCTGTGGGGAGCCCCCCAGCGCTATGAGGGGCCCCGCTTTCCTCAGCATTCAGCACAGCCATCGCAGGGGCCTGGTGTCAAGCACACCCTGCCCTACCCCCATGGCAAATCACCAGACAACCGGCGAGGCGAATGGCCCAAATCCAGTGGTCGCTTGCTCGGCCAACCTTATCTGGCCGCTGGTGGGGACACCCTGATCACGCTGGGTAATCCCGGCGATGAAGGACTATGGGTGCGCCTGTGCGCAGCGGATGCCAACCCCTGTTCCCCGCTGAGGCAGGTCTACTTGTCGCCCCGCGGAGGCTACACATTGGACCGCGTGGATGAAGGCAAATACCGCGTGGTCTTTACCCAGACCAGTGGCAAGAACCTGTCAGGAAGCACACGCGCGTTCTCAGTCACCGGAGACCGAAGAGGCAGCTTCAATCTGCCCCTGAACGAATTCGACACCAAGCCATGACACTCTCGCCAAGTGTGGGACACAGGAAGCGCTGGTGCGCTCAAGCCATGCGCGCAATCGTCTTGCGGAACCGCGCCAGCGCCAGGCTGAACAGTACCGCCCCAATCCCCAGCAGCCATACCAGCGACGGCCACACCACCGCCCAGCCCGCGCCCCGGTAGAGGATGGCCTGGGCCAGCTCGGTGAAGTGCGTGGTGGGCGCCAGGGCCATGCCGTACTGCACCCACAGCGGCATGCTCTCGCGCGGGGTGACGCCGCCCGACAGCATCTGCAGCGGCATCATCACCAGCACCATCAGCAAGCCAAACTGCGGCATGCTGCGCGCCACCGTGGCCATGAAGATGCCCATGGACGTGGTGGCAAACAGATGCAGCGTGGCCCCCAGCAGAAACAGCGGTACCGAGCCCTCGATGGGTACGCCAATCGCCCAGCGGATCACCGCCGTGAGCGACACCCAGGTAGCGACCAGCACCACCAGCGCCATGGCCCAGACCTTGGCCAGCATGATCTCGCCGGGGGTGACGGGCATCACCAGCAAATGCTCCACCGTGCCGTGCTCGCGTTCGCGGATCAGCGCGGCGCCCGTGAGGATGATGGAGAGCATGGTCACGATGTTGATCAGCTCCATCAGCGAGCCGAACCACGCGGGGTTCAGCGCCGGGTTGAAGCGCGAGCGCACCGTCAGCTCGATGGGTTGCGCGGCCACAGTGCGGTCGCGCTGCACGAACTCGGCCACCTCCAGCTGCACGATCTGCTGCACCGCCCCATTGGCCGCAAACGCCTGCCCCATGCGCGTGGCGTCGATGTTGAGCTGCACCTGCGGCACCCGGCCCGCCAGCACGTCGCGCTGGAAATGCGCGGGGATGTGCAGCACCAGCGTGAAGCGGCCGGCGTCCAAGCCCGGGTCCACCTCGCGCATGCTGATCATCGCGGGGCGCGTGAACTGGGGCGCATAGAACGCGGTGGCGATGCGCTGGGACAAGGCCGAGTCGTCCTCATCCACGATGGCAATGGGCACGTGGTACAGCGTCTCGGGCTGCGCCATGCCTGCCGAGTACACCGCCAGCGTGGTGGTGTAGACGATGAGGAACAGCATGGCCGGGTCGCGCCACAGGCTCCACAGCTCCTTGATGCCGAGGCGAAAAATGTTCGACCACCGTCCACGCAGTGCCATGTCAGGTCTCCTGCTTGCGTAACAGCAAGATCGCCGCGCCGATGATGACCGGCACCGCCACCAGCATGGGCCAGAACTCGGCCTGCAAGTCCTGCAGCGTGAGGGCCTTGTTGAACACGCCCCGGCTGATGGTGAACATGTGGCTGGCCGGATAGACCTCGCCCACCCAGCGCGCGAATCCGGTCATGGACGACACCGGGTTGATGAGCCCCGCAAACTGCACCGCCGGGATGAGCGTGCCCACCATGGCAAAAAACATGGCGGCAATCTGGCTGCGCGTGACGGTGGAGGCCAGCAGCCCCATGCCCGTGGAGCACAGGCTGAACAGCACAGCCCCCAGCGTGAGCGTGGCAAAGCTGCCGGTGATGGGCACGCCAAACACCGTCACGGCCGCCAGACACATGAGGCCAAAGTTGAACAGCGCCAGCAGCACATAGGGCAGTTGCTTGCCCAACATGAATTCGGTGCGCGTGGTGGGCGTCACATACAGGTTGATGATGGAGCCCAGCTCTTTCTCGCGCACCACCGCCAGGGCCGTGAGCATGGCGGGCAGCATCAGCAGCAGCAGCGGAATCACGGCAGGCACCATGGACGGCAGGCTGCGCACATCGGGGTTGTAGCGGTAGCGCGGCTCCACCTCCAGCAGGCCTCGGGGCACGGTGCCCGTGCGGCTGCGGCTTTGCTCCACCAGCCACTGCTGGTGCAGGCCCTGGGCGTAGCCGATGACGGTTTCGGCACGCTGGGGCATGGCGCCGTCCACCCACGCTCCGATCTGCACCGTCTGGCCGCGTGCCACATCGCGTGCAAAGCCGGGCGGGATCTCCAGCGCCAGCGATATCTCGGCGGATCGCATGCGCGCGTCCAGCTCGGTGTAGGTGGTGATGGGCGGCCGCTCGGTGAAGTAGCGCGAGCCCGCCAGGTTCAGCGTGTAAGCGCGGCTCAGCGCGGTCTGGTCGCGGTCCAGCACGGCAAAGCGCAGGTTCTCCACGTCCATGCTGATGCCATAGCCCATCACGAACATCAGGATCAGCGAGCCCAGCAGCGCCATGGCACCGCGCACCGGGTCGCGGCGCAGCTCCAGCGATTCGCGCCACTGGGTGCTGTGGATGCGGGCCAGGCTCTGGCGAAGACGGGAGCGCGAGGTGGTAGCGCTGGATGCGGACACCGGCGATAGCGCAGCGGGGTCCGAAGCCTGCAAAGGCACAGGGTCTGGTGCCGTTCCCGCAGCATCTTCCAGGTAGCCGATGAAGGCTTCTTCCAGCGTGGTGGCGCCGCGTTTGGCCACAATGTCCTGCGGCGCAGCGCTCTCTAGCACGCGCCCTGCGTGCATCAGCGAGATGCGGTCGCAGCGCTCGGCCTCGTTCATGAAGTGGGTGGAGATGAAGATGGTGACCTTGTCGCGCCGCGCCAGCTCCACCATCAGGCGCCAGAAGTTGTCGCGTGCCATCGGGTCCACGCCCGAGGTGGGCTCGTCCAGAATCAGCAGCTCGGGCTGGTGCACCATGGCCACGGCCAGCGACAGGCGCTGGCGCATGCCCAGCGGCAGCTTCATGGGCAACGAACTGCGCACGGCCTGCAGGTCAAAGCGCTCCAGCATGGCCGTGACACGCGCGGGCACCTCGGCCTCGGGCACGTGGAACAGGCGGGCATGCAGTACCAGGTTCTGCTCCACCGACAGCTCGCTGTACAGCGAAAACGCCTGCGACATGTAGCCCACGCGGCGCCGCGTGGCCATGTCCTTGGGGTCCACCGGCTGGCCGAACAGCCAGGCCTGCCCGTCGCTGGCGGGCAGCAGGCCGGTGAGCATCTTCATGGTGGTGGACTTGCCGCACCCATTGCTGCCCAGAAAGCCGAAGATCTCGCCCCGCTGGATGCGAAAGCTCACATGGTCCACCGCCACAAAATCACCAAACCGCATGGTCAGGTCGCGCGCCTCAATGGCGACATGGGCGTCGTCTTCTGCCTGCGACCGGTCCAGAGGCGGAATCTGCACCGCCTGGTGGCCCCGGCGCTTGGCCTCGGGCAGCAGCGCTACAAAGGCCTGCTCCAGCGAATCGTGCCCGGTGCGGGCCATCAGCTCGGCCGGGGTGCCGGTGGCCAGAATGCGCCCCTCGTCCATCGCCACCAGCCATTCAAAGCGCTGGGCTTCCTCCATGTAGGCCGTGGCCACGATCACGCTCATGCCGGGCCGGGCGGCGCGGATGCGGCCGATCAAATCCCAGAACTGCGCGCGCGCCAGCGGGTCCACGCCGGTGGTGGGCTCATCCAGGATGAGCAGGTCGGGGTCGTGGATGAGCGCGCAGCACAGCGCCAGCTTCTGCTTCATGCCGCCCGAAAGCTTGCCCGCAGGCCGCGCCAGAAACGGGTGCAGGCCGGTACTGCGTGTGAGTTCATCAATACGGCGGCGCCGCTCGGCCGCGTCGTGCCCGAACAGGCGGCCAAAGAACTGCAGGTTCTCTTCCACCGACAGCGTGGGGTACAGGTTCTTACCCAGGCCCTGCGGCATATAGGCGATGCGGGGGCACACGCGGCTGCGGTGGCGGCTTTTGGCCATGTCGCCGCCCAGCACCTCCACCGTGCCCTGCTGCACTGCACGGGCGCCCGCCACCAGCGCGAGCAGGCTGGACTTGCCCACGCCATCCGGTCCGATCAGGCCCACCATGCGGCCCGCGGCCACTTCCAAATCGATGTCTGAGAGCGCCACCGTGCGCCCATATCGCTGGCCCACGCCACGCAGGCGGGCCACGGGTGCCACGCTGCCGGGGAGGCTCACTGGTCCGCCTTGATGGCAAGGTTGGCGGGCCATTCCACGGCGGGGTCCACCCGCAGCCAGGCAACACCAGGCAGACCGGTCTTGACCTGCTCCTGGTGGCGCAGCAGCAGTGCCTTGTCGATCTGGGCCCGCACGCGGAACATGAGCTTCTGGCGCTCGCTGGCGGTCTCCACCGTCTTGGGCGTGAACTGCGCGGTGCTGGCCACAAACGACACGGTGGCCGGGATCACAAAGCCCGGCGCGGCATCAAGCACGATGCGCACATCGCTGCCCAGCGCCACGCGGCCCGCCACGGTTTCGGGCAGAAAGAAGGTCATGTACACATCGGTCAGGTCCACCAGCTGCAGCACGCGCGCGCCTGCGCCCACCACCTCGCCGGGCTGCACCACGCGGAACTGCACCCGCCCGTCGCGCGGGGCCTTGAGATCGCTGTCGGCCAGCTCCACATCAATGCGGGCCAGCGTGGCCTCCAGCGCGCGCACGTTGGCCTCGGCGCTGGTCACCTGCGTGCGCGACGCGCCGATGCCCGCCTGCGCCGCCTTGGCCTGCGCCTTGGCCGCGACCACGGCGGCCTGCTGGCTGCGCACCTTGGCGCGGTCGTCGTCGAGCAATTGGCTAGAGAAGAAGCCTTCGCGCGCCAGCTGCTCGGAGCGCGGCAGGCGGCGGCGGGCGGTGTCGAGGTCGCTCTCGCGCTGGGCCACGACCGCCAAGGCAGCCTGGTAGTCGCTCTCGCGCTGGGCCACCTGTACCTGCGCGCTGCTGATGGCCAGCTGCGCCTGCTGCAGCCGGGCCACGGCCTCTTCGCGCTGGGCTTGCAGGCCGTCGATCTGCATACGGGCCACGGGCTGCCCCGCTTTCACGAAATCGCCCTCGGCCACCAGGATGTCCTGCACCCGGCCCGCGAGCTTGGTGGCCACGGCGATCTCGGTGGCCTCGATGCGGCCGTTGCCGCTTACAAAGCCCGGGCCCGGCCCCTTGGGCTGCCAGGGCGCCCACCGCACGACCAATACGGTGCCCAGCAGCAACAGCGCTGCGACGGCCGCATAAATTTTCCACTTGCTGCCCATGGCTCTGATCCTCTTTGGTGCGGAGGCAGAGCGCATTGGCAGTCACATCAGCGAAGGCGCCTCACCTCAAAAAGTATCGTAAGCGCAGGGCCCTCATGGGCTGCGCGCGGTCGGCCGCCTCCCTTGACTTGCATCAATTTGACTGCAATTGCGTGGGTCTTACGGCTACGCTGCGGAGCTGGTCCAGCAGCTTCAGACGAGCGCAGCTTTAGTCTTCAGCGCCTGAACTAGCCGCGCCCATCAAAGGCCGACAGATGGTTGGCCAGGTGCATGGCGTGCGCCTGCTCGTACTGCGTCCGGGTTAATGCGCCGTAGGCAAAGTGAGGCTGCAGTGCACCGGTGTGGAGGGCAAAGTCCTGCACCGCCTGGCGCAGGCGTGCCATGGCGGCCGATGGGTCCGTGGTCTGCGCATCGAGCGCCGGGGCTCCCGGAATGGGCTCAGCCAGGTTGTGACTCATGCGGCCCCGCAGAGTAAACACCTTGAAAGCGGCGGCCCCCAGGGTGTTCTGAAACAGCGCCGACTTGGGCGACGGAAAGCCTTGCAACGAGTATTCAATGCTCTGCGCGCAATGCACCAGCGTTTGGGCCCAGGTCCAGGCCGTGGCGGGTTCCAGCGCGTGGACAGAGGCAGCATTCAGTCGCTCGGCCTCACCCATGGCATCGTGCAGGGTGGCGAAGACCAGCCGTCGGTCGTTGCCCGGTTGGTGCAGAAAATAACCCGCAGCGCCAGCGGCTGCGAGCGCGGCTCCAGCCCCGGTGGCCAGAAATGCCCTGCGGCCGTGCGCTACGGGCGACGCAGAGGGCGCGGGCTGGGTGCCGGCGGATTGGGGGGCTGCAGCGTGGGCGTCGCTGGGAGCGCCAGGAGGGGTGGGGACTGCCATGGGGTTGTCTGCTCGCATCACCGGGGGCGGGGTGAAAAAGGCGATTGTGACGGGCAACATCGACTTTGTGACCCATGCCGCCACCGCCAGGGTCGGGCAGCCGACACAGCCCGCCACGGCGCAAGGCAGCTCCTATGCCGCCAGGGTGGTCCGCGTGGCAGGCTGGTTGGTGGTGGTAGCCGGGGCCATGGGTGCAGCAGGGACCACGGTCATCTCCACGCGGTTGCGCCCCCGTTCCTTGGCCAGGTACATGGCCTCATCCGCACGCTGCAGGGCCGTGCCTGCGGACTCGCTGCCCGCGCACACGGTGACGCCGACACTCACCGTGAGCGCAATGCTGCGCTGCTCGGTCACCACCGGGTGGGCCTCCACCATGGCGCGCAGCCGCTCGGCCACCGCAACGGCGCCACCGGCCCCTGCGTTGGGCAAGAAGATGGCGAACTCTTCCCCCCCCAGTCGACCCATCACGTCTTCCTTGCGCAGGCAGCGCTGGGCCAGCATCACAAAATGGCGCAGCACATCGTCACCCGCGCGGTGGCCCCAACTGTCGTTGACCTTCTTGAAATGGTCCAGGTCCATCACCAGCACGGGCAACGTCGTCTGCGTGCGCTGGGCGTTGCTGATGGCTTTGTCCAGCAGGGTCAGAAACGCGCGGCGGTTGAATACATTGGTCAGCGGGTCCACCTCGGCCAGGTGGCGCAGTTCGTTGGTGATGAACTCATTGGTGAGCATGAGCGCACCAAACGCCACCAGCACCAGCGCCAGGGTGGACTCCAGCACCACAAACTGCGACAGCGCAGCCACCATGCCCGTCTCGGGCTGCGCCCCATCGGCGGGCGCGGCCAGCTTGAACAGCAAAGGCCGCACCAGCAAGAACGCTCCATGCACGCCCACCGTGGCCGCAAACAGGTACCGTGCGGGCACCTTGTGAAAGCCGCCACGGGCCAGTGTGTGCGCGGCCGCAATGAACAACACCCCTGGCACCAGCCCCGTCAGCGCGATGCGTACCTGCACATTCGGCTTCACCAGGGTAAAAAACAAGGCAGTACCCAGCAGAAGCGCCAAGGCCAGTAAGGCAACACCGTGCCCCAAGGGCGCCCTGCCCATGTACTCGCGTGCGCCCAGCAGGCATAGGTATGCAGCCAACGCTACGGAAGACTGCGCCAGCACGACAGACAACGGCAGCGACACATGGTCGCGCAGCAGCAGGTTGATGCAGAAGACGGTGGCGCAAAACAGTGCCTGCGCCCAGAAGCGAAGCCCGGGAATGCGTCTGTTGAAGATCCACACCGCGGACAGAACGCCTGTGACCAGCGCTGCAAGAATGGCCGCGACGATAAGGAGGGTGGGGCTGTGCACAGAAGGTACAGACAGGCGATGGCAATGAGGCTCACAACGCGACGCCATCGCCCAACGCCCGGCTGCTATGGCTTGCAGGCTATGCGATGACTGTCAACGTTAACAATGGTAACCGAGAGCCTTGACTGCCCCGCGACTCTTTTTCGGGCATCCATGCAGTGCTTGAGTTAGTGCCTGGAGCCTCTCAGGCCGCCCCCTCCCTCGGCCTATGGGCGCACCTGTCAGCCCACCACGTGGCATTCGCGCCGCAGTAGCGCCAGTGCGTCGTGCATCTGGTAGTCGCGGTCGCTGGTCAGCGTGGCCTGCGCGTCTTGCACAAAACCGGACCACAGGGCCAGGTAGTCCTGCTGGAAGGCGGCTGCTGCATGGCTGCGGATGAAATCGGCCGCCAGCTCGGGCTGCAGGCCGGACTTGCGGATCTTGCGCACCAGGCTGGCGGCGGTTTTCTCGGTCAGCAGCGTTTTCTTGGGCGCGCCAGCGGCCAGGCACAGGAACAGCGTGAGCAGGGAGTGCTCGTCCTCGTTGCCTGCGGTCGCCTTCGTCCAGGTCTTGCTGGCGGGCTGCGGAGGCTCGTCGTCTTCCTCCAGAGCGTCCAGGCTGCGGTGAAAGCTGTCCACTTCGGCCAGCGGGTCGTCCAGCAGGAAGTACCGCGCCCGAAATGCGCCCATGGGGCGCAACAGGGTGCGCAGGGGCGCAGTGGACTGCAGCAGCTTGGGCAAGTCCGCCAGCACCGCAGCGCATTGGGCCTGTAGCACATCGCGCAGCTCTGCGGGCACACCAGCGGGCAAGCGCAGCGCCGTCGGCACGGTTGCCTTCTTTTTGCGCAGTGCCGTCACCAGCTTTTCAAACGCCGGGGCGCTGGGCCACTCACCCGCCGCCATGGCCTTGGGGTTCAGCGCCTGCATCAGGAGCCCTGTGCGGATCACCGCCTCGGCATCGGCACCAGCAGTTTCCAGCTCGTCGGTGTCCAGGTCGTATTGCGCGGCCAACCATTCGGCGGCGGCAATGGCCTGGGCGATCTGGCTGCGGCGGGCCAGCTCGGCGCGGTAGTCGGCATGGCTGCGCAACGACCAGGCAGCCAGCAGCGGGGTTTCGGAATCGGCATAGCCGGCCATGCCAAAGTTGCTGCTCTCGGGCATGGCGATCAGCCGCTTGAGCATGTCCGACCCGCCCTTGGAGCGCGACAAAAAGGAGTTGTCGCGCAGCGAGACCGCCGCCTTGGCCAGATCGCCGTCCGTGGTCTCCAGCAGGTACAGGCTGATGAGGTTGACCATGCGATCCCGCGCTTTTTCCAGCTCGGGCCGCAAGAACTCGCTGCCAAAGTAGCGCGCAATCTGCACCATGCCCTTGGGCGCATCGGTATGGATGGCCGCCAGCCGGTCCGCATCGAGGATGCCGTGCTGCACGCCGTAGACCAGCGCCTTTTCAAAGAAAGGACGGGCGTCGTGCAGTTGCAGTGCCGAGCTTTGGGACATCATCAAATCGCGGATTCTTCGTCAGAGGCGCGGGCAGCGGGCGTGGCCTTGCCCCGGTCTGTCTCGCTGGTCTCGAACTTGCCGTCGTCTTCCTCGGCGGGAGTCTCATCGCCCTCTTCCAGGCCCATATCAAACGCACGGGCTTTGGCGCGCAGCACCAGCAGCATTTCGATGAACAGGTCGCGGCACTCGTAGCGCAGCAGCCAGGCCATCTGCATCCAGTCGCGGTCGGCCACCTCGTCCAGGTCCACGCGCGGCTGCACATAGCCCGAGGCCAGCAGTTCGTCATCGCTCAGCGTGACACCGTAGTCTTCGGTCGCGTCAAACGTGCCAGTGCGGGCAAAGGCTTCGATGCGGCTCCACTTTTCCGCAAAGTAGTTGGCCAGGGCTTCGGCGCCGCCTTCCAGGTCGCCGATGGCGGTGAGGAATTCCACCGGGTCGGCATCGTCGCGGAAGACCACGGCGTTGACCATGTTGCGCAGGTGGGTGTGGGTGAGGTCCTTGTACTGCTTCTCCAGCACCATGGCGCGGGCAAACTGCTCGGGCGTGACCAGCATGTTGACCACGGACGCCTTGGAGTCGTCGTACTCGCGCATCACGGCCAGGATGTCCTTGGGGGCGAGCTGGTCCAGCACTACCATCAGGGCGTTGTCGCCTTCGGCATCGGCCAGCTCTGCCAGCGCCGATTCGGCGCCCACGATGTCACCGGCTGCGATGAGGCTGGTGGTTTTGGTGATCAGGGCCAGGTGTTGGTTGCTGCTGCTCATGGTCGTCATTCCTTGCGCTCAAAGCCCACGTCGGCCAGCCAGTTGGCGCTGGCCTCTTCGCGCGTACGGCTGTTGTGTGGGTCCACCGCGTCGTCGGCACTCAGGGCGCTGTAGTCGTCGTCGTGCTCGGCGGCGTCTTCACTGTCCTCTTCGGCATCGCTGTCGCCATGTGCGGCGGCAGCGGGGGCCATGTGGGCGTGCTGCTGCAGGTATTCCAGGCCAGCAGCCACGGTCAGAAAGCGTGCGCCCTGGGGCTCGCGCAGCACCGTCTGCGCCAGACTCTGCGCCCAGGGCTCCAGCGCCACGGCGTGGCCCAGGCTGTGCCAGTCGGGCAACTCATTCACGGGCAGGCTCAGCAGGTGCTCCAGCGCTGCCGGTTGGGTGAAGCGAAAGCCCCGGTGGAACACCACGGCCACCATTTCGGGGGCCAGCTCCATCATCTGCACCAAAAACGCCATCTCGTTGCGCTTTTCAGCCAGGCGCTTGCGCAGCACGTCGTTGCCTTCGGAGTCCGACACCAGGTCATCCAGCTCGGCCTGGTAGGCCGAGCGCAGGTCATAAAAATAGGGAGAAAGTTTCACAGGGCAGAAGGATGAGAAAGGATGCGCGCGCTGTAGGCCTGCCAGATCTCCTGGGCGGTCTGCAGCGGGTCGTCCAGCAGGTTGCGGCGGCGGTTGTCGTCATAGGCCTGGCGCGCGTCGTCGTCCGACAGCACCTCGTAGGCCTTTTGCACTTCGGCAAAGCGTTGGGCCGCGTCGGGTGCGGTGTTGCGGTCGGGGTGGTAGAACGAGGCCTTCTGGCGAAAGGCCTTCTTGATGTCCGCCAGCGACGCGTTGGCCGCCAGCCCGAGGGCTGCGTAGTGGTCAGCAGTCATGAAACAGTGGATGGGTCCGTCAAAACAAGAGGTGGCCAGCCAACGGATGGAGTGGGCGGAATGCTGCGCGGCACCGTATGCGGTACCTGCGCCAGCACCAGCCCGCCGGCATCAGCCACCCAAGCTCACAAACACGTTTTGCACGTCGTCGTTCGAATCGATGGCGGCCAGGAAGTTCTCCACCTCCTCCAGTTGCTCGGCCGTGAGGTTGGCGGGGTTCACCGGGTTCTTGGGCTTGTAGCCCAGCTTGGCAGTCAGCACCGTGAAGCCGTAGGCTGGCAGCGCGCGGCTGACCAGATCCAGGTCGGTAGGGTCCGTCCAGAAGACGGTGGTGCCTTCTTCGTCGCCGGCCTCAAAGTCCTGCGCACCGGCTTCGATGGCGGCCAGCTCGGGGTCGGCATCGGCGTTGGCACGCTCGGCTTCGATGATGCCCACGTGGTTGAAGTCCCACGCCACCGAGCCGGACGTGCCCAACTGGCCCTTGCGGAACAGCACGCGCATTTCAGGCGCGGTGCGGTTCACGTTGTCGGTCAGGCATTCGACCATCACGGCCACCTGGTGGGGGGCAAAGCCTTCGTAGATCACGCGTTCGTAGCTGACGGCGTCGGCGCCGGTGCCGGAGCCCTTCTTGATGGCGCGCTCCAGCGTGTCCTTGGGCATCGATGCCTTGCGGGCCTGCTCGACCACGAGGCGCAGGCGCGAGTTGCTGGCCGGGTCGGCGCCGCCACGTGCGGCCACGGTGATTTCCTTGACCAGCTTGCCAAACAGCTTGCCCTTGGCATCGGCCACCAGAGCCTTGCCTTTTGCTTTCCACTGCGCGCCCATGGGGGTTACCTTTGTGTGTGGGTTGGGGGGTATTTGCCGTGGGTCGCTCCGCGCGGCAAAAACCCTATAGTTTACTCGGCGCCCCAGAATCACCTCAGGCACACAACCCTGGCGCTGTCGTGACGGCGCCAAACCCGCTTCCACCGGCCCCGCCCTGCCCTCAGCAGCGTGTAATCTCGGCCAAACACCCACCCTCCCCTCAGCGCCCCCTATCCCATGCTCAACACCCTGTGGCTCGGCTTCTTCCTGACAGCGGCGGTGGCTGCGCTGGCCCAGTGGCTGGTGGGCGGCAATGCCGACATCTTCTCGGCCATGGTGCAGGCCCTGTTCCAGATGGCCAAGCTCTCGGTCGAGGTGATGGTGCTGCTGTTTGGCACGCTCACGCTGTGGCTGGGGTTCTTGCGCATTGCCGAGAAGGCGGGCCTGGTGGACGCGCTGGCGCGCTGGCTGGCGCCGCTGTTTGCCAGGCTCATGCCTGGGGTGCCGCGCGGCCACCCGTCGCTCGGGCTGATCACGCTGAACTTTGCGGCCAACGCGCTGGGGCTGGACAACGCGGCCACGCCCATGGGGCTGAAGGCCATGAAGTCGCTGCAGGAGCTGAACCCGCAGCCCGACACCGCCACCAACGCGCAGATCCTGTTTCTGGTGCTCAATGCCTCCTCGCTCACGCTGCTGCCGGTCACCATCTTCATGTACCGCATGCAGCAGGGCGCGCCCGACCCGACACTGGTCTTTTTGCCCATCCTGCTGGCGACCTCCGCGTCCACCCTGGTGGGCCTGCTGAGCGTGGCCGTGGTGCAGCGCCTGCCGCTGTGGAGCCCCGGGGTGCTGGCCTACCTGCTGCCGGTGGCGTTGGTGCTGGGCGGCTTTATGGCGCTGCTGACCACGCTCAGCGCTGCGGCGCTGGCCTCGCTGTCGTCGCTGCTGGGCAACCTCACGCTGTTTGCGCTGGTCGTGCTGTTTGTGGCCTTGGGCGCATGGCGCAAGGTGCCGGTGTACGAGGCCTTCATCGACGGCGCGCGGGAAGGCTTTGACGTGGCCAAGGGCCTGCTGCCCTACCTGGTGGCCATGCTGTGCGCGGTGGGCGTTTTCCGCGCCTCGGGCGCGCTGGGCTATGTGCTCGACGGCATCCGCTGGTGCGTGACCACGCTGGGCGCTGATGCCCGGTTTGTGGACGCTTTGCCTACCGCTCTGGTCAAGCCGTTCTCGGGCAGCGCGGCGCGCGCCATGCTCATCGAGACCATGCAGACCCAGGGCGTGGACAGCTTTGCCGCCCTGGCCGCCGCCACCATCCAGGGCAGCACCGAAACCACCTTTTACGTGCTGGCGGTGTACTTTGGCGCAGTGGGCATCCAGCGCGCGCGGCACGCCGTGGGCTGCGCGCTGCTGGCCGAGCTGGCGGGCGTGGTGGCCGCCATCATGGTGTGTTACCGGTTTTTTGGATAGTTTTTGCTGGTAGCGCCAGTGCAATATGCCCTGGCAGCTATCAATTAAGTAGCAATCAGGGCATCAACCGCCAGCGGGCCCTGGCGCAGCCACCAGCTCCCACTCGGCCAGTTGCTCGTTGGTGGCGATCAGCCGCCCGACCAGCAGCTTGATGAAGGCCTTGTCAAAGCGCGACTGCAGATCCTCCGACGCCTCGCGCAGCGCCGGGTTGCGCACCTTGAGCACCAGCACCTCGGTCTCGGCCACGGCGGTGGCGGTGCGGATGCGGTTGTCGGGGCGCAGGTAGGTCATCTCGCCCAGGGTCACGCCGGGGCCCAAGGTGCTGAGGTTCCAGCCCTGGCGGCTGACGGCCACCTGGCCTTCGATGAGGATGCAGAACGAGTCACCCGGCGTGTTCTCGCGCATCAGCACGGTGCCCTGCTCCAGCCGGCGCCAGCTGCCCAGGCGCATCAGCTCCCATAGGGCCACGTCGTGAAAGTCGGCAAAAAACGGCAATGCTCGCAGGCGCGCAAAGCGCTCGGCCTCGGTGTCTTGCGACTTCTGGCGGGGCAGGCCCCGGTGCGCGGCCAGCAGCGCCTGGACAAAGTCGGCCCAGGTGGCAAAGCGGTCGGCGGGCTGCTTGGCCAGCGCACGCAGCAGCACCTCGTCCACATGCGCTGGCAGCGACGCGCGCAGCAGGCTGGGCCGCGTGGGCGTCTCGTTGCTGATCTTGTAGAGCGTGGCAAAGTCGCTGTCGCCATCAAACGGGCGGCGGCCAGTGAGCAGCTCGTACACCACCACGGCCAGCGAGAACATGTCGCTGTGGTGGGTGAGGTCCTGCTCGCGCACCTGCTCGGGCGACATGTACGAGGGCGAGCCCACCAGGCCCGATAGCTGGGTGGCATCGCTGCGGAGCGACAGCGCCGCGCCAAAGTCGGTCAGCTTCACATCGCCGCCGCGCGCCAGCATGAGGTTGGCGGGCTTAATGTCGCGGTGCACCAGGCCTTCGCGGTAAGCGTATTCGAGCGCGTTGCAGCACTTGAAGGCAATGTCCAGCACCTGGGGCACGGGCAGCAGGGTGTCGGGGGTCGCAAAGTCGGACAGCGGCTGGCCGTCCACGTATTCGAGCACCAGATACGGCGGCAGCGCTTCTTCGTCCGCATCCAGCAGGCGCACGATGTTGGGGTGGCGCAGGCGGCCCGACAGCGCGGCCTCGTTGCGCAGCAGCTTGCGGTAGCGCTCGGCCTGCTCGGGCACCTTCAGCAGGTGCGCGTGGGTCTGCTTGATGGCCACCTTGCGGCCCCGGAAGCCGTCCAGCCCCAGGTAAACGATGCCACTGGCGCCCCGCCCCAGTTCACGCTCGATGCGGTACTTGCCGATGTTGGCGGGCGGTGCAGAGGTGGCAGTGGCCATGGCGGGGCTCCCGTGTCAGGGTGGCAAGTCAGGTGGGGTCAGGCTCCGGCCAGCGCCTGCTCAAAGTCGGCCAGCAGGTCTTCCACCTCTTCCAGGCCCACCGACAGGCGGATCATGCTGTCGGCAATGCCCATGGTGGCCCGCACGGCGGGGCCGGCCTCCCAAAAGATGGTGTGCGCCACCGGGATGATCAGCGTGCGCGTGTCGGCCAGCCCCGTGGCCTTGATGGGCAACTGTAGGCGGTTGCACACGGCGAGGCACTGGTCAGGGTTGCGCAGCTCGAACGACAGCAGCCACGAGCCTGCCTTGAGGTGCTTGCGCGCAAAGGCGTGCTGCGGGTGCGATGGCAGCATGGGGTACAGCACGCGCGAGACGGCCGGGTGCGCTTCCAGCCACTGCGCCAGCGCCAGGGCGGTGGCACTGGTGCGGTCCATGCGCAGCGACAAAGTCTCCGCACCCAGGGCCAGCTGGTGGGCAGCGTGGGAAGACAGCGTACCGCCCATGTCGCGCAGGCCCTTCTTTCGGATCTGTTGCAAGCCCCAGCCCTTGGCGTTGCCATTGCGGTAGGCCGCAAAGATGTTGGGATAGCCCGACCAGTCGTACAGGCCCGTGTCGGTGATGGCGCCGCCCAGCGCGTCGCCCTGCCCGCCAATGCTCTTGGTGAGCGAGTTGACCACCAGGCCTGCCCCCACCGTAGCGGCACGGAACAGGTAGGGCGAGGCCACCGTGTTGTCCACCACGTACAGCACGCCCCGCTGCTGGCAGAGCGCGCCAATGCCTTCCAGGTCAGGGATCTGCGTGCCGGGGTTGGCAATGGTTTCGACAAACACCATGCGGGTGTTGGGGCGCAGCGCGGCGGCCACGTTGGCCGCATCGGTCACGTCCACCGTGGTCACTTCGATGCCCAGGTCGGCCAGCGTGCCGAACACGCTGTTGGTGTTGCCAAACACAAACTGGCTGGCCACCAGATGGTCGCCCGCCTTGAGCAGGGTGAGGAACACCGCGCAGATGCCCGCCATGCCGGTGGAGAACACGATGGAGCCATGCCCGCGCTCCATCTGCGTGATCTTGGCCTCCAGCGCCGCCGTGGTGGGCGTGCCCTGGCGCGCGTAGTTGAAGCCGCCCTTGGCGGTGCCCTGGAAGACGGCGATCAGGTCCTCGACCTTCTCGTAGCCGTACTGCACCGAGGTGTGGATGGGCTTGTGGATGGCCCCTTGCTCGGCGCCGCCCAGGCGGTCGGCGTGCACGATCTGGGTGGTGAAACTGTGGTTCTGCGGTGTCGTCATAAAAATCTGCGCTGTTTCTGCGTGGCTGCTTACAAGACGGGGCGATCACTACTGGCGCGCCCTGATGCCAGTGCACCCGTGGAACTGACTTTGCCAGGCCACCGGGTGCGTCCCCCTCCGGGGGAAGGCGCGCAGCTCCTCGGGGGGCTACCGCTCCGGTGCGATGTGTTCAGCGTAATCGTACAAGGCGCCCAAAATATCCTGCGTGCGCTCGTCGTCGGCCGTCTCTGAGAGTTCGTCGATTTCAGTGAACAGTTGCTCCACCGTGCGCGCACCGCCCTGCCCGTCAAACAGGCAGGCAGCGCGGTGGGCCTCCCATCGTTCCTGCTCCTCGGGTGACAGCGTCTGCGGAAAGTTGCGCGCCCGGTAGCGCCACAGCAGCTCGGCCAGGCGCGGGTCGTCAAAGTGCGCACGCGCCTTGGCCAGCTTGTCGCCGCTGAGGGTGCGCAGGTCGTTCAGGAGGCGCCGGTCGTTGTTGCCCAAAAACCCGCCATACAAGTCCTGGTCCACATCGGGCGCGGGCTCTTGCGGACGGGCAAACACCGCTGGCCAGATGCCGCTCATGTCGGGCAGCGCGCGCGCCACCTCGGCGTGCTGCGCGGCCTGGGCCAGGTCGATGCCCCAGCGCTGGGCCAACGCGGGCGTGAGCGTGTTCACATTGCCCACCACCATGGGCGACTTGTTCAGGTGGATGGTCTTGATCGGCAGGCGGGTGACGCCCTCGGGCAGCGCATCGGCCTTGCTGAACATGCGCAGGCGGATGTCCTCCACATTCAGCGTGGCCAGCTCGCGCGGGTCGTGGGCCAGGTCCCAGGCGATCAGCTCGTTCTTGTTGGTGGGGTGGCTGGCCAGCGGCCACATCACCGCCAAGCAACCGCGTTCGGTGGGGAACATGCCCGAGACATGCAAAAACGCCCGCGCCGTGGCCGTGGTGGCGGGCAGGCGCAGCTCGGCGGCCACGCGGTCTTTCTTGTGAAGGCTGAGAGCAAAGTCGAACAGCTTGGTGTTGTGCTGGCGAATCAGCCGCGCCAGCGCAATGGTGGCGCGCACGTCCGACAGCGCGTCGTGCGCGGCGTCGTGCTGCAGGCCGTTGGCCTTGGACAGGTGCTCCAGCTTGAAGCTGGGCGTCACGCCGTCTTCCTTCTTGGGCCAGTTGATGCCGTCGGGCCGCAGCGCGTAGGTCATGCGCACCACGTCCAGCAGGTCCCAGCGGCCGCACTGGTTTTGCCATTCGCGCGCGTAGGGGTCGATGAGGTTGCGCCAGAACATGAAGCGCGTGATCTCGTCGTCAAACCGGATGGTGTTGTAGCCCACGCCAATCGTGCCGGGCTGCGCAAACTCGGACTCGATGCGCGCGGCAAACTGGTGCTCGGGCACGCCCTGCTCCAGGCACTGCTGGGGCGTGATGCCGGTGATGAGGCACGACACCGGGTCGGGCAGATAGTCGTTGGCGGGCTGGCAGTACAGCATCAGCGGCTCGCCGATTTCGTTCAGCTCCGCATCGGTGCGGATGGCCGCGAACTGCGCAGGCCGGTCGCGGCGCGTGTTGGCGCCAAAGGTTTCGTAGTCGTGCCAGAGAAAGGTGTGGGGCGCCATGGTCGGTAGGCTAACAGGGGGCTGCAGGCGGCGGCTTGCGCACGGCGGGCTGGGCGCAAGGCAACAAAGCCGCCACTGTAACCGCATTTTTCAGCGTTTTTGGCCGCAAGCGCTAGTGGAACATGCGCAAGCAGCTATCAAAAACATAGTAAGCATATTCACCGTACGGACTGACGCACATTCGCACCCGGTACACAGGCTGGCACGCGGGACAATGGCGCATGCCCAGTTTCATTGCTTCCCCTCGCCCCGTGGGGCGCGCCTCCGCCCTGCCCCTCGCCGCCCCACGTGCCCACGCCCCCGCAGGCGTTGCCGGATTGGCTCTGGTAGCCGCCCTCGTCCTCGCAGGCTGCGCTTCAGCCCCCAGCTCCACCCCGACGCCCGCAGCCAAACCTGTGGCGGCGACCCCAGCGGCCCCAGCTCAGACAGCTTCACCCATACCAGCCGCCACACAGCCGCAAGCCAGCCCCGATGCTGACCACATTGCCGGCTTTGCCCAATGGCTCAGCACCTTTTCGGCCCAAGCGCTGGAGGCCGGCATTCGCCCCGCCACCGTGCGCGACGTGCTCGGCAAGGCACAGTGGCTGCCCCGCGTGGTCGAGCTGGACCGCGCCCAGCCCGAGTTCACCCGCACCCCGTGGGCGTACCTGGACAGCGCCGTCTCCCCCCAGCGCATTGCCCTGGGCCAGGCCCAGCTGGCAGCGCACGGCACCGCCCTGCAGGCCGCAGCCGCCCGCTACGGCGTGCCGGCCAGCATCGTCACCGCCATCTGGGGCATGGAGAGCAACTACGGCAGCAACTTTGGCACCTTCCGCACAGTGGACGCACTGGCCACGCTAGCCTACGAAGGGCGCCGCCGCGCCTGGGCGCAGACCGAGCTGCTGGCAGCGCTGCGCATCATCGACCAGGGCGACATCGCCGCCGACCGCATGATCGGATCGTGGGCCGGGGCCATGGGGCACACGCAGTTCCTGCCCTCGGTGTTTCTGGCGTATGCCGTGGATGCCGACGGCGACGGGCACCGCGACATCTGGGGCAGCGTGCCCGATGTGACGGCGTCCACCGCGCATTTCCTCGCCCGGTCCGGCTGGAAGTCTGGCGAGCCATGGGGTGCCGAAGTGCAGTTGCCCCCCACCTTCGACCATGCACGCGCCGACCCCGCCGTGCGCCAGACCACGGCCCAGTGGGAGGCCGAAGGGGTGCGATCCATCGACGGGGCGCCGCTGCCCGACCTGACCGGGGCCTCCATCGCCACCCCTGCGGGTGCACGGGGCCCGGCTTTTCTGGTGGGCAACAACTTTCGCACCATCCTGCGCTACAACAACTCGGTCAACTACGCGCTGGGCGTGGCGCTGCTGGCACGCCAGATCGACGGTGGGGGCCCGGTGGCCACCCCGTGGCCCCGCGACATCGAACCGCTGTCGCGCGCACAATTGCAAGCCCTGCAAGAGGCCCTGAACCGCAGGGGCTTTGCCGCTGGAACTCCCGATGGCGTGATGGGCCCCGCCACCCGCGCAGGCTTGCGCGGCTACCAGCGCAGCCTGGGCACGGTGGCCGACGGGTATCCGACGCTGGAGCTGCTGCAAAAGCTGCAGGCGCCCTGAAGACTGGCAGACCGGAACACAGATGCGCGGCCCTGTTCACTAAGCGGGTGTGCTGATGAGGAGTCGCCCTCACCAACGTAGCCCCGGGGTGCCATGCGCTGCAGCCACTGGGTATGGGGAAATCCTTTTCATCCGTTAGGATTTTTGTCAACGCACCATGACCGATCCCAAACTGACCTTCGCGACGCAATCGGAGTGGGAGGCCTGGCTGGAGAGCCATGGCAGTACCTTGCCCGGCGTGTGGCTGCGCGTGGCCAAGAAGTCTGCCGAGCAGCCCACCGTCACTTACGCACAAGCACTGGAGAGTGCTCTTTGCCACGGTTGGATTGACGGCCAAAAGCAGTCGGAAGACCAGCACTATTGGCTTCAACGCTTTACACCCAGAACCCCCAAGAGCATCTGGTCCAAGATCAACAGGGAAAAAGCCGAGGCGCTCATCAGTGCCCGCAAAATGCGGCCAGCCGGCCTGGCCGCCATCGAACGGGCCCAGCAGGACGGACGATGGGATGCGGCTTACGCGTCAGCGCGCACGTCTACAGTCCCCGACGACTTGCAACGGGCCCTGGATGCCAACCCCCAAGCCCAGGCATTTTTTGCCACGCTCAATAGCAAAAACAGGTTTGCCATCTTGTTTCGCATTCAAAGCGTCAAGAAGGCCGAGACACGCGCACGAAAAATCGCTGAATTTGCTCAGATGCTGAGCAATGGCGAAAAGCTTCACCCCTAGGAGCCGTTGGCCATCTACCAGGAATGGCAAGCAGGTGCCCGGAGAAACGGGCTGGAGCTCATCTGCACGCACTCAATGAAAATCCCGGCTCCCCTGCAGCGCCTGCCCCATGCGGCCCAGTAGGGGTGTCAGGTCCTTGAAGCGCTGGGCCACCAGGTGGCGCACCATGGCCTTGCTACCAAGCGCGCCGGGGCTGCATTGCCACACCCCTTCCACCGCCAGCAGCTGTGACCGCAGCAGCGCATTGCGCCACACATCGACCAGGGCGGGCCAGACGATGACGTTGACGGGGCCGGTTTCGTCTTCCAGCGTGACGAACATGGTGCCCTTGGCGGTGCCGGGGCGCTGGCGCACGGTGACGATGCCGCAGGCGCGCACCTTGCGGCCGTGGGCGACGCTGTGCAATTGCAGGGCGGTTTGCAAGCGCCAGCGGGCCAGGCGGGGGCGCAGCAGGGCCAGGGGGTGGCGGCGCAGCGTCAGGCCGGTGGCGGCGTAGTCGAACAGGATTTCTTCGCCCTCGGCCGCCTCGGGCAGTTGCAGCGGGACCTCGTGCACGGGCACGTCGCGCCACAGGGGCGGCGCGCTGTGCTGGGCAGCGGCGTCCCACATCTGCTGGCGCCGGTGGCCGGACAGGCTGGCCAGGGCGTCGGCAGCTGCCAGGGCCTGCAGGTCTTGCTGACTCAGTTGGGCACGCAGGGCCAGGTCTTCGGTGCTGGCAAAGTCGGGGCCTGTGGCGCGGGCTTGCAGCAGGCGCTTGGCGGCATCTCCGTGCAGGCTGCTGACCATCCGCAGGCCCAGGCGTACAGCGGGCTGGGGCAGCGGCGGCGCGCCCAGGCCGCGTGCGGGGCGAAGCGGCTCGGGGTTGCCCTCCAGCGTGCAGTCGATGTCGCTCACGGTCACGTCGATGGGCAGCACGCGCACGCCGTGGCGGCGGGCGTCCTGCACGAGTTGCGAGGCGCTGTAAAAACCCATGGGCAAGGAGTTGAGCAGCGCCGCCAAAAAGCAGGCGGGCTCGTGGCACTTGAGCCAGCTGCTGGCATAGGCCAGCAGCGCAAAGCTGTGGGCATGGCTTTCAGGAAAGCCGTATTCACCAAAACCCAGCATCTGCTGGAAGATGCGGTCGGCAAATTCGGCGGGGTAGCCCCGGTCTTTCATGCCTTGTTTGAGAGGCTCTTCAAAGCGGTGCACGCCGCCCTTGCGCTTCCAGGCGGCCATGGAGCGGCGCAGGTCGTCGGCCATGCCGGGCGTGAAGCCCGCCGCGATCATGGCGATCTGCATCACCTGTTCCTGAAAGATGGGCACACCCAGTGTGCGCGCAAGGGCGGCCTCCAGTTCGGGCTTTTCCAGCTCCAGCGACTCGCCCCTGCGTCTGCGCTCGCGCGCCTGCAGGTAGGGGTGCACCATGCCGCCCTGGATGGGGCCGGGGCGCACGATGGCGACCTCGACCACCAGGTCGTAGAACTCGCGCGGCTGCAGGCGGGGCAGCATGCTCATCTGCGCGCGGCTTTCGATCTGGAACACGCCCACGGTGTCGGCGGCGCAGATCATGTCGTAGGTGGCGGGGTCTTCGTGCGGGATGTCTTTGAGACCCCAGCGCTCGCCGCGCAGGGCTGCGCGCAGGTTGAGGCAGCGGCGCAGTGCGCTGAGCATGCCCAGGGCCAGCACATCGACCTTGAGCAGGCCCATGTCATCGAGGTCGTCCTTGTCCCACTGGATGACGGAGCGGTCCTTCATGCTGGCGGGCTCCACCGGCACCAGCCGCGTGAGCTTGCCCTGGGTCAGCACAAAGCCACCCACATGCTGGCTGAGGTGGCGCGGAAAATCCTTCAGGTCGGCAGCCAGCTCCAGCCACAGCCGAGCGGTATGCCGGTGCAGCGACACGCCCACCGCCTGGGCCAGCTCCTGGAGGCGGTCGGTGGCAAAGGTCTCGTCAAACCAGTGGTGGTCTTTGGCAAACGCATCGACCAGGGCGGGCGCCACGCCCAGGGCTTTGCCCACGTCGCGCAGGGCGCTGCGCGTGCGGTAGCAGGTGACCACGGCGGCAATGGCGGCGCGGTCGCGGCCGTATTTGTCGTAGATGTACTGGATGACCTCTTCGCGCCGGTCGTGTTCGAAGTCCACGTCGATGTCGGGCGGCTCGCTGCGCTCCTTGCTGATGAAGCGCTCGAACAGCAGGTGGGACTGCTCGGGGGCCACTGCCGTGATGCCCAGCACGTAGCAGACCACTGAGTTGGCCGCCGAGCCGCGCCCCTGGCACAGGATGCCCACGCTGCGCGCAAACCGCACGATGTCATGCACGGTCAGGAAATACATCTCGTACCCGCAGTGCGCGATCAGATCGAGCTCTTTGCGGATCTGCGCCTGCACGCCCTCGGGCGCGCCCAAAGGGTAATGGCTTCGCACCCCCAGCTCTACCAGCCAGGCCAGTGCCTGGGCAGGTGTCATGCCCTCGGGCACGGTCTCCAGCGGGTAGCGGTACTGGATCTCACTCAGGCTGAAAGTGCAGCGCCCGGCCACGGTGAGCGTGGCCGCCAGCAACTCGGGCGGATAGATGCCCGCCAGCCGCACGCGCTGGCGCAGGTGGCGCTCGGCATTGGGCTGCAGCGCAAAGCCGCACTCGGCTACGGTGCAGCCGAGTTGGACGGCGGTGATCACGTCCTGCAGCGGCTTGCGCGAGCGGGCGTGCATGTGCACGTCGCCCGCAGCCACCAACGGCAGCTGCAGCGCGGCCCCCACGCGCTGCAGCGTGGCCAGCCACAGGCTGTCATCGGCCGCCTGGTGCAATTCGACCGCCAGCCACACATGCGGAGCCTTTTGAGAGCCCAATTGGCTGGTAGCGCTAGTGATACATGCGCTGATTGCTACAAAATCAGAAGCATCAAAGCGCTGACGGCATGGTGCCAGCAGCAGCTCGCACCCCTGCAGCAAGTGCCAGGGGCTGTCCGCCGCCACACGGTATTGCCCCTTGGGCGCGGCGGCCCGGGCGGCGGTGATGAACTCGCACAGGTTGCCCCAGCCCCCGGCATCGCGTGCCAGGGCCACCAGCCGCAGGTCGCCCCACAAAAACTCGCTGCCCACGATGAGGTGCAGGCCACATTCCTTGGCCGCCCCCCAGGCGCGCACCACCCCGGCAACAGAGCACTCGTCGGTCAGCGCCAGCGCCTGGTAGCCGAGTTGGGCAGCACGCGTGACCAGCTCTTGCGGGTGCGATGCGCCGCGCTGAAAGCTGAAGTTGGACAGGCAATGCAGCTCGGCATAGCCTGGCAGCTCGGCCATGCCTGCGGCAGGTGCAGCGGCTGCAGGCACAACAGAAGCCTGCGGAGGATGTCGGTGCGTCAAACCCATGGACAACCACCCTGCCCGCTCAGCCAAAGATTCCGTGCAAGAACCAGCGGTGTGGCCGAGCCATCGCTGGCGAGCCCTCCAGCGCAGCCGTCAGGCGCTCGCGAAACACCCACACCAGCCCCGCCACGTCGTTGTAGGCCACAAAGTAATCGCGCAAGGCCAGGTCTGCGCAATGGGGTGCTGGATCCACCGCATCGTCCATGGCAGACCACCAGCCCGCCTCCAACCGGTGGGGCCCGGCCAGCAGGCGCAGGAGGCCGTGATGGCAAGGACGGTTGCCTTGCACGGCCAGCTGCCGGGGCGGGTTCAGCAGCCAGGTAGGCAGCAGGGGGGCATCCGGCGCAATGCCCTGCGGCACACGGCCCACAGCATGAGGACCTGCAGAACGGGCGGGCGTGCCCAGCCATTCTGCCGCAGGGCGCCACTGCTGCATGCGTTCGGGCCGGTGGTCGGCCAGTAGCACCGGGGCCACCACATGGTCCGCCCCCAAGCGGGCCGACAGGCGCTCCAGCAGTTGGTGCAGGGCCTCGCCGGGAGCGCCGGCGGACTCGGGGCTGCCATGGCTTGCTGGGTCGCGCCCACCCACCTCCCCCGGGGGCAGCAGGCTGGCACTGCGGTGCGGCAGCGGGGCCGATTCGAGCAGGCGCAGCGTGATCTGGTGGACCGGGGCGGCCAGCTTGGTGTGCGCCAGGTTTTCGGCCAGCAGGCGCCGCAGGTGCGCCAGGTCGTGGGTGGCCTGGGCGGTGCGCACCTGCAGCGCCTGGGTGGGCGGCAGCATCACACCATCGATGCGCCGCAGGTCGTGGCGCCAGGCCAGCTCCAGCGCCAGCACGCCCTGCTGGCGCGCCTGCAGCCAGGCCTGCAGGGCTGTCAGGCTGCGGCTGGCGCTCCACAGCAGTGCGTCGGCCGATGCGGCCAGGGCGGGCAGCTCAGTGGTCAGTACAAACTGCTCGGGCAGTTGCAACCAGGCATGGGCCTCGGGGGCATCGCCCAGGGCCTGATCCAACACCTGCAGCACGCCCGCGCCCAGGCGCCGCGCAACGCCCGCACGCGGCAAGGCCCGCAGCGCGCCCCAGGTGCGGCAGCCCATGCGCTCCAGGCTGGCCACATGGGGGCGCAGTGCTGTCAGCGTGTGCAAGGGCAGGCTCTCTACCCTGCTCTGCGGTGGGCAGGAGCGCCCTGCCATTGCCATGCGCAGCCTGGCATGGGCCACCAGGGCGGTGGGGCCTGTGCCCCACACCGTCGGCGTATGAAGCGGCAAAGCCGGGGTCTGTCCACAGCAAGGGGCAAGCCCTTCCGCGCTGCGGACGCGTGGAGGCGCTGCGCCCTCCCCTTCGTACCGGGCAGCAGCCTCGGCCCAGGCTTGCAGCACCAGGGCCTGCAGCGCCTCGCGCCCGCCCCACAGGCGTTCGGTGGTGGACACCTCCAGCAACACCGCCTCGCCATCGGCCAGTGCCACACGCGGCGTGAAACGCAAGGCCCACCAGCCAGCGGCGGCCTGGAGTGCGCCAGCACTTTTGTCCGTGCCCATACCCGTACCTGGCAAGGCGGCAGCCTCATCGGACCAGGGCAATGGCAGAGCGATCCAGTGCATGCCTGCTCCCTTCTGGCCGGCCTCCGGGTCGGCCCCCCGGCTGCTCTCCGGGCTGGCCTGGGGGCTGGACTGGAGGCACGTGGCGCGCCAACGCCCCCGCCAAGGCCCCGGCTACACGGACGGATGCGGCCTGACGCCCTGCCAGCAGAGCCCTGGCGGCTTCTTGCGCCGCACGGCGCCGCTCAGCCTGCGCCACCAGCACCTGCGCCAACTGCGGATGACAGCCCGGCAGGTGGAGTGCCTGCGCCAGCGGAGGCCCCCGGCGCTTGAGGATCTGCACCTGCATGCCAGGGGCAGCGGCGGCATCCCCTGGCAGGGCCAGCCCCTGCACTTGCAGCCGCAACGGGGCGGGCGACGCATGCGGCATTTGCAGCGCCTGCAGCGAGGCGGCCACCGAACGAAACACCCACAACAATTGCTGCTGCTGGGCAGCCGCCAGTTGCAACCGCCGCAGTGCCGCAGGCTGCGCCTGGGGCAACCAGGCCATGACGGCCAGCACGCCCTGGCAGCGCAGCGCCTGCTCAGCCGCCCACAAGGCGGCCACGGGGGAGTCGGCGCGCACCACACACACCCGCTCTGCGCGCAACCCCTGCGATTGCAAGGCCGGGCCAAAAGGCTCACAGGGCGGCGCCACCAGCACGATGGCCCCACTTTGTTTTGCCGTGGCCTGCACCAGCGCAGGCAGCACCAGTTGCCATTCATGCAAGCCCGCCAGGGGCTGCAGCACCTCGCTCAGGGCTCCCACAGGCCAGCCACCGCCCGGCAGTTCGGCATCCAGCGCGGCATACCCTGTGGGCAGCACACGCGGCGTGCCGGCCCCCAGCGCGTCGGCATGCCACACCCCAGCAATGGAGGCGGGCGAATGGGACGCAAGCCGCGAGGAAGGGCGTGACGCAGGCATGGTGGCAGAGGGATTCAGGCAACAAGAATACTGTAAATATAACCAGTATTTTGCTGCTTGGGTGGGTCTGAAGGCGAAGACCCACCCAGGACGCCGGTATGCGGAGGCCGACGCAGGCTGGCGAACCGCCCACGCGTTCAGGGCGGCGCGGAGGGGCCGCTAGCAAGCACCGTCAACCGGAGTGCCTTCTTTAAAAAGCCCCCGAGTTGGTGGTGTCGATCCAAGAGTCGGTTTACAGCGTACGCATCGCCCAATCGCACCAGTCCGCCACTGCCGCATCGGCAGGCGTGGCACGGTCCGAGAGCTGAGGCCAGCGGCGGTGGCTGGCGTTCAGGATGCTTTGCAGCTGCCACAAGGCCTCGCGCCCCACCAGGGCGACCTCGGCCATGCCAATAGCGTCGCCTTGCAGCTGCGCCAGCAATTCCCCCTGGTGCCGGGGGTGTGAGCCCGCTTCGATCAGGGCCTTTTGCAATGCCATGAGGCGGGAATCGGCAAACGCAAAGGCGCTGCCCGCAGGAGACTTGGCCGCCGCGTCTGGGGGCAACGCCGCCTTGAGCTGGTCCCAGTAGGCAAAGGCTTCGGCCAGCAATTCGATCTGGCGCGGGGCGTCGTTACCCAGGGGCATCAGGGCCGATTCGCGGGCTACTTCTTCTTGTAGCAGCGGCAGGATGAACGCCACCAAGGCCGAAGGAAACTTGCGGTGGTTGAGCCGCAGCACCAGCGACAGCCGCTGTGCGGGCATGTCGTCGTATTTTTCGTAGAAGGCGGCCACCACCTCGGCCAACAGCAGGATGCGGCCCATGGGCGTGATGTCGGCCCCCAGCAAGGCGCGCGGATAACCGCTGCCGTCCATGCGCTCGTGGTGCTCCAGCACAGCGACCTCGGCGGCGCGTGGGTAGGCCTGTGTGTCGCGGATCATGAGCATGGCCGAGATGGGATGGGCCACCAGGTGCTTGCGCCCTACCCCCACCACCTTGTGGTCCGGGTCGTCCCAGGCCGGGTCCATGTGCAGCACCCCCAGGTCATGCAGTAGCGCAGCGGCCGCCACCGTGCTGCAGTCGCGCTCACTCAGCCCGCTTTTGAGCGCCAGAAACACCGCCACGGTGGTCATCACCAGACTGTGCTGGAACAGCGTGGGCCGCTGGTCACGCATCACCGTGAGTTTGCAGGCCATGGCAGAAGGCAATGGCAGGGAACGCAGGGGTGCCAACAACCGGGCGCCTGAGCCCAATGCCTCGGCCAGCATGGCGGGCAGGGTTTCCTGCTCGATGAGCGTCTGGCCCAGGGCCAGCAGGGCCGGTACGTCCACCGGGTTTTCGATGGACAGATGGCGATCAATGGGTTCACGCAGCTTGTGCTGTACCAGGCGGTCGTACAGACGGCTGTCGATGCGTGCCCCCTTCTCCACCAGCTTGATGCCGTTGTCGGTGTAGATGGCAGCACCTGCGACCACCGTACGCCGGTCGGCCATGTCGGTCAGCGCACGCAAGTAATGGGGGCTGTCAGCGTCCTCGGCATCCGCTGAAAGAAGAATATCGGTCATGCAAGCAACACAAATCGTTACTTCGCACTATATGGGGTTCTCTTGCAAGGCACTGACTCGCATGGCGCGATACAGACACGCAATCTTGATGCACATCAAGTGGCAAGCCCTGCTACCTGCACTTGTTTTGGCCGCATGGAACGCATTGCACGCCCCTATTCCCCTGTGCAAGACCTGCTTGCACCCAGGCTTTCCGGGATGGAAAAGCCCCTTGTCACCCCAATGTCATTGTCCCAAATGGAAATCAGGGTTTTCATGAGGCAATGTCGCCAAAAGCCCATTTTTTGGCGTTCTCAGGCAGTCAGGCTTGGGTAAACCCTGAAAAGTTCCGCGCCGATTGTTCACAATACTGGAACAGTTAGTTCGCGACTAGGTGGTTTTTCTCTGCACCCCACCGGCGTACAGTTCATCCCATCGATGAGCCGAACCCGCAAGGCGACTCACCGAACCCGGTCCCAGGCAGCTTTCTTTGTTTTTGGCGCTTTGTCCCGGTTTTTTTGAGCCGCTTCTTTAACTTCAAGGATTTTTCATCATGAACAACACCGCACGTTTCCTGTCTATCGCCGCTGTCGCCGCTGTCGCCGCTTTCGCTTCTTTTGGTGCCCAGGCTGATGAAGCCGATGCTTCGCAATTCGCCACCAAGTTTGAAACCAACCGCACCCGCGCTGAAGTGCAAGCCGAAGCCGCTACCGTGGCTCAGACCCGCTCGATCGAACCCGCTGGTTCGCGTGTGGTGACTTACAAGTCCACGGCTGACCGCGCTGCCGTGCGTGCCCAGGCTGCTGAAGCTGTGCGTACCGGCCAGATTTCTTCGGGTGAGCGCGGCTGATTGACCCGGGGCGGCTGAATCTGCCGCCCTGGTTGCGCCGTATCTCTCAGTACCCAAGTCCCTCTTTTTCAGATTTTCCGGAGTTTCACCATGAACAAGTCTGTCCGTTTCCTGTCCGTTGCTGCTGTTGCCGCTTTCGCCGCTTTTGGTGCCCACGCTGACGAAGCCGATGCTTCGCAGTTCGCCACCAAGTTCGAAACCAACCGCACCCGTGCTGAAGTGGCTGCTGAAGCCGCTACCGTGGCAAACCCGCAGCCAAGAGCCTGCTGGCTCGCGTGTGGTGACTTACAAGTCCACCGCTGACCGCGCTGCTGTGCGTGCCCAGGCTGCTGAAGCCCTGCGCACCGGCCAGATTTCTTCGGGCGAAATCGGCAACGCGATGTAATTGCCACAGGCCCCGTGCGTACGGCATGGGGGCTTTGTGAAAAAGCTGTGCAAATGCAAAAGGCCGGGGCCCTGTGAAGGGCCCCGGCCTTTTTTGTGGCGCCACTACGATAGTGGCCCAACGCTCAGGGGATCAACGTGACGCCGGTCTTGGCCTGCAGAGCCTCAAAGGTCACGCCGGGAGCCAGCTCCACCACCTTCAGGCCCTGAGGCGTCACGTCCAGGACGGCCAGGTCGGTGATGATGCGGTCGACCACGCCCACGCCGGTGAGGGGCAAGGTGCACTGGGGCAGGATCTTCAGGTCCTCGGTCCCGTCCTTCTTCTTGGCGACATGCTCCATGAGCACGATCACGCGCTTGACGCCCGCCACCAGGTCCATGGCGCCGCCCATGCCCTTGACCATCTTGCCGGGAATCATCCAGTTGGCCAGGTCACCCTTTTCGCTGACCTGCATGGCGCCCAGGATGGACAGGTTGATCTTGCCGCCACGGATCATGGCAAACGACTGGTCGCTGCCGAAGATGGACGAGCCTTTGATGGTCGTCACCGTCTGCTTGCCGGCGTTGATCAGGTCCGGGTTCACCTGGTCTTCGGTCGGGAAGGGACCGATGCCCAGCATGCCGTTCTCGGACTGCAGCCACACTTCCTTGTCACCGGTGAAGTTGGCCACCAGCGTGGGAATGCCGATGCCCAGGTTCACATAAAAGCCGTCTTCGAGTTCTTGCGCCGCACGGGCGGCCATCTGGTCTTGGGTCCACGGCATGGTCAGGCTCCTGCTTTCTCGGTGATCGTTCGTTTTTCGATGCGCTTTTCGGGGTTGGCGTTGAGCACGATGCGGTGCACGTAAATGCCAGGCAGGTGGATATCGTCGGGGGCCAGTTCGCCCACTTCCACGATCTTTTCCACTTCGACGATGCAGACCTTGCCTGCAGTGGCGGCGGCGGGGTTGAAGTTGCGCGCGGTAAGGTTGAAGCGCAGGTTGCCCGACTTGTCGGCCACGTCGGCCTTGACCAGCGAGACCTCGGGCACCAGGGAGCGCTCCATCACATAGGTTTCGCCGTCAAATTCGCGCAGCTCCTTGCCCTCGGCCACGATGGTGCCCACGCCGGTCTTGGTGAAGAAGGCCGGAATGCCCGCGCCGCCTGCGCGCAGCTTTTCGGCCAGCGTGCCCTGGGGGGTGAATTCCAGCTCCAGTTCGCCCGCCAGGTACTGACGCTCGAACTCCTTGTTCTCGCCCACGTACGACGAGATCATCTTCTTGATCTGACGGGTTTCGAGCAGCTTGCCCAGACCAAAGCCGTCCACGCCCGCGTTGTTGGAGATCACGGTGAGGTTCTTGACGGCCGAATCACGCAGCGCGTCGATCAAGGCTTCAGGAATGCCACACAGCCCGAAACCGCCTACAGCCATGAGTTGGCCGTCTGCAACCACGCCCTTCAGGGCTTCGGCTGCGGAGGGGAATATCTTGTTCACCACGATCTCCTTATGAATGGGATGCGCTACGATACTACGTACTTAAATAAGTAGTTTTCCGTAAAGATTAGCACTATGGAAGTGGATTACCGGCTGGCTTTTGACATGGCTCCCGTGGGGCTGGTGCTGTCGCGCAACCGCACCATGGTCGACTGCAACCGCCATGTGTGCGAGATGTTCGGTGCCTCACGCGAGGTGCTGATCGGCCAGTCGTTCCAGATACTTTATCCGAGCGCTGACGAGTACGAGCGCCTGGGCGCACACATGGAGCCCATCCTGAACGCCAAGGGCCACTATGCGGACAACCGCATCATGAAGCGCGCCAATGGCGAGGTCTTCTGGTGCCACGTGTCGGGCCGCGCACTCAACCGCAATGCCCCGCATGAATCCGGCATCTGGAGCTTTGAGGACCTCAGCTCGCAGCGCACCGTGAAGGCCGAGCTGACAGGCCGTGAGCGGGAGGTGGCCGCACGCCTGCTGGAAGGCCTGACCTCCAAGGAGATTGGCCGGGCGCTGGAGATCAGCCACCGCACCGTGGAGATCTACCGCGCGCGGCTCATGCGCAAGTACAACGCGTCCACCGCAGCCGACCTGGTGCAAAAACTGCTCGCAGGCGGCTGAAGCGGGGCGGCCTGTACGTCGCCCCCACCAGTCGCGGGCCCGCTACTTGGCAGGTCCCGCAGGTCCGTCAATGACTTCCGCAGCGGTGCGAAACGCCTCTACCGCCGTCGGCAGGCCGCAATAGACGCTGGCGTGCAGCAGCACCTCCTGCAGTTCCTCGGCCGTGGCGCCATTGTTCAGCGCTCCACGCACATGGCCTTTGAGTTCGTGCTGCTTGCCCAACGCGATCAGCATGGAAACCGTGATCAGACTGCGGGTCTTGCGGTCCAGCCCAGGGCGCTGCCAGACATCGCCCCACGCATTGCGCGTGATGTATTCCTGGATGGGCTGCGTGAAAGAAGTGGCGTTGCCCAGCGCACGGTCCACAAAATCATCACCCATGACCTCTCGGCGGGTGGCCAGGCCTTTTTCGTAGTCTTTGGACGGGGTTGCTGTCACGCGCGCTCTCCTTGAAAGGTTGAAACATCAAGGCCCGATGGTAGCGAGCAAGCGCAACGCCCCCGTCATGAAAACCACAGAACAAAAAGCCCAGCGCGTGCACTGCACACACCGGGCTCGATCAAGGCATGCTCAGCCCACCCCATGCCATCCTTCAACGGCATGGAGCAGAGGCCCTGGGATTCAGGCGCTGGCGCCGCCTGCGGCCAGGTCAAACCGGTCGAGGTTCATCACCTTGGTCCAAGCCTTGACGAAGTCCTGCACAAACACCGCCTGCGCATCGCTGCTGGCATAGACCTCGGCCAGCGCACGCAGCACAGAGTTGGAGCCAAACACCAGGTCGGCCACCGTACCGGTCCATTTTTTGGCACCGGTGCTGCGGTCCACACCGTCCAGCACACCTGCTGCGCCCGCCGACTTCTGCCATTGGGTGCGCATGTCGAGCAGGTTCACAAAGAAATCATTGCTCAAGGTGCCGACGCGCTGCGTGAAGACACCATGGGCCGCCTGATCCACATTGGCACCCAGCACGCGCAAGCCACCCACCAGCACCGTCATTTCGGGCGCTGTCAGCGTGAGCTGATTGGCGCGGTCCACCAGCAGCTCGGCCACGGCGCCTTCCAGGCCAGGACGCACATAGTTGCGAAAGCCATCGGCCACAGGCTCCATGACCTCGAAAGAAGGCACATCGGTCTGCTCCTGCGAGGCGTCGGTGCGGCCGGGGGTGAAAGGCACGGTCACCTCTTGCCCGGCATGCTTCGCTGCGGCCTCGACGGCGGCGCCACCGGCCAGCACGATCAGGTCAGCGAGCGAGATCTTCTTGCCGCCGGTCTGCGCGGCATTGAAGTCGCGCTGGATAGCTTCGAGTTGACCCAGCACCTTGGCCAGCTGCGCAGGCTGGTTCACGGCCCAGTCCTTCTGCGGCGCCAGACGGATGCGCGCGCCGTTGGCACCGCCGCGCTTGTCGCCGCCCCGGAACGTGGAAGCGGAGGCCCACGCCGTGGATACCAACTCTGGAATGGACAGGCCCGATGCCAGCACCTTGGCCTTGAGCGCAGCGATGTCCTGCGCGTTGACCAGAGCGTGATCGACGGCGGGAACCGGGTCTTGCCAGATCAACACTTCGGCGGGGACTTCCGGGCCCAGGTAGCGGGCACGCGGCCCCATGTCGCGGTGCGTGAGCTTGAACCAGGCGCGTGCAAACGCATCGGCAAACTGCTCGGGGTGGGCCAAAAAGCGGCGCGAGATCTTCTCGTAGGCCGGGTCAAAGCGCAGCGACAGGTCGGTGGTGAGCATGGTGGGCACCAGCTTTTTCGACGGGTCGTGCGCGTGCGGGATCGTGGCCGCAGCTCCCTTGGCCGTCCACTGGTGGGCGCCCGCCGGGCTCTTGGTCAGCTCCCATTCGTAGCCAAACAGGTTTTCGAAGAAGTTGTTGCTCCACTGCGTGGGCGTGGTGGTCCAGGTGACTTCCAGGCCACTGGTGATGGTGTCGCCACCCTTGCCAGAGCCATGGCTGCTTTTCCAGCCCAGGCCCTGCTCCTCGATACCCGCGCCTTCGGGCTCCTTGCCCACCAGGGCCGCATCGCCCGCACCGTGGGTCTTGCCAAAGGTGTGGCCGCCAGCAATCAATGCCACGGTCTCCTCGTCGTCCATGGCCATGCGAGCAAAGGTGTCGCGGATGTCACGGGCGGCGGCGACGGGATCGGGGTTGCCATTGGGGCCTTCGGGGTTCACATAGATCAGGCCCATCTGCACGGCGGCCAGCGGGTTGGCCAGATCGCGTTCGCCGCTGTAGCGCTTGTCGCCAGCCAGCCAGGTGCTTTCAGCACCCCAATACACGTTTTCATCGGGCTCCCACACATCGGGGCGGCCACCAGCAAAGCCAAAGGTCTTGAAGCCCATGGATTCCAGCGCCACGTTGCCCGCCAGAATCATCAGGTCGGCCCACGAAATCTTGCGGCCGTATTTCTGCTTGACGGGCCAGAGCAGGCGGCGCGCCTTGTCCAGATTGGCGTTGTCGGGCCAGCTGTTGAGCGGTGCAAAACGCTGCTGCCCTGCCCCTGCGCCACCACGGCCATCGGCCAGGCGGTAGGTGCCCGCGCTGTGCCAGGCCATGCGTACAAACAGCGGCCCATAGTGGCCAAAGTCTGCGGGCCACCAGTCCTGCGAGTCGGTCATCAGCGCCCGAAGGTCGGCCTTCACGGCCGCCAGGTCAAGGCTCTTGAATTCCTCGGCGTAGTTGAAGCCCTCTCCCATCGGGTCGGTGAGCGGCGAGTTCTGGTTCAGGGGGCGGAGATTGAGCTGGTTGGGCCACCAGTCGGCATTGCGGGGGCCCGTGGGCGCGGCCTTGGTGTGGTCAAAGGGGCACTTGGCTTCTGTCGTCATGGGTCATCTCCTGTGAAAGCGCGTCGGCAAAACGTATCGACAGGACAGATGGTAGGAAGCAAACCATGACAGGTAAATTGAATCGATTGAATCTCTTCAATAGTCAATATCAATAAAACACCTTCACTCCATTGATTTCACTGCACCCCATGCATTCATCAGACAGGAGGCCGCTTCAACGCAAGCGAGCCAACGGCAGTCCAGGGGCCCCCATGTCAGCCCGCAGGATGCGCCCATGGGTGGAATCAGTGACATACACCGTGGTGCGCCCTGCCCCACCAAACGCCAGATTGGTGGTGGAGCTGCCCGGCGCGCCGCGCAGCACCTGCACCGGCTCGGCGCGGTGGTTCAGCACCCACACATAACCCAGGCCGGGGTTGGCCACCAGCAAGCGGCCCTCGGCATCCACAGCCAGACCATCCGGGCCGCTCGGGCCATAGGAGGTAAAGAACTGGCTGACCTTGGCCACGCTGCCGTCGGGCAGCAGCGGCACGCGCCACACGCAGTTGCCGCGCGTCACGGCCAGATACAGCACGCGGCCATCGGGCGACAGGGCCACGCCGTTGGGGCTGGGCACGTTGTGCAGCAGCAAGTCGAGCTGTCCGTTGGGCCGCAGCCGGTACAGGCGGCCACTCGGATCGTGCAGGCCGCTCTGCCCTTGGTCGGTGAAATACAGGTTGCCGTCGGCATCAAAGATCAGATCGTTCACGCCCTTGAAGCGCTCGCTGTTGCGGCGCTGCAGGTACGGGGTGACGGCGCCCGTGGCCACGTCCAGCTGCATCAGGCCGTTTTTGTAGTCGGTGATAAGCAGCGCACCGGGCTTCAAGAACTTCAAGCCGTTGGGCTCGCCGTCGTACTCGGCCACCAGCGCCCAGTCGCCCTGCGGGTTGATGCGAAAGACCCGGCCCCAGGGGATGTCGCTGACGTAGAGGTTGCCTGCGTCGTCGAACACCGGGCCTTCCAGGAACGAATCGGTGATGGTGCCGCCCCGGTTGGCGTCGGCCCAGTCGCTGCGCTCGCGGCGGCGAAAGGGCTCGGGCATGGCGGTGAAGACATCGAGGTCTCGGACTTCAGGGGCTTGAAGCAAAAACATGGTGGGGTCTTTCCAATTCGTTCAGGCGGCGGGAACGGCATCGAAACCATACAGCCGTGCCGGGTTGTCGACCAGGATGCGGTCCATGGCCGCGTCGCTGCCAGCCCAGGCCTGCAGCAGATCCATCAAGTCGGCATCGTTCACAGTGCCAGGCGCCTCCGTGGTGTGTGGCCAGTCGCTGCCCCACACGAGGCGCTCGGGCGCGGCCTGCACCAGGGCCTGGCCCAACGGCAGGGTATCTGCATAACTGGGGCCATGCACGGTTGATCGCATGTAGGCGCCCGAGAGCTTGACCCAGGTGTTGCCACCATCCAGCAGCCTGCGCACCACGCCATAGGCCTGCGCAGCGGGGCCTTGGGCCGGATCAATGCGGCCCAGATGGTCGATGACCAACGGCACGGGTAGGGTTTGCAACTGGGGCGCCAACTCGATGAGTTGCTCAGGGTGCACAAAAATCTGGATATGCCAGCCCGCGCAGGCCGGGTGCTCGGCCACCTTGCGCGCCAGCGTGGCCAGCATTTCAGGTGTGGTGGTGCCCCACGATTGGGGCGAGACAAAGTTGACCCGCAGCCCGCGCACACGGCGTGCGGCCAGATCGGCCAGTTCATCCGCGCTCACATCCTCACCCACCACGGCCACGCCGCGCGCAGCGTCGCCCAGTTGGTCCAGCGCATCCAGCGTGCAGGCGTTGTCGGTGCCGTAGGTGGAGGGCGTGACCACCACCGTGCGCGTGGTGCCCAGGCGCGCCTGCAGTTGCCGATACGCCGCCACGGGGGCTACCGGCGGCGTGCGCGGCCAGTGGCTGGATGGTGCAAAGCGCGGGTCAAAGATGTGCATGTGGCTGTCGCACGCTCCGGGCGGCAACTGGCGCTGTGGGCGGTTCAGGCCCACGGAGTGGGGCACGGGGGTCATTGCTTTTCAATACCCACTTTGACCGCCACAGACTCCCACAGCTGGGCATCTGCCTTCAGCTTGTCGGCAAAGGCGGTTCCGCTGAGCACGCTGGGCACGGCGCCGAGGTCCGTGGCAAAAGTCTGCACATCCGCGCTGGCCATGGCTTTGGTGATTTCCTGGCGCAGTTTGCTCAGTACCGCTTCTGGCGTGCCCTTGGGAGCCCACAGGCCGGTGAAATTGACCACCTTGTAGCCCGGCGCCCCCGCCTGGGCAAACGTGGGCACATCGGGCACGGCCTTGAGCCGCTGCTCGCCGCTCACAGCCAGCAGGCGCACTTTGCCGCCACGCACCTGCCCCATCACGCCTGGGGTGGATGCGATCTGGAAATCGATGGTTCCACCCAGCAACGCCAAGGTGGCTTCCCCAGCGCCTTTGAAGGGCACGTGGGTGGCCTTGAGGCCGCTGGCACCCTGCAATGCTTCTGTGGCGAAGTGGGGCATGGTGCCCGCTCCGCCGGTGCCGTAGTTGAGCTTGCCCGGGTTGGCTTGGGAATACGCCACCAGATCGCCCAGTGTTTTGAACGGGGAGTTGGCGGCCACCACCACGGCGGTGGGGGCGAAATTGAAACCTGCCACAGGCACCAAGTCGTTGGCGTAGTCCCAAGACAGCTTCTCGAACACCTGGGGCAGGATGGAGTACGTGGTGTCATTGGCCATGAGCGTATAGCCATCACCCGGCGAACGCGCCACCTGGTTGGCGCCGATGGTGCCCGTGCCACCGGCCTTGTTTTCGACAAAGAAGCTCTGGCCGGTTTGCTCTGTGAGCTTTTGGGCTATGCGTCGGGTCACCTGATCGACCGCGCCGCCGGGTGGGTATGGCACCACGATCTTGACGGCTTTGTCCGGGTAGCCGGTTTGTGCCATGGCATGGGCCATGGCGAAGGTCAGCGCAAGGGCTGCGCCCAGTGAGGTGTGAATGCGTCGCATGAGAGTCTCCTTGTCGTTCAATCAGCTTTGAGGTCGAGCGCTTTGGCCATCTGGCTATACGTGGTCACTTCGCGGGCCACGCGGCTGGCAAAGGCATTGCCGCAGACCGATTCGGCGTCCAGCCCCAGGCCACGCAGCTTGTCGATGGCCGATGCGCTCTTGACAAAGTCGGCCGCCGTGCGCTCCAGCGCCTGGGCAATGGGCTCGGGCAGGCCTGCGGGGGCCAGCACGCCGTACCACACGTCGGCCGCGTAATTGCCGCCGCCTGACTCGGCAAACGTCGGCACATCGGGCACCAGGGCCGAGCGCTTGGGTGCACCCACGGCCAGCGCACGCAGCTTGCCGGTCTGGATCTGCGGCAGCACCGAGCCCAGCGTGGCAAACGAGCTGTCGAGCTGGCCGCCCATCAGGTCCGTCACCACGGGCGCCGCGCCCTTGTAGGGCACATGGTTGAGCTGCAGGCCCTGGGCGCGGGCAAACATCTCGGTGGCGAAGTGGCCTGAGCTACCCACCCCGGCCGTGCCTGCCGTCACGCGGCCGGGCTCGGCACGGGCCTTGGCTTGGTAGTCGGCAAGCGTCTTTACCGGCAGACCGGGTGCCACCACCAGCACCGTGGGGCTGCCTGCCACCGTGCACAGGGGGCGGAAGGACTTCACCGCATCAAACTTGACGCGGCCCTGGTACAGCGCCGGAATCATCGTGTGGTTGGTGGCGCCGAACAGCAGCGTGTAGCCATCGGCCGGGGCGCTGGCCACGGCCTGCGCGGCAATGATGGTGCCCGCGCCGGGCTTGTTGTCGATGATGAACGGCTGGCCCAGCGCGCGGCTGGCGTGGTCGGCAAACGCACGCGCCACCACGTCGGTGGGGCCACCAGCGGCAAAGCCCACCACCAGCTTCACGGGCTTGGTGGGGTAGGCCGCCGCGCCCGTTTGCGCATGGGCGATGCCAGACGCTACTAAAACAATAGCTGCCAGCGCTTGATGGATAAGCGCCAGAGGCATTTTTTTCTTGAACATGGCGAAGGCGTCCTCAGTCCATGCGGATGCCGCTGGTGCGAATCACCTCAGCCCACTTGGTGGTTTCGGCTTTCAAAAAGCTGCTGAATTCCTGCGCGCTGGAGCCCACGCCCTGCACGCCCAGTTCGGCAAAGCGCTTCTTCATTTCGGGGCTGGCCACGATGGCGCGGGTTTCGGCCTCCAGCCGCTCCAGCACGGGGCGCGGTGTGCCTGCGGGGGCGAACAAGCCGCTCCACTCGCTGACCTGAAAGCCGGGCACGCCAGACTCGGCCACGGTGGGCACGGACTCCCAGCCCTCAACGCGGCGGGGTGACGAGATGGCCAGCGCCCGCAGCTTGCCGCTTTTGACGAACGGGCCGCTGGCCGTGGTGGCGCTGAACATTACGTCCACCTGCCCACCGATCAGGTCGGTGAGCGCAGGCGCCCCGCCGCGGTACGGGATGTGGGTGATGGCCACTTTCTGCCCCTGCTTGAACAGCTCGCCCGCCAGATGCTGCGCGCCGCCGTTGCCAGCCGATGCATAAGTCAGATGGCCCGGCCGCGCCCTGGCGGCCTTGGCTACATCCGCCACCGACTGGAAGGGCGAGTTGGCGGGCACCACCATGAGCAGCGGCACCTGCAGCACCAGCGAGATGGGTGCAAAGTCTTTGGTCGCATCAAACGGCAGCTTGGGGAACAGGCTGGGGTTGACGGTGAAAGCTGTGGCGTCAAGCAGCAGCGTGTAGCCATCGGCCGGGGCCTTGGCCACCGCCGCAGCGCCAATCGTGCCGCTGCCGCCAGGGCGGTTGTCCACCACCACCTGCTGGCCCAGGCGCTGGCCCAGTTGCGTGGCAAGCAAGCGCGCGGTGTTGTCGGCATTGCCACCGGCTGGGTACGGAACCACCAGCTTGAGCGGCTTGTCAGGCCAGGTGCCTTGGGCTTGCGCAGGCGCTGCACTCAGCACACCCGCAGTGGCAGTCACTACCAAAGCCATAGCTGCCAGCGCTTTATTCGCAAGTGTTAGCGGCCGATTTGTTTTGAGAATTTGGATCATGCTGCTTGTCTCCGTGAGGTGCCGATGCCGCACCACGCTTCAGCGCGAGCGGCATCGGCACCATGGTTGTTATGGAAGAAATCGATGCTCAGGCAGCGACAGCGCTGCGGGCCAGCACGGCCAGCAGGTTCTTCGCGGCGCCCACGCCCATGTTCACGTAGGCATCGCTCGTCACGCCGCCGATGTGGGGGCTGAGGATGAAGTTCTTCTCGCCCTGGAAGGGGTGGCCTGCCGTCATGGGCTCTACCGCAAAGCTGTCGAGCCCTGCCGCCATCACCTGGCCCGAGCGCACGGCGGCCAGCAGTGCAGCCTCGTCGATCAGGCCGCCGCGTGCGGTGTTCACCACGATCACGCCGCGCTTGCACTGCGCCAGCGTGGTGGCGTTGAGCATGCCCCGGTTGTCGTCGGTCAGCGGGCAGTGCAGCGAGATGGCATCCGATTCGCGCCAGATGGTTTCCAGGTCCACCGCCTGCACGTACGCGGGCAGGTTTTTGGCAAACGGATCAAAGCCGATCACGCGCATGCCCAGGGCGTCGGCCATCTTGGCAAAGCGCAGGCCGATGGCGCCCAGGCCCACCAGGCCCACGGTGCGGCCGCCCAGTTCCAGGCTCTTGTGCGTGGCCTTGTCCCAGTGGCCAGCGTGCATGCGTGCGTCCAGCGCCACCACCGATTTTGCACAAGCCAGCAGCAGGGCCAGGGCCTGCTCGGCCACGGCAGCGGCATTGGCGCCCACGGCGGCCACCACCTCAATGCCACGGGCTTGGGCTGCGACCTTGTCGATGGTGTCCGTGCCACTGCCGTGCTTGGAGATGACCTTGAGCGCAGGCGCAGCATCCATCACCGTAGCGCCTACCTTGCCGTAGCGCACGATCATGGCCACAGGGTTGTGCGCGCGGCACAGGGCCACCAGGTCTTCTTCCGTGGATGCCTTGCCTGCATAGACGATTGCGTAGCCTGTCAGCAGGTCGAGGGCTTGTTGCGCCAGGTCGGCGCCAGTGACGATGATGGTGGGTTGGCTCACAGCGTTTCTCCTTCTTTCAGTACGCCAGCGGCACGCAGGGCGGCAGGCAGCCACTTCGCGGCGGTGTCGCCACGGGCAATGGATTCGATGCGGGCGGCTTCGTCAGCCACCTTCTTGTCCGCCAGGGCCATCATGGCGGGGGCTTTATCGCGCTCGATGACGACCACGCCATCGGCATCGCCCACCACCAGGTCACCGGGGTTCACGGTGGCGCCACCGGCGCTGATGGGGTGGTTGACGCGGCCAGGCACAAATTTGGTGGGGCCTGCGGGGTTGAAGCCCACGCTGAACACGGGGAAGTCCAGCTCCAGAATTTCCAGCTTGTCGCGGATGGCGGCGTCCACGATCACGCCCGCCAGGCCACGCTTCTTGCAGGCGCTGAGCATCAGCGTGCCCATCAGCGCCGCCGTTTGGTCGCCCTTGCCGTCGATCACCAGCACATCGCCCGGTTGGGCCAGGGCAATGGCGGCATGGATCATGAGGTTGTCGCCGGGGCGCACTTCCACGGTGAAGGCGGGGCCAGCCACCTTCATGTTCTGATGCACAGGTGCGACGCGGCCATGCATGGTGCCGCGGCGGCCTGCCACGTCGGACAGGATGGCGGCTTGGAAGGTGGAGGCTTTGGCGACGACGTCGGCGCTGACGCGGTCGATGGTGCGGATGATTTCAGGGAGTTGGCTCATGGGGATGGTCCGGTTGAACGAAGGAATGAAGAAAGGAAATAAGAGAACTGCGGTGGTCAGTCGGCTTTGATGCCGCCTTCTTTGATCACCTTGGCCCACTTGGCGGAGTCAGCCTTTTGCAGGTCGCCCAGCTGCTGGGGCGAGCCACCCACCAGCGCCGCGCCCAGCTTGTCGGCCAGAGCCACAAGGGCGGGGTCTTTCAGCGCGGCGGCAATTTCGCGGTTCAGGCGCTGCACGATGACAGCAGGTGTCTTGGCAGGCGCAAACACGGCCTGCCACTGCTCCACCACAAAGTCCTTGATCCCCGCTTCGCCCATGGTTGGCACGGCAGGCAGGGCCTTGAGGCGCTGGGCCGACGTGACAGCCAGGGCGCGCAACTTGCCCGACTGCACATGCGGCAGGGCAGCGGCTGCGGGAGCAAACATGAACTGCACCTGCTCGGCCAGCGTGTCTTGCAGCGCGGGGGTGTCGCCCTTGTAGGGCACATGGATGAAGCGCGCGCCGGTTTGCTGCGCCAGCAGCTCGCCCTGCATGTGCAAGATGGTGCCGTTGCCGCCCGAGGCAAACGCCAGCTTGCCGGGCTGGGCCTTGGCCGCGGCCAGCAGATCGGCCACCGTCTTGAACGGCTGGTTCGCGCCCACCACCAGGATGTGCGGGATGGTGCCCACGGTGATGACGGGCTCAAACGCCGTGATGTGGTCGTAGGGCAGCTTGGCCATGAGGTGCGGCGCAATCGCCTGCGGGCCGATGGACGTACCCAGCAGCGTGAGCCCGTCGGGCGCCGCCTTGGCCACATAGGCTGCACCGATGGTGCCCGTCGCCCCGGCCTTGTTGTCCACGATGACGTTGGTGGACAGGGCCGCGCCCAGCTTGAGGGCGATGTTGCGGCCCAGCACATCGGTGCTGCCACCGGCGGGGTAAGGCACCACCCAGGTGATGAGCTTGCCCGCAGGCCAATCGTTTTGCGCCCAGGCGGGCAGCCCCGTCCCCACACCAGCGCCCGCAAGGGCCAGGGTGGTCAACAGGTGGCGGCGCTGTGCGCCGTGCGTAGATAGGGGAGATACCAAAGAGGTCATGGTGCAAGGCCCTCAGACAGGGGTGGGGATGAAGAAGTCGAGACCGGCGAGAAGCCATAGAGCGCGGCAGGGTTCGTGACCAGCACGCGGCGCAGGGCATCCGCACCGGCCTGATCGCACCAGCGCGCCAGGGTGTCGATTTGCAATGCGTCGTCCGGCACGGGGTGCAGGCCAGCGCTGGCAGTGGCATGGGGCCAGTCGCTGCCCCACAGCACGCGCTCTGGTGCAGCACGCAGGTAGCTGGCGGCCAGCGCGTCGAGCGCGGGGTCGTCCACCGCATGGGTGGCACTGACGATGTAGCCGCCCGAGAGCTTGACCCAGGCCCGGCCCTCGCCCAGCAGTTGCAGCAGCAACGCATGGGCGGGGTGCTGCCCCGCCTGCGCGGGGGCGATGCGGCCCAGGTGGTCGAACACCAGGGGCACGGGCACGTTGCGCAGTACGCCGCCAAGACTGGCCAGCACATCGGGTGCCATCAGCAATTGCAGATGCCAGCCCCAGGGCGCAATGCGCCGGGCCAGGGGCAAGATAGAGTCCACCGAGCCGGTGACGCCCAGCGACAGGTTCAGCCGCACGCCGCGCACGCCCGCGTCGTGCAGGGCTTGCAGTTGGGCAACGCTCTCGCTGCCATCGATCACGGCCACACCCCGGGCCTGCTCGCCCAACACAGCCAGGCCCTGCAACATGCAGCGGTTGTCCGCACCGTAGGTGGATGGCGTGACCAGCACCGTGCGCTCGGTCCCCAGGCGCTGCTGCAGCGCGCGGTAGTCGCTGGCCGACGCATCGGGCGGCAACAACCTGGCGCCGGGCGCAGAGGGAAAGCGCTGGTCGTACACATGCACATGGCAGTCGCAGGCCCCCGCTGGCAGTGCGGTGCGGGGCGCCGCCGTTCCCAAGGAAAACGGTACGGGCGTGGCAAGGCAATCGCGGGTCATGGCGATAGGCTGTCAGCGGGGATGAGCGTGGCGCGGCGCTATCAGTCCAGGCTGGCGCCCGAGTCCTTCACGATCTTGGACCAGCGGGGCACTTCGGTGCGCAGCAGGGCCGAAAACTGCTCGGACGTGCCACCCAGGATTTCGCCGCCTTCAGAGCGCAGCTTGTCGGCCACGTCCGGCTGCTTGAGGGCCTGGTTGATGGCCTTGTTGAGCTGCGCCACGATGGCTGCGGGCGTGCCCGCCGGGGCCAGCACACCGAACCAGGTCACAGCCTCAAAGCCCTTGAACCCGGACTCGGCCAGCGTGGGCACATCGGGCAGTTGCGCGGAGCGCTGGGCCGAGGTGATGGCAATGACCTTGAGCTTGCCATTGCGCACATGGCCCAGCAGTGTGGGCACGGATGACATGTACAGATCGATCTGCCCGCCCATCAGGTCCGTCATGGCCTGGGCTGCGCCCTTGTACGGGATGTGGCGCAGCTGGATGCCAGCAGCGTTCTCGGCCATTTCACCAGCCAGATGGGCTACGGTGCCGTTGCCCGAATAGCCCAGCGTCAAGGCATCAGGCTTGCCCTTGGACGCAGCCACCACGTCGGCAAAGGTCTTGAAACGCGAGTTGACCGGCACGGCCATCACGATGGGCGAGGAGGACACCAGCGCCACGGGTGCCAGGTCCTTGAGCGGGTCGTAGGGCAGCTTCTTGTACAGCGTGGGGTTGATGGCGAGGTTGCTGGTCTGCCCCATCACCAGGGTGTAGCCGTCGGGGTCGGACTTGGCCACGGCGTCCACACCGAGATTGCCGCCGGCGCCGGGACGGTTGTCCACGATCACGTTCCACTTGTTCTGGTCGGCCACCTTCTGCGCCACAGCGCGGGCGATCATGTCCGTACCGCCACCGGGTGGGAACGGAACAATCAGGCGGATGGGCTTGGCGGGGTAGGCAGTTTGCGCCTGCACTGCGCCGTGGGGCACGCCCATGGCGGCGAGGCCCAGGAAAGCGGCGCACAGGCGCGCGCTCAAAGAACGTGAAAGCGATGAAAAAGCGAGCATGGATTTGTCTCCGTTATGGTGGTTCGTCACACCGGTCTGCTAAGGCCTGTTCGGGCCCGGCGCCGTGGTGTGCGAATGTACGCACGCGTTTCAACCCATACAATGCAGTTGCAAACAATGAAACGAATTGCGCCATGAGCAACCCATCCTCTTCGCCAGCGCGCCCTGCCCCGCGCAAGGCAGCCAAACCGAATGCCACCACTGCTGGGGCCGATGAAAGCGCAGACGCGCCGACCGATGCGGCGACCAAGGACACCGGTGGCGTGATCGCCGTAACGCGTGCCCTGCAGGTGCTGGAGGCCTTTGCGCTGGGCGAATCCAGCCTGTCCCTGGCAGAGCTGAGCCGCCGCTGCAGCCTTCACAAGACCACCGTACTGCGCCTGGCCCGCACACTGGCGCAATCCGGCTTCATGGTGCAGCGCGAAGACGGCGACTGGCGCCTGGGCCCGGCCGCCGGCTGGCTGGGTGCGCGCTACCAGGCGGGCTTTGACGTGCAGAACGTGCTGGAGCCCGCGCTGCGTGAGCTGACCCTTGCCACGGGCGAAAGCGCTGCGTTTTACGTGCGTGAAGGCAATGTGCGCACCTGCCTCGTGCGCGTGGAAGGTCCCCAGGCGCTGCGCCACCACGCCCGCATAGGCGAAGGACTGCCGCTGGACAAGGGTTCGCCGGGCCGCGTGATCCTGGCGTTTTCGGGCGAGCCGGGCAAAGCCTATGAAGAGATCCGCAAGAAGGGCTACCACTGGTCGATTGGTGAACGCGAACAGGGCGTGGCCACCGTGTCGGCGCCGGTGTTTGGCATGCACTGGCGGCTCATGGGCTCGGTGTGCATCTCAGGCCCGGCCTCGCGTTTGCCTGCTGAAAAGCTCGAAGCGCTGGCGCACACCGTGATCGCTGCGGCAACGCAGTTGTCCTATGCGCTGGCCGGCAGCTCGGCCGCGCCGGCCCATGCCCCCGTGCGGGCGACCCAGTGGCATCCCTGATACTTGCGTTCGTTATCCACCCCTACAAAAACCCAGGAGACCACCGTGAGCCGCTACCCCTTCCCCGACCTGAACACCCTGCCCGAGGACATCCGCGCGCGGATTCTTGAAGTGCAGGAGAAGGCCGGGTTCATCCCCAACGTGTTCCTCGCGTTTGCCCGCCGCCCGGCAGAATGGCGCGCCTTCTTTGCGTACCACGATGCGCTCATGCTCAAGGAGGAAGGCAGCCTGACCAAGGGCGAGCGCGAGATGATCGTCACCACCACCAGCGCCGCCAATCAGTGCCTGTATTGCGTGGTGGCGCATGGCGCAATCCTGCGCATCTACGAAAAAAAGCCGCTCATCGCCGACCAGGTGGCAGTGAACTACCGCAAGGCAGACATCAGCCCCCGGGAGCGGGCCATGCTCGACTTCGCCATGAAGGTGTGCCAGAACGCCCACGAGATCGACGACACCGATTTCGAGGCCCTGCACCCGCATGGGTTCGATGACGAGGACATCTGGGACATCGCGGCCATCACGGCGTTCTTTGGCCTGTCCAACCGCATGGCCAGCTTTGCCGGTATGCAGCCCAACCCCGAGTTCTATCTGATGGGCCGTGTGCCCAAGGCCAAGCCTGCGGCCTGATACCCACCATGCGCGCCGCAGCAACGATCTGGCTCTGTGTGCTGGCCGCCCCCGCAGTGCAGGCTGCGGGGTTTGGGCCGCCAGAAGGCACGCTGCCCATTCACCCGTTGCCGGTGGCTGTGCCTGCGGGCGCACTGTCGCCGCTGCGGTCCTCCGCCCTCTTCCGCGAAGAGTCCAACGCCGGGGCGGCGCCCACGTACTACCTGGGCGCCGGCGTGGCGGGGTCGCGCCTGCAAATCCCCGACTCGCCCGGCGCCACGGCGTGGCAGGTGGTGCCCACGGCGGCTTGCGCGCGCCTGGAGCCCGTGCCCCCAGCGCTGCTGCGAACACCCGCCGTGCAGGCCGTCTTGGTGCAGCAAAACCCCCTGCCCATGGAATGCGCTGCAGCCTTTGAAGGGAGCTGCACCAGCCGCGACGGAAAGCTGCGCATCGCCACAGCCTTCGAGGGCCGTCGCCGCGCCGCGCGCGTGGGTGGCGGCTTTTTCGGCACCGAAGGCACCATCGACACCACCTTCTACACCGGCGTGCGCACGCTCAGCATCGAACACCTGCCCAGCCGTCTGGCACTGCGCATGCAGGAGCGCCTGAACAACAGCAACGGCTACAGCGCCCCGCAGACGGCCATTCGCTATCTGCCAGAGCTGCAGCGCCTGCTCTTGCTGGGTGCCTCCGAGGCACAGGGCATGCCCATGGCGCATTGCGTAGCCCTGCCGCCTGGTTGACGGTATTCCTTGCCTCTCGGTCGCCGCAGATGGCGCCGCCCCCTTCCTCGCTATCTCCGCCGAAGGCATCAGGCAGGCAAGCCAACGTCTTCCTGAGGCACCCAGGGCTGCTGCGCCCGCCACTGGTCCAGCCAGCCCGGCACCTGCTGCGCAGGCATGGGCCGTGCAATGCCATACCCCTGGCCCAGCACGCAGCCCATGGCCAGCAGCTTGCGGCCGTGAGCCACGGTATCTACACCCTCGGCAATCACCTTGCGATTGAAGGCCTTGGACAGGCCGACCACGCCCTGAACGATCGCCAAATCATCCCGGTCATCGAGCATGTCGCGCACAAAACTCTGGTCGATCTTGAGCAGCTCCGCGGGCAGCTTTTTCAGGTAGGTCAGCGACGAGTAGCCCGTCCCGAAATCGTCCAGCGCAAAACGCACGCCCAGCTCGGCACATGCGTGCATCAGGCCGGACACCTGGGCCATGTCCTGCAGCGCGCTGGTCTCCACGATCTCCAGCTCCAGCGCCGACGAAGGCACCGTGGGGTGAGCGGCCAGTGCCTGGCGCAGCTTGTGCACAAAGTCATCCTGCTGCAGCTGCCGGGAGAACACATTGACGCTGACCGGCAGGTGCAGCCCCGCCGCCAACCACTGCGCCATCTGCGACAAGGCCAGGTCCAGCACCCGCTCACCAATCGCAATGGCCAGGTCATGGTCTTCAATCACCGGCAGGAACTGGCCGGGCGCGAGCAGGCCCCGTTCGGGATGCAACCAGCGGACCAGCGCCTCCATGCCCACCACCTCGCCCGTCTGCATGTTGACCTGGGGCTGGTAGTACAGCACCAGCTGGTGCTGCGCAATGGCAGCGGCAATCTGGTCCAGGCTTTCGCGCTTGATGCGGATGGCGGCATCGCTGGCCACATCGAACAGGTGGAACCGGTTTTTGCCCGCCTGCTTGGCCAGGTACATGGCTTGGTCCGCATGCCGGATGAGCTGCTCCGAGCTGGAGCCGTCTTGCGGGTAGATGGTGACGCCGATGCTGGCGGAGACTTGCAAGGAGTTGCCGCCCACCTGCAACGGCTCTGCGGCCACCTGCAGCAGCCGCAGCAGCAGGGGTTCGCAGTCGTGCTCGGTCGACAGGTCGGACATGACGGCCACAAACTCGTCCCCGCCAATGCGCGCCAGCGTGTCGCCATCGCGCAGTGCCAACCGCAGGCGCTTGGCAATCGCCACCAGAAACTCGTCACCCGCCGCGTGGCCATAGCGGTCGTTGATGTCCTTGAAGCCGTCCAGGTCCAGAAAGGCCACCGCCAGCGACTTTTGGCGCCGCACGCAGTGCGCCATGGCCTGCTGCAGCCGGTCGGCCAGCAGCACGCGGTTGGGCAGGTGCGTCAGCATGTCAAAGTGCGCCACCTCGGCCAGTTGCTCGTTGATACGGCGCATCTGCGCGTTGGCGGCCTCCAACTCGGCCTGGCTGCGCAGGCGCTCCGTCATGTCGCGAACGATCATGCTGCTGTATTGGCGGCCCTCGCTGTCTCCGTAGATGCTGGAGCTGATCTCGGCCGTGAATCGGCTGCCATCGCCCCGGACCATGGTCAACAGGCCGGCCGCCTGCCCCATCTGCTCGCGCCGCCCGAGCAGCTCGTGCAGCCGGGGGTCGGTGGGGTCGGCCAGCCCCGCGCGTCCCCGGGCAATGATTTGCGCCTCGCTCAAGCCAAACAGGCGGCACGCCGCCCGATTCACGGCCAGCACGGTGCCATCGGGCGAGGTGAGCAGCACAGCGTCCATGCTGTTGTCAAACAACGCCTGGAACTTGAGTTCGCGGTCCTGCAGCTGCGACGTCAGCTTGCGCCGCATGGTGATGTCGACAAAGGTCACCACGATCTTGTCGAGCGCTCCCACCGGCGTGAACCAGGGGTCGGCACGGCACAGCACCCAGCAGATGTCGGCATCTTTGGAGCGAACAATGCCCACCACGATGCCGTTGACTGGTTCGCGGGTGGCAACCACGCGCGAGGCGGGGTAGTCAGACACCGGCATGGTCTGGCCTTCCTCGTTCAGGAAGGACCAGGCCGGATCGATCAGCTGTTTACCAGTCATCTGCTCAAAGCTGAGTCCCAGGAGGTTGCTGGCCTCGGCGTTGCACCGGACCACGGCACCCGTTGCATCGTGGATGACGAGGCCCGTCATCAGGTTGTCAATGAGGGACCGCTGCTCGATTTCACTGTCGCGAAGCACCTGCTCCACCACCTGCCGTTGGTCCTCGTTTTCTTTTTCGCGGCGGGCCAGGCGCAGCGACACGAACTTGATGAAGGCGAGCAGCAGCACGGTCAAGGCCAGCGGTGTGTCAATGCTCCGACCCCAGACCCGAAAGAACCGGTTCTCCGGCTGTGCCACAAAGACTGTCGCAGGCAACTGGTCGAGCCGATGGAACAGGTTGATGAAGTTCTGTCCATTCAGCAGTGCGTTGGGCCCTTCGACCCGCCCTTGCACAGGGAACTTCTGGGCGGTCAGATACCGGACGAGTGCCCCATCACGGCGCGTGCCATAGACCTCTTCCTTGGTGACCGAGACAGGCACGGGGTAGCGCGTCATCAGGTAGCCATCATCGCGCAGCACACCCACCGTGAGCTGCTGCACCAGCGGGGCGTCTTTCCAGAGCGACTCCAGAAAATCGACCGGGAACACATCCGTCAACACGGCCCGAGGCTGGCCCTGCGTGTCCCGCAGCACATAACTGAGCGTGAAAACCCAGCCCGGGCCCAGCATGTCTCTCTGGGGTCTCCCGAGGTAGACGTCGCGCAGGTCCCGAGCAACACGCACAACGTCTTGAAAGCTGGGCTGACTCGCCATGCTGGGCAGATCACGCAGGCTTGTGGTGTGGGATGAGGCCAGTAACTGACCGCTCAAGTCGCTCACAAAGGCTTGGCTGACTTCGGGGCGGTGCTTGCGGTAGTCCACCAACATCTGCTGTACCCGCGCCAAGTTGTCGAGGCCATCGGGCGAGATGGCAATGGCATCCGCCAGGCTGAACATACCAGCGCGTTTGGAAAGAAAAAAAGTGTCCAGCGTCCGCGTGAGCAACATCAGGTTGGACTGCATGTGCTGCTCTTCGCGCTCCTTGACCTGGCCCCACTCGTCAAAGGCGTACAGGCCCACCATCAAAAGAACCGACGCGATGACCAGATTTGTCACCTTGTGGATGCTGCTGGCAGCTGCGCTTGCTTGGATGGATAAGTTCATTCTCAGAAAGCACAAAACGGCACGTCGGTGCAGGGGGGCATTTCCCTCCCCGCTCTATTCGTTTTCTTCTGTTATCCCCCGAACCATCCTAACAGGTAACAAATTGAACAAGGGTACCCGGCGGGCGCTATTCATGCCGCCCGGCAGGCTTTCGGGTCCTGGCGCGCACCACGGTCCAGAGGGAGGGGGTTGCACATCGGCCGCACACCAAGCCTCACCAGCGCGAACACTATGTTTTTAATAGCACTTCAGGCATGAGATACCTGCGCTAGTGGCCAAATTGATCGGCGGTTTCAACAACGAAGTGCACCAGTCCCCAGTGTAAGTGGGGTCACTTTGTAGCCGTGGAACACCTCATGCGGAGTCTTCCAGCCCAAGCATCTGCGGGGTCGGTGGTTGAGCCGGTACACGGCTTGGAGCACCTCTTGCTCGCTGGCCTTGCCCAGATCGCTGCCCTTGGGGAAGTAGTGGCGTAGCAGCCCATTGTGGTTCTCGTTGAGTCCTCGCTGCCAGGGGCTGTGCGGGTCAGCAAAGTACACCTTCGTCTTTAGACGCCTATGTACCCACCTGTGATCGGCGAACTCCTTGCCGTTGTCCAGCGTCAGGGTGTGGCGGCGCTTGGGATGGGGCCTGAGCATTTCGATGATGGCCTGGCCCACCGGCTCGGCCTGGCGCCGCTGCACACGCTGCGCCAGTGTGTAGCGCGAGCGCCGCTCGGTCAGGGTCACCAGCCCTGCCAGCCCACCCGCACCCGAGACGATGGTGTCGCCCTCCCAATCCCCCAGGCGCGCTCGCTTGTCCACGATGGCGGGGCGCTGTGCGATACCCACGCGATCGCGCAGTTGCCCCGCACCCTGTGTGCCTTGCGCCGGCAATGGCCGCAACGCAGGCGCGGTGCAGCTTGTCCCATGCGGCGCAGCCGGTTGTAGATGCAGGTGTGGCTGATGCGCAGGCGCCTTTCCAGCCCCAGGCGGGCGGCTGCCTGCTGAGGCGACAGGTCCAGCTGCAGATACGACAGCACCAGCTCCCACTGGGCACCGTCAAAGCGCTGAGCGTTGGTCTGGCCGCTTTGGCGCGAGAGAGCCTGTTGATGGGCGTTGTGGGCTTGGTAGGCTGTGCTGGCGTCGCTGTTGCGCCGGATCTCGCGGGCAATGGTGCTGCGGTGGCGCCCCAGGCGCAGGGCTGTCTGTGTGATCGACAGCCCCACGTCGCGCAGGCATTGGATTTGGTAACGTTCGCTTTGGCTCAGATGGGTGTAGTTCATGGTGCACTTGGGTTGACTGGCAGGTCACACAAGTCATCTTCACTTACTTGTCTGGGCCTACCTTTTGGCAACGTGCACTTCGTTGTTGAAACCGCCATCTCAAAATAGGTGCTAGACACCCCCACCCGAGACACGGGGCCGGCCAGCGGATCAACCCGCCGTCACCAGCGCCCGCATCCAGTCCGGCAGCGGTGCCGCCTTCTGCTGCGGAAAATCCACCCAGATCGTCGTGGCACCGCCCGCCGCACAGATCACGCCCGGCTGGGCCACGCGTTCCATCGTGCCCCAGGTCTCGAACGTGGTGCGGCCCGGGTCGCTCACGTAAAGCTTGAGCAGCACGTCCGCCGGGTATTCGAGCTGCTTGTAAAAGTTGCAGAACGCATTGACGATGACCGGCCCCTGCCCGCGCGGGTCGGGGTTGCAGCCCACCGACACCATCCACTCGATGCGCGCGGTTTCGAGGTAGCGGAAGTACACGGTGTTGTTGACATGGCCCATTGCATCCATGTCGCCCCAGCGCACCGGGAACCGCATTTCAAAGACCAGCTTCTTGACCTCAGGGATTTCGATCTTCATACCCGCCCGTACCCCGGGGATCAGACCGCGAAGCCGTCATCGGCAGCGATCACCGCCCCGTTCACAAAATGGCTTTGGTCGCTGGCCAGCATGACCAGCAGCGCGTCCAGGTCCTGCGGCTGGCCCACGCGCTTGCGCGGCAGCATGTCCATGAGCTTCTTGCCCTGCTCGGTCTGCCAGTGGTGGTGGTTGATTTCCGTGTCGATGTAGCCGGGGCAAATGGCGTTCACGTTGATGCCGAACCGGCCCCACTCCAGGGCCATCGCCCGGGTCATCTGCACCACGGCAGCCTTGCTCATGCAATAGGCGCCGATCTGCGGCAGCACCTTCAGGCCCGCCATCGACGCGATGTTGATGATGCGCCCGCCCGTGAAGCTGCCCGGCGCTGCGCCGCGCGAGCGGGCCAGCATGCGCTTGCCCACCTCTTGCGCTACAAAGAAGGCGCCCTTCACGTTGGTGTCGAAAATGAAGTCGTAATCCTCGGGCGTCACGTCCTGGATGCGCTGCGTGGTGCTCACGCCCGAGTTGTTCACCAGGATGTCAATCGACCCCATTTCGGTCTCGGCATGGGCCACGGCGGACTTGATGGAGTCGTGGTCGGTCACGTCCAGCTCGATCACATGGGCGTCACCGCCCTCGCCTTCGATGCGAGCGCGCAACTCCTTGAGCTTTTCCACTCGGCGGCTGGCCAACACGACGCCTGCGCCCGCGCGGGCCAGCGTGCGGGCAAACTGTGCGCCCAGCCCGCTGGAGGCGCCCGTGATGAAGGCCACGCGGCCGGACAAGTCGATGCTGTATGCCATTTAGAGTCTCCCTACTGATCAAAATAGAACGGTCGTTCGATTGTCTATATTCCGTGAATACAATCAGTCGCCAGACAGACAGGGCGCGGTCGGCGCTCTGTAGAAAATAATCCATTATCAAACGCCCGACGAGAAGCCCATGACCAACGAAGAAATCCTCGCCCAATACGGCCCCCGCGAATCCATGGAATACGACGTGGTGGTCGTTGGCGGCGGCCCTGGCGGCCTTGCCACTGCGATCCGCCTGAAGCAACTCGCGGCCGAAAAAGGCCAGGACGTCTCGGTGGTGGTGCTGGAAAAAGGCTCCGAGCCCGGTGCGCACATCCTGTCGGGCGCCATCATGGACCCCAAGGCCCTGACCGAGCTGATCCCCGACTGGAAAAAACGCGGCGCTCCGCTGAACCAGCCCGTCACCGACGACGCCTACATCTTCCTGAGCGAAAAGTCGGGCTTCCGTGTGCCCAACATGTTCCTCCCGCCGTTTGCGCAGAACCACGGCAACTACATCATCAGCCTGGGCAACCTGACCAAGTGGCTGGGCGAACAGGCCGAAGCCCTGGGTGTGGAAATCTTCCCCGGCTTTACGGCCGCTGAAGTGCTCTACAACGACAACGGCTCCGTCAAGGGCGTGGCCACGGGCAACATGGGTATTGGCAAGGACGGCGAGCCCACCGAGAACTTCCAGCTCGGCATGGAGCTGCTGGGCAAGTACACCGTGTTTGCCGAAGGCGCACGCGGCCACCTGGGCAAGCAGCTGATTGCCAAGTTCCACCTCGACAAAGACCGCGACCCGCAAAGCTTCGGCATCGGCGTGAAGGAGCTGTGGGAGATTGACCCCAAGAAGCACCAGCCCGGCTTTGTGATGCACACCGCTGGCTGGCCCATGGAGAACGACACCTACGGCGGCGCCTTCCTGTACCACCTGGAGGGCAACAAGGTGGCCCTGGGCTTCGTCACCGGCCTGGGTTATGCCAACCCCTACCTGAGCCCGTTCGAGGAATTCCAGCGCTGGAAGACACACCCCAACGTCCGCTACTACTTCGAAAACGAAAAGGGCGAGATCACGGCCAAGCGCCTGTCCTACGGCGCACGTGCCATCAACGCCAGCGGCATCAACGCCCTGCCCAAGACGGTGTTCCCGGGCGGCGCACTGGTGGGCTGCAACGCGGGCTACCTGAACGTGGGCCGCATCAAGGGCAGCCACGCCGCCATCAAGACCGGCATGCTGGCCGCCGAAGCCGCTTATGACGCCGTGGTGGCAGGCCGCCAGCACGACGAACTGACGGCCTACCCCGAAGCCTTCGAAAAGAGCTGGCTGCACACCGAGCTGAACAAGGACCGCAACTTCAAGAACTGGTTCAAGTACGGCCTGACCACGGCCACGCTGATGAACGGCTTTGAGCAATTCGTGCTGCGCGGCCACATCCCCTGGACGCTGCACCGCGACAAGCCCGACCACGCGTACCTGAAGCCTGCGGCCGAGTGCAAGCCCATCGTCTACCCCAAGCCCGATGGCAAGCTCACGTTTGACCGCCTCTCCAGCGTGTTCATCAGCAACACCAACCACGAAGAGAACCAGCCCGCCCACCTCACGCTCAAGGACCCGAGCGTGCCGGTCAACATCAACCTGGCCAAGTACGCCGGCCCCGAGGCACGCTACTGCCCGGCGGGTGTGTACGAGTTTGTGCCCGACACGACCAAGGGCGGCGATGCCCAGCGCCTGCAGATCAACGCGCAAAACTGCGTGCACTGCAAGACCTGCGACATCAAGGACCCCACGCAGAACATCGTGTGGGTCACGCCGGAAGGCGGCGGTGGCCCGAACTACGCGGGCATGTAAGCACCGTCAAAATTCATAGCACCTTGCGCTTGAAGGGCCTGCACTGCAGGCCCTTTTTCATAGAAATCAGTCCGATCTGCAGCGCAATACCCCTCCTCATGCGGCTGCGCGCGTGAGCTGAAACCGCCCCATCGCACCCGCCAGCCGGTTGGCCTGGTCCTTGAGGCTCTGGGCCGCTGCGGCGCCCTGCTCCACCAGCGCGGCGTTCTGCTGCGTCATGTGGTCGAGCTGGTCCACCGCCTGGCTCACCTGGCCGATCTGCGTGCTCTGCTCGCTGCTGGCCTCGTTGATCTCGGACATCAGCGTGGTCACACGCTCCACGCTTTGCACGATGTCACCCATCGTGGAACCTGCGGTCACCACCAGCCGGGCGCCATCACTCACCTTGTCTACGCTGGTGGAGATCAGCGCCTTGATTTCGCGCGCCGCATTGGCGCTGCGCCCGGCCAGGCCGCGTACCTCGCTGGCCACCACGGCAAAGCCGCGCCCCTGCTCGCCCGCACGCGCCGCCTCCACGGCCGCATTGAGCGCGAGGATGTTGGTCTGGAACGCAATGCCGTCGATGATGCCCACGATGTCGGCGATCTTCTTGCTGCTGGCATTGATCTCTTCCATGGTCTTGACCACCTGGTTGACCACTTCGCCCCCCTTGCTGGCCACCTCGGTGGCATTGAGCGCCAGCGCATTGGCCTGGCGCGTGCTGTCGGCATTGGCGGCCACCATCTGCGCCAGCTGGGCAATGCTGGCCGCCGTCTGCTGCAGGTTGCTGGCCGCGTGCTCGGTGCGCATGCTCAGGTCGGTGTTGCCTGCGGCCACTTCGGAGCTGGCCACATGGATGGATTCGCCCGAGTCACGCACCTCGGTCACCACGTAGTGCAGTGACTCGACCATCTTGTCCAGCGCCGTGAGCAGCTGGCCGATCTCGTCGGTGCGCTGGGTTTGCATGCGCACCGTGAGGTCGCCCCGTGCCACCACAGCGGCAGCCTCGGAGGCCTGGCGCAGCGGCAACACAATGGAGCGCCGCAGCAGCCAGCCAAACAGCGCCGACAGCGCCACCACCACCAGCACCGCCACGGCGCTGATCCATTGCGCACGGGACGCGTCGGCAATCATGCTGTCGCCCGCGTTCAGGGAGGACTGCTCCGACGCTGCGAGCAACTGGTCAATGGACCGCAGGTATTGAGTCAACGCGGCGGCGTGCTCCTGCAGCTCCTTCTGGCTGATGATCTTGGCTTCGAGGGCGTTCTGCACCAGCGCGTCCCGCAACACGGCGTATTTCTGGCGCTCGGCCTGGGCCTGTGCCCACAGGGGCCTCGCGCTCTCGCTGGAAGATGCCTTGGTCAGCGCTTCATCAATGCGCTTGCGCATGGCGTCTTCGGCGGCGATCTGGTTGCGCATTTCGGCCACCAAGGGGAACACATCGGACGACAACGTGGCGCGCAACGCAATCTGGCCGATATAGACCGACTGAGTTTTCCAGTCACGCACGGTGCGCTCAATGGGCAGTTGCTCCGTGGTCAGCAACGTGGCCTGGCGGCTTGTGTCCTGCCCTGTGAGCCAGGTGGTGGCCCCCAGCAGCGCCACCGCAAAGCCCAGGATGCCAAAGCTGGTCGCCAGTTTCTGGCCCACGCTCAGAGTCCGGCGACGCCGGGCAGGAGCTGGGCTCTGGGCAGCGGCGTCTGGCACGGCACCGCTGAACTCCGCGTCGGCCGGTGCGGCGGAGAAGGCGGCGCCGCCAGGCGCCCCGGAAGTGGCGGGCAAATAGTTCATGAGCGTTCTCCTGTTTCATATCCCGCACCGTGCGGGGGTGGAAGCCGGTGGTGGCCAGCGCCGTGCACCGTGGGTCCTCGCTGACTCGCAGCACACAGCACCGGCCCCGCCGGGTGGGTCAGCAATCCATCACGTCAGGACGTGACACATTCGCCAAAGCCGCCACCGCCGGGGGTGGCGATCTCGAACACATCGCCCGGCTCCATCAGTGCCGCGCCAATGTGGCCCAGCTCCTCCACCTGGCCGTTGGCACGCAGCACGCGGTTGGCACCGGGCTTGCCGGGCTGGCCGCCCGCCATGCCAAAGGCGGGGTTCAGTCGCCCGTTGGACAGGATGCTGGCCGTCATCGCCTCCAGGAAACGCACGCGCCGCACGCCACCGTCCCCGCCCGCCCAGCGGCCTGCACCGCCCGAGCCGCGCTGGATCTCGTAGCTGTCGAGCACCACCGGGAAGCGGAACTCCAGCACCTCGGGGTCGGTGAGGCGCGAGTTGGTCATGTGGGTCTGGACCACGCTGGTGCCGTCAAAGCCGCGCACCGCACGGCCCGAGGCGTCCAGCACCGCACCCGCACCGCTGCCACCGGCAATGGTTTCGTAGTACTGGTACTGCGCATTGCCAAAGGTGAAGTTGTTCATGGTGGGCTGGCTGCCCGCCATCACGCCCAATGCGCCAAACAGCGCGTTGGTGATGCAGGTGGAGGTCTCCACATTGCCCGCCACCACCGAGGCCGGCGGGTTGGGGTTGAGCATGGAGCCTTGCGGAATGATCACCTGCAGGGGCTTGAGGCAACCGGCGTTGAGCGGGATGTCGTCGTCCACCAGCGTGCGGAACACATACAGCACGGCCGCCATGCACACGGCACGCGGGGCGTTGAAGTTGTTCATCTGCTGCGGGCTGGTGCCTGCAAAGTCGATGACCGCGCTGCGCTCGGCCACATTGACCTTGACCGACACGCTGATCTGTGCGCCGTTGTCCAGCGGCAGGGTGAAGCTGCCGTCCTTGAGCTGCGTGATCACACGGCGCACGGACTCTTCGGCGTTGTCCTGCACGTGGCGCATGTAGGCCTGCACAACATCCAGACCAAACTGGTCTACCATCTTCGACAGCTCCTGCACGCCCTTTTCGTTCGCCGCGATCTGTGCACGCAGGTCGGCCAGGTTCTGCTGCGGGTTCCGGCTGGGGTATGGCGTGGTGCCGCCGCCCGTGGCCAGCAGGGTGCGCACTTCCTCTTCCAGAAAGATGCCCCGGTCCACCAGCTTCACGTTGTTGATCTGCACGCCCTCCTCGTCGATGCGCGTGGAGAACGGAGGCATGGAACCTGGCGTGGTGCCGCCAATGTCCGCGTGGTGGCCCCGGCTGCCCACATAAAACGTGGGTTCGTTGCCCTCGGCCACGTACACCGGGGTGATCACCGTCACGTCCGGCAGATGGGTGCCACCGTGGTACGGGTCGTTGAGCATGTACACGTCGCCCGGGTGCATCTTGCCCGCGTTCTCGCGGATCACGGTCTTGATGCTCTCGCCCATGGACCCCAGGTGCACGGGCATGTGGGGCGCGTTGGCGATCAGGTTGCCTGCCGCGTCGAACAGCGCGCAGCTGAAGTCCAGCCGCTCCTTGATGTTCACCGAGTAGGCCGTGTTCTGCAGTTGCAGCCCCATCTGCTCGGCAATGTTCATGAACAGGTTGTTGAACACCTCCAGCAGCACCGGGTCCACGGTGGTGCCTGCGGCGTACTGCACCTTGCGGGCGGTCACGCGGTCCAGCACCAGGTGGTCCAGGTCGGTCAGGCGTGCAGACCAGCCGGGTTCCACCACGGTGGTGGTGTTCTTCTCGGCAATGATGGCGGGGCCGGGAATCACGTCGCCGGGGTGCAGGTCCTCGCGCACCACCAGGGCCGCGTCGTGCCAGGCGCCGCCCGAGTACATCTGGACCACCTCGCGCTGCGGGTGCTTGCGGTGTGGGTGCACGGGCAGGCGCGGCTCGGCAGGGGCGTCACCGGCAATCATGGCTTCGACCGACACGGCCTCCACCACCAGGCCCTTGCCGGCCATGAGGAAGGCAAAGCGCTGGCGGTAGGCGGCCTCAAAGGCTGCCTGGATGCTGGCCATGTCGCCAAACGGCACGACCAGGGCCGAATCCGTGCCCTCGTAGCGTACATGCACGTTGTGGCGCACCTGCACGGGGTTGGTGCTGACCTGCTGGCGCTCCAGCTCGGCCTGCGCGGCAGCGCCCAGCGTATCCAGGCGCTCGGCGATCAAGGGCAGAGATTCAGCCGCCAGCGGCATCTCCACCGCCTGCTCGCGGATCACGGTCTGGTCGGCCAGGCCCATGCCGTAGGCGCTGAGCACACCAGCCAAGGGGTGCACGAACACGCGCGACATGCCCAGCGCATCGGCCACCAGGCAAGCATGCTGGCCGCCTGCACCACCAAAGCACTGCAGGGTGTAGCGCGTCACGTCATAGCCGCGCGCCACGCTGATCTTCTTGATGGCGTTGGCCATCTGCTGCACGGCAATCTGGATGAAGCCTTCGGCCACTTCTTCGGGCTTACGCTGGGTCTGCGTCGCAATCTCTTCAAAGCGGGCGCGCACCGCGTCAGCGTCCAGCGTTTCGTTGGCTGCGGGGCCGAACATGCTGGGGAAATAACGGGGCTGCACCTTGCCCACCATCACGTTCGCATCGGTCACAGCCAGGGGGCCGCCACGGCGGTAGCTCACGGGGCCGGGGTTGGCGCCGGCGCTCTCGGGGCCCACGCGAAAACGGGCGCCATCGTAGGCCAGCACCGAGCCACCGCCCGCCGCCACCGTGTGGATGCTCATCATGGGAGCGCGCATGCGCACGCCCGCCACGTGGGTCTCAAACTCGCGCTCGAAGGCCCCGGCGTAGTGGCTCACATCGGTGGAGGTGCCGCCCATGTCGAAGCCGATGACCTTTTCGTGCCCAGCCAGGCCCGCCGTGCGCGCCATGCCGACGATGCCTCCTGCAGGGCCGGACAGGATCGCGTCCTTGCCCTGAAACGTGCCCGCATCGGTGAGCCCCCCCGAGGACTGCATGAAGAACAGCTTGACGCCCGGCATCTCGCTGGCCACCTGCTCCACGTAGCGGCGCAGGATGGGCGACAGGTAGGCATCGACCACCGTGGTATCGCCCCGGCTCACGAACTTCATCATGGGGCTGGTTTCGTGCGAGGTGCTGATTTGCGTGAAGCCCACTTCCTGGGCGATGCGCTTGGCCGCCTGCTCGTGCTGCGTGTAGCGGTAGCCGTGCATGAACACAATGGCCACGCTGCGCAGCCCGCGACCATAGGCGGCCAGCAGGTCACCGCGCAAAGTGGCTTCGTCCAGGTTCTGCAGCACGCCACCATGGGCGCCCATGCGTTCGCGGGCCTCGATGACTTCGGTGTAGAGCAGCTCGGGCAGCTGGATGTGGCGGTCAAACAGGCGCGGGCGGTTCTGGTACGCGATGCGCAGTGCATCGCGAAAGCCGCGTGTGGTGACCAGCAGCGTGGGCTCGCCCTTGCGCTCCAGCAGTGCGTTGGTGGCCACCGTGGTGCCCATCTTCACGCACTCCACCAGCGCGGGCGTGACGGACTCGCCAGGCTTCAGGCCCAGCAGGTGGCGGATGCCCGCCACGGCGGCATCCTTGTACTGCTCGGGGTTCTCGGACAACAGCTTGTGGGTGGTCAGGGAGCCATCGGGCCGCTTGGCCACGATGTCGGTGAACGTGCCGCCCCGGTCGATCCAGAACTGCCAGCGTGGGGTGTGCGTTTGGGGTGTCATGGTGGTCATGTGTAGTGGCTCCGAGATAAAAAATGGAAAGAGGTGGTGGCTGTGTGGCTAGGCGATGGCAAGGTGGGCGGGGGCCAGCCTTTGCATGACCTGCCACACGGCAGGAATGGGGGGAGCGGTGGCAAGGGCCCGCTCGACGGGGCACCAGGGGCCCGCCAAGGAGGCGGCCCAGGCCATCACGGGCAAGATGTCTACCGGCGGAAGGGTCTGCATGGTGTCGATCACGATGCGAAGCTCCTGCGCCAGGCGGTTGCCAGGGGCAAATCGCCAGTGGTATCGGCCGCCAGTCACGCACACGGCGCGGTTGTCCTTGGCCGTCATGGCAGACAGCCACAGGCAGTGAAAGTCTGTGCAGGCCGGTGCCGGGGGATCGGTCAGGCAAAAGGTGTAGGCGTTTTCATAGGCACGGCCAAAGTTGCGCACCAGGGTCTCGGCAATGGCCTCGCGGCCCAGGGTGCATGCTGGGACCTGCTCGTCGCCCTGGCGCATTTCCATCTGCAGCAGCGCACCACCGGCAAAGGCTTGCGCAATGAGGTGCGGGCGATTGAGATCCTTGGCGCGCAGGTACATCTCGATGGTGTCCGAGGGTGTGTGCATGGTGCTTCTCCTGAAAGACTTGCAGGAAAGGTCAGCGCTGCGTGTAGTAAGGGATGAAGATCTGGTTGGCCTCGCTGCCCACCGAGCGCACCCACTCGCGCGAGAAGCGTTCGCCCAGGCGCTTGAGTTCGGCATCAAAATCCGCTGGCGCACGATCCACCTTGATGCCCTTGCGTTGCAGCTCGGCCACCGACTCTTCGGCCACCGCAGCGCTCATGGCCCAGCCGCGCGTCTCGGCCTCGGCGGCGGCCTTCGTCACCGCCTGGCGTGTGGGTGCAGGCAGTGCGTCAAAAGCCTGCTGGTTCACAAAAACGATGTTCTTGGGAAACCAGGCGTTGATGCCGTAGTACTGCTTGATCTGGCCCCAGACCTGGTTCTCGACCCCCGTGAGGGCCGAAGTGATCATGGAGTCGAGCTTGCCAGCCGACAGGGCCTGGTTCACCTCCACCATGGGCACATCCACGGGCGTGGCGCCCAGCAGCTCGGCAATGCGCACGGTGCCGGGGTTGTAGGTGCGCATGCGCGTGCCCTTGAAGTCGGCGGACGAGCGCACGGGGTTGATCGAGAACAGCCCCTGCGGCGGCCAGGGCACTGCGTACAGCGCCTTGAGCCCCTTGCTGGCCATGTGCGACTCGATCAACGGCCGCTGCACGTCCCACATGCGCCGCGCGTCGGCATAGCTGCGCACCACAAAGGGCACGGCGTCCGCCCCGGCGATGGGGATGTCTCGCACCAGGTTGGTCATGATGGTCTCTCCCGCCTGGGCCTTGCCCTCCTGCACGGCCTGGGGAATCTCGTTCAGCTTGAACAAGGCGTTGTTGGCATGGACCTCGATGCGCAGCGCGCCTGCCGAGGCACGTTCCACGTCTTGCGCAAACTGCACGAGATTGCGGGTATGAAACGACTCCGCGCGGTAGCCCGTGGCCAGCTTCCACTGGGTCTGAGCGTGCAGCACCGGGGCCACGGCGAACGCGGCCAACAACACCAAGGTCTTCATGGGGAACTCCTGTGCGGACGTTTCAGGCGTGGGTGCTGGGGGTCAGCCCTGCATCTGGCGGGGCAGCCAGAGCACGACATCGGGCACGAAGTACGTCATCACGACGGCCACGATCATCAGAGCGAACAGAGGCAAGGCCGTGCGCGCAATCCAGGTCACTTCGCGCCGCGTCATGCCCTGCAACACGAAGAGGTTGAAGCCCACGGGCGGCGTGATCTGCGCCATCTCGACCACCAGCACGATGAAGATGCCGAACCACACCAGGTCAAAGCCTGCAGCCTCCACCGTGGGCAGCAGCACCGCGATGGTCAGCACCACCATGGAGATGCCGTCCAGGAAGCAGCCCAGCACAATGAAGAACACGATGAGCAGCAGCATCAGCGCAAAGGGCGACAGGCGCAGCGCCCCGATGAACTCGGCCAAGTGCCGTGGCAGGCCGATGAAACCCATGGCCAGCGTGAGGAACGCGGCACCGGCCAGGATGAGGCCGATCATGCAGTACACGCGGCAGGCGGCGACCAGCCCTTCCTTGAAGCGCTCCCAGTTCAGCGAGCCCTCGATCTTGGCCAGGATCAACGACCCGGCGACACCCAGCGCCGCAGCTTCGGTAGCGGTGGCAATGCCGCTGTAGATGGCGCCTAGCACCACGACGATGAGCGACACGACGGGAATCAGGTGGCGGGAGGCATACAGCTTTTGCACAAAGCTGAGACGGGCATCAGGCGCCGGCACCTTGTCCTTGTTGAACAAGGCCCACACCACGATGTAGCCCATGAACAGCGCAGCCAGCATCAACCCCGGAATCACCCCTGCAAGGAATAGCTTGGAGATCGACACGTTTGCTGCCACGCCGTAGACGATCATGATGATCGATGGCGGAATCAGCAGCCCGAGCGTGCCCGCACCGGCCAATGTGCCCACGGAGATGTCTTCGGGATAGCCGCGCTGCTTGAGTTCAGGCAGCGTGATCTTGCCGATGGTGGCGCAGGTGGCGGCCGATGAGCCCGAGATGGCTGCGAAGATGGTGCAGCCCACCACGTTGACGTGCAGCAGGCGGCCGGGCAAGCGCTCCAGCCAGGGCGCCAGGCCCTTGAACATGCTGCTCGACAGCTTGCTGCGGAACAGGATCTCGCCCATCCACAAAAACAGCGGCAAAGCCGTCAGCGTCCAGCTGGAGGTCGACCCCCAGATGGTCAGCATCATGCTGTCGCCCACCGGGCGGTTGGTAAAAAACTCCATGCCGACCAAAGCCACTGCCAGTAGTGACAGGCCGATCCACAGGCCCGATCCGAGCACTGCGAACAGCACCACGATCAGACCCAAAGCGATGATGACGTCCATGATGAGGTCTCCTGGATCGGGTTATTCGGAACGTGCGGCTTCGGACACCGCCATGAAGGCCGTCCCCTGGAAGCGCAACACCAGCGCATGGGCAAACGCCAGCGCAAAACCAATGCAGCCCATGGCCATGCTGATCTGGGGAATCCACAGCGGTGACGCGTCAGCCGCAGGCGAGATGTCATGGGTGATGTAGGAGATCCACACCGAACGCACGGCATAGCAGGCGATGTACACGGACAGCACCAGCGCGCTGATACAGATGTGGGCTGAGCATGTCGAGCTTGAAGTCGGCGCGCTTCACGTCCAGCGAGGTTTCGTCGCGCACCTGCTTGAGCAACACATCGGTCAGGCTGCCCGTGCCAAAGCGCTCGGGCGCACCCAGCAGCTCGGCCAGGCGCGTGGCAGATTCGGGCAGCGGCACAAAGCGGCTGCGCGGGCGCTGGGGCAGGCTTTTGAGCAGGGCCTGGATCTTGTCCTTCAGCATGCCGGGCACCAGCCATTCGCAGCGCTCTTCGCTCACCTGGTTGAGCACAAAGAGCGGGATGGTAACGGTGATGCCGTCACGCGCATCGCCGGGCTCGTGTAGGTAGCTCGCAGCGCAGTCCACGCCGCCCAGGCGCACCGTCTTGGGAAAGGCGTTGGTGGTGATGCCTGCAGCCTCGTGGCGCATCAGCTCTTCGCGGGTGAGCTTGAGCAGGTCGGGTTGCTTTTTGCTTTCGTCGCGGTACCAGGCCTCAAAGCTATGGCCGCTGCACACTTCGGGCGGCAGTTGCTGGTCGTAGAAGGCGTAGATGAGTTCGTCGTCCACCAGCACATCCTGGCGGCGGGACTTGTGCTCCAGCTCTTCGACCTTGGCGATCATCTTCTGGTTGGCGGCCAAAAACGGCAGGCGCGTCTCCCAGTTACCGCCCACCAGGGCTTCGCGGATGAACACCTCGCGCGCGGCGTGCGGGTCTACCTTGCCGAAGTTCACGCGGCGGTTGTTGTAGACCACGATGCCGTAGAGCGTGGCGCGCTCCAGCGCGACGACCTCGGCAGACTTCTTCTCCCAGTGCGGGTCCAGCAGTTGCTTCTTCAGCAAGTGGCCGCCGATCTGCTCCAGCCACTGCGGCTCAATCGCAGCGATGCCCCGGCCGAACAGGCGCGTGGTCTCGACCAGTTCCGACGCGATGATCCAGCGGCCGGGCTTCTTGTTGAGGTGCGCGCCCGGGTGCTTGTAGAACTTGATGCCACGCGCGCCCAGGTACCAGTCCTCCTCGTCGCTTTTGCAGCCGACGTTACCCAGCAGCCCGGCCAGCATGGACAGGTGCAGTTGCTCGTAGCTGGCGGGCTGGGTGTTGATCTGCCACTTGTGCTCGGTCACCACTGTGAGCAGCTGGGTGTGGATGTCGCGCCACTCGCGCAGGCGGCGGATGCTGATGAAGTTCTGGCGCAGCAACTGCTCGTACTGGCGGTTGCTGAGTTTGTGGGTGGCGGCTGGGGCGGCGGGTATTGCTGCTGCAGCAGCCGCTGCAGGCGCGCCGCCGCGCCGCTCCACGGGCAGGTACGCCTGCGACGGCGCCTTCTGCGCGGCCATGGCTTTTTGGGCACGGGCCGACGGCAAGCTGGGCGCCCCGCCCCGGGCCTCGTTGATCCACTTCCACAGCTTCAGATACCCGCTGAACTCGCTCTTGTCGTCGTCGAACTTGGCGTGCGCCTGGTCGGCCTGCTGCTGCGCTTCCATAGGACGGTCGCGCACGTCCTGCACGCTCAGGGCGCTGGCAATGATGAGCACCTCGTCCAGCGCCTTGCGGTCGCGCGCCTCGATGATCATGCGGCCCACGCGCGGGTCCAGCGGCAAGCGCGACAGCTCCACGCCCACGGACGTGAGTTCGTTGGCGTCGTCCACCGCGCCCAGCTCGGCCAGCAGCTGGTAGCCGTCGGCAATCGCGCGGCCCGAGGGCGCCTCGATGAACGGAAACTGAGTGACGTCGCCCAGGTGCAGCGACTTCATGCGCAGGATGACGCCGGCCAGCGAGCTACGCAAAATTTCGGGGTCGGTAAAGCGCGGGCGGCTGTTGAAGTCTGCCTCGTCATACAGGCGGATGCAGATGCCGTTGGCCACCCGGCCGCACCGGCCCGCGCGCTGGTTGGCGGCGGCCTGGCTGATGGGCTCGACCAGCAGCTGCTCCACCTTGCTACGGAAAGAGTAGCGCTTGACGCGCGCTGTGCCTGCGTCAATGACGTATCGGATGCCCGGCACCGTGAGCGAGGTCTCGGCCACGTTGGTCGCCAGCACGATGCGGCGGCCCGTGTGGCCGTCAAAGATGCGATCCTGCTCGGCTTGCGACAGGCGCGCGAACAGCGGCAACACCTCGGCATTGCGCATCACTGGCTGGTGCGACAGGTGCTTGCGCAAATGGTCTGCCGCCTCGCGGATCTCGCGCTCGCCGGGCAAAAAGACCAGGATGTCGCCCGCCGCGTTGCCCTGCCACAGCTCATCCACGCCATCGGCAATGGCCTCGTTCAGACCGTAGTCGCGGCTTTCTTCAAACGGGCGGTAGCGTTGCTCGACCGGGAAGGTGCGGCCCGACACCATGATGACCGGCGCTGGACCTTTAGCGGATTCGAAGTGCTTGGCAAACCGGTCGGCATCAATGGTGGCCGAGGTGACGATGACCTTCAGATCCGGCCTGCGGGGCAGAATCTGGCGGATGTAGCCCAGCAAGAAGTCGATGTTGAGGCTGCGTTCGTGCGCCTCGTCGATGATGATGGTGTCGTAGGCCTTGAGCAGCGGGTCGGTCTGCGTCTCGGCCAGCAGGATGCCGTCGGTCATCAGCTTGACGGACGCATCGCGGCTCAAGCGGTCCTGAAACCGCACCTTGAAGCCCACCACGTCGCCCAGCGGCGTGTTCAGCTCTTCGGCAATGCGCTTGGCCACGCTGCTGGCGGCAATGCGGCGCGGCTGGGTGTGGCCAATCAGCTGCCCTTTCTGTCCGGGGTTGGCATTGCACTTGCCACGTCCCAACGCCAGCGCGATCTTGGGCAGCTGCGTGGTCTTGCCCGACCCCGTCTCACCACACACGATGATGACCTGGTGCTTGGTGATGGCCTCCATGATCTCGTCGCGCTTGCCCGAAACGGGCAGGGAATCAGGAAAAGTGATGCGCAGCGGCGTGGTGGCAGAGGCGGCAGGGGCGGCGCGGGAGGCGGGTGGCGTGGGGGGGAGAGGCGCGGATTCGGTCATGAAGGCACGCATTATCCGAGAGCCGGGGTTTTCGGTATGTAATGCGCACACCTTCTCCACCGCGCGGCGATGTCTCCGTGGCCGGTGGGCCCCTTGGAACAACCGCATGCCCTTGCAGACATCTGCCCCCACACCCGCTGCCGACGACCACGCCGCAACTCGCCACCCACCCCGCTCCCCGTCCCGCCGCGACTGGATGGCATGGGCGGGCACCACCGCAGTGGCACCTTGGCTGCCAGGCTGCGGTGGCAGCAACAACCCGGGGCCCCAGCTGCCAGCCACCATGGCCTGGGGCCGCCAGGAGATCCGGCAGGCCATGCAGGCCAGCCGGGCGCGGGCGGCATCGATTGCGCTGCTGCAAGGCGAGCGCCTGGTCTGGCAGGAGGCGTTTGGCGTGCTGGACGACAGCACCCGCACGCCTGCCACCCCCGATACGCGCTTCAACGTGGGCTCTGTGAGCAAGGTGCTGGCGGCACTGGCCGTGATGGTTCTGGTGGACCGCCAGCTGGTGGAACTGGACGCACCCGTGCTGCACTACCTGCCGCAGTTCGCCATGCTGTCCCCGGGCTACCGCGACATCACGGTGCGGCACCTGCTGAACCATGCGTCGGGGCTGCCCGGCACCCACACCCACAACCTGTTTTCGTTTGCCCCGCAACCGGGCTATGCGGCCGAACTAGAGGCTGCATTGGCCGACGTGCACCTGAAGCACGCGCCCGGCGCCATGGCGGTGTACTGCAACGATGGTTTCACCCTCGTCGAGCGCATCGTGCTCGCGGTCACCGGGCAGGCCTATCCGGCGTTCGTGCAGTCGGCCATCCTCAACCCGCTGGGCATGGCGCGGTCGGGCTACACGCTGCAGCCCCTGCCCCCAGGCAGCTTTGCCCACGGCTACATCGGTGATGCCCGCCAGGGCCAGGAGTTTGTGATGGGCTACGCCACCAGCGGGCTGTGCACCACCCCGGGCGACATGATGAAGCTGGCCGCCCTGCTGATGCGGGGAGGTGAACTGGACGGCCAGCGCATCGTCTCGAAAGCCGCCGTGACCGAAATGGGCAGCACGCAGCACCAGGACATGCGCCTGAGCCACCTCACCCCCGACTGGCACGCGGGCCTTGGCTGGGACAGCACCCAGCACCCGGGACTGGACGCCGCAGGCTTTGTGGCCTGGCAAAAGAGCGGCAACACGATGTTCTACGCCAGCGACTTCTACGTGCTGCCGCAAGCGGGCCTGGCGCTGCTGATCACTGGCAGTGCGCCCGGCTTCAAGCCGGGACCCGTTGCCGAAGGCATCCTGCTGCGCGCGCTGCACGAAATAGGGCAGCTGCGCATGCTGCCACCCAAGGTATCGGCGGCCTTCCCGGCGCAGGCCACCATCTCCTCCAGCGCGGTGGACGCCCTGCTAGGCATCTACGGCTGCTCCGCACGTCCCATCAAAGCCAGCTCGCCCGACAGCCAGCAGGTGGATTTGTCGATCTGGTCCGCCAAGGCCCAAGGATGGGAGTCCCTGTGCACCGGGCTGCGCCTGTGCAGCGATGGCTGGTGGTGGTCGGACGCCCAGCCCCGCACGCAGTACCGCTGGGAGCAGGTCGAAGGCCGCCGCTACCTGCTTGCGCGCGAGACAGCCACGGCCGGGCACTACGGGGTTGCCACGACGGTGGCACAGCAGATGCAGCGGGCCCCCGCACCGCTCCCGCCGCAGTGGTCGGCGCGGCTGGGCAGCACGTGGCTGCTGGCCAACGAGGCGCCCGACTCCATCCCGCTGGCCATGGGCGTGGGGGCCGCCTCCCTGCAGGAGCTGCCAGACCTGCCCGGCTACCTGCTCTGGGACGACAGGCAGTTCCTGCTCCCCCTGTCGGCAGACCGCGCGGGCATGGCGGTGCAGGTGCCCCACAACGCGGGCCGCGACCTGGTGGAGCTGGTGGTGCACACGCACGACAAGGACGAGTGGGTGCACGCCGCAGGCTGGATGTATCGCCGCCACGATTGAGCCGCCCTGCCCCCGTGCAATGTGCGGGCAATGCGCACACACTGTGCGTTTTGTGCGACACATCGGCCAGCGCCGCGCCCCCTGCGCTTGCCACGCGCAGCACGCCTCGCCACAATCGCGCCTTCTTTCAGCACTGCGCGGCCATGTCGGCCAGCCCCTGAGAGCCCTGGAGGTCACCGCTATGTTTGTTCCCTTGTTCGCTCCCGCCTGACCACTGTCCACCGCCCCGGCTGGACTGTGTTTTCACGCATCCAGCCACGGCAGACAAGCGACCTCCTGCACCTTGTGCAGCGCTCCACAAGCCCTGGCTAATTTGCCGGGGTTTTTTGTTTGTGGAACGCACACCATGAGTGCCAAAAAACTGTCTCGGGCCTTCGCCCAGGGTGAAATCAAGAAGCTGCGCCGCATGAAGCAGCCCCTGGTGCTGAAGCTCGAAGCCTCGGGCCCGCCCCGAAACCCTGTGGCCGCAGCGCTGGCCCAACGCAGCCTGTCCAGCGCGGCAGGCAAGCACATCCGAACCCGTGGGGCCCAGCGCCGCGCGGACAACGTCGCCCTGCGCAAGGCGATCCAGAACCCCTTTTTGAACGATTGACATGAATCCCTTCAACAACCCACTGCCGCCACACCAGCGGCATCCCACTCCGCATCCGGCGCTGGCCGGTGCGCCAACGCTGGCAGCGCATCCATCCCCGATGCACTCAGCGCACCCTGTGCGTGCCCAGACAGCCGCGACCATCACGCCAGTTGCCAGCAGCGCAGAGCTGGCCCAGCGCCAGCAGGCTTTGGCGCGCGCGGCGTTGCAACTGAAAGCCGAGCTTTTCGGCATCGACGACGTGATCGACCGCGTGATCAATGCCATCCGCGCCTGGTACGTGCTGCCACAGCTCATCACCCGGCCGGTCATCGTCTGCCTGTGGGGCCTGACCGGCACGGGCAAGACGCAGCTCACGCGGCGGCTGGCCCAGCTGCTGGGCTTTTACGACCGGTTTGTGGAAGTGCAGATGGACGGCTTCAGCCACGGCGCGAGCTACCGCAGCTCGTCCATCTCGGGCATGCTGGGCGACTCGGGCGTCCACGAGGGCATGCCGGGCATCCTGGTACTGGACGAGTTCCAGCGGTTTCGCACAGTGGACACCAAGGGCGCCGACGTGAAGGTGGAGCGCTACCAGGACGTGTGGACGCTGCTGTCCGATGGGCGCCTGCCACCCGCGTTGAGCGCGCTGTCCAACATCGAGCGCAAGCTGGCCGATGCGCACTACGAGGCTGAGCGCGCCGAAGATGGCGATGACGACCGCGCAGGCAAGAAGCCCTACCGCTTTCAGCTGGACGCCTGGGATGCGCAAGAACTCAAGCGCATGCTGAAGCTGCAGGAGCCGCTGTCCGCCATCATGCAGTGGCCGCCCGCCAAGGTGCAGGCGCTGTTTGCCAGCTTTCAGCAGTCCAGCCATGCGTGGGAGACCGACTACAGCAAGCTGCTGGTGTTTGTATGTGGCAACCTCGACGAGATGTACCACGAGACCGCACAGCGTGTAGAAGACTGCGACACCGATGCCGACATCTTTCACCGCCTAACCCGCAAGCTCTCGCTCATCGATGTGAAGAAGGCGCTGGGCGAGCGCTTCAAGCCCGAGCAGATCGCACGGCTGGGCAATGAACATGTGGTCTACCCGTCGTTCAGCAAGGCGACGTATGAGCGCCTCATCCATAACCTGTGCACACGCTATGTGGACGATATTGCCGCGCAGTGTGGCGTGCGGTTTGCCATTGGGCAGGATGTGCTGAGCGAGCTGTATGCCAATGCGGTGTTCCCTGCGCAGGGCACGCGGCCATTGTTCTCCTCAGTGCACGCGATCCTGAGCGCCAACCTGGTCAACGCCGCGTTGTGGGTGGTGCAAGAGCAGCTTTCGCTGGAGCAAGAGTTCGCCATTCACCTGGCGCCCGACAAGCGCCACCTGCTGGTGTCGGGCCAGGGGCCTTCGGGCCCAGTGCAGGCCGCGTTTGCGGTGACGCTGGAGCTGAACCGGCTCAAACAGCGGGCCAACGCAGACTTTCGGGCCTTGCTGGCCGTGCATGAGGCGGGCCACGGGTTGGCCTATTGCGTGTTGTTCGGGCACGCTCCGCAAGAGGTGAAGATCAACATCGCCTCGTTCGAGGGCGGGTACAACAGCTTCTCTAGCCTCAAGGCCACCACGCGCCAGAACGCGCTCGACATGATGTGCGTAGGCCTGGCAGGCCGCGTGGCGGAGGAACTGGTGTTTGGCGAAATGGCCTGCACCACCGGGGCCGAGCAGGACTTCAAGCAGGTGACGGCCGAAGCGGCGCGCTACATCCGCCACCATGGCTTTGGCGCGCGGCTGGCCCGCACCGATGTCACCGTGGAGATGGACAACCACATCAACACCGACATCGACCCCAGCAACGAAGCCATCGAGGCGCTGATGCAGCAGCAATACCAGCGCGCCCAGGCCCTGCTGACCACGCACCATGAGGCGCTGGGGCGCACGGTGGACGCGTTGCTGGCACACGGCACCATCGCCCCGGCGGAGATGGTGGCGCTGCTGCAATGCTGCGGCATTGCACTGGCGTCTCCGTCGGATGCCGCAGGCACCCTGCCCGAAGAAGGCCTGGTGCTGGAGCCGTTTGGTGCCAAACTCAGCGCGTTTCGCGCACGCGGGGCGGCGTCCGCTGCACCCCAGCTGGCGTGACACCCAGCACGAGAGACCAAGGCTCAAGGATCGACATGGCCAGCGGGTTTTCCGAGTCCGGCGACGGGCTGCACTACGCCGAGCACATCTCGGTGCCGATGCGCCTCGGAAGACGCTCCCCACCATGTGCTGCGCCTGACAGCGCGTGGCGAGCGCCCCCTGCAGCTGGGGGGTTTGACCAGCGGGAAGAAGCCGAACGCTGGCGCTGCCGCATCGCGGCGCTGTTCGATGCTCACCCTGGCTGAGCGTACAAATCCCGGCACCCGGTCCCTAAGGACACTTATCATTCGCACCTCCGCGCATTACCACCACCGCCCCAACCACCCTCCTCCATGTCCGCCGTTTTCAACTTCACCTTCGTCCCCTGGTTCCGCTCGGTGGCGCCGTACATCCACAAGTTCCGCAACCAGACGTTTGTGATCGGGCTGACGGGTGAGGCGATTGCGGCCGGCAAGCTGCACAGCATTGCGCAAGACCTGGCACTGATCCAGGCCATGGGCGTGAAGATCGTGCTGGTACACGGCTTTCGCCCGCAGGTGAACGAGCAGCTGGCGGCCAAGGGGCATGCGGCCAAGTATTCGCATGGCATCCGTATTACCGACTCTGTGGCTCTCGACTGCGCGCAAGAGGCCGCTGGGCAGCTGCGCTACGAGATCGAGGCCGCCTTCAGCCAGGGCCTGCCCAACACGCCGATGGCGGGCGCCACGGTGCGCGTGATCTCGGGCAACTTCCTCACGGCGCGGCCCGTGGGCATTGTGGATGGGGTGGACTTCCAGCACTCGGGCCTCGTGCGCAAGGTGGATGTGGCCGGCATCCAGCGCACTCTGGACATGGGCGCGCTGGTGCTGCTGTCGCCGTTTGGCTTCTCGCCCACGGGTGAGGCCTTCAACCTCAGCATGGAAGAAGTGGCCACCAGCGTCGCCATTGAGCTGCGGGCCGACAAGCTGATCTTTTTGACCGAGGTGCAGGGCATCCGCATGTCGCCCACCGAGCCCGAGAGCGACGACAACCCCATCGACACCGAGCTGCCGCTGGCCGCCGCGCAGGCCCTGCTGGCCCAGTTGCCGCCCGCCCAGCAGCCCACGGACACGGGCTTTTACCTGCAGCACTGCGTGAAGGCCTGCAAGGCCGGCGTGGAGCGCAGCCACATCTTGCCGTTTGCGGTGGATGGCTCGCTGCTGCTGGAGGTGTACGTGCACGACGGCATCGGCACCATGGTCATCGACGAAAAGCTGGAAGAGCTGCGCGAGGCCACGATTGATGACGTGGGCGGCATCCTGCAGCTGATCGAACCCTTCGAGAAGGACGGCACGCTGGTCAAGCGCGACCGCACCGAGATCGAGCGGGACATCGCCACCTACACCATCATCGAACACGACGGCGTGATCTTTGGCTGCGCCGCGCTCTACCCCTACCCCGAGGCCAAGACGGCGGAGATGGCCGCCGTAACGGTATCGCCACAAAGCCAGGGCACGGGCGACGGCGAAAAGCTGCTCAAGCGCATCGAGCAGCGTGCACGCTTGCTGGGGCTGGACAGCATCTTTGTGCTGACCACCCGCACCATGCACTGGTTCATCAAGCGCGGCTTCTCGCCGGTAGACCCTGACTGGCTGCCCGACGCCCGCAAGCGCAAGTACAACTGGGACCGCAAGAGCCAGGTGCTGGTCAAGAAGCTCTAAGCACGGGTGAAAGTCTCGCGTGCGGTCGCCACGGCGCGCGCCACCTGGGCAATCGCCGCATCCCGTTGCTCGCCTGACGCTGTAGAGCGCGTGAGGTAACAGGTCACCAACATCGGCGCGCCGCCGCCCTGCGGCCACAGCACGCCGATGTCGTTGGCCGTGCCGCTGTCGCCCGCCGTGCCCGTCTTGTCGCCAACCTTCCAGCCAGGCACACCGGCGCGCAGCCGTTTGTCGCCCGTGCTGGTCTCCACCAGCCAGCGCTGCAGCCAGGCCCGGGACATGGGGCTGAGCGCGTTGCCCAGCACCAGTTTCTGCAGGGTCTGCAGCATGGCAAGCGGCGTGGTGGTGTCACGCGGGTCGCCCACGGCAGCCTCATTCAGCGTGGGCTCGGTGCGGTCCAGCCGCGTGATCGGGTCACCCAGCGAACGCACGAATGCGGTGAACCCGGCAGGCCCCCCATGGCGGGCCAGCAACACATTGGCGGCGGTGTTGTCGCTCAGGCTCACGGTGGCAGCGCACAGCTCTCCCACCGTCAGACCGCCACCGTCGCCCGCGCGCGCACCGCTGACGGGCGAGTACGCCACCACGTCGGCCGCGGCGTAGTGCACACGCGCATCCAGCCGCTCCTTGCCCTGGTCCACCAGCGCCAGCATCCAGCCCGCCAGCACGGCCTTGAAAGTGCTGGCCATGGCAAAACGCTCGTCCTGCCGCCAGCCCAGGGCCAGGCCCGATCCGGTATCGAGCATGGCCACACCCAGGCGGCCCTGTGCAGTGCGTTCGATGCTGGCGAGGGCTTCGTTCCACGCGCGGGTGGTCTGGTCGCGCCGGTCGGGGTTGCGGACGGCAGCGCAACCCCACAAAGGCAGGGTCGTGGCGGCCATCAAACCCAAGGAAAACTGTCTTCTTTGCATATCGATGGAAAGCGTGGTGAGGAACAAGGCCCGAACGATACGGAGGTTCAGCCCCCAGCACCATCGACAATAATTGCCAAAAGCCCCAAGAAAAACTTTGACCTTTTGGCACCATGCACTTGCCGCTCAACGCCCTGCGTGCCTTCGAGGCCTCGGCCCGCCACCTGAACCTGACGCGCGCCGCCCAGGAGCTGCACGTGACCCAGACCGCCGTGAGCCAGCACATCCGCAAGCTGGAAGACCGGCTGGGCAAACCGCTGTTCCGGCGCCTGCCGCGCGGCCTGGCGCTGACGGACGAAGGCCAGGCGCTTCTGCCCGTGGTGGTGGAGTCGTTCGGCAACCTTCAGCGCGCCCTGGAGAAGCTGGGCGACACCCGCCCACGCGAGGTGCTGACCGTGGGGGCCGTGGGCACCTTCGCGGTGGGCTGGCTGCTGCCACGGCTGCGCGACTTTCAGCAGGCCTGCCCGTTTGTGGACCTTCGCCTGCTCACGCACAACAACCGGGTTGACATGGCGGGCGAAGGGCTGGACTACGCCATCCGCTTTGGCGACGGTGCCTGGCACGGCACGCAGGCCGACCGCATCATGGATGCGCCCATGTCCGTGATGTGCTCGCCCGCCCTGGCCCACGGCCTGCGCACGGCGGCCGACCTGGCGCGCCAGCCTTTGCTGCGCAGCTACCGCACCGACGAATGGACGGCCTGGTTCGAGGCTGCGGGTGCGCCCTGCCCCGTGGTGCGTGGCGCGGTGTTCGACTCGTCCCTGACGCTGGCCGAGGCGGCGGCGCAGGGCGCGGGCATGGCACTGTTGCCAGTGAAGATGTTCGCGCGCGAACTGCAGCAGGGCCGCCTGGCGCAGCCCTTTGCGCAAGAGCTGCACCGGGGCGCCTACTGGCTGACGCGGCTGCAGTCCCGCCCTGCCACGGGGGCCATGACGGCGTTTCGGGACTGGCTGCTGGCGCAGGCCAGCGCCGGGGCGGGGGGCAGCACTGGTACCAGCACCAGCGCAGAGAAATTGGAGTGATTTAGGTCAGTAGCGCTAGTGCATATTGCGCTAATAGCTATCAATTAGATAGCAAACAATCCGAAGGCATCGATACGCGCTATGGGACGATGCGCCACCCGGGCGCCCGGCGGAATCAAAAACCCATCGCCGTCACATCCACCGCGTCCACCTGCCCCGCCTCCAGAAACTGTTCGCCATACCGCAGGTACACCCGCTCCCGCACAAACACCTCGAACAGGTCGGGGTCGATGTGCCCGTTGTCGCGCATCTTGCACATGATGGCGATTGCTTGCGACAAGGTCATGCCGCTCTTGTAGGGCCTGTCTGCGGCCGTTAGCGCCTCAAAGATGTCGGCAATGCCCATCATGCGGGCCTGCAGCGACATCTGCTCGCGCGTGAGGCCGCGCGGGTAGCCCTTGCCATCCATGCGCTCGTGGTGGCCGCCCGCGTATTCGGGCACGTTTTGGAGGTGGCGCGGCCAGGGCAGCGTCTCCAGCATCTTGATGGTGGCGACGATGTGATAGTTGATGGTGTCGCGCTCGGCCTGGTTCAGCGTGCCGGAGCGGATGGTGAGGTTCTCCACTTCTTCGGCCGTCAGAAAGCTCGTCTGCACCCCTTGCGGGTTGCGCCAGTGGCGCATGGCGGCAATGTCACGCACGCGCTGCTGGTCCTCGGGGCGCATGGCCTCGGTGCCGGTGTTGCAGCGGCGCAGAAACTCACGGTCTTCCTCCAGCGCATGGATGTCGTGTTGCAGGGCCTGCAGCTCCTGCCCCTCGGCCCGCGCGTCCACCACCGGGCGCAGCGCCAGCTGGCGGCGCAGCGCGGCCAGCTCGGCGTCGCGCTTGAGCACCTCAAACCGCGTGTCCACCAGGCCGATGCGGTCGTAGATGGTCTGCAGCTTGGTGGCTTTGTCCACCACATGCACGGGGGTGGTGATCTTTCCGCAGTCATGCAGCAGACCTGCCATCTTGAGCTCGTAGCGGTCGCGGTCGCTCATCTTGAACGCGGCCAGCGGCCCCTCGCGGGTTGCATCCACGGCTTCGGCCAGCATCATTGTGAGAGCGGGTACGCGCTGGCAGTGGCCGCCGGTGTAGGGCGATTTTTCGTCGATGGCCAGGTTGATCAGGTTCACGAACGACTCGAACAGGCGCTCCAACTGCGTGATGAGCAGCCGGTTGGTGAGCGCAATGGCCGCCTGCGAGGCCAGCGACTCGGCCAGGCTCTGGTCGGCCTGCGAGAAGGTGATGACCTCGCCCGTGTCCGGGTCGCGCGCATTGATGAGCTGCAGCACGCCGATGAGTTCAAGGTCATGGTTCTTCATCGGCACCGTGAGGAACGACTGCGACCGGTAGCCCGTGCGCTGGTCAAACGCGCGTGTGCCCGAAAAATCAAACCCTGCGGCGCTGTAGGCGTCGGCAATGTTCACCGTGCGGTCGTGGATGGCCGCGTGCGCCGCCACCAGCGAATCATTGGGCCCGCCGTCGGCCGTACGCAGGGGCAGCAGCGGCAGGTCGATGGGCTTGCCGGTGGTGCCTCCCAGGCTGATGCCGAGGGAGTCGGTGCGCAGGATCTCGAACTTGAGCGCCGACTGGTCATCCGTCACGCTGTAGAGCGTGCCGCCGTCGGCACCCGTGATGGTCTTGGCGGCCTCCAGGATGTTCTCCAGCAGCCGGTCGATGTCCCGCTCGCGCGAAAGCGCGGCGCCGATGCCGTTGAGCTGCTCCAGCCGACGGAACAGATTGAGAGTGGATTCCTTGCTCATGCGACCACCTTGCAAGCAGCGTTGGTAACCCCGCATCGTAACGAAAGGTGACAGCTATCATCACCCTTCCTGTTTCAAAAACGCCCAATTCGTGGACTCGGTCACACCCCGCTTTCTCACCGCCGCGCTTTACCAGTTTGTGGACCTGCCAGACTTTGCGGCCCTGCGCGAGCCTCTGCAGACCCTGTGCGACGCGAACGGCGTGCGCGGCATGCTGCTGCTGGCGCCCGAGGGCATCAACGGCACCATTGCGGGCGAACCGCAGGGTGTGCACGCCGTGCTGGCGTGGCTGCGCAGCGACGCGCGCTTTACCGCCCTGCAGCACAAGGAGGCGCTGGCCGAGCGCATGCCCTTCTACCGCATGCGCGTGCGCCTCAAGCGCGAGATCGTCACCCTGGGCGTGCCGGGCCTGAACCCTGCGCGCAACGCGGGCACCTATGTGAAGCCCGAGGACTGGAACGCCCTCATCGACGACCCTGGCGTGGTGGTGGTAGACACACGCAACGACTATGAAGTGGGCATTGGCACGTTTGAGCGCGCCATCAACCCGCACACGCAGACCTTTGCAGAGTTTCCGGCCTGGGTCGAAAAAGAGAAACAACCCGGTGGCGTGCTGGCAGGCAAGCCCAAAGTCGCCATGTTCTGCACCGGCGGCATCCGCTGCGAAAAGTCCACCGCCTTCCTCAAATCGCAAGGCTTTGACGAGGTTTACCACCTCGAAGGCGGCATCCTCAAATACTTGGAAACCGTGCCCGAAGAAGACAGCCGCTGGCACGGCGACTGTTTTGTGTTCGACGAACGCGTGTCGGTAGGCCATGGCCTCGCACCGGGCCACCACCAGCTGTGCCGCTCCTGCCGCATGCCCCTGGGCGAGGCCGAACTGCAGTCACCGCACTATGTGCCCGGCGTAAGCTGCCCCTATTGCCACGGCACCCGCACGCCCGAGCAGGAACGTGCCCTGGCCGAGCGCGAGCGGCAGATGCAGCTGGCCCGGCAGCGCGGGCAAGAACACATCGGCGCGCAGCAACCCGGCCGCCCCCCGCGCACTGCGGCCAAGGACGCCGGTGACGACGGCGTGGATGGCACAACGTGACCGCCCTGCCCGTCCTGTACTCGTTCCGCCGTTGTCCCTACGCCATGCGTGCGCGCCTGGCCCTGGCCGTGAGTGGGCAGGTGTGCGAACTGCGCGAAGTGGTACTGAGGAACAAGCCCCTGGGCCTGCTGCAAGCATCCCCCAAGGGCACGGTACCCGTGCTGGTGCTCCCTGGCGGCCAGGTGCTGGAGCAGAGCCTGGACATCATGCTGTGGGCGCTGGCGCAGAACGACCCGGAAGGCTGGCTCACCCCCAGCAACGGCACTGTGGCGGACATGCTGGCGCTGATTGCCGAATGCGACGGCCCGTTCAAGCAAGCGCTGGACCGGTGCAAATACCCCAGCCGCTACCCCGACGCCGACCCCGCCCTGGCCCGCACCCAGGCGGTGGATTGGCTGCAAACGCTGGAGGCAAGACTCGCCCACCATGCCTGCCTGTATGGCAACCGGGCAGCCCTTGCCGACATGGCCATTGCGCCCTTTGTACGGCAGTTTGCCGGCATTGATGACGTCTGGTGGAGTGCCCAACCGTGGCCGCGCTTGCAGGCCTGGCTGGCCCACTGGCAGGCAAGCCCGCTGTTTGAGCAGGTGATGCCCAAACTGCCCGCCTGGGTGGACGGAACGCAAGGCGTACCATTCCCGCACAGCAACGGGATGCCCGGCTGACGGCACCATCCCGAATCTGCTTGAGATCGGTGCCTTAGGCACCATCTGTTCCACAGCGCATCACGCTCCGTGGCACCAAAGGTCACCACGTAGCAGCCCTTCTCCACCTCATGCACCGCGCAGCCTCCCCAGGGCTTCACTGCGCAGAGCCCTCCCCAAACACCCACTCGCCCCCATTACCCCTGCATGAAAATCATCGACGAAATGTTGAACCTGGACCTGCTCACCCAAGAGCAGCACCTGCAAATCAGCGCCTGGATCGCGCGCTCCACCTCGCCGGAAGAGATATTGCAAATGCCGGCGCCACTGTGGCAAGCAGTGGAACGCGCCAGCCAGACCATGGGCATCAACGAGGACCTGCTGCGCCCGCCGTCGCTGGATGCAGGGGGTGTGGTGCTGGGCTAGTTGCAAGCCAATGCCGGCAAGGGCGTCTCTCACCGCAGAGGACCCGGTGTTTGAAAAACTTCCAGCATGAAAAAAGCGCTCCGTAGAGCGCTTTTTGGGGGCAGAGCCAGGGCTGCCGTCAAGCCACCGAGTAGCCGGAGCCCCGCTGGGTACCACCCTTCAAGGCCCGCACCAGCAGTGCCAGCAGCACCAGGCCAAAGCCCACAAAGCAGATGAACGACCAGTTGGCAATCGAGCCCCCGAGGAAAGTCCAGTCGATCGCGGTGCAGTCACCCGAACCGCGGAAGATCATGGGGATGGCGCGGCTGATGGGGTAGTTTTCGATCATGCCGTAGAAGTCGCGGCCGCAGGTCGCGATCTCCGGTGGGTACCACTGCAGCCAGCTCTGGCGGGCTGCCACAAAGGCGCCAAACCCGGCGGTGACCAAGGCCAGCACCCCAAAACTCATCCACCAGCCCCGATTGCCTCGCGCGCTCGCCAGGGCCGTGAATACCGCCACACCAATGAGCGCATAGCGCTGCACGATGCACATGGGGCAAGGCTCCAGGCCCACCACATGCTGCAAATACATGCCAAAGGCCAGCATCGCCACGCAGGCCACGCTGATCAGTGCCAGCACACGGCGCGGGGCCTGATCGATCCAGTTCAACAACATCTTTGTTATCCCTCTAAGCCGCGCAGTGCCTGGCGCGGCATCCCCAGGGAAGCTGCTCAGATACCAGCGGCGTGATCCAAGAACACTCGGGCGCGGCGTGGTGTAACCACCAGCGTTTCACCCTCTTTGAAACCCATTTCCTTGAACTGCTGCGCAGGAATCTGCGCTTCGATCAGGGACTCTGGGGACGCATTGTCCGCTGGTTTGTGGTCATCGGTCGGAATAAGTTCCAGCCGCGCAATCGGCCCCACCACAATGGCTCGGCTCAGCTGGGCCACGATGCCACGGGGACGGCCTTCGGCGTCCAGGCCTGCGCCGGGGGAGTAGCGCTCCACGTCCAGGTCGTGCGGACGCACATAGGCAAAGGCCTTGGCGTTTTGCGCCGTCTGGTGTTCGGGCGAGTCGATCTGCATGCCTTCCAGGTGTACCAGGCCTTCATGGGCGCGGCCATGGAACAGGTTCACATCGCCCAGAAAGCCGTACACGAACGGGCTGGCGGGCTGGTCCCACACCTGCTGGGGGGAGCCGCTTTGCTCGATCTTGCCCTGGTTGATCACCACCACACGGTCCGCCACTTCCAGGGCTTCTTCCTGATCGTGGGTCACGAAGATGCTGGTCACATGCAACTCGTCGTGCAGGCGGCGCAGCCAGCGGCGCAGTTCCTTGCGCACCTTGGCGTCCAGCGCGCCGAAGGGTTCGTCGAGCAGCAGCACCTTGGGCTCTACCGCCAGCGCGCGGGCCAGGGCAATGCGCTGGCGCTGGCCGCCGGACAGTTGCGAAGGGTAGCGCTCGGCCAGCCAGTCGAGCTGCACCAGCTTGAGCAGGTCCATGACCTTCTTCTTAATCTGCGCTTCACTGGGGCGCTCGCTGCGGGGCTTCACGCGCAGGCCGAAGGCCACGTTCTCGAACACCGTCATGTGGCGGAACAGCGCATAGTGCTGGAACACGAAGCCCACGTTGCGCTCGCGCACATGCACGTCGGTGGTGTCTTCACCGCTGAAGTGGATCGTGCCCACATCGGCTGTTTCCAGACCGGCAATGATGCGCAAGAGCGTGGTCTTGCCGCAGCCCGAGGGGCCGAGCAGTGCAATGAGTTCGCCCGAGGCAATGTCCAGGCTCACATCGCGCAGGGCCTGAAAGTCGCCAAACTGCTTGCTGACGTTACGGATTTCAATGCTCATGTTCTGTTTCCTTCACACGCCAGCGGGCGCGGGGCGCTCGGGCGGCAATTCGGCGGCGGCCTTCAGGGCCTGCTCGTTGCGGTGTTCGGCAATCGTCTTGATGACCAGCGTGACCAGGGCCAGCAAGGCCAGCAGCGAGGCAGCGGCAAACGCGGCCACCGACTGGTATTCGTTGTAGAGAATCTCGACGTGCAGCGGGATGGTGTTGGTCTGGCCCCGGATGTGGCCCGACACCACCGACACCGCGCCAAACTCGCCCATGGCCCGGGCGTTGCACAAGATCACGCCATACAGCAGGCCCCACTTGATGTTGGGCAAGGTCACGTACCAGAAGGTCTGCCAGCCGCTGGCACCCAGCACGATGGCCGCCTGTTCCTCGTCGTTGCCCTGCGCCTGCATCAGCGGGATCAATTCGCGGGCGATGAACGGAAAGGTCACGAACACGGTTGCCAGCACGATGCCGGGCACGGCAAAGATAATCTTGATGTCATGCGCCGCCAGCCACGGGCCAAACCAGCCCTGGGCACCAAACATCAGCACATAGATCAAACCGGCCACCACAGGCGACACGGAGAACGGCAAGTCCACCAGCGTGGTCAAAAACGCCTTGCCCTTGAACTCGTACTTGGCAATGCACCAGGCCGCGGCCACGCCAAACACCAGGTTCAGCGGCACCGCAATCAGCGCGGTGATGAGCGTGAGCTTGATCGCCGACCACGCATCGGGCTCGCGCAAGCCTTCCAGATACGCACCAAAGCCTTTGCGCAGCGCCTCGGCGAACACGGCGGCCAGCGGCAACACGAGGAACAGCAGCATGAAAGCCAGTGCCAGCGCGATGAGCGTGTAGCGCACCCATGGCGCCTCGGTGGTGCCGGCCTGGGCGCGGCGAACAGTTCGAGAGTTGGCACCGCTCATGCTGGAGCCCCCGCGTGGCGGCGCTGCCAGGCTTGCAGCGCGTTGATGATGAGCAGCAGGATGAAGGAGATGACCAGCATCACCACGGCCACGGCGGTGGCGCCTGCGTAGTCGTACTGCTCCAGCTTGCCGATGATGATGAGCGGCGTGATCTCCGACACCATGGGCATGTTGCCCGCGATAAAGATCACCGAGCCGTATTCACCCACCGCCCGCGCAAACGCCATGGCAAAGCCGGTGAGCAGTGCGGGCGTAATGGAGGGCAGGATGACCTTGGTGAAGGTCTGCAGGCGTGTGGCGCCCAGACAGGTGGCGGCCTCTTCCAGTTCCTTCTCAGCGTCTTCAAGCACCGGTTGCACCGTACGCACCACAAACGGCAGGCCGATGAAGATGAGCGCAATCACAATGCCTGCGGGCTTGAAGGCCAACTGGATGCCCATGGGCTCCAGAATGCTGCCCACCCATCCATTGCCCGCCAACAGGGCCGTGAGCGAGATGCCGGCCACGGCCGTGGGCAGCGCAAATGGCAGGTCCACCAACGCGTCCACGATCTTCTTGCCCGGGAACTTGTAGCGCACCAGCACCCAGGCGATCAGCAAGCCAAACACCAGGTTGACCAGCGCCGCGATAAACGATGCGCCAAACGTCAGCCGGTAAGAAGCCAGCACCCGCGGCGCGCTGATGGCCGCCCAGAACTGGTCCCAGGTGAGGGTGAAGGTCTTGAAGATCAGTGCGGACAGTGGGATCAGCACGATGACGCTCAAGTAGAAAAGGGTGTAGCCCAGTGACAGCCCGAAGCCGGGCAACACGCGCTTGGGCGCGCGCCGTCCGGCCGGGGCTGCGGCCACGGCAGTCGCAGTGGTCATAGATGCAGTGGTGAGTCGGGAGAAGCGCCGCCTACTTACTTGGCACCGGGCGTGTACAGCTTGTCGAACTGGCCGCCGTCATTGAAGTGCACCTTCTGCGCTTCGGTCAGCGAGCCGAAATACTTGGCCACGGTGAACTGCTTGAGCGGCTTGAACGTGGCTTCGTACTTCTTGAGCACCTTTTCCGAGCGTGGGCGGATGGCGTGCTTGGCGGCGATCTCCTGGGCTTCGTCCGAGTACAGATAGTCCAGGTAGGCCTTGGCCAGCTGGGCCGTGCCCTTTTTGGCCACAGTGCGCTCGACTACAGCCACGGGGTTCTCGGCCACCACGCTCACCGAGGGGTAGATCGCATCGACCTTGCCCGCGCCGAACTCGCGGTCGATGGAGACCACTTCGGATTCAAAGGTAATGAGCACGTCGCCCTGGTTGCGCTGCAGGAAGGTGGCGGTGGCATCGCGCCCACCCTTGGCCAGCACGGGCACGTTCTTGTAGAGCTTGCTCACGAACTCCGCCGCCTGCGCGTCGGTGCCGCCCTTTTCACGCACGGCGCCCCAGGCGGCCAGGTAGGCATAACGGCCGTTGCCGCCGGTCTTGGGGTTGACCACGATCACCTGCACGCCGGGCTTGATGAGGTCGTCCCAGTCCTTGATGTTCTTAGGGTTGCCATTGCGCACCAGGAACAGCATGGTGGACGTGGTGGGCGATGCGTCGTTGGGAAACTTCTTGGCCCAGTCCTTGGCAACCACGCCGTTGTCGGCCAGGAACTGCACGTCGGTGGTCGTGTTCATGGTCACCACGTCGGCGGCCAGGCCATCGTTCACGGCCCGCGCCTGGGCGCTGGAGCCAGCGTGCGACTGGTCGATCTTCACGTCCTGGCCGGTGGTCTTCTTGTAGTGGGCGGCAAAGGCGGTGTTGTAGTCCTTGTAGAACTCGCGGGCCACGTCGTACGACACGTTGAGCAGCGAATTTTGAGCGGCAGCCATGCCGCTCGCGGCCAGGGCCAGGGAGGCCAGGAGGGTCTTGAGTTTCAGAGAAGTCATGGTGAGGTCGCCCAAAAAATGCTGGAGATTCCGCATTGTGCGGACCCCCCCCTTAAAACTCAAAAGAATATATTTTTGTTAATTAATCAAAAATCGGCATATAAGCACGATCGGGAGGTGCGCTCAAGTCAAGCCACCTGGGCCCACTGCGGCTGCCCAGGCGAGAGATTTCTGACCCCATAGACCCCAAGCGCTAGTGCAATATGCCCAGCAAGCTATCAATAAGGTAGCAATTAGGCAGCAGCAGAGGAGACCTGCGCGTAGCCACCCATGGGCCGGTTACCGGTGTGATCCCCCTCCAGCGACTGCAACAACGCCCAGCCCAAAGGCCATTCGCCATGGCCCGAGTCAATGTTGATGTGCCCTGCGTTCTGCATGCGCACAAACTCGCTGCCCCAGGCCCGCGCATAGGCGCCCGCCAGGCGGATGGGACAAAACGGGTCGTTGCTGCTGGCCACCACGATGCTGCGGTACGGCAATGCGGCATAGGGCACGGGGGCAAAGTCGCTCAGGATGGCCCGGCGCTCCGGGTCGGCCGGGGCCACCAGCAGCGCGCCGCAGACCTTGGCCGCAGCCTCAGGGCCCATGTGGGTGGTGGCAATGCAGCCCAGGCTGTGCGCCACGATCACCACGGGCTGGGGCGCAGCCAGTACCGTCTTTTCCAACTGGCTCACCCAGGCCGAACGCGTGGGCGTGATCCAGTCGTCCTGCACCACACGGCTCGCATGGGCCAGGCGCTCGGCCCATAGGCTCTGCCAGTGGCCGGGGCCCGAGTCGCGCCAGCCGGGGACGATGATGATGGAGGTGTTAGCGGTCACAGGCTGGCATTCTGCGAGCCAGTCTTTAAAACCCAAACGACTTAATTCTTGTTATTTAATCGCCAAATCATCTAAAAACACCCGCATTTATGCAGTGTCTAACCCCAGGATTTTTTTTCGCGGGGTTTAACCCCTTTCGGCCGCCCGGTTCGTTTCACCCAGCACCACCACTTTTTTGATGGAGCTGCCATGAAACCCCGTTCACTCCCCCTGCCCGCCCTCGCCGCCCTGACAGCACTGCTGGGCCTGGCCCACCTGCCTGCCCAGGCCATTGGCCGCCTGGCCGACGTCACCATCGTGGACCGCGACACCGGCGCCACGCTGCCGGTGCACTACGCCCGGGGCGAATACTGGGTGGCCGGGCGGCCCGGGGCGCGGTATGCCATCACCGTGCGTAACCGGCTTGGCGAGCGGGTGCTGGCCGTGCCGTCAGTGGACGGCGTGAATGTGCTCAGCGGCGAAACCGCTGCGTGGGACCAGCGCGGCTATGTGTTCTCGCCCTATGAGCGTTACCAGATCACCGGCTGGCGCAAGAGCGACAGCCAGGTGGCGGCCTTTGAGTTTTCGCACATTGCCAACTCGTATGCCGCCCGTACGGGCCGCCCGGCGCACGTGGGCGTGATTGGTGTGGCCCTGTTCCGCGAACAGCCACCGGCGCCCCAGCCGGCCCCCACCATCACCCCCGAGCCCTACAGCCAGCGCCGCGACAACGGCCTGGGCCTCGGGCGCCTGCGGGAGGAACCCGCGTCGCCCGCAGCCGCTGGGGCTGCCGGTGCGCCTGCGGCCCCAGCCCCATCGGCCGAGGCAGAGTCCACTGCCCGCTCGCCATCTGCTGACAGTGTGGCCAAGGCCGCCCCCATGCCATCGGCCAAGCTGGGCACGGCGCATGGCCAGCGCGAGACCTCGGTCGTCACCCACACCACTTTCACGCGCCTGCAGGAGCAACCCAATGAAATCATCAGCATCCGCTACGACAGCCGCGAGAACCTGATCGCCAGCGGCGTGATCCGCGAACCCATCGCCCGACCCTCCGTGCCCCCGGTGCCCCGCGCATTTCCGCAGTCGGACAACCTGTCGTACGTACCCGACCCCAGGTAGGCCTGGGCCAGCCCGTGCGTGCATGAGGGTTTCGCATAATGCCCGGGTGCCTGCCGCCCCACCCTTTGACCATGCCCACGACGCCGACGAAGCGCTGATGCTGCGCTACGCCAAGGGCGACATGGCCGCGTTCGACCGGCTGTACGCCCGGCACGAACTGTCCGTGTGGCGGTTTGTGTTTCGCAGCGTGAAGGTGCAGGCGGTGGCCGACGACCTGCTGCAGGACGTGTGGTTTGCAGTGGCGCGCAATGCCGCCCGTTACGAGGTGAAGGCCAAGTTTCGCACCTGGTTGTTCACCCTGGCGCATAACCGGCTGGTGGACCACCTGCGCACTACCAAACACCACACCAGCCTAGACGCCAGCGAGGACGATGCGCGCACGCTGGCCGACGCGCTGGTGGCTGATTCGGGCTTTGGGCCCGTGCGGCAACTGCAGTCGCGCGAGCAGGCGGCTGCGCTGATTGCGGCGGTGGAGCAGTTGCCGCTGGAACAGCGCGAGGCCTTTTTGCTGCAAGCCGAAGGCGACCTGAGCGTGCAGGAGATTGCCGAGGCCACCGGCGTGAATTTTGAAACCGCCAAGAGCCGCCTGCGCTACGCACGGGCCAGCCTGCGCCAGCACCTCAAGGAGTTTGTATGACCCGGCAGGACGACGAACTGGTCCGGCGCTACCACGAAGCCAGCGAGCAGGAAGACGCCCGCCCCGGCGCGCATGTGCGCGAGGCCGTGCGTGCACATGCCCAGATGATCGCCAAGGCTGCGGCATCGGCATCAGCAGGCTCAGTGGCAACCCCTGCCGCCAACCAAGCCCGCTGGAAGATTTCGGCCCTGGCCACTGTGGCCGTGGTGGGGCTGACTGGGTTGCTGATGCTGCAGTTTGAGCGCGGCACGCCCGAAGAGCGGGACACTGCTTTCAGCCACCGCCGGACCGAGGCGCCGGCAGCCCCAGCGCCAGCGGCCCCTCCGACGCCGCAGCCACCGGCTGAGCCCTCACCAGCCACTCCGCGCGAGCCCGATAGCGCGCAGAAAAGGGCGCGGAACAGCACCGGCCCATCGGCCGACGCCTTGCCCTCCAAGCCCTCCACGGTAGCCGCCCCCGCACCTGCGCAGACACCAGCACCCGCACAGCCCGTGGCCAAGGCGGCGCCCGCATCGCCTTCGGCCACTGAACAGGAAGCCCTGGCAGCGCCTCGCACCGCAGGCACCCTCTCCGGTTTCCCCGCCTCGCCCCCCGCACCCGCGACGGCCGGAGCCCCCCGCGCCGAGTCCGGTGCTGAAAGGCGCGAGCGCGCAGCAGCCCCCGCAGCACCGGCTCTCCAGGAGGCCACCCCAGCTGCACCCGCTCCGGCTGCCGCACCAGCTGCCCGCAGCGCGCAGGCTGACGCTGCAACGCGCGACCACCACGCGGCTGCCGCAGCCCCTGCCATGCAAAAAAAATCTGGGCGCAGCCTTGCCCAGCACCGTCTGGGAGGCCGCGCGCGCAGGCCAGACCCAACAGGTCGAAGCGCTCGTGCAACAGGGCACACCGGTGGATGCCCGCGACCCCGAAGGAAAAACCGCTCTGATGCTGGCCGCGATGAACGGCCACACCGCCACCGTGCAGCGGCTGCTGGCCCTGCGCGCCAACCCGACGCTGGTGGATCGCGATGGTCTGACTGCGGCGCAGCTGGCGGCACAGCGGGGGCACACGCGCCTGGTGGAGTTGCTGGAAGCGGCGCGCTGAAAAGCTCACCGGCAGGCCACACAGGGCCTGCGTCATGTTCGCATGGGGAGCCCTGGAGGCACCGTTCGGTGCCAGTGGAGAATCAGCCGCTCGTTGGGATCATCAGAACCGCACCGCCTCGAACGCCGGGTGCAGCGCGTCGATCCAGTGGTCCAGTTCGTCCTGCGTCACGTGCAGGTGGTCCATGCAGGCCTGGCCGTGCTGGGTCCACTCGCGCGTCGGGGCCAGGCCGTCGTGCTGATTGACCAGAAACTCGGCCAGCAGGCCCAGCGCCACCAGGTGGCGCACCGTGGGGTCAAACCGCTCGTCGTTCAGGCACGCAAAGTCATGGTGCAACCAGATGGCCTGGGCCACGTCGCCCGGCAGGTGCCAGGTGCGCGCCACGATGGCGCCCATCACCGCGTGGTCAGTGCGGTGGCTGGCGTTCTCGGTCTGGGTGAAGGTGCGGTCCTTGCGCGCCAGGGCCTCGGTCACGGTGCCCGCATAGCCCCGCACGGCCTTCACCAGCACCGGCATGCCCACATGGCAGAACAGCCCGAAGCTGTAGCCCAGCCCTGGGTCCAGGCTGTAGAGCTGGTGGCCGATGTGCTCGCACGCGATGGCGCGGCGCTGCGAGCTTTCCCAGAAATGCTCCAGCAACGGCGAGCGCACCTGCAGCGCGTTGCGCGTGATAAAGGCAGACAGCAGCTCCACCGCCGGTTGCAGCCCCAGTACCGTCAGCGCCATGCCCACGGTCTGCACCGGCTGGGCCAGGCCGTACAGTGGGCTGTTGGCCAGCCGCATCACGGCGGCGGCCAGGGCCACGTCGGAAGATGCCAGTTGCTCCAGCGCGGTCGAGTCCAGCTCGGGCGCCGCCACTATCTGCTGCAGGCGCAGCAGCGATTCGGGGCACGGCGGGATCACGATGGCACGCACGGCAGGGTGCACGCGGGCCTGCCGGATGTCTTGGTCGATGGGGTGTGGAGCGGTCACAAAAAGTCCCCGGGCCGCCGCGTGTGCCGACCACACGGACGGGCGCAGCCCGCACAGTTGCAATTCGTTGCATTGTGGCGCCAAAAAGCGTTCTGCCCACCGAACCCGTGCACAGGCGCAGGCTTTGCGCCCAGTGCGTCAGAACCTGGCCTCAGATATTGGCGCCGTCGAGCCCTTGCAGGGCCTGCCGCGTGCTCAGGCTGCTGCGGCCGGGCATGGCCTCACCCAGGTAGTCCAGAAAGCGCCGCACGGCGGGCGACAGCCCCCGGCGCGACGGAAACACGGCGTGCACGATGGCGGGCGCGGGCGCCCAGTCGGGCAGCACCCGCACCAGCTTGCGCTCGCGCATTTCTTCCTGGCACATGTAGTCGGGCATCCAGCACACCCCCGTGCCGGCCACCGCCGCGTATTTGAGCGTGAGCAGGTCGTCCGCCACATAGCGCGGCGTGTGCTGCACCTGCTGGTGCACGCCGCCGGGGCCGATCAGGTTCCAGGTGGAGCGTCCGTCGGGCGCCGACATGGCGATGCTGTCGAGCTTGGCCAGGTCGTCCAGCGTTTGGGGGGTGCCCTGGCGGATCAGAAGCTCGGGGCTGGCCACCAGGATCTGTGTGGTGTGGTCCAGTCGCTTGACGACCATGCTGCCGCTGTCGTCCACCGAGGGGCGCACGCGCAGCGCTACGTCGATGCCCTCCTCCACCAGGTTCACCGCACGGTTGCTCACCAGCATGTCGATGCGCACCTCGGGGTACTGGGCCAGAAACCGGGGCATCAGCTCGGCCACCACGGTCTGCGCCAGTGTCACCGGGCAGCTCACGCGGATGGTTCCGCGCGGCGTGGTCTGCACCTGGGCCACCGTGTCGGCCGCCGCCTGGGCCGACTCGCGCATGGCCTGGCAGTGGCGCAAATAGGCTTCGCCCACTTCGGTCAGCGAGAGCTTGCGGGTGGTGCGCTGTAGCAGGCGCACGCCCAGCTGCGTTTCCAGGTCGGACACCCGGCGTGACAGGCGCGACTTGGGGATGCCGAGCGCGCGGCCCGCAGCGGCAAAGCCACCGCGCTCCACCACTTCGGCGAAATACAGCATGTCGTTGAGGTCTTGCATGGACAGGTCCGTAACACTTCAATCGTTCTATGGATAGAACAATCTATCGCAAGTTCACTACCTTATCAACAAATCGATCCATCTCCACAATTCATTCCATGGCCACACGCTGTGGCTCCGATCCACAGAACCCAAGGAGTTCCCTCATGCAACTGCTTCACGTTGACTCTGCCATCACCGGTGATCAATCCGTGTCCCGCCAACTGACCGCCCGCACCGTGGCCGCCTGGCAAGCCGCCCACCCTGGCACCACCGTGCAATACCTGGACTTGGCCCAACAGGCCCCTTCGCACCTGTCGGCCCAATCGCTCGGTTTCCGCACCGGCCAGGCCGCTGCGACCGAGGTGGAACGCAATGAAAACGCCCTGTCCGAAGCGCTGGTGAGCCAGTTCCTGGCCTCCGACGTGATCGTGATTGGCGCGCCGCTGTACAACTTCTCCATCCCCAGCCAGCTCAAGGCCTGGATCGACCGCCTGGCGCAAGCCGGCCGCACCTTCAAGTACACCGACAAGGGCCCCGTGGGCCTGGCTGGTGGCAAGACGGTGATCGTGGCTTCCACCCGTGGCGGCGTGTACTCCACCAGCGAAGGTGGCCAGGCCATGGAGCACCAGGAGAGCTACCTGAAGGTGGTGTTCGGTTTCTTCGGCATCACCGATGTGCGTTTTGTGCGCGCCGAAGGCGTGGCCATGGGCCCGGACGCCAAGGCGGCCGCACTGGCCTCGGCCAACGTGGAGATTTCCACGCACACCAGCGTGGCCGCCAACCAGGGCCGCGTCTCGCAGGCCGCCTAAACGCATCAACAGCAACGACGGCGCGCAAGGCGCAAGCCCTGCAACCCCCCTAGAACCCGGCCCCGTGCCGGGTTTTGGCTTTTATCCAGCCAAAACGGCCGGATGCGCTAGTGGAAAATGCCTGGGCAGCTATCATTTTTGATATGCCGCGCACGGGCAATGCCGCCCCTACGCCGCACCGTGCCAGCAGTCACTGCGCTGCGTGTGACGCCTGCCGCTGCAACCATTGCTCAGCCAGCTGCCGGGGCGGCAGGGCCGGGGCAAACAGCCAGCCTTGAAAGCGCTCGCAGCCCATGCGGATCAAAAACTGCAGCTGCTCCTCGGTCTCCACGCCCTCGGCCACCACCTCCAGGCCCAGCGTGCGGGCCAGCGCGTTGACGGTGGCACAGATCTCGCGGTCGTTCACGTCCACCACGATGTCGCGCACAAACACCTTGTCGATCTTCAGCTCGCTCACCGGCAGGCGCTTGAGCTTGATGAGCGACGAGTGGCCGGTGCCAAAGTCGTCAATCGACAGCGCAAACCCCGCGTTCTTCAGCTCCAGCGCGATGGCGTACAGCGACTCGTCCAGCAGCTGCGACTCCGTGATCTCCAGCACCAGGCTGGCGGGCGTGACCCCGGCACGCTGAGTCACACCCAGCAGGGTCTGGGTGAAGCCCGGCTCGCGCAGCTGGATGGTGGAGACGTTGACCGACACCACGGGCACCTGCCAGCCCTCGGCACGCCACTGCGCCATCTGGTGGCAGGCGGTCTCGAACACCCACAGCCCGATGGGCACGATGAGCCCGCTCTCCTCGGCCAGCGGGATGAACTCGTCGGGCGGCACCGCCTTGTCGTCCACCGACCAGCGCAGCAGCGCCTCGGCGCCCACGGTCTGGCGCTGCTGGTTAAGCTGGGGCTGGTAGACCAGCGCGAACTCGCCCGCCTGCAGCGCGTTGTGCAGGCGCCGGCGCAGCTCCAGCCGTCCGCGCGTGATCTGCGTGAACTCCTCGATGTAGAAGCGGTACGAGCCGCGCCCCGCACTTTTGGTGGCATGCAGCGCCGAATGCGCGTGGCGCACCAGCTCCACGCTGTTGGCGGAGTCGTCCGGGTACAGGCTGATGCCCAGGCTGGCGCCCATGTACTGCGCGCCCACCTCCGACAGCTCCCACGGCTGCGCCAGGCCTTCCACCAGCGAGGCCGCCAGCTGCGCCAGCTCGGTGCGCGACGCGGGGCGCAGCAGCATCACCGTGAACTGGTCATTGGCCAGCCGCGACACCAGGCCCTGCCCCGCCAGCAGCTGGGTGATGCGCTGAGCCACCTCGCTGAGCAACGCATCGCCCACGCGGTGGCCGTAGGTTTCGTTCACGCTCTTGAAGTGGTCCAGGTCGATCAGCAGCAGCGCCACGCGGCGGTTGGTGCTGTGCGTGTCGCGTGCCGCCTCGGCCACGGCGCGCTCCAGCGCGTCTTCAAAGTAGCGGCGGTTGGGCAGGCCGGTGAGCGCGTCAAAGTGCGCCACGCGGTACAGCTGCTCCTCGTTGCGCAGCACGGCGGCCTCGGCCGTGCGCAGGCGGTTGAGCAGGCTCACCACAATGGTCTGCCGCAGCGCGGCCAGCAGCAGCACCAGCAGACAGCACACCAGGATCAGTGCCTGCATGCCCGCCCGCCCATCGGGCGCCACAAACAGCAGCACCAGGGTGACGGCCGCCAGCGTCATGGACAGCAGCGGAACGTAGTTCATGGCCTGGTCGCACTGGCGGCGGTAGGCCGCATCTGCCGACATGGCAAACCGCAGCCAGCGTGCGCCCCAGCCCAGCACCAGTGCCGACACGCTGAAACTGGCGTTGAACCAGATGCCCGGCTGCACCGTGCCGCTGATGACCATGAGGTTCCACTGCATCCAGCTCAGCCCATAGCCCAGCAAGCCCAGCAGCACCAGCACGTGAGAACGCTCGATGCGCACCCCCACCGTAGGAATGGCCAGCGCCGTGACGCCCGCTGCCGCCAGAAACCCCGCCGGGTACAGCACCAGCACAGTGCCCACGGCCAGCGAGTCCACCCCGCCCGACGGCAAATAGATCACCAGCGTGAACGCCAGCAGCGCCAGCACCGTGCCACCAAAGTCCAGCGCCGCCGGGTAGGCCCGGTCGCGCGACAGGCGTGCAAACGTGGCGCGGATGACAGTGGCCGCCCACAGCGGCCCACCCGCCAGAAACAGCAGGTCGGCGGGCGCAGGGAAAGGGTTCCAGTCCAGCGCCACCTGCACGTTCCACACCATCTGCCCCAACGCCACCAGCACAGCAAAGCTCAGCAGGCCGGTGTGCAGCGCGCGGTCGGTGGGCGGCGCCTGCCGCCAGCCGCGCCAGGCCCAGAAGGCAGACAGCCAGAAAGCCAGCGTCCAGGAGGTGTTGTCCAGAAACAGCCGCGCACCCGGAGAAGGCACCCACAACGACGCCAGGAACGACAGCGTGGTCGCACTCAACCAGACCGCTGTGAGGATTCGTTCCGCGAAGGACATGGGTCAGTGCTGGGATGGAGGGGGTGTGCTGGGCGCAGTTGCTACAGAACGTTAACCCTCCCATTGTGGCTGCAAGTTCGACCCACCTTTTCCCCCTGCGGTTTGCCAGGGCACTGACACAGAAAAAAGCTATCAAAAAAATAGCACCCAGCGCCCATGGGATGGGCGCTGGGTGCCAAACGGCTTGAATTTTTTTGTTAAGCCCCCGACGCTGCGGCGCCGCAACACCGCCGCCTGATCGAGAGCGTCGGAGGGCTGCAGCCCATGGCCGGGGCGTACCTGCTCAACCCGGTACTGCCCTGCTCGCGCAAGGAGAGAGAACCTCCACCGCTGCTGGCCGTTGCCGGCCCGGCGCCATGGAGCGATCCATCGCGGCTTTAGAAGCCTGGCAGCACCGAACCCTTGAACTCGGTCTGGATGAACTTCTTGATCTCTTCAGAGTGGTAGGCCTTCACCAGCTTGGCCACCCAGGGCTTGTCCTTGTCGGCTTCGCGCACGGCGATCAGGTTGACGTAGGGGCTCTTGGCGTTTTCTTGTGCAATCGCGTCCTTGCCGGGGTTCAGGCCTGCCGACAGCGCAAAGTTGGTGTTGATGGCCGAGGCGTCCAGGTCGTCCAGCGAACGGGGCAGCTGGGCGGCGTCGAGTTCGACGAACTTGAGCTTCTTGGGGTTGCTCACCACGTCCAGCGGAGTGGCCTTGAGGCCCGCGCCATCACGCAGCTTGATCAGGCCCTTGTCCTGGAGCACCAGCAGCACGCGGCCGCCGTTGGTGGGGTCGTTGGGAATGCCGAACTTGGCGCCTTCCTTCAGGTCTTCGAGCTTCTTGACCTTCTTGGAATACAGGCCGATGGGGAAGTTGACGGTGTAGCCCACCGACACCAGCTTGTAGCCACGGTCGGCCACTTGCGCATCGAGGTACGGCTTGTGCTGGTAGCTGTTGGCGTCCAGATCGCCGGCAGCCAGCGCGGCGTTGGGCTGCACGTAGTCGCTGAACTCGACGATCTGGATCTTGAGGCCGTCCTTCTCGGCAACCTTTTTCACCTGCTCAAAAATCTGCGCGTGGGGACCGCCGGTCACGCCCACCTTGATGGGCTTGTCCTGGGCCATGGCGCCTGACGAGAAAGTGGCTGCGGCAGCCAGGGCCAGAGCGGATTGCAGGAGAAGGCGCTTGTTGTTGTTCACGGGAAAACCTTTCGTTGAGAGATGGCTCGCATCCTAGGGTTTCCCCGATAAAACAGGAACAACTAAGTTTTCATTTCATTACAACCCAATCGCATAACAAGCACTCAACGCTCCTTCTTCAGCCCCGCAGTGCTACGTTGTTCAGCTTGTCCAGCCGCTCGGGCCAGGTGCCGTCCACCGTCGCGCCCTGCAGCAAGATGCGCGTCCAGGCCACCCAGGCGTCCCACTGCACGCGCTTGTCCCACGCATTGCCCCAGGCGCTGAACAGGTGCAGCGCGCTCTCGGCGGCGGCCTTGGCGTCTTCATTGCGGCCCGCAGACAGATACAGCTGCGCCAGCACCATCTGCGGCTCGCCCACCCAGGGGTTGTGGCGCACGGCGCTTTCCAGCACGCCGGTGGCCACGTCCAGGTCCACCAGCGGCTGGTCTTGCTGGATGACCGACCAGTACAGCGACGTGGCCGCCGCCTCGTTGGCGGCCGACAGGTGCTGCGTGCAATGCGCAAACACGGGCGGCATGGGCAGCACATCCTTCAGGCCCGGGTGCTGCAGCGCCTTGGCCAGCCCGTTGATCTGGTGCACCATGCGCCCCGACGGCCGCATGGGCCCGGGCCAGAGCGATGCAGCCCAATGCGCCTTCTGGTGGCGGTGCTGCACGTCCGGAAAGCGCGAAAAGATGTCGTCCTGCCAGCTGAACCACTGCTCGATGGTGTCGGCCATGCTCACGATGATGAAGGCCGCCACCTCGTAGGGCGTGAGCACGTGGTCCTGCCCGTCCTTTTGCAGCACCAGGCTGCCATCGGCCTCCAGCGCATGGGCCAGCACCTTTTGCACAAACTGCGTGCGGGACTGGGTGCAAAACAGGTAGACCAGGTGCTCGGCCGACTCGCCCGCAATCTCGCGCACCCGTGCGCGCTCCTTGGCGGGGTCAAACTTCACCAGGTCCACAAACGCATTGCCATACACGCTGTGCAGCAGGCCCAGCAGGCGCACATCGCGCGGCTGCTGCCACACCGTCAGCGTGCGCGTCACGCCCACCAGGTGGTGGCGGAAGGTGCCCGCCTTGTGCCAGTCCTGCCCCACATTGCGTGCCAGCACCGTGGGCAGCACGGGCGCCAGCTCGGGGTCGCGGGTCAGCCACTCGTCGTCCAGCAGCGGCAGTGCGCGGGCAAACAGGTCAGGGTCCAGGGGGTGAAGCGGCAGGGTCATGGGGTGGTGTCTCCGGCGTTGAAGGTGCAGGGAATGCAATGTACACACAGTATCTGCCCCCACGGCGGTTGCGCAAGCACGGGGGCGACCCGGCCCTTACAACCCGCACGCGCCTGCACGGCGGCTCGGTCAGCCCGATTGCGTTCTGCGGGCCTTCAGGCTCAGAGGCTGAGAGTCTTTTTAGCCGGGCCCGCCTGGCGCGCCCATACGCCTCGGATCTAGGCGCAAAGCACAGCCATAGCTCAGGCTATGGCGAGCATTGGTAACGACGAACCGGGGCGTATGGGCGTGCCAAGCGGGCGTGGACAAAGGACTCTCAGCCTCTCAGACCAGCCGCACCTCAAAGTACGCACCCTCGCCTTCCCCCAAGTCCCGGAACCCGGCCTGCCGGGCCGCCACGCTGGCCTTGCCCCAGGCCTTGAGCAGGGTGAGATCACCCGGGGACACCACCTCGGGCGGCGACTCCTCCAGGCTCTGCATGGTGTCCAGCGCGGCCGCCACCTGTTTGGGGCCGCCCAACTGCTTTTCCAGGGCTCTGGCGTACCGGGTTTCGGCGGCTATGCGCTCCTTGGCTGGAAGCTCCTCGGGGTAGTCGCGGAGGTTGACGACGTAAGTGGATTCGATGACTTGCATGGCGCTGCTTCTCCTGTGGTTTGATACTGTATGAATATACAGTTTTTTCCAGAAAAATTCGAGCGCTGAAAGATTCCCCGCAGAGCGCGGGAGAAAGGAAAGATTGTTCTCAATACTGGAACAGTTAGTTTGCGACTGAGTGGTTTTTCTCTGAACACCATCGGCGTACAGTTCATCCCATCGATGAGCCGAACCCGCAAGGCGACTCACCGAACCCGGTTCAGGAATGGTTTTTGACCCGGCTTTTTTGAGACGCTTTTTAACTTTCAAGGATTTTCATCATGAACAAGACCGCCCGTTTCCTCTCCGTCGCCGCTGTTGCCGCTTTCGCCGCTTTTGGTGCCCATGCTGACGAAGCCGATGGCTCGCAATTTGCCCTGAAGTTCGACACGAACCGCACCCGCGCTGAAGTGGCTGCCGAGGCTGTCACCGAAGCCCGTACCCACAGCATGGAACCCGCTGGCTCCCGTGTGGTGACCTACAAGTCCACCGCTGACCGCGCAGCTGTGCGTGCCCAGGCTGCTGAAGCTGTGCGCACCGGCCAGATCCCTTCGGGCGAATTCAGCGCCATGTAATTTGGCAGACCAACTGCTTGAGTTGGATTGAAGCAGTTGCGGGACTTCCCTTGGTGGTGGCACTTCGCGCGGTGCGGGTGCTGCTGCCATGGGGAGTGTTAACTGAACCGCAGGGGCGGGCAGGCAAAAAGGGCTCCTTTTGGGAGCCCTTTTTGTTGGTGGACTGCATGGGCTTACGGGCAGCCACACGCTGGGCACCGCCAGCCCTTCATAGAATGAAGGACTGTTCACACGCCGTTCCATGTCCCTTCCCCCCTTCCCCATCCGCACCGAATGCCCTCCCGGCACCTGCGTGTGCGACCGGGATGCGCTACTCCAGACGCCAGGCAGCGATGTGCGCATCCTGATGCTCACGCGCAGCGAAGAAAAGAAGATGCTGGAGCGGCTGGAGAACCTGGGCAGCTTGGCCGACCTGCGCAGGATGCAGGAGCGCATGGAGCAACAACTGGGCATTCGCCTGTCCATCACCCAAAGCCCGAACGAGGTGCGCAGCCTGCGGGGCATTGCGATCCTGGTGCATGAACAGCCGGGCCTGTGCCGCAAGACGCGGCAGGCCATTCCGGCAGCCATCAAGAAGAGCATGGACGCCCAACCCCAGATCGCGTTTGACCTGCTGGACGAGAGCGGGCTGTTTGGCGGCGCGTAGCGCCTTGGCCCCCTCGCTCTGCTCTTCGCCGGCCCACCCCAGCGCATGCAAGACGATCTTTTTGGCGACACACTGCCCAAGCCGCCGCCGGCAGAAGCTGCAGCCTCGGCACCCGCTTCGCCCATCGTGCCAGGCACCGATGCCCCCACACGGCGCTCCCGGTCTGGCACCGTGGTGCCCATCGCTCCGGACGGTGCACTGACGACCCTCGCCGCCGCCCTGCCGCCCCGGTTGCGCCTGGGCACATCGTCATGGACCTACCCCGGCTGGCAAGGCCTGGTGTGGGAGGGCGAGCATTCCGACACGCAGTTGTCCAAACAAGGGCTGGCCGTGTACGCCCAGCACCCGCTGATGCGCACGGTGAGCATCGACCGCAGCCTCTACCGCCCGCTCACGGTGAGCCAGTACGAACGCTACGCATCGCAGGTGCCCGACGATTTCCGGTTTGTGGTGAAGGCGCCCAGCGTGGTGACAGACGCCCTGGTGCGCAGCGAAGACGGACGGGGCCGCCAGCCCAACCTGGCGTTCTTGAGCCCCGAGCTGGCGCGCAGCGAGTGTGTGGAGCCCGCGTTGCAGGGCCTGGGCCACAAGCTGGGCGCGCTGGTGTTCCAGCTCAGCCCGCTGCCGCTGGCGCAGCTGGACCGCATGCCCGCCTTGCTGGATCGTCTGCGTGCCATGCTGCAGGCCCTGCCCCCGTTGGCCCCCCTGGCGCCTGACGGCGTGATTGCCGTGGAGGTGCGCGACCCCGAGTGGCTGACGCCGGACTTTGCGGCCATGCTGCGCGAAGCGGGCGCCACCTATTGCCTGGGGCTGCATGCCAAGATGCCGCCGCTGCAGGACCAGTTGCCCATGTTGCGTGCGCTGTGGCCCGGCCCGCTGGTGTGTCGCTGGAACCTGAACCCCGTGCACGGCCCCTACGGCTATGAAGAGGCTGAGCGGCTGTACGAGCCCTACGACCGCCTGCACCACCCGGCACCGGAAACCCGGGCAGCGCTGGCTGCCGTCATCGCGGGCACCACGGGTCGGGGGCAGAACGCCTTCGTGACCATCAGCAACCACGCAGAGGGCTGCGCGCCGCTCACGGTGCGGGGGGTAGCGGAAGAGGTCGCAAAGCTGGCGGCCCGATAAAGGCGACGGCGCTCCGGCAGGCCCCGTTCGGCTCTAGGGCTCCGGCGCCTGCTCGATGCGGTTGCGCCCGCCTTGCTTGGCGCGGTACATCGCGCGGTCCGCGCGCCGCACCAGTTCTTCGGCCAGTTGCTCGCGCTCGGGCGCCATGGTGGCCACACCAAAGCTCACCGTCACGATGCCGTGGGGGGCGCCCTCGTGCGGTAGGGCCAGGGCCTGGATGGCCTGCTGGATGTGCTGGGCCACCTCCAGCGCGGCCGGGGCATCGGCACCTGGCAACAACACCACAAACTCCTCGCCGCCAAACCGCGCCACCACGTCGCCGTCGCGGCGGCCCCCGGTCTGCGCCAGCGTCAGGGCCAGGGACTTCAGGCAGGCATCGCCCGCAAGATGGCCGTAGTGGTCGTTGAAGTGCTTGAACACGTCCACGTCCAGCATGATCAGCGACACCGGGGCATGGGCCCGCTGGGCGCGCGCCCATTCATGGGCCAGGGCCTGGTCAAAGTGGCGGCGGTTGGCAATGCCCGTCAGGCCGTCGGTATTGCTGAGAAGTTGCAGCTGGTTGTTGGCCTGGGCCAGCGCCTGCGTGCGCTCGTCCACCAGGGCCTGCAGTTCCTGGTTGCGCTGCTGCAGGCGGCTGGCGGGGTACACCTCACCGTCGCGCGCGAGGCCGTAGGGGATGGAGATGCTGCTGTGCGCAATCTTCCAGTCGCCGCCCTCCTGCCGGAAGACAAGCACCAAACGGGCGGTCTCACTGGCAAACAGCGGATCAGGGTTGGGCAGGTGGATGTGAAAAAACGCCGTCACGGCCAACACGTCTGCCCCCAACTCCTGGGGGAAGATGTCTCGCATCTCGATGCCGATATGCCCGGGCACCTGCGCAAAGTCGAGCCGCGTGATGTCTACCCACTCGCTGCGGGACTTGATGAGCTTGTCGCTGCTGCCCGCAAAGCCGCTGAAGTTGTCGCTGAAGCGGTCCACCAACCGGGCATCGCGCGACGCATACATGGCGATGTACTCGTCAAACAGCATGCGGGCCAGTCGTTGGCGTTCGGGTGACATGGGCAACTTTCTCCTGAAGGCCGGGAGCGGAGGGATGGGTGGGTCAAGGCGTAGCCACGGCAGCCCTGGACGCAATGCCTTGCTGCACAGAGCGCGAGGCGCCTCGCTACTGCACAAAAAACAGGCGCTTCAACAAATGTAGCACTCCGTAACACACTTGTGCAGCCAGCCGCGCCGACCCTCGTCGCGACAGATCACTGCCGCATGGCGGGGCAAGTCTGCTGGGCTAGTCCGCGTTGCCAAACAGCGAACGCGTACCGCCCAGGCAGGCCCCTTCGATCTGCAGCATGCGCATCTTGGTCAGCGCACCGCCCCCGGCCGAGAAGCCGCCGGGCTTGTCGCCTGCTGCCAGCACCCGGTGGCAGGGCACGACGGGCGCAAACGGGTTCAGGCCCAGCGCCTGCCCCACGGCGCGCGACAGGCCCTTGCTGCCCAGTTGCTCTGCCACCTCGCCATACGTGCGCGTCTGGCCCGGCGGAATGGCCCGTGCAATGGCGTACACCTGCTGGTGAAACGCCGACACGCCGGACATGTCCAGCGGCACCTCCCGCAGGTCCAGCGCCTCCCCGGCCAGCAAGCCCTGGATGCCTGCGATGGCATGGCGCACCACGGCTGGCGGAACGGCCGGCGGTAATACCTGCGGATAGTTGCCCTGCCGCAGCCCGCGCAGCAGGCGCGCCTGGGTGGCCGGTGCATCGGCCTCGGGCAATTGCACTGCCGCAATACCACCGGGCCCCCAGGCAATGCCGCAGGGGCCGAGCGCCGTGTCGAACAGAGCGTGGCCCCATGCGGCCTCGTGGGCATCAGCGTTCAGCGGTGCATCCGGGGACATATGCTATGCATTTAATAGCTGCTGGCGCATATTGCACTAGCGCATGCAGCTATTTTTATTCAAACACCTGTCGCCAGGCGTCTGTGGGCGCGTTGCGCTGGTCAGTCCGCCCGCAGCGCTGCGCGCAGCTGCGCGCCCAGCTCGGGCTTGGCGGCAAACGGGTCGGTGGGGTTGCGGCCCATCATCACGTCTTCCATGCGCGTCTGCACCGAGGCCAGGGCCTTGGGGTGGCTGTAGATGTAGAACTGGCCCTGCGCTGCCGCGTCGAACACCTTTTGCGCCACCTCGGCCGCCGTCACCTTGCCGCTGCCCACAGCCTTGTCGCTCATGGCCTGGCCGATGAGCTGGCTCTTGGTGGGCTTTTCGGCGGGCAGGTCGCCGGGGCGGTTGCGGTGGCTCTGGTTGATGCCGGTGGGCACAAAGAAGGGGCACAGCACGCTGGCGCCGATCTGGTCGGTGACCAGCGACAGGTCTTGGTACAGCGTCTCCGACAGGGCCACCACCGCGTGTTTGCTCACGTTGTAGATGCCCATGTTGGGCGCTGCCAGCAGACCCGCCATGCTGGCCGTGTTGATGATATGGCCGCGCCAGGCCGGGTCGGCCTTGGCGGCTGCCAGCATCATGGGTGTGAACAGGCGCACGCCGTGCACAACGCCCATCAGGTTCACGCCCAGCACCCACTCCCAGTCCTTGACCGAGTTCTCCCACACCAGGCCGCCCGCGCCCACGCCCGCGTTGTTGAACACCAGGTGCGGTGCGCCAAAGCGCTTCTGCACATCGGCGGCCAGTTGCTCCATCTGGGCGGCGTTCGACACGTCCACCTTGCGCGCCAGCACCTGAGCGCCTGCGGCCTGCATCTCGGCCGTCGCGGCGTCTAGAGCATCCTGCTGCACATCCACCAGCACCAGGTTCATGCCCAGGCGGGCGCCAATGCGCGCGCATTCCAGGCCAAAACCCGAGCCTGCGCCGGTGAGGACGGCGGTTTTGCCGGCAAAGTTGTCGATCATGTTGTGTGTCTCCTAGGGGTTATCGATGGATGATGGGGTGCGGTCGTGAAACACGGGACGGCTCTGATGCCGACACCTAGCTTCGACCAACGCCGCCCGAACGCGCAGAGCGCATCGGGCGCGGTGCGATCAAAAAGGCTGCCGTTTGTCAGGACGCCGACGTCACCGGCCGCAGCACGTAGCCGATGCGGGGGAAGTGAACGTGCACGGTGCCCGCCCGCGGGTCGGTACGGCGCAGCGTGTAGCGGGTGCGGGTGGCGGCAATCAGCTCGCCTTCCGTGGGCTCGGTGCCAAAGCTCTCGGCGGCAATCGTGACCTGGCTGCCCAGCGGGATGCCGTGCTCGTCCTGGAATACATCGTCGGTCAGCGGCAGCGGCTCCATGCCGGCGGCCACGGTGATGGCGTCGGCGGCGCTGAACTTCTCCATGCGGCCATGGCCCAGTGCGGCGATGCGGTCCATCCACTCCAGCACGGCGGGCGTGGCGGCAAAGATGTCTGCCATCACCGGCACGCATTGGCGCGTGAACCACAGCGGGTGGTAGGCCGCAAAGTCGGCCAGGCAGGGCTCGGCGCCGAACAAAAAGTCATGCTCTTCGGCCATGTGGGCGATGCGGCGCAGGTACGAACGGTAGGCGGCCGTGGCGTCGGCCGGGCGCAGGCGCTGCATGCCTGCGCTCATCTCGCGGCGGTCCTCCCCAAACACCTGCGCAGCGGCAGGCGGCAGGTTGGCAAACAGCACCGCTGCGCCCTTGGGCTGCAGGTTGTAGGCCATGGCCGCCCAGAACAGCGTGGAATCGGCCCACTGCGCAAACACGCGCGCTACGCCCTTCAGGTGCGGCGGGTAGAGCACGGGCTCGGGCTGTTCGTGCTCCAGCACGTCGCAGATCAGGGCCGAGTCGCAATAGATGTCGGCGCCGATCTGCAAGAACGGCGTCTTGCGGTAGCCACCCGTCAGCGCCACCACATCGGGCTTGGGCATGACGCTGGGGATGATGACGGACTTCCAGGCCAGTTGCTTGAAGCCCAGCACCGCACGGATCTTTTCGGAGAACGGGGACGAGGGGTAGTGGTGCAGGATGAGGTGGGACATAGGGTCTCCGTATAAAACTGTGGACGGGCTCAGGCCGGAAGCGCGCGGGCCAGGATGGCGTCAAGGTTGACACCCGCGCCCAGCGTGCCAAAGCTGTAGCCCCAATCGCCGGAAAGGCGCGAGTCGCAAAACGCGCGGAACACGGCGCCGGGCGCACTGCGCAGCAGCAGCGCCGCCTGCACGGCCAGCGCCACATCTTGCGCAAGGCGGCGGGCCTCGGCCTCGGTGGTCATGGCGTCCACGCGCAGGGGCAAGGCACCTGCCAGACGGTCCAGCGCGGGGTGGGCGCCGCGTGCGGGGGCCAGTTCGGCGTCCAGCGCGGCGGCGGCATCGGCGCGGCGCACGGCGCGCATCAAATCCAGCGCCATGATGTTGCCCGCGCCTTCCCAGATGGAGTTGAGCGGCATCTCGCGGTAGATGCGGGCCATCACACCCTCGCCGCCCTCTTCCACATAGCCGTTGCCGCCCAGGCATTCCATGGCCTCCTGAGCAAACACGCTGCCGCGCTTGCAGACCCAGAACTTGGCCACGGGCGTGAGCAGGCGGGCCATCACGGCCTCGTGCTCACTAGTGGCCTTCTTGTCGAAGGCGCTCGCCAGGCGGATTGACAGCGCGGTGGCGGCTTCGCTCTCCAGCGCCAAATCGGCCAGCACATTGCGCATCAGCGGCTGCTCGATGAGCTTCTTGCCAAAGGCCGAGCGCTGGCGCGTGTGGTGCAGCGCAATGCTGAGCGCCTGCCGCATGAGGCCGCTGGTGCCCAGGGCGCAATCGAGCCGCGTCATGGTGCCCATCTCCAGGATTTGCGCCACACCCCGGCCCTCCTCGCCCACGCGCCAAGCCATCGCGTCGATGAATTCGACCTCGGAGCTGGCGTTGGCGTGGTTGCCCAGCTTGTCTTTCAGGCGCTGGATGCGGATCGCATTGACCGTGTCATTGGGCAGCACACGCGGCAGGAAGAAGCAGGTGAGCCCGCCGGGTGCCTGCGCCAGGATCAGGAACGCATCGCACATCGGCGCGGAAAAGAACCACTTGTGCCCCGTGATGCGATAACGCGCGCCCCAGGCATCGTCGCCATCGGGCACGGCCTGGGTCGTGTTGGCGCGCACGTCCGATCCACCCTGCTTCTCGGTCATGCCCATGCCCATGGTGAGCGCGGATTTCTGCGAGAACAGTGCGAGGCGCGGGTCGTACTGCGTGCTGGTCAAGCCTTTGTTCCAGTCGGCCCACACGGCGCCATTGCCCCGCAAAGCAGGCGTGACGGCGTAGCTCATCGACACCGGGCAGAGGATGGACGGCTCCGCCTCGGTAAACAGCATGAAGCCCGCCGCGCGCTCCACGTGGGCGTGGCCCGTGTCCTGGCGCGACCAGGGCGTGGCGTGCAGGCCGTGGCGCAATGCGGCGCCCATCAGCGCGTGGTAGCTGGGGTGGAACTCCACCACATCGGTGCGGTGGCCAAAGCGGTCGTGCGTGCGCAGCTGGGGCTTGTGGGTGTTGGCCAGGCGCGCGTGGGTCAGCATCTCGGCCGAGCCCATCTCGGCGCCCAGCGCGGTGAGGCCCGCCACACCCAGGCCCGGTGCATGCAGGCGCAGCGCGTCCTGCAGCGGCTGGTTGGTGGTGAACAGGTTCACGTCCGCCCAGGGCGTGCTTTGGTTGAAGACGTCATGGGTACGCGCCAGGGTGACGGTGGGCAAGGTCATGTCGGCTCCTTCACGGTTGGGCGGGGGTGAATGGTGGCGGGGGCTGCGGCGGCGTCAGCCCGCCTTTCTCAGCATTTCAACGTGCGGGATATCGTCTTCCAGGTATTCGTCGGACACGGCCTCGAAGCCTAGGCTGCCATAGAAGCCCCGCAGGTGCGCCTGCGCGCTGATGCGGATGTCCCGGCCCGGCCAGGCCTGGCTGCAGCGGGCAATGCCCTCCTGCATCAGCGCCCTGCCCGTGCCGTTGCCACGCGCCTCCTTGGCGGTGACCACGCGGCCGATGGAGGGCTCGGGGTAGTTCACGCCCGGGTCCACCACACGCAGGCAGGCTTGCAGCACACCCGTCTCGTCGTAGCCCAGCAGGTGGTGGGATTGCTTGTCGGCACCGTCCGGGTCCTGGTACGGGCCCTGCTCCAGGATGAAGACCTTGCAGCGCAAGGCCAGGGCGTCATGCAGCGCATGCACGCCCAGGTCATCAAAGCGGGCCCAGGTCCACTTCAGCATCATCAGATCAGCTTGACCAGTTGCTTGCCGAAGTTCTTGCCCTTGAGCAGGCCGAGGAAGGCCTCGGGTGCAGCCGCAATGCCTTGGGCAATGGTTTCGCGCGGGCGCAGCTTGCCGGTGCCGACCAGCGTGCCCAGCTCCTTGAGTGCGTCGGGCCAGACTTCCATGTGCTCACTCACGATGAAGCCCTCGACCTTCATGCGGTTGATGAGCATGAGCGCGGGGTTGGCCATGGGCAGCGGTGCGCCGTCGTAGCCAGCGATCATGCCGCACAGGGCGATGCGGCTGAAGGCATTCATGCGCAGCATCACGGCGTCCATGATCCATCCGCCCACGTTCTCGAAGTAGCCGTCGATGCCGTTGGGGCAGGCTTCCTTCAGCGCCTTGGACATCGCCTTCACGTCGCTGTGCTGCTTGTAGTCGATGCAGGCGTCAAAGCCCAGTTCTTCCACTGCGTACTTGCACTTGTCCGCGCCGCCTGCAATGCCCACCGCGCGGCAGCCACGGGCCTTGGCCAATGCGGCAAAGGCGCTGCCCACGGCGCCCGTGGCGGCGCTCACCACCACGGTGTCGCCTTCCTTGGGCGCGATGATCTTGACCAGGCCATACCAGGCCGTAACGCCCGGCATGCCGACCGCGCCCAGGTAGTGCGACAGCGGCACATGGGTGGTGTCCACCTTGCGCAGCGCGCCGGGTTGGTCGGCATTGACCACGCTGTATTCCTGCCAGCCGCCCATGCCCACCACCTTGTCACCCACGGCGTACTTGGGGTGCTTGCTCTCGGCCACCTCGCCCACGGTGCCACCGATCATCACTTCGCCCAGCGCCTGCGACGCAGCGTAGCTCTTGCTCTCGTTCATGCGGCCGCGCATGTAGGGGTCCAGGCTCAGGTAGTGGTGGCGCACCAGCACCTGGCCGTCCTGCAGCGGGGGCGTGTCGGTCGCGACCAGCTTGAAGTTGCTGGCCACCGCTTCGCCCTGGGGGCGGTTGTCGAGAACGATTTGTTGGTTGCGTGGCATGGAGAGCTCCTTCAGAAAATTCAATACTATGTTTTTGATAGCTGCCAGCGCCTGTATTCATTGCGCTTGCAGGCAAAAAGGCTTCAAAACCTACCGATGACCTCGCCCACCGACTCAGTCGGTGGAGATGACCTTGAGGTCGTTCACATTGCGCCCGTCCACCGGCAGGCGCTTGACGTACTTGAACGTGCCGGTGGCATGGCAGCACACCTTGCCCTGGGCGTCGTACACCGTGCCCTCGGTGAACGCCATGGTGGCCGTGCGGTGAATCAGCCGCCCTTTGGCCACCAGCGGCCCGCGTGCGGGTTGCATGAAGCTGGTCTTCATCTCGATGGTGACCACACCCATGTCCGGCGTCACGCTGCGCGCGGCCGTCGCCATGGTCACGTCCAGCAGCGTCATCGACGCGCCGCCGTGGGTCACGGCAAACGAGTTCAGGTGCTCAGGCTTGGCTTCGTAACGCAGCTCGGACTCGCCGTCCTCCATGCAGTGCAGCGTGAAGCCGAGGTGGCTGACAAAGGGGATTTCGACACCGAAACTTTTCAAGGGATTTCCTCAGAACACAAACGTCAAATACTGGCGCGGCTCAGGCCAGGGCAGCCGAGCAAGGGCCGCCCCGCAGCGATTGCGTCGTCCCCCTTCCCGAATCGCACAGCGATTCGAGAGAAGGGGGAAGCGGCGCAGCCGCTCAGGGGGATGCTCACCCTCCAGTCACGATACTCACCCCGCCATCCACCGCCAGCCACTGGCCGGTGATGTGCTTGCCCGCATCCGACGCATACAGCGCGCACAGGCCCTTCAGGTCTTCATCATCGCCCAGGCGGCCCAGCGGGGCGTGCGCGGCCAGCGCCTCTTCGCCCATGGCCTTGAGGGTGCCCACCGTCATCTTGCTCGGGAAGAAGCCCGGGCAGATCGCGTTGACGCGGATGTTGTACGCACCCCATTCGGCCGCCAGCGCCCGCGTGAAGTTGATCACCGCGCCCTTGGAGGTGTTGTAAGCGATGGTGTTCATGCCCTTGGGGTTGCCACCCAGGCCCGCGATGGACGCCACGTTGATGATGCTGCCGCTGCGGCGGCCGATCATGCTGTGTTTGGCGATGTGCTGGCTCAGGATGAAGTAGCCGCGCACGTTGAGGTTCATCACCTTGTCCCACGCTTCCACGGGGTGGTCTTCGGCCGGGGCGCCCCAGGCGGCACCGGCGTTGTTGACGAGGATGTCCACGTGGCCCAGGCGCTGCAGGGTCTCGTCGGCCAGGCGGCGGATGTCTTCTTCCTTGGCGCAGTCGGCGGCGATCCAGCTGGCCTCGATGCCGGCGGCCTTCAGGTCGGCAGCGGCTTCTTCCAGGTCGGAGGCCTTGCGCGAGCTGAGCACGATCTTGGCGCCCGCCTCGCCCAGCGCATGCGCCAGTTGCAGGCCCAGGCCGCGCGAGCCGCCGGTCACCAGGGCGGTCTTGCCCGTCAGGTCAAACAGTTGTTGGATGGTGCGTGTCATGTGAATGTCTCCTTGGATTTTTGCCAGTCGATGGATGTTCTCGGACCACAGCCCGGCGCTGGGATGCGCCAGCCAGGGGGTGGAATACAGGCAGCCATTGTGCGGTGCCAGAAGGCTGCATTGTGTCGCCGCCGCGTCCGCCCCGCAGTGGGCCGACCGGGCGGCTGCAGCGGTGCCGCAGCGTCAGCCCTGGGGGCCGGCCTTGAGCCGCGCGCGCACGGCGATCAGCACCACGCCCACGGCCGCCACCACGCCCCCACCCACCATCAGTACCCAGCCGGTGGATGCGTCGGTGCGCTCAGTGGCAATGCCCAGCACCAGCGTGAGCAGGCCGCCGTAGATCAGCACCCAGATGAGCTTTTGCAAGCGCTGCAACGTGCTCGGAGCCGCCATCAGAACGCCTCTTCCGGAAAGCTGGCGCAGGTCGCGTCGCGCGTGCTGACCACTTGTAGCCAGGCGCCGATCTTGGGCAGCTCGTAATGGAAAAAGAAGCGCATGGCGCCCATGCGGCCCATGCTGGCGGGCTGTGCCAGCGCGGCATCGGCCGCCAGCGTAGCCAGAGCCACGTCCAGCCACACCCAGGCCAGCACCGTGTGGCCGAAGGCTTGCATGTACGGCACGGCGTTGGCGAGCGCATCCGCCGGTTGCCCTGTGGCCCAGGCGGCTTTGGTGGCGGCGCCCACGTCCTGCAGCGCCTTGCCCAGCGCGTTGGCGTGGGCAGCGAGTGCGGGCACCTGGATAGCGCGCTCGATGGTGGCGTTGATGCGCCCGGCCAGCAGCTGCAGGCCCCGGCCGCCTTCCATCAGCACCTTGCGGCCCAGCAGGTCCATGGCCTGGATGCCGTGGGTGCCTTCGTGGATCATGTTCAGGCGGTTGTCGCGCCAGTACTGCTCCACCGGGAAGTCGCGCGTGTAGCCATAGCCGCCATGGATCTGGATGGCCAGGCTGTTGGCCTCCAGGCACCATTCGCTGGGCCAGCTCTTGGCGATGGGGGTCAGCACCTCCAGCAGCAGGCGGGCCTCGTCGGCCGCTGCCGCATCCCCCGTGTGTTGCTCGTCCACCAGCCGCGCGCAGAAAAGGTTGAGCGCCAGCGCGCCCTCGCCGTACGACTTTTGCGCCAGCAGCATGCGCTTGACGTCTGCGTGCTCGACGATGCGCACCTGGGGCTGGGCGGCATCCTTGACCACCGCGGCGGCGCCGTCTTTCGGACCTTGAACTGGGCGGCCCTGGGGGCGGTTCTTGGCGTAGTCCAGGCTGGCGTAGTAGCCCGCCAGGCCCAGCATGGTGGCGGCCATGCCGATGCCGATGCGCGCCTCGTTCATCATGTGGAACATGCAGTGCAGGCCCTTGCCGGGCTGGCCGACCAGGTAGCCCACGGCGCCGGCCTGGCCGTCCACGGGGTACTTGCCCTCGCCAAAGTTCAGCAGCGTGTTGGTGGTGCCGCGCCAGCCCAGCTTGTGGTTCAGGCCCGCCAGCGCCACGTCATTGCGCACGCCGGTCAACTGGCCGTTGGTATCCACCAGCTTCTTGGGCACGATGAAGAGGGAGATGCCCTTGGTGCCGGGCACCAGCTTGCCGTCCGGCCCCGGGATCTTGGCCAGCACCAGGTGCACGATGTTTTCGGTCAGCTCATGGTCGCCCGAGCTGATCCACATCTTGTTGCCCTTGAGGCGGTAGCGCGGGCCCAGCGGGTCGCTTTCAAAACCCTCGCCATCCGGCACGGCGCGCGTGGCGACATCCGACAGCGACGAACCCGCCTGCGGCTCCGACAGGCACATGGTGCCCGACCAGCGGCCGTTGAATTCATTGAGCGCAAACACCTGCTTTTGCAGGTCGGTGCCATGCACCATGAGCAGGTTGGCGTTGCCCGAGGTCAGCAGGTTGGAGCCAATGCTGATCGAAGCGGCTGCAAAAAAGCTGTTGGCCGCCGCCTCCACCGTGTAGGGCAGTTGCATGCCGCCAATGTCGTAGTCCTGCGCGGCGCTGAGCAGGCCCGATTCTGCATAGGCGCGCCGTGCTTCGTAGGTGGCCTGCGGCAGCACCACGCGCAGCGTGCCGTCGCGCTCGGTCTCGGTGCGGGGTTCTTCGGTGTCCACCACGCGGTTGAAAGGCGCGTACTTCTCACGCGCAATACGCTCGGAGGTGTCGAGCACGGCATCGAAGGTTTCGCGGGAATGGTCTGCAAAGCGCTCGCGGGCTTGCAGCTCCTCGGCGTCCAGCCACTGGTAGAGCAGGAAATCGACGGTGGGACGTAGGCTCATGGCATTTCAGGGTTAAAACGGCCGCAGGCGCAGATAAATCATGCGCCAGCAGCTATCAAATAAGGAGTAAACGGCGCAGGAGTGAGGAGAAACATGCTCCCATCCCTTGCCACCATCAGGCGCCCGCAGGGGCCGGCGCTGCGCCATCGCGCGGTGGCAGTGCGGCAATGGTGCCTTGCGCCACGGCGCACAGCTTTTCGGTGCCCGCCTGCACCACGAACACATCGCAGCGGCACACGGCCTGCGCGCGGCCATGGTGTACCGCCTGCGCACGGGCGATGAGCAGTTCGCCCACCGCAGGCCGCAGGTAGTTGATCTTGAACTCGGACGTCACCACGGGCACCCGCATGGCGGTGCCCCCGGCGTACGTCAGGGCGTTGTCGGCCACATAGCTCAGCACACCCCCGTGCACAAAACCATGCTGTTGCAGCAGCTGGGGCGTGACGGGCAGGTGCAGCTCGCACTGCCCGGGCGACAAGGCATGCAGCCGCGCCCCCACCAGGATGCTGAACGGCTGCGATGCCAGTACCTCACGCCCCATGGCCAGGAAGACCTCGGGCGACACCACGACATCGGGGATGTCGGTGCGCGGTGCCGACGAGGCCTGCCCGGACATGGCTTACAGCACCTCGAAAATGCCTGCAGCGCCCATGCCGCCGCCAATGCACATCGTCACGCACACCTTCTTGGCGCCACGGCGCTTGCCTTCGATGAGGGCGTGGCCCGTAAGGCGCTGGCCCGACACACCATAGGGGTGGCCCAGGGCGATGGCGCCGCCGTTCACGTTCAGGCGATCGGCGGGGATGCCCAGCTTGTCGCGGCAGTACAGCACCTGCACGGCAAAGGCTTCGTTCAGCTCCCACAGGTCGATGTCCTGCACCGTGAGGCCCAGCTTCTTGAGCACCTTGGGCACGGCAAACACGGGGCCGATGCCCATTTCGTCAGGCTCGCAACCGGCCACCGCAAAACCGAGGAAACGGCCCAGGGGCTTGAGGCCCTTCTTGCTGGCGTACTCTTCGCTGGTGACCACGCAGGCACCGGCGCCGTCAGAGAACTGGCTGGCATTGCCGGCCGAGATCAGACCACCGGGCAGCGCCGAGCGCAGGCCGCTGATGGCTTCTACCGTCGTGCCTTCCCGCGTGCCTTCGTCCTTGCTCACCGTGACTTGCTTGGTGATCAGGCCCAGGGTCTTGTCGGCCACACCGGCCGTCACGGTGATGGGGGCGATTTCGGCGTCGAACAGGCCGGCGGCCTGGGCAGCGCAAGCCTTTTGCTGGCTGGCAGCGCCGTATTCGTCCATGGCTTCGCGGCCGATGTTGTAGCGCTTGGCCACTTGCTCGGCGGTCTGCAGCATGCTCCAGTAGATCTCAGGCTTTTGCTTGGCCAGGGCCAGGTCCTGAATCATGTGCAGGTTCATCTCTTGCTGCACGCAGGAGATGCTTTCGACGCCCCCGGCCACAAACACATCGGCCTCGCCCGCGATGATGCGCTGGGCAGCCATGGCAATGGTCTGCAGGCCGGACGAGCAGAAACGGTTGACGGTCACGCCCGATGCCGTGATGGGCAGGCCGGCCTTCAGCGCGATCTGGCGCGCGATGTTGCTGCCCGTGGCGCCTTCGGGCGTGGCGCAACCCATGATGACGTCGTCCACGTCAGCACCGTCGATGCCGGCGCGCAACACGGCGTGCTGCACGGCATGGCCGCCCAGGGTGGCGCCGTGCGTCATGTTGAACGAACCCTTCCAGCTCTTGGCGAGTGGCGTGCGGGCGGTGGAAACAATCACTGCGGAGGTCATGTGAATTCCTTTGAATCTGTAGATGGGTGCACGCGGGCGGCTTACTGGAAGGCCTTGCCTTCGGCGGCCAGCTTGGCCAGCAGCGGAGCGGGCTTCCAGAACGCTGCGTCGTCCAGCGGGTTCTTGGCAAAACGGTCCATGGCCTGCACCACGTTGAACAGACCCACTTCGCTGGCGTAGTGCATGGGGCCGCCACGGTGGATGGGGAAGCCGTAGCCGGTCAGGTACACCATGTCGATGTCGCCGGACTTGCTGGCAATGCCGTCTTCCAGGATGTGCGCACCTTCGTTGACCAGGGCGAACACCAGGCGTTGCACGATTTCTTCGTCCGAAATCTTGCGGGGCGTGATGCCGAGTTCCTTGCGGTGGTCTTCGATCATCTTGTTGACCAGGTCGCTCGGGATCGCATCGCGCTTGCCAGCCTGGTAGTCGTACCAGCCTGCGCCGGTCTTCTGGCCAAAGCGGCCCAGTTCACACAGCTTGTCGGCGGTGCGGCTGTACTTCATGTCGGCGCGCTCGACGGCGCGGCGCTTGCGGATGGCCCAGCCGATGTCGTTGCCGGCCAGGTCGCCCATGCGGAACGGGCCCATGGCAAAGCCGAACTTCTCGATGGCCTTGTCCACCTGCTGCGGCGTGCAGCCTTCGTCCAGCAGGAAGCCGGCCTGGCGGCTGTACTGCTCGATCATGCGGTTGCCGATGAAGCCATCGCACACGCCCGAGACCACCGAGGTCTTCTTGATCTTCTTGCCGATGGCCATCACGGTGGCCAGCACGTCCTTGGCGGTCTCCTTGCCACGCACCACTTCCAGCAACTTCATCACGTTGGCGGGGCTGAAGAAGTGCATGCCCACCACGTCCTGCGGACGCTTGGTGAAGGCGGCGATCTTGTCCACGTCGAGTGTGGAAGTGTTGGAGGCCAGGATGGCGCCAGGCTTGGCCACAGCGTCGAGCTGCTTGAACACCGCTTCCTTCACGCCCATCTCTTCGAACACGGCCTCGATGATCAGGTCGCAGTCCTTGAGGTCGTCGTAGCTCAGCGTGGTGCTCAGCAGGGCCATGCGCTGCTCGTACTTGTCTTGCTTCAGCTTGCCCTTCTTGACCTGGGCTTCGTAGTTCTTCTTGATCGTGGCCACGCCACGGTCCAGGGCTTCCTGCTTCATTTCCAGAATCTTGACGGGGATACCCGCGTTCAGGAAGTTCATGGAAATGCCGCCGCCCATGGTGCCGGCGCCAATCACGCCCACCAGCTTGATGTCACGCTTGGGGGTGTCGGATGCGACATCGGGGATCTTGCTGGCTGCACGCTCTGCCATGAACAGGTGGCGCAGTGCGCGCGACTCGGGCGTCCACATCAGGTTGATGAAGATTTCGCGCTCGACCAGCATGCCTTCGGCAAACTTCTTCTTGGTGGCAGCTTCAACAGCGTCCACACACTTGGCGGGCGCGGGGAAGTTCTTGGCCATGCCCTTGACCATGTTGCGCGCGAACTGGAAGTACGCATCGCCTTCGGGGTGCTTGCAAGGCAGGTTGCGCACCAGGGGCAGAGGACGGGCATCGGCCACGCTCTGCGCAAACTCCAGGGCTTCTGCCGCCAGCGACTCGGCCGACGCGGCCATCTTGTCGAACAGCTTCTGGCCGGGCACGCCCGCAATCATTTCGCTCTTGACGGGCTCGCCGCTCACGATGAGGTTGAGCGCGGCTTCCACACCAATCACGCGCGGCAGGCGCTGCGTGCCACCTGCGCCGGGGATCAGGCCCAGCTTGACTTCGGGCAGTGCAATGGAGCAGCCAGGCGCGGCAATGCGGTAGTGGCAGCCCAGGGCCAGCTCCAGCCCGCCGCCCATGGCGACGCTGTGCATGGCGGCCACAACGGGCTTGGCCGAATTTTCGATGGCGGCAATCACCGACAGCAGGTTGGGCTCTTGCAGCGACTTGTCGGTGCCGAACTCCTTGATGTCGGCACCGCCAGAGAACGCACCACCGGCACCGGTGATCACGATGGACGTGACCGCTGCATCGGCATTGGCGCGGCCAAGGCCGTCCACGATGCCCTGGCGGGTCGCCAGACCGAGTCCGTTGACGGGAGGGTTGGCCATGGTGATCACGGCAACGGAGCCGTGGACTTTGTATTCAGCGGTCATGGTGCTGTTGTTCCTTGGAAAGTGAAAAAGAACGATCGTGCGTTTTTATTGTAGAGACTTCAAAACCATTTGGCGTGTCAATTTGTCCCGGGCGGGACAAGGGGGTATCAGACATCCCCAGAAGAGCAGATTCCGGCAGGCAAAAAAAAGGCGCCACCGAAGACCGGGCACCTCTATAGATCACAGTTGGCGGAGCGCCTTCCAGTGCGTCCGCCCTGCCCCGGACCTTAGAAACTGGCGCGCCCCGAGACCAGGGCAGCCGAGCAAGGGCCGCCCCGCAGCGAGGGCTGCGTCCCCCTTCCCGAATCGCGCAGCGATTCGAGAGAAGGGGGGAAGGCGCGCAGCACCTCAGGGGGATCGCCCCGCTAAACTTCAAGCCACTCTTTGCGGATGTAGCTGTCGGCCCGCAGGCTGTCCGGTGTGCCCTGGAACACGATGGAGCCGTGGCCCATCACCAGTGCGCGGTCTGAGATCTTCATCGCGATGGTCAGCTTCTGCTCGATCAGCAACACGGAAATGCCGCGCGACTTGATGGTCTGCAGGTACTGACCCACCAGCTCGACGATCTTGGGTGCCAGACCCTCGGTGGGCTCGTCGATGATGATGAGGTCAGGGTCACCCATGAGCGTGCGGCACAGGGTCAACATCTGCTGCTCGCCGCCCGACATCACGCCCGCCTCGGTGTGCTGGCGCTCCTTGAGTCGGGGGAACATCTCGTACATGTCGTCAAACGACCAGCGGCTGTTCTTGCCACTGCCCTTTTGGCCGAGCATCAGGTTCTGGTGCACGGTGAGGTTGGGGAACACATCGCGGCTTTCGGGCACATAACCCACCCCCAGGTGGGCGATCTCGTAGGCCTTCCTGCCATTGAGGTTCTGCCCCTTCCAGTTGAGTGTGCCCTCCCAGTCCACCAGACCCATGATGGCCTTCGCGGTGGTGGAGCGGCCCGAACCATTGCGCCCCAGCAGGGCCACGATTTCACCGGGTTGCACATCAAAGGTCACGCCATGCAGCACATGGCTCTTGCCGTAATAGGCGTGGAGATTTTCGATTTTCAGCATGTCAGTGTCCCGCCCCTTGCTCGTCCGCAACGACCGAGCCCAGATAGGCCTCTTGCACGCGCTGGTTGGCGCGCACCTTGTCGGGCGTGTCAAAGGCAATCACCTCGCCGTACACCACCACGGCGATCTTGTCGGCCAGGCCGAACACCACGCCCATGTCGTGCTCCACCGTGAGCAGCGTGCGGCCTTCGGTCACTTCCTTGATGAGGTGGATGAAGCGCGAGGTTTCGGTCTTGCTCATGCCGGCCGTAGGCTCGTCCAGCAAGATGACGTTGGCACCGCCCGCGATGGTGATGCCGATCTCCAGCGCGCGCTGCTCGGCGTAGGTGAGGTTCATGGCCAGCGTGTCGCGCTTCTTGTCGAGCTTGATCATTTCCATGAGCTGCTTGGCCCGCTCGTTGGCATCGTGCAGGTTCGACAGGAAGCGCAGGAACGTGTACTTGTAGCCCATGCTCCACAGCACGCCGCAGCGCAGGTTCTCGAACACCGACAGCTTGGGAAAGATGTTGGTGATCTGGAAGCTGCGCGAAAGCCCGCGCCGATTGATCTCGTACGGCGCCATTCCATTGATGCGCTGGCCGTTCAGGATCACGTCGCCACTGGTGGGCGCAAAGCGTCCGCTGATCAGATTGAACAGCGTGGACTTGCCGGCACCGTTGGGGCCGATGATGGCCACGCGCTCACCGGGCGCGACGGCCAGGTTGGCGCCGCGGATGATCTCGGTCTTGCCAAAGCTCTTGCGCAGGTCGCGCAGTTCGAGCGCATAGGTTGCGTTGTCAGCCGCCATGGTTACAAAGCCTCCCCACGCTTGATTTCATGTTCTATTTCTTCCTGGATCCGGCTCCACTGGCGCACAAACTGGCGGCGGCAGAGTTCAAACAGGGCAAAGCCCGTCACCATCACAAACACCGCGCCAAACCAGCTGGTAAAGCCCTTGGCATTGAGCGTGGCGCCCAGGAAGGTCAGCTCTGGCCCCAGCGCTGCATTGAGCTGCAGGTGGTAGGTCATCTCGATCATGCAGGCCGCGCCCATCACGCCCACCAGGGCGGTACCGCCCAGGGCCAGGTACGAAGTCCACAGCTGGCGCAGCTTGCCAAACTTGGCCAGGCGAAGGTTCATCATGATCAGGCTGGCAACGCCGCCGGGCGCATACATCACCATGAACAGGAACACCAGGCCCAGATACAGCAGCCATGCCTTGGACAGCTCGGACAGCAGCACCGACGCCAGCACGAGCAACACCGCACCAATGATGGGACCGAAGAAGAACGTAGCCCCGCCCAGGAAGGTGAACAGCAGATAGCCGCCCGAGCGCACCACGTTCAGGCTGTCGGCACCTGTCACGATCTCGAAGTTGATCGTGGCCAGGCCACCACCAATGCCAGCAAAGAAGCCCGCGATGATGAAGGCGAAGTAGCGCACGCGCTGCGTGTTGTAGCCAATGAACTCCACACGCTCAGGGTTGTCGCGCACGGCATTCAGGATGCGGCCCAGCGGTGTGCCGGTGAAGGCAAACATCGCCGCCGTGCAAATGAAGCAGTACACGGCGATCAGGTAGTACACCTGGATCGCAGGACCGAAGGTGATGCCGAAGAACGACTGGCCGTACACGCGGTCGGTGGTGATGCCGCCTTCGCCCCCGAAGAACTCGGGGAACATCAGCGCCATCGAGGCCACCAGCTCGCCGATGCCCAGCGTGATCATGGCGAACGTAGTGCCCGACTTCTTGGTCGTCACAAAACCCAGCAAGATCGCAAAAAACGCCCCCGCCAGTCCGCCCACGATGGGGATGAGGACCAGAGGAATGTTGAAGCTGCCCTTGCCTGCCATGTTCATGGCGTGGATGGCAATGAACGAGCCCAGGCCGGTGTACACCGCGTGGCCGAAGCTCAGCATGCCGCCCTGCCCCAGCAACATGTTGTACGACAGGCAGATGATGATGAGGTAGCCGATTTGCGAGAGCATGGTCAGCGCCAGGCTGCTGCGAAACAGCATGGGCGCGACGATCAGTGCGACAGCAAACAGCGTCCAGATCACAAAGCGCCCCACGTTCCAGGGCTTGAACCGGTAGTGCGACGTGGCACCAGAAACAGGATGAGTGGTCGAATTCATGGCTTCAGTCCTCCCGCGTGCCCAACAGGCCCTTGGGGCGGAAGATCAGGATCAGCACGAGGAACAGGTACGGCAGGATGGGCGCCACCTGGGAAATCGTGAGCTTGAGCAAGGGGTAGCCAAAGGTCTGGTCGGTCACGGCCACACCCACTGCCTTGAAGACGTGGATCAGCGAGTAGTCCAGCGCCACGGCAAAGGTCTGCACCACGCCGATCAGCAGCGAGGCAATGAAGGCTCCGGCCAGCGATCCCATGCCGCCGACCACCACCACCACGAAGATGATGGAGCCCACGGATGCAGCCATCGCAGGCTCGGTGACATAGGTGTTGCCGCCGATCACGCCTGCCAAGCCCGCCAGCGCGGCACCGCCGCCAAACACCAGCATGAACACGCGCGGCACGTTGTGGCCCAACGCCTCCACCATCTCGGGGTACTTGAGGGCCGCCTGGATCACCAGCCCTATGCGTGTGCGGGTGAGCAGCAGCCACACCGACAGCAGCATCAGCAGCGCCACCAGCATCACAAACGAACGCGACTTGGGAAACTGCGTACCGTACAGCGAGAACAGCGGCCCCTGCAGTTGCTCGGGCAGGCCGTAGGGCACCGTGGAGCGGCCCCAGACCAGCTGCACGACTTCCAGGATCAGGTACGACAGGCCGAACGTGACCAGCAACTCGGGCACATGGCCAAACTTGTGCACCCGGCGCAAGGCATAGCGCTCAAATGCAGCGCCCAGCACAAACACCAGCAGCGGAGCCAGCACCAGCGCTGGCCAGAAGCCCACCACCCCGGAGATGGTGAACGCGAAATAGGCACCCAGCATGTAGAAGCTGGTGTGTGCGAAGTTGAGCACGCCCATCATGCTGAAGATCAGCGTGAGGCCGGAACTCAGCATGAAAAGCAGGAGCCCGTAGCTCACGCCGTTCAGCAAAGAGATCACGAAAAACTCAGGATTCATTGGAATTTTTCATCACGGAGGGAAAAAAAAGGCCCGAGTACGTCGGGCCTCGAAGTTCTGACGGCTGGGAACAAGGTCCCAGCGCCAGCGCCACATCAGGGGCGCTTCATCTGGCACGACGTGGGCGTGCTGGCCACGTAGGGTTCGTAGTACTTCAGGGGCACGAAGGTGTAGCCGGTGTTTTCCGAGTCGATGGGGTACTTGCCGCCGGCTTTTTCCCACTTGGAAATGAACAGGCCCTGTTGCAGCTGGTGGTCGGTCTTGCGCATCTCGACTTCACCGTTGAAGCTCTTGAACTTCATGCCTTCAAACGCTGCAGCCACCTTGACGGGGTCGGTGGACTTGGCCTTCACGAAGCCTTCGGACAGCATGGTGAAGGCGTGGTACACGGCACCGGTGTACATGTCGTCGTTGAACTTCTTCTTATAGTCCACCACGATCTGGTTCAGCGGGCCAGGCAGGTTCATGTGGGCGTAAGCCACCATGTACACGCGGCCTGCGGCAGCAGCGCCCATGGCGGTGGGGCTGCCAGTGACGGAGCCGTAGTAGGTGTAGAAGTTGACGTTGTTCAGGCCCGCGTCGTTCGCGGCCTTGATCAGCAGCGCCAGGTCAGAGCCCCAGTTGCCGGTGATCACGCTGTCAGCGCCCGATGCCTTGATTTTGGCGATGTAGGGCGAGAAGTCACGCACCTGGGCCAGAGGGTGCAGGTCGTCACCCACGAACTGCACGTCGGGGCGCTTGCGCTGCATCATCTCCTTGGCGAACTTGGAGACCTGGTGGCCGTGCGAGTAGTTCTGGTTGATCAGGTAGACCTTCTTGACCTCTGGCAGGTCCTTCATGTAGGTCGTGAGCGCTTCCATCTTCATGGAGGTGTCTGCGTCCAGACGGAAGTGCCAGTAGCTGCACTTGCTGTTGGTGAGGTCTGGGTCCACAGCGGCGTAGTTCAGGAACAGGACTTCCTTGCCGGGATTGCGCGCGTTGTGCTTTTCCAGCGCGTCCATGATGGCGAGGGCCGGGCCAGAGCCATTGCCCTGCACCACGTAACGCGCACCCTGGTCCATGGCCGAGCGCAGTGCGCTGGTGGTTTCCTGTGGGCTCAGTTTGTTGTCGATGCCGATGATTTCAAATTTGACGCCGGCAGGGTTCTTCTTGTTGAACTCTTCAGCGATGAACTGGAAGCTCTTGAGCTGGTTCGTTCCCACGGCTGCCATCAGGCCAGACAGGGGGTCGAGCCAGGCGATTTTGACCGTCTCGCCCTTTTGAGCGAAGGCCCCGCCAGCGGTTGCCAAGATTACCGAGGCTGCTACAGCCTTAATAGCGAACTTCATGCTTTTGTCTCCTTGTAAATCGACACAACGCAGCGTACCGCGTTGCAACAAAGCGATGCTCAGGGATTGCCCCTACCAGCGTCGCACACGTGACTGGCGCTGCGCTCCCCCGAGCGCGCACCAGCCTGGGGCAGTGCAAAAAATGGCGTTCGCAAACGATGCGCACACATGCATTGCCCCACCCTGATCACAGGCCGGGAAGCTTGTAATCCTTGAGCTGCTCACGCAGTTTGGTCTTGAGCATCTTGCCGGTGGCACCCAGCGGAATGGCATCGACAAACACCACGTCATCGGGGATCTGCCACTTGGCCGTCTTGCCTTCGTAGAAGGCCAGCAGCTCTTCGCGCGTGACCTCCGCACCGGGGCGCTTGACCACGGCCACGATGGGGCGTTCATCCCACTTGGGGTGCGGCATACCCACACACGCTGCCATGGCAATGGCGGGATGGGCCATGGCAATGTTCTCGATGTCGATGGAGCTGATCCATTCGCCGCCGGACTTGATCACGTCCTTGCTTCGGTCCGTGATCTGCATGAAGCCGTCGGCATCGATGGTGGCCACATCACCGGTGGGGAACCAGCCCCGGCCCTGCGCGTCGCGCACCAGCGGGTCGCCGCCCTCGCCCTTGAAATAGCCGCCCACAATCCAGGGGCCCTTGACCAGCAGGTCGCCGTAGGTCTTTCCGTCCCAGGGCAGCTCGTTGCCGTCGCCGCCCACGATCTTCATGTCCACGCCATAAATCGCACGGCCCTGCTTCTGCAGGATCTTCATCTGCTCGTCCTTGGACATGGCGAGGTGCTTGTTCTTGAGCGTGCACAGCGTGCCCAGCGGGCTCATCTCAGTCATGCCCCAGGCGTGCAGTACCTCCACGCCGTAGTCTTCCTTGAACGCATGGATCATGGCGGGCGGGCAGGCCGATCCGCCGATGACCGTGCGGCGCAGTGTGGAGAACTTGAGGCCCGCAGGCTTCATGTGGCCCAGCATCATCTGCCACACGGTGGGCACGCCTGCGGCATAGCTCACCTTCTCCGCTTCGATGAGTTCGTAGATGGACTTGCCGTCCATCGCCGGGCCGGGGAACACCAGCTTGCAGCCCGTGAGCGCGGCCGAGTACGGAATGCCCCAGGCATTGACGTGGAACATGGGCACCACCGGGAGCACCGAGTCGCGGGCCGAGAGGCACATGACATCGGGCAGCGCCGCAGCGTAGGCATGTAGCGTGGTGGAACGGTGGCTGTACAGCGCGGCCTTGGGGTTACCCGTGGTGCCGCTGGTGTAGCACATGCTGGATGCGGAGTTCTCGTCAAACTCGGGCCAGGCGTAGTCGGAAGAGTGCGCGCCGATCCAGGCTTCGTAGCTGGTCAGGCCGGGAATGCCGGTATCGGCAGGCAGCTTGTCGGCGTCGCACAGCGCTACCCATTTCTTGACGGTGGGGCACTTGGCGTGCACCGCCTGCACCAAGGGCAGGAAGGTGGTGTCAAAGCAAAGCACCTGATCTTCCGCGTGGTTGATGATCCAGGCGATCTGGTCGGGGTGCAGGCGCGGATTGACGGTGTGGAGCACGCGGCCCGATCCGCTCACGCCGAAATACATCTCCATGTGGCGATAGCCGTTCCACGCCAGCGTGGCCACCCGGTCGCTGAACTGGAGCTTCAGGTCATCCAGCGCATTGGCCAGGCGGCGGGCACGTGCGGCGAGGTCGCGGTACGTATAGCGATGGATGTCCCCCTCCACCCGTCGGGACACGATTTCGGCGTCGCCGTGGTGGCGCTCTGCGAATTCGATCAGCGACGAAATCAGCAACGGTTGACTCTGCATCAAGCCCAGCATGAATACTCCTTGGATGTTGTAGTGAATGGAACGGTCATCGTAGCGCGCGTATCGGCGTCCGGGTGTCGCCCGCGTCGTGCCCCCGCACGCCACTGGGATGAACCCACGCACGCCGCAACACCGCGCTGGCGCGGCATCGGAGGCGGCACGGCTGCACCATCGCCGAACCCCGTGAACCGCAGCGGAGTGTGCGCCCGACAGGCATGGCTGCCAACACTTGTCGTCCCACTGACAAAGGGCAAGGGAATACCCTGAACCGGAGGCACCGCTGCAGCGACAATCAGGCCCATGCTCTGCGCCGCACCTTCTGCCCAACGCTTCATCGCCGCCCAGCCATGGTTCGCAGGCTTGCCAGCCGCCATGCAGGAGCGGCTGCGCGAAGAGGTGTTTGCCGAGCAAGCCGACAAGGGCGCGGTGATGATGCCCGCCGGCAGCGCCGTGCAGGGCTGGCATGCCGTGCTGTCGGGCCTGGTGATGCTGCAGAGCCCCACCAGCCAGGGCAGGTCGTCCGCCTTCATCGGAGTGCCCGATGGCGAATGGTTTGGCGAAGGCTCGGCCATGAAGCCGGAGCCCCGCCGGTACCACGTGGTGGCTCTGCGCCCCACCACCCTGCTGTGCCTGCCACTGCCGCTGTTTGCCACGCTGCGCGAGACCAGTCTGGCGTTCAACCAGTTCCTGGTGCTACACCTGAACATGCGGCTGGGCCAGGCCATGACCATCATCGAAGCCGGGCGCACCCAGTCCACCGAGCACCGCGTGGCGCTGTACTTGAGCCGCCTGTTCTGGCGCAGTACGCGGCGGCTCAACCTCACGCAGGAAGAGCTGGGGCAACTGGTGGGCTTGTCGCGGCAGACCGTGAACAAGGTGCTGCGCTCGCTGGAGGGCATGGGCATCGTGTCGCTGGACTTCGGGCGTGTGGCCATCGTGGACGACGAGGCGCTGAACGCATACCTCGCCGCCACAGCCGCGCACTGACCAGCCGCATTCGGCCAAGGGCTGTTCAGCATCTGCAGCGCGAAGGTCATTGCACGCTCAGGCGCAACGCCTTCTGGTCTGCGTCAAAGATGAACTTGCGGGGCCAGGGCTGCCAGGTCTGGCCCAGCGTGGTGTTGTTGGGATCACCGGTGTGCACAAACGCCCGCAGGCTGTCCATCATGGCCCGCGACAGGGCCAGGCGCCCCGGCTGGTTGGCGGTGCTGTTGGTCGCCTTCGCAAACACCGAGGGACCGAAGTTGCCAAACACAAACGGCAGGTCGAACGCATGGGCCGCGCCGTAGACATCGTTCCACGGTGCGGGCTGCTGGGCCCAGTTGAACTGGTAGTTCCACACGTTGCTCTGCTGGCTGCGCAGGGCGTTCAGCAGGTTGTCGCGGCTGGCGCCAATGAACACATTGCCCAGCAGCTGTGTGCGTGCGTTGTAGCCCGTGCCTGGGGCCGTCACCGGCAGGTAGGACGCATCCAGAATGTCCGCCGCAGTCAGGGTGGTGGGCGCATCGGGGTCAAAGCGCTGCATCATCGCGAAGCGGTCGGCATCGCTGATCTTCATGCCGGGCTTGCCGCCCAGCAGCACCAGGAAGGGGGCAAACAGCTTGCCCTCCTCGGCCGTGTAGCCGGATAGCACGGGCACCTTCTGATAGCGCCCTGCCCCGATCTCGGCGATGGGGTCGGCCGGCACCACCACACCGTCCGGGATGGGACCGGAGCCTGTCAGCCCCTTCGCCAGCACCGTCTGCAAGATGACCCGCGCATCCTTGCCGCGCAGGTAGCTGGCCACCTGCGTGGGGGGCCAACCGGCCACCAGGGCCTGGGCTTCTGGCAATGCGGGTGCCAGGCCATCGGCCACGGCCAGATGCGCCAGCAGCTGGCTGGCCTGTGTGGCATAGCGGGAGACCGGGTTGAGTGTGGGGATGGACCCGGCGGGCAAGTTGGTCGCCAGGGAAATCCCCCCGCTGATCGGCACCAGTTTGTGGAACAGCCCGCTGGCCTGCGGCGCCGTCAGCAGCGCCAGGGCATTGATGGCCCCCGCCGACTGCCCCATCAACGTGACATTGCCTGCATTGCCGCCAAACCGGGCGATGTTGCCCTGCACGAACCGCAGCGCCTGCACTACGTCCAGCAACGCATAGTTGCCGGTGTAGCCGCTGCTGCCCGCGTTGCCTCCACTGCCACTGTTGCCCGCATGCAGCGCGGGCAACTGCAGATACCCCAGCACATCAAGCCGGTAGTTGGCCGTGACCACTACGGCATTGGCTGACTTGGCCAGCGCCGCGCCGTCGTACACTGGGTCAGCGGTGTAGCCCGAGATGGCACTGCCGCCATGGATGAAGACCAGCACCGGCAGGTTGTCCTGCGCGGTGGCCGGGCGCCAGATGTTGAGGGTCAGGCAATCTTCGCTGCCCAGCGGCGTGTTCAGCGTCTGACCAATCGTGTCGTCAAAGCGGTTGTTGGCCCCTGGTCCGTAAATGCGGCCCATCTGCAGGCAGGCGTTGCCAAATCGGGTGGCGCTGCGCTCGCCCATCCAGGCGGCGGGCTCTGCAGGCGGCTGCCAGCGCAGGGGCCCCACGGGGGGTTGGGCGTAGGGAACGCCCTTCCAGGCATAGGTGCCGCTGGTGGCGCTTTCGTCCGTACCGCGCACCATTCCGTAGCGGGTTTCGCGCAGTTCGGGCGGCGTGCCGCCAGAGCCACCACACGCCGTGGTCAGCACGGCGGCAAGACAGGCTGCGCCCCAGCGCAGGCTCTTTGCAAAATAGGCCATGTTGTTTGTCTCCTTCGGGGTTTTCAGGAATGGGGCGGGCCTGCAGAACGCATCACACTCGCGCCTGGGACCGACCTCGGCGCCGATTGTGGAAACGCCCGGCCCACAACCCACTATCGCAACCGCACCAAAACAGTGACTTCAGAACACCACCCGCGCGTAAACCCTGAGACTGGGGCCTGCCCATGAACCCGCTGCCGCAGCGCACCAGCTCTGCCGCCTGGGTGCGCGGTATTGCCGAGCTTTTTGTGGCCGAGGGCCTGCCGGTGCAGGCCCTGTGCGCGCAGGCCAACATCGACCTGGAGAGCCTGCAGCACCCCCACACCCGTGTGGATGTGGACCGCGTCAGCCGCTTGTGGGAGGCCGCAGCCCAGCACTACGACCGCCCAGGGTTGGGCCTGGACCGCCAACTGGCCGCCCGCTACGGCAAGCTGGACCTGGTCGGCCACGCGCTGGCCTCGGGGCCGAATCTGCTCGAAGGCTTCAAGCACCTGGACCGGCACATGGCGCTGATCTCGGACGCCACCACGTTCTCGATGGAGCGGGACCCGCGTGGCTACTGGTTGGTGCTCAACCACATCGGCGCCTCGCGCCCCATACCGCGGCAGCGGGTGGAGTTTGCGGTACTCACGCTGCTGACGCTGTGCGACTGGCTCACCCGGCGCGACCTCACACCCCTGGCCGTGGAGCTGGTCACCCCAGCACCGACCGACGACACGCGGCATCGCGCGGCATTCGGCGTGCCACCCCGTTTTGGCCAGCCGGTGAACCGCTTTCTGATGGCCGAAGCCGACCTGCTGCAACCCATCCCCACCCACAACCCCAGCCTGTGGGCGCTGCACGAACAACTGGTGGAAGCCGAGCTGGGACAACTGGGCCCGCTGGGCCAGTCGCTGGTCAGCGCCAAGGTGCGCACCGAGATATCGCGCATGCTGCACCTGGGCGAACCGCGCCGCGAGGACGTGGCGGCACGCCTGCACCTGACCGACCGCACCCTGCAGCGCCGGCTGCAGGCAGAGTCGGTGAGTTTTCAACAACTGCTGGACGACACCCGCAGCGAGCTGGCCCGCCAGTACCTGGCCGACCCACGCCGCAGCCTGGCCGAGGTGGCCGACCAGCTGGGGTTCAGCGACCAGAGCAACCTCTTCAGGGCCTGCAAGCGCTGGTTCGGCATGCCACCAGGCCAGTACCGCCAGCAGCTGGTGCAGCCCGCACCCAGCGCAGCCTTCCTGGCAGCGGCAGCGTCGCTCTAACGGTTGCAGTGCTAGCCCTCCCCACCCTGCCATGGCCCTGTGGGCGCCGGGACATCCGGCCTGCGAGACAATCCAGCCCATGACCCTGACCGCCGACAGCGACGCCCGCACCGACCTCGGCCTCGCCTGGGACCACCGCTTTGCCGCGCTGGGCCCTGACTTTTTCACCGAACTGCGCCCCACCCCTCTGCCCTCGCCCCATTGGGTAGGGACCAGCCCCGCCGTGGCGCAACTGCTGGGGCTGGATGAAGCCGCCCTGCACAGCGACGAGGCCCTGCAGGCCTTCACCGGTAACCGCTTGCTGGCAGGTTCGCGCCCCCTGGCCAGCGTGTACAGCGGACACCAGTTTGGCGTCTGGGCCGGCCAGCTGGGCGATGGGCGGGCTATCTTGCTCGGTGAGACAGCCTCGGGGTGGGAGGTTCAGCTCAAGGGTGCGGGCCGAACGCCCTACTCGCGCATGGGCGATGGTCGTGCGGTATTGCGCTCGAGCATCCGCGAGTTTTTGTGCAGCGAAGCCATGCACGGCTTGGGTGTGCCGACATCGCGCGCGCTGTGCATCACCGGGTCCCCCGGGCCGGTGCGCCGCGAGGAGATCGAGACCGCCGCCGTCGTCACCCGCGTGGCGCGCAGTTTTGTGCGCTTTGGCCACTTTGAACACTTTGCAGCCAACGGCCAGGAGGACGCGCTGCAAACGCTGGCCGACTACGTCATCGACCGCTACTACCCCGAATGCCGGGACGGCACCGGCATGGCAGGCAACCCCTACGCCGCCCTGCTGCAGGCGGTGAGCGAGCGCACCGCACGCCTCATGGCGCAGTGGCAGGCCGTAGGCTTTTGCCATGGGGTGATGAACACCGACAACATGAGCATCCTGGGCCTGACCATTGACTACGGGCCCTTCCAGTTTCTGGACGCTTTTGTGCCCGGCCACGTGTGCAACCACAGCGACTCGCAAGGCCGCTACGCCTACAACCGCCAGCCCAATGTGGCTTACTGGAATCTGTTTTGCCTGGCGCAGGCGCTGCTGCCATTGATCGGCGACCAGGACCTGGCCAAACAGGCGCTGGAGTCATACAAAACAGTTTTCCCAGAAAGCTTCATGGCCCAAATGCGCGCCAAGCTGGGGTTGGTGGAGGCCAGCGATGGCGATGGCGCACTCATCGACGGCATCTTGCTGCTGCTGGCCCAGAACGGGGTGGACTACCCCATCTTCTGGCGCCGCCTGTCGCACGCCGTGGGCACCCAAGACATGGAGCCCGTACGCGACCTGTTTGCAGACCGCGCCGGCTGTGACCAATGGTTGCTACTCTATTCAGAGCATTCGAGGCATATGGATGTAGCGCATCAAGCCGATTTGATGCTTAAAACCAATCCCAAGTTCGTGCTGCGCAACCACCTGGGCGAACAGGCCATCCGTGCGGCGAAACTTGGCGACTTTGGCGAACTCCAAACCCTGCAGCGGCTGCTGGAGCGCCCGTTTGACGAGCACCCCGGGCACGACGCCTACGCCGCCTTCCCGCCCGACTGGGCGTCTTCCATCGAGATCAGCTGTTCATCATGACCCACCCTATCCAGAAGACAGATGCCGAATGGCAAGCCGTACTGCGCGAAAAAGGCGCCGAACCCGTGGCCTTCCAGGTCACGCGCCATGCCGCCACCGAGCGCCCCTTCACCGGCAAGTACGAAGCCCACTGGGCTGACGGCAGCTACCACTGCATCTGCTGCGGCGCCAAGCTGTTCGACTCGGTCACCAAGTTTGATGCGGGCTGCGGCTGGCCCAGCTTTTCCGAAGCCGTCCCCGGCGCCATCACCGAAATCGTGGACCGCAGCCATGGCATGGTCCGCACCGAAACGGTGTGTGCACAATGCGGGGCGCACCTGGGCCATGTGTTTGAAGATGGCCCAGCGCCCACCGGGCTGCGGTATTGCATGAACTCGGCTTCGCTGGACTTCGAGTCCGGCGACCGCGGAAGCCCGGCACTCTTTGGGCACTCTTTGCTGATTCCATGAAAATTCTGATCGACTTCTTCCCCATCCTGCTGTTCTTCGGGGCCTACAAGTTCTACGGCATCTACGTAGGCACCGCCGTGCTCATGGCGGCCACGGCCTTGCAGATGGCCATCATCTACGCCATCGACCGGCGCCTGCAGACCATGCACAAGGTCACCCTGGTGCTGATCCTGCTGTTTGGCACGCTTACGCTGGTGCTGCAGGACGACCGGTTCATCAAGTGGAAGCCCACTGTGCTCTACGGTGCGATGTCGATGGCCCTGGCGGTGGCGCTGTGGGCGCTCAAGAAGAACTTTCTCAAGATGCTGCTGGGCAGCCAGCTGGACCTGCCCGACACCGTCTGGCAGCGCCTGAACGTAGCCTGGATCGTCTATTGCGCGTTCATGTCGGCCATCAACGCCTACGTGGTGATGAACTTCAGCACCGAAGCCTGGGTGGATTTCAAGCTCTGGGGCTATGTCTTTCCGCTGGTCTTCCTGGTGGCCCAGGGTATCTACATCGCTCCCCACCTCAAGGGCGATGAGCCCACCACCTGAACGAGCGTGAAGCCCATGACCACCATTGCAGACCAGATGCACCAGACACTGGCCGACCGCCTCACCCCCAGCCACCTGGAGGTGCTGGACGAAAGCGCCGCCCACGCAGGCCATGAGGGTGCCAACGGCACCGGATTCGGCACCCATTTTCGGGTGCGGATCGCGTCACCTTTCTTTACAGGACGCACCCGCGTGGCCCAACACCGCCTTGTGTATCATGCGCTGCAAGAATTTATTGACCAAGGCGTTCACGCCCTCGCCATTGAAGTTCTCTGAGCCGGCCCCAGATCCATAGCTGCCGGATTTCAGCTGGCAAACAAACCCCTTATTTTTTTGGATTTCGCATGAAGAAACAGCTCCTGTCCGGCCTGGTGGCCGCTGCCGTGCTGGGCACGTTGGCCCTGCCCGTTTCCGCCCAGAATGTCGCCATCGTCAACGGCAAGGCGGTTCCCAAGGAGCGTGTCGAAGCGCTCAAGCAGCAGGTGGAACGCTCGGGCCGCCCTGTGACGCCCGACATCGAAGGCCAGATCAAGGAAGAAGTCATCGCTCGTGAAATCTTCATGCAGGAAGCCCAAAAGCGCGGCCTGGAAACCTCGGCCGACTACAAGTCCCAGCTGGAACTGGCCCGCCAGGCCATTCTGATCCGCGAGCTATTCGCCGACTTCCAGAAGACGAACCCCGTGACGGACGCTGAAATCCAGGCCGAATACGACAAGTTCGTGGCAGCCAACAGCGGCAAGGAATACAAGGCCCGCCACATCCTGGTGGAAAAGGAAGCCGACGCCAAGGCCATCATCGCGTCCATCAAGAAGGGCGCGAAGTTTGAAGACATCGCCAAGAAGCAATCCAAGGACCCAGGCTCCGGCGCCAAGGGCGGCGACCTCGACTGGGCCAACCCATCGAGCTACGTGAGCGAATTCACCGAAGCGCTGGTCAAGCTCGAAAAGGGCAAGATGACCGAGACGCCCGTGAAGAGCCAGTTTGGCTGGCACATCATCCGCCTGGACGACGTGCGCCAAGCCGAGCTGCCCAAGCTCGAAGAGGTGAAGCCACAAGTCGCACAGCAGCTGCAACAGCAAAAGCTGGCCAAGTTCCAGGAAGACCTGCGCGCCAAGGCCAAGGTGGAATAAGCCAACGGGCACTCAGCCGTTCTGGAAACAAAAAAACGCGACCTCGGTCGCGTTTTTTTATGGGCTCGGGCTTTGCCGCAAGCCCCACTTAATTCACAAGGCTCAAGTCCGCCCCATCACCCACACCACGGCCATCAGCAGGCCAATCATCACCGGCTGGTGGGCCATGTAGTAGCTCAGGCTCCACCGCCCCAGCGTTGCCAGCGGCGTGAGCCCGGCGGGTAGCCGCCATTGCAGCCAACCCTTGCGCGCTCGCACCGCCCATTGGCCTGCAGCGAGCCCCCACCAGAGCACACCGAGCCACGGCAACACGGGCACATAGTCTTCGGTGAACGGCTTGCGTGACACCAGCCCCAGCCAATTCAGTGCTCGTCCATTGAACCAGGGTGCTGCATCTGCCCATACCCCCGTCAGAAGCTGCTGCGCGGCCCACGGCAAGGCCACTGCCACCAATCCGGCCAGCCACAACCAGCGCCCCCAACCCGCAGTGCAACGAGCGATGAGCAACATCACCGCCATGCCGTGCAGCACACCAAAATAGATGAAGCTGGCTGGAAACATCACAAACGACCCGGCAGATACGAGCAATGCGCACCCGGCGATCTGCATCCACCGACGCCCAAACCTGCGCCAGCCCTGCCCCTGGTGCCAGGCGATGGCCTGCCCCAGCCCTGCACAGAATAAGAACAGGCTCACGATCATGGTGCGCTGCGTGGTCCAGAAAGGATCGACACGGAAATTCTGCGGCCACAGACCGAAGTGGCTCAGATCAAAACAGAAGTGGAACACCGTCATCCACACCATCGCTACGCCACGCAATGCATCGACGGCGTCGTAACGACGCATGGCAAGAGAGTCAGGCCCACGGGGCTGCGATGCGGAAGCCTCAGCGGCTTTGGAATGCACAGAAAGTGTCATGGGGGTAGCGGCAAGCACCTGTGCGCGGTACGCGGCAGGGTCAGGTGCAAATGGGCATCTAAGGGCGTTTGTGGGCGATGGAGCCAATGGTACGGAGATTCGGCCTGCCTTCCGACATACCCGCTGAACATGGCCTTGATCCGCCGCCAGTGAGCCTGTTTGTTGCGACGCGATGCCTCGAAGCGAGCAAGAAAAAAGGCCTTGCAGCATGTGCTGCAAGGCCTTCAAACATTGGTCGGAGCGGCGGGATTCGAACTCGCGACCCTCTGCTCCCAAAGCAGATGCGCTACCAGGCTGCGCTACGCTCCGACAGCTCGTATTCTAACCCGCCAAATTCCCCGTTTTGGATTCAACGCCTGCTTTTTTGACTTTTTTTAGAAAGTGGCAAGGCGAAGAGATGACGGGGGAACGGCCCAAAGGCCGCGACGTGGCAAAAGACGAACCAGAAAAATCAAACACCTTCCCCGGTCTGCCACGGACCGGGGAAGAAACGATCAGCGGCTGGACGACGGGCCAGGGCCACGACCTGCCAGGTGGCGGAAGGTGATGCGGCCCTTGGTCAGGTCATAAGGCGACATTTCGAGCGACACCTTGTCACCCGCCAGGATGCGGATGTGGTGCTTGCGCATCTTGCCGCCGGTGTAGGCGATCAGTTGGTGACCGTTGTCCAGCGTGACGCGAAAGCGCGAGTCCGGCAAGACTTCCGTGACGGAGCCCTGCATTTCAATGAGTTCTTCTTTGGCCATGTGTTTCTCTATCTCTTCAAAGCAAATGTTCTGTGGTCGGCGCCTGAGCGGTTTTTTGCATTCACCACGGCAGCTGCAGCGTTGTCGAAACTCGACACACGGTGCATGGCGGGCGGTGGGAGTCGCTGCACCCAGGGCGCAGATCAGGCAGAGGGCCGGGAGACGGCGTCAATGAACAGGCGTCAGCGCTGCGCAAAGCCTGTCAATTGTACCGCGACAACCTGTAAGTTGCCTATGGCACGGCCGGTGCCCTCTGTGGCGCGGGCGCCGCGCCCGTTCATCGGGACCGCAGCTGCCGCCCGCTATCGCGCCTGCACTGCGGAGGCCAACGTACGCACCAGGTCGGTCTGGGTGATGATGCCCACGAGGTGGTCCACGTCATCCACGATGGGGATGTGGTGGTGGCCGCCCTGCGAAAACAGGGGGACCAGATCCATCGCGTGCTGCCCCGCACGCGCCACCTGCACCGGGTGCGACATGATCTCGCCCACAGTCTGAGGCTGCCCGCCGCGCCCCATGACCAGCGTGCGCAGGCGCTGCCCCAACCCCTCGTGGGTGTCCAGATTGGCCAGCCGCATGAAGTCCGCCACCGTCACGATGCCGATGACGTGGCGCTGGGCATCCACCACTGGCAGTGCCTTGATCTGCTGCAGCCGCATCAGCGCCCACGCTTCTTTGAGCGAAACGCCGGCCTCCACGGCGTACGGCGGGCTCGACATGATGTCCGCGCAGCGCAATTCCCCCAGCGTCCGCTGGAAAGCCGCACGACCCGCCAGGTGCAACAGGCCTTCCAGGTCCGCACGGCTCACATCGAGCACCTGGTTGTAATGAGCCAGCGCCGCATCCACGTCCGATGCGGTGAAGCCTCCCTGGCTTGCTGCCGCCTTCGGCGCGACGCGCTGGGGGTGTGGATAGCGGCGGCCCGTCAACCCGTTGTAGACCACGGCGGCAATCAACAGCAGCACCACGTTGAAGAGCACCGGAAACGCGGCCAGGTGCCAGCCATCGCCCGAGGTGAGCACCACGTACAAGGCCATGGCCCCGCCTGGCGGATGCAGACAACGCAAAGGCACCATGAGCGCAATCGCCAGCCCCACAGCCACCGCCCCCGCCAAGGCCTTGTCTGAAATCAACGCAGAACAGACCGCCCCGACCAGCGCCGACAACGTGCTGCCCCCCAAAACCGGCCAGGGCTGGGCCAGCGGGCTAGAGGGCATGCCGAACACCAGCACGGCACTGGCGCCCAGCGAAGCCACCATCCACGGGCCCGAGCCATTGCCCTGGGCCCACCAGCGACTGAGCCACGCCGTGAGCAGCACACCGATCACCGCGCCCACCACAAACCGCAGGCGCTCTTTGCCATCAATGCCCAACGGGGCGGGCCAGAAATGACGCAGCCATTCGGTCAAGCGAGCCGCCCAAGACGGCCGGGATGGGGCGGAAGGAGACAGTTCGGAGGGAGAAGAAGGCATACAGAATAAAAATGCGGATGCAGCGGCAAGCTGCATCAACTCGGCGCAGACTGCGGGATGGTGGGCTACGGTGCAGTCCACAACGCTATCGCCCGGCCAGGCCGTCTGACCACATGCGACGGACCGGATGATCAGACCACGATTGTGCAGGCAGCGCCATGCCGCTGGGGCCCGGGAGGTTTTCGGTGCGACGGGGAGTTGCCACGCCTTGATCGGTATCGGTGCTGCGCCCCTGCTGGAAACTACCTAGAACGCGAACCCAAATCGACCACCCCAATCCAAAAACACGCTCTATACTGCACAAAAATTCAATATATGCATTTTAATTCATGTTTCAAATTTTCAGTTGGGCTGTAGTGACCATCCACAGCGGCAGCCATGCCGTACCGATCCGTCAGGCTTCTCAGCAGCGAAGACAAAAAAAGCCGTGAAGCTCCCCTCCCCGCTCGCGAAACCCGAAACGAGCCCTGGTACGGGTAACCCATAGGTATTCACCACCGAACGCTTGCAGTAAATTACTTTAAGCCTAAACAAAGGAGACAAGCCCCATGACCACCCGCCGCCTCGTCATCAGCCGCAGTGCCGCCCTCGTTGGCGCAGCATCCACGGGCCTGCTGCTGCCCTCCATCGTGCGTGCTCAGAGCGGCAAGGTGCGCGTGGGGTTCATGCTGCCCTACACCGGCACATTTGCCCAGCTGGGCGTGGCCATTGAAAACGGCGTGCGCCTGGCCATCGACCAGCAAGGCGGCAAGCTCGGCGGGCGCGAGATCGAATGGTTCAAGGTGGATGACGAGTCCGAGCCCAGCAAGGGTGTGGAAAACGCCAGCAAGCTGGTGCAACGCGACAAGGTGGATGTGCTGATTGGTACCGTGCACTCGGGCGTGCAAATGGGTATCCAGAAAGTGGCGCGCGACACCGGCGTGCTCAACCTGATCCCCAACGCAGGCGTACACGCAGCCACACGCGCGCTGTGCGCCCCCAACGTGTTCCGCACTTCGTTCAGCAATTCCCAGCCCACATTGGCGCTGGGCAAGGCCATGGTTGAAAAGGGCCACAAAAAGGCCGTGTGGATCACCTGGAAGTACGCGGCTGGTGACGAAGCATTTGAGGGCTTCAAGGAAAGCTACACCAAGGCGGGCGGCACCATCGTCAAGGAACTGGGCCTGCCGTTCCCCAACGTCGAATTCCAGGCGCTGCTGACCGAGATTGCCGCGCTCAAGCCCGATGCCGTGGCCTGCTTCTTTGCCGGTGGCGGCGCGGCCAAGTTCATCAAGGACTACGCGGCGGCCGGCCTCAAGGACAAGATTCCGCTGTATGGCTCGGGCTTCCTGACCGAAGGCGTGCTGGACGCTGCAGGTCCGGCTGCCGACGGCATCATCACCACCATGCACTACAGCGACTCGCTGGATACGCCGCGCAACAAGCAGTTCCGCCTGGAGTACGCCAAGGCATTCCGCAGCCAGCCCGATGTGTACGCCGTGCAGGGCTACGACACCGGCTTGCTGCTAGTGCAGGGCGCCAACGCGGTCAAGGGCGATCTGTCTGCCAAGCCGGCGGTCATCAAGGCGATGGAAAGCGCCGTCATCGACAGCCCACGTGGCAAGTGGACGATGAGCAAGTCCCACAACCCCGTGCAGGACATCTACCTGCGCCGGGTGGAGAACAAGGAAAACAAGGTGATCGGCGTGGCCGCCAAGGCGCTGGCCGACAGCGGCGCCGGTTGCCGCATGGGCTAAGCCGTTCGGTCGGCCCATTTTCCGACCCAACCGCCCGGCTTGCGTGCCGGGCTTCCTCCGCCGGCCTCGTTCTGCGCGGGTTGATTTTTTGCACTCCAAACCCAGCCCTCCATGGATTTCGCGACGTTCCTGATCCAGCTGCTCAACAGCGTGCAATACGGCCTACTGCTGTTCATGCTGGCGGCCGGGCTCACGCTGATCTTCGGGATCATGGGCGTGGTGAACCTGGCGCACGGCAGCTTTTATATGCTGGGGGCTTACCTCGCATATTCGCTGTCGGGGCATTTCGGCAGCCTGGCACTTGCCATCGTAGGCGGTGCGCTGCTGTCCGTGGTCTTCGGGCTGGCGCTCGAATGGCTGCTATTCCGGCACTTCTACCACCGCGACCATCTGGACCAGGTGCTGCTGACTTTTGGCCTCATCTACATCTTCGAGGAACTGCGCTCCATCCTGTGGGGCGACGATGTGCATGGCGTGCCCATCCCCAAGGTGCTGGACTGGTCGATTCCGCTCACCGACACCCTCTCCTACCCGGTCTATCGGCTGTTCATCTCGGGCGTGTGCATTGCACTGGCGGTGGCGCTGTACCTGCTGATCTCCAAGACCCGCCTGGGCATGAAGATCCGCGCCGGAGCCTTCAACCGCGACATGGCCGAGTCCCTTGGCGTGAACATCAAGCTGATCCATGCCATCGTGTTTGCGCTCGGCGTGGGCTTGGCGGCGGTCGCGGGCATGGTGGCTGCACCCGTATCCAGCGTGTATCCCAACATGGGCTCATCGGTGCTCATCATGTGTTTTGTGGTGGTGGTGATCGGCGGCATCGGCTCGGTACGGGGTGCGCTTATTGCGGCGCTGCTGGTGGGCTTTGTCGATACGTTTGGCAAGGTGTTGCTGCCACAGGCAGCGGGCATGCTGGTCTATATGCTGATGGCGGCCGTGCTGCTGTGGAAACCCGAAGGCCTGTTTAAACAATGACTCCCCCCACGCTCGTCACTTCGTGTATCTCGCTGCCCCCCGAGGGGGCCTTCGCTGCCTTGGGGCGGCCCGGCGGCAACTCATGAGCACCCCCCGCGCCAATATCGAAGTGCTGCCGCGCAGCGTGCAGTTCGCCCTCGCGCTGGGGCTGGCGGCGTTGCTGCTTTTCCCCGTGGTGGGCAGCGACTTTTACGTGCAAATGGTCACCCGCATGATGATCATGGCCATCTTTGCCATGAGCCTGGATCTGCTGCAAGGGGTGACCGGGCTGGTATCACTGGGCCACGCGGCGTACTTTGGTGTGGCGGGCTACGCCCTCGCCTTTCTCACGCCGGCGGACATGCCGGTCAGCCTGTGGTGGTCGCTGCCGCTGGCAGTGGCTGTGTCGGGCCTGGTGGCGCTGGTGATCGGGTTCTTTGTGGTGCGCACCCACGGCATCTACTTCATCATGGTCACGATGGCCTTTGCGCAGATGGTCTTCTACCTGTTCTTCGACAACAAGGTGCTGGGGGGATCGGACGGCCTGTACATCAACTTCCGGCCCGATGCGTCGCTCTTCGGCTGGCTGCCGTTCGATCTGGAGGGCCGCAAGACCTTCTACTACTTCACGCTGGCGCTGGTGGTGCTGGTGTATGTGCTGCTGCGCCGCCTGCTGTGGAGCCCACTGGGCCGCGCGCTGGCAGGCATCCGCATCAACGAGCACCGCATGCGCGCCATGGGCTTTGGCACGCGGGGCTACAAGCTCACTGCCTTCACCGTCGCCGGGGCGCTGGCAGGCCTGGCGGGGTACCTGTGGGGCGCGCAGACCGGCTATGTGAACCCCGAACTCATGGGCTTTCACATGAGCGCTCACGCCATCATGATGGTCATCCTGGGCGGCATGGGCAACTTTGCAGGCGCCATCGTGGGTGCGTTTGCGTTCGAGTACCTGCTGCACGTGTTCAAGGACATCAGCAAACACTGGCAACTGCTGATGGGCGGCTTCATCGTGCTGGTGGTGGTGGCCGCGCCGCGCGGGCTGCTGGGCATGTTTGCGCAGCGGGGCGCAGCCAAGGCTTCGGAGGGATCGCACCATGGCTGAAGTCCTGTTGTCTGCACAGAAGGTCACCAAGCGCTTCGGCGGCCTGGCCGCCGTGAATGGTGTCTCGGTGGACCTGTGGCGGGGCAAGATCCACGCGGTGATCGGTCCCAACGGCGCGGGCAAGTCCACGCTGACCAACCTGCTCTCGGGCGACCTGCCCCCCACCTCGGGCACCGTGCTGCTGGGTGGCACCAATGTGACCGGCTGGGCGCCTGAACGCATCTCACGCCAGGGCCTGGGTCGCAGCTACCAGAAGACCAACATCTTCCTGCCGCTCACCGTGCACGAAAACGTGCGCCTGGCCGCCCAGTCGCGCGATGCGCAGCAACCCTGGAACCCCTTGCGCTGGTGGCAGGACACCCGCTCGGACACTATCAAAAACAGAGCAACCAGCGCACGTCTTGAAAGCGCTATCGAGCTGTCAGGCCTCAAAGACCGGCGCACGGCCATCGCGGGAGCCATGAGCCACGGCGAGCAGCGCCAGCTCGAAATTGCCATGACCCTGGCCACCGAGCCGCAGGTGCTGCTGCTCGACGAGCCCCTGGCGGGCATGGGCGTGGCCGAGGCCGAACGCATGGTGGAGCTGCTGCAGCGCCTCAAGCCCGCCCACGCCATGATGCTGGTCGAGCACGACATGGATGCCGTGTTTGCGCTGGCCGACCGCCTGACGGTGATGGTCAACGGCGAGGTGATTGCCCATGGCACACCGCCCGAGGTGCGCGCCGATGCCACCGTGCAGGCCGCCTACCTGGGGGAGGACCACTGACATGACCACTCCATGGATCGATGCCAAGGGCATCCACACCTTCTACGGCAGCAGCCACATCCTGCACGGCATTGATTTCACCGTGGGCCAGGGCGAGACCATCGGCCTCATGGGCCGCAACGGTATGGGCAAGAGCACCCTGCTCAAGTCGCTGATGGGCCTGGTCAAGCCCCGCTCCGGCAGCGTGGCCGTGGCCGGCCGCGACATGACCGGCAAACCGCCCTACGAGGTGGCGCGTCTGGGCATCGCCTACGTGCCCGAGGGCCGGGGCATCTTCGGCAACCTGAGCGTGGTCGAGAACCTGCAGATGGCCGCCCGCGCCGGCACGCGCGGCCAGCGGGACTGGACCTACGAGCGCGTGCTGGAGACCTTCCCGCGGCTGAAGGAACGCCTGGGCCACGGCGGCCAGCAGCTCAGCGGCGGCGAGCAGCAGATGCTCACCATCGGCCGCGCGCTGATGACCAACCCCGACGTGCTCATCCTCGACGAAGCCACCGAAGGCCTGGCACCGCTGATCGCACGCGAGATCTGGCGCATCTGCAGCCTCATCAAGGACAGCGGCATCAGCAGCGTGATCGTGGACAAGAACTGGAAGCACGTCACGCAGATCACCGACCGCAACGTCATCCTGGTCAAGGGCCAGGTAGTGTTTGACGGCAGCTCGGACGCCCTGCATGCGCAGCCCCTGCTGCTGGAGCAGTACCTCGGGGTATGACCCCGTGCGGGCGATGGCGCCCCGCCGATAGAATCGTCCGCTTTCGTCTTTGAGGGGTTCGCCCGTGTCTGATCGCCTGGCAGTTCTGCCGCAATACCTCCTGCCCAAGCAGGCACTGACCACCCTGGCTGGCAAGTTTGCATCGGCCCGGCTGGGCGGCCTCACCACCTCGGTGATCCGCTGGTTTGTGGGCCGCTACAACGTCAACATGGCCGAGGCGGCCAACCCCGACATCGCCAGCTACACCTCGTTCAACGACTTCTTCACGCGGGCGCTCAAGCCCGGCGCCCGCCCACTGGCCCAAGCCGATTTGATTTGCCCCGTGGATGGCGCCATCAGCCAGTTCGGCCCCATCGCCAAGGACCAGGTCTTTCAGGCCAAGGGGCACACCTACTCCACCACCGCCCTGGTGGGTGGCGACGCCGCTGCTGCGGCACGTTTTGACAACGGCCACTTCGCCACGCTGTACCTGAGCCCACGCGACTACCACCGCATCCACATGCCGTGCGCGGGCGAGCTGACGCGCATGGTGCATGTGCCGGGCGACCTGTTTTCGGTGAACCCCACCACGGCACGCGGCGTGCCCGGCCTGTTTGCGCGCAACGAGCGCGTGGTGTGCTTTTTTGAATCGGCCCACGGCCCGTTTGTGCTGGTACTGGTGGGTGCGACCATTGTGGGCAGCATGGCCACCGTGTGGCACGGGCAGGTGAACCCGCCGCGCACCGGTGTGCTGCGGCAGTGGGACTACGCGAAGGGCCAGGTAAGTCTGCAGCAGGGTGAAGAAATGGGCCGCTTCCTGCTCGGCTCCACCGTGGTGATGCTGTTCCCACAAGGGCCGCTGCAATTCAACCCGCAGTGGTCACCCACGCGCCCCATCCAGCTGGGTGAAGCCATGGCACAGCGCTCTGGGGGCTGACCTTCAGCCCCTTGGCCGACGCGACGCGCTTACGAACCGTCGGCGTCGGGCGTGCGCGTGAGCCGGAAGGCGGTGGGCGCGAGGTGCAGCGCTTCAGGGTACACAGGGGATTCATGCCCCACCAGATACACCATAAGAGCGTGGCGGCGCACCACCACGTGGCTCACGGTTTCGCGCTGGTGGTTCCATTGCACGAAGGTGCCTGGCTTGAACAAAGGCATGTAGTAGTACGCGGTGGGGTCCATGGGGTGCGGCTCCTCCCGCGATGACGGGCCCCTGCGTGGATGTGGGGTGGGCCCGGGCGGCGGTCCATGGCGGACCGACCAGCCCATACTAGCACCGATACTTCCCGCCCTGGGGCGTAAGCCTCACGCCGATTGCGCTGCCGCAAAGGCCAGCGCGGCCTCCAACATACTACGCAGGTGGGGTTGCACGCCCGCAGCCACCTCGGGCAGGTAGTCAAACGGCAGGGCCTCCTGCATGTAGCTGCACTGCGTCATTTCCAGCTGCACCGCGTGAATGTTCTGCGCGGGCTGCCCGTAGTGGCGCGTGATGTGCCCACCCTTGAAGCGGCCATTGAGCACGGCGGTGTAGCCCTGGGCCTCTTTGGCGATGGACAGCAGTTCCTGCGCCAGCGCCGGGTCGCAGCTTTCACCGTTGGCCGTGCCCAGGTTCAGGTCGGGCAGCTTGCCTTCAAAAAAGCGCGGCAGCACCGAGCGGATGGAGTGGGCGTCCCACAGCACCGCCACACCGTGTTGCGCACGGATGCGGTCCAGCTCGGCACGCAGTTGCGCGTGGTACGGCGCCCAGACGGCCTCACGGCGCGCAGCGATCTCTGCGTCATCGGGCACATCGCCTGCTGCGTAGATGGGCGTGTCGTCGAACGTATCGACCGGGCAGAGGCCGGTGACGCTCTGCCCAGGGTACAGGCTGGCGCCATCGGGCGGGCGGTTCAGGTCGACCACATAGCGCGAATGCGTGGCCACGAGGATGGACGCCCCCAGGTCTTTGGCAAACGCGTAGAGGCGCTCCATGTGCCAGTCGGTGTCAGGCACCTGGCGGGCCTCATCCGTGAAGCGCGCGGCCAGCGCGGGCGGCACGTAGGTGCCTGCATGGGGCATGGACACCAGCAGCGGCGCAGTGCCGGGGTAAAAGACAAAAGGAGGTGGAGAGGTATCGGTCATCACAAGCTCACGGGTATGAATTCAATCGGACGCTTCAATCGGGTGCAATGGTGGCCGAGCGTGCCGCCACAAACGCATGGGCCGCCGCATCGTGCAGCGTGTGCCGGCCACCCGTAATGCGCTGCTGGCCCGCCACCCACACGCTGTCGATGGCCGAGGTGCGGTGGCTGCCGAATACATGGGCCGACAACATGCTGGGTGCGGGCAGATCGCGCAGCGCTACATGCTGCGCACCCAGCGCCACCAGGTCGGCCTGCTCACCCACTGCCAGACCGCCAATGGCGCGGCCAGCGGCCTGCGCCCCGCCCTGCACGGCCTGCAAGGTCATGGCCGTGGCCACCTCGGGTTGCGCGGCGGTGGCCAGCACATTGCGCTGGCGCAGCGAAAGGCGCTGGCCGTATTCGAGCATCAACAACTCCTCAGCCGCATTCACGCAGGCATGGCTGTCTGAGCCCACACCCCAGCGCCCACCATGCTGCAGCCACAGCGGCATGTCGAAGATGCCGTCGCCCAGGTTCGCTTCGGTGGTGGGGCAGATACCTGCCACGGCGCCCGTTCGCGCTGCGTCCTGGTATTCCTGCGGCGTCATGTGCGTGGCATGCACCAGGCACCAGCGCTCGTCCACGGGTGCGTGCTCCAGCAGCCACTGCACCGGGCGCTGACCGCTCCAGGCCACGCAGTCATCCACCTCCTGCGTCTGCTCGGCAATGTGGATGTGGATGGGAGCCTGCGCATTGAGCGCCGTGAGGCCCTGCACGGCAGCCGCCAGACTGTCGGGCGGCACTGCACGCAATGAATGCGGTGCCAGGCCCAAAACGGCCCCTTGCGCTTGTGCAGCGGGCGCAAGGCGCTCCAATAAGGAGAGCATGTTGTCCGTGCTGCGGATGAAGCGTGCCTGGTCCGCGCGCGGTGGCTTGGCGCCAAAGCCGCTCGTCTGGTACAGCACCGGCAGCAGCGTGATGCCGATGCCCGCACGCTGCGCGGCACGCAGCAGTGCCAGCGACAGCGTGGCGTCATCGGCATAGGGCGTGCCGCCCTGGTCGTGGTGCACGTAGTGGAATTCGCACACGCTGGTGTAGCCCGCCTCCAGCATCTCCACATACAGCCAGGTCGCAATGGCCTCCAGCGATTCGGGCGTGATGCGCGCCGCAAAGCGGTACATCAGGTTGCGCCAGCTCCAGAAGCTGTCCTGGCTTTCCCCCCGGTACTCGGTCAGGCCCGCAAACGCGCGCTGGAAGGCGTGCGAGTGCAGGTTGGGCATGCCAGGCAGCACGGGGCCCGGGGCCACAGCGGCACCGGAGGGCTGCGCATTGGGCGAGACGGCGGTGATGCGCCCTGCCCCATCCCAAGTAATCAGCACATTGCGCGCCCAGCCCGTGGGCAGTAGTGCATCGGCGGCGAACAGCTGTTGCGTCATGGCATGACTCCGTGAATGCGCCCTTGCCGCACGATGGTGCAGGCGGGCTTCTGGCCCAGCCAATAGGCCAGCTCGGCGGCCTCGCCCACGGGCCACAGCACAAAGTTGGCCGGTCTGCCAGATGCGATGAGGCCGTGCGAATCTTGCAAGCCCAGCGCGCGCGCGGCGTGGGTGGTGATGCCGGCCAGCGCCTCGGGCACCGTCAGGCGGAACAGCGTGCAGGCCATGTTGGCCATGAGCAGCAGGCTGAGCGCGGGCGAGGTGCCAGGGTTGTGGTCGGTAGAGACGGCCATAGGCACGCCGGCTGCGCGCAACTGCGCGATGGGTGGCAGGTGCGTGTCACGCAGCGTGTAGTAGGCGCCGGGCAGCAGCACGGCCACGGTGCCTGCGGCCTTCATGGCAGCGATGCCGTCGGCCGACAGGTGCTCGATGTGGTCGCACGACAGCGCACCGTAGCGCGCGGCCAGCGCCGAGCCCCCCATGTCGGACAGTTGCTCGGCATGCAGCTTGACGGGAATGCCCAGCTGTTGCGCGGCCTGGAAGACCTGCTCGGTCTCCGCCAGCGTGAAGGCAATGCGTTCGCAGAACACATCCACCGCATCGACCAGACCTTCGGCCGCCAGGGCAGTCAGCATCTCGTTGCAAACAAGGTCTGTGTAGTCCTGGCTACCTCCAGGTTTTCCAGCGTATTCGGGCGGCAGCGCATGCGCGCCGAGGAAGGTGGTGCGCACCGTCACGCCAAAGGCCTCGCCCAGACGACGGGCCACGCGCAGCTGCTTGCGTTCGTGCTCCAGCGCCAGGCCGTAGCCGGACTTGATCTCAATGGCGCACACGCCTTCGTCCAGCAGCGACTGCAGGCGCGGCGCGGCCAGGGCAAAGAGTTCGTCTTCGCTGGCCTCGCGCGTGGCGCGCACCGACGACACAATGCCCCCGCCCGCCTTGGCCACCTCTTCATACGTGGCGCCTGCGAGCCGCATCGCAAACTCGTTGGCACGCTGCCCACCGTACACCAGGTGGGTATGGCAATCGACCAGGCCGGGTGTGGTGATGGCGCCTTTACCGTCAAAGCGGGGCAAGGCGGCAAACGCCGCAGGCACCTGGGCCTGCGGGCCCACCCACTGCACAGCGCCGCCCTGCACCACCACACACGCCAGCGCGCTCTCGGGCACCGGCACGTCCGCCGACCACAACGCGGCCAAGGGCCGCAGGTGGGTCCACACGCCATCGGCACTGGGCGCGGAAGATGTTGGCGGGACCGCGCTCTGCGGGTTGCTACTTGCTGCTGTGTTCATGGATCAATTTGCTATCTTTTATATAGCTACTTGCGCATATTCCACTAGCGCTTGCAGCCCATTTGATTCAAATTATGGTGCGGAGCCCCTGTGCAAGGCCACCCAGGCCAGCACCGGTGCATCGTCGGCAGACATGGCGCCTTCGGCGCCGCGTACGGGGGTGATTGACGGCGCTGCTTCGCCCCCTTCGCTCACCCACCACAGGCCCTGCCCCGCTGCCAACATCCGCGCTGGGCGGCCATCGCTGTCCTCATATCGCCACGTGCCGTGGAGCACCATACACAGGCCTGCGGCAGCCCCCTCTGCGGGCGGCACATCGCGCAGCACCTGCAGGCTCCCGCTCCACTCTCCCCGGCGCAGCATCAGGTTGAAGTCGGTAGAAACACCGCCGAGCATGCGGCAGTCCACCGGCTCTTCGCCGGAGAACGCAAACGGCTCCCACCGCTGCGTCAGCGCGTGCTGCCATTGCCCCGCTGCGGCTTGCAGCTGTACGCCATCGCCCTCCAGCAGCATGATCTGCCGGTCCACGCCCGCAAAGGCTGAGAACGGCCCGGGGCGGGCGATGGTGGCCACACTCACGCGCCATGCAAAGCTGTCCATGCCGGCGCCGGGCGGCCAGCACGCCAGCTCGCGCGTGCTGCCGCCGCCGTTTTTCCAGGGCACTGGGGGCGTGAAGGCCAAGTCCAGAAACTGCTTCATGCGCGTTCACCCTGCGGCGCATCGTTGCCATCCACCAGCAGAGGGAACAGCGGGTGGTCCATCGCAGCCCCAGCGGGCAGCTCATCGGCCAAGCCCGGGAACTCGGGCGAGGTCTTCCAGGGCCGGGGCGCATGGCGCGTGTCGTCGCCCAGAAAGCGCACCGAGAACACCCGACGGCGATTAGGCCCTTCCACACCGCCCGCCGCATGCAGCGTGAGCATGTGGAAACACACCACGTCGCCGGGCTCGATCTCCCAGCCCACGATGGGGAAGGCATCGCGGTCGGCCTCCACGTTGGGCAGGTCCTGCAGGCTGCCCTCAGGGAACCACTTGGCCTGGTTGTCCATGAAGGTGCGCGGCATGAGCCACGGGCCCTTGTGCGAGCCCGCCACAAACTCCAGCGTCGCAGCGCGGGACACCGGGTCTACCGGTATCCACATGCTCACGTTCTGCATGCCTTCGATGTTGTAGTAGGGCTGGTCCTGGTGCCAAGGCGTCTTCTGGCGCGTGCCCGGCTCTTTGACCAGCACATGGTCGTGGTACAGCCGCACGGTGCGCGACTGCATCAGGCGCTGCGCAGCCAGGGCCAGCGGCGTGTCGCGCACAAAGCGGCCAAACTGCGGAATGTCCTGCCAGTTGCAGAAGTCCTCGAAGAAGCGGCCCGGGTCATCCGGCCTGCTGGCCACTTTGGCGCGCGGGCTGGGCGCGGCCAGGTTGGCATCGATGCCTTCGCGCAGCAGCGCGACTTCATCGGGCGTGAGCAGCTGCTTGATGCAGATGGCGCCGTCGCGGGCGAAGTCGGCAACCTGTTGGTCACTCAACCGCTCGCGCAGGCGCGCCTGCCACTGTTGCTGCGAAACCCCAGACGAAACATCGGGCATGGCACCTCACCTCCAGATCAAACGTAGAGACAGATAGATAGACCCCGCGAGTATTTGGCGGGCTTACTTGATCATCGGCAGCTTCAGGCCCTGCTTCTTGGCCGTTTCCACGGCCAATTCGTAGCCTGCATCGGCATGGCGCATTACACCGCTGCCGCAGTCATTGACCAGCACATTGGCCAGCCGTGCAGCTGCCGCATCGGTGCCGTCGGCCACGATGACCATGCCCGAGTGCTGCGAGTAGCCCATGCCCACGCCGCCGCCGTGGTGCAGGCTGACCCAGGTGGCGCCGCCTGCGGTGTTGAGCAGCGCGTTGAGCAGCGGCCAGTCGCTCACGGCATCGGTGCCGTCCTTCATGGCTTCGGTCTCGCGGTTGGGGCTGGCCACGCTGCCGGTGTCCAGGTGGTCGCGGCCGATGACGATGGGCGCCTTCAGTTCGCCGTTCTTCACCATCTCGTTGAAGGCCAGGCCCGCGATGTGGCGCTCGCCCAGGCCCAGCCAGCAGATGCGTGCGGGCAGGCCCTGGAAGGCGATGCGTTCGCCAGCCATGTCGAGCCAGCGGTGCACGTGTTTGTTCTCGGGGAACAGCTCCTTGATCTTGGCGTCGGTCTTGCGGATGTCTTCTGGGTCGCCCGACAGGGCCACCCAGCGGAACGGGCCCTTGCCTTCGCAGAACAGCGGGCGGATGTAGGCGGGCACAAAGCCGGGGAAGTCGAATGCGTCTTTCACGCCTTCGTCAAACGCCACCTGGCGGATGTTATTGCCGTAGTCCACCACCGGGATGCCCATGTGCTGGAAGTCGAGCATGGCTTGCACATGCACGGCGCACGACTTGGCGGCGGCTTTTTTCAGCACTTCATGCTGGGTCACATCCTGCTGCGCGGCGCGCCACTGGGCCACCGTCCAGCCCGCGGGCAGGTAGCCGTTGACGAGGTCGTGGGCCGAGGTCTGGTCGGTGACCAAGTCGGGCTTCAAGCCGCCGGCCTTGGCGCGGCGCACCAGCTCGGGCAGGATTTCTGCGGCGTTGCCCAGCAGCGCAATCGACACGGCTTCTTTGGCTGCCGTGTGCTGCTGGATCAGCTCCAACGCGTGGTCGATATCACGCGCCTGCTTGTCCACATAGCGCGTGCGCAGACGGAAGTCGATACTGCTTTGCTGGCACTCAATGTTGAGCGACACCGCGCCCGCAAAGGTAGCGGCCAGCGGCTGCGCGCCGCCCATGCCGCCCAGGCCTGCGGTCAAGATCCAGCGCCCTTCCAGTGAGCCGCCAAAGTGCTTGCGGCCCGCCTCGGCAAAGGTTTCGTAGGTGCCCTGGACGATGCCCTGCGTGCCGATGTAGATCCAGCTGCCTGCGGTCATCTGGCCGTACATGAACAGGCCCTTCTGGTCCAGCTCGCTGAAGTGCTCCCAGTTGGCCCACTTGGGCACCAGGTTGGAGTTGGCCAGCAGCACGCGAGGCGCGTTGGCGTGGGTCTTGAACACGCCCACGGGTTTGCCGGACTGGATGAGCAGGGTTTCGTCGTCGTTCAAGTCCTTGAGCGAGGCGAGGATCTGATCAAAACACTCCCAGTTGCGCGCAGCACGGCCAATGCCGCCGTACACCACCAGGTCCTGAGGACGCTCTGCCACCTCGGGGTCGAGGTTGTTCTGGATCATGCGGTAGGCGGCCTCAGTCAGCCAACTCTTGCAGGTGAGCTGGCTGCCGCGCGGCGCACGGATCACGCGACTGGCGTCGTGGCGGGGGTCGGTGCTGGCGGACGAAGTGGCGGCAGCGATGATGGCGTCGTTGGCGTTCATGGTGGGCTCCTGTGAATCAGTGGGTGTGCGTAGAAAAAATCAGGCGAAGCTGGGCAGGCATTGCGTGAGCGCTGCGGGCCATGTGGACTGCTGGGCCCAGGCGCGCATGGCTTCGATGTCGGGAGCGAGGTAACGGTCCTGCTCCAGGTAGGCCACGCGCTCGCGGATGGCGGCGAATTGCGCTTCGATGAGGGGTGAACTCTTGAGCGAGCGGTCGAACTCCATGCCCTGCGCAGCGGCCATGGCCTCGATGCCGACCATCACGGCCGCATTGCGCACCATGTCACCCAGGCGGCGCGCGCCGTAGGTGGCCATGGAGACGTGGTCCTCCTGGTTGGCAGAAGTGGGCAGGCTGGTCACGCTGCTGGGGTTGGCCAGGCATTGGTTCTCGGCGGCCAGCGCGGCGGCGGTGACCTGGGCGATCATGAAGCCGGAGTTCACGCCGCTGTCGCGGATCAGGAACGCGGGCAGACCTGAGAGGCCCGGGTCCAGCAACAACGACAGGCGGCGCTCCGAGATGGCGCCGATCTCGGCCACGGCCAGCGCGATGATGTCGGCCACAAAGGCCACGGGCTCGGCGTGGAAGTTGCCGCCCGAGATGACATCGCCGTTGTCGAAAACGAGCGGGTTGTCCGACGCGGCGTTCGCCTCGATGGTCAACACGCGCGCTGCGTGGTGCAGGTTGTCCAGGCACGCACCCATCACCTGGGGCACACAGCGGATGGAATACGGGTCTTGCACACGGCCGCAGTTCGGGTGCGAGGGGTCGATGGCGCTGCCGTCCAGCAGCGCGCGCACGGCGGCAGCCACAGCGATCTGCCCGGCCTGGCCACGTGCTTCGTGAATGCGTGCGTCAAACGGCTTGACCGAGCCCTTGATGGCTTCGAGTGACAGGCAGCCTGCGACCAGCGCAGCAGCAAACACGCTCTCGGCGCCAAACAAACCGGCCAGCGCCAGCGCTGTGGACACCTGCGTACCGTTCAGCAGCGCCAGCCCTTCCTTGGGGCCCAGCACAAACGGTTGCAAGCCGATGGAACGCATGGCCTCGGCACCCGGCACCACCTTGCCATCTACCTTGGCCTGCCCTTCGCCGATGAGCACGCAGGCCATGTGCGCCAGCGGCGCCAGGTCGCCGGACGCACCCACCGAGCCCTTGGCCGGGATCACGGGCAGCACGTTGGCGTTGGCCAGGGCCAGCAGCGCATCCACCAGCTCGGGTCGCACGCCCGAGTGGCCGCGCGCCAGGCTCACCGCCTTGGTCGCGAGGATGAGGCGCACCACATCGTCGGGCAGCGCATCGCCCGTGCCCACGCTGTGCGACAGCACCAGGTTGCGCTGCAGCTCGGCCAGGCGGTCGTGCGCAATCTTGGTGCTGGCCAGCTTGCCAAAGCCGGTGTTGATGCCATAGACCACCTGGTCTTCATCCACGATGCGCTGCACCGTGGCCAGGGATTTCTGCAGGCCTGCGCGGGCCGAGGCGTCCAGCACCAGTTGCACGGGGCCCGCATGGATGCGGCGCAGCTCGGCCAGCGTGACGCGGCCGGGGTGCAGGGTGATGAGTGATGCGTTCTGTGTCATGGCGTTGATCCTGTATATACAAGTAGGTACAAGCGAAAAAATTCTGTGCTTTGGGCGAAAAATTTCAACCAGCGACGGGGTTGCCGTCGGCGCGGAAGCGGCTGCCCAGGCGGTAGCGGGTGGCGGGGTGCAGGCAGCGCACCACGGTGATCGGCACGCCGCGCGACCAGGTGCGGCGGGTGAGCAGCAGGCAAGGCTCCTGCGGAGACATCTCCAGCAGCGCGGCCTGCTCGGCGGTGGGCATGACGGCATCGACCACATGCTCGATCTGGTCGAAGGGCACGTTGCGCACCAGGTATTCGGAAGGTTGCAGTTGCGTGAAGTCTTGCGCGGCGAACTGGGGCACCTGGCGTGGGTTGACGTGGCGGTCTTCCAGTTGCACGGGCAGGCCGTCTTCGCGGTGGATGCACAGCGAGTGGAACACCGACTCGCCCGTGCGCAGGTCCAGCGCGGCGGCAACCTCCAGCGTGGCAGAGGTGCGTTCCACCGTGAGCACGTCGCAGCGGTAGTCGTGCCCGCGCTGGCGGATCTCGCTCGCCAGGTTGGCAATTTGCAGCAGCGTGGATTGGGGCTTGTCTTCGGCCACAAAGCTGCCCACACCGGCCACGCGCACGATGCGCCCCTGCTCCACCAGCTCGCGCAGTGCGCGGTTCACCGTCATGCGCGAGATGCCGAACTGGGTGACCAGTTCGTTCTCAGACGGCAGCCGGTCGCCCGCGCGCCAGATGCCTTCCTGAATCTTGCGCGAGATGTGGTCTTTGACCTGCTCGTACAGCGCCATGGCCTGCGCGGGCGCAGCCGCCGAGGCCACGGCCTTGGCAGGCGTGGCGCTGCGCGGTGCAGCGGCGGTGGTGCGGCGGGATGGACGGGCGCTCATGGGTGGATGCGGAATGGGTGCGGGGTGGATGCGGCTTCAGATCAGTGCAGGTCCGCCGCCATGGATTCGGCGCGGATCTCTTCGGTGAGGCGCGCCTTGAGGTCCATGAACTCGGGGCTGGTCTTGATCGTGTAATGGCGTGGGTGCGGCAGGTCGACGGCCAGCTCGGTCTTGATGCGGCCGGGCCGGGCGCTGAATACCGCCACGCGGTTGGCCATGAAGATGGCTTCGTCGATGTCGTGGGTGACGAAGAGCACCGTCTTGCGCTCGGCCTCCCAGATGCCCAGCAGCAGCTCCTGCATGAGCACGCGGGTCTGGTTGTCGAGCGCGCCGAAGGGCTCGTCCATCAGCAGGATCTTGGGGTCGTTGGCCAGCGCGCGGGCAATGGCGGTGCGCTGCTGCATGCCGCCCGACAGTTGCTTTGGGAAATGCTGCTCAAAGCCGCGCAGGCCCACCTTGGCGATGAAGTACGCGGCGCGCTCTTTTTGCTGCGCTTCGGGCATGCCCCGCTCGCGCAGGCCGAAGCGGATGTTCTGCTCGATGGTGAGCCAGGGGAACAGCGTGTAACTCTGGAACACCATGCCCCGGTCCGCGCCCGGGCCTTCGACCGGCACGCCGTCCAGCAGCACCCGGCCGCTGGTGGCATGGTCCAGACCCGCGACGATGCGCAGCAGCGTGGACTTGCCGCAGCCCGAGGGGCCGAGGATGGTGACAAAGTCGTTGTCACGCACTTCAAAATCGACGGGCAGCAGGGCCTGCGTGCGCTGGCCCTTGTGCCCTTCAAAGGTGCGCGAGACGGCTTGGATGGAGACTCGGTTCAAGGGGCTGCTCATCGCACAAAACTCCAGGCAAACAGACGGTGGTTGAGCGCCTTGAAGGCGAAGTCGGACACCAGCCCGATGAGGCCGATGATGATGATGCCGAAGATGATCTGGCCGGTGTTGAGCAGCGACTGGCTGTCGGTGATCATGTGGCCGATGCCGCTGGACGAGCCGATCAGCTCGGCCACGATCACATAGGTCCAGGCCCAGCCCAGCACCAGGCGCAGGGTCTCGGCGATCTCGGGCGCCGCACCGGGGATCAGCACCCGCGTGACGATGCCCTTGTGGCCTGCGCCCAGCGTGTAAGCGGCCTCCACCAGGTCGCGCCGCGCACCGCCCACGGTGACGGCCACCATCAGCGTGATCTGGAAGACCGAGCCGATGAAGATGACCAGGATCTTCTGCGCCTCGCCAATGCCCGCCCACAGGATCAGCAGCGGAATGAAGGCCGAAGCAGGCAAGTAGCGGCAGAACGAGATGAAGGGCTCGAAGAACGCCTCGATGCCCTTGTACGCGCCCATCGCAATGCCCAGCGGAACGGCAATGACCGCTGCCAGGATGAAGCCACCGACCACGCGCCAGATGGTCATGCCGATGTCTTTGATGAAGCCGTATTCGGTGAACAGCAGCCAGCCTTCTTTCACCATGGTGACGGGGCTGGCCAGGAAGGTGGGCGACACGAAGCCGCCCAGGGTAAAGAACGCCCACACCGCCACGAACAGGGCGAAAAAGGCCAGCCCCAGCATCCAGCGGGATCGGCTGCTCACAGGCTCCAGCGGGGCCAGGGAGCGCCGGCGCACGGTGGCCTTTGGCTCAGAAACGGACAGGGGTTGCACGGCGGACATGGAGCGCTCTTCTTCCGTCTATTTACTTGATGAAGCTGGCGTCAAAGGTGACGTTCAGGTCTTCAGGCGCCTTGCGGATGATGCCGGCCTCCAGCAGGATGGCCGTGGCGTCTTTCATGAAACTGGTGAGCTCGCCCGCAAAGAACTTCTGGTTGGCGGCCTTGTCCTGCCAGCGCAGGAAGGACGACGACTTGGCAAACTGCTCACCCGTCTGCTTGACGGCGGCGCCCATGATCTCGTTGGACTTGGTCGGGTCGGCCTTGATCATGTCCAACGCCTGGAAATACGAATTGGCGAGTGCCTGAGCCGCCTTGCCGTTGGCCTTGAGCCACGTGGGGTCACAGCCCACGGTGTCCATCACCATGGGGTAGTCGAGCGTGGTGGCCAGAATCTTGCCGGCGCTGGGGTTCTCACGCACGGTGGACAGGTAGGGCTCGTACGTCATGGCAGCGTCGTTCTGCCCCGCCACGAAGGCCTGTGCTGCGGCCTGGGGCGACAGCGTGGTGGTCTTCACATCCTTGAGGCTCATGCCGTTCTTGCTCAGCATCCAGGCCAGGCCGAAGTACGGAGCGGTGCCGGGCGCATCCACGCCGATGGTTTTGCCCTTGAGGTCCGCAAAGCTCTTGATGTCGCCGCGCACTGCGATACCGTCGGCGCCATAGGACTTGTCCATCTGGAAGATTTGCACGATGGGCACGCCGTTGGCGTTCCAGGCGACGTGCGTCTCGACCGTGGTAGCGGCGCACTGGATGGACTTGGAGGCCAGGGCCAGGTGGCGGTCCTTCTGCGGGATCATCTTGATCTCCACATCCAGGCCGTTCTTCTTGAAGATGCCGGCCTTGTCGGCCAGCGTGAGCGGTGCAAAACCTGTCCAGCCGGACATGCCCAGCACAATCTTGGTGTCCTGCGCCTGGGCCGGTGCGGCCAGAGCCATCATGCATGCTGCTGCCGCTGCCAGCGACGTCCATTTCACAACCGATCGAGTCATCATCTGCTCCTGTTTGAAGAAAGTACCTTGGCCCTGCCCACCGGAACGCACCTGCGTACCGGCGGCCATGATGACAGCATCAGCATACCTGTATATACAGGGTAAACACTGAAAAATCCGACTCATGCGAGGGGGGTGATGATCTTGAGCAAGAACGAGGCCAGGGAGGATGGCGACTTCTCGGGTGGCCCCAGGCATCAGAAACCACTCCTGATTTGATAGCTATCGGCGCAACAAATACTAGCGCCACAGAGCAAAAAGACTATGAATCTGCCTCGTAAGGCCTGCCATGGCCCCTGGTGCCGCCAGTTCTCCCGCGCACCAGGCCTGTGCGCTGCTCTGGCCGCATCGGTGCGACGCCACCTGCCGTCGCGGAGGCCAGCCTGTCTATGCCACCGGCGGGCGGTCTATTCCACTACCGGCAAACGCACGGTGACCGACAAGCCAGGCTCTGCGTTGCGCATGTTCAGCTGTCCGTCGTGCGCCTGTGCCACCAGGCGGCACAGGTACAAGCCCAGCCCCACGCCACCGGTGGCGCGCTGGCGTGCGGTGTCCGGCCGGTAGAACGCCTGAGCCAGGTGGGGCAGGTGCTCGGGGGGCACACCGCGCCCATGGTCACGCACCTCCAGCTCCAGCACCCTGCCCTCATCCACCAGCCGCAGATGCAGCTCGGGCGGGAAGGCGCCCGACTCGCTGTGGCGCAGGCTGTTGTCCAGCAGGTTGCGCAGCAGCAGCCGAAGGCGGGATCGGTCGAGCCGTACTGCGGGCAAGTCCGGCGCTGCGTGCAAGGCAATGTCGGAGGCGCCCGCATGGCGGGAGCACAGATCAGCCACCACTTCGCGCGCCAGCTCGGCCACATCGGTGGGCTCGCGGTGCAGCGCCGCATGGCGGCCCGCGAGGCGCTCGCTTTCCAGCAGGTCCGTGATGAGGCCTGCCATCTCGCCCAGGTCACGCATCAGCGCCAGGCGTTGGGGTTGCACGTCGGCCGTTTCGGGCAGCAGCTCGGTGTTCAGGCGGGCCCGCGTGAGGGGGCTGCGCAACTCATGGCTCATCGCCAGCAGCAGCGCGCGCTTGGCCTCCAGCATCTGGTGGATGTCATCCCCCATGGTGTTGATGGTCTCGGCCAGCTGGCCCAGCTCGTCCGGCCGGTGGGCATGCCGCACCGGGATGGGCTGGGCAAAGTTGCCGTTGCCAAAGCGCTGCGCCCCCTGGCGAATGTCGTCCAGCGGCCGCAGCAGATGCCGCACATACACATAGGCCAGCGCCGTGAGCAGCAGCAGCACGGTGAGCGTGCCCCACGCAATGCGCGGGCGCTTGTCCCAGGACAGCGCGTTCAGCCCGAACTCGATATGGTGCCCATCGGCCGTCGTGCGGCGCAGCAGACTGTGCCCGTTCTCGTCACCGGTCCAGCGGCTTTCCTGGCGGACCTTGTCGCTCATCCAGTCAGGGTTCTGCTGATCGGGATGCGAGGCCCAATGGATCTGCGGGCCGTCGATGCGCAAGGTCAGCGGCAGGCGGTTGGCGATTGCCTGCGCGCGCTCGATGCTTGGTGGGCTGCCAATCTCGGCCGCCAAGCGGTCCACATAGTCCATCAACAGCGGCCGTGCGGCTTCGCGCCAACCCACCGACACGGCTTTTTGTACACCGCCCATGAACGTGACGGCGACGGCCACAGCCAAAGCCATGAACACCAGCACCAGCCGAATGCGCAGCGAATGCCCCACCGCGTGGCGCGCCCGGCGGTGCCAGGGGCAGTTCGGGTCGTGGACGGGAGAACAAATCTTCTTCATGGGGCAGCGCGGCGCAGGGCCAGGGAATAGCCCACATTGCGCAGCGTCTTGATGCAGTCCAGCGGCTCCAGCTTTTTGCGCAACCGGCTCACCACGATGTCCACCGCGCGGGTGTACAGCTCGGCTTCATGTCCGCGCAGCTGGTTCAGGATGTCGTCCCGGCTGAAGACTTTGCCCGGCTCGCGCGCCAGCAGGTGCAACAGGTCGAACTCCGTGCCGGTCAGCTCCACCACCTCGCCGTGGCGCTGTACGCTGCGGCGCGCGGCATCGATGGACAGGCCCTCAAACTCCAGCGAGCCCGCTGCAACACCGGGCCCTGGCGCCCGGCGTCGACGCAACACCGTCTGCAGGCGTGCCACCAACTCGCGCGGCTCGAAGGGCTTGGGCAGATAGTCGTCGGCCCCCAGTTCCAACCCCACCACACGGTCCATCACCTCGCCGCGTGCGGTCAGCATCACGATGGGCAGGTCGCCCTGCTTGCGGATGGTGCGGCACAGCTCGAAGCCATCCATTTCCGGCAGCATGACGTCGAGGATGGCCGCGTCGAAGCCGCCGGCTGTCAGTTGCGCCAGGCCATCGCTGGGCCGAAGGGCGTGAACTAGCTCCAGCTCAAAACGCTGGAAGTAAGTGGCCAGGGGCGCGCCCAACTGCGCGTCGTCGTCAATCAGCAATATGCGGTGCATGAGCAATTCTCACACCGTCAGGCGCGCTCCCCACGGGGTTCATCGACAGAAGCGCCTGCCGCACACAATGCGCGGTGCCGCACGATGAGCCGGCGTAAACGGCCCTGCGCACCAGCGTGCAGCGCGTCAAAATGGTCGGCAGCCGCCAGCAAGGCGGGCAGCGCGTGGGCTGCCACCGAGGGCTGGCGGGCTACCAGGCCCATCGCATGCTCGCGGTCAAAGCGCGGCCCCCAGACCAGAGACATCAGCTCATCGTGAGGCTCCGGCACCCCCGACAGCAGCGCAGGCCCGTGCACACGAACGCCTTGGGCGAGGCGGTGGATAGGTTCCAGCGTGGGTGACATGCAATGCTCCCTGCCCTTTAGCCGCGGGCCATCCAGCCCTTGCGCCGCTGCATCAGCTCGCGCAGTTTTTGCTGTTGGTCTGGGTTCAGACTGTCATAGAAGTCAGCCATCGCGTTGACCACTGCCGGGCTGTGGGCCTGCACCGCGCGCGTCTTGTCTTCCAGCAGCGACTGCGCCCGCGCCCGGTCAAACTTGTCGCCCGCGACAATGGCCTGCACCTCGGCACGGGGGTCTGCCGTCTTGCCGATGAACGCCGCACGCTGGGCCTCCAGCTGATCGGCCAGCGCATTGAGTTTGGTCTTTTGCGCCTCGTTCAGGTCGAGCTTGCTACTCACCCGGTCCACCATCTTGCCGCGCACTTCGGCCATCTTTTCCGCAGTCATCGGGCCGCGCTGATGGTGCCCGCTGGAGCAGGCCGTCAGCCCACCCACCGCGATGGACGCACCAAAAATGCCCATCAGCGTTTTCTTGATCCAGGGTTTCATGATGCAGTCCTTTCAAAGACGGTATGGAACATGACCCTGATGGTGCCCGCGGTGGCATGGAACGTGGTCTCGACCCAGTTTCGGTTTATTTCATTTTGTTTCTTGTGCGGCGCTGGCGAAAGATGCTGGCGGGTCGTCGATTTTGCGGAGACCAATATGTGGGCCCGCTTTGTCTAGTGTTTCCCGTGCGAAGCCGAGACATGCACCACTGCAAATTGACGCGGAGAGACTGAACTACGGCTTCCCACAGCGGAGGCAGCAGACGGCATGAGCGGATCAAGCGGATACAGCGAAAAGCCGCGCTCGGACACTCAAAACCGTAAAAAAGAAAAACCCCCAACCGTAACCGGTTGGGGGTTTGTATTTGGTGGAGCTGGCGGGAATTGAACCCGCGTCCGCAAGCCTTCGTCAGGCAGATCTACATGTTTAGCGGTCTGATTTGGATCTCGCTACCCATGTCGCGCAGTCGCACGCTACATGGGCCGCCAGCACCCTATTTTCTCGCCTCCACCCAAGGTACCCGGATGGAAGCCAGCCCATGTAATTATCCTTGCAGCCGGGAGGCCCTGATTGCTCAGAACCCCCTTGCCCAGCCCATCGGCCAACTGTTGCAAGGCTCACTGGCAATTAAGCAGCGAGTGCGAAACGTTCGTCGTTTGCAGTTAGTTTGTTAAATCGAGATTTACGAGCGTGACTCAAGCTCGACATGCACCACACTGATCCCGAACCCACGTCGAAACCAGGACAGCCCCTAGGCTTTCTATTTTAGGCGCTCACGAGCAATTGCAAGAGCTCGCCAGGAGATTTAATTGCGGCATGTGCGCCCCACTCCGAGGGATCGGTCTTTGCGCCCAAATAGCCGTAGGTGGCGGCCACTGTGCCCATGCCCGCTGCCAGGCCCGCCACGATGTCCCGCTCGTCGTCGCCCACATAGATGCAGTGTTCAGGAGCCACACGCAAACGTGCAGCCGCCTCCAGCAAAGGGGCAGGATGCGGCTTGGCGTGCGGCGTAGTGTCACCACTGACCACGGCCGAGGCAGTGGCAAACAGCGGGATGGCCTGCGTGAGCGGGTCCGTAAAGCGTGCAGCCTTGTTGGTGACCACGCCCCATGCCATGTTGCGACCAAGAATCTGGCGAACCAATTCAGGCACACCGTCAAAAATGGTGGTCTGCTCGGTCATGCGGGACTCGTAGTTCACAAAAAACTCTTCCCGCATAACGGCAAAGTCAGGGTGGTCTGGGCCCATGCCAAAGGCCTCTGCCAGCATGCCGCGAGCCCCAGCACCCGCCATGGGGCGGTATCGGGCGGGAGGTAGCGAAGGCAGGCCTCGGTCGGTGCGCATCTTGTCTGCGGCCGCGCCGAGGTCTGGGGCGCTGTCGATCAAAGTTCCATCCAGATCAAACAGAACTGCGCGAATGCCATGAAAAACGGTAGCCATATCAGCCCGGGCGACGCGTCGCAAACAGGTAATTGACGCTGGTGTTGGCACTGAGCCAATAGCGACGCGTGAGGGGGTTGTATTCCAGTCCCTTGGTGTGCAGCACATCCAGGCCTGCACTGCGGCAATGTCCCGCCAGCTCACTGGGACGGATCATCTTGGCGTATTCGTGGGTGCCGCGCGGCAGCATATTGAGCACGTATTCCGCCCCCACGATGGCCAGCATGAAGGCTTTGGCGTTGCGATTGATGGTGGAGAAGAACACCCAGCCACCGGGTTTGACCAAGGTGGCGCAAGCTCGAACCACAGAGGCAGGATCGGGCACATGCTCGAGCATCTCCATGCAAGTCACCACATCAAAACCAGCAGGCTGCTCGGCGGCCATCGCCTCGGCGCTGATTTCACGGTATTGCACGTTTTGGGTACCCGCTTCCAGGGCGTGTAATTGCGCCACGCGCAGCGCTTTGGTTGCCAGATCGATACCCAGCACATCCGCACCCTTGCGCGCCATGGAGTCGGCCAGAATGCCCCCGCCGCAGCCCACATCCAGCACACGCTTGCCGGTCAAGGCGCTCAGCCCATGAATCCAGTCAAGCCGCAGCGGGTTGATCTGATGCAATGGACGAAATTCACTGTCAGGGTCCCACCACCGATGGGCCAATTCTGAAAACTTGGCCAGTTCGGCCGGATCTGCATTGACGGTTTCGATCATGTCGCTGATTGTCCATGAAGGGAGCACGCTAAAAGCCCCAGACGCAAAAAAGCCCCGCAAGCGGGGCTTTTTTGTGCAGCAATCCGAAGATTACTGAGCGGCGCGGGTACCGACCACTTCGATTTCCACGCGACGGTTCTTCGCACGGCCTTCGGCAGTCTTGTTGTCAGCCACGGGCTGCTTTTCGCCCTTGCCTTCGGTGTACACGCGGTTCTTTTCGATGCCCTTGGACACCAAGTAAGCCTTCACGGCTTCAGAACGACGCACCGACAGCTTCTGGTTGTAAGCATCGGAGCCGACGGAGTCAGTGTGACCCACAGCAATGATCACTTCCAGGTTGATGCCCTTGACCTTGGAGACCAGGTCGTCCAGCTTGGCCTTGCCTTCTGGCTTCAGCACCGACTTGTCGAAGTCGAAGAAGGCGTCAGCAGCGTAGGTCACCTTGGTGGCAACAGCGGGAGCTGGTGCGGGTGCGGGTGCAGGGGCGGCAGCGGGTGCTGGAGCAGCAGCAGGAGCTGGTGCAGCGGCAGGTGCGGGAGCAGCGATTGCGCCGTCGCAGCCAGGAGCTGCCGTAGCAGGCGTCCAGTTGGCATCGCGCCAGCAGTATTCGTTGGTACCGTTCTTCCAGACCAGTTGGCCAGAAGCATCGCGCCAGTTGTCAACGGTTTGTGCGCCAGCGGCGGTTGCGAGCGCTGCAGAGGCAAACAACATCGCCACTTTGTTCAGTTTCTTCATGGTTCTCCTCTTGGGGAAAAAGCCGCAGCCGCGCTGCGAATCAGGACGCCTGGGGTGACCACCACCCTAAGCGTTCAAACGATTGTGCCATACGTAACAGGGCAAAAGCTGTGCACGCCGTTCGGGGCCCGTAGGACAAAACCTGAATTGCTTCGATATGTTGCGTCGTCGCTACACGGTCTTACGCCTAAAATGGCTCTCCTTTGCCGCCCCCGCCGTCCCAATGACCCAGTTTGCCAAAGAAACCCTGCCGATCAGCCTTGAAGAAGAGATGCGGCGCAGTTACCTCGATTACGCGATGAGCGTGATCGTGGGCCGTGCACTGCCCGACGCGCGCGATGGCCTGAAGCCCGTGCACCGTCGCGTTCTGTATGCGATGCATGAGCTCAACAACGACTGGAACCGACCCTACAAAAAATCGGCCCGTATCGTTGGCGACGTGATTGGTAAATACCACCCGCATGGCGACTCGGCGGTGTATGGCACCATTGTGCGGATGGCGCAGGATTTTTCGCTGCGGCACATGCTGGTGGATGGACAGGGTAATTTCGGATCGGTGGACGGCGACAACGCTGCGGCCATGCGATACACCGAAATCCGCTTGGCCAAAATCGCGCACGAAATGCTGGGCGATATTGACAAGGAAACTGTCGATTTCGGCCCCAACTACGACGGCAGCGAAAAAGAACCATTGGTATTGCCCAGCAAGCTGCCTAACCTGCTGGTGAATGGATCAGCAGGTATTGCGGTGGGTATGGCCACCAATATCCCGCCCCACAACCTCAACGAAGTGGTCGATGCCTGTTTGCACATGCTGCGCAATCCGGAGGCGAGCATTGACGAGTTGATGGAGATCATTCCAGCTCCCGACTTTCCTACGGCCGGCATCATCTATGGCATCAATGGCGTGAAGGACGGCTACCGCACCGGGCGCGGCAAGGTGGTCATGCGCGCCAAGTGCCACTTCGAGGACATCGACCGTGGCCAGCGCCAGGCGATCATCGTGGACGAGCTGCCCTACCAGGTCAACAAGAAGACGCTGCAGGAGCGCATGGCCGAGCTGGTGCACGAAAAGAAGATCGAAGGCATCAGCCACATCCAGGACGAGTCCGACAAGTCGGGCATGCGCCTGGTGATTGAGCTCAAGCGCGGCGAAGTGCCCGAGGTGGTGCTGAACAACCTGTACAAGCAAACGCAGCTGCAGGACACGTTCGGCATGAACATGGTGGCGCTGATCGACGGCCAGCCCCGCCTGTGCAACCTGAAGGACCTGATCAGCGTCTTCCTGCAGCACCGCCGCGAAGTGGTGACGCGCCGCACGGTGTTCGAACTGCGCAAGGCGCGCGACCGGGGCCATGTGCTGGAAGGCCTCGCCGTAGCGCTGGCCAACATTGACGATTTCATCGCCATCATCCGCAACGCCCCAACGCCCCCAGTGGCCAAGGCCGAGCTGATGACCCGCTCGTGGGACAGCAAACTCGTGCGCGAGATGCTGACGCGCACGCGCGCCGATGGCGGCGTGATCAACGCTGACGACTACCGCCCTGAAGGTCTGGAAAAAGAATTCGGCATGGGCCAGGATGGCCTGTACCGTCTGTCCGAAACGCAGGCCCAGGAAATCCTGCAGATGCGCCTGCAGCGCCTCACGGGCCTGGAGCAGGACAAGATCGTGGCCGAGTACAAGGAAGTCATGGCGGTCATCGAAGACCTGCTGGACATCCTGGCCAAGCCCGAGCGCGTGTCGGTCATCATCGGCGACGAACTCACCTCCATCAAGCAGGAATTCGGCCAGCACAAGCTGGGCGCACGCCGCTCAATCGTTGAATACAGTGCGCAGGACCTCTCCACCGAAGACCTGATCACCCCCACCGACATGGTGGTGACGCTGAGCCACACCGGCTACATCAAGAGCCAGCCACTGTCCGAGTACCGCGCCCAGAAGCGTGGCGGGCGTGGCAAGCAGGCCACGGCGACCAAAGAAGACGACTGGATCGACCAGCTCTTCATCGCCAACACGCACGACTACATCCTGTGCTTCTCCAACCGGGGCCGCCTGTACTGGCTCAAGGTGTGGGAAGTGCCCGCCGGTTCGCGCGGCTCGCGCGGCCGCCCCATCGTCAACATGTTCCCGCTGCAGGACGGTGAGAAGATCAACGTGGTGCTGCCGCTCACCGGCGACATGCGCAGCTTCCCGGCCGACCGTTTCGTGTTCATGGCGACTAGCATGGGCACCGTGAAAAAGACTGCGCTGGACGAGTTCAGCAACCCCCGCAAGGGCGGCATCATCGCCGTGAACCTGGATGACGGTGACTACCTGATCGGCGCAGCCCTCACCGATGGCAAACACGATGTGATGCTGTTCAGCGACGGTGGCAAGGCCGTACGCTTTGATGAGAACGACGTGCGTCCGCTGGGCCGAGCAGCGCGTGGTGTGCGCGGCATGATGCTGGAGGACGGCCAGAGCGTGATCGCCATGCTGGTCGCCGAAGACGAGACGCAGAGCGTGCTGACCGCCACCGAGAACGGCTACGGCAAGCGCACCAGCATCGTCGAGTACACCCGTCATGGTCGTGGCACCAAGGGCATGATCGCCATCCAGCAGAGCGAGCGCAACGGCAAGGTCGTTGCGGCCACGCTGGTGCATGCTGACGACGAGATCATGCTGATCACCGACAAGGGCGTGCTGGTGCGAACCCGCGTGAGCGAGATTCGCGAGCTGGGCCGTGCCACGCAGGGCGTGACGCTGATCGCACTGGACGAGGGCTCCAAACTCAGCGGCTTGCAGCGCATTGTGGAGAACGATGCCAATGTGACGGATGCAGAAGCCGATGGGGACGCAGGCCCAGACAGCGGCGGCGCATCCCCCGCCCCCGAAGCCCCCGACGCCTGACCACCGCAGGGCGTGAAGACGCCCCGCAAATGCTATCAAAAGCAAAGCATCAGGCGCTTATTGAATAAGCGCCTGATGCATTTTTAGCCCTGAACATGACACGTCCTTACAACTTCTCCGCTGGCCCCGCCGCCATCCCCTCCGAAGTCCTGGAACAAGCCGCCGCCGAGATGCTGGACTGGCACGGTAGTGGCACGGGCGTGATGGAGATGAGCCACCGCGGCAAGGAGTTTCTATCTATCTACGAAAAGGCGGAAGCCGACCTGCGCGAGCTGCTGGCCGTTCCGTCGCATTTCAAGATCCTCTTCATGCAAGGCGGTGGCTTGGCCGAAAACGCCATCGTTCCGCTCAACCTGTCGCGCGCAGGTGTGGTTGATTTTGTGGTGACCGGCAGCTGGAGCCAGAAGTCGCAAAAGGAAGCACGCAAATACGCGTCCGAAGTCAACATCGTCGCCACGGGCGAAGACACGGGCTTTACCACCGTGCCGGACCCAGCCTCCTGGACGGTAAGCCGGGGTGCGAGCTACCTGCACCTGTGCAGCAACGAAACCATCCACGGCACCGAGTTCCACCAGCTGCCCGACCTCAAGGCGCTGGGCAGCGATGCGCCTCTGGTGATCGATTTCTCGTCGCACGTGGCCTCGCGGCCCGTGGACTGGAGCCGCGTGGGCCTGGCTTTTGGCGGCGCGCAAAAGAACCTGGGGCCCGCTGGCCTCACGCTGGTGATCGTGCGCGAAGACCTGCTGGGCCACGCCCTCCCCGCCTGCCCCAGCGCCTTCGACTACAAAATCGTGGCTGACAACCAGTCCATGTACAACACGCCGCCCACCTGGGGCATCTACATTGCAGGGCTGACCTTCCAGTGGCTCAAGCGCCAGACCGAAGGTGGCCTGACCGGCGTGGCCGCCATGGAGCAGCGCAACATTGCCAAGGCGACGCTGCTGTACAACGCCATCGACCAATCGCAGCTGTACGTCAACAAAGTGGCGGCCAACTGCCGCTCGCGCATGAATATCCCGTTCTTCCTGCGCGATGAAAGCCGCAACGACGCCTTCCTGGCCGGCGCCAAGGAGCGCGGTCTGCTGCAGCTCAAGGGCCACAAGTCCGTGGGTGGCATGCGCGCCAGCATCTACAACGCCATGCCGCTGGCGGGCGTGCAGGCGCTGGTGGACTACATGCGAGAATTTGAGCAGAAGCACGCCTGAGCGCGCACCCGACACGACAGCAACAGAAAACGGCTCCCCGAGCACGCACCGCTACCCCACCGTCCATGAACAATCCGCAAGCCTCACCCGACCTCGCCAGCCTGCGCGTGCAAATCGACAGCATCGACCAGCAACTGCTCACGCTGCTGAACCAGAGGGCGCTGGTGGCCGAACAGGTGGGCGAGGTCAAAAAGCGCGAAGGCACGCCTTTCTTCCGCCCCGACCGCGTGGCACAGGTCATTGAGAAGATCACCAACGCCAATCCCGGCCCGCTCAAGGGCCCGCATGTGGCTGCCATCTGGCGCGAAATCATGTCCGCCTGCCTGGCGCTCGAATCGCCCCAGCGCGTGGCGGTGCTCGGCCCGGAGGGGACATTCTGCGAACAGGCCGCGATTGAATTCTTCGGCGGTGCTGCCGACCTGATGTACTGCGCCAACTTTGACGAGGTATTCCACGCCACGGCGGCGGGCAGCGCGCAGTACGGCGTGGTGGGCGTGGAGAACTCCACCGAGGGTGTGGTCACCCGCTCGCTCGACCTGTTCCTGCACACACCTACGCATGTGGTCGGCGAGGTCAGCCTGCTGGTGCGCCACAACCTGCTGCGCACCAGCAATTCGCTGGACGGCATCGAGGTGGTGCTGGCCCATCCGCAGGCGCTGGCCCAATGCCAGGCCTGGTTGTCCAAGCACCTGCCGCACGCCGAGCGCCGCCCGGTGTCCAGCAACGCCGAAGGCGCGCGGCTGGCTACCACCAACCCTGCCTGGGCGGCCCTCTCCAGCGAGCGCGCGGCCACCCAGTTCGGCCTGCACATCGTCTCCCACGCCATTCAGGACGACGCGTACAACCGCACGCGTTTCGCCATCATCTGCCTGCCACACACGCTGCAGACACCGCCTCCATCCGGCAAGGATTGCACCAGCCTGGTGGTCTCGGTGCCCAACCGGCCCGGCGCTGTGCATGACTTGCTGGTGCCGCTCAAGACGCACGGTGTGTCCATGACGCGCTTTGAGTCGCGCCCAGCCCGCACCGGCCAGTGGGAGTACTACTTCTACATTGATCTCGACGGTCACCCCGCCCAGCCCCATGTGGCACGGGCGCTGGAAGAACTGCGCAGCCTGTGCGCGTTCTACAAGGTCCTGGGGACCTACCCTGTCTCGTCATAAGGAGCCGTCGCCATGTTCGAACAATTGGGGCTGATCGGCTGCGGACTCATGGGAGGCTCGTTCGCCTTGGCCATGAAGAAGGCCGGGTTGGTCAAGCGCGTGGTGGGGTACAGCAAGTCGCCCTCCACCACCGACCGCGCCCGCCAGCTGGGCGTGATCGACGTCGAGGCACCCTCTGCCCTGCTGGCCGTGGCAGGCGCAGACATTGTGCTGGTGGCAGTCCCCGTGGCGGCTACCGAAGCCACCCTCAAGGCCATCAAGCACCTTGTCACCCCCCAGATGCTGATCATGGACGTGGGGTCGACCAAGTCCGATGTGGTGCAGGCCGCGCAGCGCTCGCTGCGGGACCAGGTGGGCTCCTTTGTGCCCGCACACCCCATCACGGGGCGCGAAGTGTCAGGTGTGGAACACGCCGAAGCCGACCTGTACAGCGGGCGCCAGGTGATCCTGACCCCCACCGAGCGCACCTTGACGGCCCAGCTGCAGGACGCCGAAAAGATTTGGACTGCCCTGGGCTGCCGCGTGACCAGCATGTCGCCAGAGTCGCACGACGCGGCCTTTGCCGCCGTCAGCCACCTGCCCCATTTGCTGGCGTTTGCGATGATGAACAGCATCACCGGCCAGACGCACGGCGATGACTTTTTGTCGCTCGCGGGCCCCGGGTTCCGCGACTTCACCCGCATTGCCGCCAGCGATCCCAAGGTCTGGCGCGACATCCTGCTGTCCAACCGCGACGAGCTGATTGCCCAGTCCAAGCTGTTCCAGCAGGCACTGCGCAACATCGAGCAGGCCATGGAAAAAGGCAATGCCCAGGCGCTTGAAGACATGCTGACCTTGGCCAGCGAAACCCGGGCGCATTGGCGCATGGGCGCGAAGAGAAAATAACCCCCTGAGTCGCCTACGGCGCCTTCCCCCAAGGGGGACGCACCCGGTGGCCTGGCAAAGCCAGTTCCACGGGTGCACTGGGATGGGCCTGCGCCAGTAATGAAGGGCGCTTGCACCAATGGACGAAAGACACTGATGTACAGCACCGCATTCCTCGATCTCCCCCCTTTGCAAGCCGCTGCGGGTGAAGTCCACCTGCCAGGCTCCAAGAGCATCTCCAACCGTGTGCTGCTGCTGGCTGCGCTGAGCAATGGCACCACGACCGTGCACGACCTGCTGGCGTCCGACGACACGCGCGTGATGCTGGACGCCCTGCGCCAGATCGGGTGCACGGTGGATGAAGCAGGCAGCACGGTGCACATCACCGGCCTGGGTGGCCGCGTGCCCCAATCCCCCGCCAAGCTGTTCCTGGGCAATGCGGGCACGGCCATGCGCCCACTAACGGCGGCGCTGGCGCTGCTGGGCGGCGAGTTCGAGCTGTCTGGCGTGCCGCGCATGCACGAGCGCCCCATCGGCGATCTCATCGATGCGCTGCGCCAATTGGGCTGCCAGATCGACTACCTGGGCAACGACGGCTACCCGCCGCTCAAGATTGCCCATGGCCAGGGCGTGCCTGCGCTGGCACTGGCAGAGCCCATCCGAGTGCGCGGCGATGTATCCAGCCAGTTCCTCACCGCCCTGCTCATGGCGCTGCCGCTGGCGGCGGGCACGCAGGCCATCGTGATCGAGGTGGTGGGCGAGCTGATTTCCAAGCCCTACATCGCCATCACCCTGCAACTGCTGGCGCGCTTTGGCATTGTGGTCGAGCACCAGAACTGGCAGCGTTTCACCATCCCGGCAGGCAGCCGCTATCAGTCGCCAGGCAGCATCCATGTGGAGGCAGACGCCTCATCCGCTAGTTATTTCATCGCGCTTGGCGCAATTACTTCTAGCACTAGCGGCCAAAAAGGCATCAAGATTCAGGGCGTGGGCCTGGATTCGATCCAGGGCGACATCCGCTTTGTCGAAGCGGCCCGGGCCATGGGCGCCGTGGTCACCGGCGGCCCCAACTGGCTGCAGATTGAACGCGGCGCGTGGCCCCTGAACGCCATTGACCTGGACTGCAACCACATTCCCGACGCCGCCATGACGCTGGCCGTGATGGCGCTGTATGCCCAGGGCACCACCACGCTGACCAACATCGCCAGCTGGCGCGTGAAGGAAACCGACCGCATCGCCGCCATGGCCACCGAGCTACGCAAGCTCGGCGCCACGGTGGAGGAAGGCGCGGACTATATCCGCGTCACGCCCCCGGCCCAGGTCACCGACTGGAAGGCTGCCAGCATCCACACCTACGACGACCACCGCGTGGCCATGTGCTTCTCGCTGGCCGCATTCAACCCGGCGCGTCTGCCGGTGCGCATCGAAGACCCCAAGTGCGTGGCCAAGACCTTCCCGGACTACTTCGAGGCCCTGTTCTCGGTCGCCCAGGTCGAGACCGCCCACATCCCGGTGATCTGCATCGACGGCCCCACGGCCTCGGGCAAGGGCACGGTGGCCGCGGCGGTGGCGCAGCGGCTGGGCTATCGCTTTTTGGACTCCGGCGCGATGTACCGCATCACCGCCCTGGCCGCGCTGCGGGCAGGTTTGGCCATAGACGCTGACCACGAAGCCCGGATCGCCACCCTGGCCCAGACGCTGCCGGTGCGGTTTGAGGGCGGCAAGGTGTGGCTGGGCAGCGACGACGTGACCGAAGCCATACGGACCGAAGAAGCCGGTATGAACGCGTCCCGTGTGTCCGCCCTGCCCGCCGTGCGCACTGCGCTGGTCGATCTGCAGCACAGCTTTCAGCGCCTGCCGGGGCTGGTGGCCGACGGGCGCGACATGGGCACCGTGATCTTCCCCGAGGCCCCCTTGAAGGTGTATCTCACGGCCAGCGCCGCCTGCCGCGCAGAGCGCCGTTATAAACAGTTGATTTCTAAGGGTTTTTCGGCTAGTATCGAAGACCTTCGCGCGGATCTGGAAGCGCGCGACGCCCGGGACAGCTCCCGGAGTGTTGCACCTCTCAAGCCCGCGCAGGACGCTCTGGTCCTGGACAACTCCGATTTGACGATTGAACAAGCCGTCGAACAAGTATTGGCCTGGTGGCAGGAGCGTCAGCCCTTCGCAGTTTCTGCGCAGCGCTGACAATGTGGAGCCCTCGGGCTCCAGGCAGTGCCGAAAGGCCTTGCCACAGGCCCACGCAGCTCCTCTCGCGCGTCAGCGCACAGGTTGTGTGGATCGATAACCTAACCCGCGGTTCTACCGCAAAAAACCACCGCAAGCAGCTATAAAAACGGTAGCAATGGTGCTGCCGGAATCCTGTTTGTGGCAAGGAAACACATGTCCGAATCTTTTGCCGCCCTTTTTGAAGAATCCTTGCAGCGCACGGAAATGCGCCCAGGCGAAGTCATCACCGCTGAAGTCGTGCGCGTCGAGCACAACTTCGTGGTCGTGAACGCTGGCCTCAAGTCCGAAGCCTACGTGCCGCTGGAAGAGTTCAAGAACGACAAGGGCGAAGTCGAAGTCCAAGTGGGTGACTTCGTCTCGGTGGCCATTGGCTCCATCGAAAACGGCTACGGCGACACCATCCTGTCGCGCGACACCGCCAAGCGTCTGGCTTCCTGGATGAGCCTGGAAAAGGCCCTGGAATCCGGCGAATTCGTCACCGGCACCACGTCCGGCAAGGTCAAGGGCGGCCTGACCGTTCTGGTCAACGGCATCCGCGCATTCCTGCCCGGCTCGCTGATCGATACCCGTCCGATCAAGGATCTGACGCCGTACGAAAACAAGACCATGGAATTCAAGGTCATCAAGCTGGACCGCAAGCGCAACAACGTGGTGCTGAGCCGCCGCGCTGTGGTGGAAGCCTCCATGGGCGAAGAGCGCGCCAAGCTGATGGAAACCCTGAAGGAAGGCTCCATCGTTCAGGGCGTGGTCAAGAACATCACCGAATACGGTGCGTTCGTGGACTTGGGCGGCATCGACGGCCTGCTGCACATCACCGACATGGCATGGCGCCGCGTGCGTCACCCCTCCGAAGTGGTGACCGCTGGCCAGGAAATCACTGCCAAGATCCTGAAGTTCGACACCGAAAAGAACCGCGTGTCCCTGGGTCTGAAGCAAATGGGCGACGACCCATGGATGGGCGTAAACCGCCGCTACCCCCAAGGCACCCGCCTGTTCGGCAAGATCACGAACATTGCCGACTACGGCGCGTTCGTCGAACTTGAACCCGGCATCGAAGGCCTGGTGCACGTCTCTGAAATGGACTGGACCAACAAGAACATCGCTCCCGCCAAGCTGGTTTCGCTGGGCGACGAAGTCGAAGTCATGGTTCTGGAAATCGACGAAGACAAGCGCCGTATCAGCCTGGGCATGAAGCAGTGCAAGGCCAACCCATGGCAAGAGTTTGCACAGGAAACCAAGCGCGGCGACCGCGTGAAGGGCCCCATCAAGTCCATCACCGACTTCGGCGTGTTCGTGGGTCTGGCTGCCGGTATCGACGGCTTGGTGCACCTGTCTGACCTGTCTTGGAACGAGCCCGGCGAATCCGCTGTGCGCAACTACAAGAAGGGCCAGGAAGTCGAAGCCATCGTTCTGGCTGTGGACGTGGACCGTGAGCGCATCTCCCTGGGTATCAAGCAACTCGACGGCGACCCATTCACGACCTTCGTGACCGTGAACGACAAGGGCCAGACGGTGACCGGCAAGGTCAAGACCGTGGACGCCCGTGGCGCTGAAATCGACCTCGGCGAAGACATCGTGGGCTACCTGCGCGCTTCGGAAATCTCCCGCGACCGCGTGGAAGATGCCCGCAACGTGCTGAAGGAAGGCGACGAAGTCACGGCCGTGGTGGTGAACGTGGATCGCAAGACCCGCAACATCCAGCTGTCGATCAAGCAGAAGGACATGGCTGACGAACAAGGCGCCATGGCCAACCTGAGCCAGCAATCGAGCCGCGAAAGCGCCGGCACGACCAGCCTGGGCGCCCTGCTGCGCGCCAAGCTGGACAACTCGGAAAAGTAAAGCGCTGACCCGTTAAACGGTCAGACAGCGGGCGCCTCGGCGCCCGCTCTTTTTTCAGCCAAGACTGACTGCCTATGTCCCAAGATTCCATGACCCGCTCAGACCTCGTCGAAGAACTGGCCGCCCGTTTCGGTCAGCTCACCCACCGGGATGCCGAATACGCCGTCAAGACCATTCTGGACGCCGTGGGCGAGGCCCTGGTGCGCGGGCACCGCATCGAGATCCGGGGCTTTGGCAGCTTCTCGGTCAACCACCGCCCTCCCCGCATGGGCCGCAATCCGCGCAGCGGCGAGGCTGTGGCCATTCCCGAAAAGCGTGTGCCGCATTTCAAGCCAGGCAAGGCCCTGCGCGAAGCCGTGGACAAACGCACGGCCGAAATGGAAGAAAAGGCCCCGCCTGCCACAGGTACCCTGGGCAGTTGATATGAAATTGATAGCAGCGAGCGCATGATTCACTAGCGCCTGCTGCCGTTTTGGCTTGTATTGTCCTTCGTGCAGCAATGCGCAGGCCTATTGCGCCAAGCTCTTAGAATCGCCCCACCACTGGGGAGACCGATGAAATACCTCCTGTGGCTGCTGAAGGCAGCCATTTTTTTTACGCTCTTCGCCTTCGCGCTGAACAACCAGCAGGACGCGACCGTGCACTTCTTCTTTGGCACGCAATGGCGCGCGCCGCTGGTGCTGGTGGTGCTGACCGCGTTCGCCGCAGGCTTGGTCGTCGGGGCCCTGGGCATGGTACCGCGCTGGTGGCGCCACCGTAACGCGGCCCGTCGCGCCCAGGCCGCAGTCGTTGTGGCACCTGCGCCCGCAGCGCCCCCCGCCGCCAGCGCCACCCCGGCAGTGCCCCCACCACCTCCTGACCTGCCCTCGATCCATGGAATTTGACCTGAGCTGGATACTGCTGGGCTTACCGCTGGCCTTTGTGCTGGGCTGGCTGGCGTCGCGGTTCGATCTGCGCCAGTTGCGCGCCGAAAACCGCCGCGCGCCCAAGGCCTACTTCAAGGGCCTGAACTTCCTGCTCAACGAGCAGCAGGACCAGGCAATCGACGCCTTCATCGAGGCCGTGCAGAACGACCCCGACACCTCCGAGCTGCACTTCGCCCTGGGCAACCTGTTTCGCCGCCGGGGCGAGTACGACCGCGCTGTGCGGGTGCATGAGCATCTGCTCTCGCGCGGCGACCTCTCCCGTACCGACCGCGAGCGCGCCCAGCATGCGCTGGCCCTCGACTTCCTGAAGGCCGGGCTGCTCGACCGCGCCGAAGACGCGCTGCAGCGCCTGGAGGGCACCCCGTTCGAGGCCCAGGCCCGCCTGGCGCTGCTCGCCATTTACGAACGCTCGCGCGACTGGCCCCATGCCGCCAGCATTGCCCGCAAGATGCACGCCGCCGACCAGGGCGACTTCAGCACGCGGCAGGCGCACTACCTGTGCGAGCAGGCCCTGGCGCTGATCGCGCAGGGCGACCTGCCGGGCGCGCAGGCCCTGCTGGACCAGGCCGTGGCGGCCGCCCCCGAGGCAGCGCGCGCGCGCATCGAACTGGCGCGCCTGCAACGCCTGATGGGCCAGCCGGCCGCCGTGCTGTCCACCCTCAAAACGCTGGGCGAGCGCAACCCCGCTGCGCTTCCCCTGGCCGCCCCGCTGATGGTCGAAGCCGCAACAGCCACTGGCCGCACGCCCGAAGTCCACGCCCTGCTGCAGGCCCACTATGCGCAAGCACCTTCGCTGGACGTGCTGGAAAGCATCGTGGCGATGGAGGCTGCCGACGAGGCCACCCGCCCGTCTGCCCGCCAGCGTTATGTGGAGCACCTGGACAAGGAACGCTCTCTGGTCGCCGCCGCCAAATGGCTGGCCACCGAAAAGCTGGAGCACGAAGAATTCCACCCCCAGGTCCAACGCGCGCTGGACCATGCCGTCAAGCCGCTCACCCGCTATCGCTGCGCGGCCTGCGGTTTTGAAGCGCGCCAGCATTTCTGGCAATGCCCCGGCTGCCAAACCTGGGACAGCTACCCGGCGCGCCGGGTCGAAGAACTCTAAGAGCCGTATCCCTCAACACCCTAAGCTCCTCGCCATGCTGAAGAAACTACTGACCCTGCTGGTTGCCACCCTGCTCGCTACCGCCGCCTGGGCCGCCGTGGACGTGAACACCGCTACCGAGGCTGAACTCGACGGCATCAAGGGCATCGGCCCCGGCCTGTCGGGCCGCATCCTGCAAGAGCGCCAAAGCGCGCCCTTCAAAGACTGGGCCGACTTCATCGGCCGTGTGGGTGGCGTGGGCAACAAGAGTGCCGTCAACTTCTCCAAAGAGGGCCTGACCGTCAACGGCAAGAAGTACAGCGCGGCAGCTGCAGCCAAGGCAGAAGCTAAGAACAATAAGAAGCACAGCAGCCGCCACACCGCAGACCGCAAAGCCCGTGGCAGCGCTGACAAGGAGTCCGCAACGGCAACCACGCCAGCCACACCACCTGCCACGGCGACGGCGGCACCGGCAGCGCCCGCCCCAGCAACAGGCGCTAGCAAAAACTAAGCACGCTTCACAAGCAGCAAGCCCGCTCCAGCGGGCTTGTTTTTTTGCGGCATGGCATAGCCAACAGCGAGGGCCGGGCAGGGTTTTTAGGGGCTGCCCCTAAAATCAATCGCGCATGCCCCTGATCACCCTCATCCTTCTCCCCTTCATCGGCAGCCTGCTGGCAGCGGTTCTGCCGTCCAACGCCCGCAATACAGAGTCCACCTTGGCGGGACTTATCGCGGTGTTCTGCACAGCCCAGGCGGCGCTGTACTTCCCGGAGATTGCGGACGGCGGCGTGATCCGGCAAGAGCTGGCCTGGCTGCCCGCGCTGGGTCTGAACCTCGTCATCCGCATGGATGGCTTTGCGTGGATGTTCTGCATGCTGGTGCTGGGCGTGGGCAGCCTGGTGGTGCTGTACGCGCGCTATTACATGTCGCCCGCAGACCCAGTGCCGCGCTTCTTCTCATTCTTCCTGGCTTTCATGGGCGCGATGGCGGGCGTAGTGCTGTCGGGCAACATCATCCAGATCGCGTTCTTCTGGGAGCTGACCAGCCTGTTCTCCTTCCTGCTGATCGGCTACTGGCACCACCGCAAGGATGCCCGGCGTGGCGCACGCATGGCTCTGACGGTGACCGGTACAGGCGGCCTGGCCATGCTGGCGGGCATGCTGGTGCTGGGCCACATCGTCGGCAGCTACGACCTGGACCATGTGCTGGTTGCGGCCCAGCTCATCCAGAACCACCCGCTCTACACCACCGCACTTGTCCTGATTCTGCTGGGCGCGCTGACCAAGAGCGCGCAGTTCCCCTTCCACTTCTGGCTTCCCAACGCCATGGCCGCGCCCACACCCGTGTCGGCGTACCTGCACTCAGCCACCATGGTCAAGGCCGGCGTGTTTCTGCTGGCGCGCCTGTGGCCCGCGCTGGCGGGCACCGAGCAGTGGTTCTGGCTGGTGGGCGGCGCGGGCCTGGCCACTCTGCTGGTGGGCGGCTACGCGTCCATGTTCCAGAACGACCTCAAGGGGCTGCTGGCGTACTCGACCATCTCGCACCTGGGCCTGATCACCCTGCTGCTGGGCCTGAACAGCCCGCTGGCGGCCGTTGCAGCGGTCTTCCACATCATGAACCACGCGACCTTCAAAGCCTCGCTGTTCATGGCCGTGGGCATCGTGGACCATGAAAGCGGCACGCGCGACATACGCCGCCTGTCGGGCCTGCGCACCATGATGCCGATCACCGCCACCCTGGCCATGGTGGCCAGCGCGGCCATGGCGGGCGTGCCGCTGCTCAACGGCTTCCTCTCCAAGGAAATGTTCTTTGCCGAGACGGTGTACGTGAACACCACGCCATTGCTCGAATGGCTGCTGCCGGTGGCCGCCACGGTGGCCGGCATGTTCAGCGTGGCGTATTCGCTGCGCTTCACGGTGGATGTTTTCTTCGGCCCGCCCGCTACGGACCTGCCGCGTCATCCCCACGAGCCCCCGCACTGGATGCGCGTGCCGGTGGAACTGCTGGTGCTGGCCTGCCTGGTGGTGGGCACGCTGCCCGCGTGGTCGGTGGGGGCCTACCTGGCCGCTGCCGCACGGCCCGTGGTGGGTGGCGAGCTGCCCACCTACAGCCTGGCGGTCTGGCATGGCTTCAACACACCCTTTGTGATGAGCCTGGTGGCTTTGGGCGGGGGTATTGCGCTCTACGCCCTGCTGCGCTGGCAGCGCGAAAAGGGTGCCATCGATGCGCCACCCGTCATGCGCCGCATCAGTGGCCAGCGGGCCTTTGAGGCCACGCTGGCCCTGCTCAGCCTCGTGGGCCGCAATGGCCGCCGCCTGCTGGGCACCGGTCGCTTGCAGTGGCAGATGCTGTGGCTGGTGTGCGCTGCGCTGGTGGCGGGCACCCTGCCCCTGTGGGCGCGGGGCCTGCCCATTGGCGACCGGGTGCAGCTCCCGCTGTCGCCTGCCTTTGCGCTGCTGTGGCTGCTGGGCGCCGTGTGCGCCGTCGCGGCAGCCTGGCAGGCCAAATACCACCGGCTGGCCGCCCTGACGCTGCTCGGTGGCTCCGGGCTGTGCGTGTGCCTGACCTTCCTGTGGTTCTCGGCGCCCGACCTGGCGCTCACACAGATCGTGGTGGAGGTGGTGACCACCATCCTCATTCTGCTGGGCCTGCGCTGGCTGCCGCGGCGCGACGAGAGCCTGCGCGTGCCCACGCTGGCCGAAGAGCGCCGCACCCAGCTGCGCCGCTACCGCGACATGGCGCTGACGTTGGCTGCGGGTGGTGGCATGGCGCTGCTGTCGTTCGCGATGATGAGCCGCCCGTTCCCCGACAGCACCTCCACCTTTTTTCTGGAGCGTGCGCTTACCGAAGGGGGCGGCACCAACGTGGTCAACGTCATGCTGGTGGACTTCCGGGGCTTTGACACCTTTGGCGAGATCGTGGTGCTCGGCATTGTGGCGCTCACGGTGTATGCGCTGCTGCGGCGCTTCCGCCCTGCGCGCGAGGTGATGGACCTGCCGCCCCAGCAGCGCGCACTGCCCGCCGATGTGGACACCGACCTCGCCAACCCACGCCAGACTGCCGACACCGCCGTGGGCTACCTCATGGTGCCCGCCGTTCTGGTGCGGCTGATGCTGCCGTTTGCCACTCTGGTTGCGGTCTACCTCTTCATGCGCGGCCACAACGAGCCCGGCGGTGGCTTTGTGGCGGGGCTGGTGTTCTCGGTAGCGCTGCTGCTGCAGTACATCGTCTCGGGCACCTCGTGGGTCGAGGCGCATCTGCCGCTGTACCCGCGCCGCTGGATCGGCGTGGGCCTGCTCGCCGCACTGGCCACGGGCCTGGGCGCATTGGCCTGGGGCTATCCGTTTTTGACCAGCCACACGGCGCATTTTTCGCTGCCCGTGGTGGGTGAGATCCATGTGGCCAGCGCACTGTTCTTCGACATCGGCGTGTTCACCCTGGTGGTGGGCTCCACCATGCTCATCCTCACCGGCATTGCCCACCAGTCGGTGCGCAGCCACCGCTACAACAACGCACGCGCGGCCGAAGAAGCCCAGGCCGCCGCCACACCAGGAGAAGGCCCATGGAACTGATACTGGCCTTGGCCATTGGTGTGCTCACCGGATCCGGCGTCTGGCTGCTGCTGCGGCCGCGTACCTTCCAGGTCATCATGGGCCTGTCGCTGCTGTCGTACGCCGTCAACCTGTTCATCTTCAGCATGGGCCGCCTGGGCCTCGCGATTGACAAGGAGCCCGTGCTGCAGCCCGGGGTGCCGCAAGACCTGGCCCACTATGCCGACCCCATGCCCCAGGCGCTCACTCTCACGGCCATCGTGATCGGCTTTGCCATGACCGCGCTCTTCCTGGTGGTGCTGCTGGCATCGCGTGGCATGGCCGGCACCGACCATGTGGACGGCACCAAGGGTAAAGACGTGCAGGAAATGCCATGACGGGAGGCATGAGCATCACCGCATCGATCACCGCGTGGCTGATGCCGCACCTGATCCTTGCGCCCATTGCACTGCCCCTGCTCACGGCCGGGCTCATGCTGCTGCTGCGCGAGGAACGCCAGCGCACCAAGGTCACGCTCAACATCACCTCGACCCTGGTGGGCCTGGTGGTGGCTGTGTTGCTGCTGGTGCAGGCCAAGGAGCCCAGCGTGCAGACCAGCCTGGGCGTGTACCTGCCGGGCAACTGGCCGGCGCCGTTCGGCATCGTGCTGGTCATCGACCGCCTGTCGGCCATGATGCTGGTGCTGACCAGCACGGTGGCGCTGGCCACGGTGCTGTTCTCGGCCGCGCGCTGGCACCGGGCGGGCGTGCACTTTCACCCGCTGTTCCAGTTCCAGCTCATGGGGCTGGCCGGGGCGTTTCTCACGGCCGACCTGTTCAACCTGTTCGTGTTCTTCGAGATCATGCTGGCGGCGTCCTATGGGCTGCTGCTGCACGGCTCGGGCCGCCCGCGCGTGTCGGCGGGGCTGCACTACATCGCCATCAACCTCGCGGCGTCGTCGCTGTTCCTCATCGGGGTGTCGATGCTCTACGGCATCACCGGCACGCTCAACATGGCCGACCTGGCGCAGAGCATTGCGGGTGTGGCCGTGGCAGACCGGGGTCTGCTGCACGCGGCCGCTGCCATTCTGGCAGTGGCCTTCCTGATCAAGGCCGCCGTGTGGCCGCTCAACTTCTGGCTGGTGCCCGCCTACAGCGCGGCCACCGCGCCCGTGGGTGCGCTGTTTGCGCTCATGACCAAGGTGGGCGTGTACAGCGTGCTGCGGCTGTGGACGCTGCTGTTTGGCGCCGAGGCCGGTGAATCCGCGCTGTTTGGCAGCCAGTGGCTCATTGGCGGCGGCATGCTGACCATGGCGTTTGGCGCCATTGGCATGCTGGGATCGCAGCGCCTGGGGCATCTGGCCGGGTCCAGCGCCGTGTTGTCATCGGGCACGCTGCTGGCCGCTGTCGGCTTCGGACAAAACCTGCTCACCAGCGGGCTGCTGTACTACCTGCTCAGCTCCACGCTGGCTGTGAGCGCGCTGTTCCTGCTTACCGACCTGATCGACCGCTGGCGCAATGACGGAGCCAACCTCGCGCCGTACGAGCAGACCGACGACGCTCCGTTTCTATCGGCCGATCTGGTGCCCACGGAGGGCATGAACCTGGACGACAAGGAACAGGCGCTGATCGGCCAGGTCATCCCTGCCGCTGCGGCCTTTTTGGGCCTGGCGTTCATGGCCTGCACGCTGGTGATTGCGGGCCTGCCGCCCCTGCCCGGCTTTGTGGGCAAGTTCGCCATGGTCCATGCACTGCTCAACCCGCTGGGGCTGGGTGCGGCCCAGGGCTTCCGCCTGGGCGCTGCGGGCTGGACGCTGGTGGCGCTGCTGGTGGGCTCGGGGCTGCTGGCACTGCTGGCGCTCACGCGCGCGGGCATTCGCCATTTCTGGTCGGCCCAGGGCCGGGCTTCACCGCAGCTGCTGGTGCTGGAGGGGCTGCCCATTGCCCTGCTGCTGCTGGCGTGTGTGGCGCTGGTGTGGCAAGCCGGTGCAGTGATGCGCTACACCCAGGCCACGGCCGATGCCCTGCATGCGCCCGGCACCTACGTGCGTGCGGTGATGACCGCGGCGCCCGTCGCACCTTCGCCTGCAGCAGCGCCTGAAACCCTGCCACCGGGGAGCAAGCCATGACCCAGCCAGGCCCATCGACGGCATCCAACGCCCCAGCCGTTTCCCCGCGCCCCGGTCTGTTGCGGCGCCTGGTGCCGGCGCCGCTGCTCTCGCTGGCGTTGCTGGGCCTGTGGCTGCTGCTCAACCGCAGTCTGAGTGCAGGCCACCTGGTGCTCGGCGCCGTGCTGGCACTGGCCATCCCGCTGCTGACGGCCGGGCTGCGCCCGCTGCCGGTGCGCATTCGCAAGCCAGGCACCGTCTTGCGCCTGGCACTCACGGTGGTGGCAGACACTACCCGGTCCAACCTGGCCGTGGCCGGCCTGCTGCTGGCGCCCGGCCGCAGGCGCCACCCAGCGGGCTTTGTGCACATTCCGCTGGATGTGCGGGACCCCAACGCCTTGGCTGTTCTGGCGATGATCGTGTGCATCACGCCCGGTACCGCGTGGGCCGAGATTTCGCTGGACCGCAGCATGCTGCTGCTGCACGTGCTGGAGCTGGACGACCCCGCCACGGTAATCGCTGAGGTGAAGCAGCGCTACGAGGCCCCCTTGATGGAGATTTTTGAATGACCCCCGTGCTGGACTGGGCCCTGCCGGCCGCCCTGCTCATGCTCGCACTGGCCATGGGCTGTGCGTTGATCCGACTGCTCAAGGGCCCGTCCGCGCAAGACCGCGTGCTGGCGCTGGACTGCATGTACCTGAGCGGCATGCTGATGATGCTGGTGCTGGGTCTGCTCTACGGCAGCAAGAACTACTTCGAGGCCGCGCTGCTGCTGGCGCTGTTCAGCTTTGTCGGCTCCATGGCCATGGCCAAGTTTTTACTGCGCGGCGAGGTGATCGAATGACCGACGCTGCCACCACCGTCACGGCGGTTCTTCCGCTGTGGCTGGAAATCATCGTGGCCGTGCTGGTGCTGGCAGGTGCTGCGCTGGCCCTGCTGGGCTCCATCGGACTGCTGCGGCTGCCCACGTTTTTTGAACGGGTACACGCCCCCTCCATCATCGCCACGCTGGGCTGCTGGCTGATCATGCACGGCACGGTGCTGTACTTCTCGGTGGCCGACAGCAGCCTGGCGCTGCATGCGCTGCTGATTGCCGTGTTCGTGGCGATCACGGTGCCCATCATGTCGATTTTTCTGATGCGCGCGGCGCTGTTCCGCGCCCGGCAGGCCGGGCGTGATGTGCCACCCAGCCTGAGCCAGCCCGAGGTGGATGGCAGCACAGAAGCCAAAGACTCCTGATCACCTCACCCTGATCAAACACTCCTGATTTGATAGCTGCAGGTGCATATAAAACATGCGCCTGCAGCGGTTTTGGCTCTTATTTCGCCCCTGGCACGCCAAACCCGCCGCCGCCGGGGGTGTGGATCTCAAACACATCGCCCGGCGCCATCTCGGCCTGGCCGATGTGGTCCAGCAGCTCCACCCGGCCATCGCTGCGCACCACCTTGTTGATGCCCACCGCGCCTGGCTGGCCACCCGCCATGCCAAACGCGCCATGGTGGCGGCCGTTGGACAAGATGCTGGCCGTCATCGGCTCCAGAAAGCGCACGCGGCGAATGCCGCCATCACCACCTTTGTACTGCCCCGCACCGCCCGAGCCCTTGCGGATCTCGTAGCCCTCCAGCCGCACCGGAAAGCGGAACTCCAGCACCTCGGGGTCCGTCAGGCGCGAGTTGGTCATGTGGCACTGCACGACGCTGGTGCCGTCAAAACCGCCCGCCAGTTGCCCGTTCGCATCCCATACCCCACCCGCGCCGCTGCCACCCGAGATGGTCTCGTAGTACTGGTAGCGCGTGCTGCCAAAGGTGAAGTTGTTCATGGTGCACTGCCCCGCCGCCATCAGGCCCAGCGCGCCGTACAGCGCGTTGGTGATGCAGGTGGAGGTCTCCACATTGCCCGCCACCACCGAGGCTGGGGGGTTGGGGTTGAGCATGCTCCCCGGCGGGATGATGACGTTGAGCGGCTTGAGGCACCCGGCGTTCAGCGGAATGTCGTCATCTACCAGAGTGCGGAACACGTACAGCACCGCCGCCATGCACACCGCCGTGGGCGCGTTGAAGTTGTTGGTCTGCTGCGGGCTGGTGCCGGTGAAGTCGATGGTGGCGCTGCGGCTTTGCGCATCCACCTTAACGGCCACACTGATCTGCGCGCCGTTGTCCAGCGGCAGGGTGAACTGCCCGTCCTTCAAGCGCGTGATGACGCGGCGCACAGATTCTTCGGCGTTGTCCTGCACATGGCGCATGTAGGCTTGCACCACGTCCAACCCAAACTCGGCCACCATGCGGCGCAGCTCCTGCTGGCCCTTCTCATTCGCTGCGATCTGCGCGCGCAGGTCCGCCATGTTCTGCTGCGGGTTGCGGCTGGGGTATTCGCCGCTTTCGAGCAGCGCAATCATCTCCGCCTCGCGCAGTACGCCACGCTCCACCAGCTTCACGTTGTTGATCTGCACGCCCTCTTCCTCGATGCGCGTGGAGAACGGCGGCATCGACCCCGGCGTGGTGCCGCCCACATCCGCGTGGTGGCCCCGGCTGCCCACATAGAACGTGGGCGTGGCTTCATCAGCGATATAGACCGGCGTGATGACCGTGATGTCCGGCAGGTGCGTGCCGCCGTGGTACGGGTCGTTGAGCACGAACACGTCGCCGGGCTGCATCTTGCCCGCGTTCTCGCGGATCACCGTCTTGATGCTCTCGCCCATGGAGCCCAGGTGCACGGGCATGTGCGGCGCATTGGCAATCAGGTTGCCCGCCGTGTCGAACAGCGCGCAGCTGAAGTCAAGGCGTTCCTTGATGTTGACGGAGTACGCCGTGTTCTGCAGCTGCAGCCCCATCTGCTCCGCGATGTTCATGAACAGGTTGTTGAACACCTCCAGCAGCACCGGGTCCACGGTGGTGCCCACCGCATGCTGCACAGCGCGCGCCACGCGGCGGTTGAGCAGCAGGTGGTCCAGCTCGGTGAGCTGCGCTTCCCAGCCGGGCTCCACGATGGTGGTGGCGTTCTTCTCGGCAATGATGGCCGGGCCGGGGATCACGTCGCCGGGGCGCAGGTCCTCGCGCACCACCAGGGCCGCGTCGTGCCACGCGGGCACGCCGTCCACGCCACCGGTGTACATGCGCACGGTGCTGCGGCGCGGCACCTCGCGTGCGGGCTGCAGCGCATGGCGTGGCTCCACGGGCGCGTCGCCGGGCACCACGGCCTCGACCGATACGGCCTCCACCACCAGGCCCTTGCCCTGCATGAGAAAGGCAAAGCGCTGGCGGTATGCGGCTTCAAAGCCTGCGGTGATCTCGGCCAACGAGCCGAACGGCACGATAAGCGCAGAGTCGCTACCCTCGTAGCGCACATGCACGCGGCGGTGCACCACGGCTGTGCCTGCGCCCACCTGCTGGCGCTCCAGCTCGGTGCGTGCGGTGGTAGCCAGTTGGTCCAGCGTGGCCTCGATGCCCGCGAGTGCCTCAGGCACCAGCTTCGTTTCCACGGCCTGTTCGCGGATCACGTTTTGGTCCGCCAGGCCCATGCCGTAGGCACTGAGCACACCGGCCAGCGGGTGCACAAACACGCGGGTCATGCCCAGCGCGTCGGCCACCAAACACGCGTGCTGGCCGCCCGCGCCGCCAAAACACTGCAGTGTGTAGCGCGTCACGTCATACCCTCGCGCTACGCTGATCTTCTTGATGGCATTGGCCATCTGCTGCACAGCAATCTGGATAAAGCCGTGGGCCACATCCTCGGCGCTGCGCCCGGTTTGCTCGGCAAGATCGCCAAACTTGCGCGCCACTGCGTCGCCATCCAGCGCCTCGTTGGCAGCGTGGCCAAACACCTTGGGGAAATGCGCGGGCTGGATCTTGCCCACCATCACATTCGCATCGGTCACGGCCAGCGGGCCGCCCCGGCGGTAGCTGGCGGGGCCAGGGTTGGCACCCGCGCTCTCGGGGCCGACGCGGAAGCGCGCGCCGTCAAAGCCGAGGATGGAGCCACCACCGGCCGCCACGGTGTGGATGCTCATCATGGGCGCACGCATGCGCACACCGGCCACCTGGGTCTCGAACTCGCGCTCGAACTCGCCCGCGTAGTGGCTCACATCGGTGCTGGTGCCGCCCATGTCAAAGCCGATGACCTTCGCGTGGCCCGCCAACCCCGCCGGGTCACTGCGAAAGGCCAGCTCCGCTGTCCGGGCCATGCCGACGATGCCGCCTGCGGGTCCACTCAAGATCGCGTCCTTGCCCTGGAACACCTGCGCGTCCGTGAGGCCCCCCGACGACTGCATGAAGAACAACTTGACGCCCGGCATTTCGCTCGCCACCTGGTCCACATAACGGCGCAGGATAGGCGACAGGTAGGCATCGACCACGGTGGTGTCGCCCCGGCTCACCAGCTTCATCATGGGGCTGGTGGCGTGCGATGCGCTCACCTGCGTGAAGCCCATTTCGCGCGCAATGCGGGCCGCAGCCTCTTCGTGTGCGGTGTAGCGGTAGCCGTGCATGAACACGATGGCCGCGCTGCGCAGGCCCGCGTCGTAGGCGGCCCACAGGCGTTCCTTGAGGTGGTCTTCGTCCAGCGGCTCGATCACCTCACCCTGCGCGCCCATGCGCTCCTGGGCTTCCACCACGCGCTCGTACAGCAGCTCGGGCAGCACGATGTGGCGGTCAAACAAACGTGGGCGGTTCTGGTAGGCAATGCGCAGCGCGTCCTTGAAGCCCTTGGTGGTGATGAGCAGCGTGGGCTCGCCCTTGCGCTCCAGCAGGGCGTTGGTAGCCACCGTGGTGCCCATCTTCACGCACTCCACCAGCGCGGGCGTGACCGGCTCGCCGGGCTGCAGGCCCAGCAGGTGGCGAATGCCCGCCACGGCAGCGTCCTTGTACTGCTCGGGGTTCTCGGACAGCAGCTTGTGCGTGACCAGAGTGCCGTCCGGGCGCTTGCCCACCACATCGGTGAAGGTGCCGCCCCGGTCGATCCAGAACTGCCAGCGGGCCAAAGAAGAAGCTTGTTGGGACATGGTGATGCTATCTAATCAATAGCTGCCAGCGCAATCGGTACCTGCGCTACAGCCGCTTTTCATTCAAAAATCCAAAAATCGGAGGTCCAGGGTCACAACGACGCCGCCGATCGCGCCGCCTGGTCGTACATGCCCGAGAGCACACGCAGCAAACGGGCCAGTTCGCCGATGTCGCGGTTGAGCGCGTCATCGGCATTCAAGGCATCGATGAGGCAGCTCTCGCGGATCTCGCGGTAGCGCTGCACATAGGCGCGGCCGGTGTCGGTGGCGGCATAGGTGACTTCCTTGCCGTTCTTCTGCGAGGCGACCACGCCCAGGGTCTGCAGCTTTTTGAGCGAGTAGTTCACCAGGTGCGTGTCTTCCACGTTCATGATGAAGCAGATGTCGGCCAGTCGCTTGTCGCGCGCACGGTGCGTGACGTGGTGCAGCACCACCACGTCGAGCGGCGTCAGGTCCTTGAGACCCGCCGCCGCCATGCAGTGCACCACCCAGCGGTGGAACGCGTTGCCCGCCACGATGAGGCCGAACTCGAACTCGCTCATCTCTGCGCTCTGCGCCGACACCAAGTGCGCCGATGACACGATGGGACCGGAGTCGGCTTTGGGTGGAAGCGCGGACTTGGCCTTGGGCTTGGCGTCAGATTTCATGGCGGGTTCAGGCCTGCGGGTTCTGTCATTGGCACGGGATATGCATGGGGCATTGTAGGCAAGTCGATGGTAATTTGTTGGCAATTTGTCAGCGTTTAGGCAAAACACCTATCGCAATCGGATCGGCTTCCGATACAGTGATTTGTTACATCCAACCTTGTACATACAACCCTGCGGAGCAATATCCATGAAGCGTCGAATCTTCCCCGTGACCGCACTCGCCCTGACCCTGGCTGCGGGCCTGTCTGCCACCTCGGCATTTGCCCAGACCAAGTGGGACCTGGCCGCCGCCTACCCTGCCACCAACTTCCACACCGAGAACATGGTGCAGCTGGCCAGCGATGTGGACAAGGCCACCGGCGGCAAGCTCAAGATCACGGTGCATGCCAACGCCGCGCTGTTCAAAGCCCCTGAAATCAAGCGCGCCGTGCAAGGCGGCCAGGCGCAGATGGGCGAGATCCTGCTGGCCAACTTCCAGAATGAATGGCAGCTGTTTGGCGTGGATGGCCTGCCCTTCCTGGCCGACAGCTACGACGCCTCCAAGAAGCTCTACGCCGCCCAAAAGCCCTTCCTGGAAAAGAAGCTGGCTGAGCAGGGAATGATGTTGCTGTACGCGGTGGCCTGGCCTCCACAAGGCATCTACACCAAGAAGCCGCTGGCCTCTGCCGCTGACCTCAAGGGCATCAAGTGGCGCGCCTACAGCCCTGCCACCGCCCGCATTGCCGAGCTGGTCGGTGCCCAGCCCGTGACGGTGCAGGCTGCGGAGTTCTCGCAGGCCCTTGCCACGGGCGTGGTCGAATCGACAATGACCTCGGGCGCCACCGGTGTGGACAGCAAGCTGTACGAGCACCTCAAGTTCTACTACGACACCCAGGCCTGGCTGCCCAAGAACGCCGTGCTGGTGAACAAGAAGGCGTTTGACGCGCTGGACAAGCCCAGCCAGGAAGCGCTGCTGAAGGCCGGTGCCGACGCCGAAGCCCGCGGCTGGGCCAACAGCGCCAAGGTCAACACCGACACCGTCGCCAAGCTCAAGGCCAACGGCATGGACGTGGTGACACCACCGGCCGCACTGAAGGCCGACATGGCCAAGGTGGGTGACACCATGCTCAAGGAATGGCTGAACAAGGCCGGCCCCGAAGGCAAGGCGCTCATCGACGCCTACCGCAAATAAGCCCAGGCGCCCACGCACATGCGTCGTCTGCTGGACTTTCTGTACGACAGCGCCGCCGCCCTGGCGGCGCTTTTCATGGTCGGCTTGTTGGGGATGGTGCTGCTGTCCATCGCCAGCCGGCAGTTCCACTTTCACGTGCCGGGCACGGACGCCTATGCGGGTTACCTGATGGCCGCATCGGGCTTTCTGGCGCTCGCCCACACCTTGAAGCGCGGCGAGCACATCCGCGTCACGCTGTTGCTCAACTTTTTGAAGGGCGGCGCCAAGAAGGCGTTCGAGATCTGGGCTTTGGCCATTGCCACACTGCTGGCCGTGCTGTTTGCGGTGTACAGCTGCAAGCTGGCCTGGCAGTCGCACGAGTTCCACGACATCTCCACCAGCAGCGACGCCACACCCCTGTGGATTCCGCAGATCGCCATGGCCGTGGGCACGGTGATTCTGGCCATCGCGTTCCTGGACGAGCTGGTGCTGGAGATGATGGGCAAGCGTGTAGATGCCTCGTCTGGCGAAGCATTGCGCAATGAATAAACCTGGCACAACCAACCATGAGTGACCTCGCCATAACCGGCCTGCTCGTACTGTCGCTGTTCCTGATTCTGGGCAGCGGCGTATGGATCGGGCTCACCCTCTCCGGCGTCGCCTGGATCGCCATGCAGCTGTTCTCTGCCCGCCCGGCGGGCGATGCGATGGCAGTGACCATCTGGGGTAGCGCCTCCAGCTGGACGCTCACGGCCCTGCCCCTGTTCATCTGGATGGGTGAAATCCTGTTCCGCACCCGCTTGTCGCAAGACATGTTCAAGGGCCTGGCCCCTTGGGTGCAGGCGCTGCCGGGCCGGCTGCTGCACACCAACGTGGTGGGCTGCACCATCTTTGCCGCTGTGTCGGGGTCCAGCGCTGCCACCTGCGCCACCATCGGCAAGATGACGCTGCCCGAGCTGACGCGCCGGGGCTACCCCGAACACATGGTGGTGGGCACGCTGGCGGGTGCCAGCACGCTGGGTCTGTTGATCCCGCCGTCCATCATCATGATCGTGTACGGCGTGTCGGCCGAGGTGTCGATCTCGCAGCTGTTCATTGCGGGTGTGCTGCCGGGCATCCTGCTGGCGGCACTTTTCTCGGGCTACATCATGCTGTGGGCGCTGCGCCACCCGGAGCAGGTGCCCGCCGCCGATGTGCGCATGAGCTTCATGCAAAAGCTGTCGGAATCGCGCAGCCTGATCCCCGTGGTGCTGCTGATTGCAGCCGTGCTGGGCTCCATCTACACCGGTTTTGCCACCGCCACCGAGGCAGCGGCCGTGGGCGTGGTGGGCTCGCTGGTGCTGTCGGCCGTGCAGGGCTCGATGACCTGGGGCACGTTCAAGGACTCGCTGATGGGCGCCACGCGCCTGTACTGCATGATCGCGCTGATCCTCGCGGGTGCTGCGTTCCTCACGCTGGCCATGGGCTACATCGGATTGCCGCGCCACCTGGCGGAGTGGATAGCGTCGCTGGGCTTGAACCAGGCGCAGCTCATCGTGGCACTGGCGGTTTTCTACATCATCCTGGGCTGCTTTCTGGATGGCATCTCGATGGTGGTGCTGACCATGGGCGTGCTCATGCCCACGGTGCAGGCTGCGGGCATCGACCCAATCTGGTTCGGCATCTTCATCGTGCTGGTGGTGGAGATGGCGCAGATCACACCGCCCGTGGGCTTCAACCTGTTTGTGCTGCAGGGCATGACGGGGCGCCAGCTGCCCTGGATTGCCAAGGTGGCCATGCCCATGTTCTTCCTGATGTGTGGCGCCGTGGCGTTGATCTATGTCTTCCCTGGCATCGTGACCTGGTTGCCACAGCAGATGTCGGCGCGCTGAACATACCGGCCACCAGCAGACACGACCAAGCGGGGCGCCCCCACCGGGGACGCCCCGCTTGGCGTTTTGAGGGATGGAGAGCAGCCCGTCCGACGCCTCAAAATCCAGCGACAATGCCCCGATGTTGAACGTTCTTGCCATCTGCATCGGCGCCTGTGTGGGCGCACTGGCGCGCTGGCGCCTGGGCCTGTGGCTCAGCCCCGGCGGGCTGATTCCCTGGGGCACCCTCGCCGCCAACCTGGTGGGCGGCTACCTGATTGGCGTGTGTGTGGCCGTGTTCCACGCCATGCCCCAGTTGGACCCTGTGTGGCGGCTGGCGCTGGTCACCGGGTTTCTGGGCGCGCTCACCACCTTCTCCAGCTTCTCGGCCGAAGTCGTTGAGATGCTGATGGTGCAGCGCTACGCCCTGGCACTGGGCACCACCGCACTGCATCTGCTGGGCTCCCTGGGCCTCACAGTGCTTGGCATGCAAAGTGCTTCGTATTTCATAGCATCTCGCGCTTGATATTCCAGCACTAGCACGTCATTTCGTCATCAATCCACGCCACACTGCATGGGCCCAAACCTGCTGCTGCCGGTGCTGCCCCGCTCTTCTCTGTTCACCTACCGATACGCGAGCCCCTCATGGAAGCCAACACCCAACTCAATGAACGCCGCCTGGCCGATGCCTGGGCCGAGCTGCACAACCACGCCCACAACGGCAACCCCCTGCAGGCCGATGCCAATCGCATGGCCTTTGCCGACCCCGAATTCATGTTCCGCCGCGAAACGCGCGGCATCCGCTTTCAGCTCGAAATGCTCAAGCCCGACCTGGGCCAGGCCGAACAAGGCATTGAAAGCACCGTGGTGGTGTACGGCAGTGCGCGCTTTGTGGCGCCCGACGAAGCCGCAGCCCAGCTGGCCGACGCCGAAGCCAGTGGCGATGCCGAGCGCGTGCGCCGCGCACGCCTGGCCGTGCGCAACGCGGGCTATTACGACCTGGCCCGCCAGTTCGCCAAGCTGGTGGCCGACTACAGCGAGCGTCAGCGCCCTGCCGACCGCATCTACATCTGCACCGGCGGCGGCCCGGGCATCATGGAGGCCGCCAACCGGGGCGCCCACGATGCGGGCGCACTGAACGTGGGCCTGAACATTGCCCTGCCCCACGAGCAAAGCGGCAACCGCTTCATCTCGCCCTCGCTGTCCTTCAAGTTCCACTACTTCGCGCTGCGCAAGATGCATTTCATGATGCGTGCCAAGGCGCTGGTGGCCTTCCCTGGCGGCTTTGGCACGCTGGACGAGCTGTTTGAAGTGCTGACCCTGGTCCAGACCAAAAAGGCCAAGCCCGTGCCCATTGTGCTGTTCGGCACGGACTACTGGAAGCGCCTCATCAACTTCGATGTACTGGTGGAAGAAGGCACCATCTCTGCGCAGGACCTCAACCTGTTTCACTACACCGATGAACCCCAGGAAGCCTGGGATTTGATTCGGGCGTTTTACAAGCTCTGACGGTAGTCGCGACACGATGCTGGTGCCCCGGAGCACCAGTATCGCGGCGCACCCGTCAAGTGCGGCGCCCCATCAGCCAAGCCTGGCGGGAACCTAAGCCCACGCAGACCCCGACCACCCAGAACAGCCCTCCCACGCCAATCACCGCCCCGGCCGAGCCAAACAGCATGGGCATGAGCACGCTGGATGCATTGATGGCCATGAGCCGCAGGCCCAGTGCCTCGCCGTGGCGCGCTGGCGGCGTGATCTGGTGCAGCAGGCTCATCACCATGGGCTGTACCGAGCCCAGCGCAAACCCGAGCAGCACCGAACAAACGCCCATGGCCAGCGCACTGTGCAGCAGCGGGTACACACCAAACAGCACGGCGGTTGCCACCATGGCGCCCGCCACCACCACCCGCTCGCGCAGCCGCTCGGCCACGATGGGCATCAGCACCCGGATGACGGCAGCGGCAATTGCAAACGCGCCCAGGATGGAGCCGATGACCGACGCCGACAGGCCCCGCTCGTGCCCGAGCAGCGGCACCACAAAGGTGTGCACATCCCAACATGAGGACAAGATCCAGTTGACCAGCAGCAGGCGGCGAAACGACGGCTCGTTCATCAGGTCCCACGCGCGCTGGGGGGGGCCGCCTGCGGCCGCGATCACGGGCGGCAGCTCGACCGTGTCGCGCACCCAGAACCAGGTGAGCAGGGGCAGCACGGCCATCAGCGCGAAGGCGGCGCGGTAGCCTTCCACGCTGCCTGCCGCGCTGCCCGCGTTGTCGATCATGAGCCCCGCACAGAAGGGCCCGATGAAGTTGGACACCGCAGGCCCGATGGCCAGCCAGCTGAACACTTGCTTGAGCTGCGTGGCGTCGTGCGCGGCGCGCCCCACGTGGCGCTGCAGCGCAATGATCGCGGCGCCGCTGGCGCCACCGGTCATCAACGCCGCCAGGCACAACACCGGAAAAACGGGGAACACCAGCGCCAGCGCCGCCCCGACCGATGCCACCGCCACCGCGTAGCCCACGGGGCGCTTGAGGCCGTGCCGGTCTGCATAGCGCCCTGCGGGCAGGGCCAGAAAGACCTGCGTGAGGGCAAACAGTGCCAGCAACACCCCCACGGCCGCAGCACTGTGGCCCTCGCGCAGGGCGAGCAGCGGAGCGGCCAGACGCATGCCCGCCATGCAGGCGTGCACGCAGATCTGGCCCGCAATCAGGCGCGCCAGAGCCCAGTTCACTGCAGGTCTTCCTCGGGGTCCAGACCGGGCAATGCCGACGTGCTGCCGCCCACCAGCGGACCGGCCGCGCCGGGCGCAGGCAATTCCTGCACATCGCGCAGCTTGCGCTGGATGGCGCGGGTGCGCACGCCCACCTCGTCAAACTTCTTGGCGGCGGCGTCGATGGACTTTTTGGTGGCCTCGACCACATCGCCAAACTTGGCGAATTCGGTCTTGACCATGCCCAAGAGGCTCCAGACCTCCGACGAGCGCTTTTCAATCGCCAGCGTCTTGAAACCCATCTGCAGGCTGTTGAGCATGGCGGCCAGATTGGCCGGCCCGGTGATCATCACGCGGCAGTCGTTCTGCACGGCCTCGACCAGACCGGGGCGGCGCATGACTTCGGCGAACAGGCCTTCGGTAGGCAGGTAGAGCACGGCAAAGTCGGTGGTGTGCGGGGGCGAGACGTACTTGGCGAAGATCTTCTTGGCTTCGAGCTTGATCGAGGTCTCGAACGCGTTGCCCGCCGACAGGATGGCCGCCTTGTCGGCCGCGTCCTGCGCGTCCAGCAGGCGCTGGTACTGCTCCACGGGGTACTTGGAGTCGATGGGCAGCCACACCGGATGCTCGTCGCTCTTGCCGGGCAGGCGGATCGCAAACTCCACCAGCTCGTCGCTGCCCGGCACAGTCTTGACGTTGCGCGCGAACTGGTCGGGCGTCAGCACGTTGTCGATGATGGCGCCCAGCTGCATTTCGCCCCAGGTGCCGCGCGTCTTCACGTTGGTCATCACGCGCTTCAAGTCGCCCACACTGCCCGCCAGGGTCTGCATCTCACCCAGGCCCTTGTGCACTTGTTCGAGCCGGTCGCTGACGAGTTTGAAGGACTCGCCGAGGCGCTGCTCCAGCGTGGCGTGGAGTTTTTCGTCCACTGTGCGGCGCATTTCTTCGAGCTTGGTGGCGTTGTCGGCCTGTATGGCGGCCAGCCGCTCGTTGAGCGCGTTGCGCAGCTGCTCAGCGTTGTGCTGGCTGCCCTGCACCATGCCGGTGAGCTGCTGCGACACGGCGTCTTGCAGCACCGAGAACTGGTTCTTGATCTGAAAGCCGTTGGCTTCGAGCTGGTCCTTGAGCGCGGTGGACATGGCGCCCAGCTGCGTCTGGATGTCGCCCTTGAGCGAGTCGAGCGTGAGGCGCGTGGCGGCCTGCAGGGCCTCAAAGCGCTCCTGGATGCGCTTTTCAAAAAGCGCCGTGCTTTCGGCCATGGCTTCTCGGGACTTGACGCTTTCGGCCGCCAGCGCGGCGGTGGTGGTGGTCAGCTCGGTGCGAAAGCCCACCAAGGTGGCCGACAGCTCGGTGCGCGCAGCTGCCGCGTCGGCCTGGCCCTGGGCCAGATGGGCCAGCAGAGCCTTGCTGCTCTCTTCCAGCCGACCCGCCACGGCGTTCTGCAAGGCGTCAAACCGCTGGGCCAGGGCGGCGTCTTGCGCGGCCTGGCGCTGCGTCAGCGCCGCATCGAAAGCCGCCAGGCGTTGGTCAAGCCGCCCTTCAAACACGCCGAAAGCTGCCAGCAGCTCCGCCCGGCCGTTGCGGGACTCTGCCACCGCCTGGGCCAGTCGCTCATCCACCGCGTGGCGCAGGGTCTCCAGCGTGGACTGTGTGGTCTGGGTAAAGCCGCGCAGCTGCTGCCCCATGCCGTCCAGCGCGCCGTCATTCTTGGCCACGGCAATCTGCGTGGCCTGCGTGGTTTGCTCCAGCGACTGCAGGCGTGCCAGCCACTCGGGCGGCAGATCCACGCGGGGACGGCGCAGCAACAGCACCACCAGAAGAACCAGCGCCAGTGCCAGCGCTGCCAGGAGAACAAGGGTGTCAGTGGTCAAGGTTTACTATGGTTTTGATAGCTATCAGCGCATGATCGACTAGCGCATCCGGTCGATTGGACTCGAAACTTGAAATCAACCCAGGCTGGCAGGCCGATTGACCGGTGTGAGCGGCCCGCGCCCGTCGAAGAACGCGATCAGATTGTCCGCCGCCAGGTTGGCCATGGCGCGCCGGGTGGGCACGGTGGCGCTGGCAATGTGCGGGGTGAGCACCACGTTGGGCACGGTCAGCAGATCGGGGTGCACGCTGGGTTCGCCTTCAAACACATCCAGCCCTGCAGCCGCGATGCGGCGCTCGCGCAGGGCCACCGCCAGCGCCGCGTCGTCCACGATGCCGCCACGCGCGATGTTGACCAGCGTGGCCGTGGGCTTCATTAGCATCAGCTCAGGCGCGCCAATGGTGTGGTGCGACGCTGCCGTGTAGGGCACCACCAGCACCACGTGGTCTGCGGTTCGCAGCAGCTCTTCCTTGCCCACATAGGTGGCCTTGCATTCGGCCTCCAGCGCGGGCGACAGGCGCGAGCGGTTGTGGTAGATCACCTTCATGCCAAAGCCGTGTGCGCCGCGCTTGGCAATGCCCTGTCCGATGCGGCCCATGCCGATGATGCCCAGCGTGCTGCCGTGGATGTCGCTGCCCGCGAACATGTCATAGCTCCACTTGGTCCACTTTCCGGCCCGCAGGTAATGCTCGCTCTCGGTCATGCGGCGGGCCGTGGCCATAAGCAATGCAAAGCCAAAGTCGGCCGTGGTCTCGGTAAGCACATCGGGCGTGTTGGTGCCCTGCACGCCAGCCGCCGTCATGGCGTCCACGTCAAAGTTGTTGTAGCCCACGGCCATGTTGGCGCAGATCTTGAGGCGCGGCGCGGCGGCGAGCAGCGCGCCGTCGATGCGCTGGCTGCCGGTGGTCAGGACACCGTCCTTGTCGGCCAGGCGCGAAGCCAACTCTTGCGGGGCCCAGATCACGTCGTCGGGGTTGGCTTCGACGTCGAAATGCTCACGCAGACGGTCCACGATGTCGGGAAAGATCGCGCGGGCGACCAAGATGCGGGGTTTGCTCATAAGTCTTCAATCTCCAAACTATTCGCAAGGCACGTCGGCCTATAAAAACTGGCGTGGACCAAGCCAGCGGCCGCCGAGCAAAGGCCGCCCTGCAGCGAGGGCGGCGTCCCCCTTCCCGCAGCGCGCAGCGGTGCGAGAGAAGGAGGAAGCGGCGCAGCCGCTCAGGGGGATGTTCACTATCTAAACCAGATGAAAGTCATGACGATAAAGAGCGGCACCAGAATGCCCCCCGACCACAGCATGTAGCCGAAGAAGCTGGGCATCTTCACGCCCCGGTCTTCGGCAATGGCCTTGACCATCATGTTGGGCGCATTGCCGATGTAGCTGTTGGCGCCCATGAACACCGAGCCGGCCGAGATGGCAGCCAGCGTGGGGGCCAGGGTGGTCATCAGCACGGCGGGGTCGCCCCCGGCGGTGTTGAAGAAGACCAGGTAGGTCGGCGCGTTGTCGAGGAAGGAGCTGAGCAGCCCGGACGCCCAGAAGTACATGGCCGGGTCGGGGGTGCCGTCCGGCCGCGTGACGGCGGACACCACGGCGCCAAACGGACCATTGACGCCCGCCTTGAGCATGGCAATGACCGGAATGATGGTGAGGAAGATACCCGCAAACAGCTTGGCCACCTCCTGCATGGGGCCCCAGCTGAACTGGTTGTCTTCATGCACCTGTTTGGGCGTGATGCGCAGGGACACCAGCGCCACGATGATCAGGCCCACATCCCGCACGATACCGGGCAGACCCACTTCGGCCCCGGCGATGGTGAACGCGACCTGCGATTTCCACAGGCCGCTGAGCAGCACCAGCGCCACCACCACACCCAGCAGCGCAAAGTTGGCCTTGCCGTCAAAGCCGATGGCTTTGGTGTCGGGGGTGGGGTCGGCCTTGAGCACCTCTTCGCGCCGGTGGTAGTACCAGGAGTCCATCACGAAAAAGAGGGCGAGCAGGGAGCCGACCAGGAACAGGGTCTCGGGGAAGATGTGGCTCACCGTCCAGAAGAAGTCCACGCCCTTCAGGAAGCCCAGGAACAGCGGCGGGTCGCCCAGCGGCGTGAGCGAGCCCCCGGCGTTGGAGACGATGAAGATAAAAAACACCACCACATGCGCCGTGTGCTTGCGGTTGTCATTGGCGCGGATCAACGGGCGGATGAGCAGCATCGACGCCCCCGTGGTGCCCATGACGCTAGCCAGCACCGCGCCAATAGCGAGGATGGCGGTATTGAGCGCCGGGCTGCCATGCAGGTTGCCCCGGATGTAGATGCCCCCCGCCACGGTGAACAGCGCAGTGAGCAAGATGACGAACGGAATGTATTCGGCCACCAGCGCGTGGACAAAACTTGCGCCCGCTGCGCCCGGGCCAAACACCAGCGCAAACGGCACCAGAAAAGCCAGCGCCCAGCCGGCTGCAACCTTGCCAAAGTGGTGGTGCCAGAAGATAGGAGCCAACAGCGGCATCAAGGCAATCGACAGCAGAATGCCGGCAAAGGGCACGCCCCACAGCACCGACAGCGCACTGCCATCAATATCGGCCGCCAGTGCCAGACCCGGCAACGCCGCCAGTAGGCCGGCCACTGCCAGCCCGCGCGAAAATTTCATGGTTCTTGTCTCCGTCTCATTGCTAAAAATCAGGGGGCGCAGGGCCATGGCACCTGCGGGGCACGGTCACACCGGCGAAGGGATATCAAACACCTGGCGCAGGTAGGCCAGGTACTTCTCGTCATCACACATGCCCTTGCCCGGCGTGTCGGACAGCTTGGCCACCGGCTGGTCGTTACAGCGTGTCATCTTGATGACCACCTGCAAGGGCTCGTGGGCTGGTGGGCTGCCGAGGTCGTTGGTCAGATTGGTGCCAATGCCAAACGCCAGCTGGCAGCGGCCCCGGAACTGCTGGTACAGCTCGATGGTGCGCGGGATGGTGAGTGCGTCGCTGAAGATCAGCGTCTTGGTCAGCGGGTCCACGCGATTCTTGCGGTAGTGGTCCAGCAGGCGCTCGCCCCAGGCAAACGGGTCGCCGCTGTCATGGCGGGCTCCGTCGAACAGCTTGCAGAAGTACAGGTCAAAGTCGCGCAGGAAGGCGCTCATGCCGTACACGTCCGACAGCGCAATGCCCAGGTCGCCCCGGTATTCCTTGGCCCACATCTCGAAGCCGAACACCTGGCTGTCGCGCAGCCTCGGGCCCAGCGCTTGGCAGGCCTGCAGATACTCGTGCGCCATGGTGCCCAAAGGGGTCACGCCCAGCTTCATCGCGTACAGCACGTTGCTGGTGCCCGCAAACTGCCCAGGGCCTGCGGGTGCACCCGGGCGGCGGTCGCCGGTGCCCAGGCGGGCCACCAGCACGCGCAGCACTTCTTCGTGCCAGGCGCGGCTGAAGCGGCGGCGTGTGCCGTAGTCGGCAATCTTAAGGTCCGACAGGCCCTCGCCCTGCAGCAGTGCGATCTTGGCATCGAGCCGGCGGCGGCCTTCCGGAAAGTCGGGCACCTTCTGCGTGTTGCGAAAGTACACCTCGTTGATGATGGCCAGCACCGGGATCTCGAACAGGATGGTGTGCAGCCAGGGCCCGCGGATGGTGATGTCGATCTCGCCATTGTGCTGGGGCACGACGGTGATGTATTTCTCGTTGAGCCTGAACAGCCCCAGAAAGTCCACGAAGTCGCTCTTGATGAACCGCAGCGACCGCAGGTAGGTCAGTTCGGCATCCTGAAAATGCAGGCTGCACAGCGAACGGATCTCGTCGCGGATCTCGTTAGCAAACGGCGCCAGCTGCACGCCGGGGTTGCGGCACTTGAACTTGTATTCGACCTGCGCGCCCGGAAACTGGTGCAGCACCACCTGCATCATGGTGAACTTGTACAGGTCGGTGTCGAGCAGGCTGGTGATGATCATGGACAGGGCAAGCCTCAGAAACCGCGCACGCTGGGCACGCGATGCTCCGGCCGCAGACCGGACAACAAAGCCGCAAAGTGTAGGCCATCACGGCGTCCGGTGCGCGGCACGGCGGGCGGCGTCAGCCAGTGTTCAGCCGCCGTCGGCAATTCAGGCTGTTCTGGGCCCAGGCGCACCTTGCAGTTGCGCCTGGCGCTATCAAATCAGTAGCTACGGTTTGCAGCTACTGATCAGCCGCCAATCAACGACCTGTCAGCCGGGCATGACCAGCGCCTGCAGCACATTGCGCAATGCGTCTGGCACAGCCACCGGGCGGCGGGTTTCACGGTCCACGTACACATGGATGAAGTGCCCCGCCGCCGCAGTCAGCGGCTCGCCCTGCGCAAACAGGCCCACCTCGTAACGCACGCTGGAGCCCCCCAGCCGCGCCACGCGAATGCCCGCCTCCACGGTCTGCGGGAACGCCAGTGGCGCGAAGTAATTGCATTGGGTCTCGATGACCAGGCCGATGGTCTGGCCCGCATGGATGTCCAGCACGCCCTGGTCGATCAGATGGGCGTTCACCGCCGTGTCGAACCAGCTGTAGTACACGACGTTGTTCACATGCCCATAAACGTCGTTGTCGGCCCAGCGTGTGGTGATGGGGCGAAACACGCGGTAGGCGCTGCGCGGCTGCGGAGCCGGGCGGACCGGCGCGGAAGAAGCGACAGGAGAGGGGCTGGCGGCAGAGGTCATGGCCGCACATTCTGCCAGCGCTGGTGGTACTGCCAGGCCACGCGCCAGGTGGTAAGTTGCGCCTGCAGCGTGTCCTCCAGGTCGTTGCCATAACCGCCCGCCATCACGAACACCGTGGGAATGCGCCGCTGCCAGGCCCAGTCAAACACCCGCCGGTCGCGTGCCTCCAGCCCATCGTGGGTGACGGCGAGACGCCCCAGCCGGTCACCCACGTGGGGGTCCGCCCCCGCCAGATAAAACACAAGATCCGGCTTGCAGCGGTGGTCCAGCGTCTCCAAGGCCTGGTCCAGCGCGTGCAGGTACTCATCATCCGCACACCCGTCGGGCAGTTCCACATCCAAGTCGCTCGGCTCCTTGCGAAACGGAAAGTTGCGTGCGCCATGCAGCGACAGGGTGAACACGCTGTCGTCCCCCTGAAAGATATGGGCTGTGCCGTTGCCTTGGTGCACATCCAGGTCGATCACCGCCACCTGCAGCGGCCAGCCCGAGCCATCGTTCAGGTGGTCGGCCTGTGCCTGCCGGGCAGCCACCGCCACATCGTTGAACACACAAAAGCCACTGCCTTTGTCGGCATACGAGTGGTGCGTGCCGCCAGCCAGGTTGCCCGCCACCCCCTCGCGCCACGCGGCGCGGGTAGCGGCCAGGGTGGCGCCCACCGAGCGGCGCGCGCGCTCAGCCATGGCCGGGCTCCAGGGAAAGCCGATCTCCCGCTGGGCGGCGGGCGCGAGCGTGCCGTGGTCCACGGCGTTTATGTACTGCGGGCTGTGCACGCGCGCCAGCGCCTCATCGGATGCGGGCAGTGCCTCTTTCAGTACGGCGCCCGGCAAATGCTCTGCAATCCGGTCGCGCAGCATGCGGTACTTGGCCATGGGGAAGCGGTGACCCTCGGGCAGGGGCAACACGAAGTGGTCGGCGTAGTAAGCATGCATGACACGATTGTGGCAAGCCGAGGATTTCTGGGTGATCGTGTCTAATTTGCTGCGTTGCAACAAAAACCCCTTGCAATAGCGCCGCAAGTCCCTAAAATTCAACCCATGCTGCACTGCAACATGACTATCAGGTCAAGGTCAGCGCAGATGTCTGTGAACCACCCCGGCCCCATGGGCCCTCATTTTTAGGAGATATGACATGTCGCTGACCGCAGAACAAATCCTGGCATCCCACAAGGCCAACATCGAAACCCTGTTTGGCCTGACCTCCAAGGCTTTCGAAGGCGTGGAAAAGCTGGTCGAACTGAACGTGACCGCTTCGCGCGCTGCGCTGTCCGAAGCCGCCAACCACACGCAAGCCGTGCTGGCCGTGAAGGACGCCCAAGAACTGCTGGCCCTGCAAGCCGGCCTGTTCCAGCCCCTGGCTGAAAAGACCGCTGCTTACAGCCGCCACCTGTATGACATCGCTTCGGGCACCGGTGCCGAGTTCGGCAAGGCTTTCGAAGCCCAGGCCACCGACGCACAGAAGGCTTTCACCAACCTGGTGGACAGCGCCGCCAAGAACGCCCCCGCCGGTTCCGAAACCGCTGTGGCCGTGATGAAGAGCGCCGTGTCTGCCGCCAACAACGCGTTTGAGTCGGTACAAAAGGCTGTGAAGCAAGCGTCTGATGTGGCTGAAGCCAACTTCAACGCCGTGGCCAACACCGCTGCCAACGCTGCCAAGACGGCCGCTCCCCGCAAGCGTTAATCGCCCTACCTGCGGTCTGGAGTGCAACCTCTAGGCCGTGTTCAGGGAATACCCTGATAATTCAACCCATGCGCTGCTGACCTTGTCGACAGCGCCTCAGTTGTCTCCTTGGATCCTCTCGAAACCCCCGTTTCAAGGATCCTTTTAAAGCCCGGTTTTACGACCGGGCTTTTTTTTGGCCTGACCACCCACAGGCCGCAAGCGTGGGAACGGGCCCGCGCGGCGAACCGATCTTTTTACGGTGGTCCGGCATCCACGGCATGCGGCCCTTGCGCCACCTCAAACCCGGACCCGAAATCCGGCCTTTGCGCAAGACATTGATCAAGAATAATTCGCGTTTGCTTTATCATTGACGCAGTTTCAACCCCGAAAGACGCAACCCATGTCGAAGACTGTGAAAGCCTTGCTGAGCGCTTGTGCCCTGGCCGCCGCTGCAGGCGCCGTGCACGCCCAGGAACAAGTGGTCAACCTCTACTCGGCCCGCCACTACTCCACCGACGAAGCGCTGTACACCGGCTTTACCAAGGCCACGGGCATCAAGATCAACCGCGTGGACGCGGACGATGCCGGCATCCTGGCCCGGCTGAAGGCCGAGGGCGCTGCTTCTCCCGCTGACGTGATCCTGCTGGTGGACGCTGCCCGCCTGTACAAGGGCGAGGTGGACGGCCTGTTCCAGCCCATCCAGTCCAAGGTGCTGAACGATGCCATCCCCGCCAATCTGCGCAGCCAGCCTGCAGCGGACGGCGGTATCTCGTGGTTTGGCCTGTCCACCCGTGCGCGCGTGATCGTCTACAACAAGGTCAAGATGCAAAAGGCCGATGTGGACACCTACGAAGAGCTGGGTGACCCCAAGAACAAGGGCAAGCTGTGCATCCGCTCCGGCTCGCACCCCTACAACCTGAGCCTGTTCGGCGCGGTGACGGAACACATGGGCGAACAAAAGGCCGAAGCCTGGCTCAAGGGCATGGTGGCCAACCTGGCCCGCCCGCCCAAGGGCGGCGACACTGACCAGATCAAGGCCGTGGCCGCCGGCGAGTGCGATATCGCCGTGACCAACACCTACTATCTGGCGCGCATGATGCGGTCCAACAAGCCCGAAGACGTAGCCGTGGTCAACAAGGTGGGCGTGGTGTTCCCCAACCAGGAATCCTGGGGCACGCACCTGAACATCGCTGGCGGCGCAGTGGCCAAGCACTCCAAGAATCAGGCCAACGCCATCAAGTTCCTCGAATACCTGGCCAGCCCCGAGGCACAGAACTACTTTGCGAATGGCAACAACGAGTGGCCCGCAGCCAAAGGCGTGACGCTGGACAACCCGGCACTCAAGGCCATGACCGGTGGCAAGCCTTTCAAGAGCGAGACCATCCCGATCAGCGCGGTGGGTGCAAACACCACCAAGGTGCAGCAGATGCTGGACCGCGTGGGCTTCCAGTAACCTGCCCTGCCCTCACCCACCACAAGCCCGGCCTGGTCCGGGCTTTTTTTCGCGTTCAGCACGGCAGGGAGATGCGCCATAATTGACGTTTACGTTAACGTCACTTACTGGAGACAACCATGGACATCCAAGGCAAGGTATTCATCGTCACCGGCGGCGCATCGGGCCTGGGCGAAGGCACAGCACGCATGCTGGCCGCCCAGGGCGGCACCGTGGTCATTGCCGACATGCAGGCCGAAAAAGGCGAGGCTGTGGCCAAGGAAATCGGCGGCGCCTTCGTGAAGTGCGATGTGAGCAACGAGGCCGATGGCCAGGCCGTGGTGGCCAAGGCCGTGTCGCTGGGCAAGCTGGTGGGCCTGGTGAACTGCGCCGGCATCGCCCCCGCCGAGAAGACCGTGGGCAAGAACGGCGCGCATGCGCTGGCCCTGTTCAGCAAGACCATCACGGTCAACCTGATCGGCAGCTTCAACATGATCCGCCTGGCCGCCGAGGCCATGAGCAAGAACGAGCCCGAGTCCACCGGCGAGCGTGGCGTGCTGATCTCCACGGCCAGCGTGGCTGCCTATGACGGCCAGATCGGCCAGGCCGCCTATGCAGCCTCCAAGGGCGGCGTGGTGGGCATGACCCTGCCAATTGCCCGTGACCTGGCACGCAACGGCATCCGCAACATGACCATTGCGCCCGGCATCTTCGGCACCCCCATGCTGTTTGGCATGCCGCAAGAAGTGCAGGACGCGCTGGCCGCTGGCGTGCCCTTCCCCAGCCGGCTGGGCACCCCGCAGGACTACGCCAAGCTGGTGCGCCACATCCTCGAAAACGACATGCTCAATGGCGAGGTGATCCGTCTGGACGGTGCCATTCGCCTGGCTCCACGCTGAGCTGGGGCAGAAGTCAAAGAGGCCTACCTGAACGCTACTCTTTCGATAGCATCTCAGGCATATTCCTCTAGCGCATGGTGCCGGTTCGGCACCAAAACAGTCCACCAGGAGCCTGCACAGGCCACGGGACTGCCGCGAGTCAAACCCTTAGCTAACGCCCCCACCGCCGCGCCCAAAACGCGGCTGTTTTGTTTGGGCGGCGGCTTGCCTCTGCCTCCCGCCGTCTCAACCCAATACCGCGTGGCCCTGGGTGAGAAGCCCCTGCAAGTCGGCGGCAGGCACGGGGCGGCTGAAGTGGTAGCCCTGCCCCGTGTCGCAGCCCAGTCCCAAAAGCACATCGCGCTGCGCCACCGTTTCCACACCTTCGGCAATGGTCTCCAGGTCCAGGCTTTGCGCAAGGCCAATGATGGCGCGCACGATGTGGGGCGCACTGGGGTCTTCGCCCAGATGGCGCACAAACGACTGGTCGATCTTGAGCTTGTGCACCTTGAGGCGCTGGATGTAGCTGAACGACGAGTACCCGGTGCCAAAGTCGTCGATGGACAGCTGCACGCCCAGGTCGTACAACTGCCGCACGATGGCAATCACCTGCTCCGGTGCATCCATGGCGATGCTTTCGGTCAGCTCCAGCTCCAGCATCTGCGGTGGCACGTTGCTGTCGGCCAGCGCCCGCCCCACCATGTCCACCAGACCCGGGTGGCGGAACTGCACCATCGACAGGTTCACCGCCACCACCAGCTCGGTATGGCCTGCATCACGCCACTGCCGGGCCTGGGCCAGCGCGGTGCGCAGCACCCATTCGCCGATGCCCAGAATCTGGCCGCTGCTCTCTGCCACCGGGATGAATTCGGCCGGGCTGACGGCACCCAGCTCGGGGTGCGTCCAGCGCAGCAAGGCCTCCACCCCCACCAGTCGCCGATCCTTCAGCCGGATTTGTGGCTGGTAGTGCAGTGTCAGCTGGCCCAGCACCAAAGCACTGCGCAGGGCATTCTCGATCTGCAGCACCCTGAGCGACCGGGCCTGCATGTCCGCCGAAAAGAACCGGTAGGTGTCACGCCCGGACTCCTTGGCACGGAACATGGCCGCGTCGGCGCGCTGCGCCAGGGTCTCGAAGTCCCCCCCATCCTCGGGGTACATCGCAATACCGATGGAAGAAGTCACCACCAGCTCGTGGTGCTCCAGCTTGCAGATGCGGCGCACCTGCGCCTGCAGCTCATCGGCCACATGGGCTGCCTGCTGTGCGTCGGTGAGCGGCAGCACGATCACGAACTCATCCCCGCCCTGCCGCGACACCGTGTCTTCATCGCGCACCACCGACTGCAACCGGTGCGCGATCTCGATCAGCAAGCCGTCCCCTACCTGGTGACCGAGCGAGTCGTTCACATTCTTGAAGTGATCCAGGTCCAGGTACAGCAGCGCGAGTTGATGGCCGCTGCGTTGCGTCAGTGCAAGGGCCTGGCTGAACCGGGACGCGAACATCGTGCGGTTGGGCAGGCCCGTCAGCGCATCGAAGTTGATCAGCTTGCGGATGCGCTCCTCATCACGACGGCGCTCCGTCACGTCTTCCTGCACGGCCAGATAGTGGGTGATGCGGCCTTGCTCATCGTGCAGTGGCGAGATGATGGCGGACTCGTTGTATTCGCCGCCGCCCTTGCGGCGGTTGACGAATTCGCCACGCCACGGACGGCCCGATGTCAGATGCGCCCACAGGTCGGCATACACGCTGGCAGGCGTGGCCCCGGCACTCAGCAGACGCGGGTTACGGCCAATCACCTCCTCGGGGCTGTAGCCTGTCGTGGCGGTGAACGCGGGGTTCACGTATTCGATGTTGCCGTCAGCGCCTGCAATGAAGATGGAGTTGGGCGCCTGCTCCACGGCATGCCGCAGCTTGCGCAAGGTGTCCAGCATTTGCACACGCTGGGTGATGTCACGCGAGAGCACAACAAAGTGATCGTCCCCTTCGTCGTCCATCACTTTGCGTGCCACAGACAACTCAAACCAGTGCTGGCCATCGGGCAAGTCCAGCGCGTACTGGAAGTCGCGGGCCAGGCCCTGCTCTGCTGCAGCATTGATCGCAGCCTGCGCTACGGCGGCCGCCGCAGGGGGCAGGATGTCGTGGATCGACCGCCCCACGACCTCGCTGGCAGGCATCAGCAGCAATTCGGGCTGGCGCGTATGGATCTGCACATAGCGCCCGTCGCGGGTCACCTCGAACATCAGGTCGGGCACGGCGTCCAGCACGGCCCGCATGGCCTTGTCGGACTGCTTGAGCACCCGGTACGGTGCCTCGATGGTGCCCACAAAAATGGCGCGGTACAGGTAGTAGTACCCCACCACTTTGTACATATGGCCCAGCAGATTGAAGGGGTCGGTTGCGACGACGTAGAACGTGAAAAAAAACTCGCTCAGGGCCATCACCCACACGGTGGCGAACAACCTGGCCACATCAAAGGCGGCACGCCCCCGCGCCCAGTGCAGCAGCACGCCCAGCGACGCCGCGTACAAGGCCACCACCCCGTACTCGGAGGCGATCTTGAACCGTGTGAGCCCCTGGTCGTCGTAGGTCTGCGGGTACCAATGTGGAAACCAGAACACAACGGCGTGGATGACTGCAACAACGGCCAGTACCAGCGCCAGTACCAAAAACCTGCCAGGGCCGGGTGCTGCTGCATCGCCGGGCACGCGCCAATGCAACGCCACCGCACCCAGAAGCGTCAGCGCCCCCAGGTATCTCGCGGGCAACCAGAAATTGATGCCCTTGGCCACCGAGTTGGGCGTGATGTAGTCGGGCATGCCGGCGAATGACAGCATGTGCGAAAAATCGAGGATCGCCACGCCCAGAAAGCCGCAGGCCAGGATGAGCACATTGCGCTGCGGATTGAGGCTGTGTGCCTTCCACCCCACTGCAAATACCAGGGCAGACACAGCAATGGACAGCGTCTCCAGCACTTGGTGCAGCGTGAGGTAGTGCCCCACCCGCTGCGGACTGGCCACCGAAAAATAGGCCCAGGCTGCAATCACCCCACCGGTCAACAAGTAAAGCACCGGCGCCACAGCCTTGAAGCTGGCCAGGTGCTGTGGGTGAATCTGCAGCCGAAAAAGGTTCATAGGCGCGGGATGGGTCTGTGAGAGCCGCCTGGGCGGTATGGCTGTGCAGCCGACTATCGCTGATTCTTGCACAGGCCCTATCACTTGTAACAGGTTGAACCCCAGCAGCGGCCTGTCTCAAGATGCTTGTACAGCCATGCGAGCGCATGACGTACCAACAGAGGCATAAAAAAACCGCTGCAGCCTTGCGACTGCAGCGGTTGATATCTGGCGGAGTGGACGGGACTCGAACCCGCGACCCCCGGCGTGACAGGCCGGTATTCTAACCAACTGAACTACCACTCCTGGCAGGCAGCTTTTCGCTCGCATTTCTCAACACAAGCCAAGCGCTACAAACTTGGCGACCCACGGGGATTCGAACCCCGGTACTCACCGTGAAAGGGTGATGTCCTAGGCCTCTAGACGATAGGGTCAAAACCTTGGAACTAACCGTTATCAAGCGATGTGGTGGAGGTAAACGGGATCGAACCGATGACCTCTTGCATGCCATGCAAGCGCTCTCCCAGCTGAGCTATACCCCCACTATATGACTTCAAACACTTAGTATTTGTTGTCATCACCTGAGCCTTGAATTATAGACAGATTTTTAGCGGTTTCGCAAACGCGCTACAACTTTTTCACGTCCGACCAATTCCAGCACCGCATCGACCGATGGCGTGTGGGCGGTACCAACCGTCAACACGCGCGCAGGCATGGCCAGTTGGGGCATCTTCAGACCTTGGGCAGCCAGCACCTGCTTGAACGCCGCACTGATGGAAGCCTTGTCCCATTCACACGCAGACAGCGCATCGGCCAATGCGTCCAGAGCAGGCGCAATGGCGTCGGTGACATGCTGCGCGCGCTCTGCATCCACGGGCGACATATCGCCATAAAAAACCTGCGCCCAGTTGGCGAGCGCGACGGTGGTGTCGCACCGGTCTTTGAAGAGTGCGCAGATGCGGGGCAGACGCCCATCGGCCAGCGCCTCGGCCGAAACACCACGCGCCTGCAATTGCGGAGCCACCAGCGCAGCCAAAGCGTCATCAGCCATGGCTTTCAGATGCTGGGCATTCACCCAGCGCAGCTTGGCTTCATCGAACTGCGCCGCGCTGCGGCCCAGATGGTCGAGGTTGAACCACTGCAGGAACTGCTCACGGCTGAAGATTTCATCATCGCCGTGGCTCCAGCCCAAGCGGGCCAGGTAATTCACCATGGCGTCGGGCAAATAGCCTTCATCACGGTACTGCGTGACCGGCTTGGCACCATTGCGCTTGCTCATCTTCTCGCCCTGCTCGTTCAGCACGGTAGGCAGGTGGGCATAGACCGGAGGCTCCTTGCCCAGGGCGCGGAAGATGTTGATCTGGCGTGGAGTGTTGTTCACGTGGTCATCGCCACGGATTACGTGCGTGATCGCCATGTCGATATCGTCCACCACCACGCAGAAGTTGTAGGTGGGTGTGCCATCGGGCCGCGCGATGACCAGGTCATCCAGCTCATCGTTGCTGATCTCGATGCGGCCCTTGACCTTGTCGTCCCAGGCCACCACGCCCCCCTGCGGGTTCTTGAAGCGCAGCACAGGCTGCACGCCTTCCGGAATGGCGGGCAGGGTCTTGCCAGCCTCGGGGCGCCATGTGCCGTCGTAGCGCGGCTTCTCCTTGGCGGCCATCTGACGCTCGCGCAGCGCATCCAGCTCGGCCACGCTCATGTAGCAGGGATACACGTGACCGGCAGCCTGCAACTCTGCCAGGACCGCCTTGTAACGATCCATGCGTTGCATCTGATAGAACGGGCCTTCGTCGTGGTTCAAGCCCAGCCATGCCATACCCTCGATGATGACGTCCACCGCCGCCTGGCTGGAGCGCTCCAGGTCGGTGTCTTCAATGCGCAGAATGAAGTCACCACCCGTGGCGCGGGCAAACGCCCAGGGATACAAGGCCGAGCGAATGTTGCCCAGGTGGATGAAGCCGGTGGGCGAAGGAGCGAAGCGGGTGCGTACGCGGCCCGTGCTGGAAGCAGTGGTTTCAGTCATAAAAATCAATGCTGGCCCTCAACAGGGCCAGTTCTCAAGTGAGGTCAATCCATCGGGCGCAGCCCATCCTGAAGCAGCATCGCCCGCTTTGCCGAAAGTCCAGCATCGCGTGCGACGGCCCCAAGGGGCTGCGCAAGCCCTTGGCTACGCTTCTTGCGCGTTGGGCAAAGCAAGGCGCGAAGTGTCTTCCTCACCCTCTTCAGAGCCCACGCGCCCTTCATTCAGGCTGGCAATCCCTTCCGCCGTGATGTCGCCAGTCACATACACACCGTCAAAGCACGAGGCATCGAAGCCGACGATAGCGCTGTTGAGCGCACCCACGGCCTTCTTCATGCCATCCACGTCCTGGTAGATGAGAGCGTCGCAGCCGATGGCCTGGCGAATTTCTTCGACCGTGCGGCCATGGGCCACCAGTTCGCTGCTGGTGGGCATGTCGATGCCATACACATTGGGATAGCGCACAGGCGGCGCGGCACTGGCCAGGTACACCTTGCGGGCTCCCGCATCGCGCGCCATCTGCACGATCTCGCGGCTGGTGGTGCCGCGAACGATGGAATCATCCACCAGCAACACGTTGCGGCCTTTGAATTCGCTGCCAATGACATTGAGCTTCTGGCGCACCGACTTCTTGCGCACGCCCTGCCCCGGCATGATGAAGGTACGACCCACATAACGGTTCTTGACGAAGCCTTCGCGGTACGGGACGCCGAGCAGGTGCGCCAGTTGCGTAGCGCTGGGGCGGCTGGACTCGGGGATGGGAATGATCACATCGATCTCGTTGGGCGGCACCGTGGACACCACGCGTTTGGCCAATGCTTCACCCAGATTCAGACGCGCCTGATAGACCGAGATGCCGTCCAACACCGAATCAGGCCGCGCGAGGTACACAAACTCAAAGATGCATGGATTGAGCTGCGGATTCTCTGCGCATTGGCTGGCGTGAACCTGGCCATCGAGCGTGATGAAAATCGCTTCGCCGGGGTTGATATTGCGCTCGAACACATGGGAGGTGCCTTCCAGCGCCACCGACTCGCTACCCACCATCACGGTGCCGTCCTGGCTGCGGCCCATGGCCAAAGGGCGAATGCCATGCGGGTCGCGGAAGGCCAGCAGGCCGTGGCCTGCGATCAGCGCGATCACGGCATACGAACCCTTGATGCGCTTGTGCACCGCACGCACGGCCGTGAAAACATCCTCGGGCTGCAGAGGCACGCCGCGCGTGGCTCGTTCGAGCTCGTGCGCAAACACGTTCAGCAGGACTTCCGAGTCACTCTCCGTGTTCGTGTGGCGGTGGTCTGTCTGGAACAGCTCGGTGCGGAGTTCACGGGCGTTCGTCAGATTGCCGTTGTGCACCAGCACGATGCCGAACGGGGCGTTGACGTAAAACGGCTGGGCCTCTTCTTCGCTGTAGGCGTTGCCGGCGGTGGGGTAGCGCACCTGGCCCAGACCCACGTTGCCCGGCAGAGCACGCATGTTGCGCGTGCGAAAAACGTCGCGCACCATGCCCTTGGCCTTGTGCATGAAGAATTTGCGGCCCTGCTGGGTCACGATGCCAGCAGCATCCTGGCCACGATGCTGCAGGAGCAGCAAAGCGTCATAGATCAGCTGATTGACGGGCGCAGGACTGACGACGCCGACGATTCCACACATAGTTGTATTCCATCCGTTTGCGGGAACAGCCCCGCGGTCATCCAACGGCAGCAGCTTCTGACCGCTGCCGCTTCGATCCTCACGAAGGCAGATGCCTTCCAAATTCGTCCGGCAGCGCCGGTTTCAACCCCTTGAGCACCTCGGTCAAGACCGGTGCACCCTGCGACTCCTGCCACCACTGTGCCTCGTGCACGGGGGTGATACCCGCCACCACAGCCACCGCCAGCAACAAGACGACGCCGCGCAACACACCAAAAACAGCGCCCAAGGTGCGGTCTGCCGGACGCAGCCCCACAGCTTCCACCAGCTTCTTGGCCACCCAGGCCAGAAAACCACAAGCAAAAACCGAAGCCACAAACACCACCACGAAGCCAGCGGCGTATCGCAACGACTCACCCGACCCGCCCATAGGCAACAAGGCCGCCGCATCGGCCGCAAACCATTGCGCCACAAAAAACGAGACCACCCAACCCAATACCGACAACACCTCAAACACCAAACCGCGCCACGCACCAATCAGCATGGAGGCCAGCAACACGGCCAGGAATACCCAATCCAGCGCGGCCATGGACAAATGGCAGTCCGACTAACGTTTACAGGGTGAGCACCGAAGCCGATAAGTCCAGCGCCTTGATGCGCGCCGCCGCCTTGTCTGCCTCTGCCCGATTGGTGAACGGGCCCACGCGCACACGGGTGCGCTTTCCGTCCTTCGTGTCCACCACCTGCGTGTAGGTCTTGAGACCCGCCCGCTCCACCTTGGTACGTGCCTCACGGGCCTTTTCGGCATCGGCAAAGGCGCCCACCTGAACAATGAAGCGAGCTTCCTCGGAACCAGCAGCGGCAGGCGCCTCGGTGCTGCGGCCTTCCAGCAGGGCACGGGCTCGCGCCGAATCATCTGCGCGTGCAGGCTTGGGCTCTGGGGCGGGAGACGGCGCGGGAGCTGAGGGCGGCTTGGCTTCGTGTTTCACCTCAGGCTTGGCGGCTGCAGGTGCAGCTGCCGGAGGAGGAGTGGGTTTGGAGGGAGCCGGGCGAGCACTCGGCACCAGTTCTTCACCGTCCGCCAAGCCATTGGCAGCAGCCGTACGCGAAGGCGCAGGCCGCTGCGCAGCAGCCGTCGGAGCAGGCTCCGGTGTCGCGGGGGCCGCGGGCTTGGCGGCGGGTGCATCAGCCACCGGCGTGGGCACCACCAGCGGCGCTACCTTGTTACGATCCGGAATCTCGATGGGAATGTCCACGGGGATGGGCCGTGGCTGGGTATCAAACAGCAACGGAAACCCGATGACCCCCACCAGTACCAGCACTGCGGCGCCAATCAAACGGTGCCGGGCGCGGCGGCGCATCACTTCGATGCTCTCAGCCTGGGGTGTGCGCGAGCGCTTGGACGGCTTTTCAGCCTGTTGCTGCTCACCCTGACCGGGCCACCGGAACTTGAAAAATGCCATGGACTAAGGACTCGTGAGGCGCTCAGGCGCCCAGATGTTTGGCGTGCAAGCGGGGTGTTCCGTTGATCAACACTCCACCCACCGTATAGAACGAGCCAAAGACCAAGATTCTATCAGCGGGGTCTGCGGCGGCCACCGCCGCCTGCAGGGCCTGCAGCGGGTCGACATGCAAGCTGGAGGTGACGTCTCGGCGACCGCCCGCCACCATGTGCACAGCATTCCACTTCTGCTGCAACACGGCAGCCGACTCTGCGCGCGGCGTGGGCAGGTCGGTGAAATACCAGCGATCCACCAAAGGCCCGACCTTGGCCAGCATCGGCGCCAGGTCCTTGTCCGCCATCGCGCCAAACACCGCGTGAGTGGTAGGAAAAAAACCCATCGCATCCAGATTGGCCGTGAGCGCGGCCACGGAGTGCGGGTTATGCGCCACGTCCAGCACCAGGGTCGGTTGCCCCGGCACGATCTGGAAGCGCCCCGGCAACTCCACCATGGCCATGCCGTTGCGGACAGCCTGGGCAGTCACAGGCAGTCGCTCACGCAATGCCTCAAAAGCCGCCAGCACGCCCGAGGCGTTCACCAGCTGGTTGGCCCCACGCAGGGACGGATAAGCCAGCCCGGCGTAGCGCCGCCCACGACCAGCCCAGTTCCACTGCTGCTTGTCACCCGAGAAATTGAAATCGCGCCCAAAACTCCACAAATCGGCGCCGATCTCTCGCGCGTGGTCCACCACGCTCTGCGGCGCCATGGGGTCGCTCACGATGGCTGGGCGCCCCGTGCGCATGATGCCCGCCTTCTCGCGGCCAATGCTCTCGCGGTCCGGGCCCAGAAACTCTGTGTGATCGATGTCGATGCTGGTGATGATGGCGCAGTCGGTATCGATCACGTTCGTGGCATCCAGGCGTCCTCCGAGGCCGACTTCGAGAATCGCCACATCCAGCAACGCATGGCTCATCAAGCGCAAGATGGCCAGAGTGGTGAACTCAAAATACGTAAGCGAGACCTCATTGCCGTTCTGGATTCTGGCGGCCTCCACTGCCTCAAAATGCGGTACCAAATCGGCCGCCGAGACGATTTCGCCATGCACCCGGCAGCGCTCTTCAAAGTGCACCAGATGCGGCGAGGTGTACACGCCGGTGCGATAACCTGCCTGCAGCGCCACCGCCTCCAGCATGGCGCAGGTCGATCCTTTGCCGTTGGTGCCCGCCACCGTGATCACCGGGCACTCGAACCGCAGTGCCATGCGGCGGGCGACTTCCGCGACCCGGTCCAGGCCCATGTCGATATTGCGGGGGTGCAGCTGCTCGCAGTGGCGCAGCCAGCCTTCCAGGGTGTGGGGTTTGGTTTGCATACAGCCCGGGATTGTCGCCGAGCCCGCATTCACCCCGGCAATTTCGAGGATGATGCGCGGCATGAACACCGTCATCACCGTCTACGGCATCCCCAACTGCGATACCGTCAAAAAATCCCGCGCCTGGTTTGCCGAGCAGGGGCTGGATATCCAGTTTCATGATTTCAAGAAGCAAGGCGTTCCCGCCGACCTGCTCCCTGGCTGGCTGAAGGCAGTCGGCTGGCAAAAGCTGGTCAATCGCCAGGGGACCACCTGGCGCAAGCTGGACGCAGCCACCCAGGCATCGGTGCAGGACGACGCGAGCGCCAGCGCATTGGTGCAGCAACAACCCAGCGTGATCAAGCGCCCCGTGGTGCAGTGGCAGGACGCCCAAGGTCTGCATGTCACGGTCGGATTTGTGCCGGACCAGTGGCCCGTCGGGCCCAATCGCGCATCCAAAGGCTGACTTCGGACGAGGAACGCGGGAAAATCGCACAAATCTTTACGCAGATTTACGGCGTCCGGACCCCGAATTGACCTTGCGGGCCTAAACTTTTCTTCAGTCTGGTGCGTTATGTACCGACCCGAAAGGAGTTTCTCCATGAAAAAGATCGTGATTTTTTCTGCCCTGGCAGCCGTCGCCGTCGTGGCCAGCGCTCAGGAACAAGGCCGTGTGCTGTCTGCCACGCCCATCATTCAGCAGGTCGGCGTTCCGCAGCAGGTGTGTGGCAATGAGACCGTCTACAGCGGCAACCGCACAACGGGCGCTGGCGCAGTGATCGGCGCCATTGCCGGTGGCGCAGTGGGCAACACCATCGGCAAGGGCAGCGGCCGTGCCGCAGCCACCGCTATCGGGGTTTTGGGAGGAGCCGTGGTGGGTAACCAGATCGAGGGCAACGGCCAGCCGCAATACCAAAATGTGCAGCGCTGCACCACCGAGACCTACTACGAAAACCGCACCGTAGGCTACAACGTGGTGTATGAATACGCTGGGCGCCAATACACCACGCGCACCCAGAACGATCCAGGCCGCTGGATCCCCGTGAACGTGCAGCCCGCTGGCCAGACCTATTCCACACAGCCCGACCCGTATGCCGCCCAAGGCGTGTACAGCCAGCCGGGGGTGGTGACCTCCACCTACCCTGTGCAGCCGGTGTACCAGGCGCCCCCTACCTATGTGACGCCCCCGGTGACGGTGATTGAGTATGGCTACGACAGCGGCCGCCCCTACTACCCGCACCATCGCAACCCCTACTGGCGTTAAGCGCAGGCAGCCAAGTTGCGCAGCCCAGTGAACCAAGAGCCCTTCGGGGCTCTTTTTCTTGGTGCGTGCGGTCACGTGCGCGGATTTCGTGCCAACGCGCCGCCCGGGGCGTCAGCACCCTGCCCTAAAATCGCGGGTTTCCTCCATTCCTACCCGCGCATCCATGACCACCGAAAAAATCGACGGCGTGTCCGTCACCACCCAGGCCAATGTGTACTTTGACGGCAAGTGCGTGAGCCACGGCATCACCTTCCCGGACGGCACGAAGAAATCGGTGGGCGTGGTGCTGCCCGCAACGCTCACGTTCAACACCGGCGCTCCTGAAATCATGGAATGCGTGGCAGGCTCGTGCGAATACAAGCTGGCGGGTACCGATGCGTGGGTGAAATCGTCCGCAGGCGAAAAGTTCAGCGTACCCGGCAACTCCAAGTTCGACATCCGCGTGACCGAGGCCTACCACTACATCTGCCACTTCGGCTGAGATGTTCGGGCTGAAATTTGATTGATTTTGGCCTCTGGCGCTAGTCCACAATGCGCTGGCAGCTATCATTTTTGAAGAAAACTCCATGGCAACCATCCTCCAGAACCTCCCCCTCGGCCAGAAGGTCGGCATCGCGTTTTCCGGCGGCCTGGACACCAGCGCCGCGCTGCGCTGGATGAAGAACAAGGGCGCCCTGCCCTACGCCTACACGGCCAACCTGGGCCAGCCCGACGAGCCCGACTACGACGCGATTCCGCGCAAGGCCATGGAATACGGCGCCGAGAAGGCCCGCCTGATCGACTGCCGCACGCAGCTCGCCCACGAAGGCATCGCCGCGCTGCAGGCCGGCGCTTTTCACGTGCGCACCGCCGGTGCCACCTACTTCAACACCACGCCCCTGGGCCGCGCCGTGACCGGCACCATGCTGGTGGCCGCGATGAAGGAAGACGACGTCAACATCTGGGGCGATGGCTCGACCTTCAAGGGCAACGACATCGAGCGCTTCTACCGCTACGGCCTGCTGACCAACCCGTCCCTCAAGATCTACAAGCCTTGGCTCGACCAGCTGTTCATCGACGAACTGGGCGGCCGCGCCGAAATGTCGGCCTTCATGACGAAGGAAGGCTTCGGCTACAAGATGAGCGCCGAAAAGGCCTACAGCACCGACAGCAACATGCTGGGCGCCACGCACGAGGCGAAAGACCTGGAGTTCCTCAACAGCGGCATCCGCATCGTGAACCCCATCATGGGCGTCGCCTTCTGGAAGGATGACGTGGTCGTCAAGGCCGAGGAAGTCTCGGTGCGCTTCGAAGAAGGCCAGCCCGTGGCCCTGAATGGCGTCGAGTTCAACGACCCGGTGGAGCTGTTCCTGGAGGCCAACCGCATCGGCGGCCGCCATGGTCTGGGCATGTGCGACCAGATCGAGAACCGCATCATCGAAGCCAAGAGCCGCGGCATCTACGAGGCCCCCGGCCTGGCGCTGCTGCACATTGCCTACGAGCGCCTGGTGAGTGGTATCCACAACGAAGACACCATCGAGCAGTACCGCGTGAACGGCCTGAAGCTGGGCCGCCTGCTGTACCAGGGCCGCTGGTTCGACCCCCAGGCGATCATGCTGCGCGAAACCGCACAGCGCTGGGTGGCGCGCGCCGTGACAGGCACCGTGACGCTGGAGCTGCGCCGCGGCAACGACTATTCCATCCTCAACACCGAGTCGCCCAACCTGACCTACGCACCCGAACGCCTGTCGATGGAAAAGGTGGAGGACGCGCCGTTTAGCCCGCTGGACCGCATCGGCCAGCTGACCATGCGCAACCTGGACATCGTGGACACGCGCGACAAGCTGGGCGTGTACTCGCGCGCTGGCCTGCTGTCGCTGGGAGGCAATGCCGCCCTGGCCCAGCTGGAAAACGACCGCAAGTAAGCCCTGCAGAAGCCCCCAACTGCCAGAAGCCTCCCGGGTGCCGCCGGGAGCGCCTTGGCAGTTCCTTGGGGATAAAAATGGCTGGTAGCGCAAGTGCAATATGCCTGAGCAGCTATCAATCAATGAGTAAAGCCACCCCATGGGGTGGCTTTTTCATTGCCGCATCAGAGCAGGCGCTACACATGCACGCCCGAGGCACAGGGGCCGCAAAACACTTCGCGCGCTACACCACCACCGGCTCGGGCTCCAGCCGGATGCCAAAGCGCTCGTACACGCTGGTCTGGATGGCCTTGGCCAGGGTCATCACCTCGCCCCCCGTCACACTCTCGGCCCCCCGCCCCCGGTTGACCAGAACCAGGGCCTGCTTTTCGTACACCCCGGCCTTGCCGATGGATTTGCCCTTCCAGCCACAGGCATCGATCAGCCAGCCCGCCGCCAGCTTGATGCTGCCGTCCGGCATGGGGTAGTGCACGATCTTGGGCTCGCGGGCGATGATGTCGGCGCACTGGTCGGGCGACACAGTAGGGTTCTTGAAGAAGCTACCGGCGTTGCCCACCACGGCAGGGTCGGGCAGCTTGGCGCGGCGAATATCGCAGATCCATTCAAAAATCTGCTGGGCACTGGGGTGCTCCACCCCCGCCTCGGCACGGCGGCGCTCCAGGTCCAGGTAGCCCAGCACCGGCTTCCAGGCTTTGGGCAGACGAAAGCGCACGTGGGTGATCACCGCCCGGCCGGCCAGCCCCATGCCGCGCGGCAGCCCGCTGCCGTCCTGCGCCTCAGAAGGGGCGTGCTTGAAGACCGAATCGCGATAACCGAAGCCGCATTGCGCGGCATCTAGGCTGAACGACTGGCCCGTGGTCAGATCGATGGCGTCGAGCGACTCGAAACGGTCCTGCAACTCCACGCCGTAGGCACCAATGTTCTGGACGGGCGATGCCCCGACGGTGCCCGGGATCAGGGCCAGGTTCTCCAGGCCGGGATAGCCGTGCGCCAACGTCCAGGCCACGGCGTCGTGCCAGACCTCGCCAGCACCCGCCTCCACGATCCAGGCCTTGGGCGTTTCCTCGACCAGGCGCAGGCCCTTGATTTCCATCTTGAGCACGACGGGCTTCACATCGCCCGTCAGGATGATGTTGCTGCCTCCGCCCAGCACAAACTTGGGTGCGGGTGCCAGTTCCGGGTCGGCCAGCACAGCCAGCAGGTCATCCACTGAACGCACACGCACCAGGGTCTGGGCGCGCGCGGCAATGCCGAAGGTGTTGCAGGGCTGTAAAGGGGCGTTTTTCTCGACTACCATTGGCCCGATTGTCGCACCCGCCCCTGCCGGCGGCCTGTGAGCCACCTTTGTTTCCCGAGATTGATTGAGACCACCATGCCATCTTTTGACACCGTCTGCGAAGCCAACCTGGTTGAAGTGAAGAACGCCGTCGAGAACACCGCGAAAGAAATCGCCACCCGCTTCGACTTCAAGGGCACCGCCGCCAGCATCGAGATCAAGGACAAGGACATCACGCTGATCGGCGACGCCGATTTCCAGCTCACCCAGATCGAAGACGTGCTGCGCAACAAGCTCACCAAACGGAATGTGGACGTGCGTTTTCTGGACATGGGCGACGTGCAGAAAATGGGCGGCGACAAGGTCAAGCAGGTCATCAAGGTGCGCAACGGCATCGAGAGCGAGCTGGCCAAGAAGATCCAGAAGCTGCTCAAGGAAAGCAAGCTCAAGGTGCAAGGCGCCATCCAGGAAGACAAGGTGCGCGTGACCGGCGCCAAGCGCGACGACCTGCAGGCCGCGATGGCCCTGATCCGCAAGGACGTGACGGACGTACCGCTGTCATTCGACAACTTCCGCGACTGATATGAAGCAACACCCCCCTGAGGCCTTGCGGGCCGTCCCCCCGCTCTCGCAGGGGCTGCGCCGTTATCAGCGCCCCGTCGCCCTGTGCATCGGGTTGCTGCTGGCCCCCACATGGGCGCATGCGCAGGCCGTTGCGCTGGCGGGTGTGCTGGGCAGCAAGGCGCTGCTGGTGGTGAACGCCAGCCCGCCCAAGGCGGTGGGCGCGGGGGATGAGTTCCAGGGGGTGAAAGTCATCGCTGTCGCCAAGGACGAGGCCACTGTCGAGATCCAGGGCGCGCGGCGCACGCTGCGGCTGGGAGAGGCTCCCGTGAGCGTGGGCGGGCGCAGTGGCAGCGGCAAACGCATTCAGCTGGTGGCCGACGGCCGCGGGCATTTTGTGAACAGCGGCACCATCAACGGTCAGGTCATGCAGTACATGGTGGACACCGGGGCCTCCACCGTCGCCATCGGGCGGCCCGATGCAGAACGCATGGGCCTGAACTACCAAGGTGGCCAGCCGGTGCGCGTAAATACTGCCAATGGTGTCGCCCAGGGCTGGCGCATGAAGCTCGACTCCATCCGCATCGGGGACGTGGAGGTTTTTGGGGTGGAGGCCATCATCACCTCGCAGCCCATGCCTTACGTGCTGCTGGGCAACAGCTTCCTGAACGAGTTCCAGATGACCCGCACCAATGACCAGATGGTGCTGGAAAAGCGCCACTGAGGCCTGTACACCCGCATGTCTGCACACCCTGCCTCCACCCACGCGCACTCCGAAGGGGAGTATGAGGACTTGCTCAGCCTATGGTCCGACCTGGAGTCAGCCCTGTCGGTGCTGCTGAGCCGACCGCTGCAGGTGCAGGACTTTCCGGGCAAGGTGCGGCAGTTCGATGCCTGGCTGCAGGACCTGGTGGCGCACGACATCGACGCGGCGCTGTACCTGATGTTCCAGCATGCGTCCACATCGACCGTGGGCTACAGCGCATCGCACGCACTGGTGTGTGGCACGCTGTGCCACATCATGGCACTGGAGCTCAAGCTGCCGCAGCGCGAGCGGGACAGCCTGGTGCGGGCTGCGCTCACCATGAACATTGGCATGACGGCCCTGCAGGACGAACTGGCCGTGCAACGCGAACGCCCCACGGCCGAGCAGCAGGAGGCCATCAAGAGCCACCCCGAGGACAGCATGCTGCTGCTGGAGCGCCTGTTCATCAACGATCAACTCTGGCTGGACGTGGTGGGGCAACACCATGCCAGCATTGCAGAGCGCGTGCCCCTGGCCCAACAGGAGCCGATCGACCGGCTCACCCGCGTCCTCGGCACCATTGACCGCTATGCCGCCATGATCAGCCCGCGCAAATCCCGCGCCGGGCGCAGCGCCACCGACTCGGTGCGCGCCATCGTGGGACAAGAAGTGGACCAGCGCGACGAGGTCAGCTATACGCTGGTGCGCTCCATCGGCCTGTGCCCCCCGGGCACCTTCGTCAAACTGGACAACGGCGAGACCGCCATCGTGCTGCGCCGCAGCGACAAGGCCAACCACCCGCTGGTGGCCAGCCTGCTGGACAACACCGGCAACCACCGCAGTCAGCCCAGCCTGTACCAGACTGCCAGCGGCAAGCCCCGCATCCAGTCGGCCCTGGCCCGGTCCGCCGTGAGCCTGGAGCTGAACCACCGCACCATGGTGCGGCTGGGGCTGTATGCCGCGCAGCACAGCGCGGGGCTGCGCGGGCTGGTGACGGCGCCCGGCGCGCTCTGACGCAGGGCACGCGCCCAAACCGGGCGCGTGGCTACATCAGTGTTTGGCCTTGGGCTTTGCTTTCGGCTTTGCCTTGGCGCTCTCTTCACCCTCGGCAGGTTTCGCCTTCTTGCTGCCCAGGCGAGATTCCGTGCCCGCAATCAGGCGCTGGATGTTTTCGCGGTGCCGCCAGGCCAGCAGCAACGCCATGACCACGATGGAGGCGGCAATCGTGCCCTCGGCATACCAGACCACGCCATCCACCATCAGGTAGTACACCGGGGCAAAGGCAGCGGCCACCAGCGAGGCCAGCGACGAGTAGCGGAAGAAGAACGCAATGATGAGCCAGGTGGCCGCCGTGGCCAGGCCCAGCCAGCCGCTGATGCCCACCAGCACGCCCAGCGCCGTCGCCACGCCCTTGCCGCCCTGAAACCGGAAGAAGACCGGCCACAGGTGCCCCAGGAAAGCAGCCAGCCCCACGAGCGCCACGGTGCCGTCCTCCAGCCCATAGGGGTGGCCAAACCACATCACCAGGGCCACCGGCAGCCAGCCCTTCATTGCGTCCAGCAGCAGGGTCACGATGGCCGCCGCCTTGCTGCCCGAGCGCAGCACATTGGTGGCGCCGGGGTTCTTGCTGCCATAGGTGCGCGGATCGCTCAGGCCCATGACGCGCGTCACGATGACGGCAAACGACAGCGAGCCCAGCAGGTAGGCGGCCACAGTGGCAAGAACGGGATAGACGGCGGTCAAAGCAACTCCTTGGAAATCATTGGGTCAGCCTTCTGACGGGCTGAATCGCACGGCGGCCTATTCTGCCAGCGCACATTGCACTGGCTTGGCGCCCAGCAGCTGCACGCACACCTGCGGGTCCAGCTGCACCAAAAAGCCCCGGCGCCCGCCATTTATGGCAATGCGGGGCAGCGCGAGGATGGTTTCTTCGATGTAGACAGGCATGGTGCGCCGCGTGCCGAACGGCGACGTGCCGCCCACCAGGTAGCCGCTGTGCCGGTTGGCCACCTCGGGCGCGCAGGGCTCGACCGACTTGGCTCCGATCTGGCGCGCGAGGTTCTTGGTCGAAACCTTGCGGTTGCCGTGCATCAGCACCAGGAGCGGTTTGGCGTCCTGGTCTTGCATGACGAGGGTTTTGACCACGGTGTAGGGGTCCAGACCCAGCACCTCGGCGCTGTGCATGGCACCGCCGTGCTCCAGGTACTCATACGGGTGTTCGGTGAAAGCTACCTTGTTCGCCTTGAGCAGCTGGGTGGCTTGGGTCTCGGAAACGTGTTCTTTCTTGGCCATGGTGTGGTGCGGATAGGGCACCGATGGTATCCGTATCCAAATGTGAGCGCGTTGAATCCTGCAGTGACGTGTCAGAACACCGTGGCAGGCGCTGCAGCGGCCTTGCGGCGCCGCCCTACCTTGCGCTTACCGTATTCCTCGATGGCCACCACCAGCGCTTGCGTGAACTGCCGCACCAATGTGGACTGACTGCGCCCCTCGGCCGCCAGCACCTGCAGGCGGCGCTGCTGCAGCTGCGCCTCGTCAAAGGGCCGGGCTGCCAGCAGGCCCGCCTCCACCCATCGCGCCGCCGTGAGGTAGCTGGCCAGCACCACGTCCTGCCCGCTCAGCAGCGGCAACAAGGCCGACGAAAAATTGCTCTCCACGGCGGGCACGTAGCGCAGCCCCTGCACCGCACAGCTCAGGTCAAACAGCTGCCGCCCGGTGGTGTTGGCGGCGCCCAGCAGCAGCGGGTAGCGCACCACATCGGCCACGCTCACGCTGCGCTGACGCGCCAGCGGGTGCTGCGCGGGCATGACGGCGTAAATGGGTGCGATGGCTGAGTGCAGCACCTGCAGGCCCTTCTCGGGTGCCGTGCTGTACTTCAGCGCCAGATCCGCCTCGCCGCGCAGCACCAGGGCCGACACCTCTTGCGGCACGGCCACCTGCAACTGCAACTGCACCTGGGGGTGTGCCTGCCGAAACCCCGCCATGACCAGCGGCATGAAGGCTGCCGCAAACCCTTCGGTACACGCCAGCCGCACCCGCAGGGCATCTTGTGCAGACAGATCCTGCAATTGTTCTACCAGCTCCAGCGCCTGCGCGTCGTGCGCGCTGGCGTGGGCCAGCAGCCGGGTGCCTGCCTCGGTCAGCGTCATGCCCCGGGCCTGGCGCTCAAACAGCACCACGCCCAGGCTGTCTTCCAGCTTGCCCAGCTGGCGGCTCACGGCCGAAGCGGCCACATGCAGCCGCTGCGCCGCCTGGTTGACGGAGCCGGTGCGCGCCACCTCCAGAAAGTAGCGCAAGGGCAGGCTGAGCAGTGAAATGGTCATGGTTGTTTAAATCACAAAAAGGCAATGGTCAGTTGCCAAATCTCTATTCCAAGCAATGGTAAACCAGCATCCATCTTGCATGGCTTGAGGCTCCAATTCACCCATGCCCTGGCACGGGCGCCGCATGGCCTCATCGAGCCACGCGCCTGCTGCCGGGGCCCTACCACCGGAGTCCGCATGAAACGCCTTGTTCGAGCCACTTTCCTGTCTGCCACCCTGGCAGTGTTTGCCGGCCATGCCAGCCTGGCCTCGGCCCAGACTACGCCCCCCGCCGACGCGTGGCCCCAGCGCCCGGTGCGCATGGTGGTGCCCTTCCCGCCCGGCGGCGGCACCGACGTGGTGGCACGTGCGCTGGCACAGAAGCTGGCTGGCCGCCTGGGCGCGGCAGTGGTGATCGACAACAAACCGGGCGCCTCCACCATCATCGGCACCGAAGCCGTGGTGCGCGCCGACCCGGACGGCTACACACTGCTGGTCTCGGGCTCCACCAGCTACACGGTCAACCCTGCCCTGCGCAGCAAGCTGCCCTACGACCCGGCCAAGGACCTGGTGCCTGTGGCCACCGTGGCAAGGGCACCGCTGGTGCTGGTCGTCAGCGCCAGCGCGCCCTACAAAGACCTGAATGCGCTGATCGCAGCCGCCAAGGCCAAGCCCAAGAGCATCCACTACGCCACCTTCGGCTCGGGCTCCGGCCCGCACCTGGCAGGCGCACTGCTGGAGCAGGCTGCGGGCATCCAGCTGCAAGACGTGCCTTACCGGGGCAGCAGCCAGTCGCTGATCGCCCTCATGGGCGGCGAAATTCAGTTGGGCATCGACACCGTGGCCGCTGCGGCGCCGCAGGTGAAAGCCGGCAAGCTGCGCGCACTGGCCATTGCAGGCAAGTCGCGCTCCAGCATGCTGCCAGGGGTGCCCACGGTAGAGGAACTCAAGCTGCCCGACGCCGTGTTCGACGCGTGGTACGCCATCGCCGCCCCGGCCAAGACGCCACAGTCCGTCATCCGCAAGCTGGTGACCGAAGTAGAGGCTGTAACCCGCGACAGTGGCCTGCAGGAGCAGATGCGCACCCAGGGCATGGAACCCGTGCACCTGGGCCCCGTGGCCACGCGCGCCATGATCGATGACGAGATCGGCCGCTACCGCGCGCTGGCCCACCGCGCCAAGATCGTGGTGGATTGAAGAACACATGAACAGGACCTGCACGATGAACCGCCAACAACTCATTCAAGACGTCCAGCGCTACTTTGACGAGGGCCGCTTTGCCACCGACCTGCGCCGCCGGGTGGCCTGGCGCACCGAAAGCGACACCGGCAAGGTGCCGCCCGAACTGCGCGCCTACCTCACCGACGAAATGGTGCCCTGGCTCACGCCACTGGGTTTTGAGTGCGAGGTGCTCGACAACCCCTCGCCGCAAGGCGGCCCCTTTTTGGTGGCACGCCGTGTGGAAGACCCTGCGCTGCCCACCGTGCTCACCTACGGCCACGGCGACGTGGTCAACGGGCAGGACGCGCAATGGCGCGAGGGCCTTTCGCCCTGGGAGCTGACCATAGAAGGCGAGCGCTGGTATGGTCGAGGCACAGCCGATAACAAAGGCCAGCACACCGTGAGCCTGGCCGCACTGGCCCACACCATCGAGGCCCGGGGCGGCCGTCTGGGCTACAACGTGACGCTGCTCATGGAGATGGGCGAAGAGGCAGGCTCGCCCGGCCTGGGCGCCTTCTGCGAGCAACACCGCGATGCCTTGAAGGCCGACCTGTTCGTGGCCAGCGACGGCCCCCGTGTGAATGCGGGCCACCCCACCCTCTTTCTGGGGTCGCGCGGTGCGATCAATTTCTCGCTCGCCGTGCGCAGCCGCGACAAGGCCTACCACTCGGGCAACTGGGGCGGCGTGCTGGCCAACCCGGCCACGGTGCTCACGCACGCGCTGGCCACGCTGGTGGACGCGAAGGGCCGCATCCTGGTCAAAGGCCTGCTGCCGCCTGCAGTGCCCGACAAGCTGCGCACTGCCCTCCAGGACGTGGTGATTGGCACCGGAGCCGATGACCCCGCGCTCACCCCCGGCTGGGGCGAGCCCGGCCTCACCCCCGCCGAGCAGCTGGTCGGCTGGAACACGCTGGAGGTGCTGGCGCTGGGCGCAGGCAACGCGCAGCGGCCCATCAACGCCATCCCCGCGCAGGCGGTGGCGCACTGCCAGCTGCGCTTTGTGGTGGGCACCGATTGGCAGAACGTGCAGGCCACGCTGCGCGAGCACCTGGACGCGCATGGCTTCAACCAGGTCGAAATCACCATGGGCATGCACTGCGGCGCCACGCGGCTCGATCTGCACAACCCCTGGGTGGACTGGACGATGGCCTCGCTGCAGGCCAGCGCCGGCCAGCCCGCCACGCTGCTGCCCAACCTGGCAGGCTCGCTGCCCAACGACATCTTTGCCGACCAGCTGGGCCTGCCCACGCTGTGGATGCCCCACTCTTACCCCGCTTGCGCCCAACATGCGCCCAACGAGCATCTGCTGGCACCCGTGGCACGAGAAGGGCTGGCGGTGATGGCCGGGTTGTTCTGGGACCTGGGCGAGCCCCAAGGGACGCCGTGGACGGAAGGACGCACCGCCCGGCAAGAGGCGACGGCCTGACGGCTGTGCCCAACGATTCGTCAATAAACAAAGGGGCCCTGCGGGCCCCTTTGTTTTGCTCTTGCAGAGTCACAGGGCCATGCCCTGCCTCGGTCACAAAGCCGGGTCGCGCAGCTCCCAGCGGATCGCGTCGATGGCCTTCAGTACCTCGGGCGACAGCGTGGTGCCCCAGGCGTTCAGGTCTTCCTCCAGCTGCGCCACCGATGTCACGCCGATGATGGTGCTGGTCACCTGCCACTTGGTGTAGCAGAACGCCAGCGCCATCTGGGTGGGCGTCATGCCGTTGGCGCGGGCCAGCGCGTTGTAGCGGCGCGATGCCTCCAGCGCCTCGGGGCGGCCCCAGCGCTGTTTGCGCACCGATTCATACGACGCAATGCGCGCGCCCTGGGGAGCGTTGGGGCCGGTGATGCCGCTTTCGTCATACTTGCCCGTCAGCAGGCCAAAGCCCAGAGGCGAATAGGCCAGCAGCGACACGTTGAGGCGGTGGCAGGTTTCATCCAGCCCGTTTTCCCATGTGCGGTTGATCAGGCAGTACGGGTTCTGCACGGTGGCGACACGCGGCAGGCCATGCTGCTCGGCCAGACGCACGAACTCGTGCACGCCATAAGGGGTTTCGTTGGACAGGCCGATGTAGCGCACCTTGCCCGCCTTCACCAGCCCGGCCAGCGCTTCCAGCTGCTCGCGGATGGGGGTTTGCGACGTTTCCTTGGCCGGGTCGTAATACAGGTTGCCGAAGGCGGGCACATGGCGCTCGGGCCAGTGGATCTGGTAGAGATCGATCACATCGGTCTGCAGGCGGCGCAGGCTGCCTTCGCACGACGCCACGATATCTGCCGCCGTCATGCCTTTGCCCTCGCGCACCCAGGGCATGCCGCGCGACGGGCCGGCCACCTTGGTTGCCACCACCAGCTTCTGGCGCGCGCCGGGGTTCTTGGCAAACCAGTTGCCGATGATGGTTTCGGTGGCGCCAAAGGTCTCGGCCCGGGCGGGCACGGCGTACATCTCGGCCGTGTCGATGAAGTTCACGCCGCGCGCAAGCGACTGGCTCAGGATGGCATGCGAGTCGGCCTCATTGACCTGCTCGCCGAAGGTCATGGTGCCCAGGCAAATGGGGGTGACAAGCAGGTCACTCTGACCCAAGCGGACGGTGTTCATGCGGTGAAGGCTCCAGATGGTGGAAAAGTAAACAGGGCCTGCTGCGACCCCGGCTGGCGATGGTACAAGCGTTCGCCAAAACCTGCCGGGCGCCGGACTCCTTGGTGACACCGCGGGGCGCCCCGCGTGCGCGGCGGCAACGTAACATTGGCACAGCATGTACCAAGTTCTCACCCCTTCGCGCAGCAGCACACTGGCGCTGCGGCACCTCAACTACCACGTCCGCCACTGGGGCCCCGAGCACAGCGACCTGCCCACGCTGGTGCTTCTGCACGGCTGGATGGACGTCAGTGCCTCTTACCAGTTCACGGTGGATGCGCTGCGCCAACCGCGCCGCATCATCGCGCCGGACTGGCGCGGCTTCGGCCTGACCACCGGTGCACCGGTGGACCATTATGTGTTTGCCGACTACCTGGCCGACCTGGACCTACTGTTGGACCACTACGCGCCCGGCGAAGCCATCGACCTGGTGGGCCACAGCATGGGCGGTAACGTGGCCATGATGTACGGCGGCGTGCGGCCCGAGCGGGTGCGCAAGCTCGTCAACCTGGAAGGTTTTGGTCTGCCCGCCACACGTCCCGCGCAGGCGCCCACGCGCTACGCGCAATGGATCGACGAAATCAAGCAGCTGCACCAGGGCACCAAGGAACTCAAGACCTATGACAGCGCCGACGGCGTGGCCCGCCGCCTGATGAAGACCAACCCCCGCCTGTCTGAAGACAAGGCCCAATGGCTGGCCCAGCACTGGGCACGGCCCAACACGCAAGGGCAGTGGGAAATCCTGGGGGACCCCGCCCACAAGATCACCAGCGCGCAGCTGTACCGCGCGGACGAGGCCCTGGCCATCTACGAACGCATTACCGCCCCCGTGCTGGCCATTGAGGCCAGCGGCGACAGCCTGGGCCAGTGGTGGAACGGCCGGTACACCCTGGACGAATACCACCAGCGCCTGACCCATGTGCGCACCTGCAGCACGGCCGTCGTGCAAGACGCAGGCCACATGCTGCACCACGACCAGCCCGAGCAGGTGGCGCAGCTGATCGAAGCGTTTTTGGATGCTGCCTGAGGCAATTTGACGCCCTAGCGCCTCCAAGCGCTAGTGCATATTGCCTGAGCAGCTATCATTTTTGATATGGATGCCACCCAGAGCCCTCCCGCCTGTCTGTTCAGATCCGGCGGCGGTCTGGCACAAAGGGCATTAGCAGGGCACCTGCCCGTCCCATGAGAAAATCGCGGGTTATTCCACAGAACACGCAGGACAAGAATCATGGACGCAGAACGCATCAACCTCATCGGCACCACCCTCGAAGACCTGGCTCAGCGCACCGCTGAGTTACGGAGGTATCTTTGACTTCGATGCCAAGTTTGAACGCCTGCGCACGGTAAACGCATCGCTGGAAGACCCCGCGGTCTGGAACGACCCCAAGAAGGCCCAGGAGCTGGGCAAGGAACAGAAGTCGCTCTCCAGCGTGGTGGTGACGCTCGACAAGCTCACGCGCGAGCTGGCCGACAACGCCGAACTGTACGAGATGAGCAAGGAGGAAGGCGACGAGGCCGGCCTCATGACCATCGAGGCCGAGGCCGCCAAGCTCAAGCCGCTGATCGAGGAGCTGGAGTTCCGCCGCATGTTCCGCAATGAGGCCGACCCGCTCAACTGCTTTGTGGACATCCAGGCCGGCGCCGGTGGCACCGAGGCCTGCGACTGGGCCAGCATGCTGCTGCGCCAGTACCTCAAGTACGCCGAGCGCAAGGGCTTCAAGGCCACGGTCGAAGAAGAAACCCCGGGCGACGTGGCCGGCATCAAGAGCGCCACGATCAAGATCGAGGGTGAATACGCCTTCGGCCTGCTGCGCACCGAAACCGGTGTGCACCGCCTGGTGCGCAAGAGCCCGTTCGACAGCTCGGGCGGCCGCCACACCTCGTTTGCGTCGCTGTTCGTCTACCCCGAGATCGACGACTCCATCGAGATCAACATCAACCCCGCCGACGTGCGCACCGACACCTTCCGTGCCTCCGGCGCGGGCGGCCAGCACATCAACAAGACCGACTCGGCCGTGCGCCTGACGCACATTCCCACCGGCATCGTGGTGCAGTGCCAGGACGGCCGCAGCCAGCACAGCAACCGCGACGTGGCGTGGCAGCGCCTGCGCAGCCGCCTGTACGACTTCGAAATGCGCAAGCGCATGGAAGAGCAGCAAAAGCTGGAAGACACCAAGACCGATGTGGGCTGGGGCCACCAGATCCGCAGCTACGTGCTGGACAACAGCCGCATCAAGGACCTGCGCACCAACGTCGAAATCTCGGCCACGCAAAAGGTGCTGGACGGCGACCTGGACGCCTTCATCGAAGCTTCATTGAAGCAAGGCGTCTGAGCGATGCGGATGCGCACCGACGCCATCATCTTCGACATGGACGGCACCATGATCGACTCCATGCCCTGGCACGCCCAGGCATGGGTCGAGTTTGCACGCCGCCGGGGCATGGACATCGACGTGCCCGACCTCATGGCCCGCACCACGGGCCGTAATGGCACCGAGTGCATCGTGGAACTCCTGGGCCGCCCTGTGTCGCAGGACGAGGCCGACGCGCTCACGCACGAAAAAGAAACCATCTACCGCGAGCTATTCGCCCCGCGCTTCTCCGAAGTGGCCGGGTTTCGCCAGTTTGCGGCGCAGGTACGTGCCCGTGGCCTCAAGGTGGCCGTGGGCACGGCGGGTGACATCGGCAACGTGGAATTTGCCCTGGGCCACCTCGGCCTGGAACCTGCGCCACAGGCCATCGTGCGCGGCGACGAGGGCCTGCCCGGCAAGCCCCAGCCCGCCATCTTTCTCGAAGCCGCACGCCGCATCGCGGCTGACCCGGCGCATTGCATCGTTTTTGAAGATGCGCCCTTTGGCATTGAGGCCGCACGCCGCGCGGGCATGCGCGCCGTGGCCATCTGCAGCACCCACACGCCCGAGCAACTAGCCGGGCCTCATGTGCTGGCCGCCGTGCGCGACTACACCGAACTCATGAACACCGACTTTCTGGAGAGCATCCATGTTGCAACTGCATAAAGCCGACGGAAGCGGAGACGGCGCAGCCCCGGCCATCGCCATCCGCCGCGAGGACTACACCGCTCCCGCCTACTGGATCGACAGCGTGGAGCTGACCTTCGACCTGGACCCGGCCAAGACCCGTGTGCTCAACCGCATGACGCTGCGCCGCAACCCCGATGTGGCCGCGCAGCCGCTCAAGCTCGACGGTGACGACCTGAACCTGGCGCGCGTGCTGGTCAACGGCCAGGGCACATCGTTCAAGATGGAAGGCACCCGCCTGGTGCTGGAGAACCTGCCTGAAGGCTCCGAGCCTTTCGCGCTGGAGATCTTCACCACCTGCTGCCCCGCCAAGAACACGCAGCTCATGGGCCTGTACGTGAGCCAGGGCACCTTCTTCACGCAGTGCGAGGCCGAGGGCTTTCGCCGCATCACCTACTTCCTGGACCGGCCCGATGTGATGGCCAGCTACACCGTCACACTGCGCGCCGACAAGGCCCAGTACCCGGTGCTGCTGAGCAACGGCAATCTGGTGGACAGCGGGGACCTGGAAGACGGCCGCCACTTTGCGAAGTGGGTCGACCCGCACAAGAAGCCCTGCTACCTGTTCGCCCTGGTGGCGGGCAAGCTGGTGGCCCGCGAGCAGAAGATCAAGAGCCGCTCGGGCACCGACCACCTGCTGCAGGTCTACGTGCGTCCGGGCGACCTGGGCAAGACCGAACATGCCATGAACTCGCTGATGTACAGCGTGGCCTGGGACGAAGCCCGCTTCGGCCTGCCGCTGGACCTGGAGCGCTTCATGATCGTCGCCACCAGCGACTTCAACATGGGCGCCATGGAGAACAAGGGCCTGAACATCTTCAACACGAAGTACGTTCTGGCCAGCGAAGCCACCGCCACCGACACCGACTTCGCCAACATCGAAAGCGTGGTCGGCCACGAGTACTTCCACAACTGGACCGGCAACCGCGTCACCTGCCGCGACTGGTTCCAACTGAGCCTGAAGGAGGGCCTCACCGTCTTCCGTGACCAGGAGTTCAGCATGGACCTCGCGGGCAGCCCCTCGGCCCGCGCCGTCAAGCGCATTGAGGATGTGCGCGTGCTGCGCACCGCCCAGTTCCCCGAAGACGCGGGCCCCATGGCCCACCCGGTGCGGCCCGACAGCTACGTCGAGATCAATAACTTCTACACCGTCACCATCTACGAAAAGGGTGCCGAGGTGGTGCGCATGCAGCACAACCTGGTGGGCCGCGAAGGTTTTGCCAAGGGCATGAAGCTGTATTTCGAGCGCCATGACGGTCAGGCCGTGACCTGCGACGACTTCGTGCAGGCCATTGCCGATGCCAACCCGGGCAGCCCGCTCACGCAGCACCTTGGGCAATTCAAGCGCTGGTACAGCCAGGCCGGCACGCCCCGCGTGCGCGCCACGGGCCGCTACGACGCCGCCACGCGCTGCTATGCACTCACCCTGTCGCAAAGCTGCGCGGCCACGCCCGGCCAGAGCGAGAAGCAGCCCTTCGTCATCCCGGTGGAGCTGGGCCTGATCGACGCCAGCACCGGCGCCGCCCTGCCCTTGCACCTTGCGGGCGAAGGCACTGCAGAAGGTGCAGCCCACACCACCTCGCGTGTGGTGGTGCTCACCGAGGCATCGCAGACCCTGACCTTCACCAACCTGGATGCCGAACCCGTGCCTTCGCTGCTGCGCGGCTTCAGCGCGCCCGTGGTGCTGGACATCGACTACACCGACGCGCAGTTGCTCACCCTGCTGGCGCACGACGCCGACGCCTTCAACCGCTGGGAAGCAGGCCAGCGCCTGGCACTGCGAATCGCTATTAATACAATAGCTAACGAGGCATATAAAACTGGCGCTACCGGCCGATTTGACCAAGCGATCCTGTCGGCAGAGTTTGTGGAAGCCATGCGCAGCGTGCTGCGCAACCCAGCCCTGGATGCAGCATTCAAGGAACTGGTGCTCACGCTGCCCTCCGAAACATACATCGCCGAGCAGCTGGACGTGGTGGACCCGCAGCGCATCCACGCGGTGCGCGAAGCCATGCGCGAAGAGCTGGCGCTAGCACTGCAGGCCGACTGGGAAACTGCCTGGGAGCAGAACCAGGACACCGGCGGCTACCGCCCCGACCCCGTCTCCTCAGGCCGCCGCGCACTCAGCGGCCTCGCGCTGCACATGCTGTGCATTGCCGCGCAGAGGACCGGCGATGTGGTGTGGCCTGGCAAGGCCTACCAGCGCTTCAAGGTGGCCGGCAACATGACGGACCGCTTCAACGCGCTCACCGCCCTGGTAGCCAGCGGCAGCGAGCTGGCCTCCCCGGCGCTGGCGCGCTTTCACGCCCTCTTCAAGGACGAGCCGCTGGTCATCGACAAGTGGTTTGCATTGCAAGCCGGCGCCCCGGACCGTGGCGGCAACGTGTTGCCCGCCGTGCGCCAGCTCATGGCGCACCCGGACTTCAGCCTCAAGAACCCGAACCGCGCACGCAGTGTGATCTTCAGCTACTGCAGTGCCAACCCCGGTGCGTTCCACCGGCAGGACGCTGCGGGATACGTGTTCTGGAGCGACCGCGTGATCGAGCTGGACACTATCAACCCGCAGGTCGCCGCCCGCCTCGCACGTGCGCTCGACCGCTGGAAGAAGCTGGCTGACCCGTGGCGCAGCGCTGCCCGCGAGGCCATCGCCCGTGTCGCCGCCAAGCCCGATCTGTCCAACGATGTGCGCGAGGTGGTGACCCGCGCGCTCGCCGAATAAACCACGACCGAGAAGAGACTGACATGGCAAAAAGCATCAGCCTGACCCGCTACCTCGTTGAGCAGCAACGGGTGGACGGCCTCATACCCTCGCAACTGCGCCTGCTGCTGGAAGTGGTTGCGCGCGCCTGCAAAAGCATCAGCCACGCCGTGAACAAAGGTGCGCTGGGCGGCGTGCTGGGCACGGCCAGCAGCGAAAACGTGCAGGGCGAGATCCAGAAAAAGCTCGACATCATCGCCAACGAGGTGCTGATCGAAGCCAACGAATGGGGCGGTCACCTGGCGGCCATGGCGTCCGAAGAAATGGACGGCATCTACCTGGTGCCCAACCGCTACCCACAGGGTGAATACCTGCTGCTGTTCGACCCCCTGGACGGCTCCAGCAACATCGATGTGAACGTGAGCATCGGCACCATCTTCAGCGTGCTGAAGAAGCCCGATGGCGACCGGGGCGTAGAGGAAGGCGACTTCCTCCAGCCCGGCACGCAGCAAGTGGCCGCAGGCTACTGCATCTACGGCCCGCAGACCACGCTGGTGCTCACTGTGGGCGACGGCGTGGCGATGTTCACGCTGGACCGCGAACAAGGCTCCTTCGTGCTGACCGAAGAGAACATCCGCATTCCCGAAGACACCAAGGAATTCGCGATCAACATGAGCAACATGCGCCACTGGGACGAGCCCGTGAAGCGCTACATCGACGAATGCCTGCAGGGCAAGGAAGGACCGCGCGGCAAGGACTTCAACATGCGCTGGATTGCCAGCATGGTGGCAGACGTGCACCGCATCCTGACCCGTGGCGGCGTCTTCATGTACCCCTGGGACAAGCGCGAGCCCAACAAGCCCGGCAAGCTGCGCCTGATGTACGAGGCCAACCCCATGGGCTGGCTGGTCGAACAAGCCGGTGGCGCCGCCACCAACGGCAAGCAACGCATCCTCGACATCCAGCCCACCCAGTTGCACGAGCGTGTCAGCGTGATCCTCGGCTCAAAAAATGAAGTCGAACGCGTGACCAGCTACCATTCCACGATATAATCCGAGGCTAAGCCGGTGTAGCTCAGTCGGTAGAGCAGCTCATTCGTAATGAGAAGGTCGGGTGTTCGATTCATCTCTCCGGCACCAAGTCAGCAAAGGAAACCCTGCTATCCAAAAGATAGCAGGGTTTTTCTTTTGGCGAGATATGTAAGGGCAGATGTAAGACGTTTTTAGGCGGCTCAGGGACTTTTGCTTACCAGCCACACATCTTTGATGCTGCACACCCCAGCGTTTTGCCACTAACCATTCGCTGCGTTGCCCTTACAGGGCTAAACCGAGCCTTTAGCGCCCGACGGCTCAACCACCCGACTCAGGGGCAGCTATTGAAACGACCGCCCTTAGACTTATTGCAAAATAATGTAATCTGCGGACGGCGATCCCTGACGACCTCACATCTTGGGTGCTGCGTGTCTGGCCAATCAACAGAATCAGGAAATTTTAGTTTTTGGGGCTGCGTGACCCACCGGATGCGCAGCTGTACAAAACAGCGCGCCTGATCCCCACCATAGTGGAAAACCCGTCTATGGCGAATTGGTGCCGCAGGACCCTGACGACAAGCTCGCCGCTCCCCTCCTGGAATACATCCTCACGGAAAGCACCAACTCACCAGACCTACTTGGCACATCGACCCGAAGCCGCCTCAGCAAGCGTCTGGCCTAAACGCAGCGCTACGTCCTCACAACCTCCGCTTTTCGCTTCCGACACTCATGACGCCTGAGACCTCTGCCCTGATCTCGTCCGCCCTGCACTGGGGCGTCGGCGCCCTACTCGCCATCGCCGTCGCGTTCTTCTTCATCCAGTTTCTGCTGCCCGGGTGGCGTGTGGGCCGCGAGCTGCGCGACGCGCGCCAGCAGCTGGAGCGGCTGAAAGCCACTGGCCCGGTGCTGGACCTGGACCGCGTGCGGGACGAAGCCATGGTGAGCGAGGCGCTGCGCCACTGCTGGGACGAATACCGCGACACGCTGCACGGCCAGAAGCAGGCCAACGGCATGGGTGTGATGGAGGTGAGCCGCTGGCGTGCCACCAGCATGGCCAACGCCTTCTTCACCGACCAGGGCCTGATCGAAGCGCCGCTGCGCACCGAGTTCTACAAGCACTTGCCCGGCATCCTGACCGGACTGGGCATCATCGGCACCTTCTCGGGCCTGATTGTGGGTCTGCAGGCTTTTGGTCAAGTTGACCTAGGGGCTGCTGATGCGGCGAGGGATGGACTCCGCGCTCTTCTTGAGACCGTGGGCAGCGCGTTCAAAGTTTCAGGTGTCGCCATCTTTTTGGCGATGTTGATCACCACGTTTGAGAAGCAAGTCATCAATCGGCGATATACCGAACGTGAAGAACTCGCCAGCCTGATCGACAGCCTGTTCGACACGGGTGCTGGTGAGGAATACCTGCAGCGCCTGGTGGAAGCGTCCGAGACCTCGGCCACCCAGGCGATGCAGATGAAAGAGTCGCTGGTCACAGACCTCAAGCAGGTGCTGTCGGAGCTGACGCAGCAGCAGATCGCGACCATGACGGCGACCAGCCAACAGCTGGGGCAGTCGATCACAACAAGCCTGACCGAGGGCCTGGCCGATCCGCTGACGCGCATCTCGCACGCGGTGCAGCAGGTGGGCAACAGCCAGGGCGAGGCGGTGAACAAGCTGCTGACCGATGTGCTGGGCAACTTCACCGAGCAGATGCAGAGCATGTTCGGCTCGCAGATGCGGGGTATGAGCGACATGCTGGTGCAGACAGCGAACACGATCCAGGCAGCGTCACAGCAGTTTGAGCAACTGGCTGGGCAGATTCAGCAGGCCGGGTCGGGTGCTGCGGACGCCATGGCCCAGCGCATGGATCAGGCCCTGCAGCAGATGCAGGCGCGGCAGACAGAAGCCAACGACCAGATGCGCCTGTTCATCGACCAGCTCAAAGACAGTGTGGCCAAGGGCCAGAGTGAGTCAGCCGAACTGACCATGGGCATGATGCGCGAGCTGAGCGACAGCACCAGTGCCCTGGTGCAGGGCCTGCGCTACCAGGCCCACACCGCACAACAGGAGCACAGCAGCCAGCAGGCGGCCACCACGGAGCGTCTGCACAGCTTCTTGGAGCAGATGCAGGCGGCCGCGTCCCGGAACCAGTCCGAGTCCGCCGAGGCTACCCAGCGCCTGATAGGGCAGCTGAGCGAATCGGCCAGCGGCATGGTGCGAAGCCTGCAGGAGCAGGCCCAGAAGGCGAAGGAAGAACACACGAGCCGTCAGTCAGAGCTGACCGCCAAGTCCGGCGCGTTGATGGAGGAGCAGTCCGCACAGATCGCCCGCCTGACCGAGGCGGTGCAGCGGGCCAGTGCGTCGATGCAGCAGACCGTGGAGCAACTGCAGACGCGGGCGCAGGCCAGCATCGACAGCATGGGCCAGGGGGCCGAGAAGCTGTATGGTGCGTCAGCCCGCCTGGGAGACAACCTGGACCGAATGAAGACCAATAGCGATGGCCTGAACGACATGGCGGACAAGCTGATCGGATCGGCCACCACGCTGGGCACCGCGCTGACAGCCACGCAGCAAGTGTTGGGCGACCAGCGCAGCGTGCGCGATGCGCTCGCCTCTTTGGTCAGCGATCTGCGCGAGACCATTGAGCTGGCCAAGCGTGAGGCGTCCATGTCGTCCGGTCTGGTGGACAACCTGCAGGCAGCCAGCCTGCGACTGACCGAGGCACAGCGCACCACAGAAACCTACCTTCAGGGCGTGACCGACGTCCTGGGTGAAGCCCATGGTGCCTTCGCGCAGCAGATGATGACCACGATGCGCGAGGGGAACAAGGCCTTCCACGAAGAGCTGGCCCACGCGACTGGCCTGCTCAAAGGGGCCATCCAGGACTTGGGCGACGTGCTCGACAACCTGCCTTCGGCAGCCTGAGAAGGGCGGTAAACCATGCTGGGTGGTGTGCGCATGTCTGCGCCCAAACGCGGGCGCGAAGAAGGTGAAAAACCCTTCTGGATTTCCTTTTCAGACCTGATGTCCGCGCTAATGGTGCTTTTCCTGGTGGCCATGAGCGTGGCACTGCTGGCGGTGACCAAGAAGGTGTCACAAGATGAGCAGGAAGACCGCGAACGTAAAGAGGCGATCGCCCACCTGATGCAGCAGGTGAGCAAGGTCGTTTCGCAGAAAGAGTTCGAGGGTGTGCGTGTGATCGGGAACACTATCGACTTCGGGCCACGCGGGCGATTTGAACGTGAGGGCCAGAACACCCTGTCCGTTCCGCAGCGGGCACTGGTGCGTCAGTTCACGCCCAAACTGCTGTCGGAACTGCGTGATTCGGATGCCGGCAAACACTGGTTCAAGCGCGCTGTGGTGGAAGGTTACGCGAGCCAGACCGGCAAATACCTGTTCAACCTCAACCTCAGTCTGGAGCGCAGCGAGCGCGTGATCTGCGAGCTGCTGCGTGCACCAGAGCCCGGCGAGGCCGCCATGTCGGACGAAGACCGGAAGCTGATCGCAACCAAGTTCTTTGTGGGTGGTGCGTCATTCAACTCTTTGCGGGCGACGGCCGATGACAGCCGGCGCATCGAGTTCAAGCTGGAGTTCAAAACGCGGCAGGAACGCCGCGAGGAACTTGAGAACCCGGCCTCCCTTGTAGATGAGGCAGCCCTCGCCCAGGCACTGGACCCGAACGAACGATGCCCCATATTCAGCCGCTGAACGCACTTGACCATCTGCGCGACCGTCTGCGCAGCGAGCTCGACGTCCATCGCGCGGTCCACGCGATCGAGTGGGGCAACCCGCGCGTGATGACGGAGGCCCTCAAACGCATCAGGCACGACCTTGGCGGTGAGGGCAATGACCAACCGGCTGCGGACCAACTGCAGGCTGCGCTGCTGCGTTTCGCTAGAAGCCGTCAGGTGGCTTCGTTTACCGAGCTCAAATATGTGTGCTACGGCTCGACTGTGCCGGTGGGACACGACCGGTGGCGCGTGATCGACCGGCGGCCGCTGTTCGAGGCCATGTTGGAGCTTGTTAACCAGCACAACCAGCAACCAAAGCAGTTTCGTCGCTGCTATCAAGGCCTGCTATCAGGCTATTTCGGTTTCGAGCGCAATCTGGAAAAGCCGGGAGAGGCAGACGAGCGCTGGATCGGGCTGCGCAACTACCTGGCTGATCAGCTGGCCCCATTGCAGTCTGCCTCTTCAAAACGAGGGACTATGCCCGAGTGGCTGAACACCCTGAGCGAGCATCGGAATTTACTCACTTCGGACCCCTGCAGCCGCTACGCTGATGCACTAGCGCGCGACGACCATACCGAGCTGCGCAAGGTGTGCACCGGGCTAGGCATTGCCAGCAACTCCTGGGTCTGGGAAGAGGCACTCATGGCCTACGTGAAGCGTGTGTGTCAGTGCGATGACGCCGAACTCAAAAAGCGCATGCAATCGGTACTAGATTTAGTTCATGGCAAGACTTCGCTGACACTGCCACCGATCTTGGCCGTGAGAGCCGTTGCGCTGGTGGTGGCGCGCTATGCACAATGCGCTGATCACCCCGAGCACCCGGCGCTGCGTGATACCTGTTTGGAGTGGATTGGCAATCCATGGCTGAAGCGAACAGCCTGGGATGCGGCCGTGAACCATGAGCCTGCTCGCCTGATGGTCAACAGCTGGCTCAAGCAGCGGCTTATTAAGGATTTCTTCGGGCTACTGGCAGCGGATGGTGCTGCAGATCTACGGCGCTTGGAATACTGGTTGAAGTGGGAGCCCCAGATCTCGGATATGTGGTTTGTGCTGGGCAGCGATGCCCAAGCTAATCGAACTCCTGAGTTTCTGGACTTGCGAAAACGCATGTCCGGCCGAGACCGGAAACTTGTCGACGGCAACCACCAGAATAATGCCTTCGTAATGCGGATCGGACAGCTCTTGGTGATTGAGTTCGGTGTGACGGGCAACGCGTGTTATGTGTTTGCGGCTTCGGATTTTCAGACGAGTCTGGACACAGCTGTTCTGAATTTGTATCAGCTCAAGCAGAAGGCCTATGCCAAGCGCCTTTCTCACACGGCCCAATGGGAATTCAAATTCGACTACGAGCTCAAAAAGCTGCTTCAGTCCGTGCCTATGAGCAAAGGCGAGCTCAAAGAGCTAAAAGAGTTCAACCCTGCAAGCAACACCACAAATGCGGTCGTGCATTGGCGAGCGCAATCGACACAAGTGACAGCACCCAGACCAGTCGCGCCTGTCACTTCTCACCAGCCAAACTCCCTGCTGCCACCAGCCATCAAGGCGGATGAATACACGGGCTTCGATTCGAAGCCCGCGTGGCCGAGCGTTCCTCCACGAGCGCTGCAAGCGAGCATGTCAGCGAACGGTGCCCAGAACACCGACACCGTTAGGCAAAAGCCGTCGGTGGCGCAGCTCTCAGGGCAAAAGAAGCGCCTGACGGATGTCGAATTCTCGCAACTCCAGGGCTTGTTTATGAAGCATGGCGTCGAATGGGAAGATAACCGTCACAAGGGGGGCGCCTTGTGGGCACTGATACCTGAAAAGAACCAGAATCCAAGTGTCGCTATGGTTCTTGAGCTCTTTCGGTTCCGCTTTACTGAAGGCAAAGGCTACTGGCTCAAGGACGAGGATTAATGAATGTTTGACGCGCTGTTTGCAAAGAAACCAGCCCCACCCCAAGCCCGCAAAGGTCCTGCCGTCGCTTTCGATTCCGTCGGCATTCGCTACGCGTCGCCGGCACCTACTACCCGTGAATGGCTGGCCCTCCCCTTTTCGTATACCGAAGCGGCAGACCTGGGTGCCCGGTTGGCGCAGATCTTTATGGAAGGCTTTGGCGACCGGCAGGAAACCGAGTTCCTGCTGCCGTGGAAGGACGTTTATGCGCTGCTGCGGCATCCCGAGCTGAGCGCCTACCGAGAAGCTTTGCTTATCCCGCCAGAAGCGGCTGCTCGTCCGCGGCTGACGAGCAAGGGGGCCCTAATGGACCCGGACTTTGCAGTGTTGTTGGACGAGTGGGTGGACTGTCAGGGCAGACGTTTACAACCGGTGCCGCAGCTGGTGGGGCGTGTGCTTCAGGCACCCAGCGGTGCAACGCTGTTGTCCGAGCCTTTGCACCAACTGCTAGAGGAGTTGGCCCGCTTCCACGGGACACCGCCGTCGGAACGCAGCCAGTCTTTCAAGGAGCAGGCCTTTGGGCGCATGCGCAAACTGGCCACGTCTACCGGTTGTCCGGTGTCGGACTATGTCGCCCGCACCATCGTGCTCACGCCGGACCGATTGCGACTGGCGATGGAGCGTCGCGGTGAGGACGATGGCAAGGTGGTGGAGGTCATCCCCGGTTTTGACGAGGCGCCTGCGCATTGGCTGAACCAGTTCGACCGTTTGCCACTGCAGGACAGCTACGACGTGCCCGATGGGCCCTCGCTGGTTCGGGTTGTGGTGACTCCTGAAGTGAAAGCGGTACTTGCGGAGATCAAGCGCATGCCGGGTCGCAGAGCTACTGGCCCAAGGGCTGAAGCATTCGTCCGCAACCCTTTCGCAGTGCTGGGTGAATCGGCAGAGCAGGTCATCGATCCTGAACAGTTCGAGAAGGCCCGCGAAGAAGCGGGCATCCGGTTCGAGCAGTTCACACCGCACGTCGAGCGAGGTGAGTTTGGTGAGGTTCACCGGGTCGGTCTGCTGGTCGAAGAGCTTGGCAACGAGAGCCAGGCCTCCGAAGTGCTGTGGTTCGCCAACCCTGATGATTTACAGCGTTTCACCAGCAAGCTAGGACGAGCGTTCACCGATGGCTCGCAATGCGTGACCTGGCAACGGCGTGAGCTGGAGATCGTGGGTGACACCGAGCGCCACATGGTCGATCTGGAGCAATGGGGCCGGGAGTGGGCCTGCCCACAGCTTTGGACCGCAGCCGAGGTGCTGGACTTGAGTCACTACTCGGACCGCGTGGAAGAGATCGGTGTCGAGAAGCCTTTTGTGACCCCGGTCATAGCCCGAAACGACCATGGCAGCGGCTGGTTTGAAGGGAACGTCAGCGTCGGCGTTCGTGTAGAAAATCCGTCCGGCGGTAGTGCGACTTATGTGCCCTTGACCTTCGACGACGTGCCTACGTTGCAGCAAGCGGTCAAGTCCGCTGAGCAGGCAGGGCAGTCCTCGGTCAACCTGCCAGGTTTGCGTACTGCGGTGCCAATCGTTGATGCCCGACGGGCGGTGGACGCCTTAGCCAAAGCACAACAGCAGTTGCGTGACCACAATTTTCAGCCGTCGGGAGATCGCCCCGCAGCCGAGCCAAAGAAGCGCCTGGTCATCAAACGCAACCTTGAAGACGTTGACTACACCGAGGCGCGTGCAGAGTCCTTGCAAATGCCCCCGGGCCGGGAGCCGTTGCTTCCGCAGACCCTGCGCCCTGAAATCGAACTCAAGCCGCACCAGCGGGTCGGCGTGGCATGGCTGCAGCATTTGTGGGAGGCATCACCGGAACACTGTCGCGGCACAGTGCTGGCGGATGACATGGGACTGGGCAAGACCCTTCAGTTGCTCACTTTCATCACCAGTTGTTTCGAGACGGATCCGACTCTGCCACCAGCTCTTGTTGTAGCGCCTGTCGCGCTCCTTGAGAACTGGCGCAACGAGCTGGATCGGTTCTTCCAGCCAGGTACCCTGCCACTGCTGATGCTCTATGGCAGCACGCTCAAATCGATGCGCGTGGGTAAGCACGAACTCGATGCTGACCTCAAGGCACAGGGTGTCACCCGGCTTTTGAAGAAGGGCTGGGTTGGCGATGCACGCCTAGTGCTCACCACCTACGAAACGATGCGCGACCTGGAATTCGCGTTGGCGAGCCAGCAGTGGTCTGTGATGATCTGCGACGAAGCCCAGAAGATAAAGACGCCTGCCGCGCTAGTCACACGGTCGGCCAAGAAGCAGAAGGTGCGCTTTCGCATCGCTTGCACGGGAACGCCGGTGGAGAATACGCTGGCCGATCTGTGGTGCCTGTTTGATTTCGTGCAGCCTGGCATGTTGGGCGCACTTAGCCACTTCTCACGTACCTATCGCCAGCCAATCGAGGCCAAGACGCCAGAGCAGATCGCCAAGGTGGAGGAGTTGCGCGCCTTGATCCAGCCGCAGATCCTGCACCGGCGCAAGACAGAAGTTGCTACGGAGTTGCCTAAGCCTGTCGAGGACAAATTATGCAAGCAGCTCCCGATGTCCCCATTTCAGCAAGGTCTGTATGAGGGTGCGCTCAAGACCCTCAAGGAGCAGAGGGTCAGCAATCCGTCGGCTCAGCTGCAGGCGTTGCAGGCGATTCGCAAGATCTGCTCGGACCCGCACGGTTATGCTGCTAAGGACAGTCACAAGGCGCCGATCGACAAAATTGTGAACGAGTCACCGAAGATGGGCTGGCTCGTGGACCGGCTCAAGGCACTGGCCGCTGATCGCGCTGGCAACCACAAAGTGATCATCTTCTGTGAGTTCCGGGAGCTGCAGTTGCAGCTGCAACGTGTGATCGCGGCCTTCTTCGGCATCGCTGCCAGCATCGTGAATGGCGACACGTCAGCAGACCCCCGTACGGCGGATAACCGGCAGCAGCTGATCGACGCCTTCCAGCAAGCCCAGGGCTTCAACGTTATCATCCTTTCACCTCTGGCCGTGGGCTTCGGTGTGAACATTCAGGCGGCCAACCATGTCGTCCACTTCACCCGCACATGGAACCCTGCAAAGGAGGATCAGGCTACGGCGCGTGCTTACCGGATCGGCCAGACCCGCGTCGTCAATGTCTACTACCCCGGCGTGGTTAGCGACAAGTTCCCGAGCTTCGACGTCAAGCTGGACGCCCTGCTGGGCAGCAAACGTGCGCTAGCCACAGATATCCTCAACGGTTGCAGCGATCTCAAGGCCTCCGACTTCGCCGACTTCGGCTGACCCGAGCCAAAGCCAGCGCCCGGTTATATCTTTCTGAATCCGTCATCACACAAACTGTCAACGAGTCTTATGCGCGAAAAGATTTTTTTGCACGCGGACGAAGTCTCAGATCAGCCCCGAGGAGTCAACAAATTGGTCATGAATCACCAAGATGCTTAGACGAAGCCGGGGGCTAAAACTGCGTTGTCTATTCCTTGGAGCTGGGTTGTATTTGCCAGCCATAGCCTGAAATCCCTCCCGCTGAGACGGGCATCAGGTGAGCAATCCACCTGCCACTGGCGCAGCACATAGCCCGCCACAGCAGCGCGCAGCGTGACTTGCAGCGATCCGCCCGCGCCCATCCCAAAATCCCGCGCAATGGATGAGGGGTGCGGGTGCGCTGGGTGTGGCACCAACTCGAGCGTAATTACTTTTTGCCATTGGGCATCGGCCGCGCGCAGCTCGTGGGCCTGCACGCGGTATTGCCCATCCTCCCGGTCTATGGGTTCGACCTTCTCCATGCGGGTCAGCACCAGATCGCGGAACTCTCCCTTGGTTCGGTCATACGCACGTGCATGCCACCGCAGGCCCGAATCAACAAGTGCGTGGGGCACGATCTCACGAGGGACTGCCCCCGTTTTCATCGAGTGGTACGTAAGCCGCAGTGGGTAACCGCCGTGAATGGCCCGGGTCACCGTGGCCAAGGTGTCCAGAGGCGGCTGGTTTAGCCGGGCTGGTACGGCATTGGGCAACGATTCCGCCAATGGGGCTGGCTCTCCCTCACCAAAACCGGCCGTCAACATCGCTAGCACGCGCTCTTCCCGGTGCTCGAACAGCGGCGTGAAGGTTGACCGGTATCGGTATGCCTTGCCTTCGTACAACACGTTCTGAGGCGCAAGCTCCCGGTACAGCGCCATGTCACGCGTACCAGCCGCCGTGGCTAAGTCAAAACGGTCGAGCACATTCTTGCGCGTCACTTCTCCATAAAACCACACGCGAAACTCGATGTAGGCCAGACGCCTGCGCTGGGCGGCAGACAGTTCGTTTAAAGCGATGGTAGTGATCATGGAAGGCTGAGAAGTTGCGGCATTCTAATCAAATAAGATCATTTTGATGCCATAATTAACGAATCAAAATGATCTTATAAGGATGTTCTGCATGAACCATGAACCCCCATTGATCACACAAGCACCTCTGCCCATGGGCGTTGCCATGTTCAAGCCACTGCCCCGGCCTGTGTCGGGGGAAACGATCCAGACGCTGGAAAAACTCTTGCGCGAAGCCAAAGAGGGGCGTGTGTCGGGGCTCGCGCTGGTGGTACTGCATGCAGACGGGCGGTTTGATCTGCACCTGAGAGGCGCCGCAACGGAAGAGTCGAACCAAATGGGCGTGGCCGGTATGCTGGCAGCGCTGCAGAAAATGACCTTGGAACTTTACTGACGGGAGATCCCATGAGCCTGATTCAACCCCTGCCAAACGGCCCGCTGGACATCGTGGGCGACATCCACGGCGAATACGACGCACTCCGCCAGTTGCTGGCACACCTCGGCTACGACGAGCGCGGCATCCATCCAGAGGGGCGCACCCTGGTCTTCGTGGGGGACTTCTGCGATCGGGGCCCCAACAGCCCGGCCGTTCTGGCGCTGGTGCAGTCGCTGGTTCAATCAGGTCGCGCAGCCGCCGTATTGGGCAACCATGAGATCAATCTGTTGCGCGAGGACGCCAAGGATGGCTCCGGGTGGTTCTTTGATGCCCGCATGGAACGGGACCACGACAAGTATGCACCGTTCCATCGACCCACGCCCCAGCAGCGCGAAGAGATCGTCGCATTTCTCTCTTCGCTTCCCATCGGGCTGGAAAGAGCGGATCTGCGCGTCATTCACGCTGCCTGGCAAGAGCCCCAGATCGAAGCCGTTCGCGCTTTAGAGCCGGACTCGGTGCGCAGCGAATACGACCGCTGGGAGAAAGCCGCAGAGCAAGTCGCCAGGGACACAGCGCTGGAGCAGCGCATGGAGCAAGAACTGGAGCAGTGGGAGCATGGTCTGGAAAACAAGCAGCATCAGCCACCCTTTCTGCACGCACATGCAGAGCACGAGGCCAACAAACAGATGCTCAACCCGCTCAAGGTGCTGACCTCTGGCGTAGAACTCAAAGGCACCGTGCCCTTCTTTTCAGGTGGCAAGTGGCGGTTTGCCGAGCGCATGCCCTGGTGGGATGCCTACACCGATGAGACGCCTGTGGTTGTGGGGCATTACTGGCGACGTGTGCACAAAATTGACCGCGCTGCGGTGGGCAAGGGTGACCCGGACCTGTTTGAAAACACCCACCCATTTGCCTGGCACGGCCAGCGGGGCAACGTGTTCTGCGTGGATTTCTCCGCAGGTGGCCGGTGGACTGAGCGCAAGGCTGGAACGGCGGTAGGCCATGATTTCAAGCTGGCGGCGCTGCGCTGGCCTGAGCGGGTGCTGCAGTTTGATGACGGAAGTCTCCATGCAACCTCAAGGTATGGCATTTGAACTTCCCCCACGCACGCTAGGCCTGAATTAAGAGCATCGCCCCGCGCTTCGCACGAGTCAACGCAACATAAAGCAACTTGCGTTGAGTTTCAGTTTTCTCAGCTGCGCCTACAAAGCTCTCGGGTGCAATCACGACGACACAGTCAAATTCGAGCCCCTTGGCGCGATGCATAGTCGCTAGATGGACCACATCGCGGACTTCGGCATGGTTGCTTTGCGCCGTGATAGCGATACACCTCAAGCCTGCGGCCTGCATCAAACCCGCCATAGCATCCCGACTTTTTTCGCTAGATGCGATGATGCAGAACGACAGGGGCACTCCGCCACCCTGGGCGATATTCCATTGCCGCACAAACTCGATGGCATGTTTTGCTGCCGCCTCAATGCCCTCGACACTCAGAACAGTAGGTGCTGGGCCGTGTGACAAAGACTTGTAGCGCTTGGTCTCATCATGACCATCGTCGAGGTCGTCGATTTCACAGCCTTCCAGCAACGCCACGGCCTGCCGTCGAATCTCGTCGGTGGTTCGATAGTTGAGATACAGCTTTTTGGCACGGCCACGGATATCGATTCCGCAGCGGCTCATCGCAGCCTTATTGCGGCTGTAGATGCGTTGATGACCATCTCCGACAAAAAAGAGGTCGTTTGGACCTGCTGGCACCAAGGCACGAAGCAACCGTAGCGCCTGCGGGCCCAAATCCTGGGTTTCATCCGCGACGATGGCGCTGTAGAGAGGTTTGGACTTTTCTGCTTCAGCGCTCAACACATCAGCGACCTCACGGTAGGCGTCGTCCACTTCCTTGAGCTTGCGCGACGCCAGTTGCCCGCGGTACTCCTCAAAGACCGGCCATACCGCATCGCGTTTGGCGCGGCTCAGAATGACGCCGCGCCCCGTGCGCCGGGCTGTCCGGTATTGGTCCAATGTCGTGATGCCTTGCGCAAGCACCACCTGCTCCAACTCGTTTTCGTAGAAGTTGTCTGGCAGGTCAAGGGACGAATCCTTGACGGCCAACGCCGCTTGCCATGCCTGGTGAGCAGCATCCTGCTTGCGGTCGTACACGATGCGGTGTTCCAGCTTGCGGCTGCGCATGAAGGCATTCACCCAGGCGTCCAGATTGCGGACCTCTAGCTTGGCGAATGTCTCGCTACTGCACAGCGTGCGAAGGTTCTGCTCAATGTCGGCGGCGAGGTTCTTGGTAAAGGTTGTGACAAGCACCTTCTGGTTTGTCTCAGTCCTATTCTCCGCCAACCACTTGGCGCGGTGCATGGCCAGGACGGTCTTGCCCGTGCCGGCGCCGCCCAGCACTCGCACGGGGCCGCTGCGGTCTCCGACGGTGAGCTTTTTCTGGGTGGGATGCAGGAACACACGCCATTGCGCAAGGGGCGCATTCAGGATGGCGGTCATGGACTCGTCGTCGCTCACCACGACAAACCGCGATTGCGACTCTGCCGTGGCCAGAGCTGCTGCGAAGTCCTGGGTATCGATGACCTTGTCCACCCGCGTCTCACGGGCATTGAGCACCTGACTGACCGTGTCGCCTGCCGCTACAAGAAAGAGACCTTCGTATGCCTCCATCGGAAGCTTCGCCTGTTTGGCGTCCAGCTCTTCCTCGCTGACGATGCTGCGAACGAAACCGAGCAACTCTTGCGGCACACCGAGACTCATCAAATTACGGTCTTCTAGGTCTGCAAAGAGAGCTGGTGCAGCCACAACAGGCGCATTCAGAGTACCTTCTGCTGTCGCAGCATTGGCGCTGCGGGCTTCCTCCGGCACCTGCTCGGTGACGCTCTCGAATGTCAGCATTTGCATCGCCCCCGTTACGGGGTTGATGGTCAGCTTGCGATTTTCAGCCCAGCGGTAAGCGTCGTCGTGGTGGTCCACATATAGCAACACATACACGTCACCGGCGGAAGGCTTGAAAACGATACCCCGCCAGTCGCCGTCGAGTCGAACCGACTTGAGGTTCGGGTCTCGCGCGCCGTTGATGTTCTCGTAGTTGATGCCCGGGCTCTTAGGGTCGGCCTGAAACTGGATAGCCCACTTCATCACCTTGGTATGAACCTTGGCGGGCAACTTGGCCAGCTGAAGCAGAAAGTCGTTGCTCAGCGCAACCTTGGGTTTGAAGCTCAAAGTTCTACTCCTGTTATTCGATGGTCAGACCCAACGCCGTTGCAGCAGCCTTCTCCCAAGGCTGCGCATTGCAATGTGTCAGGTCCTCATCCAGACACAGCACTGTCCACCCTTGCGCGGTCCACTCCTGCACCATATCTGCCTGGTCCGGTCGAAGAATCGCTACATGGGCAGCTGCCCAAACCATCTCGGCGTCGGCCACAACACGGCCTTTGTCATCTGCCAGTTCGGGGCCGATTTCGGGCACAGCCGCTCCGGCCTGCGCCAACCGAACCATACCTGGCTTGAGAGGCTCCAAAAGCTGCTCAAGGACCTCCAACCACGCGCCGTTCAAAGAGGTTTGCTCAGACGCCTGCGCGGCCACGGGTGCGGGCAAGGAGGTCAGGCCGTCGTAATCGTGCTGGTCCAGTCCGCTGGCGGTGACAAGCCACATACCTGGCAGCGACTGGGCCGTATTGAACAATTGCAGCCACTGGCGCCAAGCCAAGTGAAGCGCAGCGTCATCTTCAGCCTTCACCTCGTCCAGAACCAGGACGCCAGGCGCCATCCAGTTTGCTTCCTGTGGAAGTCCCTTGGCGGCAGCCAAAGGCCACCATCCAACTTGCTGACATACCCCCGACACCTTGGAGAGGCTGTGCGCAAAACCTTTGCCCGGTTCCTTGACGTGCGCAGGCAGTCGGTGAATCCATTGCCCGAGCTGATGCTCGCAAGTCGATTTCTCCTGTTCGTTATGCGGCACCATCAAAAAGCCCAACCACAAGGCGTTGCGCTGCAACTGCTCGATTGCAGGGTCGCCGGAGGGTCCATCCGCCGGGGTGGCAAGCCAATGCAACAAGCTGGCGACCGCATGCTGCGTGAAGGCCTTCTCCTGCGCGCGTGGAACCGTTGCTGGGGCCTTGGCCCCGTGATGGCGGGCCATGCCCATCAACGGCGACTCCAGGTCGGTATCCAATTTCCCAGCAAGAGCATCCATCACATCGTTGTGCGTAACAGACCAGCACCAGAACCTGCCGCTGGCCACCAATGCGCTACGCTTCAACGCATCCTCACGCAGACAGTCCTTGTGATAAGCCCAGCCGTCGCAAAAAACGGCAACGGGGCGGCGTTTGGAGCCTGTTGCCCAAGGCCAAATCACAAAATCAGGTTTGCTGGCTGCGAGTACCCCTTGCTCAGCGCCCACATCGCACTGCGGCTCTACTCGATACCGCTGCCCACCCACTTCCAACACAAAGCCGGACTTCCCGTTCACTACGTCCTGCACCAGCTTCACCATAGGTATGGAGCCAACACCACCGAGGCGCTTCAACGACTCGATAAACCGCGCCTCTAGGACCGAGTCGAAGTTCGGATTGATAAAAATCTCGGAAATCGTCTTGACCCGCTCCAGCTGGTCCAGCGCCCCCACCAGTTCACCCAGCACCGCCTTGGCTTGGTCTCTGGAGACCTGCTCCATACTGCGCCCCAGTCGGTACTGGTACAGGCAGCGATAGCAGCCATCCTTTTCCGGGTCATCGTTACAAGAGCAACTGGTGACCGCCTGCAGCGCCATCTTGAGCACATCTGACAAGGTGCCCGCATCATGAGCCAGCAACTGGTGCAGATAGCCTGTGCCGCCGGGCACCGAGTCGTACAGCATGACGTAATGGCGGCGCGGCCCACCGTCTTTGCCAGGCTCGTCCTGCAGCACCATGCGCAAGTGGTCCACCTTGCCACCAAATCGGCGCTTGAGCCCCAACTGCACGGCCGCCATGAAGGACTGGACCACGCTCTCGTCCATGCCGTTCTTCGTATACGGCACCAGAATCCGCAAAGCCTCCGACTCGAACTCTCGGTACAGGTACAGGCACTCCAGCAAGTTGGTAGGACTGTCATCCCCGTACTTGGGGCAATCGAAGCTATGGCTTTGCCCGCTCGGGTCGCTACTTCGTCGAGGAGGCTTTTGCACCTTGCCGCAGTGCTTGCACAGCTTGAATCCAGGTCGCGAAGACTCCTTGTCCGCCACCTTGAACGCCTCGCCAGGCTTGGCCAGCTCACCAAAATTCACGTCCCGGAACGTCACCCGGGAGATGAACTCAAAACCAAACGGCAGAGCACCCGAGCCAATCTGCCACGCCTCACGAATATGTGATGGAGAGAAATCCGCCATCAGCTGGCGCACGTAATACTTGGGTTCGCGGTCATCGGCACTGTCGTCGATGCGCACATCCGTGTCGTTGCTATTGGCAATGGCTTGTTTGAAGCGCAGCAGCGTACGGCGTTGTGCCGCATCCGACCACATCGCATCGCCGCACGAAGGGCACGCTACATGGGTGTCTGCCTCTACCGTCAAGTTCTGCATGTGATGGCAAGACGGGCAGAAACGCCAGTCTTCCGTTTTTGCCAAATTCATGTTGATTTGGTCCACCTCCACGCGCCGCTGGTTGGCATAGAAGCGGTTCTCGGGCGCAAACTCCGAGAGGGCAGATTGCGCCGGGCGTTCGTACTTCTGCGTGGTCAGCGTGACATAGGCGCCTTGGCCTGGCTCGTCCGAGGCCCGCTTGCGCCACAAAACAGACTTGAGCTCCACGCCGGCCTCCGGGAAGGCGTAGTTGGGAATCAGCCCCGCATCGGTCAGCGTGTTCAGCAAGTCACGCGTGTTGATTTCTTTAATCAGCTCCAGCAACTTGTCCCGCTCACGCAGCAGGTTGTCGATTTCGGCGCGCGTCGCATCGTCCTGGGGCTTTTGCTGTGCCTTTGCGCGCACCTTATCGAGCTCATCCTTGCGCTTTTTGTAGGTACGTCGCTCCTCCTGCAGTTCCTCCAGGGCCTTCAGCAAACGAGTGCGCAGGCCGTCCGACTCACCTTGCCCCTGCATGAAGTCCCACAGCCTCGCTGTGACCACATCGTCAATATCACCCGCCAGCAATTGCACAAAGCCCTGAAACAATCGCTCCTCATGCGCCAGCACGTAGTTGCTGAATACATAGGGGAAGCGCTCCTGCTTGCCCTGGTCCATGGCGTCAAGCGCCTGCGAGGTCTTGTCGGGCAACGCTGAAATGTTGTTCAGGCTGGCCACCCAGTCGTCCATGCAAAATGCGAACAATTGCCGACGCAGCACCTCGGCCGCCTGCAAGAACACCCCGGGTGGCGCCACCTCACCCGACAGCATCTCCTGGGTTTCAGCGAAAAAGTACAGGTCATGGGGGCTGTTGCCATCTGCTAGCGTGGTAGCAAGGGCGTTGCCGTCACGGCGCCCCGCGCGGCCTACCCGCTGCAAAAAGCTGGCTTGGTTGGGTGGCACAGAGCACAGCAATACCGAAGACAAATCGCCAATGTCCACACCCATTTCCAGCGTGGGCGTCGCGGAGAGCAGATTCTCAAACCAAGGTTTGGGCTGCTTTGACTTGAAGCGGCTCTCAAGGGCTTCTCGCACAGGCCGCTCCAGCAACCCCGTGTGCTCGGCGGCAATAACGCGCCGCAAGTCGCCTTTGCTAAAGCGCCGGGCCCACCAATCGTCCGGCTGCGCAATGAGGACTTCGTAACGAGACTCCGGCGCATCAATACAGGCCATGCCCAGCAGGTGCGCTGCATCTTGCCGGGGCACTGCCAGCCTGCGCTTGCTGCCAGCAGTGGCCACGAAGGCCACCTCGGTATCGAGCTCCAGCGCCTCGGGTTTGATGGCCCAGGTCTCGCCCTGGTGGTGGGCCGTCAGCTGCAGAATGCCCGCATCTTTAAAGGCCAGCAAAGCCTCTCGGTACATCTCGGCTGCCAGGCCCTTGACCAGCATGGTCTGGTCGACCAACACGGCAGCGGCCCATCGGTCGTACCAGGTGGCGCGCCTACTGCCGGTCAATTTGTCAAAGCCAGGCTGCGTGCCCAGGGTCAGGAGCACCGGTCGCGGTGTGTGCTCTCCCATCTTGGGCATCCATTCCGCGCTGCTCCCGGTTTTGACCAGGGCATAGACTCTGCCGTCCCCAGCGTAGGCACCGAGCTCGGGGTGCATCACCCCACCGCGTCTGCGCATGTGCGCCAGGGTGCCCCACAGCCATTGGGTCACCGTCTTCAGTTCGAGCCCATGGGCGCCAAACTGTTCGCGATAGCGCGGCAGCAAGTCGGCAGCCACCGCCTCCACCACGCTCCAAGGCACAGATAGCGTGGCCTTGCCCGTGCGCTCCAAGGTTCGCCCGCGGTGGCTTTGGTAGGTCATCTCACTGTAAGCCTGCCAGAGCAGCCGCTTCTTAACCTTCAGCGGCAGCCGGCTCTCAGTGGGCAGATGCTGCTTCTCTTGCAGTTCCACCGACCAATCGCGCTGCCACATCATGTTCGGCGCTACAAACTCTGACACCAGCGATTCGCGAGACATGTGCAACACCGAACCTGGTTGCTCGAACTGCTGCTCCATCTTTTCGAGGAACGCGGCCCAGCTCAAACGCGAGGGCACCACCTCGTCCATCACATGGGCCAGCGCCGTGCGCACGTTGTTAAGGTACGTACGCGCGCCAAAGAAGCCCGCACGGTGGGCGGCGTCTTGAACCGAGTCTGAAAACGCAATCAGCTTCTTGTCGTCGTTGAACACACTGGCCCAACTGCTCTCTACCACTTGCGAGCCCAGCGTGGCGCTGCGCGCACCCAGCAGCAAGAGCTCGTCTTGCTCGCCGCAAGCTGGACAGGTGTTGTCGTGCCGCGTGTACTGCGCCTGACCTATCACCTGCGTCTTCTGGGCTGTGACACGAAACACCGACAACAACTCTTGATGGCCGCAAGCCAGGCACTCTTCCTGGCTTTGCTGCGTGGTTCCGCAGGCTACGCAGACGCGCTCGGTCACGCCATCGACATGCGAGCGCGAAATGCTCTCTGATGCATACAGCCGTGCCGCCTCGGGACGCCGCGAAAACCAGGTGTTGTAGACCTCATCGAGCTGGGTCGAGAGTTTGCTGGTGCCCTGCACCAATCGGGACAGCCATCCAGTGGTGCGGCACTGGCTGCACTGCACCATGGGCAGGTAGACACCATCGCGCGCCACCGGCAGGTCACGCTCACTGCGCAATTTCACTTCCTGTGGGTTAACGCTGAGCTTGCCCACCATGCGGCGCAACTCACGCACCCACAGCTGCAGCCGTAGCGTGACCAAGGGCTGCGACCCGTCGCGCAGCGCCCAGGCCACCAATACCAACAGGGCATCGAGTACCTGAGTGACCTGCGCCGGGCTGGCCACAGGCATGTTGCGTGCAAAGGCTTCTGTCAGCTCTGGGTAGCTCACCACTCCACCCTTGGCCAGCTTGAGCAGGTTCACGAAAAGCTGGTGGCGCTTGAGCAACTGGCCCAGCCCACGGCGCCACGCAGGTGCGTTGACGTCCTCTGGCACTGGCTCGTCCGGGAAAAACAGCGAAAACCAAGCCTGCACCGCAGCCTGCGGAGTGGGGTACTGCGATGGCTCCAGCAGCGGCGCCTGTTCTGCCCGGAACAAGAACATGTAGTCCACCGTGGCGTCTTCCAGAAACCGCCCCACCGATTGGCGGCTCTCGGTCACCACAGCCTCTTCGCCAAACGGCACACCAAAAATCTGCCGCGCATATTCGCGCAAAGGCGCCGTGTCTGCGGCGTTGCCCAAGGTGGCCGATGTGCCTGCACAGATGAGGTGCCCTGGGGGAGTTTTGAGTCTTGCGCGTAAGCGGCGCAGCAGCAAGGCTAGGTCAGTGCCCTGGGCACCATCAAACGTGTGCAACTCGTCCACCACCACATAGCGCAGCGTGGTGGGTAGGTTGGCGGCCCATAACTGACGGTCCTTGGGCCGCAGCATCAGGTAGTCGAGCATCTTGTAGTTGGTCAGCAAGATGTCGGGCGGGTGCTTGCGCAGGGTGTCGCGGTCAGTGATGACGGCGCCCTGCGTCATTACCATGCCCTCGCCAGGAGCCCCGGCGTTTCCGCCCACATACAGCCCCACGCGCAACCCGGCAAACGCAGCGGTGGACGCCACCAGCTCGGCAATGCGGCGCGCCTGGTCGGTGGCCAGTGCATTCATGGGGTAGATGACCAAGGCCTTCACGCCAGATTCGCCCGCCGCGCGGGCGCGGGCGCAGTGGTCCAGCACCGGGTACAGAAAGCACTCTGTCTTACCGCTGCCCGTACCAGTGGCCACCAAAGTGCTCACGCCCTGGCGGTGACTAGACAGCCGCTCCCAGGCGTGTTCTTGGTGGCTGAAACCAGGGTGCGCGGTCTCGAACGTGTCAAAGAACGTCTTGCCACATTTGCCCGCCACAAATGGCAGGCCCACCTGCACAAACGGGCCTTTAAGCCACGCCGCCTCGTCATCGACAAAGCGGCTCATCAAACCGTGGTTGAACGCGTCGGCGGGCTCGAAGGCAGAAACCAGAAACTGTTTCAGAGCCGTTTGTATGTCGTTGGCGAGTAGTGACGGGAGCATGTATTTCTTACTTCTCAGCGCGAGCGCTGCTTGGTCCGGGCCTTGGTAGTGCCTTGCGACGCCCCAGGCACTGCAAGCTCCCAGCGCACAGCCAGCTCGGCTGCCAGCTCTTGGTTGTCAAACTGCTGTGGGCTTTTGATGGACGCAAGCATGTCCAACAGCGAGAAAGCGGGGTTCTTGAAATCCGCAGCCGTCTTTTGCAAGCTGCTGGCGGTCCCTTCAGGGTCCATCTGATACACCAGTTGCAAGACATCGCCGGGGTGCAAAGGCACCACGCCAAACGGCGCCAGTACCTTGGCCGGCAAGTCTTTCAGGTTGTCTGTGGCCAGCACTACGTCGCGCCCAGTGGCCTGCGCCCAATCGGCTGCAGCCAAAGCCACATGCACATCGTCAGGGTCTGGCAATCGCAAAAGGGGCGCCAATGCCTTGTTGCTTCGCAACAGCTCCAGCCGGTCGCCATCATCGTCCCAGCCCGGCAACTGAAAACCGGGCACCAGGTGCTTTTTGATGGTTGCCAAGCGCTTTTGAGCCCAAACCAGGTCGTCCGCTGTGCTCTCGCGCTGATTGGCACCGGCTCGAAGTCGCGCCCGGTGCTTTGCGTACTCCACCTCAATCTGCGGGGTCCAACGCAGGTCGATAGCCACGGCCCTGGCAAGGTCGAAGAATGCGAATGACACCACGTCCTTGACCAGAACATTGGCGTCCGCAAGGACGATAAGCGGCGGCATCAGGTGGCGATGCCCAGCTTTTTGGCCAAGGCCTGCGCCCGGGCGCGCGACCTCTTGCGCTCTCTACTGGGCCCCGCCTGAGCGTTGTCCTGCTGCGGCGTCAAATCAACCGCCTTGCGTGCTTGGGCCAAAGTCTTGGGGGCTTCCGCAGAAGCCTTTGCCATCAGCGCTTCAAACTCACCGGCCAACACCTTGCGGTGTCCGCCTGTAGTGCGGTTCACACGGCCCTTGTACGCCCCAGAATCGAGCAGGGCGGCCACAAAGGGCCGCGAAAAACCGCTGCGATTGGCGGCCTCCTGGGTGGTAATCCACTCCTCCTGGGCCAATGCCTGTGCCTTGCGCGGCTTCGAAACAGCAGATGTATCCACCAGCTTCGCTATCTGGCGTGCCAATGCATCGGCCATTGCATCAATTTCTGCCATCGGCAGGTCAGCGCCATGTGCTTTCAACTCAACGGGCAATGCATTGCGCAGGACCGATGAATACTGCTGCAGCACCGACGCACGCGCACTCTGGGCCTGGCGAGCGCTGGGCTGCTTGGCGGTTCGGCCAAGTTTGGATGGATAAGTGGCGATGCCCATGGTCGTGACTCCTTGGTCTTGGATGGCGCTTCAGAGAGTGCAAAAATCGAAAAAATCGAAGTAATTATGCGACAACCTCGCCACAGGAGCAAATCCCGCGGCCCGATGCGGGCCTCAGAGGCTGCGAGGAGTCACTTCACAGGTACGGCCTTTTTCAATTTCTCCAGAAGTGGCTCAGACATCGCCTTCACATGGTCGTGGCACTCGCTCTCATCTTTCGGTAATCGCGGCAGCCCCGGGCTCACGCGAGAGAAGTCGGCCAGCTTGAAAGCCGCGTCGTAGTAGTCTTTGAGCTCTTTTGCCAACGCCTCATCAAGGCAAAAAACTGCCGTGTGCTGGTGGCGATAGAACAGCCGCACCACATCCAAATCCGGGGCTTGGCCTTTGCATTGCATGTGCATGCTCAAATCCAGAAAAGCATCAAATACCGCACGGCGCTCGTGGTACATCGCCTGCGCATTCGCCCGCTTGGCTTCCTGGGCTGACCGATGCGCGCTCCATCCAGCCCACACAGCCACCGCCAACGAACCCAGCGCAACCGTTTCAGAAACTCCCCAATCGGCAACCATCGCTACCATCCAAGCACAGCTCACTAGCTCACCCTGCGTTTTGTGATACAGGCGTGTCTGCAAACACGGCAAAGCCAACCCGGCACTGGGTGCCACATTCAGGGCATTTCCAATATGCTCCGGCCCGTATTTGATGCCGGAATAGCTTGAGTGCGTGACCACATTCGGGGTTTGCACAACACACGTCTTGTACCACCGGGCGCACCGTTTGCGTGCCCGTTTGTTCAACCTGAACGACGTGCTCAGCACCACATTCAAAGCAGACTACCGGCACTTCGGCCTGCCCACGGGGCAGACGCTTTCGCACCGTCTTGCCACAGTCCTCATTCATGCAATTGAAGGTCGTGAAAGTACCAAAATTGATGTTGAAAACGGGAGAAGCAAGCACAGCATCAAGCTTGACCACCAACTCATCGCAGCGGCTGCGCAGCTTCCGCCAGTCGTGACCACCACTGTTGAGCTGCCTCAGCGTGGGGTGATGCAAAAACGAACCGAGGGCGTCGTAGCTCCCCTTGATGTCCTTCAGGTTGAAAACCTTTTCTGAGCCCAAGGTCCGCATCTCCTTGGCGGGGACACCCGGTTCATCTTCCAAACCAAAAGACAAGGTTCCGCTCGCATCTGCCAGCGGTTCTAGCTCAAGCAGCACTTTCATCAGTTTGCTGGGTTGCCAAACGTCGTATTCCTGCGGAGGCAGTTCCTTTTCGAAAGACTTGGCCCGCTCGTAGGTAACGGCTTCAATCGCCATACGAAGCTCCAGCGCGGCGTAACTCAGGCGCTCATCGCAGCCGCTTGCTATCTCTGTTTTGGCGCGTTGCAATGCCTCTCGGGCTCGTTGACGGAAGTGGGGATTCATAGTTGGCTCGCATCTCGTTGCCCCTCAAAGAATTCCCACGCCACCCGGTAGTCGTCCTCGCGGCTGGCGCGGGTGAAGGGGGCGGTGTAGGTGCGTTGCACTTCGCGGGGGCCGCCGGGGAGGGTGTCGTCCATGAGCCATTGGGTGATGGTGGTGCCATCGGGCACCTTGGGGGTGCCGCCGCGCTTTTGGGTTTCTTCGCTGTCGCCGGCCTCGCGGCTGGCGTAGGCCCACAGGTCGTCCCAGCCGAAGTTGCCTTCGCGTACCTTACCGTCGGGGGTGGTGATGCGGGTGCGGGGGGTGGTGCGGCTGCCTTTGCGCGGTAGGCCCACGCCTACCAGGCCTTTGCTGTTGGTGAAGACGATGCGGCCGGTGGCGTCGTACCAGGTGTCGCGCTCGTAGCCTTGCATGACGGGGAATTGCACGCGGTAGATGAGCAGCAGTTCGTCCAGCGTCAGGCCCAGGGCCTGGGCCACCAGCACATCGATTTCAACCAGGGCCATGCGGCGGGCGTAGTCGCTGCGCAGGGCGTAATCGCGCGTCCAGGTGCTGGTGAGGGTGGGCCAAAAATCGTGCGACAGGCGCGGGTTGCCCGGCTGGCTCCAACACTGGTCGGCAAAGTCCAGGTCATAGACCTGTTCCCACAGCGGGGCGTAGTGGGTAGTGAGGCAGTTGAGGGCGAGAGTGCGGGCACGAAGGCCGATGTGGTTTTCAATGAATGGCGCACGTCCAAGCTGATTCATGTAGAGATGGGCCATGCCAGCGCTCTTAACACTGAAATCACATGGTACGGATGCCATGAATCCAGCCACATCCACCGCTTGAGCCTGGCTCCTGAATGTCAGAGAGGAAATCGTGTGGATGTGTGCCACTCCGGGCGGCGCAATGATTGGCCGTGTAGTTCGCTCGCCCGAAATGCTCACGTAGTTACTGAAAACCAGTCGGAAAAACTCCGTCACCGGCCTGTTCGGCGTTCCGTCCTGCTCCAGCCAACTTACGCGAGGCGTGCGGCGCAGGTATTCGGCGCGGTCGGGCATGGGGCGGTAGTTGGTGCGCGGTATGTAGTCGTCGGGCAGGGTCTGCAGGTCGATGATGTCGTAATGGCCATTGGCTGTGCAGACCTTGCGCGGGGTTTTGTTGAACGGATTGGCCAGAAAGAAATGCGGGCCGGACAGCACCCAGTCGTGCGGCGTTGTGGCAAAGCCGGGGGCGGTGCTGGGGCGGCGGGCGATGGTGCCATCCTTTTGCTGCATGGTTTCGTGCCACATCTCGGTGGAGACATAGCCCTCGCCCAAGTCCGCTAAGCGGCGCGGGTAGGCGGCCAGCTTGGCCAGCACGCTGCTCAGGGCGCCAGCGTGCAGCGCGGGCAGGCGGGCGCGGCGCGCGAGGGTGCCGGGTTCGTCGTAGAGCTGTGCAAAGGTGGCCAGCGCAGCTTCATCCACGCGCACGATGCGGTCGCGGTGGCCGCTGGTGTTCCATTGCCCAGCCTCGGTTTTGTAGCCGCCCACCGTGCCCAAGCCGTCGTGCAGGTAGCAGGCATCGACAGTGGCGGGTGCAAACAGGTTGGCCAACTGGTCAAAACGCGGCGAGGCTTGCGCGGCGCCATAGATATTGACGCTGAATTTTGTCAGGTGGTGTACCTCAGCAAACAGCGCTAATTCGTTCACAAACTGAAAATGCCGCCGCAGCCGCGCGTACACCGCTTCGCGCAGGTTGCCGCCCTTAGGGTCGTCATACGGCCCTTCGGGGTGCAGCAGCCCGGTCACGCCCTGCGCGCTGCACAAGCCCCAAGCCAGCGGCATAAAACATTTGTACAGGTTGGTTTGCACGCCTTTGAGCAGCGGGTAGTTCTGCACGGCATTGAGAAAGTTTTGCGTACCTTCGGCCTCTTGCAGCTCGTCCGTCCATTCAGCTTGAAGGCCGGGGAACTGGGCAAACGCTTCGGCGCGCAGTTGGGCCAAATCACTGGCGCTGATTTTGCGCACGGCAAACACCGGGTTGCGCTCGCCCAGAATGCCCGCTTCGTTCCACTCCACCTTCAGCCACGGCGGGTTACCCAGAATCAGGTCAAAGCCGCCACCGGGGCGTCCCTCAGCCCCCGACCGGGCGCCCAGCAGCACATCGGCAAAGCACAGCTCCCAGTGCATAAAGCGGCGCTGCTCGGCAATGCCTTCCACCACGGCCACACGGGCAAAGTGCTGGCGCAGCTTGCTGATGCGCAGTTGGCCAAACTTGTCGTGCAGGTTGGGCGGGTTGGCGCCGCCAGTGGGCTGACTCAGGGGCAACTGGGTTTCAAAACCTTCGAATGCGGGCTGCACCTCGGGCACGAGGACCTGGGGGGCATCGGGCGCGGTGGGCATCAAGTCCAGCCCGCGCTGGGTTTCCATCTCGACCACGTTGCCTTCGAGGATGGCACCCACCTCCATCCACCACTGTTCGCGGCTGGGCAGGTCGGCACTGCGGGTAATGGGCCAGAACCACAGGGCGCACCAGTAGTCCATGACGAGCTTGAGGCGGCGGAACGGGGTGGCCAGGTCGCCGTCTTCGTTGAGCAGGCCTTGCTGTCGGATGGCTTCTTTTTGGGCGCGGCTAACGCGGGTAGAGCGGCCGTCACTACCATTTTGATAGCTGCTTGCGCTTGTCGTGTCTGCGCCAGAGGCACTTTTGACTTCAAATTCATGCGGCCAGACACGCAGCTGGTCTTCGGTGCGGGCGCGGTCGCGGGCCAGGGCTGCGGTGTGTTGTGCCCACAGGGCCTCCACCTGCTGGCTGAGTTGCTGCAGGCGGGCCACTTCATAGTCGCCCAGCGGCGCGGTGAGGGCTTTGCGCCAGGCTTTGAGGCGGGCAAAGTCTTCGGGGTAGAGGCTCTTGGCCACCTTGTCGGTGTAGTCGCCCATGCCGGGGTCGGGCAGCAGAAAGTGCCAGATTTCGTCGGGGCGGCGCGGTGCGTCAGCTGTGGCGCGCCGCGGCGGTGCTTCGTGCCAGGCGGGTTTGGCGCCCTTCTTCAGGGCGGCGGCGTTGTAGACCTGGTGGCGCGCGCCAATGAGGCTGTTGCCGGCAAAGAGCTGGTAGCCAAACCAGGGCACGCGGGCGGGCAAGGGCTGGCCGTTGTCGTCTTGCTCGCCATAGATGGCGTTGAGCCAGATGGACACCTCGGCCAGTTCCACGGCCACGGGGTTCAAGTCCACGCCAAACACGTTGCGGTCGGCCAGGTACATGCGCACCTTTTGCAGCTCTTGCGGGTACTGGTCGTGGGGGATGCGGGTTTTGAGCTCGGCCTGTTTGCGCTCCAGGTAAGCCTCGGCCAGCTGGTTGACGGCTTCGTTCAAGAACGCGGCGCTACCCATGGCGGGCTCGCACACGGTGAGGGTGAGGATGTCGTCGGCCTTTTTGACGCGGCCGTTTTTCTCGTCGAGCAGTTCTTTGAGGGCGTACTTCACCAGGCACTGGGTGAGCACCTGGGGGGTGTAGTAGCTGGCGCTTTTTTGCCGGTCGCGGCCCGCCAGGCGATAGATGAAGCTGCCTTTGGGGTGCATGCGCAGCCTGCGGCGGCCGTCGTCGTTGTCGTAGACCTTCTCGTCGTCTTTGTAATCGTCGATGCGGCTGCGGGGGACAAACCAGGCGTTTTCCAGCATGTCGGCGTCAGAGTCGCTGGCGCGGGCGGGGCGGCCTGTGCTGGCGCTGTCGTTCGCGTCATCGCCGCCGTCTGCGTCGTCATCGCCTTCGTCATCGTCCGCTGCGGCGCGGCCTTTTTTGGGTGCGGGTTTGACTTCGTACAGGTCTTCGTCGGCAAAGAAGCCCCGGTAGCTGAGCAGGGCCTCGTACACGGCACCCAGCTGGTTGATGGACAGTAACTGGTAGCTGACGCGGCCTGGACGAGCGCCCCGACCCTTCGGCTTGCTTGAGGACAGCAATCGAATCACACGCTGCCACACAGCATTGGGAAACTGCACCTTGCCCAGCAGGGGCATGGAGGCGTCGTCGAACAGGCGGCTGTCGAGCGGGGCCAGGGCGAAGGTGTCTTTGGCGCCTTGCAGGGCAGCCTGGTCGGCATTGCGCAGGCTGGCTTGCTCGCCACCCATGCCGCAGCCGTGGGCCACCAACTTAAACAGGCGGCGCAGGGTGAGGTCGAAGTATTTGCCATCGCGCGCCTGCTGTGTGAGCAGGGGCTGAGACTCAAGGTCCCGCAGGCTGTCTAGGCTGTAGCCCTTGCGATAAACCTCGCTTTTGTTGATGGGCACATAGCCCAGCTCGGGCCGGGCCTCGATGTAGAACATGAACAACAGGCGGTACACCATGCGCAGGCATTCGAGGCTGAGCACGCCAGCGTCGAGCTTGTACTGGCCCGAATACACGCTCTTCTTGCTGCCGCTGGCTTGTTCGTCGAGCTGGCGGGCGGCTTCGTTGCCCAGCAGTTCAATGGCTTCGCGCAGGGCGTATTTCAAATCCTCGCTGACGCCAAAGGCGTGTTTGTGGGCGTTTTCGTCCAGGCTCTCCAGCAGGCTGTTGCCCTCACCGGGAGCCAGGCTGTCTTGGTGCAAGAGCGCGGCGCAGGCTTTGAGGGTGTCGGCATCTTTGCGGTCGAGGATGTCGGCCCAATCAAAGCGCAGGGCGCGGTTGTTGGGCCACTTGTAGCGGTCGAGCAGCAGCCATTCGTCCAGGCCCAGCAGCAGCACGTAGCGCGGGGGCTGGTCGGCACCAAACACGGCGTCTGACAGCAAATCGGCCCAGGTCTCGCCCTTGACCTGGGGCGGCAAGGGCTCGGTGCCGTAGTGGAAGGCGGTGAGCTGGTGGTCGAGCAGGTCTTCGTCTTCGCGGTTGGGCTGGTAGGCGGGGATGATGGCAAGGCGCTGGCCTTGCAAGTGCCACACGGGCAGCGGCAGGCCGGGGGCCAGTTCGTGCAGGGTGAGGGTGCGCGGGGGTGGCGCGTAGCCCAGCGCTTGCAACAGGCCGGACTGAATTTGCATGAAGGCGTGCCAGCGCTCGTGCTCGTCTTTGCCGCGCTGCACCTGGCCGCGCAGGGCGAACCAGCGCTGGGCCCAGGCTTGGAGGCGCTTTTGCGGGGCGCGGTGCTGTTCGTGGTCTGGGGCATCGCTGGGGTGCTGGGCTTCTTGCGCGTCCCAGGCTTCCAGGCGGTCTTTGATGTCGCCTTTGAACACTTCAGCCAGGTAGTGGTGGCTGTAGAACTCGTTTTCGTTGGTGATGCCAGCGAAGGTTTGAACGGCTTCGAGTACGGGCATGGGTCAGGCTCCGGCGGTGGCGGCAAGGGCAGCTTGGGGGTGGCACACAACGGCGAGCACTTGTATCCAGGGCTGGGGTTCGGTGGTGAGGGTGTCTTGCACCCACTGGCGGTAGTCGTCAAACACGCGGGTGATTTGCTGGTTGCGTTGCTCGAAGCGGCCGCGCTTGACGGTCTCCAGCTGCTTTTCGAGTTCAAGCGTGAGCTGCTGCACCTGGCGGCCTTGCAGGCGCTCCAGCTCAGCAAGGGTGCCTTGCAGGCGCTCGCTCAACTGATTGGCAAAAGTGGCCTGCTTGGCGAGCATGTGGACGTGCATTGCTTCCACCGCCAACGGCAAGGCTTGCTGCATGGCGGCGCAGGTGGCGTCCAGCCCCTCGGTGTGGCCTCGGTTCGGCAGGCCGTTGGCACGCAGCCCTGCGCGGGTGGCAAAGGCGTCAAAGGATTCGAGGGCGAAGGGGCCAGTGCCGATGCGGTGGGCCACCTGCCACTCCACCAGCAGGGGCTGGCCTTTGCGATTGGGCACCATGCTCATCAAGATGAAGGCCTGCTCTTGCGGCTGCAGCTTGCCACTTTGCAGCAGGGGCGCGCGGTGGCGGCCAAAGTGGGTGAGCACGCGGTCGCCAATCCAGTCCATGATGGGGTGCTGGGGCCACAGGTAGTGCAGCTGGGGCCAGGTGTCATCTTCAAAACGGTTTTGACGAGCCGTTTCGATAGCCTCGGCCATTCGCTGAGGGTTGGCGCAGAGGGAGTACAGGTCGTTCTGCGCCTGCACTTCGCGGGGCAGTTGCTTGAGGCGCTCTTGCAGGTCGCGCGGCGCGGTGAGGGCAATGATTTGCTCGGCGTCGTGCGCCGTCCACTGGCACAAGGTGTCCACCTGGTTGAGCTGCGTGAGCGCGGTTTTGGTGTAGTGGTAGTCGCTGTCGAACAGGGAAGTGGGCTCGTCAATCTGGCTGGTGCTATTGGCGGGCGCTGGGGTCTCGTCGCCACCGAACAGGCTGAGCAGGTAGTCGCCCTCGTTATCGTCTTCTTCCGAAGCGGCCGTATCCAGCTTGGTTTCGACCTGTTCGGGGCTCATGCCCTGCGCCATGAAGTCGGCGACTTTCTCCGCCTCTTTGTCGGGGTCGAAGACGTTGAGGAAGGCGGAGGGGTCGCCCAGGTTGAGGGCGGCTTGCTCGTCTTTGGCGGCCAGAATTTCGAGGATGCGCAGGTCGCCCTTGATTTTGTCGGTGGTGGCCTCGGTAAACAGGTAAACGATTTGCGGCTGGTGCTTTTGGCCGTAGCGGTCCACCCGGCCATTGCGCTGCTGGAAGACCATGAGTGACCAGGGCAAATCAAAGTGCACCAGCCGGTGGCAGAAGTAGTGCAGGTTCAGGCCTTCGCTGGCCACGTCGGAGCACAACAGCACGCGGATGGGGTCGTCCAGGCGGCCAAAGCGGTCTACCAGCTCCTGCTGCTCGGTATCGGCCATCTGGCCGTGCAGCACGGCCAACTGATTGGGCTTCATCTTCAGGTCGGCAGCGAGCTGCTCTTGCAGCCAGCGCAGGGTTTCAATGCGCTCGGAGAAGATGACCAGGCGGTCTGCGGCGTCGTTGGTTTTCCAGGCGAAGTCTGGCGAGCGCAGGTGGGCCAGCAGGCGCTGATATTTGCTGAAGCTGGTGGCGGCGGCGTCGGTGGTCAAGGCGCGCAGGCTGTGGGCCAGCTCTTCCAGGCCGCGCACTTCGGTGTGCTCCTCTTGTGTGGGGCTGGACTTGTTGGAAAGTAGCTCCATGCGCTTGAGCGTGGATTCGAGCGCTGCGGCCGGGCTGGAGAACAGACCCTTTTGCAGGCTGATGCGCTGCAGCTCTTGCTGGCGCCCGGCCTTGTGCTGGCCACCTTGGGTGAAGGCCACGTCGAGCAAGGCACGGTAGGCGGCTTCTTCCTGCGCGCTGGCGCTCTGGCGCAGGCAGATGGTCTGGCGCTCTTGGAAGTCGGCCTGCACCTGGTCTTTGATGTCCTTCTTGAATCGGCGGATGACCAGGCCCTTGCTGCGGAAGTCGTCGGGCGTGTAGTGGTCGGGGTCGGCAATGGCCGTGGGGTCCAGCAGGCTCATCAGCGAGGCAAAGCTGCGCGCCGAACCATCGTGCGGTGTGGCCGACAGCAGCATGAGCGTGTCCGACCGGTTGGACAGCAGCCGCGCCAGCCGTGCGCGGCGAGACAGGCCCGACTCCCCTGCTCTGGCCGCCACGTTGTGGCACTCGTCGATGACGATGATGTCCCACCAAGCGTTTTCGAGGTAGTTGCGGTACTCCAGATTGCTCTTGAGCGTGTCGATGGAGATGATGCTGCGGTCGAAATAGTTGAAGGGGTTGTGGTTGGCCGGAATGCGGTTGCGCACCCGCGCGAGTCCCACCGAGTCCAGTCGCACCAGCGGGATGGAAAAGCGGCTCCACCACTCTTTCTGGAACTGGGTGAGCATGGCCTTTTGGGTGACCACCAGGATGCGTTTGCCGCGGCCGCGCTGTATCAGCTCGGTGGCAAGGATGCCGGCTTCCAGCGTTTTGCCCAGACCTACCGAGTCGGCAATCAGGATGCGGGAGCGGGGTTGTTTCAGCGCCTGCAAGGCCGGGTCCAGCTGGTAGGGCACCAGGTTCATCACGCCCCTGTGGCCCAGGTGAATCTTGTCGTCGTTGGCCACGCTGCGCCGGCGCAGGCTCTCCAGGTACAACACGGTGGCGTTGTAGGTGGGGCTGCTGTCGGGCACCAGTTCGGTCTTGGCGGGGTCGAGAACCTCGATGGTGTCTTCGAGCGCGGTCAGGAACAATGCTGACTGGCCCCGCACCAGGTCTGAAATGCCGTCACAGCTGAGGAGCCAGCCGCCATCGGCAGAGGGGTCAATGCGGCGGATGAGCCATTCTTCGTCGCGGATGACCGCGCGGGAGCCGGGAGCGAAAGGGAGCATGAAGCTGAGGATCTCTCTGTTGTTTATGGCAAAGCCATGCACTTTGGAGGACTCACTTTTCAAAAGCGATATATCTAAAAGAGCAACCTTTCTGTCCCCCTCCTCATTAGATTTTTAACAGAAAATTTCAACTCTTTCGGTAAGCCATGCTCCGGTTGCCGAGTCAAGTACATCCGATTAGCGCGTTGTGCATAGCTCCTGAAAAGTGGAGTTCTTAGATTTGCTGAAACAGCGCCTACGGACATACAGAGCAGCATGGACTGGAAACCGCAAAATGGGAACTCAAAAGCCACGCGCAGCAGGCTCGCCCTGCACTTGGCGCAGCCGCTCCATGATGCGACGCTGACAGTCCGGGCTTTCTTCACCAACAGCGTGAACGACCGCATCAAAAAATTGTTGGGCACGCTGCACACCGAATGCAACCTCGGCCTGTTGCAACCCCAGCCGGATCAAGTCACAACTCATGCGGTGGGCGTCTCGCAAGGCGAACGGGACCTTGAGTTTTACGGTTCCATCAGCGCCACGGGAAAGCGCAAACTCCCGCATCAGACGTGCATCATTCTCCAATTCGTCCAGCTTCGTCCAAAAATCTAATGCCCGACGCGTAGCGGGCACCGGTTGTGCCATTACCCGACTCAGTGTCTCTGGGGTAGGAATGCTACGCCTAACCTCCTGCTGCAACGCCGACGTTGCTTTCGCATCAGCATCGGCCACACGGCCCACGGCCTGTTGTCGCCAACGCCCCCATGTTCCAGCAGGGACACCCGGGAACTGTTGGCGGGCCAGCCTTGCGCCCTCCTTTGCGCCATGCTGGGCGCTCAAGGTTCGCAGTAAGGTTATTGCCTCGACACGGTGGTGATGGGGGGGTCTCGCCATTGGGTACCTTCAAAATTCAAAACTTGCTACCCCCAGTATCGAATCACGACCTGCCACAACAAAGGTGATCGTCGCAGAGTCCAAGGGACAGAAGGCAATGGAACGCATAAAACGCGAGAAACCACATTTCATCGATATTTCTCTGTAACCAGCACCTTACAGGTTTTCATATCCTGGTTACCGTTACCATTCAGGATTAATTTTTCGCCCAAGTTGTCAAAATAGCGTTCCATCGGGTTCCAATTTTACAAATGGTTGATTTCACTGAAGAAGTGGGACACCACGCAAGAGATCTGCACGTTCCGTATCGCGTGCCGAAACACCTCCGGCGCAATCAACCTTTGCCCCATGACCCATCTAATTAGGAAGATTGCGAACTATCGGTACGAACAAGAAAAAACTTCCGCAAGACCGGGCAGTAGAACAAGTTGGCGGTACCTAAAAGGTGGGCTCACGCAAGCGGACGCCTATGAAAGCACGCTTTCCACGCATATTTCCGGATCGCATTTGCTCTGTTTTCACGGAAGGGAACGCCGCCTTTAAGTCACGGCCAAACAGCTGAAGGGTACCGGGATGCTCTCTTCCTTGGGACACGCAATATTCCCGCCACTTATCAAAAAGGACTTGGCATGGTATGGAAGCACCTTCGCAAAATTCACACACATCATCCACAAAATCAGCGATTGGCGATGTAATAGCATCCAGATCCTTTTTTGCTTCCTGACTTGATTCAGGCTGCAAAAAATTCCCCATGGTGTTTAAGTCATCGAGTCCATCAAGCGACCAGTTCAGAATACTAGAAAGCTCGGCCTGCAACCTTTCCGCCAAGCGCCGATCCTCCGAACCAAGAAAGGATCGGCGCATTTGCAGTATGGAGAATCGGTTTGCAAGCGCCCCAGAGTTGTCAGTTAAGCGAGGTAGTTCATTGCTGCAAATGACTAGCCTGGCGCCTATGCGGCCAATCCACGGATCAATGTGCTTGCGATCCACGGTAAGAATGTCACCGCCAGAGATCGCCAGCAGGCGAGACGCCACTTGTGCCATTTGATCATGCCGACCGGCAAAACGAGCATCCCCAACGATGGCCGCCTTCTTTCCGATCAGTTGCGCCAAGCCAAACTGACTTGTGAAGTCAAACAACGTGGGCCCTGCCACGTTACCGGCACCAAGAAGGCTAGACAGCACCGCACAGATGGTCCCTTTGCCTGAGCGCGGCGGTCCAACCAGCAGTAATATTTTTTGCAGGTCCGTTCGGTTAGTCAGCATGTAGCCGAACCACTGGCGCAGCAGGCGCACGCTGTCTAAATCATTCGGAAACACCGAATCCAAGAAGTGCAGCAACTCCACAGGCGCCTCCAAACTCTGTTGTCCATACGCAACCGGGACGCTACTGCGGGTGAAGAACCTCGGGCTATGCGGTTGAAGATCGCGGCTCAATGGATCAAGCAGGCCGGTCTCCGTGGAAATCAGATTGCAATTGCCATCATCGTCGAACCAGAAATCGGAACCAGAATCTCCCTCCTGAAATGCTGCTGATCGCAAAGCATCCTCAATCTTGTTTAGCTTGCTCTGATCCGGGTTGAACGATGTACCGTCAGTAATCGACACTGCATTGCTCAATCGGTCATACAGGTAGCGACGGATAGCGTCATTTGTCATGGATTTGTACCGTGCACCATCCCAATAAAAATATTCCCCACCAACGCGATGTAGCGTTTGGCACCTCGTTTTCGCTTCCGGATCCTGCCAACTCCAATCCTTTGACAGCAGCTGATGGGCAGTCACGTAAGGGGCCTTTGGGTCAACCTCAAGGGCATCTCCCAAACCACTCTCACCGTGTCGGGGCTCAATAGTTTTCGCGGGAATTTTATAATCTATCACCAAGTCCAACACAGCAGAAATACCGGGAAGAATATGAATTTTTCCGCCATACTCAGTCGCATCCCACTCGAATTTCAGGTCATCTTCCATAATCCTGCTCCAGCCTTCAACGCCTATTTTTTCCCATTTTTCAATAATGAGGAAATCGAAATTTTTCGGTGTTGGACCGATTATTGAAAAAGTAAATTGTTCACCTACTTCATAGCAAGCCGACAACAAACCGAGCTTACCCAGGTCAACCTCCAAAAAGTCAAGAAAATCAAGAATAAAATCTCGAGGATGCGACTCAAAAATGATTTGATTCATATAAGCTTTCATTTAAAAGCCTCATATGGGAACGGTATGATGCGCTTGGTTTGAATCATTCCGGGCCACACGAGGCAACTGGAAACCCGGCTGCGACCGGTTACTCGACTTTCAGGCGGTACCACTTCCAACGCCAAGTACGGCTTTAATGTCGGCCACTTTCCAGGCCAACCGGCCATTGACTCGGATTGGGCGGATTGGGCCGTTTTCCATACATGCCCAGCCCCGCAGGGTCTGCGGGCGGCGGTTCAGGTAAAAAGCAGCGGCGGCGGTATCCACTGCAGGACGGTTTTCATGCTCCAGAGGCGTGAATTTCTGTGCGGTCGCTTGTTCGCGAGTCTCGATACGTGGAAGGGCGTGCATTGCAGCTTGCTTTCAACCCGGCAGCAGGGGCCGGATATGAGCGAACTTTGAAAACCCCGTATCCCTACGAATGAATAAGGGGTTCTGAAATCAAGCATCCATGCGGGTTTGCAGCACATTACCCATCAAAACAAGGGGTTCACCCCCGGGGTTCTCATGGCTTTTATTGCGTTTCAAAGTTGTCGGCTTCGTAGGTTTTCCATACGTCCAGCCATGGCAGTAGCAGTGGCCGCGTCTGGAACCTCGCACGCACTTGCCGGATTGGCACATGGCCGTTATGCACCAGCGCTGCGGCAATCAACACCGGGTTCCATCGCGTCTCTCTCACCCCCCGTTGTCCCGGTATCACCACGCAGCTTTGGAGCCATTTGGGCTTATCGCCAAGTGGCTTGCGCCACTCCTTTTCGTTCCAGCGCATGCCGTCGAAGGAAAACGCAATATCGCCGGTAGTCAGAGCCAGCGGCGCACTACTGGCGCCCTCAGCCGCCGGAGTGGAACACTTCTCGGGCGCCGGGGCGGCGGGCGCAGCCTGCGGCGGATCGGTGTGGGAAACTGACGCAGTATGGCCGGCCAAGAGCGGGATTACCACATTGTCAATGGTGACAGGCAGACCACATTCAGAGGCAAGGCGGCGAAGATCGTCCGGTAGCAAGACTAGACGGCGAGCATAAACGTCGGGAGGAATTCCAGCCGTATCAAACGGAACCCAAGTGTCCGGATCTCTTCCTCGAACCTCCCCGCTATGCGCTCGTGCCAGAATGAAATTGAGCGATTTGCGAACGGCATCGGGACTGTCTGGTGAAACGGTTCCAGCCAATAAATGTGCGGCCTGCACTAGCGTAATAGGTTTTTCCGGGATTTGAATTGCATTCACTCTTGCCCCCTCAAAGCAGCGTTCAATGGGCGCCCCAGCAGGCGGCCGAAGGCATTTCGGTTTTCGATTCGCGGGCCTAGCTGTGACGAAGCGGGCAGGCGGGCGTGCGCACCCAGCTTTTCAGAGCGTCATTGATACGGGTCTGCCAACCATCGCCCGACACCCGGAACTTATCCACTACCTCCACATCAAGACGCAGAGTGACTTGTGTATTGGTGCCACTGCCCAGCGGGCGACCACGACGCACCAGTGGTTTGACCTGCTTCCATTCGGCATCAGTAAACGGCACCGCATCAATGTCGGCCAGCGCAGTAGTGGAAATGGAGGTGTCTTCAGAAGAGGTCGGCAGAGTGGTTCCGGTTTTAAGTTTCGGCATAGCGTTTCACCTCTCGCGTGTTGGCTTATCTCAAACTGATGATGCGGCGCTCGGTCGGATGCTCAGGCGGGCGGTCAACAAACACCACGGACATGACACGCAAGCCGATGTAACCCAGCGCCACCATGCGAGGCTCGCAATAGTCCCGGCGCTTGTCCGGCCACAGCACGGCAGTTTCCCATTCAAAGCCCAGCGCATCCAGCAATGAAAAGCCATGCTTTGCCAGATTGGCGGCATCTTTGGCCGAGTCGAACGTCACATTCGTTGTTTAGCGTAGCTATGTTTATTTGAAGTTCAAGGATTATTTGTATTTGTGCTATTTCACCTAGCCACCACGCGCAATTCGCCCGGTTCTGCTATGGCCTCAAACTGCATACGGGCAAGACTCAGGATATGGCCCTCTATTAGCTCCAGAAACGGGCGAAAGGCATCAATACTGCGCGGCCTGTAGCCTTCGGCTGTTGCGCTCGCTTGTGGCCCATGATCTGCGAGATAGCCCCAGCAGGAGTCCCGACAGCTTCACCCAGCAGCGAGAAGGAACGGCGCAGACCGTGGAATGTCAGATACTCAATTTCGGCGTGTTTCAGGGCTTGGGCATCCTTGAGGGCGATGGTCGTATCTGGGTGGTTTCACCGAGTAACGCCTTCGGCGGCTACGTCAATACCTTCCCCAAGGGCAAACTGGACTGGGGCCTGGGCCTTCGTGCGAATGCGCTGAAGGAAGGCTTCGAAGAATCGGGGCTGCGCGTGGCGTTGACCGGGTTTCTGTGCGATTCGCACCGCACGACCTCGGTGACGCGCTACTACCTCGCCAAGCGGGTGGGTGGACATCCGGCGAACATGGGTTGGGAGACGCAGGCGTTGAGTTTGGTGCCTCGCGCTCGGCTCGCGGAGTTTGTGTCCCACAAAAATGACCAGGTCATTCTCCAGGCGTTGCAGCAGGCGCTGGGCTAAACCGAGCGCGACAAGGAGACAGCACGATGTGGATATTTTTGCCAGACAGTTTTATCAGCGTGGTCCGAAAGCCCGGTGACACGGACACCCTCACAGTGCGCGAGCGGATCAAGGGCGACATCGAATCGGTGTTTCCGCAAGCCCAGGTCGAGGTGAATAAAGGCACGGATTACAAGTACCGAGCTCGCGTGCCCCGAGAGGCCGTGGCACAGGTGCTGCACGACCAGGTGATGGGTTTGCACTGGAGCAACTTCAAGGGCGCCGTCAAAAGCAGCAAGCGCCACGACGCCTACATGGGCGTTTGGCGGGCGATGTATGCGGTGCAAGACCGCTGAGCGTCTCGCAATGTGCTGCGATAGTCATGGAGCAGCCAGGTCAGGAGCGGGGCGGCGATATTGCAATGATTGCCTTGACTTGTGTGATGTCACCGGCACACTGGTTCCCCATGCCAACCAAAGACATCCACAGCTCCCATGAATGACAACTGGTTCAGCCGTCTGACCGGGTTCAACGAAGGCCCGTATGGCGCCACACAGGCGCAGTTGGAGGTGGACGGCCAAGTCCTGCGCTCCAAAGTCAACGGCCGCAGCTTTTGCATCGGCCAATTTGAGATGCCCTCGCTGGCTGACCTGCGTGCCCAAGTGGACCAAGGGACGGGGTCGACCGGGCAGACACGGATCAGCATCGTCATGGGAGACGTGCGCAAAATGCACCAGTTGCCTGAATATGCGGGTGCGGTGTTCCAGGTGGCCAGTCAATTCAACGCATTGGAAATGGTGGGACCCAATGTTTCCCCGGAAGACGGCGTGACCCGTTATGCGTACGACCGAACCCAGGGACCCGCGTGCGCCATCGCCGCGGGCGCAGCCACGATCTACCGCAACTACTTTGTACCGGTCGGCGACCAGGTCGGCCAAAGCGCAAGGCACCAACTCGATGGCCTTGCAGATTTGGGGGCAGCATTGGCCGAGGCACTGGGATGCTCTGTGCCCGAGCTGTGGACGATGCAAAACGGCTATGCGCTTGCCACTAAGTCAGGGCTGGACCGGATATCAGCTTATCTGCGAGACGCCAGCGAGCCCGCGCTCTACGAATTGACCGGGCTCCTTCGCGTAGGTGTCCACCAGGGCGTGGAGGTCACCGAAGGTGCTGTCGCCCCTGGGCAGCTGGTCAGTCAGGTCTTCTGTTCTGCGCTTCCCGTGGCCTATGGACGGGTGCCCGCGGTACATTGGCAGGACTTTGCGAAACTGGTGCTCAATGCGGCATATGAAGCCACGTTGCTCGCTGGAGTGCTCAACCACCGGCAAGGCGGCTCGAATATCGTGCTGCTGACCCTGCTTGGCGGTGGTGCATTCGGGAATGCCCCCGAGTGGATTCACTCTGCCATTCAGAGGGCGCTGGACAAGACTCAGGGCCACAGCCTGGACGTTCGGCTGGTGAGCTATGGGCCACCGTCAGCCGAATTGCGCGCGTTGGCTTGAATCTGCATGCAGACAGGCTGTTGTTCTAGTCGTAAGGCAGAGCTCTTGTACCCATCAGCCTATCACTCCACCCCAAGCGCCTCGAACACCGCATCCACCAGGTCTGAATAGAAACTCGTCTGGAAATTGGCAAACAGCTCGCCCGGAACGGAGGGAATATCCGTCACGCTGAACATGGGCAGCAGGATGCGTTTGGCGCCGGCGTCAAATGCCACCTGCATGCTCTCGGCAAGGTTTATGGCCTGGGTGATGGTGCCGCCCAGGGTCATGTCGCCCAGCGCCGCCGCCCTGTCCAGCTGATACCCGGCTTCACGCATGGCAGACTGCGGGAAGCTTAGCAGGTCGTCCAGTACAGTGCCCCGAAACTCGATAGACTTCGTCGTGTGAGTGCATAGAGTTTTGTATATTTTTGGTGAAGTCTGATGCTCTCAGTTTGACACTACCTGGAGCTTGCCCGGTTCGTTGGCGCGATCGAACTGCACCCCGGCCAGATTCAGGATATGAGCCTCTATCTGCGCAAGGAAGGGGCGCAGCGCGTCGGTGGTGCGTGGCCGGTAGCCTTCAGCGGTGGCGCTGGGCTTGTGTCCCATCACTTGCGCGATGGCGCCGGCTGGTGCCCCTGCGGCTTCACCCAGCAGCGAAAAAGACCGGCGTAGACCGTGGAAGGTCAGGTGTTCAATACTGGCGTGTTTCAAGGCCTGAGCATGGCTTGCGCGCGCGTCGGTAATGCGCCCTGCCTTGCCCGTGCTGGCGAACACATACGGCCCCACCCTGGGCAGACTTGCCAACATTTGCGCCATGTAGGGACTCAGAGGGATGGTCCGGGTGCTATCCACCTTATCGGCAATGATCAGCTTCCGCCACTGAAAATCTATATTCGCCCATGTCAGGGCAGCCAGTTCTTCACGGCGGGCACCTGTCAGCAGCAAGGCGCGCAGATAGGCGCTGGCAATGCGATTGCTGATTTTCTCCACACCATCCCACCAGCAGGGCACCTGAGCGGCTTCTAGGGCATCGGTGCGGCGGGTGCTACTGGGCAGGCTTTCCACAATAGCCGCGGCCTTGCCCGCATCGCGGTCTGTCAGATTCCGATACTCCGTGCGGGTAGCGCACCAGCGAAGAAATCCTCGAAACATCATCAAGGCGCGAGCGGCTTGGTGTTTGCCGGTCATGGCTTCACGGTCGTACCAGTCTTTAAGCGTGTCTTCATTCACGCCGACCAGCGGTAACGCCATCAGCGGATAAAGCGGCCCTGGTCGTGTCACGCCCTGCCCTCGCTTTTTTGGTTCGCCCCCTGGGGCGGCCATTGCCTCCAAGTCGGCGCGGTAACGAGGCTTCCATGCATCCCGGCGTTTGGGCCTGCCGTTCTCCAAATACAGCGGCCACACCTCGCCAACGGTCAGGACTTTAGCGGCGGCGGCAGCTTGTTTTTCAGCATGGGCGGCCAGGGCATCGCGTTTCAGGTCGCGGGGATCTTTGCCTTCATCAATCAGGCGTTGCAGTTCGCGTGCCTTAGCCTGGGCGTTGGGGATGCTCCAGGCGGCGGGGCTCCCAATCGTGATGCGTAGGTCTTTGCCTTGGTACACGCCCTGGAACACATAGGCGGGTTTCCCGGCAGGCGTGGCACGCAGCCCCAGCCCCGGCGCGGTCGCATCCCACATGAAAGCCTGCTTTTTGTCAGGCGGGCACTTGAACCCCGATACCCGGCCGGCGGTGAAAGCGATCTTTGCCATGTGGTGCCCCTTGCGGTCTTACATCGACCAGGATGTAAGGGCGGATGTAAGACTATTTACCGAAAAATGCCGAACTTCAATCAACATAATTACTGTTTATGCACTCGGCAAAAATCGTCTAACTTGTTGATTTTTATTGATTATATCAGTATCAATCAACACAAGTGAGCACACCAACCCACTCATTCGTAATGAGAAGGTCGGGTGTTCGATTCATCTCTCCGGCACCAATAAAATCAACGACTTACGAGTCGTTATTGCCCCAAGTGCCGTCTCCTGTCACACTCAAGTCACAGTAGACGGCACAATTTGGCAGCACTGCACAACAGTGCCATCTCTCTCCAGCCAGTTTTGTGCCGTCACATTTCGCTGACCGTACACAAAACACAACATGGCTGCAATCCGTGAACGCAAAGACCAAAACGGCAAAGTGAGCTACCAAGCTCAGGTCCGTATTCAAGGCTATCCGCCGCAGTCGAAAACTTTCTTGCGAAAGACCGACGCCAAGCAATGGGCCATCCAGACGGAAACCGAAATCCGCACTGGCATGACCATCCGGAAAAACTCTGCCAGCAAGCACACCGTGCGCGAGATGCTGGAGCGCTATCGCGACAATGTGCTGACCGACAAAGCCAACGGCGGCAAAGACCACAAGACGCATATCGCTTGGTGGATTGACGAACTTGGGCACTACGCCTTGTCCGAAGTCACAACCGATCTTGTGACACGGAGCATCGACAAGTTCAAAAAATCGAAGACACGGCTTGGGAAGCCCCCTGCCCCAGCGACCGTGCTGCGCTACATGATGGCGCTTTCGCATGCGTTCACCGTGGCCCGCAAGCAGTGGAACTGGTGCGAGTCTTCGCCGGTAGAAAACGTGCAGCGCCCGAAGGTCAGCAACGAGCGCACACGCTACCTGACCGATGCGGAGCGCGAGTCATTGCTCAACGCGTGCAAAAACTCATCGAACCCCGACCTATATTTGGTGGTTGTGCTGGCGATCTCGACCGGCATGCGCAAGGGCGAAATCATGGGCATGCGCTGGCAAGACATGCACACAGCACCAGACCAGAGCTTCACCCGCGTACATCTGACCAAAACCAAGAACGACAAAGCCCGTTCAGTACTAATTACATCTCCTGCACTGGAGATGCTGGAAGAGCGACGCGCAAAGCTGATTGAAAGTCGGCAAATCAAGGCAGCTACCGGGCTCATTTTTCCGAGCGCAACGAATGCCGATCAGCCAGTCGACCTTCGCAAGCCATGGGGTTTCGCACTGCAAACTGCCGGCATTGAGGAATTCCGGTTCCACGACCTGCGGCATACGACAGCGAGCTACCTTGCCATGGATGGCGCAAGCCTCTTGTCCATAAGCAAAGTGCTGGGCCACCAGACTACCAAAATGACGGAGCGGTACTCGCACTTGGCCACGTCGCACATTGACGAAGTAGTCCGGAGCATGAACGCAAAGAAATTTGGAACCGCGACGGACTCCTCTTCTGCCAAGCGAGCCAGCGAAAGCTAGCCCACCACCCATGGACCAGGAAGTTGGTTCTAGAGTCTGGCAGGGCCTGATAGGCATACCATCAATCGTGTCGGTGAAAAACGTCTCCAACGACGATCCAATTTTTGCCCCATGGCACGACTAAGCAAGAATCATATGAATTTCAACGAAGTACATCTCAAAGGAACTCTTTGTCTGGGAGGGGCCGAATTTCCATTTTCATCGGGTGAACCAGTGGATGCACTTTTCACTGAGAAAGGCGTCATCCTTCAAGGCAAGACCCGCTCCGCTCGTTTTTCCTACTTTGAGTTAGTCGAGTTCAATATCACTGGGCCAGGTTCTGTGACCAGTGGGGGCGGTTTTGTAGGTGGCGGCTTCGGCGTGGAAGGTGCTATTGAAGGGATGGCCATCGCGGCAATTCTCAACGGCCTGACCACCAAGACCAAGATACACACCTTCATCACTTTGATCACCAATTTTGGCGAGCTTCACTTGCATTACGACAAGATGGAGCCATCCGTCATGCGCGTGGTATTGGCCTCGGTATTTCAGCGCATGCGTGCATGCAGTCCGCAGTGGCACGAACAACGCGTTTCGGTGCTTGAGTCGGCCAAAGCTAGAGGTCAGATTGATGAACCTCAGTATGCCGAGTTGGTGTCTCGTCTGATTACGGCGCCTGTATGGCCCGACCCCATGGCTGAAGAGGCTCTGCGCAAGCAAGAGGATGCCGAGCGCAGGCGAATTGCCGATGCGTTAGCGCCTCAAGGCATCTGCCCAAATTGCGACACCCAGATCAGCATCTACGCTGAGACTTGCCCACGTTGCAAAGCTTTCTTCGGTGAAGGCTCTTCTTGGTCAGTTAGACCCCTGAACGCATAAAGACAAGAGTCGCATAGACGCGGCCAAAGTTGCTGGTATTGGTATTGAAATAGCTACAGCTTTTTGACTTGATCTTGTGTGCACTGTGTTTAGGAAATCCTGCAAAACTTCCCCCGATGTTTGGTAGGAGTCAGCAGGCGATGGCAATCTCACGGCCATGAAGCAAAGCAGCCTTGATCTGAGCCTGAGTACCAAGAAGACCCGCAAGCAGGAGCTTCTTGCCCAGATGGATCTGGTGGTTCCCTGGGCTGCGTTGGTCGAGCTCATCACGCCGTATTACCCAGAAGGCAAGAACGGTCGCCCACCCTTTGCACTGGAGACCATGCTGCGCATCCACTGCATGCAACAGTGGTTCACCCTGTCAGATCTGGCGATGGAAGAAGCCTTCTTTGATACCCCGATCTACCGAGAGTTTGCCCAGCTCGATGCCCATGGACGAATACCGGATGAGAGCACCATCCTGAGGTTTCGCCATCGGCTGGAGAAACATAAGCTGGCCGATCAGATTCTGGCCACCGTCAATGATCTGCTGGCAGCCCAGGGCTTGCTGCTCAAGGCCGGAACAGCCGTGGACGCCACCTTGATTGCAGCACCGAGTTCCACCAAGAACAAGGACAGAAAGCGCGATCCAGAGATGCACTCCAGCCAAAAGGGCAACGAGTGGCACTTTGGCATGAAGGCCCATATCGGCGTGGACGCGGACTCTGGGCTGGTGCACACCGTCATCGGCACCTCGGGCAACGTGTCTGATGTGGTGGAAGGCAACAGTTTGCTCCATGGTCAGGAGACAGACGTCTTTGGGGATGCGGGCTACCAAGGCGCACACAAGCGCTCCGATGCCAGCAAAGACGTCACCTGGCATGTGGCGATGCGCCCAGGCAAGCGCAAAGAGCTGGACAAAGAGAACAACCCCGTTGATGCGCTCATAGACCAAGTGGAGAAGATCAAGGCCAGCATCCGGGCCAAGGTGGAACACCCCTTCAGGGTGATCAAACGACAGTTTGGCTATACCAAGGTGCGTTACCGGGGGCTCAAGAAGAACACGTTGCAGCTCAAGACGCTGTTTGCACTATCGAACCTGTGGATGGTGCGCCACCAATTGCTGGCGGCGCAGGGATGAGTGCGTCTGCAAACAGGCAAGGGGGCCGCAAAAGCGGGGCAAATGGCCTTAATGGGCGTGAAAAATGGCTTCACGACGCGAGCAAAACGGCTGCAATTGCGTCATCTAAAAAAACGGACCGGTAGCACTTACTAATCCGAGTTGTTCAGGACATCCTTTAAGGAACCTTAGGAACTGAGGGCTTAGAGTTGGAAGACTTTTCCCACTCCCAGCGGACGGCGGTCAATGTGACATGATAGACATTGAAAACAAGTGACTTGAGCAGCATTACCAAATACACGGTCCAGCCTCCCATGAACATAAGCAGTACCCCGCTGACCCAGTACTTGACAGTATCTACTTGGCCAGCTATCTCTGGGTAGGTTCTTGCGTTAGCTAGTGCTACAGACGCCAGTCCACCTGTTTGAATGAAAAGGTCTAGCGTGATGCAGCAAAAAAGGTAAGTAACGTAATGTACAAATACCACCATAAACGCCGACAGGTTGTACTTTAGAAAGCTTTCACCAGTTCCGGGCTTCTCGCGCTGAGCCATCTCTAAAAATACGTCAATGCGAATTACGGTTACGAAGACCGTAAAACCAGCTATCAAGAAACCGAGGGTTGATGGAGCGAACGCGATGCCTGCAGTTACTAGGCGTCTTAGTTGGCCTGTGATGAGTTCGGGGTACTCCGGAACTAACCAAACAAATCGAAGAATCATCCCAGAAACCAGCAAAGCCGCTATCAGATTAAAACGACTTTGTTCAAACTTGAAGGAGAGCCTCCAAAGAGCAAAGAGGCTTTTCTCCTTTGTTAGGTCCTTAGGTGTTGGTATCGCCATCGGCGTTTCCTCTCGCATGAGACGCAACTACTGAGCGGATCAAAGCAACATGTCCATCTGAATGCTGCGCCTTTGAAATCTTAACCAGCCCCTTGCGTACGTATTCGTTGAAGAGGCCCAGCAATACATTAGCGGCGCTCTTGATTGATGGGGGAACGTCATTTAATTTGGCTACAGCTTTGAACTCTTCGTTCGTCCCTCGAATCCGGACATTCGCCTCATCCTTTCCACTCAACTGAACCTCTGCATTTCCTGTGAGAGCAGACTCCAATTGAGATATGACATGATTTTTCGTAAGGCCACTCTTGTTTTTGTAGGTGATTGTCGAAACTTCTGCTCCAGCATCATCCCCCTTATTTCGCACCTGCTCGAAAAATTCGTCATTATCAATTTCCGAATTCCGGCGCAGTAGCCGTACGCTGGCGTGGTCCAGCACTTTGAACCGCTTGACGAACTCACGCAGGCTCTCATCATTGGAAAGCGGGACAACTTCTAGGCTTGGATGAGGGACTAGCGCTCTAAGCAATTTCAGCGTTGGCTTTCTGAGACCATCGACGGTCTCGCTTTCGCCCATTGCTTTCGGGGAAAACTTATACAAAAGCGCAGTATCGATCGCCTCACGGCCATCGTCGATTGCTCGCGCGTCGTCATAGAACTCGCGGATCAAATTTTCTCTGGCATGGGATAGGAACGAACTGATGGTCGATTTAAAGGCGTCTAGCCCCGGTGCGTTGGGCGTCTCATGGCAGTAGATGAGTTTGTGGCTATCCAGCAGGAGCACGAACATCGAGGAGGGGGAGGTATGCATCTGTTGCTTGGCTTTTAGCAGTTGACCCGTAGTGGGGTCGAACTGTTGCTCACTGCGAACGACCATGTCCTTGATCAGACGGCCAATGATGGCCGGGGCATCGCTTCCTTCAGGCATGGGGAGATTTGTCACCACGACTTGGTGAAGAAGGTATCGAATGTCTCGGAACGCGCGAGCGCTCTTTGTTTCAAATGCCGGGATGACGATCTCGCGGAGGACATCTGCAAGCTCTGCATCACCGACATGACAAATGAAGTTGGCGAAATGAACGGGGTGACCGTTGCTCATGTAATGCTCCCGGTTTTGTGGTCTGTAGGTGTAGGGTAATTAGGCCATTTTTTTACAACAAACTCGGAATCTTCCGCCTTGACACGGGTCGGATGTACTTTGCCAGTGTCACGTCGGATTTGTGCCCTGTTTGCTCTCGTATCTGCCACGGCTGCAGACCCTTCTCTGCCGCGCTTGTGCAGTAGCCAGCCCTCAAGCTGTGGCCGCTGACTTTCTTAGCGTCACCACCCACGCGTTCCACCGACGCTTTCACCACTAGCGCCACTGACTGCGCAGATAGGCCATGCTGTGCAACGCGGTCATGGCGGCTGACGGCACGAAACACAAACCCCTCATTGATCCCCGAAATTTCCAGCCAATGCGCCAAGGCACGCACTGGACAACGCTCGCCATTGGCATGAGGAATGAACACTGTGCGGCCCTGAGCCTCTTGGTCAGTCTTGCTAGATGGTAAGAAAATCTCTATTCCATTGGGCAGATGGGTCAGGTGCTCAACACGCACGGCCACAAGCTCCGACCTGCGCATGGCCGACGCAAACCCCACGAGCAGCAAGGCGCGATCACGCGCGGCCTTAATAGGCATCTTCTGCTGGTCGATCATCACCAGCGCCGCAAGCAGATCGTCTTTGACCATGGGCTGGACTTGTCGCTGCTTGGTACCCAGTGTCCGGCGAATGCCCTGCATCACGCGCTTCACGGTCTCGCTTCGGGCCGGGGATTCCAGATTTTTATCGAGGTGAGCTTTGTGGATCACGGTGAGCCGTCGCTCCAGGGTAGCTACCGACAATTTTTCCGTGCACTGGGCCAGGTACTCGGCCAAAACCGCTGGACTGGCTGGAATAGTCCCGCCGTTGGCGAAAAAATGCTTCAGATCAGAGGCGTATGCGCGTTTGGTGGCGGCTGACTGGCTTGCTGCGATGAACTGCTCGGCAATATCCGAAAAACCGCTCAAAACACCCTCTGGCGGCGTTTGCGGCATGGTGTTGGATGCTGTGGTGCTGCGAGCAGACAACGCTGCGCCAGCGCGCTCCAGCGGAGTGCGAATTTTCTTCATGGCGATTCCTATGGACGGGTTGGAAAAACAATAAAAAACGGCCCGCGAATGGGGCCGTTTTGATGGTTATCTGGCTAGCGATAACTGTGCATTAGCACTACCTGAGTTTGGAAAAACTATTTTCTATGACTACCTGGGTGCACCGCATATCTCATCGAAAACGGGGTGCAGGCATTAAAAATGAAAATCATTACCAATTATTACAGGGTGATTCGGTTTTGGCAATTTTAAATTTTCAATTAATTACCTATCACTCCGGCAATTGCACCAACCCAACTAAACCACTTTTCCAGAAGCTGGAAGTCTTGAAATTTAATTGGCCTTGCGTCCACGCAGCTTTTTCTCAGACGGAATAGCGAGAATGATCTTTTTGGTTGTGGCCTTGTCCAGCTTCTTTACCTTTGCCAGACGCAGCGCTGCAAGCCGCCAATTTTCCTCCCAGCTGCGGTCGGCCATTCGCACGCTGCTGCTGTGCTGCTTTCCATCTACGGTGATATTGATAAAGAAACCCACATATTCATAACCTTGGGTGTCTTTTCCCGCTCGGTAGGAAATTCCCTTGATCCCTGTATTGGTTCGACTAACGAATGGATCAAAGCCTTGCTGCACCTTTGATTTCTTCTGTAGTCTTTCCAACTTCTTGTCGTATGCCTCAGCTGCAGCTAGAAGCTCCTTTTTTTCGGCACGCGTGGCATTGCGATACGTAGTCACCTCATTCTTTATCACGCGAATGCGATAGCTGAAAGATTTGATATGAGGGACTTTGTCGATGCTACGTTCAACACGCAAGCCGATAAATTTGTCGTTGACCTCACGAACACTCATTTAAATCCTCTCTCCAGCTTTATTTGTTTGGCTTGTGGAAATCAGTAATCCCAGTCCTCATGCCGGACCGGCAGATTGTTCAACTCATCCCGATAGTGCTGCCATTTGGGCATGAACAGATTCATCACCGACACAAACCTGGCGTTGTGGCTGGGCTCGATCAAGTGCGCGAGTTCATGCACCACGATGTACTCCAGGCACTCGGGTGGTTTCTTGGCCAAGTCAGTGTTCAGGCGGATGGCGCGGCTGGTGGGGTTGCAACTGCCCCATTTGGTTTTCATGCGCTGCACGAAGACCTTGGATGACTTCACGTTCATCAAGGCCTCCCACTTTTTCAGCAGTGGCGGCACGGCCGTTTTGACTTGTTCCCGGTACCAAGCATCCAGCAGCTCTTCGCGCCGCTCTGTGGTGGTGCCGGGGCGCACTGAAAGCACGATGCGGTTGTGCTGGCGGTCGATGCTGGGTGCGGCGTCGCGCTCCACCACCGTCAGCAGATAGCGCTTGCCCCACAGGTAGTGGCTCTCGCGGTCGATGTAGTCACGAGGCGATTCACGCTCCTGCGCCTGCACTTTACGCTGCTGCCCTTTGATCCATGGCAGTTTGGAAATGGCAAACACCCGAATGGTGTCCAGCGCCATGTGTTCTGGCGCAGAAATCCGCACCCGGCCAGCAGGTGGGTACACGCTCAAGTGCACATGCTTGATGCGCTTTCTGACCACATCGGCAGGGATGCCGCCCAAGTCGATGGTCTCAAGCATCAGTATTCCGGCTGTGCGTAGATGATCAGGAACAGTCGCTCCACCTCATCCACGTCTTTGAGCACGTCGTACAGCGCACGCTTGATCACGAGCTCCTTGGCTTGCACGCCGCGCCAACCATCAGGTCGGGCCAGCTTGACCGCCTTGTCGATCTTCAGGGCAAGCTCTACGGCGGGGTCTTCTTCACTGTCTGCAGTGCCATAGGGGTCGTCTGCATCACTGATCGGGGTCGCGTTAAGCGCTGGCGAGTTCTTGATGTTGTTGAAGACGGCACGCTTGCCTGGCGAATCGAGCTTCGTTGGCGTGTCTTCCGCCTTGCCCGCCTGCACCTTGGTGGCAATGTCGGCGATGCGTTGCAGATACTCTTCGTACTCAATGGCCCGGTCTTTGCGCAGCTTGATGATTTCGTCCAGCAGCGCCGACATTTTTTCAAAGTAGGCTGGGTCGGTCAGGCTCTCTTTGATGATCTTGCTGCGAACGTTGTTTTCGATGGTCTCTGCAATCGCCTGCTGGTTGCCCTGCATGTCTGCCAGCTTGTTGGCAATGGCGTCCGCTATGCCGGTCTTCACGATCAGGTCCAGCAGGCCAATTCCGTCAAACGGAGAAATCTTGCGCGGTTCGCTGGCTTCGATGTACGTGTCGATCAGGTGCCGCATGTCTGCCTCGAACGGCTTCAGGTCCAGCGTTTCGCCGCTGGCCTTGCGGATGATCTCGCGGATGGCAAGGTACTGGTCCAGCTTGGTCTTGATGACTTTGGCGTCGGCTTCGCTGTACCCGGCCGGGGCCATTTCGTCGGCCACGTTGGCATAGGCGCGCACCAGTGCCACCACGCCTTTGTAAAACGCCACTCGCTGTGGTTCGCGGGTTTTGAGGTCGTCGGCAATTTCTGTGTTGCCGCAGAAGTAGTGGATGTGCTCCAACTCCCCCTTGGGAGGCGGCACCGGCTCGCACAGCAAGAACATGGCTTCCAGCGCGTTGTCTAGCCGCTCCCGGCCCAGCGTCAGCCGGTCTTGCAGCATCACTTCCGGGTCAGCACCGCCAGCGCTGTGGTCGATTTCCGAGGTGTACACCGCAATGGCGTTTTCCACCTTCTTGAACAAGTCCTTGTAATCGACAATGTAGCCAAAGTCCTTGTCTTCACCATCGAGCCGGTTGGTGCGGCAGATGGCCTGGAACAAGCCGTGGTCCTGCATGGATTTGTCGATGTACAGGTACGAGCACGGCGGCGCGTCAAAACCTGTCAGCAGCTTGTCCACCACCACCAGCAAGCGCATGTTGGCCGGTTGTTTGATGAACAAAGCCTTGGCCTCATCTTCGTAGGTTTCGGTTTTGGACTTGCCCGGTTTGGGCTGCACATTGGCCAGCAGGTCGGTGTAGGTGTTGTAGATGAACTGCTTGTCGGTTTCAGTGTTGGCACCGATCTCTTCCAGCGTCACATCCTTGGCCTGCGGGTTGTATGAGGTGATGACCGCGCACCGACCCTTGAACAGGGTCTTCTGGAACAGCGTGAAGTATTTGCACGCCTCGTAGATGCTGGACGCCACCAAGATGGCATTGCCCCGTTCGCTGGACAGGCGGGGTTTGACGCTGAAGTCAAAAATAATGTCGGCCACCACCCGGTCCATACGGGCCTTGGAGCTGAGCACGTTTTGCATCGTGCCCCATTGCTTTTTCAGCTCTTGCTTTTGCCAGTCGTTCAGCCCTTTGGTCTTGGCATCAAACCACTGGTCAATCTTGTCCTGTGAACCCAGCTTTTGGTCAATGTCACGGGCCTCATACACCAAGTCCAGCACCACCCCATCTTCCACGGCTTCGCTGAATTTGTAGGTGTGGATGTAGCCGCCAAACACTTCCAGGCTGGTGGCCTTGTCTTTCTTGAGCAGGGGTGTGCCAGTGAAGCCAATGAACACGGCGTTCGGCATTAACGCCTTCATCACCCGGTTGAGCTTGCCCCCCTGTGTGCGGTGGCACTCGTCCACAAACACAAACACCTCACCCACCGTAGTGCTGGGCTGGGCCTGCAGGTCTTTGATGAAAGCGTCAAAGTCCGCATCGGCATTCTTGGCCGTCACGCCAAACTTGTGCACCAGCGAACACAGCAGCCGGGGCGTGGCCTGACTCAGTTGGCTCATCAAGTCCCGCCCGCTGCTGGTGCGGCAAATGGTCTCGCCAGCGTCGGTAAAAACCCGTTCGATCTGCTTATCCAACTCGTCGCGGTCGGTGATGATCGCCACCCGCGCCTGTGGGTTGTTCTCCAGAATCCACTTGGCCAGCAGCACCATCAAGATGCTTTTACCCGCCCCCTGTGTATGCCAGATGATGCCGCCCTTGCGCTGCTTCACATGCTCTTGCGCGGCCTTGATGCCGAAATACTGGTGCACGCGGGGCAGCTTTTTGACGCCGCTCTCAAACAGCACAAAGTCGTGCATCAACTCAATGATGCGGGCCTTGTTGCACATCTTCAGCAGGTACTTGTCCAGCTTGAATCGGCTGTTGTCTGCCTCGTCTTCCTTCCAGGTCAGAAAGAACTTTGCGGGCGTGCCGATGGTGCCGTATTGCATCCCTTCAGAATCATTGCCCGCCATGATCAACTGCACGGTGCTGAAGAACCATGCGTTGAACTCGGGCTGCTGGTTCGACAGGCTTTGCCGGATGCCATCGCCAATGCTGACCCGGCTGTTTTTAAGTTCCAGCACGCCAATGGCGATGCCGTTGACGTACAGCACCAAGTCAGGCCGCCGCTGCTGTTTGCCTTTGAGGGTGACTTCTTCGGCAATGGCAAAGTGGTTGTTGGTGGCCTCTTTCCAGTCAATCAGGTGCACTGTTTCCGTGGCCTTGCCCGCCTCAGTCTTCACCGGTACCCCGTAGCGCAGCAACTGGTACACGGCCTGGTTGTTGCCGTACAGGCTGCGTTCGGGGTGGTTGGCTTCCGTGCGCAGCTTGTGCAGTGCCGTGCTGATCTGCTGCGGGGTGTAGCCCGCGCTGGTCAGGTACTCGGTCAGCAAGCCCTCTTCGATATTGCTGTTGTCAGCGCGGTCGGCCCAGTCGCCCAGGTAGCGGTAACCAAGCTCATCGCAGAACAGTTTGACCACGCGGTTTTGCGTGGCGCGCTCAGGCTTGCCAATGTCGCTCATATGGATGTTTTCTCCCTCGCCCCAAGATCACTAACTACACTGGATCACCAGCCACATGATGTGACCATGCCCCACAACCAACCACCGCCCCCTGTGCCCTTCAAGCCCAATCTACGCGCGGTGTGGCGATCCGTGGCCAGTTCCACAGCGCTGGAAACGGGGCAGAGTGTGAAGCAACTGGAGCAAAAGCTGCAAAACTCAAATCAACACCGATTCGCACAGGTCAAGCTGGCTGACTGACGGATACGGGTCACAGTTTTGAAATTGCAGAGCCGTTCTGTGCGGTGGTTATGGCGCCGAATCTTCTGGTTCAAATTTGTCCCACAGCGCCGTTTTGAACCACGCAGGCATCTCGTCTGCCTTCATTTCGATTTCTACACCGTCCGTCACCTCTGCGATCCACACTCGCTCCGATCCCGAGTTGTCAAAGATGTATGCCCGGTCTGCATATGCAACCGCCTGCGGCAGCAACTCCAGAGAGCGCACGTACCGGCTGCGAATCTTCTCTTCTGCTACCGGGTGCCCACCCGTGTCTACGCGGTATTGCACACGCGCCACATTGATTTCAACGTCTTCCGTGGCGACAAAATACAGATAGGTGCGATAACCCGCCTGCTGGGCTTTGTGCAAAAACTCCACCTTGTCGGGCGACGACATGACGGTTTCAAACGTGAAGGAGACCTGCGAAGCCAGCAGCTTGTGGCGGATGAAGTCAGCCAACACCGAGGCCCAGTATGAATTGACGACGACTGCGCCAAAACCCACCTTGCCATCCACTACCGTCAACTGCTTCACCTGTGGCAACAGCCCCGCCTTTGCCAACAAGGTGGAAGCCTGGAGGAATGCCTGAAGCTCTGCCGCACCGGCCAAAACCTCAAAGTCGGCCAAGTTCAAGAAACCATCAGAGCGGATGGTTTTTTCGATCTCATCAGCGTTGACATACACACCCAGCCACTGCGGCGGCAGCATGTCTTTGATGGTGCTTTTGCCCGAGCCATTGGGGCCTGCAAACATGCGCAGGCGTGGAACGGGCGCCGTCATGCCTGGCGTGCCCGAACCCGCTTAGCCCCCATCCTCACCGCAACAGGCTTGGCAATGGAGCGAATTACACGCACCGTGCCCTCTGCAGTGGTTTCAATCAGCTGTCCGTTACGCGCCTCAATCACTTTCCCACTGGTGGTCAGCGCCTGCAAGTAGGCCCGCTTGACGGCACTGCCGGCCAACTCGGGAATGCGGGCTTCCATGCGCTGCATGGATTCTTCGCTCATCTGAGAAGGGGTCTTCATGGGGTACTCCTTGGTGGGTGAGACTTATACCAGCCGAAATCAGCACATGCGCTGCTACGGATGGCGCTACACCGAATGTTTGTGGTCAAAAGGGCCTCTGGCGCTTATCCATCAAGCGCATGCAGCTACGAAATTCAGAGCAAACGAATCCTGCCAGTCAGCAGCTCCTGCATCATGCCCTGCTTGATCTGGCGGGCTTTGGCGAGCCGGGACTCCAGCGCGGCGAGTTCGGTGTCCATGTCGCTGAGGACGGTGGCGATAGCTAATTGTTCATCTTTATCAGGCAGCGGCAACACCAATTTTTCAATATCGCCCATTCCGATGTTGCCCTGTGATGATGAGTTGGTAAGCAGTGCAATTTGACTATTTAGATTAGCACCTTGAAGCTGATAATAAACAAATTTTGCATTATTTTTTGAATTTACTCTAATGAGGGCGATTGGAGACCAGATATTGAATTCAACATCCGCCTCAACGAGGGCTACTTTACCTACTGATGCAGCCTTCCCCAAAAGAATATCCCCTACCTGAGGTTTGCATTTTCTTGAGAATTCTTCGTGATCGCGCATAGATATGTAGCGCAAATCACTGAAATCAATTCTTCCATCGACCAAATTGTTAACAGATAGAAACGGAACCCCATCATCCAAAAACACCGGCGTCAAGTGTGGACCATCAGTGACCGGGGTCTGAACAATCTTTTTAATTGCGACTTCTGTCCACTCCCCAATAAATCCCGGCAGCCGCCGCTTGCCGGTGAGCAATGCCTGCATGGCGCCTTGTTTGATCTTGCGCTTTTTGGCGATGAGTTGATCCAGGGACTCGATGAGGGCATCGGCATCGCTCAAGACTTCGGCGATGGCCTCCTGCTCTGCTTTCGTGGGCGGAACAGGAATAAGCAGGTTTTTTAACTGAGTACCCGTAATTAGAGGTTGCCCAGAGCCAAAAACAAGTGAATTGAGGCGCTTTGCCTCAAGCTCTCGCCAAAAAAAATCAAAGTTTAACGATTCATCTATTTTTACGATGATCGTGTTATCAGTAACCCCATAATTACCTTCGACGACTGTTAACTTACCAGCATTGGCCCCAACTCTTGCAACAAGTGCAGCCCTCCCTGAATATTCTCCAATAGTGCAACGCCCGATAACCCCTGTAGAGCCGTGAACTGGAAAATCACCGAAGGGCGAGCCTACTTGCGATTTTCCAGAGGCCACGGTAGTTGCGAAATCACCTACTCGTTTTAGGGTCCACTCCTCAGGAATTACCCCAGCTTCCGTCTGTTTGTACCCAGCCCTCAGTTCCATACAAACCCCATCTTCGCCAGATGTTGGTTCACCCTGGCCTCTAGTTCCGCCAAGCGGCTTGCCATTTGCGGCATGGGCGTGTCATAGCGGTCGGCCAGTTCCTTCACCCGCTGCGTCAGCGCCTGACTGATGCGGTCCATCTCGCCAAGGATGGCGGTGCTCAGCGTGGCCAGCCATTTGTCATCCACCACCAGCGCCTTGGTGTCGGCTTCACTCAATTGGGGATAGTGGGCATAGGCCTTGGTGTCGAGTGCAGACTCGGCATCTTTCAGGCGCTTCTTCAACTCCGCCTCTTCCTTAGCCAGCTTGAGCCAACGATTCAACACTTCCGCCTCTTCCTTGGCGCCCGGGTCGCCATTGATCTCGCGCAGCCGGTCGGTCACGCTGGCCTTGTTGATCTTGTCGAAGCCTGAGAATGCCGCATCGTCGCCGCTGTGCTCTTCTTCCAGCTCGGTGAGTTGGGCTGTGATGCTGTCAAGGCTAGCCGCCAGTTCATCAATGGCGGCTTGGTCTTTCGCGAAGTAACGCGCCACGATCAGCGCCTTGGGCACTAGGTCACAGGCCCAACCCTTGTCCACGGTTTTGGTGACTTTGCCGTCCTTGTTCTTCTTGACTTCAATCACCCGGTAGGTTTCTGCCTTCCAGCCGTCGGCGGCAATCAGATAGGCATCGTCCTGCATGGTGGTGGCCCAGTAGTCCATGAGATGCTGGTACACCGCATACTCGTCGATGAGCGGCTGGCCGGTGTAGTGGGCAAGCAGGTTTTCGGACAGTTCGACAATCAGGTGCTTGGGGTGGAAACCGGGCTGCAGGGCTTTGAGTTTGGGGGCTGTTTGCTGCTGCCAGCCATCAAACAGGGCGTTCATGCGGCCAATGAAGGCGGCGAACTCAGGGTGTTCGTAAATGGTGCTTTTGATCGCGGTCTTGTCCACGGTCAGCGACAAGTAGCCAGGGCGCAGTGTGGAGAACAACGATTGGCGCAGCCCTGGGCACACCGTCCAATAGGGTTGCAGGGCGTTCACATCAGTCTCTGGAATGCCGCCTTGCAGGTGGCCTGCAATGTCTTGCAGGTCTTCCGGCACGCTGCTGTCGATGTAGCGCGGCAGGTTCAGGTTGAATTCGTTTTTCTCGATCTCTTCCAATCCCACCATGCGGGCGAGCTTAGGCACATCGGTTTGCTTGGTGAACACATCCACGATCTTGTGAATGTCTTGCTCGCGCAGCCGGTTCTTGGGGCCGTCTTTCATGTAGCCGCTGCTCGCGTCCATCATGAAGATGCCTTTGCGTGCGTGTGCGTCTTCTTTGTCGATGACGATGATGCAGGCTGGGATGCCGGTGCCATAGAACAAATTGGCAGGCAGGCCGATGATGCCCTTGATGTAGCCGTGGCGAATCAGGTTCTTGCGAATATCGGCCTCGGCATTGCCACGGAACAGCACACCGTGCGGCAAGATGCACGCGGCTTTGCCGGTGCTTTTGAGCGAGCGGATGATGTGTAGCAGGTAGGCAAAGTCGCCCTGTTTGGCAGGCGGCACGCCGAATGTTTCAAACCGGCCGTAAGGGTCGTTCAGCGGGTCGATGCCGGTGCTCCAGCGCTTGTCAGAGAACGGCGGGTTGGCCACCACGTAGTCAAAGGTCTTGAGCACGTCTTGGCCGTTCAAGTCGGCCTTGAACTTGGGGTCTGCCAACGTGTTGCCCTGACGGATTTCGGCCGTGGGGTTGTCGTGCAAGATCATGTTCATGCGCGCCAAGCCGCTGGTGGCCGAGTCTTTTTCCTGACCGTAAAGCGTGACCTTGGCCGATGCTTCGTCGCCCACTTTCAAAAGCAGCGAGCCTGACCCGCAGGTTGGGTCGTACACCGTGGTGGCATTGGTGGTTTGCGCGCCGCCAATGCCGATGATCTTGGCCATGATGCGGCTGACTTCGGCGGGGGTGTAGAACTGGCCCTTGCTCTTGCCACTTTCAGTGGCGAAGTGCCGCATCAGGTACTCATACGCATCGCCAAGAATGTCGTCGCCATCCGCGCGATTCTTGGAGAAGTCGAGCGCGGGGTTTTCAAATGTGGCAATGAGGTTGGTGAGCCGGTCCACCATCTCTTTGCCGGTGCCGAGCTTGGTCGCGTCGTTGAAGTCTGGCATGTCGGCCAGCTTGTTGGCTGCGGCCAGTGGGCCGACGATCTTCTTGTTGATCTGGTCGCCAATGTCCGTGGTGCCCTTGAGCGCCACCATGTCGGCAAAGCTGGCCCCGGCCGGAATGGTGATGGGCGCGAAGGGCTGACCGGCGTACTTGTCGCTGACGTATTTGATGAACAACAGCACCAGCACATAGTCTTTGTACTGGCTGGCATCCATGCCGCCGCGCAGCTCGTCACACGATGACCAGAGAGAAGAGTAAAGCTCGGATTTCTTGATTGCCATGGGGCGTCGCAGTTTTTTTACGTAACCGACGATTGTGGACGACGGCGGCAGTGGTTGAGACTGACACGCGGCAAGTTCGTCCAGATCGGAGAATTGCACAAAATTTAAGCAAAAAGAGTGCGGTTTTTTGATGCAGCCGATGGTGTAGAAGGCACTGACTGGGCACGAAATTCGGGTTTTCAGGGCTGTTTTATGATCAATTTGGTTGATTTTGCGCTGATTTTGCTCAAATTTTGAACAATTATATTCAATTTGATATATAATTGCAAAGAATTCGCATATTCTTGAATAAAGAGAATTTGAGCGCAGTTGCCGTGCTTTTAAGCCAGTTTATGGCTTGTATTGCCGTGATTTTGTCGCCTCGCCATGCTGCGTTCGCAGCCCCGGCTGAATGTTCTGTTCGGCCTTATTCCAAGCAATTTTTCCACGCCGTCGTAGCCCCTTGTTGACCCGCTGGTCTAGGCGGTCGGCGTACATACGTCCGGAGGGAATCATGACCCACGAAGCCACCTGCAGTGCGGCCTTCCGTCGTCACCACATGGGCCGAATGCTGCATCGAATAGGGACGCTACTTCCCCAATGGCTGACCGGCCCGGACTTGGCGAGGGGATGCCGTGATCTGGAGCAACTGTGCTGGCGTGAGCTTGGGTACGCAAGGCAGCCTGTGTTTGACGGTGATCTGCCGCCGTTTTTGATGGTGGATGCTAATGGTTATTCCGCCAATCTGTCGATGCCAACGGCCCCGGCAGAACTAGCTGCCCGGATGGCTGCATTGGAGCTATCGCCGCTGCCTCCATCTTCACTCGTTGGCACGAACCTCAGTGCGCTGGCTCGCCTGCTGAACCTCACACAGTTCGAGTTGCAATAGCTACTGTGGTCTTACTGCATCCGGCGCGTTGGCCATGCGATCTTGCCAGTCATCCCAGTGCGTGACGAGCGGGATGGCTGTGAAGTGCTGGCACTGTTGTGCGAAATGCCGCTGGACGCCGTTCGTAGTGCCGTGGCATCGCGCCGGTTGCACACCTGGAGCTTTCTCAACGGCATCAGTGCTGATGGAGAAATGCCCTCACTTCTGAGCGGATGGCTATCCGCTACTGACCAATTTGCGGACTGGATCGAGCAGCAATACGCCTCGGACTCTGATCTGCTGACCGCGCTCTGCCAGGCGCAAGTTTCGTTGATGGCCTCTCGCTAAGGCTTCGTCTCTCGTCGGCTGCTGTTCTGCAGTCGCAGTGATTTCTCTCTCCCGCGTTTTCTATCCGGTACCTGTTTGCGGAGGTCTACGCACGCCCGTTTGTTTTCGCCGTTTCGTTTCGTTCCACATCCAAGGAGATTTCCATGACCACCAACCACACCTCCAAAGCCGGTGCACCAGCATCGACCACCACGTCACCGATCATCTACTCCAACGCGGCCCGGTTCTCGATGGGCCAGATTGTGGCCACTCCCGGCGCATTGCAATTGCTGCAAGAAACCGGCTTCAGCGCAGCCGCTCTGCTAGCAAGACACCTGCAATATGACTGGGGTGACCTGTGCAAAGACGATGCGGCACTCAACGCGATGGCACTGACCGATGGCAGCCGAATCATGAGCGTGTATCGCCTTGTTGATGCAGAAAAGCTCAAGGCAACACCACGCTCGAAGCGTGCTGATTTGCCCACTGTCTGGGTCATCACCGATGGCACGAACGAAGATGGAAAGCGTGAATACACGACTTTGCTGTTGCCTGGGGACTACTAAATGGTGGCTGCGTCAAAATCGAAGACTGATGCGGTGGCCTACCGTTGGCAGCGCTTCTATCCTACCCTCCAGACCGGCCATTACTTGACCGTCAAGTCCAAGCAACGCCGCGATGATGTGCCCGTTTTCTTTGCTCAAGGCTGCATGGATGGGGCATGTTGTCTGCATGTTTTTTCAGCAGCACTGATCATTTTTGATTTGGCAAAGCACGACGCGCTCGAAGACATGTCTCGGCGGAAATATGGTCTACCTGCGGAAGTTTTTTCCGCCTTTCGTCACACGTTTTTTGAAGGCATCCATGCACACGACTTTGTTGAATTGGTGAACAACGAACTCAAGCTTCCGCTGAGCCTGACATTGCGACAAGCTGCGGACGGCGGACTCGACAAATGGGCGGTGGATAACCTGATGCGTGGAGAACTGATGGCCGTGACGTTCGCAAGCGTCAAGAACCGCCGCACCAGCCACTGGGCTTTGTGTACCGGCTGTGAAGGAAGTGCATCTGGCAGGGCAATAAACCCGGACACCATTCTTTTACTTGACCCCAGTGCCAGCGAGCCTAGCTATTCGCCCTTCAACGCGCGGCTGCGCATGTCGGTGAGCAGCCCAGGAAATCGGCGAGCCCCACCAAATCTGCCTAAGCCCTCGGAAGATGGCAAGCGCAAGCCGGTGCACTGGCTGTACGAAGCCGCCGAGTGGAGCGCCGAAGAAGTTCGCTTGCTGGCTGCGATACGGTTTCAATTGAAGGTGGCGGCGTGAAGCGCACTTTGATGCGGCGCCAAGTTCTCAAGATCGTCGGTGGCATGGCGCTGTCTCCGTGGCCACCGCCAGCGGCATCAGCCCAAGCCGACGGTGTTCAGCAGACGGTGGCGGCGCTGCTGGCGGCAACTGAAGAAGGCTCCATTCTGCAGATCGACCTCGTGGATTTGTGCCACACGCTAAAGCTCTGCGGCAGTTCCCCCGTGAGCTTCACGGTGTCCAACCACGACGCGGACAAGGTGCTTGATGCTTGCCGCGATGCATGGGCACGGATACCGACGCACAACAAAGCAGCCGCTGTGGTGCTGTGCAGCGGGTACGGCGAGAGCTTTGGCCTTCACCATTGCACAGAGGTCTTCAGAGTGGTCCAGCACGCAATGGATGAATCGGCGTATCTGGTGTGCGGCGTGGTATTCGACTCCGCGCTGGTGGACGCCATGAGCGTGACTTGGCTGGCTGGCGCACCAGACGGTTAGCGCAGCGGTGAGCGACGTGTTCCTTGTGGCCGGTCGCCGGTCTTTGCCAGGGATGCTTCATTGATCCTGCGCTTCACAGATGTGCGGCTAAGGTTCTTCGGCAACTGGGCCTCAAACCCAGTCATCAAGTCAGTCATGATCATGCTGAGAGATTTCGCTAAAGTATTCAACACTAACAATTCTGGATAGGAGAGGGAAGCCATGAAACCAACAATAACTGGTCAGGGTGTTCAATCGATGACGTCGTGGGCGGCTATTCTCTTGATGTGCGTCGCTCTGCACCCTGCTCAAGCCCAGCAGTGGAAAGATGCACCCGCCTACGACAAGGCTCAGGCAAAAAACGTTCTGGACCGAAGCACGTTGTACATGCCGCTGTTCGGAGCGGTCTACCGTGAGAAATTCGAGGTCATGGTTCAGAAGCTGCCGGGCGTGCGCGGCGTCATCATCCACAATCATGGATGCGGTGGCATGTGGGGCTGGGAAACCACGATCGCGCAGTTCTACTACCGTGAAGGCTTTGCCGTGGTCTCGCCGGAGTTCGTGACGCGCGATGGAAACAAGACGGGCTGCCCTGGCGGATCGCCGGAGGAACAACTTCGACGCGCTGGCGAACGGGCCGCAGAGGGCATTTACACCGCCAAGAACCCCGCACGACTAGCGGCGCGGGGCGACGATATTCAAGAAGTGATCCGGTGGATCAAAACGCTCACGGACTTACCGATCTTCTTGAGCGGTCACAGCGAGGGATGCCGAACCACTTACAACTGGAATCGCAACGAACCACAGGTCAAGGGCGGCATCTGCCACAAGCAGAGCGTGAACCGGCACTATGAACATCTGTGGAAATGGGATACCCGGTTGCCGATGTGGTCGTCTAACGAGGATGAAGACCCATGGGCTGGCGGTAGCAAGCAGTTTCCTGCGGTGGGTTTTGAAGAGAAATTCAAAGACGACCCGCAGAACCTCACTTCGTTCCGTTATCCGGGTAACAGCCATGATCCACTCGTGCGTCCTGGCGAAGGTCAGAGCTTGCGAGACTGGTTGAACAAGCAGGTCAGTTTGCCGCCGCTCAAGGGACAGAACGGCTTTAACTACGAAGACGCTTTGCCTGCAATCCAGAGCGAACTGAAAAAGAAAAATCGATAGTTGGTAAACCCAGCGATCGATGGGTGCAGTAGCCCATAAAGGCTGGCGGTCAAATGCCCCGGACGGGCCTCGAGCTTGACTCAACAAAGCACATCAATTGGTCGCGCAATTGCAGATCGGCTCCAAGATCGTCTGGCTTTTCTGAAAAGTGTCCAATGAAAAAAGCTCGTATGACCGAACGATTTCAAAGTGCTATTTGTCGATTAGCCACTCTGGTTGCCCTCGGCGTGACCTCGGTAAGCAGCTATGCAAACGACGATGTGATCCCTGTGGAGAAGTTTCAGCCTGCGATTACTGTGCAGTTCGCGCCAGAAAGACCCAACGGTTGGGAGTTGGAGCGGCCCATGGCGGCTTACGGCATGAATCTTTTCTCCGCCAATGTGCCCTCTTACGGTGGAAAGGGAAAACTGATTTCCAGTTGGTCGCCACAGCACGGAAAAGTGTTTGACCGCCCCACCGTCATCCTCGTTCACGGTGGACATGGCGTATCCCCTGCCAACATAGACATGGCTGTGTGGCTGCGCAAAGAACTCAAGGCCAACATTCTGATCTTGGATTCCTACTGGTCGCGCGGAAAGTCGGAAAACTGGCTTGCATGGACGGAGTACGGTGCCAACATGCGTGTGCTTGATCTGATCGCAGCAGCGCGTTTTACGCAAAGCCAAGGCGCTGATCCGAAGAAGACTTTCGTGATCGGCGGAAGCCAGGGCGGCTGGACAGTGTTGCGAGCTTTCAGCGATCACAACCTCAGCGGTGAGGTGAAATCCTTGCTGGTCGGCGGTGCATCGCTCTACCCGAACTGCTATGTCAAAGAGTCGATCTTTGGCAAATCTCCCAGCGGCACCACAGACAAGCAGTTTGCCCCACCTCTTGGCAACTATGTGGCCCCGGTGATTGCGTTCACCGGCACGAATGACTCGGCAACACCTCTGTCGCAGTGCAATGTTGAGAAGGTGTTCAAAGGCGTTGAGAAGTGGACCAACTTTGAAGGTGCGACCCACTCTTGGGACTCACCCAGTGGCGGCATCGGCAAGCCAGGGGTAGACGGAGACTGCTCCAAGGCACTGAACAAGTACAACCAGTTTCCGGTCTGCCGGAACAACAAGTACACGGAAATCATGCGCAGCGACATTCTTGCTTTTATCGAGCGGCACCTACCGTGATAAAAGTTGTGCCCCAGCTCGGGGTATAGCGAATAAAAGTAGAGTCGCCAGATGCGTTTTTGCAAGAAAAGCTGGTGGTTTCAAGCACCGTAACCACCAGCCAGCTTCTTACGCACGAAGCCATGCACGCTCGTTTTGAGTGGCATCGCGCCAGCCAATCCAGCGGCTCGGCTCGTACACAAAGCCGCTCTCCAGAGCCCAGTCTGGCGGCTCCATGATGCCTTCCAGATTGGTTATAGAAGCCCAGTTGATCGCGTCGTCTCGCAAGGCCGGAATCGACAGATCAATGCCGTACTGCTGGAGTACCTCCTGGCGGCGGCGATAGTAAGTGGAGGGGCTTTTACAGAAGTCCATAGGGCGGCGACCGTCAAGCCACAATGCGATCAAAGTGCGATGCTCCAGTTTGGCTGTCTGTAGCAAAAGCTCCCGCTTGTCCAAAGGCGGCAAGTCTTGCAAAGGGATTGCCTGGACCGTCTCAAGATGCAGCGCACGAGCGGTCTCTGGATGCCAGAGTGAGCCATGATTGAAAAGGCGGTTCTTGTTCTTGAGACAGCGCTTGAGCCGGGCCTCGATTCGCGCACCTTCCGCAAGAAACTGCTCAAGCATATGGTCGAAATACAGGTTTGTTCCAACGCGATCAAAGTCCATTGGCATGCGGCCCAATAGCTTGCGTTTGTGCTTTATCAGGCCATCTAAAAAGTAGTGGTGCTTGTTGTAGATGAGAATCTGGCGATCACGCGAGTTCGGGTGGAGCCGGACACCGATTCCAGGCCGGATAGGCGTTGCTTCAAGCGTCGGATCGGCATAACGGCGGATGTTGTCGCAAAGCCGGTGAATCATGCCCTCCGGCATTCTGTAGTGCTCTGCTACATGCACTTCATCGACGGCATAGTTGCCGGTATTAAGTGCATCCATAACGGATGCAGGACATGCTATTTTCAGGGTTTCAAACACCAACAGTACGGAAGCTTTGACCAGCCCCGTAAAGTCGTTGGAACCCATGCCATTGTGTCCTTGCAGCCACAGTGCTGGCGAACCAGAAAACCGCATCCGTTCGGCACCGTTTTCCACACGCGCAGAGAAGTGCGGAGCCTCTTTGTCAGCGCATACTTTGACTTCAGTGAACGACTTGGTTTTGGCTCCGCCGGGGTGATGTGTCATGACGGCTTTTCCAATTTCCGGAAAGTCATCGCCATTTATGGTTATGTCGAAATAGTCAATCATGGTGTTGTCGTGGCGTGCTTTCACTCTCATTTCTGAGCAATTAAGTTCACACCTGTCCAATAGTGATAGTCATCTCCATAGCTCTACTTAGCCAATGTCACCGTGTATCGCTGCGTTGATGTGGTCGCGCAGAGGTGTGCAAGGTTGCATTGGCTAGTGGATGCACATATGCATCACTTCGTTTTGAGCCAGCGGCCAACAGTGGTTCGGTCAATGCCCAGCTCTTCGGCAATAGCGACTTGAGACAAGCCTTTGGCTTTCATTGCAAGGGCTTTCTCGATGCGCGGGTCTCGGTGCAGGCCCTCTTTGTGGTGCCACGACACATCACCGTTTTCACCTTGGCGCAGGGTTGCCGCGATGGGCTGGACCTCGGTGTTTGCCAGATGGCGGGACTTCTCCCAGACAAGGTTGAAACGCAAAGCACCGTCACCGGCAACGTCCTCCACGGGCTTGAGGGCTACCGACCAGTCCAGGGCATCCTCATGGCTGCTACTGCCGCGTTGCTTGCCAGTTTTGCCTGTGTGGTGGATAACGATGACAGTGCGGCCAGCGCGTTTGTGGCCGAGCATCCAGCGCATCATCGGCGCCCAGGCTTCAGCAGTTTCGCGGCCATCACCACTCCATGCGGAGTAGTTGTCGATGAAGATCACGTCCCAGTCTGTGCCGATCATTTCGTCGATAGCGCGCTGACCTTCGGCCGTGTTAATTGAGGGCAGCAGATCGGTAAAGGCTTCAGGCGTGAAGAGTTTCAGATTGGCCGGAGGGTCTACATTGAAGCTGCGGCACAGCGACAGGATGCGCTGGCGCAGGGTGAAGAGGTCCATCTCGCCGTCGAGGTAGATCACTCGACGTGCACGACGAGCTTTGCGGCCCAGGAAGGAGATGCAAGCGCTGATGCAGATGGCCAGACTCATCGCTACCCAAGTCTTACCGCGACCACGGGGGCCGAACAGCATGCCGGTCTGGTTGGACTGGATGAGACGGCCCCAGTGATTCTTGCGACGGGGCACTTCGAGGTGCACAAACTTGGCGGCGGAGATCAAGCGCATTTCGCTGCGAGGACGGAATGGCTTGCCCTGGTTCGGCCTCGGCATGGGCGTGCGGCGACGCGCCACCTTCGCAGATTGGGAGGTAGTTTTCATGACTTCTTTGGAAGGCATGGCCGCAGCAACGGCCATGGAATTTTTCTTGTGCTCGATATTTACAGCGACGGTGCAACTTCAGCCGAAGAGGTCAGTTCGGACTGCGTGGTGCGCGGGCCGCATGTGATGTGGACCTCACGGACAGTCTTGCCTTCGCGCTCGCCACTAACACCCGAAACGATGATCTCAAGTCCGTTGTCGGTGTCGTGGCGGTAGACGTTCGCTTCAGGATTCAAATACGTCACTCCCTTCAGCTTGCCGCGCGTGCCCACAGTGAGCAAGGTTTTGGCGTAGTGAGCCCCGAATTTGTCCAACAAAAACGCTTCTGTCAGGTAACAACGGCGAAGAGCGGCCTTGGCGTCAGCGCTGATGTAGACCTGTTTCAAGTCGATGATCTGGAAGCTCGCGCGGAATTCGGCTTGTTGTACGGACAGCTTCAAGAACTTGTGAATCGACAGCGTTTTATCTGCGGCGAAAGGCTGCAGGTCCACACGTTCCAATTGATCAGCAGTTATAGAAGGTGTGATGCAGACTTGCAAACCGTCGATTGATGCAAGATGTTTTTCGGAATTTCCATTAATTTCAGACATGACTTCTCCAGTCCATGCGTAGCATGGATCAAATAGATATGAAAACCAGTGATTTATTTGACAGTGGGACGAGAGTCAACCCACTCCATGAAAGCAATCTCGTCGATCAGGACTCGACGGCCTACTTTGCGAATTGCGTGAGCGAGACCATTGCCTGGAATAACGTCATTTCCACCCTTGCCACGCGCACGCAAACGAGGCTTGGAGGCAAATATCAATGCACGCAGAGAATTTTCAGTGAAGGCAGGATGTTTCACAGAAAACTGCTGAACTGAGAGCCACTTTTTTACCTCAGAGCCGCAGTGAGATTCCGTCAATATTTCTTTTTCAAACTTGGACGAAACGCTCTTCAACGTCTTCTTCGACAAAAATCTGACAAACGCACTTTCATATCCCGCGCTTACACCAGGTGAGAGAGGTGAATTCATGTTACTCCTTAGATACATCGGTAGTGGTTGAGAGAATCTGCTCAACCTTTGGCAATGATGCCCAACACTGCCAATTTCTCTAAGGGAAAGGATGCTCTTTTAGATTTTCCTACCCTACGCACCCCTCAGCTGTCCACTGAAATCTTCGTAGTACGCGATGTGCCTATAACCCTCATCTCTAAGAGCTAACGCCACTGGGTACTGCTTTTTGGTACGGACCGCATATGAGTGATCTGAATCAACGTGCTCTCCATCTGGAGTGATGTGAATAATTTCACTCTTTGACTCACCATTGTTGATTCTTTGAAGAATTTTTACGTAGGACTCATACACACCAGCTGGATTAAACGATTTTGCACCCTCATATAAATACAAGGATGAAATGCCAATTTTCTGAAGTAGCTCTCTCTGCTTCAAAACAATTTGACGAATAGATTCGTTCAAAAATCCAAGGGGATGCAAAACATCTATTTTTACCACTACCTCAGATTTTTTAATATCGGCGACAGTAATAGCCAAAGGCTTTTGACGCGGATGTTCTCGATCATTTAAATCGGCAAAAATATCTACTGTCAATCTACCGAATATATTTTCATCAGCATTAGGCAACGGGGTTGTTTCAGGGTCGATCCACTTGCTGATCCCAAACCGCGCTTGCGGAGTGACGGAGGGCGCGTGGCCGATAGACCAGCGCTCACGCCTACTCTCTTCGGTCCTGATAATCCAATCTCCTACGGTTTCGCCGTTTAATGCCGCAGGCTGAGAAAAGAATAGTGACATGGGTGTTTCCGGTGGGCATGCCAACAAAGGCATTCCCCCACCGGTCCTCTTCAGGTCTCGCACAGACAAAGGAAGACTCATCCATTCGGAGTACGCCGCGCGATACGCCGGGTTGAATCGTAGGAACTCCCATGCCCACTGACGAGGTGACAGGTCTCTGGAGTTTTTTGGCAATTTTTTGGGTCTACTGGCCATGCGTTGCCTCATGTGGAATGCTTCAATAGTGAGCATCGTTACCCAAATTTGCCCATGAAGAAAGAGTCCGCATCAATGTTCATTGATGCCCAGTTAGGCGCGCCCTCCGCGTCACAGCTATGTCACAGTTGCTGCCAAATTTCGGCATTAATCCCGCTTGTTGCGGGCTGTTAAAATCACTTCGTCTAGAGTGAAGACAGCAATTGGCAGCAATTGGAGACAGTTAGTGCTGGAGTTCGTAATGAGAAGGTCGGGTGTTCGATTCATCTCTCCGGCACCAATATGGACAAGGGTTCATTGCTATGAAAATAGTAGTGAACCCTTTTTCCATTGTGGGCTTGTAGGCAATCTGTAGGCAAGTTGCCCGAATGCGGCCCCAGCGGCAAGCAAAAAAAAGCCCCACGGCGGGGGGCTTCGTCACTTCGGCATTTCAAACGCGGAAGGGTGCAATCTCAAGTTGCAGCCCCTTGAACGGTGTCAGCACTTGCGGGTGTGAAAGTACGGCAGCAGAGCCTTTGCCGCATTCATGCGCAGGCGCAGCGGTGCCCCTCGGTGATTCATCAGCGCCAGCAACCATTGCAGCGGGTCGCTTGCCTCGGGCAGGCCAGGTATCAGGCGGGGTCGGTTGCGGCTGCCTAGCGGCCTTCCAGCACCAGCACGGCGGCCCCCTGCGTTCTTTCGTGCGCCTCCGCTTCTTCCTTTGATTCCGGCCATTTGCTGATTGCTTTCAACGGGGGGTTATTTTCTGCGCGTGGGTGAACATGGGGTGTCCGTGTTTCGGTCTTCCCAAACTTCGGATGCCCCCCCACCCCTTCACCTTTTTTCCGGACGTTTAGGAATGGTCGCCTGCACTGCCGGTTTACATACGGCAGCGGCTAGGCTTTGAACCGGCCCCCACCCCTCGCGCGCGCGCACGACACGACTTGTGCGTTAGCGTTATCGCAGGTCGAACAAGCCGATTTCCATATTGGCAGGGTGTAGGTTTTGAACCGCCCCCCACCGTGAGGCAGGCCCGAAGGCCCGCCAATCCTTAGCCCAGCACCAGCGCTGCAATGGACTCGCGCAGTCGCGGCACCCGGCCCAGCTTCGCGGTTGTGCGCTCTACGTGTCCAAGTCGCACCAGGTGGGCGGCAGTGGCGCCGGGCACGCTCACCACATCGCCACAGCTACCCAGCTCGGCACTGTCAACCAGCAGGCGCACATTCACATCAGGGCCTGATTCAAGCTCTGCGGTTGCCACCCGTAGCAGCGCATCAGCCAGCAGGCGTGAAACCGGGCTCTGGTCGTCGTCGAAGTTGACGCCGGGATGTACCAACGCGGGAATGCTGCACCGATACCCGGCGGCCTCGATTCCGGCCCGTACAGCAGCCTCGGCACCAAGGGCAGAGCGCAAGCCCTCCAGCGCTTTGACAATGCCTTGCACGGCCTTTGTGTGCCCCGGCTGTGCCTCTGCGCATACTGCGGCGCTCAGTTCGGCAGACAGCGCAGCCACCACAGCCCGTTGCGCTTCCACGGCTGGGCGCAGGGTGTCCAGACGCTCACGCACGGTTGCCAGTTCACGATTGATGCCCGTCAGGTCGTTGCGCTGTGCAGGCTCGCCACGCAGCAGACGCAGGCCAGCGGCCAGGGGGTCGAAGGATGCGGCGGCAGGCGCGGCCAGCAGTCCCAGCAAGCGCGATTCCTCGGCAGTGGCTGCATTGAATGCGGCGCTCAGTTCGGCCAGGGTGTTGTGCGCTTCGGTGAAACGGGTGTTTTTGATGATTGATTGCATGGGGTGTTCTTTCAAAGTGAAGGGTTCAGGCGGCGGGCCATCGTCATGACGGCTGCGCGCTGTTGGCGGGTCAGGTTGTGGGGCATCGCGGCATGGGCTGCAACACCACGCGCCAGTTGTTCGTGCTGCGCCGTTTCAAACGCAGCCATCGCGGCGGCCAGTTCTCGGGGCGGTGTCTGCCCGGTCTTTGCTTGGTACATGGTCTGTCTTTCGGTTGATTGATGGATGCAGGAAGGTGCGGCGGCTTCTCATGGCCCCTGCGCCTCGGCCAGTGCCCGCAGTACGTCGCGCAGGTCACGCGCTACAAAGGCCACGCCACCAGCGGCACGGATGCGCGCCAGGAATAGGGCTTGCTCAGGGCGCAGGCGTCCGGCCTGGGCTTTCACTTCCACACCCAGCAAGCGGCCATCCTTCAATTGCCCCAGCACATCAGGGCAGCCCGGCCAGCCGAAACGGATAAAGCGGTTGCCCACCTTGGCAGCTCCGGTGTTCATGCGCTCGGCCCATGCCACCAGCGGATGCGCTCTCAGCGCTTTCAACACTTCCACCAGCGCGGCAGCTTCGGGGCGGCTGTTGGTGCGGGGTGTCTGTATTTCATCCCCCAGCAAATCAGTGCCAGCAGCAGGTGCGGGGCAGGTGCGAATTGGTGCACCCCTATAGGGTGCTGCACCAATCTGCACCTTTTTTGCCCGGCGGTGCGGATTGGTGTTTGCATCAGTTCGCACCATTTCGCACCTCACTGACAGCCGTCACAATCCCGATGCACTCCAGCACTTGCCCGGCTGCCACCAGCTTTTTGAGTTCGCGGTAAACGGCGCTTTTGTCGTACAGCGGTTGGAAGTGCTCCACCACCTCGCGCTTTTTCTTTCCGGCGGGTTGCGTGCGCAGGTACTCCAGCACAGCCCCGGCTACTTCGGATAGGCGCTTTCCCTGGGGCTTGTCCGGCGCATCGGCAGGCACCACTACGCAGCTCGTGGCTGCGGCCCCCCACTTGGTCGTGCCCAGCGTCACGGTGTCCAGCCGAAACCCGATGCGCTCGCCCTTGGTGCTCAGGTCGCGTTGCTTGGTGATTTCGGCGCACCGGCCCGTGGGCGAGTCCGTCACCTCGATTTCGGTGTCCACTGCGGCGCGGATGCCACTCCAGCCACGGGCACCGTTTGCGGCGGCTTTTCCGCTATGGTGAATCAGGCAAAAATGGGCATTGCAGGCGGTGCGGATGCGGTCGAAACGGCGCACCACTAGGCCCATGTCCTGCCCGGCGTTCTCGTTCGCCCCGGCGCTCAGGCGTGCCAGGGTGTCGCCCACAATCAAGCGCACCTTTTGGCCTCGCTGGCGCTCAAGTTGGCGCACCACCGATATGACGGCTTCGGTGTCTGCATCGCCGTCGAACAAGTCGATAGGGCTTTGCACAATGGCGAAGTTGGGCACCTTCACCCCGTGGTGCCGTTGGTAGGCTTGCAGGCGGCCACGCACGGATGCGGGGCTCTCTGCGGCCAGATACACCACTAGGCCCGGTTCAGTGTTGCGGCCCATCCATCGCGCACCACGCGCCACAGCGGCGGCCATGTCGATAACGAAAAAGGTTTTCCCGCTGTTGCTGTCGCCGTACAGCACGGAACCATCGCCAGCCGTCAAAACCCCTTCCACCAGTTCATCGGGCGGCGTGAAGGCGTCCGGCAGTTCATCGGCAAAGGCCACCGACAAAGGCAGGGCGGGCGGCGCAGGCTCTCGGGCGTTCTCCAGCAGCACGGCCAGCACGTCGAACCCGTCACGCTGCGCAAGGTCGTTTGCGTCGAAGTTCTGCGGCTCGCCTTCGGGCATGTAGGCCACGGCGCATTGCAGAGCCTGGGCAATCTCTGCGGCGCTGTCCTCCTTGCCCACATCGGGCACCAGCACCAGCCGGGCGGATGCGTCACGCTGGCGCAGGTCGGCAGCCACCTTGCCCACGTTGCCCCAGCCAAAGCAGGCCACGGCAGGGTGTCCGGTAGCTTGCCAGCAGGCCCATGCAGTGCCCACACCCTCGCACAAAGCCACGGGCGCACCCGGCACCACCTCGCCCACAGTGAAGGATGCCCCGGCCATCGGTGCGCCGGGCAGGTTGAGCTTTTTGCCAGCGCCGGGCGGCGGTATCAGTTGCAGGCTTTGCAGCGTGCCATCGGCGGCCAGGGCGGGCACCGCCAGGGCACCGGCCATGCTCTGCCCGGCAATGCGCAGGCCAGCGCCAGCAGGCAGCACGCGCAGGCCATCCAACGGCACCCCGGCGGCGGCCTTCGCCACGATGTAGGGGTGTGCATCGGTCGCAGCTTCGCAGCGTGCCCACACCTCGGCAGGGCTCATGCCTGGGGCTGGCTTGCGCGGCGGCTCTGCGGCCTTCCTGGGGGCTTGCGGCGGGCGTTGCTGGGGCTTGCCTTCACCCATGCGCCAGCCATTCTCAGCAGCCTTGCGGAAAAGGGTTCCGGCTCCCACGCCCTTACCCGGCTTGATGCTGCGCCACACATCGCGGGCGGCGGCGGCGTCGTAGTTGCCAGCCCCGGCGCTCCAGGCGTCGAAGGTGTCGAAGTCCACCCCGGCGGCGTGCGCTCCCATGCCCACCTTCACCCATTCATCACGCGGCAGGTCTGGCGGGATGGCGTGCAATGCGTCGATTGCTTTTGCGGTGTCGTTCGTCAAAATGGGCACCCCCCATCGTCCGCTTCGGCGGGGTTGTTTGGGCTGTTGCCCGGCTCGTTCAGTGGCTTCAATAGCTGGGGCTCTCGTTCCAGCTTCGCAGCCAGCAGGCGCAGCAGTTGCGCGGCCTCCATCGGGTCGGGCGTCAGCACGTAAACGCTAACCGGCGCGTTCGGCAGTTGGTGCCCGTCAGGGATGGTCAGTGCGTCGAAGTCATAAGGCATCGCACTATTCCAGCGGTCGCCCCACCACTCATAGGAACTGCATTGGATTTCAATTGCCTTCATGCAGCACCCCCATTCATCGCCAGGGCCTGCGCGGTGTATTTGCCGTCAAGGCGGTACAAGGCAATCACGCGGTCGGGGCTGTGTTCTGTGGGGCTCGGAACCTCGATGGTTTCCACGGGCCAGCCCAGCGTGCGCAGCGTGAAAATCACCGCACCCAGTCGCCAGGATTGCGTGCTACTTTCAAACTCGGGATGGTCAATCAGACGGCCATCCATCAGCATTCCTAGCGCACGGTCTGCCAGGGTTCCACGCTTGGGCCATGTGGGGCAAAATGGCGCGGGCGGCAGAAACGAAAGTTGTTCACCGTGAGCCCCTTGCGTCTTGGTCGGTGCGGGGGCTTTTCCTTTTGGGGCTGTCATGGGCGGCCCCCCTTGCGAAACCAGCGGGACGGGGCAGCGCACCACAGCGCCAGCAAAGCGCGATTGATGGCGGCGGTCATGCTTGCACCCCCAGCCACTGCAACGCGGGTTTGTGGTGGTCGAACTCGGCCAGGGTGTGCCCATCCTTTTGCAGCAGGACAAACGGCTTACCCATAATGCGGGCTTGGTGGTCAACCCACACATGCAAGCCTTTTGCGCGTGCCACGGTGCGCAGCTTTTTCAGTGCGTCCTGGGGTACGAACGGGGCGGCCATTACGCAACCCCCAGCACGCGGCGCAATTCAGAAACGGGCCATGCCAGACGGCCATTGATGCGGATTGGGCGGATTGGGCCATCCTCGCGGCAAGCCCAAATGCGAAGCGTTTGCTGTGCGCGGTTCAGGTGCCCGGCGGCCTCAGGAGTTGGCAAGGCTGTGCGCGTTTCCAGCGACAGCGGTTTTAGTTGAATAGTCTTTGCGGCCATGCGTAAACCCTCTGGGTTCGTTAAACATGGTTCTGGACTATTTGGGCGCAATGCCCCTTGCGGTCAAAAGCGCAACCCCGTTGCGGGGCGCAAAGCCTTATTTCATGCGGGTTTCAAGGCGTGAGACGCAACCCCACCCGCAATCCCTCGCCTCTATTTAATGCGGTGCGTAAAGGCGCTGTAGCCCTTCGGCTTGGGCTTTTCGCTCGGGAGTTTTTGCCGAATCAATGACGTCGAAACATTGAAATGTTCGGCGGCTTTTTTAGTGCCGTGCTTCTCCCGATATGCCTTCACCTCGGCCAGCCTTTCAGGAGTCCACACCTTGCCAGTGCTAGGCGCATTGCTGGCGCTCTCAGCCACCACGGGCGCGGCGCTGGGTGTCACTGCCTGGGGCTCTGCGGCCAGTGGTTCCACGCCTTCCAGGGCGGGTATCTGTCGGGCGGGCGCTTCACGTTGCGCCCAGTCATCAATGATGCGCAGCAAGTGGGCATCAATCTGCTTTGCGGCTTCACCCAGCCCCAGCCGAAAGCCCGCAATCCACGGTGCAGGCAGCAGCGATGCCCGCGCAAGAATTGCAGAGCCCTCCGCCAAGCCATCCAGCGTGAACCGGAATTGTTCAAACGCTCCGAATCTGTTTTTTAGGCGCGCCCGTGCAAGCTCTAGCAGCCGGTCGCGGATTTCGCTCTGATTCATGTTGGCATCCCCCCGGATGCGCCCCTGTTTTGGGTGCCCCAGCAGGCCAGAGGGGGAACTGGCTTTTCGGCAGGATTGCGGCCCTGCCTAGCTGGGGCGAAACGGTCAATCTTTTTGCGTCAAGCAGTCAAATGCTTTTTTGCAGGCTTGGGCCTCTGGCCTAGATTCGGTGAATTCCTCACGGTAGGCATGTTCCACGCCCTGCCCAAGCGTACTAACTGCAAGCTCAATTTCACCTGCATGTATTTGCGTCAATGCCTCGTATAGCTTGTCGCGCTGAAAATTCATTGTCCATTCCGGCAAATCGTTTACTTCCAGCAAACAGGCCAAGATGGTGCCTTTTGCTTTCTGTTCCTTGGTTTGAATCATAAATACACCTTTTGCGTGGTTTCGTCTGGTAGGGGTAGCTGGGGCGAAATGGTCAATCCACGTAGATGATGGCGTTGCGGTCGCCATACTTGGCTTGCATCATTTGCAGGCCCTTGCGTGCGTGGTCGTTGTTATAGAGCCATGCGGATTTGCGCTCGCGTCCGTTCACTAAGTACATGACGCAATAGCGGGGCGCTGAAATTGGTTGTTGCAGCACAGTGCGCAGACGGTCACGCTCGCGGCGCATCTCCAACGCGGTTTTAGGTGTGGTGGCACGGGCTCGCAGTTCTTGCCGAAGCCCGGTAAAAAATCCCTCGTTGGGGTCTGTAAACTTGCATTCAGCCATTTTCAAAGCTCCGTTTTGATGATGGTCAGGGGCTGGCGCTGTGTTCCTGCACATGCTGGCCCCGCCTGTTTTGCCCTGGGTGAAACGCGCCAGGGCTTCGCGTTTGTCAGTTCACAGCACGCAGCTTGCCAGGTTCGGCCTGGGCGTCAAACTGCACCCCGGCCAGGGCCAGAATGTGCGCCTCTATCTGCTCCAGAAACGGGCGCAGGGCGTCAATGCTGCGCGGCCTGTAACCCTCGGCTGTTGCGCTTGGCTTGTGGCCCATCACTTGCGCGATAGCCCCGGCAGGTGCCCCGGCGGCCTCCCCCAGCAGCGAAAAAGAACGGCGCAGCCCGTGGAATGTCAGGTGTTCGATGCCAGCGTGTCGCAGGGCCTGGGCGTGGCTTGCGCGGGCGTCGGTGATTCGCCCGGCCTTGCCCGTGCTGGCAAACACGAACGGCCCTACTCTGGGCAGCGTTGCCAGCATTTGCGCCATGTAGGGGCTCAGGGGAATGGTGCGCGTTGTCTCCACCTTGTCGGCAATAGTCAGCTTGCGCCACTGAAAATCCACGTTCACCCATGTCAGGGCGGCCAGCTCCTCGCGGCGGGCACCAGTCAGCAGCAGGGCGCGCAGATAGGCGCTTGCGGTGCGGTTGCTCAGTTGCTCCACTCCAACCCACCAGCCGGGCACCTGGGCGGCTTCCAGGGCGTCGGTTCGGCGGGTGTTGCTAGGCAGGCTCTCCACGATGGCGGCGGCCTTCCCTGCATCGCGGTCTGTCATGCTCCGATACTCAGGACGGGCAGCGCACCAGCGAAGGAAACCCCGAAACATCATCAGGGCGCGGGCGGCTTGGTGCTTACCTGCCACGGCTTCGCGGTCGTACCAGCTTTTCAGCACGTCCTCATTCACCCCGGCTAGGGGCAGCGCCAGCAGCGGATACAGCGGCCCCGGCCTTGTCGTGCCCTGCCCTCGCTTTTTCTTTTCGCCACCGGGCGCGGCCATTGCTTCAAGGTCGGCACGGTAACGGGGCTTCCATGCATCCCGGCGCTTGGGCTTGCCGTTCTCCAGATACAGCGGCCACACCTCCCCCACGGTCAGGGCTTTGGCAGTTGCTGCGGCCTTTGCGGCGGCTTTGTCTGCCTGTTGCTGTCGCTCTATCTCTCGGGGGTCATGCCCACTATCCACCAGCACTTTAAGGCGCTGCGCCTCGCCCCGTGCCTTCTCAATCGGCCAGTCTGTAGCGGTGCCTATGTTCAGGCGTAGGGTTGCCCCATTCAGGCGCGATTCAAACACGTAGGTTTTGCGGCCCGTGGGCGTCACGCGCAGCGCCAGGGCTGGGGCTTCGGTGTCCCATAGAAACGCCTGGGATTTGCCAGCCGGGCAGGTGAAGGCGTCAACCCTCCCGGCGGTCAGCCTCACGCGGTTTTGTGGCTTGCTCATGGTGCCCCCTGAAATCTGTAGGCAATCTGTAGGCAGATTCGCTAAAAACTGCCGAATTTCAATCAACACAAAGACTGTTTACCCATCCAGATAAAACAATCTAAGTTGTTGATTTACATTGATTCTACCAACAGCAATCAACAGGAGCAAATTCACCAATCCCATCATTCGTAATGAGAAGGTCGGGTGTTCGATTCATCTCTCCGGCACCAAATAAAAAGCCCTGATTCGCAAGAGTCAGGGCTTTTTCTTGGCAGCCTCGAAAGGTCAAGAAATCGACCCACTGCATCGCAGGCTCCCCGACCGTAGGATGGTGACCGATGCCCTCCGAAACGGCCATTGCGGCGGCAAGACGTCGACCAGCACCAAGTACCTCACCACGATAGGCACCTGCCTTCGTCAACAATCGTTTCTTGCGCCAGATGCAGGGCGAGGATGGCACCTTGGATGTTTGCAAAAGCCAGCAACTGATGCAGACTGTGTGCCTCAGTCGGCGCCCAAAGATGGCCCATCCATTGGCGGCAGACTGCGTACGCAACCCCCCTCACTCCATCTACCACCAGCAGCATCATCATGAGTGTCGAACGCAGAGGCAGCATGGACCGCCGCAGCGGCAAGGATCGCCGCCAGGAAGAAAAAGGTCCACCCACCAATTTCGAACGGAGGCGAGCCATTGAGGCGCGTCAGCCCGAATTGACCGAACTGCACATGAGCGAGGATGAGCTCAAAGCCTTGGGTTTTGCCCCCAATCCTTCGGGCAATGCCCGAAAGACCAGCTGAGCCTCAAGCCTGCCGCCCGCGCAGGCATTCATCCCGCCTACAAGTCACCACACGTCGCCGGCGGAGCGCGGCGTCCCTATTGTTCAGCGTCGGAGATCGGCATGCTGATCAGGCGATGCGCCACCATATCCAGTGCGGGCCTTGCATTGCCCTGCTTGTCTGTCCATACACGGGGATTCAAGCTGCCAGACAGCGCCACGGAGTCACCGTCGCGCAATCGATGCAGGGACGCACACAGATCGTCATCAAAGGCGATGACGTTGACGAACAGCACTTCGCCTTCTGCGGTACTGGCCCTGACCTTCGCCAGGCTGTAAGCCTTGCCCGCCCTGTCCGTGCGGCGCTCCGCCTCACCATATAGCCGTCCGGCTACCAAGCCATCAATCATGGGGTCTCCTTGCCCATCACGGGGCGCTGGGCTGTTATGCCTTAGTGGCCATCCTTCGCCGCCGTCCGGCTGGCATAGCCACCACGGGCTCTTGATTTCGCCGCCTTCACAATACAGAGGCGCAAGGGTGAATCCGGAGGGCCGACCTTCCAGCGCCAGCTGGTGATGCAAAGAAAGCCCGAAGCGACAAAAGCAAAAAAGCCCAGAACCTTTCGGTTCTGGGCTTTTGCTATCAATGGTCGGCGTGGCGGGATTCGAACTCGCGACCCCTTGCACCCCATGCAAGTGCGCTACCAGGCTGCGCTACACGCCGACAAGACTTAGATTATATGGAGAAAAAAGCTCAGTTCAGAGAAAGTAGCGCACGAATTTCAAATAATTCTTGGCGCACTGCATTGGAGTCCAGAGAAAAGCCTGCAGCAACGATGGAAAGGTCGCGTGAGCTGTCCACCAGCATGCTGGGCAGCTCGGTATCTTGCGCCACGGAAGCCTCGTCGGCACCCCCTCCATCCCGAGACGGATGGGCGAGCTCTTGCAGGCGATTGCGCGCCCCACTGATGGTGAAGCCCTGGTCGTACAGCAGATCACGAATCCGACGAATCATCAGCACCTCATGGTGCTGGTAGTAGCGGCGGTTGCCGCGCCGCTTCATGGGGCGCAACTGCGTGAACTCCTGCTCCCAGTAACGCAACACATGCGGCTTGACGCCGCACAGCTCCGCGACCTCACCAATCGTGAAGTATCGCTTGGCGGGAATGGAAGGGAGGGTGGTGCCCATGAGATGCAGGTTCAAACGGGAAAGCTTTCAAGCGTACTGCAGACCAGCCTGCTCCGCCAGCCACCAAGAACATCTTGGCAACAAAAAACAGCACAAATTCACGCAGCAGCCACCGTCTGGATCTGCTCCTTGAGCTTGCTGCTGGCGTGGAAGGTCACCACACGGCGCGCCTTGATGGGAATGGCCTCGCCCGTGCGCGGATTGCGCCCGGGACGGGGCGCCTTGGTCCGGATCTGAAAGTTGCCAAAGCCCGAGAGCTTGACGTCCTTGCCCTCGACCAGGCTTTGGGCGATCAGGTCGAAGAAGGCGTCAATCATGTCCTTGGACTCGCGCTTGTTCAGGCCGATCTGATCGAACAACAGATCTGCCAACTGCGCCTTGGTCAGTGCCGGTGTCTCCAGGCTTTCGACTGCAAATTCGATCATGGTTGGTCACTCCCCCTAGACATCGTCACACCCGCAGACGAGCGCCTGTGCGCTGCGTCAGCTGCGTTATCACGGACTGCACTGCGGCGTCGATTTCCGCCTCGGTGAGCGTGGCTTCGTCACGGCCGAGGGTGAGGCGCACAGCCAGGCTTTTTTCACCGGGTGCCAAACCCCCTGCGGGTGCCTCTTCGCCAGCACGCAGCGCCTTGGGTCGGTACACGTCGAACAGCACCGCAGAGCGCAACATGCCGCCGGGAACAGCCTGCTCGACCGCGCCCATGATGTCGGCGTGGGTCACACGCTCGGCCACCACCACGGCCAGATCGCGCTCGACCGCTTGGTGTTTGGTCACGGGCTTGAACTGTGGCACCACACGTTGCAGTACAGCGTCCAGCTCCAGTTCGAACATCACCGGCGCCTGGGGCAGGTCCCACGACTGACGCCATTGCGGATGCAGTTCGCCCACAAAACCAATCGCGCGACCAGCGACCAGAACGCGCGCGCAGCGGCCGGGGTGCATGGCTGGATGGTTGCCGGGTTCGAACGTTGCGCGCAGAGGGGCCAGCAGGGCCTCCACGTCGCCCTTCACATCAAAGAAATCAATGGCCTGCTCTTTGCGCCCCCACTGCAGCATGTCGTTCGGGCCATAGGCCAGACCGGACACACGCATGGGCTGGTGGAAACCTTCCACCGTGGTGTCGGTATTACGCACGCTACCGTCCCGCAGGAACACGCGGCCCAGTTCAAAAACACGCACCCGCTCGGCCTTACGGTCGAGGTTGAACTTTAAAACTTGTAGCAAAGAACCCAATAAAGTCGAGCGCATCACGCTCATCTGGCTGGCAATCGGGTTCAGCAGCTTGATGGGCTGCGGATTGGCAGCCAGCTCATGCTCCCACCGCTCTTCCACAAAGCTGAAGTTGATCGTTTCCTGATAGCCCAGGGCTGCCAGCGAGCGGCGCACCGCAAACGGGCTGCGGGTAGCCTCCAGCGCCAGCTTGGGCGTGATGGGCGCCAAAGGCGGGGTGGTCGGCAGGTTGTTGTAACCCACCATGCGGGCGACCTCTTCGATCAGGTCTTCCTCGATGGTGATGTCAAAACGGAACGATGGAGGCGTGACCGTCAGCGTGCCATCGCCCTGCACCACTGGCAGGCCCAGGCGCTGCAAGGCGTCTGCGCACTGCGCCTGGGTCAGCGGCATGCCGATGACCTTGGCGGCGCGCGCCACGCGCAGCGTGACGGGCTGGGGCGCAGGCAGGTTCACGGCCTGATCATCCATGGGACCGCAGGCGGTGTCGGGCGTGCCGCAGATGTCGATGACCAGTTGGGTGATGCGCTCGATGTGCTCCACCGTGAGACTCGGGTCCACGCCACGCTCAAACCGGTGACCGGCATCTGTCGAAAAGTTGAACCGGCGCGAGCGGCCCGCAACTGCCTTGGGCCACCAGAAGGCGGCCTCAATGTAGATGTGACGGGTGTCGTCTGACACAGCGGTAGCGTCACCGCCCATGATGCCTGCCAGCGACTCCACCTGGCTGTCATCCGCGATCACACCCACCTTGTCGTCCACCGTGATGGTGTTGCCATTGAGCAGCTTGAGTTGCTCGCCCGGCTTGCCCCAGCGCACATCCAGCCCGCCATGGATCTTGTCCAGATCAAAAATGTGCGACGGACGCCCCAGCTCGAACATCACATAGTTGGAGATGTCCACCAGCGGCGACACGCCACGCTGACCGCAACGGGCCAGACGGTCCAGCATCCACTGGGGCGTGGCGGCGCGCGTGTTCACATTGCGCACGATGCGGCCCGAGAAGCGGCCGCACAGATCGGGAGCGCTCACCTTCACAGGCAGCGTGTCCGCCAGCTTGGCAGTCACCGCAGGGAACGCGGGGCTTTGCAGCGGTGCACCCGTCAGTGCAGACACCTCGCGTGCAATGCCATAGACGCTCAGGCAATGCGCCAGATTGGGCGTGAGCTTGAGCGTGAACAGCGTGTCGTCCAGATTCAGGTACGCACGGATGTCCTGACCCACCGGCGCTGCGGCATCCAGCTCCAGGAGGCCGCCGTGGTCTTCCGACAGCTTGAGCTCGCGCGCCGAGCACAACATGCCCTGGCTTTCCACGCCGCGCAGCTTGCCCACCTTGATGAGAAACGGCTTGCCGTCATCACCCGGCGGCAGTTCGGCACCCACCAGGGCGCATGGCACCTTGATGCCCACGCGGGCATTGGGTGCGCCACACACGATGTTCAGCAGGGCGCCCTGCCCCACATCCACCTGGCACACGCGCAGGCGGTCGGCATCAGGGTGCTGGACGGCTTCTTTGATCTCGCCCACAACGATCTTGGTGAACGGTGGGGCCACGGGACGCAGCTCCTCTACTTCGAGGCCCGCCATGGTCAGCGTTTCAGCCAGTTCGGCCGTCGTCAAGGGGGGGTTGCAGAACTCGCGCAACCAGGATTCAGGAAATTGCATAGTCGGACACTCTTGTACGGAAGGTGCGCGGCGCTGGGCTGGCCATGCGCGCTGCGTGAAGTCGGCGGGCTTTACTGGAACTGCGACAGGAAACGGATGTCGCCGTCAAAGAACAGGCGCAGATCGTTCACGCCGTAGCGCAGCATGGTCAGGCGGTCTGGCCCCATGCCGAACGCAAAGCCGATGTACTTCTCGGGGTCGAGGCCCATGTTGCGCACCACGTTGGGATGCACCTGGCCCGAACCCGCCACCTCCAGCCAACGACCCGCCAGCGGGCCCGTCTGGAACTGGATATCGATCTCGGCGCTGGGCTCCGTGAACGGGAAGAAGCTGGGACGGAAGCGCAACACGAGGTCGTCGCTTTCGAAGAACGTGCGGCAGAAATCCGTGAAGATGACCTTCAGGTCCTTGAAGCTCACGTTCTCGCCGATCCAGAGGCCTTCGCACTGGTGGAACATGGGCGAGTGCGTGGCGTCACTGTCCACACGGTAGGTGCGGCCAGGGGCGATCACGCGGATTTCGGGCATAGCCTGGCCGGCATCCAGCGCGGCGCGATGCTTCTTCACGTGCTGCACCGCATGGCGGATCTGCATGGGGCTGGTGTGCGTGCGCAGCAGGTTGGGTGCGGTGGCGGTGCCGCCTTCCACGTAGAACGTGTCGTGCATGGACCGCGCGGGGTGGTCTTCCGGCGTGTTCAATGCGGTGAAATTGAACCAGTCGGTTTCAATCTCGGGGCCTTCGGCCACGTCAAAACCCATGGAACCGAAAATGCCCTGGATACGTTCCAGGGTGAGCGAAACGGGGTGCCCCCCCCCCTGCCCGCGCTGGCGACCTGGCAGGCTCACGTCCAGCGCTTCGGCCTTGAGCTGCAGTTGCAGTTCCGCATCGGCCAACGCCTGGCGGCGCGCAGTGAGCGCCGCTTCGATGGCCTGCTTGGCGACGTTGATGGCCGCACCGCGGGATTTCTTTTCCTCGACGGACAGCTGCGCCATGCCCTTCATGAGCTCCGTCACGCGACCCGACTTGCCCAAAAACTGCGCCTTGGCGTTTTCGAGGTCAGCGGGGGTGGCACTTTGGGCAAACAGTTGCGTCGCGCTCTCAACCAGGGAATCCAACTCGTTCATAACGACTCTTTCATGACTTACGCAAACAAGGATGCACAAGTGCCATTGGCATATGCCATGTGGCAAGCGTCTTGCCTCAGCAGCCTGTTTTGCGTAAGTCGTTTTTATCGACCCGTGAAAATGAACAAGGGCTAGTGCCTTTACAAGCCCTAGCCCTTGCTGTTATTGCGCAAGCAGCTATCAGAACGATAGCCGCTCATCGTGAACTCAAGCAGCCAGCTTGGCCTTGACTTGCTCCACGATGCTGCCAAAGGCAGCCTTGTCGTGCACTGCGAGGTCGGCCAGCATCTTGCGGTCGATCTCGATGGAAGCCTTCTTCAGGCCGTTGGCGAACTGGCTGTAGGTCAGGCCCAGTTCACGGGCAGCGGCGTTGATACGGGCAATCCACAACTGGCGGAACACGCGCTTCTTGGTGCGGCGGTCACGGTAGGCATATTGCCCAGCCTTCATTACCGCCTGTTTGGCGATACGGAAGACATTACCGCGGCGACCACGGAAACCCTTGGCAAGGGCGAGAACTTTCTTGTGACGGGCACGGGCCGTTACACCACGTTTGACGCGAGGCATGTATGTACTCCTTGTTCGTCAGTTATTAAAGGCCAGCGCTGGGCAGCATTTGTGCGATCGAGCCCATGTTGGTCTCATGCACATTCACTGCACCACGCAGGTGGCGCTTGTTCTTGGTGGTCTTCTTGGTCAAGATGTGACGCTTGAAGGCTTGACCGCGCTTGACGGTGCCACCGGGACGAACGCGGAAACGTTTTTTCGCGCTGCTCTTGGTCTTCATTTTGGGCATGTGAATGCTCCTTTTTCATTGTGCTCGTGAGGCGTTTGCAAACCGATCTGCAAACTTGTTGGCCCCGAGCCACTTTTATCGAAAGGCTTTCGCCTTCCGCTCGGCAATGCCCGAAAGCACCGCCTTTTCAAGCACCACGCCTGTTGAATGGCGCAGCGCTCAAAACTTCATACCGATCCGCAGCTTTATGCCGCCTGGCCTGCCGCTGGTGCAGCGCCTTCAGACGCTGGCTTGGCCGCAGGCTTTTTCTTGCCGGGGGCAATCATCATGATCATCTGGCGGCCTTCCAGCTTGGGGAACTGCTCGATGATGATGCTGTCAGCCAACTCGTCACGAATCCGGTTCAGCAAAGCCAGACCGAGTTCCTGGTGCGTGATTTCGCGACCGCGGAACCGCAGCGTGATCTTGCATTTGTCACCATCCGCCAAAAAGCGGCGAATGTTGCGCATCTTGATGTTGTAGTCGCCATCGTCCGTACCGGGACGGAACTTGACTTCCTTGATCTCAATGACCGTCTGCTTGGCTTTGGCTTCTGCCGCACGCTTTTGCTCTTGGTACTTGAACTTGCCGTAGTCCATGAGACGGCACACCGGTGGGTTCGCCGTGGCAGCGATTTCCACCAGATCCACGTCCAGCTCACCGGCCATCCGCAAGGCCTCCATGAGACTGACAACACCCAAGGGCTCGTTGTCAGGCCCGGACAGGCGAACTTCCGGGGCCATGATTTCACGGTTCAGGCGGTGCTTGCGCTCTTCCCGCTGGCGACGATCACGAAATTCAGTAGCGATGGCTATCTTCCTTGAATCAAAATGCTACAAATAAAGTAGCTACCTCCGCACAGTCCACGAGCGGCAAAGCAGTTTTTTGTACAAAATCAGGCTTTGGTGGCGATGTCGTTGGCGATCAATTCAATGAACGCATCAACCGACATCACGCCGAGATCACGATTACCTCGGGCTCGCACTGCAACGGCTCCCGCCGCCTTTTCCTTGTCGCCTGCGACGAGGATGTAGGGCAGCTTTTGCATCGAATGCTCCCGTATTTTATACGTAATCTTCTCGTTACGCAGATCCAGGGCCACCCTAAGGCCTTGATTGGGCAGCGCTTTTTGCAGTTTTGCTGCGATTTCACGACAGTAATCGGACTGCGCGTCCGTGATGTTGAGCACCGAAACCTGCACGGGAGCGAGCCACGTGGGCAAGGCGCCTGCATGTTGCTCGATCAGAATTCCGATGAAGCGCTCCAGGCTTCCCACGATGGCACGGTGCAGCATGATGGGCCGATGGCGGCCGCCATCCTCGCCCACAAACTCTGCGTCCAGCCGCTCGGGCATGTTGGGATCGACCTGGATCGTGCCACATTGCCATGGTCGCCCCAGCGCGTCCTTGAGCGTGTACTCGATCTTGGGGCCGTAGAACGCGCCTTCGCCAGGCAGGTACTCAAACTCGCAACCGGACGCGCGCAAGCCCTCGGCCAAGGCATTTTCAGCACGGTCCCAGCTTTCCTCACTGCCGATGCGCTTTTCGGGGCGTGTGGACAGCTTGTAGATGATGTCCGTGAAACCAAAGTCCTTGTAGACCTTTTGCAGCAGCGTGGTGAACGCCACCACCTCTGACTGGATCTGGTCTTCGGTACAGAAGATATGGCCGTCATCCTGCGTGAAAGCACGCACGCGCATGATGCCGTGCAGCCCCCCCGTGGGTTCATTGCGGTGGCACTGGCCGAACTCGCCAAACCGCAGCGGCAGGTCGCGGTAGCTCTTGATACCTTGCTTGAAGATGATGATGTGCCCGGGGCAGTTCATCGGCTTGAGCGCATAGTCGCGCTTTTCCGACTCCGTCACAAACATGTTCTCGCGGTATTTGTCCCAGTGGCCGGTTTTCTCCCATAGCCCCTGGTCCAGAATTTGCGGCCCCTTCACCTCTTGGTAGCCGTTCTCGCGGTACACGCGGCGCATGTACTGCTCTACCTCCTGCCACACCGTCCAGCCCTTGGGGTGCCAGAACACCGTACCAGGCGAGTGCTCGTCGATATGGAACAGGTCCAGCTCACGGCCCAGCTTGCGGTGGTCGCGCTTCTCAGCTTCTTCCAGCATCGTCAAATACTGCTGCAACTCGTCTTTGGTGGCCCAGGCCGTGCCGTAGACACGCTGCAGCATTTCGTTGCGGTGGTCACCGCGCCAGTAGGCCCCCGCCACCTTCATCAGCTTGAAGAACTTGAGCTTGCCGGTGCTGGGCACGTGAGGGCCGCGGCACAGGTCTTCAAAATTACCTTCGCGATACAGGCTCACATCTTCGTTGCTGGGGATGCTGGCAATGATTTCGGCCTTGTAGTGCTCCCCCAAGCCCTTGAAATACGCCACGGCCTCGTCGCGCGGCAACACGCGGCGCACCACGGGCTCATCTTTGGCTGCCAGCTCGGCCATGCGCTTTTCGATGGCCACCAGGTCCTCGGGCGTGAAGGGGCGCTTGTAGGCAAAGTCGTAATAAAAGCCGTTTTCGATCACTGGGCCGATGGTGACCTGGGCATCAGGAAACAGCTCCTTGACCGCGTAGGCCAACAAGTGGGCGGTGGAGTGGCGGATCACATCCAGGCCATCCGCATCCTTGGCCGTCACGATGGACAGCGGGCTATCAGCCGTGATCTGGTAGCTGGTGTCCACCACCTTGTCACCGATCTTGCCCGCCAAGGCGGCTTTGGCCAGACCCGAGCCAATGGAGGCGGCCACCTCGGCCACCGTGACGGGGCCCGGAAACTCGCGCTGCGAACCGTCGGGAAGCGTAATGTGAATCATGGGAGCAACTCTTTCTCTGTGATCAGTGCAATGGATGCGGGCACGCGCCAGGCCCGTAAAACAAAAAAGCGCGGAACAGTTCCGCGCTTTTTGGAGGTGTATGCAATCTCGTGCAGGCGCGAACAGCCAGCCTCAAAGGCCGGTCAACATCTCCGATGTAGTTCGCGGTGTCATAACCAGATTGCCTTTCTCGCTCTTGTGCAGTGAATTTCTGCGGATTTTAACCCCAGCACCCAGAAAAAAAGCCCGAAGCAGATGCTTCGGGCTTTTGTAGGGTGCATTTGGCGCCACAACAAAGTGGCGCCGAGCCCCTTAGATCAGTGGAACTGCTCTTCTTCAGTCGAACCCGTCAGGGCCTTCACGGAGGACGAGCCGCCCTGGATCACGGTGGTCACGTCGTCGAAGTAGCCTGCGCCCACTTCTTGTTGGTGCGACACGAAGGTGTAGCCCTTTTCACGTGCTGCGAATTCTGGCTCTTGCACCATTTCGGTGTAGTGCTTCATGCCTTCGCCCTGAGCGTATGCATGGGCGAACTGGAAGGTGTTGAACCAGTTGATGTGGATACCGGCCAGCGTGATGAACTGGTACTTGTAGCCCAGAGCCGACAGGTCTTCCTGGAACGAAGCGATCTGCTTGTCGTTGAGGTTCTTCTTCCAGTTGAACGATGGCGAGCAGTTGTACGACAGCAGCTTGCCAGGGCAGGCAGCGTGCACAGCTTGCGCAAACTCACGGGCAAAACCGATGTCTGGCACGCCGGTTTCGCACCACACCAGGTCCGCATAAGGGGCATACGCCACGCCACGGCTGATGGCTTGTTCCAGACCGTTCTTCACGCGGTAGAAGCCTTCTTGCGTGCGCTCGCCGGTCAGGAAAGGCTTGTCGTTGGCGTCGTGGTCGGACGTGATCAGGTTGGCGGCTTCGGCGTCGGTACGGGCCAGCACGATGGTGGACACACCCATCACGTCAGCGGCAAAGCGTGCAGCGATCAGCTTTTCGCAGGCTTCTTGCGTAGGCACCAGCACCTTGCCGCCCATGTGGCCGCACTTCTTCACGGCAGCCAGCTGGTCTTCGAAGTGAACGCCGGCTGCACCTGCGGCGATCATGTTCTTCATCAGTTCGAAGGCGTTCAGCACGCCGCCAAAGCCGGCTTCCGCGTCGGCCACGATCGGCAGGAAGTAGTCGATGAATTCCTTGTCGCCGGGGTTGATGCCACGGCCCCACTGGATTTCGTCAGCGCGCTTGAAGGTGTTGTTGATGCGGCGAACCATGGTGGGCACCGAGTCATACGCGTACAGCGACTGGTCGGGGTACATGGTTTCGCTGGTGTTGCCGTCGGCAGCCACTTGCCAGCCCGACAGGTACACGGCTTCGAGGCCGGCCTTGGCTTGCTGCATGGCTTGACCGGCAGAAATGGCGCCGAAAGCGTTCACGTAGCCCTTCTTGGCGCCGCCGTTGATCTTGTCCCAGAGCTTTTCAGCGCCGCGCTTGGCCAGCGTGTGCTCGATAGGCAGCGAGCCACGCAGGCGCACCACGTCGGCTGCGGAGTAACCACGCTTCACGCCCTTCCAGCGGGGGTTGGTCGCCCAGTCTTTTTCCAGGGCGGCAATTTGCTGTTCGCGGCTCAGTTGTTCGTTGAGGGATTGGGGCATGAGATCACTCCAGGGGTTGGTTGAAAACGCCGGGCTGCTGTGTGCCGCCCTTGAAGACAACTTTAAGTCTTCTATAAGACTTGCGCAAGCTCTTATGTCTTATAGAAGAGATAAATTTTCTTCTTTCAAAACAACCACTTAAACACGTGATTTCTCAATACGGAAATTGATTTCTCATATCGAGAAAAATTGCGGCAATGCAACATCTATCGCATCCCACATCAAGAAATTCAACTTTCGTATTGTGAGAATTCAGATGGGTGTAGCGCCAACTGCCCTGAGCCAGTCACCATCCTCGATCCGGCGTGCGCCCTGCGCATATCGGGGATGGATCTCGTACACCAGACAAGACAGCGCTTGGCCCTCCACCGTCACCGCAATTTCGCGCTTGCAGTACTCATCGGTCGGGTGTTCCCCGCCCAGTCCTTCGATGGCATCCAGAACGCTCTCCAGCGCAGACTCGATGGCGTACACCTCGCCATGCACCGGCCGGTCGCCGCCCAGGGTCATGCCGGGGTAAGCCCCCAGGTGGAACAGCATCCCTGCAACTTGCGCAAACCCCACCCAGCGCGGTGCGGGCGACAAGCGCGTGATGTCGTTCGACCCGCCGCGGCGCAAGGTGCCGTACACAAACACATGGCGTGGGGCGGCGACAGCAGGCAAAGAAGGCTCGGGCATGATGCGCAGTCTTTTTTGTTTGAACAGCGTCCCAGTCTAGTGAATACGCCCCCGCCCAGCCGCCCTTTCGCCTATCTGTGCCTGGCCCTCAGCATGTCGCTGGTAGGCAGTTATGTGGCGCTCTCCAAACCGCTCGCGGCCGTGCTGCCCGTGCTCTTGCTGGCCTGGATGCGCTTTGGCATCGGGGGCATCGCCATGCTGCACTGGCTCAAGAAGCCCGCCAACGAGCCGCCACTGACACCAGAGACGAAACGGCTGCTGTTCCTGGAGTCCTTTCTGGGCAACTTTCTGTTCACCATCTGCATGGTCTACGGCGTGAGCCTGACCGATGCGGTTTCGGCAGGCGTCACCATGGCGGCCATTCCTGCGGCTGTGGCGTTGATGGGCTGGGCATTTTTGGGCGAGCGGGTGGCGCCCCGCACCTGGATGGCCGTGCTTTGCGCAGTGGTGGGCATTGCCCTGTTTTCACTATCAAAACCAGAGCACTCAGCGCATATCGAACCAGCGCTTGGAGCCAAAAACACTGCAAACCACGCCTGGTGGGGCCAGATGCTGCTGCTGGGGGCCGTGGTTTGCGAGGCCGCCTACACAGTGATCGGCAAGAAGCTCACCGGCAGCCTGGGGCCCAAGCGCATCACCTCGCTCATCAACCTGTGGGGCTTTGTGCTGACGACGCCGTTTGGCCTGTACCTGGCGCTGGACTTTCCGTTTGCTTCGGTAGGCTGGGGCACCTGGGTCTTGCTGCTGTTTTACGCGCTGGCCGCCTGCATGTGGACGGTGTGGCTGTGGATGACCGGGCTCAAGGCCGTTCCCGCAGCGCAGGGCGGCGTCTTCTCGGTCATGCTGCCGATGAGTGCGGCGATGGTGGGCGTGCTGTTCTTGGGCGAGGCGTTGACGGGCATGCAACTGGTTGCCTTTGCCATCGCCCTGGCCAGCGTGCTGCTGGCCACCCTGCCCTCGCGCGCAGCACTGCGCGTTGGTCGGGGCGACCGCCCCGACCGATCCTGACCTGCACACCAACCGTCAAGTAGTCAACGCCTGCGCGCTGACCACGATGCCGTCGGCATCGGCATACAGCCAGTCGCCGGGCCGCACCCACACGCCCTGGATCAGCACCGCCACATCGCGCTGGCCTTCGCCCCGGCGCTCGGTGGGCAGCGGCATCAGCGCCAGCGCCCGGATGCCCACGGCAGCGGCGTTCAGTTCGGCCACGTCGCGCACGCAGCCGTCCACCACCAGGCCCGCCCAGCCATTGCGCGCCGCAGCGGCCGCCAGGTTGCCACCCACCAGCGCGCGGCGCAGGGAGCCCCCACCATCCACCACCAGCACGCGGCCCTCGCCCGGCGACTCCACGGCGGCTTTGACCAGGGAGTTGTCTTCGTGGCATTTGACCGTGGTAACCGGGCCCGCAAACACCGGCTTGCCGCCATAGCTCTGGAAAACAGGCGGCAAGACGCGGAACGCACCGCTCATATCGGCCTTGTGCACATCGCAGAAATCGCAGGTGGAGAAGGGAGGGTTAGAAGCTGCGGACATAGGGACAAAATCTTTCAAAGAGTGGGTCAGTGAAACGGGCCAAGCCAAGATTGTCGGCGCAATACAAGCCCTGACAGCCACGGCTCCACGCAGGCATAGGCCAGGCCACCCAGCCATGGGCTTTTGTCAAGGCTGGCGCGGCCCTGCGGCGAATTGCTGCACGCTGCGCGGCGCCACCGCTACAAATCGAGGCAAAAAAAGCCGTTTCTCCCTTGGAAACGCGTTTTTTTCCCATTAGCATCGGCCTGCCAGTGGGAAAGCGTCGTTTTCGCTGGTAAAAATTTATTCCCAACAAGGACAACCCAACATGGCAACTGCAAAAAAAGCTCCGGCAACCACAGCCCCAGCAGCCAAGAAGGCCGCTGCACCCGCCAAGAAGCGGACCCCCAACGCCGCATTCATGAAGGCGCTCACGCCCAGCCCCGCGCTGGCCGCTGTGGTGGGCTCGGCACCTCTGCCGCGCACGGAGATCATCAGCAAGCTGTGGGTCTACATCAAGGCCAACAACCTGCAGGACGCCACCAACAAGCGCAACATCAACGCCGACGCCAAGCTCAAGGAGCTGTTCGGCAAGCCCCAAGTCTCCATGTTTGAACTGGCTGGCCTGATCGGCAAGCACGTCAAGTAAGCCCTGGCGCTTTGCGACCTGTGTCGCACCCGTAAAAGAACCGGCTCTGCCGGTTTTTTTACGTCCCTACCCTGTCGAAGTGTGGCGCGCTCGCATCAATGCAAATGAGAATGACCCGCATTTGATGTAACATAAAGCTGCACGACGACGCACAGCCATGTTGATCTAGCCACTGCCTCTCGCCTGCTCTTGGTGCCCCTGCGCGCCACCTGCACACCCCTATTGACGGAGGCCCTCTTGGCTAAATCTCGCGCCCAGCGCCGCAGCGGCATGCTGCGTTCTTCTCCCGCATTTGTTGTTTCTCCCGCTGCTGCGCCCTCGCAAGCCGCATCGTCCGACAAGGCCCTGCTGCCGCTGGGCGCGCTGATGCTGGCCGCCTCGATGGGCGCCATGGCGCAGACCAGCACGCCAGAAACCACCTTGTCCACCGTGACAGTAAAGGAAACTGCCGAAATCCAGGGCAAGGACACCCTGCTCATCAAGAAGACCACCGTGGGCAAGGGTAAGCAGGACATCAAGGACATCCCACAGTCCGTGACGGTGTTCACCGAAAAGCTGATGAACGACCGCAACCAGGACGACTTCCGCGAAGTGCTGCGCACCACAGCGGGCGTGACCTTCCAGTCCGGCGAGACCGGTGAAGAAGATGTGCGCCTGCGTGGCTTCTCGCTGGGCCTGGCAGGCGACATCTACGTGGATGGCATGAAGGACGCCCCGCTGATCGAGCGCGACACCTTCAACAACGACCGCATCGAGGTGCTCAAGGGCTCGGCCTCCATGCTGTTTGGCAAGGGCTCGACCGGCGGTGTGGTCAACCAGGTCAACAAGTACCCGCTGCTGATCGACCAGCACGAAGCCGGTTACACGCTGGGCACCGGCAAGTACCACCGCGCCACGGGCGACTTCAACTGGGTGACGGGCGAGAACGCGGCCTTCCGCCTGAACGCCATGGTGCAGGAGTATGACAACTACGGCGCCAAGCAGGACAAGCGCGGCATTGCGCCCACGTTTGCCTGGGGCATCGGCACGCGCGACGAGTTCTCCGTCGGGCTGTACTACCTCGAATCCAAGGGCCGCCCGCTCTACAACCACCCCTGGCGCCTCTCGGCTGACGGCAAGATCAACATGCCGCTGGAAGCGGGCAAGTACTACGGCCTGGCCAGTGACCACAACGACACCACCTCGCAATACGTCACGCTGGGCCACATCCACCGCTTTGACGACAACGGCGAGCTGACCACGCGCCTGCGCTACGGCAAGTACGAGCGCGACCTGCTGGCCAGCACCATCGGCTTCCAGAACAGCGCCATCACGCTCGACCAGATCAACAGCAGCACCGTGCTGACCCGTGGCTCCAAGGGCCGCGTGGGCGAAAGCAACGTGCTGCAAGTGCAGAGCGACTACAACAACACCTACACCTGGGGTGGCAAGAAGCACGCGGTGCTGACCGGCGTGGACTATTACGACGACGACGCCAAGCGCAACCAGAACTACGCCAACACCACCACACGCCCCACCACCACCGTGGGCACACCCAACGATGGCGCCTGGGTGGCCGACGGCCGTGCGCCGGTGCAGTGGAACACCTTCACATCGCGCAACCTAGGCCTGTACTTCCAGGACACGGTGTCGCTGACCGACACACTCAAGCTCGTGGGCGGTCTGCGCTACGACAACTTCCGCGCCTCGTACCGCAATGCCGCAGGCAACCTGAGCAACTCGCGCTCCGACAGCCTGTTCAGCCCCCGCATGGGCTTGATCTTCCAGCCTGACGAGCTGACCTCGTACTACGTGTCGTACGGCACTTCGTACAACACCTCGGGCGACACCTACCAGTTTGGCAACCCCGGTGCCACCACGGCGCGCACGGCCAACACCGACCCGGAAAAGAGCCGCAACATCGAAGTCGGCGGCAAGTTCGAGCTGTTCGAGCGCCGCGCCCTGCTGGGTGTGGCCGCCTTCTACAGCCAGAAGTACAACGAGCGCAACACCGACCCCGACACCGCTGCTGCGCAGGAACTGCTCTCGGGCAAGCGCCACGCCACCGGCATGGAGTTCAACCTGGCCGGCCGCCTGACACCGAAGTGGGAGCTGTTCTTCAACCACACCTGGATCCCATCGGCCAAGATCGACAAGAGCAACGTGGTGCTGGCCTCCAACGGCGGCGGTGCGCAGGTGCAGGGCGACCGCCCCGGCCTCACGCCCAAGCACAGCGGCAGCGTGTGGAGCACCTACGCCGTCACTTCCAAGCTGCGTGTGGGCGCTGGCCTGACGTACCGCGCCAAGCAGAACCCCGAGGGCTCGCGCGCCGTGTACGCCAGCGGCTTTGCGGTGGTGGACGCCATGGCCGAGTACGCGTTTGACGACAAGACCTCGCTGAAGCTGAACGTGAGCAACCTGTTCGACCGCACGTATGCCGAAGGCCTGTACCGCGGCTTCTACACGCCCGGCGCGCCCCGCGCTGTGCAGCTGACGCTGAAGACACGCTTCTGACGCACCTCTGAAGTCCCTCGAATGAACCGGCCCCGGCACCACCCGGGGCCGGTTCACAATGGCTCCATGTTCCTGCACATCCAAGACGTTCTCACCGCCGACGAGGTCGCGTTCTTCCGGCAAAAGCTCTGGGCAGCCGACGCCCCCTGGGTGGACGGCGCCCGCAGCGCGGGCGGCCAGGCGGTGCACCAGAAAAACAACCTGCAGCTGGCACAAGCCAGCGAGCTGTCTGCCCAGCTCCAGGGTTTGGTCAAGGCCGCGTTGAATCGCAACGCCCTCTTCTTTTCGGCGGCTCTGCCGCGCCGCATCTACAACCCGCTGTTCAACAAGTACGGAGACGGCGCCAACTTCTATGGCAACCACGTGGACAGCGCCGTCATGCACTCCCGCGCCGACAACTGCTGGGTGCGCAGCGACCTGTCGTGCACGCTGTTCCTCACCCCGCCCGAGGACTATGACGGCGGCGAACTGGTGATTGCAGAAGCCCTGGGCGAGAAGCGCATCAAGCTGCCTGCGGGCAACATGATCCTGTACCCCAGCAGCACCGTGCACCAGGTCGCACCGGTCACGCGCGGCCACCGCGTGAGCAGCTTCTTCTGGGTGGAGAGCATGGTGCGCGGACTGGAACAGCGCCAGTTGCTGTTCGACATGGACATGGCCCTGCTCAAGCTGCGCCAGACCCACGGCGACACCGACCCGTCGGCCATCGCGCTGTCGGGCACGTACCACAACCTGCTGCGCATGTGGGCCGATGTGTGAGACACCTCAAACGCCCAACCCCACGGCAGCGAGCGGGGATATGAGACACCCCGCTAAACTATTATTTTGATAGCACCCAGCGCATGATCCACTAGCGCTTGGTGCTATTTTTGTTTGTATGACCCAAATTCCTGCACGCCACACCATCCCCCCGGGCCTGGTCACCCTGGCCGACCACGAGCAGCACGCGCGCACGCAGCTGGACGACAACGCCTGGGCGTACTTCAGCGGCGGCGCGGCCGACGAGATCAGCCTGCGCGCCAACCGCAGCGGCTGGGACGCCCTGCCCCTGTGGCCCCGCGTGCTGCGGCCGCTGGCGGGTGGGCACACCCGCGTGCCTCTGCTGGGCCGCACGCTGGCGCACCCCATTCTGCTCGCCCCCGTGGCCTTCCAGCGCCTGGCGCACCCCGATGGCGAACTGGCCCTGGCCTACGCCGCAGCAGCGCTGGGCGCGGGCGTGGTGCTCAGCACCCAAGCCAGCGTGTCGCTGGAGAGCGTGGCCCAGGCCGTGCTGCCCGACCCGGGGCGCGGCCCGCTGTGGTTTCAGCTGTACCTGCAGCCGGACCGGGGCTTCACCCAGGCGCTGGTGCAGCGTGCCGAAGCCGCCGGCTACGAAGCCCTGGTGCTCACGGTGGACGCCCCCACCAGCGGCGTGCGCGACCGGGAGCGGCGCGCGGGCTTTCGGCTGCCGCCCGGCGTGGGCCCGGTCAACCTGACGGGCCTACAGGTCCCCGCCCCTTCCGCATTGAGCCCCGGCCAGAGCACCTTGTTCGACGGACTGCTGCACCATGCCCCCACCTGGGACGACATCGCGTGGCTGCAGTCCATCACCCGGCTGCCGGTGCTGCTCAAGGGCGTGCTGCACCCCGCCGACGCGCGCCAGGCCGTGTCGGTGGGCGCGGCGGGCCTCATCGTGTCCAACCACGGCGGGCGCACGCTCGACACGGCCCCCGCCACCGTCACCGCCCTGCCCCGTGTGGTGCAGGCCGTGGGCGGCGCGGTACCGGTGCTGGTGGATGGCGGCATCCGGCGCGGCACCGACGTGCTCAAGGCCATGGCACTGGGCGCATCGGCCGTGCTGGTGGGCCGCCCTGCCGTTTGGGGCCTGGCCAATGCGGGGGCGGCGGGCGTGGCCCATGTGCTGCGCCTGCTGCGCGACGAACTGGAGGTCGCCATGGCACTGACCGGCTGCGCCACCCTGACAGAGGCCACGCCTGCACTGCTGGAGGGGCAGGACGGAGCCCCATCGGGCAGAGACTGAGCTCGGGGTATCAGTAACCTGCCAGAGGCAGGTGTCACCTTCCCCCTGTCGGCAGGAATGATTTATTGCAAATGCGATAGATTCGTATTTATAATCTCAATCATCCTTTTAACAGCCAGCCACACTGCCTGCCGCCATGATCGTCTGTGTTTGCCGCCGGGTTTCGGACCGTGAGATTGCCCGCCATGCCCGTGCCGGCATGAGCTTCGATGAGATCCAGTTCGAACTGGGCGTGGCCACCCAATGCGGATGCTGCGAAAGTTGCGCCCGCGACGTGGTGGCGCAGTGCAGTGCTTCGCAACCGGTAGCCGCCTTGCGCAACGACGCGGCACCGCAGGCGATCCAGCTTGCCAGCTCCATTCTGGAAAGCAAGTCATGGAACTCCTCTCAACCCTCGCAGGCAGCCTGATTCTGGTCGCAGGATCGGCCTGGTGGATCTTTCGCAAATAATCCGGGTTTACCCGGCAACGTCGGCTCTATGCTCTGGGTCGGCGCTGCCTTTCCTTTCGTTTTATGTCTCACCCTGATCGTTTCGCCCCCCCTGGCGGTGTGAGCCGCAATGCCGTGATCGTCGGCTCCGTGGTGGCGCTGCATGTGGCGGGCATCTGGGCACTGCAATCCGGCCTGGTGCGCAAGGCGGCCGAGGTGATCGTGCCGGCCGAACTGCTCAGCGAATTCATCGCACCGCCCGCCCCGCCCAAGGTCACCCCACCGCCACCGGCCCCTCCTCCACCGCCCAAGCCCGCCCCCAAGGCCGCGCCGCGCCCGGCCCCGATGCCGGTGGCGATTGCCGACCCCACGCCAGCGCCCAATGCCCCCACCGGCATCACCACGCCCCAGCCGCCCGCACCGCCCATCGAGGCCCCTGTGGCGCCCCCGGCCCCCGCGCCTGCGCCACCGGCACCACCCGCACCACCCGCACCGCCCAAGATCGAGCTGCCGTCCAGCGACGCGGCCTACCTCAACAACCCCAAGCCCAGCTACCCCGCCATCAGCAAACGCATGGGCGAGCAAGGCAAGGTGGTGCTCAGGGTGCTCATCGGCACCGACGGCGTGCCGCAGAAGGTCGAGGTCAACAAGTCCAGCGGCTTTGACCGGCTGGACCGCCAGGCCCAGGACGCCGTGATGCGCTGGCGCTTTGTACCCGGCAAACGCAACGGCGTGCCCGAGGCCATGTGGAACCTCGTCCCCGTCAACTTTGTTCTCGAATAAACCAATCACCGCTCAGGGAGTTTTCATGGAATCGCAATTCGGCATCGCCAACGTCTGGATCCAGGGTGACTTTGTCACCCGCGCCGTCGCCATCCTGCTGCTGGCCATGTCGCTGGCCTCGTGGATCGTCATCCTCATCAAGGCGCTGGACATCATCAAGTTCAAGAAACACGCCCGCGCCGCCCAGGACTTCTGGCACAGCGAAGACTTTGCCGCTGGCCTGACCAAGCTGGGCGCCGACCCGACCAACCCCTTCCGCCACCTGGCGCTGGAAGGCCGTGAAGCCACCGCCCACCACCGCAACACCAAGGCCCATCTGCACGACAGCCTGGACGTGAGCGACTGGGTGACCCGCTGCCTGCGCAACTGCATCGACGAGTTCACTGCCCGCCTGTCCTCGGGCCTGGCCATCCTGGCGTCGGTGGGCTCCACTGCCCCGTTCATTGGCCTGTTCGGCACCGTGTGGGGCATCTACCATGCGCTGCTGGCCATCGGCACATCGGGCCAGTCCACCATCGACAAGGTGGCCGGCCCCATCGGCGAGGCGCTGATCATGACCGCCCTGGGTTTGGCCGTGGCCATCCCGGCGGTGCTGGGCTACAACGCGCTGGTGCGCGGCAACAAGTCCATCCTGAACGGTCTGAACAGCTTTGCCCATGACCTGCACGCCTACTTTGTGACCGGTGCCCGCGTGAACGCTGGCGAGCCCGGCAAGGTGCTGCCCATGAAGAAAGGCAGCTAAGCCATGGCCTTTGGAACCCAAGACGACACCGATGACGTGATGAACGAGATCAACATGACGCCCTTGGTGGACGTCATGCTGGTGCTGCTCATCATCTTCATCATCACCGTGCCGGTGATGAAACACGCGGTGAACGTGGACCTGCCCCGTGCCACCAACCAGCCCGAGAACGTCAAGCCCGAGACCGTGCGCCTGTCGGTGTCGGCTGATGGCAAGTTCTTCTGGAACGAATCGCAGGTGTCCGAAGAAGAACTCTTCCCCCGCCTGCAGGCCGAGGCCGCCAAGGAACCCCAGCCGGACCTGCACATCCGTGGCGACAAGAACGTGCGCTACGAATTCGTGGCCCAGGCCATGGCGGCCGCGCAGCGCGCGGGCGTGCGCAAGATCGGGTTTGTGACGGACCCACAGGGGCAGTAACGGCACGGCGACAGCTACCTGCAGCCCCCGCGCATCCTGCCAGCCTACCCACGGGGGACGCGCTGGCGGGCGGCAAAGAGGTTGGGCTTTTGTAGCGGGCTCATCGCCTGGTTACCCGGCGCCCGCAGCGCACAAAGCCCCCGGCCTTGCGCCTGATGCAGGTCGGGCGCAGGAACAAAAGGAAACACACAGTTCGCTTGACTTGTAATTGCGAATCGTTATCATTAACAAAACGCACTGCAATGACCCAGGAAACCTCCATGCAAGCCTCCCTGACCTCCGCCCCGCTCCGCCGCACTGCGTCTGCCGACTCGGCGGGCGCCCCGGTATCTGGCGAGGCATCGTCCTCCGGCGCGCGGGGCGCCACGGCCGCGCTGGACAGCAGCGTGCTGCTGCAAGGCCACAAGACGGTCGCCATCAGCCACAACGGCTCGGTGTACCGCCTGCAGGCCACCAAGCTGGGCAAGCTCATCCTGACCAAATAGTTTCATCGTGGGGCGACTCCCGGGCTTGCAACAAGCTCGAAAGGGTCGTTTTTGCCAGCCAACGGGTTTGCGCCCGCGTAGCCAGGCTTTTTTTGCTGCCCCCGACCCCGCCAACAAAAAACCGGCCCACAGGCCGGTTTTTTTATGCTCCCACAGGGTTTTGAAGCCTTTTTGGCACCATGCGCTAGTGGAATATGCGCTTGCAGCTATCAAAACAAGAGCAACTGCAACCCCTGCTGGGTGAGCACCCGAATCAGAGGCCCAAGGCTGCGATGCCCGCGCGGGCGATCTGCGCATCTTCGGTGGACTTCACGCCGCTCACGCCCACGGCGCCCAGGCACTGGCCGTCCTTCATGATTGGCACGCCGCCTTCGAGCAGACCGTCAATGGTGGGCGCGCTCAGGAAGGAGGTACGGCCGCCGTTGATCACGTCCTCGTAGACCTTGCTTTCGCGGCGGCCCAGAGCGGCCGTGCGGGCCTTGGAAGGGGCGATGTGCGACGACACGGCCGCTGCGCCGTCCAGACGCTGCAGCCACAGCAGGTGGCCGCCATCGTCCACGATGGCGATGGTCACGGCCCAGTTGTTCTTGAGGGCTTCGGCTTCAGCGGCGGCGGCCACGGCCTTGACGTCGGCCAGTTCGAGTTCGTGCTTGGTTTTCATGGAGAGATCCGAAAGATGGGGAGGAAGCCAGGCGCCACAGGCCGCCCGACACACAAAGAGAGTCGAGCATACCGGCATCCCCCGCGCCGTTGCACCCAGCGAGGGTGAAAGTATCCTTACCAAAAGTAGGTGACCGGGTGCGGTTTTTGGGGGGCAAAAAACGCTCTCACCCTAAAATTTCTCTTGTCTGCGTCGTGCAGGCCAACAAGGAGAGACACAAGATGAATGACCAAGTCACCACCCTGGGCCACTCTGCGGGCTATGGCATCTCGCAGGAAGAGCGCCACAAGGTGCTTCGCAATACGTACTGGCTGCTCGCCCTGAGCATGATCCCCACGGTGTTGGGCGCCTGGATTGGCGTTGCCACCGGCATCACCCGTTCGCTAACCGGCGGCCTGGGCCTGATCGTGTTCCTGGGCGGCGCGTTCGGCTTCATGTTCGCCATCGAAAAGACCAAGCGCTCGGCCGCTGGCGTGCCGGTGCTGCTGGCCTTCACGTTCTTCATGGGCCTGATGCTGTCGCGCATGATCGGCATGGTGCTGGGCTTCAAGAACGGCACCGACCTCATCATGACGGCCTTTGCCGGCACGGCCGGTGTGTTCTTCGTGATGGCCAGCCTGGCCAGCGTCATCAAGCGTGACCTGTCGGGCATGGGCAAGTGGCTGATGGTAGGCGCGCTGGTGCTCATGGTGGGCGGCATCATCAATGTGTTCGTGGGCTCCGGCGTGGGCATGATGGTGATCTCGATGCTGGCCATCGGCATCTTCAGCGCCTACATGCTGTATGACCTGAAGCAGATCCTGGACGGCGGCGAAACCAACTACATCAGCGCCACGCTGGCCCTGTACCTGGACATCTTCAACGTGTTCCAGAGCCTGCTGGCCCTGCTGGGCATCATGGGTGGCGAGCGCGACTGAGCCCTGCCAGTCCCTTGACCTCCATCAAAAGGCTCCCTCGGGAGCCTTTTTTGTGGGCCACGCACCAAGATCAAGCCTCAATAGCACGGCCAGTGTGCCGATAATGCAAGTACATGTATCCACAAAGCCCCTCCACCACATTGCGCCTGATGGTTCTGGCGGGCCTGTTGCTGCTTGCCGGTTGCGACAAGATGCCGGGCCTGGGCCCTGATCCGCGCGTGGCGCAACGCGATGCCGAGGCCAAGGCCATTGGCGGTGCCTGCCGCCACGCACTGCGGGGGCTGGAAGACTGCTACACCCTCAACCCCAAGGCGTCCAAGGCCTCGGTGTTTGCCGGCTGGAAGGACATGGACGCCTACATGCGTGAGAACAAGATCGAGGGCACGCCCTCGGTGCTGGGCAAGGTGGAAAAGCCAGAACGCAGCGAACGCGCACCCGACATCGAAACCGAACCCCGCGACCCTGCCGCCAGCCGCAACCGCAGCTGACGTGACGCCCGGGGGGCGATGGCACGGGACGGAGGGCTGAACCCTCCGCGCACCCTCTTTTTCACGGACTCTCAGACCCGCTCGAACACCGCCATGCTTTCCACATGGGCCGTGTGCGGAAACATGTTCACCATGCCCGCCGCCGTGCACCGGTAGCCGGCCAAATGTACCAGCAGCCCCGCGTCGCGCGCCAGGGTGGCCGGGTTGCAGCTCACGTACACAATGCGCTTCGGAGGCGTCCAGCCTTCGGCCCCTGCGGGCAACGGGCCAGCGCCCTCGGCGCCAATGCGGGCCTGCTCGATGTCCGCCAACGCCTTGGCCAGAGCAAACGCCCCTTCGCGGGGTGGGTCCACCAGCCATTTGTCGGCAGCGCCGTCGGCCACCAGCATCTCCGGTGTCATCTCGAACAGGTTACGCGCTACAAAATCCGTAGCTGCCAGCGCTTTATGGTCCGGCGCCTGGGCCTGATTCAATGCATAGTTCTCACGCGAGCGGGCCACCAGGGCCTCACTGCCTTCAATGCCCAGCACCTCGCGCGCCTGCGTGGCCAGCGGCAGCGTGAAGTTGCCCAGGCCGCAGAACCAGTCGATCACGCGCTCGTGCGGCTGCACGTCCAGCAGGCGCAGCGCGCGGCTCACCAGCACCCGGTTGATGTGCGGGTTCACCTGGGTGAAGTCGGTGGGCTTGAAAGGCATGGTGATGCCAAAGTCCGGCAGTGCGTACGACAGCTGCTCACCACCCTCGTCCAGCAGCTTCACGGTGTCCGGGCCCTTGGGCTGCAGCCACCATTGCACGTGGTGCTCTGCGGCAAAGGCGCGCAGCCGGGCGATGTCCTCGGCGGAGAGCGGCTCCAGGTGGCGCAATACCAGCGCGGTCACGGTGTCACCACAGGCCAGTTCGATCTGCGGGCAGGTGTCGCGGGCGTCCAGGCTGGCAATCAGGGCGCGCAGGGGCATCAGCATGGCATCGACATGCGGCGGCAGGATCTTGCAGGTCTGCATGTCGGCGATGTACCGGCTCTTGCGCTCATGAAAGCCCACCAGCACCTGCCCCTTCTTGATCACGTGGCGCACGGCCAGGCGGGCACGGTAGCGGTAGCCCCAGGCGGGCCCTTCAATGGGACGCAGCATGGTCTCGGCCTTCACCTTGCCCAGGTGCCAGAGGTTGTCCTCCAGCACCCGCTGCTTGACGGCCACTTGGGCACCGACGTGCAGATGCTGCATCTTGCAGCCGCCGCAGGCGCCTGCGTGCAGGCCAAAGTGCGGGCAATCCGGCCGCACGCGCTGGGACGATTCGCGGTGGATCGCCACCAGGCTGGCCTGCTCCCAGTTGTTCTTTTTGCGGTGGGTGTTGGCGGTGACCAGCTCGAATGGCAGGGCGCCATCGATGAAGACCACCTTGCCGTCAGGCTTGCGGGCCACGCCCTGGGCGTCGAGGTCCATGGACTGCACATGCAGCCAGCCTTCAGGCAGGTTGTCTTGAGCGTTCTGCTCGGTGGGTTCAAACGAGGGGGATAGTTCTTTCGGTGCGCTCATCCCCCGATTGTCTCAGGCGCGGCATGCCCGCTGGCCGCACCCGGGCGAACTGCCCATGTCAGGCCCGGTCAGCCCCGGTCAGCGCGCGCAGGCCGCATGCCACCGGGCGCGGACACAGCCGTCAGCGGCAGCTTGTTGATGGTGAGTTCACAGCCAAAGTTGTCGGGAGAAAACACCAGGGTCGAGCCTGGGGCCACCAAGGGCAGGGTTTCGTGGATCTGCCGCGACATGTCCACCGGCGGCTCCGGGGCGCGGTACACGATGTCCTTGTCGGGGCCATAGACGACGTAGCAGGATGCAGCGGCCGTCTGGCTGAACAGGGCAGCCACCAGGGCTGCGGCGGCATAGGGAAAAGCGGTCGTCATGGTGTGGCTCCTCATGCAAGCAAATCTGCAGGGAATTATGCGGGCTTCTGCCAGCACCGCCAATCCGGTGGGTGCAAGCGCACCGTGTGCGGTCAGCGCAGGTATAGGTGGTTGGTGTGCTTGACCTCTTCCATCACTGCATAGGTGCGTGTCTCGCGCACTCCTGGCAGCTGCCACAGCACATTGCCCGCAAACACGCGGTAGGCGTTCATGTCGGCGGACCGGGTTTTCAGCAGGTAGTCGAACCCGCCCGCCACCATGTGGCATTCCATGATCTCGGGGTGCACCTGCACCGCCGCCTTGAACTGGTCGAACACGTTGGGCGTTGTGCGGTCCAGCAGCACCTCCACAAACACCAGCATGCCCGCGCCCAGCTTGAGCGGGTTGAGCCGCGCCTCGTAGCCCAGGATGAAGCCATCGCGCGTGAGGCGCTGCACCCGTGCCAGCACGGCCGTGGGCGACAGGGCCACGGCCTCGGCCAGCTTGAGGTTGGCAATGCGTCCGTCCTCCTGCAGGATTGACAGGATCTTGCGGTCGATGCGGTCCAGATCGGGTTCTGTTTGCATTTGTATTAGCGATTTATTCTGCCTAAACCGCCATTTTCGAACATTTATTCACCAGCAACCCAAGGATCATCGCCAGTAACACGCCCAACGCCTTGTTTGGCCCTCCAAACCACCGAAAGACATCGCCATGACGCAGCCCTCCGCCCCGTTTGCAGACTTCGCGCCCCGCACACCGCTGAACAACCCGCTGCGCGCCGCCATCACCGCCGCCTATCGCCGCCCCGAGCCCGAGGCCCTGGCCCCACTGCTGGCCCAGGCCCGCCTGCCTGCTGATCAGGCCGCAGCGGCCGAGCAACTGGCCCTCCGAATCGCCAAGGCGCTGCGTGAACGCAAGGCCAGCGCCGGGCGCGCGGGCATCGTGCAAGGGCTGCTGCAAGAGTTCTCGCTGTCGTCGCAAGAAGGCGTGGCGCTGATGTGCCTGGCCGAGGCGCTGCTGCGCATCCCCGACAAAGCCACACGCGACGCGCTCATCCGCGACAAGATCAGCAATGGCCAGTGGGATTCGCACCTGGGCAAGAGCCCCTCGCTGTTCGTCAACGCCGCCACCTGGGGCCTGCTCATCACCGGCAAGCTGGTAGCCACGCACAGCGAAAGCAGCCTGGGGAGCTCGCTCAGCCGCCTGATCGGCAAGGGCGGCGAGCCCCTGATCCGCAAGGGCGTGGACATGGCCATGCGCATCATGGGCGAGCAGTTTGTGACCGGCGAAACCATCGACGAAGCCCTGCGCAACGCCCGCACGATGGAGGCCGAGGGCTTTCGCTATTCGTACGACATGCTGGGCGAGGCTGCGTTGACCAGCGAAGACGCCAAGCGCTATTACGCCTCGTATGAGCAAGCCATCCACGCGATTGGCAAAGCTTCTGCCGGGCGCGGCATCTACGAAGGGCCAGGCATCTCCATCAAGCTCTCGGCCCTGCACCCGCGCTACAGCCGCGCACAGTTTGGCCGCGTGATGGACGAGCTGTACCCGCTGGTGTTGCGCCTGACGGTGCTGGCCAAGCAGTACGACATTGGCCTGAACATCGACGCCGAAGAGACCGACCGGCTGGAGCTGTCGCTGGACCTGCTGGAGCGCCTGTGCCACGAGCCCACGCTGGCGGGCTGGAACGGCATTGGCTTCGTCATCCAGGCCTACCAAAAGCGCTGCCCCTTCGTCATCGACTACGTGGTGGACTTGGCCCGCCGCACCCAGCGCCGCCTGATGGTGCGCCTGGTCAAAGGCGCGTACTGGGACAGCGAGATCAAGCGCGCCCAGGTTGATGGCCTCACGGACTACCCCGTCTACACCCGCAAGGTGCACACCGACATTTCTTACATCGCCTGCGCCAAGAAACTGCTGGCAGCACCCGAGGCTGTGTACCCCCAGTTCGCCACGCATAACGCCGAGACAGTGGCCACCATCTACCAACTGGCGGGCAGCAACTACTACGCGGGGCAGTATGAGTTCCAGTGCCTGCACGGCATGGGCGAGCCGCTGTACGAGCAGGTGGTGGGCGCCGTCACCGCAGGCAAACTCGGCCGCCCCTGCCGCATCTACGCCCCCGTGGGCACGCACGAAACCCTGCTGGCCTACCTGGTGCGCCGCCTGCTGGAGAACGGCGCCAACACCTCGTTTGTGAACCGCATTGCCGACGAAACCATTGCGCTGGATGAGCTGGTGAAAAGCCCCGTGCAGGTAGTGGATCAACAAGCCGCCACCGAAGGCACTGCCGGCCTGCCCCACCCGCGCATCCCCCTGCCAGCGGCGCTGTACGGAGTCCACCGCAGCAATTCACGCGGGCTGGATTTGTCGAACGAAAACACGCTGACCGAGCTGGCCGCCACGCTGCAAGCCACCGCTAGCCACGCCTGGACGGCAGCGCCCCTGCTGGCCGCTGATGTGCCCACAGGCCCCACCCAGCCCGTGCGCAACCCCGCCAACCACCACGACGTGGTGGGCCAGGTGCAAGAAGCCACCACCGCCGACGTAGACCAGGCCCTGGCGCACGCCCAGGCCGCTGCAGCCCCCTGGGCCGCCACGCCACCCGCCGAGCGCGCCGCCGCCCTGCTGCGCACCGCCGACCTGCTGGAAGAGCGCATGCAGCCCCTGCTGGGCCTGCTGATGCGTGAAGCGGGCAAGAGCGCCAGCAACGCCGTGGCCGAAGTGCGCGAAGCCGTGGACTTCTTGCGCTACTACGCCGCGCAGGTGCATAGCACCTTCGACAACACCACCCACATCCCGCTGGGCCCCGTGGCCTGCATCAGCCCCTGGAACTTCCCGCTTGCCATCTTCATGGGCCAGGTCGCCGCCGCCCTGGCCGCAGGCAACCCGGTGCTAGCCAAGCCGGCAGAGCAAACCCCGCTGATCGCCGCCGAGGCCGTGCGCCTGTTGTGGCAGGCGGGCGTGCCGCGTGCCGCTGCGCAACTGCTGCCCGGCCAGGGCGAAACCGTGGGCGCCCGCCTGATTGGCGACGCCCGCGTGATGGGCGTGATGTTCACCGGCTCCACCGAAGTAGCGCGCATCCTGCAGCGCACTGTGGCCGGTCGGCTCGATGCCGCAGGCCGCCCCATACCGCTGATTGCCGAAACGGGTGGGCAGAACGCGATGATCGTGGACTCGTCCGCCCTGGTGGAACAGGTGGTGGGCGATGCCGTGTCGTCCGCGTTTGACAGCGCGGGCCAGCGCTGCTCGGCCCTGCGCGTGCTGTGCGTGCAGGAAGAAGCCGCCGACCGCGTGCTCGAGATGCTGCAAGGCGCCATGGGCGAGCTGCGCGTGGGCAACCCCGCTGAGCTGCGCGTGGACGTGGGCCCCGTCATTGATGCCGAAGCGCAGACAGGCATCACCCGGCACATCGAAAAATTCAAGGCCCAAGGCCACCGCGTGTTCCAGCACCCGAATCACGTTTCTGCCGTCAGCGCATCGGGCACCTTTGTGCCCCCTACCCTGATCGAACTGAACCACATCGGCGAGTTGCAGCGAGAAGTCTTCGGCCCCGTGCTGCACCTGGTGCGCTATGCGCGCAGCGACCTGGACCGCCTGCTCGATCAGATCAATGCCACCGGCTACGGCCTCACACAAGGCGTGCACACCCGCATCGACGAAACCATTGCCCGCGTGGTCAACCGCGCCCATGCCGGCAACGTGTACGTGAACCGCAACATGGTGGGCGCCGTGGTGGGCGTGCAGCCGTTTGGTGGCGAAGGCCTGTCGGGCACGGGCCCCAAGGCGGGCGGGCCGCTGTATCTGCTGCGTCTGCTGTCGCAGCGCCCGGCCGATGCGCTGAAACGCACGTTTGCAGAGGCCGACCGCACCAGTCCTCCCGACACGGAGCGGCGCGAGCGCCAACTGGCCCCCTTGGCCACCTTGCAGCAATGGGCCCACACGCAGGGCAACGCCACGCTAGCCGCTACCTGCCAGCGTTTGGCGAACGAAACGCAGAGCGGCACCTCCCGCACCCTGCCCGGCCCCACGGGTGAGCGCAACGTCTACACCCTGGCCCCGCGCGCCCGCGTGCTGTGCCTGGCGCACAGCGTGGAAGACCTGCTGGCACAGACAGCCGCCGTGCTTGCCAGCGGCGGCACGGCCGTGTGGCCTACCGACCAGGCCAGCCTGCGCACGCAGTTGCCCACCCTGGTGCAGGCGCAGGTGCTGCTGCAGGACCACACACTGAGCGACGGCACGCTGCAGTTGGACGCCGTGCTGCACCATGGCGACGCCGCATCGCTGCAGGCAGCGTGCACCACCCTCGCCCGCCGCCCCGGCCCCATCGTGGGCGTAACCGCGCTGCGGCCTGGCGCCACCGATATCCCGCTGGAGCGCTTGCTGATCGAGCGGGCACTCAGCGTGAACACCGCGGCCGCAGGTGGCAATGCGAGCCTGATGACGATTGGATGAGGGCCCTGTACAGCAGCGCTGCTCATTCGAAAAAATCTGAATCAAATTGGCCGCTAGCGCTTATTCATCATGCGCCAGCAGCTATAAATTCAATAGCAATCAAGAGAGCAACACCAGCGGCAGATTGAGCAACAGGTTCTGCGGCTTGATGCGCACCACGCCCTCGGCGTTGGTCGCCAGCCCCAGGTACACCGGCTTGCCCGCCACATCGGCCCGCATCTCGGCCGGGTTGGCAAAGGTCAGCGTGAACAGGCTCACTAGCCGCGACATGCGCTCCGGCTCCACGGGCCGGTCCTGGTACAGGTCGTTGAGGATGGCGGTGGACTCCACATCCAGCCCCACATGCCAGCGCCAAGCGCTGTCGGTGACCTGGTGCACTGGCTCGATCTGCACCTGCACGCCCAGCAGATCTGCCACCCAGCGCTCCAGCACACGGGCAAGGGCTTTCAGGCCCGAGCGCGCACGGGTCATCTTGAAGGTCAGACCATGGCTCAGGTCCTGCGTCAGCTCGTGGGTCAGATCGAGCAGAAAGTGATGGCGATCGCTCTCCTGCCAATACTGCCCCGCATTGTCGGCCGACAGCACCTTGACCTGCGCTGTGGGCTGCAGCGCGCCACTTTGCAGCAGCAAGCGCCCCACGTCGCCCAGACCCGCAGTCTCGTTGAGCATGTCGAGCGTCTCCCGGTCGCCTGCCAGCATTTGCCCCTCTTGCAAGGTGATGCGCTGCGGCCGAAACAGCATCTCCGCCGCGCGGGCTTCAAATGCATCGTTGCAGTCATCCAACACGTTGCGCAACAGGGCCTGCACCACGGCGTCGATGAACACGGCCGGCACGTTCACCGCCCCACTGCGCATGAGCTGCAGGAAATAAGCCTCCAGCGTGCCGGCGGCCAGCAGGCCATCGCGAAAGCGCAGGAACACGGTGTAGTTCTCGCGCGCGTCGTCGTCCTGCAATGCAGCCAGCTCCGCAGAGGTGACCACCCGAGCAGGTGACACCTTGAGCGATTCATGCAGTGCGATCTCAGCAGCGCACGACTCTGGCACCAGCGCCAGCTCTGGTCGGGCCAGCAGCCAACGCAGGTATCCGTCGGTGGGGGGCAGCCAGCCACGGGCATCGCGATCCAGCGTTTGGAAACCACAACCGGGCCAGAAATCGTGAAATGTCGTCATGTAGAAATGAGAGAGCCAATGACCTCAGAGGATGGTAGCTGCGGAAGCTTCCGCACCACGATGCAGCACAGCAAGTCCACATGGGTATCCGCTTGCTTCGCAAGGTCACCAATCAAGAAAGACCTGTTGCCGTGCCTTCAAGGTCCAGCGCGCGAGCACATCATGCCTGCCCAGGCCGTAGAGGCTGTCTACCAAGGCAAACTGCGTCACGGTCCACGCCACGGGAGCGACCACCATCCGGTCAATGCGTTCGTGCTTGTAGTGCAAAGTCATGTGCGGGTTGAAATGGCTGCGGATCTGAGTCTCTGCAAACCCCATGCGACGCATCGTGTTGCCCAGCGCATGTTGAAAACCTCGCAATTCGCGCGCAGCGCCCGCTTGTAGCGCCAGCTCGACGGTGCCGAAAGTCCCCTTTTGAAAGCCGCCCCGGGACTGCAGCACGTCAAGGCGGACCCCAAACGGTTCGTAGTCCATGGCGCTACCCGTCGCCAGCGCCAAGTCGATTACCCCTCGGGGGATGCTGTTCAGGAAGCGCCCCAGATAATGGAGCGTGATGTGCAGCCGATCCAAGGACATGGGCTCGCCTCTGCCCGCCCCACGGGGTCCTTGGAGGCGCCGCAGCAACTCCTTGGCCGTCTCGGCGGCAAGCGGCGTAGGGAAGAGAAAATAGTAGATATCGTGAAGCTGGAACATGGCACAGAAAGCTCCGGAAAATCCGTCGCATTGTGCGCCAATACTGTTTAAATAAACAGTATTATGATTTACCCCCACTCACTCCCACTCCATCATCAACAAGACGCCCAAACCCGCGTGGTTAAAGGGATTGACTGTGATCAACATGGGGCCTTACCGTCACTCTTACCGTCAACACCGCACATCTTTTGCTGACGCGGGAAATGGAGCGATTCGCGGGGAAGCAACTCTTGCGACACCATCGTCAATCAGGACATAGGATACACAAAACGCAGTGTCCTTTGCCAGCTGATTGGCTGTCTACGGCAGCTTCAACAGCTTACCGAGTGCTACGGCCACTGTCTCCAGAGCATTGATGACGCCGTCCATGACGAAATCGAGGGCCCGACCGTAGCCTGCGTTGACGTTCGCTGTGTCGAAACCAAGGCGCTGCAGGGTCGCGAGGCACTGCTCCACGGTTTCGTGAGCGTCGGCGATTCGAAGGTCGTTGTTGAGGAACAGGGGCGCCATGGCTTCACTGCGGTCGCGCCAACCTTCCGGCTCTGTCGCCGAGGCAAAGGCATCGCTTGCCTCCTCGTGAGCATTCAGTCTTTCGATGACATTTAGAAGCGCCTGCAGCAGCTTGAGGCTTCCGAGATCCCTGACAGCAGTTCTCGGACATCCGGCGCCCTCCAACAATGACTTGAGGTAGCCATTTGGAACGCGTTGCCATACCTCGTGCAAACTCTTGCAGCGAGCCAAGAACATCTGTTGTGACAGGTCGAATGGTGCGACCTGGGCCAACCGACTGAGCGTCGGATAGGCCATCCAACCATTGGCCACAACCTCTGCACGATCAAAACCAGTCAGTTCTACTGCCGACTTGTTCAGCCCCACAGTCACGCCTAGTGCGGAAAGACCATCGCCCAATCGTAGAAGCACATCGAGCAGCCGCTGCACCTTGGCAACCACATGCTCTTCGTTCAGGTCTGCATAGGCAAGGTCGGCCGGATCGACTGCAAATGATCGGGCGTGAATGACCTCGCGATCCGGCTTCGGCTTGTACAGCTCACGCATTGGCACTTGGATCAAATTTCTTCCGACCCGACGGCATTCGGTGAAACTCCACTGCCCTCTATATGACGGACTGCAGTACCACTGTCCCCCAATACGAGTCGGAGTCGTGTCGTAGAAAGTGCTCTGTTCGTACTTCTGGAGGAATCGATCATGGAGGTAGACCGGATCCACCCCCAGCAGGGCATTCGCACGCGCGTGAGTCATGGCCTGCGCGTCACCAGGCCACAGAATGCCCTCAGCAGTCTGCTCTTGACATAGTTCCGGCATCACCGCTTCGACGGAAGCCCAGAGCTGGACCAGAAGCCCACCTTCGTGCTCGCGGATATCCAAGTCATACCAAGCAATCCCGTCAGCGGGCTTGCGGCTCACATGAGTCTCCCCTCCCATGATCGCGCGTACTTCAGGTAGATCTTGCAACTGGGCTGAATAGTAGAAAGCTCGCACACCCCGCGCACCACGCAGCCAAAGGTAGCGGCGAAGGTATTCATTCGACATGTGCCAATTGACCGACCTCTTCAAGTTCCAGTGGTAGTCACTGGACACCTCGCCCTCGGCCACGCCGAACTCCGGAAGCCCCAAGTCATCGTAGACAAGGCGTTGCTGATCGTTGCCGACACAACGGGGAGTCAATCCAAGGGTCATCCAGACTTTCTCGGCTAGGTTGAAGGTGTAGAACGAGCTGTCACCCCAAGCCGCAACGATGTAGTCATAACCCGATATCGACGGAGAAAAGTCGGTCGAGCAACCACGCATGTCGCCGGTAGGAACAGAGAACTCGACCACGCCATCGCCCGCCTCAGAAAGAACTTCGATGGGGCCATCCTCCACTCCGGGAACCACTGCCATCAGCAAATGCAGATGCTCAGCTTGCCCTACATGCGCATCGGATTCCTGCATCGCGGCCACCTCCACAGCTTGGCTAGGCGACAAGCCGACAGGTTCCAGCAGGCCACGCAGCCTTGGTGGCAAGGCATGAGCCGGGATGGGAAATGCTGCTAGATAGTCAAACGGCATGATTCTTTTTGTAGGATTTTCAAAGTGATCAGGCTCTCTGCGCCTGCGCATCTTCTGCGGCAGGCAGCATGATGTCGTGCCAACGAATCGGAGAAGCGAGCAACAAATTCGTCTCGGCCTCCAACAGCCCAGGATGTCCGGGGTGGTTCTCCACAGCTAGCGCAACGACTTCGCGACATCCCTCCATGTCGCCAACGCCCCGAAGTCGCTCGGCCAACTCCAGGGCAAGCGCAGCCTCAAACAGCCGCGGGAACCTCAGACCGTTTGCGGCAGCACGCCGACGCAAGTAGTTGCTCAGTGCCGCTCGATGGGCTTCCAACGACCAAGGTACAGTTTGTCCAGAGACCGCGTGAGCAAGTAGCGCTTCCGAGGAAGGCTCTCCAAGCTCCTCTTGAATCAGCGCCTCGATTGCCGAAGACATCTCGGCCAAATCCTGTCTCGCAACATGCATATTGAACAACGCATGCAAAGCCAAGTACGGCAATCTGAGGCGTTTCTCCAGGCGCGGGACAAACTCACACGCAGCGCGCAGCACAGGCCTCAAATCAGTCACGACAGCATCGGGCTCCTTCAGAAGACAAGATGCAAGTTGCTGCAGAAAACCCTCCAGCTTGTCACGTCCTGCTTTCGTGATGTCACCTTCGGCACGACCGACCCAGAACTGAGGTGCCATGCGCACTTGAACAACGCCGCTTCGTTCCATGTGATAGTTATACGGCTCACGCTCCACTGAAGGCTGGCGCAGAACAAACTCAATGATGACACTACGCATCAAACGCGAAAGTCCCTGCAGGGTCAGATGCGTGGTTCGACCTTCGATTGCGATCTCGCCATGACCATGTCCCAGGGTCACGGCATCCGGTAGCCGCCGGAGCTGATGTACGTACTTGGATCGCGATTGATAGGCCGTACCGAGCGCCTCCACAAGGTCCGACCTACCCAGCAGAAGGCCATTCCCAGCACTGAAAGTCTGACGAAAATACGCGGGCGTGATATTGGCAACTGCGAACTCTCTGAAGCGCCGAGCCAGTGCGACATGCTCTACTCTTAGTAGGGCTTCCCTGACACGTTGAGCAATCGTTTCCTCTGCCCCAGAAAGCGCCTCATCGACCGCCTTACGCTTTCGCTCATCAAACGAATCCCAGTCGCTTTCATGACCGTCGAAGTCCTGGGCCAGTGACTCTACGGACGCAACGAGTAAGGTGTAGGCCAGTTCCAAATCATCAGCAATGCGATGCATTCCGTTGACGTACGTCCGAAGCGCGCGCATGACCCCTAAAAAGGTATGTCGAGGGAGGCCAATGAGCTTCCCAAGAAATTCTGCCAGAAAGGTCAGTTCATCCGGCTTGCACCAGATCTCCCCATCGAAGAATCGGTGGACCAGCGTTTGAGGAGCGACCCTTGTAGCCAATCCACGCTGCCCCGTCGTCAGCCTCCGGGCCAGATCAACGTCGGGCGTACAAACACAATTCAACGCAAATGAAACTGCCACAGAATAGTCTTGAAGATAGGGTTCGACGCCCGAGGAGACGAGCACTCCCGGCCCCTGCTCTTCTGCTTCCATGCGCTCAGTGAGCTCATAGACCAAGACCGTTGGACGTATCGAATAGCTCGATGACGCAGACAGTCGCCCTGCGACTGTTTCGACAGCCTCCTCTCTAGCGAGGATGGCATTCGTATAAAGCATGCCTCGCAGGAGGTTTTCCCTACCGACGGGTCTAGCAAACAGTTTTCCAGTGGAAATTTGCAGCACGCTTCCTCCAATTCAATTTCAGCACACTCGCGTCGAACAACCGCCCCTACTCGGACAGGAATGCGAGGAAGTCGCTGCGGCGCGCAAAGACCGGCTGAAACACCTGGTCCTCGGCTTTTGCCCTGCCATTCCAGAGCAACAACCCCTGGGCAACCAACTGCGCGAGGTAGCCATGAAGTGCAGCCCGCGTCTGGTTAAAACCATTCCGAGTCCGCTCATCAGGCTTGGACCACACGCAGTCAGGCAGTGCGATTTCAGCCCAGGCCGCAACCACATCCGAACCGAAAGCCTTGTCACCAAGGCCGAAGGCAGCGAACACGGGCAGTTGCCACGCGTAGGGATGATGCTGCATGCCAAGCTGTACCCGCTGAGCGAAGAATACGGGAAGGTCCTCCGGCTGCAGTTCCATCGCAGCGCAGGCTACAGCGAAGCGATCGGTAAGTTCCAACGCGCCAAGCGCCTCCGCTCGTTCCCTCTTGGAACTCCAGGCCAACTTGATCCTTGCGAGTTCGCCTTTTGCCCACACCAAACGCTTTTGTGCCTGCCGTAGCTTGGCTGCCGCGACCGGCTTATACGGCATAGCCCGAGTGAAGAAGCCGATGTCGACCCTCCACTCCTTCAGTTCCCAGGATAGCCGGTTCCTGAAGCGTGTTTCAGCTTGGCGATGCTCCATCCAAGACACCCATTTCCAGCGGTGACGCTCTTTCAAAGCTTGATCGAGCTCAGACTCCGTAATGCCTGCCGCCGGTAGGTCCGACACGTCAAACTCGATGGCATCTTTGAACAGAGAGCGCAGACGTTCGCCCTTAGCAGCATCGACGGCGTGGGTCTTGCGAACTTCGAGAGCGAGATCCCACCGACCTGGAATCGTGAACACTACGTCCGGTTGCAAATCACCTACGGGGTGCTCTGACTTGCCTTCGCTGAACTCGTACACCCGGTCTTGGATCTCCACGAACTCCGTTCTGCGAGTGCCCCACACGTCTGCAACGACCTCGACCGCTCCTCCCGGCAGCCAGAGCTGGCGGCGCTCAGCCAGACGATCGCGTACAAAAGCATGCAGGAGTGTCATCGGCTGCGGGTTGCAGTTTCCGTCATCTACATCGTGCTGGAAGTGCCAGGCCTTTGACTCGCCCATGTGGGCTTGGAGTGCCCGGCCGCATCCGTGGCAGACACAGCCGCACAGCCTGCCGCGATGGATGGCCGGATCCAAGTCCCGGATATGGGTCCATTGGCCGTTACGGCGGCCGTATACGAACTGCGCAGGCATCTATGTACCCTGCCTCAGAAGGGCAGCGCGTCGCCAACACAGGCTGGGCAAATAAAACTCATGATTAAGGGCGCAGGACGTGCGCTAAGCCTCATCAATCCACTCCATTGGAACTAGCTTGGTTCCGCCACGCCATTCCGGCAAGCCGACGACTTCGTCGATGCCCCCCCACACTTCGCTTGATGCGTGGTCCAGAACGATGAGTTGGAGCCTCCCCTTTTCACTACGCACGACGCTACCCATCACTTCGAACGCCTTGCGAACGGCATCCACGTCTTCGTCGCGCACCTTGGGGTCTTCTTCCACCTCAACGTCCTTGGAGACCACGTGCTTGGGAAAGTAGACTTGGCTCGGTTGGTCAAGTACGAGAAACGCGGGGACAGGACTGTTCTTTTGACTCAGATAGAACTGATGAAGAGAAAGCAGCACGGCTAGGTGATAGGAGAGCCAGTTCGACCCACTTCCGATCTCCGACAAATAGTCATCCCGCTCAGACCCAAGTACCTTAATGGTCAGGTCGTTGGTCTCCAGCGAGATGGGATCGTTCGGATTCTCGATATCGAGATGCGGCAGGAGCTTTCCGGCATTGGTGTTGACAGTCCGCAGAGCTCGGCGCTTCCGAGCTTCGACATCCTGTCCGCGCAGTTCTCCTTCCAGCGCCAATACCGTTTCCTTGAGCGTTCGAACCTCTTCGACGAGCTCGCTGTCGCTGCCCAATTTTCGATGGAGGCCCAGTGACGACTCGAGATTTCCTATGAAACGCTCCGTACGCTTCGCGGAAAATTGCTGTTCACTAGCTTCCTTCGATCTGCCCGTCAGCGCTCGCTTGCGAATCTGAACTGCGCGCAGACGTTCGGTCGCATTCCCAACATCTGTTGTGACTCGCTGCAACTCTCGATCGAACGCTGCTGGCACTTCTCTGTCTTTGTCTGCGCCCGCTGCCGTCTCCACCTCTTCCAGACGCTGGGCTAGAACCTGCAGTTTTCGTTTGGCCGAATCCGTGTGGCTGCCGCACATGGGGCAATCCGACTCATCGCTTGCATGCGAGACCAGCCAACTCGACAGCTGCAACCGACCTCGTTGCACCGAGAGCGCAGCTTCGTACTGCTCGACGCCGACACGCATCCTGTTCATTTCTTCCAATCGATGGCGCAAGGTGGTGAGTTCGCGGGAAACTTCACGCTCTTCGCCCTCCAGGCTGTTCAGCTCGCGCAACGCTTCCGAAATTGTTGTGGTGCTGACCGCCAAAGTTAGGTCGGTTCTTGTGATGACTTCCTCAAGCAACTCGATCATTTGCTCCCGAGAAATGTCCTCCTCCAGCTTCGGAATCAGCCCAAGTTCTTGAGCCTCGCTGAATTTGGACCTCAAGTCGGCAAGCCACCGCGCCGAGACTTCCTGCGCGTCCTTAAGCTCCTTCTCTTTCCGACGCAAGATTTGCCGAGTGCGGTTCAACTCGAACTGCTTCGCCATCAATGTCGGAGTGACCGCACCGAGCACGTAGGGGAAAATTTTTCTCAGCTTTTCCCGGTGCTCGTAAGTGTTGGTCTTGAAGAACAGGACGTCTGGATTGGCGACCACGTTCTGGGGTTGGAACGTGAAAGCAGCCAAATCACGGAAAGCTGGGCGCCCGTCGAACCCTGAAGCCTCCTCCCCGCCTGAAAAGTCCAGATTGGAGAGGTTGGCTAGATCATCGAGCAATCTCTTGACTGCAGTAGCGTTGGTATTCTTGGTGAGGCGATTGGGGATCTTGGATATCTTCTCGGCTTCCAACAGAAACATTTCGTCGGTGCTGCGCTGAGCCCCCGGTTCCTTTCGAGCCAATAGCTTTTCACCTTGAGCCGTCGCTACAACGACGCCAAACCACTCGCAGTATTTGCGGATTGTGTTCACAGGAATCGAGCACGTGCTGGAACCGAGGCAGTAATCGATGATAGGAATGACTGCTGATTTTCCAGTCCGTGAGGCGCCACTGATGACATTGACTTTCCCAAGCTCAAACTTCAACGTCCGCGGTTCAAATTTCCCATTGCGCGGCCAGAGCACGATCCCTCGAATCTGAAAAAACATTAGAGCTTCACTTTCAGCGTTGTCACGATCTCGTGCACTGTGAGTTCACCGAACCAGGCGCCGAGTTTTTCCGCCAGGTCCATGAGGTGCTTTACCTCGTCTGACAACCCTCTCGCCTTGGTTTTCGACAGCGGAATGGCCTCGCCGTTGTCGGCGAGTTTGAGCAGGCTTCCCGCGACGGCGAGCTCGATGGATTGCAGGCTGAGCTTGCGCCATCGAACTGAGCGGTCATGGATCTGAATCAGCAGATCCTGTTTGGACACTGACGAATCTCCGAACTTTGCGGCGAACGCCCGCAAGCCCGAACTCTTGTAAGTGCGCTTCACAAATTCCGAGGTCGCCTGATGCAGAATGATAGGCAGCACAAGAAAGAGAAGCGGCAACGGCGGCGGGGCGTTGACGCGATGAGCCTCGACGTATCCACAACAAAATCGCCATACGAGCGCAGCACCCAACGCAGGGTTTTGGACGTTTTGGGCCTCTCTTGCCAGCATCGTCACGCCACCTTCTTGAGCTTCAGGTGTGCTTCATAGTTCGGGTGCCAGCCTACGAGCAAGTCGTCGGCCAGCATATGGAAGCAACCGGGGATGAAATGGCTCGGGGGCGACATCGCCTGAACTGGCGCAGTGAACTGCATGCAGTCAAAGTACAGTGCCTGCCCTTGATGCTGCTCGGATCTGCTACCGTGATTCAATCCACAGGTTCGCTGCTTGTTCTTCCACGCTCGCTTCAGGACACCGTCCAGGTCGTCAAAGGAGGTCTCGTCAACTTCGCCCCGGGCAGCCCAATCAGTCCGGTCGAACGAGGCCATGAAGTAGTCGCTCGCAGCCCCGAGCATCTCTTCGAATGACAACCCAATGATGTCCAGTTGCCGGATGAAATTGTCGGGGAGATATCCCCGCGACACCGCCTCCGACGGAGCCGGAGCACGACTCGAAAGCACTGTCTGACGGTCAATCTTTTGGACGTAGGACGTGTACCAGCCATGGAAGTCATCGCGCGCGATGACAGCCGGTTTTCCGACCTCAAGCAATAGATCGATGTGACGCTTTACCACTCCGCAGAGGTGATTGGTGATGTCCTGGACCTTAGAGGGTGAAACGGGGTGGCTTCGGACGAGCGCTTCCAGATCAGCCTGGGGACTGCCACTGCCCAGGGTCAGTCGGAAATTGCAGATGAGTCGTTCCAAAAGACTTTGATCGGCAGTGAATACCTTCTCGACGTACGAAGAAATCTCCGCAGCGACTCCCGGCTTCAGGTCAAACTCCGGAGGGCACCCCCACAGCTCAGTCCGTGCCTGTGCAATGGCCGCTCGGGCGCTTTCCAGCGTATTCGCTCGGGCGAAACCCCCAACGATCGTTCCTTCGACCGGACGAGAAACGTAGAGTTCGAAAATCGCTTTTTCTACTTCGAACCCTGGGGTCGCCGCAAGCTCGACCCAATTGGAAAGAGTTTTCCATAGCGACTTTGCGCGGTCCGCGACAGGATTGGCCGTAAGCGCGCTCTTGCTTTGGACCAGCTTGACGGCACCAGCACCGTCATCCTGCGCTACATCGTCAAGAAGTTCGAGGCTGCAAACGCTCCCCTCCGGTGCTTGAAGCAACAGATGAGTGAGCCGCGTAAATTGAAGGCTGTACCCTAATGCCTGCCCCGGAACCTCGGTCTTCCGCTTAGTCCGGGATGGGCCTTTCGCTTTTGATGACGCCATTCGGTTCCCCCGATAGAAATCCCCCCAACCAATCCTGTTACATCTTACAAGAAGCAAGTGGTTATCTACCTGGTACCCGAGGCTGGGGCAACCGTGCCAGAAAGCCTTTTTCAAAAGCTGCAGATCGTGGTATGTAGCCCTGCCCTTGCATATCAACGCATGGGGCTGCCAGGTTCAAGTAGCCCCATAGGACAAGCGTTGATGGGCATGTAGTTCAACTTATCCGCGGCATCGATAGAAAGTTAGCGGGTGAAGTCATTCCGGCACACCACCAGCACTGAGCGACGATTTGGCATAGGCGACGGAAGCTTTTCGCCTGACGTTCGCTCGCCGGAATCCTCGATCTCCGGCCACGAACGCCTCCAGCATGTGTGGGATCAGCGTGACCGCATCGACCGCTTCGCCGTAGGTCTGCGCGTGCAGTGCGGCGTAGCGATCGAGTTCAGCCTTCAGGCTGGTCGGACAAGAGAACGTGAGCTTCGTGCTCTCGGTTTTGGGCAGCGGCCCAAGACGCAGCTTCTTGGAGGTGTTCATCTCGCGGTTCCCCGGTTGAAGAACAGAGGCTGGTACGGCCGCAACACCAGGTCGCGGTTGACGATGATCCGCACCGGCAGGCCCGGCCGCTCTGTCAACGTCGGCTGAATGCTCATGTTGCGCCGGGTCATCTCCTGGCCCACCTGATTGATGCTGTCCTGCGCGCTGTCACGCCCAGCGATCACGATGCGATTGCCGTTCTGCCGGTTCTCCGGCTCGGCTAGCTCTGCGCCCACGCCCAGCAGTGTCGTCAGCGCCGCACCGGCAAAGACGCGATCCCAGTGCCAATCGACGCCATCCTCCAGGCCGGAGTAGCCGGCCGGGTCAGTGCCCGCGGGGTTGTCGAGCTTCAGCGAAGACGTGTCCGGCAGGATGATGCGGCTCCACACCACCTGCACGCGGCTCTGCCCGTAGCTCACCTGGCTGTTGTACTTGCCCAGGAGGCGCGAGCCCTGCGGGATCAGCAGGAACTTCCCCGTCGCCGTGTCATACACCGGCTCTGTCACCGTGCCAATCACGTCGCCTGGCAGGTCAGATTTGATGCCCGTCACCAGCGCCCCAGCGATCACCGTCCCGGCCATCACCTGGTACGGCGAGGACGGCATTTGCAGATTGCCGGAATTGCGGGTTTCTGTAGAACCGCCTTTCAGGAAAGCCTCTTTCTGGTCTTGCCGGTTCTGCACGGCGGTGGGGTCGGATGGCTGGGCCGCCGTCGAGGCCGGGCCAGCGGCCAGCGGGTCGAAGCCCGCCAAAGCCGATGCCGGGCCAGCCGCTTGCGCAGTCGCTGGCGCTGCGGTCTTGCCGGGAGTGCCCGAACGGAAGAACACCGAGGAACCCGCGGCTGCTTCGGCTTCCTTGCGCCGAGCATCGTCTGGGTCGTGGCCTGGCGGCGCATACGTCGGCGTCACCGGCTGCTGTGCCTTCACGATGGCCGGGCCCAGGTCGCCCGGCAGCGGCGGCCCCAGCTCGGGCACCTTTCGCGGCAGCTTGGAGTAATCCGAAGGCAGGCCATCCAGCCCTTCGGACTTCGAGACGCGATCGACGTTGTAAAGCTCGGTCTGCTCGCCCGCGCCGCGCCGATACGGCTGCAATGACCAGATCGTGGCCCCGAGCACGGCGACCGACAGGCCGCCGATGAGCATGGCCAAGGTGCGCCGATTCAGGCGCGTGACGGCGCGCGGCTGGGCGCGCAACGCCACCGCCTCGGGCGCAACCTTGCCCGCCTGCGCCGCAAGATCAGGGGAATCGTCCTGGCTCATGGTCAGTTCCTCCGCGTGCCGTCCGTGCGCTCGATCCGCACCACGTCGCCCTTGTCTCCGCCCAGACGCAGCTCGGCCGCGCCGAACAGGCGATCCACGATGTAGTACGGCGAGCGGAAGCGGTAGTTCACCAGTTGCCCGTCGCCCTGCGCGCCGACCACGAACAGCGGCGGCAGCTCGCCCTGGGCGATGCCCGGCGGAAACTGGATGTAGACCTTCTCCCCGTCATCGAAGGCGCGCAGCGGCTTCCACGGCGGATTGCTGCCGCTGACCGCATACCGGAAACGGATCTTCTCCAGCGACAAGCCGACATCGACCGGCGCGGCGGCGCTGGCCGCTTGCGCCTGGCGCTGCAGGGCCAGCATCTTGTCCTTCGGATACTCCCAGGACACCGAGGCCATCCACGTCTTCTCGGTCGAGGTCAGCTCCAGCAGGTAGGTGCGTCGGCTGGTGGTGACAACCAGATTGGTCTTGAGGCCCGAGCGGATCGGCTTGACCATCACATTGACGCGCAGCGCATCGCCGCTGCCGCTGGACGTGTCCCCGACGATCCAGCGCACCGTATCGCCCGCCGCCACCGTCACCAGTTCCTCGCCCGGTTGGAGCGCGATCACGGTCACGCGGCCCACGGCCGCATAGACCTGATACAGCGCGCCATCCGTGAAGGGCCACACCTGGATCGCATTGACGTAGCCCTCGCGTGTCGGCGCAATGCGCGCCTCGGCGTTGGCGCGGGACACGCGCACGGTTTCATCGGCGGGCTCTGCGGCGGGCTTGGCATCCGGCACAGGTTTCATCTGCGCCGGCATCGGCAGCACCTGCGGCACGGCCACCACTTCGACCGGTGCAGGTGGCTCCGGCAGCGGCTGGGCCTGCACCGGTTCATCGAGCGAAATGGACGGCGGCGGCTTGCCCTGCGTAGCGCAGCCAGAGAACAGCACGGTCGAAGCCAGCAGCATCACCGGCAAGACGGATTTACGGAAAAGATCATTCATGGCTTTGCTCCTTCGTTTCCTTCCAGTTCGCGGCTCCACGACAGCCCGTTGACGTAGATGCCCAGGGGGTTCTTGCGCACGCGCTGCTCGGTGCGCGGCGTCTGCTGCACGATGGACACCACGGCGTTCCAGCGTTCAGTGCGATCCAGCGCACCGTTCACAAAGCGCGTCTCCGTCCAGCGCACGTTGAAAGACGTGTCGCTGGCGCGGGTCACGCTGGTGATCTGCACCGTCACCGACTCCTTGCCGATGCGCGCGAACGGGTCATTGGTGCGGGCGTACTCGTTGAGCACCACGGCGCCCTTGTCGGTCGTGTAGTCGTAGGCATCGAGCCAGTTCTGCCGCACCACGATCGGGTCGATGGACAGCGAGCGCACCAGGCCGATGAAGCGGCCCAGGTGGTAGGCCATCTGCGCATCGCTGGGCCGGTACGGCGTGGCGGCTTCGCCGACAGCGCGCACCTGGCCCGCGTTGTCCACCTCAATGACGTAAGGGGTGACGATGGATTGCGCGGAGCGCCAGACAAGCCCGCCCGCCATCAGCACGGCCAGCGTGAGGCAACCAAAGGCCATGAAGCGCCAGTTCCTCGCCTGCACGCGGGCCGAGCCGATGCGGTCGTCCCACACCTGGGCGGCGGATTGGTACGGGGTAGCAGGCTGCGGCGTGTCGGCGTAGCGCACCTGCGGTCGTTTGAATCGCATGGGAGTTCTCCTTCAAGATCAGGAATCGGAATCACGCAGGCTTGGCCCCTGGCTGGAGCTGCCGCCGTCGCCGCCGCGCAGCGTGTGGGCGGCGGTGGTTGCGGCATGGGTGAGCTGCTGCCTGCGATGCAGGCGCTTGGCCCAGGCGGGTTGTTCGGTGGATGTGGCTGTGGCGGGAGACTCGCTTACGGCCTGTGCGGCGCCGCCCCCCGACGCCGATCCGGCGTCATCGGGTCGAAAAGCCGCTGCCATGCGCTCCTTCATCGAGCGCGCTCCATTGGCCACCTTCTGCCCCGCCGCCTGCGCGCTGGTCTTGGCCACATTGCCCACGCCAGCAGCGGCGCCCTTGAGGCCGCCACCGGCCGAAGCGGAGCCCGCCTGGTACGCCGACCGGGCGCTGCTGGCGGTCGATGCCATCGAGCGGGCGGCGGCAGGTGCCATGCGTGCCCCGGCCGCCACGGCGCTGCCGACGCCCGTAGCAGCGGCACCAACCGCAACAGCGGTTCCGGCTGCGCCGATGGCAGCACCGGCCATCGCGCCTGCACCGAGCTGCGGCCCACCGGACACCAGCCCGGTCGCAATGCCCGGCCCGAAGATGCCCAGGGCCAGCAGGGACAACGAGGCCAGCATGATGACCAGCGCCCGGTCGATAGACGGCTCGGAGCCCGCCGGAATGTTGAACTCGGAGAACAACCCCGAGCCGATGCCCACGATCACGGCCAACACCAGCACCTTGATGCCCGAGGACACCACGTTGCCCAGCACCTTTTCAGCCAGGAACGCCGTCTTGTTCCACAGGGCGAACGGCACCAGCACGAAGCCCGCCAGCGTCGTCAGCTTGAACTCAATCAGCGTGACGAAGAGTTGCACCGCCAGCACGAAGAAGCTGACGATGACCACCAGCCACGCGAAGAACAGCACGACGATGGGCGCGAGGTGGATGAACACCTCGGGGAAGCCCGACAGCTCCTTGATCTGGTCGAGGATCGGGGCCGCTGCGTCGATACCGGCCTTGGCCAACCGTCCCGGCTGCAGGAAGTTGCCCATGCTCAGGGTCGAGCCGCTGGCCGTCAGGCCCAGGCCCGCGAAGGAGCGGAACACCACGCTGGCCAGCATGTTGAAGTTGCCGATGATGTAGGCGAAGGCACCGACGTACAGCACCTTGCGGATCAGTTTGGCGATCACGTCCTCGCCCTGGCCGGTGGCATGCCCCATCGCCCAGAACAGCCCGGCCAGCGTCATGTCGATGACGATCAACGTTGCGGTCAGGAACGCCACCTCGCCTTGCAGCAGGCCGAAGCCCGAGTCGATGTAGCGCGAGAAAACGTCGAGGAAGCGGTCAATGACCGAAACGTCGTTCATGGCCCGGCTCCGTCAACGGCTGTAGAAGTTCACGGGCTGCGGCGTGTACGGCGTACCGGTTCCCACGAAGCGCCGGTTTACCTCGCGGCCACGCTCCACGGCGGCGGCCTGCCGCGCGAATTCCAGCGAGGCCGCGCGGTCCTGCGTGATCTGCAGCCGCTGCGTCTGTATGGACTGCTTGGCTTGCAGGGCCAGCAACTGGTTCATGGCCTGCATCGCCTGCAAAGCGCCCACGGCCGACTGGCTCTTGCCCACCAGGTCGGCCAGCACGCCTTCGTCGTCGCTCAGGTTCTGCGAGGCCTGGGCCTGCATCTGCATGGTGGTCTGCAGGCCATTGAGCGTGTTCTTCCAGCGCTCCTGCGCGTCGCGGTACATCTGATTGCCGCTCACCGTGGCAGCGTATTGCTCCGGATACAGGCGCCGGAACTCCCGATCCAGATTCGTCACGTCATAGGCCAGGCCCCTGGCCTGAGCGATCAGCCGCTGGGTGGTCGCCAGATTGGTGCGCAACTGGCCCACCACACTGGACGGCAAGCTCGTCAGATTGCGCGCCTGGTTGATGAGCATCTGCGCCTCGTTCTGGAGCTGCTTGATCTGGTTGTTGATCTGCTCCAGCGTGCGGATCGCGGTCAGCGTGTTCTGCACGAGGTTCGTGGGGTCGATCACGACCCACTGCGCCTGCACGGCGGTAGCGGTGCAAAGCATGGCCGCGACGGCGGCGGCGACAAGACGCTTTTTCATGATGGGTTCTCCTGGAGGTGGGTGGACGGGAACGAGGACAGCAGGTCGGCGGCCCAATGCAGGCCGCGATGGCGCAGCCAGGTGGCTGCGAAGGGAGAGGCATCGGAATGCGAGGCGGCAAGCACCGCGTCGATGTCGCGCTGGTCTTGCGGCGTGGACGCACCCGCGAAGGCCAAGGTCGCGGCGCCCAGGTCGAGATCGAACAGGCGATTGCCGAGGCGCGATTGGTAGTAGTAGTCGCGCTTGGGCTGCGCGGTGGCGACGATCTCGATCTGCCGGCTGTTGAGGCCGAAGCCCTCGTAGATCGTTCGAATCTGCGGCTCGGTCGCCTGCGGGTTCGGCAGGAAGATGCGGCTCGCGCAGCTCTCGATGATGGCCGGCGCGATGCTCGAATCCTTGATGTCCGCCAGGCTCTGCGTGGCGAAGATGACGCTGACGTTCTTCTTGCGCAGGGTCTTCAACCACTGGCGGATGCGTGCCGCGAACACCGGGTCATCGAGGAACAACCACGCCTCATCGAGGATCAGCAGCGTCGGCGCACCGTCGAAGCGTTCATCGAAGCGCGCAAAGAGGTAATGGAGCACGGCCATGACAGCGGCCTTGCTGTGCATCAGTTCCTCCATCTCGAAGCACTGCACGGAACCAGCTCCCAGGCGATCCGAATCCGCATCCAGCAGCTTGCCGTGTGCGCCACCGAGCACATAGGGCGCGAGCACCTGCCGAAGTGCGTTCGATTGCAGCAGGACGGAAAGCCCCGTCATCGTGCGCTGCTCCACGGGCGCGCCGGCGAGACTGCCGAGCGCCGACCAGATGGCCACCTTCTCATCGGGGCCGACGGCCACACCCTCATGCCGCAGGCGTCCTTCGATCCATTCGGCCGCCCAGGTGCGGTAGCCCTCACGATCGATGCGGGCGAGCGGCTGGAAGGCGATGTCGCCATCCATCCCAAGGTCGTAGTGCTCGCCGCCCAGGCCCAGGATGGTGGCGCGCATCGAGCGCCCCATGTCAAAGACGAAGATGCGCGAGCCACGGTAGCGGCGGAACTGCATCGCCAGTGTGGCGAGCAGCACCGACTTGCCCATGCCGGTCGGGCCGGCTACCAAGGTGTGCCCCACGTCACCGATGTGGGTGACCAGCCGGAACGGCGTCGCGCCCTCCGTGCGGGTCACGATCAGCGGTGGGCCGTCGAGGTGGGCATTGCGCTCGGGGCCAGCCCATACGGCGGACACCGGCATGAGGTGCGCCAGGTTCAACGTGGAGACGATGGGCTGGCGGACGTTGGCGTAGGCATGGCCCGGAATGGACGACAACCACGCATCCACGGCGTTGAGCGTTTCGGGGATGGTGACGAAGCCACGCCCCTGGATGACGCGCTCCACCATGCGCAGCTTCTCGTCGGCCACGGCGGCATCCGCGTCCATGACGGTGACGGTTGCTGTCAGGTAGCCAAAGGCGACTTGATCGCTGCCCAGTTCCTGCAAGGCCGCATCGGCGTCGGCGGATTTGTTGCTGGCATCGGTATCGACCAGCGGGCTTTCCTGCTGAAAGATGGTTTCGCGCAGCAAGGCGATGACGTTCTTGCGCTTGGCGAACCACTGGCGGCGCAGGCGGGCAAGTTCTTTTTCCGCATCGGCTTTGTCAAGGCAGAGAAAGCGCGTACTCCAGCGGTACGCAAAGCCGAGGCGGTTGAGGTCGTCCAGCATCCCTGGCCAGGTGGAGGTCGGAAATCCCCGTACCGTCGCCACGCGCAGATGCTGGTCGCCCAGCATCGGTGCCAGGCCACCGATCAGCGGCGCGTCGGCCAGCAGTGCATCGAGGTGGAATGGCACCTCGGGCACGTCCACGCGGTAGCGTCGCGTTGACACGGTGGCATGCAGGTAAGTCAGCGTCTGGCTGTCGTCGAGCCAGGCGATCTCCGGCATCACGCCATCGAGCAGGTCAAAGATGCGATCCGTCTCCGCGACGAAGGCAGTCAGCCGCTCGCGCCAGTCCACGCCTTCGGTCGGACGGTTCTCGTACAGCATTCCGGCCGCACGGGCGCGGGCTTCCTCCGGCGGCAGGTACACCAGCGTCAGGTGATAGCCGCTCTCGAAGTGGTTGCCCGAGTCCTCAAAGGCGGCCCGTCGCTCCTCGTCCACCAGCCACGACAGCGGCTCGGGAAACTCCGAGTGCGGGTAGTTGGCGGCGGGCCGGCGCTCGGCCTCGATGAACAGCGCCCAGCCCGAACCCAGCCGGCGCAGCGCGTTGTTCAGCCGCGCCGACGTAGAAATCAGCTCGCCCTGCGTCGCGCTATCGAGGTCTGGCCCCCGAAAGCGCGCCGTGCGCTGGAACGAGCCATCCTTGTTCAGCACGACGCCCGGCGCGACCAGCCCGGCCCACGGCAGCCAGTCAGCGAGCAAGGCCGGGCGTTGGCGGTATTCGGCAAGGTTCAGCATGGCATTCCCCTCACACGTCCAGCAGCGGCCGGTGCTTGATGTGGCGGGCGAAGACCTGCATGAACTGCGGATCGACGCGTGCGCCCCAGACCGCCAGCGCATGGCCGACGATCCAGAGCACGATGCCCGGAATCCACATCTGCAAGCCCAGGCCCACGGCAGCGGCCAAGGTGCCGTTGGTGATGGCCACGGTGCGCGGAGCACCGCCCATCAGGATCGGCTCGGTCAGAGACCGATGCAGCGGAATCTCGAAACCAGGGGCGAAGCCGGAAGCGAACCCCTGCACGCCATCGTGGGCCGTGTTCATACGACGGCCCCACCCGAGAAGCTGAAGAACGACAGGAAGAAGCTCGAAGCCGCGAACGCGATGGACAGGCCAAAGACGATCTGGATCAGCTTGCGGAAGCCGCCCGAGGTATCGCCGAAGGCCAGCGCCAGGCCCGTGGCGATGATGATGATGACCGCGATGATCCGGGCCACCGGCCCCTGAATGGACTCCAGGATGGATTGCAGCGGGCCTTCCCAGGGCATCGAGGAACCCGCGGCCTGCGCGGTGCCCGCGAGCAGCAGCATTAGCGCCGCGAGCATCAAGCCCTGCATGGCCGGGCGAGCCAGGCTCTCCAGCTGTGCGGGCCGGCGAAGAGGATTTGCGGAAATACGGAAAGCAGGAACGATCATCTGCGTCATGGCAGTTCTCCAGGGTGGTTGAGGGACAGGGAGGAAAGGTCGGACTGCGGCAGCAGCTCGGGAAACGGCGCTTCCAGCGCATCCGCCAGTTGGTAGCCCACGCCATCGAAGCCGACGACGCGGGCGATGCTCTCGATGCGGCGCTTGCGCCCGCGCCCGGCGATGTGGATGACCACGTTGACCGCTTCCGCGATCAGCGCACGGGGCGGATTCACCGCCACTTCGAGAATCAGTTGCTCCAGGCGCAGCAATGCGCCCAGCGCGGAGCCGGCGTGGATCGTGGCAATGCCGCCCGGATGGCCGGTGCCCCACACCTTGATGAGATCCAGCGCCTCGGCGCCGCGCACCTCGCCGACGACCACGCGATCCGGGCGCAGACGCATGGACGAGCGCACCAGCTCGGTCATGGACACGACACCCTGGCGCGTGCGCAGCGGCACGTGGTCGCGGGCCGCGCATTGCAGCTCCACCGTGTCTTCGAGCACCAGCACGCGGTCGCCGGTGGCGGCGATCTCAGCCAGCAGGGCATTCGCCAAGGTGGTCTTGCCGGTACTCGTTCCACCCGCGATCAGAATGTTCTGGCGCTCGCGCACCGCACGCACCAGCAGGCCCGCCTGTGCAGCGGTCATCATTCCGTCCTCGATATAACGCGACAGCGGGATCACGCCCACGGCGCGCTTTCGCAAGGCGAAGGCCGGCCCCGGAGCAGCGGGCGGCAAGATGCCCTCGAAGCGTTCGCCCGTCTCGGGCAGCTCTGCCGTCAAGAGCGGCTGGCCGCGATGTACCTCGGCGCCGACGTGGGCCGCGACCAGCCGGATGATCCGTTCACCGTCCGCTTCGGACAGCTCCACGCCCATCGGTGCACGGCCCGATGAAAGCCGGTCGATCCACAAGGTTCGATCCGGGTTGAGCATGATTTCCACCACGTCCGGGTCTTCGAGCGCGGCGGCGATCAGCGGCCCCATCGCCGTGCGCAGCATTTGGATGCGGCGATCCAGCGACGTGGCGGTAAAGGAGGAAGCCGAGGTGCTCATAACGCGCGCTCCTGCGCTTCGGCCGGGGTTGGCGCGTCGTCCGTCCGCATCGGATCGGGATTCAGCTCGTCCACCACGTCGCGCACCAGGCTGCGCCCGCGCAGCAGGTGCCGGCCCAACTGCTCCACGAACTGCTCGAAGCGCGCCTTGCCTTGAGCGCGCGCTGCGTCCTGATGCGCCTCTGGCACGGGTGTGCTCACGGTCAGGAAGTAGCGGATGAACAAGGCCAGTGTTTCGATCTGGATGTTCTGGTCGCGCTCCAGGCGCTCGGCGTGGCGCGACAGGCGATCCAGACGCTTGGCAATCGCCGCCTCGCGCTGGTCGGCCGCGTCGGGCGACAGCCAGGATGCCAAGGCCGCCGCAACGATGCTGGACTTGGACACGCCTTTCTTGGCAGCCAGCTCATCGAGCCGCTTGGCGTGCTCGGGCTGGATGAAGAGATTCAAGCGGTGCTGGCTCATAGCTCGATTCCGTCGTCAGGGTCGAGGGATGCCAGCCGGGACGTGCGCTGCAGGGTCGGATCGAGCTGGCGCGGTAAGGGAAGCGGCATGTCGTCGTCATCGAGCAGCCCGAGGTCGGCGACAGGCACAACCAGGTCGGGGTCGTAGGCGACGGCTTCGGAGAGTTCGGGTTGGCGACGCGGGCCACCGTCGTCAGCGGCAGAGGCGAAGCCTTCAACGGCTTCGGTTGCAGGCGCCACCGGAACGGGAGGAACCGTCAGCCCGCTCCAGTCGTCGGGCCGTAAGGAAGGCACGTCGGCGTAGCGCCCCGCAATGAGCACAGGGGGCGGCAGCACGCGCCGCTGGAAGTTCGCGTCAGAGTAGTAGCGCACCTTCTTGGCCTTGATCGGCGCGACGCTGGAAACCATCACCACCGCCTCGTCGGGCGGGAGTTGCATCACTTCGCCTGGCGTCAGCAAAGGTCGGGCGGTCTCCTGTCGCGACACCATCAAGTGCCCCAGCCATGGGGCGAGCCGGTGACCCGCGTAGTTGCGCTGCGCGCGCAACTCAGTGGCAGTGCCAAGGGTTTCGGAAATCCGCTTGGCCGTGCGCTCGTCGTTGGTGGCGAACGTCACGCGCACATGGCAGTTGTCGAGGATGGAATGGTTCTGGCCATAGGCTTTGTCGATCTGATTGAGCGACTGCGCGATCAGGAAGCTACGGATGCCATAGCCCGCCATGAAGGCCAGCGCCGTCTCGAAGAAATCCAGGCGCCCCAGCGCCGGGAACTCGTCAAGCATCAGCAGCAGCTTGTGGCGGCGCTCGATGCCGTCGCTGCCATCGAGTGATTCGGTGAGGCGTCGCCCGATCTGGTTGAGGATCAGGCGAATGAGCGGTTTCGTCCGCGAAATGTCCGAAGGCGGCACCACCAGGTACAGCGACACCGGATGCTCGGCCGCGATCAGGTCGGCAATGCGCCAGTCGCAGCGCGAGGTGACTTCGGCCACCGTGGGGTCGCGGTACAGGCCGAGGAATGACATGGCGGTGCTCAACACGCCGGAACGCTCGTTGTCCGATTTGTTCAGGACTTCGCGCGCTGCCGATGCCACCACCAGATGCGGCCCACCACCGATGTGCGGCGTGGTCATCATCCGATGCAGGGTCAGCTCGAAGGGACAGGCCGGGTCGCTGAGGAAGTTGGCGACTCCGCGCAGCGTCTTGTCTTCGCCTGCGTAGAGCACGTGCAGGATGGCCCCAACCAGCAGCGCATGCGAGGTCTTCTCCCAATGGTTGCGCCGCTCCAGTGCTCCTTCGGGATCGACCAGAATGTCTGCGATGTTCTGCACGTCGCGCACTTCGTGCGCGCCGCGCCTCACCTCCAGCAGTGGGTTGTAGGCCGCCGACTTCGCATCGGTCGGGTTGAACAGCAGGCAATGCGAGAAGCGCGAGCGCCAGCCGGCGGTGATGCTCCAGTTCTCGCCCTTGATGTCGTGAATGACGGCCGATGCAGGCCAGCTCAACAAGGTGGGAACCACCAGGCCCACGCCTTTGCCCGAGCGGGTAGGCGCGAAGGTCAGAACATGCTCCGGGCCTTCATGTCGCAGGTACTGCTGGCGATGCTGGCCGAGGAACACGCCCGCAGGCTGGTCAAGCCCCGCCTTGCAAATGTCCTCCGCGTTGGCCCAGCGAGCCGACCCGTAGGTCGTGACCAGCTTGGACTGGCGCGAGCGCCAGATCGACATGCCGATGGCAACCACCACCGCGATCAGGCCGCTGCCTGCGGCAATGGCACCGCCCACGTCAAAGACATGCGGCGTGTAGGCGTCGAAGAAGAACCACCACTCGAACAGGCGCCAGGGGTGATAGACCGGCGTGCCGAAGAAATCGAACCACGGCGAGCCCAGGCGTAGCTGGTAGCCCAGGGCGGCGGCCGTCCATTGCGTAGCGCTCCATACGCCAGCGATCACGATGCCGAAGACAACGGCAATCTGACCGAACAGCACGTTCGTTCCTTGCATTGATCAACCTCCCACTACGGCACAGGAACGTGCCGTAGTGCCGAGGATCAAGGCGAGCGTGCAGGTCGGTCAAAGACCGTTGTGGCGGGGATTCAGGCCAAAAGAGCCAGACTTATTGCTGTGGCGAAGACAATAAAAATGCCGCATGCGCGAGCGCGCTGCGGCGTGATGAGGTAACAGTGAGACCTTCGTCGCCGCGCCGCGACGGAGGGGTGCCCTATTGAGGCTTCTGCTCCGGCCGATCACCGAAGAAGCGGCGATTCGCGGCCTCGGCGGCACGTCGGCAGAGTTCTTCGCCGGCCTTCGCGCGCTCTTCCTTGCACAGGCGCTGGACTTCCTTGAGACGCTCAGGATGGGCCACGAGGAAGTCCACGGTTTCCGTCGGTTGGGATGGCCCACAGGAGGCTGTCAGTGCAGCGGCCATCAGCAGCGGCAGGAATCGGGGCATGGCTTGGGTCCTTTCAGCAGGTGGATCAGGAGTCCTCGGCGGCGCTGGAGCCATCCGCCGAATCAATGGAGTCCACTCGTGCGATGAACCGAGCCAGCATTTCGGAGGGCTCCACGTCACGGTGCAGCAGATACGTGGCCAGCATCTGCGACTTGCCCGCCAAGCGCCGGGCCACAACACCTGGCCCACGGCCGGATGCAATGTGCGCGGCGCCCGCCAAACCAAGTGCCAATCCGGCGGAGACTAAGGTCATCATCACCTCATAGGACGCCACGCGCTGGGCGATCAGTGGCTGTTGCTCGTAGCGCTGCAAAACGCGATCAACTTGGCGTGCATGGCCTTCGCATATCGCCGGATCGCATAGCGCCAGCGGATAGCGCAACACTTCTTCCAACGGAACGTGCTTGTGGGCCAGCACAGGATGGCGAGCTGGGACCGCCACCATCAGCTCGTCTTCCCACGCAGGCCTGACCACAATGCCGTCGCCCACCTCTTCGGCCATCGAAAAGCCGACGTCATACAGGTCATCGTGCAGACCCTTGATCTGTTGGTCCAACGGCACCTCAAATAACCGAATGTCAATCTCTGGATCTTCCTCTCGGCTCCGTGCCAGCAGCGTCGGCATTCGCGAGGGCGTGATGCCATCGGACAAAGCGATGCGCAACTGTCCCTGAAACCCACTGGCGGCGGACTTGACGCCGTCACACGCCTGTTTCAGAGCTTCGAAGATTCGCGGCACCCGCTCCAGGAATGCCATTCCGGCAAAGGTCAGGCGGGTGCTTCGCGTGGTTCGCGTGAACAGTTGCGCCCCGAGCTCTTCCTCTATCTCCTTGATGGTGCGCGACAAAGGGGACTGATCGATGTGCAGCTTTTCCGCTGCGCGGCCAAAGTGAAGTTCTTCGGCCACCGCTATAAAGCAACGCAAATGCCGAAGCTCCATGGTGTATCTCATCCAAGTTAAAAGGCCTTGACGAGTTCCGGCACAGCCGCGAACAGGTCCGCCTCCAGCCCGTAGTCGGCCACGCTGAAGATCGGCGCCTCCGGGTCCTTGTTGATCGCCACGATCACCTTGGAGTCCTTCATGCCCGCCAGGTGCTGGATCGCCCCCGAGATGCCCGCCGCCACGTACAGCTGCGGCGCCACGATCTTGCCGGTCTGGCCCACCTGCAGGTCATTGGGCGCGTAGCCCGCATCCACCGCCGCGCGGCTCGCGCCGATGGCCGCGCCCAGCTTGTCGGCCAGCGGGGTGATGACTTCGTCGAATTTTTCCTTGCTGCCCAGCGCACGGCCGCCGGAGACGATGATCTTGGCCGCCGTCAGTTCGGGCCGGTCGCTCTTGGCGATTTCGCTGCCCACGTAGCTGCTCTTGCCGGTGTCTGCCGCTGCGGTTGGCGTTTCCACTGCTGCGTTGCCTCCGGTCGCCGCTGTGGCGTCGAAGCCGGTGGTGCGCACGGTGATGACTTTGGTGGCGTCGCAGCTTTGCACGGTAGCGATGGCATTGCCGGCGTAGATGGGGCGTTCGAAGGTGTCGGCGCTCACCACCTTGGTGATGTCGCTGATCTGGGCGACGTCGAGCTTGGCGGCCACGCGCGGGGCCACGTTCTTGCCGCCGGCCGTGGCCGGGAACAGGATGTGGCTGTAGTTGCCGGCGATGGCCAGCACTTGCGCGGCGACGTTCTCGGCCAGGCCGTTCTTCAGGCTGGCGCCGTCGGCGTGGATGACCTTGGCGACGCCGGCGATTTGCGCTGCGGCCTGGGCGGCTGCACCGGCGTTTTCACCGGCCACCAGCACGTGCACGTCGCCACCGCAAGCGGCTGCGGCCGTCACGGTGTTCAGGGTTGCGCCCTTGATGGATGCGTTGTCGTGTTCAGCAATAACGAGTACCGACATTTAGATCACCTTCGCTTCGTTCTTGAGTTTTTCGACCAGGGCGGCCACGTCAGCCACCTTCACGCCGGCGCCGCGCTTGGCGGGTTCGGTCACCTTCAGGGTCTTCAGGCGTGGGGCGACTTGAACGCCGAGGTCTTCGGGCTTGATGGTGTCCAGCGGCTTTTTCTTGGCCTTCATGATGTTGGGCAAGGTGACGTAGCGCGGTTCGTTCAGGCGCAGGTCGGCGGTGATGACCGCGGGCAGCGTGAGGCTGAGGGTTTCCAGGCCGCCGTCCACTTCGCGGGTCACGGCTGCCTTGTCGCCGGCGAGCTCGACCTTGGAGGCGAAGGTGGCTTGCGGCAGACCGGCCAGCGCCGCCAGCATCTGGCCGGTCTGGTTGCAGTCGTCGTCGATGGCCTGCTTGCCCAGGATCACGAGGCCGGGCTGTTCCTTGTCGATCAGGGCCTTGAGCAGCTTAGCCACGGCCAGCGGCTGCAGTTCTTCATTGGTCTCGACTAGGATGCCGCGGTCGGCACCGATGGCCATGGCGGTGCGCAGCGTCTCCTGGCATTGAGACACGCCGCACGAGACGGCGACGATCTCCGTTGCCGCGCCTTTCTCCCTGAGCCGCACAGCCTCTTCGACGGCAATCTCGTCGAAGGGGTTCATGCTCATCTTGACATTGGCGATGTCCACGCCGCTGCCATCGCTCTTGACGCGGACCTTGACGTTGTAGTCAACCACCCGCTTGACGGGAACCAGGATTTTCATGGGAGGGTTTCCTTTCAGGATCATTCAGAGTTGATCGTCCGCCAGGGCCAGCGTGCTGGCGGCGCCGCCCGTGACGATGTCGCGCAGCATCGGCGCCTGCACCAGGACATGCGCCGCGTAATGGCTGGCTGTGGCGCGCTTGGTACCGAGAAAGCCCGCATCGCCCGCGCCCGCCGCGAGTTGCGCGGTAGCGGCTTCGGCCATGCGCGCCGACAGCCAGCCGCCGATCACGGTGCCCGCCAGCCGCAGGAAGGGCACGGCGCCCGCCGCGCACTGCGCGGGTTGACCGTCGTGGGCCAGCAGCCAGTCGGCCGCTTCGTCCAGCGCCTGGGCAGCGGCTGCCAACGCGCGGCCGATCTGCGCCAGCACTGCATCGGGCGATTCGACCAACCGGCGCGCATCGCCGTCGATGCGGCCCAGCAGCGCCTTCAGCGTGCGCCCGCCCTCGCGTGCCAGCTTGCGGCCGATCAGGTCGTTGGCCTGGATGCCCGTGGTGCCTTCGTAGATGGTCGTGATGCGCGCGTCGCGCATGTGCTGCGAGGCGCCGGTTTCCTCGACGTAGCCCATGCCGCCATGCACCTGCACGCCGTCGGACGTGATGCCCTGCGCGCTGTCGGTACACCAGCCTTTGACCACCGGTATCAGCAGGCCGACCAGGGCCTGCGCCTGCGCGCGCTCCTGCGCATCGGCGTGGCCCGCGGCGCGGTCCATCTGACCGGCGCAGAAGTAGGCCAGCGCGCGCATGGCCTCGGTGCGGGCCTTCATGTCCATCAGCATGCGCCGCACGTCCGGGTGGCCTGCGATGGCGGTGCTGCCGCTGATCAGCGGCTTGCCCTGCACCCGCTCCAGCGCATAGGCGCGTGCGCGCTGGTAGGCGCGCTCGGAAATGCCCACGCCTTCCAGGCCAACGTTCAGCCGCGCGTGGTTCATCATGGTGAACATGCAGGCCAGCCCCTGGTGCGGCTCGCCGACCAGGTAGCCGATAGCGCCGCCGCTGTCGCCAAAACTCATCGACGCCGTGGGGCTGCCGTGGATGCCCATCTTGTGCTCAATCGACGTGCAGGCCAAGTCGTTGCGTTCGCCCAGGGTGCCATCGTCGTTGACCAGGTACTTCGGGCACAGGAACAGCGAGATGCCTTTCACCCCCGGTGGCGCATCGGGTAGGCGCGCCAGCACCAGGTGCACGATGTTCTCGGCCATGTCGTGCTCGCCCCAGGTGATGAAGATCTTGTTGCCGCTGACGCGGTAGTGGTCGCCCTCGTGTACGGCACGGCTGCGCAGCGCGGCCAGGTCGGAGCCGGCCTGGGGCTCGGTGAGGTTCATGGTGCCCGTCCAGCGGCCCTCGACCATGGGTGCCAGGAAGCGGCGCTGGAGTGCGTCGCTGCCATGGTGCGCAATGGCCTCCACCGCGCCCAGCGTGAGCATCTGGCACAGGCTGAACGCGAGGTTGGACGACTTCCACATCTCCAGCACGGCGGTGGAGACCAGCGTGGGCAGGCCCTGGCCGCCCCATTCGGTGGCAGCGGGCATGCCGTTCCAGCCGTTCTCGCAGAAGCTGGCCCAGGCTTCGCGAAAGCCGTCGGCGGGCGTGACCCGACCATCGTGCCAGCGCGCGCCCTGCACGTCGCCGGGGTGGTTGAGCGGATCCAGCACGCCAGCGGCGTAATTAGCCGCCTCCCGCAGGATGGCCTCGACCAGGTCGGGCGTGGTTTCTTCATGGTCCGGCTGGGCGCAGATCGCGTCCAGGCCGCCGACCTCTTTCATGGCGAACAGCATTTCGCGCAGGGGGGCTATGTAGACAGACACAGCGAATTTCCTTGATGGCTACGATCAGGCGTTTTGCGGCGTCTGTTGCGACGGGCGCAACTCGCGTGCAGCCTCTTGCGGGCCCACCGACGCCGGGCCGCCATGCCTGATGAACGCCAGGGCGATCGAGCCGATGATCCCGAAAGCCCCGATCACCAGGAAGTTCTGCTCCAGCGGCAGCTCAAGCGCAACGATCTGGCCGATTAGCAGCGGCGCCGCGATCGCGCCCAGGCGCCCCACGCCGGAGGCCATGCCGATGCCGGTCGAGCGGATGGACATCGGGTAAAACTGCCCGCAGTAGGCATAGGCCACCAATTGCGCGCCGGTGGTGCAGGCGCCGACCGCGCCGATGATCAGATAACGCAGCTCGGTCGAGGTCTGGAACGTCATCAGGTACAGCAGCACGCCGCCCAGCGCATACATCCCCACCAGCACCCACTTGATGTTGAACTTGTCGGCGAGCCACCCGCCTCCCACGGCACCGATGATGGCGCCAACGTTCAGCGCGATCACGAAGCTGAGGGCAGACCCCAGGCTGTAGCCAGCCATAGCCATCAGCTTGGTCAGCCAGCTGCTGAGCGCATAGACCATGAACAGGCCCGAGAAGAAGGCGATCCAGAACAGCACCGTGCTCGGGCCTCGCCCGTCCTGGAACAGCCGGGAGACCGGCGCACCCGCCACGCGGTCGGCGGTGGGCACGACGAACTGGGCGTCCGCCGGGTGCTTGACTCCCGGCTGGAGATTACGGGCCACTTCGGCCAGTTCGCCGTTGCGGCTGCGCGAGATCAGGTAGGTCATTGATTCCGGCACCAGCTTCAGGATGAACGGAATCAGCAGGACCGGCACACCCGCTGCGATGAAAACGACCTGCCAGCCGTACTCGCCGATCAGCTGCTTGCCGAGCACCGCGGCCAGGATGCCGCCCAGTGCGTAGCCCGAAGTCATCAGCGCCGTCATCAGGCTGCGGATCTTCTTGGGCGAGTACTCGACCATCTGTGCCACGATGACCGGCAGCACACCGCCAATCCCCAGGCCCGCGATGAAGCGCACCACGCTGAAGCTGATGGGATCCTTGGTGAATCCGGCGGCCGCGGTGAACACGCTGAACAGCATGACGCCAATGGAGAGGGCCCAGCGCCGACCAATCCGGTCGGACAGCGTGCCCAGAACCATGGCGCCGAACATCATGCCGAACAGGGCCGAACTGGCCATGAAACCGGCAGTCGATGCGTTCACGCCCATCTGCTGCATGATGGACGGCAGGGCGATGCCCACCACGGCGATGTCATAGCCGTCGATGATGAGAATCAACAGGCACCACAGAAGCACCTTGGCATGAAAGCGGTTGAAGCGAGCGTCGTCGGCGAGCTTCTGCATGTCGATTTGGCACACGTGTTTGTCTCCTTTGGGTTAGGCTCTGGATCGTGGGGCGGCGGTCATCGCCGCTCCGCTACATGTCGTCCAGCGCACACAAGGAATCCTAGGTGCCGGTGCTGCGAGCCGCGATGACGAAGCGCCCCGATCGAATGACAAACGGCCCCTTTCTGAGAGCACTGTTCAAGTGCGCCAAGAGGTCAGGCGTCAAGCTGAATATGGTCGCCCGTGCGGCTGATATTCCAGCACGAAGGGCGCTTCTGCCTGCTGGGAACACCCCGGCAGTGTTGGGTGCCCAGGGGCTCACGCCCCATCGTCGGCGCACGCCTCAACGCCAGACCCTGTACGCCTTCGCCGCCGTCAGCACGCACGATGGCGTGATTGACTCTCTGGTGCTGCCCTGGGCCAACGCTGAGACGATGCAGGTGTTCCTGGCCGAGATGGCGCGACGCCATGCCGTCGAGTTCATCATGATGGTCATGGATCAGGCGGGTTGGCACATCGCGGGTCACTTGGATGTGCCACAGAATATGCGCCTAGAGTTTCTGCCAGCCTTGAGCTGAACCCGGTCGAGCATCTGTGGAAGGTGCCGTGCCAGGATTGGTTTGCCAACACGGTGTTCAAAGAACTGGAGGCCGTACACGACGCGCTGGTGCAAGGACTCATTGCTCTCGAAACACATCAGCAAAGAACCCAGTCAATGACAGGCTTGATTGGGTTACTTCTATATCCTTGAGGGCAAATTAGTGCATCAGGCGAGCCGATAGCGCATTGCACCGTCTTCGTCTTCTGCAGACACGATTTCCCCACGCTGGTCGAGATAGTTTAGGTGGGCGAGCGTCTCTCCGGTCGCGAGGTTGAGGTGCATTTGCTCCGCAACAATGGACGAACGGTACAGGGCGCGAACCAGGTCGATGACCCTCAGAGGCTGCACAAGTTGTTGCCTGACGCGGTCGGTGCCTCTGACGGTGCTCGCACGCAGTTGCTCCAACCGTAGGTGCAGGCCATGGAAAGGTTCGTTGTGGGCAGGCAGAATCAGGGCGCTCCCAGGTACGCGTTGCATCAACCGGTCGATGGAATCGAGCCAGCCCTGCAGAGGATTCGCATGCGGCTCGGTGGCGTACACGGAGGTATTGGAACTGATCCTGGGAAGAACCTGATCCCCCGATATCAGCAAATCCAGTTCGCGCGAGTAGAAGCACGCGTGCTCGGGGGAATGTCCTGTGCCGACGATGACTTCCCATTCCTGGTCCCCGATCCGCAACATCTGGCCATCCGTGAGCCGCACAAAGCTGTCAGGCAATGGATGGATCATCTTACCGAAGTCACCGAACCGGGTGCGGTACTCATCCACCTCGGTGTCGCTCCATCCGGCCCTCCGATAGAAGCGAACGCCATCGACTGGCGCTTCCCGCCCCGTATCGGCAAGCATCACCCGACAGCTCAAATACTCGTCTCGTGTCATCCAAAGCGCGCATTCGAAGCGACGTGTCAACCATCCCGCCATGCCCACATGATCCGGGTGCATGTGCGTCGCTATCACACGGGAGATGGGACGGCCGGCTAGCGGCCCCTGCGGAGCGAGCAAGGCGAGCCACGCGTTCCTGACGTCCACGCTGCGAATGCCCGTGTCCACGACCGCCCAACCAGGACCGTCGCTCAATGCCCAGAGGTTGATGTGATCCAGGGAAAACGGCAGCAGCATGCGCAGCCACAGCACACCAGGCTTGATTTCCGTGGCTTGGCCAGGGAGTGGGAGATCCGAGAACGGATACGAGAGTGCCGGGGCTGCGTCGGTCATGATGCTTGATTTACATTCTGGCAGTGCCGCTCCAAATGGCACACAGCCATCACTCCTATGCAGTGCGAGTTCAGTTTTAGCTTAGGAAGCTTAGAAGTCAGCCTCAACGGGTGGCAATGACGAATGACCTCGATAGGCTGACGGAAAACATCTGCTTCCTGGCGCAGCCTGTCGCTGCGCTGCCGTCGGTGCAACTGCCTCAAGGGCTGCAAACAGTCTCTTGAGCGCACGAGAGCCTCGCTCGATGTGGGCCAAGGCCCGGCAGCTATGAAGGCGCCGATCTTCTCGGTGGTCGGCTACAGCCTCGTGGCCGTGCCGGAATTGGTCGAATGCCTCTATGTAGGGTGCTGCCCGCTGCGCGAGCGGGCGCGGTAGGCTCCCGGCGCGCTGCCGGTCCAGACCTTGAAGGCGCGCTGGAAGGCGGTGCTGTCGGTGAAGCCCAGGTCGGCGGCGATGGCGATGAGCGAGGCTTCGCTGCTGGTCAGGCGCACGATCGCCATGTCGCGCCGCAGTTGGTCCTTCAGTGCCTGGAAGGAAGTGTCCTCGGTGGCCAGGTGCCGCTGCAACGCGCTCACCGACATGTGCAGGCGCTGCGCGGTGACGGCCAGGTCGGGCCATTCGGGGCTGGCCCGCTGCAGCACCATGCGGACCCGCGCGCTGGCGCTGCGCTCGTTCAGGTGCGGACCCACCACGTTGCCCGGCGTGGCGCGCAGGAAGGACTGCAGCGCGTCCCGATCGCGCCGCACCGGCTGTTTGAAGGCGTCGGCGTCGAACCAGGCGGCCGTGCGCGGCTGCCCGAAGCACAGCGTACCGGAAAAGATGCGCCCGTAGCTCATCGCATGGAGCGGCTGCGCAAAATTGAAGTCGAATCGCTGCGGCACCAGCCGGCCGCCGTGCAGCCACAGCAGCAAGCGCCAGAACACGCGCAGCAGATGTGCGTGAAGGAATTCGGCATGTGCGCCCGCGCCGCCGCGCATCTCCAGCGCGAAGCCCCCCAGCGCGCCCTCGGTCACGGGCACCAGCGCCACGTCGTCCTGCAGCAGGGCGAAGGATTCGCTCAGGCGACGCAGGGCGTATGACAACGAATGGGCAGTGAACGCGCTGCGCACCATTAGCGCGAAGCTGCCCGGGCGCATGGGCCGCCCATGCAGGTAGCCCAGGCACTCGTCGTTCAGGCTGTCCTTGACGGCGATAAACAGCGCGTTGAACTGCTCCACGGTTACGCGCGAATCCTCCAGATCCAGTAGCGATTCGCTGATGCCTGCGCGCCCCAGCACGCCCTCCAGCCATTCTTGCGTGGCCAGCCCCTTGCCGCGCGCGCCGTCCAGCAGGCCATGCACGGCGAAGATAGGAGCAGTAAAGACGGGTTGCAGCATGGCGTGTGATCGAAGGGGTCAACGCCGGTCGCACGGGCCGAACGAAGTTATTTGTCAGTTGATTGAGGCAATCCGCCATCGCCCTTGCAGGGGCCAATTATTACGATTGTCGCATCCCCCAAAGCACTTCGGCAGTGGCGCTGTGCGGAACGCCCGGCGCGGGGTCAGAAGCCAACATACAAGGAGACACGCTCATGCTGCCACAGCTGTATCGCCACGCCTGGATGGACGGCGAGATCGACGCCTTTCGCGAGCAGGTGCGCCGCTACGTTGCCGCCGAATTTACTCCCCGGCTCGACGAATGGCGCCGCCAGGGCTACATCCCGCGCGAGGTCTGGCGTCCGTTCGGCGAGATGAGCTTTCTGCTGCCCGAGATGCCCGAGACCTATGGTGGTGCCGGCGCCAGCCTCGCCTACCAGCTGGTGGTGCAGGACGAACTGGCCAAGGCCGAGATGCCGGTCAATATCGCGGTGCACACCATCGCGTCGCATTACATCCTGGACTTCGGCACCGAAGCGCAAAAGCAGCGCTGGCTGCCCAAGGTGACGAACGGCGAGATGCTGGCCGCAATCGCGATGACCGAGCCGGGCTGCGGCTCGGATCTGAAGGCCATCTCCACGCGGGCCCGGCGCGACGGCGACCACTACGTGATCGACGGCGCCAAGACCTTCATCACCAACGGCTTCACCGGAAACCTGCTGATCGTCGCGGCGCGCACCAGTGGCGCGGGCAGCAAAGGGGTGTCGCTGTTCGTATTGGAGACCGAGAACCTGCCAGGCTTTCGTGTGGGCCGCCTGCTTGAAAAGATCGGCATGCAGGCCTCGGACACGGCGGAGCTTTTCTTCGACAGCGTGCGCGTTCCAGCCGACCAACTGCTGGGGGGCGTTGAAGGCCAAGGCTTTGGGCAACTAATGGGCGCGTTGCCCTACGAGCGCATGGTCATTGCAGTGCCGGCGGCGGCCGTCATCGACCGGGCGTTGGAGCTCACCATCGAATACACGAAGCAGCGCAAGATATTCGGCGCGCCTCTGTTCGACATGCAGACAACGCGCCAAAAGCTGGCCGAGATGGCGACCATCGCGCATGTGGTGCGCAGCTTCGTCAACGACTGTACCCAGCGACTGCTGGACGGCACACTCGACAACGAGGCCGCCTACATGGCCAAGTGGTGGTGCACCGAACAGCAGTGCCGCGTGGTGGACGAGTGTCTCCAATTGTTCGGCGGCTACGGCTACATGGCCGAGTACCCGATCGCGCGGATGTATGCCGCTTCGCGAGTGCAGAAGATCTACGGCGGTGCCAACGAGGTCCTGAAAGACCTGGTTTCGAGGAAGCTGTGAACATGCCGCACACGTCGCACACGCTGCAGTTGCCGCTGCACGGCGTCCGTGTGGTGGAGTTTGAGGGCATCGGTCCAGGCCCTCTGGCCGCCAGGATGCTGGTCGACATGGGCGCCGAGGTGATCGCGCTGGCACGGGCCGAGCAGGCTGCTGGGGCGCAGCGGCTGGGCGGGACGGTGGAGAACCCGCTGCACCGCGGTAAGAAGGTCGAGGTCATCGACCTGAAGTCGCCAGGTGGCAAGGCGCGCGCACTGGAGCTGATTGCCCAGGCCGACGCCCTAATCGAAGGCTTTCGCCCAGGGGTGATGGAGCGGCTGGGCTTTGGCCCCGCAGATTGCGCGGCGCGCAATCCCCGACTGGTCTATGGCCGGATGACGGGCTGGGGCCAGGACGGGCCGCTTGCCCAGGCCGCGGGCCACGACCTGAACTACGTCGCGCTGACGGGCCTGCTGTCGCTGTCGGCGCACAGGGGGCAGGCGCCCATCGTGCCGCCCTCGGTACTCGGGGACGGTGCCGGGGCGCTAGGCATGGCTTTTGGCATCGCCTGCGCGCTGGTCGATGCACGGGCCACCGGCCGTGGCCGGGTTGTGGACGCAGCCATCGTGGACATCGTGGCCATGCTGGGCACGCTGGTGCACTGGATTCGCGCCAACGGGCAGATCGACGGCGCACAGCCGAGCCCGTTCCACGATTCGCCGTTCTATGACGTGTACGTCTGCGCCGACGGTGGCTTCATCAGCCTCGGCGCGATCGAGCCGCCGTTCTACGCATTGCTGTTGTCCAAGTTGGGCCTGGCGGACGTGAACCCTGCAGACCAGTACGACACGGCGGCGTGGCCGGCGTTGAAGGAGCGCATCGCGGCCCTCATCCGCACCCAGCCCCAGGCGCACTGGTGCGCGCTGCTTGAAGGCAGCGACGCCTGCTTTGCACCCGTTCTCAGCCTGGCCGAGGCAGTGCGGCATCCGCACAACGCGGTACGGGGCATCTACCAGACCACCTCTTTCGGCGCCATCGAAGCGGCCCCGGCCCCACGGTTCCAGGCACTCAACGCAACCACCACCCAGGAGACAAAGAAATGACTGCTACCACCCACATCGTCCGCGGCTGCCCGTCCACCACGGGCAACGACCGCCAGCTCAACACCACGACGCTGATCCGGCACGCCGCGCGCACCCATGGGGACCAGGAGATCGTCTACCGCACACCCGATGGCGGCTGGGATCGCTACACCTATGCCGACTGCTACGCGCGCGTCTGCCGCAGCGCCAATGCGCTGCGCGCGCTCGGTGTCGAGCCCGGCGACCGGGTCGGCATCCTGGACTGGAACAGCCGACGTCACTTCGAGCTGTACTGGTCTATTCCCGGCCTGGGTGCTGTCATGTTGCAGATGAATCTGCGCCTGGGCCCAGAGGACCTGGGCTACGTGGTCGACCACAGCAAGGTGTCCTACGTTTGCGTGGACGAGTCATTACTACCCATTGCCGAATCCGTCGCAGCGAATTCGCCCCAGATCAAGGGCTGGATTGTCATGACCGACAAGCCGCTGGACCAGATCAAGACCACGCTGAAACCGCTGCTGCACTACGAAGACCTGCTGGCCGCCGCCGACACCCAGATCGACTGGCCCGAGATCGACGAAACCTCGGCCTACAGCGCCTGCTACACCACCGGCACCACGGGCAGGCCCAAGGGCGTGTACTACTCGCACCGCGGCATCTACATGCATTCCACGGGCATGGCCACCAATCTGGGCATGACGCTGGACGACTGTGTGATGCTCATCACCCCCATGTTCCACGGGCAATGCTGGGGCTTGCCGCAGGCCGCCACGCTGCTGGGCGACAAGATCGTGCTGCCGGGCCGCTATGTCGCCGAGGACACCAAGCCCCTGGTTGACGCCATGATCGCCGAGGGCGTGACGGTCGCCAACGGCGCACCGGCCATCTTCCAGCCCATGCTGCAGTACATCGAGACGATGCCGGTCAAGCCGGACTTCAGCCGCATGCGCATGCTGTCCGGCGCCTCCGAGCCGCCGCTGTCGATGATGATCGGTTTCTACAAACTCACCGGTGCCGAGGTGGTGCATGGCTACGGCGCCACCGAAGCCACGACGCTGGTGACGATGAACCGCCTCAAGTCCACGCTCAAGAAGCGCCTGACCGAGGAAGAGCGCTGGAACCTGAAGCGCAAGCAAGGTCTGGTGCTGACCGGGGTGGACATCCGCATCGTCGATGCCGACGACAAGGACTTGCCGCATGACGGAAAGTCGGCAGGCGAGATCTGCGTGCGCGGCCCCTGGATCACGGCCAGCTACCACGACATGCCCGACTCCGCAGACCGCTTCCTGGAAGGCGGCTGGTGGCGCTCGGGCGATGTCGGCACGGTGGACGAGAACGGCTACCTCAAGGTCACCGACCGCATCAAGGACGTGATCAAGAGCGGCGGCGAATGGATTTCTTCCATCGACATGGAAAACCTGCTCATGGGTCACCCCGCCGTGCGCGACGCCGCAGTTGTCGGCGTTCCGCATCCGAAGTGGCAGGAGAGGCCGCTGGCCCTGGTGGTGCTGAAGCCTGGCCAGCAGGCGACCCAGGAACAACTGCAGGAACACCTGACCAGCGCCTTCGCCAAGTGGCAGTTGCCGGATCAGGTCCTGTTCGTCGAGGCCATCCCCAAGACCAGCGTCGGCAAGCTCGACAAGAAGCGTATACGCGCCGAGCACGCGGATCGCTACGCCGAGTGACGCCGGCTTTTTTATCCAGGAGAACAACATGAAAGACCATGAACCCGTCATCGTCGGTGCGCTGCGCACCCCCGTGGGCAAGCGCGGCGGGCGCCTGCAGAAATGGCATCCCGTCGATTTGTTGGGCGAGACGCTGCGCCAACTGGTCGAGCACTCCGGCATCAACCCGGCCGATCTGGACGATGTGATCGTCGGCTGCGTGCTGCAGTGGGACCAGCAGCACGGCAACCTGGGCCGGCATGCCGTGCTGGCGGCGGGGCTGCCCGAATCCGTTCCGGCGGTGACGGTCGACCGGCAATGCGGCTCCGGCCAGCAGGCGGTGAGCTTTGCTGTGCACGGTATTCAAGCGGGTGCCTACCAGTTGGTCATCGGCGCCGGGGTGGAGTCGATGTCGCAGGCGCCCATGCCGCCGTCATTCAAGCCTGGTGCGCCGCTTGGCGCGCAATACAGCCCGAGCGAACTGGCGCGCTACCAGGACAACCCGCTGATACCGCAGGGCGCTTCCTCGGAGTTGATGAACAAGCGCTTTGGCCTCACGCGCGAGGCCCTGGATGCCTTCGCCGTGCGTAGCCATCGGCGGGCCACCGAGGCCTCGCAGGCTGGCCGCGTCAAGGATCAACTGGTGCGGCTGACCGAGGATCCGGCCGATCCGGACAGCCCGGTCGTCGCCGCCGACGAGGGCGTGCGCGCGGACCCCAACCCCGAGAAGATGGCCACGCTGAAAGCCGTGTTTGCCGCCGACGGCGCCACCACGGCCGCCAACTCATCGCAGATCAGCGACGGCGCCGCCGCGCTGCTGATCGCCAGCCGTGCCTACGCCAAGCAACACGGCCTGAAGCCGCGTGCGCGCTTCGTCAGCACCGCCGTGGCCGCCGCCGACCCGGTGATCCAGTTCACCGCTGTGCTCGACGCCACCCGCAAGGCACTGAAGGAATCGGGTCTGACCCTCGACGATATCGATCTGTTCGAAGTCAACGAGGCCTTCGGAGGCGTGCCGCTGATGTTTCAGCAGGAGTTCGGCATCCTGGACGACCGCCTCAACGTCAACGGCGGCTCGATAGCCATCGGCCATCCGCTGGGCTCTACCGGCGCGCGCATGCTCACTGACCTGCTGTGCGAGCTGGAGCGCCGGGGCGGCCGCTATGGCCTGCAGACGATTTGCGAGGCCTCGGGCACGGCCAACGCCACCATCATCGAGCGGCTTGGATGAGCGGGGCCACCATGAGCGAAGCCAGCGAAGTGCTCGTCAGCCGCGATGGCGCCATCGCCACCTTGACCATCAACCGCCCGCGCGCGAAGAACAGCTTGAACCGCGCGGTATTCGATGGCCTGCGTGCGCAGCTTGTGCAACTGCGCGACGACGATACCGTGCGCGCGGTCATCATCACCGGCGCCGAGGGCGTGTTCTGCGCCGGGGCCGACATCACGGCCTTCGATGCGCTGCGCGCCGAGCCGCTGCTGGGCGATCGTGCGGCGGCAGGCGGCCACTTTTGGTCGGAACTGGAGCGCTTCCCCAAGCCCGTCATCGCAGCGGTGGAAAAGCTCGCGCTGGGCGGCGGCACAGAATTAGCGCTGGCCTGCGACATCGCGATCGCTGGCGAGTCCGCCAATTTCGGTGTGCCGGAAGTCAAGCTGGGCGCCATTCCGGGTGCCGGGGGCACGCAGCGCCTGATCCACGCTATCGGCAAGTCCAAGGCCATGGCCCTGCTGCTGACCGGCGATTTCATCGACGCCCGCATGGCTTGCGATGCAGGCATGGTCGCCGAAGTGACGGCTGATGGCCAGGCCCTGCCGACGGCGTTGGCGATGGCCAACCGGATTGCAGCCAATTCGCCGCTGGCCGTGGCGCTGGCGAAAGATGCGGCACTGGCCAGCTTTGAAACTCCGCTCGCGCAAGGCCTGGAGCATGAGAAGCGCAATTTCCTCGTCGCTTTGCGTTCGGCCGACAACCTGGAAGGGCAAGCGGCATTCCTAGGCAAGCGCACACCCAACTTTACCGGCCAATAGCGCCTGTTTCTCACCCATCGAGGAAAAACCATGCAACTGAACTCCGACATCTCTGCCGTCATCACCGGGGGCGCTTCCGGCCTGGGAGCCGCCACGGCCCGGCGTTTGGCCAGCCATGGCGTCAAAGTCGCCATCTTCGACATGAACGAAACCGTCGGCCAGGCGTTGGCTAGCGAACTCGGCGGCGTTTACTGCAATGTGGACGTGATGTCCGAGGAGCAGGTGGACGCCGCCTTCGCCAAGGCCCGCGCGGCCATTGGGCAGGAACGCATTCTGGTCAACTGCGCCGGCACTGCCGATGCCGTCAAGACTGTCAGCCGCGACAAGAAAACCGGCGAAATCCGCCCATGCGCGGCAGATCGTTTCAATCGCATCATTCAGATCAACCTGGTGGGCACCTTCCGCTGCATCGCCAAGTCAGCTGCGGGCATGTTGACGCTCGCGCCGCTGGCCGATGGCGACCGCGGCGCCATCGTCAACACCGCTTCGGCCGCCGCGCAGGACGGCCAGGTCGGCCAGGCCAGCTATGCGGCCAGCAAGGCAGCCATCGTGGGCATGACCCTGCCAATCGCGCGCGACATGATGGACGAAGGGATCCGGATCAACACCATCATGCCGGGGATCTTCGGTACACCGTTGCTGCTGGGCCTGCCGGACAACGTCAAACAGGCGCTGGCGGCCAGCGTGCCCTTTCCCAAGCGTTTAGGCGACCCCGATGAATTCGCGCAGGCCGTCGAGTTTCTCGTTACTTGCGGCTACATGAATGCCGAGTCCATTCGTGTGGATGGTGCCATTCGCATGGCGCCGCGCTGACGCTGAAATTTTGATCAATCAGGGAACGTCAGCATGCCTGGAAATCCGGTAATTCTCGAAAAGAATGGTGCCGTCGCGACCATAACACTCAACTCGCCAAAAAAAATGAATGCGTTGAGCACGTCGGTCGTAAACGTGCTCGCTGGTGTCATTGCAGATGTCGAACGCGATGGCTCGATTCGAGCTTTACTGCTGCGCGGTGAGGGCCGGATGTTCAGTTGCGGAGGTGACATCGAAGAAATGGTGGCCGCGGGCGATGCGTTGTCTACTTTGGTCGATGACGAACTGAGAGTGGCCGAAAGCATGATTCCTCAATTCGCCAGCCTGCCGTTCCCGGTAGTCTGCGCTGTACAAGGCGCGGTAGCCGGAGGCGGTCTCGGGCTTGCCTTGGTCTCTGACTACCTGATTGCCGCAAGTGGGACGAAGTTTGTGGCGGCCCATACCGGCCTCGGATACGCGGGGGATTTCGGCATCAGCTGGCTACTTCCACGCGCAGTGGGTGGACGACGCGCACGAGACATGATCTTGACCAATCGCGTAGTCAGTTCGGACGAGGCCTTGGCCTGGGGATTGGTCGAGAAAGTGGTTCCTGGCGAGAGCCTGCTGGACGAAGCGCGGCGTATGGCGGTGCAATTTTCGGTCGGACCAACGCAAGGTTATGCGGGCGCCAAGCGCCTGCAACTCGCTGCCTTCGAGAGTGATCTGGCGACCTCATTGAGGCTGGAGGCGGCCGAAATGAATCGAGCCTCGAAAACCACAGATTCGCTGGAAGCGGTCCGCGCGTTCGTCGCAAAGCAAGTCCCGCAGTTTGCCGGACGCTGAACGGCTGTAGACGCATCCGGTCGGTGGGTGCTTAATTGCTGCTGGCGTCAGGTAACGGATAAACCCTGCTGCCGTCGGATTTGCCAGGATACGGTGCCACCATGTACCTGCGCAGAAATCAGCATGCCGAGTCGTTGTTCGATGACAGGCGTCCATGGCACCAAGCTGAACCCCATACCATCATCGAGCATGGCAAAGCGGCCACTGGCGAGCATGAGGCTGCGTCGGTAGATGCCGGTCACGCGCTGGCCATCGGCCGCCAGACGGTGTTTCAGCCCGGTTTCGGTGGCAATATCCTTGGCAGCCCGAATCACATCCCGATCGCGTAGTGTCGCCAATAGATTGCGCGCGAGGATTACGCGCTGCCCGCGCCGCTCTGCCAGCCCCTGTTCGGCCAGGAATTCGGCGCGCTGCTGCATCGCCTGGTTGACCTCGCTGCCAAAGCCCAGGTTGCCCAGGCCCGAGCCGCCGCCGATCAACTGCTGGTCGAGCCAGGTGGCTCCGATCACGCGGGCCTGCCGCTCGATGGGCAGGTGCGATTTCAGCTCCACCGCCACGCCGCCCAGGCGCTGCGCATCGTAGCGACGGCCCTGCTCGGGCAGGTCGCCCGGCACCTTCCATAGCCCCTCGGCCACCCGTTCCACGATACCGGCACGGCGCAAGGCTTCCAGCCGGCGGACGTGGGACGCGACCACTTCCTGCGGATCGCGGCCGGGCAGGGCCTGACCCTGCGCGATGGCAAGGTGGTGGTCGGTGCGGTACAGGCCATCGCTCGCCAACGCGGCGATGTTCTTGTCGGCCGCGCGCACGTCAGCCGATCTCCTTGCCTCCACCACAGCGCCGGTCGGATAGTTCGCCAGCTCGTCGCGGGCGTTGAGCGCAACGTAGTGGGCCATGCCGTCCACGCCGTCGATGACCAGATAGCCCCGGTCGTGCAGTTCGTCGGCCAGCCCCTTCGCGGCCACGCGGCCGAGGATGGTTCGGCCATCGTCCCCAGGCTCGAACACCGCCAGTTCGCGCGGCTCGCCGCGCATGGCCCGCTGCATGGTGCGGATGATGTCGCCGCGCTCGCCCAGGGCGCGCAGGGTCTTTTCCGCATCGTTGTGGACGGTCCACGTGCCGGGCTTGGCCTCGTCGGCCAGGCCCAGGCGCTGCAAACGCTGCAACCTGCCGATCAGCAGCAGACGCTGGCGTTGCAGTCGGGGTTCGTTGAGCCGTTCGACATGCACCATGCCATCGTCGCCGGCCTCGCGCTTCAAGGTGCGATCCAGGCTCGTCCACCGCTCCTGATCCACCTCGCGCCGCAAGGTCTGCTGGATCTCCAGCTCGGTGCGCGGGCCCAGCCATTCGGTCGCCAGTTCGGCGGCGCGATGGCGGAACCCATCGGCGATGTAGTCGCCCGCGATGATGAGGTCTTTGCCGGTGTCGTCGCGCCCGCGCACGACGATGTGCGTGTGCGGGTTGTCGGTGTTCCAGTGATTGACGGCCACCCAATCGAGGCCCGTGCCAAGGTCGGCCTCCATGCGACCCATGAGGTGCCGGGTATAGGTGCGCAGGTCTTCCAGCTCCGCGCCATCTTCGGGCGAAAGGATGAAGCGGAAGTGATGCCGGTCGTCGGCGCAGCGTTCCTTGAACGCATCGAGGTCGGCGGCATCGGTCTGCGGCCCGTAGGCTTGGCCCGACTCGCCATCGCGGCCCACACCATCGCGCTCGATATAGCGCAGGTGCTTGGCAAGCGACTGCGGGCTGGCTCGGTGCTGATTGAGCAGCAGCGTCTTGATGGTCACACGCCGCGACATGGACGTGAGCTTCGCCCCCGCGAAGCGCGCCGCCGTGTGGCCGCGTCCCAAGCGTGAGCCGGGCCGCTGGCCGGAGCCGGCACTCTTGCTACTGCCGCCAGGACGGCGCACCGCCGACTTGCCGCTGCTGGCCTTGCCCGCCTGCTTGAGTACCTTGGAGACGAAGCTCTGGCCCCGGTTCTTCGGGGCGCTGGGACGGATGCGGAAATCGTCGTCGCGGCGGTCGGTCATGGCTGTGCTCCTTGCAAGTTCTGGCGTGTCCGGGCGTGCGAAGCACGCGGACATGCCCGCATCGGCGCGGGCTTCGCGCCTCACGCGGCACGGCGGCGAAGCCGCTGCGTGTCGCGCCACCCCCATGTGCAGACTGGCTTTGCGGGCCGACAGGTGCCGCACCCTTTTGTCTTGCCTTCCGCATTTGCCTCCCCTAGCACTCCAGGTTTTCGCTCCCGGCAACTGCGGCCCGGTGGCAAGGCTGCACCAGCAGCCAGCGCACCGGCGAACGCGGCGATGGCCGCAGGCCAGCCGTGTTCGAGGCAAGACGCCTGCACGTGGGACGGCTGCGCCGGAGGCAGCGCGAAGTGCCGCGCGGATGCGCTCGCACTGCACGCGCGACGACATGGCAATAGCAGTCGGAATGACACGCCGGATAGCACGACAGGACGCACGGCGACGTGCAGCGAATCGGCGGCCATCATGGGCGCGACTCCAGCCAGACCGGGCGCGCGACGCCGATCACGGCGGATGCACTGACCGGTCCGAAATACCGGCTGTCGAATGACGCCGGATTGGTGACGCTGAGCAGGAACAGCTCGCCAGGCCGAAGGTGGCGGCACTGCTCCCAGGATGGCAGTGGTCGGCCCCAGCGATCGGCAGGCAGCACGGCGGCCGAAGGCACGCCGTTGATGCGGACGCTGCCGTCGGCGATGCACACCTCTTGCGGCGCCACCGCGCCCACGCGCTTGAGCAGCGGGATGCGCGTCGGCAGGTAGCCGCGCTGCGCAGCGAGCGCGGCAGCTTCGGCGGGTAGCGGAACCAGCACGATGCTGCCCACTTCCAGCCGACGTGGCGGCGAGCTGGTGCGATGGTCGAGCGGATCGACGCGATACCAGCCGACCGCCACGCTGTCGGACGGGTTGTAGGTCAGGCGCGGCAGCGGATGCACGAAGGACGCCCAGGCCAGGGCAGCGAGGCCGCAGGCGGATAGACCCGCCAGAACGATGCGAGCGCACAGGCGCGAACGAGGACGCGGCTGGATGCCGGTTGCACCGGCAACGGCGAATGGGAGCGTCATGGCAGCGCCCTCCCGGCCAGCCAGGTGGCGTGCCGCTCGGCGGTGTACTCGGGCAGCGGCAGACGCGCCGCGAGCCGATTGCCCAGCGTGCGCCAGTAGGCGGGCGAGGCGGAAGCGGGCGCGATGCCCAGCGCTTCGATTCCGTCGATGCGCTCCAGCGCGGCGCGCACCGATTGCTCACCCTCGGCGTGCAGCAACAGGCGCGCGCCCGGCTGCACACCGGGGATGCGCTGTGCGCCATCCATAGGCATGCACGCCTGCATCACCATGAGCTGCCAGCGAATCGTGCCGTAGTCGTTGGCCTGCCAGCGGATGCGGCAGAGAACCGCATTCGGCGTGAACACCGCGCAGCGGCGCCAGCGGTCGAACCGGATGATGCGGGCAGGATCACCGAAGCGCAGGTAGAGGTCGAAGCGTTGGTCGATGTATGCGAGCGCAACGCGCGTCAGCGGCACGCCGTCGGCCACGCCGACAGGCGGGATGGACGGCACCGCCGATGCAATCGAAGCCGTCGAGGCGGGTGTGTTCATGAGGACTTCTCCGGGAATTCCCGTTCCAGCAGCGCGCGCAACAGATCGGCCACCGTCACGCCTTGCGTGAAGGCCGATACCTTGATGCGCGCCCGCATGGCGGGCGTGATGTCGAGGGTCAGGCGGGCCGTGTAGAGGTCGCCTTTCTGGAGGTCATCGGCACTGCCCTGGCGAATCCACGCCTCGGCGTGCGGATTCGCGGGCGGGCGGGCGCCGATGCCGATGCGCTTGCCCGTGCGCTTGCTGGCAGGAGTGCTCATGACGGCCACCGCAGCAGTTCATCGACCAGCGCGGTGATTTCGCGCGCGGCGGAGCTGTCGGGCGCCGTCTCGCGTGCGAGCCGGCCAGCGGCCACGCTGTCGGCGAACACGATGCGCTGATGCACTTCCGCGTGCAGCGCAGGAAGCGGCTGCTCGGTCAGCGCGCTGCGTGCTTCGCGCCCGATCACGGTGGTGCTGACGCGCCGATTGATGACGAAGGCCGAGCGCAGCGCAGGCCGGAACACCTGTGCCTCGCGGATCAGCGCCACCATCTCGGCAGAAGCCCAGAGGTCGTAGGGGCTGGGCTGCACCGGAATCAGCACGCGCTCTGCCGCCAGCAGCGCGGAGCGCGCCAAGGCGGCGATGCGCGGCGGCCCGTCGATGACGACGTGATCGGCTCGCCTGGCGAGGTCTGGCGCCTCCTGGTGCAAGGTTTCGCGTGCCAGGCCCACGGCGCCGAACAGCCTTGGCAAGCCTTGCTGGCTTCTGCGCTGCGTCCAGTCCAGCGCGGAGCCTTGCGGGTCGGCATCCAGCAGGATGACCGACTGCCCGCGCATCGCCAGCTCGCCGGCGATGTGGGTGGCAAGCGTGGTCTTGCCCACGCCGCCTTTCTGGTTGAGCAGCGCGACGATCATGGCCTGGCCCTCCGCGTTGGAAAGTCCGGCTGTTGCTGCTGGTTTTCGTGCCGCGTGGTGGTTGTCCACCGAGGCGCGGCGCTTCTACTAAAAGTTAGAGAATTTAAGTTAGGGAAGTTAAGGGACGCCGAAACCCGCGCCAGCATTGGCTTTGCGGCCGATAGACACGCCTGATAGCACGACAGTCCCACGCCTGATAGCACGATACCTGGCACGCCTGATAGCACGAGCCCGTCCACAGGCTTTGTCCCGGTTATCCCCGTGCCGTTTGCGGCACGGGCCGGAAGGTCAGCAGCTCGGCGCCATCCAGTCGCTCGATGCCCAGCACGTAGCCCGGCAGCGACTGCCGCGCGACCAGCGCACGCAGGTCGCAGGCGAAGTCGTAAGGCTTCGCGGTGCTGCCCGACTTGCGGTGCAGGTGCCTGAAGTCGAACTGCCAGCCGCCCGGCTGGCGCCCACCGTGCTTGCGCACCAGCCGGTACAGCCATCGCTCGATCCCGCCCGTCAGCCGGAAATACGCCGGGTCGATGGTCAGCACCAGGGCGGCGTCCATGACGCCGGCAAAGAACCAGTCCGGCAGGATCAATTCGAGTCCCAAGGGCGTGCCCTTGGCATCGGCCAGCTCCTTCCACTCGTTGATCCACGAGAAGCGATGCAGCCGTCTTCCCGTGGTCTCGCGGATCGACGTGGCCACCGTCGTGGACTGAAGACGATCCAGCGCGGCCTTGAGGCGCTGGTAGTCGCGCAGCGACGTACCGCGCCCGATGAAGCGCAGAATCTCGTAGGGCGTGGCCTGCATCAGCCGCGATGGGCGCAAGCCCGCGTCGCGCGCCTCCACGATCTGCGAGGCCGCCCAGATCAGCACGTCCGCGTCCCAAATCGTCGCGATGCCATGCTCCTGCGTGCCCTCCACGCGGATCGTGATGCCGCTGGCGCGGAAGTCGATAGGCGCCACGCGCCGCGACTTCGCCAGCGAGAAGAACGGAAAGGCCATCAAGTCCTGGCTGTCGCGCGGCGCCATGTCGCCCGGCAGGGCGCGGAACAGGTCGAGCTGTTCGCGCTCCGGCACGGGCGGCTGCCGGAACGGCAGCGCAGAGCTGGACATGGCGAAGGCCACCCGCGCGCCAGCGGTCAGCGCGCACGGCCGTCCGCCGAGTGCTGCTCGGCGTATTCGGGATCGGACGTGGTTTCGTAGCTGCGCTCGGCGGCCCAAGCATCGAGGTCAGCCACGGCGTACATAACGCGGCGGCCGAACTTGCGGAACTTGGGGCCGCCACCTAGCACGCGCTGCTTCTCCAGCGTGCGCGGCGACAGCCGCAGATAGTCGGCGGCTTCGTCGTTGGTCAGATAACGCTGTGGCTGCGCGGCAGCGGCCGGGTTGGTTGCGAGTGCGGCAGCAGGCCGCAAGGGAGCAGGACGCATGGTGAGAACCTCCATCGGTTGCAGGGCTCCGGCCACACAGCGCAACCGGATGGAGGCAGTCTCAGAAAACGAAGCGCTCCTGCTCAGGGTCGTTTTGCGTCCCCTTCAAAACGACCCTTCTCAAGCGGTGGGAGGTGTGCTAAGGCGCGATAGCCGCCGCGCATCAGTGCATCGCCGCGCCGTACCAGGCGGCGCACTTTGGAGCGCAGGCCGCCGTCGCTGTACCAACCGGCCACGGCATCGGTACCGAACAAGCCCTCCGCCACCTCGCGCAAGGACGCGCCCGCCAGGGTCGCGTCGAGCGCCTGCAAGGTGTGCAGCTCCCGCAGCGCTGCAGGGGGCGGCCTGGGCCGTGCCATCGGCGCAGGCGTGTCAAGCACATGCGTGGCCCCACGGCCACGATAGGTATGGGCCACGGCCATCCCGTCCTCCACGCCAGGCGCCAGCGAGAAGCGCAGGCAATGGCCGGGGCTGCGCGCGGTCAGCGCCAGCCCCTTGCCGTCGTGGAGCAGTTGCTTGTGGCCGGGGATGCGCCAGAAGGCGAAGGTAGCGGCATCCTGCGGCGGATCGGCGTCGGGGTAGAGCTGCACCACGGCCTCATGGCCGGGGAGCCAGGCTGGATGCGCCTCACGCGCATCCAGGGCCGGGTCTTCCAGCAGACGCAAGCCCCAGTGGTGCGCAGCATCTGGGCGGCTTGCATGGCGCAGCCAGTCGAGCCGGTAGTCGGGATGGCGGCGCAGGTACTCCCAGGCCAGCGCGAGCGTGTCCAAGCACAGGACGTAGAGGTAGGCGGCGGTCGGATACCAGTGCGCGAGGTGGTGCGGCTCGGCCATGACGAAAACTCCCGTAGAGCAGGACTGCCGTCACAGGGTTCACATGCAAACGTCACCGCATCGAACTAGCATCCAATCGTGAATAAGCTGGTAGATTAGTAACTTGCGTGTCAAGACGAAAAGCATCCGATGGATTGCGTGGATCGTCTGAATGCGACGGTGGCGCGCGAGGAAATGCGGCCTCCTGCGATATCCACCGTGCCTCATGGCGCGGCCGGCGTCATGACCGTTTGCGTCAGGGCAGCACTGGTTTGGTGCAACAGTGCGGACTAAGACCTAACAGGTCTGGAGCAAGACCGAAATAGTCTCAATGCGCCCGGCTTGGCCGTGGCGCGAGCGGCTCAATCGAGGACGGAACCGTTCTCCTGGGCCAGCCGCAGGTATTCCGACAACGGGCGCACCGCCCGGAAATACCGGTCCCGCATCACGGGCTGCTGGCGCGGCCCGACGATGGAAGCGAGGTCGGACAGCTTGATCTCACCCAGCTCGGGCATCCCCAACCCCAGGTCGATCAGGCCATAGGCCGTGTCGCCATCGGCGGGGTCGAGCGACACCAGCAGCCAGGTGGCGTGCGCGTCCGGGGTGAACAACCGCACCACGGGCAGCGGGTCGATGACTTGGCCAGCGGCCCGGACCCGGCCGTATTCCAGCAGTTGCTTGTGCTCGTCCTCGGTGATGAGCCTGTTCATGGGCACCCCCTCATTCGCACAAAACCGCCGAAGCGCGAAACCGCAAAACCGTATCGGCGGGTTTAAGGAAAGCCACGGAAGCGGCTTTGCGCTTCCGTCCAAAACCGCAGCTACGGATTTCCGTAAAAGCACAGAAGCGGCAGGCCAGCATGAATGAACACTATAGATTGTAGCCCTATAGGGCGCAATCGACTGTCATCTTGGATTTTGGGGAGATCCAGGGTTGGCAGCAAAACATACATTGTCGGAGGCACTAAAGACCATCAGGAAAGCGCGTGGATTGAGCCAGGAAGCGTTCTCTGACGTGTCCAGCCGCACCTACATGAGCACGCTGGAGCGCGACCTGAAGAGCCCCACGTTGAGCAAGCTGGCCGAGCTGTGCGAAGTCATGGAAGTGCATCCGCTCACGCTGCTGACGCTGGCTTATGCGGGCGACAACCTGCAGCAGGCCGATCAGCTTCTGGCGCAGGTGCGCCAGGAGTTGGAGACTGTGGCGAAAAAGAGTGACAGGCCATAGCGCGCTGGCGCTGGCATGGCCGATCCGGCTCAGCCGGTTCGGGGTGTCGAGGGGCGCCAAGCTCTGCGCGGCGGGGATAGCCCGCAGGGCTTTCCCCCGGAGGCAAGCGAAGCGCGCAGCGCCGCAGGCGCGAAGGCGGGAGGGATTGAAGCCGAATGGCCGTGACGCCGCAGGTGGCACGGGGCGCAGCCCGCAAAGCCCCGTGGTGCGCAGCACCGACCCGCCCGCATCTACATCTGCAAACTCAAATCGCGAACCTGCCGCCAGGCGATTTATGGCGGGCCAGACATCTCCTGGCCTTGCCCCTGAGCAGCACTACATAAACAGCACTGCGCCCCGCCGCAAAGGGCGGGGCGCGGCGGCCGTCAGGCCGCCTGGGGCTTGCTGCGCGACCAGATCAGGTCGTGCGTGCCGTCCTCGCCTTCGATCAGGCGGGCATAGACCGTGGCCGGGAACGAAGGATCGTCGAGGGTCACCGATACGTAGCTCCGGCCGGCCTCGCTGGTCTTCTTCCATGCCGCGCCGATGTCGTGGCTGGCGGCCTGGACGCGGAAGTCCGGGGCTTTCTCGTTGTCCCCCTTGTCGTTGGGCACCAGCTTGAGCTTGACGTTGAGCATCAGGGTGCGAAGCGTGCCGGTGAAGCCGTCTTTGTCTGCGGTGAAGCTGCCGATGTTGGCCATGATGAAACTCCTTTTGGTTGAACAAGGTTCGCGCCCATCGCGTCCTTGTTGTGATCCGGTCGGCGGGGGACGGGCGGGCTGCACCGCTTGCGGTCGAAACGCAGTGGAGAGCCGGGAGGCGAAAAGAATTTGGCCCGCGAGGAATGCGCGCAGCGCAGGGGAAATTGTTTTCGCCGGACGGTTGCAGCCATGAAGCCCGAGGCGCAGCCGCGCCACCGCCAGGATTCACAACAACACAAGGACGCCTTGGGCCGAACCGCTCCAAAAGGAGATGGGGCCGACTCGGCATCCCCGCACGAAGGCTGCACCGGCTCGCTCCCAAACGCGGGCCAGGTCAAGACCCCAACGACAGGCGCGAAAGCCCCTGCCGAACTTTGCGGTGCCAGTCTTGAGGCGTGGCGTGGAAGCTCCATAGCGATGCCGGGCGGGATGTCCATGAACCGTCCTTCGTGACGTGATGGGCAAGAACCGCCAGCGTTGAGGACGGCGCGCATTCGCACAACCTGCCGCAGCAAGCCTCGGCGTACCCGTCACGCCCTGCCGGTTGCGGCGGGGGCGCTGGCCCGGCCGATCCGGCAACGCCGGTTCGGCGGTATTCGAGGGGCGCCAAGCTGCGCGCGGCGGGGATAGCCCGTAAGGCTTTCCCCTGGAGGCAAGCGGAGCGCGCAGCGCCGCAGGCGCGAAGATGTGAGTGGATTGAAGCCGGATGGCCGTGACGGCGAAGTCGGCACGGGGCGCAGCCCGAAAGCCCGGCGGTGCATCGCACCGACACGCTCAATCATCTTGGGCGCCGTATCAAAAGCCACAGGGAGCACGACGCCAGAGAACGGCCCATGCTGCCCCTCACAGCAGGTCAAACCTGTTGCTCGATGAGTTGACCTACGAGGGGCAACTCTCGGTCGCGATTCGCCTCGGTTCTATTCTTTGACTGAAATCAGAGTAACGGAGCCGAATGGTTGCCACTCGGGGACGCGCGACACAAGTTGTCCGTCGCCCCGCAGCCAGTGGTGCGCAGCCCCCGGAAGCATTTCAGGGCGCAGTGGGTACGCAGCATTTGGATTGTGATACACGTCCATTCCCTCCATCCAAGTCTCACTGTAGTCAGGAGAGTTCACATTGTGAATAAAGGTCGTCGGCAGCTCCGAGTTCGGATCACGGTTGGCGGCAGTCCCTTCGCGTACCAGTTGGACACGATTGGAACCAAAGCCCGCAAGGACTCCCATGCGGTTGAACTTGGAGATGGTGGCACTTGCGTTGGAAATCACAGCGCTGATGTTCTCTGCACCAGGCAACGCAAAGAAGCCGGATGCCACGGTCTTCGGCCCCCAGACATGGGTTGCGATCTTCGTTGGGGTGATGACGAGTTTGTCCTCGGCATCCTTATGCCAGTCCCACACCCTTCCGTACAGGTAGATAGGTAGCGCCGTCCTGCTCATGACCATGGAGTTAGGAGCGTGGAAGTCCTGGATGGCGAATACGAGCGGACGATCCTTGACGTTCTCCTTTTCCCAGTATTTCTTGCCGAGTTTGGCGGTCAGCGGTCCCGCATATCGGATAGGCATGTACTGCCTCTGAAATTCCTGTATCTGCTCATTCGTATCCAGAGGCGGAGGCGGCACAAGTTCGCCGGCGGGAGTGCGACTGGGATTCACGGTGGTGGCTTCAATACAAAACTCACCGAAGGCACTTCTTGCGCAAAAGTCCGGCATGGCGAACGTCTTGTCAAAGATGTAGCCGGACTCGACCAGCGCGGCGAACAGGTACAACTCCCACAGTCTGCTGTCGAAGCCAGTTGTCTGAAACTGCTCAACGAAATTGCCGTCCGCGTCCTCATACCAGCGCATCATGGGTTTCATCAACTCAACGGCGGGTGAGTAGCCCTCAAGCGATCTGATGGTCGCGAAATCGCGATTGAGCTTTGCTTCCGCCACGATGGGGGTGAAGAAATCAACGGGCTTGCCCTTCTCGTCGCCCTGCGCTCGCTGTCTTCCGAAGTCATTGTGAATCTTCTCGACAAGTGCAGGCGCCATAGCCAAAGCCTCGCCCATCGTCTCGAAGAACTTCGTCATCTCGACCCAGCGATAGCGCTCCTTGAGATCTCGCGCAAGGAGCATCGCCGAGTAGTCGCCATCCGTGATGTCCCGAATCACAACGACCAGCACCTCCTCGTCGTATGCCTCAAGCCATCGCACCTCCTCTGCCGCAATGAGTGCGCCTGGCTGCCGGCAGTACGCAGCAAGCGCCTCGAAGCGAACCTGCTTGATATCTTTCATTCCTCTCTCCCAAATGACGGCGGTGTGCTCCGATCAGATATCGAATTTCAGTCCATTCAGAACTGCAAGCACATATCCGATAGAAGGCTCGATAGGCCCAGAATTTCCCCTGGCCAGTTGCACATGCATGCACTATGCCGCATGAGTGAGCGGCAGAAGCAAGGTGCTGTCGCTGTCTGGAATATCGGCCGCGCATGTCAACGTCGCTGGAATTCCAGCGAAGGCGGCCGTGGGGTGACTGTGGGTCGTGGTTTGACACCGGGCGCGGCCACCGCCGCGCCCGGATTTTTAAGTTCACTGCGCCCAGGGCGGAACGGCCTGGGCGCAGTGCCGACGGTGGTTATTCCTTCGTCTCGATGATCCACCACACGGCGCGCTGCAAGGCGCGGCCCGCGATGGGGTGAATGTCGGTGAGGTCGGCGCGGGCCGTCCAGCCCGAGGGCGGGCGGTAGCCGCGCACGTCGCCATCGCCGTGCCAGCGGCGGGCGCGCACGGTGCCGGGGGCGTAGATCGCCGCCATGCGCGGGCGGTTGGTGGTGTTGATGGTGGGCATGGTTCGGCTCCCTGCGGCAAAGCGCCCCGGCCGGGGGCGCTTGCCTTCGGCATGGGTCAAACGGCCAATGCCTCGGCGGGTTCATCCGCCATTGCCTCGGTATTCTCCGGGGCGTCCTGCGCCTGCGATTCTTCCGGCGCGGCTTCCTGGCCTTCGGCCTTGAAGATCGCAGGCATCCAGCCCGTGCCGCTCACCAACCGCTCGGCCTCGCTGGCAATGTCGGCCTTCTTGAGCTTTGCCAGCCGGTGGACGCTGTCGGGCGCGAACTCGCCCACGGCTTGCAAAACCGCCGGCTTCGGAACGTGCTTGAAATAGCCTTCCGCCGTAGGTTGCCACCATGCGCCCATGTCGAGGCCCACGGCCTGCGCCAGTTCCGCGCCGGGCTGCTGCGCCGTGGCGCGCGGCGTCACCACGTCCACCGTCGAAGCCACGCAAACGGCCAGCAGTATGACCAGTTCGCCTTGCTCCATCGCCAGCAGCGTGGCGAACAGTTCGGCGCTGTCCTCGGGCAGCTTGCCGCCCCACGCCTCTTGCAGTTCGCGCAAGGCCACGGCGGCGGGCGACTCGGGCCAGTCCGGGGCCATGCCGTCCAGCCGATCTTGCACTTTCAGGCCCACGCCCAGCGGCATATCGTGGCCGTAATAGCGGCCCTGCAAGACGGTCTGCACCATGCCATGCACCAGCGCGGCCAGCGCCACCTGCGGATGCTGGGCCACCTCGATTTGCAGCGCGGCGGTGCGGTGGGCGCTCAGGCGCTGGGTCAGTCGGTCGGAAATCGTTGCGGCCTTGGGCTGCTCGTCTTCCTCGCCTTCGTCATCGTTCGCGGCGTCCGGGTCGGTGAAACCTTGGCGCAGCTTTTCCAGCGTGCGCAATGCTTTGGCCTCGGCCTCGCGCAGCAGCCCGCGATGAATCACGGCCTCGCCGTTGCGGTCGATGGTGACGATGGCACCGGCTGCGGCCTTCACGTTCGCGTCGTACCCCTGCAAGCCTTCTTCCAGCGCCTGCAACTGCTCGCCCAGGGCTTCGCCTTCCTCCTGCAAGGCATCGGCCTTGTCCTCGTCTTCGGCATCCGTCGCGGCATCAATGGCTTCGGCCACCTCCTGCATCTTGGCTTGCAGCTTCTCGATGCGCTGCGCTTCGCGCTTGTTGGGTTCGCGCCGCTCCCTCGGCGCACGCTGGAAGGCGTGCAGGTCGGCATGGGTCACGCTCGGCGTGGCATCGGCCCAGGCCCAGCCCTCGGCCTTTACCTCGGCGGCGATGCCCGCCAGCTTGTCCTGCGCCAGCCGCTCCAGCAGCGCGGCATCGGTCAGATACACGCCCGCATCACCTTCCGCGAACAGGTCACGGCGGATGCCGCCGCCTGCCTGCTCGTAGGCGTCGAGTCCGACGAAGCGCACCAGCGGATGCCGGTAGGCGTCAATCTCGCGCTCCGTCAGACGTTCGCGCAAGTGCGAGGGGTGGCGCTGCCATTGCGGGGCGTCGTAGTAGGCGGCTTCCTGCGCCGCATGGTCATCCGTCCCGGCCAGGGCCATCAACTGGTCAAGGCTCACGGCATCGGCGCGATAGTCGGCCATCAGGCGCGGCGAGACATTTGCCAGCTTCAAGCGGCGCTGCACCACCAGCGGCGTAACGGAAAAATCCGCCGCAATGTCCTCGATGGGTCGGCCTTCGGCCACCAAGGCCGCAAAGGCTTCAAACTGGTCTGCCGGGTGCATGGCTTCGCGCTGCACGTTTTCCGTGAGGCTGGCGGTGCGGGCCGTGCCATCGGCCACCTGCAGGCAAGGCACGTTCCAATCCTTGGCGATGCGGTGCTTCTTTGCCAGCAGCTTCAACGCGGCCAGCCTGCGGCCCCCAGCCACCACCTCGTAATGCTGGTCATCGCTGGAGGGAATCACGATCAGGTTTTGCAGTAGGCCCACGCGCTGGATGCTCGCGGCCAGCTCGGGGATGGACATGCGCGGGACGGTCTTGCGCACGTTGCGGCCCGTGGGGCGCAGCACCAGCCGCGACAGCGGCACCAGGATCATGTGCTTGCTCGGGTCGGCGGCTTGCAGCACATTGGCGGCGCTGCTGGCTGCGGTGTTGACGGCGCGGGCTTCGGTTTGAGTGATGGCGTTCATGGTGTATCTCTAATCGAGTGAAACAAGGGGATGGAGGGGAAACCGCCCCTCCGACGGGGGAACGGTCAGGCCTTGAGCTGGCGCATGCCATCGGCCAGCAGCCACAGGGCGCGGTTCAGGCGAATGTCGGAATCAATGCCCTGCACGGGGCGGGTCTGCTGCCTGCGGCCATTGGCGGCGCGGCCATGCAATCCGCCTTTGGTCAGGTTTTCCTGCGTGCGGTTGAACACGCTCCACAGGTCGGGGCGTCGATCCTCAAACCGGCGCGGCATCAGAATTTGGCTTTCCGTGACAGGCGCGGGCTTGTCCGGGTCGTCGTACTTGAGGGCCAGCGCGGCACGGGCGAACACTTCCGATTCGCCATCGTCCAAGGTGATGCCGCGCATCAGGTCACGCGACTCTTTCACGCGCTCAAAGCCGCTCAATACCTGATAGGCCCCCTCGATGACTTGGCCCGCCACGTCGCCTTTGTGGGGCACGCGCACATCGGCAAAGGTGTCGCCGCACACCAGCCCATTGGCACAGATAAATCTGAACTGACCAGCCAGCATCTGATAACTGCTCGTGCCATCGTGCGAGTTCAGCAGCACAATTTCATTGGCCTCCGCGCCGTTGATCTGGCTGGCATGACGCAGGCGCAGTAGGTGTTTCGTGTGCTCGCGCCGCCCCTCGTTGCGCACGCGGGTCTGGCACACCATGAAGGGCTGGAAGCCTTCCTTGCGAAGCTCGGTCAAGACCGTGGCGGTGGGGATGTAGGCGTACCGCTCGGAACGGCTCTCATGCGGTGCGTCCGCGAAGATGGACGGGGCCACGCGCCGGATCTGGTCATCCGTTAGGGGATAGTCGGAACGCAGCGCGGAGGAATGGTTTGCAAAACGGGATGCGAGCATGTCTTTCTCCTGACTTGGCTGTTGAAGAAAACCGCACACCGGATTCCTAGATTCGGAGCCCAGCCTTGTGGCTGTTCGGTGCGGCCGGCACGAGGAACCCGGTTGGCCCTGTTGCCACCGTCTTTCCTGAGTTCATCGCCCGCGACGAAATGGAGCCCGTGGACGGGGGCCGTCAAGGAGACAAGCGCAGGATTGGTGCGGCCCGCAGGCGCAGCCGAGGACACGGCCCTGCGCGCCTTGACGGCCCCCGTCCGCGGGCTACAGTCGCGGACAAGGTGATGAAGTCAGGGGAGACGGCTGGACAAGGCAACGGCCCTTCCACACGCCGACCGCACGGCAAGCGAAGCGCGCAGGCCCGAAGCTGGAAGCCGGGCCGGAGGCGTCAGCCGAACGGAGTGAGGGGACGATCGAAGCCCGAAGGGGGCGAGACGCCGCAGGCGGCTCGATGCGCCAGCACGAGAGCGCGACCGGCCATTTCCCAGGGGGCCGGGGACGCCCGAATCCCCGCAGCACAATCCCCCACGATCACAGCAGGTCCCGGCATCGGCACAATGACACTTGCCATGGACTTACGCGAACTAACGGACGATGAACTGATGGCCCAGGCCAGGGAATGGCGGCAACGGGCACTGCGCGGTGAGAAAGACGCGCGCGGCTTCGCGCACGAACTGGAATGCGAAGTCCGCCGGCGCTTCCCCAGGAACGACGTATCCCAGACCTTGCCGCAGGTGCGCCTGCTGGGCGTTCTGCCGCAGACGGCCCACCGGCGCTGGAAGCCCTGGTGAACGCACCAGGGCCGAGAGAAGGCGTAGGGCGCCCCACGACACCGCGGCAGAATCAGACCATGACCCGCCCCGCCAGCCGCGCATCGCGCGCATAGGCGCTCAAGCGCCTGTCTGCGCGGAAGTACAGATCCCGCTCGACCGGCAGGCCGATCCGACCGCGAAGGCCCACCAGCTCTTCCAGGCTGAGATAGCCCAATTCAGGCAGCCCCAGACCCAGATCGCACAACCCATAGGCACGGTCATGGTCGTCGGGATCAATGGCCCCCAACAGCCAGGTCGCGCTCGCATCGGGCGTGAACAGTTTGACCACGGGCACGGGATCGAAGTCTGGGTCCCGCAGCGATGCGCAGCCGTTGGACAGCAGCAGCGCGCGCTGCTCGTGGGTGATGAGTGCGTTGTTCATGGTGAACTCCTGAAGGATGCCGGGCGGAATTGCCCACCCCCTCCGGGTCACGGTGCAGCGCAAGCCGTCAAGGGTCCACGACGGCCGCCAGGACGCAAGCGCCAACGGCGCGCAGCCCTTGCACGGCGAGCACGCCGTGGCACGATGAAGGGAACAGCAAGCCGCCACGCCCCACCATTCACCTTGCCCTTTCGCCAAGTGCGCAGCATGCGCAGCCCGTGAGTGCCAAAGCTGCGCCATCCAGCGCTGCACATGTCGGGCACATGGAACCACGCCACTCGGCCGGCGCTGATCGCGCGCTTCGGAACTTCGTGATCCCCTGGTTCGGGTTCGTAAGCGCCAGGCCCGTGAGCCAGGGGCGTGAGGTTGAGTGCAACGCAATGGCTGGCAAAGCGCGGGCGACCAGACCTTAGCCCTGCTTCCCGGCCATAAGGCGTCACTTGCCCCTGTCGTACGACCGTGAGTTAGATTCGCTAAACAACAATGGAAGGCAAAGGCCCATGGGGAAACCACACGTCACGCGAACCGTCGGACCGATCCATTTCGAGGACCTCGATCCTCACCGCTTTGAGGACTTGGTTCGCCAGCTCGCCTACGACTTCCGGTCATGGAAGTCGATCGAGTCCACGGGTCGTGGCGGCGCTGACGATGGATTCGATGTCCGAGCATTCGAGGAGGTGAGAACGCCAACGGCCTTTACCGAAGACGAGGTAGACGCGGAGGATGCACCCCATCCGATGGAGGGCAACCTCTGGATGATTCAGTGCAAGCGCGAAAAGGAAGTGGGACCCAAGAAGGTTGCCACGATCATTTCGGATGCGGTGACGGCACAGATGTCGCCCTATGGCTACATCCTGGCAGCGCCCGTGCACTTCTCCAAGGCTGCGCATGATCGCTTCCGCGAGGAGCTTCGATCCCGCGGAGTTATGGAGTTCTATCTGTGGGGCGCTGGCGAGCTTGAGGACATGCTCTTCCAGCCAAAGAACGATCACATCCTGTTCGCGTTCTTCGGCATCTCACTGGTGACCAAGCGGCGATCCAAAGCCGCTTCCGTTCGCTCTACGGTATTGGCCAAGAACAAGCTAATGCGGGTATTGGGTGAACAACCAACCGGGCACATCCTTGTCCGCGACCTGAGCGATGAAAACTATCCATTCGAGGATGACTACCCGGACTTCGACAGGAATCCCCGATGGAAGGAATACAAGGTGCACTCGTTCGACCCACGCGGCTTGGTCGTGACGGTAGCCAGGCATTTCGCTTACTTTGATCGCGACAGCAGGGAGTGGGACTACACAAAGGTTGTAGACGAAGACCCATTCCCCATGGACCACCAAGAGGCCCTGGAGCAACAGCTACAAGCGCAGCGCCTCGCAGTCAAGGGCATCTGGGAGTTGTTGCCACGGGCCAGCCGTGCGATATGGGTCCACCGCGAGCTGATCCGTTTCGACAATATCGAGTACATCGACGACAAGGGTGACGGCGACTTCAAGATGCCGCACATCTATGTGTTGTACGACCCGAAGCGCGGCCCTTTCTCCGGCTACTACGAATGTCTGGAAATCAATCAGCACACGCACGCTTCGCTGGAGGGGCTGACCCGTAAGACTATCTTTCCCGACAAGTTCTCCGTACCCGGATTCGGCACAATCCACACCGGCCAATCCCTGGCGATTGATGAGGCGACGCGTTCGATGTTGCAGCAGGGACGCCAGGAGGTCACTCTTTACGGTCTCGGCACTCAATACGGCCATCTGAAGCCGACCGACGTCGCCCTGGTCGATGGGCAAACCTCGCGCTCTGCCGAAAAGCTGTACATCAAGGTGACAAACATCAGGACGATGAAAGCTGAGCTTCTGTTGAAGCAGTCTAAAGACAACCCGACCATGCTGCACGACATGGAGCGCCAGATCGGGCGCGCGTTGAAGGCTTCAGAAAAGGTTCGAGTGGTCGAAGCCGTCGCCATCTATGAATGGCAGATTGATCAGAACCGCCCTTTGATCTAAAACCACCGCCGCTGGAGAGAAACGGCCGCCACCGTTCCTGGCACGCTTCACTGGCTCTCGCGCACAGCTCAGCAGCGGAGTCCGCTGTGGGTCGAGGCTGCGTGAAAACTCCGGCACGTCAATGCGCCGCGAAGCCTGGATTCGGCAAAGACTCGCTGCTCAGTGAATATCGCCATCAAAGCGACTATGCGCATGGGAATCCGATCAACTGCGCCCTACTCCGGGCTGCGCTCCAACAGGTTGTGCTGATCGCTTTCGGTAGCCACCATGAGCGACAACAGATCCGCTCACGGTCAATGCCATGCCGACACCCTCACCGCCCCCTCTGGGCAGACATTCGCCCTTGCCGACCCCTGGCACGACGGACTATGACGAAACACCCCAATTTCTCTCGAAGCCGCCCTTGCCCTTTCGCCGCACCATTCGTCGACGCGAACTGCACCAGATCGTTCCCCTGGCCGAGACCACGATCTATGAGATGGAGCAGCGCGGCGAATTTCCGCAGCGCTTCCGGCTCACCGCACGCTGTGTCGTCTGGGATTTGGAAGAGGTCGAGGCCTGGATCGAGGCGAGAAAGGACGCCTCGCGCTCAGCGAAGACCGGTGCACCTCCGGGTCCGGACGTCAGGCTACGCCAATACCGCCCCGTACGATAACCACCGCTCAACCACTGACCCGTTTGACAGGCGGTCGTCAGCCCCTTTGCCGTGAATCCATGGTCCCGAGATTCAGGCGCATCTGCGGCTCAAGGGCATGCACTTCGATGATGAGATGCCGACAGATCGCATTGAGCGAGTCCAATGTCCGGTCCGCCATCTGGGCGAACACAAAGATGTTCGTCATGAACAGCCCCTGCAGCGCAGACCCACCCGTGGAAGCCACGGGGTAGCGAAATGAGTACGAGCCAGGATCGACTCGATCCAGATCGGACAGGAACTGCAGTTCGTCCTCGTCGATAGCTCGCAGAGCAAGGGGAAGCCTGTCTCTCATAGCGGCAAGGACGGGCTGAGCCATGCCCAGCAGCTTCATAAGCGAATGCTCTCTCCACAGTCTTGGCAATACCTGGCGAAGCTCCTGATCGTCGACACTGAGCCTGGCCAAGCGGTACACCATCCCCTTGAGGTAGAGCTCGATCGCATGGCGAAAGAGAAAGATGACGGGGCAGGCACCGTAGTCAATATCACCAACATCCCTGCGTTCGTAACCGGCGATCAGGCCGTGAGCTGCATTCCGATAACTCACCGCATAGGAGACCACATCGCTGGCGGCATGGTTGCTCCAGTTCAGCAAAGCATTCCCGTAAGTCCCGCGAGGCGCGGAGTAAAACTCTTCAATCGTCATGTTGCAGTGCAAGAGGTGAATTGGGTCGCGACAGGAGTGGTGTTTCAGTCATCTGCCATGCCCCCCGTTTTATGCCTCGCAGACTGCGCTGATTGTTCAGGACTGCGGAACGCGGCGCTCGCGCTTTGCGAGCTTCGATAACAAGTAGGCGGAAACTGTTCCCACAACTTCAATGGCGGCCTTGGCCTCCTCATCAGCGAGTGTCGGCAACCATGGCCGGCCATGGCCAGAGCCCTGCTTGTTGCGAACTCGATTGACGCCCAAGGCCGAGAGGAACAGCCCCCGCTCCATCGACTTGACCGCCGGCTCGCCGGGCTGCTCAAGCATCTCCGGGACGGCGAGGTCCAGGGCTATGAAGGCCATGCCGAGCAGTGACTGGAAGTTGGCACCGCTCGGATATCTTCCTTGCAGCGTTTCGAGGACATGGGCGGCCGTGGCTTCCATCAAGTCCTTTCCGGCTCCCGCGATCAGGGCAGCATCCTCGGCGCCTTTTTGGGCACGTCGGGCATAGGCGGCCAACGCATCGGTGAGCGCAACACCGCGCAAAGAGGAGAGCACCTTGGGCGACAGCGTGCCGTCGTCGGCCAATACAAAACCTTCCGCGTCGAAGGCTGCCTTCGCATTGTCAATCGCCTCGCGACCCACATAGTTGGTAGACGCCTCTCGGAATCCGCCGCACGCGCGCACCTTCGCGAGCAAACCGGAAGTGAACCGGCTTGCCGCAACCGGGTTTGAGTCCATAACCGCGTAGAGAACGGCGCGCACGCGCTTCGCCTTTCCAATCATCTGCCCCTGCTGCTTGGGGTCATGCTCCGCAAGGCCCGCCTGGTTGACGTGAAACTCGATGTCGGCGTGCGAAGGCTCTCGGTAGACGCCGTTGTTGTTCGAATCGTCCACAAGCTGCATAAGCGCGTGGGCGATCGTGTCTGTCACCGGGATGTGAGACATTCTTTCTTTCCTCTTGCCAAACGGGCTAATCCGAACAAACCAGAGAGATCATCTGGGAGTCAACTGCGCTAGATAGTCGGAACCAACCATTTCGTAGTCCGAGGCCTTGATCCAAGCCCTTCCCTGCGCCGCGTGCGCATTGGCATATCCCCAGGCCGCGACGCGATGTGCGGTTTTGTCGTCTGTCGCTACACCTGCGGCCATCCCAATCTCACCGAGCGGTGCCGACTTCGTCGTCAACCGCTCCAGCCATCGCTCCAGATGACCTTTGCTCGCCAAAGAGTCGGACTTGCTCCGATTGCACTGGGGATGCGCCAACACAAAGTTGTGGGCGAGGTCACGCGGATACAAAGCGAACGGAACGAAGTGATCAACATCGGCCTCCTGCAGCCCTTGCCCGCAGTAGAAGCACCGCGAGCCATCCAACTTCCGCAGGCCGGCACCGATAATGGCGAGTGACTGCCGAGAGATACCAAAGAGGAAATCCTCCAAGTCCCCGGCGTCGCCCAAGATGGCATGGTTCCGGCGATTGGCTTTGATGTGCCCCACCCAGTGATTGCGGGCCAGTTGCTGGACAAGGGGATGAAACCGGCGCAAGCAGTACGCGATACCCGGCCTGAGGACCACGATGCCTCGACCTGGCCTCTCATAAAGGAACGGGTCGGTCATACCGCCGAAGTTCTGCAGGTAAGTTAGAGGCTGCGCGGAAACAACTGCGGCCACCTTCGACAGCAAGGGCCCATAGCCGACTTCACCCCGCGCTTGCTGTAACGTCGTCGAACTCGAGGTCGATCGAAACTCCTCGATAGCCGTGAGCACGGCCGCCTGCGCTCCCAGATTCTGAGCCAGCACTCCCGGTGTCGCATGGATCTGGTCGGCGCAATAAGGCAGTGCTTGCCGCCAATACTGCTGAACGAATCGCTCGGCGATCTGCCGAGTCGCCAATGGCAACTCGCCCCCATCGTCTGCTCCCAGCTCCACGGCAAGGTCTGAAAGCGCGATCAGCAGCGCAAACTTGTAGGTCGCCGTGAAATCGCCCTCAGCGAAGAGGCGCTGCAGCTTGGTCAAAAATGCCAGTTGCTGCTCTGCAGAAGGGGGCGCGTTCGCCATCAATTGCGTGAACTCCAGTAGTCGGCTTTGTCTGGGATCACCCAGCGCACTCCACCTCGGGGGTCCGGCTGATCGCCCCGGAAGCGGGGGATGAGATGGATGTGAAGGTGCGGCACTGTCTGGCCCGCGGCGGCACCGTCGTTGATCCCGATGTTGAATCCATCCGGATGAAATTCAGCACCTGCTGCCGCCTGGGCTTGATCCAGCAACTCCAACAACCCTGCGCGCTCCTGCGGGCTAGTCTCGAAGAACGACCCGATGTGCCGTTTGGGGATAACCAAGCTGTGCCCCGGCGACACGGGAAAGCCGTCGCGGATCCAGAGCGCATGGGCGTTCTGCCCCAAGACCCGCTCCGCCGGCAGCGAACAGAATGGACAAGACTTGGTCGTCATTTCACGTCACCCCATCAAGCGCCGAAACGACGCCCGATAGTCGATGGGCTCCAGGTGAAGCTGGTCTGCCAGTCGCCCCTTGAGAATGTAGAGCTTCGGCTCCTCGCGGAACTGGAAGACACGGTAGAGATGGAAGGCATCCTCTGCCTCGTCCGCAAAATCCAGCTCGTTCCGACTGATGATGAAAGCGGAGGCATGGCCACCGTTCGTGGTCTTGACCTCAATGAAACGGTGCTCGCCGGGCCGCTCGTGCGAGAGGATGTCGTAGCCGATCCCGTCGCCAAGCCGATCTGAGACCCAGTCCAACTGCTGGAAAAGCTCCGGATACCCCGCGTCGATGAGTCGCCGCTGCTCGAACCCGATGACCCACTGCTCACCGGCGCGACCAAGATTTCGGTTGGCTTCATCACGCTGGGCCCAGTTCGTTTTGCGGGGAAGTCTGACCTTAGACCCCTCTTTCGCTAGCTGCACCACCGTTTCGACGGCAGGCGGTTCGACCAAGGAGGCATGAAAGGCCTGCTGGTCAGGCGTCTTGACATCCTCCATCGCGTCCACAACCTGGGATACCAGGCTCGGCCGATCCAGGACGAACTGCTGGACCGCCTGCCGCAACAGAAGTTGAGCGTTGCTACGAGGCTTATAGCCACGGATGAAAGGCAGCTCCAGGTCGTGCAAAACGGCGCTGATATTTTGATACTTCAGCTCAACCGAACCTTTGCTGCGCCCGCGCAGCTGCTGGCGAAGCTGCGCATTGAACTCCGTCTTGATGTAGCGCTGCTGCGCAGCCTCCATTTGGAGCATCTCGAAGTACGAAGCGACCGTGGCCTGCACCTCGTCCGAGGTCCAGTCCTCACCGATACGCACGACATCGAAGCCGAGATGCTGCAACTTGGGAACGACGGTGGCCTCCCCACCGGAAAAATCAGCCGGCTTGAGCGGCCCCTCGTCAGGAAATTGATAACCAAACGCGGCCCCGACGATGGCTTTGGAGTCGCACAGCTGCCCTGTTTTTCCATCGCGCACCAGAAAGTCACGGGACTTTCCAAACCCGTATCGCGCCAGAAATGTCGTCCGGCCCAGCCGAGAAAACTCATCCAATGCGGCCTGAATGGCCGCTGGACTTTGGAGGCGCGAGAGTTCAACAGCCATCAGGGTTTTAGACATCCGTTTCAGCGGAACAAACATCGGTGCAGAGGCAATGGATCACAGTAAAAGAGATGACCGAATCGCGCACATGAAACACTTTATGTTACAACGGCCTTCTGTCACACTTGCTGCGGTTCGCTTGGCCTTCATTGGAAACGCCTGTACTCGACTCCTTTCGCGCACGTGCTCGGCGCATCGCCGCCGAGGGTCGAATTGTTTCCGTCGACGTCGAAGCCCACCCTGAAAAGGACGACCAGATCTTCGCCGTCGGCGCCGTCAGGTCCGACGGACAGGACACCTTCCGCAGCACCTGTTCCCCAGCCAAAGCAGCGTCAGTAGCGACAGCCCTCAACAGCTTTGCCCGTGACGGTCAAGTACTGCTGGGCCATAACCTCAAGCGCCACGACATTCCTCTGATGCGCGCCCAGCTGCCGCAGTTGGAGTGCCTGCAATGGCCCGTGCTGGACACGCTCGAGTTGTCCGCCCTCGCCTTCCCTAGCAACCCCTATCACCGACTGGTGAAAGGCTACAAGCTGCTCTCGGACGAGCGCAACAACCCCACCAAAGACGCCCGGGTCGCACTCAACGTGTTCGAAGAGGCCGTCGAAGCCCTACTGGAGACGAACGATCAAGAGCCCTGGTGGCTCACCGTGCTGCACTTCCTGCTGCGCAACGACGAAAGCATGGCGACATTGCTGGCCCAGGTGCGCGAGGAGACCACACCCGCTCGCGAGGCGATCGGCCCCATCGTTGCCAGCCGGTTTGCGGATCGTTGCTGCGCCACCCGTCTGGAGGCACTGGTTGCCGAAATCGTGACGTCCTTCGACGGCCACGACCCTTGGTCGGTCGCGTTTGCCCTGGGCTGGATCCGCGTTGCGGGAGGCAACTCCACCCTCCCCCACTGGGTGTTCCACGAACTTCCCGCCGTGAGGCAATTGATCGCAGAGCTACGAGAGATCGACTGCGGTCAGACCAACTGTCCCTACTGCCGCGAGAACCACAACCCCGAAGCGCTGCTGTCCTCCTTGTTCGGCAAGCCAAGCTTCCGGGCACAGCCGACGACCACCGACGGCTCATCGCTGCAACGCGCAATCGTCAGTGCTGGGCTAACGCGCGAGAGCCTGTTGGCCGTCCTGCCAACCGGCGGCGGCAAATCCATTTGCTACCAACTCCCTGCCCTCGTCCACTACCGCCGCTCAGGCCGGCTGACCATCGTCATCTCGCCGCTGCAGTCGCTGATGCGCGACCAGGTGGACAATCTGATGAAGGCCGACATCCAGTGCGCGGCGACCGTCAACGGAATGCTGACCCCACTGGAACGGCGTGATGTGCTGGACCGCATTCGCCTCGGTGACGTCGGCATCGTGCTCGTCTCACCCGAGCAGTTCCGAAGCAAAACCTTTGTTGAAGCCATCCGTGTTCGGGAGATCGCGGCCTGGGTCTTCGACGAAGCCCACTGTCTCTCCAAGTGGGGCCACGACTTTCGCACGGACTATCTGTACGTCTCGCGCTTCATCCGGGAACAATTTCCCGGACAGGCACCGATCGCCTGCTTCACCGCCACCGCCAAGCCGGACGTCATCGAGGACCTGTGCGACCACTTTCAGGAAGGCCTTCAGGTCGAACTGAAGACATTCCTCGGCGGCCACGAGCGCACGAACCTGTCCTATGCCGTTGTACCCACCTCGGGAGGCGAGAAGCCACAGCGCATCGTGGAACTGCTGCGAGATGGCTTACGGCGCGAAGATGCCGCCGTGGTCTTCTGCGCCACACGCAGGAGCGCGGAGACCATCGCACAGATCGTCACGCAACAAGGCGTGGCGTGCGCCTGTTATCACGGTGGTCTTTCCGCCGATCTGCGCAAGGAGACGCAGCGTCGCTTTCTCGACGGCGAACTGCAGGTGATCGCCGCCACCAATGCCTTCGGCATGGGGGTGGACAAGCCCAATGTCCGGCTGGTGATCCACGCCGAAATCCCCGGCTCGCTGGAGAACTACCTTCAAGAGGCCGGCAGAGCTGGGCGCGATGGGAACGAAGCCAAATGCGTCCTGTTGTTCGACCCGAAGGACGTGGAGACCCAATTCCGCCTCTCCTCCACGTCTCAGTTGTCCCAGCGAGACTTCATCGGACTGCTCCGCGCCTTGCGATTCCAGGCCAAGAAGCTGGGCAAAGGTGAGATCGTCATCTCTGCAAAAGAACTGCTTGCGCAAAGCGTCGGTACCAGCATCGAGCTCGATGCCCCTGACGCATCGACCAAGGTCACCACCGCTTTGTCGTGGCTGGAGCGCCACGGCTTCTTGACGCGCAATGAGAACGCCACCAAAGTCTTCCCTGCAAGTCTTCGGGTGACCTCACTGCAGGAGGCCAAGGAACGCATCGCCAAGGCGGATTTCTCTGCCAATGTGCGGCAGAAATTCCTCGCCGTCGCCACAGCCTTGTTCCGCTCCGAGACCCCTGAGGGGCTGAGCACCGACGAGCTCATGCTCGATGCGGGCATCCGACCTGAGGAATGCTTCCGCATCGTGCACCAGTTGGCCAAGCTGGGCATCCTGGTCAACGATCTCGGACTGACGGTGCGCTTGATGCGTGGCGTCAGGGGCGCGTCCGTCTCCCGTCTGGAATATCTGAGTGCCATGGAGAAGGAGCTGGTCGAACTCATGGCGGAGAACGCCCCAGACGCCGACCAGGACGATGCGCAACAACATCTGAATCTTCGAGCGGTCTGCACCGAACTGCGCAGCCGTCTGAACCTCGACGACGAGAAGGGGCATCTCGATCCTACGCAGGTCCGAGCCTGCTTGCGATCCATGGCCGACGGATTCGGCTCTGGTAACGACAAACGCAGCATGATCCAGCTGCAGTCACTGGGTGATGACACCCTGCGCGTTACCTTGCGTCGCCCTTGGTCTCAGATTCGCAGAATCTGCGAGCTGCGCCGTGCCGTTGCCCAAGTCACCCTCACGCGGCTACTTGCAGAGGTCCCAGACGGAGTCAAAGGCGCATGCCTGGTGGAGTGCAAGGCCCAGGCACTGATCGATGCACTGTCCGACGACCTCGTTCTCAAGACCCAGCTGCGCGAGCCCGACGTAGCGCTGGAGAATGCGCTGCTCTACCTTCACCAGACCCGTGTGCTCGAGCTGGACAAAGGGCGATCCGTTTTCCGCTCGGCGATGACCATCCAGATGGAAGAGGACACGTCCCGGCGATTCAGTCAAGCCTCGTTCGCGCCCCTGGAAGAGTTCTACAAGGAGCGGACGCTGCAGACGCACGTCATGCACGAGTACGCCAAGCTGGGCGCGGAAGATCCGGCGAAAGCGCTCGACCTGGTCAAAGCGTACTTCACACTGCCGCACAAGCAATTCATCAAGGAATTCTTCCGGGGACGCACTGACCTTCTGGAGCGAAAGACCACCGACGAGTCCTACCAGCGCATCGTTGATGACCTGCAGCATCCCGTACAGGAGGCCCTGGTCACACAACCGCGGACGGGGAATCACTTGGTCTTGGCGGGACCGGGATCCGGCAAAACGCGGGTGATAGTGCACCGCATCGCCTACTTGCTGCGAGTGCAGCGCGTGAACCCGGGGCGCATCATCGCGCTGGCCTACAACCGAGGCGCGGCCGTCCAGCTGCGCCGCCGACTTTTAACGCTCGCCGGAGACGACGCACGGGGCGTATTGGTCATGACCTATCACGCCATGGCGCTGCGCTTGACGGGGACCAGCTTGGCGGGCGCCGAACGCACCTCCAGCAACGTCGACTTCAAGAAGATGCTGCAGGACGCCATCGACCTGCTCGAAGGCAAGAGCTCGGCGCTGATCGACGCGGACGAAGTCCGCGATCGCCTACTGCAAGGCTACGAATACATCTTTGTTGACGAGTACCAGGACATCGACGCGCAGCAGTACGCCCTGGTCAGCGCCCTTGCCGGTCGCCGGCGAGCGGACGCCGACACCAAGCTGAGCATCATGGCCGTGGGAGACGATGACCAGAACATCTACTCCTTCAAAGGCGCGAACATCGAGTTCATTCGGCGTTTTCGGGCCGACTATGAGGGCGACCTCACCTACCTGGTGGAGAACTTCCGCTCCACCCAGAACATCATCTCGGCCGCCAACCACGTGATCCAGCGCGGCGCCGACCGCATGAAGGTCGATCACCCGATCCGGATCGACGAGAGACGCAAGGATGATCTGCCGGGCGGCCGCTGGGCAGCGCTCGACAAGGAAGGCCGCGGCGCCGTACGGTTGATCACCAGCCCAGCTGCCCCAAACCTTCAGGCCCAACTGGTCCACGCAGAGATCGAGCGCATCCGGTGCATCGATCCGACGGTCAAGCTCTCAGAGATCGCTGTGCTCTGCCGCACGCACGCCCCTTTAGAAAAGATGAGGGCCATCTGCGATGTCGAAGGACTGCCCTGCGAAGTCACCGGTCCAGAAGCGGCCAAAGGACAGATCGCGCTGATGCGGACCCGCGAAGGCTGGGCGTTGGCCCAGGCACTGCGGCGGCGCCAGTTGCGTATGGTGCGCCTCAGCGCCCTTCGCAGATCCCTGACCTATCTGCAGCGCGCTCAGCCCAGAAACGCCGCGCTACTGGATCTCCTAGACATCGTCGATGACGTCGCCTCCTCGCTGCAAGCAGACATCGTTCCCGCAGCCGAAGCGCTGGACCTTTTCTACGAAGCTGCTGGCGAAATGCGGCGGGATGGCCGCGACAGCGCCATCAAGCTGATGACTGCACATGCTGCCAAGGGTCTGGAGTTTGACCACGTCATCGTGATGGACTGCGCCGACTGGCGCTGGGATGAAGAAGATGAACGACGACTTCTCTACGTGACCATGACGCGCGCTCGACAGTCGCTGAGCTTGATGCGCGCAGAGGGTGGACGCAACCCCTATCTCGTTGATCTTGGGACCATAGATGGAGTACAGGATCAGCTGCCGCGCGCCCGGCCAAAGCACCGCGCGGATCTTGAGCGCCAATACGTCATGCTGGGGCCGGCAAGCATGGACATTGGATTTGCTGGACGCGCGTCGTTGGCGCAGCCAATTCATCGCGCAATCGCCGCTTTGCGGATCGGAGATGTAGTCGAGGTGAAAGGACGATTCGTCCATTCGACCTCTGGACAAATCGTTGGCCGGCTGGCCGCAAGCATAGATGCGACGCATCTCCAACGAGGGGTCGCATCCGTGGTCGCGGTCATGGTGCGAACGCGATCTCAGACGCCCGAGGAGTACTGGCCAGCCCTACAGGCAGATCACTGGGAAACGCCGCTTGCGGAAGTCCGGCTAGCTGATCCAAGCGCGACGTCGGCTGTTGACGAGTTGCAGGCACTTGGTCGCCAGTAGCGAAGGCGACTTCTCTTTAGACCATCAGTGTTGAATTTGAACCGAGAATCCATGGCAATCAAAACCAGCTGGGTATTGCCTCCGCACACCATAGGTGGTCTAGACCACATCGGTACGCAAGGCCCCTGCATCCTGATCTACTCGCAACTGCTCCCCGGCATAACAAACGTCACCGACAGAGCCCGGTACTACAGTTTTTATCCATGGCTGATCCGATCCTACGCGGAGCGTGACAGCCACCGCGAGAACTTCAACGCATTCCTGGAGGCCTACCGAAAGGCCGATTGCCTATTCACGATGATTGCCGAGCGTCATGCGCAAGTCATGGGTGACGACGCAGCACGCCACGGGCCCGCGATGGTCGGGCGAGACACGCTCAACGATGCAGTCAGGTTGATCGGCGAAGGAAAGTCGGTCCGTCTCTCGACCTACGCGACCCGAGAGGATTCCGACAAGCGCTACTTTGCCAACAAGCTTGGCGGCCTCGGCCAGTACTATGCGGGAACACTGACGCAACTCGACATTTTGGCCGTAGTCGACAAGCCATGGCTGAGCTACACGCATGAGCGCGGCGGGCCGATCGCACAGGCGTTCGACATGGGCGTCGACGGCCGTTCCTTCTGGCAAGCCGTGGACGCCGATACCGTTTCGGCGCGGACGCTGGATGCGCTCCAAGACTTCTGCCCTTGTTGCCTGCCCAACCGGCAAGGCGAACGCGATGCCTTGCTCGACATCCTCTTCGACCGGAAGTCAGAGTTCGAGGCAGAAGGGGTCCAGCGGCGCAAGAGCCTGGCGCTCTTGCTGCATCTGGCCGGCGCCTTGCAGGCGGTAGAACTCTCCGCTGTCGACGAACCGACCTTCCGCGCCGCTGTCTACACGGAAACCCTAGCGGACGGCACGACATGGTGCCCGCCAGCCTCCTTGGCCCACACTCGGTCGGCCTGGGCCTACTACGTCCGGAATGACCTGATGTCGATAGCGATGCAGAAGGCCTTCGCCATCTCGCTCACCGCACTGGCAACACAACCAGCTCCGCCGGCCTCCATCGAAGAGTTCAGCCAGTCTCTGGCGAGCCGCCCTGAACTCGTCAAGGCACTGGACAAGTTGAAGGCGAAGACCTTTGGCGCGCTGTGCAGTTCTCTGGAAACGGGCGCGCCGGCGCTCGGCGACTTCATGGCCGACGGGCACGAACTGGCCTGGGCTGCTGCCCGCGTTTCGAGGGAGCGTCAGCAACTGGACCGGGAGCCTGCCTTTCTGGCGTCCGTCGTGAACGTGCTGGCGCTTCTTCGGGTGCGCGAGAACCACGGTGCGCCCGCCTATGGCCATCTGGCCATGGACCCGACGCAGCTCCAAGACTCCCCGATCAACCTGAGATCGTTTCGGGAGCGCTGCGTGAAATGGAACAACATGGCGCTTTCAGCCGTCGTCGCGGACCTGGTTGGCTGGATCCTGGAGACCCATCTGCGAGTCGCACTGCGCAAGCTACGACAGAGTTCGACCGCCACCTTCCGAATCCACCCCACCGAGCGGGGAATCGAGGCTCACGGTGACGTGCCCGTGCCCGCCAAGACCAATCCTCGCATCCGGCAAGCGATCAAGATGCTGTGGGATGTCGGCGCCCTGACCCGTGAGCCTGATGGCAGCGGAGATCTGCGGGCTACCGAGCTTGGCATCCAGCTCTTCGAAGCCGCCCATGCGTGAGACCAACGACGACATCTCGCTGCTGGCCGCCCTCAAAGGTGCGAAATTCGAGGCGTCTCTGGTGACGACCTTCAATGCCACGCTCCCGTTTTATGAGGAGGTCGTACTGAGGCGCCTGCAGGCGGCCGATTCGCGGCACAACGTGGTGCTCATGGACGCCGTCCAATGCGCGCGTTCGTGGGCCACGCCATCCTTGAGGCCGCGCCTGGCCGGTTCGGCGTATGCGCTCATCCCCATGGCCGCGCCTGGAGCCTTTCACCCGAAGATCTGCCTACTTGCCAGCAAGAAGCGCTGTGTCCTGTTCATTGGCAGCCACAACCTCACGCTTTCCGGCTTCGGTTTCAACCGGGAAGTCACCACGCACATCGACGTGCGCCCTGACAGCGCCCCTGCTCACAAGCTGGTTCTGAGCCACGTCTGGAGCCTGGTCCGCGAATGGCTTCGAACCCAGGAGGGGGCTCTGGCGCCCTCCGTGCTGGAGGCCGTGCACAGGATCGGTGAGCTTGTTCCGGGAGCCGATGGCGCCCAATCGAAGCTTTCCGACATCCGACTGCTCGGACAATCCAGCAGCGGTCCGTCATTGCTCGAACAACTCGGCCACGCGATCCCGTCGACGCCCCGGCGCGTGGTGATCACAGGAGCGTTCTTCGACACCCAACACACCTTCCTGAAAGCGCTGGAGACCCGTTGGCCCGGCGCCTCGATCAAGGTGATCATCGACCCCAAGACCGTCAAGATCGGTGGCCGCCCCAAGGGGATTCGTTCGCAGTTCGTCGATGCGCGAAAGCTCTGGATGGAGAAGGCAGAGCACTACCTTCACGCGAAGGCGCTCCTTCTCGACTTCGGCGACTCGCACATGCTTGTTGCAGGCAGCGCGAACCCGAGCCGGCCAGCGTGGCTTGGAGGCACGCGCGCCAACTTCGAGGCCATGCTTGTTCGGCCAAACGTTGAAGTGGCAACCTCCAGCTTCGCCAGCGATCTTGCTCAGGGCTTTGCAGCCCGCGCAATGGATGACGCCGACCTGCGCTCGATTCCGATCACACATCAGGATGACGAGAACGACGCTGAAGCACCGAGCGCTCCGATGCGGATCGCCGTTCTTGCTGCGGGTACTTCTGCAGTCCCGATCCCCGCGTCGGACTCTGCGGGATTCGCGGATTTCGTCATGCACCTGCAGGATGGTTCCCACACCGCACCTGTGAGTCTTGGACGTTCAGAGGATGGGGGCGCGATCGTTGAGCTGGGTGAGAGGGCGTCTGAAGTGCGCTGGCTGGAGCTGAGTGGCCGCGGTAGCAAGCTCCTTCGCGTAATCATCCACCACGATTCGGCTCTGGGCCGTGGAGTGGTGCGCTCGCACAGAGCCGCGCTTCAGGATGCATTGGCCGGCCTGGACTTCAGCGGTGCCAACATCGAATCGCTCATTCAGCAAATCGAGAAGGCCATCTTCGACGATCCGGAGCAAGTGGTGTCGCCACCGCCAGGCACCGTGCGGACTGGTGCGGATGAACAAACCCCAATTGCGGCACGCCCGGCATCGCTCGCTGTCCACATCGGCGAAAGTGCCAGCACAAGGAAGAGTAAAAAGAAGCGCCTTCTGCAAGCGGGCAGCCTGCTTGACGTCCTCGACGCCCTCCTCTACCGCTTGGGCCAGGGACTGCCAAGATCGGCCACATCGGCCACATCGGTCACTGAGACCTCGCCCCTCTCGGAAGAGGAGCTTGTAGGAACTGAAAATGAAGAGGCCAGCCAAGAGCTTCCCGCTGCGCTGACCCAGCAAGCCGTTGAAGCAGTGAGAAAGCGCCTCAAACAAGTTGTTCGTCGCATGGTCAGGCAGCTCAAAGCGGCCCAAAGTGAGACCAAGCCTGACGTGCGTGCGGCCAAGGCACGAACCGGCGTGGTCCAGCTCGTTGCCGTGCTGTCACTGGTGAGGGAGTTCAGGCGCCTTCGGCACCTGCCTCAATGGCGCCGTATGGGGGGCTTCATCGACTCGGAAACCCGTCAGGATCTCTTGTCGCAGTCGATGGTCATCCTTTTCGGGCATGCGCAGGGCATCGCGCGCGATATCCGCGTCCACGACGGCGAGGCCGACGAAGTCGCGGAACTCGGCCAAGCGCGGGCACTGCTGGCGTGGCTCGCCTGGGACATTGGTCACAGTCTCCTGAAGCGCATTGAGCCCATGGCGCCAAAAGCAACAAAGGACTATTTGGTTGCGACGTACGCATATCTCTACGACCTGCTCCCGGCCATCGCCGTCGATGACGAGGACACATCGCAACTTGCCTCCAGCGTGCGATTGACCAATACGCCAACGGCTGACGAAAGCGCTCATGGCGAAAGCTGGCTCGCGCATCACATCACGACCGGCTTGGAAGTCGCCACAGCCCCTGCCGCGGCCTACCTGGACCGAGAAGGCATCAAGGCCGGCGATCTGATGCATGTTCCCCATTCCAGCCCACCCCAGTTCAGGGTCGTTGTTGATGCGACCGCACAGGACATTTGCTTGAGTGAACTGGACGCAGAGCGCAGGTTTACGCGCTTCGCCTGGCGTCCAGCGAGCCGGGCTCGCGCGGCGCAAGCCAGTTGATAAACAGATCCATCACTGTCGGCGATGGACACTTTTCGGTTGGGATCCCGGCCGCGCATTCCACACAGTGCGCCGCTCTGCGAGGACTTCGAAGGCTCCTCCGGCGCCCCCATGCCCGAGTCCAGTTCATCGACCACTGTGAAATCGTGAACCATCGCGTCGGCCTGCTCGGTCATCTGGCACCGGCGATCCGCGTCAGCGCTTCTTCTAGCTGCCGGCGATCTTCCGCACGCTTGGCGGCCGTGCGCTGTGCGAGGTTGTGCAGCTTGCGCCGCACACCCGGCAGTTCCTCCGCATGCGCGAGCCCGATCAAGCCGAAGTCCGGTTGCTCGCCCTCCACGGACCGCAGGAACGCGCACGACGGTTCGTCCAGCCACTGCGCCACCCGCGCCAACAAGCGCTCGCGGCTCTCCAGCAAGGCCGCCACGTCAATGGGCTCGGACGTCATCCCCTTGAAATGGGTCTCAAAGATGGCCTCGAAACCTGCAGGCGCGCGTGGCGCCAGCATCTCCCAGGCCGGCTTGGGGCTGCACGTCAGGTACACGAGAAAGGTGCGCCAGAGCATCTCATCCGCCCGCTCGTCCTCCAGCAGCAAGCCCACATCGAAGAGGTCGCGCGGATGCTGCCGTGACAGCGCCGCCGCGAGCTTGCCGGCATACAGGTCGGCGAAATCCAGTACCTGCACCTCGGCGAAGCCGAACGCCTCCTCCACCCTCGGACGCACGACCATGCTACGCACCGGATGCACCGCGCCGCGCATGACCGGCGTCGTCTCGATCTGCACACGCGCACGACCTCGGCTGGCCACCAAGCGGGTGACTGCCCCGCCCTCGCCCGCCGAGGCCTGCACCTGCAATTGCAGAGGCGGGGCGCGCAGTACATCAGCCAATCGCCCCAGCGCTTCGGCGATCAGCCTCGCATCCTCGGCGTAGCCATGCACCGGCAGCCAAGCCAGATCGATGTCCACCGACAGACGCGGCAGGTCATGCTCAAACAGATTGATGGCCGTGCCGCCCTTGAGCGCGAAGCGCGGCTCCTTCGCGAGCACCGGCAGGATCTCGACCAGCAGCCGCACCCGGTCGGTATAGCGCCCATCCCAGGACTCAAGCCAGGTGCTCATCAAGGTCTCGCGGCAAGGTGATCTGGTAGGTCGGATGCAGGCGCCCGCCGGGCACCAGCGCGCGCTTGCCCCGGCCCAGGTCGACTCCCTCTAGCGGCACGTGAGACAGCCACGCATGCCGATGGCGCTCGGCCAGGGCCAGGAACAGCCGCTTGGCCTTGATGCTGCGGCAGTGGCGCAGCAGCAGACCGACGCGCTGCGGCCGCAGCGTGGTCATGGCCTGCATCAGCGCATCAGCCTCATAGACCCGCGCCGCGTCCGACACGCCATCGCACAGTTCCAGCATGGCGCGCTCGGGCGTCGAGCACACCAGCGCCTCGGCACCCGAGCCGGCTCGATGCCAAACCAATCCCTGCCCGGCCAGTACGGACTCAGACACCTCGGCTGCGAATGGCACGGCAGGCAGATCGAACGGCCCCTTGCCCAGGAACGCGAAGCGCTCCTTCAACGGCAGCATGCCCACCCAGCCTGGCGGCCGCTCCGGCCCATAGAGGGTGATCGTCCCGGCATCGCCCAGACGTAGGTAGTGCTCGTGCCCCTGCAGCGTCAGTGCGAAGCGCCCCCCGAGATGCAGCGGCATTTCCTCCCAGGCCTGCAGGCTGCGCACCACCCCCTCCCATTGCAGACGCCCGCCTTGGCGCATGTATGCGCCGCGGGCCGGCGACACGAGCCAGCCGCTGCCGACATAGCGTGCGACGAGGCTGTTCGAGTAGCCGTGCGCCCGCAGCCAGCGGCTGGAAACCAGGCTCGTGTCGCCCAGCTCGGCCAGTAGGCGGTTCAGTTTTCCTGCATTTTGCTCACCCATAGTGCTCAAAATACAGATTTCTCGAACTCCTGCCAAGACTCTTTGGTTCGACAAATGAGAAATTCGATCACCGACAGTGATCTTTTTACGACAACGGCAAACCGCCCGCCGCCCATCGGCAGCATGTACCAGGAGGATCTTCATGCCATCCCCCTCTCACGTGGTCGCGCTCAGCACCGGCACCACCACGTTCTCGGGCATCAGCTTCGGCATGTAAGTCTGCCCATCGATCCAGGCATCGACCATGCTGGCCCACTCCTGCAGCATGTGGCGTCGCTGCTCGGCGTACTCAGCCTTGTTGTAGACCGAGCGCGAGGAACGCCCTTCCTCGTGCGCCAGGCACTTCTCGATCCAGTCGCGGTTGAACCCCACCTCGTTCAGCAGCGTGGAACCGGTACGGCGCAGGTCGTGGACGGTGAAAGGCTCCAGCGGGAGGCCAGCGGCCTTGGCCCGCTCGGCGACGAGCTGCGTCACGCGATTCAAGGTCGCCTTCGACATGCAACGGTTGGCGTCGTAGCGCGAAGGCAGGACGAACTTGGAACCCGCCGCACAGGCATGCAGGGCCACGAAGATGTCGAGCGCCTGGGTCGACAGATAGACCACGTGCGGATTGCGCCCCTTCATCCGCTGCTTCGGGATCGTCCAGGTTGCCTTCTCAAAATCCACCTCGTCCCAGGTCGCCTCGATCAGCTCGCTCTTGCGCACCAGCGTCAGCAGGATCATGCGCAGCGCCAGCCGGATGGTCGGATAGGTGGCCACCGACTCCATCTGCCGCGCCACCAGCCGGATTTCCAGCGGCGACAGGGCGCGATCCTTCGGCACAAACGTTGCGATCGAGGCCGCGCCCACACCCTCGGCCGGGTTGTCCACCCTCTCCCCGTGCAGGATGGCGAAGGCATAGACCTGCTTCACGATGTCGCGGACATGCACTGCCGTGGCAGGCGCACCGCGCGCCTTCACCTTGTTGCAGAGGGCGCGCAGATCATCGGCGGTGATTTCGTTGAGCAGCCGGTTCTGAAAGGCCGGCAGGATGTCGCGATCGACGACATGCTTGCGCATCGCCCGCGTGCTGTCGGCCATCTTGGCGTCCGCCAGCCACTTGACGGCCATGTCGCCGAAGTTCTTGGCCGCGGTCAGCCGACGCTTCTCACGCTGCTTCTCCAGCGCCGGGGAGCGGCCCTGGGCGAGGGTCTTCTTGGCATCGAGCAGCTTTTCTCGGGCCAGCGCCAGCGAGATGCCACCAGCGCCATAACGGCCGATGGTCAGGGTCTCGCGGCGCCCATTGAGACGGTAATCGTAGCGGAAGGTGACGGTACCGGCGGTCGATACCGTCACGTACATCCCATCCCGGTCAGAAGCCTTATAAGTCAAGGACTTAGGCTTCAAGTTGCGCAGTGCTGTGTCGGTAAGCATCGAGGTTTTTCCTCCTGTTGGTGACGGCTTTTACCGTCAAGGGTCAGGAGACCTGCTGATACCCGGAAAGCCGCATGAAATAAGCTTTCCAGAGGAGACTTTTACCGTCAAAGACCGATTTGGTCTCAATAGTAAACGGGAGGGTCTTAATCCAGTCCCCGGTTCTTACCGCCAGTTTTACCGTCAACCAGTTTCGCTGGTCGGCGATAGCCACCGATAGCCGCCGAAACAAAAATTCCTATGAATCAACGACTTACGGCGATTTTTCGATTACTGGCGATAGTCCCCGAAGGACTCGATTTCACTCCCACTCGATAGTCGCTGGCGGCTTGCTGCTCACGTCATACGTCACGCGGTTGATGCCGCGCACTTCGTTGATGATGCGGCCCGACACCTTCTTGAGCAGCGCATAAGGCAGCTCAGCCCAGTCGGCGGTCATGAAGTCGCTGGTCTGCACGGCGCGCAGCGCCACCACGTAGTCGTAGGTGCGGCCGTCGCCCATCACGCCCACGCTCTTGACGGGCAGGAACACGGTGAAGGCCTGGCTGGTGAGGTCGTACCAGGTCTTGCCGGTGGCTTCGTCACGGAAGTTGCGCAGCTCTTCGATAAAGATCGCGTCGGCACGGCGCAGCAGGTCGGCGTATTCCTTCTTCACCTCGCCCAGGATGCGCACGCCCAGGCCGGGGCCGGGGAAGGGGTGGCGGTAGACCATGTCGGGCGGCAGGCCAAGGGCTACGCCCAGTTCGCGCACTTCGTCCTTGAACAAATCGCGCAGGGGTTCCAGCAGCTTCAGGCCCAACTGCTCGGGCAGGCCGCCCACGTTGTGGTGGCTCTTGATGGTGACAGCCTTCTTGCTCTTGGCGCCGCCGGATTCGATCACGTCGGGGTAGATCGTGCCCTGGGCCAGGAAGGTGGCACCCTTGTGGCCACCGGTGCCTGCCTTGAGCTTGGCGGCCTCGGCCTTGAACACGTCCACAAACAGGCCGCCGATGATCTTGCGCTTTTGCTCAGGCTCGCTCACCCCCGCCAGCTTGCCCAGGAACAAGTCGCTGGCGTCCACGCGGATGACCTTGGCGTGCAGCTTGCCCTCGAACATGTCCATGACCATGTCGCCTTCGTTCAGGCGCAGCAGGCCGTGGTCCACAAACACGCAGGTGAGCTGGTCACCAATGGCGCGGTGGATCAGCGCGGCAGCCACGGACGAATCCACGCCGCCAGACAGGCCCAGGATCACTTCTTCGTCACCGACCTGCTCGCGGATTTTCTGGACGGCTTCTTCGATGTAGTCGCCCATAACCCAGTCGGCACGGGTGCCGCAGATGCCCAGCACAAAACGCTCCAGCAAGGCGCGGCCCTGCACGGTGTGTGTGACTTCAGGGTGGAACTGCACGGCGTAGTAGTGGCGGCTTTCGTCGGCCATGCCAGCAATGGGGCACGACGGTGTGGAGCACATGACCTTGAAGCCCGGCGGCAGCGCCGTGACCTTGTCGCCATGGCTCATCCACACCTTGAGCATGCCGTAGCCTTCGGGCGTGGCGAAGTCTTCGATGCCCTTGAGCAGCTCGGTGTGGCCATGGGCTCGCACTTCGGCGTAGCCAAATTCGCGGGTATTGGAACCCTCGACCTTGCCGCCCAGTTGCTGGGCCATGGTCTGCATTCCGTAGCAGATGCCCAGCACGGGGATGCCCAGCTCGAACACTGCATTGGGCGCCTTGTCGTCCACCTCGTACACGCTGGCGTGGCTGCCCGACAGGATCACGCCCTTGAGCGAGCCGTCCTTGGCGTAGTCACGGATCCATTCGTCGGTCACATCGCAGGGGTGCACTTCGCAGTACACATGGGCCTCGCGCACGCGGCGGGCGATGAGCTGGGTGACTTGCGAGCCGAAATCGAGGATGAGGATTTTCTGGTGTTGCATGGTGGTGGTCCGTCAGAGGCTGGAGAGATCAAGAAGCGGGACTCCGCTGCGCTGGGCGGCAGCGATCTGCTGGGGGTCGAACGTGGCCAGCGGCAGGCGTAGCGAGCGCGCAAGCCACAGGTAGGCGGCATCGAAGGTGGGCAGGCCGGTGTCAAGCGCCACGTCCATCACGGCCTTGTGCTGGGCGGGGGCCAGGTCGTGCAGTTCCACACGGTGGCGGATCGCCTCCAGCACGCTCCACAAACCTTCGACCGAGGCGGCCGGGATGCGGCCGCTGTGCACGCCGCTGCTGATGAGGTTGCTGCATTCCCACTGCCAGAGGTTGGGGGCCTGGGGTTCAACCTCGTCACGGCGGATCAGGGTGTAGAGGCGGCGGGTATGTTCGCTGGCCGTGTCGGGCAGCAGCCAGGCGGCAGTGACGGAGGCGTCGAGGACGAACGCGGTCATGTAGTAGCCCTGCCCTGGCGGCGCAACGTATCAGGATTCGCGGCTTCGGCCACGGAGCGGATGCTGGCATGCAGCGCATCGATCTGGCCCAGCTCGCGGGCGATCTGCTCGTCGGTGATGACGGGGCGACGGCGCACGGGCAGCATGCGCACCACCTCTTTGCCGTGACGGGTTATGCGCACTTCTTCGCCCTGCTCGACCAGCTCGATCAGGGCGGAGAACCGGCTCTTGGCTTCGTAGATACCGACGGACTGCATGGAAACGCGGACACTAAAAAAGAAAAGTCTGGCCTGAACAATGAATTCAGACCAGACTATATCATTATGACCAGATTTTTTCAATCAGGCCAGACTCCGAATCTCCGAGGGTCGAGCAAACCCATGGCTTGCGAACATCGACAGCACAAGCCAGGGCAGCCGTGCAAGGGCCGCCCCGCCGCACTGGCTGCGTCCCCCTTCCCGAATGGCGCGGCCATTCGAGAGAAGGGGGAAGGCGCGAAGCGACTCAGGGGGTTGTCACTTAGTCAGCGCGATAGTTCGGCGCTTCCTTGGTGATCTGCACGTCGTGCACGTGGCTTTCGCGGATACCGGCGGTGGTGATCTCGACGAACTCGGCCTTGTTGTTCATCTCTTCAATGGTGGCGCAACCGCAGTAGCCCATGGAGGCACGCACGCCACCTGCCATCTGGTACACGATGCTGACCATGGAACCCTTGTAGGGCACGCGGCCTTCAATGCCTTCGGGCACAAGCTTGTCGGCGTTGGGGTTGCCCGTGCTCGATTCCTGGAAGTAGCGGTCGGCGCTGCCCTGCTGCATGGCGCCGATGGAGCCCATGCCGCGGTAGCTCTTATAGCTGCGGCCCTGGAACAGAATGACTTCGCCGGGCGCTTCCTCAGTGCCTGCAAACATGCCACCCATCATCACGGTGCCTGCGCCAGCGGCCAGGGCCTTGGCGATGTCGCCGCTGTAGCGGATACCGCCGTCGGCAATCAGCGGCACGCCCGTGCCCTTGAGCGCCGTAGCCACGTTGTCGATGGCCATGATCTGGGGCACGCCCACGCCGGCCACGATGCGGGTGGTGCAGATGGAGCCGGGGCCGATGCCGACCTTGACTGCATCGGCACCTGCCTCAACCAGTGCCAGCGCAGCGGCGCCGGTGGCAATGTTGCCGCCGATCACATCCACTTGCGGGTAGTTCTGCTTGACCCAGCGCACGCGGTCGATCACGCCCTTGCTGTGACCGTGGGCCGTGTCCACCACGATGGCGTCCACACCGGCCTTGACCAGTGCTTCGACGCGTTCTTCGGTGCCCTCGCCCACGCCCACCGCAGCGCCCACACGCAGGCGCCCAGCGGCGTCGCGCGCGGCGTTGGGGAAGCTGGTTTGCTTGGTGATGTCCTTCACAGTGATCAGGCCCTTGAGTTCAAAGGCGTCGTTCACGACCAGGATGCGTTCGAGCTTGTGCTTGTTGAGCAGCGCCTTGGCCTGTGCAGGCGTGGTGCCCTCTTTTTCATTGACCGTGATGAGCTTCTCGCGCGGGGTCATGATCTGGTGGACCTTGACGTCGTAGCGCGTCTCAAACCGCAGGTCGCGACCGGTGACGATGCCGACCACCTTGCCGCCGTCGCACACGGGAAAGCCCGAAATGCCCAGCTGTTCGGACAGCTGCAGCACCTGCAGCACGGTGTGCTCGGGGGTGATGACCACCGGGTCGCGCAGCACGCCGGACTCGTAACGCTTGACCTTGGCCACGTGGGCGGCCTGCTCTTGCGCCGTGAGGTTCTTGTGCACGATGCCAATGCCGCCCTCCTGGGCAATGGCAATGGCCAGGCGCGCTTCGGTCACGGTGTCCATGGCGGCGGACACGAGCGGCAGGTTCAGCTGGATATTGCGGGAGAGTTTCGTCGCGAGGGACGTGTCCTTGGGCAGGACCTGGGAGTACGCTGGCACCAGCAACACATCGTCGAAGGTGAGCGCTTTTCCAAGAAGGCGCATGAGAAAGCTCCAAAAAACGGATTGTACCCGCGCCGCATGTGGCGAAAACGCGCCCACCCATCTCCAACGCACTGGCGGGGGGGGAATCACATGGATAAACTTGTCCGAATGAAAATGCACAAGCTTCTCCTGCTGGCCGTGGCCTGCACCTGGGCCATGGGCGCGGCGGCGCAATGGCAGTGGACAGACAAAGACGGACGCAAGGTCTTCAGCGACCGCCCCCCGCCACCCGACATCCCTGAAAAAAGCATCCTGAAGCAGCCCGGCGGCAACCGCCCGGCACGTGCAGTGACCCCAGCCGCACCCGCAGCCTCCGATGCGGCCCCTGCCGTGGCAGCAGCGCCCAAGGCCGCAGCCAGCGCTGCAGGCGCGGGCAAGGACAAGGAGCTGGAAGAAAAGAAGGCCCAGGCGGAGGCCGCAGAAGCCGCCAAGAAAAAGGCTGAAGACGAAAAGATCGCCAAGGCCAAAGCCGAAAACTGCACCCGCGCCCGTGCGGCCAAAGCAGCGTTCGACGCGGGCAAGCCCATCACGCAAGCCAATGCCCAGGGCGAAAAAATCTTCCTGGACGGCCCCGCCCGTGCGGCAGAGGCCAAGCGCATCGACGAGATCGTCGTAAGCGACTGCGTACGCTGAGTTCTGAGTGACGTGCTGCTTCGGCCTCCCCCGCCGACCAGCAGTTGAGATTCAGTAGCCCGACTTGCCCCCGGGCCTGCGCCGCGCAAACAGCCCGGTGGTGCGAGCGCCTTGGCGGGCAAAACGCTCCCGGCGCGCCACCTTGGGGTCCACCTTCAAGGGGCGGTAGATTTCCACACGGTCCAGGGGCTGCAGCACTGCATCCAGCTTGGCGGCACGGCCCCAGATGCCAACCGACGGCTCATCACCCGCCTCCACCCCACAGCTGGCGCGCAAGGCATCTGCCACGGTAGCGCCCACCGGTAAATCCAGCACCCATTCGCGCACCTCGCGCTGCGCCAAGCAGGCAACCACGGTGATGGCGAGGGTCGCCGGGGCGCCGGGCCCTTTCTCACCCATAGACCTGTTCCGCGCGCTTGACGAAGGCATCCACCATGCTGCCCGCAATGCGGTCAAACACCGGCCCCACCAGCGCGGCCAATGCGGCGCTGTCAAACCCGTAGTTCAGTAGCAGCTCTACCTTGCACGCACGCTGCGTGCCGTCTCCTACGGGATGAAAGTGCCAGTCCCCGTCCAGTCGTGAAAACGGTCCTTTCACCAGATGCATCTGCACACGCTTGCCCGCCTCGTGCGTGTTGCGCGTGACGAAGGTCTGGCGAATGCCGCTGAACGCAATGCCCACCTCAGCGGTCATGCCCTCGCTGGTCTGCTCCAGCACCGCAGCGTGGTCGCACCAAGGCAGAAACTGCGGGTAATGCTCCACCCCGGTGACCAGGGAAAACATCTCTTCGGGGCTGTACCAAATGAGGACGGACTTGTGGACGGTTTTCATGCAGGCAATGGGCGCGCGGCTTTCAGAAGGGAAAGGCGGCCAGGGAAACTAGAATCACGGGTCTCTGAACGGCCACAATTGTATGTAGGGAGACCTTTTATCTCCCGCAGGGCGCCGCATCTGAACTACATGGCCAAAAAACCCGATCCCACATCCCGCATTGCCGACAACAAGAAAGCGGCCTACAACTACTTCTTTGAGGAGCGCCACGAGGCGGGCATGGTGCTGCACGGCTGGGAGGTCAAGGCGCTGCGCGAGGGCAAGGTGCAGCTGACCGATGGCTATGTGCTGATCCGCGATGGCGAACTGTTTCTGCTCGGCTGCCTGATCCACCCGCTCAAGACAGCGTCCACACACGTCAATCCGGAATCGGCGCGCACCAAAAAGCTGCTGCTCAAGAAGGATGACATCAAACGGCTGATTGGCAAGGTCGAGCAAAAGGGCTACACCCTGGTACCCATCAATCTGCACTGGAAGAACGGCTTCGTGAAATGCGAAATCGCGTTGGCCAAGGGCAAGGCCGAGCACGACAAGCGCGACACCATCAAGGACCGCGAAGGCAAGCGCGAGGTGGAACGCGCCATGAAAAGCCGCAGCCGCTGAGGCCGGTGCACGGTGCGGTCTCTGCGTACACGGACCGCCCTTGAGATTTTTTTGCGACGCTGTGGAATAAACCGCTGCGTCCATGTGTTTGTCCCGGTGCAAGGCAGCATTCGCCTTTGCCTGCACCACCCTCTGGAGAAACCCATGAAGAAACTGATCTCGATGACCACCCTCGTCGCAGCCATCGCCCTGGCTGGCTGCGCCACCATGGACACCTCGCCCGTGAAGACCATGGACGGCGTGCTGGTCGGCGCAAACGGCATGACCCTTTACACGTTTGACCGCGATGTGGCCGGCAGCGGCAAATCGGTGTGCAACGGCCCCTGCGCCACCAACTGGCCACCACTGATGGCCAGCAAGGCCCCGGGCGCTGACTACAGCGTGATCACCCGCGACGATGGCAAGACCCAGCTGGCCTACAAGGGCAAACCGCTGTATTACTGGGCCAAAGACGCCAAGCCCGGGGACAAGACGGGCGACGGCGTGAACCAGGTCTGGCGCACCGCGCGGCCGTAACAAACCGGTCAGCGCACCCCAGGCTTCGCGCGGAATGAACCGCTCCCAGGTCATCGAACAGCTGCCCGCCCTGCGCCGCTACGCGCGGGTGCTGACAGGCGATTCCTGGGCGGCCGATGACTTGGTGCAGGACACGCTGGAGCGTGCCTGCAGCAAATGGCTGCTGTGGCGCACCGGAAGCGACCTGCGCGCATGGTTGTTCACCCTGATGCACAACCTGTACCTCAACCAGCGCCGCGCATTGGTCCCGCTGCAAGCCCTGGACATCGACGAAGTTCAAGATCAGCTGCCCGGCACGCAGCCCCGGTCGGACGATGCGCTGGACCTGGAGCGCTGTCTCCAGCGCCTGCCCGCCGACCAGCGGGCCGTGCTGCTGTTGGTGGCCATGGAGGACATGGGCTACGAAGACACGGCACGCATCCTGGGCATTCCGGTGGGCACCGTCATGTCACGCCTGTCGCGGGCCCGCACGCGCCTGCGGGCGCTCATGGACCGCGAACCCGCGTCAGGCCCTACAGCCGCCACCCAGCCAAGCTCCGTGACGGCCGCAGGCAGTACCACACCAGTGCTGCGTCGCCTCAAATAGCCCCCAGACCCGATCCCCCGCCATGGCCCCCAAGCACCCTGCCCCTCCACCGCGCGCTGAAGAAACCAGCGCCTGGCACGCCCTTGTGGACGGCCAGTTGACTCCTGCGCAGGCCCAGGCGCTGCGCGAGCAACTGCGGGACGATGAGGAGGCCCAGGCCACGCTGGCCCTCTGGCAGACGCAGCGGCAGCGGCTGCAGGCCCTGCACCAGGACCTGCTCCACGCCCCCGTGCCCGACGCCCTGCTGGCCGCAGCGCGGCGTGCCACCGACCGACGCGAGCAATACGCGCAATGGTGGCGCTGGGGTGGTATGGCTGCATCCGTGTTGCTGGCCTTTGTGCTGGGCTGGACGGGGCGCAGCCATTGGCCCGCCGGGATGCCTGGTCAAACCATCGCTGCGGGCCAGGGCACCACGCTGTTGGCCGCCGAACCGGCACAGCGCTTTGCACAACAGGCCTCGGTGGCCCACGCGGTGTACCAACCCGAGGTGCGCCACCCGGTAGAGGTCACTGCCGCCCAGCAAGACCACCTGGTGCAGTGGTTGTCCAAGCGCCTGGATCGCCCCCTCAAAGTCCCCGCGCTCGGAGCGCAAGGCTATGAACTGGTGGGTGGCCGCTTGCTGCCTGGCGACACGGGCGCGCGCGCGCAGTTCATGTACCAGAACGGCACCGGTCAGCGCATCACGCTGTACCTAGGCGCTCTGGCGCCGTCCTCGCCCCGCCCTGCGGGCGAAAACCAAGGCGGCGCACCACGAAGCAAGGAAACGACACTGGCGGCGCCCCCCGCTACCGCGTTCCAGTTCACGCAGGAAGGCCCTGTGCCCGGCTTTTACTGGACAGATGGGGGCTTTGGCTATGCGCTGAGCGGGCAGCTCTCGCGGCCTGATCTGCTGGCCCTGGCCACTGCCGTGTACCAGCAATTGAACCCATAAAAGCGGGAACATCGCAGCCGCACAGCAGGCAGATCGCAGGTCTCCCGGCCCGCGATCACCGATGCGTGCGCCCGAGGAGGTCTTGAACAGGCGCTTGGTGCGCAACCCAAACGCCCGACTACAGCCTTCGCCGATCAGGCCAGATGGGCCAGCGGATGGGCGTGCACAGGCCAGGGGCTGGCAAAGAACGGAGTGACCATGTCCGGCGTCACGTCCTCAATGCGGCCTGGATTCCAGCGGGGCGCATGGTCCTTGTCCACAGCCAGGGCGCGGATGCCTTCGACGGTCTCGCTTTGCCCCGGGCGCAGGAAGAAGCAGTGGCGCACCATGTCGCGCTCCATGCGCAAGTCGTCGGCCAGGCCCATAGTGCGGGCGCGGCGGATTTGTTCCAGCACCACATGCAGCATCAGTGGCGAACGCTTGCGCAGCGTGGCGGCGGTGGCACGCGCCCAGTCGCTGCCAGCCGCTTCAAGCCCCCGCACGATCTCGCCAACGGTCGGCAGCGCAAAATATTGGTCAATATCGGCCTGAGCGCTAGAACAGCTTGCCTGAGCTGCTACAAATTGAGAAGCAACATAGGCCTTGATAGCCGCGCCATCTGCAAAGCTTTGTATGGCCAGGGCGTCCCACACCGCCACTTGCCGGTCTGACGGCATGCAGCCATCGGCCAGCTGGTAGGCAATGGCATCGCCTGCGCCGATGGTGTCGCCCGTCAGGGCCAGCCACTCGCCCACCCGGCCGGGGCAACGGCTCAGAAAGTACCCACCACCCACATCCGGGAACAGGCCAATAGCGGTTTCGGGCATGGCCATCTTGGTGCGTTCGGTCACCACACGCAGCGCAGCGCCCTGGCTGATACCCATGCCGCCGCCCATCACGATGCCGTCCATGAAGGCGATGTAGGGCTTGGCGTAGTTGTGGATCAGATGGTTGAGCGCGTATTCCTCGGTGAAGAAATCCTCGATCAGCGGGTTGCCCTGGCTGCCTGCTTGGTGCAGAAAACGGATATCGCCGCCCGCGCAGAAAGCCCCAAACGGGCCCTCCTTGTTGCTGCCACGAATGGCCACCGCCAGCACCCGCGCATCGTTCTGCCATGCCAGCAGGATGCCCATCAGGTCACGCACCATGCCCAGCGACAGGGCATTGAGCGCCCGTGGACGATTCAGGGTGATGAAGCCCACCTGGCCCCGCACCTCGCTCAACACTTCAGACACAACCGTCTCCGTCATTTTTGTTCCTTCCAACCCAACAGTTCATTGAAAACCAGCGCACCGATGACCAGTGCGCCTCCGGTCAGCACGGCAGGCGCAGGCTTCTCGCCCGCACCCAGCCATGCCAGCAGGATGCCGAAAATCACTTCCAGCAAACCCAGCAGCGCCATTTCGGGCGCCTTGAGCACCCTGCCGCAGCGCACCGCCAGCACGCAGGGAATCGCCAATTGCACCACGCCCAGCAGGGCCAGCAGCCCCAGGTCGTAAAAAGATGCCTGAAACGGGAACGCCAGCGGCAGGGTCGCCACCACCGAGATCACCGCACCCACCAGCACCGCCGGCACCAGGTCCACCGCATGGCCATGGCGCTGCGAGTGCTGCACCACCGTCCAGTTCACCGCCGCCGCCACAGGTACGCACAAGGCCACCAGGGTACCCAGCAGCGGCAGGCCCGCCATTTGCGAACCGTACATCCAGCCAATGCCCAGCCCTGCTACCGCAATGGCTGCCCAGGTGCGGGGAGCGATGTGGTGGCCAATGAAAACCCGTGCCAACAGCGCCGTGAGCAAGGGGCCCACCGACATGGTCACCAGCACATTGGCCACCGGCATCAGCACCAGTGCCACCATGAAGGCCGTGAACATCACGCTCCAGCACACACCCGAGATCCACAGCGCCCGCCCGCCATGGCGCATCGAGGCAAACACCGCCCTGCCCTGCAGTACGGGCAGGATGACCAGCAGCGCCAGCAGCGTGAAGAAGCTGCGCCAGAAGGTCACCTCAAAGCTCGCCGCATGCTCCAGGTGGCGCGTGACCACACCGGCGATGGACCACATCAGGGTCACGGCCACCATCAGCACCACGGCACGGGAATGTGTGAGTTTCAACATGGGTTCCAACTTGCAGACGGAAAAAAGGCCACTGCGCTGCAGTGGCCCTTGTCGGAAACGGTCAGTCTATCGATCCATCGATGGACCGACCCGCCGATCCATCAGGAACGGGCAGCGCGCTTGCGCTCGTTTTCGGTCAGGTGGCGCTTGCGCAGGCGCACGGACTTGGGCGTGATCTCGACCAGTTCGTCGTCCTCGATGAACTCCACACCGTATTCCAGCGTCAGGTCGATCGGGGGCGTGATCTTGATCGCGTCTTCCTTGCCGGACACGCGGAAGTTGGTCAGCTGCTTGGTGCGCGTGGCGTTCACCACCAGGTCGTTGTCACGGCTGTGGATACCGACGATCATGCCTTCGTACACGGGGTCGTTGGCCTTCACGAACATGCGGCCACGGTCGTCCAGCTTGCCCAGGGCGTAGGTGAAGATTTCACCGTCGTCCATGGAGATCAGCACGCCGTTCTTGCGACCGCCGATATCGCCCTTGTGCGGCTCGTAGCTGTCGAAGATGTTGCTGATGAGGCCCGAACCGCGCGTCAGGTTCAGGAATTCGTTGGTGAAACCGATCAGGCCACGGGCCGGGATGCGGTATTCCAGGCGCACGCGGCCACGGCCGTCGGACTCCATGTTCACCAGCTCGCCCTTGCGCTCGCCCAGGGCTTGCATCACACCGCCCTGGTGGCCTTCTTCGATGTCGGCCGTCACCAGCTCGATAGGCTCGTGCTTGACACCGTCGATGTCCTTGAACACCACGCGGGGCTTGGACACGGCCAGTTCGTAGCCCTCGCGGCGCATGTTTTCCAGCAGGATGGTCAGGTGCAATTCGCCACGGCCCATCACTTCGAACACGCCTTCTTCGTCGGTTTCCTTCACGCGCAGTGCCACGTTGTGCTGCAGTTCCTTTTGCAGGCGGTCCCAGATCTGGCGGCTGGTCACGAACTTGCCTTCGCGGCCGGCCAGCGGGCTGGTGTTCACGCAGAAGTTCATGGTCAGCGTGGGCTCGTCCACCTTCAACATGGGCAGCGGTGCGGGGTTGGCAGGGTCGGTCACGGTCACGCCGATGCCGATGTCTTCAATGCCGTTGATCAACACGATGTCGCCCGGGCCGGCCAGGGGGGTCTGCATGCGGTCAAGGCCCTGGAAGGTCAGCACCTGGTTCACGCGGCCCTTGGTGGTCTTGCCATCGGGGCCTTCCATCACCAGCACGTCCTGTGCGGGCTTGAGCGTGCCTTGGCTGATGCGGCCCACACCGATGCGACCCACGAAGCTGGAGAAGTCCAGCGCCGAGATCTGCAGTTGCAGGGGGGCGTCAGGGTTGCCGGAGTTTGGTGGCACGTGCTTGAGGATGGTGTCGAACAGGGCCGACATGTCGGGGCCCCACTGCTCGCCAGGCGCGCCCTCTTCCAGCGAAGACCAGCCATTGATGCCCGAGGCGTACACCACGGGGAAGTCCAGTTGCTCGTCGGTAGCACCCAGCTTGTCAAACAGGTCGAACGCAGCGTTCACGACCTTGTCGGGGTTGGCACCAGGCTTGTCCACCTTGTTCACGACCAGGATGGGGCGCAGGCCCAGGGCCAGAGCCTTCTTGGTCACGAAACGCGTCTGGGGCATGGGGCCTTCTTGCGCGTCGATCAACAGCACCACGCTGTCGACCATGGACAGGGCACGTTCCACTTCGCCGCCGAAGTCCGCGTGGCCGGGGGTGTCCACGATGTTGATGTGCGTGCCCTTCCAGCTCACGGCGCAGTTCTTGGCTAGGATAGTGATGCCGCGCTCTTTTTCGATCGCGTTGTTGTCCATCACGGTGTCGACGACCTTTTCGTGGTCGGCGAAGGTGCCGGACTGGCGCAGCAGCTGGTCGACCATGGTGGTTTTGCCGTGGTCAACGTGGGCGATGATCGCGATGTTGCGGATTTGTTTCGTCGTCATAGTTTTTCCAATGTGCCGCTGGCTTGAGGGTGCGGCATGCCTTCCAAAATTTGTTGAATTTCCAGCGGACTCAGGAGCCTGTCCGGCACCAGCTCCCCGCCCACGATGTGGCCCACCCCCAGCAGCGCCGGAGGACTCTCGCCAAACACCGCCACGGCACTGGCATCGGGCCAGTTGCCACGGCGACGCACGCCCGACAGGAATCGGGCTGCATTCTCACCGTCCAGCGTGACACGCATGTGTTGTGCCAGCAGCGACTCGGGCGCCTCCAGGGCGGCCAGACGCTCAGCCTCGGGCATGGCCTCCAGCTGCGCCAGCGTGACGCAGCGCTCCACTCCCAGCCCACCGGTGTCGATGCGGCGCAGAAAGGTGAGGTGCGCACCACAGCCCAGTGCGGCGCCGATGTCTTCACCCAGCGTGCGGATGTAGGTGCCCTTGCTGCAGGTCACTACTATTTTGATAGCTGGCTGCGCTTGATCTGTCTGCACCAGCGTGAGCTTGAGTGCATGGATCACCACATCGCGCGCTTCACGCTCCACCGTGACACCGGCGCGTGCGTACTCGTACAGCGCCTTGCCGTCTTTCTTGAGCGCGCTGTGCATCGGAGGCACCTGGCGAATGGGGCCGGTGAACTGCTGCTGGACGGCGGCCAGGCGCTCTGGCGTCACCTGCTCGGGCAGCACTTCACGCCGCTCGACCACATCGCCCTCGGCATCGCCGGTGGTCGTCGTGGCACCCAGCAGCGCCACGGCTTCATAGGTCTTGGGAGCATCCAGCTGCAGCTGGCTGAACTTGGTGGCCGCGCCAAAGCACAGCGGCAATACGCCCGTTGCGAGGGGATCGAGCGTGCCGGTATGGCCCGCCTTTTCGGCGCGCAGCAGCCATTTCGCCTTTTGCAAGGCGTCATTGCTCGAAAGGCCGAGCGGTTTGTCGAGCAGCAACACCCCATGCACAGGGCGCCGCTGCACCCTGGTGCGTGGCGCGTGCATGGACTAGTCCTCCTTCGCGCGCGAAGACACCGCCTTGGCAATCAAGGCGTTCATGTCGGCCGCACGCTCGGAGGTGCGGTCGAACACAAAATGCAGCGTAGGCACGGTGTGGATGTGCAAACGCTTGAACAAGCCGTTGCGCAGGAACCCGGCAGCCTGGTTGAGGGCTGCCTGGGTTTCCACCGGGTCGCCCGTCAGCAGGCTGAAGAACACCTTGGCATGGGCGTAGTCGGGAGTGACTTCCACGCCCTGCAGCGTCACCATGCCCACGCGCGGGTCTTTCAACTCGCGCGCGATCAGCTCCGTCAGATCGCGCTGGATCTGGTCGGCCACCTTGAAGGCACGGTTGGGGGTGGATGATTTCTTCGCAGCCATGTTGTCGCTTGTATCCCGTTCGCCTTACAGCGTCCGCGCGATTTCCTTGATCTCGAAGAACTCCAGCTGGTCGCCCTCTTTGATGTCGTTGTAGTTGCGCAGCTTGATACCGCACTCGAAGCCTTCCTTGACTTCCTTGACATCGTCCTTGAGGCGGCGCACAGACTCGACTTCGCCGGTGTAGATGACCACGTTGTCGCGCAGCAGGCGGAACTTGCAGTTGCGCGTGACCTGGCCGGAGGTGACGTACGAACCCGCCACCGTACCGATCTTGGAAGCCACGAACACCGTGCGGATCTCGGCGGTACCCAGGGCCTCTTCGCGCTGCTCGGGGGCCAGCATGCCGGACATGGCGGCCTTCAACTCATCCACGGCGTCGTAAATGATGTTGTAGTAATGCAGGTTCACATCGCTCGACTCGGCCAGCTTGCGCGCACCGGCATCGGCACGCACGTTGAAGCCGATCACGATGGCCTTGGAGGCAATCGCCAGATTCACGTCGGACTCGCTGATACCGCCCACGCCGGCATAGACCAGCTGCACGCGGATCTCGTCGGTGGACAGCTTGAGCAGCGAGGCTGCCAGTGCTTCCTGCGAGCCCTGCACGTCCGCCTTGATGATGATGGGCAGGGTCTGCACCTCGCCCGCAGTCATCTCGTTGAACACGTTCTCCAGCTTGGCGGCCTGCTGCTTGGCCAGCTTGGTGTTGCGGAACTTGCCCGCGCGGTAGGTCGCGATTTCGCGCGCACGGCGCTCGTCAGACAGCACCATGAACTCGTCACCGGCCTGCGGCACATCCGACAGACCCTGGATTTCCACCGGGATCGACGGACCAGCCGTCTTGGCGGGCTTGCCGTTTTCGTCCAGCATGGCGCGCACGCGGCCGGAGGTCTGGCCAGCCAGCACCACATCGCCCACCTTCAGCGTACCGGACTGCACCAGCACCGTGGCCACCGGGCCGCGGCCCTTGTCCAGCTGGGCTTCGATCACCAGGCCCTTGGCCATGGCTTCGACCGGCGCCTTCAGTTCCAGCACTTCGGCCTGCAGCAGGACCTGCTCCAGCAGGTCGTCGATGCCCATGCCGGTCTTGGAAGACACGGCCACAAAGGGCGAATCGCCACCGTACTCTTCAGGCACCACCTCTTCCACCACCAGCTCTTGCTTGACGCGGTCGGGGTTGGCATCGGGCTTGTCCGCCTTGGTGATGGCCACCACGATCGGCACCTTGGCCGCCTTGGCGTGCTTGATGGCTTCCTTGGTCTGGGGCATGACGCCGTCGTCGGCAGCCACCACCAGAATCACGATATCGGTCGCCTGGGCACCACGGGCACGCATGGCCGTGAAGGCCTCGTGACCGGGGGTATCGAGGAACGACACCATGCCGCGTGGCGTTTCCACGTGGTAGGCACCAATGTGCTGCGTGATGCCGCCGGCTTCGCCTGCAGCGACCTTGGCGCGGCGGATGTAGTCCAGCAACGAGGTCTTGCCATGGTCCACGTGGCCCATGACGGTAACGACCGGCGCGCGTGGCAGCAGCTCGGCGTCCTTTTGACCTGCATCGTCGTCGGTGAAGGCTTCTGGATCGTCCAGCGCCGCCACCACCGCCTTGTGGCCCATTTCTTCCACCACGATCATGGCGGTGTCCTGGTCCAACGGCTGGTTGATGGTGACCATCTGGCCCATCTTCATCAAGGCCTTGATGACTTCAGAAGCCTTGATCGACATCTTGTGTGCCAGCTCTGCCACCGTGATGGTTTCAGGCACATGCACTTCAATGATGCGGGCTTCTGCCGGGGCTGCGTTCTGGTGGTCATCGCGCTGGTCGCGGTTGTCACCACGACGGCCACGGGGGCCACCACGCCAGTTGTTACGGCCCACACCACCGCTGCTGTCGCCGCGGGTCTTGATTTCTTTCTTCTTGGCCGTGTCGTTGGCCCAGCTGGACGACAGCTTGGCCGACTTGACTTCCTTGCCAGCGCCGGGAGCGCCTGCAGTGGCAGGGGCAGCCGCCGCCGTACGCGCACCACCGGTACCAACGGCGGGCTTGTGCAGCGTGCCCTTCTTGGCGTCGCCCACGACAGCAGGCTTGGCCGCTGGCTTGGGTTCCTCGGGCTTCTTGGCCACCATGACCGCCTTCTTGGGCGTGGCCATCATGGCGCGAATGGCTTCTGCCTCGGCCAGGGCCTTGCGGCGGCGCTCTTCCAGATCGCGGGCACGGGCAGACTCTTCGTCCGCGCGGGCCTTGGCTTCTGCCTGGGCCTTTTCGCGGGCTTCCGTCTGGGCGGCGGCGCGCGCAGCAGCTTCGGCCGCCTGCTCACGCGTGGCTTCCTGCTTCACAGCCGAGGCCTGGGCCTTCTTTTCAGCTTCCTGGGCGGCGTAGGCGGCAGCGCGCTCTTCGGCTTCGCGCTCGCGCTTCTCGCGGGCTTCACGCTCTGCACGCTTCTCGGCCAACTCCGCTTCCTGGCGACGGATCAGCTCGGCCTGGCGGCGGGCTTCTTCCTCGCGGCGGGAGAGTTCGAGGTCTTCGCTCGACACGGCGGGCTCTTCCACCGCAGCCGCTGCTTGGGACTCGGCCGTGGCCTCTGCGCCTTCGTCGCGCTGGATGAACGTGCGCTTCTTGCGCACTTCCACCTGGATGGTGCGGGCCTTGCCCGTTGCATCGGCCTGCTTGATCTCGCTGGTGGACTTTTTGACCAGTGTGATCTTCTTGCGGTCGGCCGAAGCCGTGCCATGGCTGGCCTGCAGGTAAGCCAGCAGCTTTTGCTTGTCCGACTCGGTCAATGCGTCGGAGGGGGCAGCCTTGCCCACGCCCGCAGCCTTGAGCTGGTCGAGCAGGGTTTCAGGCGATTTTTTGAGTTCGGTGGCGAACTCGGCGACAGTGTTACTGGACATATGTGGTTCGTGCCTCCCTGACCTTTACTCTTGCCCCGCGAACCAGTGTTCGCGCGCCTTCATGATCAAGGCTTTGGCTTCTTCTGCAGACTGTCCGGTCAGGTCGGTCAGTTCATCAATGGCCAGGTCGGCCAGGTCGTCACGTGTGTGCACACCACCCTCAGCCAACTTGGCAATGAGCTCGGGGGTGAGGCCTTCGAGATCGCGCAGGTCCTGGGAGACCTCTTCCACGCTTTCCTCACGGGCGATTTCCATGGTGAGCAGCGCATCCTTGGCGCGGGCGCGCAACTCGTTCACGGTGTCTTCGTCGAAGCTTTCGATCTCCAGCATTTCCTGCAGCGGCACATAGGCCACTTCTTCCAGGCTGTTGAAGCCTTCGGAGATCAGGATGTCGGCGATTTCCTCGTCCACATCCAGCTTTTCCATGAACAGCTTGCGGGCCGTGTCGGTCTCGTTGGCCTGCTTTTGCGCGCTTTCGGCGGCGTCCATGATGTTGATCTTCCAGCCGGTCAGGTCGGACGCCAGGCGCACGTTCTGACCACCACGGCCGATGGCGATGGCGAGGTTTTCCTCGTCCACGACCACGTCCATGGCATGCTTTTCTTCATCGACCACGATGGAGGACACATTGGCCGGGGCCAGTGCGCCAATCACAAACTGTGCCGGGTCTTCAGACCACAGCACGATGTCCACGCGCTCGCCAGCGAGTTCGTTGGTCACCGCATTCACGCGGGTGCCGCGCACGCCGACGCAGGTGCCGATGGGGTCCACACGCTTGTCGTGGCTCAGCACGGCGATCTTGGCACGCGAGCCGGGGTCACGGGCGCAGGACTTGATCTCCAGCAGGCCTTGCTCGATCTCGGGCACTTCATTGCGGAAGAGTTCGATCATGAACTCGGGTGCCGAGCGCGACAGGATGATGGGCGCGCCACGCAGGGTCAGATCCACTTCCATGATCATGGCCCGTACGCGGTCGCCGCTGCGCAGGTTTTCCTTGGGGATCATTTCGCTGCGGCGCAGGCGACCTTCCACGCGGCCGGATTCGACAATGATGTCGCCCTTGTCCATGCGCTTGACGGTGCCGGTGAAGATCTTTTCGCCGCGCGACATGAAGTCGTTCAGCAGCATCTCGCGCTCTGCGTCGCGGATCTTCTGCAGGATGACCTGCTTGGCAGCCATGGCACCGATGCGGCCGATGGGCACGGACTCGACGCCCTCTTCGATGTATTCACCCACCTCGATGTCCGGGATGCGCTCTTTGGCATCCATCAGCAGCTCTTCGGCTTCGGGGTTCTGCAGACCGGCGTCGTCGGGCACCACCAGCCAGCGGCGGAAAGTCTCGTAATTGCCGCTGTCGCGATCAATCGACACGCGAATGTCCACCTCGCCCTGGTACAGCTTCTTGGTAGCCTGGGCCAGGGCCGACTCCACGGCGCCCAAGACCACATCACGCTCCACGTTCTTCTCGCGCGAAATGGCCTCAACCAACATCAACAATTCGCGATTCATGCGACGACTCTCCTATTTCAATCACCCGAGGGCGGGGGCTGCGCGCTGCGACCACCCACCCCACAATTTTCTGCAGCAAATCAGGCAGGTGCTGCCCCGGCCTTGCCTGCACGCCCCTTGAAGTCCACGATGGGCGCCAGACGCACATCCCGGCACTCGTCCAAGGTGAAGCCCATGGCCTGCAAAGGGGCGGGCACGCGTTTCTTGCTGACTCTTTGACCTGGCTTGACCGGCGGCTCGTCGCTCCAGACGATCTGCCAGCCACCAGCCTCGGCCCGCTCCAGCGTGCCGCGAAATTTCTTGCGGGTGGCATTGACTTGCCCTCCCGCTGCTGCGGCGCCAATGGGCGCCTTCAGGGTGATGTCGATGACCGAACCTTCGAAGCGCACGAAGTCTTGCTCGTGGCGCAGGGGCCGGTCGATACCGGGGGATGACACTTCGAGGCGCTTGTACTCGACGCCATCGACCTCCAGCGCAAACTGCAGCTGGCGGGTGACCTTCTCGCAATCCTCGACCGTCACGAACTGCTCGATCACGGGCTGGGGGGCATCAGCGGCTGGCTGCCCCCAGGGCAAGTCGATGGTGACGCGCAACAGGCCGCCGGCAGAGCGCTCGATCTCCACCAGGTCATATCCCAGTCCCGTCACAATTTGTTCAACGACTTGCTGTAGTGCCACGTGCTCAGTTCAATCCCGGAAAAACAAAAAACCCGATAACCCCCGGAGACTCTTCCCCGACAGCTTCGAGCTCCAAAAGCGTTCGACCAAAAAAAACGGGCGGTTGGTACCCGCCCGTTTGGTCGTGAGAGTCGTATTGTAGCGTGCAAACTGTTGATTTGCAAAGGCACGGGTTCGGAAAACTGTTGTCAACCGGCCCCAGCCAGTGTTCATGCGGCCTGCGGGGCCGCAGCGCACCAAATCAGCGTCTTGCGCTTGTCCCACATGCGCTACCAGCTATGACACTGATAGCGGCTGCAACAACTCTGCCAGATCGGTTTCGGTGAAGAGCGGCTCCTTGCGGGCGGCCGCGCCGCTGTACAGGCTGTCTGCCAGCTCGGCCTTGCGCTCCTGCAGCGCCAGGATTTTCTCTTCAATCGTGCCCTGCGCCACCAGCTTGATCACCCACAGGCTTTGCGTCTGGCCGATGCGGTGGGCGCGATCGGTGGCCTGGTCCTCTACTGCCGGATTCCACCAGGGATCGAAATGGATTACGGTGTCGGCCTGCGGCAGGTTCAGCCCCACCCCGCCCGCCTTGAGGCTGATGAGAAACAGGGGCACCTGCCCGCTGGTGAACTGCTCGATGATCGCGTCGCGCTTGACACTCTGCCCCGTGAGCTTGACCCAAGGCAGGTTGCGCGCCTTCAGCTCGGCCTCGATCAGGGTGAGCATGCTGGTGAACTGCGAGAACACCAAAACGCGCCGCCCCTCGGCCAACATTTCAGGCAGCAGTGCCATCAAGTGGTCGAGCTTGGCCGACGTCTTGACCTTGGCAGCAGCCTCTAGCGGCACAAGCTGCGGGTGGCAGCACACCTGCCGCAGCTTGAGCAGTGCGTCCAGGATCGCGATCTGCGATTGCGCCAGCCCCTTGGACTGCAGCGCCTCGCGCACGGTCTTTTCCATGCCCAGGCGGATGGTTTCGTACAGATCGGCCTGCGCGCCCTTCAGCTCCACGGGCATGACCGATTCCACCTTGGGCGGCAGCTCACCCGCCACCAGGGCCTTGGTCCGCCGCAGCATGAAGGGCGTGATGCGCGCCCGCAGTTGCGCCATGCGCGCGCTGTCGCCTTGCTTTTCGATGGGTGTGCGAAACACTTCCTTGAAGCGCGTCGCGCCGCCCAAAAAACCCGGCATCAAGAAGTGGAACAGGCTCCAGATCTCGCCCAGGTGGTTTTCCATGGGCGTGCCCGACAGGCACAGCCGGTGGCGCGCCTGCAGCTCGCCCACGACCTGCGCGGCCTGGCTGCTGGCGTTCTTGATGTTCTGGGCCTCGTCCAGCACCACCAGGTGCCAATGGTGTGCCAGCCAGCGTTCGCGGTCGCGTTGCAGCAGGGAATACGGGGCGATGACCAGGTCGTGCAAGGTGACTTCATCGGCCACTTCGTGCCGACCCGCGCCATGCAGCACCAGGCACCGCAGGCCCGGGCAAAAGCGGGCGGCCTCACGCTGCCAGTTGCCCATCAGGCTCACAGGGGCGATCACCAGGGCGGGGGCAGTCAGCCGCCCCGCGTCTTTTTCGACCTGGATGTGCGCCAAGGTCTGCAGCGTCTTGCCCAGGCCCATGTCGTCGGCCAGCACACCGGCCAGGTCGTGGGCCCGCAAAAACTGCAGCCAGTTCAGCCCTTGCTGCTGGTACGGGCGCAGCGTGGCGCGCACGCTGGCGGGCAGCGGCACCTCGGGCAAGGCGCTGGCGCCACGCAGCTGGGCCACCATGTCGTGCAAGGCAGCGGCGCCCCGCCACACCGCGCCCTCGCCCAGCGCAGCGCTGGTGCGCAGGGCATCCAGGCGCGAGAGCTTCAGGCTGTCGGCGTTGAAGTCGCGCGCTCGGTCGCCCGCCAGATCCAGCAGCGCGGCCATCCAGGGCCGCAGGGTATCTGTCGGCAGGCGCACAAACCCGGCACCGGTCAACGAGGGCATGTAGACATGTCCCGGCAGCTGGGGCAAGCCCGTCGCAGGGTCCAGCGGCTGCGCCGCTGCGGCGGCAATCAGATCGGGCAGCCAGGGCAGGATGTTGTGGCGCACACCATTGATCTCCATGCCCAGCGACAGCGCAAACCAGGGCGATGTGGTCGCGTCATCCCCCTCAGGCTGCAGCACCACATCCAGCCGGTCGGCGTGCTGCACCCAGCCCTGCAGCGCCGCGTCCAGCGTGACATCAAAACCCGCGTCGCGCAGCCCTGCAAAGCCGTTGTCTGCCCAATGCATCCAGTCATCCTGCGCACGCTCGCCAGGGATGCCGAACAGGCCGTCGTCGGTGGCCAGGAGACCCAGACCTTCCAGACGCTCGACAGCATGGCGCTCAGCCACCGCATCGCGCTGCAGCAGCACCTCGCCGCCGTCGGCACCGGGCACCAGCACCGCGAGCTCCTGCCCTGCCCACCAGCCCACATGGCCCTGGTAGTCAAAACGCAAGTGCGCGGTGATGAGCCCCATTTCTGCCACCCTGTCGGCAGGCGACGGGGCCAAATGCAAGCGCGCCACGGGTTTTACCCCCCGCACCAGCGTGAGCGGACCCAGCGCCGGAGGCAAGGGCAACACGCCGCCAATGCGGCGCACCACCTCGGCATGGTGCTTTTGCAGGGCGGCGGCAGCAAGCGCGGGCGCCTTGAGCAGCATGGCCACCTGCGCAGGGCTCAGGCCCTCGGCGTGCACCGGGCCGCAAACGCCCTGGACGGCGTCCAGGTACAGCGGCGGGTGGTTGTCGCACAGCATGGCGGTGTCGCCCGGCAGCCGTGCCTGTAGCCCCCAGACAGCCTCGCCGCCTTGCGCAGGCGTAGACGTCTGCCATGCCCACGTGATCGGCAACGGGTCGCCCCATCGCAAAGGCGCGCCCACAGTGGACCCACCCGCATCCACAAACAGGCGGCCCGTGGCCGCTGCCTGCTCCAGCGCCAGCAGGCCCACCGCGCCCTCCAGCACCCCGATGGGCGCGACGCTATAGGCCGAGTAGTAGCCCACGCTGCGCGGCATGGCGCGCAGCAGCTGCAGCACCTGGCGGTCGGCATCGCTGGCGCGGTCGTACACGGCCTGGCCAGGTGCCGGCTGGGTGCGGATCTGCTGCGGCTTGGCCCAGCCGCCCGTGAGCTTGGGGTACGACACCACGGCCTCCAGCTGCAGCTGCGGCACGCTGGTGCGCGCCCGCCCTACGGTGGAGACCAGATAGAGATAACACTCGGGCCGCCCGGGCCGTGCAACCGGGTCTTGCGGCACCGCAACGCCCAGGGCGCGGTCCCACTCCTGCAGCCAGTGCAGCAAGCGGGCCTCGGCCTCGGCGCGGGCCAGGGCCTCTTTGCGCTCCTGCATGGCCTTGAGCGCATCGGCAGCGCGTGTAGACGACGGGCCTTGCGCCGGATCACGGTGCGCGGCCTCCAGGGTCAGGGCCACGGCGTGTTTGCAGTCCGCCCCCACGGGACAACTGCAATCGCCCGACCATTGCTTGACCTGGCCGTTGGGCGCAAGCACTAGTTGCACAGACACCTCATACGGGTGGGGCAAGCTGCCCTGCACTTCCCCCGCCAGGGCCCAGCGCCCCTCGGCTGGCTGCCGAATACCCACGCGCACCACGTCGGCCTGGCGGTACAGCTCCATGCCCCGCTCCCACGCGCCCTTGTCGCACTGGGCCTGCAGTGAATTGAGCGGGAACCAGGGTGGGCGGGGTGTGGACACGGATTTCGAGCAAAAAGTGGCTGTAGCGCTAATGAATCATGCGCTATCAGCTATCAAATAAAGAGCATTCAGACAATGAGCGGAGTTACGGCAACGACCGCTACCAGGCCGCAAGACCGCCCACTAGCCGCCGCGCGCAGCACGCACCCGGTCAAAAACGCCCTGGGCGTCGCCCCCCACCCCAGCCCCCCCGGGCGCCGCCCCCTGCAGGCTGGTCAACAACCGTGTCAGCACCGGCGCCTGCGGCAACAGCGGCCCCAGGAACAGGGCCCGCTCGCCGTCGGCAATCAGCAGGGTGGGAAAGGTTTCCACGTCCAGGTCCCCGACCAGATCGGACTCGTCTTCAATGTCCACCCATTCAAACCGCACGTCCGGGTGCGCACGGGCCAATTCGTCGAACAAGGGGCGGTAGATGCCGCAGGTGCCGCACCACGCTGCGCACAGGCACACGGCCCACCAGCCGCTGGGCGTGGCGCCCCCCGGGCTCGTGGGGGTGGGTTCGGGCAGTGCGGCGGGACTGGACATCAAAAAGGCTCCTGGAGGGCCGCGCTGCGGGGCGGCGGGCGCTGGCCCCGGGGCCTGGCGCTACATGCCGCGCCGCTCGCGCGCGCGATAGACCTCGATGGTACCCACACCCGGCGCCTGGTTGCCCCAGCTGTTGCGCACAAAGGTGGTCACCGCCGCCACTTCTTCGTCCGACAGGGTCTGCTGAAACGGCGGCATGCCATGCGGACGCGGGTTGCCTGCCGTGGCGGGCAGGTAGCCGCCCTGCAGCACCACGCGCACCAGATTGGTCGGGTCGGCCAAGGTGACGGCGCGGTTGCCCGCCAGCGCCGGGAACGCGCCGGGCTCGCCCTGCCCCCGGTCGCCGTGGCACTGTGCGCACTGCTGCTCGTACACCTTGCCGCCCCGTGCCATTGCGCTGGCAGGCGGCGGGGCTACGGAGGCGGGCGCCTTGTGATCCTGCTGCGGCAGGGCTTGCAGGTAGACGGCCATGGCGCGCGCATCGGCGTCGCTCAGGTACTGCGTGCTGCGGAACACCACCTCGGCCATGGGGCCCAGTACCGAGCCCTGCGGGGCCACACCGGTTTTGAGCAGCGCCACCACGTCATCGGTACGCCATTCCTTCACGCCCGCCTCGTGCGCCGCATTGAGCGCCGGGGCATACCAGTTCTGCACCGGAATCAGGCCGCCAGTGAAGGCCTTGGCGTCCGATGTCGCGCCCAGTGCATTGCGCGGCGTGTGGCAGGCGGTGCAGTGGCCCAGGCCGTTGACCAGATAGGCGCCCCGGTTGTATTCGGCCGTCTGCGTGGGTTCGGCGGCGGGCACTCCGGGTGCAAAAAACAGCGCACGCCATACCGCCAAGGCCGCCTGCGTGTTGTACGGAAAACGCAGCGCGTGGGCGCGGTTGGCGTCTGGCGCAGCGGGCAGGCTTTGCAGATAGGCAAAGATGGCGTCCGAATCCTCGCGCGTCACCTGCGTGTAGTTGGGGTACGGAAACGCCGGGTACAGCAGCCGCCCGTCCTTGCTGCGGCCATGGTGCATGGCGCGCCAGAACTCGGCCGAGGTCCAGCTGCCAATGCCTTGCGCTTTGTCGGGCGTGAGGTTGGAGCTGTGCACCACGCCAAACGGCGTCTCGATACCGCGACCGCCCGCAAACGGCGCGCCGCCTGGGGTCGTGTGGCAGGCCATGCAGTTGCCAACGCGGGCCAGGTATTCGCCGCGCTGCACCAGTGCAGGCGTGGATTGCAGCGTCTCGGTGGCGGGCAGCGGCTCTTCGCCGCGCAGGTTCAGGGAGATCAGCGCTGCAGCAGCAATGCCCAAGCCGGCCAGAACGGAAGAAATCGTCCAAAGGATGCGTTTCATCGGTGCATCCCTTCTCAGCGTGCAGCTGCAGCAGCGACGGGAACCTCCGCCACACCGCCGCAACGCGCCGGCATGGCGGCGGGCAGCGTGCGGGCCGGCTTGCCACCCGCCGCCACGGGCTGGGCGGCCAGCCAGGCCGAGACAGCGCTCACGTCATCGGGCGTGAGCTGGCGCGCAATGTCGGCCATGCAGTCGGGCACATGCGCGCGGCGCTGGCCGGTCTTCCAGGCACCCAGCTGGCTGTTGAGGTAGTCACGCGGCAGGCCCAGCAGGCCGGGGATGGACGGTGCCACCCCCGTCATGGCCGCACCGTGGCAGGCCACGCAGGCCGGGATGTTGCGCCCAACGTCACCCCGCTGCACCAGCACGCGCCCGCGCTCCAGCACGGCGGGTGGCACTTGCGGCGCAAGCGGCGGCGGGTACGGCAGGTCCTGCGCGGCAAAGTACTCAGCCATCTCGCGCAGGTAGTCGTCTGTCAGGTGCTCGATCAGGTACCCCATCTGCGGGTAGCTGCGCCGCCCATCGCGAAAGTTGAGCAACTGGTTGGTCAGGTAGCCCGCTGGCTTGCCCGCAATGCGCGGAAAGTAGCCATCGGGCGTGGCGCGGCCCTCTTTGCCATGGCAGGCGGTGCAGGCCAGCACGCGCGATGCCATGGACGACGCAGGCACCGTGGCCGCAGCGGATGCGGTGGCCACCGGCGCTGCAGGGGCGGTGGTGGGAGGCGCCGTCTGGGCCACGGCACCAGCGCTCAAGGCCAGCGCCAGCACGGCAGCGGCCGAAGGCAGGCAGACAACGGGGCGCAGCAGGCTGCGCAAGCAATCGATCATGGCTTTTTATCTCTGGAGAAACTGTCGGTGGGCGTACGCCCACACAGTCCGCCACTCTACGCCCGACCATAAAAACAGTACAGATTCAGTTTCGAGTTAAAAATACAGATCAGTTTGCCCTGTATCAACCTCGCCCCGCCCATGAAGCGCTACGAACGCCACGCTGACGCCATCGCCCAGCTCATCCACAGCGGCGCGCTGCGCCCCGGCGACCGCGTGCCCTCGGTGCGCGAGGCCAGCCGCACACGGGGCATCAGCCCGTCCACCGTGTTCGAGGCGTACTACCTGCTGGAGGCCCAGGGCCTGATCCACGCCCGCCCGCGCTCGGGCTACTACGTCAGCACCCGGCTGCCCGGCGCCGCCGAGGCCCGCCCGGCCGAGCCCCAGCCCTCCCAGCCCGCAGTCACCTCCACCGAGGTGGCTATCAGCGACCTGGTGTTCGAGGTGCTGGGTCTGGCGCGCGACCGCGACCTGGTGCCCTTAGGCTCGGCCTTTCCGGGGCTGGAGCTGTTTCCGCTGGAGCGCCTGGCGCGGTGCCTTGCCAGCGGCATGCGCAAGCTCGACCCGTGGAACATCGTGCAAAGCCTGCCACCCGGCGACGAACGCCTGCGCCAGCAGATCGCGCTGCGCTACGGCGTACACGGCATGGCGGTGGACGTGGAAGAAATCATCATCACCAACGGCGCCATGGAGGCCCTCAACCTCTGCCTGGAGGCCGTCACCCAGCCCGGCGACGTGGTGGTGGTCGAATCGCCCACCTTCTACGCCGCGCTGCAGGCACTGGAGCGGCTGAACCTGCAGGCGCTGGAAATCGCCACCCACCCGCGCGATGGCATTGACCTGACCGCGCTGGCCGAGGCGCTGGAGCGCCAGTCCTCGCACAAGCCCCACCAGCCCATCAAGGCCTGCTGGCTCATGCCCAGCTTTCAGAACCCCCTGGGCAGCCTGATGCCCGAGGGCAAAAAACGCGAACTGGTCGCCCTGCTCGCCCGCCACGGCATACCGCTGATCGAAGACGATGTGTATGGCGAGCTGCACTTTGGCCCCCAGCGGCCGCCGCCTGCCAAGGCGTTTGATACCGAGGGGCTGGTGATGCACTGCAGCTCGTTCAGCAAAAGCCTGGCGCCCGGCTACCGCGTGGGCTGGGTGGCAGCGGGCCGCCAAGCCACAGCGGTGCAGCGGCTCAAGCTGATGACCACGCTCTCGGCCGCCACGCCGTCGCAGCAGGCGTTGTCCGAATACCTGGCCCAGGGCGGCTACGACCGGCACCTGCGCGCCCTGCGCCGCAGCCTGGAACAACAACAGGCGATTGCCCTGGCGGCCGTGGCGCAGCACTTCCCGCCCAGCACCCGCGTGTCGCAGCCTGAGGGGGGGTACTTTTTGTGGGTGGAACTGCCACCCCAGGTGAATGCGCTGGAGCTGCACCGCCTGGCACTGCAGCAGGGCATCAGCCTGGCGCCGGGGCAGATCTTCTCGGCCGACCAGCGGTTTGCGCACTGCGTGCGCATCAACTACGGGCATCCGGCGCAGGGGCGGCTGGAGGCCGCGCTGGCCACCGTGGGCCAACTGGCCACGGATTTGGCGACAGCCGTTCCGTAGAGCGCAGCAAAGACAAAATAACTATCAAAAACGATAGCATGAAAGGCATACGGATGTAGCGCTTAGGCCCATTTCCATCAAAACCCTGGCATCCGCACACGGCGCGCGGCCCTGGCGCCACTTGACCGCGTTACCCCCGCCAGCCCACACCGCGCCAGCCTTGCACCACGCTGACACCTCACCCACCACGTTGGAAAGGCCCAACCTCGGGTTCTCCCGCAGCAGGCATGGCGCTTGCAGCGGCATACTGGCGCCCGCTCGCACCCCGGGCAATGCACCACGGCGGCCCACCCGCCCCGCCCCCTAACCCCAACGCCCAGCACCATGGCCGCACCCCAGCATGTACCGTTTGTGATGGTGGAAGACGAAGACGACTGGGTGGTCTCGTTCGCCCTGGGCCCGCAAGGTGCCGACCGCCTCACCCTGGTGCGTACCCCCCACCTCGAATTCATGCTGCGGCCCGAGCAACGCGGCGTATCCGTCGGCGCCGAGGCCGGCCAGCGCCCCGCCCTGCTGGTGGCGGTGCAATGGGGCCACAAATGTGTGGACGTGGTATCCACCGCCAAGCGCTACAGCCTGGACATCAGCAAGGTGGACAAAGCCACCCGCAACGCGGCGCTAAGCCTGCTGGGCAAGATGAATTTTGACCAGCGGTTTCAGCTGGCTGACGGCTACCCTTGACTGCCTTCCTCCGGCAGCCCTGGTTGCCCCAGTGGACGCACGGGCTGTGCTGATCCACGCAGATGTGGCCCGCAGCGCGGCCCACCAATTCGCGCATAAGCCCCGTACCCGCGCCAAGTCACGCCTGGCCCCTGGCGCACATCGATGGGCTCGCGGTGTCGCGCCAGCACCATCCTGTCGGGCCGCATCCTGGCTACTCGCATGCTGGTGGCGCCCAGGTCGGCGCCAATCACCACGCCCGGGGCTTCGGCACGCCGCCCGCCAGAAGACTCCTGCAGGCCCACCTAGTCCAGCAAAAGTGACACAGCCGAAGGTGGTCCTGCGTCGGAGGGCACACATCAGTGGCCGGTCTCTGGGCAATGGATGAGCAGCGCACGGCTTGAGACCGCTCCGGCTCACCACCTCCCGAGCCCATAGTGCAAGCCATCGGCCGGCTGCCCCAGCCAGCACCGCATGGCGTTGCACGCCACTGCGAGCACCATCGCCCGGAGCCAACCACGCTGTACTGACTCGTGCAGCAACAAGCAGCCGGATCAGGCCGCCAACTGCACCTGGTTGCGGCCTTTGGCCTTGGCCGCGTAGAGTGCGGCGTCGGCGCGTGCGAAGAGATCGGGCAGCGAGGCCTGGAGGCCGGCCGACCGCACCGCCAGACCGAAGCTGGCGCTCAGGTTCAATATGCTGCCATCGGGCAGGTGCAGCGGCTGCTGCTGCAGGGCCTGACGCATGCGCTCGGCCAGGGACAGCGCCGCCTGGTCATCGCAATCGGGCAACAGCGCGATGAACTCCTCGCCGCCATAGCGGGCCAGCAGATCGCCACTGCGCAGCTGCGCCTGCGCGATTTGTGCCACATGTTGCAGCACCTGATCGCCGGTCTCGTGGCCATGCTGATCGTTGATGCGCTTGAAATGGTCTAAATCGAACAGCAGCAGCGCCAGCGGCCAACGGTGGCGTTCGGACTGGGCCAGCTGGGCCGGCGCCAGATCGTCAAAGGCGCGGCGGTTCATGAGCCCGGTCAGATGGTCGCGGTGGCTGAGCTGGCGCAGCTCGGTGATCAGGGTCTGGCGCTCGGCCTCCAGCTCCTGGGTCCGTTGCAGGCTGGCCTGCAATGCATGTACTGCGGCCTGCAGCTCGCCGATCTCGTCGCTGCGCTGGATGACGGGCAGCTGCTGGTTCAGCTGGCCTCGCATCAGCTCCACCATGTGCCGGGTGCTGAGCAGCAACGGCGACAGCACACGGCGACGCAGCGTGATGAACACGCCGACCTCCAGCGCCAAGATACAGCAGCCGATCAGCGCGTTAACGCGCAGCCGCTGCCAGGCTGCTGCCACCTCCGCAAGTGCCTGTTCACGGCCGACCTCGTGCAGCGTGTCGCGCAGCTCGACGATGCTGCGCATCGCCGGGACATAACGGGAGACAAACTGAGCCGAATCCATGCCCTAGGGCTGACCGGCCAGGCCGCGGGCGGTAATCTCGGCGATGAAGGGCAGGCCCTGACCGAAATAGCGTTCCTGCTGGGTCTGCAGCGCGGCATCGATGCGCGGGTCGGACAGGCTGGTGCGCGCCTTCACGTCCAGCAGGGCCTTGAGCTGCTCAATGCGGCCGAGCAGGCGGGGAATGCCGTCACGCTCTTGCGGGCCGAGCGGCGAGCCGCTAGCCAGCGGCGCGGTGAATTGCGAGCCTAGGCGGCCGGCATGCTCGCGCAGCTCGGTCGCGTAGCGCGCGCCGACCAGCGGCAGCGACAGACTGGGGTGGATACGCTCGGCGCTGGCCGACAGCAGGGTGACCGTCTCCAGCACCGTATCGACGACCCCAAACATCTGGTCGATGACCTGCCGGGTGCTGCGCTTGTCGACGGCCGCGCGCTCGGCATGCGGTAGTGCCGCCACGCGTTCGAGCTCCTGCCGTGCCGCCTGCATCTGCGCGCGCGCCCGCTCCAGCACAGGCAGAGCGGTCTGCAGCTCAGCCTCCTCGCGTCGGCGCAGCCGCGTCAGCGCTACATCGAAGGCAGCATCGGTTGCCTGTTGGAACTGCGTCAGGCGCTGGCGCAACGCGTCCGAGGGCGGGTAGTTAAGTACCGGGATGGCTGGGCCGCGCTCAGCCGATGCGTGTTCGGCGACCTGCATGGCCGAGTAGGCCAACTCCATCGCCTCCAGACCGGATTCAGCGCGGCGCACGCCCTGCCAGTCCGTCCACATCGTGCGCACCAGCATCAAGGAGACCAGACCGAGCAGCAGCACGGTGGTGCAAAGAAAAAGACGGATCAGGCGCATGGTGGCAAATATTGTCGGCGCTGCCGCTGCGCCTGTACTTGCGCATGCCGGCTATTTTTCCCGCCCAGCATGTTTTTCGCACCGTTCTCCTGCTCTCGGCTGCACTGTTTGTCACCGCCTGGCCGTGGCTCTAGGTAATTCCCTAAAGCGGCCCACACCACTACCCCGGTCGGCGGTCTTGTGCGGCGACACCCCATACCGCACCAGATGTTCCAGCTTGCCTTCAAGCGCGCAGTCTCTGCCGCAGGCATCAACAAGCCGGCCTTGCCAAATGCCCAACGCGACGCAATTGCGATGCACCTGCTGCGATCTGGCACCGACATCCGTACGGTGCAAGGTCCCCACGGCCCCAGGCATCCGCACCGATGCCAATACGATGACTATCGTGCCCGGCGTGTATGCCGCGGGCGATCTGACGATGACGCGGCACAACGCCACGCTGGCGTCAACCGAAGGGGTGCTGGAGGGTATGGGGGAGTACCAAGCGCTGGTGTTTGGCAACCGAAAGGCGTGGGGACCAAGGCAAGGGGCCTGACTCACCAGCGCCTGCGCGAGGCGCTTCATGCACGCATTGGAGGGGTGCGGGCAGACACCATGGTGGTGTATGCGCAACGCCCTGCGATGCGGAGGGCGCGCGTTGGCAGGAGCGCTGTGCTGAACGGGAAAGGCGTCCTCGATGCGGCACCGTCCCCACCGCGCCGCTCAGGCCCGAGTCACCTGCTGCAACAGCGCATCAAAGTTGCCGTACAAGGCCTGACCACCCAGCACGCGGCGGCCGGTGGCGGCGTCGCCCACTGCGAGTTGTGGCACGCCTTGTGCGCCCAGGGCTTGCATGTCGGCCCGGGCGGCGGCCACGCGCTGCAGCATGGCGGCGCGCAGGGCGTCGGTGGGGTCGCGCACCAGGGTTGCAGCGGCGTGCAGGCCCAGGGTGCCCAGTACATCGGCCAGCACGGTGGGCGCTGTGGTGTCGCGCCCGTCCACGTAGCGTGCACGCTGAAAGGCCTGCAATACCTCCAGCTCGCGCACGGGCTCGGTCTGCGCCACGGCGGTGAGGGCCAGCGTGGCGTGGCCTGAGTCAAAACGCCCGGCGGGTTGGGCCAGCACCTGCTCGCGGTACGCCTGGCTGAATGGCTGGCCGGTGAGCTGCGCGATGCGCTGGTCGTTGGCCCAGGCGTAGCCGGCAAATTGCGCGTCCATGGGCCGGGCGCCGGGGCCTGCAAACAGGCCGGTGGGCGCCAGCACCACCTGCACGCCGGGCGTGGCCTGCAAGCGGGCCAGCACGGGTGCGGCGGCGTAGCACCAGCCGCACAGAGGGTCGAACAGGTACGTCACGGTGACGGTGGGCGTGGAGGACATGGATCAGGGTCTCTCTTCAGAATCTTCAGGATCAGGCGGTGTGGCGGCGGCCGGTACCGCTGCGGGTGCAGCCTGGGCAAGCTGGGTAAGGTGTGCGGCCAGCGCAGCTTCAAACGCTGCAATTTCTTCGGCCAGCGTGCCCCGGCTGCGGAAATGGCGGGCGGCGCGGTCGTACCAGTTTTCGGCGTCTTCCAGGTCGCCCTCTTGCAGGTGCAGGATGCCGTGCAGCCAGGCGCCGAGCATGGAGCCGTCGTGCTGCACCAGATCGTGCGCCGCATTCCAGCGCCCGGCGTGCAGGTGCTGCAGGACTTGTTGGAGCGGGTGCGTGGTCACGATCTGGTTCCTTTCAACAACTTGCTTTGACAGCTTTCAACACGTCATCTCACCACTTCATCTCGCCCTTGTTGACCTTGGCGCCGATGTCCAGCGACAGGCCCATGGGCGCTGCGGGGTAGGCCTTTTTCATCGCCTCGATGAGTTCGGCGCTGGTCTTGGTGGCGGCGGCGTTCTTCTCAAACGCTTGCAGGTAGACCTTGGTGTAGCTGATGTTGGCGGCATCCAGCGCGCCGCCGGCGGGCATGTGGCCGGGCACCACCACGGTGGGCTGCAGGGCTGCCATCTCGTCGAGCTGGGCCACCCAGGCGCTGCGCTCGGCCACGGTTTGGGTGTCGGCCGTCCACACATGGGAGTTGGTGCCAAACACGCCGATGGTGCCCACCACGGCCTTGATGGACGGAATCCACGCATACGGGCGGTGCGCCAGCAGGCCGGTGGTGCCACGGATCTCGACCGTCTGGCCGTCCACGCTCAACGTGTTGCCAGCAATCGCCTTGGGCAGCACGGGCGTGCGCGGTGCGTTGGCACCCATCTTGGGGCCCCAGAAGGCGAGCTTGCCGGCGAGCTTAGCGTTGATCTTCTCCAGCACGGCGGGCGTGGTCACCACGTCGGCTTGGGGGAAGATTTCTTTCAGCGTCTCGACGCCAAAGTAATAGTCGGGGTCGGCCTGGCTCACGTAGATGGTCTTCAGCTCCTTGCCGGTGTCGAGCACGTTGGCGGCAATGCGCAGCGCATCGGCACGGGTAAAGCCTGCGTCGATGACCATGGCTTCTTTCTCGCCATAGACCAGCGTGGAGTTGACGTTGAAGCTGTTGCCGTCGGCGTTGTAGACCTTGACCTGCAGCGGCTGGGCGGCCTGGGCGCCGGTGAAGGCAACGGCAAGGGTGGCGGCGATGAGGGTGGTGCGGAACATGGTGGTTTCTCCAGGGGTTTTAAGCGTTTGTGCAGAGGACGTAATGAAGTTTATTTGCACCAATCGATCTAATAAACCCGATAATCCGCGCATATTTGTTTCACCAATCGATCAAATAACCCCTTATGGACCGCCTGACCGCCATGCATGTTTTTGCCGAAGTTGCCACCAGCGGCAGCTTCAGTGCCACGGCCGACAAACTGGAGATGTCGCGGGCCATGGTCACGCGCTACGTGGGCGAGATGGAGCAGTGGCTGCAGGCCCGCCTGCTGCAGCGCACCACCCGCAGCGTGACGCTGACCGATGCGGGCGAGCACGCGCTGCGCCGCTGCCAGCAGATGCTGGCGCTGTCGCAAGACCTGGAGGAAGAAACCGCTACCACCACCGAGGGCGCGTTGCGCGGGCAGCTGCGGCTGACCTGCAGCGTGTCGTTTGCGTTTGCGCAGATGGGCGCAGCGATTGCGGATTTTCTGGCGCAGCACCCGCAGCTCAAGATCGACCTGGACGCAAGCGAGGGATCATTGAACTTGGTCGAAAAGCGCATCGACCTGGCGATCCGCATCAGCGCCGAGCCCGACCCGCTGCTCATCGGCCGGCCGCTGGCGCGGTGCGATTCGGCGCTGGTGGCATCGCCCGCCTACCTGGCCGCGCACGGCGTGCCCAAGTTGCCTGCCGACCTGGCGCAGCACCGCTGCCTGAGCTATGCGAACTTTGGCAAAAGCGTGTGGCAGCTGACGCGCGGCGAGGTGGTGGAGCGCGTGGGCGTGAGCGGCCATTTCAGCGCCAACGAGGCCACCACGCTGATGCGCGCGGCGCTTGCGGGCGGCGGCATTGCGATGCAGCCGACGTATCTGGTCAACCCGTATCTGCACAGCGGCGAACTGCAGGCCGTGCTGCCACAGTGGGACTTGCCGGTGATGACGATCTATGCGCTGTACCCATCGCGCAGGCACTTGTCGCCTGCGGTGCGGGCGTTGCTGGACTTTTTGGTGGAGCGGTTTGCGGGGGCGCCGTGGTGAGGGTGGCTGGCCAGGCCACACACAGCCACTACGCTTTTGATAGCTACTCAGGCATGTTCCTCTAGCGCATCCGGCCACTTTGGGTAGAAATCTCCCCCACCCCTGGCAAAAGGAAGAACACGGCCCGGTTCAACAGGGCGTGGCCCCTACTGATGCAGGACCCGCAACTCACTCCGCCTCGATACCAGCGGCCTTGATCACCTTGCCCCACTTCTGGGTTTCGGCGGCCTGGAACTTGGCGAGTTCATCGGGCGTGGTGGTCCAGGCTTCGGAGCCTGCGTTGTCGTAGAAGCTCTTGGCAGCGGCGCTCTTGGTAGCAGCCGTCAGCAGCTCGTTGAGGCGCGCCACCACGGGCGCGGGTGTGTTGGCGGGCACGTAGGCCGCAAACCAGTAGCCCATGTCGTAGCCCTTCACGCCCGCTTCATCCAGCGTGGGCACATCGGGCAATTGCGCGCTGCGCTTTTGCGTGGAGTAGCCCAGCGCACGCAGCTTGCCCGCCTTGACTTGCGGCACGCCGGTGGAGGTGTCGGTGATCATCAAATCGATCTGCCCGCCCAGCAGGTCGGTGATGGCCAGCGGGTTGCTCTTATAGGGCACATGAAGGATGTCCACGCTCGCCAGCTGCTTGAGCATTTCGCCCGCCATGCGGCTCGATGAGCTGCCGCTGCCAAAGCTGAGCTTGCCAGGGTTCTTCTTGGCAAAGGCCAGCAGCTCGCCCACGTTCTTGTACGGTGCGCTGGCGTTGACCACCAGCACCTGGCCGCCCTTGCCCAGGCCGGTCACCGGCGCAAAGTCCTTCACCGGGTCGTACGAGAGCTTTTTGTACAGGTGCTCGTTGGCGGCGTGGGTGGTGTTGGTGGTGATGAGCACGCTGTAGCCATCGGCCGCCGACTTGGCCACGGCCGACGCCGCGATCATGCCGCTGGCACCCGCCTTGTTGTCGATGACCACGGGCTGCTTGGTATCGTTGGTGATGGACTGGCCCAGCGCGCGCGCCAGCTGGTCGGTGGCGCTGCCTGCGGCAAAGGGCACGACAAAGGTGATGGCCTTGGCCGGGTAGGCACCGGCCGCCTGGGCCAAGGCTGCTGGGGCGTGCAATGCGCCCAGCGCCAGTGCGGCGGCAGTGGCGAGCAGAGCGCGGCGGGGGGATGAAGGGGTCATGTTGTCTCCTGGTGTTGGTATGGATAGAAAAGAAAAACGGTGCTACACAGAAGGGCCGCCAAAGTGCGTTGCGAGGTGTGCGGGCACGGTGACAGGCATATCGAGCAGCAGGTAGCTCAGTGCCTTGCCATGGCTGTCGAGGTTGAGCGAGTCGTTCACGCCGCCGTCGAGCACGTCGTCCAGCACGAGGTTCATGGCCTGCAGCTGGGGCAGCAGGTAGCGTGTGACCTGGCGCGGGCGGCGCTGAGCAAACTGCTGTGCCACGGCGGCCTCGGTGACTTGTTCGACCAGCACATCCCACAGCGCGGGGTGCCAGGCGATGACGCTGATGTTGGAGCGGTTGCCTTTGTCGCCGGTGCGGCTATGAGCAACTCGATAAAGCGGAACGGTGATGGTGGTTGTCATGGTGTGTGTACTCCTCAATCCACCATCTCAAAACGCACGGCCACGGCCTCGCGCGGCACCAGGCACGACACCGTGCCCAGGCGTGGGCGCATGGCGGTGCGCACGCCACCACCGCCCGCGGGGCCGCAGGTGTAGAGCGCGGTCACCTCGCGCACCAGGCGCTGGGCGCTGGCGTGGTCGCGGTGCTGCAGGGCCACGCGCAGGCGCACATCGCGGTTGTCATTGTGGGCATCGCCCGCTGCGGGGTCGTCCTGCCAGCGGCTGGTGTCGTCGCCAAAGATGCTGGTCACGCCGATCAGGTCGATGCGCAGCGGGCCCAGGCCCTGCAGGCGCTCGCGCAGCACCTCGCCCGCCAGGCGGGCGCGGGCCTCAGCGCGCGGGCCGGCGTAGGAGATTTCGCCCTCGGCAAACCAGCCCGATTCAAAACACACGTTGACCTTGAGCGTGGCGGGCCGCGCATGGCCCTGCACGCCCTCCAGCCGCACCGCGTCAGCGCCCACCGTGGTCACGCGGGCGGTGGTGATGTCGGCCACCACATCGGGCGTGAGGTACGCCGCCGGGTCGTGCAGCTCGTACAGCAGCTGTTCCTTCACCGTGCGTTCGGTGATGCAGCCGCCTGTGCCCGGGGGCTTGGTGATGGTGCAGTGGCCGTCGGCGTCGATTTCGGCAATGGGGTAGCCCAGGTGCGCCAGGCCCGCCACATCCTTGTAGCCGGGGTCGGCAAAGTAGCCGCCCGACACCTGCGCGCCGCATTCGAGCAAATGCCCGGCCAGGGTGGCGCGGGCCAGCCGGTCCCAGTCGTCCAGCGCCCAGCCGTAGTGGGCCAGCGCGGGGCCCAGCACCAGGGAGGGGTCGGCCACGCGGCCGCAGACCACGATGTCGGCGCCCGCGCGCAGCGCATCGGCAATGGCCTGTGCGCCGATGTAGGCGTTGGCGCTGACGATGGGCTCGGTGGGCATGGCGCTGCCCAGCGCACCCTGCAGCAGCGCGCGGTATTCGGGGCCGCTCAGGTCGTCGCCCTGCAGCACTGCAATGCGCGGGCGGGCCAGACCCAGCTCGGCCGCCAGGGCGTGGATGCGGCGCGCGGCACCGTGCGGGTTGGCCGCGCCAAAGTTGCTGACGATGCGCACGCCGTGCGCCAGGCACTGCGCCAGCACGGGGCGCAGCAGGTCCACCAGCAGGGGTTCATAACCGGCATCGGGGTCAGTGCGGCGCACGAGCTGGGCCAGCGCCAGCGTGCGCTCGGCCAGCGTCTCGAAGATGAGCACCGCGGGCTGGCCGCTGGCGATGAGCGCCTGCACCACGGGCAGGGCCGCGTCGGTGCGGTCGCCCGAGAAGCCGGCGGCGCAGCCCACCAGCAGCTTGGTTTTATGGTCGTTCGGCATGAATCCGTTGTCTCCTGAGCGTGACTGTAGGAATATGGCTGTATTCTGTGAAATCGATTGTTACGATGAATCCATCGGAAATGCAGATGAATCACATTCACCCCGAATGAGCGCCCCTCACCTCTCCAGCCGCCAGCTCGACGCCTTCCTCGCGCTGGCCGAACAGCGCAGCTTCACGCGCGCCGCCACCTTGTGCCACCTGTCGCAGCCTGCGTTCAGCGCCCTCATCCGCGCGCTGGAGGACGACCTGGGCCTGCGCCTGTTTGACCGCAGCACGCGGCATGTGGACCTGACGCCCGAGGGGCAGAACTTTCTGGAGTCGGCCCGCCGCATCCGTGCCGAAATCACCAGCGCCCTGGCCGCCGTGCGCAGTGCCGCCACACTGCAGCGCGGGCGTGTGGCCGTGGCGCTGCTGCCATCACTGGCGGCGGGCTGGCTGCCGGGCGTGCTGGCGCAGTACCGCACGGCGCACCCGGGCATCGAGATCGATATTGCCGATGTGCTGTCCGAGCCCTGCATCGACCGCGTGGCCAGCGGCCATGCCGACTTTGCACTGGCCGCGATCCGCGCCGACACGCCCGCGCTGCAGGCCGAGCCGTTTTGCAGCGACGACTTTTACCTGGTGTGCCCGACCGACCACCCGTTGGCGCGCAGGCGCAAGGCCATCACCGCGCAGGACCTGGCCGCCTGGCCCTTCATCCACCTGGCGCGCACCAGCAGCGTGCGCCAGTACCTGGAGGCCGCCCTGCACCCGCAGGCCATGCACACGCTGATGGAGGTGGAGCAGCTGGCCACCGTGATGGGCATGGTGCGCGCCGGGCTGGGCATCAGCGTGGTGCCGGCGCTCACGCTGTTTCACTTTGAGCAGCCGGGGCTGGTGACGCGGCCGCTGTCGCTGCCGGGGCTGACACGGCAGATCTACCTGGTGCGGCGGCGGGACGAGAGCTTGTCGGTGGCGGCGCAGGCGCTGTATGCGCTGGTGATGGCGCAGCGGCCTTGAGAACCCATTCATGATCTTTTAGAACCTGTTCAAGATCTTTTCGGGGTCGCACAAGCGCCTTGCCGGGATGGGATACAAGGCGCGGGGTGCAGTTGATAGCTCGGCTATCAACAAGCGCCGCAACGCCGCAGACCGCCCGGCAAGGCACTTGCCCTAAGGGTTGGAGTGAAATCGGGCGATTGGACGCCTCGGCTGCTTGCATGGGCACGAGCCCATGCGGCGCATCCGAAGCATCCACTCATCCCGATTGCACTCCAATGCGATCCCTGAAAAGATCTTGAACAGGCTCTAAGGGGATCACCTGGGAGGGTGGCCCGCCCCCCCCCCCGCAAAGCCACGCAGGTGGTCCAGGGGGCAAGATCAGCCTGCGGAACAAAAGCGGCTCAGGCCCCTTGGCTGGCAGCGCTGAGCCGCGCCCGCGTGCGCAGTGCCACGTCCTTCACCCAGGGCTGGGCGGCCCAGTGCTTTTCTGCAAACGCCTCTATCTGATCGGCATACGACAGCGATGCACCAATCACATCCAGCCCCTGCAGGAACATGCGCTGGTGCCGGTCCGACAGCACGAAGGGTGCGCTGTGGCCTGCGCTGCACACCACGCGCTGCTGCACGTCAATCGACAGTGCCAGCGGGCCCGGCAGCGCAGCGGCTTCTGCCATGAAGGCCTGCACGTCGGCCTCGTCCACCATGGCCAGCAGCAGCCGGTTGTTGAGGGCGTTGGAGTAAAAAATTTCGCCAAAACTCGACGCCACCACGGCCTTGAAGCCGTACTGCTGCATGCCCCATACGGCGTGCTCGCGGCTGGAGCCGCAGCCGTAGTTGGAGCCCGCAATGAGCACGTCCACGCCAGCGAAGGCGGGCCGGTTTAGCACAAAGTCTGCGCGCGGCTGCCCCGCGCCATCAAAGCGCAGGTCGTACAGCAGGCCCGGTGCCAGGCCCGCCTTGTCGATGCCCCGCAGGAACTGCTTGGGCATGATCTGGTCGGTGTCGAGGTTGGGCGTGGCCAGCACGGCGGCTTGGCCGCGAATCACGCGGTGGTCGGCAGTGTTTTTGTCGGTGGTCATGCGGTGGTCTCCAGGCTGCGGACGTTGGTGATGCAACCCGTGACGGCCGCGGCGGCGGCCATGGCCGGGCTCATCAGGTGCGTGATCGCCCCCCTGCCCTGGCGGCCTTCGAAATTGCGGTTGGTGGTGGATGCGCAGCGCTGGCCAGGGGCCAGCACGTCGTCGTTCATGGCCAGGCACATGGAACAGCCGGGCTGGCGCCACTCGAAGCCGGCCGCCACCAGGCGCGCGGCAATGCCCTCGGCCTCGGCCTGGGCCTTCACCGCGCCCGAGCCGGGCACGACCATCGCGCGCACGCCCGGGGCCACGCGGCGGCTGCCAACGACGCGGTCCACCTCGCGCAGGTCCTCGATGCGGGCGTTGGTGCACGAGCCGATGAACACGTGCTGCACAGGCACGCCCGCCAGCGGCTGCCCGGCGGACAGGGCCGTGTAGCGCAGGGCCTGCTCGGCGCTGCTGCGCTGCACGGCGTCGGTGATGTCCTCGGGCCGGGGCACAGTGGCGTGGATGGCCATGGCCTGGTCGGGGCTGGTGCCCCAGGTGACGAAGGGGGCCACCTCGGCCGCGTCGAACACATGCTCCACGTCGAACACGGCATCTTCGTCACTGTGCAGCGTGGCCCAGTGGGCCAGGGCCTGCGCGCGCACGCCGCCGGTGATGTCCGGAGCCTTGCTCAGCACGTAGTCGGTGGCGGTGGCGTCGGGCGCGATCAGTGCGCCGCGCGCACCCGCTTCCACCACCATGTTGCACAGGGTGAAGCGCGCCTCTACCGACAGCGCGCTGATGGCGCTGCCGCAGAACTCGACCACATAGCCGCGCGCTCCCTGTGCGCCGATGCGGCTGATGATGAGAAGGATCAGGTCCTTGGCCGTAGTGCCGGTGGGCAGCGTGCCGTCCACGCGGATGCGCATGTCCAGGGCACGGCGGTAGACCAGGGTCTGCGTGGCCAGCACATGCTCCACCTCGGACGTTCCGATGCCGAAGCCCAGCGCGCCCAGCGCGCCGTAGGTGGTGGTGTGGCTGTCGCCACAGATGATGACCATGCCGGGGCGCACCATGCCGTGCTCGGGCGCGACCACGTGCTCGATGCCCTGCAGCGGGTCGTTGGTGTCGAACAGCGGGATGCCATGGCGGTCGCAATTGGCCTTGAGGTTGCTGGCCTGCAGCGCTGAAGGGGGGTCTTGAATGACCCGGTGGCGCACCGGGTGCGTGGGAATGATGTGGCTCACCACCGCCACGTTCTGCCCCGGCACGGGCACGCCGCGCCCGGCCTCGTGCAGGCCAGCGAAGGCCTGGGGGCTGGTGTATTCGTTCATCAGGTGCAGGTCGCAAAAGAGCAGCACGTTCTGTTCGTCCAGAACGGCCACGGTGTGCGATGCCACCAGCTTCTGGTAGAGCGTTGCGTGTGTGGTCATGGTCATCGTGATGGGTGTGAGGGGAATGGGCTATTGGCCCGCCAGCAGGAAAGGCAGGGCAGATTCCAGCAGCGCGTCGGGCGCTTCTTCGGCGATGTAGTGGCCGCAGGGCAGCGCATGGCCGCGCACGTCAGTCGCCACGCGCTGCCACTCCTTGAGCGGCTCAAAGCACTGATGCACCACACCCTGCTCACCCCACAAGGCCAGCAGAGGCATGGCGAGTTGGCGACCCGCATCGCGGTCGGCGCGGTCGTGCACCAGGTCAATACCAGCGGCGGCGCGGTAGTCCTCGCAGATGCCGTGGGCCGTGCCCGGCAGGGCCAGGCAGCGCACGTACTCGGCCAGGGCACGCGGGTCGAACGGGGCCAGGCCTGCACTGCGCCGGCCCATCACGTCGCGCACATAAGCAGCGGGGTCGGCCTCGATCAGGCGCTCGGGCAGTGGAGCGGGCTGAATCAGGAAGAACCAGTGCCAGTAGGCACGGGCGAAGGCGTTGCTGGTCTGCTCGTACATGGCCAGGGTGGGCGCGATGTCCAGCAGCACCATGCGCGAGACCGCCTCGGGTTGGTCGGCCGCCAGGCGGTGCGCAACGCGGGCGCCCCGATCATGGGCCAGCACGGCAAAGCGCGCATGGCCCAGGTGCGCCATCACGGCCAGCATGTCGGCGGCCATGGTGCGCTTGCTGTAGCGCAGGTGTTCGGCATCGCCGTCGGGCTTGGCCGAGTCGCCGTAGCCCCGCAGATCCGCCAGCACCAGCGTGAAGTGCTGCGCCAGCACGGGCGCCACCTTGTGCCAGATGGCCGAGGTCTGCGGGTGCCCATGCAGCAGCAACAGGGCAGTGCCCGTGCCGCCGACCAGCGTGTGGATGTGCTGGCCGTCGGGCGTGGGCACGCGGTGAGGAGTGAAGCCGGGAAAAAGTGAAGTGGTCATGGGCGAGGTGGTCATGGCCGTGAGGCGATGTGGAAGGCGAGCCCGCTCACTCTGCAGTGATGCCGCGCTCTTTGATCAGTTTGGCCCACTGGGGCATTTCCTGCTCCAGCCGTGTACGGGCCTGCTCGGGGGTGGAGGGGATGGGGTCGAACCCGTCCTTGGCCATGCGCTCCTTGAGCGCCGCAGTATTGAGGGCCTGGTTCAGCGTGGCGTTGAGCTTGTCGATGATGGGCCGGGGCGTGCCAGCCGGCGCGAACACGATGAACCAGGTTTCGAAGGCGTAGCCCGGCAGGCCTGCCTCGGCAATGGTGGGCACATCGGGCATCAGCGCCGAGCGCTTCGTGCCAGTAACACCCAGGGCGCGCAGCTTGCCGGCCTGCACGTGCGGCTGTGCGGCCGACAGCACCGGGAAGCTCATGGCCACCTGGCCCGATATGGTGTCGATCATGGCCGGGCCGCCGCCACGGTAGGGGATGTGCACGATGGGCGTTCCCGCCACAGCCTTGAACAGCTCGGCCGACATGTGGAAGGTGCTGCCCGGGCCCGCCGAGCCGTAAGAGTATTGCCCTGGCTTGGCCTTGAGCAGTGCGAGCAGCTCCTTGAGGTCCTTGGCCGGCACCGCGTTGTTGACCACCAGCACGTGCTGCGAGCTGGCCACCATGTCGATGGGCGCCAGGTCCTTCAAGGTGTCATATGGCATCTTGGTGGTGAGGGCCGGGTTGATGGCCAGCGACACCGTCTGCAGGCCGATGGTGTAGCCGTCGGGCTGTGCCTTGGCGACCATGTCCACGCCGATGTTGCCGCCCGCGCCGCCCTTGTTCTCGATGAACAGCGAACCACCCAGGGCCTTGCCCCATTCGTCCGTCACCAGGCGCGCCGCGATGTCGGCGCTGCCGCCCGGCGCGTATGGAACCACGAGCTTGATGGCCTTGTTGGGATAACCGGCCGCTTGCGCCAGGGCTGCAGCCGGCGACAGCAGGGCCAGAGCGGCCAGTGCCGCGGCGGCGGCCGCCAGGCGACGGAACGCGCGGTGCGGACGGGACGGGTGGGTGGTGGTGAAAGCAGCGGTCATGGGTTTGTCTCCTGCAGATATTTGTTGTGGATGTGATCTTAGGAGTGATGTTCAAAGCCATAAATACCGTCAAAATTACTTCATTCATAAATTCAAAGCACGAATCAGGCATCTTCATGGACGGTTTTTCGGATCTGCGCTTTTTCGCCCTGCTCATGAAGGAGGGCAGCCTGGCCGCAGCCGCGCAGCAGATGGGCATCACCCCGCCCGCGGTCAGCCGGCGCCTGGCGCAGCTGGAGCACCGCCTGGGCGTGCGCCTGCTGCACCGCACGACCCGGCGCATCCGCCTCACGCCCGAGGGAGAGACCTATCTGCTGGACGGTGCCCGCATCCTCGGCGACCTGGAGGCGCTGGAACGCACGGTGGCTGGCGCACGCAGCTCGCCCCGAGGGCTGATCAAGCTGGCCTCCACGCTGGGCTTCGGCCGCGTGCACATCGCGCCCGCGCTGTCGGCCTTTGCCCGCGCCTACCCCGAGGTGGAGGTCCAGCTGCACCTGACGGACCGCCCCGTGAACCTGGTGGAGCAAGGCTTTGACGCGGCCGTGCGCTTTGGCGACCTGCCGGACTCGCGCCTCACGGCCAGGCGGCTGCTGGCCAACCGGCGCGTGCTGTGCGCATCGCCCGCCTACCTGGCCCAGGCCGGGGAGCCCGAGCAGCCGTCCGACCTGCTGGCCCACCAGTGCATCGTGATCCGCGAGAGCGACGAGACCTATGGCACCTGGCACCTGCACCAGGGCGAGCGGCAGGAGACCGTGAAGGTGCGCGGCATGCTCAGCACCAACGACGGCGCGGCCGCCACCACCTGGGCGCTGGAAGGCCACGGGGTGCTGATGCGCTCCGAATGGGACGTGGCGGCCCACCTGGCTGCGGGCCGCCTGGTGCGCGTGCTGCCGGCTTGGTCGCTGCCCGCCGCCGATGTGACGCTGGTCTACCCCACGCGCAGCGACCTGTCGGCCAAGACGCGGGCGCTGGCTGACTTTCTGCGGGACTGGTTCGCCGCACTGCCGCGCACATGACCGACGACAGGCCCAGCTGCCTTTGCCGATCATCACGTTGACGCGTCACGGCGCCTGCCTGGGTTGCAAGGGCCCGCCGATACCTTCGCTGTATGCCCTGGCACCGTGCAAGCCCATGCCAGGTGCCTCACCCCTCAGGCGAATTTCAGAATGGCGACTACGGCGTCTCCACCAATGTCATGGTGGCGAACGGCAGGTGGTGCATCAGCTCGCGCAGCACCAGCAGCGTGCCGGCAAAGACGGGGTCTTCCGGCAGGCCCTCGTGCGCCGCAGGGCGACCCTCGGCCACAGCGGCGAGCCGATTGAACAGGCGCTCCATGGCCTCCAGCGTCAGCACGCGTTGAGCCCCCGGCGGCACGCCTGCCAAGGTGGCCAGCTCATGCAGGGCTGTATCTGCAGACCATGGGGCCCACCCCTGCCCCTCGGGCAACAAGCCTTGTAGCTGCCGATGGGCCACGTAGACCTCATCCTCCACGACCGCAATGGCGTTTTCCAGCTCCAGGGGGGTGGGCACGGCATGGCGGAAGAACTGGCGTGCTGTGCGCGCGCCGCCCAAGGAAAGGCTCAGCTTCACGGAAGGTTCGGGCGCATCGGCACCCGCCGCCCAGAGCACCTGTTGCGCCCCCAGATGCAAGCCGCTGCTCCATGCGCGGGGCGCTGCATGGCGCCGTGCCTGCAGGTAGCTGCGGGTTGCCGGGTCATCGGCAAGCAGGTCTTGTCGCAGCGCCTGCACCGAGGCCGATGCAGAAGGGGATGAAGAGCTGGAATGGTTCACGAGATTCCTTGACGGCTGGACGGACAAATGCGCCAGGGAGCTGAGGCACCCCGCGATTGCCTTGCTGCACTCTAACCCCGCACGGTTCAGGCAGCACGAGTGACCATTCAAAGGGTACAGAGGGACGTGCCTGCCGCGCGAGGTTCACCGCGCCGCCGACACCACGCGCCAGCGCCTTCCTACACCGGGCATCAGGCGCCGTACCTACAGTCGGTTGCCAGGCAGGCGCTGCAGCCAGCGCCCCTCCCCACAACAACAGCCCTCAGGAGAAACCACCATGCCAGCCATCCACACCACGCCCCGCCGCTCCCCCTGGCCCTGGATCGTGGGTGCAGCCACGTTGATGGGGGTGATGATGTTGTCGGCCTGCTCCACGCCGCGCACACCCGAAGGCGTGCAGCCCGTCTCGGGCTTTGACGTGGGCCGCTACACAGGGCAATGGCACGAGGTGGCCCGCATCGAAAATTCGTTTGAACGCGGCCTGACGCAGGCCACCGCCACCTACAGCCGCAACGCAGACAACACCATCAAGGTGGTGAACCGAGGCTACGACCCGGTGCGCAAGCAGTGGAAGGAAGCGGAGGGCCGCGCAGAGTTTGTGGACAGCCCCGACCGCGCAGCGCTCAAGGTGTCTTTCTTCGGGCCGTTTTACGGCGGCTACAACGTGGTGGCGCTGGATGAGAACTACCAGTGGGCCCTGGTGGTGGGCTCCAGCACCGAGTATGTGTGGGTGCTGTCCCGCACACCCACCCTGCCCTGGCATGTGCGCGAGCACCTGATGGAGCGGGCGCAGGCCCTGGGCGTGGATGTGCGCAAGCTCGTCTGGGCACAGCCCGGCGTGGAGCAACATGCGCGGCGCCCAGCGGTCAGAACCTGATCACCGTACGCAGCATAAGGGGCATGGCCCCATGCATGGTTCACCCACCAAACTGCGCCACGGGACGCGGACGCAAAACATTCAAATTTGATAGCAGCCAGCGCATATTCCACTAGCGCCTGTAGCCCATAGAGCCCAAAAACTATCCGCCAGGCACTGTGGCGGCTGCCACCAAACGTTGGGTGTAGGGATGCTGGGGTGCATCCAGCACTTCTGTCACGCTGCCGCTTTCGAGCACCGCGCCGTCCTTCATCACCAGTACATCGTGCGCCATGGCGCGGATCACGTCCACGTCGTGGGTGATGAGCAGGTAGCTCAGGCCCTTTTCTTTTTGCAGGCGCTGCAGCAGGCCCAGCACCTGCTGCTGGATAGTCACATCGAGCGCGCTGGTGGGCTCGTCGAGCACCAGCACCTGCGGCTGCACGATGAGGGCGCGCGCCACAGCCAGGCGCTGGCGCTGGCCGCCGGAAAATTCATGCGGGTAGCGCTCCAGCAGGCGCGGGTATTGCGCTTCGGCCAGGCCCACCTCGGCCAACACCGCCTCCACGCGCGCACGGCGTTCGGCCACGCTGAGTGAGGGCTCGTGCACCTTTAGGCCCTCGCCCACAATTTCTTCGACCGTGAGGCGGGGGGACAGGGACGAGAACGGGTCCTGAAACACCACCTGCACCCGGCGGCGCAACTGCTGGTTGGTGGGCGTGTTGCGCATGGCGGGCTGCTGCCACGCCTGCCCACCCACCTGCAGTTGTCCCGTCGAGGGCAACAGCCCCAGGATGGCCTGGGCCAGCGTGGACTTGCCCGAGCCGGATTCGCCCACCACGCCCAGCGTCTGACCGGGCAGCAATTGCAAGGTGGCGCCCTGCACCGCCACAAACTCGCCTTTTTTGAACCAGCCCTTGATGCCCGGCAGCGGCGTGGGGTAGACCACGCGCAGGTCTTGCGTCCGCACCACGGGCGCGGTGCCTGCGGGCGGGTCGGCCTCGATCACATCGCGGCGTGGCTGGCTGGCGATCAGACGGCGGGTATAGGCATGCTGGGGTGCGCCGAAGACTTCGGCCACCGGCCCCTGCTCTACCAGCACGCCTTGCTCCATCACCGCCACGCGGTCGGCAAAGCGGCGCACCAGGTTCAGGTCGTGCGTGATCAGCAGCACCGCCATGCCGGTCTGGCGCTGCAGGTCGCTCAGCAGGTCCAGGATCTGGCCGCGCAAGGTCACGTCGAGCGCGGTGGTGGGCTCGTCGGCCAGTAGCAGCTTGGGCGAACTGGCGAGGGCCATGGCGATCATGGCGCGCTGGCGTTGGCCGCCGCTGAGCTGGTGCGGAAAGCTGTTGGCGCGACGCGCGGACTCTGGGATGCCGGTTTGCGCCAGCAGATCGATGGCGGCCTGCGCGCACTGGGCACCGGTGAGGCCTTTCTTGAGCAGCAGGATCTCGGCGATCTGCTGGCCAATTGTCATCAGCGGGTTGAGCGCGGTCATGGGCTCCTGGAACACCATGGCGATGTCGCCCCCGCGCACGCCGCGCATCTCGCGCTCTGTCATCGCCAGCAGGTCGCCCCGCCCCTGCAGCAGGGCCTGGCCGGTGATGGCGGCATTGCCCGCCAGCCGGAGCAGGCTCAACGCGGTGATGGTTTTGCCCGAGCCTGACTCGCCCACCAGCGCCAGCTTTTCGCCCGCGGCCAACGAGAAGTTGACGCCGCGCACCACCTCTTTGGCGCCAAAACGCACATGCAGGTCGTAGACTTCGAGCAGCGCGGGTTTCATGGCCGATGCCGTCATGGTCACAGATCCGCCTTTCTGGGGTCCAGCGCATCGCGCAGCGCATCGCCCATGAAGGTCAGCAGCAACAGAGTGACCACCAGCACGCCGAAGGTGGACAGCGAGATCCACCACGCATCAATGCTGTTCTTGCCCTGGCTCAGTAGTTCCCCCAGCGAGGGCGTGCCCGGCGGTACCCCCAGGCCCAGAAAATCGAGCGAGGTCAGCGCCAGAATCGCGCCGCTCATGCGGAATGGCAAGAAGGTGACCACCGGCGTGAGGCTGTTGGGCAGGATGTGGCGCCAGATGATCTGGCTGTTGCTCACGCCTAGGGCGCGGGCTGCCTTCACGTAGTCGAGCTGGCGGTTGCGCAGGAACTCGGCGCGCACATAGTCCGACAGGCCCATCCAGCCAAACAGGCTCAGCAAGATGAGCAGCAGCGCAATGCTGGGCGCAAACACCGCGCTGAAGATGATGAGCAGGTACAGCTCGGGCATGGAGCCCCAGATCTCGATAAAGCGCTGGAACGCCAGGTCGGTCTTGCCGCCAAAGAAGCCCTGGATGGCCCCTGTGATCACGCCCAGCAACACACCCGTGGTGGTGAGCGCCAGGCCAAACAGCACGCTCACCCGAAAGCCGTACAGCAGCTGTGCCAGCAGATCGCGCCCCCGATCGTCCGTACCCAGCCAGTTGTCGCCCGTGGGGGCCGAGGGGTTGGGAGCCTTGGCAAAGTAGTTGAGCGTGTTGGGGCCGTAGCGGTTGAGGGTGTAAAGCGCCCAGTTGCTGCCGGTGCTCAGCCGCTGCTGGATGAAAGGGTCCAGGTAGTCGGTGGGGGTTTCGAAGTCGCCGCCGAAAGTCTTCTCGGGGTAGTCCTTGAACAGAGGGAAGTAGGTCTGCCCCTCGTAGCGCACGATGAGCGGCTTGTCATTGCTGACCAGCTCGGCGCACAGGCTCACCAGCACCAGGGCGCAGAAGATCAGCAGGCTCCAGTACCCCAGGCGGTTGCGCTTGAAGCGCAGCCAGGCACGGCGGGACGGGGAGAGTGAAATGGGGGTAGCAGCAGGACTCATCGGGGCCATCGGTGCGTTCGGGCTAGTCAAACTTCACGCGCGGGTCCACCCACACATAACAAAGGTCGCTGATGAGCTTGGTGACCAGCCCGATCAGCGTGAACAAATACAGCGTGCCCAGCACCACCGGGTAGTCGCGCCGGATCACGCTCTCGTAGCTGAGCAGGCCCAGGCCGTCGAGCGAGAACAGGGTTTCGATGAGCAGCGAACCTGCAAAGAACGCGCCGATGAAGGCAGCGGGAAACCCGGTGATGATGGGGATGAGCGCATTGCGGAACACATGCTTCCACAGCACCTGGCGCTCGCTCAGGCCCTTGGCGCGGGCCGTGAGCACATACTGCTTGCGGATCTCTTCGAGGAACGCGTTCTTGGTCAGCATGGCCGTCACGGCAAAGCTGCCCAGCACCATGGCGATCACGGGCAGCGTGATGTGCCACAGATAGTCCACGATGCGCGCGCCCCAGCCCAGTTCGTCCCAGTTGGCCGACGTGAGCCCCCGCAGCGGAAACCACTGCAGCTGCCCGCCAAAGATCACCAAGAGCGCCACGCCCAGCACAAAGCCGGGGATGGCGTAGCCCAGCAAGATGAGCAGCGTGGTCACCAGGTCAAACCGCGACCCGGCCCGCACCGCCTTGGCCACGCCCAGCGGCACGGCGACTAGGTAGCTGATGAAGAAGGTCCAGAGGCCCAGGCTGATGGAAACCGGCAGCTTCTCTGCCACCAGTTGCCACACGTCCTTGTTCTGGAAAAAGCTCTTGCCCAGATCAAAACGCGCGAACTGGCCCAGCATCTGGATGAAGCGTTCATGCGCCGGCTTGTCAAAGCCGTACAGGGCCTTGATCTGCTCCAGCCGCTTGGGGTCCACGCCCTGAGCGCCCCGGTAGCTCAGGCCACCGCCTTCGGCACCTCCGCCGCCCACGCCGGCCTTGGCCTCGGCCATGTACTGCTCCACGGGGCCGCCCGGCACGAACTGGATCACCACAAAGGTCAGCAGCAACACGCCCAGCAGGGTGGGCAGCATCAGCAACACGCGTTTGAGGATGTAGGCAAACATGGGTGGGCTGGCGGGTGGTTATTTCTTGTCGGGCGCGGTCTGCGGTGGAATGCGTGCCCACCAGGTGTCGATGACCCAGCTTTCACCGCTGGAGTACGGTGGCACCGTGGCGGGCTTGGCCAGGCGCCAGGCGTTGTACGCCATGCGATGGGTGCCGGCCGTCCACTGCGGAATCAGGTAATGGCTGTGCGCAATGATGCGCTCCAGCGCATGGCAGGCAGGCAGCAGTTGCGCCTCGGTTTTGGCAGAGGTCATGGCCTTGATCATGGCGTCCACCGCCGGGTTCTTGACACCCGCGAAGTTGCCGGAGTCTTCCGTGTCGGCGGCCTGGCTGCCAAACATGTCGGCAAACTCCTGGCCGGGGTTGTTGGTGCCCTGGAAGGCAATCGTGGTGATGTCAAAGTCGAACTTCTGGAGGCGCTGCTGGTACAGCGCAAAGTCCACCGAGCGGAAGCGCAGCGTGACGCCGATCTTTTCGAGATTGCGGATCCAGGGGGTGATGGTGCGCACGCCGCCTTCGTTGCTGTCCATGTACTCCAGCACCATGGCCTCGCCCTTCGCGTTGCGCAGGGCGCCATAGCGCACCTCCCAGCCCGCCTCTTTGAGCAGTGCCTGCGCGCGCCGCAGGTTGGCCCGCAGTGACGAATCGCCGTCGGTGCGCGGGGGCACGGTCATGGGACCGAAGGCGGCCGCAGGAATGTCTTTGCGATAGGGGTCCATCAGCGCAAGCTCTTCGGGCGACGGGCTGCCCCTGGTTTCGCAGGCGGTGTTACCAAACAGGCCGTTCACACGCTGGTAGGCGCCGTAGAACATCTGGCGGTTCATCCACTCGTAGTCCATCGCCAGGCCCAGGGCCTCCCGCACCCGCGCGTCCTGCAGCAGCGGGCGGCGGGTGTTGAGCACGTAGCTCTGAAAGCCCGACGGCAGCTTGTGCTTGAACTCGCCCTTGACCAGCTCGCCGGTGTCGAACTTTTTGCCCGTGACGCGGCGGGCCCAGTCGCCCGCGCTGAAGAACCGCATCAGGTCGAACTCGCCCGCTTTCAGCGCCTCCAGCCGCGCGGTGTTGTCCTTGTAGATCTTGACCAGGATGCGGTCGAAGTTGGCCGTGCCCTTGCGCACGTTGAGGTCGCGTGCCCAGTACTGGGGGTCGCGCACATAGGTGATGTCCTTGCCGAAGCGCACGGGCCCGATCTTGTAGGGGCCGCTGCCGATGGGGATGTCCATCACCACCTGGTCAAAGGGCTTGGCCTTGCCGTTTTCCACGCCCCAGTCGCGGCTGAACACCGGCAAGCCGCCCACGGTGATGGGAAGCTCGCGGTTGGGTTGCTTGAAGCGGTAGCGCACGGTGCGGTCGTTGATCACATCCACGCCCGCCACTTCGATCAGCAAGGTCTTGTAAGAGGGTGAGGTGAAGGGGCCCACCAGCGTTTCGTAGCTGTGCTTCACGTCCTGGGCCAGCACCGGTTTACCGTTGTGAAAGCGCGCCTCAGGCCGCAGCCGGAAGGTGGCCGTCAGTCCATCGGGGGCGACCTCCACATCTTCGGCCAACAGGCCATAGCCGGTTGCGGTCTCGTCCATGGAGCCCACCAGCAGCGAGTCGAACATCAGCGACGACAGGTAGGCCGGTGCGTTGCCCTTGATGGTGAACGGGTTGTATTTGTCAAAGGTGGACGTGCGCAAGTTGCTGACCAGCCGCAACTCACCGCCCTTGGGGGCCTCGGGATTCACATAGTCGAAATGCGCAAAGCCCGCCGGATAGCGCGGCGCGCCCCACAAGGCATACGCATGTGCTGCCCACGCTGGAACAGCACTCCCCATCAGCAACAAAGCCAGCCAAAACCGCATGCGACAATTCTGCACTACGTTCGCAGGGGCTTGCAGCCAAAGCCGCATATCCACATGCACCGGGCGCCAAGCCTGCATTCCGCTATTCCACAAGGAGATTTCACATGGGTTTTCTGACCGGCAAGAAGCTGCTCATCACGGGCGTGCTGTCCAACCGCTCCATCGCCTACGGCATTGCCAAGGCCTGCCACGAGCAAGGTGCCGAGCTGGCGTTCAGCTACGTGGGCGAGCGCTTCAAGGACCGCATCACCGACTTTGCAGCCGAGTTCAACTCCAAGCTGGTGTTTGACTGCGACGTGGCCAGCGACGAGCAGATCGCGCGCATGTTTGCAGACCTGTCGCAGACTTGGCCGAAGTTTGACGGCTTTGTGCACAGCATCGGCTTTGCACCGCGCGAGGCCATTGCGGGCAACTTTCTGGACGGCCTGAGCCGCGAAGGCTTCCGCATTGCCCACGACATCAGCGCCTACAGCTTCCCGGCCATGGCCAAGGCCGCCCTGCCCTACCTGAACGACAAGTCGTCGCTGCTGACCCTGAGCTACCTGGGCGCGCTGCGCTCCATCCCCAACTACAACACCATGGGCCTGGCCAAGGCCAGCCTGGAGGCCAGCGTGCGCTACCTGGCCGAGGCCGTGGGCCGCACCGAAGACGGCCGCAGCATCCGGGCCAACGGCATCAGTGCCGGCCCCATCAAGACCCTGGCTGCCAGCGGCATCAAGGACTTTGGCAAGCTGCTGAGCCGTGTGGCCGACGCCTCGCCCCTGCGCCGCAATGTGACGATTGAAGACGTGGGCAATGTGGCGGCCTTCCTGCTGTCGGACCTGGCATCGGGCATGACGGCCGAGATCACCTACGTGGACGGCGGCTTCAGCCAGACCGCTGGCCTGAGCGCCGACCAGGTGTAATCCGCCAAGCGGGCTCACCGCATTTTTGAACCAAACAGGCTTCTAGCGCTGATAGAAAATGCGCTAGAAGCTATTTTTTTGATAGCAAATCGAATGCTCCGCAGACACTGCCTGGCTTGGCTGGGCCTCGCGCCCCTGGCCGCACTGACCACCCCCCAGGCCTGGGCCGCCGACGCACCCGCCCTGTTGCTGGCCAACGTGTACCGCCCCGGCATGCGCCTCGCGGACTACTGGGTGAGCGAAAAATACGACGGCGTGCGCGGCTACTGGGACGGCCACACGCTGCGCACGCGGGGTGGAGAGACCGTGACGGCCCCGGCATGGTTCACCGCCGGCTGGCCCGACACGCCCATGGACGGCGAGCTGTGGGCAGGACGCGGCCGGTTCAGCCACGCCCAGTCCACCGTACGCCAGCAGCAGCCGGACGATGCCGCCTGGCGCGAGATGCGCTTCATGGTGTTTGACCTGCCTGCGCACGGCGGCACGTTTGACCAGCGTCTGCCCGAATTGAACAAGCTCGTAGAGTCGCTGGACCAGCCATGGGTGCAGGCGGTGCCCCAGCAGCGCGTAGCCAGCGACGCCGCTTTGCAAAAGCTGCTGCTGCGCACAGTGCGCGCAGGTGGCGAGGGGCTGATGCTTCACCGGGGCGCATCGATGTACCGCGCAGGGCGCAGTGACGACCTCATCAAGGTCAAGACCCACGAAGACGCCGAGGCCAAGGTGGTCGCCCATCTGCCTGGCCAGGGCCGCCACGCCGGGCGGCTGGGTGCGCTGGTGGTGGAGATGCCTTCGGGCCAGCGGTTTCGACTGGGCGCAGGGTTGACCGACGCGGAGCGCGACCACCCGCCGCCGGTGGGCAGCTGGGTGACGTACCGCTTCAGAGGCACCCACGACAGCGGCGTGCCACGCTTCGCGAGTTTTGTGCGGGTGCGAGACGACATGCCGCCCACCCGCTGACGGGGCCACCGCAAACCCGAGCTGATTTCGACGAGGTGGCGATACGCGAGCTGAGCGCGGCAGCGCATGCCGCCTCGCTCCTATCCGTTGCCCAATCAGTTGGGCAACAACACCTTGTCCACGACGTGGATCACGCCGTTGGACTGGTACACGTCGGCAATCGTCACCGTCGCCGTACCGCCCTTTTCGTCCGTCACCATGACGGCATTGCCGCTGGCCTTGGCGGTGAGTGTTCCGCCCGCCACCGTCTTGAGGCTGGCCATGCCTTTGCCATCGGCAATCATCTTCGACAGCGCGGCAGCGTCGTACTTGCCTGCGACCACGTGGTAGGTGAGCACCTTGGTCAATGTGGGCTTGCTCTCGGGCTTGAGCAGCGTGTCCACCGTGCCGGCGGGCAGTGCGGCAAATGCCGCATTGGTGGGCGCAAACACCGTGAACGGACCGGGGCCCTTGAGCGTCTCCACCAGGCCCGCCGCCTTGACCGCAGCCACCAAGGTGGTGTGATCCTTGGAGTTCACAGCGTTGTCGATGATGTCCTTGCTGGCCAGCATGGGCGCGCCACCCACCATGACCTGCGCCATGGCAGGCATTGCAGCAGCTGCCATGGCAGCGGTCAGAGCGATGGTGGCCAAGCGGGCGTTGAATCGAAGGGTCATGAAGATCTCCTGAGGGGGTTGTGAAGACAGTCACCGCATGAGAATCACGCGGCTGATAGTCAATACGACCTCAACACCACAACGGATTCAAGCGCATAAAAAATCGCTCCACCAGCCAAGCCGGGGGAGCGATTTTTGAGGGGCTGGTGCACCCAAGCACCAGCGCGAAGACCAGCGCTTACACGTTGCGTCCGTACGGGCCGTCGTCGCCCACCTGCACCAGGTTCTTGGCAGTTGCCAGCGGCTTGGGGTTCTTGCCGGCCTTGCCTTGCTCTGCCACGCAGTCGGCGTAATAGCGCACCTGGCCGTTCTCGTCTTCCACCTCGACCAGGCCGTGGATATCGGTCTCGAAACCGGGGCACAGCTTGGCGAATTCGCGGGCGAACTTGAGGTAGTCCACGATCTTCTTGTTGAACACTTCGCCCGGAATCAGCAGCGGAATGCCCGGCGGGTACGGCGTGACCAAGCCCACGGTGATGCGGCCTTCCAGGTGGTCGATCTCCACACGCTCTGTGGTGCGGTGCGCGATGTGCGCGTACGCGTCCGAGGGCTTCATGGCGGGCGTGAGGTCCGACAGATACATCTCGGTGGTCAGGCGCGCGATGTCGTACTTGGCGTACATCTCATGCACGTGCTGGCACAGGTCCTTGAGGCCCATGCGCTCGTAGCGCTTGTGCTGCTGGCAGAACTCCGGAAGGATGCGCCACATGGGCTGGTTCTTCTCGTAGTCGTCCTTGAACTGCTGCAGCGCCGTGAGCAGCGTGTTCCAGCGGCCCTTGGTAATGCCGATGGTGAACATGATGAAGAAGCTGTACAGGCCCGTCTTCTCCACCACCACGCCGTGCTCGGCGAGGTACTTGGTCACGATGGACGCAGGGATACCGGTCTTGTCGAACTTGCCGTCCAGACTCAGGCCAGGCGTGACGATGGTGGACTTGATCGGGTCCAGCATGTTGAAGCCGTCGGCGAGCTGGCCGAATCCGTGCCACTTGCTGCCCTTCTTGCTCTTGCTGTCGCTGCGGATGATCCAGTCTTCCGCCCGGCCAATACCTTCGTCGGTGAGCTTTTCAGGGCCCCAGACCTTGAACCACCAGTCGTTCTTTCCGAACTCTTCCTCCACCTGGCGCATGGCGCGGCGGAAGTCCAGCGCCTCCAGGATGCTTTCTTCCACCAGCGCGGTGCCACCGGGCGGCTCCATCATGGCGGCGGCCACATCGCAGCTGGCGATGATGCTGTACTGAGGGCTGGTGCTGGTGTGCATCAGGTACGCCTCGTTGAACAGGTGGCGGTCGAGCTTGGTGGTCTGCGAGTCCTGCACCAGCACATGCGATGCCTGGCTGATGCCGGCCAGCAGCTTGTGGATGGACTGCGTGGCGTAGGTCACGGAATGCTTGGGGCGCGTGCGCTTCTTGCCCATGGCGTGGTAGCTGCCATAGAACGGGTGGAACGCGGCGTGCGGCAGCCAGGCCTCGTCAAAGTGCAGGTTGTCGACATAGCCGTCGAGCATGCCCTTGATGGTCTCGGTGTTGTACAGAACACCGTCATAGGTCGATTGCGTGAGGGTCAGCACGCGTGGCTTGACCTTCTTGGCGTCCACGCCCTTGAGCAAGGGGTTGGCCTTGATCTTGGCCTCGATGGCCTTGGGCTCGAACTCGCTTTGCGGAATCGGACCGATGATGCCGAAATGGTTGCGCGTGGGCTTCATGAACACCGGGATGGCGCCGGTCATGATGATGCTGTGCAGGATGGACTTGTGGCAGTTGCGGTCCACCACCACCACGTCGCCAGGGGCCACGGTGTGGTGCCACACCATCTTGTTGGACGTGGACGTGCCGTTGGTCACGAAGAAGCAGTGGTCGGCATTGAAGATGCGTGCCGCATTGCGCTCCGATTCCCCAATGGCGCCGTTGTGGTCCAGCAGCTGGCCCAGTTCTTCCACCGCGTTGCACACGTCGGCGCGCAGCATGTTTTCGCCATAGAACTGGTGGTACATCTGACCCACGGGGCTTTTCAAGAAGGCCACGCCGCCCGAGTGGCCGGGGCAGTGCCAGCTGTACGAGCCGTCTTCGGCGTAGTCCAGCAGCGCCTTGAAGAACGGGGGCTGCACACTTTCGAGGTAGCTCTTGGCTTCGCGAATGATGTGGCGCGCCACAAATTCGGGGGTGTCCTCGAACATGTGGATGAAGCCGTGCAGCTCGCGCAGGATGTCGTTGGGCAGGTGGCGGCTGGTCTTGGTCTCACCATGCACATAGATGGGCACATCGGCGTTCTTGCGGCGCACTTCGCCAATGAAGTTGCGCAGGCTCAGCACGATGGGGTCCAGCCCCTCGCCCACCGTGAACTCTTCATCGTCGATGGACAGAATGAAAGCGCTGGCCCGGCTTTGCTGCTGGGCAAACTGCGACAGATCGCCATAGCTGGTGACACCAACCACTTCGAAGCCCTCGGCCTCGATGGCCTGCGCGAGCGCACGAATGCCAAGCCCCGAGGTGTTCTCGGAACGGTAGTCTTCATCGATGATGATGATGGGAAAGCGAAACTTCATGCGCAGCCTCCAGGGAGCCGTGGCCTGCCCGGCCAAAAAACGAAATAGGCGCGAAGTGTAAGGAATAACGTTGACGCGCCTTTGAACTGCCATTCTTTTGACCCAGAATGTGGTGCAACAAACACAACCACACGAGGAGGTTCGACATGGAGGCATCCACCATCTGGTGGCTGGCAGCGGGGGCCGTGGTCGTGGCAGAGCTGCTGACCGGCACGTTCTATTTGCTGATGGTGGCCCTGGGCCTGGTAGCCGCCGCCCTGGCCGCCCATCTGGGCCTGGCATCCGCGCTGCAGATAGTGTCGGCCGCTATCGTGGGCGGCGGGGCTGTCGTGGCCTGCTACCTGGTGCGCAAAAAGCGACCTGGCGACCCGTCGGCACGCGCGGACCGCAGCGTGAACATGGATGTGGGCGAAACCATCCTCATCGAGAGCTGGAGCCCCGACGGCACCACCACCGTGAAGTACCGGGGCGCCCAATGGACGGCCATCCACCGCCCCGGGGTCACCCCCTCGACCGGCATGCACCGGGTCGCCGAACTGGTGGGCAACCGCCTGCTGGTGGACCCGCTGTAAGCACTGCAAATCCTTCACCGAACCGTCAAGAAAGGCTTCTCATGGAAATTGCCATCGTCCTCCTGATCATTGCCGTGATCTTCATCGCCCGCTCGGTCAAGGTCGTGCCCCAGCAAAATGCATGGGTGAAAGAACGCCTGGGCAAATACGCGGGTACGCTGACCCCGGGCCTGAACTTTCTGATTCCGTTCGTGGACAAGGTCGCCTATAAGCACAGCCTGAAGGAAATTCCGCTCGACGTGCCCAGCCAGGTGTGCATTACGCGCGACAACACGCAGTTGCAGGTGGACGGCATCCTGTACTTTCAGGTCACCGACCCGATGCGCGCCAGCTACGGCTCCAGCAACTACATCATGGCTGTGACGCAGTTGGCGCAGACCTCGCTGCGCTCGGTCATCGGCAAGCTGGAGCTGGACAAAACCTTTGAGGAGCGCGACATCATCAACGCGCAGGTGGTGCAGGCCATCGACGAAGCCGCCCTGAACTGGGGTGTGAAGGTGCTGCGCTACGAAATCAAGGACCTCACCCCACCCAAGGAAATCCTGCACGCCATGCAGGCCCAGATTACGGCGGAGCGGGAGAAACGCGCACTGATCGCCGCGTCTGAGGGGCGTCGCCAGGAGCAGATCAACATCGCCACCGGCGAGCGTGAGGCCTTCATTGCCCGCTCCGAGGGCGAAAAACAGGCGGTCATCAACAAGGCCCAGGGCGAGGCCGAATCCATCAAGGCCGTGGCCGAAGCCAACGCCCAGGCCATCGAACGCGTGGCAGCCGCCATCCGCCAGCCCGGCGGCGAACAGGCCGTGCAGCTCAAGGTGGCCGAAAGAGCCGTGGATGCCTACAGCCAGGTCGCGTCGGATGCCACCACCACCCTCATCGTGCCCAGCAACATGACCGAGGTGTCAGCGCTGATCGGCTCGGCCATGAAGATGGTGCAGACATCCCAAAAGGCAGGCTGACGGCGCATCGGTCAGCGGAAATTTTCAGGCGATACCGACCTCTGACCGGAATGCCCTCAATCCTGTGGCTATAATCGAGGGCTTCGGAGAGGTGGATGAGCGGTTTAAGTCGCACGCCTGGAAAGCGTGTGTGGGCTAATCCCCACCGCGGGTTCGAATCCCGCCCTCTCCGCCATATTCAACATCGGCCCCTTGTGGGCCGTTGTTTTTTAAGGGTTTTTTGCGAATCAGGCACTTGCGGTAGGTCGTCATGGGAACAAAGCTGGGAACAACCGGCACAAGTACACCTCACGACAGCGACATGGCCTACCCGCCTGGAATGGAGCTACATGGCTCCAAATGGCGCATCAAGAAGCGGGTTCCGCAAGACCTGCTGCGCAAGCACCCTGACCTCTACCCCTCCCAGTTCCTAACGCTCAAGACCGACGAGAGCGACCGCCGCGCTGCGGCCTCAAGGGCTTGGGTGTGGCTGGGAACACTGGAAGAAGAATTCACCAGGGTTCGGGAGACTGGCTCCAAGTTCAAACGCGTACTCCCCCCAGGGGCCGCTGACGAGATCATTCATGCGGCCATTCGTAGCGCACTCAGCGCAGATGAAGAGAGCCGCCAGAGTGGGTTAGACGACTTCATGTTCGAGCGCCTTGATTCGTCCATAGCAGCGCGTCGAGAACGGGAAAAGCGTGTCATCGCCAGAGGCCAAATTGACGCGGAGGCAGAGGATATGGCCCATGAGTGGCTCCTGGCCTCTGGGTACGACCTGGATCGGTCGTCCACGGAGTTCAAGCAGTTCGCCGTCGAGTTCTTCAGAAGGACGCAGCGGGCTACTCAAACCATGCAATCACGGTCAGAGGGGGAATGGGTCGAAACACCGCCTGCACTGCCTACCGTCACACAGAAGCCCGAAGTACCGAGACTGTCGCGGGTGATTGAGTACTTCATTTCCAAGCAGGACTCCTCAGTCCCGATGTTCAAGAAGTACCGCCCCGCCCTTGACCTCTTCCTAGAGTTCATGGGAGATCGCCCGGTCGATCAGATCAGGCAGATGGACATCGAGAACTATTTCGACCTCTTATGTAAGCTGCCGCCACGCTGGTTTGACGAGAAGCGAATTCGCAAGGCCACCGCGCAAGAACTGGCGGCATTGGAGTGGGACAAGTGCATCTCCTACAAGACCTTCAAGGACGGCTACCTTGCGGCATTTCGACCGTTCCTCAGCGCCTCTATCCGCACGTTCCGTGACCAGGGTTTCCCTGCCGCCCTCACCGTGGAGGGCATCAAGTACACGGGTGACCGGAAGGAGCGTGACCATGCGCAGCGTCCCTTCAAGCAGAGCGAACTGGAGCGGCTGTTCTGCGGCGCCGAGTACCAGCAATTTGCAGCTGATCCAACGCAGCACCATTGCTACTGGCTCCCGCTGATCGGCTTGTACACCGGGGCACGAATTAACGAGGTGTGCCAGCTGAACCCGCAGTGCGACATACGCCAGGAGCATGGCATTTGGGTGTTCGACATCACGGAGGCTTCGGAATCAGATGCGCGTGCTTAATGGCCTGGGGGAGATCGAGGGAGATGCCTTCGGGAAGATTTACGAATACTTCCTGGGCAAGTTTGCGATGGCTGAGGGGCAGAAGGGTGGCGTGTTCTACACCCCATCCAGCATCGTCAAGCTGATCGTGGAAATCATCGAGCCGTACCACGGGAAGATTTTCGATCCCGCCTGTGGATCGGGGGGGATGTTCGTGCAGAGCGCGGAGTTCGTTGGCCGTCACCAGAAGCGGGCAGCCGAGGAACTGACGGTCTTCGGAACCGAGAAGGCCAACGACACGGTGAAGTTGGCAAAGATGAACCTCGCCGTGCATGGCCTGTCTGGTGACATCCGGGAGTCCAACACCTACTACGAAGACCCCCACAAGGCTCTTGGCAAGTTTGACTTTGTCATGGCGAATCCGCCGTTCAACGTCTCAGGCGTGGACAAGGAGCGGTTGAGTGACGATCCCAGGTTCTCCTACGGCATTCCCAGCACCGACAACGCCAACTTCCGTTACCACTGCCGTGGTTCCTGGAAGTTCATCGGAAGATGGATTCAGCTTTTCTGACGCAAGGTCTTGATCGCGACCAGTGACCAGGATGGTCTGTACCACCAGGGCGGTCGGTGACTTAGTCAGTGTTGGTAGGAGTGACCAGAATGAATCACATCACCAGCATCCCTTCAGCCATGCATTCAGTCTGGTCTTCCGTGACCACTGGTGTGGTGCATGGAAGTTCACTGAAGATCAACTGAAGTAGTCCCATGAGTGCAGATCACTATGGTTCTATCAAGGATGATTTCATCGAGGGAGACAACTAAGTATTCACCTAGCTGTTTCCCTTAGATTCCTCCGCATCCACCGATGAGCCAAGTTCCCCACCTTTGGGGGTGGTGATCAAGGGTACCGACCTCATCCAGGGTGCATCACTTCCTGAACCGTCTTGGTGGATGTTCAGCTCACTCCGGTGGGTCGTCCACCCAGTGAAGGGTGAATGACCAGCGATCCAGAGCAGTCCTGTCCACGGTACTTAACATCGTTGGTACGGAGGCAGAAGTCGTCGGTTTTCACCTGAGCCGCTCCCTTGAGTTCCTCCGGGGAGACTTGCATCTCCTCCAGGACTGCGGGCAATCTGCAAGTGGTTGATTTCATTGGATTTTTCACTTGGACTCTCTGGGGATTCTCAAGGTGAAAAACCACGCCAGAACCCGTGATAAGTGACTGGACACTCCAACCCTTCACCACCCCTTATAGGGGCCTCTATGAGGCTGCCAAGGCCCTTCCTGAGCACCCCTGGAATGCCCTTTTGACCGAGGCCGTGGAGATACCGAAGTGTTCTGCTGTGGCCTTGATGCTGGCGCTGTTGACCTGTCGCCACTGACGCACTTCATCGTCGTTGATCACCTTCTCCCGGCCCAGATTCTTGCCCTCGGCTCTCGCCCTCTCGATCCCTGCCATCTGACGGGTTTTGATGTTCTCCCGTTCCAGTTCGGCCACCGCCGCCAGCATGGTGAGCATGAACTTGCCAGCAGGGGTGGCGAGGTCGAAACCCTCACGCATCGAGACCACCGAGACCTTCTTGGCCTGGAGGAACTCCACCGTGTTGAGTACGTCGATGGTGTTCCTACCCAGTCGATCAATGGCAACCACCACCACGGTGTCACCCTCACGCACATAGGCCAGCAAGTCCCTCATAGCGGGTCGCTGAGAGGCTGGGATGCTGCCAGACACCCCTTCCTCCACGAACCACTTGGAGACGTTGTAGCGGGCTTCTATAGCCCTGCGTTGGTTCTCGGTGGTTTGCTCATCGGTGCTGACCCGGACGTAAGCGATGACTGAGGACATGGGCATTGGCTCCTGTTTGATATGGATCACAAGGTATGGCTCATATCGTATGGGGTGACTCAATGAAAGTCAACAGCAATGATCCACTTGATCCGGGCGGGTTGATGGGTAGCTCACAGGGAGAGGCTTTTGAGCCAAGGTGGGCTACCCCCTGATGGACAAAGCCAGTCGCTTCTGGGCTGCATCGCGCTCAAATTGCCGCATGTTCACGTGGTCACGGTCAGGCTCCAGTTCTTTCTTCTCGGTTCAGGCGCCAAAGCCTTGAACCCTATCCGGCGGGGAGGACACGAGTGGGTTGCTCCAATGGCCTCACTCGCAGCAGGTCCACAGTGCGCTCCCGCCGCCGGTGAGCGGGCCTCTTCACCGCAAATTCCCCAGGTTGGGCGGAGCAGAAGGTTTCTGGATTCTTTGTAAAGGCAACAGCCCGTAACAGTTGCCCATAGACACCCGGTATCGCACTTGTCTTACACGCGGAACTGCGGCACTTTGCTGAAATCCTAGCCAGCAGCCATTGAGGTTGCCCTGGGAGGTCATTGCGGCCCCTCACCCCTTTTTGCTGAAAAGGACTTCATCATGAAACGCCATTCCTTACCGCCGGGAGCGCGCGCGCTGGTCGCGTTCATCGGCACCGTGGTGCTGGCAGTGCTGGCGGCGGTGTCGTTGTTGATGCCGGACGTGGCCGTGCAGTCTGTGGACTCGATGTCGAACGGGCTCACGGGGCTGGATCAGATCTTGTCCACCAGCTTTCTGGACCACTGAGCGCCGGAGCGAGCCGGCATCGTTGGCGCTGCGCTGCAGCGTGTGTGGGTCCAAAGAGCAACACAGTAGCAAAAAGCATAGCATCGGAGTACCATTCGGCGCTGCACACCGGTAGTTTTCGGTGGCATTCTGGAATGGAGGACGATCGTGACCACACGTTTTCGCATCTCTGCAAACCGTTTTTCCTTGATTCATTACCCAAAATTCTGGGGATCGATTGCGCTGCTGGCCGTTTTGGCTGGCTGCTCCAGCCCCCGCGACAACGCCCTGGATGAGTTCTCGCGCTGGTATGACGGTGCCAGGGCCCAGGCGCAGGCAGGGGCCATGAGCTGGAGCGAGCTTTACAAGCAAAGCTTTGACCGCCTGACCGCCCTGCCCCCTTCGCTGCAGCAGGACACGCGCCTTGAAAACACCGTGCTGCTGCTGTCTGTAGCCCGCAAGCTGGAGTCCAACGAAATCAGCCCCCAGCAGTTCGCCATGGAGCGGGACGACATCGAGACCCAATTGCAGGCTCGCTTGCGTTGATAGAAGCGGCTGCTACCAGCGGCGACCAGAGCCCTGCTACGGGCCCAAAGTCACTGCGAGCACGCCTGTTGAAGCAGCCACTTTGACGGCGCCTCGCTCCCGGTATCCAATGCCTTACCCATCGCCCCCGCGTGGCGTGACTGGCTAACGGGGCAAGCCCGCCGACTGCTCCACCACCCTCACGCGGCGGCGCAAGGCTTCGGCAGCAGCTGTGTCTTCAGCGGCTTCAGCCCGTTGCACCTGTAGCAGCAACCACGCCATCAGCGGCCTGCGCCAGCCCTGTGCCGACGCGGTATCGGTGGCTGCGGCGATGACTGCGGGGCTGGCCTTCCCTGTCTGCAACAAGACGCCCGCCGCCACCAGGCGTGAAAGAGGGTCGGCAATGCCCGCCAAGCTGGTAGCGTTGCCTGCCGTGGCGACGGCACGCTGTGCGGGTGGCAACAGAGCCACCTGACCGGCTTGAACGCGGCCCGCCAGATAGTCGGCGTAGGCCTGCTCGGGCGCTGCGGCATCGGCCCGCAAGGCCTCAAAACGCTCGCAGGGTTCGGTGACGAGACTCGCCACCTGGGCCGCACAGCGCATCAGCTCCAGGCGGGCGAGCAGATCGGGGCGGCCCGTGCGCGCCACTTCGGCGCGAGCGCGGTCCCATTCGAGCTTTTCCACGCGCGCATTGCCAGACAAGTAGGCCTCGATGGCCTTCTGAGCCGCGCCCTGGGCGTTCATCTGCCAGTCAGGCACTGGGGGTTGGCTGGAACACGCAGCCAACGCGAAGGCGCAGCCGATGGACAGGAGCCGCAACGCAGCCCGCAAACGAGGTGCAGCAGAGGGTTTCATGGCAGCTTCAGCTCCGTGTCGCGTGCAAAGGGCCATTTGCGGTTGATCTCGTTGACCAGGCTTTCCACCTTGCGCAGATTGCTCTCAACCTCAGCCCGCAGCGCGCCCAGGTCCGTCGTAGCTTCGCGGGCATTGGCACCGATGGCCTGGGCCTCCACCAGTACCGCGTCCACCTTCTTCAGGCTGGTGCGGGTGTCGGTCAGCAAGCCGTTGAGCTGTGCCACGGTGGCGCGCACCTCGGGCACCAGCGCGTCCTTGTTGCCCTCGCTGCCAAACACCTGTTTATCGGCGCGGGCGGCCATGCCGTCCAAGCGCGCCAGCAGCGCGTTGGTGCGCTCCAGCGTGGCCACGATCTTTTTCGCATCGGTTTCGTTGCCCATCAGCACGCCCAAGGCACCGCCCGGGCCATTGAGCCGCTCGGTGAGGGCCTTGACGTTGGTCAGGGTGCTGCCCAGCGCGGCGTCGGGCGACGTGAGGGCGTTCAGGTTGGTCAGCAGCTCGCGTGCGGTGGCCATGAGCTGCGGGATCTCCGCCGTCGCGTCGCCGCGCAACACGGGCCGCACGGCGCCATCGGGCAGCGCCGGGTCGGTTGGGATGCCGGAGTACGCCCGGATGTTGGTGCCCCCCACCAGACCGCGCACCAGCGTGAAAACGCTGGACTCGCGCAGCCAGTGTGCGTCCTTGCGGGGCACGTCCACCAGGATGCGGGCATTGCCCGATTCGGCCAGCTCGATGCGCCGCACGCGGCCAATGGGAAAGCCCGAGAAGGTCATGTCCATGCCCACCACCACGCCTTCGGAGTCATCGGCCGTCAGCACCAGCGTCTGCGTGGGCTCGAAAGCGCCCCGCGCATACAGCAGGTACAGGCCCGAACCCACGATGAGGGCCAGGGTGAACAGCAGCAGCGCTGCAGCCTTGAGTTCCAGATAGGCCACCGGGCGCAGGGTCTCGACCGGGGGAATGCCAGCCCCGGCGGGAGGTGCAGCGGGGCCTTGCGACGGCTTGGGAGAGTGGTCGTTCATGTCGTGGGGTTGTGCGGGGGGGGTGCGAGTGGGTGCGACTGGCGCAGGCCGTCAGTAGTAGTTGCCCATGAGCGAGGCCACCTCGATCAGCAGCAGCACGGCAAACATGCGGGCCAGGCCGCCCAGTTCCGAGTCGGGCTGGGTGCGTTCGCCGCTGTCATACAGCCCGGCAGCCATGGGGATCAGCGCCACGGCCAGGCTGAAGAACAGGGTCTTGAGCACAAACACCATGGTCACGCTGGGCGAAAACACCTGTCCGAACATGCGCGTGTAGCTCGGCAGCCCCGCCATATTGAAGCCGTACACCCCCAGGTACGCCAGCACCAGCGCCACCACGCAACTGAGCGCAGCCAGCGTGACGCAGGCAAACACCCCGGCAATCACGCGGGGCAGCAGTTCGATGCGCACCGGATCAGAGCCCTGGCGGCGCAGCGCCTCGAACCGGCCCGTGAGCCGCAGGTGAGCCAGTTGCGAGCCGTTGGGAATGGTGCAGCGCATGGCCACAAACAAGGCGGCCGTGAGCGGGATGAGCTCCAGCACCAGCACGCGGATCACCATCTCCAGCGCATAGCGCGACAACCCGTAGCTCAGCGCCGTGACCACCACAATGCGCGTGAGCACCAGGCTGATGAGCGCCGCCAGCACCGTGAAGCCCAGCAGCACAGGCGCCGTGTCCAGGTACAGGTGCCGGGCCAGCGCGCGGCGGGTGCCCTTGCCGTAGCTGGACGGCGACAACACCAGCACCAGCACCACCGCGCCCAGATACAGGATGCGCCACCAGGCCACCGCCCAGCGCCGCGCCGTGTTCCACACACGTTCGGGCAGGGAGAGGCCGGGAAGGCGCGAGATCATGGGCGGATCATAGCGGGGGCATGCGCCAGGGCAGCCCATGGCAGGCTTCTGGAGATATTTGGGCCATTTTCGGGCAGTAGCGCTACAAACATATGCCCAAGCAGCTATCAATTAAATAGCAAATGGCACACACGCAGCCGCGCCGTACAACAACTGCTCACACATGGCGCTTGCCTTGGCTGGGAGGGGCGTTGACGCCCACGGGCTGCGCGTCAGCCCGCGCATGCAGCGCTTCGATGATGTGGCAGGTGGCGTCCGCGCCATCGCAACGGCTGCGCAGCGCCTGCAGGTCGGCCTCCAGCGCCTGCAGCTCGGCCAGGCGGGTGCGCACATGCACCAGGTGTGCATCCAGCGTGTCGCAGGCGGCATGGCAGTCGGTCTTGCTGTCCCAGTCCAGCGCCAGCAAGGTTCTGACCTCGTCCAGCGACATGTCCATGGCGCGGCACAGCCGGATAAACCGCAACTGGTGCACGTCGGCGCTGCTGTACAGGCGGTAGCTGTTGTCGCCGCGCGCACCGGGCGGCAGCAGCCCCTCTTTTTCGTAGTACCGGATGTTGGCGGCCGACACGCCGGACTGCTGGGCGGCCTCGCCAATCCGGAACTGTGCAGCGTGGGGTTCCATGGGCTTGACCTTCAAGTGACTTCAAGGTTTCCAATGATGCCATCGCTTTCCAAAACCGCCAGGAGAAAACACCATGTCCGCCCATTGCCATCACGACCACAGCGCCCCCGGCCACAGCCACGATGCCCCCGCCACCGCAGACCCGCGCTACCGCCGCATCCTGTGGATTGCGCTCGTCGTCAACGCCGCCATGTTTGTGGTGGAACTGGGCGCGGGCACCCACTCGGGCTCGGCGTCGCTGCTGGCCGACGCCATCGACTTTCTGGGCGATGCGGCCAACTATGGCCTGTCGCTGTGGGTGCTGGCCATGGCGCTGACCTGGCGCGCACGCGCCGCGCTGCTCAAGGGGGCCAGCATGCTGGCCTTTGGCGTGTTCGTGATCGGCCGGGTGGCGTGGGGGGTGTGGCAAGGGGTGCCGCCCGAGCCCTTCACCATGGGTGGCGTGGGCCTGCTGGCGCTGGCGGCCAACCTCGGTGTGGCCGCCCTGCTCTACGCATGGCGCGAGGGTGACGCCAACATGCGCGGCGTGTGGCTGTGCACGCGCAACGACGCGCTGGGCAACCTGGCCGTGATGGCCGCTGCGCTGGGAGTGCTGGGCACGGGCACGGCCTGGCCCGATCTGGTGGTGGCCGCCGTCATGGCGGGCCTGGCCATCAGCGGCGGCTGGAGCGTGATCCGCCACGCTCGGCAGGAGCTGGCCAGCACCGCAGGCGCCTCCGCAGCCCAAGGGCACTGAGCCGTGCGCGTACGCCTGTCCACCCCGCTCCATGCACCGCCCGAATGGGTGGCTGCGCAACTGCAAAGCACTGCCGTTTTTCGCCACATCACGGCGCCGCTGGTGCGGTTCACGCGCCCCGGCGGCGCGCCCTGGCCCAGCCACTGGTCTCCCGGGGATCTGCTGTTGCAGATGTGGCTGCTGGGGTTGCTGCCCCTGGGTTCGCAAACCGTGCGCATCTCCATCGAGCCCGCCGCGCAGGACGGCGCATGGCCCACGCTGCGCGACAACGGCGAGGGCACGCTGATGCGGCGCTGGGACCACCGCATCACGCTGCAACCCATGCTGGACGGCCGCACGCTCTATACCGACGACATCGACGTGGTCGCGCGCTACCTGCCCTGGCTGATGACGCCCCTGAGCGCGGCGTTTGCCCAGTTGTTCTACCGGCACCGACAGCGGCGCTGGCGCCAGCTGGCGGCGCGCCACGCGGCAGACCCCATAGCTGACCCCTTGCACACGCAGCGCGCGTTCGACCACCTGCTGGCAGCATTTGCGAGCGATGCCGGCGCACCGCCAGCCACCCGCTGGCGCTGGCTGGAGGCCGCGCATGTACTGGGGCAGACCACGCTGTCCCTGCATTGGCGGTCACACTCAGCCATGCTGCGCTACGCCCTGCAGTTGCGCGACCTGCGCGAGGCCGGTGGACAGGTGCTGCGGCTGGCCCTGGTGCCGCTGGGCCATGCGCTGGCGCGGCTGCCCATCGGCAACACGGGCCGGGCACGGGTGAGTGCCTTGGCGCCCATGGGGCCGCAGCCACACATCAAGCGGCTGATTGACGGGGCCATGGCCGCTGCGCGCCTGCAGCTCGTCCCATTTCTGCAAAAAACTGGCGATAGCGCTTGATCTATAAGCGCTACCAGCTATCAAATCAGGAGTAAACAACCACGAACAGTGCTGCCGCCGGGCACCCGGAATTTGACGCACGACAAGCCCGGCATGGGGCTTGCATGGTCCAATCCACTGCCTGTGCGCCGCCCTCTGCCCCGGGGGCTGCAGGCACAGCCTTCATTCCTTTTGCTTGTCGCCCATGCCCTCCCGCGCCCCTGCCGCCCCCGCAACCCCTGCCCCGCTGGTCGTGCCCCACAGCCTGACGGAAGACGCCGTGGCCATCTTCACCGGGGTGTTGCTCATCTCGGTGGGGGTGGCGTTTTTCACCAGCGCGGGGTTGCTTACAGGTGGCACGGCTGGGCTGGCGTTTTTGCTGCACTACGCCACGGGCATCGGCTTTGGCAAGATCTTCTTTGTGCTCAACCTGCCGTTTTACTGGCTGGCGCTGCTCAAGCTGGGCCGGACGTTCACGGTCAAGACCTTCATCGCGGTGCTGCTGTTGTCGCTGCTGACCGAACTGCAGTCGCAACTATTGCAGTTTGCGCAGCTGCAGCCGCTGTATGCGGCCATTGCGGGCGGGCTGATCACGGGAACGGGCTTCCTCGTGTTGTTCCGCCACCGCTGCAGCCTGGGCGGCGTGGGCATTGCCGCGCTGTACCTGCAGGACCGCTACGGCTGGCGCGCGGGCAAGGTGCAGATGGCTGTGGACTGCGTCATCGTGCTGCTGGCCCTGTGGACGGTGGAGCCCCTACGTGTGGCCTGGTCCATTGCGGGTGCCGTGGCGCTCAACCTGGTGCTGGCCATGAACCACCGGCCGGGCCGCTACATGGCGGTTTAGGGTGGTGTAGTACTACGACGACACCTGCCAGCCCAGCCCGCTGTGCAGCCGCTGCTCCAGCGCCTCGATGGGCACCGGGCGGCTGAACAGGTAGCCCTGCCACAGCGTGCAGCCGTGGCGCTCCAGAAACGCGCGCTGCGCCTCGGTCTCCACGCCCTCGGCAATCACGTCGATGCCCAGGCTCTGCGCCATGCCGATGATGGTCTGCACGATGAGCGCGTCGGTGTGCTGGATGCCGATGTTGCGCACAAAGCTCTGGTCGATCTTGAGCTGGTCCAGCGGCAGCCGCGTGAGGTACGACAGCGACGACTGGCCGGTGCCAAAGTCGTCCATCGAAAAGCGCAGGCCCAGCGCGCGCAGCGCGTTCATCTTGGCGATGGTGTCGTCCACGTTGTCCAGCGCCAGGCTCTCCGTCAGCTCCAGCTTCAGGCGGTCGGGCCGCGCCCCGGTCTGCCGCAGCACGGCTACCACCTGCTCCATGAAGTCGGCCTGGCGGAACTGGCGGGCGCTCACGTTCACCGCCAGTTGCAGGTGGGCCGTGGCCGGGTCGTCCTGCCAGCGGCGCAGCTGGGTGCAGGCAGTCTGCAGCACCCACAGGCCGATGGGCAGGATCAGCCCGGTCTCTTCGGCCAGCGGGATGAATTCGAACGGCGGCACCATGCCACGTGCCGGGTGGTTCCAGCGGATCAGCACCTCGGCCCCCACCACGTGCTTGCCGCAGCCCACCTGCACCTGGTAGTGCAGCGTGAACTGGCCCTGTTCCAGCGCCGTGCGCAGGTCGTTCTCCAGCGCCGCGCGGGCCGTTACGGCAGCCTGCATGCGGGGGTCAAAAAAGCGGATGCCGTTGCGCCCTGCGGTCTTGGCGGCATACATGGCCAGGTCGGCGTGCTTGACCACATCTTCCACCGTCTGCCCCTGGCCGCTGAACAGCACCGCCCCTACGCTGGTGGTGCTGTGCACATGGTGGGATGCGAGCTGGTAGGGCTGGTTGAGCGCGGCCAGAATCTTTTCGCCCACGGTCTGCGCCTGCTCGGCCGCATCGGTGGCAAGGGCGCCCAGGTCTTCCAGCAGCACCAGAAACTCGTCGCCGCCCAGCCGCGCCACAGTGTCGCCCTCTCGCACGCAGGCCGTGAGCCGCTGGGCCACCTGCTGCAGCAGCACGTCGCCCATGTCGTGGCCCAGGGTGTCGTTGAGGGTCTTGAAGTGGTCGAGGTCCAGGCACAGCAGCGCCCCTTGCAGGCCCGCGCGCGCACTGGTGGCAAACGCCTGTTGCAGGCGGTCCATCATCAGGCGGCGGTTGGGCAGGTGGGTGAGCGGGTCGTAGAACGCCAGGTGCTCGATCTCCCGCGCCGCCGCCGCGCGCTGTGTGATGTCGCTGAGGGTGGCCACGTAGTGCGTTAGCACCCCGTGCTGGTCCGTGACGGCGGTGATGGCCATGAAGTGCAAGTTCACCTCGCCGCTCTTGCAGCGGTTCCACAGCTCGCCCTTCCACTCGCCGGTGCTGGCCAGGCTGGCCCACATGGCATCAAAAAACACCTTGTCATGGTGGCCCGAGGCCAGCAGGCTGGTGCGGCGGCCCACCACCTCATCAGCGTTGTAGCCGGTGATGCGGCTGAACGCGCGGTTGGTGCGCAGGATGAGCGTGTCCGCGTCGGTGACGATCATGCCCTCTTGCGACTCGAACGCAATGGCGGCGATGCGCAGCTCGTTCTCGTCGCGCTTGCGGGCCGATATGTCCTTGCCCACGCCCCGGTAGCCGCAAAACACACCGTCGTCGTCAAACACGGGCGTGCCGCTGATGGACACCCAGTACGAGCAGCCCTGCTGGTCGCGGCGCTCGAACTCAAAGTCGCGGAACTCCTGGTGGCGCTCCAGCAGCGAGCGGTGCTCTTCCCACAGCGGATCGCTCATGCCCGGTGCGGCCAGCTCCCAGCGGGTCTTGCCCATGTGCAGCGCGGCCTCCTGCACCAGCCGGTCATCGGCCCGGCCCTCGACATGCGTGAGCCGAAACTGCGCGTCCTGCTCCCAGTACCAGTCGGACGACAGCGCCGTGAGGGTGCGAAAGCGCGCCTCGTTGTCCTCCAGCTTGCGGCGCACCCGGTAGGACTCGCTCACGTCGCTGAACACCAGCACCACGCCCACGATCTGCCCCTGTGCGTTGCGAATGGGGGCGGCGCTGTCGGCAATGTGGTACTCGGCGCCGTGCCGGGCCAGCAGCGTGGTGTGGTTGCTCAACGCCACCACCTGGCCCCGGTCCATCACCAGCTGCACCGGGTCTACCTGCGGCTCGCGGGTGCCGGTGTTGACGATGCGAAACACCTCGGGCAAGGGCTGCCCCGTGGCCTGCGCCAGGGGCCAGCCTGTCAGGCGCTCGGCCACCACGTTCATGCGGGTGATGCGGCCTTGCGCATCGGTGGCAATCACGCCATCGCCGATGGAAAGCAGCGTGATGGCCAGGTTTTCTTCGCTCTGGCGCAGTTCGGCCTCGGCTTTCTGTCGCGTCAGGGCCATGCGGTCAAACCGGCGGCCCAGCTCGGTCAGCTCCTGCAGGCCCGTGGCGGGCACGCGCGACACATAGCGTCCCTCGGCCAGCTCGTCCGTGGCGTGCAGCAGGCGCCGCAGGGGCCGCATCACGCCGCGCCGCACCCCCACCTGCGCCACGGCAAAGGACAGCACCATGCCACCCAGCAAGAACGCCATCTCGGTCCACATGCGGCGGTTGGCTGTGGCGTACAGGTTGTCCAGCGGCACGGCCAGGCTCATGGTGGCCACGGGCTTCCCGCCCGCCTCGATGAGTGGCTGGAACACCACCAGCTCAGGGGTGCCATCCGCGCGCGTGCGCTGGCGCTGGCCCTGCGGGGTCTGCAGCACCAGGGCGCGGAACTCGCCATCGGCAAACGGAGCCCCCAGCTCGCTGGCATCGGGCGGGTAGCGCGCCAACACACGGCCGTCGGGGTCGGACACGCGGGCCACCGCGCCGTCCGGCAGCCCCAGATCGGTGAGCCGCAGGCTCCACCACTCCAGCGACACCACCGCCACGGCAGCGGCCACCACGTCTTGCGTGCCCGGCGGAATCACTGGGTAGGCAAAGTTGACACTGGCCACCTGGGCAGCGCGGTCTACCTGGAAGCTGCCCACCGCAAAGTCCCGCCCCGAGATCGTCTGCTGAAAATACGGGCGGTTGGCCACATTGACAGGCGCCTTCAGCGGCCGCGCATTGCACAGCAGCTCGCCATCCGCCCGAGGCACGCCAATGTTGACGTAGGTGGTGTTGAGCGACAGCACTTCGGCCAGGTAGCGCCCGCACTGGGGGGCGGAGGGGTCGTGCACCCGCGGCATGGCGGCCAGCTGCTGCAGAAACTGGCGGGTGTTCTGAATCAGCCGTTGCTGGGTACCGGCCACCGACTGCAGGGTCTGCAGCGCGCGCTCTTCGGCGGCAGCGATCGCGTCTGTGCGGTGGGTCCGTGCCTGGTACACCACCAGCAGCACCGCCGGCAGCGTGGCCCACAGCACCAGCCAGCGAATCCGCGCGGACAAGGTGCTCCACATTCCAGCGACCCATGGGGGCATACCGACCTTTCTGTGCAAGAGAAAGACGCTTGGAAACACAGTGGCCGGGACCTGCGAAAAAATGGACAGGGGGGAACCGACGTGTTTCATCACATGGTACTGCCCATGTTCCAAAAAGGCATGCACGATTTGCGCGGGTTTGCCCTCACGGTCCTTGGCCGGTTGCCCCGGCGCGCCGGGCCAGAAAAGGGCGTGCCAGTGGAACCTTGGGCCGCCCCGCCGTATCATTGAAGCATGCGTCGCGGCTTTTTCTTCCTGCTGATGGTGGTGCTGGTCCTTCGGGGCCTGACAGGCACGGCCATGGCGGCGGGCATTGTGGCGCCGCTGCTGCCTGCAGGCCCGGCGCAGCACACTGCGGCGCATCAGCCCATGGCGGAAGGCATGGCCTACGACCACAGCCACCCCCACGATCATTCCGCAACCCTTGCCCAGGCCGAGGGCTTGGTACCCGCCGACACCCATGCACACCATGGCAGCCCGGCCGCCGAACCCGCCCTCGACCACAGTGCCAGCCATGCTGCAGCGTGCCAGGATCACGGCACGGGCTGTCCGGCTCACAGTAACCATGACCACCACAGCGCCAGTTGCTCGGCCTGCGAAATCTGCCATTCGGCCATGCTGGGCCTGCCCGCATCGCTGACCCCCACCCCCCTGCCCGCCGGAGCCCTGCTGCCCCTGGCCTCCGCGCAGTTTGACAGCGCCCCCGCAGCGCTGGCCATCAAACCACCCATCGCCTGATCTCCGACGCCCGAAGTGCGTCTGCCATTGCCTGACTGACCCCGAGACACGGGGCCCATCGGGCGGCAGCGCCGTGTTTTTCGTTCGTTGTCTGGAGATCGCCATGCGCGCCCCTGCTATTTTTCTCTCCTCGCCGTCGCCCGGGCCATCGGCCCATGCGACTGGCTTGTCTCGCCCTGTTGTCGCCCTTGCTGGCGCAAGCCCAGAGCCCATCTGCACCCGACGCTACCCGCGCCGATGCACCCACCGCCCCCCTGCCCTACACGGCCATGCCACCGCAGCCCCCGCTGGTGGACGCCCTGCCCACTCCCCAGGCCTGGCGCCAGGCACACGAGGCCGTGGGCGCGTTCCCGCGCGGCCATGCGGACATCGTGGCCTGGGAGGCGCAGCGCGGTTCCGCACCGCCCCCCGCGCCCGCATCCTCAGCAGCGGCCCCCATGCCACACCACCATCAGGGAATGCAACACGGCATGCCCCATGGAAAGCCGCTTGGCACAGCCCATGAGATGCACCACGGCAGCGCAGGGAGTGCCCACCCCGCCCACCACCCCGAACAGAAGGGCAAGCCATGATCAGCACCCACCGCCTTTCCGCGCTGGCTGCCGCCGCCCTGCTGGCGGGCTGCGCCAGCGTGTCGCCCGACGGCCTGCGCAGTGATGTCGCAGAGCTGACTGCAGGCCGTACCGCCGGTGTGGCGCAGGCGGCCTTGCCCGCGATGGAATCGAGCGCCCGCGCAAAGGCCCAGCAGTCCATCGACGGCTGGCTCGCCCGGCCCCTGACACAAGACGCCGCCGTGCGCATTGCCCTGCTCAACAACCCCGGCCTGCAAGCCCGGCTGGCCGCACTGGGCGTGGCCGATGCCGAGCGGGTGCAGGCCATCACCTTGCCCAACCCGCACCTGACCTTGGGGCGTTTCACCAACAGCCAGGAGCGTGAGATCGAACGCACCCTGGCCTTTGGCCTGATGGATCTGATCACCCTGCCCTGGCGCACCCAGCGCGAGGCCGAGCGCCTGCAGATCGCCACACTGCAAGCCGCGCAGGACGTGGTACAACTGGCCGCAGACACCCGCCGTGCCTGGCTACGCGCCGTAGCGGCCGAGCAGGTGGCCGCAACGCACGACCGCATGGTCGAAGCCGCCGAGGTAGGGGCCGAGCTGGCACGCCGCATGGCGCAGGTGGGCAACTGGAGCCGCCTGCAGCAGGCCCGCGAGCAAGCCGTGCTGCACGAGGCCAACAGCCAGCGCGCCCGCGCCCGGCTGGCGGCTGCCACCGCCCGCGAAGACCTGAACCGCCGCCTGGGCGTGTGGGGCGCGCAGGCGCAATACCAGCTGGCACCGCAACTGCCCCCTCTGCCCGCCACCGCCTTGCCCGCAGACGGCATCGAAGCCACCGCACTGCGCGAGCGGCTGGATGTGCAGGCCGCGCGCCGCCAGCTCGACACCCAGGCTACGCGCCAGGGCTGGAGCCGCGCTAGCGCCGTGTTTGGCGACATCGGACTGGCCTACAGCCGCAACACCGCAACCGAGCGCGCCACCGGCAGCAGCGACATCAAGCGCGGCTGGGAGATCGAACTGCCCCTGCCCCTGTTCGACTGGGGCGGCGCAGCCCGTACCCGCGCCCAGGCCGAGGTGGAGCAAAGCGCCGCCCAGCTGCAAGACACCGCCGTGCGCGCCCGCAGCGAGGTGCGTGCCGCCTGGCTCACCTACCGCACCGCCCTGGACCTGGCGCGCCAACAGCAGGCGGAGGTCGTGCCCCTGCGCCAGCTCATCAGCGACGAAACCACGCTGCGCTACAACGGCATGCTGGCCAGCGTGTGGGACATGCTGGCCGAAGCACGCAACAGCACGCAGGCCGTGGCCAACGCCATCGAAGCGCAGCGCGACTTCTGGCTGGCCGAGACCGACCTGCAATTGGCGCTGACGGGTACCTCGCCCGGTGCCCTGCAGGGCCTCACATCCGGCGCCGCAGCCTCCACCACCCCACAAGGCCATTGACATGAACCGCCGCAATTTCTTTTCTGGCGCCGCCACGGCCGTGGCTGCAGCCTCCGTCAGCCGCGTGGCCCTGGCCGCGCTGCCCGAGCCCGCAATGCAGTCCAGCGCAGACACCGCGCCGCCGCTGCACCCGCCCACGGGCCGGCCCTACAACCCCGTGGTCACCCTGAACGGCTGGACCGCCCCCTGGCGCATGAATGCGGGTGTCAAGGAGTTCCACCTGGTGGCCGAGCCCGTGGTGCGCGAAGTAGCGCCCGGCTTCATGGTCAACATGTGGGGCTACAACGGCCAGAGCCCCGGGCCGACCATCGAGGTGGTCGAAGGTGACCGCGTGCGCATCTTTGTCACCAACCGCCTGCCCGAGCACACCACCATCCACTGGCACGGCCAGCGCCTGCCCAATGGCATGGACGGCGTGGGTGGACTCACCCAGCCCGCCATCCAGCCGGGCAAGACCTTTGTGTATGAGTTTGTGGCGCGCCGCCCCGGCACCTTCATGTACCACCCGCATGCCGACGAGATGGTGCAGATGGCCATGGGCATGATGGGCCTGTGGATCACCCACCCCAAGGGCAGTCACCCGCAGATCGCCAAGGTCCAGCGCGACTACGCCTTTCTGCTCAACGCCTTCGACGTGGAGCCCGGCAGCATGACCCCCAAGGTCAACACCATGCTGGACCACAACATCTGGTGCTGGAACAGCCGGGTGTTCCCCGCCATCAGCCCGCTGGTGGCGCGGCAGGGCGACCGGGTGCGCGTACGCGTGGGCAACCTCACCATGACCAACCACCCCATCCATCTGCACGGGCACGAGTTTGAAGTGACCGGCACCGACGGCGGCCCTGTGCCCAAAAGCGCACGCTGGCCCGAGGTAACCACCGACGTGGCGGTGGGCCAGATGCGGCAGGTGGAGTTCATTGCCGACGAACCCGGCGACTGGGCCCTGCATTGCCACAAGAGCCACCACACCATGGGCGCCATGGGGCACGCCGTGCCCACCATGATCGGCGTGGACCATCGCGGACTGGTGGGCAAGATCCAGAAGATCGTGCCCGACTACATGGTGATGGGCGAGCGCGGCATGGCCGACATGGGTGCCATGGAGATGCCGCTGCCCGCCAACACCTTCCCGATGATGACCGGCACCGGCCCCTTTGGCCCGCTGGAAATGGGCGGCATGTTCACCACCCTCAAGGTGCGTGCCGACCAGCCCGCAGGCAGCTACGCCGACCCCGGCGACTACAGGCAGCCACGCGGCACCCAGGCCTTTGAATGGCAAGGCGCACCGGCCGCCACACCACGCCCTGCACGCACCGACACCCCAGGCACCGCCCCAGGCGCGGCCAATGCACGCAAGCCCGCTGCCAGCGGCCACCAACATTGATGCCAACGATCACCATGAACACTATTAAATTCATAGCTGCCTGGGCAATATGCACTAGCGCATTCGGCACTTTTGCTGCCTATGGGCATGAAAACATGCCCCACCGCACTTCCACAGCCCCCGTGGTCAAAGAGCAAAAAGACTGGGGCATTGCAGGCGATGCCCAGCAGGTGCGCCGCACGATCACCGTGCGCATGGGCGACGACATGCGGTTCAGCCCCCGCCACATCGAAGTGCGCGAGGGCGACACCGTGCGGCTGCGCGCACAGAACAAAGGCCAGGTGCTGCACGAGATCGTGATCGGCACCAAGGCGGAGCTGGACCAGCACGCCGAGATGATGAAAAAGCACCCGGGCATGGAACACGACGAGCCTTACATGGCCCATGTGGCGGCGGGCAAGGCCGGCGACATCGTGTGGCACTTCAACCGCGCAGGCAGCTTTGACTTTGCCTGCCTCATCCCCGGCCATTACCAGGCCGGCATGACCGGCACCATCACCGTGCTGCCCCGCCATCCATAACGCCAGGAGAAACACCATGACCCTACAACGCCCTCGGGCTGCATCCGCATCCATGACCGCGCTCCCCAGCCCTGCCCGCCGCCAATGGCTGGCCACCACTCTGCCTCTGCTGGGCGCGGGGTTGGCCGTCGCTTTGCTGCCGGTTGGGTCCCGCGCCGCCACCAACACGCCCACACCGCTGGAAGTGTGGAAAGACCCCAACTGCGGCTGCTGCCAGGACTGGGTGGACCACATGCAAGCCAACGGCTTTGCGGTGAAGGTGCATGCCACCGGCAACAACGCCGTGCGTGCCCGCCTGGGACTGCCGCCAAAACTGGGTTCGTGCCACACCGCGCTGGTGGGCGGCTACCTGGTGGAAGGCCACGTGCCCGCCAGCGATGTGCGCAAGCTGCTGCATCAAAAGCCCAAGGCCCTGGGCCTGGCCGTGCCGGGCATGCCCGTGGGATCGCCAGGCATGGACGGCGCCGTGTATGGCGACCGGCGCGACCCGTACGACGTGCTGCTGGTGGCCCACGACGGCAGCACGCGCATCTTCAACAGCTACAACAAAAAGGCATCCACATGACCCAGCACTTCTTCTCCATCCCGCTGGCTGCCGCCCTGCTCGTCCTGGTTGCAGGGCCCGCCCTGGCGCAGGCGCCCGCAGGGGCTGCCGCAGACAGCCACAGCAGCCACCACCCCGCCGCCACCGCACCGTCCGCGCCACCGGCGGATCTGAGCGAAGGCGAAATCACCCGCTGGGACCCGCGCACCCTGCGCCTGACCCTCAAACACGGCGAGATCAAGAACCTGGAGATGCCGCCCATGACCATGGTGTTCCGCGTGGCGGACGCCGGCGTGGTGGGCGACCTGAAACCCGGCGACAAGGTGCGCTTTCGGGCCGAACAGGTCAGCGGTGCCTACCACGTCCAACGGATCGAGAAAGCGCCCTGACGCGGCTCCACGTGCAGCGCCAGGGCCCTGATGCTGCGCAACTGTCGCCCGGCCCCAGGGCACCATAATCACCAGCCATGAGTTCTCCACACGCAATGGCTGGCGACGCTGGCAGCATCACCCGCGTGGCCGGCATCGAGGTCGGCCACTTCACCGAAACCCGCCGCCCCACGGGCTGCACCGTCATCATCACCCGCGAGGGCGCTGTGGCCGGGGTGGATGTGCGCGGTGCCGCACCCGGTACGCGCGAGACGGATTTGCTCCACCCCTCCAACCTGGTGGACAAGGTGCACGCCATCATGCTCGCAGGCGGCAGCGCCTGGGGGCTGGATGCCGCCACCGGCGCCGTGCGCTGGCTGGAAGAGCGCGGCGTGGGTTTCGACGTGGCCGTGGGCCGCCTGCCCATCGTGCCCGCCGCCGTGCTGTTCGACCTGCTGGTGGGCGACATGCGCGTGCGCCCCGATGCCGCGGCAGGCTACGCGGCGTGCGAGGCCGCCTCCACCGCAGACCCGGCCGAAGGTAACGTGGGCGCGGGCACCGGTGCGGCGCTGGGCAAGATCTTCGGCATTCAGCGTGCGATGAAGGGTGGCATCGGTACCGCCTCCGTCACCGTGGACGGCATCACGGTAGGTGCCCTCATCGCCTGCAATGCGCTGGGCGACGTGATCGACCCCGACACCGCGCAAGTGATTGCCGGGGCCCGCACCGACGACGGCCTGCGTTTGCGCGACACGCGCCGCGCCCTGCTGCGCGGCGACCCGCCCCAGCCCCTGCTGGCGGGCACCAACACCACCATCGGCGTGGTCGCCACCGACGCCGTGATCACCAAGGTGCAGGCCCACCGCCTGGCCGTGGCCGCGCACGACGGGCTGGCGCGCAGCATCAACCCCGTGCACACCATGTCCGACGGCGACACCCTCTTCAGCCTGGGCACGGGCCGCAGCGGCAAGAGCCTGGGCATGATGGTGCTGGCCACCATGGCAGCCGAGGCCACGGCCATCGCCACGGCGCGGGCAGCACGCGCTGCGCGCGCGATCACCACAGCCGAGGGGTTGTACCTGCCATCGGCGGCGGAACTGGGCCGATAAGCTATCCACCGCATGGGGGCGATGCGATAAGGTTCGCCGGACGCCTGCGCAGTCGCCCTGCCGCGAGCAACGCCCTGGGAGATTCAACGGGCTGTGCCCGTCGCGCCCACCAGCTTGTCCATGCCCTCACGCTCCAGCCGGTAGCTGAGTCGGTCAGCCACCCGGGTCGCGCCCAGCCCCTCATAAAACGCCCGCCCGCGGTGGTTACCGGCCTTCACATTCCAGTCCATGCGGGCGCAACCCTGCTCCAGCGCATAGCGTGCGACCCATGCCATGAGCGCGTGCCCCACACCCGCGTTGCGGGCCTGCTCACCCACATAGAGCTCTTTCACCTGGCATTGCCCGCTGCTGTGCGGGTGTGGGTCCACCAGGGAGTGCTGCAGCACGATGGCGGCCAGGCCAACCGCCCGGCCGTCTGCACGCACCGCCACCACCAGGCGCAGCGGTGAGGTCTCGGACAGCAGCCGCTCCCGCAGATGGACCCGGATTTGTTCGCGCGCGGGTGCTGGCTGCGGGTCGTCGGGCGCGCGGTAGTGGGCATGGAGTTCACACAGCAGGTCTGCCAGGGATTCGTGCTGGGCTGGGGTTACAAGCGCAATGTGCATGCGCCACATTTTGCAAGCTGCCTATGCTGATAAAAAAGCGCTGCGACCCCGGCCACACCGGTGCCTGGGTCGCCTTCATTGCGCGGCCGCTCCCGCGCAGCTGCGGCAGCAGATCACCCAAGGGCATGGCGCGCGCACCGAGCGATCAGGAAGACCACCTGGTCCTGCGCCTCAACGCCCTCGGCAATCTGTCGCCCGTGCTGAGGGTGTTGCAGACCAGTGCCCTGAGCCTCACCGCCCCATGCCTTGCAGATTGAACGACATGCCCAACAGGTACCGCTGCTACGAAAGTATTTCCACCGTTGGCGCTGCCGACAACCCACCGCAAGGGCGGCTGACCGCCCTATGATGCAGATGGTGGGCGGTGCCCAGGGGGCGGGGCCGTCTGCCCCACCCTCATCCCCATGGCCCCGGATCGGAACAAGGAGAGTCAACCCATGAGAGACCATTCGTTTCAGAGCCTTGCATGGCTGCTGTGCCTGCCCTTGCTCGTGGGCACGCCGCCCGCACTGGCGCAGGACCAGCTGGTGGATTTGCAGTCCAGCGGCGGCTACGCCTCCTACCGCCTGGCGGACGATGTGACCCAGGTGGACCTGGTGGAACAAACCCAGGGAGCGTGCCGCTTCAACCGCACCTGGGGCTATGACCTGACCAACCGCGAGCTGTGGACCAACGGTGGTTGCGGCGGTCGCTTCAAGATTACGCGGACCTATGCCTCTGGCAACAACAGCGGCTCCAATGCCGGTGCGGCGGTAGCGGCCGTGGCCGCCATTGCAGGCATTGCCCTGTTGGCCAACCACAACCGTCACGACGACGACCGGCGCCCCGAGTACCCTGGCTACCCCGGCCAGGGTGGCGACTGGGGGCGCGAGATCCGCGTGGATGGCCGCCTGTGCCTCGATGTGCGGGGTGGCAAGTTCCAGCCTGGCACCACCTTGCAGGTGTACGAATGCAACGGTACGGCATCCCAGCGTTTTACAGTGGGGCGCGGCGGCGAGATCCGCGTACGCGACCTGTGCGTCGATGTGGACCGTGGCGACCCACGGGATGGCGCTCGGGTGGTGCTGTGGTCCTGCTCGGGCTCGCGCAGCCAGAGCTGGTCGACACGGGGTGGGCAGATCGTGAGCCAGCTCACCGGCAAATGCCTGGATGTGGATGCCGGCCAGGTTCGCCCCGGGGCGCACACGATGGTGTGGCCCTGCAACCGCAGCCCCAGCCAACGCTGGTGGTGGTAAGGAGCCCCCATGCAAAAAAATCTGCAACGGATCTCTGCAAGCGCCTGCTCCCTCGTGCTGGCAATGGCAGCCCACACAGCCAACGCAGCCGACACGGCGGTATCGTCACCCACCACGCCACCCCGCCCTGCCAAGGCCCACAAACCGGTGACCTCAACCCTCACCCACAGGCTGCAAGCCATCTGCTCGGCAGCCGATCTCAACCACGACGGCAACGTGTCGCTGGACGAGTTTCACCAGGACATCGTGCGGGGCTGGCACAGCCTAGGGCCCGATGCAGAGGGCTACGTCCATCTATCCCACCTCAGCCAGTTGCCCCGCATCAGCAAAGGCCAGCTGAGGCGGCTGGCTGCAGCTGACAAGGATGGGGACGGAAGGCTGTCGTTCACCGAGGTGGTGCAGGCTCGCATGGCCTACTTCGAAGCGGCAGATGTGGACCAGAACGATATGCTCTCGCTGCAGGAATGCATGGCCTACGAGCGCCAGCGCAGGCGCCTGCCGCAGTAAGCGACCCGGCTGGCAACTTCAACGCCCCAGGTATTCCAGGTCGGAGCGACTCCCGGGGCGTGAAGACAAGTGCTGATACGCGGCGCTATAGCTCCTGCCCGGATAATCCACCGGCTAGCTGATTGCGTGACAGGGCTCCGGAACGACCCTGTTGCGCTGGCGGGTCATCCCGGTTGGCTGCCGCGCCACTTTCGCCCTGTTTTCGCCCCGTTGGTCCATCCCCCATGCCCCAGGCCTTTCGCAACACCTTTCTCACCCTGCGCGATCTGATTGTGTCGGCGGGCCCCCTCGCCTTCCTGGCGGTCGGGCTGCTGGTGCTGGCCTATTGGTGGCTCAACCCCAATCCGCCCAAGACGGTGACCGTGGCCACCGGCCCCGCCCAAAGTGCCTATGAAGAGTTTGGCAAGCGCTACCAGAAGGCACTGGCTGTCGACGGGATTGATGTGGTACTGCTGCCCAGCGAGGGCTCGTCGCACAACCTGCAGCTGCTGAGGGACGGCCAGGCTGACGTGGCCTTTGTGCAGGGCGGTACGGCTGAGCTGCAGCCCGATGACCCGGACAACCTCGTGTCCCTGGGCAGCCTGTTTGTGGAGCCGCTGTGGCTTTTCTACCGCACCGACGCAGCAGAGCGCATGCACAACGCCCCCAGGCTCGACAGCCTGAGGCAGCTGCGCGGCTGGCGGGTCAATGTGGGATCAGAGGGCAGCGGCGTTCCCACGCTGATTGAGCGCCTGTTGCAGGCCAACAAGGTAGAGCCAGGGTCGGTCAAGCTGTCGAGACTGGAGCAGACGCCTGCCACGGTGGAGTTCCTCGCGGGCCGGCTCGATGCCCTGGTATTTGCCTCGGCGCCCGAATCGCTGATGGTGCAGATGCTGCTGCAGACACCTGGTGTGCAACTGCTGGATTTTGCGCAGCACGAGGCTTACGCGCGGCGTTTTCCGTTCCTCACCCCCGTGACGCTGCCACGCGGCGTGGTGGACCTTGCAGCCAACGTGCCCCAGCGCGATGTCCGGCTCGTGGCCACCACCACGTCCCTGCTGGCGCGCGACGGCACGCACCCCGCCTTGCTCACCCTGTTTGCCCAGAACGCCCAAAAGCTGCACAGCGGCGCAGGCTGGTTCAACCGTGCGCGTGAGTTCCCCAACACGCGCGGCAGCGAGCTGCCGATTGCCAAGGAGGGCGACCGGGCCATGAACGAGCCGGTGCCCATGCTGCAACGCTACCTACCGTTCTGGCTGGCCAACCTAATCGAGCGCATGTGGCTGGTGCTGGGCATCTTGCTGGCCATCATGCTGCCGCTGTCGCGCATCGTCCCGCCGCTCTACCAGTTCCGGGTGCGATCACGGGTATTCCGCTGGTATGGCCGCCTGCGCGAGATCGAGAACGACCTGGAGATGGGCAAGAGCGACCCTGCAAGCCTGCTGCGCACCCTGGACAGCCTGGAAGCCCAGGCCGAAAAGGTGAGCGTGCCTTTGTCGTATGCGGACGAGCTGTATGCCCTGCGCAACCACATCCACCTGGTGCGCAAAAAGCTGCTGCGCGCGTCGGAGGGGGCTGGCGGATCGACCGACCACAGCACCCCGGGCGAGGGGATGACTGAAAACAGCATGAAGGGAACAGGAAGCGCAGCAGGAACTGGGCATTGACCCAGGCTTCATTGGCCAGTGGCGCGAGGCCGCTGGCAGCACTCCAAGCGCCGCCCGCAGCGCAGGTGTCTTTCCGCTCAGCGATTCTTGGGGGTTTTGGCACCCGAGGCCGGTGCCAGAGGCGCGGACTTGGACAGCGGCGCCATTCTGGAGCTGGAGCCCGTACGACCCTCAGACGACTTGCGGTCTGCTCCACCCGTCTCTGTAACGCCCAAAGCGCGGGCCGCAGGCTTGGCGGGTTTGGGCAGCTGGGCCGGCACCACGCGCAGCGAGCCTTCAGCCGCCAGCTTGTCGCGCATGCGGCGGGTCATGGACTGGGTGCTGGCATCGGGCGCAGTGAACAAAAACAGGGTGCCATGCGGGCTGGCCCACGTAAGCTGGGTGCGCACCACCCGGCCATTGGTCACCAGTTCAACCCACGCCCCGATGACAAAGTCAGCATAAGGGTCGGGGGTGTCCAGCGGGGTCTGGGCGCTGTCCTGCGGGGCAGGAGCGGAAGCCTCGGGCGGTTCAGCCAGTTCTGCCACCTCGGAGACCGCTTCGGGCTCGGCCGCAAGGGCCGGTGCGGGGGCGGCTGGCGCCGGCTTTTCAAAAGCAGCCTGGTGCAACGCCACCAGCCGCTGCAAGAACGCGCTGGTCTGCACCGCTGGGTAGTTGATGGTCTTGAGGCCCTTGCGCAGTTTGGCCAGCAGGCCAGGGATGGCCTCGTTGAGGCGGTCCGTCTCCTGGCGGGTAAGGTCCGGCTGCGCCGTCCACAGCAGCACCGGGACCAGCGCCAGGTAACCGCTGGGGTCATCGTCCTGGCTATCGTCACCGCGCATCACCTGCGCCAGCGCCACCACGTCAGCCCAGGGGCCCGCCGCAAAATCCAGCACGTCCGACGGCACTTTGTCCACATCGGGCAGTTTGCGGATATCGGCTGCGATCTTCTCGGCCAGCAGTTCGCGCTGCTCGGCCTGCAATTTGGCTTTCTGTTCGGCCTCCTGCTGGGCCTTGATCTTTTGCTCCTGGGTGTCCCAGGCCGACTGCAGCGCCTTGAGCACGGTATCGAAGGGCCCCGCATCCTTGACCTCATGGGCGGACAGGTGGCCCACCGCCTCCGTCACCAGCCGCATGAAACGACTGAAACCAGGCTCCGTCTCTGCAGTGAATGCCAGGCTGCGTTGCGTCAGCTCGTCCAGCAGGCGGCGCGCGGGGTGATTGCTGTCGGTAAAAAACCGTCCGTCGTGGTGCACCAGTTGCTTGAGCGCGGGCTCCAGGCTCTTGACCGCCTGCTGCACGGGAGGCAACAAGCGGGCGTCCTGCGCGATGTTGGCCATCATGCGCCCCACCACCTCCACCGCCATGGCGCTGGACTGGGTTGCGGCCTCCATGGGCATGGCGGCATAGACCACCGGTGCCACGCCAGGCCCACGCCAGCCGGCCAAGGGCACGGGCAAGGACCCGGGCTGGCTGACCGTGCCGCCCCCGGCCAGTCGGCCCACCAGCCGCTCCAGCTGGGCCATGTCTTCAATCGCTTCAGCAGCCGCACCCGACGGGTAGTAGCCCCCGGCCAGCGATGACTGGGCGCTGACGGCTCCCGCACGGGGGTCCACCCAACCCGGCTGACCCGCACCGCTGGGCACCACCACCGCCTGAGCCGGCACGGCTCCATAGACCGGAGGAGGGGCAAAGGGATCGCCCCCCGCCAGCATCTGACGCAGGATGCCGACGGTGAGCAGCGCCTCTTCGGCAGCATCCACAGGCATGGGCACCATGGCACCTTGCTGCGACTCGCCGCTCCAGCCCGTGCTGGGGCCCATGCCACGCCCGTAGCCGGTGTTGCCGTAGTCGCCCATGGGCGCATTCATTGACGGGCCGTAGCCCGAATAACCGCCCCCGTACCCCGTGCCGGGGCCACCGTAGCCAGACCCGCCGTAACCGGTGCCCGGGCCTGCGCCGCGTCCGCCGCCCGAAGGCGTGCCGAGCACCGCGTAGCCCACCGGCTGCACGCCATGCTCGCGCAGGCTCTGGGCGGTTTTTTTGTATTCCTCGGCCAGCAGTTTGCCCAACAGGTCGCGCATGTGCTGCATCCACAGCTGGCGGACCTCTGCGGAAACGCCGGTCTCACCCACCACCTGCTGCAGCGCGCGGATGTAGCTCTCGGGCCGCAGCGGGTTGCGTTCAGGCTGCACACTGCGCAAACCTTGGGCAGCACTCACCAGGGTGTTGAGTTCCGCCAGCACGGCGTCTGTGGCATGGAGCGCAGACTGCTGGGCCTTGGATAGCTCCACCTGGGCCTGCATCTCGCTTTCGTCCATGAGCGAAAGCTCGCCAAAGTCCATGCCGGTGTCGTCGGCCGAACTGCGTCCTTTAGCGACTGCAGGGCCTTCGGCAAAGATTTCGAGCAGGGCCATGGGATAGCCCTTGACCAGCGCTGCCTCGTGCTCGTTGAGCAGGCGCAGCGCATCGCTGAGCAAATTGCGATGCTGGATGTTGCGGCTAGCCGATTCCTCGCTGGTCAAGGCACTCTGGGTGACCTTGACGAGCTGCCCCATCAGTGCCTCGCCCCCGCGAACGGCGTTGACAACGCAGGCGCGGAAAACGGTTCTCAGACGCGAGGCGGGCAGGGACATGGTGGGAGGGAGGAATCGGGCAAGAGGTTTCCAGATGCAATCCTACTTGACCTCGGCCCTTATTTGAGGGCCTTGAAACGCATCCGCTTGGGCTTTGCACCCTCTTCACCGAGTCGCTTCTTCTTGTCGGCTTCGTACTCCTGGTAATTGCCGTCAAAGAACGTCCACTGGCTGTCACCTTCGGCGGCCAGGATGTGCGTGGCAATACGGTCCAGGAACCAGCGATCGTGGCTGATAACCAACACTGTGCCCGCGTATTCAAGCAAAGCGTCTTCCAGCGCGCGCAGGGTTTCCACGTCCAGGTCGTTCGAGGGTTCGTCCAGCAGCAGCACGTTGCCGCCCGCGATCAGCGTCTTGGCCAGGTGCAGTCGGCCGCGCTCACCGCCCGACAGCATGCCCACCTTCTTTTGCTGGTCGCCGCCGTTGAAGTTGAAGCGCCCTGCGTAGGCGCGGCTGGCCATGGTGAACTTGCCGATGTTGATCATGTCCAGGCCGCCGGAGATGTCTTCCCACACGGTCTTGTCGTCCGACAGGGCATCACGGTGCTGGTCCACAAAGGCCATCTTCACGGTCGAGCCGATCACGACCTCGCCGCTGTCCGGCTGTTCGCGACCCGCGATGAGCTTGAACAGGGTCGATTTACCGGCACCGTTGGGGCCAATGATGCCGACGATGGCGCCGGCTGGGATGTTCATGGACAGGTTGTCGATGAGCACGCGGTCGCCAAATGACTTGGTGACGTTCTTGAACTCGATGACCTGCGTGCCCAGGCGCTCGGCCACAGGAATGAAGATTTCCTGCGTTTCGTTGCGCTTTTGGTATTCGTAGTCGCTCAGTTCTTCGAAGCGGGCGATACGCGCCTTGCTCTTGGCCTGACGGCCCTTGGCGTTCTGGCGCACCCACTCCAGTTCCTTCTTCAGGGCCTTGGCACGGGCCTCTTCGCCCTTTTGCTCGGACTCCAGGCGGGCCTGCTTCTGGTCCAGCCAGGTGCTGTAGTTGCCCTTGTAGGGGATGCCGTAGCCCCGGTCCAGTTCCAGAATCCACTCGGCGGCGTTGTCCAGGAAGTAGCGATCGTGGGTGATGGCCACCACGGTGCCCGGGAAACGGTGCAGGAACTGCTCCAGCCAATCGACCGACTCGGCGTCCAAGTGGTTGGTGGGCTCGTCCAGCAGCAGCATGTCGGGCTTGGACAGCAGCAGGCGGCACAGTGCGATGCGGCGCTTCTCGCCCCCCGACAGCAGGCCGACCTTTGCATCCCATGGGGGCAGGCGCAGTGCGTCGGCCGCGATTTCGAGCTGGTGCTCGGAGTCTGTGCCGGCCGTGGCGATGATGGCTTCCAGGCGCGCCTGCTCTGCAGCGAGGGCGTCAAAGTCGGCATCGGGCTCGGCGTAGGCGGCATACACCTCTTCGAGCTTGGCCTTGGCGGCAAACACTTCGCCCATGGCCTCTTCCACGCTTTCGCGCACCGTGTGCTCGTTGTTGAGCTGCGGCTCCTGGGGCAGGTAGCCGATCTTGATGCCCGGCATCGGGATGGCCTCGCCCTCGATCTCCTTGTCCACGCCCGCCATGATCTTCAGCAGCGTGGATTTGCCCGAGCCGTTCAGACCCAGCACGCCGATCTTGGCGCCCGGGAAAAAGCTCAGGGAGATGTCCTTCAAGATCTGCCGCTTGGGCGGCACGGTCTTGGAGACGCGATTCATCGAATAAACGTATTGGGCCATGGAGGGTTCTAGCTTGCGAAAGTGGGCAGGAAGTCTGCATCCGAGCGGGTTTGGAGGACCATTTGGAGCAATCCAAAAGGACGCCGAACGCGCTCTCAAACCTTGGATTATCGGTCCATGCGACAATACCCCCGTTGTGGGCTCCAGTTGCCCGCCACATCAGCACACTGCTGGGGACGAAGGAAGCCACGCTTCCGGGCTCCCAATCCTGAACCTCATCAGCCTGAGACTGGCTCGGCAACCTCCCGGTTGCACGACAGGCGGATACCCAGCGCCCCGGACGGGCGCATCCAATGACATGACATTTGACGAACTGAACCTGGCTCCTGCCATCCTGAAGGCCGTGCACGAAACGGGCTATGAAACCCCCACGCCCATTCAGGCCCAGGCCATTCCCGCTGTTCTGGAAGGCCACGACCTTCTGGCCGGCGCGCAGACTGGCACCGGCAAGACCGCCGCGTTCACCCTGCCCATGCTGCACCGCCTCTCGCAAGGCACGGCACCCAAGAACAAGTTTGGTGGCAAGGGCATCCGCGCCCTGGTGCTAACCCCCACCCGCGAACTCGCCGCCCAGGTCGAAGAATCTGTGCGCGAATACGGAAAGTACCTGGACATCAATTCCACGGTGGTCTTTGGCGGCGTGGGCATGAACCCACAAATCGACCGTATCAAGCGTGGCGTGGACATCCTGGTGGCCACCCCCGGCCGCCTGCTGGACCTGCAGCAACAGGGCTTCCTGGACCTGTCCACGGTAGAAGTGCTGGTGCTGGACGAAGCCGACCGCATGCTGGACATGGGTTTCATCCACGACGTGAAGAAGGTGCTGGCCCTGGTGCCCAATGACAAGCAAAGTCTGCTGTTCTCGGCCACTTTCAGCGATGAGATCCGCGAGCTGGCCAACACCCTGCTCAAGAACCCCCAGAGCATTCAGGTCACCCCGCGCAACACCACGGTGCAACGCATCTCGCAGGTGATCCACCCCGTGGGCCGCGGCAAGAAAAAGCAGGTGCTGCTGCACATCATCCAGCAGCACAACTGGAGCCAGGTGCTCGTGTTCACGCGCACCAAGTTCGGCGCCAACAACGTGGCCGAGTTCCTGACCAAGAACGGTGTGCAGGCCATGGCACTGCACGGCAACAAGAGCCAGAGCGCCCGTACGCAGGCCTTGGCAGGCTTCAAGAGCGGCGAGATCCGCGCCCTGGTGGCCACCGATATCGCTGCGCGCGGCATCGACATTGATGACCTGCCGCACGTCGTCAACTACGAAATCCCCAACGTCCCTGAAGACTACGTGCACCGCATTGGCCGCACGGGCCGTGCTGGCGCTACCGGCGAGGCCGTGAGCCTGGTCTGCATGGACGAAGAAGGCTTCATGATGGACATCGAGCGCTTCACCAAGCAGCAGATCCCCGTGCAAGTCATCGAAGGCTTTGGCCCCGAGCCTGGTGAAAAGGCCGAGCCCATCGCCATGGGCCGCCAGACCATCTGGGGCGGCGCAGGCAAGCCCCCGAGCCGCGACGTGATGCAGGCGGCCGCCAAGGCCGCCCGCACCGAAATGATGGAACGCATCCGCACCAACAAGGCCAGCCAAGGCGGCGGCCAGGGTGGCGGTGAGCGCGGCCCCCGCGCCGGCAATGGCGGCGGTGGCCGCTCCGGCGGCGGCGCGCCCCGCAACGCCCAGGGCCCGGCCGGTGGCGGCCGTGGCGGACAAGGTGGTGGTCGCGGCGGCCCGCGCGACGGCGCATCCCAGGCACCAGCACGCAGCCGGGGCCCACGCCCAGAGGGCGGTGGCGGCCATCGCTACGATGACGCACAACCCCCCCGCGCCAATGCGCACCTGGGCACCCACCTGGGTCACAGCAATCCAGGCCATCGCAGCTCGGGCCATGGTGCGGGCGGTCAGCCCGACCCCATGCGCACCAGCGTGGACAGCATGGCTGAACGCGGTCGCCGTGGTGGTGGCGGTGGGTATCGCAACTCTGGAGGTGGTGGCTATGGCGGCGGATCAGGCGCGGGTGGCGGTGGTGGCCGGGGCAACGGGCCTCGTGGGCCAGGCGGTCCTCGCGGCTCTTTTAACCGCTGATACGCGCAAAGCGCCCCCTGCCAACACCACGGACGCAGCGGGCGCCAGCATCCATGTGCTGCACGCCAAAGGGCGGCGTGCGCCAGCGCTGAACCATCCCCGCCTGCAACTGCACGCGGTGGATTTTGCGGCGATGCCCGCCTTGCCGCACGTCGATGATGTTTACATCACCCTGGGCACCACCATGGCTGCAGCCGGCAGCCAGAGCGCGTTCCGTGCGGTGGACTATGACGCCGTGATGGCCACGGCCCGCGCAGCGCGCGCGGCGGGCGCCACCCGCTGTGGCGTGGTCACCGCCATGGGGGCCAATGCGCAATCGCGCATCTTTTACAACCGCGTCAAAGGCGAGGTCGAGCGCGACCTTCAGCAGCTGGGTTTTGAGACGCTGGTCATTGCACGCCCATCCCTGCTTATGGGCGAACGTCGGGCGCTGCAACAAGCCCACCGGCCCGCAGAGTCCCTGTCGCTCAAACTGTTTCAGTGGCTGAACCCGGTCCTGCCCGCCAACTACCGTGCCCGCCCCGGGGCGGAGGTGGCCCGTGCGCTCGTCCGTGCCGTACAGTTGGGCCGACCCGGGCTGCAAGTGCTGTCCGGCCGCGCGCTGCAGGCCAGTTGATACAGGGTGCAGCCGTCGTGACCCCGCCTACGCTGTACGCCCTTCATGCGCCCCAACGAACTCCCCCAACCGCTGGACACCCTCATGGTGGCCACTTGCAATGTGCTCAACCTGGCCAACCCGGGTCGCCTGTTCTACGAGAACCAGGACCCCTACAGCCAGACCGAGTTTGAGCGCAAGATCACCTGGCTGGGCGAGCGCTTTCGGGCACTGAACGCCGATGTGCTGACCGTGCAGGAGGTCTGGGACGAAGCGGCTTTCAAGGGGGCGTTGAGCCGGGGCGGCATGCGCTACGACTTCGTCGCCGTACCTGGAGCCGAGAACAACGACACCCAGCAAGGTGCGCAGGGCACACCCCGGGTGGGCCTGGCTACGCGGCTCAAGGTGGAGGCTGTGCAGTCCTTCGCCGACTTCCCCCCGGGTTTTCAGGTGGACGTGCCCGGCATTGGCCAACACACGCGCTTTGAGCGTCCGCCCCTTGTGGCCACCTTGCGGATGAAACATGGCCAGACCCTCAACGTCCTCACCGCCCATCTCAAATCCAAGCGCCCCAAGTTTCTGCAGGATGCCCTGGGCCAGCCGACCGAGGACCGGGACGACCGCAAGGTGGTCGCACTGGCCTCGCTGCGCTCACTGATCATGCGTGGCGCCGAGGCCATGGCCCTGCGCTGCCTGGTGATCGATCTGCTGCACCGCACCAGCGTGCCCCTGGTGGTCCTGGGCGACTTCAACGACACCCCCGACAGCGTCACCACGCAACTGATCTGCGCCACCAACGACATTGCCTACGACCGGACGGCCCGCGATGTGGCACTGTTCAATGCGTACGACCTGCAGGGAGATTTCGCCTTGAAAAAGGACGTGGCCTACTCCCACATCCACCAGGGCGCCCCCTATGTGCTGGACCAGATCCTGGTCAGCGAGGAGTTCCTGCCCAACGGGCGCAACAGCGTGGGTGATGTGCGCCGGGTGGATTATTTCAATGACCACCTGCATGAAGGACGCGACCGCACGCGCTCGGACCACGGCTTTGTGCGCGCCCTGTTGCGGCTGAAGCTGCCCAGTTCGCCTCCGATCCAGAGCGCATCCCCTTCGCCCACTGACGCCACTGCACCCAGCAACATCCCTCGCTGATCACCGCGACAGCCCAAGCCGCCATGCGTTTGCAACGGGATGTACGCTGACAAGGAGAGTCGGGTGCGCGCAGGTAACATCCACGTACAAAGCGCCCTACTCGCCCCACGTCCGGGGTTCTCTCTGGCAGCCCACACCATGACCCAGCACCACTTCCAGCGCGGCCGCGCCGATGCCACCCCGCTTTCACGCCCTGAACCACGGATCACGCGCTGGGCCGCTCCGGCCACACTGGCAGCGCTGCTGCTGACAGCCTGCGGCAGCACCCCGCTGCCGCCCTGGCCCTCCGCGCCAACCGCCCAGCAGCGCAGCGCCCCCGCGCCCCTGCCGCGCGTCCAGCAAGGCACTGTGGTCCCCGCGCCGCTGGGACAACAGACACCCGCGCAGGTGCCTCCACAGCGCGCCACCGTGGTGGCCAGCCCCCTGCCCCAATCCGCACCGCTTCTGGTGCGCGACGAAGCGCCCATGGCGCCGCCCTATGGCGATGCAGTGGCCGCGCGGTTCCCCAACCCGTCAGTGGTCTACAGCACCCCCGGTCTGGGGACCGACCGCAGGGCCTTCACGACCAATGCAGAGGTGGGCCAATGGCTGCGCAGCCTGAGCGACAGTGCGCCCCGTGGCGGCACGCGCACCCAGTTGCTGCAGATCGGCACCTCGCAGCGCGGCGAGCCCATACAGGGCCTGCTGGTCACACGTGCCGCCGGCACAGACCCTGCCAGCCTGGACAAGAGCGGCCGCCCCACCGTCGTGCTGATCGGGCAGCAGCATGGCGACGAACCTGCCGGCAGTGAAGCCCTGCTGGTCATCAGCCGCGAGCTGGCCCAGGGCCTGCTCGAACCGCTGCTGGACCGCATCAACGTGGTGGTGGTGCCCCGCGCCAACCCGGATGGCGCTGAGGTGGGCACGCGAGTTACTGCCAACGGCGTGGACATGAACCGCGACCACCTGTTGCTCAATACCCCCGAAGCCCGCGCCCTGGCGCAGGTCATCAACGACTACCGCCCCATCCTCGTCGTGGACGCCCACGAGTACACCGTGGTGGGCCGCTATCTGCAGAAGTTCAACGCCATCCAGCGCTACGACGCGCTGCTGCAATACACCACCACCGCCAACTACCCCGAGTTCCTCACCAAGGCGTCGCAAGAGTGGTTTCACCAGCCCATGGTGGCCGCCCTCAAGGCCCAGGGTCTGACGAGTGACTGGTACTACACCACCTCGACCAACCTGCAGGACAAGCGCATCTCCATGGGCGGCACCCAGCCCGACACGGGGCGCAACGTCCACGGCCTGAAGAACACGGTCAGCCTGCTGATCGAGACCCGGGGTGTGGGCATTGGCCGCATGCACATCCAGCGCCGCGTGCATGCGCAGGTCACGGCCATCACCAGCGCCCTGCGCACCACCGCTGAACGCGCCGCCAACCTGGAGCAGGTGCGCTCGTTCGTGGCCCGTGACGTGAGTGCCATGGCCTGTCGTGACCAGGTGGTCATCGAGGCCGAGGCCACCCCCACCCAGCGCGACCTGGATTTTCTGGACCCCGAGACCGGCGCAGACCGCAGTATTCGTGTGGACTGGAACTCATCGCTGACGCTGCGCAACACCAAGGTGCGTGCACGGCCCTGCGGCTACTGGCTGTCGGCGGACGCCAGTGCGGCCGTGGAACGTCTGCGCCAACTGGGCATCCAGGTCATGCGGGTGGCAGAGCCTGGCTCCGTGCTGGCCGAGAGCTACCGCGAAACCACGCGCGAAGCCGGCAACCGCCAGGACGTGATCGGCACCATTGCTGGCAGCGGCGACATCGTTCGCGTGCAGGTGTCCACACTGCGCAGCGCCATCGACGCGCCCGCTGGCAGCTTCTATGTGCCGCTGAATCAGCCGCGTGCGAACCTGGCCGTGGCTGCGCTGGAGCCCGACACGCAAAACAGCTACTTTGCCAACCATCTGATCCAGGAGCTGGGCCAGAGCGCACGCGTGATGGCTGTGCCCTCTCTGGTGTTTGAAGAAACGGATTGACCCTCGCCGTGAGGCAGGCCTCTGGCGGCGTGATGCCGGGGCTTGTCACCCAGGCGGGGGTAGATGGGGCACTCCGTGAAGACGCCGTCCGGAAGCTACGCTGCCCCCTTGAGTGCCGCCATCAATTTGCTATCAATCAAATAGCTGCTTAGGCATATTCTTCTAGCGCAACCGGCAGATTTGGCTCATATCATGCCGGTCCGTGCAGTGGCGCAGGTCGCGTGGCGCGGGACTGACGCTCCCGGGCACGCTCCAGCACGTGGCGGGTCATGGCCTGCGCCAAGGCATCTTCTGCAAGGAACACCTGGGCGTGGCTGCATTCCTGCACCAGCCGCTGGGCCTCGTCCTCATTGTGGCTGCGCACCACAATGTCCACACCCGGGTTCAAAGTCTGCGCGGTCTCGATCATCTGGCGCACCTGCAATGCGTCGGGGGTGGCCACCACCAGCATCGCGGCCCGCGCGATGTGCGCCTGTATCAGCACGGCGGGCTCCACCGCGTCGCCAAACACTGCGGCCACGCCATCGGCACGCAAGGCCTCCACCAGTTCCCGGTTCTGCTCGGCCACCACAAACGGAATATCGTTGGCCGCCAGAGTCGCCGCCACGCGCCGCCCCACCCGGCCGTAACCAACCAGCACAACCTGCCGCGCGAGATAGCGTGAATCGGTGGTCGTGGGTAACTCGGCCAGGGGATCATCACGCTGCTCCAGCCGTCTGGCCCACGCGGACCGGGCACGCAGCCAATCTTGCAACGGTGCAATGGCACGGAACAACAACGGGTTGAGCGCCATGGAGAACAAAGCGCCCGCCAGCACCAGGCTGGCCCCTTCCGGCGGCAACAGGCCCAAAGAGGAGCCCAGTGCGACCAGAATGAACGAGAACTCCCCAATCTGCGCCAAACTGGCCGACACAGTGAGCGCCGTGTTGAGCGGATACCGGAACGCCAGCACCAGACCCGCTGCGGCCACGGTCTTGCCCAGCATGATGATGGCAACCACCGCCAGCACCTGCAGCGGACGCTCCCACAAGACCGCCGGGTTGAACAGCATGCCGACGGACACGAAAAAAAGCACAGCAAACGCATCGCGCAGCGGCAGCGACTCGTGCGCCGCACGGTGGCTGAACTCGGACTCCCGCATCACCATGCCTGCAAAGAAGGCCCCAAGCGCAAACGACACGCCAAACAGCGCAGCCGACCCAAACGCAATGCCCACCGCCGCAGCCACCACACACAGCGTGAACAGTTCACGCGACCCGGTGCGTGCCACCTGCCATAGCAGCCAAGGAAACAACCTGCGCCCCACAAGCAGCATCAGCGCCACAAACCCGCCCACCTGCAGCAGCGTCCACCCGAGCGTGCGCCAGAGCTGCGCAGCATCCAGGTCGGCCCCGGAGCCGCCTCCCAGCCATCCCCCCAGCGGTGGTAGCAGCACCAGCACCAGCACCATGGCCAGGTCCTCCACCACCAGCCACCCCACCGCAATGCGTCCGGTGTAGCTGTCCAGAATCCCCAGCGTCTCCAGCGCACGCAGCAGCACCACCGTGCTGGCCACCGACAGCGCCAAACCAAACACCAGAGCCCCCCCCATGCCCCAGCCCCACCACAGGGCCAATGCCATACCGAGCGACGTCGCCACCATCATCTGCACCACGGCGCCCGGCACGGCAATCTTGCGCACCGCCAGAAGGTCGCCCCAAGAAAAATGCAGCCCTACGCCAAACATCAGCAGCATCACGCCGATCTCCGCCAACTGGCTGGCCAAGGCTGCATCGGCAACAAAACCAGGAGTGAACGGGCCGATGGCCACCCCCGCCAGCAAATACCCCACCAGGGCTGGCAGCCGCAAACGGGCGGCCAGAAAGCCCAGCACCAGCGCTAAGCCCAAGGCGGCAGCAATGGTGTGGATCAGCGTGACGCTGTGTGGCATGGGAAAATGCTCCAGAGGGCAGGCAAAACGGGGGGATGACCCGGTTATAACCGCATCACCGTCCCGGCAGCAAAATCGCCCCGGCGGCAGCGCCAGGAGCACCGGTCAGGGCGGGTATGATTAGCGCCCTGCGCCAAGCAGTTGCGGACACTCCGCAAGCCGGTCGGCCACACGGCCGACCACCTCCATCTGCCCGTAGCTCAACTGGATAGAGCAATAGCCTTCTAAGCTATAGGTCGGGGGTTCGAGTCCCTCCGGGCAGGCCAGCCTCTTGGCTGGCAGCTTTCAAGCTCTCTTACGTACCAATCAAGCCGTTCTGACGAGCGTGGAACGGCCGGGCAATGCCCGCGTCCGCTGGATGACGGATGCGGATCAAACACTTCGTCGCGCTCAGCCCCAACCCTAGCGATTGGGCTGCGGCACAGCAGCGTAATTCATGGCGATGGCCTGGACCAGGGCGCCGATCAGAGCCGTATCGCCGGCGCTTTGCGGCAACACGTCGCGCACGATCTGGACTGCGTATTGAAGTTGCTCTTTGGCCAAGGCCGCAGACATGGCGTTGCCGCGTTTTTCACTGGGCGACGCGTCGCGAATCACAAGGCTCATCAGAAACTCCCGAAAGGTTAAGCACGCAGTATGCGCCGTGCGGGACTGTGGTGCGCTGAAGGCTGGGTTATTGATGGAGAAAACCTATTTAGTCCGCGAGGCTGCAAATAGATAAGCGCACGACAACAACCTGAGCCCCAAAGCAAAAAGCGCTGCAACATTTCTGTTGCAGCGCTTTGCTGTTTTGGGGTGGCTGATGGGGCTCGAACCCACGACAACAGGAATCACAATCCTGGACTCTACCAACTGAGCTACAGCCACCGTAGCTTTGTATTATAGCCCGGGATTTTGGCCCCGGACATCAAATCGCTTAATTTTCTGCAGTGACTGCCGTCACAGCCTCAGGGCGCGGCGCCTTGATCTGCACCTTGAAGCGCTGCTTGAGCAATTCATAGTAAGCCAGCCCTTCGGCCGTGGCCAACCACTGCACGTATTGTTGGCGCTCCTGCTGCGCACGCTGTGCATCCGGCGCCTGGCGCGGCACCACGCGGTTGACCTTGACCACGGCGTAACCGGCAGTCCCCAAATCCACGCCCGTCCAGCCGGGGAGTGTCTCGGCGGGGGCTCGCAGCGCGGCGTCGATGAGGGCGCGCGGCAGGTTCTGGGTTTGTTCACGAGAAACCTCGGTCGATGCAGCCAAGCCAGTGGCAGAAGACGGGGCGGCCTTCCATGCGGCAAGTTTGGCCTCGCCCTCCTTGCGTGCGAGTTCGGCAGATTTCTCAGCCACATACAAAGTGCGGACACGGGCCTTCACTTCGTCATACGGCAGTGTCAGCGCAGGGGTGTAAGCGGTCACACGGCCAGCAGCCATCTGGCTCGGGCCCACTTCCACCGCCTCGGTGTTGCGCTTGTTCTGCAGCGAGTCGGTGGCGAAAAGCGCTTCGAGGAACTTGGCATTGGCCAGCGGGCCCTTGGCACCTGCGGCAGGGGTCCGCGTCACGCCCTTGGCCGTCTGGATCTTCAGCTTGAGCTTGTCCGCCACGGGCTGGAGGCTGTCCGCCTGCTCATACACACCGTTGGTGAAGGCTTCTGCCACCTCGGCAAACTTGCGCTGCGCCTGCTGCTGTTTGAGCTCTGCCTCCATGGTGGGGCGCAGTTCTTCAAACGTGGGCTGGCGAGGTGTCTTGATATCGGTGAGCTGGATGATGTGGTACCCAAACTCGGTCTCCACCAGGTCGCTGATTTCGCCTTTCTTCAGCGCAAAAGCAGCCTCTTCGAAGGGCTTGACCATGGCACCCCGGGCAAAGAAATTCAGGTCACCGCCCGCAGTGGCAGAGCCCTTGTCGTCAGAGGACTTTTTCGCGACTTCGGCAAAGGTGCCTGGCGCCTTGCGCACCTGGGCCAGCAGCTCGGTGGCACGGGCCTTGGCCTTCTCGCGATCTGCAGCGGATGCATCCTTGGGAGCATTCACCAGGATGTGGCTCGCGCGGCGCTCTTCCTTCGCCGTCATGCGAGCCACGTTCTCTTTGTAGTAGGTGCGCAGGTCGTCTTCACCCAGGGTGATGGAGGCACGCACGCTGTCGAGATCGAGCACCACGTACTCGATGGCTGCCTGTTCCAGTTGCTGGAACTGGGCAGGATGGGCTTTGTAGTAAGCCTCCAGGTCCGCATCCGTGGGGGTAACCTTGCTGGCGAAGTCGGTGGCATTGAAGCGCGCAACCTGGATCTCGCGGCGCTCGTACAAAGCGTCGAGCGCGAGCTTGACCTGGGCATCGGTACCAAATGCAGTGCTCATCACACCACCCATCACCTGGTTCACCGAGATGTCGCGGCGCACATTGGCTTCAAACCCTTCGGGTGTCAGGCCTTGCGCGGCCACCAGGGCGCGGTAGGCGTCAGCATCGAGCGTGCCGTCCGGGCGCTTCAGCCCTGCAATCGCAGGGATTTCCTGCAGGCTGCGGGCCAGGCGGGCATCGCTGGTCACAAGGTGCATCTTTTGCGCCGCAGCTGCCAGCACGCGGTCACGCACCAGCCGCTCCAGCGTGGCATAGCGGGCACTGGGAGAGTCCAGCAACTTGGGATCGACCGAGGGAGACTGGGCACGAATGCGGTCGGTCTCCATGCGATGGGCATTGTCCCAGTCCGTCTGGTTGATGTTGTTGCCATCGACACGGGCCACTACCGGGCTCTTTTCAGAGAAATAGTTGCGGTCGATGCCTACCAGCACAAACGAAGGAATGATCAGCAAGAACAAGAAGATCATCACGATCTTGGAGTGCTTGCGGATGGATTCAAACATGGTCGATCTTTCAGAAGACAAAAAACAAAAGGCGAACTTGCGTTCGCCTTTGTTCGGTGGTGGTGGGTCCTGACGGTCTCGAACCGCCGACCTACTCCGTGTAAAGGAGCCGCTCTACCAACTGAGCTAAGGACCCTACCTAAACTGATCCTCAGTTCAAGGCGTCTTTCAATGCCTTGCCAGGACGGAACTTTGGAACTTTAGCAGCTTTGATTTTAATCGTAGCGCCAGTGCGGGGATTGCGACCGGTGCGGGCAGCACGCTTGCCCACGGCAAAAGTACCGAAACCGACGAGCGACACGGTGCCGCCCTTCTTGAGAGTCTTCTTGACGGCCTCGATCGTGGATTCCAGGGCACGCGCAGCAGCGGCCTTGGAGATGTCGGCGTTGGTAGCGATGTGCTCAATCAATTCGGTTTTGTTCACAAGAAGCCTCTCGGTAAAGAGTTAACGGAATGTCTCGCGGATATCTGGTCTTCACACGCTTGCAAGCACAGCCGGGGGCTGGTGGAGAACAAGCGGGGGAATGACTGGCATACACAGCAGTGGCTGCTGCATCAGATTAAAGCCATCGAGTTTCAGAGTGTCAATACAACACGCTGTTTTGCGTCAGCGTTGTTTTGAATTCTAGTCGTATTTCACGCTGCGACAGGGCTTGGCGGGGGTTTTTGTCTCAAACACGCCGTATCGGCAGCACTCCGTATTGACACCCCGCAGCCAGCCGTACTCAACGGGCTGTGAGCGCCTGCGCGATGGCTTTGCCCACATCCTGCGTGCTGCCCGTGCCACCTAAGTCCGGGGTGCGAGGAGCACCACTACCGGGTTGCAAAACGGCCTCAATCGCGGCCAGCACAGCGTCGTGCGCAGCGCGGTATCCCAGGAAGTCCAGCATCATGGCGCCGCACCAGATCTGCCCGATGGGGTTGGCGATGCCCTTGCCTGCGATGTCAGGCGCCGAGCCGTGCACGGGCTCGAACAGCGACGGCATGGTGCGCGTGGGGTTGAGGTTGGCGCTGGGCGCGATGCCGATGGTGCCGGTGCAAGCCGGGCCCAGGTCGGAAAGGATGTCACCAAACAGGTTACTGGCCACCACCACATCAAAAAAGTCGGGGCGCTGCACGAAGTGGGCCGTGAGGATGTCGATGTGGAACTTGTCCACCTTCACATCGGGATAGGCCTTGGCCATCTCGGCCACGCGCTCGTCCCAGTAGGGCATGGTGATGGCGATGCCGTTGGACTTGGTGGCGCTGGTCAGGTGCTTCTTGGGGCGCGACTGGGCCAGCTCAAACGCAAACTTCAGGACGCGGTCCACACCGTGGCGCGACATCACCGTCTCCTGCATCACGATCTCGCGCGGCGAGCCTTCGTACATGCGGCCGCCGATGCTGGAGTATTCGCCTTCGGTGTTCTCGCGCACGATCAACATGTCGATCTCGCCGGGCAGGCGCGGGCTGCCGTCGCGGCGCACCACGGGGGCGATCACGCCGGGCATGAGGCGCGCGGGGCGCAGGTTGATGTACTGGTCGAACTCGCGGCGGAACAGCAGCAGCGAACCCCAGAGTGAGACATGGTCCGCAATCTTTTCGGGCCATCCGACGGCGCCAAAGTAGATAGCCTCATGGCCGCCGATCTGGTCCTTCCAGTTGTCGGGCAGCATCTTGCCGTGCTTTTCGTAGTAGTCCCAGCTCGAGAAGTCGAAGTGGTCGAAGTACAGGTCGATGCCAAACTTGCGCGCAGCCTCGTCCAGCACACGCAGCCCCTCGGGCATGACCTCTTTGCCAATGCCATCACCGGCAATGACTGCAATGCGATGCTTCGCCATTCAGATGCTCCTGAAAATATAGCTGTCCGCGCTTATCTCACTAGCGCTTCAGACATCAAAGACTTGAAAATTATTTGACGCGCGCCCGGATCTCGGGCAACGCCTTCTGCAGGTAGTACACCATCGACCAGACAGTGAGCACCGCAGAGGCCCAGATGAGCCAGGTGCCCCACACGCCCGTGTCGATCACGCCGAACAGGCGCCCGTCGTACAGCAGGAAGGGAATGGCCAGCATCTGCACCGTGGTCTTCACCTTGCCGATCATGTGCACGGCCACGCTCTTGCTCGCACCAATCTGCGCCATCCATTCGCGCAGGGCAGAGATGGCAATCTCACGGCCGATGATGATGAGCGCCACGAACACATCGGCACGTTGCAGATGCACCAGCACCAGCAGCGACGCACACACCAGAAACTTGTCGGCCACCGGGTCCAGGAACGCGCCAAACGACGAGGTCTGGTTGAGCTTGCGGGCCAGATAGCCGTCCAGCCAGTCGGTGGCGGCAAACACGATGAACATCACCGTCGCGATGAGGTTGCGCGTGGCGGGCTCCAGCGGCGCGTAGAACACCCCCACGATCAAAGGTATCGCGACGATGCGCGTCCAGGTCATCAAGGTGGGGATAGTCCAGAACATGGCGGCGATTGTGTCACGGCGCGGCCGTGGAACGGCACATGGGGCTTATCTCAATGCCTTGTAAATTTCTTCTGCCAATTCATGCGAGATGCCATCCACGGTGGCCAGGTCCTCCACGCTCGCGGATGCCACACCACGCACCCCGCCAAAACGTTGCAACAGGCGCGCTCGCTTCTTGGGCCCTACCCCCGCAATTTCTTCCAGTTGCCCGCCCCCCACGCGCACCTTGGCCCGTGCCGCGCGCATGCCGGTGATGGCAAAGCGGTGCGCCTCGTCGCGAATCTGCGCCACCAGCATCAGCGCGGCCGAGTCCTTGCCCAGATAGACCTTTTCGCGCCCATCGGCAAACACCAGCTCTTCCAGCCCCACCTTGCGGCCCTCGCCCTTCTCCACGCCCACGATACGGGTCAGATCCAGCCCCAGCGCGGTGAACACCTCGCGCGCCACGCCCACCTGGCCCTTGCCTCCGTCGATGAGCACCAGGTCGGGCAGGCGCGCAGCCCCTTTGCGGGTGGGCGCGCCAGCTTCCGCGTCGGGTGCGGCAAAGTCGATGCCCCCCTCCTCGCGCTGCGCCTCCACCACCTTGCTGTAGCGGCGTGTGAGCACCTGGCGCATGGCGGCGTAGTCATCGCCGCCGGTGATGCCCTCGATCTTGTAGCGGCGGTACTCGCTGCTCTGCATCTTGTGGTGGTGGAACACCACACAGGACGCTTGCGTAGATTCGCCGGCCGTGTGCGAGATGTCGAAACACTCGATGGTGAGCTGGTCCAGGTCTTCGGGCGGCAAGTCCAGCGCCTCGGCCAGCGCCCGCGTGCGGGCTTGTTGCGAGCCTTCTTCGGCCAGCAGGCGGGCCAGTTGCAGGTCGGCGTTCTTCTGCGCCATGTCCAGCCAGGCGCGGCGCTGTTCGCGGGGCTGGTGGATGGCGTTCACGCGCAGGCCACTTTGTTCGGTCAGCGCGTCCAGCAGGGCTTTGTCCACCGGCACGCTGGTCACCAGCAACGGCGGCACGGGCACGCCGATGTAGTGCTGGGCGATGAAGGCTTCGAGCACCAGCGCCTCCACCGGGCGCGCGGGGCGAGACGGGGTTGCCACCGCCTCGTCTGCGCCATCGCCACCCTCTTCCTCAAACACCGCCGCCGCATCTTCAACATGCACCGGAAAGTACGGCCGGTCCCCCAGGTGGCGGCCACCGCGCACCATGGCCAGGTTCACGCAGGCGCGTCCACCTTGCACGCGCACAGCCAGGATGTCCACATCCTTGTCGTCCACCGTCTCGATGGACTGCTGGTGCAGCACGCGCGACAGCGCCTGGATCTGATTGCGCACCTCAGCAGCCTGCTCGAATTCGAGCTTGTCGGAATGCGCCATCATGCGCGCCTCCAGCGCCTGCAGCAGCTCCTGCGTTTCGCCGCGCAGCAGCGCCTCGGCGTGCAGCACATCAGCCGCATAGGCCTCGGGCGAGATCAGGTCTACGCAGGGCCCCGTGCAGCGCTTGATCTGGAACAGCAGGCAGGGCCGCGTGCGGTTGGCAAACACCGTGTCTTCGCAGGTGCGCAGCCGGAACACCTTTTGCAGCAGCTGGATGGTTTCCTTCACCGCCCAGGCGCTGGGGTACGGGCCGAAGTAGCGGTGCTTTTTGTCGACCGCGCCCCGGTAGTAAGCCATGCGCGGAAACACCTGCCCCGGCGCATCGCCCCGTGTGTGGGCACCCGTCGTGCCGGTGATCTTGAGGTAGGGATAGCTCTTGTCGTCGCGAAACAGGATGTTGAACTTGGGGTTCAACGTCTTGATGAGGTTGTTCTCTAGCAGCAATGCCTCGGCCTCGGAGCGCACCACCGTGGTCTCCATGCGCACGATCTTGCTGACCATGTGCCCGATGCGCGTGCCGCCATGGTTCTTCTGAAAGTAGCTGGACACCCGGCGCTTGAGGTTGAGCGCCTTGCCCACGTACAGCAGCGCATCCTGCGCGTCGAAATAGCGGTACACGCCCGGCAGCGCGGGCAGCGCAGCCACCTGCGCCAGGAGTTCTTCGGAATGGGACATGGCGCGTATTGTGGCCTCGGGCACGGCCTTGCCCATTCACTACCAAATAAATAGCTGCCAGCGCTTATCTAACAAGCGCTAGAAGCCATTTTGATCAAAACCTCTGCACCCCGATCACTCCGCCTCGATCTTCGAGGTCTTCACCACCTGCGCCCAGTTGGCCAGATCGGCCTTCACCTTATCGCCCAGTTGTGCCGGGGTCTGGTAGTCGGCCGTGGCGCCCTGCTCTTGCGCCTTCTGCTGGAAGGCTGGGTTCTGCACCACGGTGCGGATATCGGCCGTGAGCTTGTCCACCACGGCCTTGGGTACGGCCGCCGGGGCAAACACCGCAAACCACGAGGTGGCATCGACCTTGGGGTAGCCCGCTTCGGCCGTGGTCGGCACATCGGGCAGGCTGGGCAGGCGCTGCTTGCCCGTCACGGCCAGCACGCGCAGCTTGCCGCTGGCGATGTGGGGCATGAAGGGCGGCGCTGTCCCAAAGGTCAGGTCCACCTGGCCGCCCAGCAGGTCCTGCAGCGCAGGGCCCGTGCCCTTGTAGGGCACGTGGACCATCTTGATGCCGCCCTGCTGCTCCAGCATGGCACCCGTGACGTGTTGCAGCGAGCCATTGCCCGACGAGGCGTAGTTGAGCTTGCCGGGGTTGGCCTTGGCGTAGGCGATCAGCTCGGGCAGCGTCTTCACCGGCAGGTCGGCCCGCACCACGATGATCTGCGGGGCCGAGATCACATTGGCCACGGGCTGGAAGTCGCTCTGCTCCCACTGCTTTTGTTTGGTGATATGGGGCGAGATGACGTGGTAGCCCGAGTACTGCATCAGCAGCGTGTAGCCATCGGCCTCGGCCCGCTTGACGGCGCTGGCCGCAATGTTGCCGTTGCCCCCGCCTTTGTTGTCTGCGATGACCGACTGGCCCAGCACCGGCGCCAGGGCCTGCGCCAGCATGCGGGCCGACAGGTCGGTGGTGCCCCCGGCGGCGGTGGGCACCACCAGGGTGACATTCTTCGACGGGTAGGCGCCCTGCGCTGCTGCGTGGCCGATAAAGCCCGTGGCCAGAGCGGCGAGGGCCAGGGTGGTGAACTGCTTGCGGGTGGTTTTCATGAAAGCGATGTCTCCGTTGTCGTTGTTGTCAAAAATCTGAAAAGCGAGGAACCGTTGGGTGCCCAGAAAGGTGCGCGGTCAATCGACCGTGGCACCCGTCTCCTTGACCACGCGGCTCCACTTGGGCAGGTCGGACTGCACCAGCGCGGCCAACTGCGCCGCCGTGCCCTTGAAGGGCTCGCAGCCCACGGTGGCTAGTTTGTCCACCACATCCTTGTGCTCTAGGGCGTGTTAACACTAATGGCGATCGTGGCGATTGCATCGGACAATCTCGGGCATGGAGATCACGCCCGCACAATTCGCCACTATTGAGCACTGCCTGCCCAAGCAGCGTGGCAACGTCAGCCTGAGTAACCTGCAGGTGGTCAATGCGATCCTCTATGTGGCCGAGCATGGCTGCAAGTGGCGCGGACTGCCCAAGCGCTTCGGCAACTGGCACACGATTTACACGCGTATGAACCGCTGGACCAAAGCAGGCGTCCTGGATCGCATGTTCGAGGAGTTACAGCGCGCGCAGGTCGTGCGCATCAAGATCGAGGCGGTCTCGCTGGACTCCACAAGCATCAAGGTCCATCCCGACGGCACGGGGGCACTAAAAAAAACGGCCCACAAGCCATCGGAAAGTCCCGAGGCGGATGGAACACCAAGATTCATATGGTTGCCGCGGATGCTCGAACGGCCGTGACGTTCTGCCTCTCGCCTGGTCAGGCGCACGACGCGCCTGAAGGCCGGCGCCTGCTCAGCAGTCTTGGGCCGACCAGCAGACCAGTGCACTTGTTGATGGACCGTGCCTACGAAGGCAACGAGACGCGGCAGCTGGCACTTGATCTGGGCTTCATTCCGGTTGTGCCACCCATGAGGACTCGGATCGAACCTTGGGAGTACGACCGCGAGATGTACAAGCGTCGCAACGAGGTCGAGCGCTTGTTCCGTCGGCTCAAGGGCTATCGCCGCATCTTCTCGCGGTTCGAGAAACTCGACCTCATGTTCCTGGGCTTCATCAGCTTCGTCCTTGTCGCTGATGGACTTCGGATGTGTTAACAGGCCCTAGCCGCACGCGCCACCTCGGCCTGCAGTTGCGCGACGATGGGCGCGGGTGTGCCCGCCGGGGCAAACAGCGCATACCAGGGCGCCTGGCCAAAGCCCTTGATCGTCTCGCCAATGGTGGGAGCGTCGGGCAGCGCCGCCACGCGCTTTTCATTGACCACGCCCAACACCTTGAGCTTGCCCGCCTTGATGAACGCAATGGCCGACGGCAGGCTTTGCACCGACAGCGGCACCTGTCCGCCCACCACGTCGGTGGCGGCAGCAGCGGAGCCCTTGTAGGGAATGTGTTGCAACTGGATGCCTGCGGCCTTTTGCAGCATTTCGCCAATCAGATGGTTCAGCGTGCCATTGCCCGCCGAGGCAATCGAATACTTGCCGGGGTTGGCCTTGGCCAAGGCCACCATTTCGGCCACGGTATTGGCGGGGAAGGATGGGTGTGCCACCAGCACATAGCCCGCAGTCGCCACGGGTGCCACGGGGGCAAAGTCCTTCACGGGATCAAAGCCGGGGTTCTTGTAGAGCGCGGGACCAATCACGTGGGCGCTGTCAGCCGTGAGCAGCAGCGTATAGCCGTCGTTGCGAGCTCGGGCCGTGGCGCCGGTCGCCAGTGTGCCGCCCGCACCAGGGCGGTTCTCCACGATCACGCTCTGGCCCAGTTGCTCACCCAGCTTTTGCGCCACCACGCGCGCAATGGCATCGTTGGCACCGCCTGCGGCCTGGGGCACGACCACGGTGATGGGCTTGGAGGGGTACTTGTCCTGCGCGCCCGCCGCGAAGGCGGCAGAGCACAACACAGCGGCCGTGAAGAGGCGGCGGGACAGTGGGGTGGTGAAGCTCATGGTTTTGTCTCCTGTTGTGATGGGGGGGTACTGGCGCGTCCGCATTCAGCGGGACAGCGCTCTTTCGCGGATGGCATCGAAATCGGCAGGCACCGGGTGCAGCGTCAAGCGCGGCCCCGCCTTGGCGATTTGGCTCGGAATGTCGTGGCCGATGAGCGCAGGCAACTGCTGCGCAGCGGCCACCAATTGCGCCAAGTCCACGCCCGTGTCATAGCCCATCAGCGCCAGCGCATGCACGATCTCTTCGCTGCATACATTGCCGCTGGCGCCCGGCGCGTAGGGGCAACCGCCCAGGCCGCCCAAGGACGCATCAAACCGGTCAGCACCCGCGTCGATGGCCGTCAGCACATTGGCCAGCCCCATGCCGCGCGTGTTGTGGAAATGCAGGGTGAACTCCACCCCCGGCCAGCGCGCGCGGGCTGCCGCCGTGAGCTGGTGCACCTGCGTGGGGTAGGCCATGCCGGTGGTGTCGCACAGCGTGATGCCGCACACGCCCACGTCCACAAAACGCTGCACCCAGCCAAACACATCGGCCTGGGCCACATCGCCTTCCATGGGGCAGCCGAACACACACGACAGCGACACATTCACCGCCACGTTGGCGCCCTGCGCCAGGGCCACCACCTGCGCCAGCGCCGCGAACGACTGTTCCTGCGTCATGCGCAGATTGGCCAGGTTGTGGGTGGCGCTGACGGACATCACCAGGTTCAGTTCATCCGTGCGCGACTGGATGGCACGCTCGGCGCCGCGCAGGTTGGGCACCAGCGCGGTGTAGACCGTGCCAGGGCGGCGCGTGATCTCGCGCATCACCATCTCGGCGTCTTTCAGCGCGGGGATGGCGGTAGGCGATGTGAACGAAGTCACCTCGATCTTGGACAGCCCGGCTGCAGACAGTGCATTGCACAGCGCGATCTTGTCAGCCGTGGGCACAAAGGCCTTTTCCATCTGCAGGCCATCGCGCAGCCCCACTTCCTGCATGTGGATGCGGCGACCTGCGCCTTGCCAAACGGTGCTGGGTGCGTTCATTGCACGACTCCTTTGCTGCGCAGCAATGCAATCTGCTCGGCATTGAGCCCCATTTCTGCCAGCACCGCATCGGTGTCATCGCCCAGGTGCGGCGCGCTGCTGCGGATGGTGCCCGGCGTGGCCGAGAGCTTGGGCACGATACCCGGCACCTCCACGCTGTAGCCGTCACGCGTCTGCTGGGTCAGCAGCATGTCGCGGGCGCGGTAATGCGGGTCTTCGGCGATGTCCTTGGCGGTGTAGACCTTGCCCGCAGGCACGCGGGCGGCGCCCAATGCATCCAGCACCTGCTGCACGGTGCGCCGCGCGCTCCAGGCGCCAATCGCAGCGTCAATCTCTTCCACACGCGCCACGCGGCCGGTGTTGTTGGCCAGATCGGGTGCGGCGCCCAGGTCGGGCCTGCCAATCGCGTCCATCAGCCGCTTGAAGATGCTGTCGCCATTGCCCGCCACCAGCACCCAGCCGTCCGTGCAGGGGTACGCGTTGCTCGGTGCAATGCCCGGCAGCGCACTGCCTGCCGCCTCGCGCACGGCGCCAAAGGCACTGTATTCGGGGATCAGACTTTCCATCACGTTGAACACGGCCTCGTGCAGCGCCACGTCAATCACCTGGCCTTTGCCGCCGTTGACCTTGCGGTGGTACAGCGCCGTGAGCACGCCGATGGTGCCGTGCAGCGCCGCCAGCGTGTCACCAATCGACACGCCCACCCGCACCGGCACTCGGCCGGGCTCGCCCGTCAGATGGCGCAGGCCGCCCATGGCCTCGCCAATGGCACCAAAGCCTGGCAGGTCGCGGTAGGGCCCCGTCTGGCCGTAGCCAGAGATGCGGAGCATCACGAGGCCGGGGTTGAGTTGGTGCAACTCTTCGGGCGACATGCCCCAGCCCTCCAGCGTGCCGGGGCGGAAGTTCTCGACCAGCACATCGGCCTCGGCAATCAGCTGACGGGCGATGTCCTGGCCTTCCTTTTGGCGCAGGTCTAGCGCCACCGAGCGCTTGTTGCGCGACTGCACCTGCCACCAGACGGAGGTGCCTTCCTTGATCATGCGCCAGTTACGCAGGGGGTCGCCGGTCTCGGGGGCCTCGATCTTGATCACGTCGGCGCCAAACTCGCCCAGCGTCTTGCCGCAGAACGGCCCGGCAATGAGCTGGCCCATTTCGATGACGCGCACGCCTTGCAGTGCGGCGGGGGAAGCAATGGAATCCATGGGTGGGGTTGTCTCCTGCGGCCAGCCCCACGCCGGGGCGGCTCGGGGCGAATGATGCGCAGGGCGCGCGGGGCCGTAAATCGCTCAAGCAACAAGATGCCATCGCAAACCGGCATGGCAGTGGCTGCGCTTGTTACCATCAGGCCCCCATGAAACTTGACCCCGTCTCCCTGCGCCTGTTTGTGGCCGTGATGGAAGAAAGCACCATCGCCGCCGCCGCCGCGCGCGAGCACATCGCCGCATCGGCCGTGAGCCGTCGCCTGGCCGACCTGGAAGACGCGCTGCGTGTGGCGCTGTTCACCCGCAGCAACAAGGGCACCGAGCCCACGGCTGCCGCCTACGCGCTGCTGAACCTGGCGCGTGGTGTGCTCAACGACCTGGACGGCATCGCCAGCCAGATGCGCGACTACGGCGCGGGCGTGCGCGGCCATGTGCGGGTGGTGGCCAACATCTCGGCCATCACGCAGTTTTTGCCCGCGCAGCTGCAGAGCTTCATGGCGCTGCACCCGCAGGTGGACGTGCGGCTGCAGGAGCAGATCAGCACGGCCATCGCCCAGTCGGTGGCCGAGAACGCGGCCGACGTGGGCATCCTCAACCAGGGTCAGTACGGCGACCGCGTGGTGCAGCTGCCCTACCGCACCGACGAGCTGGTGCTGGTGGTGCCCACGGGCCATGCGCTGGCGCGCCGCAAGTCGGCCCGCCTGGCCGACGCCCTGCCCTACGACTTTGTGGGCGCGCACCCGGGCAGCGCCATCAACAACCAGCTGACCCGCGCCGCCTCCGAAGCCGGCCTGCCGCTGCGCCTGCGCATGCAGGTCACCAGCTACGACGCGCTGTGCCTGATGGTGGCCGCCGGCCTGGGCGTGGGCGTGATGCCGCGTGGCAGCGCCGCGCTGTACAAGGGCTCGCAGCCCATCCGCGTGGTCACGCTGAACGAGCCTTGGGCGCACCGGCAGCTGGTGCTGTGCGTGCGCTCGGAAGAATCTCTCTCCAGCGTGGCGCGGCTGCTGGTGGACCACCTGCGCGCGCAACCACCTACAACTGTCCCATGACCAAGCCCCGCCCCCTCCCTGCCCTGCAATGGGATGTGTTCTGCCGCGTGATCGACAACTTTGGCGACATTGGCGTGTGCTGGCGCTTGGTGGCGCAACTTGCAGGCCTGGGGCACCGCGTGCGCTTGTGGGTGGACGATGCCTCGGCGCTGGAATGGATGGCCCCTGCAGGAAGCCCTGGCGTGGAGGTGCGGCCCTGGGGCGCGCCACCACCGGGCCCCCACGAGTCCCCCCCCGATGTGATGGTGGAGGCGTTCGGCTGCGACATCGCTCCTGAATTCATAGCATATAGCGCAATTTCTACTAGCACTTCTAGGCAAAAACGCCCCAAACCGGTCTGGATCAACCTGGAATACCTGTCTGCCGAGGCTTACGTGGAGCGCACCCACCGCTTGCCTTCGCCCATCCTGTCGGGCCCGGCGTCGGGGTGGACGCGCTGGTTTTTCTACCCCGGCTTTACCGCCGGCACCGGCGGCCTGCTGCGCGAGCACCATCTGATGGAGCAGCGCGAGGCGTTTGACCGTAGCACATGGCGTGCAGAGCACCGGGCGCTGTTCGGGGCGGGGGACGAAGCGCCGGGCACGCGCTGGGTGTCGCTGTTCTGTTACGAGCCGCCGGCACTCGCCGACCTGTTGCAGCAGTGCGCGCAGCGGCCCACCCAATTGCTGGTCACGCCCGGCCGCCCGGCCGCCGCAGTGCGGGCTGCCTTGGCCGAACCCGTGAACAGCGCAACGGCACCACGCCAACATGAAAAGCGGGGGCAACTTTCCTTGTCTTACCTGCCCCACCGGCCTCAGCCAGAGTTTGACGAGATGCTGTGGGCCTGCGACTTCAACGCAGTGCGGGGCGAGGACTCCCTGGTGCGCGCGCTGTGGGCGGGCCAGGCCTTTGTGTGGCACATCTATCCGCAGCACGACAACGCCCACCACGACAAGCTCTGGGCGTTTCTGGACTGGCTGCAGGCACCAGAGTCGCTGCGGCGATTCCATGCCACCTGGAACGGGCTGGACGCTGCGCCCCTGCAATGGCCCGATGACGACACCCTGGCCGAGTGGACCGCTTGCACCCACGCAGCCCGTGCGCGCCTGCTGACGCAGGACAACCTTGTAGCGCAACTTTTGGGCTTTGTCGCCGAAAAACGGTAAAATCCGAGGCTTTGCGCAAATCAGGCGCGGCATGTCAGTGCCCACGCCCTGCGCACTTTCGCCGCAGAACATGCACCGGCGCGCAAACCAGGCGGTTTGCCAGCCCGCGCGTTGAGCGGCCCCAACCCAAGCAACTTGCTATGAAAATCGCTCAAGAAATCCGCGCCGGCAACGTCATCATGCACGGCAAGGACCCCATGGTGGTCCTGAAGACCGAATACGCCCGCGGCGGCCGCGGTGCAGCCACCGTGCGCATGAAGCTCAAGAGCCTGATCGGCAACTTCGGCACCGAAGTCGTGTTCAAGGCCGACGACAAGATCGACAACGTGATCCTGGACAAGAAGGAGTGCACCTACTCCTACTTCGCCGACCCCATGTACGTGTGCATGGACACCGAGTACAACCAGTACGAAGTGGAAGCCGAAAACATGGGCGACTCGCTGAACTACCTGGAAGACGGCATGGCGCTGGAAGTGGTGTTCTACGACGGCAAGGCCATCTCCGTGGAACTGCCCACCAGCATCGAACGTGAAATCACCTGGACGGAACCTGCCGTCAAGGGCGACACGTCCGGCAAGGTGCTCAAGCCTGCCAAGATCGCCACCGGCTTCGAAGTGGCCGTGCCCCTGTTCGTGAACCAGGGCGACAAGATCGAAATCGACACGCGTACCGGCGAATACCGCAAGCGCGTCTGAGGCTCCTTCTGTCCCAGCCACAAAAAAGGCTTCCCTCGGGAAGCCTTTTTTATGGGTCATTTTTAGGTCCAGGCGCCTGACGTACAAGCGCCTCAAGCTATCAAAAAAGTAGCATTTAGCCCCTACAGCGCCGTCACACCGGCACAGCGACCAAGTCGTGCCCCTGCGTACCGACGATGCGCGCCTTGGTGAACTCGCCCACCTTGAGCTGCTTGCTGATCTTTTCGGGCGGCAGCAGGTGCACCACGCCATCGATCTCGGGCGCATCGGCGTAGCTGCGACCTCGGCCACCCTTCTTGCCCATGGCAGGCGCATGGTCCACCAGCACCTGCATGGTCGCGCCCACGCGGCGCTGCAGCTTGGCAATCGAGACTTCCTCGGCCACCGCCATGAAGCGGGCGCGGCGCTCTTCGCGCACTTCCATGGGCAGCATGCCGGGCAGCTCGTTGGCAGCGGCGCCGTTCACATCGCTGTAAGCAAAACAGCCGGCACGGTCGATCTGCGCCTCGCGCACAAAGTCGAGCAGGTGCTGGAACTCTTCTTCCGTCTCGCCCGGAAAGCCCGCAATGAAGGTACTGCGGATGACCAGCTCTGGGCAGGCCTCGCGCCAGCGCAGGATGCGCTCCAAATTGCGCTCGCCGCTGGCCGGACGCTTCATGCGCTTGAGCACATCGGGGTGGCTGTGCTGGAAAGGCACGTCCAGATACGGCAGCACCTTGCCCGTGGCCATGAGCGGGATCACTTCGTCCACGCTAGGGTACGGGTACACATAGTGCAGGCGCACCCAGGCGCCGTAGGGCTCAGCAATCTCGCCCAGCGTCTGCACCAGCTCCAGCATGCGGGTCTTGACGGGCTTGCCGTCCCAGAAGCCGGTGCGGTACTTCACATCCACGCCATAGGCCGAGGTGTCTTGGCTGATGACCAGCAGCTCCTTCACGCCGCCCTCGAACAAGGCCTTGGCCTCGCTGAGCACGTCGCCAACCGGGCGCGACACCAGATCGCCACGCATGGAGGGAATGATGCAGAAGGTGCAGCGGTGGTTGCAGCCCTCGCTGATCTTGAGGTAGGCGTAGTGCTTGGGTGTGAGCTTGATGCCCGCCACACCAAAGCCGCCCGGCACCAAATCCACAAACGGATCGTGCGGCTTGGGGAGGTTCAGGTGGACGGCGTCCATCACTTCTTGCGTCGCATGCGGGCCCGTCACGGCCAGCACACTGGGGTGCATCTGCCGCACCATGTTGCCGCCATCGTCACCGGTGCGGGCGCCCAGGCAGCCCGTCACGATGACCTTGCCGTTCTCGGCCAGGGCTTCACCAATGGTGTCCAGGCTTTCTTTCACGGCATCGTCAATGAAGCCGCAGGTGTTGACGATGACCAGGTCCGCGCCCTGGAAAGTCTTGGAAGTTTCGTAACCCTCGGCGCTCAATTGCGTGAGGATCAGTTCGGAATCAGTCAAAGCCTTGGGGCAGCCCAGGCTGACGAATCCGACTTTGGGTGTTTTGGTGGGGGCAATTGCTTCGCTCATAGCCCCGTATTGTCCCAGTTCCCGCGCAAGGCCGGTAAGGTGATCCATTCAGTTCCCTGCTGGCCACCGTCGGAGCGTGGGCGGGGCACCCGTGAAATCGCGGCGGCGACCCCGGAAAGATTGCCTCTGCGGGTCGGCGGCTCAGTGGGTCAGCGCTTGATGCCAAATGCTCCCAGCATCTGCTCCGTCTGCTTTTGCATCTGCTCCTGCATCTGGGCCAGCATGGTCTGAGATTGCTCGACGTAGTTGCCCATCATGCCTTTGAGCATGGGCGACTGCAGGCTCATGAATTGCGACCACATCTCGGGCGTCACGCTTTGCGACTGCTCAGCCAGCTTGGCCTGCACATCGGTAAAGGCCTGGACGTTCTTCTCCAGATACGCGCCCATGAACCCCTGCATGGCATGACCATAGAAGCGGATGATGTTGGCCAACACCGCCTCGGTGAACATCGGGGCGCCGCCCGCCTCCTCTTCCAGAATGATCTGCAGCAGGATGCTGCGCGTGAGGTCTTCGCCCGTCTTGGCGTCGCGCACCACCACGTTCTGGTGGTCCATCACCAGCTGGCGCACCTCGGCCAGCGTGATGTAGGTGGAGGTGTCTGTGTCGTACAGACGGCGGTTGGGGTACTTCTTGATGACACGCTGGGTCGATTTGGACGCAGCGCTTTTCGGTTCGGACACAACGAACTCCTCGGGCTCAAAACCCATGTATTGCAGTGCAGCACATTCTAGGGAGACTGCTGCGCGGCAGCGGCAAAGGAATACCCTGATGATGTCGGGCACCAATGTGTCGCGTGGGCGACTGATGCGCGAGGCACCGTATGTCGTGCAACCTTTTGCGCTCCGTGCCCCAACAAAAGCCCAGGGCGCAAGAAGGTAAAAGCGGAAACGAAAAAGCCACCTTGCGGTGGCTTGCTGCGTGAACACCGGCTGCGGTGCTGTGCCAAGTTTTTATCAGACTGAAAGCTGGTCTCTTTCAGAAAAAACTTGGTAGGCGCGATTGGACTCGAACCAACGACCCCCACCATGTCAAGGTGGTGCTCTAACCAGCTGAGCTACGCGCCTGTCGTTATCAAGACCACGATTATAGCCATAAAAAACAGCCTTTCAGACTCGACGCGCTACAAATCACACAATGCGCGGGGAACGGGCTCACAGGCAAGCCCGCGCGCGCCTTACTTCAACGGCGGCGGGCAGAGCGGACGCCCTGCACGCCCGCCACAATGCCCAGCACCTTGTTCAGACGGCCCGAGTCCGACACTTCCACCGTGAAGGTCATCCAGGCCGTGCCTTTGACTGACTGGGTCTGCACGCCGATCACATTGGTTTTTTCGCGCGCAAACACTTCCGAGATATCGCGCAACAGGCCCTGGCGGTCGGCGGCTTCCACCGCCACGTCCACCGGGTAGACAGCGGTCGATGCTGAAGGCTTGGGCGCTCCCCATTCCACATCGATCACGCGTTCGGCATTGCGTGCCGCCATCTCGCGGAAGTTGCTGCAGTCGGCACGGTGCACGCTCACCCCCTTGCCGCGCGTGACAAAGCCACGGATGGTATCTGGCGGTGCCGGCTTGCAGCACTTGGCCAGTTGCGTCATCAACGAATCAATGCCCACCACCAGCACACCCCCCTTGGGGGCCGAATCGTTGGTGCGGGTTTTCTTGAGCAGCAGGTAGTCGTCGGGCTGCAGCACGGGCTCGGGCGGGCGCAGCACCGTTTCGATGTTGCGCAGCGAAAACTCGTCCTTGCCCACCACTTCGAACAGTGCATCGGCCGACTTGAAGCCCAGCTGCACCGCCAGGTCGTCGAGCTTGACGGCAGTCTTGCCTTCGCGCTGCAACAGCTTTTCGACCGCCTCACGCCCCCGGGCAATGGTCTCGTGCGTGGCCTGGGCGTTGAACCAGGCGCGCACCTTGGCCTTGGCGCGGTTGCTGGTGAGATAGCCCAGTTCCGCATTGAGCCAGTCGCGCGAGGGGCGCCCTTCCTTGACGGTGGAGATTTCCACCGTCTGCCCGTTCTGCAGCGGCGTGTTGAGCGGCACCATCACACCATCGACCTTGGCCCCCCGGCAACGGTGGCCCAGGCTGGTGTGCACGGAGTAGGCAAAGTCCACCGGGGTGGCGCCCTGAGGCAGCTCCACCACGGCCGCATCGGGCGTCAGCACGTAGATGCGGTCTTCAAACAGGCCACGGTTGGGCAACGCGCCCGCCAGGTCCCGCTCCCACGCCAGCAGCTGGCGCAGCACGGCAATCTTGGCGTCGTACTCGCCCGTCGCAGACACACCTGCGTAGCCTTTGGCACCGGCCTCCTTATAGGCCCAGTGCGCTGCCACGCCATGCTCGGCGTGTTCGTGCATGGCCTGGGTGCGGATCTGGATCTCGATGGGCTTGCCGTTGTCGTCCCGCACGATGGTGTGCAGCGACTGGTAGCCGTTCGGTTTGGGCTTGGCGATGTAGTCGTCAAACTCCTCCACGATGGGCTTGAACTGCTCATGTACCCAGCTCAGGGCGGCGTAGCAGTCCTTCACCGTGGGCACCACCACCCGCAACGCGCGGATATCGAACACCTGGTCGAAGTTGAGCGACTTGCCACGCATCTTCTTGACGATGCTGTAGATGTGCTTGGGGCGGCCCGCGACGGTGGCGCTGATGCTGCGGGCGCGCAAATCGGATTCGAGCCGCGCGCGCAGCTGCTCCATGTAGACCTCACGCTCGCCGCGCTTTTCGTCGAGCAGGCGGGCCACTTCCTTGTAGGTGTCGGGCTCCAGAAAGCGGAAGGACAGGTCCTCCAGCTCCCACTTCACCTGCCAGATGCCCAGGCGGTTGGCCAGCGGCGCAAACACCTGCAACGACTCGCGCGCCAGACTGGGCGACACGGGGCGCTTGCTGGCCGCGTGAAAGCGCAGCGTCTGCAAGCGCGAGGCCAGCCGCAGCATCACCACACGCAGATCGCGCGAGAACGCCAGCAGCATCTTGCGCACGTTCTCCGTCTGCACGGCCGGGTCGTCCAGCGGCGCAGCCGCGCGGGCCTGCTGCTGCACGCGCATCAGCTTGGTGGTCTCCACCGCCAGCGCGGCAAAGTTGGCGCCAAACGCCTTGGCGATCACTTCTTCGGGCTTGTTCAGGTGGATGCAGGCATGCACCAGATAGCTGGCCGCCTGCATGGCTTCAGAGCCGCCAATGCCCTTGAGGATGGCGGCCACCGCATCGGCGTGGGCCAGCGTGTTCTCGCCGGAGTCGAGCGTTTCGCCCGCCATCAGCGGTTCGGCAAACGCGCGCGCACGCGCCAGTGCGTTCACCTGCTCCGGCAGGGTGTGCGCCGTGGCGGCGATGAGCTGAGGGACGGCGTCGGTCTGGGGGGTGAGAGACGCTGGCGCAGGAGGGTTGGTTTTCATCCGGCCACAGCACCTTCTGCCGCCAGCAAGAAATCCACAACTGCGGCGACCTGGTCTTCAGCCACGAGCGTGGGCGCGTGGCCCACACCGTCAAACTCCACCACCTGGGCACGGGGCCCGCGCTGCGCCATGGCCTGCGCCGTCTCGCGCGAGAGCAGGTCGGACTGCGCACCGCGCAACAGCAACGTCTGGGCCGTGATGTGGTCATACAGCTGCCACAGCACCGCCTCGCCCGCCACTGCTGCCTCCCGCGTCAGCGTCTTGAAAGGCACGGCAATCGCCGGGTCATAGTGCAGCGCCAAGCCGCCTCCGGCGGACTGCGGCAGCTCACGCACCATGGCGCGTGACAGCTCCAGCCACTGGGCGGGCGTGTGGGGGCCAAAGCTGGTGGAGATGGCCCACATCGCATCGGCCGCCTGCTGCAACGATGCAAACCGCGCGGGCTGCCCCAGATACTGCCCGATGCGCTGCAGCGCCTGCCACTGGATGACGGGCCCCACATCGTTCAGCACCAACCGGCGCACAGGCACCGGCAAAGGCAGGCCCGGCTGGCCGGTGATGCCCATGCCGATAAGCCCGCCCATGCTCGTGCCCACCCAGTCCAGCGTGGTGATCGGGGCTTGCTGGTGCAACTGCGCCAGCAATGCCAGCATGTCCGCCGCGTATTGGGGAATCTGGTAGCCCGTGGGGTCGGCCAGCCAGTCGCTGCGGCCCCGGCCCACCACGTCGGGGCAGATCACCCGCGCATGCTGGCTCAGCACACGGGCCAGCGCATCAAAATCCCGCCCCTGGCGCGACAGGCCATGCACGCAGACGATGACGTGCGGGTGCGCCGGGTTGCCGGTGGCATTCCACTCCCAGTACGCCATGCGGTGCTGCTGTGCGGGAGCGGGTGCGCGGTCTGGAGTCTCCGGCGCGGCCGCGGGGCCTGGGCACAGTACGTAGTTCAGCGTAGGTTCAATCATGGGTGCGAAATCCGGGGGCAGCGCTCGATAATGCCGTGGTCGTTGGCACCCATTGCTTGCCCTTGGGTACCGACTTTTTCTTGCGTTGCATCGTAATTCATTCGGAGAGACTCCCATGCTGAAAGGCAAAACTGCCCTCGTCACCGGCTCCACCAGCGGCATTGGTCTTGGCATCGCCAAGGCCCTGGCGCGCCAGGGCGCCAACATCGTGCTCAACGGCTTTGGCGATGTGGATGGCCCGCGTGCCGAAGTGCTGGCCGCCGGTGAGGCCGCAGGGGCCCAGGTGGCGTACCACGGCGCGGACATGAGCCGTGTGGCCGACATCGAAGACATGATGAAGTACAGCGCCAGCCAGTTCGGCCGCGTGGACATCCTGGTCAACAACGCAGGCATCCAGCATGTGGCCAATGTGGAGAACTTCCCCGTTGAGCGCTGGGACTCCATCATCGCCATCAACCTGACCAGCGCCTTCCACACCTCGCGCTTGGCCCTGCCCGCGATGAAGAGCGCCAACTGGGGCCGCATCATCAATGTGGCGTCGGTGCACGGCCTGGTGGGATCGGCCCAGAAGTCCGCCTATGTGGCGGCCAAGCACGGCATCGTGGGCCTGACCAAGGTCACCGCGCTGGAAAACGCCACCACCGGCGTGACCTGCAATGCCATCTGCCCCGGCTGGGTGCTGACGCCACTGGTGCAAAAGCAGGTGGACGCCAAGGCCGCAGAACATGGCATCTCGAACGAAGAGGCCAAGAAGCTGCTGCTGGGCGAAAAGGAGCCTTCCATGCAGTTCACCAAGCCCGAAGAGCTGGGCGAGCTGGCCGTGTTCTTCTGCTCCCCCGCCGCCAATAACGTGCGTGGCGTAGCGTGGAACATGGACGGCGGCTGGGCTGCTCAGTAAGCCAGCGCTGAGCAATCGCTCTGCTTTTGATAGCTGCCAGCGCTTATTGCACTAGCGCTTGCAGCCATTTTCACCTCAACCAGGGCAAATCAGCGGCCCGGGCGCCCTCAGCGCATCTGCACTGAGCCCGACACGTTCACCGTGACCTGGGCCTTGCCCGCTTCCACCGGCACAGCAGAGTCCGAGAACGACGCCACCTTGGCCTCGGCGGCCATCATGCGGGGCCGGGGGCCGGGCGACATTTCATTGCTGTTCACCGCCACTTCGCGCAGGCTGTAGTTGGCAAACCCAAAGCCCTTGGCCAGTTCGGCGGCCCGGGCCTTGAACTGCTCGATGGCCTGGGTCTGTGCCTCCGACTCCACCTTGGCGCGGGCTTCGCGCGACAGCCCAAACGCCACCTGGCTGATCGCCAGGGTCTGGATCTTGCCGGCAGTGGCCGTGATGCGTGCAAAGTCACGTCCCTCCAGCACCAGCTCGGCCCGACCCTGCCAGCCGTTGATCTTGCCGTCCTTGCCGTAGCGCGGGAACAACCCGAACGGGCCAGTGCGCACGTCCAGCTGGCCGGGTTGCGCATTGCGCTTGGCCTCCGTCAGAGCCGCGTCCAACGCCTGCCTGAGCTGGGTCTGAACGGTGGCAGCGTCGGCGGCCTCCTTGCTGGTAGCGAGGTTGAGCACCAGCAGATCCTGCTGCACCTCCACCGTGCCTGTGGCCGACAACTGCACCACATTGCGCAGCTCTGGGGTGGGTGTATTTTGAGCAAAAGCGGCGCTAGCGCAGGCAATCAATACACTGGCAGCTATCAATTTGGTAGTGTTTTTCATCATCACGCGGTCCTTGTCATCGGTGCACGTCCTGGTTGCCAGGAGTGCGGGGCACCACCTTAACCGCTGTGCGCGACGCCCTTGACAAAGCCATGTCGCACGAGGTGCGAAGCTGGGCAAATGTTGTAACAGTTGGTCAAACCCGGCCTTCAAACCCGAACTTCGGCGTTCCAACTGGTCAGAATTGGCTCTGTTACAAATTGGACTTGAGATCAACATGGCCACAACACCCAATCGCACCGACAAAGTTCTGGTAGTGGACGACGACGCCCGCATCCGCGACCTGCTGCGCCGCTACCTCACCCAAGAGGGTTTTGAAGTCATGGTGGCCGAAGACGGCAAGGCCCTCAACCGCCTGCTGCTGCGCGAAACGGTGGACATCATCGTGCTGGACCTGATGATGCCCGGCGAAGACGGTCTGTCGATCTGCCGCCGCCTGCGCGCCGCCAATGACCGCACCCCCATCATCATGCTCACCGCCAAGGGCGAGGACGTGGACCGCATCGTGGGCCTGGAAGTGGGCGCCGACGATTACCTGGGCAAGCCTTTCAACCCCCGCGAACTGCTGGCCCGCATCCACGCCGTGCTGCGCCGCCGCCCTGCGCAGGAAGCCCCGGGCGCCCCCTCGGGCGACAACGAAGTGGTCACCTTCGGCCCCTTCACCTTCGACCTGGGCACCCGCGCCCTGCAGCGCAATGGCGAAGAGCTGCCCCTGACCACCGGCGAATTCGCCATGCTCAAGGCCCTGGTGCGCCACCCGCGCCAGCCCCTGTCGCGCGAAAAGCTGGCGCTGCTGGCCCGCGGCCGCGAGTTCGAGCCCTTTGACCGCAGCCTGGACGTGCAGGTCTCTCGCCTGCGCAAGCTGGTGGAAGTAGACGCCGCAGCGCCCCGCTACATCCAGACCGTCTGGGGTGTGGGCTACGTGTTCGTACCGGACGGAACGAGCTGATAGTTCATGGCCAACACTGAGGGCAAGCCCAGATCTTCGTCCCGCAAGCATGTCACCGCCCCCTCCGACGCCACCAGCCCTGCCCCGCTGGAGGCCATTCGGCGGGCGCGGGAGCAGCGTGCGCGCGTCGGTCTGAACCTTTTCTGGCGCACGTTTTTTCTGCTGGCCCTGCTGCTGGTGGGCAGCATCCTGGCGTGGTTGCAGACCCTGCGCGCGCTGGAGTTTGAACCGCGCACGCTGCAGACCGCGCAGCAGATTGCATCGCTGGTCAACCTGAGCCGCGCGGCGCTGGTGCATTCCGACGCCATCGCGCGCGTGTCGCTGATCAAGACCATGGCCGACCAGGAGGGGGTGCGCATCCTGCCGCGCGAGCCCAAGGACAAGTACGCACTGCTCGATCCGACGGCCCTGGGCAACCGCCTGACCGACGAGCTGACCATGCGCCTGGGCCCGGACACCATCGTGGCGCAAAGCGTGAACGGGGAAAACGGCCTGTGGGTCGGCTTCAACATCAACGGCGACCCCAACTGGCTGCTGATGGACCGCTCGCGCTTCAGCCCGGCAGGGGGACGCACCTGGCTGATCTGGCTGATCACGGCCGCCGCGCTGTCGCTGGCCGGTGCCGCAGCCATTGCCCGGCTGATCAACCGCCCGCTCAAGCAGCTGTCCTATGCGGCCAACCGCGTCAAAGACGGTGACTTTGCCGCCAGCCACCTCGACGAAGAAGTGGTGACCAGCGAAATCCGCGAGGTGAACATCGGCTTCAACCGCATGGCCCAAAAGCTGGCCAAGCTGGAACAGGACCGCGCCGTGATGCTGGCAGGCATTTCGCACGACCTGCGCACGCCGCTGGCGCGCCTGCGGCTGGAAACGGAAATGAGCGTTACCGACGAAGTGGCCCGCGAGCACATGGTGGCCGACATCGTGCAGCTAGACGCAACCATCGACAAGTTTCTGGACTACGCACGGCCCGACCACGTGACGCTCACGCCGGTGAACCTGCATGCGGTGGTGTCGTCATGTGTGTACGCGGTGCAGGACCACCGCGAGCTGCAGATCACCATGGCGGTGCCTGAGGACCTGAACGTGCTGGCAGACGAGGTGGAATTGGCCCGTGTGATCTCCAACCTGCTGGAGAACGCCAGGCGCTACGGCAAGAACGAGGACACGGGCATCACCAACGTGGACATCGCCGCCAAGAGCCGCGAAAACTGGGTGCTGATCAAGCTGCGCGACCATGGCCCGGGCGTGCCGCCCGAGCAACTGTCCAACCTCACCAAGCCGTTCTTCCGGGGCGACTCGGCACGCACGGCGGCGGCAGGTGCAGGCCTGGGGCTGTCGATTGTGGACAAGACGGTGCAGCGCATGGGCGGCATTTTTGCGCTGGCCAACTCCAGCACCGGCGGCCTGGTGGCCCACCTGCAACTGCAGCGTGCCACCAGCCTGCCCGAGGGCGTGGACCCCAAGCAGCGCCTGCAGCGCCCATCCGTCAAGCGCCAGCTGCCCCGGCGACGGGCGGAAGACCGGATGGCCTGATCCCCTGCCCTGCCCCCAACACAAAGCCCTCCACTGGAGGGCTTTGTGTTTTGGAACCGCCTCAGCGCACCATGCAAGGTGACTTGTTGTTGAACTTCCAGCCGGGGATCAGGTACTGCATCGCAATCGCGTCGTCGCGTGCGCCCAGGCCGTGCTGCAGGTACAGGCGGTGGGCGCGCTCAACCTCGTCCATGTCCAGCTCTACCCCCAGACCGGGCTTCTCGGGCAGGTCAATGAAACCATTCCTGATCTGGAACGGCTGCTTCGTCAGGCGCTCGCCGTCCTGCCAGATCCAGTGCGTGTCGATCGCGGTCACGCGGCCCGGGGCAGCGGCGCCCACGTGGGTGAACATGGCCAGAGAAACATCGAAATGGTTGTTGGAGTGCGAGCCCCAGGTCAGGCCGAAGGCCTGGCACATCTGCGCCACACGCACTGATCCGGCCATGGTCCAGAAATGCGGGTCTGCCAGCGGAATATCCACCGACTGCAGCGCCAGGCTGTGCGCCATTTCGCGCCAGTCGGTGGCCACCATGTTGGTAGCGGTGGGCAGGCCGGTGGCGCGGCGGAACTCGGCCATCACCTCGCGGCCCGAGAACACGCCTTCGGCGCCGCAGGGGTCTTCGGCATAGGCCATCACGCCATGCAGGTCGCGCGTGAGGCGGATGGCGTCTTTCAACAGCCAGCCGCCGTTGGGGTCCAGCGTCACGCGCGCTTCGGGGAAGCGCTCGTGCAGCGCGCGGATGGCCTCGACCTCTTCCTCGCCACGCAGCACGCCGCCCTTGAGCTTGAAGTCCGCAAAGCCGTAGCGCTGGTATGCAGCTTCGGCCAGGCGCACGATGCCTTCGGCCGTCATAGCCTTTTCGTTGCGCAGGCGGAACCAGTCGTTATCAGCACCGGGTTCGGCGCGGTAGGCTAGGTCAGTCTTTTCGCGGTCGCCCACGTAGAACAGATAACCCAGCATTTGCACCGAGGTACGCTGCACCCCTTCGCCCAGCAGCGCGGCCACGGGCACGTTCAGGTGCTGGCCTAACAGATCGAGAAAGGCCGACTCCACCGCCGTCACGGCATGGATGGTGATGCGCAGATCAAAGGTCTGCAGGCCGCGCCCGCCCGCGTCGCGGTCGGCAAACTGGGCGCGCATGGCATTGAGCACGGCGTTGTGCTGACCCACGGGCTGGCCCACGATGAGCGATCGCGCATCTTCGATGGTCTGGCGGATCTTCTCGCCGCCGGGTACTTCGCCCACGCCTGTGTTGCCCGCGCTGTCACGCAGGATGAGCAGGTTGCGGGTGAAGTACGGACCGTGCGCGCCGCTCAGGTTCATGAGCATGCTGTCGTGGCCCGCCACGGGCACCACACGCAGCTCGGTGATAACGGGGGTGCTGGTGGCAGAAGGATGGGAAGAGTTGGTCATGGTGGTCAGAAAACGAAGATGAGGCGCACCCCGGCGCCTCGTGGCAGGGCTCAATCAGCGGTGATTTTTCGGGTCTCGATCACGGTCTTCCAACGGGCGAATTCGCGCGCCTGGTAGGCGGTGAAGGCTTCGGGCGTGCTCGCCACAATCTCCAGGCCCTGGTCCAGCATGCGCTTCTTCACGGCGGGGTCGTTGATGGCAGCGATGGCGGCGTCCGACAGCTTCTTCTTGATCGCAGGGGGCAGGCCCTTGGGCGCGGCCATGCCCTGCCACGAATACACCTCGGCACCAGTCACGCCGGCCTCAGCCAAGGTGGGTACATCGGGCAGCACGGGGCTGCGCTTGTCACCCGTTACAGCAATCGCATGCAGCTTGCCCGCGCGAATGTGCTGCAGCACGGCGTTCACGTTCTGGAACGAGAACTCCACCTGTCCGCCCAGCAGGTCGTTGATGGCCGGCGCGCCGCCCTTGTAGGGGATGTGCAGGCCTTCCGTGCCGGTCTGCTGCCAGAACACCTCGGCCGAGAGATGGTCCGACGAGCCGTTGCCCGAGCTGGCAAAACTCACCTCGCCCGGGTTGGCCTTGAGCTGGGCGATCACCTCCTTCACGGTGCGCGCCTTCTGGCCGGGGGCGGCCACCAGCACGTTGGGCGCCTGTACCGGCACGGTGATGTAGTCAAAGTCCTTGAGGGCGTCGTACGGCACGGTCTTCAGCAGGTGCGGAGCCACGACAAAGGCGCCCAGCGACGACACCAGCAGCGTGTAGCCATCGGCCGGTGCGCGCTTGACCATCCCCGCCCCCAGCGTGCCCGTGGCACCGGGGCGGTTGTCCACCACGAAGTTCTGGCCCAGCTTGTCGCCCATGTGTTGGGCCATGGCGCGGGCCACCATGTCGGTGGAGCCGCCGGCCGGGAACGGCACGACGATGGTCACGGGCTTATCGGGCCAGGTGGCGGCGGGCGCACTGGTCTGAGCGGACGCGGCAAACGCAAGGCCGCAAGCGGCAGCAACGAGCAACAGTTTCTTGGCAATCAACATGAGGATGTCTCCGAAAGTGGTGATGGCAGACCCTCTGCGGGGCCTTGGGTGTGGATGGGGAGGGAAATGAATCAGCAGGCCGCGCTCATTGCGGCCCGAGCTTGTCAATCAGCGCCTTGAGCTCTTCCATCTCGCTGGGCTTGAGGTCCACCAGCGGTGCCCGCACCGGCCCACCGTCATGGCCCACGATGCGCGCCCCCGCCTTGATGATCGACACCCCATAGCCCTCCACCCGGTTGCGGATGGCCAGATACGGCATGAAGAACGACTTGAGCAGCCGGTGCTGCGTGGCCGTGTCGTCACTCGCCACCGCCTGGTAGAACTCCATCGCCGTCTTGGGGATGAAGTTGAAGACGGCCGACGAATACACCGGCGTGCCCAGCGCCTTGTAGGCCGCCGCATACACCTCGGCCGTGGGCAGGCCGCCCAGGTACGAGAAGCGGTCCCCCAGCTTCATGTAGATGGAAGACATGGTCTCGATATTGCCCACCCCGTCCTTGAACCCCACCAGGTTCGGACAACGCTCGGCCAGGATGGCCAGGGACTCGGCCGTGAGCTTGGTGCGGTCACGGTTGTAGACGATCACACCGAACTTCACGCTCTTGCAGACCTGCTCCACATGGGCGATCAGACCTTCCTGCCCGGCTTCGGTCAGGTAATGCGGCAGCAGCAGGATGCCGTGGGCGCCCAAACGCTCGGCCTCTTGTGCATGGGCAATGGCCGTGCGGGTGGGGCCACCGGCGCCGGCAATGATCGGCACCTTGCCCCGGCAGGTCTCCACCGCCGTCTTGATGACCTCGCTGTACTCGGGGCCCGAGAGCGAGAAGTACTCGCCCGTGCCGCCAGCGGCAAACAGGGCACTGGCGCCATAGGGGGCGAGCCACTCCAGGCGCTCGATGTAGGTCTTGGGGCGGAAGTTGCCTTGCTCGTCGAAGTCGGTGATGGGGAACGAGAGCAGGCCGGAGCCCATGATGGATTTGAGTTCTTGAGGGGTCATGGTGAATAGCGGGCGTTGGTTGCGGCGTCTCAACAGGTCATACAAGTCGCAAAAATTTGACTTGATAACTGTAAATTCTTGCGAATTACGATAATGTTAACGTTAACATCATCAGACAACACGGTAGAAACCCTTATTTCTTCGAATTTTTTAGACGTGCCGCTACACGGGGGCGCAGACGCTGTCGGCCTCAAGTCACACGCGCTTAGACTCCACCCCCATGCAAGCTCCTGATCCGGCCCGCCCCGCCCCGCCCTCCGGTCGCGACCGCTCAGCGGTCACGCTGCGCGAGGTGGCCGAACGGGCGGGCGTGTCGATGATTACCGTGTCTCGCGCCATCAACACGCCGCAGCAGGTGTCTGAACGGACAAGAGAACGGGTTCAGGAGGCCGTGTCGGCCCTGGGCTACGTGCCCAACCTGGTAGCAGGCGGGTTGCGCTCGGCGCGCAGCCATGTGGTGACGGCCCTGGTGCCCACGCTCACGGGACCACTGTTCGGTGAAATGGTGCAGGCCCTCACCGATGCTCTGGAACTGCGTGGTTTTCAGGTCATGGTGGGCCAGGTGGGCTATGCGCGCTCCAGAGAAGACGCGCTGCTGCGCGCCATCGTGGGCCGGCGGCCTGACGGGATCGTGCTCACGGGGGTCATGCATTCGCCCGAAGGACGGCGCTTGCTGATGGCCTCGGGCATTCCGGTGGTTGAAACCTGGGACTTCACCGACACCCCCATCGACATGCTCGTCGGCCTGCGCCATGAAGCGCTCGGCGCCGCCGTGTGCGAGCACCTGTTCGCCAGGGGACGGCGACGGCTGGCGCTACTGAGCGGTGGCGATGAGCGTGCCGCGCGGCGCGCTCAGGGCTTTGCCGCCGCCGCCGCGCGCCTGGGTCTGCGCCCGCCCGCCGTGCGACTGGGCAAATCGCCCACCACCCACGCAGATGGCCGTGCCGGGCTGGCTGCCCTGTTGGCCGACGTTCCCGACATCGACGCCGTGTTCTGCAGCTCGGACATGCTGGCCCTGGGCGTGCTGACCGAAGCCAGGGCACGCGGCATCTTGGTACCACAGCAACTCGCGGTGGTGGGATTTGGCGACATCGACTTTGCCGAAACGGTCACTCCGGCCCTTTCCACGGTGCGCATTGACGGCACGCGCATGGGGCAGACGGCTGCCGGATGGATTGCCGACCGGGCCGAAGGCAAAGCAGTCGCCCAGCCCGTGGTGGACATCGGCTTTTCCATCGTGGAGCGCGGCAGCAGCTGAGCGCTGCAGGCCCCGTGGCAAAAGGCGGGGTTATGCCCGGTACACCAGCGCGATGGCCCGTGCCTCCATGGCCAAGCCCTGCCCCACCGGGCCCAGGCGCTCGGCCGTCTTGGCCTTCACATTGACCTGGCCCTCGGCCACGCCCACCGCCCGGGCGATGGCGGCCCGCATGCCGGGGATGTGCGCCGCCAGGCGCGGGGCCTGGGCGACGACCGTGCTGTCGATGTTGCCGATCTCAAAGCCCGCAGCGCGCACCCGCCGTGCCGCCTCGGCCAGCAGCACGCCCGAGTCGGCGCCGCGAAACGCAGCGTCGGTGTCGGGGAAGTGGCTGCCAATATCCCCCAGCGCTGCGGCCCCCAGCAAGGCATCGGTGATGGCGTGCAACAGCACGTCGGCGTCCGAGTGGCCCAGCAGGCCCGTGGGGTGGGCAATCTCCACCCCGCCAATCACCAACCGGCGGCCGGGCACCAAGGCATGCACATCCCAGCCTTCTCCAATCCTGAAATTCATCTGCTTGCCTTTGTCTTTGTGAATGTTTGAGTATTGGGTCGCCGGTGCCGTCCGTCAGACTCCCAAGCCGCGCAATGCTGGCAGCAGACCGGTGATGCCGGCAGCCCTTGTGCGATGGGCTTAAAAAAGATTCTTCTTGCCGGGGGCCGTGTTCACCTGCCCCCGCTTGCCCCCAAAACGCTCCAGCGTGGTGCTGTGCGCCCGCTGGGCCAGCACGGCAGCCGCCAGCGCGAAATCATCCGGGTAGGTGACCTTGAAATTCTGTGCCCCCCCGGGCACCAGCCGGGGATGAAACCCCATGGCCTCCATGGCGCTGGCTTCATCGGTCACATTGGAGCCCACCTTGTCAATCGCCTCCATCAGCGGGCCGATGCGGAACATCTGGGGCGTCTGCGCCAGCCACTTGTCGCTGCGGTCCACAGTAGAAGCTACGCGCACGCCGCCCGGGCCGTCGATGGAAGTCTTGAGCGTGTCGGCCAGCTTGTGCGCCAGCAGCCCGCCCACACTGTCGCCCGCGCACTGGTCGATGAGCGCATCGATCTGCTCCGAGGTCACCAGGCAGCGCGCAGCGTCATGCACCAGGACCCAGTCGCCAGGCTGCGCACCACGCTCCAGCAGCGCCTTGAGGCCGCCCAGCACCGTGTCGGCACGCGTGGCCCCCCCACACTCGACCACAAAAAATGCAGGGTGGGCATGGGCATCCAGAAAGCGATCCCCCGGTGCCACAGCCACCAGCGTGCCCAGCAGGCGCCCGACACCGGCAAAGGCGGCCAGTGTGTGCAGCACCATCGGGTGGCCTGCCACTAGGTGATATTGCTTGGGCAGCGGGCCCGCCACTGCAGGAGCGCTGGCAGACAGCGCTGCGGCAGGCGAGAACGCCGCCACGGTCGATGCCTGCACGGGCTGTGCTGGAGGGGGGCTGCCTGCACCTGCCAGCACAGCCCGTGACCCCACCCCTGCGCAGGGCACCAGCGCCCAAAAACGCCCTTGGGCCGACAAGGGGGTGAGCGAAGGGTGCAACAGAGGAGCAGTCATGGAGCGCTCATTCTAAAATCTCCCGTTGCCCCCGATCCAACCCGTGCGTGTTTCGCGCCCCTGGGGATGCGGCGGGCCCACTGACGACACCGTCCGCATGGAACTCCCCAAACTCTCCCCCGGAAAACGCTTTGCCCTGCCCCGCCCCGTGGGCAGTGCCGACTCCCTGCTGCTAGCCCGCTTAGCCGAGCGCGACAAGGCCTCTGGCCACACCACCGCCATCGTCACGGCCGACGCCACCGACGCGCAGCGGCTCATCGACGAGATGGCCTTTTTTGCGCCCGGCCTGCGCTGCGCACTGTTCCCCGACTGGGAGACGCTGCCTTACGACACCTTCTCCCCGCACCAGGACCTGATCAGCGAGCGACTGGCCACGCTGTGGCGCATTTCGCAGGGCGAAGCCGATGTCGTGCTGGTGCCCGCCACCACCGCGCTGTACCGGCTCGCTCCGCCCTCCTTCCTCGCGGGCTACACCTTCCATTTCAAAGTCAAACAAAAGCTCGACGAGGCCAAGTTCAAGGCCCAGCTCACGCTGGCGGGCTACAGCCATGTCTCGCAGGTGGTGAGCCCGGGCGAGTACGCCGTGCGCGGCGGGCTGATCGACCTGTTCCCCATGGGCTCGCTGGTGCCCTTCCGCGTGGACCTGTTCGACGACGAGATCGACAGCATCCGCACCTTCGACCCCGACAGCCAGCGCAGCCTGTACCCCGTGCCCGAGGTGCGCCTGCTGCCCGGCCGCGAATTCCCCATGGACGACGACGCGCGGGCCAAGTTCAGAAGCCGCTGGCGCGAAATGCTGGAGGGCGACCCGACCAAGAGCCGCATCTACAAGGACATGGGCGCGGGCGTCGCCACGGCGGGCATCGAGTACTACCTGCCGCTGTTCTTTGACGATACGGCCACCGTGTTCGACTACCTGGGTGGTGAAGCCACCGTGGTGCTGCACGGCGACCTGGAACCGGCCTTCCAGCGCTTCTGGCAGGACACCAAGGACCGCTTCCGCCTGGTGCAGGGTGACCCCGAGCGCCCGGTACTGCCGCCCGAGGCGCTGTTCCTGTCGGCCGACCAGTTCTACACCCGCGCCAAGGAGCATGCCCAGCTGTCCATCCGCCCCGGTGTGGAGGATGTGGATGACAACCCGCACTTCCAGAAGCTGGGCGACCTGTCGGTGGTGCGCGGCGCCGAGGACCCACTAGCACGCCTGCATGCCCACATCCGCAACACGCAGCACCGCGTGCTGCTGCTGGCCGAGAGCGATGGCCGGCGCGAGAGCCTGCTCGACTTTCTGCGTGCCAGCGGGGTGAACCCTCCGGCCTTCGACTCGCTGGCCGAGTTCCAGGGCACCGCCGACGAAAAGGTGGGCATCGCCACCGCCGGGCTCACCGTGGGCTTTAGCTGGATCGAAGACGGCATCGACTTCGTCACCGAGACCGAGCTGTTTGCCGCAGGCCCCACCACGCGCCGCCGCAAGAAGCAAGAGCAGGTCAGCGATGTCGAGGCGCTGATCAAAGACCTGGCCGAGCTAACGCTTGGCGACCCGGTGGTGCACAGCCAGCATGGCATTGGCCGCTACCGGGGCCTGATCAACATGGACGTGGGCAACAAGAACCCCGATGGCACGCCCGCCATGCAGGAGTTTTTGCACCTGGAATACGCCGACAAGGCCGTGCTCTACGTCCCGGTGAGCCAGCTGCAGCTCATCAGCCGCTACACCGGCGTCAGCGCCGACGAGGCGCCGCTGCACAAGCTGGGCAGCGGCCAGTGGGAAAAGGCCAAGCGCAAGGCCGCCGAGCAGGTACGTGACAGCGCCGCCGAGCTGCTCAACATCTACGCCCGCCGCGCCGCGCGCGAAGGCCACGCCTTCCGCTACAGCCCGCAAGACTATGAGACCTTTGCCAACGACTTCGGCTTCGAGGAAACGGCCGACCAGAACGCCGCCATCCACGCGGTGATCCAGGACATGATCAGCCCCCGCCCCATGGACCGACTGGTCTGCGGCGACGTGGGCTTCGGCAAGACCGAGGTGGCCCTGCGCGCGGCCTTCGTGGCCGTCACGGGGGGCAAGCAGGTGGCCTTCCTCGCGCCCACCACGCTGCTGGCCGAGCAGCACTACCAGACCCTGGTGGACCGCTTCAGCAAGTGGCCGGTGAAGGTGGCCGAGGTATCGCGCTTTCGCTCGGGCAAGGAGATCACCGCCGCCATCAAGGGCATCGGCGACGGCACGGTGGATATTGTGGTGGGCACGCACAAGTTGCTTTCCGAATCCACCAAGTTCCACAACCTGGGCCTCTTGATCATCGACGAGGAGCACCGCTTTGGCGTGCGCCACAAGGAGCAGATGAAGGCCCTGCGCGCCGAGGTGGACGTGCTCACCCTCACGGCCACGCCCATCCCGCGCACGCTGGGCATGGCGCTGGAAGGCCTGCGCGACCTCAGCGTGATCGCCACCGCGCCGCAGCGGCGCCTGGCGATCAAGACCTTTGTGCGCAACGAGGGCACGGGCGTGATCCGCGAGGCGGTGCTGCGCGAATTGAAGCGCGGCGGGCAGGTCTACTTCCTGCACAACGAGGTGGAGACCATCGAGAACCGCCGCCAGAAGCTCGAAGAGATACTGCCCGAGGCCCGCATCGCCGTGGCCCACGGCCAGATGCCCGAGCGCGAGCTGGAGCGCGTGATGCGCGACTTCGTGGCCCAGCGCTTCAACATCCTGCTGTGCTCGACCATCATCGAGACCGGCATCGACGTGCCCACGGCCAACACCATCATCATGAGCCGCGCCGACAAGTTCGGCCTGGCGCAGCTGCACCAGCTGCGCGGGCGCGTGGGCCGCAGCCACCACCAGGCGTATGCCTACCTGATGGTGCCCGACACCGAGGGCCTGACCAAGCAGGCCGCGCAGCGGCTCGACGCCATCCAGCAGATGGAGGAACTGGGCAGCGGCTTCTACCTGGCCATGCACGACCTGGAGATCCGCGGTGCGGGCGAGGTGCTGGGCGAGAACCAGAGCGGCAACATGCTCGAAGTCGGGTTCCAGCTCTACAACGAGATGCTCAACGAGGCCGTCAAGGCGCTCAAGGCGGGCAAGGAGCCCGACCTGCTTTCGCCCCTGTCCGTCACCACCGACATCAACCTGCACGCCCCCGCCCTGCTGCCCGACGACTACTGCGGCGACGTGCACCTGCGCCTGTCGTTCTACAAAAAGCTGGCCACCGCCAAGACGCCCGACCAGATCGACGGCCTGCTCGAAGAGATCGTGGACCGCTTCGGCAAGCTACCGCCGCAGGCCCAGACCCTGATTGACGTGCACCGCCTGCGCGTGCTGAGCCAGCCCTATGGCGTTGTGAAGGTGGATGCGGCCCCGGGCGTCATCAACATCACCTTCAAGCCCCAGCCGCCCATCGACCCAATGCGCATCATCGAGCTGATCCAGAAGAACAAGCACATCAAGCTGGCGGGCAACGAAAAGCTGCGCATCGAGCGCGAGCTGAAGGAGCCCAAGGACCGCGCACAGATGGTGCGCGACATTTTGCGCAGCCTGGGGCAACCCGTGGTGGCTGCATAGCGTTTTACAAGCCAAAGAGGCTGCAAGCGATAGTGAATCATGCGCTGACAGCTATCAAAAGAGAAGCAAACAATGTGGCTGGAGTCTCTTCTCGCGCTGGTGACGCTGACGGCCGCCCTGGCCACGCGGCCCTGGCGCCTGCTGGCCAGCCGCAAGCCGCTGGTGCATAAGTCCCACGGTGCGGCGTCTCCGCTGTGGACGCCTTTGCTGGCCACGCTGGTGTTTTTGCCCTGGATGTGGGCCCTGCCTACCCTGCATGCGATGCCGCTGCAATTGCAATGGTCGGGCGCGTGTCTGGTGGTGCTGATGCTGGGCTGGCCGCTGGCCATCCCCGTGCTGCTGGCGGTGGGCGCGATTGCGGGCCTGCTTTCACCCGCCCTGGACTGGGCCGACGCGCTGGGCGCCGCCATCTGGCTGGGTGTGGTGCCCGCCACGCTAGCGCTGGCGCTGGGCGCACTGCTGCGGCGCTGGGTGGGCACCCAGCCATTTGTGTACGTGCTGGGCCGGGCTTTTCTGGGCACCGTGGCCTGCGTGTTCGCCGCCGGTGTGCTCTCGCAATGGACCGGGCACCTGTTGCCGGGTGTGGGCAACGAGCTGTCGCTGGTGGCCCGCTGGCTCATGGCCTGGGGCGACGGGTTTGTGACGGGCATGCTCGCGGCCATCTTTGTGGCCTTCAAGCCCGAGTGGCTGGCCACCTGGTCGGACCAGCTCTATCTGAAGCGGCCGCCGCAGTAGCGCAGCGTTGCCAACGCACACCACAAGGACTGCAGACACGCAGCGATACGAAACATATATGTTTCGCATACAATTCACTGCATGGGTATTGTCAAAATTTCAGACCAAATGCACGAGAACCTGCGCGTTGCCAGCAACGCCCTGTCTCGCTCCATCAACGCACAGGCAGAGCACTGGATGCGCATCGGCATGCTGGCCGAACTGCATCCCAACCTCGATCACAGCGACATCTGCCAGTTGCTGATCCGCGCCGAGCAGGCCGGAGGCTTCGATCTGGACACGGTGGCGGCCTCTGTGGCCGCCAAGCCGGGCCACAGCGGGCGGCGCGTTCAATGAAGTCGTCCCGCGTCACCCTGCGCTCCCCCGCCGAAATCGCCCAGGCGCGTGAGGCCGGCCACCTGGCCGCCCGCGTGCTGCACATGATCACGCCACACGTGCAGCCCGGCGTCAGCACCGAGGCGCTGGACCGGCTCTGCCACGACTACATCGTGAACGAACTGCAGGTCACCCCCGCCAACGTGGGCTACCTGGGATATCCCAAAACGGTGTGTACCTCGGTCAACCACGTGATCTGCCACGGCATTCCGTCGCCCGGCCAAGTGCTCAAGTCGGGCGACATCATCAACATCGACGTGGCCATCATCAAGGACGGCTGGTTTGGTGACACCAGCCGCATGTACTTTGTGGGCGAGCCCAGCCCGCTGGCGCGCCGACTGGTGGACACCACCTACGAAGCCATGTGCGCGGGCATTGCCCAGGTGCGTCCCGGCGCCACGCTGGGCGATGTGGGCCATGCCATACAGAGCGTGGCCCACCGCGAGCGGTTCAGCGTGGTGCGCGAATACTGCGGCCACGGCATCGGGCAGATCTACCACGACGAGCCCCAGGTGCTGCACTACGGGCAGCGCGGCCAGGGCCTGCGGCTGGAGGAAGGCATGGTCTTCACCATCGAGCCCATGATCAACGCCGGCAAGCGCGACACGCAGGAGCTGGCCGACGGCTGGACCGTAGTCACCCGCGACCGCTCGCTCTCTGCCCAGTGGGAACACATGGTGGCCGTGACGGCCGACGGGTTCGAGGTGCTCACGCCTTGGCCCGAAGGCACCGGCCGCTATCCCGCCATGGTTTGACCTGCATCTGGCCCACACGCCGCAGTCTTTGACACAGCACAAGCAGCCGCCGCAGGGACCGCCGGATAGTGGTGAACACCACCACAACGAGGAGGGTCTCCATGAAGCTGCTGAACGATCTGTTTTCTACCGACTACGGCCTGATGAGCATCATCGGCATCGGGTTCATGATCTGCATGGCTGCATTTTTTGTGCGCATGTTCCTGGTCAAGATGAACGAGCCGCCCCAGCCCAATCCGGCCGCCAAGGCGCTGAAAGGCGGCAGCCAGAACCTGCCGCATCCGCGCTGAGGTAAGGGATCTGACGAGAACCTGCGCGCGAAGCACGACGGGCAAGGCGGGAGCAGAAGCCCGCCAGGGATACCATTGCGGGTTCTTACCCCGCATTTGTTCCCCTTTTTTCTGCCATGACCCACGCAACCGAATTCGCCCCTGGCCTCGTCATCCAGGGCATCGAGCCTCCGCTGTCCCTGTCTGCCTACAAGCTCATCGCTTTTGACATGGACTCCACCCTCATCAACATCGAGTGCGTGGACGAGATCGCCGATGCCGCCGGCCGCAAGGCCGAGGTGGCCGCCATCACCGAGGCGGCCATGCAGGGCGTGATCACCGACTACAAGGAGAGCCTGCGCCAGCGCGTGGCACTGCTCAAGGGCGTGACGGTGCAGCACATGGAGCAGGTGTTCACCGAGCGCCTGCGCTTCAACCCCGGCGCCAAAGAGCTGATCACCGCCGCCAAGGCCGCAGGCCTGACCACGTTGCTGGTCTCGGGCGGCTTCACCTTCTTTGCCGACCGCGTGAAGGCGGGCCTGGGCATCGACTTTGCGCGCTCCAACATGCTGGAAGTGCAGAACGGCCAGCTGACGGGCCGCATGGTGGACCAGGCCTGGGGCGACATCTGCGACGGAGCCGAAAAGCGCCGCACGCTGCTGGAAGTGGCCTCGCTGATGGGCATTTCGCCGCAGCAGGCGATTGCCGTGGGCGACGGCGCCAACGACCTGCCGATGATGGGTGCCGCCGGCCTGTCGGTGGCCTACCACGCCAAGCCCGCCGTGCGTGCACAGGCCAAGGTGGCCATCAACCAGGGCGGGCTCGACCGTTTGCTGGAAGTGCTGCGCTGAGCGGCGTGACGCCTCAGTACGTACAGGGCGCCTCTGGACACTATTAATTTGATAGCTATACAGGCATGTAGCACTAGCGCATCACGCCGTTTTTATTCAAACCCAGGTGCATCGGGCAATCCGGGCACCAACGAGGCCCTGCGGCGGGCACTGCCGGCACGCGGGGCGGCCACCGTGGCCTGCAGCGCCACACCCTGCGGTGACGTGGGCGCCACCAGGTCCGCCAGCGTCACGCCATCCAGCACCGCCAGATAGGCCTGCATGGCCTGGCCCAGCACCCCTTTCAGCCGACAGTGGCTGCTCAGGCGGCACTGGTTGGAGGCGGGGTCAAAACACTCCACCAGGTTGAAGTCCGTCTCGGTGGCACGCACCACTGCGCCAATGTGGATGGACGAGGCCGGCACCATCAGCCGCATGCCACCGCCCCGCCCGCGCGTGGTCTCCAGCAGGCCCTGGGCCGACAGCTGCTGCACGATCTTCATCAGGTGGCTGCGCGAGATGCCGTAGCCCTCGGCCACCTCCGTGATGGTGACGGGCTGCGCCCGCCCCTCGGTGGCGGCGCAATACATCAGCACGCGCAGCGTGTAGTCGGTCCATTGGGTCAGTCGCATGGGTTTGCCGCAGATCAATCAAAAAGATGCATACAGCCTGAATTTTATTCGCTAAAATATTCACACGATATGAATCTTTAAAGGACCACCATGAACGCCCGCATCGACACCCTGCACGCCACAGCCCCCACCACCCCACTGCCGCTGAGCGCCGAGCAGCAGATCGGCCAGATCGCCGTGCAGTTGCCGGGCGCCACGGCGGTGTTTCGGCGCCTCAAGCTGGACTTTTGCTGCGGCGGCCAAGTGAGTCTGGCCAAGGCGGCTGCCGACAAGGGGCTGGACGCCGACGCCGTGCTGGCCGAGCTGGCGGCCCTGCAGCGCAGCGACGCCGTGCCCGAGGCAGCGTCGCCCAGCGCGCTCATCGACCACATCCTGGCGCGCTACCACGAGGTGCACCGCCAGCAGTTGCCCGAGCTGATCCGCATGGCCCGCCGCGTGGAGGCTGTGCACCGCGACCACCCGCAGGTGCCGGCCGGCCTGGCCGACCACCTGGAGGTCATGCACGAAGAGCTGCTGTCGCACATGCTCAAGGAAGAACAGGTGCTGTTCCCCATGCTCAAGAACGGCGGCAATCCCTTTGTGGGTCAGCCCATCGGCATGATGCGCGCCGAACACGTGGACCATGGCGAGGCGCTGGACAAGCTCAACGCGCTGACGAATGACGCCACGCCCCCCCAAGGTGCATGCAACACCTGGCGCGCGCTCTACGCGGGCATTGCCCAGCTGGGCGACGACCTCATCAACCACATCCACCTGGAAAACAACGTGCTGTTTCCACGGTTCGAAGCCAGCGCTGCACCCGCGCAAGCTTGTGCCACGTCAGCCTGCGGCTGCCAGTGAGCCGGCACACTGCCGCCATGACCGAAGAAGCCCACCCTCCACAGACCGCCGGCAAGCTCGCCCCCAGCGCGGAGAGCATCACGCAACTGGTGCACGGCTTTTACGGGGATGTGCGGCGCGACCCACTGCTGGGCCCGGTGTTTGAAAAGGCCCTGCACGGCCAGTGGGACGCCCACCTGCAGCGCCTGGTGGACTTCTGGAGCACCGTCGCGTTGGGCGCCCGCAGCTTCAAAGGCGATGTCTTCGGCAAACACATGGCGCTGGAGGGCGTCACGCCCGCCCACTTTGCGGCCTGGGTGGCGCTGTGGCAACAGCACACCAATCGCTTGTTTGCGCCGGAGGTGGCGCACGACCTGCAGGTGGCGGCCCATGGCATTGCACGCAACCTGTTCCGGGGCTACTTTGGCAACGACCCTGGTTTTGTGCAGCCCCGCGAGGAGCATGGCGGGCACGGCGCCCAACCCCGCGGCAGCGAAGGGGCCCAGCAGGGCTGAGGACTGGCACATCGCGCGCCAGCAGGGTCCGCGCCCTCCCCGGATTATTTGCTCTTGTTGCCCGGCGTGAAGAACAGCGCTACGCCCACCGCGATCAGCGCCACCGGCCACCACACGCGCAGCAGCTCGCGCAGGCTGATGCTGATCAGTCCCAGGTTGGTCAGCAGAAAAAACACGCCCAGTACGACCAGAACGATCGCAGCGATATTGCCCTTCATGTGCATTCCCTCGGTGTGGTTGTTGGTCTGACGACGTTCATTATGGTCGCCAGCAACCAAAGGAACGCCCCAGTTTTTGCAATGGTGCAGGCCTCTCAGCGCCCGCGCAAGGGCCGCAGCAGGTCCGACAGCCCGTTGTGATCAATCTCGTGCATCAGCGCCAGCAACTGGCCCAGCTCGCCCTTGGGAAACCCTTCGCGCGCAAACCAGTTGAGGTAATTGCCCGGCAGGTCGGCCAGCAGCGTGCCTTTGTGCTTGCCGTACGGCATCTCGGTGGTGACCAGGCGCTGCAGTTTCTCTGCGTCCATTGCCCTGCCCCGCTCAGCCGCCCGCGCGCTTGACCTTGTGGCCCAGCTTCTGCAGCGCGGCCATCACACGCTCCACATGGTCGCCCTGCACCTCGATCACGCCGTCCTTCACCGTGCCGCCGCTGCCACACGCGGTCTTGAGCTGTTTGCCCAGCTGCTCCAGCGCGGCCTCGTCCACCAGCACGCCCTTGACCAAGGTGACCGCCTTGCCGCCGCGCCCTTTGGTCTCGCGCGATACGCGTACGATGCCGTCGCCCGTGGGCAGCGGTTTGTTCTGCTTGCACACGCACTGCGCCACCGGCTGCCGGCAGGCGGGGCACATGCGGCCCGACTCGGTGGAATACACCAGGCCACCCAGGTCGGCAAAAGACTTCATGGCTTCTTCCCCTCCACTTCTTGCTGCAGCATGTGAAAGTCGAGCAGGCGCGTGGCCAGCAGCGTCTCGGTCAGAAAACACACCAGCGCCAGCAAAAAGCAGGCAACGCCCGCCAGAAACCCGCCCACCGCGAGGCGGCTGGACTGGAAGTCCGTGGTTTCGCCCAGGAACAGCAGGATGATGGTCGTGCCGATCAGGAAGGCACAGAACGTCAGCAGCGCAATGCAGCCGTTGGCCAGCCGTCCGCGCAAGCGCAAGTCGCCCAGTTCTTTGTAGGCACGGGCCAGGAATTCGGGTTCGGTGTTGACGCGCGCGCGGTCTTCCACCACACGCGCCCGGTCGATGATGCGGGCCAGTCGGCCGGCCACCGCACCGATCATGCCGGACACCGCAGTGAGCAAAAACACGGGCGCCACCGCCAGCTGGATGCCGTGGGTGATGGCGGAGGTATCTAGGGGCAAAGCCATGGGGTTCGGGTCCGGGAAAACTGTCAACGAAAAACGAAGCGGCCCGATTATCGGTTGCCCAACGCAGAGAACGGGCAATCGCATTCCCTGCAATCCGGCAGGTGCTAACCACGCATTGCAGGCCTGTAGGAAGAGCGCATCGGGCAACTGCGGCGACAATGCGGGCCATTACTGCTTTGTCTGCGCTGCCTCGCGTGTCTCCCTCAACGCGTCCCCTGCGCCTTTCCATGCCTTTTGCTTCCCTCGGTCTCTCCCCCGCCCTTCTCCACGCTGCCACCCAGGCGAGCTTTGTGGCGCCCACGCCCATTCAGGCGGGCGCCATTCCGGCCATCCTGCAAGGGGTAGACCTGCTGGGGGCGGCGCAGACGGGGTCGGGCAAAACGGCGGCCTTCGCACTGCCCTTGCTGCAGCAGCTGCAGCTCAGCGCTACCGGCGGGCCGCGCCGGGTGCGTGCCCTGGTGCTGGTACCGACGCGTGAACTGGCCGCGCAGGTGGGCGAAGTGCTGCGTAGCCTGGCGCAGCACCTGCAGCAACCGCTCAAGATCGCCATCGTGTTTGGCGGCGTATCCATCAACCCGCAGATGCTGGGCTTGCGCGGCGGTGCCGACATTGTGGTGGCCACGCCGGGGCGCCTGCTGGACCTGGTGGACCACAACGCGTTGCGCCTGTCGGCCGTGGCGCACTTGGTGCTGGACGAAGCCGACCGGCTGCTGGACCTGGGCTTTGCCGAGGAACTGCAGCGCGTGCTGGCGCTGTTGCCTGCCCGGCGGCAGAACCTGTTCTTCTCGGCCACCTTTCCCGCTGCAGTGCAGGCGCTGGCCGATGGCCTTCTTCAGAACCCCGTGCGGGTAGAGGTGCCTCACACCCTGGGCAACGAGCCTGCCATCGAACAACGCGCCATTGCGGTGGATGGGAGCCGCCGCACCCAGCTGCTGCGCCATCTGGTCAAGGAGCACAACTGGTCGCGCGTGCTGGTGTTTGTGGCCACGCAGTACGCTGCCGAGCATGTGGCGGAAAAACTGTACAAGGCGGGCATCTACGCCACGCCGTTCCACGGCGGGCTGAGCCAGGGCGCGCGCAACCAGGTGCTGCAGGAGTTCAAGGACGAGCGCTGGCAGGTGGTGGTCACCACCGACCTGGCCGCGCGCGGCATCGATATTGCACAGCTGCCCGCCGTGGTGAACTACGACCTGCCCCGTTCTGCAGTGGACTACGTCCACCGCATCGGCCGCACCGGCCGGGCGGGCGAAAGCGGCATGGCTGTGAGCTTTGTGACGGCCGATGCCGAGGCGCATTTCCGGCTGATCGAAAAGCGCCAGCACCTCACCATTCCGCGTGAGCAGATCACAGGCTTTGAGCCGACCGAAACGCCCCAGCTCGCACCCCCCGCAGATCCTCAAGGCACCGGTGGCATCAAGGGCAAGCGCCCCAGCAAAAAGGACAAGCTGCGCGCGGCCGCAGCAGCGCAAGCCGCTCAAACCCCAGCCGACCAGAAAAAAGGCCCCTGAAGGGGCCTGCAGTGTAGGGATACAGAGTGGGCACGGGTGGTACACACCCAGGGCCCGGGCTCACACGACGTCTTCTTCGTCCCCGCCCAAGTCATCGGCCCCGCCCTGCGGTGCCTGCCCTGAGAGCCGGGGTGTGCGCTTGGCGGGTTTGGCCAGAATTTCCACATAGAACTGGGCGCCACCCTCGGCCGCCACGCCGTTGATCAAGCCAGTCAAGGCCGACAGATGCGCCACAGCGGCGTCTTCTTTGGTGCGGCCAAACCGGCAGTCAAAGTCCCAGAAGTCGGCACCTTCCGGCAGGTCGCGGCGCCGTTCGCGCTTGATGTATTTGCGGATTTCGTGCTTGACGGCATCGAGAACGCGGTCGCGGTTCTTGCCTTCAACGTGGAGTTGGAAAGTTTTTCTCATGGGCGATAGTACCGCCTGCGACAGATGATCTTTGATGGCGCCTCTTCCCGGTGCCACAATGGTGCATTACTTTTGGTTACCCACCAGCCCATGAACCACGACCTGCGCCTGCTGCACCTGTTGCCAGCGGCCGTGCTTGTCACACAAGAGGGTGCCATCCGCTTTGCCAACGCCGCCAGCATGGAGCTGCTGGAGGCGCCCAGCATCGACAGCCTGATCGGGCGGCTGTCCGGCGACTTTGTGCATCCGTTGGATCAGGTGCGCTCCACCAACCGCATCCAGCAGGTGGCCGTGCCCGAGCATGCCGGACGGCCCAACAAGTCGTCCGAGTTCCGCATCCGCACCGAGCGGGGTAACCTGCGCATGGTGCTGATCAGCAGCGTGGCCATTGAATGGGACGGTGCGCCCGCCGTGCTCATGTGCGGCATGGACATGACGCACCAGAGCGAGATCGAGGCCCAGTTGCGCGAGAGCGAGCAGAACTTCCGGCGCCTGTTCGACAACATGCAGGACGTGTACTACCGCACCGACGCGCAGGGCATCGTGCAGCATGTAGGCCCTGGCGTGCGCCGCGTGCTCGGCTACGAACCGCATGAAATCGAAGGCCGCACCGCCGAGTCGTACTACCCCCATAGCAAGGACCGCGACGCGTTCAAGGCCGCGATCATGGAGCACGGCGAGGTGTCGGACTTTCCGGGCCAGATGGTGCGGCGCGATGGCACGGTGATCGACATCTCCATCAGCAGCCACGCGCTGTACGACTATGCCGGCAATTTTGCGGGGGTCGAGGGCATTTACCGCGACGTGACGCAGCGCAAGAACCTGGAGCGCGAACTGCAGCGCCTGGCCACCACCGACATGCTGACGGGCATTGCCAACCGCCGCGCGTTTCTGGAATGTGCTGAGTCGGCCTATGCCCATTCACGGAGCAACGGCGAGCCCCTGACCTTGCTGATGCTGGACCTGGACCACTTCAAGACCATCAACGACCGTTTTGGCCACCTGGAGGGCGACCGTGCGCTGATGGCGTTTGCGCAGGCCATCAAGGGCCAGTTGCGCGCCAGCGATGCCGTGGGCCGGCTGGGCGGCGAAGAGTTTGGCGTGCTGCTGCCGGTGACTACATTGGCTGAGGGCCTGGAGGTTGCCACGCGCATGCTGCACAGCATTCGCGCGCTGGAGCTGACGGACGATGCAGGCCACAGCTACCGCGTCACCACCAGCCTGGGTGTGAGCACCTTCCGCCAGAGCGACCGCAGCCTGCGTGACATGCTCGACCGCGCCGACCAGGCGCTGTACCTGGCCAAGCACCGGGGACGCAACCAGGTGGCTTCGCTCGAAACATTGGGCGAGTGAGCGCGTCTGTCGCCTTGAGCGGCGACGGATCAGGGCGGCGCCGAATCCCGAGGCCAGTATTCAAAGGCGCATGCGTTCCTGCTGCAGGTTCCACAGGCAGGCGGCAATGCGCAGCAGCATCTCCATCACCTGCTCCGAGCCGCTGCAGGACAACTCCAGATCATCAATGATCATCGCCAGCTGCGAAATGGCGTCTTCGGGCGCGGTCGCGCCACCGCTGCGCGCCACCTCGGCAATCGCGATCAATACATCGGTGCGGTTCATGGCGCAGGACTTGGCGTGGTGGGTGGCAATGTCTCTGTCACTGGCGGCATAGGCCACGCGATGCAGAGACCACGCCGCCGCCGGGCTAGCGGGCCGAGATGGCCAGTTGCGCGTGACTGCCAGCCCCGCGCTCCAGAGCCACAGCAGGGGGCAACCCTGCCGTTTCCAGCAAGGGTGCGCCTGCAGCAGGCAGGGGCATATCTGGCGTCAGGCGGAACTGGTGAATCACCTCCAGCAGGCGCCTTACCTGATTCTTCATGCCGGTCGAGGCGGACGAACTGTCATCCACCAGCGCAGCGTTCTGCTGCGTGGCCGCGTCCAGCTGGCGCACGGCCTCGCCGATCTGGGCAATGCCGCGGGCCTGCTCTTGCCCCGCCTCCTTGATGGCGGTGATGAGCGATACCACCTGGTTCACATGGTGCACAGTGTTGGCCACGCGTTCACCCGCCTGCCCCACCAGGGTAGACCCGCGCTCCACGCCCTGCACGCTGGCCGAGATCAGGCCGCGAATCTCCCGGGCCGCCATGCTGCTGCGCTGCGACAGGCCCCGCACCTCGCCCGCCACCACGGCAAAGCCCCGGCCCTGCTCACCAGCGCGCGCCGCCTCCACCGCTGCATTCAACGCCAGCAGGTTGGTCTGGAAAGCGATGTCGTCGATCACCTTGATGATGTCCGTGATCTTCTGCGACTGGGTCTTGATCTCCTGCATGGTGGCGATCACGTCGCGCATCACGCTACCGCCTTCGTTGGCCACGCTGCTGGCCTCCTGCGCCAGGGCGGTGGCACGTTGGGCGTTGTCGGTGTTGTGCTGCACCGTGATGGTCAGCTGCTCCATCGACGCGGCCGTCTCCTGCAGATTGGATGCCTGCACCTCGGTGCGGCGTGCCAGGTCTTCGGTGCCGCCCGCCATCACCACGGCCTCGTGGGCGACCGTTTCGGTGCTGGCGCGCACCTCGGTGATCACGCGCACCAGCTGGTGGTTCATCTCACGCAGGGCCCCCAGCAGCTCGGCGGTCTCGTCGTTGCCACGCACATCGATCTGCGCCGTCAGGTCGCCCCCCGCCACGGTGCGTGCCAGCACCACGGCCTGACGCAGCGGCCGCGAGATGGAACGGGTGATGACCCAGGCCATCGCAGCACCTGCCAGCAATGCGAGGGCGGTGGCGGCCAGCATCCACCAGTGGATGGTGTCGCTCATGGCGCGCGCCCCGGCAAACTCTGCCGCAGCCACGTTGATCTGCAGCGCCACCAGGCGCTCGATGGCGTCCTGCACCTTGAGCGCATTGGGGCGGATCTGGGTGATGTACAGCTCCGAGCCGTCGTCGTACTTGCCGGCCACCAGCGCGGCCGACGCCGGGATCAGGCCCTTGTCCAGATAGGTGGCGTTGGCATCGGCAAAGGCCTGCGCCAGGGCCTGCTCCTCGGCCCCCAGGGGCTTGGCGGCGTAGTCCTTCCACAGGGCCTGGATGCGCTCGACATTGGCGGTCAGGGCCGCGTGGCTGGCCTCCAGGTTGCTGGTTCCGGGGTCCATCAGCATGTCCATCACCAGCACGCGGTTGCGCTGCGTCAGGTGGCTGATCTCGGCCAGCACGCCCATGGGCACGGTGCGGTCGCCATACAGGGCAGCGCTGCGCTCGGTCAACCGCTTGGCCCCGCTGATGCCGCCCGCCGCCAGGGCCGATATCAGCAACAGCAGCACGGCAAAGGCCAGGGCCAGGCGGGTACCAATTTTCATTTTTTGAAGCATCTGAATCTTTCGTGAAGGTCCACCAGGGCGCCGCCGCCTTGTGGGAGCGAACGCGTGTTGCTGCAGGGGGTAAGCCAACCACCCGCCGTGCACCAAGCCCCCGATGGGATGCGAAAGATACTAATTGTTTCAAATGACAGATTAGTGACTCAGCAAGAAACCTTCGCCGTTCAGGCCAATGCTTCAAATCGCTGTCATTTTGCTAGGATCGGCACCGAAATCTATCCGTCTACTCAATGAACACGCGTGAATTTCACAGCACCTGAAATCGTGCATGGCATATCGTTATTCATAAAAACCATTACATAAAACACATGAAATATATTTACTTTCTTTTGTTGGCGACCGTGGCCCTTGTGCAGGCGGGCCTGGCCAGCGCACAGACCGTGACGGGCGCTGGTTCGTCGGCGGCGGCGCCCATCTACCGCAGCTGGGCCAAGGCCTATGCCAAGGCCACTGGCAGCGCGGTGGACTACGACCCGGTGGGTTCCAGCGCGGGCATGAAAAAAATCCAGCAACAGGCCGTCGGTTTTGGCGCGACGGACGTGTACCCCGCAGAGAAGGACTTGCTGGAGCACGGCCTGCTGGCGCTGCCCGTGGCCATCACCGGCATCAGCCCCATCGTCAACCTGCCCAAGGTATCCAACGCGCAGCTGCGCCTGACGGGCGAGGTACTCAGTCGCATCTTCATGGGCGAAATCACCCGCTGGAATGCGGCCGACATCACGGCGCTGAACCCCGATTTGCCCTTGCCTGACCTGCCGATCAAGGTGGTGGTGCGCGCCGATGGCTCGGGCACCACCTACAACTTTGCGGACTACCTGGGCAAGGTGAGCCCGCAATGGAAAAAAACCTACGGCGCCAAAACCAGCATTGCCTGGCCTGCAGGGATGCTGGCCTTCAAGGGCAGCGACGGAGTGGCCAAGGGCGTGCGCGACACGGTGGGCGCCATCGGGTATGTGGACCACGGCTACGTGGCCGAATACGGACTGACCACCGTGCAGATGAAAAATGCCGACGGCATATACGTCAAACCCTCCATCGACGCTTTCAAGGCAGCACTGGCCAACAGCGATTGGTCGGCCACCGGGGTTTTCAACAGCACCTTGACGCAGCGGCCCGGCAAATCGGTGTGGCCCATCACCATGGGCACGTTTGTGGTGTTCCCCAAGGTCACGCAGAACCCCGACCAGACGGCCCAGGCCTTGCGGTTCATTCTGTGGTCGTTCCTCAATGGCGACACCTTGGTGCAAGAAAATAACTTTGTGCGCCTGCCCGACCGGGTTCAGGCTTCGGCATTCAAAATTATTACCTCCATCCGAGATAATCAAGGAAAACCGTTGGGCATGAGCTTGATATCGTCTTTCAATCGCTCATCGCAATAAATCCGCTTTCGCGTGAATCATTGATTATTCACAGATAACCAGCGCACCATCTTGATCCGGCATCGCCCTGTGAAGGGGATACCACAGGATAATGCCGCCACCATGGAAATCGAATTCAAGTTCTGCATCCCGCCCGAGCGCCTGGCCGCTGTGCAAGCGGCATTGCGCCGGGGCCGGTGTACCGCCATCCGCATGGAGGCCCGCTACTTCGACACACCCGACCGCGCACTGGCGTCACGCGGCATTGCGTTTCGCCTGCGCCGCGAAGGCGACCAGTGGGTGCAGACCGTCAAGGCGCTGGGCGATGGCCCGCTGGACCGGCAGGAGCACAACGTCGCACGCGGCACCGCCACCGAAGGCAGCGCGCCCGAGCCCCAACCTCAATTGCACAGTGGCACCGTGGCGGGCGCGCGGCTGCAGCAGGCGCTGCAAGCCGCAGGCAGCCCCCTCGTCGAGACCTATGGCACCGAGATGGACCGGCTGACCCGCGACATCACCCGCCAGGGAACCGTGGTCGAGCTGGCGCTGGACACCGGCCGGGTGGTGGCCCACCGGGGCACAGCCCGGCAGGCCGAAGCCCCCATTTGCGAGCTGGAGCTGGAACTCAAGACCGGGCCCGTGACGGGCCTTGCAGCACTCGCCGCGCAGTGGGCCACGCGGCATGGGCTGTATCTGAGCACCGTGTCCAAGGCCGAGCGGGGCGAGCGCCTGCTGGCCGCACCCGATCGCAGTTCGCCCCGCAAGGCCCGGCCCCCGGCCCCCCTGTACCAGCAACTGCCCGCCGGGCTGGCCCTGCAGCGCGCCGTGGTGGCGCAGTGCCTGCAGCAGATCCTGGGCCCTGCCAGCGACCTGGCTGAAGGGTCCAACGATGAAAAGCAACTGCACCAGTTGCGCATCGGCATCCGCCGCCTTCGCACCGCCCTGCGCGAGCTGGCGCCCCTGGCCCCGGGCCACCTGGACCCCGCCCGGGAGCCGCCCCTGGTTCATGTGTTCCAGCAGCTCGGCCACCTGCGGGACCGCAGCCAGGTGATGCAGCGCATCGGTGCCGAACTGCGCGATGCCGGAGCGCCGCCCCTGTCCACCCACCCGAACGGCGCTACCGGGCTGGAGGCCCAGGCGGCACAGCACATCGTGCGCGATGCGGCCTTTCAGGAAGCGCTGGTGCATCTGATGGCCTTTACCACCCCAGGGCTGGATGCCACGGGCAATGCCCCAGAAGGCCTGGACGCCCGTGCCACGCGCCGCCTACTGCAGCAGCGCCTGCGCGCACTGCACGCCCAGGTGCAAAAAGGCGCACGGGGTTTTGCCACGCGCACGCCCCAGGCACAGCACCGGCTGCGCAAACGCCTCAAACGCCTGCGCTACCTCACAGAGTTCGTGGAGCCCGCGCTGGATGCGCACAGCACCCGGTTTCTGGACAGCCTGCAGCCTGCGCTGTCCGCCCTGGGCCGCCTCAACGACGAGCGTGTGGCGGCAGCGCTGTACCGCGAGCTTGCAGAGTCCGGCGACCTGAAGGCCTGGTTTGGCGCAGGCTGGCTGGCGGGGCGGCAGGCCCAGTCGGTGGCCGCCTGCGAGCAGGCCTTGGCGCAGATGGAGCAAGCGCCCCGCCTGCGCAAAACCGGCAAACGCTGAAGGGCCAACTGCACGGCACAATGGCCCGCATGACGGACTCTCCCCCTTCGCGGCGCCAGTCGCCCTCCACACCCCGCCACCCCTCTGCGCGCACCGCCCAGCGCCCCACACCCGACAAAGACCAGATCGCGCTGCTGGAGCCTTTTGAACGCCTGGGCCTGGACCGCATCGCCCTCGTCTCCACGCCTGCCCAGGCCGACCAGGCTTGCGATGCGCTGGCCGGTGCGAGCGCCTGGGGTTTTGACACCGAATCCAAACCCACCTTTGTGCAGGGCGAGGCGTCGGACGGCCCGCACATCGTGCAACTGGCCACGCTGGAGCGGGCCTGGGTATTCCAGCTGCACGAACCCGGCTGCCGCGCGCGCGTGGCCGAGCTGCTGGCCTTGCGCGGTGTGACCAAGGCTGGCTTTGGGCTGGGCGACGACACGAAGCGCATCCAGCACAAGCTGGGCGTGCAACCAGCCGATGTGCTGGAGCTGAACACCGTGTTCCGCCAACGCGGCTACCGCAAGGACATGGGCGTGAAAGGGGCTGTGGCGGTGCTGTTCAACCGGCGCTTCATCAAGTCCAAAAAAGCCGCCACCTCCAACTGGGCCAACGCCCGGCTGAGCGAGGCCCAGCTGGTCTACGCGGCCAACGACGCGTGGGCAGCGCTGCGGGTGTTCAACGCCTTGAATCTGTCCGCCTGAGGGATAAGGAGGGCACAACCGCCGTGACCCATCACGGCAGTCGCCATCCTATAATCACTATCAAAAATATAGCTGCTCAGGCATATTCCACTAGCGCCACCAGCCAAAAAGACCTCAACAACACGCCTGACAGGCCCTGTGAGCCCCTGCAGGCGATGTACGCACCGACCTACAGCCGGGCCGCCAGCCGCGCCGCCTGATCGATGGCGCGTTTGGCGTCCAGCTCACCCGCCTCCAGCGCACCGCCGATGAGGTGGGGCTTGCGGCCCTGGGCCTCCAGGTCCTGTGCCAGGCTGCGCAAGGGCACCTGGCCCGCGCACAGCACCACGGTGTCGCAGGGAATCCAGGTCGGGTCTTCGCGCTTCTCGCCATACGACACCAGCAGCCCTTCGTCGGCAATGCGCTCGTAGTTCACGCCACCCACCATCTCCACCGCTTTCATCTTCAGCACGGTGCGGTGGATCCAGCCTGTGGTCTTGCCGAGGCCGCCGCCCAGCTTGCCCTTCTTGCGCTGCAACAGCGTCACCTGCCGTGCAGGGGCCGTCACGCGCGGGCCGCTGGTGGCCAGGCCACCGCGCGCCTCGGCCGGGTCGGTGATGCCCCATTCGGCCTTCCACGCGGCCAAATCGAGCGTGGTGGAGGGGTGCTCGCCGTGCGTGAGGAACTCGGCCACATCAAAGCCAATGCCGCCCGCACCGATGATGGCCACGCGCTCGCCCACCGGCTTGCCATGGCGCAGCACGTCGATGTAGCTCAGCACCTTGGGGTGGTCCTGGCCGGGGATCTTCGGGTCGCGCGGCTCCACGCCAGTCGCGACGATGACCTCGTCAAAGCCCACAAGGTCGGCGGCCTCCACACGCTGATTCAAGTGCAGCTGCACCCCTGTGTCCTCCACGCGCGTACCCAGGTAACGCAGCATTTCATGGAACTCCTCCTTGCCCGGAATCACCTTGGCCATGTTGAGCTGGCCGCCGATGGCGGGTGCAGCGTCAAACAGGTGCACCTCGTGCCCACGCTCGGCCGCCACCGTGGCGGCAGTGAGGCCTGCGGGTCCGGCGCCGACCACGGCCACGCGCTTGCGCGACGACACCGGGCGGTACACCAGCTCGGTCTCGTGGCAGGCGCGTGGGTTGACCAAGCAGCTGCTGGTCTTGTTCTGGAACACATGGTCCAGGCAGGCCTGGTTGCAGGCGATGCAGGTGTTGATGCGGTCAGCCCGGCCCTGCGCAGCCTTCTTCACAAACGCGGCATCGGCCAGCAGCGGCCGCGCCATGGACACCATGTCGGCGCAGCCATCGGCCAGCACCTGCTCGGCCACCTCGGGCGTGTTGATGCGGTTGGACGTGACCAGCGGCGTGGTGATGCCCGCAGCCGCGAACTCGGCCTTCATCTTCTGCGTGACCCACGCAAACGCTGCGCGCGGCACGCTGGTGGCAATGGTAGGCACCCGCGCCTCGTGCCAGCCGATGCCGGTGTTGACGATGTTGGCGCCGCCCGTGGCCACGGCCTTGCCCAGGGTGACGATCTCGTCCCACGCGCTGCCGCCAGGCACCAGGTCGATCATCGACAGGCGGTAGATGATGATGAAGTCCTTGCCAACGGCCTCGCGCATGCGGCCGATGATCTCCACCGGCAGGCGCATGCGGTGGCTGTAGTCGCCGCCCCATTCATCGCGCCGCAGGTTGGTGGCCTGCGACAGGAACTGGTTGATGAAATAGCCCTCGGAGCCCATCACCTCCACGCCGTCGTAGCCAGCCTCGCGCGCCTTGACTGCGCAATTGACGAACGCGCGTATCTGGCGATCCACCCCGCGTGCCGACAACGCAAACGGCGTGAACGGCGAAATCGGCGACTGCAGCCGCGATGGCGCCACGGCCAGCGGGTGGTAGGCGTAACGGCCCGTGTGCAGGATCTGCAGCGCGATCTTGCCGCCCGCTGCATGCACGGCCTCGGTCACCACGCGGTGGCGCTTGGCCGCGCCAGACGTTGCCAGCGTGCCTGCAAACGGCTTGGCCCAGCCCGCAATGTTGGGTGCAAAGCCCCCCGTAACGATCAGGCCCACATCCCCCTCGGCCCGCTCGCGGAAGTACGCCGCCATGCGCGAGAGGTCGCGCCCGTCCTCCAGCCCCGTGTGCATTGAGCCCATCAGCACGCGGTTCTTGAGGGTGGTGAACCCCAAGTCGAGGGGGGCGAGCAGGTGCGGGTACAAGGCGGCGCCGGGCATGGAGGCAGCGGCTGCAGGGGCGGCAGGAGCGGCAGGAGCGGCAGGAGCGGCCATTGGAGGAGAGGAATGCATGGGAGGATCGTGGACTAGAATGTTTTTCTAGAACTTTATTCTAGAATCCCATTCCATGGCAAGCCGCAATTCCCCACCCCTCACTTCATCCCCGGCCGAAGCACCCACCGACCGCCGCCAGGACATCCTGAACGCTGCCTTGGCCTGCGCGGCCGAAGGCGGCGTGGACGCAGTCACCATCGACGGCGTGCGCGCGCGCTGCGGGGCCAGCGTGGGCAGCATCTACCACCACTTTGGCAACCGCGACGGCATCGTGGCGGCGCTGTTCTTCGAGATCTATCACGACCAGTCGCGCAGCGTGCAGGCGCAGCTGGATGCCGCCCAGGGCGTGGAGGCGGGCGTACAGGCCCTGGTCACGGGCTATCTGGACTGGGTGGTGGCACAGCCTGAGCGGGCGCGTTTTCTGTTCCAGGCGCGGGGCGCCGTGGCCGCCGGCCCGCGCACGCCAGACCTGGCCGAGGCCGCGCGGCGCCGTAACCAGGCACTGGTGGCCTGGTTTGAGCCGCACCGCCGATCCGGCGCGCTGCGCGACCTGCCGTGCGAGCTGATGCCATCGCTGGTGATGGGGCCGGTGCAGAGCTATTGCAGGGCCTGGCTGTCGGGCAATGCGGCCCAGGGCGGCCTGCCCTCGCCGACTACCTACCGCACCGAGCTGGCCGAGGCTGCCTGGCGGTCCGTCAGGGCGTAGATCGAGCGATCGGATCAGCTCCGATCAGTAATGCGGCGGCAGCTCGTCGCGCAGGTTGCGCGGGCCGTTCGAGCCGCCTTCGGGCGCCTGCTGGCGCAGCTGGATGACCTCGTGCGTCAACCGGTCGATCAGTTGCTGCTGCTGGTAGATGGTCATGTTCAGCTGGTCCAGCAGGTCTTCGGTAAAGCTGGCCTTGATCTCCAGGCTTTCGAGGCGCTGGAGAACGTTGGCGAGATCGTTGGCGTCGGACATGGAGGCGTCAGATCGCCTGGCCCAGGCGCGCGACGCCTTCGCGGATCTTGTCCACATCGGCCGTGGCAAACGACAGGCGGAAGGTGGCGTGGTCGGGGTTGGCGCAGAAGAACGGCGTGCCGGGTACAAAGGCCACGCCCTTCTCAATGGCACGCTTGGCCAGTACGTTGCCGTCGGCCACCTTGCCACCCGCGCCGGTGAGGCGCGCCCACACGAACAGGCCGCCCTGGGGCTGCACAAATTCAATGGCGTCGCCCAATTCCTTGCGCAGCGCATCGCCCATGGCCTGGGCACGCTCGGCATACACCTTGCGCACATGGGCCAGCGTGCCGGGCATGCGGCCGGCCTTGAGGTACTGCGCGGCCGTGGCCTGGGCAAAGGTGCTGGTGTGTGCGTCGCTGAACTGCTTGCACATGGTGGCTTTGCCCAACAGTTCAGCCGGGGCAATCATCCAGCCCACGCGCAGACCAGGCGACAGCACCTTGCTCAAGCTGCCGCAGTGCACCAGCAGCTCACGGCTGCCGGGCACGCTGGCCGACAGGTTGAGCAGGCTGGGAGGAGGCGCATCGCCAAAGTACAGGTCGCCGTAGGGGTCGTCCTCGACGATCAGGGTGTTGTGCTTCACCGCCATCTCGAGCACGGCCTTGCGGCGCTCCAGGCTCAGCATGGCGCCGCTGGGGTTGCCGAAGGTGGGGATCAGGTAGACGAACTTGGGCTTGTGCTTGGCGATGAGCTTTTCCAGCTCGTCGGTCTTCACGCCGTTGCCGTCGATGGGCGCGCTGATGAGTTCGGCGCCGTACAGGCGAAAGCACTGGATGGTGGCCAGGAACGTGGGGCCTTCCACGATCACCTTGTCGCCGGGGCTGATGAGCGTCTTGCCCAGCAGGTCCAGCGCCTGCTGGCTGCCGGTGGTGACGATGAGGTGGTCGGCCGCGACATCCTTGGCGCCCTTGCTGGTCATGAAGGAGGCCAATTGCTCGCGCAGCGGGTTGTAGCCTTCTGTGGCGCCGTACTGCAGTGCTGCGCCGGGTTCTTCGGCCAGGGCAGCATTGCTGGCGGCGCGAATGCCTTCCACGTCGAACATCGCGCTGTCGGGGAAGCCGCCTGCAAAGCTGATGATGCCGGGCTTGCCCAGCAGCTTGAAAAGCTCGCGGATGGCGGAGGTTTCTACGTTGTTCAGGCGGTCGGCAAATTGCATGGCGTGGACAGAAGTGGTTGGCAACAAACCGTGCATTGTCGCCAATTGCGGCGCAGGATTCATGCGGTGTCCGCCCGAGAGGCTCTAAACTGGGTTTTCCCTCCACCGCCATAGCCCCGCCCGCCATGACCCTGACCATCCGCACCCTGCCCCGCATGCGCCTTGCCACCATGCGCCACACCGGCGCTTACGGCCACCCGGGCCTGACTGAGTTGTGGGAGCGCTTTGGCGCGTGGTGCGCCGCCAACCGATTGAATGATCCGCGCCCCAAGTTCTACGGCTTCAGCCACGACGACCCGGCCTGCACGCCGCCCGAGCGGTGCCGCTATGACGCAGCGGTGCAGATTGGCGTGGGCCTGCGCACCGGGCCCGATGTGCAGGTGATGGACTACGAAGGGGGCGACTACGCCTGCATGCACTTCGTGGGCACAGGGCCCGAGATCGCCGCCGCCTGGGCGCAGATGAGCGCGCCGGGCCAGATTCCCGAAGGCTGGGAATGGGAGCCCCGCGCCGCGCTGGAGATCTACGACGAGGACTTTGCGGTGAACCCGGCCACGGGGCGCTTTCCATGCTGGCTCTGTATTCCGGTCAAACGGACGCGCTGACTCCCAAAGGGTTGCGCTGACGGGCCGGGTAGCCCTTTTCAGCGCCAACCGTCAATCCACCCGGATATCCGCCCGCGCCGCCACCGCGCGCATCAGCGGCAGCTCGCGTTCAATGCGTGCGCGCAGCGCTTCGCCGTTGCCGCCCAAGGGCGTGAGGCCGATGTCCACCATCTTCTTCTTGAACTCCGCCGAGGCCAGGGTCTCGGCCAGGGCCTTTTCCAGCTTCTTCTACACGGGCGCGGGCAGGCCCGCCGGGCCTACAAAGGCAAACCACGATCCCATGTCAAAGCCGGGGTAGCCGCTCTCGGCCACGGTGGGCACATTGGGCAGCAGGGCCAGGCGCTGCGGACTGAGTGCGGCAATCGCCTTGATCTTGCCGGACTTGATGAGCGGCGTGGACGCCACCACGGTGTCCACCGCCAGTTGCACCTGCCCGCCCATCAGCGCCGTGAGGCTGGGCGAGCTGCCGTTGAAAGGCACGTGCATCATCGGAAAACCTGCGGTGGTCTTGAGCATCTCGGCGCCAAAGTGCACCGACGAGCCCGTGCCAGAAGAACCTGTTCAAGGTCTTTTCGGGGTCGCACAAGTACCTTGCCGGGATGGGATGCAAGGCGCGGGGCGCAGCCAATAGCTCGGCTATTGGCAAGCGCCGGAACGCCGCAGACCGCCCGGCAAGGCACTTGCCCCAAGGGTTGGAGTGAAATCGGGCGATTGGACGCCCCGGCTGCTTGCATGGGCATGAGCCCATGCGGCGCACCCGAAGCATCCACTCATCCCGATTGCACTCCAATGCGATCCCCGAAAAGACCTTGAAAAGGTTCTAAGCGCCATACGAAAACTTGTCCGGCGCGGCCTTGGCCTGGGCCACGATGTCCTTGAGCGACTGACCCGGGGTGTCGTTGTGGGCTACCAGCAGCAACCCCATGTCGGCCACCAGGGCCAGGGGCGTGAAGCTCTTGATGGGGTCGTACGGCAGGTTAGTACGGATGGCCGGGTTCATCGTGAGCGTGGTGTTGGACCCGAGCAGCAGCGTGTAGCCGTCAGCGGGCGCCTTGGCCACCATGGACGCCGCCACCACGGTGCCCGCGCCGGGCCGGTTCTCGACCACCATGGGCTGCCCCAGCCGCTCCCCCAGGGCCGTGGCCAGCAAACGTCCCAGGATGTCGGTGGCTCCGCCTGGGGCAAAAGGCACGACCAGCTTGATGGGCCGGTCGGGATAGGTCTGCGCCTGCGCCAGGCCAGGCGCGGCCAGCACCAGGGCGCTGAGCAGAAGACTCGATACGAAGCGGGAACGCAGCATGGTGAAGCTCTCCAGAAAGCACGTTGACGAAACAAGGGGTTAACGGAGTGGGACGCACTGGCGAGCGGCCAGGCGCCCATCAATCCAGCAGCGGGCTGCGCTGGCGCGCATACCCGCTGGCCTGGTCATAAGCGTGGCCGATCTGCAGCACGGCCGCGTCTGACTGCGCCGGTCCGATGATCTGCAGACCCGCAGGCAGGCCGCCAGAGCCGAAGCCTGCGGGGGCTGCCAGCGCGGGCAGGCCGGCCATGGTGGCGGGCACCACGGCCTCCATCCAGCGGTGGTAGGTGTCCATGGCGCGGCCTCCGACCTCGTGGGGCCAGTCGAGCTGGGCATCGAAGGGGAAGACCTGCACAGCGGGCAGCACGAGAAAGTCGAATTGTTCGAACAGGCCGCGCAGCGCCTGGTACCACGCGCTGCGCACGCGCGCCGCGTCGTACACCTGCTGGGCCGTCAGGCGCATGCCGCGCTCGATCTCCCACACCGCCTCGGGCTTGAGCAGTGCACGGGTCTGAGCATCGCGATACAGGCCCGCATTGGCCCCCGCCACGCTGAAGCTGCGCAGGTCGATCCACGCGTTCCACAGCTGTTCCAGATTGAACGCGGGCACCACCGCCTCCACTGTGCAGCCCACGGTGCGAAAGTGCGCCAGCGCCCGCTCGCAGGTGGCCAGCAGTCCGGGCTCGGTGGGCAAATGGCCGCCCAGGTCGCCCAGCCAGCCGATGCGGGCACCGCGCCAGTCGCGCTCCAGCGGCTGGCCCAGCAGGGCCACATCCTCGTGCCGGCGCGTGAGCGGCAGTCGCGCATCAAAGCCCGCCTGCACCGACAGCAGCAACGCCAGGTCCGGGATGTTGCGCGCCATGGGGCCGGCCACGCTGAACTGCTGAAAAAACACCTCTTCCGTCGGCCCGTGCGGCACCAGGCCGAACGAGGTGCGCAGGCCATAGACGTTGTTGAAGGCCGCAGGCGTGCGCAGCGATCCCATCATGTCCGAGCCGTCGGCCACCGGCAGCATGTGCAACGCCACGGCCACCGCCGCGCCACCGCTGCTGCCGCCCGCCGACACGGCCGGGTTGTGGGCATTGCGTGTGGTGCCGTACACCGGGTTGTAGGTGTGGCCGCCCAGGCCAAACTCGGGCGAGTTGCTGCGGCCGACGAAGAGCGCGCCGCCTGCGCGCATGCGCTCGAACACCACCGCATCCGTTGCCGAGACCTGCCCCGCAAAGATGGGCGACCCGCGCGTGGTGACCATGCCCGCGGCGGGCATGATGTCCTTGGGCGCCTGCGGAAACCCTTGCAGCGGGCCCAGGCTCTCGCCACGTGCCAGCTGCGCATCGCGTTCTGCGGCCTGCACGCGCAGGGCGTCGCGGTCCACCATCGCCACTAGGGCGTTCACGACGGGGTTGAGCCGATCCACCTGGGCCAGGTAGGCATCCAGCACCTCGGTGCAGGAGACCTCCCGTGCATGGATGGAGCGTGACAGGCTGGTGGCCGTGTAGTCCACGATGCGGCTGGGGATGTCGCCCGGGGTGGCGCGGTTTGCAGAAGCCATGGATGCTGTGGCCGTTGACGTTGAATATGTCATTTGCAAGTCAGCATAAGCAGCCCTCTGCGTTTCGACAATCAACGATTACTGGGGTTATCTTTGCGTTTTACGCAATCCACAGCCCGAAAGGCCTCCCATGCTTTCCAGCCGCTTGCAGGACACCGCGCTGCGCTACTTTCTGGAGGTGGTGCGCAGCGGCTCGGTCAGTGAGGCCGCCACGCGCCTCAATGTGTCGCCCTCGGCCGTAAGCCGCCAGGTGGCCGCCCTCGAAGACCTGCTGGGCGTGCCGCTGTTTGACAGGCGCCCGCGCGGCATGGCGCCCAGCGCGGCGGGCGAGCTGCTGGCCGCCCATGCCCGGCGCGGCGCGCTGGAGGCCGACCGCGTGGTCTCCGACATCCAGGCACTGCAGGGCCTGCGCACAGGGCTGGTGCGCATTTGCAGCTCTGCGGGTTTTGCCATCGAGTTCCTGCCCCGCGTCATGGCGCAGTTCCGCCTGCAGTACCCCGGCATCCAGTTCCACCTGCGCGTGGCCAGCCCGGCGGCCGTGACCGTGGCGGTGCTCAACGGCGATGCAGACATTGGCCTGACGTACAGCCGCTCGGCCGAACGGGACATCACGGTGCAGCACCGCCAGGCCGCACCCGTCATCGCCATCATGCGGCCGGACCACGCGCTGGCGCGATTGCACTCCATCACGCTGGCGCAGATGCACGCCTACCCCATCGCCCTGCCCGAGCGCGACAACACCGTGCGCCAGCTGTTCGACATCGGCTGCAGCCAGTGGGGCCTGGTCTTTGAGCCCGCCCTGGTGTGCAACCACTTCGAGACGCTGATGCACTTTGTGCTGCATGGCGGCGGCCTGTCCATCTCAGGCGAGGTGACGGTGCGCGACCGGGTGCAGCGCGGCGAATTGCATGCCGCCCAGATCCGCGAGCCCGGCATGAGCGCCCGCGCCGCCGAGCTGCAAACCCTGAGCGGCCGCACGCTGCCCGCTGGGGTGCGCATTTTTCTGGAGTTTCTGCAAGCGCAGCTGCGGGACAATGCGCCACCGGCCACGCCCGCCACCAGAAGCAAGCCTCCCGCCGCGCCCCGCCAACGATGATGATGAAAACCACCCAGATCGAGCCCTTCTTCGCCACCCTCAAGGCGGCCAACCCCATGCCCAACACGGAGCTGGAATACACCACGCCGTTCGAGCTGCTGGCCGCCGTGCTGCTGTCGGCCCAGGCCACCGACGTGGGCGTGAACAAGGCCACGCGCAGGCTGTTCCCCGTGGCGGGCACACCGCAGGCCATCCTGGACCTGGGGCTGGAGGGGCTGGAGGGCTACATCAAGACCATCGGCCTGTACCGCACCAAGGCCAAGAACCTGATGGAGACCTGCCGCATCCTGGTGGAGCAGCACGACAGCCAGGTGCCCCGCACGCGCGAAGCGCTGGAGGCCCTGCCCGGCGTGGGCCGCAAGACGGCCAATGTGGTGCTCAACGTGGCCTTTGGCCAGCCCACGATGGCGGTGGACACGCACATCTTTCGGGTGAGCAACCGCACGGGCCTGGCACCGGGCAAGAACCCGCTGGCCGTAGAGTTGCAACTGATGAAGCGCGTGCCCGCCGCCTACGCGGTGGACTCGCACCACTGGCTGATCCTGCTGGGCCGCTATGTGTGCCAGGCGCGCAAGCCGCGCTGCTGGGAATGTGTGGTGAGCGAGTATTGCGAGTACCGGCCGAAGACGCCTGCGCCCTGAGTCAGCAGGCGCGGCATTTAGCTACTATTTTTATAGCTTATAGCGCTTTCTGGATAGGCGGTAGAGCCCAAAAAGCTTCAAACCTCACTCAACGGGCTACCGCGTGCTCCCGCAGCCATGCAGCAAACGCCTCTTCGGTGATGTCGCCGGCGGCGACGGCGAGCATGGTCAACGTCGCGTTTGTCTGGGTGGCCTGCAAACGCAAGCCATTGAGGTACAGGAACAAGCCCACGGCCAGGAAGGCAGCCCGCTTGTTCCCGTCCACGAAAGGATGGTTCTTGGCCAGGCCCACTCCATAGCTTGCGGCCAAAGCCGCTGTGTCTGGAGGATTGTCGGCATCCGAATAAGCCAAGATGTTCTGCGGCCGCATCAATGCAGAGTCCAGCAACCCCTCATCGCGCATGCCTTCGCGCCCGCCGTGCGTGGCAAGACTCTCACCGTGGAGTAGCACCAGCGCTTGCTTGCTCACCCAGCGCCAGCTCATTTGGCCAACTGGTGAAAGGTGTCACGAAAGTCGTGCATGAATTCACGGCCAGCCTTGATCTCTTCCTCAAGAATGGGGTCATACGGCGTCAGCGCATAGCCATCGGGCGTTTCCGTGAGGAAGATGGATTCGCCTTTGCCCAGCTTCAAACGCGCCAGAGCTTCTTTCGGCAAAACAACACCCACAGAATTTCCGATCTGGGTCAGCTTGAGCATGTGCATAGGAAGAACTCCGAGTAATTACAAACGTAATACTAAACTTCCCCCTGGGCGCAGTCAAATCACCCCCGCCAGCCCCAAAGCCGCCATCTCCCTCGACACCCCCACCCAGGCCACATCAAACCCCGCCACCTTGCGCTCCGGAGGCACGGGGTGCGCGCGCAGCGCCCAGGTGGCACCGGCGACCACGCTGTCGATCACGGGCACCGACACCTGCGGCTGCACGGCGGCAGCCATGCCCGCCAGCCCCGCCCCACCCAAAATGACGGCCTGCACCCCCATCTGCCGCACCACATCGCGGCACGCCTGGGCCAGCAATGCGCGGGCCGCTTCGGGGTCTGCGGCCAGTTGGGCACCGGTGGGCGCCACGGTGTGAATGCCTGCCAGTGCGTGGGCGTGGCCCAGCGCCTGGGCCAGGCGCTGCAGCATGGGGCCCCAGCGCTCGCCGCCGGTGACGATGGCAAAGCGGCCGTGGCGCGCGGCCTCGATGAATGACGCCTCGGCCAGGCCGGTGACGGGCACGGGGCTGCTCTCGCGCAGCGCCATCAGGCCGGGGTCGCCAAAGCAGCCGATCAGCACCGCGTCGGGCGCGGTCTGCTGCTGTGCGATCTCATGCGCCCACACATCGAGCGCGGCGTGGGCCGCTACCGCGTAGCTCGCCTCACACGCGATGTACGGGGCGCCAAAGCGGGCCGTGGCCGTGCGCACCGCCACATGCGAGCCCGCAGCCCCTTGCACATGCCGCTGCAGCAAGGCACTGACATGGGCCGACATGTTGGGGTTGATGACGAGCAGTTGGCGCATGGAGGAAGGATGTGAAAAGCGAGTCAAGCCTCGCCGAGCAACTGCGCCAGATCAGGCGCCTCCGCCGCAGGCGGCGTGAACTCCAGCTGCGATTCAATGCGCGCCAGGTGGGCCAGCATCAGCCGGGGGGCTTCGCGCGCATCGCGCAGGCGGATGGCGTCGATCAGCGCCCGGTGCTCGCGGCAGCCGCAGGCCGTGGCCTCTTCCCGAGTCTGGGCATGGCTGGGGCTGTAGGTCATGAGGATGAGCGAGGTGCGCGAGACCAGCTCGCGCAGGATGCGCCCCAGCGTCTGGTGCCCTGCTGCCTGAGCGATGTGCAGGTGAAAGTCGCCCGAGAGGCGGATGGCACGGCGCATGTCGCCACTGGCGCGCGCGGCCTCTTCGTCGTCGATGCAGGTGCGCAGCGCGGCGATGTCGGCGTCTGTGGCGTTGGCAATGAACAGTTCCACCAGACGCGGCTCCAGCAGGCGGCGGGCCTCGAACACCTCCAGCGCCTCTTGCGGTGTGGGCTGGGCGATGGAGGCGCCCCGGTTGGGTGTGAGGGTGACCACCTGTTCATTGGCCAGCCGCACCAGCACAGGGCGCACCCGCGTGCGTGACACGCCAAATGCAGCAGCCAATTTGTCTTCCACCAGCTTGGTTCCGGGGGGCAGCCGGTGGTCGAGGATGGCCGACACCATGCGGTCGTACATGTCGTTGTCGCTGAGTTGGCCAGTGGTGTCGGGCTGCACGGGCGGTTCGGTAACCGCAGCGCGCGTGCGCCGGGGCTTGGGGAGGGTGGTCGTCATAAGGGTGCCGTTTTACCCCGAACGGCCCTTGCGCCTGCGGCCCAGCGCCCACACCAGCGCCAGCGTGATACCCATCACGGCAAACGACACCACGGTGGTGACAGTGCCCAGCGCGTAGATGGACGGCGTGGTCACCGTGCTGGTCAGGCCCTGCAGTTCTAGCGGCAAGGTGTTCACATCGCCAATGGCCTGCGAGGTGCGGGCAATCTCGTCCCAGCTCAGCGTGAAGCCGAACATGCCAATGCCCACGACCGAGGGCGCAATCAGCGGCAGCACCACATGCGCAAAGCCCTGCCAGGGCGTGGCGCCCAGGTCGCGAGCGGCTTCTTCATACGCAGGATTGAAGCGGTTGAACACCGCAAACATGATGAGCAGGCCAAACGGCAGCGTCCAGGTCAGGTGCGCGCCCAGGGCAGAGGTGAACAGGCCGAGCGATGTGCCGTAGCCCTCCAGCGCGCTTTCCATGCCCAACCATTCGACGACGGCCTTGATGCCGTTGTCGAAGAGCCGGAACTCCAGCCCGATGCCCAGCGAGACGATGATGGACGGCATGATGAGGCTGGCCACCACGATGAAGAACAAGGTGTTACCGCCCGCCAGCCGCTTGCGAAACGCCAGCCCGGCCAGCACCGACAGCACCACCGTGCACAGCATCACGGCCACGCCCAGGCCCAGCGAGCGCCACAGCGCCGCGCCAATGTCCACCACGCCCAGGCCTTCGGCCAGCTTGGCGAACCAGTGCAGCGACACGCCGCGCATGGGGAAAGTGAGTCCGCCTTCCGGCCCCTGAAAGCTCAGGATGAAGATGACGAACATCGGCCCGTACATGAACAGCACGAACAGCGCAAAGAAGATGGCCAGGGGCCAGAAGCTGGCGGGACGGGTTTCGCGCAGTCTCATCTCAAAGCTCCTTGCGGATATCGACGAGGCGCGTGAGGCCCCAGATGATCATCAGCACCACGGCCAGCAGGATCACGGCATTGGCCGCCGCCAGCGGGAACTGCAGGTACGACGTCTGCACCTGGATGATCTTGCCCACGGACGCAATCTGCTGCCCGCCCATCACGCCGATGGTCACGAAGTCGCCCATCACGATGGTGAGCACGAAGATGGAGCCGATGATGATGCCGGTGCGCGACAGCGGCACGATCACGTTCCACAGCGTCTGCCAGCCGCTTGCGCCGCTGTCGCTGGCGGCTTCGATCAGGCTGCGGTCGATGCGCATCATGCTATTGAAGATGGGCACGATCATGAACATGGTGTAGAGGTGCACAAAGGCCAGTACCACCGAGAAGTCCGAGAAAAGCAGCCACTCGATGGGCGTCTCGACCAGGTTCATGCCCATCAAGGTCTGGTTCACCAGCCCATTGCGGCCCAGCAGCGGCACCCACGAGATCATGCGGATCACGTTGGACGTCCAGAACGGAATGGTGCACAGCACGAACAGCAGCGTCTGCATGCCGGACGAGCGCACATGGAAGGCCAAAAAGTAGGCCACGGTGAAGCCAATCACCAGCGTGATGAGCCACACCAGCACGCTGAACTTGAGCGTGGAGTAATACGTCTTGAGCGTGACGCACAGGCCCTCTGACGCATCACCACAGCCCGCAAAAATTGACACGTAGTTCTTGAACGTGAAGCCGGGCAGCAACTCGTACTCATTGAAGTCCCAGAAACTGACCATCACGATCAGCGCCAGCGGGATGATGAAGAACAGCGCAAACACCAACGTGAAAGGTGCGGCCTGCCACCAGGCGGCAATGCTGCGGCCGGGGACAGCTGCAGCAGGTAAGGACGGTGTGGAGGTAGTGCTCATGGTGTTTGCAAATCAGATATCCATCGCATCGGACGACGGTCGTCGAAACTGGCGCGGCCGAAGACCAGTGCCCCCGTGCAAGGGCCGCCCCGCCGCACCGGGGGCGTCCCCCCCCGAATCGCGCAGCGGTTCGAGAGACGGGTGAAGGCGCAAAGCGCCTCAGGGGGTGCACTCCCTACGCCGCGACGAATTCATTCCATTTCTGGACCATGTAGTTGTTCTCATCCATGATCGCGTTCCAACAGGCAATGCCGCCCATACGCGACTCGTAGCTGCCGCCGTCGCGCACCGCACCGGCCTTGGCCAGCACGTCGCCGTTCGGGCTCTTGATGTCTTGCGTGGCGGGTTTGCCTTCCATCCAGTAGGCCCACTCGTAGGCTTCCATCTTGGACTTGGCGGTCTCCAGCACGGCGCTGTAGTAGCCCTGGCGGTTCAGGTAGGCACCGGCCCAGCCGTCCAGGAACCAGTTGATGAACTCGTACGCGCCGTCGAGCTTGCGGCCGCTCAACGTGGTGGGCAGGCCAAAGCCCGCAGCCCAGGCACGGTAGCCTTCCTTAAGGGGCTGGAAGTTGCAGGCGATGCCTTTGGTGCGCACGGCGGTGACGGCCGGGCTCCACATCGACTGGATCACCACTTCGCCCGAAGCCATCAGGTTCACCGACTCGTTGAAGTCCTTCCACAGCGCGCGGAACTGGCCCTGCTTCTTGGCTTCGATCAGGGTCTTGATCGTGAGATCAATCTCCTTTTTGGTCATGTTGCCCTTGTCGGGGTACTTGTAGATGCCCATGGCTTCCACGACCATCGCAGCGTCCATGATGCCGATGCTCGGGATGTTCAGGATGGCGGCCTTGCCCTTGAATTCGGCGTTCAGCAGCTCGGCCCAGGAGTTGATGGGGCGCTTGATCAGGTCGGGGCGAATGCCCAGCGTGTCGGCGTTGTACACGGTGGGGATGAGGCTCATGAACTGCGTGGGCGCGGTCGCAAATTTCTTGGACTTTTCGCCTTCCAGGTAGATCACCTTCTTGGGTGCAGTGCCCTGGTCGCCCACGGCCTTGCCCGCCACCATGCCGGTGGTGAACAGCGTGGTGATCTTGTCGGCGTTCTTGATGCGCTTGGTGTCAATGCCCTTGAGGTTGCCCGTGGGCACGATCTTTTTCAGCGAGAAATACTCGGTGTCGATCAGGTCAAAGCTGTTGGGCGCGGTCACGGCACGCTTGGTCACGTCGTCCGTGGTCACGGCCACGTACTGGATCTCGATACCGGTGTCGGCCTTGAATTTTTCGGCAATCGCCTTGTCCTGGTTCACCGCCGTGCCCAGGTAGCGCAGCACGATCTTCTCTTGCGAATGCACGGCCGGGAACATGCCAGCAGCCAGGATGCCGGCCGTGCCCTTGAGCAGCGAGCGGCGAGCCACACCAGTGGCTTCAGGAACGACGACGGGGGAATCAGCACGGGAAGCATCGGACATGGGAAAACTCCTTGGGTTGCGGACAGGGAACGGGGAAACGATGAATCGATGAAAAGCGGAAGATCAGTGCGATCAGGCGGCGGCGGCCTGGGCTGAAGACAGCGGATGCGCCTGCTCAGGCGTCCAGTGCAGTTGCACGCCCTGCCCCACCTGGTAGGGCTGCGCAGCAAAGGCGGCTTCAGACACCATCACCGAATAAGCTGCTGTGGCGTTGGCCGACAGGGCCACGCCCTGCTTTTGCAGGCCCACCAGCACGTAGGTGCCCTGGTACTCCACATCGGTCACCACGGCCAGCATGCGCTGGGCGCCCCAAGGCAGCTCGGCCTGTGCGGGGGCGATCTGCAGGTGGTCGGTGCGCACTCCCACCTTGCCTTCGGGCGTGTCAATCACGTTGTGGCCACCCATGAAGCGCGCCACGAATTCGCTGGCGGGCCGGTTATAGACCTCGTGCGGGCTGCCCACCTGCTCGATCACGCCGTGGTTCATCACCACCATGGTGTCGGCCAGGGCCATGGCCTCTTCCTGGCTGTGGGTCACATGGATAAAGGTCAGGCCCAGCTCCTTTTGCCAGCGGCGCAGTTCGGCACGCATCTGGATGCGCAGGAAGGGGTCGAGGGCGGACAGTGGCTCATCCAGCAGCAGCACGCGCGGCTGCGTGATGAGAGCCCGTGCCAGCGCCACGCGCTGCTGCTGCCCGCCTGAGAGTTCTGCCGGTTTGCGTTCGGCCAAATGGCCCAGCGCCACGCGCTCCAGCAGGTCGCGCGCCTTGGTCTGGCGCTCGGCCTTGGCCACGCCTTTCATCTTGAGACTGAAGGCCACGTTATCGAGCGCCGAGAGGTGCGGGAACAGCGCAAAGCTCTGGAACATCATGGCCGTGCCGCGCGCAGCGGCGGGCAGGTCGGTGATGTTGCGGTTCTCCAGCAGGATGTCGCCGCTGGTCACCGACTCGTGCCCCGCAATCATGCGCAAGGTGGTGCTCTTGCCGCAGCCCGAGGGCCCCAGCAGGCAGCAGTAGCTGCCATTGGCGATGCGCAGGTTGATGGCATCCACGGCAGGCTTGCCGCTGGCATAGCGCTTGGTGAGCGCGATGATTTCGATGGCGGCGGGGGTAGGCGCAGGGTGGGTGCTTTGCATGGGGTATGCCCTACGCAAAGCCCATGCCAACTTTGTACACAATTTTTTAGTCACATTGCATACAAAATGCACCAACACGGCGCAGATTGCCGCCCCATACCGGCCCACACCCGTCCTGCCTCCGCCTCCACCCCGGGCAAACCATGCACCGAAACAGCGCTTTGCCTTTCAGGTGCGTGGCTATACTGGCTTCGCATCTGAAACAATTTATTACGTCAGCGCGTTCCTCCCCCTTCTCCTGCCTGCCGCATGACGAACCTCGACCCGCGCTCCATGATCGCCCTGGCGGGCTTCATGTCTGCCGTCATGGCCATGGTGCTGCTGTTCATGCGGCGGCACTACCCGCCCAGCATTCGCGGTGTGGGGGGCTGGGCAGCGGCGCCGCTGCTATGGCTGCTGTCCACCGTGCTGTTTGGCGCGCGCGGCGCCATCCCTGACTGGCTGGGCCTGGTGCTGGCCAACCAGCTGCTGGTGCTGGGCTCGGTCACCTACTACATGGGCACGCGACAGTTCATGGGCCAGCCCGCCACCTGGCGCACCTGGAACTGGGTGATGGCGGGCACCACGGTCGTGTTTGCCTGGCTGACCTACGGGTGGCCCAACTATGCGGTGCGGGTGGGGTTTTTCACCGTGGTGATGGGGGCGTTGTATGCCGCGCAACTGCGCTTCATGCTGCGCCACGGCGGGCGCAACTTCCCAGTACGGCTGGTGGAGGTGATGCTGGGCCTGCACATGCTGGTGCTGGGGATGCGGCTGGGATCTATTCTGGCTGGGCATGCAGGCAATGACCTGATGGAGCCATCGCTGTTCCAGACCCTGTACATCGGGGCCTATGCGCTCACCGTCCTGATGCTGTCCATCGGCGCGGTGCTGATGGCCACGGACCGCCTGCGCACCGAGCTGGAACACCTGGCCACCTACGATTCGCTGACCCAGGCCCTCAACCGCCGAGCCTTGCTGCAACGCTGCGCGGACGAGCTGGAGCGCGCGCAGCGCTACGGCAACGGGCCGTCCATCATGATGGTGGACCTGGACAACTTCAAAGCAGTCAACGACACACGCGGCCACCAGCATGGCGATGCGGTGCTGGTGCACTTTGCCGAGCGCACCCGCCAGGTGCTGCGCCGCGCCGACCGCCTGGGCCGCTATGGGGGTGAGGAATTCCTGGTGCTGCTGCCGGGAGCCGACGCCGAGGCAGCCCTGGGTGTGGCCCAGCGCATCCACGCCACGCTGGCCACGGGCCACCCGCTGGACTGCGAGGTGAGCATAGGGCTGACCAGCTGGACCGGGCCACAAGAAACCCTGGACGCCATGCTCTCCCGAGCCGATGCCGCCCTCTACCGCGCCAAGGAAGAAGGCCGCAACCGCACTGTGGTGGGCTGAAATCTCTTCCAGTAAGGCGACTCAGGCCGTCTGCGTGGCCACACCGGCCGATTCAAAACTCGCCATCTCGCGCAGCACGGCACAGGCCGATCGCAGCAACGGCCAGGCCAGCGCCGCGCCCGAGCCCTCGCCCAAGCGCAAGCCCAGGTCCAGCAGAGGCTCGGCCTGCATCTGTTCCAGCATCAGGCTGTGGCCCCGCTCGCCCGAGCGGTGGGCGAACACACAGCGCTGCAGCACCTGCGGCGCGATGCGGCTGGCCACCAGCACGGCCGCGCTGGTGATAAAACCGTCCACCACAATCACGCGCCGCTCGGCCGCTGCCTGCAGCACCGCGCCCACCAGCGTGGCCACTTCATAGCCGCCCAGCGCGGCCAGGGCATCCAGCGGGCTGGTGGCGCCGGCATTGGCGTCCAGCGCCTGCTGCAACACCGCGCGCTTGCGTTCGATGCCTGCGGCATCCAGCCCGGTTCCCGCGCCCGTCACCTCGGCCAGCGGCAGCCCTGCCAGGCGCGCCAGCAGCAGCGATGCCACCGAGGTGTTGGCAATGCCCATCTCGCCCAGCAGCAAGGCGTTACCCGGCAGCCCACGCACCACCTCCACCCCGTTGGCCAGCGCCTGGGCACATTGCTCGGCACTCATGGCCGGGCCAACGGAGGCATCCTGCGTGCCCGCTGCCACCTTGCGCAGCAACAAGCGGGGCTGGCCGGGTGCCGCATCGCGCGCAGCAATGGGCCTGGCCACACCACAGTCCACCACCGTGAGGCCCAGGCCATGCTGGCGGGCCAGCACGCTGACTGCCGCGCCACCCGCCAAAAAGTTCTCCACCATCTGCCAAGTCACATCGCTCGGGAACGCCGAGACACCACGCGCGGCCAGGCCATGGTCGCCCGCACACACCAGCATCTGGGGAGCATGCAGCACGGGGGATTCGGCACCCAAGATCACGCCCAAGCGCAGCGCCAGGCGCTCCAGCAGGCCCAGCGAGCCCAAGGGCTTGGTCTTGTGGTCAATGACGTGCTGCAGGCGGCTGGCCAACGCGGCATCATGCAGGTCATCAACGGTGGGAATCACAAATGCTGAGGTCATGGTGATGGAAAACACAAAGAACGCCGTGCACAAAGCGGCACAGCAGGGTTTTGAAAAAGAGGCACAGGCCTATGCGCGCGGCAGGCCGGACTACCCGGCGGCGCTGTCGGCTTGGCTGGCACAGCCGTTGGGACTGGGCCCCGGCCGCGAGGTGGCCGATGTGGGTGCGGGTACTGGCAAGTTCACAGCCCTGCTCGCAACCACCGGGGCCACAGTGGTGGGCGTGGAGCCCGTGGACGCCATGCGCGCCAAGATCGAAGCCTTGCAACTGCCCACGGTGCGCGCCGTGGCGGGCACAGCCCAGGCCATTCCGCTGCCATCCGGCACACTCGATGCCGTGGTCTGTGCGCAGGCCTTCCATTGGTTTGCCACCCGCGAAGCCCTGGACGAATTCCACCGCATGCTGCGCCCAAGCGGCAAGCTCGGGCTGGTGTGGAATGTGCGCGATGAGTCGGTGGACTGGGTGGCCGAGCTCACCACCATCATCACGCCCTACGAGGGCGATGCCCCGCGCTTCTACAAGGGCGACTGGCGCAAGCCTTTTCCGCACCCCGGCTTCGGCCCATTGGTCGAGACCCAGCTGACCCATGCGCATGTGGGGCCACCGCAGCAGGTCATCGTGGACCGTTTCATGTCGATCAGTTTCATCGCGGCCCTGCCGGATGCTGAACGCGCCAAGGTGCGCGCCCAGATCGAGGCTTTGATAGCCCGACACCCCGCGCTGCGCGGGCAGGACACCGTGCGCTTTCCGTACACCACCCTCGCCTGCCACTGCGAACGGGTGTGAGGGGCTGAATGGCGCCACGGTGCCCGGCGTGCTAAGGCGCCACCAGCGCATCCAGCACACCCGGTGTAAAGCTGGTGCCCAGGAAGCCTGCGAGTCCGTCAAACACGCTGTCCAGCGTGGGCGCCTGCGCGCCAAACAGCGCGTGCAGCACCGCCGCGTCCTCGAACAGGCCGTGCAGGTACACCCCCAGCACATTGCCCGCCGGGTTCTGCCAGGCAATGCCAGGGATGACCTCGCGCGCCACATCGCCCTTGGCAGCCATGGCCGGGTGCTGGGCGGTCTGGCCGTGGTGGATTTCGTAGCCGGTGGCGGGTACACCGGCCAACGCGGCCCAGGCGCCCTGCGCTGCTCCAAACTGCGTCTGCGTGCGTTGCACGGTCTTGGCGACCTCGAAGGTGGTGACCAGCGGTAGCAGGCCCAGGCCCGGGGCATTGCCATCAATACCTGCGGTGTCGATCAGCGCCTCGCCCAGCATCTGCAGGCCGCCACACACGCCCAGCACCGTGCCGCCCTGCCCCGCATGCTGGGCGATGGCCTGGTCCAGCCCCTGCGCGCGCAGCCAGGCCAGGTCGGCGGCGGTGGACTTGGAGCCGGGCAGCACCACCCAGTCGGTGGGCCTGAGGCCCGCCAGGTCGGCCGGGCTGCGCGCCCACAGCAGGCGCACGCCGGGCACATTCTTGAGTGGCTGGAACTCGTCCAGGTTGCTGATGCGCGGGTAGGCCACCACGGCCACGGTGGTGTGCACCGCGCCCGCTGACAACGTGCGGTCATCGAACACACCGTCCTCCTCGGGCAGGCCGTGGCGCCATTGCATGGGGATGGTGGCCACGGTGGGCACACCCGTGAGGTCTTGCAGCATCTGCGGCGCAGGCGCCAGCAGGCTGGCATCGCCGCGAAACTTGTTGAGCACAAAGCCTTGGATCAGCGCGCGCTCGTCCTCGGGCAGCAGCGCCCAGGTGCCGTACAGGTGGGCGAACGCGCCGCCCCGGTCGATGTCGGTCACCAGCAGGCAGCGTGCATCGGCATGGCGGGCCACGCGCATGTTCACGATGTCGCTGGCGTGCAGGTTGATTTCGGCGGGCGAGCCTGCGCCCTCGATCACAACCACATCGTTTTCGGCGCGCAGTGCATCGAGGGCTGCGGCGATCTGCGGCCACACCTTTTCGCTGCGGCCGCGCCAGGGCATGGCCGTGAGCTCGGCGCTCACCTGCCCCATCAGCACCACCTGGCTGTGCGTGTCGGCCTCGGGCTTGAGCAGCAGCGGGTTCATGCGCACCTCAGGCTCGGCGCGGGCTGCCAGCGCCTGGAAATACTGCGCGCTGCCGATCTCGCCCATCAAGCCCGCAGGGCCCGGCACCACACGCGCGTTGTTGCTCATGTTCTGCGCCTTGAAGGGCGCGACCTTGAGGCCCAGGTTGCTGTAGTAGCGGCACAGTGCAGTGGTGAGCCAGCTTTTGCCGGCGCCGCTGGTGGTGCCCAGCACCATCACGCAGCGGGCTCGTGGGGAAGAGGTGGAGAAAGTCACGGCAGTGGGCGGACCATGCGGTCCATGATGTGTTCGAGGGCTGCCGCCGCATCGGTGCAGCGGCCGGTGTGCACAGGCGAGGTCTGGATGATGGCGCTGCGTTTGGCGGTGAGCCAGTGAAAGCGCTGGCGGTACGGCAGGCGGGCAATGGGACCACAGGCTTCGTCACCCGCACAGATGGCCACGATGGCAGCCAGGTGGCGGCGCACGGTGTCGATGTCGGCGTGCGGGTCCAAGGCCAGCAGCCGCGCTTCGTCGAGAGCAATGGCGGCCTGCAAAAAGCCGGTGCGCTGGCACGACAGGATCACGCCCGCGTTGATGAACTCTTCGCGCTCCACGCGCGGCACCACGCGCACGATGGCGTAGTCATACACCTCAGGCGCGTGCATCGACGGCCTCCTTCAACGCATTCACCCAGGTGGCGCGCCCGGCCAAGCGGGCGCAGAAGTAGTCCACATAGGCCTGGCGGTGGGTCGCGGCGGCGGTCAGCAGGCCTTCTTCGTGGTCTGCGCCGGCCAGCAACAAGAACTCGTCGGGCACCTCGGCCAGGATGCCAGCCACCACCTCGGGCGTGAGGCGTGCGGCCAGCTCCGCATCCACCTGCGCGAGCAGCGCGGCACGCGCCAGCAGCACATGGTCGGCAATCGGTGCAAAGGGTTTCGCGGGCTGCGCCACCGTGCCGTTCCACGCATGATGAAAGGTCAGCGCCGCGCCATGATCGATGAGCCAAGGCTGGCGGTGCCACATGAGCAGATTGGTGTTGCGCGCAGTGCGGTCCACATTGCCCACCAGCGCGTCGAACCACACGAGGCGGGAGGCGAAATCATCGGACACCACATCCACCGCCGGGTCGAAGTTGAGCGCACCCGACAAGTAATCCAGCCCCACGTTCAGGCCACCGCTGGCGCGCACCAGGTCCTGGATCTCGGGGTCGGGCTCGGTCTGCGCCAGTGCGGGGTCGAGCTGGGCCAGCACGATCTCGGGCACGGGCAGGCCCAGCGCACGGGCGATACCGCCCGCGATCATCTCGGACAGCAGCGCGCGCACGCCCTGCCCGGCGCCGCGGAACTTGAGCACGTAGGTACCCAGGTCGTCGCCTTCGACGATGGCAGGCATGGAGCCACCTTCACGCAGCGGCGTGACGTAGCGATTGACGGTGATGGTTCTCACAAGGTCTCCCTCGATCCGATGGAATGCGGGATGGTACGGCCCGGCAGTGCCTGCCATGCAGCCCGCAGCGCGTCTTGTGCGGCGGGCGCCAGCACCCCCAGGCGCACGGTGCCAGGCAGGCCGAACGATGTGGCGTCCCGCAGCTTGATGCCGCAGGAGCGCAGCGCCACCAGATCGCTCTGCAACGTCGTGGTGGCGGGCTGCGCGCAGAAGTAGTTGGCGAGGCTGCCCGCGTGCATGGCCCAGCCCAGGTCGGTGCACAAGGCCAGCTGGCGTGCCTTCCAGCCGCTCAGCGTGCGCAGGCTGTGCACCAGCCATTGCTGCACGCTGGCTTGCATCCACGCCTGCAGCAGGGCCACGCCATGGGCACCCACGGGCCAGGATGGCGCCAGGGCTGTGAGCGCACGCGCCTGCTCCTCGCAGTCCGATGGAGCAATCGCATAGGCGGCGCGCACGCCGGTGAGCCCCAGGGCCTTGTTAGGGGTCCAGAGCTGCCAGCAGGCCGAGGGCGTGCGCCGCGACGGCGCGCCCGTCCATGTGCCCTCAGGGTCCAGCCGAAGGGGGACATACGCGCAGTCGAGCACACGCCAGGCAGCGTCCGCGTCCCCCTGCCGCCAGGCGTGCAAAGCTGGATCTGTCAGGCCCAAAGGACTAGAGGGCTCGCAAGCCCACTGCAAACCTGCAGCCGACCGATCGCCCCTCAGCACCTCCAGCCCACGCACCTGCGCGGCCTGGGCGTAGTCGCCATAGCTGTGAGGTGGCACGACCACCTTCACGGAGCCCTGCTGCGCGGCCAGCGCGGTGATGCGGTGGATGAACTCGCTGGCACTGGCCGCCAGCACGATGCGGCCGGGGTCTACGCCGTGGAAGGCGCCCAGGGCCTCGCGCAGCGCCGTGTAGGCCGGGTCGGGGTAACGCGTCGCGTCGGCCGCCTGCACGGCGTGCAGCGCCTCGGGACATGGCCCGCAGGCATTGCTGTTGGTCGAGAAATCAAACAGAGGGACGCCCGCAGCGTCGGGGCCGCCATGCACAGGTGCGGAGGAACAACGGGGAGACGTCATGTGTGCGCCCAGGCAACCACCACCAACACCAAAAGCTGCAAGGCCGCCACCACCGGCACCATGGCCAGCACCACCTGCGTGCCCAGACGCGCAGCGCGCCGCGTATCCAGCGGCCCCGCCCTGCGGCCTTTGCTGTGCAGCGTGTACACACCGGGCTTGGCCAGGCGCACATTCAACGCCAGCGCCATGGCCGCCATGGGCCAGCCGCTGTTGGGGGATGGCGTCTTGCGCGCCTGGCGGGCCAGGGCAGAAAACGGCAGGCCCTTGGCCACCACGGCCAGCAACAAGGCGGTGATGCGCGCAGGCACCCACGACAGCACATCGTCCGCCCGCGCCGCCCACTTGCCCGCCCATTGCCAGTAGCGCCCGCTGCGCATGCCGGGGTAGCCCCACATGGCATCGGCCGTATTTGCAAAGCGGTACAGCGCAGCGCCGGGCAGGCCCAGCAGCGCAAACCAGAACAGCGGCGCCACCACCGAGTCGTTGAGGTTCTCGGCCAGCGACTCGATGGCCGACTCGCGCACCTGCACGGCGGTGAGTGCGCTCACGTCCCGGCTCACCAAGCGCGCCAGTTGCGCGCGCCCGGCGGGCAGTGACTGGCCCAGCGCTACCTCCACCGCCAGCACCTCGTCGTGCAGCATGCGCCAGGCCAGCAGGGGCTTGAGCAAAAACGCCAGCATCACCACAGCCAGCCAGGCCAGCAGCATCAAGGCCGCATGCTGCAGCCACCAGGAAACTATCAAAACAATAGCAGCCAGGGCAATCCACACTAGCGCCCCCAGCCAAAAACGCCGAAAGTCCCGTGCCACAGGCTGTAGCGGGGCCACCCACTCGCCCCCCCGGTGCAAGGCCGAGCCCATCCACACCACCGGATGCCAGCGCGCTGGCGGCTCACCCAGCCACCAGTCGATGGCCAGCGCCAACAGCGGCACGCCCAGGCCCACGGCCGCAGCCGGCCAGGCCCAGGTGGGCATCAGCAGGAAAAGCCAGGGGGTGGACACGAGGGCCAGGCCCTAGTCTTCAATGCCGCGCTGCGCGGGAATGCCCGCCTTGAACGCGTGCTTGACCATCTGCATCTCGGTCACGGTGTCGGCCAGCTCGATGATCTCGGGCGGGCAGCGGCGGCCGGTGAGGCACACATGCACGTCACGGGGCCGCTCGCGCAGCGTCTGCAGCACGCCGTCGAGCGGCAGCCAGCCGTAGATCAGCGGGTAGGTGATCTCGTCCAGCACCACCAGAAAATGCTCGCCCGACAGGATGGCCGCACGCGCCTTTTCCCAGCCGTCGCGTGCCAGTTGGGCCGAGTGCTCCAGGTCCTTGCTCTTCCAGCTGAAGCCGTCGCCCAGGCCCTCGATGGGCAGGCCGATCTGCTCGAACATGCGGTGCTCGCCAAAGCGCGCGGTGGGCACCTTCATGAACTGGAAAATCTTCACGGCCTTGCCCCGGCCATGGGCGCGCAGCGCCAAGCCAAAGGCGGCTGTGCTTTTGCCCTTGCCGTCGCCGGTGTTGACGATGATGAGGCCCCGGCGTTCGCCTTCGGCCTTCTCGTAGCGTTTTTCGGTGGGGGCGGCTTCGATCTGCATAGCTTGTCTTTCAATCAGAGGTCATTGCTCCGCCGGGGTGCGGCGGGGCAGCAAACGGGGTAAGGCCAGCCACTGGCCCTCCACCGGGTGGATGGCAATGCGGTCGTCAAACACCTGCTCCAGCGCGCGGTGGGTGTGCGTGTCCTGGGTGGAGCCATGGTGGCACAGGCGGCCGGCTGCAACGATAGCCACATCGTCCGCCTGCAGCGCAAACGAGACTTCGTGCAGCACGCTGACCACCGTCTTGCCTTGGGCCACCAGCTCGCGCACCAGCAGCAGCCAGTCGGACTGGTGGGGCGGGTCCAGGTTGGCCAACGGCTCGTCCATCAACAGCACCTGGGCCTGCACGGCCAGCGCGCGGGCCAGCAACACGCGCTGGCGCTCGCCGCCGGAGAGTTGCGAGAGCGCGCGGTGGCGCCAGTCCCAGGCCTGCGTAGCGCGCAGGGCTTGCTCCACGGCGGCGTGGTCGGCCTCGCTGGGGGGCGACAGCCAGGGCTGGTGCGGCAGGCGGCCAAGCATGGCCACGTCGTACACCAGCAGGTCATCAGCGGCCACCTCGTTCTGCCCCAGCCACGACAGCGCCCGCGCCCGGTCGCTGCGGTGCCAGGCGGCCAGCGGGCGGCCCAGCAACTGCACGCTGCCCGTGCAAGGCAGCAGGCCCGCCAGCGCCCGCAGCAGCGTGGACTTGCCGGCGCCGTTGGGGCCGACGATGCTCGTCCAGCGGCCCGCCGCCAGGTGCAGCGTGATGCCGTGCAATATGGGGTGTTTTCCGATGCTGGCGCTGATTCCCTCTGCGCTGACAGCTATGTTTTCAGGAGCATTGCGCATTTACAGCACGCCTCCTGGTCCGGTGCGCCGGTGCATCAGCCACAGCAGGTAGCCGCCACCCAGCACGGCGGTGAGCACGCCCACGGGCAGCTCTTGCGGCGCGATGAGCCCCCGCGCCAGCAGGTCTGCGCCGGCCAGCAGCACACCACCCATCAGGCTGGCCAGCCCCATCAGGCGGCCGTGCGGCACCTTGACCACGGCCCGCACCAGGTGGGGCGCGGCCAGGCCCACAAAAGCAATCAGCCCCGTCTGCGCCACGGCCGTGCCGGTGGCCAGGGCCAGCACCGCCACCAGCGCGGCGCGCAGCGGTGCCAGCGGCAAGCCCAGGCTGTGGGCCGTGGATTCGCCCAGCGCCAGCCCATCCAGCACCCGCGACAGCGCCCAGGCGGCCACCACACACAGCAGCCACACCCCGGCCATCAGCAGACACGAGGTCCAGCCCACAAAGCCGGTGGAGCCCAGCAAAAACGCCTGCATGGCCTGCAAGGAATCGGGCGACAGCAGCAGGATGAGTGAGGTGAAGGCGCCGAGCACCACGCCCACGATGACCCCGGCCAGCAGCAGGCGCAATGTGTGCTGCACGCCGCGCGCCAGCGCGAGCGTGAGCAGCACCGCCAGCACGGCCCCGGCAAACGCCGCGCCGGTCAGGCCCAGGCGCACCAGCCAGTGGCCCGAGAACACCATGGCCACCGCCGCGCCCTTGGCGCTGCCCACCATGCCCGCAGCGCCGCCCATCATCGCCAGCGCCGTGGCCACGCCCAGAGAGGCGCCCGAGGCGCTGCCCAGCAGGTACGGGTCGGCCAGCGGGTTGCGGAACAGGCCCTGCGCCACGGCACCGGCCAACCCCAGCAGCGCACCGGCGCACCACGCGCCCAGCGTGCGTGGCAGCCGGATCTCCCACACGATCTGCCAGGCCATGTCCCGTGCGGCGTGGCCGGCGGGGTCGGTGCTGTGATCCCACAGCGCGGGCCACAGATTCTCCAGCCCCACGCTGCCCACGCCGGTGCCCAGCGGCACCATCAGCGCGCTGACCAGCAGCAGCAGGCCCGCCAGCCAGCGACCGCGCAGCACCACCGATCCCATCATGGGCGCACCGCCGCAGGCGCCTTGGCACCGGGCGCGGCCTTGCTGGCCAGGCAGCGGGCCATGATGCGCGCGCCTTCAGCCATGCGCGGGCCGGGCCGCACCAGCACATCGGCGTCTTCGGGCGGGAACACGCACAGCCGCTGCTCGCGCAGGGCGCGCAGGCTGCTCCAGCCCGGCCGCTCGGTCAGGCCCTCCACGCTGCGCGCGCCCACCATGATGAGGTCGGGGTCGGCCCGCACCACAAACTCGGGGTTGAGCTTGGGAAACGGCCCGAGCGACGCGGGCAGGATGTTGCGCGCGCCCAGCCGGGTCAGCGTCTCGCCAATGAACGACGAGGCCCCTGCCCCGTACGGCCCCCGGTTCACCTCGAAGTACACGCGCACGCCCCGTGCCGCTGGCGGCACGGACTGTGCGGCGGCCTCGACCGCTGCGTCGATATGGCGCCAGACGCGCTGGGCATCGGGCACGGCCAGCACCTGGCCCAGCTTGCCCATCACGCGCTGCACGTCGGCGTGGGTCTTGGGCTCCAGCGCCACCACAGCCAGGCCCAGCTGCTCCAGCCGGGCCGATGCGCGGGACGATGTGGCCATCAGCACCACGTCGGGCCGCAGGGCCACGATGGCCTCGATGTTGGGGTCCAGCCCACCGCCCACTTGCGGCAAGCGGGTGACGGACTCGGGCCAGTTGGAATAGCGGTCCACGCCCACCAGGCGGTGGCATTGGTCCAGCGCGCAGATCGTTTCGGTGAGCGAAGGCAGCAGGCTCACGATGCGCTGTGGCGGGCGCGGCAGCGTCACCGCGCGGCCCCGGTCGTCGGTGACCTGCACCGGCTGCGCCCGCGCCAGCCCGGCCATGAGCAGGCCCAGCACGATGAGGATGGCGATCACCCAGAGGATGCGGCGCACGGGGGTGGGTTTCATCAACGGGGTTCTTTCAAGGTAAACGGCAGGCCTGCGGCCATGAGCGTAACGCGGGGGCAGACCTGCGCCACCTGCTGGTTGAGGGTGCCCAGCGCATCCACAAAGGCGCGCACCTCGCGCCCCATCGGGATGACCCCCAGGCCTATTTCGTTGCCCACCAGAACAACGGGCCCGGGGGGTTGCCGAATCGCTTCTAAAAACATAGCAGCTTGGGCATGCCACTCTATCGCTTGCGCCTGTTTGTGCTCTGAATTCATGGTTTCGAACCCCAGCGGCATGGTCCACTGGGTCAGCCACAGCGTGAGGCAGTCCACCACCACCAGGGTGTGCGGCGTGCTGAGCCGCGTGAGGGCCGCGGCCACGTCGCGCGGCTCTTCCACCGTCTGCAGGCCGGGCACGCGCTCGGCGCGGTCGCGCTGGTGGCGGGCGATGCGCTCGCGCATTTCGTCGTCCCAGGCTTCGCCGGTGGCAATCAACACCGCGCGGTGATCGGCGGACTGCGCCAGCCAGTCGCGTGCCAGCAGCTCAGCGCGGCGGGATTTGCCGCTTTTCTGGCCGCCCAGGATGAGTTCGGTAGTGATGGGGTGTGACGCGGATGTCATGCTTTGCTCTGGCCACCCAGCAGATGCGCAACCGCCTCGGGGCTGGACGGGAACCACGCATGGAAGTAGCTGGCATGGATGCTGCCCTGCTGGTACAGAGCCTCACCCTCATCCGGCGCAACCGCCTCGTGGGGCCGCGCCGTGCGGGCGACCACGGGGGCGCTGCTGTCGCTGGTCGAATAGTGGAAGGTGTGGCCGCGCAGCGTATGTCCTGCCACGGTCAGCTGCTGCGGCCCCAGGGCCGCCAGGCGCTTTTGCATGGTCACGCGGCCCGGCAGCAGGCCCCACAGCGGAGCCGCGCTGCCATCGGCCAGCGTGATGGAATCGAACAGCGCCATCATGCCGCCGCACTCGGCCCACAGGGGTTTGCCCGCAGCCACATGGGCGCGCAGGCTGGCCAACATGCCGGTGTTGGCCGCGATCTGCGCGGTGTGCAGCTCGGGGTAGCCGCCGGGCAGCCACACGGCATCGCAGTCCGGCAACGCCGTGTCTTGCAGGGGCGAGAAGAACGCCACGCGGGCGCCCATCTGTTCCAGGCATTGCACATTGGCGGCGTAGGTAAAACAGAACGCCGCGTCACGCCCCACGGCCACGGTGCGGCCCGCGAGCAGCGCTGGCGCAGCAATCTTCGAGGCGGGCACCGGAAAGTCCACGGCCCAGCGCTGCATGTCCTCCAGCGTCATCTGGCCCAGGGGGGTAGCGGCCAGGGCATCGGCCGCTGCGTCCAGCCGCTGTTGGCTGTCGTGCAGCTCGTGCGCGGCCACCAGGCCCAGGTGGCGCTCGGGCAGCAGCGCGGCGCCAGCGTTGCCCGCAGCAGAGGCAGCACCAGGCTGCACCCGCATCAGCGCCCCCATCCAGTCATCCACATCGTGCAAGCCGTCACGCAACATGTCGGCATGGCGGGCACTGCCGACGCGGTTGGCCAGCACACCGGCCCAGGGCAGGCCCGGGCGGTAGTGGCGCAGGCCATAGGCCAGCGCACCAAACGTGCCCGCCATGGCGGAGGCATCGACCACCGCCAGCACCGGCACCGCAAAGTGCCGGGCCAGGTCGGCTGCGCTGGGGTTGCCGTCAAACAGACCCATCACGCCTTCGATCAGGATCAGGTCCGACTCGCGCGCAGCGTCGTGTAGACGGTGCGCGCAGTCGGCCTCACCGTTCATCCACAAATCGAGTTGGTGCACCGGCGCACCACTGGCCAGCTGGTGCCAGTGCGGGTCCAGGAAATCCGGCCCGCACTTGAACACCCGCACCCGCCGGCCCTGGCGCGCATGCAGACGCGCCAGGGCGGCAGTGACGGTGGTCTTGCCCTGCCCGGAGGCCGGGGCCGCGATCAGCAGCGCCGGGCAGCGGGCAGCAGTGGCCGTCGCAAGGGTCACTGCGGCGCCCACTTCACACCGACGTACACCGTACGGCCTGCGGTGGCGTAGGTGCGCGCCAGTTGGTAGTCCTTGTCGGCCAGGTTGTCGATGCGGGCCAGCAGCGTGTAATCGCGCGCAATGCGCGTGCTGGCGTACAGGTTGACCAGCGCATAGCCGCCGAGCACATTGGTGTTGGCCACGGTGTCGAAGCGGCGGCCTGATGCCTGCACTTCGGCGCCCACGGTCCAGCCCGCCAGGCGGGTGTCGGCGCCGAAGGTGGCGTGCTGCTTGGCACGGCGCGCCAGCTGCTTGCCGGTGTCCAGGTCACGCGGGCGTTGCAGGTCAATGGAGCCATGCAATTGCACGTCGCCCACGCGGTGCGAGCCCGCAAACGTCACGCCCTTGTATTCGGCGCGGGCCGTGTTGGCGTAGCAGCCGAAGTCCGACAGGCACGTGCCTGGGCCAGAGAACGAAATCAGGTTGCTGACACGGTTGCGGAACAGCGTGGCAGAGAAGGTGCTGTTGCCCTGGGCGTAGCGCAGCGCCACTTCGGCATTGCGGCTGCTTTCGGGGCGCAGCGTGGCCACGCCATATTCGCTGAAGCGGTGGTACAGCGTGGGCGCACGGAAGGCCGTGCCCACCGACGCCGTAGCGCGCCACTGCGGGGTGATGGCGTAGCCGTAGGCCACGCTGCCAGTGCTCTTGCCACCGAACTCGCTGTCCGAGTCGTGACGCAGATTGAGCTGCACCGTGTGGCCTGCAGCGTTGTAGCCGTAGCCCAGCGCCAGCGCGTCTTGCGAGCGTTTGGCGTCGATGGGCTTGTTCTCCAGACGATCTTCACGGCGCTCCAGGGCCGCCGTGACCAGGTGCGCGCCCTGGCGCCATTCATTCTGGAAGTAGTAGCCACGCAGGCGCGTGTCGCTCAGGTACGGCGAGGGGCGGGTTTCGTATTCGTCGCGCGAGTCGGTGATGGAAAAGCGCGTCTTGTAGGCACTGCTCCACTGCGCGATCCAGTTGAGGCCCAACGCGTGCATGGTGTGCAGGTTGCGGTCGTCCTTGCCCAGGCCGCTGTCGTAGCCGCTGTTGGTGTCGTTCAGCATGAGGGTGCCTTCGAGGCGATGCACTGCGTTCACCTGCAGGCCTACCCGCGCGTGACCTGCCGTGCTGCGGTAGCCGTCACGGTCGGGGTTCTGTCCAGCGATGGGGCGCGCGTTGAAGCCCTTGCTGTCATCACGCGCCAGTCCCAGGGCGTAGTCCAGCGTGCCGCTGGCACCACTGATCCCTGCCTCCAGCTTGGTGGTGTTATGGCTCCCAACGCCCACGCCCACGTAAGGCGCCGTGCCGTTTTCACCGCGCTTGGTGAAGATCTGCACCACGCCGCCCAGGGCGTCCGAGCCATAGACAGCACCCGCTGGACCGCGCAGCACTTCAATGCGGTCGATAAGGCCCAGCGGAATGCTCTCCCAGGGCGCGCCACCGGTGGATTGCGAGTCGATGCGCACCCCATCGATGTACACCGCAGTAAAGCGCGATTCCGCGCCACGCAGAAACACGCCAGTGGTGGTGCCAGGGCCACCGTTGCGCGAAAACTCCACACCGGGGATACGGGCCAGCAAGTCGGCCAGACCGGTGGCGCCACTGCTTTCGATGGTTTCGCGGTCCACGATGGAGATGTCGGCCACCAGGTCGGCCAGCGGCTGCGGGGTGCGCGTGGCTGCCACCACCGTTTCAGACAACGACGGTGCGCGCAGGTTTTGCGCCAGCAGCTCGCCGGTGGCCGGGGCGGTCTGTGCGAAAGCGCCGCAGGCGCTGCCAGCCAACAGTGACAGCAGGGCCAGGCGTGGGGCGGGCAGGCGCAACGACGCCACAGGGCGCGCACGAAGGGTACGGATTTTCATGGGGATCAAGGTCAACAAACAACCCGGGCCGGCCTCCCGCCAGCATGTGGGTGATACAGCCGCGCAGCGCAAAAAAAAGGCGCACGCAGCCACCGTGTTGGCCGGTATCCGGGCTGGCGGAACATCCCCCCAATACCTTCCCAGGCGCTTGTTCAAGGCGCCCAGTGGCTTATGGATGGAGAGAGAATCGGGCGATTCGTCCGCTGACCGTTGCGGGGGCAGCGCAGGCTGGGCGGGTACCGGTGGTACCGCGCCTTCCTGCTTCCCGTTGAACTGCGGCATGTGAACCACGCCGCGAGCACCAACAGCGGGATTTTACGACCGTTTACAAGCGTCATTTTTGCGGCGGAACAGGCAAACAACTCATCAGGGAACCCGCGCGGCCAGTGGTGCACGGTGATCTGTTCTGTGTTGCGTGTCGCACACCACCGCAGACCGGGGCCAGGGTCCGCTCGGAGCCACACAGCCTACAATCCAAGGCTGTATGGCAATACCGTCCCCCACCGACCAGATCGCCGAGCGCGTGGAGCGCCTGCTGCTGCGACATGCAGAGTTGCAGCGCACCAATGCCCTGTTGGCTGATCAAGTTGCGGCACTGACGCAGGAGCGCGATTCGCTCAAATCCCGCTTGAGCGCCGCACGCGCCCGGGTGGATGCCCTGCTCGAACGCCTGCCCGCTGCCGCGCCGCTCACGAAAGAAGCCGAATGAAGCAAATCGAGGTGCAGATCCTGCAGCAAAGCTATCTGCTGTCCTGCCCCGAGGGCCACGAAAGTCGCCTGCTCGACGCCGTGGAGCGCGTGGACACCGCCATGACGCGCATCCGCGATGCAGGCAAGGTCCGGGCACGCGAACGCATCGCTGTGCTGGCGGCCCTGAACCTGGCTTTCGAGATCGCCGACCGTGAAGCGGCAGACCTTGCGGCTGCAACCCAGCCAGTGGCCACGCCGCCCGCAAGCCCCAGCCCTGGCGCCCCCATGGCGGGACACCAGGAAAGCCTGTTGCCAGATACCGACCAGCAGCGTCTGCAAAGCCTGGTCCAGCGCCTGGACGACGCCTTGGGCGATGACGGGCGCTTGCTCTAGCCCCTGCGTGCTGTGGGTGTGCTGAGGCACGCTGCACCTCTTACCCACTCGTCACAGCCGCTTGCGGGCTTTACATGCCCCCGAGCGCACAGCGCCCGCTGGCAGCACCTACAATGGACGGGTCTGCGAAGCTGTCGGGCTTTATATTTCCTTGAACCAATGCTCATTGAGCTCGGGCTTGGTACATCGTCCGGTGAGCGTGATCATCTCGCGTCAGATGAACCCAACGCCAGGCTGCCCTCGCCCACCTGAACCCCCGGTTCAGGATGAGAGTTCGGTGGCATTCGCAGACACCCTCTTCCCCATGCCCTGTTATCGCAAGCACCCGCTGGTGCTCCCGTGGCAGGGCATTTTCTCGCGGCTCCCCGCGTGCTCTGTTGTTCTTTCTTGACTGACATCCCGCCATGCTCGATCCCCTGCTGATTGTTGAACTCGGTGTGCTCGGCCTGGCCACAGGCTTTCTGGCAGGACTCCTGGGCATTGGCGGGGGCATGCTGCTGGTGCCATTCCTGACCTACATCCTGGGCGCGCGTCAGGTGTCGCCCGACTTGGCGGTGAAGATGGCAATTGCCACCTCCATGGCCACCATCATGTTCACCTCCATCTCCAGCGTGCGCGCCCACCACCGGCGCGGTGCAGTGCGGTGGGACATCGTCACGCGCCTGGCGCCTGGCATCGTGCTGGGAGGGTTCATCGCCAGCCTGGGTGTGTTTGCGCTGCTAAAGGGCTCGTTTCTGGCGATCTTCTTCGCACTGTTTGTGAGCTTCTCGGCCACGCAGATGTTTCTGGACAAGAAGCCTGCTCCCACGCGCCAGATGCCGGGTGGCGCAGGCCAGGTGGCGGCGGGCGGCGTGATCGGATTTCTGTCGGGCCTGGTCGGCGCGGGCGGCGGCTTTGTCAGCGTGCCCTTCATGACCTGGTGCAATGTGCCCATCCACAACGCGGTGGCCACCAGCGCTGCGCTGGGGTTCCCCATCGCGCTCGCCAACGTGATCGGCTACGCCATTGGCGGACAGAACGTGAGCGGCCTGCCCCCGGCATCCCTCGGCTACATTTGGCTGCCAGCACTGGGCGTGATTGCGAGCTGCAGCGTGCTGACGGCCCCGCTGGGTGCTAAAGCGGCCCATAACCTGCCGGTCAAGCAACTCAAGCGCGTGTTTGCGTCGCTGCTGTTTGGCCTGGCTGCTTACATGCTGTGGAAAGGCGTTTCGGCCGCCTGAGGCCGACACAGAGGCGGACTCTTTGCAGCCCGCCGCGTCGCAACATCTGCGCGCTCGGTGTCAGGTGTTCAAAGGCCGGTGGCGCCCCTGGGCCTTGAGCGGCAAGGGTTTGCTCAGCAGGGCGCGGAACTGGTCGGCCGGCAGCCCGGGCGCGCACAAAAAGCCCTGGTAGTGCTCGCACTGCATTTGCTGCAGCACCGCCTGCTGGGTTTCAGTCTCGACCCCTTCAGCCACCACTTCGATGTGCATGGCACGGCCCATGCTGATGATGGCGCTGACAATGGCCCGGTCGCCATCGTCATCGGGCAAGCCACGCACAAAGGACTGGTCGATCTTGAGCTTGTGAATGGGGAGTTTCTTCAAATAGGCCAGGCTGGAATAGCCTGTGCCGAAATCGTCGATCGCCAGGCCGATGCCCAGTTCGGCCAACACGCGCAGACGCTGCTCCATCTCCTGTGCGTCCTGCAGCAGGATGGTTTCCGTCAGCTCCAGTTCCAGCAAGGTGGGTGGCAACTGGTGCACCGCCAAGAGGCGCGTAATGCGGTCCACAAAGTCGGGCTGGCGAAACTCCAGCGCTGAAACGTTCACAGAAATCATGATGGGCGAGCCGCTGTGCATCCAGAGCGCAGCCTCGCGCACCGCCTGCTCCATCACCCAGGCGCCCAAGGTCACGATGTAGCCCGATTCTTCCGCCAGCGGAATGAACACCGCAGGGGATACCGCGCCAAACTCGGGGTCCGTCCAGCGCAGCAGCGCCTCGGCCCCGGTGATGCGCCCGGTCGCCATATTGACCTGGGGCTGGTAGTGCACGGCCATGCGCTGCAGACCCAGCGCCTGGCGCATCGCATGCTCCATCTGCATGCGCGCGAGCAGGTTGGCGTTCATCTGCGGCTGGTAAAAGCCGTAGCTGCCGCGCCCACGCTCCTTGACCCTATACATCGCGGTGTCGGACTGCTTGATGAGGTCATCGAGCGTGGCGCCATCCTGCGGGTACAGCGCAATGCCGATACTGCACTGGATCGAGAAGCCCATGCTGTCGAGCATGAAGGGCTTGAGCATGTCGTCCAGAATCCGGCGCGCCACACTTTCGGCCACCGATGCATCACCCCCATGCAGGTAGATGACAAATTCATCCCCGCCCAGACGGCACAGCATGTCGGTTTGCCGCAAGCAGGTCTGCAGGCGTTCAGCCACCAGCTGCAGCACCCGATCTCCAAAAGGGTGCCCCAGGGAGTCATTGATGATCTTGAAGCGGTCCATATCCAGGAACAGGATCGCGAAACCGGTATCGCTCTGACGCGCCCCCTGGATGGCGGTATCCACGCGTTGCGAGAGCAGCAGGCGGTTGGGAAGACCGGTCAGTGCGTCGCTGTAAGCCAGCTCTTCAATGCGCTTTTGCGCGGCGTGCTGCAGTGTCAGGTCTCGCATGAAGCCGATGCTCTGCACCAGCCGCCCCTCATCATCACGCAAAGCCACCCACGACAGTTGCACAGCGCAGTAAGCGCCGTTGTCACGGGGCAGCCACAACTCACCCTCCCAGAAGCCATCCTTGGCCCAGCCCTGCAACACCTGCTCCATGAACGAGGCGTCCGAGCCTCCTCCAAAAAGCGAGGCAGCCACACAGCCTTCAAAACCCTTGGCCGTAGGGCCGACCAGCCGCTCACACCCGGGGTTCATCCGCATGATGCGGTGCTGGCTGTCGGCGATGAAGATCGCATCCAGGCTGGACTCAAACACGCGCGCGGCCAAACGCAGGCTGGCCTGCGTCTCGGTCTGCCGGGTGATGTCCCGGAACGAATACACACGCCCCACTGCGCGGCCCTGACTGAACTGCGGCACCGTGCGCATCTCCAGCACCACGCCGTTGCGCAGCTCAACAATGTCGGTGCTCTCCTCCATGGGCTCGCGGTCAATGGCTGCCAGGCGCTCGGCATAGAAACGAGGGTCCGACACCTGGTCCGCCATGAAGGCGTACACCGCCGCATCGTCGCGCTCGACCAGCAACTGGCGCGGCAGGTTCCAGAGCTGGGCCAGGCGCTGGTTGAATGCACGCACACGGCGATCCAGTCCACACACCAGCATGCCATCGGCGGCAGAGTCCAGCGTGGCACGCAGCTCGGACAACAGTGTCTCCAGCTCGCGCTCAGTAGTTTCTTGGAGGCTGCGGTCAAGCATGGTCAGCAGCAGCACCGTGCTACCACCCTCCCCCCATGGCACACGCCGGACACAACGCTGCACCGGCACCAGGCTGCCATCAGCACGCAACAAACTGGTGTGGGCAGTCACGCCCTGCGCAATCACATCGACAGGCTCCGACCAGAACGCCAGCTCCTGGGGCGTACTGGCCAAGTCCAGCACAGACCGCCCTCGCATGGCGGCGGCAGACAACCCGGTGAGGCGCTCGGCGCATGCATTGGCTTGCAGGATGTGATGGCCGGCCTCATCCAGGAGCCACACGGCCTCCTGCAGGCCATCCAGCCACCCGAGCGATTGGAGATCGTTCACGCCGCAGCCTCGTCAGGGCCGGGACTGACCGCTCGCTCAAAAAAGTAACAGATCCGCTGCCGGGGTGACAGGTAGTCCAACGCGTCACGCGGCAGTTGTGCGGGCTTGAGGCTGCGCCGTATGCCCAGTTCAGGGACAGTTTCCAGATCCAGGATCGGCGCCTCTTCCTTGGGCACCCGTGGGTCGTGCACGATGACCTTGGGCCGCAACGGCCGCGACGAGTTGACCGAGGCCACGATGGCATACCGGTCATTGACCAATTGCACGATGGAGCCGGGCGGGTAGACCCCCATCATGCGAATGAAAGCCCCCAGGACCACCGAATCAAAACGGGCCTTGAGCTGGGCAAAGATGACGGAGAGCGCCTCGTGGGGCGTCAGCGCCGTTACTCCCATGGCCGGGTTGCACATGCGGTCGTACTGGTTGACCAGCGCCAGGACCTGGCTCATGCGCCCCAGATCGGGCCCCTTCAGACGCTGGGGAAAACCACTGCCGTCACACATTTCGTGGTGCCGCGCCACGGCCATCAGCACTGCATCGGCAAACCCCATGCGTTTGGCCAGGGCAACGGATTCCGCCACGTGGGTCTCGTAGCGTGTCCGCTCCATGGGGATCATGGAAGGGGTGGGCTGGCGCAGATTGGGCGGCAGCTTGAGCTTGCCAATGTCGTGGATCAATGCAGCCACACCCAGATCGTGCAGCTCCTCGCTCTTCATGCCCAAGGATCGCCCCAGCAATAGCGATACCACCATCACATTGATCGAATGCAGTCCGTTGCGCTCGCCCACGCCCTCGGACAGCAGCCGGATGACGGAATCGCCGTTTTCCAGCAGTTCTGTCACGCATCCAGAGACCAGCGCCTCCCCCTTGGCCTTGGCCTGGTCCGGGTGTTCAGAGACCGTACGCTCCATAGACTGGTATTGCCGCGTGGCTTCTGAGAAACGCTGATTGCAGGCGGCCAAGGTCCGGTTTTGTGCTTCCAGTAGCTCGCGGCGACGCTGAGCCTCAGGGTCCACGACAGTGGCCGTCCCAGGCCCGGGCGCATCCAGGCCGTTGGGCGGTGGGGCTGTCATCTCGGGCACGCTCCAGGCAGCAGGCACCAGCTCCTGAAGTTCTGGATCGCTCTTTTTGGGGACGTAACGCACCTCGGTCAACCCCAGCTCGCGCAAGGTGGCGATCTGCTCCGACGACGCCACCCGGAAGCTACTGATCGGGAACGGATGGTGCATCCAGCCCACGTCGAGCTGGATGTACATGCCGACACGCAGTTGGCTGATGTCGATGAGGATGGATGAGTTCACGTCAGGCGCACGATACATGGCGACATCAATGCCACCAATAGTTACGCAGATTATCACCAGTTCCAGTGACGTGGCGAAGAACCGACAGGCCGCGCAGCGATCCGGCAACACTTGACTGAAAGCGGGCCTGGCTGGACCGCCCCAGTCCCCGCGACAAAGGCATCGCCCACCTTCCAGCCCCGGGGCGACTGGGGGGATGTGGACGGATCAGCGCCGCCCGCTCAGCGGCACCAGAGTGATGGCTTGTAAATGAGATCCATCCACAACGCCCAGGCAGCGACCGCGCACAGCATGGCGCCTGCGGCCCTCGTGCCCCACTGAGCCCGTGCGAGATTCAGCCGGTTGCGAAGGCTGCTCCAAGCCCAGGGGCCACCCACCAGCCAGACCCCGCTGCCCACGGCAAACAGGGCCATGGTCAGAGCACCTTCCAGCGGCCCTCCACTGAACGCCGCGACCAACAGAGCCGAGTAGAGCAACCCGCAAGGCATCAGGGCCCACAGGCCCCCCGCCGCCATCACGCCGCCTGGCGCTCCGACCAGCGGTCGAACACGCGCCCACACGGAGCGACCCGCCTGCTCCACCCAGGCGGGCTGGCGCGACTGCACCATCATCATGAGCCCCCAGGCCATCACCGCCACGTGCATCAGCGTCCAGGCGGGACGCAGCGCGGTGGTCTGCTGGGTCAGCCATGCCAGACTGTCCATGGCCAAGGCCGCCAATGCACCGGCGCTGGCATAGCCCACCAGGCGCCCCGCATGAAAGGCCACGGTGCGCTGCAGTACGCCGCCACGCGGCGCCCAGCGCACCACCCGCTCGGCACTGCCCTCCGCCAGTGGCGCGCCGCCCTGCCCCACGAGCGCTCCACAGGGCGCGGAGCACATGGCCAGGCAGTGGGACCCGCCAGCGAGTCCCATGAGCAGAGCAGTCCAGCCGACCGTGGCAAGCATAGGTATCAGATGATGCGCGAAAACCGGGCGCGGTTGCGGTCTGCCTGCAGATAGCGGTCAAAAACCATGGCGATGCCCCGCACGAAGAACCAACCGGTCGCAGTCACTTCAATGCCCTCTGGCCCAACGCGCACCAGCCCTTGCTCCTGCATGCCTTCCAATTGGGCCAACTCCGCCGCGAAATACTGGCGGAAGTCGATCAGCCATGCCTGCTCCATCGGCTCGAACAGCAGTTCCCCCTGGCACATCAGGGCCATGATGGCCGCACGGCGCACCAGGTCGTCGCGCGTGAGCGCCAGCCCCCGCACCACGGGCAACCGCCCCTGGTCCAGAAAGTCGTAGTACTCATCCAGCGTCTTGGAGTTCTGGCTGTAGGTTGCCCCCACACGGCCAATGGCCGATACGCCCAGGCCGATCAAATCGCAGTCCGGCTGCGTGCTGTAGCCCTGGAAATTGCGGTGCAGGCGCCCCTGGCGCTTGGCCACGGCCAGTGCATCGGTGGGCAGCGCAAAGTGGTCCATGCCCACGTACACGTATCCAGCATCCATGAAGGCATCGAGCGAGCGCGACAACATGGAGAGCTTGCTCGCGCCCGTGGGCAACTCCGCAGAGATGATGCGGCGCTGTGGCTTGAAACGCTCTGGCAGGTGCGCGTAGGCATACAGCGCGATGCGGTCAGGCCGCAGTTGCGCCACCTGGGCCAGCGTGCGGTCAAAAGACTCGGGCGTCTGGCGCGGCAGGCCGTAGATCAGATCCACATTCACCGAGTCAAAGCCCAACGAACGCGCAGATTCGACCAGCGCAAACACCTGCTCGGCAGGCTGGATGCGGTGCACAGCCTTCTGCACTTCGGCATCAAAGTCCTGCACGCCAAAACTCAGCCGGTTAAAACCCAGCTCAGCCAACAGTGCAAGACGCTCTGCATTGACGGTGCGAGGATCCACCTCGATCGAGTATTCCCCCCCAGGCGCCAGCGTGAAGCTGCGCTTGAGCATGGCCATCAGCTCCCGCAATCCATCATCGGATAGGAAGGTGGGCGTGCCACCGCCCAGGTGCAGTTGACTCACCACCTGTCCTACGCCACAGTGCGCGGTGTGCAGGTCGATCTCGCGGCTCAGGTAGCGCAAGTAGACCTCGGCGCGGTCATGGTGCTTGGTGATGATCTTGTTGCAGGCACAGTAGTAGCACAAGGATTCGCAAAACGGGATGTGCACGTACAGGGACAGCGGCATGGCCTTGGCCAGCGTGCCCGAGCGGCGCTGTTGCAGCGCCAGCACATAGTCTTCCTGACCAAACGCCTCCACGAAACGGTCGGCAGTTGGATAGGATGTATAGCGGGGCCCTGGCACGTCAAAGCGGCGCAGAAGGTCTGGCGAAACAGCAGTCATGGGGAAATTTCCTTGCGTACACCTTGACTGTGCCGTAGGCTCCGGGACATGTCCTTGACCTGCATCAAGTGAACCCGCAAGCGATACGGCGACAATTTGATGAAGGTCAGCCGCTTGCCCGCGCTCTGTATTCAGGTTCGTGTACGGCAAGCGCGATATGCTTGACCGCTAACCCAAGCCCATGTGTCTATGAACCCGCTCACCATCAAAGTCGCCTGCTCCAACTGCAACCTCCGCGAGCTGTGCATGCCCGTGGGCTTGAACGAAGAGCAACTGCAGCGCATTGACGAGGTCGTTGCTGTCCGCCGCAAGGTCAAGCGCGGCGGCACGCTGTTTCGCAATGGCGAGTCCTTCACGTCCCTGTACGCCATCCGCACCGGTTTTTTCAAGACCTGTGTAGCCACCGAAGACGGGCGCGATCAAGTCACGGGCTTCCAGATGGCGGGCGAGATCATCGGGCTGGACGGCATCGTGAACGACCACCATACCTGTGACGCGGTGGCCCTTGAGGATGCCGAGGTCTGCGTCATGCCTTTCGACCGCATAGAAGAACTCTCCCGCGAAGTCACGGCCCTGCAGCACCACGTGCACAAGATCATGAGCCGCGAGATCGTGCGCGAACATGGTGTGATGCTGCTGCTGGGCAGCATGCGTGCCGAGGAGCGCCTGGCGGCCTTCTTGCTCAACCTGGTGCAGCGCCTGCATGCACGGGGTTTCTCGCAATCAGAACTGGTGCTGCGCATGACGCGCGAAGAGATCGGAAGCTACCTGGGCCTCAAACTTGAAACAGTGAGCCGCACCTTCTCCAAGTTTGTGGAAGAAGGCATCGTGGAAGTCAAACAGCGCCATGTGCGCATCCTCGACACCGATGCCCTGCGACGCATTGTGAACAGCCAGCAGACCTGCCACTGATTACGGCCCCTCGTCGGCTGAGAGTCGGGGCCGTACCAAAGTCCGCCGGTCCCTTTTAAAACGGCATGCAGCGCATGCCCGCATGAACGGCGAAAAAGGCTCAGGAGCAAGACGACGATGTCTTGCGGCAATCGTCAGGGCGCTCCCCGTCGGGCACGGGACAGCGGTTGACCTCAAACGGGGACATGGACAGTAGCGTGGTCAATGCGCTGGTGGCCATGGTGATGGCCCAGAACACAAAAAATGCGAGGGTGTACACCCCCTGCCTCGACAGCGCCAGAGGCTGCCCGAACCAGTGCAGGTCCTGGGGGTCCACCATGGCAAAAACCAGCATCTCCAGCACACCCGCCATCAAAAAGGCGGGCCATGCAATCCACATCAGGCGTTGCGTCCACATATAGGTTCTGTCTCCTGGTGCTGCCGGGGTCGCCAGCGTGTGCGACCCTGGGGTTTCAGCGTGGTTGGTCTTGCACAGGGGTGGCCGCATGGTTGCGGGCCTTGAGGGCCGGCGCCAGACTCTTTTCCGGCGCCACCAGTGTCTTGTTGATTTCGATGCCTTGGCGGTAGTAGTCCTCCGCCACCACGGGGTCGGGCCGCGAAATCGCCAGCCACAGCGTCACAAAGCCCGCCACGATCACGATCAGAGGCCCGGCAATCACCAGCCACACATGGCCAAACTTCCACCAGGGTACGGTTGCCGCCGGGGTTGCAATGGCAGGGTTTGAAGACATGGTGCTTTACTCCTCAACAATATCGGTCAAAGTGCGGCCCTGAAGGGCCCCACCGGAATACCGCTCAGCGCGGTACAAGGAACACGGATTTCTCCGTGACATGGGCCGCTGCTCCTACGGCCTGCACATCAAACTGAACGGCGTGCGATCCGGGCGTGGCGGAACCATAAGGAATCTGCAACCGCACGGCCACCCAGCGAGACTCTGCCGCGCCAATGTCCACTTCAGCCTCGGAAGCCACTTCGAGCCCCTCCAGGCCCCGCGCACTGATGCGATAACGCTGCTCGCCCTCGGTGGCATTCATGATCTGCAGCCGGTAAATGTTCTCCAGCTTGCCACCTGCCACGATGCGCGAGAGCGCAGCGCGGTCCCGCACCACATCCACCTTCAGCGGCGTGCGCACCACCAGGCTGGCCAACATGGCCACGCACAGGGTGACCAGCACGGCGCTGTAGATCAGCACGCGGGGGCGCAGCACGCGGCGCAACATCTGCGACTGCGTCCAGTGCTTGGCCACGCCGTTCTGGGTCGAATAACGGATGAGCCCACGCGGGTACTGCATCTTGTCCATCACGGTGTTGCAGGCGTCCACACACAGGCCACAGCCGATGCATTCGTACTGCAAGCCCTTGCGGATGTCGATGCCCACGGGACAGACCTGCACACACAGCGAGCAGTCAATGCAATCGCCCAGCCCCTGGGCTTTGTAGTCGATGTTCTTCTTGCGCGGACCACGCTGCTCGCCACGTTCAGGGTCGTAGGTAACGATCAGCGTATCTTTATCAAACATCGCGCTTTGAAAGCGCGCATAAGGGCACATGTACTTGCAGACCTGCTCGCGCATGAAGCCCGCATTGCCATAGGTGGCAAAACCGTAGAACAGCACCCAGAAAATCTGCCAGCTGCCCTGGAACGCCAGCAGCTCGCTGCCCAGCTCTCGAATGGGGACGAAGTACCCCACAAAAGTAAACCCGGTCCACAGGGCCACCGCGATCCACACCACTTGCTTGAAAAACTTCTTGCGGATCTTCTCGAACGTCCAGGGGCCGTTGTCCAGGCGGAGCCGGGCACTGCGATCGCCTTCGATCTTGTGCTCGATCCACATGAACATTTCGGTGTACACCGTCTGCGGGCACGCAAAGCCACACCACAGACGCCCGGCCACTGCAGTGAACAGGAACAGCGACAACGCCGAAATGATCAGAAGGCCGGTGAGGTAGATGAAATCCTGCGGATACAGCACCAGGCCAAAGATGTAGAACCTGCGAGCCCCCAGGTCAAACAGCACCATCTGGCGCTGGCCCCACTCAAACCACGGCAACCCGTAAAACACCAGCTGTGTGAGAAACACCATGCCCCAGCGCCAGCGCGCAAATAGGCCGCTGATGGAGCGCGGGTAGATCTTCTTTTGCGCTTCGTACAGCGAGATGATCTCGCCCGCAGAAGACGCATCTGCCGCGACTGGCGTAATCGGGATGACCTTGCGAGCCGGCTCGCTGGGTGTGCTCATGGTGTCGCTTTGTGAACGGAGATAAGGCGTAAAAGGGATGCCTTCAAACGGAAACCCGGGCAGTGCGTCTCACGCACCGCCCGGCAGCCAGGTCAACGTGCAGCCACCTGCTTGTTCGACAGGCCCCACACATAGGCAGAGAGTACGCCGATCTGCGCCTCGGTCAACTTTTCGGCCTGTGCAGGCATCTGGTTGACCTTGCCGTTGTTGATCATGGCGGTGATGGCGGCCTCGCCCCAGCCATGCAGCCAGATGTCATCGGTCAGGTTGGGCGCGCCCAGCGCCTGGTTGCCCTTGCCGTCCATGCCGTGGCAGGCTGCGCAGGCGGCAAACTTGGCCTTGCCCAGCGATGCGCGCAGCGAGTCATGGGGGCTGCCCGACAGACTCAGCACGTAGTGCGACAGGTTACGCACGTCTTCCGGGGAGCCCACTGCGGCTGCCATGGGAGGCATGTTGCCGATGCGGCCCTTCTCCAGCGTCTCGCGGATCTTCTCGGGCGTGCCGCCGTGCAGCCAGTCGTTGTCCGTCAGGTTGGGGAAGCCCTTGCTGCCGCGCGCATCCGAGCCGTGGCACTGTGCGCAGTTGTTCATGAACAAGCGCTCGCCAATGGCATGGGCCTGGGGGTCGGCGGCAACGTCTTCAGGCTTCATGGAGGCAAAGCGTGCGTACAGCGGCTCCAGCTCCGTCTTCGCCTTGGCCATTTCGGCTTCGTACTCGCCCTTCTGCGTCCAGTTGAGCTTGCCGGTGAAGCTGCCCAGGCCCGGATAGGCGGCCAGGTAGCCCAGGCCAAAGACGATGGTGATGACGAACAGCCACACCCACCAGCGCGGTAGGGGGTTGTTCATCTCGACCAGGTCCTCATCCCAAACGTGGCCAGTGGTGTTGTCGGAGGTGGCCACCACCTTCTTGCGGCCCGCCATCCAAAGCAGGATGCCACAGGCGATGATGCCGACCAGGGTCAGCGTGGTCACAAAGACCGACCAGAAATTGCTGGTGAAGTCACTCATGGGGTGTTCTCGTTCTGGTGAAGGTCAATCTGTCTCGAAAGGCAGCTGGGCTGCCTCGTCGAACCGGGCCTTGTTGCGGCCTCGGTAGGCCCAGACCCAGATGCCAATGAAGCAGGCCATCGATGCCAGGGTGGCAACGATGCGCATGGTGGTGATGTCCATGGGATATCTCCTTTGCTTACTTGAGCGCACGGCCCATGACTTGCAGGTAGGCGATGAGCGCATCCTGCTCCGTCTTGCCCTTGACCTCGCCCGCCGCAGCCGTGATCTGCTCGTCGGTGTAAGGCACGCCCACGGTGCGCAGGGCCTTCATGTGGGGCGCCATCACTGCGGGGTCCACCTGGTTCTTTTCAAGCCAGGGGTATGCGGGCATGTTGGACTCGGGCACCACATCACGGGGGTTGTTCAGGTGGATGCGATGCCATTCGTCGCTGTACTTGCCACCCACGCGGTGCAGGTCGGGACCTGTGCGCTTGCTACCCCACTGGAAGGGGTGGTCGTACACAAACTCGCCCGCCACCGAGTAGTGGCCGTAGCGCAACGTCTCGGCGCGGAAGGGGCGGATCATCTGCGAGTGGCAGTTGTAGCAACCCTCGCGGATATAGATGTCGCGGCCTGCCAGCTGCAGAGCGTTGTATGGCTCGACACCCTTGACCGCCTCGGTCGTGGACTTCTGGAAGAACAGGGGCACGATCTCGACCAGACCGCCAATGGCGATCACGATCAGGATCAGCACGATCATCAGAAAGTTGTTGGTTTCCACCTTTTCGTGGGTGAAGCCGGTCGAAGCAGATGTGTTGTTGTTGGACATGGGTAAAGCTCCTTCGGACTCAGGCGTGTGCCGCGTTCACGGCAGGGATTGCCACCTTGACCGAACGGCCGGAGATCGCAGTCATCCACACATTCCATGCCATCACGATCATCCCGCCCAGGTACAGCAGGCCACCGGCCACACGGATCACGTAGAAGGGATAGGTCGCCTTCACGCTTTCAACGAAGGTGTAGGTCAGTGTGCCGTCGGGGTTGATGGCGCGCCACATCAGGCCCTGCATCACGCCGGCAATCCACATGGCGGCGATGTACAGCACGATGCCGATGGTCGCCATCCAGAAGTGCAGCTCGATCGCCTTGACGGAGTGCATCTTGTCCTTGCCGAACAAGCGGGGCACCAGGTAGTACAGCGAACCCATCGAGATCAGGCCCACCCAGCCCAACGCGCCGGAGTGCACGTGGCCGACGGTCCAGTCGGTGTAGTGGCTCAGGGCGTTGACGGTCTTGATGGACATCATCGGGCCCTCGAACGTGGACATGCCGTAGAACGACAGCGACACGATCAGGAAGCGCAGGATGGGGTCGTCACGCAGCTTGTGCCATGCACCCGACAGGGTCATGATGCCGTTGATCATGCCGCCCCAGCTGGGAGCCAGCAGGATGAGCGAGAACACCATGCCCACCGATTGCGTCCAGTCTGGCAGCGCGGTGTAGTGCAGGTGGTGTGGGCCGGCCCACATGTAGGTGAAGATCAGCGCCCAGAAGTGCACGATCGACAGGCGGTAGCTGTACACCGGACGGCCCGCCTGCTTGGGGATGAAGTAGTACATCATGCCCAGGAAGCCAGCGGTCAGGAAGAAGCCCACGGCATTGTGGCCGTACCACCATTGCACCATGGCGTCCTGCACACCGGCGTAGGCCGAGTAGCTCTTCATCATGCCTGCAGGGATGGCTGCGCTGTTCACCAGGTGCAGCAGCGCCACGGCCAGGATGAACGCACCAAAGAACCAGTTGGCCACATAGATGTGCTTGACCTTGCGGGTTCCAATGGTGCCGAAGAACACGATGGCATAGGACACCCACACCAGCGTGATCAGGATGTCGATGGGCCATTCGAGTTCAGCGTATTCCTTGCCCTGGGTGTAGCCCATGGGCAGGCTCACCACCGCAGCCGCAATGACCAGCACCCAGCCCCAGAAGGTGAATGCGGCCAGAGGGCCCGCAAAAAGCCGGACCTGGCAGGTGCGCTGCACCACGTAGTAGCTGGTAGCAAACAGCGCGCTACCACCAAAACCAAAGATCACCGCATTGGTGTGCAAAGGTCGCAAGCGGCCATAACTCAGCCACGGAATGCCAAAGTTGAGTTCTGGCCAGGCCAACTGGGCGGCGATGATGACGCCCACCAGCATGCCGACCACCCCCACCACCACGGCCAGGATAGAGAACTGCCGCACGACAGTGTCGTTGTAGTGCGCAGCATTTGTTTTTGGAAAATCCATCGGACACCTCTTTATATTGCAGTAAGAGTTTGTTGCAGTCGCGGCTATCGGGCATTGACACAAGTCAACCGTCTCGGAGAATGCGCTCCCCCTCTTGTTCGACGCTTTCGAACTGGCCGTGGTACACCGCCCACCACAGGCCTCCCAGAATCAGGAGCACCAGCATTACGGACAAAGGAATCAGCAAATAAAGGATGTCCATCAGACGGGCTCCAGTGGGGTCTTCGAAAGATCAAGGGGCGGCTGCGACGTGCCGCCGGCCGTGATGTCGGGGCGCGCAGGCAAAGCAGCTGTTGGCAACGGCGCGCTGGGCGAGCCTGGCAAGGAAGGCAGGTCGCGCGCCAGGCGCGCGGCATTGAGCACCACCAGCAGCGAACTCAGCGCCATGCCCAGCCCGGCCAGCCAGGCGGGCATCCAGCCCAGCACCGCCAGCGGCACACACAGCGCATTGTAGGCAGCGGCCCACCACAGGTTCTGCCGCACCACGCGCAGGGTGCGGCGGGCCAGCAGCACGGTTTGCGGCACCAGCGCCAGGCTGTCGCCCAGCACCACAAAGTCCGCCCGGGACTGCGCCAGCGGCACGGCACGGCCAAAGGCAAAAGAGACATGGGCCCCCGCAAGCACCGGGCCATCATTGAGGCCATCGCCCACCATGGCTACGTGGTGCCCCTGCGACTGCAGTGCCTGCAGCGCTGCCAGCTTGCCCTGCGGAGTGCACTCGCCCTGGGCATGGGCAATGCCCGCCTGCGTGGCCACCCGTTGCACCGCGCCCCGGCGGTCACCCGACAGCAATTGCACGGCCACGCCGTCCTGCTGCAAGGCCCGCACCACGGCCGACGCCTCGGCCCGCAGGTCCTCCACCAGGTCGAAGCGGGCCAGCTCGTTCAGGGCTCCGTCTGCCGCTTGTTCAGAGAGCACGACTTGCAGCGCGGCACCGCCAGCATCGTTGGCAACGCCCGCGTGGCGGACAGAGCCCAGGCGGATCGTGCGAGCAGCCACTGCCCCGGTGGCGTCCTCCACCGTAGCGGTCAGCCCCTGCCCTGCATCCTCTTGCAGGCCCATCACCTGCCAACGCCCCAACGGCAGCTGCCGTGCAGAAGCTGCTGCAGCCAAGGCCCGCGAAGCCGGGTGCATCGACTGGCGCGCGAGCGCTGCCGCCAGGTCCAGCACCTCTTGTGCACTGCAACCGTCCGCAGGGTGCACCGCTTGCAGCGCCATACCGTCGCGGGTCAGCGTACCGGTCTTGTCAAACACCATGGTGTCCACCTGCGCCAGCGCCTCCAGCCCCTGAAGGTTGCGCACCAACACGCCATGGCGCGCCAGCGTGCCCGCGGCGGTGAGCATGGCCACCGGGGTGGCCAGCGACAGCGCGCATGGGCAGGTCACGATGAGCACCGCCACCGCCACCATCAGCGCATGCCCTGGGTCCGACGGCCACCAGTAGGCGGCGGCCAGCGCCGCTGCCAACAACACGGCCACCAGAAAAGGCCGCGCAATGCGGTCTGCCAGCTGCGCCAGCCGGGGCTTTTGCAGTGAAGCGCTTTCCATCAGCGCCACGATTTGCGCAAAGCGGGTCTGCCCGCCCGTGCCTTCCACCAGCACCTCGACCGGCGCCTGCAGGTTGTAGCTGCCCGCCGTCACGCTGCTGCCCACGGGGCGCGCAACGGGTGTGGATTCGCCCGTCAGCAAAGCCTCGTCAGCATGGGTGTTGCCTGCCGTGATGCGGCCATCGGCCGGAAACGCCTCGCCGGGCAGCACACGGATGGTGTCCCCCACCCCAATGCGCCGCGTGGCTACGCGGGCGAAGCTGCCATCCGCCGCGCGCCGCTCCACGCTGTCGGGCAGGCGGTTCATCACGGCCTCCAGCGCACCCGCCGTGCGATCCCGCAGGCGCAGCTCCAGCCAGCGGCCGGTGAGCAGGAAGAAAACAAACATGGTCAAGGAGTCGTAGTACACCTCCTCGCCAAAGATGCCTGCAGGGTCAAAAGTGCCCGCCGTACTGACCACGAACGTGATGGCCATGCCCAACGCCACGGGCAGGTCCATGCTGACGCGGCGCAGGCGAATGTCGCGCAGCGCGCTGGTAAAAAAGGGACCGCAGGAAAACACCACCATGGGCAGCGTGATGACCCAGGAGGCCCAGCGCAACAGCTGCTCCATCTCGCCCGACAGGTCGCCAGGCTGCGCCACGTAGGCGGGCCACGCGTACATCATCACCTGCATCATGCAAAAGCCCGCCACCAGCCAGCGCCACAGCGCGCGGCGGCTCTCGCGCAGGCGCTGGTCGCGCGCAAACGCATCCATGGCGGGCATGGCGCGGTAACCCGCGTGGCGCACGGCTTCCATCCACTGCGACGGCTTCACTTGGCCAGGCTGCCACACCACGCGGGCCCGGCGCGTGGCGGCGCTCACATCGGCCTGCAACACGCCCGGCACGGCCCGCAAGGCGTCTTCGATCGTGAGGGCGCAGGCCGCGCAGTGCATGCCCTCCAGCACCACATGGGAGTCCCACGCGGTGGCTGCAGCGTCGGCTGTGGCAGGGTCAGCGGCACCACCCGGCAAGGGGCTACCTGCAGGGGTGCAGGGTCGGCCGAACGCCAGCCATTCCTGTGGGTCATCCAGCAGCTCTACCCGCTGCGGCGGCAACGGATCTGCCACGCTGTCAGAAGGATGCACCGCAGAGGAAGCCGGCGCACTGGGTTGAAACATGGACATGGTTCAAGCCTATCTGTGGGGCATGACAACTACATTGACCTGGATCAAGCCCCGGAACATGATTCATCCTAAGCTTGTTCCATCACTTTGAGGAGCCCTTTTATGTACAAACGCATCCTGATCGCTACAGACGGATCCCCTCTGTCGGACAAAGCGGTGGAACATGGCCTGTCCCTGGCCGCCCTGTCAGGCGCCACCGTGGTCGCCCTCAAGGTGGTGCCCCGCTACCCCCGCAGCTACTTTGAAGGCGGCATGCCGGTGGACATGAACGACGTCAAACGCATCGAAGCCCAGTGGGGCGACGCCGCACAGGCCATGGTCGACGGCGTGAAAGCCCAAGGCGGCGCTCAAGGCGTGACCGTGAAGGCTGTCGTCGCCAAGTCCGACCTGGTGGCCGAAGCCGTGATTGCTGCCGCCAAGAAGCACAAGTGCGACCTGATCGTGATGGCCTCGCACGGCCGCAAGGGCCTCAAGCGTTTGCTGCTCGGCAGCGAAACGCAGCATGTGCTGACGCACTCGCACATTCCGGTGCTGGTGCTGCGCTGAAGAGACCACCTGCTAAAGCAGCCCAAAATATGCTGATGACGTCTGATTGAAAACGCCTTCAGCTATCAAAATCAGAGCAAACGCAGCGCCTGAGTTTGCGTCTGCGTCCGCCAACAAAAAAGGGGCAACTTGCCCCTTTTTGTCTATGTGCGCATCCCGCTGCGCAGTTGCTCAGGCAAACAACCCCTTGTACTGATCCCGCAGCAGATTCTTCTGCACCTTCCCCATCGTATTGCGCGGCAGTTCCGCCACCACAAAGCACTTCTTCGGAATCTTGAAGTTGGCCAGTTGCGACTTGAGCTGGGCCACGATGGCGTCGGCATCCAGTTGGGCGCCGGGTTTGGCAATGACCACGGCCACGCCCACTTCGCCAAAGTCCGGGTGCGGCACACCGACCAGGGCGCTTTCGGCTACGCCGGGCATTTCGTTGATGTAGCCCTCGATCTCTGCGGGGTAGACGTTGTAGCCGCCGCTGATGATCAGGTCTTTGCTGCGGCCCACGATGTGGACGTAGCCGCGCTCATCGACCTTGCCCACGTCGCCGGTCTTGAAGTAACCGTCTTTCGTGAACTCTTCGGCCGTCTTTTCGGGCATGCGCCAGTAGCCTTTGAACACGTTGGGGCCCTTGACCTGGATGCCGCCGATCTCGCCCACGGGCAGGTCTTTGCCGTCGTCGCCCTGCACGCGCAGGCTGACGCCCGGCAGTGGGAAGCCGACAGTGCCGCCACGGCGTTCGTCCTGGCCTTGGTAGCGCTTATCGGCGCTGTAGGGGTTACTGGTGAGCATGATGGTTTCGCTCATGCCGTAGCGCTCCAGAATGGTGTGACCGGTGCGCTGCTGCCATTCCTTGAAGGTTTCGATGAGCAGCGGCGCAGAGCCTGCGATGAACAGGCGCATGTTCTTCACCGCCTCTTTGGTCAGGCCTGGCTCGGCCAGCATGCGCACGTACAGAGTGGGCACACCCATGAACACGGTGGCACGGGGCATGGCGGCGATGACGGCCTTGGGGTCGAACTTGGCCATCCAGATCATCTTGCTGCCGTTGATGAGTGCGCCGTGGATGGCGACGAAGAGGCCGTGGACGTGGAAGATGGGCAGCGCGTGGATGAGCACGTCGCCCCGGCCATCAGGCCCCCCGGTAGCGGTCCAGCCCCAGTAGTCCTTGAGCATGACCGCGTTGCTGAGCATGTTGCCGTGCGTGAGCATGGCGCCCTTGCTGCGGCCGGTGGTGCCGCTGGTGTAGAGGATGGCGGCCAGATCGTCGGCGCTGCGGGCCACGGCCTGGTGCTCGTCACTGTGGTGGGCAGCGCGATCGAGCAGGCTGCCAGTGCGGTCGTCGCCCAGGGTGAACACATGCTGCGTACCGAGGGTGAAGGCGATTTTGCTGACCCAGCCGAAGTTACCGGGGCTGCACACCACCACGGCAGGCTCGGCGTTGCCGATGAAGTATTCGATCTCGGCGCTTTGGTAGGCGGTGTTGAGCGGCAAGAACACGTAGCCCGCGCGCAGCGTGGCCAGGTACAGGGCCATGGCTTCGACGGATTTTTCAACCTGCACGGCCACGCGGCTGCCTTCGGGCAGCTTGAGCGATGCGAGCAGGTTGGCGATGCGGGCGCTGGCGCGGTCCAGGTCGCGCCAGGTGTAGTACAGCGGAGTACCGTCCGCCGCCGTGGTCTCGACGGCGGTGCTGTCCAGGTCAGACGGGAACGCGGCGCGCAGGGCGCTGAAGAGGTTTTGTTGGCTCATGGCTCAGACTTCGATGGGCTGGGTAGCTGGGTTGAGAGTTTGGGACGGACTGAATGGGAGAAGCCGGGGACGACGGCGTCGGTCAGAACACCGGCGCGCGCTTGTCCAGAAAGGCAGAGATCCCTTCGCGGTGCTCGGCACTGGCGGCGTAGGCATAGGGGTCGGCAGGTCCATTAACTATGTTTTCGATAGCAGACTGGGCATGATTTTCTAGCGCTACAGGCGCTTTCAGTGCCCGAAACGTCTGCTTGTTCATGCGGGCGGCCTGGGGTGCCAATGCGGCAATGCGCTGGGCACTGCCCAGGGCTTCGGTGGCCACCATGTCGTCAGCCACCACGCGACTCAGAAAGCCACGGGCCAGCATGTCGGGGGCGCTGAAGGTGGCGGCCTCCAGCAGCATCTGGCGTGCAGTCACGTCACCCACCGCACCGGCCACCAATTGCGCCTCACGCGGGGCCATCGGGAAACCCAGCTTGGCAATCGGCGCGCCAAAGCGCGCGCCACTGCCCGCCACGCGGATGTCGCAGCAGCTGGCAATCTCCACGCCAGCGCCCATGCAGGCACCGCTGATCTGGGCCACGATGGGTACGTCGCACTGAAGCATGGCGTTGAGCCCACCCCAAACGTCGTTTTCATGAAAGTCGCGCAGCGCCGCCGCATCAAAACGGAAGCCGGGGTACTCTGAAATGTCTCCGCCCGCACAAAACGCCCCGCCCTCGCCCGCGATGAGCACACAGCGCACATCGGAACGGCGCTGCACGTCTTCAAACACCGCACGCAACTGCCGCCACATGGGCCGCGACATGGCGTTCAGCCGCCCGGTGTGGCACAGGGTGACATGCACCACTCCGCCCTCACCAGCATTCATCAACACATCACCCGACATCCTGGTATCCATTTCCTTCACATACCGCCTACGACCTTCGCACCCGCGATGCACCACTGGCCGCGCCACCGTGGAACGGGCTTTGCCAGGCCACGGGTGGCGTCCCCCTCGGGGGATGGCGCAAAGCGCAGACGGAGCGAATAAGCCCGGCGTGCCCGAGCGCGCCGCATAAGCGTGCTCCGTCTAGGCGCAAAGCGCAGCCATAGCACCGGCTATGGCCAGCATTTGCAACAACGACGGTGTGCGCTTTTGCGGAGCGAGCGGGCATGGCGGGTTTGTTTGCAACATCTTGGGGGTTAGTCCAATTTGGCGCCAGACGCCTTCACCACGGCCGCCCAGCGCTTGACCTCGCTGCTCACAAACGCGCCAAACTGCTGCTGCGTCATGCCGCCGTAGTCCGCGCCGTTGCTGGCCCACACGGCCTTGAGCTCTTCGGCCGTGCCCAGGCGCTTGATTTCGTCCACGATGCGGGCCTGCACATCAGCCGGCGTGCCTTTGGGCGCCCACAGGCCGTACCACGTGGTCACGGTGTAGTCGGGCAGGCCCACTTCGGAGGCGCAGGGCACGTCGGGGAACGCGGGGTTGCGCTTGGGGCCCGACACCATCAGCGCCTTGATGCGGCCGCTCTTGATGTGGTTGGCGGAAGACCCCAGGCCGTCGAACATCATGTCCACGTTGCCGCCGATCAGGTCTTGCAACGCCGGGCCCGCGCCCCGGTACGGGATGTGGGTGATAAAGGTGCCCGTCTGCTGCTTGAACAGCTCGCCCGCCAGGTGGTGCGAGGTGCCGGCTCCGGCCGAGCCGTAGTTGAGCTTGGCAGGGTTGCGCTTGACGTAGTCCAGGAACTGCTTGAAGTTGGCCGACGGCGTCTTGGGGTTGACCACCACCACCTGCGGCACGTTGGCCAACAGTGCCAGCGGGATGAAGTCTTTTTCGATGTCGTAGTCGAGCTTGGGGTACATCGACGGTGCAATGGCGTGGTGCACCGCCCCCATGAACAGGGTGTAGCCGTCGGGCGCAGCCTTGGAGGCAATGCTGGCGCCCAGCGTGCCACCGGCGCCCCCCCGGTTGTCGATCACCAGCGTCTTGCCCGTGCTTTTGGAAAACTGCGCGGCCAGCGGCCGGGCAAAGGCATCGGTGCCGCCACCGGCGGGGAAAGGCACCACCACCGTCACCGGCTTGGTCGGCCAGTTGCTGTCGGCCCAGCTGCTGCCGCTGGCCAGGCCCAAACCTGCAGCCGCTGCGCCGAGCAACACATCCCGGCGTTGGATTCGCGAATCAGTCATTCCTTGTCTCCTGTCGTTGTAAAAATACGCTGTCACTGGTTCACCCGGCATCATGCCGTCCGCCCCGTCAGTCGCGGCAAAGGCTGTCGATGTCCCCCGACACTGGCACTTTGCCCTGCGCAAGCAAGCTGCGATGCTTGTCGATGCGCTTCAAGTCGTACAGGTAGTTCACCATGAGCCCGTACGATTGTTTTTGCCCCTTGCTGGACGGATCACCCGCCCAGTTCAGGCGCTCTACCCGCGCGCCGTTGCCCAGGTGGAAGCGGGCCACGGGGTCTGCCGGCTTGCCTTCTTGCAGCTCGCGGCCCAGATAGTACGCGGCGCATTCCAGCAGCATCTGGCGCACAGGGGATTTAGCGTCCAGCTCCAGCGCCTTGTCCAACGCCCCGAGAAAATGCGTGGCCTGCGGCGGCTCGAACCCCACCGCGCGGCCCAGTTCGCTGCGGCGCTTATCGTCCAGGCGGTCCAGCATCGCACCCGCGTGTTTGCCCAGCCAAGCACGGAAACCCGGGATGGGCGACAGCGTGGCAAAGGTGCGCAGGCGCGGAAACTCGGCCGTGAGCGTCTCCACTACATGCTTGATCAGCGAGTCGCCAAAGCTCACGCCGCGCAGGCCGGTTTGTGTGTTGCTGATGGAGTAGAAGATGGCCGTGGTGGCTCGCGTGATGTCCACGGGCGCAGCGGCCTCGTCCAGGAGCGGCGTGATGCTGGACGAGATCTTGTCGAGCAACGCCACCTCCACGAAGATCAACGGCTCGTTGGGCAGGCGCGGGTGGAAGAAGCCGTAGCAGCGGCGGTCACTGTCCAGCCGGTTCTTCAGGTCAGCCCAGCTGCGGATGTCGTGCACGGCCTCGTACTTGATGAGCTTTTCAAGCAGGGATGCAGGCGAGTCCCACGACAGGCGGCGCAGCTCCAGAAACGCCACATCAAACCAGGTCGAGAACAGGTGCTCCAGCTCGGCATCGAGCGGCAGCAGGCGCTTGTCGGCCTTGAGCAGCGGCAGGATCTCTGCGCGCATGTCCACCAGAAAGCGCATGCCTTCAGGGAACGCCGAAAACCGCTGCAGCAGCCGCGTGCGGGGCGACACCAAAGCGCGGCGCAGGCTGATCTCGGCCTGTCCTTCTTCGGCCGTGCCCGCTGCTGCCTCGTAGCGCTGGCGGGCGGACTTGAAGCGCGTGGCGTCGGGCGCAAACTGCTCGCACATCAGCAGCCACATGTCGCGCCGCTCCTCGGGCTCGGCCTTGGCATACCACTCGGCCACCACCTGGGCGCGGCGGCCACCTTCGATCTCGCTCACCTGCGGCGCCACCACCTCCTGCAGGTCGGCCAGCAGGCGGCGCAGCGCGCGGGGAGACAGCGCCTCCTGGCCGCGGCGCAGGGTGGCCTGCAGGCGCTCGTGGGTGGAACGCGGCACCGCCACCTTGGCGACCACATCGGTCACGGTTTTGTCGAGCGCGGCCTTGGCGAGCTTGTCACCCGCCTTGTCGGCGGCGGGTGCGGCAGTGCGCAGGCGTGACACGCTGCGGGCGATCCATTCGGGGGTGCTGCTGATCATGGGGTCAACCTCGATTGCTGGTTGCGGGCTACGTCGCGCAGCGCATCGCGCTGGCGCAACAAATGGGTGCGCATGGCTTCTTCGGCGGCATCGCAGTCGCGGGCCTTGAGGGCAGCAAACACGGCCAAGTGCTCCGCCAGGCTTTGCTGCATGCGCCCGGGGGCGTGCAGCGACTTGTGGCGCGCCAGGCGCAGGATCTTGCGCAGGTCGCCAATCACCTGGGCCAGCCAGCGGTTGTCGGCCAGCGTGATGAAGGCCTCGTGGATGGCGTAGTTGGCTTCGTAGTAGTCGGTGACCAGCCCGTCAGCCGCGCATTGCTGCAGGCGATCGTGCAACTGCTCCAGCGCGGCAATGTCGGCCGCCACGGCTTTGCGCGTGGCCTCGTGCGCGGCACGGCCTTCCAGCAGCGCAATGACCGGGAAGATTTCGTCCAGGTCGCTCTCGGTGACCTCGGCCACAAAACAACCCCGGCGCGGCTCGTGGCGCAGCAGCCCCTCGGCTACCAGCACCTTGAGCGCCTCGCGCAGCGGGGTGCGAGAAATTTCCAGCCGCTCGCACAGGGCGGCTTCGTCCAGAAAGCTGCCGGGCGGCAAGGTGCCCGCAAAAATCTGCTCCCGCAGCCGGGAGGCGACTTCGTCGTGCAGTGAATTCGGGACAGGACGCATGTGAAACAAGGCTCCAGGGCACCAACCCGCGAGGCATCAGCAGCCAACTCCTAGTGGATTGCGCAGGTCGAATGCCTGTAACACCCCGCTATCAGCTGACAACAGTGGCGATTGCCTCGCCATGTGTGTAATTTCTCATAATTATGCGAAATGACAAGATGAAAACCCTGTTTTGGAGGCTTTGGTTACACAAAAGATGGCAACTGCGGTGCTTGCGCAACGCCGCGTGCCAGAGAACGGCCAGGGTGGCGAACCTTGCTGTTGGCCCTAAGGCGCCGTCATTTGTTGATCCGCCCCGGGCCAAATGAGCTGTCGAGGGTGTACCCCCCGCTGAGCCCACCGCAGGCTCACCCTGCCCTCGCGCCCCTCTCCCGCTTCACTCCACGCCCGCAAATCCTTCCACCAGGTGGTCGATCCACACCCGCAGCTTGGCGGGCAGAAAGCGGTGGGACGGGTACAGCACCCAGGCCGTGCCCGCGTACGAGGTCTTGTGCTCCCAGTCGGGCAACACGGTCACCAGGTCACCCCGCTCCAACGCAGCGCGCGCGGTAAAGCCCGGCAGGCTGGCAATGCCCAGGTGGCTCAGCGCGGCCTCCAGCCGCACCTCGCTGTGGTTGGCCACATAGCGGCCGCGCACGGCCACCGTTGCGGTCTCGCCTGCCCGCTCAAAGCGCCAGTGCCGGTCGCGCTCGTCTTCGCCCAGGGTGATGCAGGCGTGCTGCTCCAGGTCGCGCGGGTGCCGGGGGTGGCCCCGCTCGGCCAGGTAACGCGGGCTGGCGCAAATCAAATGGCGCAACGTGGCCAGCGGCCGTCCGGCCAGTCCCGGGGGCGGGGTGTCGGTCACGCGCAGGGCCAGGTCGATGGGCTCCTCGAACAGGTCCACCGTGCGGTCGGTGATCAACAGCTGCACATCGACCTGGGGGTATTTCTGCAAAAACGGCAGCACCAGCGGGTGCACCAGTTGGCGCCCCACCGCCTTGGCCATGCTCATGCGCACCATGCCGGAGGGCGCGGCAGAGTGCGTGTCGCTCAGCGCCCACACCTCGCGCGCGGCAGACACCATGTCCTGGCAGCGGCTGTAGACCGCCGTGCCCGCATCGGTCAGCCGCAGCTTGCGGGTGGTGCGCTCCAGCAGGCGCACGCGCAGCGCCCCCTCCAGCCGGGCCACCTGGCGGCTGACCGCTGAGGGGGTGATGCCCAGCTGCCGGGCGGCAGCCGAGAAACTGCCTGCGTCCACCACGCGGGCAAACACCGCCATGTCGGGGAGGCTGTCCATGGGTTGATTGATGCGCATGGTGAACAAGTGCAGTGCTTTGACAGCGATTATCAATCCAGCGACGCAAATTGATAATTTGCCCAGCCATCGCTACCCAGAGCGGCGCCCCACTGCTTCCACCCCAGTCTGCATCCCATGTCACACACCCTGCCCCTGTCCACCCCCTCCCCGCTGGCCCCGCGCCTGTCCGACCTGGCCCTGCTGCTGGTGGCCGTGGTGTGGGGCACGAGCTACGGCGTGGCCAAGGGGGCCCTGGTGTTCTACCCGGTGCTGGGCTTTTTGGCCGTGCGCTTCCTCCTGACCTTTGCCGTACTGCTCCCGGCCCTGCTGCGCGCCAGTGCGCCCGAGCGGCGCGATGGGCTGGTGGCCGGGCTGCCACTGGGCGTGTTGATGCTGGGCATCTTTCTGTGCGAGACCTTTGGCCTTGCGCTCACGCAGGCCAGCAATGCAGCGTTTTTGATCAGCCTGTGTGTGGTGTTCACGCCGTTTGCCGAGTGGTGGCTGCTGCGCCAGCGGCCCGAGCGCGCGATGTTTGCTTTTGCCGCCGTGTCGCTCCTCGGCGCGGCACTGCTCAGTGGGGGTTACACGGGCCGGTGGGGCTGGGGCGACGCGCTGATGCTGGCGGCGGCTGTGCTGCGCGCCATCACGGTGTGCCAAACCACGCGGCTCACCCGCAGCCGCAATGCGCCGGTGCTGGCCCTCACGGCGGTGCAGTCGGGCGTCATTGGGGTGGGCTGCCTGCTGCTGGCGCTGGCTTTGCCGGGCACGCTGCCCCCGCTGCCGTCGCTCACCCAGGCCAGTGCCTTCTGGTGGGCCTGCATTTACCTGGTGGCGGGCTGCACGGTGTTTGCGTTTGTGGCCCAGAACTGGGCACTGCGCCACAGCTCGCCCACGCGGGTGGGCTTGCTGACCAGCAGCGAGCCCGCCTTTGGGGCGCTGTTTGCGGTGTTCTGGCTGGGCGAGCAGCTCAGCGTTACGGGCTGGGTGGGCGGTGCGCTCATCGTGGGCGCCGCCCTGTGGACGATGGCGCGGCGGGGGGATGCGCAGCACTGATGCTCTGCCCACCTGCCCCTCGCCCCCAGCACTACCATTTTGATAGCTGCTTGGGCAGATAATACCGGCGCTATCGCCCTTTTTATCTCGAAACCAGCGCCCCCACCGGCCGCTGCTGTGCCCACAGCCACATCGCAGCGCCCCCCACGATCATGGGCACACACAGCCATTGCCCCATGCTCATGCCCAGCGACAGGATGCCCAGGAAGGCATCGGGCTCGCGGAAGTACTCGGCAATGAAGCGGAACACGCCGTAGCCAAACAGGAAGGCGGCAGCCACCTGGCCGGGGCGGCGCTCTTTGCGCGCATACAGCCACAGCAGGATGAACAGCAACAACCCTTCCATCAGGAACTGGTAGACCTGCGACGGGTGGCGCGGCTGCATGGAGCCGCTGTGCGCAAACACCATGCCCCAGGGCAGATCAGGGCTGGCAAAGCGGCCCCACAGTTCGCCGTTGATGAAGTTGCCCACCCGCCCGGCCGCGAGACCCGTGGGCACGCAGGGCGCCACAAAGTCGGCCACCTGCAGCCAGGGGCGCTGGCGCGAATGCGCAAACCACAGCATGGCCACGATCACGCCCAGCAAACCGCCATGGAAGGCCATACCGCCCTGCCACACGGCAAAAATCTCCAGCGGGTGGCTCAGGTAATAGCCCGGCTTGTAGAACAGGCAGTAGCCCAGCCGCCCGCCAATGACCACACCCGCCACTCCCAGAAAGAGGATGTCTTCGACATCCTTGCGCGTCCAGGCGCCGGGCCCTGTGATGGAAGCAAAGGGCGGGTGCTGCAGGCGCCGGATGCCCAGCAACATGAACAGGCCAAAGGCCGCAAGATAGGTCAGGCCATACCAGTGCACAGCCAGCGGGCCGATCTGCAGGGCGACGGGGTCGATGTGGGGATAGGTCAACATGGTGGCGGGTATTGTGCCCGCGCTGGGGATGACCCCGCACCCAGGGCCGCTTGCCCCGGGCAAGACCATCGGGTGGCCGCTGCCGCGCCAGAACGATCCGCAGGACCCACAGAACCCGTTTTTGAATAAAAAGCCGAGGAAGTGCTAGTCCATCATGCGCTGACAGCTATCAAAAGTAGAGCGCCGATAAAAAAGCCGCGCCCTTTGGGCGCGGCTTCCAAGCGGCAGCAGGGCACCCGGCCCCGCAAAACCCCCTCAGTCGTCCAGCAGCGACAAGTCGCGCACGGCGCCCTTGTCGGCAGACATCACCAGCTTGGCATAGGCCTTGAGCGCAGCCGACACCTTGCGGGGCCGTGGCTGGGCAGGCTTCCAGCCCTTGGCGTTTTGCGCTTCGCGGCGCTTGGCCAGTTCTTCATCGCTCACCAGCACATTGATCGTGCGGTTGGGGATGTCGATGCGGATGCGGTCGCCGTTCTGCACCAGGCCGATCGCGCCGCCGGCGGCCGCTTCGGGCGAGCAGTGACCGATCGAGAGGCCCGAGGTGCCGCCCGAGAAGCGCCCGTCCGTCAGCAGCGCGCAGGCCTTGCCCAGGCCCTTGGACTTGATGTAGCTGGTGGGGTACAGCATCTCCTGCATGCCGGGGCCGCCCTTGGGGCCTTCATAACGCACGATGACCACGTCACCGGCCTTGACCTTGTCGGCCAGGATATTGGCCACGGCCTCGTCCTGCGACTCGGTCACGTGGGCCGTGCCTTCAAACACCAAGATGCTTTCGTCCACACCGGCCGACTTGACCACGCAGCCGTCCACTGCGATGTTGCCGGTCAGCACGGCCAGGCCGCCTTCCTTGCTGAAGGCGTGGTCGTACGAGCGGATGCAACCCTCGGCGCGGTCCAGGTCCAGGCTGGGCCAACGGGTGTTCTGGCTGAATGCCACCTGCGTGGGGATGCCGGCGGGGCCGGCCATGTAGAAGGTGCGCACGGCGTCATCCTGCGTACGCACGATGTCCCACTGGTCCAGCGCGTCTTTGAGCGTGGGAGCGTGCACCGTGGGCACGTCGGTGTGCAACTTGCCCGCGCGGTCCAGCTCGCCCAGGATGGCCATGATGCCGCCCGCGCGGTGCACGTCTTCAATGTGGTACTTGTTGGTATTGGGCGCCACCTTGCACAGCTGCGGCACGACGCGCGAGAGGCGGTCGATGTCGGCCATGGTGAAGGGGATCTCGGCCTCTTTGGCAATCGCCAGCAGGTGCAGGATGGTGTTGGTGGAGCCGCCCATGGCGATGTCCAGCGTCATGGCGTTTTCAAACGCCTTGAAGCCCACCGAGCGGGGCAGCACGCGTTCGTCGTCCTGCTCATAGTATTGCTTCGCCAGATCCACGATGCGGCGGCCCGCGCGCTTGAAGAGCTGCTCGCGGTCGGCATGGGTGGCCACCACCGTGCCGTTGCCGGGCAGCGACAGGCCCAGCGCCTCGGTCAGGCAGTTCATGGAATTGGCGGTGAACATGCCCGAGCACGAACCGCAGGTGGGGCAGGCCGAGCGCTCGACCTCGGCCACATCGGCGTCGGAGTAGTTGGTGTCGGCGGCGATCACCATCGCGTCCACCAGGTCGAGCTTCTTGAACTCCATGACCTTGGTGACCGGGTTGGCCAGGCGGGTCTTGCCCGCTTCCATCGGGCCGCCCGAGACGAAGATCACCGGGATGTTCAGGCGCATCGCGGCCATCAGCATGCCGGGGGTGATCTTATCGCAGTTGGAGATGCAGACCATGGCGTCGGCGCAATGCGCGTTGACCATGTACTCGACCGAGTCGGCAATGATGTCGCGGCTGGGCAGCGAATACAGCATGCCGTCGTGCCCCATGGCGATGCCGTCGTCCACGGCGATGGTGTTGAACTCCTTGGCCACGCCGCCAGCGGCTTCGATCTCGCGGGCCACCAGCTGGCCCAGATCCTTCAGGTGCACGTGGCCGGGCACGAACTGGGTGAACGAATTGACCACCGCGATGATCGGCTTGCTGAAGTCATCGTCTTTCATGCCGGTGGCGCGCCACAGGGAACGCGCGCCTGCCATGTTGCGACCGGCGGTGGAGGTTTTGGAACGGTAGATGGGCATCGTGCTGGCTTCTGGAAAATCGCTGAAAAGGAAGCGGGCCGCAGGAATAAAGGCCCCTTGGGATGCTCTTCACGCACCATCGCGCCGTGTGCATCCGCGGCCTCGGACGGTCTGCAGCGTTGCAAATGCTCGCAATAGCACCGGCTATTGCTGCGCTTTGCGCCTTGCAGCCCATCCCGATCCGCAGTGCTCACTTTCCGCTCGATTCGTGAAGAGCACCCCTCGCTCCCGTGCAACCAACCTCTTGAGCAGTGCCGGGGGCAAACCTGTCAATTATCGCCCAGCCCTTTGGGTCCCCACGGGGCGGCGGCTTTGGGGATTGCGGGGGCAGACCGCACGGCGTGCGACGGCGCTGGCAGAATGACCCATTCCGCTCCAGCCCCACCAACCCCGACACCAGGACGCCCCACGATGACCGACTCCAGCAAGCCCTCCGCGCCCATCAACCGCCGCAGCGCCAACATCACCCAGGGCAAGTCGCGCGCACCCAACCGCTCCATGTACTACGCCATGGGCTACGAGGAAGGCGACTTCGTGAAACCCATGGTGGGCGTGGCCAATGGCCACAGCACCATCACGCCCTGCAACAGCGGCCTGCAAAAGCTGGCCGATGCGGCGATTGCAGGCATCGAAGAAGCCGGTGGCAACGCCCAGGTGTTCGGCACCCCCACCATCAGCGACGGCATGGCCATGGGCACCGAAGGCATGAAATACAGCCTGGTGAGCCGCGAAGTCATCAGCGACTGCATCGAAACCTGCGTGGGCGGCCAGTGGATGGACGGCGTGCTGGTGGTCGGCGGCTGCGACAAGAACATGCCCGGCGGCCTGATGGGCATGCTGCGCGCCAACGTGCCCGCCATTTACGTCTACGGCGGCACCATCTTGCCCGGCCACTACCAGGGCAAGGACCTGAACATCGTGAGCGTGTTCGAGGCCGTGGGCGAAAACGCGGCGGGCAAGCTCAGCGACTTCGACCTCAAGGAGATCGAGAAGCGCGCCATCCCCGGCACGGGTTCGTGCGGCGGCATGTACACCGCCAACACCATGAGCAGCGCGTTCGAGGCCCTGGGCATCAGCCTGCCCTATTCGTCCACCATGGCCAACCCGCACGACGAGAAGATGAACTCGGCCAAGGAGTCGGCCAAGGTGCTGATCGAGGCCATCAAGAAGGACATCAAGCCGCGCGACATCGTGACCAAAAAGTCCATCGAGAACGCCGTTGCCGTGATCATGGCCACCGGCGGCTCGACCAATGCCGTGCTGCACTTTCTGGCGATTGCCCATGCAGCGGGTGTGGAGTGGAGCATTGACGACTTCGAGCGCGTGCGCGTGAAGACCCCCGTGCTGTGCGACTTGAAGCCCAGCGGCAAGTACTTGGCTGTGGACCTGCACCGCGCAGGCGGCATCCCGCAGGTCATGAAGATCTTGCTGAATGCAGGCCTGCTGCATGGCGACTGCCTCACCATCGAGGGTAAGACCATTGCCGAAGTGCTGAAGGACGTACCCGACCAGCCGCGCGCCGACCAGGACGTGATCCGCCCCATCAGCAACCCCATGTACGCGCAAGGCCACCTGGCCATCTTGAAGGGCAACCTGAGCCCTGAGGGGTCGGTGGCCAAGATCACCGGCTTGAAGAACCCTGTCATCACCGGCCCGGCCCGCGTGTTTGACGATGAGCAGTCGGCGCTCGAAGCCATCCTGGCAGGCAAGATCAAGGCCGGTGACGTGATGGTGCTGCGCTACCTGGGCCCCAAGGGCGGCCCCGGCATGCCCGAGATGCTGGCGCCCACCGGCGCGCTGATCGGCGCGGGCCTGGGCGAGAGCGTGGGCCTGATCACCGACGGCCGCTTCTCCGGCGGCACCTGGGGCATGGTGGTGGGCCACGTGGCGCCCGAAGCCGCCGCGGGCGGCACCATTGCCTTCGTCAACGAGGGCGACAGCATCACCATCGATGCACGCCAGCTGCTGCTGCAACTGAATGTGCCGGACGAAGAAATCGCCAAGCGCCGCGCCGCCTGGACGGCACCTGCCCCGCGTTACACCCGCGGTGTGCAAGCCAAGTTTGCGTTCAACGCGTCGAGCGCGAGCAAGGGGGCTGTGCTGGACGCCTATTGATGGCGCTGCGGTTGCACACCGGCCGGAGGCGAGAAGACGGTTCCGGCTTCGGCTAGCGTCTTTCCTCAGGGGGTCGGTTCACAACAAAAAGCCCGCAGTACGCGATGTACTGCGGGCTTTTTGTTGAATAGACGACGAGAACAAACTCATCGCGCAAACCACCATGAGCCCCTTGAGGCGGGACCAGCGCCAGTGTCAGCGCGGCTTGCGTGGGCGAATGCCCAAGGCTTCCTTGTGCTTGTTGATGCGGTCCTTTTTGCGCTGGTCCATCTTCTCCATGGCCTTGCGCTTGGTGTAGCCGGTGGAATCAGCCCAGGCCCACCACAGCGCCGTGGCAGCAAAGGGTGCCAGCACCCACCACCACGACCATGTGGCCACAGGGCCGATCTCGAAATACTTGAGTGCCAGAATGAGAAGGGACAGACCCAGCAGATACATCGCTCTCTCCAAAAAATGCCGCGAAAAGCGGGATTGACCAAGGACAACTGCGTGTCAACCCAAGTCACTACAATCGCATTAAAAGCACTGTAACTCAACCACAGGAATTCCCACCATGAAGCGTTCCCTGATCACCCTCGCCTTGACGCTGTCGGTTGCGGCACCCGCGATGGCCGACCTGGCCTTGGCCACCTCCAAGAACTGCATGGCTTGCCACGCAGTGGACAAGAAACTGGTGGGCCCCGCCTACAAGGATGTGGCAGCCAAATACGCTGGTCAGAAGGACGCTGTGGACAAGCTGGCAGCCAAGATCATCAAGGGTGGCTCTGGTGTGTGGGGCCCGGTGCCCATGCCAGCCAATGCCCAAGTGAATGACGCCGAAGCCAAGAAGCTGGCCGCCTGGGTGCTGACGCAGAAGTAATTGGCTGAAGCCCAAGGGTTCCGGGTTTGACGCCCGATAGAACCCATGAAAAAAGCCGCGCACCATGTGACGCGGCTTTTTTGTGCCCGGACGCTTTGGTGCTCAGACGCTTGCAGCGGTGGAACCAAGAGCGCAGGAACCTGCGCCGGTTCCTGCAGTAGCGCGGGACTAAACGACAGGCGTCCCCAGCGCATGGCGGGAGCGCAGCTGCTGCTCCAGCTGCCCCACATAGGCCGCCGTGGTGTTGTCAGACTCCTCGGCGCGCGCGGCGAGGCGAGCTTCCAGGTGGTCCAGACGCGCCAGCACGGCTGCGTGGGCTTGGCGGTGCTGGGCCTCCAGAAAGGCACGCAACTCCGTGAACCGGGACGCCTCGGCCTTGTCGGCCAGTTCGCGCTGCGCCTGCAGCTCTTTGGTGTGGCGACGGGTTTCGAGCAGCACCGAGCCCTGCAGCGACAACACATACGCCAAAAAGAAGATGCCCAACAAGGTGGTGAGTGCCAGCATCAGCAAGCCCAAGGGTGCCTCAAACGACACCACACCCAGGGATACGAGGGAGGGAGCCGCCAGCGTGGGCCAGTTCAGGGCGGCCAGTGCGGCGATGGCCAGCACGGTCAGCAGCAAAACGAAGGAACGCAGTTGCATGTGAAATCTCCGGTCAGCGGCGCCCGGCCACGATGACCGGCCACGCCATGCTGTCGTTGTAACGCATGCGCAGGGATTCACACGCTCCAGAGGAGTAATTGGAGATTGCGTCCTACAAAGCGCGCTGCGAGCCCGCCGGGTGAGCGGACCCGCTGTTTCGATCACATACCGGGGTGATGATCAACGGGTTTTGGGGCCACATCACATCGCTGCGCGATATGAGTGTCCCCGAATCCGGCAAGCGCTGCGCGCTGGCGCCGTTGCACGGCGCCTTCTGGATCAGTTGGTCTGGGCCAACTGATCCAGAATTGCCGGATTCTCCAGCGTGCTGGTGTCCTGGGTGATGGCCTCGCCCTTGGCGATGCTGCGCAGCAGGCGGCGCATGATCTTGCCGCTGCGGGTCTTAGGCAGGTTGTCGCCAAAGCGGATGTCCTTCGGCTTGGCAATGGGGCCGATTTCCTTGGCCACCCAGTTGCGCAGCTCGTTGGCGATCTGCTTGGCTTCTTCGCCCGTGGGGCGCGAGCGCTTGAGCACCACAAACGCGCAGATGGCCTCGCCGGTCACATCATCAGGGCGGCCCACCACAGCGGCTTCGGCCACGAGGTCGGTCTTGGCGACCAGGGCAGATTCGATCTCCATCGTGCCCATGCGATGGCCCGACACGTTCAGCACGTCGTCGATGCGGCCCGTGATGCGGAAGTAGCCCCGGTCGGCACTGCGCACCGCGCCGTCACCGGCCAGGTAGTAGCCCTTGAGCTCTTCGGGGAAGTAGCTCTTCTTGAAGCGCTCGGGGTCGTTCCAGATGGTGCGGATCATGCTGGGCCAGGGCTTCTTGATGACCAAGATACCGCCCGAGCCGTTGGGTACGTCGTTGCCCATTTCGTCCACGATGGCGGCCGTGATGCCGGGCAGTGGCAGCGTGCAGCTGCCGGGCACCAGAGGCGTAGCGCCGGGCAGCGGAGTGATCACGTGGCCGCCGGTTTCGGTCTGCCAGAAGGTGTCCACGATAGGGCAACGCTCGCCACCCACGTTCTTGTGGTACCACATCCAGGCTTCGGGGTTGATGGGCTCGCCCACGCTGCCCAGGATGCGCAGGCTCGACAGGTCGGAGCGCGCGGGGTGCACCGCCTCGTCGGACTCGGCGGCCTTGATGAGCGAGCGGATGGCCGTGGGGGCGGTGTAGAAGATGGTGCACTTGTGGCGCTCGATCATCTGCCAGAAGCGACCCGCGTTCGGGAAGGTGGGGATGCCCTCAAAGATGATCTGCGTGGCGCCTGCCGCCAGCGGGCCATAGGCGACGTAGGTGTGGCCCGTGATCCAGCCGATGTCGGCCGTGCACCAGAACACATCATCGGCGCGCAGGTCGAACGTCCAGTCCATGGTCATCTTGGCCCACAGCAGATAGCCGCCGGTGCTGTGCTGCACGCCCTTGGGCTTGCCGGTGGAGCCGCTGGTGTACAGGATGAACAGCGGGTGCTCGGCACCCACGGCCACCGGGGCGCATTCGGTGCTTTGGCCAGCCAAGGCTTCGGCAAAGGTCTTGTCGCGCCCGGCCACTATGTTGCAGGCCGTGGCCGTACGCTGGTAGACGAACACGTTGCGGATGGTGTCGCAACCACCCATGGCCAGGGCTTCATCGATGATGGCCTTGAGCGGCAGCTCCTTGCCGCCGCGCATCTGGTAGTTGGCGGTGATCACGGCCACGGCACCGGCGTCGATGATGCGCTCGTGCACGGCCTTGGCGCTGAAGCCGCCAAACACCACGCTGTGCGTGGCGCCAATGCGCGCGCAGGCCTGCATCGCCACCACGCCTTCGATGGTCATGGGCATGTAGATCAGCACGCGGTCACCCTTGGCCACACCGTGGGCCTTGAGCGCGTTGGCAAACTGGCTCACCCGGGCCAGCAGCTCTTTGTAGGTGATCTTGGTGACGGTGCCATCGTCGGCTTCGAAGATGACGGCGGTCTTGTTTTCGGTGGGGGTGCCGATGTGGCGGTCGAGGCAGTTGGCCGATGCGTTGAGTTCACCATCGGCAAACCACTGGAAGAACGGCGCGTTGGACCCGTCCAAGGTGCGCGTGAAAGGCTTGGTCCACTGCAGGTTGGCCTGTGCCTGGCGCGCCCAGAAGCCCTCGAAGTCCTTCTCGGCTTCGGCACACAGCGCCTCATAGCCCGCCATGCCGGACACACGTGCGGCTTTGACAATGGCATCCGAGGGCGGGAACACACGGTTCTCAACCAGCACGGACTCGATGGCGGATGTGGGCGCACTCATGGTGTTGTCTCCTGGATCTAATGGGAATTGGAATTGGGCGGTACTGTCGGGTGCGGCACTTACAGGCCACTGACTGGCGCGAAGCTTACAGAGTACGCTATCGCGGCCCGCCGGGCGCAGGCTGCGCGGCCTCCCCCACGCCAGCGGTGAGGTCGTTCCCGGCGACGGGCCCGGGCACGACAGACTCCGCCCAGGATGCCATCGCGAAGACATTCGCGCCCCCTAAAATCGCGCGTCCTGCAACCCTTTGCGAGTGCCATGTCCTCTCCCCAACACAAGCCCCCCGCGCCACTGCGCCCCCTGCCTTCGATGATCTTCGCCAGCCGGTGGCTGCAATTGCCGCTGTATCTGGGCCTGATTCTGGCGCAGGCGGTGTACGTCTTCCATTTCTGGGTGGAGCTGGTGCACCTGATCGAGGCGGCATTCGGCAACACCGCTGCCCTGCAAAGCCTGGTGTCCAGCATTGGCTACAAAAGCGATTTCCAGGTCACCGCGCTCAACGAGACCATCATCATGCTGGTGGTGCTGGCGCTGATCGACGTGGTGATGATCTCCAACCTGCTGATCATGGTGATCGTCGGCGGCTACGAGACCTTTGTCTCGCGCCTGCACCTCGAAGACCACCCCGACCAGCCTGAGTGGCTGAGCCATGTGAACGCCTCGGTGCTCAAGGTCAAGCTGGCCACCGCCATCATCGGCATCAGCTCCATCCACCTGCTCAAGACCTTCATCAACGCCGCCAACTACGACCTCAAGGTGCTGATGTGGCAAACCATCATCCATGTGGTGTTCCTGCTCAGCGCCCTGGCCATTGCGCTGACCGACCGGCTGATGTCGCACTCGTCCGACAGCCACTGAGCACAGCGGGAGTCCCTGGGCGGCCCGGCGCCGCTGCGCCTGCCCAGGGCAAAATATCAGTCAAAACTGCCCATAGCGCTAGTGGAATATGCGCTGACAGCTATCAAATTTGAAGTGAGCACACTTCAACAGGCAGCGCCCGGCGGCGCTCCCAGATTTCTCCTCAATCGGTAGGCACAGTGCGGTGCAGACCCAACCGAAGGAGAAATCCATGCCCCCTCTGCACTCTCTCGTCCCAACCGCCGCCACGGCGCCAGCACCCGCAGCAGCAGCCCCCCTCACCCCCCCCACCGCCACCAGCCGCCGCCTGGCATTGAGCGCACTGGGCTCCCTGGGCGTTGCCACCCTGTGGGGCTGCGGCGGAGGTGGAGACAGCACCAGCACCGACGCAGGCACTGGCACAGACTCCGGTTCGGGCACGGGCAGCGGCACCGGCACCGGATCAGGGACCGGCACGGGAACGGGCACCGGCACAACCACCACCTGTTCCGTCGTACCCGAGGAAACCGCCGGCCCCTACCCTGCCGACGGCTCCACGGCCAGCAACAACACCTACAACGTGCTCGCGCTCAGCGGCATCGTGCGTTCGGACATCCGCAGCTCGGTGGGTTCGTCCACCCAGGTCAGCGGTGTGCCGCTGTCCATCACCATCACTTTGACCAACACCAAGGCCAGTTGCGCACCGCTGTCGGGGTACGCCATTTACCTCTGGCACTGCACGCAAGACGGCAACTACTCCGTCTATTCCTCCAACAACATCGCCGACAACTACCTGCGCGGCGTGCAGGCCACGGATGCCAACGGCACCGTCACCTTCACCACCATCGTGCCGGGCTGCTATGCAGGCCGCATGCCCCACATGCACCTGGAGATCTACCCCACGCTGGCATCGGCGACGAAGGCCGCCAACAAGATCAAGACCACGCAGCTGGCCTTTCCCACCGCGCTGCTCAGCAGCATATACAGCGCCAATTCCGGCTACAGCGCCAGCGTGCGCAACCTGGCCTCCATCACCTTCGCCACTGACAACGTGTTCAGCGACGGCACCGATCTGGAGATGACCACCATGCAGGCCAACTCCGGCGGTGGCTACTCCGCCAGCATCACGATCTCCATCGCGGTCTGAGCCCCTCCCCATCGCTTCTTCCGCTCATTTCTAAGGCACACCATGCAACAGATGCACACCCTTCTCGCCAGCCTGGCTCTGATCTCCCTGGCCGCTGCACCCCCCAGCCACGCCCAGCCCGCCCGCGGCACACCGCCCGCGCCGCCTCCAGAGGCCTACGCCGCCTGCAAGGGCAAGACCGAAGGCGCCTCCGTCACGCTCACCATGCCCGACGGCAAAACCCTGGCCGGCACTTGCCGCACAATGGACGGCACCCTGGTGGCCATGCCCGCTGGCGGGCCCGGTGGCCCCGGCGCGGGTGGCCTGCCCCCCGCCCGCTGACCCACCATGCCGCCCCTGCGCTCCCTCGTCCCCGTGCCCCACCTGACGCTGCACCGCAAAGCCTTCATCGCCCTGGCCGCGCTGCTGCTGGCGCTGCTGCTGATCTTTGTGGGGTTCTCACGCCTGGGGCTGCAGCGGGGCCTGGGGCCGTATGTCGCCGAGATCGAGCTGGCCCGCATGGACTGGCTGGCCGAGCGCCTGCAAGCCCACCACACCCAGACGGGCGGCTGGGACAGCCTGCGCGGGCAGCCCTCCCTGTGGGGACGGCTCACCCACCCGAGCGGCGGCCCGCGCGGGCCCGGCGGTTCCCGCCCGCCCGGTGGCCCGCCACCGGACCACAGCAATCCCTTTGCCGCGCCGTCTGCGTCCCCGCCCCCCTCCGCGCAATCTGGCCTCTTGATGCAGCCTGCCAGCCCGGCCAGTGCCCCTGCGGCCAACGACAGCCAAGGTGCCCGCGGCACCGACCCGGGCAATGGCCCGCCCCCGCGCCCGCCCAACGACGACCTGCGCCCCATGGACCGTGGCGCTGCGCCGCCCCAGCGCCACCCCGATGACATCTACCCCCGCCTGGGCCTGCTGGACGCGCAAGATCAGCTGGTCGCAGGCACCGCGCCCCAGCCCGGGGGCGCCCGCCTGGCATTGCGCGGCGCCAGCGGCCAGGTCATTGGCCACCTCGTGCTCGCACCGCCCCAGGGCGTGCGCAGCGAGGCCGACCAGGCCTTTCTGGCGCAGCACCTGGGCTTTGTGGCGTGGACGGGCCTCGCCGGTCTGGCCCTGGCGCTGCTGCTGTCGGGCTGGCTCGCGCGGCGCTGGCTGGCCCCGGTCGAGGCCCTGGCCACCGGCGCGCGCGGCATCGCGCAAGGCCACCTGCACACCCGCGTGCCCGTGCACGGCAACGACGAGCTGGCCCAGCTCGCCCGCACCTTCAACACCATGGCCGAACAGCTGGGCAGCATCGAGGCCAGCCGCCGCCAGTGGCTGGGCGACGTGGCCCACGAGCTGCGCACGCCCCTGGCCGCCATGCGCGCCGAGATCGAGGCCGTGCAGGACGGCATCCGCCCTTTTGACGACAAGACCGCGCTGCGCCTGCACCGGCAGGTGATGCGCCTGATCCAGCTCGTGGGCGACCTGCGCGCCAGCCTGGATGCAGCGGGCACCAGCGCGCCCTCAGCCCAGGTGCCCGTGCACCCGCTGTCGCTGCTGGCCGAGGCGCTGGCGTCCATGCGCCCCCGTCTGGCGCAGGCGGGCATCGATGTGGACACCAGCGGCCTGGATGCCCTGACCGTACAGGGCACTGCCCAGCCCGCGCCCCTGGTGCGCGGCGACGCGCAGCAGCTGCACCAGGTGTTTTTGAACCTGCTGGAAAACAGCCTGCGCTACACCGACGCGGGCGGCCTGCTGCGCATTGCGGCACGCGTGCTGCCACCGGCCGATGGAGCCCCCCAGCTGCAGGTGCAGCTGGACGACAGCGCGCCCGGCGTGCCCGCGCACGAGCTGCCCCGCATCTTTGACCGCCTGTACCGCGCAGAAACCTCGCGCAACCGCGACCACGGCGGCTCGGGCCTGGGCCTGGCGATCTGCCGCACCATCGTGCTCGCCCACGGCGGCACGCTGACGGCCGAACCCTCCCCCCTCGGCGGCCTGCGCATCACACTGCAACTGCCCTTGCTGGACAACCCTTCATGAGCCCCCGCATCCTTGTCGTCGAAGACGAACCCGACATCGCCGCCATCGTGGTGGACTACCTGCGCCACGCGGGCTATGCGGTGGAGCACCAGGCCGAGGGCCGCGCCGCGCTGGCGAGCATGCTCACCACGCCGCCCGACCTCACGCTGCTGGACATCATGCTGCCCGGCATGGACGGCCTGGAGATGTTGCGCCAGGCGCGGCGCCACACGCAGCACCCCATCATCATGCTCACGGCCCGCGTGGAAGAGCTGGACCGCCTCATCGGTCTGGAGCTGGGCGCCGACGACTACATCTGCAAACCCTTCTCGCCGCGCGAGGTGGTGGCCCGCGTCAAGGCCGTGCTGCGCCGCACCGCTGCCGCACAAGAGCCGCCAGCCCACCAGACAACCACCGCCGCCTTGATGCTGGACGAATCGCACTGGCAAGCCACATTGCACGGCACGCCGCTGGGACTGACCCGCCGCGAGTTCAAGCTGCTGCAGGTGCTGGCGCGGCAGACCGGGCGCATCTTCTCCCGGGCCCAGTTGCTGGACCAGGCCTATGACGACACGCTGGATGTGAACGAGCGCGCCATCGACAGCCACATCAAGAACCTGCGCAAGAAGCTCAAGGCCGCCAGCACAGACGGCAGCGACTGGATCCGGTCGGTGTATGGCGTGGGCTTTGCGCTGGATCCGACGGCGCCAGATTGATACGATTTTGATAGCAGCAGGCGCATATTCAATATGCGCTACAGCCTCTTTTGCACCACATCGCGGCACGGATTCCACAGCACGGTTGCGCGGGTCGCTCACCGCAGCGCACGCCACAGGCCTACACCGCTCGCGGGCACCAGCGGGTGTGATCAAAGCCCACTCACCGGCTTTATCCACTGCCCCTCATGCCCGCATCCCCCAAGCCCGGCACCCCATCCTCGGCCCGCTCATCCGAACCCGCGCCCTCCCCATCACCCGGACTGCAAGGTGGCTTGGTGTACGTCAGCCCCACACTGCCGGGCATTACCCGGGTACGCTGCGGCGCCAAGGCGTTTCGCTACCGCCTGCCTGATGGCCAATGGCTGCAAGACCCGCCCGAGATCGATCGCATCCGGCGCCTGGCCATCCCGCCGGCTTACACCCAGGTGTGGATCTGCCCCCTGCCCAACGGACACCTGCAGGCCACCGGGCTCGATGCACGCGGGCGGCGCCAGTACCGCTACCACGCCCTATGGCGCCGGCAGCGGGACGAAGGCAAGTTCGAGCACATGCAGGCCTTTGGCAGGGCGCTGCCGCGCATCCGGGCCCGCGTGGCGCGCGACCTGACCACACCCCGCCGAGGCCCGGTGCTCACGCGCGAGCGGCTGCTGGCCACGCTGGTGCGCCTGCTGGACACCACTTTTCTGCGCGTCGGCAATGAGGAATACGCCAGCACCAACCGCTCGTATGGCCTGACCACGCTGCGCACGCGGCATGCGCGGCTGCAGGGCAACGAGCTGCGGCTGCGCTTTCGCGGCAAGAGCGGGGTGCAGCAAGAGACCACCCTGAACGACCCGCAGGTGGCCCGAGTGGTGCGCCGCTGCCAGCAGTTGCCGGGGCAAGAGCTTTTTCAGTATGCGGACGAAGACGGCAACCTGCGCACCCTGGGCTCTGGCGACGTGAATGACTACCTGAACGAGATCACCCGCACCGCTGGCAAGGCCGCCGGCGAACGCTTTACCGCCAAGGACTTCCGCACCTGGCACGGGACCACGCAGGCGCTGGAGCTGACCCGGCTGGCCTGCACCGGTAACGGTACCGGCACCGATGCAGCCAACGCCTCGGACAAGGGCCTGCGCTACAGCGCCCAGGCCGTCCTGGCCGAGGTGGCCTACCAATTGGGCAACACGCCCGCTGTGTGCAAAAAGTCGTACGTGCACCCCGCCGTCCTGGCGCTGGGCGCACAGATCGCGTCCGACCCTAGCCCACGCAGCCAGCAGGTGTGGGCCCGCCTTGGCGGCGGCACATCACCCCGCGGCCTCAGCGCTGCCGAGCGCAGACTGCTGGCGTTTCTGAGCAAGCCTCGGGCATAGGGCCTGCATCAAGGAAATCAGCGCCCCACCATATCCCCCGGCACCACCCACTGGTCAAACTGCTCGCCCGTCACATGGCCCGAGGCCACGGCGGCGGCACGCAGGCTGGTGCCCTCCTTGTGCGCCTTCTTGGCAATGAAGGCGGCCTTGTCGTAGCCGATGTGGGGGTTCAGTGCCGTCACCAGCATCAGCGACTGCTCCACCAGGTCGTTGATGCGCGCCTGGTTGGGCTCGATGCCCACGGCGCAGTGCTCGTTGAAACTGGCCATGCCGTCTGCCAGCAGGCGCACACTCTGCAGAAAGTTGTGGATCACCATCGGGCGGAACACGTTCAGCTCGAAGTTGCCCGAGGCCCCGCCGATGTTGATGGCCACATCGTTGCCCAGCACCTGCGCGCACAGCATGGTCAGCGCCTCGCACTGCGTGGGGTTGACCTTGCCCGGCATGATGGACGAGCCCGGCTCGTTCTCGGGGATGGTGATCTCGCCCAGCCCGCTGCGCGGGCCGCTGGCCAGCCAGCGCACATCGTTGGCGATCTTCATCAGGCTGGCCGCCAGGGTCTTGAGCGCACCGTGGGCATGCACCAGCGCATCGCAGCTGGCCAGGGCCTCGAACTTGTTGGGGGCGGTGACCAGCGGCAGACCGGTCAGGTCGGCCAATTCCTTGGCCACGGCCTGCGCATAACCGGCGGGGGCATTGAGCCCCGTGCCCACGGCCGTGCCGCCCAGGGCTAGCTCGCACAGGTGCGGCAGCGCGGTGCGCACATGCTCTTCGCCATGCTGCAGCTGCGCCACCCAGCCCGAAATTTCCTGCCCCAGTGTGAGGGGCGTGGCGTCCTGAAGGTGGGTGCGGCCAATCTTCACGATGCCGTCAAACGCCTGGGCCTTGGCCGCCAAGGTGGTGCGCAGGCCGTGCAGCGCGGGCAGCAGGCGGTGCATCAGCGCATCCACCGCCGCGAGGTGCATGGCGGTGGGGAACACGTCGTTGCTTGACTGGCTCTTGTTCACCTCGTCGTTGGGATGCACCAGGCGCGCTTCGCCGCGCGGGCCACCCAGCAGCTCGCTCGCCCGGTTGGCCAGCACCTCGTTCATGTTCATGTTGGTCTGCGTGCCCGATCCGGTCTGCCACACCACCAGCGGAAACTCCTGCAGGTGACCACCTTCGATCACCTCGTCTGCCGCCGCCACGATGGCCGTGGTCTTGGCCGCATCGAGCAGGCCCAACGCGTTGTTCACATAGGCGCTGGCCCGCTTGACCTGGGCCAGCGCCCGGATCAGCTCCGGCGCCATGCGCTCGCCCGAGATGGCGAAGTGGTGCAGCGAGCGCTGTGTCTGCGCCCCCCACAGGCGCTGGGCAGGCACATCGATGGGGCCGAAGGTGTCTTTTTCGGTGCGGTATGCGGTCGCGTCGGGGGTAGAGGTCTTCACGGTGGGGCCTTGCGCGCTCGGTGAGCGGATGGGAATGAATGAAACACCAGCCCGCAGCATACCCACCGAAGGCCATGGCGCGCTACCACCCCCCATCGCCCCTGACAGGCCCGCGCAAGCCCGCCGGGAGATAATTCGGGGTTCGCGTTTTCCCTAAAACCCCCACCGCCATGACCACGACGACCATTCGCCAAGAAGACCTGATCGAATCCATTGCCGGCGCACTGCAGTACATCAGCTACTACCACCCCACCGACTACATCGCCCACCTGGCCCGAGCCTACGAGCGCGAGAAGAGTCCGGCGGCCAAGGATGCGATCGCCCAGATCCTGACCAACAGCAAGATGAGCGCCACCGGCCAGCGCCCCATCTGCCAGGACACCGGCATCGTCAACGTGTTCCTGAAAGTGGGCATGGATGTGCGCTGGGAAGGCTTCACCGGCAGCCTGGACGACGCCATCAACGAAGGCGTGCGCCGTGGCTACAACCACCCCGACAACACACTGCGCGCCTCGGTCGTGGCAGACCCCCAGTTCGCCCGCAAGAACACCAAGGACAACACCCCCGCCGTGATCTTCACCGAGATCGTGCCCGGCAACACCGTGGACATCACCGTGGCAGCCAAGGGCGGCGGCTCTGAGAACAAGTCCAAGATGTACATGCTCAACCCCGGCGACAACGTGGTGGACTGGGTGCTCAAGACCGTGCCCACCATGGGCGCTGGCTGGTGCCCGCCCGGCATGCTGGGCATCGGCATTGGCGGCACGGCTGAAAAGGCCGTGCTCATGGCCAAGGAAAGCCTGATGGACGACCTGGACATGTACGAGCTGCAGGCCAAGCAAGCCAGCGGGGCCGAACTCGACAATGTCGAAAAGCTGCGCCTGGAGCTGTACGAAAAGGTCAACGCCCTGGGCATTGGCGCGCAGGGCCTGGGCGGCCTCACCACCGTGCTGGACGTCAAGATCAAGATGTACCCCACGCACGCGGCCAGCAAGCCGATTGCGATGATCCCCAACTGCGCGGCCACGCGCCACGCGCACTTCGTGCTGGACGGCTCGGGTCCCGTGTACCTCACGCCCCCCAGCCTGGACCTGTGGCCCAACGTGGACTGGGCGCCCGACTACAACAAGAGCAAGAAGGTCAACCTCGACACGCTGACCAAGGAAGAAGTCGCCAGCTGGAAGCCCGGCGACACGCTGCTGCTCAACGGCAAGATGCTGACGGGCCGCGACGCCGCGCACAAGCGCATCCAGGACATGCTGGCCAAGGGCGAGAAGCTGCCTGTGGACTTCACCAACCGCGTCATCTACTACGTGGGCCCTGTAGACCCGGTGAAGGGTGAGGCCGTGGGCCCCGCAGGCCCGACCACCGCCACGCGCATGGACGGTTTCACCGAAATGATGCTGGCCCAGACTGGGCTGATCGCCATGGTGGGCAAGGCCGAGCGCGGCCCGGTCGCCATCGAGGCCATCAAGAAGCACCAGAGCGCCTACCTGATGGCCGTGGGCGGCGCCGCCTACCTGGTCTCCAAGGCCATCAAGACCGCCAAGGTCGTGGGCTTTGAAGACCTGGGCATGGAAGCCATCTACGAGTTTGACGTGGTGGACATGCCCGTGACCGTGGCCGTGGATGCCGGTGGTACCAGCGCCCACATCACCGGCCCGGCCGAGTGGCAAAAGCGCATCGCCTCGGGCGAGTTCAAGGGCATCGGCGTCGCTGCGGCCTGATGCGCGTTGGTGTGGCAGGGCCCGCACGGTGCCCGCTGCAACACAAGGTGCAATGACAAAGAACCGCCTTCGGGCGGTTTTTTTGTGGCCGCCCCGACACACATCCCTACACCCGCTTCGGCAAAAATGCTGGTTCGATCCGACTCCTCTTTCTCGGCCTTGGCCGCCCCCACCATGCTTTTGAACCACGGGTTTGCACAGCCCCTTCAGCAGCCTCTGCGCACCTTGCTGCTGGCCACACTGATCAGCGCCCTGCCCCTGGCGGCCAGCGCCAACCCGCCCATGGTTCCACAGCATGACGCGCAAACCGCCTTTGGCGGCGCGCTGCCGGCCCGCGACGCCGCGCTGCTGGACGCCAGCATCGCATTCCACATCGAACGCCAACAGCTGCTGAACAGCCAGCACCTGGCGGGCAGCCAACTGCGCACCCTGGACTTTTTCAACAAGACCTTCACCGTGCTCCGTGGCGGCAAGCGCACGGTGTTTGATGCAGAGCTGCTGGGCACGTGGTGGCCCGAAAGCAAGCGCTGGGCATGGGAAGCCGTAGAACGGGTGCCCGACCTGAAAAACCCGAAGCGCAAATCGTTTGCCACGGGCAGCGCACTCACGCGCCTGTATGGTCGTGAGCACGGCATCGACATCCTGCAGACCGATACCACGCAATTGGCGAGCGAAGAGGCCGCCTGGTATCTGTGCGCACTCACCGCGCAGCTCAACCAGGCCAGTGGCGTGCTGGTGAGCATCAGCAGCGAGCTGGTCGCAGGGGGCTCAGAAGGGCAAAAGACCGTGGTCAAACGCTACTACCTGCTGTCGCACCCGAAAGTCACGGACGCCCCCACCGGTGTCACCAGCAAGACCCAGTCGCCCGCACGCTGAGCCTTTTGCTTTCCCCCAGTGCTCTGCAGCTGCGCGGTCGGCGACGCAGCCCGAGGCGTAGCTCCAAAGCCAACGCTGCAGGCATTTCCTGTTTTCCTACAATCCAGCCTTTTGTCCAATCACGGGCTTCCTGATGCCGCAGGCCTCTTCTCCTATCGGTGTGTTTGACAGCGGCGTCGGCGGGCTGAGCGTGCTCCGCGCCCTGCTGGCCGCCATGCCCCACGAGCGCTTCGTGTACCTGGCCGACAGTGCCAATGCCCCCTACGGCGAGCGCGGCGACGCCTTTGTGGCGGCCCGCACACACGCCATCACCGAGTATCTGTGCCAGCAGCACCACATCAAGGCCCTGGTGGTGGCATGCAATACCGCCACGGCAGCCGCCATCCATGAGGTGCGAAGCAGCCACCCAGAATTGCCCCTGGTGGGCCTGGAGCCCGCCGTGAAGCCTGCTTTGGCGGTGACCAAAACAGGGCATGTGGGTGTCATCGGCACCCGGGGCACGCTGACCAGTGCCAAGTTCAGCAAGCTCATGACCTCGCTGGCCGACCAGGCCCATTTTGTGGTGCAGCCCTGCGATGGTCTGGCACACGCCATTGAGCGCAGCGTCGCCCTGCCCGCCGCTGCCCCTGGCAGCCCTGTCCATGCCACAGAGACCGGTGCGCTGTGCGAACGCTATGTGCAGGCCATGGGCAGCTTTGGCACCGGACCCGGGCAGATGGACACCCTGGTTCTCGGCTGCACGCACTACATTTTTGTGGCCCATGAGTTGCGCGCACTGGTGGGGCCGGACGTTCAGTTCATCGAAACGGGTGAACCTGTGGCACGCCAGACGCGGCGCCTCTTGGAGGCGGCCGGTCTCCTCGCGTTGCCACCGTCCGGCCAGCCCACATCCCCTATGGGCTCGGAGCCCGTACAACTGCTCACCACCGGCCCTGTCGCCATGATGCAGGCAGCAGCCCAGCGCTGGCTGAACCTGCCTGCCAGACTCTGCCAGAGCGTGTCAGTGCCTTGATGGGAAAAAAGACCGCTAGCGCAGGTTTTATATGCGCTGATAGCTATCTTTTTTGGAGCACCATCAGCTGGTGCACCTGATGCGCTGACAGTCCTGAATCCTCAGGAAGCGTCAGAGCCCCACAGCCGCGTACCCGCCTGCTCCACATGGGTAAGGTACAGGCGCAGGTCGAATTCGTACTGGTGGTACTGAGGCTCCATGTGGGTGCAGAGCTGGTAGAAGGCTTTGTCGTGGTCCTTCTCGCGAAGGTGGGCCAGTTCGTGGACGACGATCATGCGCAAGAACTCTTCGGGCGCCTGCTTGAACATCGCGGCAATGCGAATCTCATGTTTGGCGGCCAACCGATTGCCCTGCACGCGTGACACGGCGGTGTGCAAACCCAGTGCATGGCGCACTACGTGGATCTTGTTGTCGAACAGCACCTTGTTGACCGTGCCTGCGTTGCGCAGATAGCGAGCCTTGAGCTCCTGCGCATAGTCATACAGCGCCTTGTCGCTGCGCACGGCATGCGCCTGCGGGTACTTGCGCAGCAGCACCGTGCCAAGCTTGCCCTGCTGCAACAGATCACGCGCCTGGTCCTGCAACGAAGCGGGGTAGGAACGCAGATACGGAAGATCAGTGCTCATGGGCAACAAGGCGGCGATGGCCAGGACATAGGGTAGCGCGAACGCACATGCGCATTGAAGCGACGAGAGAAATCACCCAATGCCTGGAAGAAATGAGTGAGGTGTGCCGCTGGGCTTGCCCCCACAAGCAGCGCATGCGCCGCAAGCCGGCGGCGCAGATCAGTGCAGGTGGCGCGGGCGACGGCCACCACCGCCGCCGTGACCACCGCTGGGGCCGCCAGGGCCACGCGGGGGCTTGCCAATCTCCAGCGAGTTCACCAGGGCGTCGAAGCGCTGGCTGAACAGCTTGTCGATCTCGGCAACCACGCCGCCCAGTTCGGCGCCATCAAAGTGGCGCTCCATCATGTTCACCACGTCTTGCACCAGCAGGTCACGCTGCACCTGCATGATGGCAGCGGGCGTGGGGCCGACAAAAAGCATCACGAAGTCATCGCGTGACTCTGCACCCTGCTCTTCTTCGTCTTCATCAAAGTCGGTGTCGTAGAAAGTGACCTCAATGGCGGCACCTTGCTCGGCCAGTTCATTGAGGCTCATGCACATCTCGTCGAGCGACTGGCGGAAATCCTCATCGCCACGCACCGTCCAACACATCTGCAGCAAATGCTCTTGCGCGTCGTACTTGATACCTGGCTCTTCTTCGTAGGCACTGGCGGCACCGTCGGCCAGCGAACGTGCTCCAGCGTACTTCCACAGCGGTTTGAGCGCCTCTTGAAGCTGGTCGAAACCGACATCAGCCCGCAGGAGGACCTGTCCGTGGACATGGATTTCAAAGGGAGCGTTGTAACTTGACATGATTGAATCGTAGTGGTGCCCCGAGCCGGGGTCGAACCGGCACGCCCCTTTTCAGGAAAGCGGCGGATTTTAAGCCAGAGCATGGCATCCGCACCGGGCTAACGATGGACTTGGATGAGGCTTGCTGTAGCAGGTTTTCCCCGAGGCCAGTGCCTTCGATCATATCCCGGTGCGCGATGCAAACCGCCCCGGTTCCCCTCCGCCTGGCTCCTAGCCGGCCCCTGGAATCGGGGCCTTTCAGGAGCACCTCATGGCGAAGATCAAACTCACCAAGTCCGTCGTTGACACGGCGCAGGCGCAAACCTGCGATGTGGAACTCCGGGATACGCTCGTTCCGGGCTTCTTGTGCAAGATAACACCAACGGGCCGCAAGGTCTTCATGGTTCAGTACCGCACGAACTCCGGCGTGCGGCGCAAGCCGGCACTCGGCCAGTTCGGCGAGCTGACGGTCGAACAGGCCCGGTCGCTGGCCCAAGACTGGCTGGCCGAAGTCCGGCGCGGGGGCGATCCCGGACTCGACAAGGCCGAAGCCCGCAAGGCGCCGACGGTCAAGGAACTGTGCGGCCGGTTCATGGATGACCACTCCAAGCCGCACAACAAGCCCAGCACCCAGGCCAGCTACCAGTACCAGATCGACAACTTCGTCATCCCAGCCTTCGGCAGCAAGAAGGTTCACGAGGTCACGCGCCACGACATCACCGCGCTGATGAAGCGCATGGAGAGGTCCCCCACGCAGGCCAACCGCGTACTGTCGCTCGTCCGCAAGATGTTCAACCTGGCCGAACTGTGGGGCTACCGGCCCGATGGCTCCAATCCTTGCCGTCACGTACCCAAGTACCCGGAGAAAGGCTCGACCCGCCTTATCACCGACGAGCAGATGGTCAGCCTGTTCGCCTACTTGGACAAAGCCGAGGCCGAGGGCCTGGAACATCCCATCTATCTGCTGGCCGTCCGGCTGCAATTCGAGTTCGCGGCCCGCATGTCGGAGATCCTGCTGTTGCAGTGGGATTGGCTCGACTTGCCCAATGGCCGGGTTGTCTGGCCGGACAGCAAGACGGGCGATATGTCCAAGCCGTTGAGCGAGGAAGCCCGCCGGTTGCTGACGAATGCACCTCGCTACGGCAATTCGCCCTACGTATGCCCGGCCATCCTCGACCATGACAAGCCGCTCGGCCCCCATTCCTACTATCAGGCGTGGCGCCGAATCCTTGATCGCGCCGGCGTGCCGAAGGTTGGCACCCACGGCATACGCCACCGCTCAGCGACCGACATTGCCAATTCCGGCATCCCCGTCAAGGTCGGCATGGCGCTAACCGCGCACAAGACCGTGGCGATGTTCATGCGCTACGTCCACACCGAGGACGACCCGGTGCGTAAGGCAGCCGAGTTGGTAGCCAGCCGGCGCAAGTCGGTCGTCGGCACGCGGCAAGAACCCAAAGAGGTGACCGCATGATCGGTGACCAGTGCCTCGGCATGTCGGCCCTGACTGCCGTGTCGCCGTTACGCCAATCGGTTCGGCAGCCCTCCCCGCCCGTGCATCGCACTGGGGACTGGAAAAGTATGCCCGTTACGGGTATAGTTTGGAGGTCAAGATGACCCACGTCCTCAAGCGGAAGGACTTTGCACGGTGGCAGGCGGGCGAAAAGCTGCCTGATGCTGCCTTGTGCAAGGCGGTTCAAGAGATGGAAAGCGGTCTGATTGACGCGGACTTGGGCGGCTTCCTCTACAAGAAGCGGGTTGCCCGATCCGGCGGCGGCAAGAGCGGCGGCTACCGCACGCTGCTGTCGGCCCGGATCGGCAGCCGCTACGTATTCCTGCATGGGTTCCCCAAGAGCGACAAGGCGAATATCACGCAGGACGAGAAGAAGGCGCTGCAATTCGCCGGCAAGGTGTTCCTGGAACTGTCCGCCGAGGCTTTGTCGAAGGCGTTGCACTCGGGCGTGTTATTGGAGGTGCATTGTGAGCAAGATCATTGAATCCCTGCGTGGCGACCTGGCTGCGCTCCACGAAGCGGGAGCGATCGGCAAGGTGACGATGCGCGAGTTCGACGCGATCTGCCCGCCGCCGGTGCGGGAGTTCAGTGCTGCCGACATCAAACACCTGCGCGAACGGTTGAAGTTCAGCCAGCCGGTGTTCGCACTTCACCTGCACACCACCGCGTCGACCGTGCGAAAGTGGGAGCAAGGCGAAACCCATCCCACCGGGCCGGCCCTCAAGCTGCTCAACGTCATCGCCGACAAGGGTTTGCAGGCAATTATTTGATCAAGGCAAACGGGTCAGCATTTCCTGCCACAGCGGCCGAAAACACAGTTACGATCTTCAAACCATGTAAGAACAATGGAGGTGACAGGTGGCAGAGAAAAGGAACGTGTTCATCAGCCATGTCCATAAGGACGATCACGGACTCCAGAAGCTGAAGGATCTGTTAGCTCCAAAAGGGATCGAGGTCAGGGATTCCTCCATCCATACAGGGAAGTTCAACAATGCCACCGATGAGCACTACATAAAGACGCAGATCCTTGCCCCTGCCATCAACTGGGCTGGAGTGTTCATTTGCTACGTTTCGCCCCAGACCAAGAATAGCGATTGGGTGAACTGGGAAATCGAATATGCGGCCAAACAGGGCAAGCGCATTGTCGGTGTTTGGGAGCATGGCGAGAAGGAATGCGACCTTCCAGAGGCCCTGAAAGAATATGCCGACGCCTTGGTTGGGTGGAACGGCGATGCGATCATTGACGCGATCAACGGGAAGGACTCGTGGGAAAAGCCAGACGGTGGTGCCTGCGACCCGGTTCCACTCAAGCGGCATCCCTGCTGATGGCTCGCATTCACTCCTATGTGGTGCGATACGACAGTGGTTTCGCGCCCAACCCTTTCTATGGCTACTGCACGCTTGCGACCTGCAAACCCAATATCCGCCGATCCGCTGACATCGGTGATTGGGTGGTCGGCAGTGGCAGCAATGATAGAACTGTCCGACGTGGCGGGCGTCTCGTGTACGCGATGCGCGTTACCGAGGCGATGACATTCGACGAATATGGCGCAGATCCACGGTTTGAATACAAGATGCCGTACCGCAATGGGAGTCGGAAGCAAAGTTGCGGGGACAACATCTACTTCAGGGCCGCGCCTGGAGCCGCTTGGCAGCAGCGAGACTCATTTCATTCCCGCCCCAATGGCACGCTCAACCCGGACCATGTTGCCCGTGATACGGGCGTCAACAGGGTCCTGATCAGTAATGATTTTGTGTACTTCGGGGGCGAGGGTCCGGAATTTCCCGAGGAACTGAAAGACCAGCAAGATCGGCCCTTATGCAAAACGGGAATAGGTCTAACCACCTTTGACGATGCGCAACTGATTGCGAACCTTGAGAAATGGATTCGCAGCTTTGACGTGAGCGGTTATCAGGGCGCTCCATTCGAATGGCTGACTCTTCGCAGGTGACCGATGAAAAAGGAAGGCTCCCTCTTGCTCTCGGATTACGCTGCGGAAATTGCAGCCACAGACGTACTCAACCCGAATGACTTCAATCCTGTCCTCCAAGGTCTATACGGAGAAGTCGGCGGCATAATGGCTACGGCCAAGAAAAGTGTTCGAGAGAGAACGGCTTACCCGGGTTTCAAGAAGGCGGCAGAAGAAGAGTTTGGCGACACCCTCTGGTATTTGGCTGCAATCTGCAGGCGCCTGCAGATTCCTCTCGAAGAGATATTCTCGGAAGCTGCGAACCACGGAAACTTCAAGAATGTGGGCGCTGCAAGTGACATCACCGAAGGTGCGTTAGCCTATATCGCTGTGCCTGTCGCCGCGACTGCTTCGTTGGATGCCACCTTGGTGCGTTTGGGGCAGTCAGCGGCAGCGCTACTTGGAAGTACGCCTGCACGCGCAGACTTGATTGCTTTCGCACGGGCTTACCTGGATGCAATTCATGCGGCCGAACTTGCGTTCTCTGAGGTGGCTCGCGGAAATCTCCGGAAAGCTCGCGGCGCGTTCTTGGAGCCGCAGGCAGAAGACCTGGCTGGCCTTGATTTCGACAGTGAGTTTGGAATTGAGGAACAGCTACCCAGGGATTTCAAAATCCGGGTCAATCAGCGAGGCAGTGGCAAGAGTTACCTCCAATGGAAGGGCGTATTCATTGGAGACCCTCTGACGGACAACATTGCCGATCGCGATGGCTACCGGTTCCATGATGTCTTCCACTTTTCTTATGCAGCAATCCTGCACTGGTCACCTGTGATGCGGGCATTGATCAAGCACAAGCGAAAGAGCAATCCGAAATACGATGAAGAGCAGGACAGTGGTCGGGCCATCGTCGTGGAAGAAGGGCTTTCAGCGTGGATTTTCTCCAGAGCCAAGGAGCTGAATTTCTTCGAGAATCAGGAAAAGGTCTCACTTGGGGTTCTCAAGACCATTGGTGAGTTCGTGAGTGGTTACGAAGTGGAGAAATGTCCGCTAAAGCTCTGGGAAAAGGCAATCCTGGATGGCTATGCTGTCTTTCGCCAGCTCAAGGAAAATCAAGGCGGCTGGATCATTGGAAACCGAGAACAACGCACCATCAAATACATGCCACTTGAGTCTGAAAAATGAAGATCCACCCGTTCGTTGATGCAGTTGCTTCTCTGCAGTTCGAAGACTGCTTCAATCCGTATTCGGATCGTTGTGAAGTTCATGATCGACGCGATGCACCACGTCGCCGTGCTGCTGCACTGTCCGCCATGTTGCGTCGTGCAACCGAGGAACCCGTAGACGCGATATGGATTGGACGAGACCTCGGATATCGCGGAGGACGCCGCACTGGGTTAGCCCTGACCGACGACCTTCACATAAGCCAGCACGCTAGGCGTTGGAATCTCGACCAGGTCGCCGAACGGCCGACGATAGGCAGTGCTGTGGCCGAACGAACCGCCGCGGTCATATGGGGCATGCTGGAACATATTGATGCCCGCATCTTCCTCTGGAACGTTTTCCCTCTGCATCCGCACGAATCAGGAGATCCGTTCACCAACCGGCAGCACAACGCGCGTGAGAGGCGAGCCGGCGAAGAACTGCTCCAACAGCTCATTGTCTTGCTACGTCCCTCTCGCATCGTCGCCATCGGCAACGATGCCGCCGCTGCGGCCCATCGCATCACGGATTCCGTACCCGTGATTTGCGTGAGGCATCCTAGCTATGGAGGACAGACCCAGTTCCAGAGGCAAATCTCGGAGCTCTATGGGCGCCCCATGAGCACTGGGTCGTTGTTTTGACGAGAGGCTTGGCTTCTTAGCGCGCAGCGATCGCCGCTTCAATCCAGCCCGACAGGTTGTCACTGATGTGGTTATAGGCCGCACTGCTCGTGGCCCCTGGTGGATCGTACATGCGGACGACGGTGGATAGCTTTCTACCGTCGTTCAAGGTAAATGAGTCAAATGGATTGGCCCCGGCAACTGATGGTTGCTGGTTGTGGTCCAGCAGCTTATGGACTCGTATCCCCAAGAGTCCCTTGCCACTATTCCATGACTGCTCAATCTCATATCGAATCCAGGGGCGATTCGCCGTTTCGGCTCCGACCAGAACAATTGTGCATGTCCGTCCTTGCAGCTGATCGTCGATCCAGCGCTTGATTGCGGCCTCGCCGCCTCGCTTCACTTCTTCCCATTTGTTATCGCTTGCTGGTTGGTTGCCCTCAACAACACCAATATTCCGTATCTTGGAGGCGCGCCAACTGTCGCGTTGATAGTGGAAGCTATAGAAGATTTTCCGTGGCATGGCGAGTCCTTTGTTGGATCATGTAAATCTGCAGAGGAGACTCAACTCGCTGCACCTTGAATGTTCAATGCGAGGTGCGTGTGAAAGAGTTGCGCGAAGTCCACATCACCAAGATCCGCATCGGCGAAATAACCTTGATCTTTGGCCAAGTTCAAGGCCGCCCCGCCTGGCGACGGTACGGGCAGAACTTTGGCGGCGGGGTGGAATTTCCTGAAGAGTTCATGCTCGGCTTCCACTCCTTCCATGCCGCCGATGAAAACAGCGGCAACGAGATCATCGCGCGACAGCATTTCTTCCCGCATTAGCAGCAGGCTCGCCTCTCTGTCACCGGCAACTGCATTGGTGAATACTACATTGTGAAAACGGTCGTTTTCTTCCGGGTAACGATCCTTGAAGAACGTGCTCTGATACAGAACCACGGCCCCAGAATAATCGACACCCAAATCCTCACAAATGCTCCAGATCATAGGCGTGATAGCGGGATGGCCTCCCCACACGATCTTGTGCTGACGAATGACGGCCATGACCAGTTCCCTCACAGCGCATTGGATGAGGAATGGATTGGCGGTCTCGTGATACGAGCCGCGGCCGACAAGTGGGACACTGGCTGAAAGGAAGATTGCGCTCACGATTCAGGCCTCCCAGTCCGCAAATTGCCATCCAGCCTCGCTGGCTTTGACCCACCGCGCAGAGTGGATATGCTGGCCCAGCCAGTCCAAATGCCCCAGCCACCGGGGATGCAAGCCAACATGATCGTAAACGACGGCAACCGATTGATCTGGCGAATTGGTGGATGCGTCATGCAACGTGGTCGACGTGGGGACACCAACTGTTGGGTAGACGACGACATTCCGGCCATCCGGCAGTCGGATATAGACCGCCTTGTTCGGTCCAACGCCGACAAGTTGACCGCCAATCGTTTGAATAGCGTTGCGCAAATTGCTCACTAGATTGACGGAACGGACCGCATGGCTTTGGCTGCGAACTTCTTCGAGCTGTAGACAGATTCGCTCCACAGCGCTGTCCGCGAGGCGTCCTGTGGCCGCATCCACTTCGTCGGGCAACAATTCTGCGCGACTGGCGGTGGCTGTTCGCGCAGATGGCGTGCAGTCTGGCCAGCCAACCCGTAAGACGCTGATGCCTTTCGCCAGAGCGCGTCCGAACTCTGCGCTTGTCCAGCGGCTTTCAAAGTAGCCTGGCGTGTCAAGCATCACAAGAACGTCGGAATCGCAAAGGCGATGCCATAGCATCGTCTGAAAATCTTCCGCAGGTGGAATCCCATGCGTATCGAGAAACACATCGAATAGCCGAGCAGATAAGGCGTCAAAGAGCTGCAAGGCTGCCTCACGGGCTTCGCCCCGGCGGTAACTTACGAACACTCGACGCTGGCGAGGTAGCAACCCCGCACACTCAAGTAAAGCGGTCGCGACACGCTGTGACCCGTTGGCGGCATAGGCTAAGCAGTTGAGAGGTCGCAGTAATTCAGGAATCTCTGCGTTAACTCGATTGACGTCGGATGCTATCGGCAGTAGCGGGATGCCTCGCTCCAGCAACTTCGCCACGTTGGCGAGAGGTGGATTGTCGCCCCCGAAAAATACTGCAGCGGATGAGCGCTGTTGGTCGGGGTTAAACGCTTCCGGGCGCACCTCCCATCCAACTTCATGTCCTAGTCGCAAGTTGAACATGCCTACGGCAGTTCCGACGATTTCTTCAAGCTCAGAAATCTGGGCGTCGGTTGGCGAACCAAGCACTGCAAGTTGATAGAGGGCGGCCATGCTCTTCCTTGTGATTTCAGTGTTCTCGCCTATCTGACCTTACGAAACCCAATGCGGGAATCTCCTTCAAAGATAGCCGATTTCGGGCGTCCCCGGTCGGGCCGCGCTGTCGTGCTACGCATCAAGCCCCGCTGCGCGAGTCTCGCCCCTGCGGGCTTCCATCGTTCCCTCGCGACGCTCGGCTGACGCCTCCGGCCCTGCTGGGCCTGCGCGCTCCGCTTGCCAGGGTTCGTGTATGGCATGGGGCGGTCTTGCTGTTTCCCTTCACCGTACCACGGCGTTCTCGCCGTCAAGGGCGGCGCGCGCCATGCGCGCTTGCGTCCTGGCGGCCGTCTGCGACCCCTGACTGCTTGCGCTGCGCCGTGCTGGCACCGGTTCCGGGCAATTCCGCCCGAGCAACCGGAGCACGATCATGTCGCAACTGACCCTCACTCTCGACACCCCGCTGATGGTGCGCGATGGCCGTGGGCGCTATCGGCTGGCGGACGCCGACCAGATTCTGGAAGCCGCGCGCCAGGTCATCGAACAGAAGATGCAGCGCGGCGAGGCGTTCACTTCGCCGGAGGCGGTGAAGGACTACCTGCGCGCCAAGCTGGCCGGCTTCGAGCACGAAGTCTTCGCGGTGTTGTTCCTCGACACGCGCCATCGGCTGATCGACTACGTGGAGATGTTCCGCGGCACGATCGACGCCGCCGAGGTGCATCCGCGCGAGGTGGTGAAGCAGGCGCTGCGGCTCAATGCGGCGGCGGTCATCGTTTCGCACAACCATCCGAGCGGAAACTCCGAGCCGAGCGCGGCCGACAAGGCGATGACCTCGCAGCTTCGGCAGGCGCTGGCGCTGGTGGACATTCGCACGCTGGATCACGTCATCGTTGCGGGGACTCGCACCACGTCATTCGCCGAACGCGGCCTGCTTTGACCATTGGGGGCTTCGGCCCCCTTTTTGCTGCGCCCGGCGGCGCAACTCCGGCCCTCGCGGGCCTGCGCGTGCTGCGCACTTGCCGAAAACCCGGGTGCGTGGAGGTGCGAGGGAGGCGGTCTTGCTGTTCCCTTCATCGTGCCACGGCGTTCTCGCCGTCAAGGGCTGCGCGCCGATGGCGCTTGCGTCCTGGCGGCCGTCGTTGACCCCTGACTGCTTGCGCTGCGCCGTGCCCCGGAAGGGTCGGGCAATTCCGCCCGGCTTCCTTTCAGGAGTTCACCATGAACAACGCACTCATCACCGACGAGCAGCGCATCGTGTTGCTGGCCAACGGCCGCGAATCCTTGGAGAACCCGGACTTCGATCCGGCCCCCGTGGTCAAGCTGTTCACGCCGGACGCCGGCGCGACCTGGCTGCTGACCGAGATTGATCCCGATGACCACGACCACGCCTTTGGGCTGTGCGATTTGGGCCTGGGGATGCCGGAAATCGGCTGGGTCAGCCTGCAGGAGCTGGCGGCCGTGCGCGGGCGGCTCGGGTTGCCGGTCGAACGCGATCTGCACTTCCGTGCCGAGAAGCGCCTGAGTGCCTATGCGCGCGATGCGCGGCTGGCCGGGCGGATCATCGAATGATTTCGCGCGGGGCGTCGCAAGATGCCTCGTTCAAGGTTTCAGGAGATCCGGCAGGCAGTCGGCGAATGCCGGCTGGATCTTACTCACGGGCTTGGCCACGGCCTCGTCGCCGGTGAGGACTGCCATCGTCATGCCGGTCATGGTCGTCAGACCGTTCGAGCTGCGCAGTACCTGTAGCGCAAGATCGACCGGGAAGCCGTCGGCACTGCGCCGCAGTGGATGAATGCCGCCATGCACGAACGAGTTCATGCCGTGCCAGGTCACATCCTTGAAATGCGAAAGCATTTGGTGCGCAGCCGCCGGCGCGCCTTGTCCGACTCGCTTGCCGATCTGCTCAATCATTTCGCTGGCGCCAGGCAAGTTCTTGGCCGCCTGTTCGCTCTGCAGCGTCAGTGGCGCCAGCAGCTTGTCGATCGCTGCGTCGCTGGCTGCGTAGAGCAGCCACATTGCCCGCGTCAGGGCCTCGAACTGCAGGCGCATGAGGCCGACGGCGGACGAGGGTAGTCGCAGCGCCATCAATGCTCGCATCGCTGTTGCATGCTCCATAGCGACCAGGCACATGCCAAGAGCTGACTCGCCACGGGGCGATCCATCGAAATCGGCGTCGCCCAGTAGTTCATCCAGACGTTCGTGCAAGGCATTGGAGCGGTGGAGCATGTGCTCCAAACGATCGTCGTTGTTGATGATGGTTTCCTCCATAGAGGGATCGTAGGACAGTCGTGCGTCCCCGGCCAAGAAACATGGCCGGTCGCGCTGTCGTGCTGCGCATCGAGCCTCGCTACGCGAGTCTCGCCCCCTTCGGGCTTCCATCGTTCCCTCGCTCCGCTCGGCTGACGCCTCCGGCCCGGATTCCTAGATCCGGGCCTGCGCGCTTCGCTTGCCGTGCGGTCGGCGTATTGAGGGGCCGTGGCCATGTCCAGCCGTCTCCCCTGACTTCATCACCTTCACCGCGACTGTAGCCCGCGGCCGTGTGCCGTCAAGGCGCGCAGGGCCGTGTCCTCGGCTGCGCCTGCGGGCCGCACCCACCCTGCGCTTGCCTCCTTGACGGCCCCCGTCCGCGCGCTCCTGACCGTCGCGGGCGATGAACTCAGGAAAGACGGTGGCAACAGGGCCAACCGGGTTCCTCGTGCCGACCGCACCGAACAGCCGAAAGGCTGGGCTTCCGAATCTAGGAATCCGGTATGCGGTGAACAGCAAACCCTTTTTTCTTTGTCAGGAGAAATGCCATGCAACTCGCATCCCGCTTCGCTTCCCGTTCCCCGGTGCTGCGTTCGGAACGTCCCTTGTCCGATGACCAAATCCGGGCCGTGGCCCCGTCCATCTACGCGGAAGCCCCGCACGAAAGCCGCTCCGAGCGGTACAGCTACATCCCCACCGCCACCGTGCTGCAAGAACTGCGCGGGGAAGGCTTCGAGCCTTTCATGGTGACGCAAACCCGCGTGCGCCACGACGACCGCCGTGACTACACCAAGCACATGATCCGGCTGCGCCACGCCAGCCAGATCAACGGCCGCGAGGCCAACGAAATCATCCTGCTGAACTCCCATGACGGCACCAGCAGCTATCAGATGCTGGCCGGGATGTTCCGCTTCGTTTGCAGCAATGGCCTTGTCTGCGGTGACACCGTGGCCGACGTGCGCGTACCGCACAAGGGCGACGTGGCGGCGCAGGTGATCGAAGGCGCTTACGAAGTCCTGCACGGCTTCGACCGGGCGCAGGAATCGCGCGATGCCATGCGCGCGATCACGCTGGACGCCGGGGAATCGGAAGTGTTCGCCCGCGCTGCGCTGGCGTTGAAGTACGACGAGGACAAGCCCGCGCCCATCACGGAATCGCAAATCCTGAGGCCGCGCCGCCATGACGACGACCGCCGCGACCTGTGGAGCGTGTTCAACCGCACGCAGGAGAACTTGACCAAAGGCGGCCTGTCCGCCCGCGCCGCGAATGGCCGCCGCCAGACCACCCGGCCCGTGCAGGGCATCGACCAAAGCGTGCGCCTGAACCGCGCCCTGTGGCTGCTGGCCGATGGCCTGCGCCAGTTGAAAGCCTGAATCCCCACGCGGCAGGGGCAGGCAGCAGCCCTTGCCGCTTCTCTCGCTGCTGCACCCCAACCGCAAGGAGTTATCACCATGAACGCCGTACTCAAAACCGAAGCCGTCGCCATCGAAGCCGCCGCACCGCTGGAAGTGGCCGACCCGACCAAGAACCTGATCTTGGTCCCCCTCTCGCAGTTGTTGCCGCGCCGCTCCAAGCGCAACGTCCGCACGACCCCGCGCCAATCCATCCCCGAACTGGCCGCGAGCATTGCCCGCATCGGCCTGCTGCAAAACCTGATCGTCATCCTCGCCGCCGATGGCGAGCAATACGAAGTCGTCGCAGGCGACCGTCGCCTGACCGCCTTGAAGCTGCTGGCGAAGAAGAAGCGCATCCCCGCCGACTACGAAGTGCCGTGCCTGCTGGTGGCCGATGCGTCCGCCCGCACCGTCAGCCTCGCGGAGAACGTGCAGCGCGAGAACATGCACCCCGCCGACCAGTTCGCGGCCTTCGCCGCGCTGGTCAAGGAAGGCCGCTCGGTGGAGGACATTGCCGCAGACTTCGGCGTGTCCCCGCTGGTGGTGCAGCGCCGCTTGAAGCTGGCGAACGTCTCGCCGCGCCTGCTGGCCGATTACCGCGCCGGAGCCGCGACGCTGGAACAGTTGATGGCCTTGACCATCACCGACGACCACACCGCGCAGGAAGCCGCGTTCTATGGTGCGCCGGAATGGCAGCGCAGCCCGTCCAAGCTGCGCGAGCGCCTGACCGAGCGCGAAATCGACGCCGCGCACGCGCTGGTGCGCTTCGTCGGGCTGGACGCCTACCGGCAGGCAGGCGGCGGCATCCGCCGCGACCTGTTCGCAGAAGGCGATGCCGGAACCTACCTCACCGATACCGCAGTGCTGGAAACGCTGGTGCGCGACAAGCTGGCAATGCTGGCCGAGGACGTGCGCGCCGAGGGATGGGCATGGGTGGAGGCCGTGCCGCATCTGGCCTACGAGGAACGGCAGGCGTTCCAGAACGCCCCGCGCCACCGCCGCGAGCCGACCAGCCGCGAGGCTCGCCGCATCGCCTCGCTGGAAACCCGCCTCGAAAAGATCGAAGCCGAACTGGAAGAAGCCTGCCAAGTTGAAAGCAGCGAGGACGAGGCCAAGGCCGAGAAACTGGAACAGCGGCGCGATCAGGTGGTCGGGGAACTGCAAGACGCGGAGGACGCCTTACAAGGCTATGCCCCCGAAGTGCGCGAGGTGGCCGGTGCCATCGTCACCATCGACCGCAGCGGCGAGGCCGTCATTCATCGCGGCCTGCTGCGCGAAGCCGAGGCGAAGGCGCTGCGCACGCTTGAAAAGCTGCGGCGCGGTTTCGGCAGCACCGAAGGCGAAGCCGCCAACGACGAGCACGAGGACGCCGACGACGCGCCCAAGGCCGCGAGCCTGTCCGACCGGCTGGCGCAGTGGTTGAGCGCCCATCGCACGGCGGCGCTGCAAATCGAAGTCGCACGGCATCCGCACGTCGCGCTGGCCGCGCTGGTGCATGGCATGGTGCAGAAGGTCTTGCAGCCCGACGCCTACGGCGATGGACTGCCACTCGGCGTGCGCCTCACGGCGCAAGACCGGCTGGAAGGCATGGCCCCGGACTGGCCGGAATCGCCTGCCGCCGTGGCGCTGCGCGAACTGCAACAGGTAGCCGGTGAAGCCTTGCCGGAGGACAGCGCCGAACTGTTCGCCGCGCTGCTGGCGAAGTCGCAAGACGAACTGGTGCGGCTGCTGGCCGTGTGCGTGGCTTCCACGGTGGACGTGGTGACGCCCCGTGCCACGCCGCACCAGCCCGGCAAGGAACTGGCGCAGGCCGTGGGCCTCGACATGGCCGCATGGTGGAAGCCGACCGCAGAAGGCTACTTCAAGCACGTTTCCAAGGCCGTGATTCTGGATGCCGTGGGCGCGTTTGCACCGGAATTCGTCACCCGGCTGGCGAAGCTCAAGAAGGCCGACATTGCCAGTGAGGCCGAGCGGCTGGCCGATGGCACCGGCTGGATGCCCGCCATCTTCAAGGCCGAAGGCCCGCAGGAGGCCGCGCAGGAAGAAGGCCCGGAGCAGGACGCCCCGGAGGATACCGAGGCAATGGCGGATGAACCCGCCGAGGCACTGGCCGCTTGACCCGCGCCGAAGGCAAGCGCCCCGGCCTCGACCGGGGCGCTTCGCTTTGTGTGGTGGCGCATCGAGACGAAGGAATAACCGCGATCAGCACCGCGCCCAGGCCGTTCCGCCCTGGGCGCGGTGGACGCGAAATCCGGGTGCGACAGTGGCCGCGCCCGGTGTTCAAGGCCAATAGCCGAATTAAAACGCCGCCGCCTTCGCGCTGGCTCAGGCGGCGGCGTTGAAGGCATCGCTGTAGTGCGCGATGCCTTCCGGCACTGTCCCATGCAGGGCCAGCGCCATGAAATAGCCGGGCGGCACGCCCGGCAGTTGCAAGCCCGCATGGGCCTGGAAGCCAAAGCGCGTGTAGTACGTTGGATCTCCCAGCAGCACGCAGCCTGCGGCCTGCATAGCCCGCAGTTCAGACAGCGCCTGTTCCATCAGGCGCGAACCGATGCCTCGCCCCTGCCTTGGCGGCAGGACGGAGATCGGCCCCAACCCATACCAGCCCTCGGTCTTTCGCCTGTGCTCATGGGTGATCGTTACTGGCGACAGCGCGACGTGACCGACGACGCGCCCATGTTCTTCGGCCACGATGGAAAGCGTCAGTTCGTTGGCGGCACGCAAGGCGCGCACGATGAATTGCTCGGTGTGGCTGGTGTGTGGTGCATCAGCGAAGGCGGCGGTCGTGACCGCTTCGATGGCGGCAATGTCGTCGGCGGTTTCGTGTCGGAGCTGGATGGTCAGGGTGTGCCACATGAGATTCAGACGCCCATTGCCATGACCCAGCCCACCAGCCCGGCTAACAGCACCACGAGCGCCGGCGGCACGCGCCCCACCGTCAGCAGTCCGAACGAGAGCAGCGCCAGCCCAAAATCCGCCTTGCTGTGGATGGCACTCGTCCATACCGGGTCATAGAGGGCGGACACCAGAATACCGACCACGCCGGCGTTGATGCCGGCCATGGCCGTCTGGATGCCCGCGCGGTGGCGCAGCCCTTCCCAGAACGGCAGTGCACCGACCAGCATGAAAAAAGCGGGGAGGAAGATCGTGCCCAGGAGTGCCAGCCCGCCGATCCAGCCATGCAGCGGTCCGTGGGCGACCGCGCCGAGGTAGGCCGAGAAAGTGAACAGCGGCCCCGGCACGGCCTGCGCCGCACCGTAGCCGGCCAGGAAGTCGGCATTGCTCACGACGCCGCTGGGCACCACCGAGGCCTGCAGCAGCGGCAGCACAACGTGTCCACCGCCGAAGACCAGTGCACCGGAGCGGTACACCCCTTCCAGCAGGGCTATCGTGGACGAGTCCGTGGCTGCCGCCCACAGGGGCAGCCCGACGAGCGGTGCGGCAAACAGCAGCAGCGCCACGATGCCCAGCTTGCGCGAGACGGGGTAGCTGTGGGCGTGGCCGCCGCCGGGTTGCGCGATCTTCAATGTCCACCAGCCCAGCAGCCCTGCCACCGCGATGGCGGCAAGCTGTCCCGCGGCCGAGGGCAGGACCATGGTCAGCAGCGCCGCCAGAATGGCCAGCGCGGCGCGCGGCCGGTCCGGGCACAACGACTTGGCCATCCCCCAGACCGCTTGCGCCACGATGGCCACGGCGACGACCTTGAGCCCGTGCACCCAGCCGGACTGGGCCAGCCCCTGGTACTCGGCGATGCCAAAGGCGAACAGGATCAGCGCAATCGCCGATGGCAAGGTGAATCCGGCCCAGGCCGCCAGCAGCCCCAGCCAGCCCGCGCGGCCCAACCCCAGCGCCATACCGACCTGGCTGCTGGCCGGCCCCGGCAGGAACTGGCACAGGGCGACCAGATCGGAGTAGCTGCGGTCATCCAGCCAGCGGCGACGCTCGACGAACTCCGAGCGGAAATAGCCCAGATGCGCGATCGGCCCGCCGAAGGAGGTCAGCCCCAGCTTGAGGAAGGCGCCGAAGACTTCGACGGGTGAGCCGCGCGCGGCAGCGGCCTCATGCTGCAAGGTGTTGGTGGAATCTGTCATTTGTGCATCGCCTCCCCGGTGAACTCCCGGATGCGGTCCTTGGCCAGCGCCAAGCCTTCCTTGCCCTTGGGCGTGATCGTGTAGAGCTTGCGCACGGTGCGCCCTTCACGCTCCTGGCGGGAGACGAGGTAGCCGTCGCGCTCCATCTTGTGCAGCATCGGGTACAGCGTTCCGGGGGAGAGGCGGTAGCCGTGGTGGGCCAGCTCGTCGATCATCCATTGCCCGTAGATCTCCTGCTCGGCTGCGTGGTGCAGCACATGCAGGCGGATCAGCCCCGACAGCAGGTCGTGGTGCTCCATGGCACGTGGAGTAGGTTTCTCTTTCATATCGAATATCGATAACGAAATTCGATAATACCAGCCTCACTTCAGATTGCCTGCCGCTTGTGCGGGAGGTCTCAGACCCTGCGACCCTCCGCATCCACCACGGCTTCGCCGTCTTCCTTGCGGAACGCGCCGCGCTGCGGCTGCGGCAGGATGTCCAGCACGGCCTCCGAAGGCCGGCACAGGCGCGTGCCCAGCGGCGTGACCACAATGGGCCGGTTGATGAGGATGGGATGCTGGAGCATGAAGTCGATCAACCGGTCATCGCCCCACTGCGGGTCGCCCAGGCCCAGTTCGGCATAGGGCGTGCCTTTCTCGCGCAGCACGGCGCGCGCCGATACGCCCATTGCGGCGATCAGCACCATCAGCGTCGCCCGATCGGGCGGGGTCTTCAGGTACTCGATGACCGTGGGCTCCTCGCCGCTGTTGCGGATCAGGGCCAGCACGTTGCGCGAGGTGCCGCAGTCGGGATTGTGGTAGATCGTGACGGTGCTCATGGGAGTGACCTGGTTGGTTATCGGGTGGCGGAGTTCGGGCCGCATTCGTACCAGCCGCGCGAGCGGTTGACCACGCGCACGACCAGCAGCATCACGGGTACCTCGATCAGCACGCCGACCACGGTGGCCAACGCCGCGCCGGACTGGAAGCCGAACAGGCTGATGGCGGCGGCCACGGCCAGCTCGAAGAAGTTGGAGGCACCAATCAGCGCCGAGGGACAGGCAATGTTGTGCTGCTCGCCCAGCCGACGGTTGAGCCAGTAGGCCAACCCGGAGTTGAAGAACACCTGGATCAGGATCGGCACCGCCAACATGGCGATCACCAGCGGCTGGCGGATGATGGCCTCGCCCTGGAAGGCGAACAGCAGCACCAGCGTGAGCAGCAGCGCCGCGATCGACAGAGGGCCGATGCGCTCCAGCGCCCGGTCGAAGGCGGCTTGGCCCTTGCTCAGCAACGCGCGGCGCCAGAGCTGGGCCAGGATGACCGGAATCACGATGTACAGACCGACCGATACCAGTAAGGTGTCCCACGGCACCGTAATGGACGATAAGCCCAGTAGCAGGCCCACGATTGGGGCGAAGGCGAAGACCATGATGGTGTCGTTCAGCGCCACCTGCGACAGCGTGAACACAGGATCGCCCCCGGTCAGCCGGCTCCAGACGAACACCATTGCCGTGCAGGGTGCGGCGGCCAGCAGGATCAGGCCCGCGACATAGCTGTCGAGCTGGTCGGAGGGCAGCCACTGCGCGAAGACCTGGCGGATGAAGATCCAGGCGAGTAGCGCCATCGAGAAGGGTTTGACGGCCCAGTTGACGAACAGCGTCACGCCGATGCCGCGCCAATGCTGCTTGACTTGGCCGAGAGCGCCGAAGTCCACCTTGAGCAGCATGGGAATGATCATCACCCAGATCAGCAGGCCCACCGGCAGGTTGACCTGCGCGATCTCCATGCGGCCGATGGCATGGAACACGCTGGGCGCGAACTGGCCGAGCGCGATACCGGCGACGATGCACAGGAGTACCCACACGCTCAGGTAGCGCTCGAAGACGCTCATGGTGGGGGCGGCCGGCACGCGGCTGGCCGTTTGGGTTCCAACACTCATCGCGCAGACCTCACTTCGTGCCGATGCTGCGCAGCTCGTGCTGCAGCGACATGGCATCCAGGCGTTGCATCGGCAGCGACAGGAATAGCTCGATGCGCCGGCGCAAGGTCAGCGCCGCATCCGTGAATGCCTTGCGCTTCTGTTCGTCGGTGCCCTCGACGGCTGCGGGATCAGGCACACCCCAATGCGCCGACATCGGGCGTCCCGGCCACACGGGGCAGACCTCGCCGGCGGCGTTGTCGCAGACCGTGAAGATGAAATCCAGCTCCGGCGCACCGGGCGCCGCGAACTCGTCCCAGTTCTTGCTGCGGTAGCCGGCGGTCGGCATGTGCAGCCGCTCCAGCGTGGCGAGCGCCAGTGGGTGGACTTCGCCCTTGGGGTGGCTGCCCGCCGAGTAGGCGCGAAAGCGCCCCTGGCCCAATTCATTGAGGATGCCTTCGGCCAGGATGGAGCGGGCCGAGTTACCCGTGCAGATGAACAGGGCGTTGTAGGTCTTGTCGGTGGTCATGGGTATCTCACATCAGCAGCAGGAGGAAGCCGGCTTCACCGCAACGCCCACCGGCTTGCCGCGCACCGGGGTACAGCACGCTGCGGCGGAAGTCGCTGCAGGCGCCGCTTCGTTAAAGACCGGAATGTTGCCCAGCGTGTGGAAGTGCTCCCAGGCCACGCCCTGCGGATCGGTGATCCAGTGCTTCTCGCTGCGCGCGTAGCAGCAGGTCGTGGTGCCCTCGTCCAGCAGCGTCATGTCGGCCGCCTCGGCGCGGGCCTTCAGCACCGCCAATTCCTCGGCATCGTCGGTCTGGATACCCAGGTGGTCGATGCCCGGCTTGTTGCCACGTGTGGAGATGGCGAAGTTGACCGGCGGGTCTTCGAGCATCCATTTGGCGTAGTCGCCTTCGACGCGCGCGGGCTGCGCGGCGAACAGTTGGGAATAGAAGCCGATGCTGCGGTTCAGGTCATCGACGTGCAGGTGGACGTGAAAGCGCTTCATGGGGGTGATCCTTTCAGCAGGAAGTACAGGCAGAGGAGGATTCGGTGACCTCGCACGCGCCGCCCTGGCAGCAGTGCTCGGTCAGATAGCCGAGCAGCCCATTCATCTGGGTGAAGTCGGCGCGGTAGATCAGGTTGCGGCCCTGCTGCTCGATGGTGACCAGGCCGGCATGGGCCAGTTCTTTCAGGTGGAAGGACAGGGAGTTGCGGGCCACGTCGAGCTGGTCGGCGAGGACGCTGGGTGTCAGCCCTTCGGGGCCGGCGACCACCAGGGCGCGGAACACGCGCAGCCGCTGGGTATGGGCCAGGGCGCCGAGGGCGGAAATGGCTTGGGTCTCGTTCATGATTCGATAATACAACATTTATTGAATCATTGGCAAAACGCTTCAATTGAATGGAGCCTGCGCGCTTGCGAGGCTTGACTTTCAAGACAGTTGCTCACGCCTTCGCGCCTGCGGCGCTGCGCGCTTCGCTTGCCTCCAGGGGAAAGCCCTGCGGGCTATCCCCGCCGCGCGCAGCTTGGCGCCCCTCGATGTGGCCGAACCGGCTGCGCCGGATCGGCCCGTCCAGCGCCCCGCCGCGATGAACGGGGCGCTGGCGAACACGCTGGCGCTTGCTGCGGCAGGTTGTGCAGGTGCGTGCCGTCCTCAACGCTGGCGGTTCCTGCCCATCACGTCACGAAGGACGGTTCACGGACAACCCGCCCGGCATCGCTATGGAGCTTCCACGCCACGCCTCAAGACCGGCGCCGCAAGGTGTGGTGGAGGCGTTCTCGCCTGTCGTTGCGGGGTTGACCTCGCCCGCGTCAGCGGGCGAGCCGGAGAAGCCTTCGAGCGGGGATGCCGAGCAGGCCCTATCTCCTTTCGGAGCGGTTCGACCCAAGGCGTCCTTGTCTCGTTGTGAATCCTGGCGGTGGCGCGGCTGCGCCTCGGGCTTCATGGCTGCAACCGTCCGGCGAAAACAATTTCCCCGCCGCTGCACGGCTTCCTCGCGCAGCAAATTCTTTTCGCCTCCCGGCTCTCCACTGCGTTTCGACCGCAAGCGGTGCGGCCAGCCCGTCCCCTGCCGGCCGGATCACAACAAGGACGCGATGGGCGCGAACCTTGTTCAACCGAAAGGAGAAAACATCATGGCCAACATCGGCACCTTCACCGCAGACAAAGACGGCTTCACCGGCACGCTTCGCACCCTGACACTCAACGTCAAGGCCAAGCTGGTTCCCAACGACAAGGGCAGCAGCGAGAACGCCCCCGACTTCCGCCTCCAGGCCGCCGGCCACGACATCGGCGCGGCGTGGAAGAAGACAAGCGAGGCCGGGCGCGATTACCTGTCCGTGACCCTCGACGATCCTTCGTTCCCGGCTCCGGTCTATGCCCGCCTGATCGAAGGCGAGGACGGCACGCACGACCTTATCTGGTCGCGCAGCAAGCCCCAGGCGGCGTGACCGCCGCAGCGCCCCGCCCATCGCGGCGGGGCGCTGTGCTGCTGGTCGCAGCACATCACAACGTCACGCGCGCGGCTTCGCCGCGTCGCGTTCCTTCAACACCGCCTCCAGCTCCTGGCGCACCTGCGCCAGCAGTTCGTCGGCCTTGTGCGGGCTATTGCCCGCATAGGCCAGCGTCAGCAGTGTGAGCGGGTGGATCTCCATCACCTCGCACAGCTCGGCCAGCTTGTTCAAGGTCGGGCTTTTCAGGTCGCGTTCGAGGGTACTCATATAGGTACGGCTGGACACGTCAGAGAAGGCTTCCTGGCTCAAGCCACGGGCCTTTCTAACTGTCTTCAACGCCTTCGCCAATGAGTTCCCAGCCGCCACCTATGGTTTCCCTCGAAAAACCAAGATGACAGCCCATTGCGTCCTATAGAGCTACAATCTATAGTGTTCATTTGGTGTTCTACGTTTTTGTGCCTTTACGGAAATCCGCATCGGCGGGTTCCAGCAAAGCCACGCAAGCGCATCCGCGCTTGCGCACGAAGGCGTAAATCCGGTTTGGCGGTTCTGCGCTTGGGCGTGAAACCGCATCCGTGCATCATTGGATTTGTGGGATTGCCGACCATGCCCCAGCCACTCGCCACCGTCCCGGAGCGCGCGCAACTGCTCGCCAACGGCGAGGCCCGCGCCGCTGGCCGGGCCATCGACCCGGTGCCCGTGGTGCGGCTGTTCACGCCGGACGCGCATGTGACCTGGCTGCTGGCTGCGCTCGATCCCGCCGATGGCGACACCGCCTGGGGCCTCATCGACCTGGGAATCGGAATGCCGGCGCAAGGAACCGTCAAGCTGTCCGAGCTGGCTGGCATCGTCGGGCCGCATCAGCAGCCCGTGATGCGCGACCTCTATTTCCGCCCCACGCGCACGCTGTCGGAATACACCCGGCTGGCCGAGCGCGACGGGGCCATCCCGGACTGAGTACGGCCTACTGTGGCTTTCTCAGTCTGGTGTCATGCCGGATAGGTCTTAATCGGCACTCTTGCGGCATACCCCGGCAAATCTGATCGAAACAGTCATGATGTCCGGCCTGGGCTGCGGCAGGCTGGCCTGTACGGCGTCCCACGGTCGGGGCGCTGCCACTGCCACATTGAGACGGAAACCGCAACGCATCGGAGCCAATTGGTCTTGACAACCCGAGCCACAATTTTTACCCATGACGTTCTGACGATGGCGATGTAGCGCGTAGCCCGGCCGTGGCGGCGATTCCTGTTCCCAGGAGGTTGCGTCATGGCCGATCGCGCCGCCGAGTCTTGGTATCCGACTGCCGCGTATCTGTACGTGCTGCATCTGGACAGCCTTGCGCTCGCCTGGGAGTACCTGCGCAGGCACCCCGACTACCGGCTCGATTGGCTGCGCCATCGTCGCCGGTCACAGGCAGCACAGGACGCGGCGCATCGCTGGGGCCTGCGCCTGCTGGAAGACCCGGCCCTGGATGCGCGCGACGCGCATCCGGCCTGGCAGCCCGGCCACGCTGCCGTGGTGCAACTCTACCCCGATGCCGATCCGCCCGTGGATGCCGAATCCTTCGCGTTCTGGCGTATCCCCGGCCATAAGCAACTGCTCCACGATGGCAAGGGGCTGGCGCTCACCGCACGCAGCCCCGGCCATTGCCTGCGCTTCGCGCTCGCGCCTGGACTGGAAGACGGCATGGCCGTCGCCTATGCCCACCGCGGCGGCGCTGCCGCGCCTGCGCGCGGTCATGTGTTCGGCGCGGCACTGGCCGATGCCAGACGTAGGCCGACACCTGCCGCGCTGCTGGAACTGCACACCTTGCAGGCGCTCGACGCGACCCTGGCGGGTGCGTCCTTGCGCGACGTGGCCGAAGGTCTGTTCGGCGCCGATGCCGTGGCCGCCGACTGGCACGCCGATGGCGATCTGCGTGCCCGCGTGCGCCGCCTGGTGCGGCGCGGCGATGCGTTGATGCGCGGCGGCTACCGCCGCCTAGCACAACTGTCGCCGCTTGAGAAGGGACGTTTTGATGGAGACGCAAAACGTCCCTGAGCAGAGCAGCTTCGTTTTCTGAGACTGGCTTCCATCCGGTTGCGCTGTGTGGCCGGAGCTTTGCAACCGATGGAGGTTCATCTCATGCGTCCCGCTCCTTTGCGGCCTGCCGCCGCTGTCTCAACTGCTGCCGCGCAGCCCCAACGCTATCTGACCAACGACGAAGCCGCCGAATACCTGCGCCTGTCGCCGCGCACGCTGGAAAAGCAGCGCGTGATCGGCGGCGGCCCGCGCTTTCGCAAGTTCGGCCGGCGCGTCATGTACGCCGTGGCCGACCTCGATGCCTGGGCCGCCGACCGCAGCTTCGAGACGACTTCCGATCCCGAATACGCCGAGCACCACTCGGCCGACAGCCGTGCGCGCTGACCACTGGAGCGCGGGAGGCCATCGCCATGTCCAGCCCTGCGCTGCCGTCCCGGCAGCGGCCGTTGCAAGAGCGCGAACAGCTCGACCTGTTCCGCGCCTTGCCCGGCGACATGGCGCCGCGCGACAGCCAGGACTTGATGGCCTTTCCGTTCTTCTCGCTGGCGAAGTCGCGGCGCGTCGCGCCGATCGACTTCCGGGCGGGGAACGTCACGATCCGCGTGGAAGGCACGGCCGAGCATGGCATCGCCACGATTTGGGACGCGGACGTGCTGATATGGGCGGCCTCGCAGATCGTGGAAGCCCGCGACGCGGGCTTCCGCTCGTCGCGGCTGATGCAGGCCACGCCCTACGAGATCCTGCGGTTCATCGGGCGCGGTACGTCGCTGCGCGACTACCAGCGCCTCAAGGCCGCCCTCGACCGGCTGCAATCGACCACGGTGGCCACGTCGATCCGCGAGACGACCGGACGGCGCCTGCATCGCTTCTCGTGGATCAACGAGTGGAAGGAACTGGCCGATGCCAAGGGCACGCCCTTGGGGCTGGAGCTGATCTTGCCGGACTGGTTCTATGCCGGCGTCATGGACGCCGCCCTGGTGCTGACCATCGACCCGGCGTATTTCCGGCTGACGGGCGGCATCGAGCGCTGGCTGTACCGGCTGGTGCGCAAGCACGGTGGCCGACAGCCGGGCGGCTGGCAGTTCGATTTCCGACACCTGTATCGGAAATCGGGCAGCGCTACGCGCTTCTCGGACTTCGCCTACGACCTGCGCACGCTGGTCGCGCGGCAGTCGCTGCCGGGCTACGCCCTGGGCATCGAGCGGATGCCGGACAACGGCGCCGAGCTGCTGACCTTTCGGCCCGTGCCATACACGGCACGGGGATAAACGGTGCGCAACTTGTGGACGGGCTCGTGCTATCAGGAGTACGAGGTATCGTGCTATCGGGAGTACGGCTATCGTGCTATCAGGAGTACGAATCGGCCGCAAAGCCAATAACGGCGCGGGTTTGCGGCCCCTCTAACTTCCCTAACTTAAAACCTCTAACTGGTAGTAGAAGCGCCGCGCCACGGTGGACAACCGCCACGCGGCACGAAGCGCAGCGGCAACAGCCCGGCTTTCCAACACGGAGGGCCGCGCCATGATCGTTGCTCTGCTCAACCAGAAAGGCGGCGTGGGCAAGACCACGCTCGCCACGCACATCGCTGGAGAGTTGGCGATGCGCGGCCAGCACGTCGTGCTGCTGGATGCCGACCCGCAAGGCTCATCGCTGGACTGGACGCAGCGCAGAAGCCAGCAAGGCTTGCCAAGGCTGTTCAGCGCCGTGGGCCTCGCACGCGAAACGCTGCATCAGGAGGCGCCAGAACTCGCCTGGCGGGCCGATCACGTCGTCATCGACGGGCCGCCCAGGATCGCCGCCTTGGCGCGCTCCGCGCTGCTGGCGGCCGAGCGCGTGCTGATTCCGGTGCAGCCCAGCCCCTACGACCTGTGGGCCAGCGCGGAGATGGTGGCGCTGATCCGCGAAGCGCAGGTGTTTCGGCCTGCGCTGCGCGCGGCCTTCGTCATCAATCGGCGCGTCAGTACCACCGTGATCGGACGCGAAGCGCGCCAGGCACTCGCCGACCAGCCGCTTCCTGCGCTGCGCGCGGAAGTGCATCAACGCATCGTGTTCGCCGACAGCGTGGCCGCTGGACGGCTTGCACGCGAGACGGCGCCGGACAGCGCCGCCGCGCGCGAAATCACCGCGCTGGTGGACGAACTGTTGCGGTGGACGCCATGACCGCAAAGCCGCCACCGAACGGCAAACGCTCGGTCAAGCGCGTCGGCATCGGCGCGCGTCCGCCCGCGAATCCGCACGCCGAGGCGTGGATTCGCCAGGGCGACGCCGATGCGCTGGGCAAGGGCGACCTCTACACCGCCCGCCTGACCCTCGACATCACGCCCGCGATGCGGGCGCGCATCAAGGTGTCGGCCTTCACGCAAGGCGTGACGGTGGCCGATCTGCTGCGCGGCCTGCTTGAGCGCGAGTTTCCAGAACACCGCAGGGAAAACACCCCATGACCACATCCGCTTCGCCTGTCGCTGGCGCGGCCACGGCTGCGCTCGCAGCATCTTTCGGCCAGCCTGCCAGCGCACCGCTGACGCGCGTGGCGCTGGCCTACATCGAACCGCGCTTCAAGCTCTACCTGCGCTTCGGCGAACCTGCGCGCACGCTCCAGCTCGACCGCTGGCGGCGCTGCGCGGTGTTCCTGCCGGGTGCCATGTTCTGCCGCATCCGCTGGCATGCCAACGACTACGGCACGATCCGCTGGCAGCTCATGGTGATGCAGGCTTGCACGCCGTTCGATGCGGCGCAGCGCATCCCCGGCGTGCAGCCTGGCGCGCGCCTGCTGCTGCACGCCGAAGGGGAGAACCAGGTGCGCGCCGTGCTGGAGCGCATCGACTCCATCGAGGCGCTGGGCATCGCGCCTATCGGTGCGTCGCCCGCGTACTGGCGCACGCTCGCCAACCGGCTCGCCGCGCGCCTGCCGTTGCCCGAATACACCGCCGAGCGGCACGCCGCCTGGCTGACCGGGAGGGCGCTGCCATGACCGCCGTTTCCCCTGCCTGCACCGAGCCGCGTCCTCGCGCGCCCCGCGCACGTTTGCGCGCTCGCCTCGTGCTGGCGAGCCTGTCCGCCTGGGGCCTCGCTGCGCTGGCCTGGGCGTCCTTCGTGCATCCGCTGCCGCGCCTGATCTACAACCCGTCCGACAGCGTGGCGGTCGGCTGGTATCGCGTCGATCCGCTGGGCCGTAAGCCCGGCTCGCTGCCACGCCCCTTGTCCGTGGGCAGCATCGTCCTGACCACGCTGCCGCCAGACGCTGCCGCGCTGGCCGCGCAGCGCGGCTACCTGCCGGCGCGCGTCCCGCTGCTCAAGCGCGTGGGCGCCATCGCGCCGCAGGAGGTGTGCATCACTGGCCGCATCGTCCGCATCGACGGCGTGCCTTCGGCCGCCGCGCTGCCCGCCGACCGCTGGGGCCGGCCGCTGCCATCCTGGCAGCAGTGCCGTCGCCTTGAAGCTGGCGAACTGTTCCTGCTCAGTGTGACCAACCCGGCGTCGTTCGACAGCCGGTATTTCGGGCCGGTCAGCGCATCCGCCGTGATCGGCGTCGCGCATCCGGTCTGGCTGGAGTCTCGCCCATGATGGCCGCCGACTCGCTGCACGTTGCCGTGCATTTCATCGTGCCATCGGGCGTGTCGTTCTGCTGTCCGTCGCCATGCTGTCGCGCGTGCAGTGCGAGCGCATCCGCGCCGCACTTCGCGCTGCCTTCGGCGCAGCCGTCCCACGTGCAGGCGTCTTGCCTCGAACGCGCCCGGCCTGCGGCCCTCACCGCGCTGGTTCGCGCGTTCGCCGGCGCGCTGGCTGCTCGCGCAGCAGCGCCGCCGGGCCGCCGCGGCCCGGAGCGCCAGCGAGGGGCAAAGGCGGAAGGCAAGACAAAAGGACGCGGCACCGGGCCGCGTCGAAAGCCTGTCTGCACGTGGGGGTGGCGCGGCACGGAGCGGCTTTGCCGCCGTGCCGCTTGGGGCGCGAAGCCCGCGCCGATGCAGTCATGTCCACGTGCTTCGCACGCCCGGACACGCCAGAGCTTGCAGGGAGCCCAGCCATGACCAACCGCCGCGATGACGATTTCCGCATCCGCCCCAGCGCCCCGAAGAACCGGGGCCAGGGCTTCGTTTCCAAGGTACTCAAGCAGGCGGGCAAGGCCAGCAGCGGCAAGTCCACGGTGCGCCGTCCGGGATCGGCGCGGAGCACTGGCCAGCGCCCCGGCTCGCGCCTGGGGCGCGGCCACACGGCGGCGCGCTTCGCGGGCGCGAAGCTGACGCCCATGTCGCGGCGCGTGACCATCAAGACGCTGCTGGTGAATCACCAGCGGGCCAGCCCGCAGTCGCTCGCCAAGCACCTGCGCTACATCGAGCGAGATGGCGTGGGCCGCGACGGCGAGCCGGGCCAAGCCTACGGGCCGCAGACCGACACCGCCGACCTCGACGCCTTCAAGGAACGCTGCGCCGACGACCGGCACCATTTCCGCTTCATCCTTTCGCCCGAGGATGGCGCGGAGCTGGAAGACCTGCGCAACTATACCCGGCATCTGGTGAACCGCATGGAAGCCGACCTGGGCACGCGGCTGGATTGGGTGGCGGTGGATCACTGGAACACCGACAACCCGCATACCCACCTGATCGTGCGCGGGCGCGACGACACAGGCAAAGACCTCATCATCGCGGGCGACTACATCGCCGATGGCTTCCGCCACCGCGCCGCCGAGCTGGCGACCGAATGGCTTGGGCCGCGCACCGAGCTGGAGATCCAGCAGACCTTGCAGCGCGAGGTGGAGCAAGAGCGGTGGACGAGCCTGGATCGCACCTTGAAGCGCGAGGCCGGCGACGATGGCCTGGTGCATGTCGAACGGCTCAACGAACCCCGCTTGCAGCGCCAGCGCCTGCTGCTGATCGGCCGCCTGCAACGCTTGCAGCGCCTGGGCCTGGTCGACGAGACGCAGCCCGGCACCTGGGCTATCCACGCCGATGCCGACAAGACCCTGCGCGCCCTGGGCGAGCGCGGCGACGTCATCCGCACCATGCAGCGGGCCATGCGCGGCGAGCCGCGTGAACTGGCGGTGTTCGAGCCGGGCGACGATGGCCGAACCATCCTGGGGCGCGTGGCCGCGAAGGGGCTGGCCGACGAGCTGCGCGACCGGAGCTATCTGGTCATCGACGGGGTGGACGGCAAGGCCCACTACGTCGCGCTCAACGCCCGCGACGAGCTAGCGAACTATCCGACCTGCGCCGTGGTGGAGGTGAAGGGATCGGCCGACGTGCGTGCGGCCGACAGGAACATCGCCGCGCTGGCGAGCGATGGCCTGTACCGCACCGACCATCACTTGGCCGTGGCACAGGGTCAGGCCGTGCCCGGACGCGATCCGCAGGAGGTCGTGGCGGCCCATGTCCGCCGGCTGGAAGCCCTGCGCCGGGCGGGCATCGTGGAGCGCGTGGCCGAGGGACTATGGAAGGTGCCGGGCGACCTGGCCGAGCGTGGCCGCCAGTGCGACGCGCAGCGGCTGGGCGGCGTGGCCGTGGAGCTGAAATCGCACCTTCCAATTGAGCGGCAGGCCCGCGTGATCGGGGCCACCTGGCTTGACCAGCAACTGATCGGCGGCGGCCGCGGGCTGGGCGACATGGGCTTTGGCGGCGACGCCAAGCAGGCCATGCAGCAGCGCGCCGACTTCCTCGAAGGACAGGGGCTGGCGCAGCGGCGCGGGCAGCGCGTGATCCTCGCCCGCAACCTGCTGGGTACGCTGCGAAGCCGGGAACTGGTGCAGGCCGCGAAGGACATTACCGCCGAAACCGGCCTGGAGCATCGGCCCGTGTCCGACGGCCAGCGCGTGACTGGCATCTACCGGCGCTCCGTCATGCTCGCCAGCGGACGCTACGCCATGGTCGATGATGGCATGGGTTTCAGCCTGGTGCCCTGGAAGCCGGTGATCGAACAGCGGCTGGGGCAGCAAGTCGCGGCCACAGTGCGCGGTGGCGGGGTGTCTTGGGATATTGGGCGTACACGCGGGCCAGCTATCAGTTGAGGCGGTGACCTCCAGCGTCGCGAGTTGCTGAACCAGCTTTGGGTCCACCACCGAGGCGGTGAAGTCGAAGCCCATTAGGTCCCGGTGCATGGGGAAACGGGTCGAGGTCAGACCTTCCTCAGCAATCCATTTGCTCGAATCACATTCGCGGAGCGGCGAATATGCTGCGAGAGGGCCGAAACCGCCCGATCTACATCACGGGCCATCGCCGCGTCGAAGATTGTCTTGTGCTCCTCGTGCACTTCGGCAGGAAGTGGGCCTTGCGTGCCGGACAACCTGCGGTAGCGCTCAGAGTTTCGAAGCAGGATTTCTCTGAAGTTCGCGAGCCATTTGGACGGAGAGGCGGCCATGAGTGCGTTGTGGAACTCCAAGTTCCTCGCTTCCCACGCGTCGAAGGCCTCTGCCGGATTGGCCTCGACTCGTTCCTGCGCCCTCGTCAGTCGACGGAAACTGGTGACGAGTTGGTCTTCCCAGCCGTCCCCACCGAGGTTGATGCTTTCGACGAGGGCGGCGCTTTCCAACATGATGCGCGCACTCGTCAGGTCATCAAGATCGCAAAGCGACATTGGGGCCACCCTGAACCCCTTCTGTCCTTCAGCGACGACCAGACGGTCTCCAATCAGGCGCGTCAATGCTTCCCGCAGAGTGCTGCCGCTGACGCCCAGCGATGACTTGAGCGTCTCGAGGTGGAGCCTAGAGCTCTGTGGGTAGCTTCCCCTCAAGATTGCGTCACGGAGGGTTGCATAGGTGGATTCGATGGCGGTTACGGCTTTCTTCTCTTTCGGCCCGACATTGAATTCTGCCAGTGCCCCTTCGGGCAGTCTTGCTGACTCAATCAATCGAGGCAGAACTGCTTGATCTTGCTTTGTCATGGTCTTCGGTTTCATTGTTTGGTTGTAGACAGCATTGTGCGATCAAGGACTGACGTGACAGCCCGGTCCGCGTGACGCCGCTGGCCGCAGGCCCGCTCCACGTGCTCACCATAGTGTTGCATGCTCGTGCTGCAGGGCCAACGTAGCCCGCACCGGTGCGGAGCCGCGGCAACCGTCACACATCGTTGCACATCTAAGGATGGTGTTCAAAACACGTTTGGCCCCAGCCGATAGCGGGCGGGTTGCCACGACATGAAACAGCGCGGCCTGGAATCGGCGAATTCGACCCAGTTTCTGCGTTTTCACAGGCCATTTTCCGTTCGGCGGCGGCCCTTCGGCTGCTTGCGGACGCACTCACGCCTGCAGCCCTTGCAACAGTCGGCGTCGCACCATCCAAAGATTGCTCAGTGCAAACAGCGTGTGCAACTGTGCCGTGTTTTTGGCCAGTCCCCGATAGCGCACTTTCATGTGGCCGAACTGCCGTTTGATGACCCGAAACGGGTGTTCCACCTTGGCCCGGATTCGGGCCTTGACGTGTTCAAGCTGGTCGAGCACGGCGCCCATGGGACTGTTCTTGTCCATCGCGCGGCGCTTGCCCGGACGCATGGCCACATGCCAGTTGGCATCGATGCCTTGGACTTCTTCGCGCTTGGTCACGCCCTGGTAGCCGGCGTCAGCGAACACATCCGTTTCTTCGCCATGGACCAACGCACTGGCCTGTGTCACGTCGTTGACGTTGGCTGCTGTACCGACCACGGTGTGCACCAGTCCCGAGTCAGCGTCCACGCCGATGTGCGCTTTCATGCCGAAATGCCACTGGTTGCCCTTCTTGGTCTGGTGCATCTCGGGATCACGCTTGCCATCCTGGTTCTTGGTCGAACTGGGCGCAGCAATCAAGGTGGCGTCCACCACCGTGCCTTGTCTGAGCATCAAGCCTTTGTCGGCCAGGGTGGCGTTGACCACGGCCAGCATCTGCGGGGCCAACTGGTGTTCTTCGAGCAGGTGGCGAAAGCGCAGGATGCTGACCCGGTCAGGGATGCGCTCGGCGCTGGAGAGTCCCGCGAACTCGCGGTACAGCGTGGTCTCGAACAGGGCTTCTTCCATGGCCAGGTCACTCAGGCCGAACCACTGTTGCAAGAAATGAATGCGCAACATCGTCACCAGCTCAAACGGCGGGCGTCCGGTCTTGGCGCGAGGTACATGCGGCGCAATCAACGACAGCAACTCCGTCCACGGCACCACCAGGTTCATCTCGTCGAGGAACACGGTTTTGCGAGTACGCCGCGTGCTCAGGTTCAGGCCGAGGTCTTGTTGGGTCATGACGCCATTGTTCGTGTCGTAACTCGCTCACGCCATCCGGGCTTGACCGGAGTTTTGAACACCATCCCTAACGCGGTCGTCGTTGAGAGGTGCATCAATGTGTCAGCCCGGCGCAAGTGCGCGGAGTGAAGTGAGTGAAACATAGGGTTTTCACGAGTGTTTAAAAATTATGGCATGCATATAATCTATTTTATATAAAAATAACGTTATTTAAAATCAATGGCAACAATATGTTCAAAAAAAGATTGTTCGCGCAGGGGCAATCATGCGCCTTCGGTGCTCATCCATGCAATCACTTGGCGGTGTTCGGCAACAGTCCCTTTTCCCTGATGCGGTCGTGCGCAACGACCGCATCAGTATCTGGGGACACAAGTTTTTGGGTGCCTGCATGAGCGATCAGCCAAGCAGGGGCCAGGCTGACCTTCGCTTGCACACGCATATGCATGCGATCACAACCGACGGGCAGTGCGCACGGAAATCGCAGAAACCATGAACCAAGGAGAAATCTCGAATGAGCAAACCAGATACGGTTTCGACCAGCGCGGCAAGTAAAGCTGCCGACTTGTTGTATGAGGCCGCCCACACCAGGGTGGCCGTGGCGCCGGTACGTAACCTGATCGGCGAGAAGGATCTTGATGTGGCCTACGCGGTGCAGGAGATAAATACCGTGCGGGCGCTGACGGCGGGACGACGCCTGTCGGGCCGCAAGATCGGGCTGACCTCCGTGACCGTCCAAAAGCAGCTCGGGGTTGGGCAGCCGGACTACGGCATGCTGTTCGCTGACATGGCACGTACCGAGGGTGAAGAGGTCTCCCTCAAGGATGTGCTTCAGCCCAAGGTCGAGGCCGAGATAGCCTTTGTATTCGGCCGTGACCTTGAAGGCGATCAATTGACGGTGGCAGATCTCTTTCGCGCCATCGAGTTCGCGGTTCCCGCGATCGAGATCGTGGGATCGCGGATAGCCAACTGGGATATCCATATCACCGACACCATTGCCGATAACGCCTCGTCGGGCCTGTACGTGCTGGGCTCCACGCCGAAACGGCTGTGCGATTTCGATGCGCGTCAGGCGGGCATGGTGATGGAGCGGCAAGGTGTGCCGGTGTCTTCCGGCGTGGGTTCGGCCTGCCTGGGTTCGCCGCTCAACGCAACGCTCTGGCTGGCGAAGGTCATGGCTCGGGCCGGTCGTCCGCTGCGTGCTGGCGACACTGTGCTCTCCGGTGCGCTGGGGCCAATGGTGCCCGTGGCTGGAGGCGACGTATTCGATGTGCGCATCGCCGGACTTGGTTCGGTAACCGCAGTCTTCGCGAAGGAATGACAATGACCCGCAAACTCAAGGCTGCCATCATCGGTAGCGGCAACATCGGTACCGACCTGATGATCAAGATCATCAGGCACGGCCGATTCATCGAAATGGGCGCCATGGTCGGAATCGACCCAGCCTCCGACGGCCTAGCGCGCGCGCAGCGCTTGGGCGTCGCCACCACCCACGAGGGTGCTGAAGGCCTGACGCGACTGCCGGTATTCGCCGACATTGACATCGTGTTCGACGCCACCAGTGCGGGCGCGCACGTAAAGAATGATGCCCTGCTGCGCCATCACAAACCCGCGATGCGCGTGATCGACCTCACGCCCGCGGCCATCGGCCCCTACTGTATCCCGGTGGTCAACGGCGAAGACCACCTGGACGCGCTGAACGTGAACATGGTCACCTGCGGTGGCCAGGCCACCATTCCCATGGTGGCGGCCGTCTCGCGCGTGGCCAAGGTGCAGTACGGCGAAATCGTCGCCAGCATCTCCAGCAAGAGCGCCGGCCCGGGCACGCGCGCCAACATCGACGAGTTCACCGAAACCACCTCCAAGGCCATCGAAGTGGTGGGCGGCGCCGCCAAGGGCAAGGCCATCATCGTCCTGAACCCGGCCGAGCCGCCGCTGATCATGCGTGACACGGTCTACACCCTGAGCGATTTCGCCGACACCGCCAAGATCGAGGACTCGGTGCAGCGCATGGCCGCCGCAGTGCAGGCTTATGTGCCCGGCTACCGCCTGAAGCAGCGTGTGCAGTTTGACCGCATCGAGGCCGACCGGCCGATCCGCATCCCTGGCGTGGGCGATCGGCTCACCGGGCTGAAGACCTCGGTCTTCCTGGAGGTCGAGGGTGCCGCCCACTACCTGCCAGCCTACGCCGGCAACTTGGACATCATGACCAGCGCCGCGCTGCGCACCGCCGAGAAGATGGCCGAGCGCCTGCTCGCTACCCTGACCGCCTGAGGATGCCCCCATGACGACAAAGAAAATCTACATTTCTGATGTGACGCTGCGCGACGGCAGCCACGCCATCCGCCACCAGTACAGCGTGGAACAGGTCAGGACCATCGCGAAAGAGTTGGACGAAGCCAAGGTCGATTCCATTGAGGTCGCCCATGGCGACGGCCTGCAGGGCTCCAGCTTCAACTACGGCTTCGGCGCCCACACCGACTTGGAGTGGATCGAGGCGGTGGCCAGCGTGGTCAAGCACGCGAAGATCGCCACCCTGCTGCTGCCGGGCATAGGCACCATCCACGACCTGAAGGCGGCCTACGACGCCGGCGCGCGCATCGTGCGCGTGGCCACGCACTGCACCGAGGCGGACATCTCCAAACAGCACATCGAATACGCCCGCCACCTGGGCATGGAGGCGGTCGGCTTTCTGATGATGAGCCACATGAGCACGCCGCAAGGCCTGGCCCAGCAGGCCAAGCTGATGGAAAGCTACGGAGCCACCTGCTGCTACGTGGTAGATTCCGGCGGCGCCTTGAGCATGGATGACGTGCGGATGCGGTTTCGAGCCTTCAAGGACGTGCTCAAGCCCGAAACCGAAACCGGCATCCACGCCCACCACAACCTCAGCCTTGGCGTGGCCAACAGCATCGTGGCAATCGAGGAAGGCTGTGACCGCGTCGACGCCAGCTTGGCTGGCATGGGCGCTGGTGCAGGCAACGCGCCGCTGGAGGTGTTCATCGCCGCAGCCGAGCGCATGGGCTGGCACCACGGCACCGAGTTGTACAAGCTGATGGATGCGGCCGATGACATCGTGCGGCCGTTGCAGGATCGCCCCGTGCGCGTGGACCGCGAGACGCTGGCGCTGGGCTACGCCGGCGTGTACAGCAGCTTCCTGCGCCATTCGGAGGCGGCGGCACAGAAGTACGGACTGAAGACCATGGACATCTTGGTCGAACTGGGGAGACGCCGCATGGTCGGCGGCCAGGAAGACATGATCGTCGATGTCGCTCTTGACCTGCTCAAGTCGCTGGAACATGAGCGCATCCATGCCCAGCCGGTTTCCAGCGAAGCGGGATGACATCCTCAAGGAGCACGCATGAAGCAAGGACGCATCTTTCTGTGGGCGCTGGGTCTTTTTTACCTGGCGAACCTGCTGGGCACGCTGCCGTTTGCCTCGGCCTCGCTGTTCAGCCAGATGTACCCAGGCTTCGTGCCTGACGCGGCCACGCCCGGCTTTCGGTTGCTCAGCGACGCCTGGGCCGTTGTGGGCCTGCAGCTGGGCGCCATCGGCATCGTGGCCTTGTGGGGTGCGCGCGATCCGCTGCGCTACCTGGCGGTGTTCGACATCGTCATTGCCACCGAGGTGGTTGATGGCTTGTGGGACTTTTACAGCATCACCTGGAGCCACCTGGCCACGGCATTCGGGTTGACGACTTTGGTGATCCACCCTGTGTGGATCGTTTGGGCGCTGTACGCCAGGCGTGCAGTGTTGAAGTCGGCTCGGTGAGTACGCGCACTCGCCGGGCCTTTTAATGTTGGCAGTTTGGGTACTAGGAGACATGCATCATGGGTATATATTCGGAACGCGAAGTGCAAGCCGTGCCAATGACGTTCAAGCGTCGCTGGACGGATGAAGCCATCCGCGCACTGGTCGATCAAGACAAGGGTTTGATCGACCCGCGCATCTACGCAGACCAGGATCTCTACGAGATCGAACTCGAGCGCATCTTTGCACGCTCCTGGCTGCTGCTGGGGCATGAAGCCCACATCCCCAAGACCGGGGACTACCTGACCACCTACATGGGCGAAGACCCTGTGATCATGGTGCGCCAGAAAGACGGCAGCATCAAAGTCTTCCTGAACCAGTGCCGCCACCGTGGCATGCGCATTTGCCGATCCGATGCGGGCAATGCCAAGGCCTTCACCTGCACTTACCACGGCTGGGCGTATGACATTGCCGGTAACCTGGTCAATGTGCCCTACGAAAAAGAGGCTTTCTGTGACAAAAAAGAAGGCGATTGCGGCTTCGACAAGGCCGACTGGGGACCGCTGCAGGCGCGCGTGGAAACCTACAAGGGTCTGATCTTCGCGAACTGGGACGCCGAGGCCCCTGATCTCAAGACTTACCTGAGCGACGCCATGCCCTACATGGACGTGATGCTCGACCGCACCGAAGCCGGCACCACCGTCGTCGGCGGCATGCAAAAGTGGGTCATCCCCTGCAACTGGAAGTTCGCCGCCGAGCAGTTCTGCAGCGACATGTACCACGCAGGCACGATGGCGCACCTGTCGGGCGTTTTGTCCAGCCTGCCGCCCGAGATGGACCTGACGCAAGTGCAAATGTCCAAAAATGGCTCGCAGTTCCGGGCGGCCTGGGGTGGCCATGGCAGTGGCTGGTTCATCAACGACGCAGCTATCCTGATGGCCGTGATGGGCCCCAAGATCACGCAATACTGGACGCAGGGGCCCGCTGCCGAGAAGGCCGCCAAGCGCCTGAACCAGATGCCGACGCAAACCATGTTCGGCCAGCACATGACGGTGTTTCCGACCTGCTCCTTCCTGCCGGGCATCAACACCATTCGCAGCTGGCACCCGCGTGGCCCCAATGAGGTGGAAGTGTGGGCCTTCGTGGTCGTCGATGCCGATGCGCCCGAGGACATCAAGGAAGAGTTCCGCCGCCAGAACATCCGCACCTTCAACGCCGGCGGCACTTTCGAGCAGGACGACGGCGAGAACTGGGTCGAAATCCAGCGCGGGCTGCGCGGCCACAAGGCCAAGAGCGCGCCCCTGTGCGCACAAATGGGCCTGAACGTACCCAACAAGAGCAACCCGGATTTCCCCGGCAAGACCGCCTATGTCTATGCCGAAGAAGCCGCGCGGGGCATGTACCACCACTGGGCGCGCATGATGTCGGAGCCGAACTGGGAGACGCTCAAGCCCTGAGTTCTCATGGCTTCGAGACCAACTCTCAGCCTTTTCACGCTGTTTGGCCAAAAACAAGCAGCATCGTTTTGACTCCCCGCAGGCGCCCCTGCGCTCCAGGCATTCATCATCCAGATTGCATGGATGCCTTGAGCAGCGCCTGCACCCCAATCCATTCAAGGAGATATGGCATGACCGCTGTCGCCATGGCCCAGAAAACGGCCGAATTGATCCAGGAATTTGCCTGGCCCGCCCAGCCCGTGAGCCCGCAACTGCAACACGAAGTCGAGCAGTTTTATTACCGCGAAGCCCAGTTGCTGGACCACCACAACTACAACGCCTGGTTCGACCTACTCGAACAGGACATCCACTACTGGATGCCCATCCGCACCACGCGCATCAAGCGTGAAAACGACAAGGAATACATCCCAGCGGGCGCCAACGCCCACTTCGACGAAAACCATGAAACCATGCGTGGCCGCATCCGCCAGCGCACTTCCGAACTGAACTGGGCCGAAGACCCGCTGTCGCGCACGCGGCATATCGTCTCGAACGTGATCGTGCGCGAGACCGACACACCCGCCACACTCGAAGTGGCCTCGGCCTTTTTGGTCTATCGCAACCGCCTCGAGCGGCAAGTGGACATTTTTGCCGGCGAACGCCGTGACGTGCTGCGCCGCGCCAACAATGGCCTGGGCTTCAAAATTGCACGCCGCACCATCCTGATCGACCAGAGCACGATTCTGGCCAACAACCTCAGCGTGTTTTTCTAAGCGGAGGAACCAGCACGATGACGTTTACCAAAGCCTGCAGCGTGGACGAGGTTCCACCCGGAGAAGCCTTGCAAGTCAGCCATGACGCGCAAAAGGTGGCGATTTTCAATGTCGATGGGGAATTTTTTGCCACACAGGACCAGTGCACCCACGGAGAGTGGTCGCTGTCCGAAGGTGGCTACCTCGACGGCGATGTCGTGGAATGCTCCCTGCACATGGGAAAGTTTTGTGTGCGCACAGGCAAGGTCAAGTCGCCCCCGCCCTGCGAGCCTTTGAAGGTTTACCCGATTCGCATCGAGGGGCGGGACGTGCTGGTCGATTTTTCTGCAGCCGCGCTGCATGCCTGAAACCCAAGCGAGAACAACATGCAACTCAACAATGAAGTAGCCCTGGTCACCGGCGGTGGCTCGGGCCTGGGCCGGGCCATCGTGGACCGGTTCGTGGCCGAAGGCGCGCGCGTGGCCGTGCTCGACAAATCGGCCGCCAGGCTCCAGGAACTCCAGGCCGCGCACGGCGCCAAAGTGCTGGGCATCGAAGGTGACGTGCGCGTGCTGGCCGACCACCAGAAGGCCGCGCGCGAATGCGTGGCCGCCTTTGGCAAGATCGACTGCCTGATCCCCAACGCGGGCATCTGGGATTATTCGATGCCGCTCGTGGACATCCCTGACGACAGGATCGACGCCGCCTTCGACGAGGTCTTCCACATCAACGTCAAGGGCTATCTGCTTGCCGTCAAGGCCTGCCTGCCCGCGCTGGTGCAAAGCCGCGGCAGCGTGGTCTTCACGATCTCGAACGCGGGCTTCTACCCGAACGGCGGCGGCCCGCTCTATACAGGGGCCAAACATGCCGTGGTGGGCATGGTGCGCGAACTCGCCTACGAACTTGCGCCACACGTGCGCGTCAATGGCGTGGCGCCCGGCGGCATGAGCACTGACCTGCGCGGCCCGGCCTCGCTGGGCATGGCCAACCAGGCCATTTCGAGCGTGCCGCTGGGTGAAATGCTGACCTCTGTGCTTCCCGTGGGGCGCATGCCTGTGGCAGCGGAATACACCGGAGCCTACGTGTTCTTTGCCACGCGCGGCGACACCTTCCCCACGACAGGCGCGTTGCTCAACCACGATGGTGGCATGGGCGTGCGCGGCTTTTTCGAGGCTGCCGGGGGCAAAGACCTGCCGCAGAAACTGCGGCTTTCATAACCAAGGAGAAGACAATGAGTATCGAACGTTTGGGCTACCTCGGCTTCGCCGTCAAGGATGTACCCGCCTGGGACCACTTTCTGACCAAGAGCGTGGGTTTGATGGCTGCGGGTTCGGCTGGCGACGCTGCGCTGTACCGGGCCGATCAGCGTGCCTGGCGCATCGCCGTGCAGCCGGGCGAACTCGACGACCTGGCCTACGCAGGCTTGGAAGTGGATGACGCCGCCGCGCTCGAGCGCATGGCCGACAAGCTGCGCCAGGCAGGGGTGGCCTTCACCCGCGGTGACGAAGCGCTCATGCAGCAGCGCAAGGTCATGGGCCTGCTGTGTCTGCAAGATCCGTTCGGCCTGCCGCTCGAGATTTACTACGGCCCGGCAGAAATCTTTCATGAGCCCTTCCTGCCTAGCGCCCCCGTGTCGGGCTTCGTCACGGGCGACCAGGGCATCGGGCACTTCGTGCGCTGCGTGCCCGACACGGCGAAGGCGATGGCTTTCTACACCGAGGTGCTTGGCTTTGTGCTGTCGGACATCATTGACATCCAGATGGGGCCGGAAACGAGCGTGCCCGCGCACTTTCTGCACTGCAATGGCCGTCACCACACGATCGCCCTGGCTGCTTTCCCGATCCCGAAGCGCATCCACCACTTCATGCTGCAAGCCAACACCATCGACGATGTGGGCTACGCCTTCGATCGGCTGGACGCCGCCGGGCGCATCACCTCCCTGCTCGGGCGCCACACCAACGACCAGACGCTCTCCTTCTATGCCGACACGCCGTCGCCCATGATCGAGGTCGAGTTCGGCTGGGGGCCGCGCACAGTGGATTCCTCCTGGACGGTGGCGCGACACAGCCGCACGGCCATGTGGGGTCACAAGTCGGTACGCGGCCAGCGCTGAGCCGCGTCATTTATTTAACTTTTTCAGGACATTACCATGTCAGAACTCAACGAAAGCTCGACGAGCAAATTTGTCACCATCAACGAGAAGGGCCTCTCCAACTTCCGCATTCACCTCAACGATGCAGGCCAGGGCGAAGCGGTCATCATGCTGCACGGCGGAGGCCCGGGCGCGGGGGGCTGGAGCAACTATTACCGCAACATCGGCCCCTTCGTCGAGGCTGGCTACCGCGTGCTCCTCCCGGACGCACCGGGCTTCAACAAGTCCGACACCGTCGTGATGGACGAACAGCGCGGCCTGGTCAATGCGCGCTCGGTCAAGGGCATGATGGACGTGCTCGGCATCGAAAAAGCGCACCTCGTGGGCAACTCGATGGGCGGTGCAGGCGCGCTGAACTTTGCTCTGGAATACCCTGAGCGCACCGGCAAACTCATCCTCATGGGGCCGGGCGGATTGGGCAACAGCTTGTTCACCGCCATGCCCATGGAAGGCATCAAGCTGCTGTTCAAGCTTTACGCCGAGCCCTCGCTCGAAACGCTCAAGCAGATGCTCAACGTATTCCTGTTCGACCAGAGCGTGATCACCGACGAGCTGCTGCAAGGACGCTGGGCCAACATCCAGCGCAACCCCGAGCACCTGAAGAACTTCATCCTGAGCGCACAAAAAGTGCCGCTCTCGGCTTGGGACGTGTCGGCGCGTCTGGGCGAGATCAAGGCCAAGACCCTGGTCACCTGGGGGCGCGACGACCGCTTCGTGCCGCTGGACCATGGCCTCAAGCTGATCGCGAACATGCAGGATGCGCAGCTGCACGTCTTCCCGCGCTGCGGCCATTGGGCGCAGTGGGAGCACGCGGACGCCTTCAACCGGCTGACGCTGGACTTCCTGGCCAACGGCTGAGCGCCGTTTCCACTTTTCCCGCAGAGCAAACCAGTAGGCCACCTCCCCACAGGGGGAGGCGCGGCCCTGCTTTTCCATAAAACCGGCCTCTTGGTCCATTTCTTTAAAAAAACGCGAGGAGACTCCCATGAAACCCTTTTCCCGCACCCTGCTACCGCTGGCCTGCGTTGCGTTGTTTGGCAGTGCCCATGCCCAAACCACACCTAACGTCCAAACTTCGCCCTGGTCGCTGGCTGTGGGCGCCGTGCATTTAGGCTTCAACACCAAGGCCGACCTGTATGCCGGTGGGCCCGTCCCTGGTGCTGGTGTAGACGCCAGCAGCGACACCATAGCGGGCCTGGAAATCGCCTATTCCTTTAACCCTAACTGGACACGGCTCGGCTGGACCTCGGCACACCCGTCAAGACAAATCTTTCCGGCACGGGCAACCTCGGGGCTCTAGGGCGTCTCGGTGGCGTGAAGGGCGGGCCGGCAATTCTGACACTCACCTATTCGCCTGGCATGTGGGGGCCAATCCGCCCATTCTTTGGCGGCGGCATGACCTACCTCAAGGTATTCAGCACCAGCAACGGTGCTCTGCAGAACCTCAAGGTGGACGACAACTTTGGCGGCGCCTTCATCGTCGGCGCCGACTGGCCTTTGGCTGACGGCTACAGCCTCACCTTCACGCTGCAGAAACTTTACCTCAAGACCACTGCCAGCGGCACCATGGGCGGCCAACCGGTCACGGCCAACGTGCGACTGGACCCGCTGGTAAGCTTCCTCGCCGTGCGCAAGCAATTCTGATTCTGGTCCGGAGAGCGATTTTTGTTGCGCCGCAACGCTTGCAGCTCGATGCTCCGCTGCAAGCGTTCGGCGCAAAGCGACAAACATGCAAAGTGATGCGTTAGTGCTATTTGCTGCTGAATTGGGCAGCCCTTTTTTCCATTGAGTCGTCGAGTAACCTCACTATGTCACAAGAAGCATTGAAAGCCCCCGTTGTAGTTCTCGGTGCAGGCTTGGCCTCCGTCTCCTTTGTGGCCGAACTGCGCCAGGCGGGCTACCAGGGGCTGATCACCGTAGTCGGCGATGAGGCCGAGCGACCTTACGACCGCCCGCCCTTGTCTAAGGACTTCATGGCCCATGGCGACGCCGAGAAGATCCGCCTTGACTGCAAGCGCGCGCCTGAGGTCGAATGGCTGCTGGGCGTCACGGCGCAGTCGTTCGATCCGCAGGCACACACGGTGGCGCTGTCGGACGGGCGCACCCTTCCCTATGGCACGCTGGTGCTGGCCACGGGTGCAGCGCCGCGCGCGCTACCGACCTTGCAGGGCGCCACCATGCCGGTACATACGCTGCGCACGCTGGAAGATGCGCGGCGCATCCAGGCCGGGCTGCGCCCGCAGTCGCGACTTTTGATCGTAGGCGGCGGTGTGATCGGGCTCGAACTCGCCGCCACGGCGCGCACTGCTGGTGTCCACGTGAGCCTTGTCGAAACTCAGCCGCGCCTCATGAGCCGCGCTGCACCGGCCACGCTGGCCGACTTCGTCGCGCGCTACCACGCGGCGCAAGGGGTCGATCTGCGCTTTGAGCGCAGCGTCACGGGCTCTGTCGATGGCGTGGTGCTGCTCGACGATGGCACGCGCATCGCGGCCGACATGGTGGTTGTGGGCATAGGCGTGTTGGCCAACGACGCGCTTGCGCGCGCAGCCGGGCTGGCCTGCGACGACGGCATCTTCGTCGATGCCTATGGGCGTACCACCTGTCCCGACGTCTATGCTCTTGGCGACGTAACGCGCCAGCGCAACCCTCTAAGCGGGCGTTTCGAGCGGATCGAAACCTGGTCGAACGCGCAGAACCAGGGCATCGCGGTGGCGCGCCACTTGGTCGATCCAACCGCGCCTGGATATGCCGAGTTGCCGTGGTATTGGTCCGACCAGGGTGCGCTGCGCATCCAGGTGGCGGGGCTTGCGAGCGGCGACGAGGAAATCGTGCGTGGCGAAGTCTCACTCGACGCCCCCAAGTTCACGCTCATCGAGCTGCAAAAGGGCCGCATTGTGGGCGCGACCTGCGTGAACAACGCGCGCGACTTCGCACCGCTGCGGCGCCTGCTCGCGGTCGGCGCCAAGCCCGACCGCGCCGCGCTCGCCGACCCGGCCACCGACTTGCGCAAGCTCGCTGCCGCCGTTGCCGCGTGAGTGCCTGCGTATGACGCGCGCATAGCTCAGAGAAAGGCCGTGCCCCTGCACGGCACGGCTCGGTGTGTCAAGAATGCGCATGCCCCGCAGTCGTAGTCGCAACCTCGTGTGTCCATGCGCGCATTGATAGTTGGCGATTTCAGTGGGGATCCGAACGGATCGAAAGGTGGGGCCAGATGGAGGACGGAGTGGCTGGTGGCAGTGCTCCGACAAAAGTTCGTGACCGGGTACGCGAGCAGGTGGTGTATCTCTGCCGCCGCCATTCCGTGTACCCCCAAACGGGAGCTCGATGCATGGAACTGCGACACCTGCGATACTTTTTGGCTGTTGCCGAAGAACTTCATTTCGCACGTGCGGCCGAGCGGCTGCATATCGAGCAGTCACCGTTGTCGCGAGCCATCAAAGAGCTTGAAGAAGAGCTGGGCGTGGTGCTATTTGCGCGCACCACGCGTAGCACGCGACTGACCTGTGCCGGCAAGCTGTTTTTGGAGCACGTGCGCCGAGTTTTTGCGGCCCTTGAACAAGCCCGTGAGAGCGTGAAAGCTGCGGCCAATGGCTTTCATGGCCAACTGCGCGTGGCCTTATCCGACGGCATTACGCCGTCGCGCCTTCCCGCTTTGCTTGCCCTCTGCCGACAAGAAGAACCCGAGGTCGAAATCCGCTTCTTCGAGGTGCCGCTGTCGCAGCAGATCAAGGGTCTGCATGACGATCTGTACGACGTGGGATTTGCGCAGTCCGAAGACGTAGGTGATGGCATCGTCACCATACCCGCCTGGAGCGATGCGCTCATGGTGGCGGTGCCCGCGCGACATACGTTGCTTGCCCAAAAGCGCATTTCCCTGGAAGAACTGCTGCGCTATCCCTTGGTGCTGTCTGATCCGCAAGTCTGCGAGGGCCATTCAAGACATGTGGAGCGCGTCTTGCGTCGCTTGGACATGGAGCCATTGGTTGCCGAGCGCGTAGCTTCCTGCGACCTCATGATGGTGTTGGTGTCGGCTGGGTATGCACTCGGCTTGGCAGGCGCTTCGCATATTGCCGCCAGCCGAGAATCGGGCGTGGTGGCCCGCCCGCTGGCATCGCGAGTGCCGCCACTGACGACCTACCTGCTGCACCTTGAGGGCGATCCATCTGATGAACTGGCGAGGTTTATTGAGCGAGTGCAGGCCATCGACTCACCTGAAACCCCCAGGCCCATGCGGGGCCACAACCCTGATCCCCCGCAGGAGCTGATGCAATGAAAATAAGCATCCTGCCCTTGCTGGTGGCCGCATTGACCGCATGCGGCCAATCCGAGACAGCCCAGAAAGCCGCCGACCCGGAGGCAAAAATCCCGACGGTGGAAGAACTGGCAGCCAACCCAGAACGACTCAAGGAACTGCGGCATCAATGCAAGACCGACCGCTCCAAGCTGGGCGACGTGCTGTGCAACCGGGCCGCCGAAGCCACACGCAAGCGGTTCTATGGCGATGGTCAAACGCCATACACACCACCGAAAGAATCGCCCAAGTTCTGATCGTTGGCAGCTCGCCTCATCGACTTCATTTTCTGCCCGACACACAGCAACGCGCCTGCGCTTGCGGCGTTTTTCTTTGGCTCGCCGCCGCACTAATTCTTTCTCTTTCCTCGACCTTTCTGCTCAAAACGGTCTTTGACCGGCACTGACGGGGCACCGATCCTGAGGCATGCGGCACGCATTTGTGCCGCTCCTTCCAAGAGGAAGCAGCGCAGGAGAAATCGGAGGCCAGGTCATGCAAGGGACGAACGTGCTGTTCGGGCAGATCGCCGTCGTGGTCGGCATCGTGATCGCCGGCGTGTGGGGCGCCACACAATGGACAGCTTCCGCCCTTGGCTATCAGCTACGCCTTGGCTTGCCCTGGTTCGATCTCCTTGGCACGCCGATCTACCACCCTTGGCGGCTGTTCGAGTGGTGGTTCTTCTTTGATGCCTACGCGCCGCGTGTCTTCGACACGGGCGGAGCCATCGCGGGCGGCAGCGGCTTGCTGGCGGTGGCGGTCGCCATCGGCATGTCGATCTGGCGATCGCGCCAATCGCGTTTGGTCACGACCTACGGCTCGGCCCGCTGGGCGAACGCGCAGGACATTCGCAAGGCGGGCCTCACGCAACCGGCCGGCGTGTTCCTCGGCCAGCACGACCGCCAGTACCTGCGACATGAAGGGCCGGAACACGTCCTGACCTTCGCGCCCACGCGCTCGGGCAAGGGTGTGGGCCTGGTGGTGCCCACCTTGTTGAGCTGGCCTGCCTCTGCGGTCATCCATGACATCAAGGGCGAGAACTGGCAGATCACCGCAGGCTGGCGCTCGCGCTTCTCGCATTGCTTGCTGTTCAACCCCACCGATGCGAAGTCGGCGGCCTACAACCCGCTGCTGGAGGTACGGCGCTGCGCGCATGAAGTGCGCGACGTGCAAAACATCGCGGACATTCTGGTTGATCCCGAAGGTGCGCTTGAGAAGCGTAACCACTGGGAAAAAACTTCGCATGCGCTGCTGGTCGGCGCCATCCTGCATGTGCTCTATGCCGGCGAGGACAAGACGCTGCGCGGCGTCGCCAATTTTCTGTCCGATCCGGTCAGCCCATTCGAGCTGACCTTGCACCGGATGATGACGACGAAGCACCTGGGTGATGCACCACACCCGGTTGTCGCATCCGCTGCGCGTGAAGTGCTCAACAAGTCGGACAACGAACGCTCAGGCGTGTTGAGCACCGCCATGTCGTTCCTCGGCCTGTACCGCGACCCCACGGTGGCCGAAGTCACCTCGCGTTGCGACTGGCGTATCGCCGACCTGATCGCATCCGAGCATCCGGTGTCGCTGTATCTGGTGGTGCCGCCGTCGGACATTTCGCGGACGAAGCCGCTCATCCGCCTGATCCTCAACCAGATTGGCCGGCGGCTGACTGAATCGCTCGACGGCAGTGACGGCATTGAGCGCCGCTACAAGCTGCTGCTGATGCTCGACGAGTTCCCAGCCCTGGGTCGGCTCGACTTCTTCGAGACAGCCTTGGCCTTCATGGCGGGCTACGGCATCCGCAGCTTCCTTATCGCCCAATCGCTCAACCAGATCGACAAAGCCTACGGCCAGAACCATTCGATTCTGGATAACTGCCATGTCCGCGTGACGTTCGCCACCAACGACGAACGCACTGCGAAACGGATCTCCGAAACGCTTGGCACCGCCACTGAACTGCGCGCGCAACGCAACTATGCCGGGCACAGATTGGCACCGTGGCTGGGGCACCTCATGGTGTCGCGGCAGGAAACGGCCCGCCCGCTACTGACGCCCGGTGAAGTGATGCAGCTTCCGAATGACGAAGCCGTGGTGATGGTGTCCAGCGTGGCACCGATCAAGGCCAAGAAGCTGCGCTACTACGCCGACGCGAATTTCAAGAACCGCGTTTTGCCGCCGCCCGCGCTCGCGGCCGGGCCAATCACAGGACGTTATGCCGATGCGCCACCGACCCGGTCTGACGACTGGAGCGGCCTAGCAATTCCCGCCGTTCCCACTGCGCCGACCAGTGCCGCAGCCAATGGCTTGGGCGGCACCGCCGATGACGGCGGCCCGCGCCGCCAGCCGGAGCTATCCGAAGTCACCGAATACAGCTCCGAGCCGCAACCCGCCGGCAATGACCTGGCGCTGCTCGATGACGACGACGACCTGCCGCTGCCTGGTTTTGCGTCTCTCACCGGCCAGCTCGACCCGGCCATGCAGCGCACGGCCCGGCTGGCTTCCCTCGACCCCAACGACGGAATCGACCTATGAGCCAGTACCGCCTCAATCTGTTCATCCAGCCCGAGCACGCCAAGCGCCTCGAAGAACTGGCCGCCAAGAAAGGCGTGTCCAAGTCATCCATCGTCGCGGCGGCGCTCGCATCGTGGCTGTCGCCCGATGCCGGCGACCAGCGTGAGGCGGCGATTGCGAAGCGTCTGGATCGCCTGTCGCGCCAGGCCGAACGCCTGGAGCGCGACCAGAACATCCAGATCGAAACGCTGGCGCTGTTCATCCGCTACTTCCTGACCGTCAGCACGCCGGTTCCCGAAGCCCATCAGGACGCAGCCCGCGCCCAGGGCAAGGCTCGTTTCGAGCAGTTCGTCGAACAGTTGGGTCGGCACCTGTTGCGCGGCCGAAGCCTGGTGCGCGACGTGGTGGAAGAACTACACCCCGACCCGGTGCGGATGGATGACGCAGCGGCGCTGGCCGAAGCCCACGAACGAACTGGGGAGCGTGCCCTATGAGCGCCATTCCGCAGACCCCGCCCGAACGCTCATCCACCGCGGCTTCGCTGGATCGCCGAATCCAGATGCTGCGCACGGCAATGGGACCAGTCATCGCCGCCGCGCTGGCCGACCCGGACGTGGTGGAAATCATGCTCAACCCCGACCGCACCCTATGGGTGGATCGGCTGTCCTCGGGCCGCATGCCGCTGGGAGTGGAACTGTCCGAAGACGATGGCGAACGCATCATCCGACTGGTGGCCGCGCACGTCGGCGCGGAGGTGCATCGCGGCCGACCGTTGCTGACCGCCGAGCTGCCCGAAACCGGCGAGCGGTTCGAGGGCATCTTGCCGCCGGCTGCGCCTGGCCCGGCCTTCGCGCTGCGCAAGCGCGCCGTGAGCATCATCGGCCTGGATCGCTACGTCGCCGACGGCATCCTGACCACAGGCCAAGCGGACTTCCTGCGCCGCGCCGTGCGCGAGCGCCAGAACATCCTGATCGCCGGGGCGACGAGCAGCGGTAAGACCACACTCGCCAATGCCTTGCTTGCGGAGATCGCTGCCACCGGCGACCGCGTGCTGGTGCTCGAAGACACCATTGAGCTGCAATGCGCGGCCCGCGACCATGTGCCGCTGCGCACCCGCGCGGGCGTGGTGTCGATGACCGAGCTGGTGCGCGCCACGATGCGCCTGCGCCCCGACCGCGTGATCGTCGGCGAAGTGCGCGGCGGCGAAGCCCTGGACTTGGTGAAGGTGTGGGGCACCGGCCATCCGGGCGGCATTTCCACCATCCATGCCGGTTCCGCGCTGGGCGCGCTGCTGCGCCTGGAGCAACTGATTCTCGAAGTGGCGGTGAACCCGCCGCGTGCGCTGATCGCCGAGGCGGTCAACGTGGTGATCCACATCGCCGGGCGCGGGCGCAAGCGCCGCATCGAGAGCATCGCCCGCGTCGTCGGCTTCGACGGCGTGGGCTACCAACTGGCGGACGCGCTGGAAACGCCGTTTCCCGAGCTGCCGCCACTTCCCGATGCCGCACCCGCTGCGGCGACTTCCCCATCCCCTCACTCACTTGGAGAACTGCCATGACGCAGATGTACGTTCCTGCTTTCCGTTTTTCTGCAAATCCGGCTTTGCGTCTTGCGCGGCTGCGCTGCCTGGCCCGCCCTGCGGGGCAAGGGCTGCTGCTGGCCGCGCTGCTGCTGTTCCTGGCCGGAACCGCGCAGGCCGCCGGTTCCTCGATGCCGTGGGAAGGCCCCTTGCAGTCGATCTTGGAGTCGATTCAAGGGCCGGTGGCGCGCATCGTCGCGGTCATCATCATCATCGCCACGGGCCTCGCGCTCGCCTTCGGCGACACGTCCGGCGGATTCCGCAAGCTGATCCAGATCGTCTTCGGTCTGTCCATCGCCTTCGCGGCTTCGAGCTTCTTCCTGTCGTTCTTCAGCTTCTCCGGCGGGGCCGTCGTATGAGTGCCCCCGACACCTTCGCGGACGGCTTCGAGGTACCGCTGCATCGCTCGCTGACCGAGCCGATTCTGCTGGGCGGTGCGCCGCGAACCGTGGCGATCGCCAACGGCACGCTGGCCGCCGCTGTCGGCCTGGGCCTGCAACTGTGGATTCCCGGCGTGGTGTTCTGGATCGTCGGCCATTCGCTGGCGGTGTGGGGTGCGCGCGTCGATCCGCAGTTCATGGCCGTGTTCGCCCGGCACATCAGGCACCGCCCGCTGCTGGACGTGTGAGGGGAGGACGCCGCGATGCTGAACCTCGCCGAATACCGCCAGCGGCCGGCCTTGCTTGCCGACTGGCTGCCCTGGGCCGGACTGGTCGCGCCGGGCGTCGTCTTGAACAAGGACGGCAGTTTCCAGCGCACGGCCCGGTTTCGCGGGCCTGACCTCGACAGCGCGACGCAAGGCGAGCTGATCGCCACGTCGGCACGGTTGAACAACGCGCTGCGCCGCATGGGATCGGGCTGGGCGCTGTTCATCGAAGCCGAGCGTCGGCCTGCGGCCGATTATCCGCACTCGGAGTTTCCCGAGCCGCTTTCCTGGGTGGTGGAGGAAGAACGCCGGGCCGCCTTCGAGGAATCGGGCAATCACTTCGAGAGCGGCTATCACCTGACGCTGCTTTACCTGCCGCCGGAAGAATCCCGCGCCCGTGCAGCCAAGATGCTCTACGAGAACACGCCGACGAATGGCGTGGACTGGCGCGAGCGGCTGCAAGCCTTCGTCGCGGAAACGGATCGCGTCTTTGACCTGCTCGACGGCGTGATGCCGGAGATTGACTGGCTCGATGACGCGCAGACGCTGACCTACCTGCACGCGACCATCTCGACGCGGCGCTATCGCGTCGGCGTGCCCGAAGTGCCGTTCCACATCGACGCGCTGCTGACCGACTCGCCGCTGGTCGGTGGCCTGGCGCCCATGCTGGGCGACCAGCACCTGCGCGTGGTGTCGGTGCGGGGCTTCCCGACCTCGACCTGGCCGGGGATTCTGGACGACCTCAACCGCCTGGGCTTTGCGTACCGCTGGAGCACGCGCTTTCTCTGCCTCGACAAAGCCGAGGCGGAAAGAGAACTCGCCCGCCTGCGCCGCCAGTGGTTCGCCAAGCGCAAGAACGTCATCGCGCTGCTACGCGAAACGATCTTCCAGCAGGAAAGCCCGCTGGTCGATACCGACGCCAACAACAAGGCCGCCGACGCCGATGCTGCCTTGCAGGAGCTGGGCAGCGATCAAGTCGCCTTCGGCTACCTGACGGCGACCGTCACCGTCATGGACGCGGACGCCGCCGTGGCCGACGAGAAGCTGCGCATGGTGGAGCGCGTCATACAGGGTCGGGGCTTCGTCACCATCCCCGAAACGCTCAACGCCGTGGATGCGTGGCTGTCCTCGCTCCCCGGCAATGCTTACGCCAACGTGCGCCAGCCCATCGTCTCGACGCTGAATCTGGCGCACATGATGCCGGTGTCGGCGGTATGGGCCGGCCAGGAGCGCAACGATCATTTGGACGGCCCACCGTTGATCGTGACACGTACCGATGGCGCTACGCCGTTCCGGCTGGTGACGCACATCGGCGACGTGGGCCACACGCTGGTCGCAGGCCCGACCGGCATGGGCAAGTCGGTCTTGCTCGCCACGCTGGCGATGCAGTTCCGCCGCTATCGCGGCTCGCGCATCTTCGCCTTCGACATGGGCCGTTCCATGCGGGCCGCCATCCTCGGCCTGGGCGGCGAGCACTACGACCTGGGCACGGATGGCGAAATCGCCTTCCAGCCGCTCGCGCGCATCGACAGTGAGGGCTACCGCACCTGGGCCGCCGAATGGATCGAAGGCCGCTTGCTGCACGAAGGCGTGGCAGTCGGCCCCGACGAGAAGGCGGCTATCTGGTCGGCGCTGGGAAGTCTCGCCGGTGCGCCGGTGGAGCAGCGCACGATGACGGGACTTTCCGTGCTGCTGCAATCGAACACGCTGCGGCAGGCGCTTTCGCCCTATGTGCTGGGTGGCGCCCACGGCAAGCTGCTGGACGCCGACCACGACCGGCTGGGCATGGCCGACGTGCAGTGCTTCGAGATGGAGGAACTGATGCACAGCAAGGCCGCCGTCATGGCCGTGCTGCCTTACCTCTTTGCGCGTTTCGATGAACGCTTCGACGGGGCGCCCACGCTGCTGATCCTCGATGAAGCGTGGCTGTTCCTCGATGACCCGGTGTTCGCGGCGCGCATCCGGCAGTGGCTCAAGACGCTCAGGAAAAAGAACGTCAGCGTCATCTTCGCCACTCAGAGCCTTGCCGACATCAAGGATTCGAGCATCGCGCCCGCGATCATCGAGAGCTGTGCGAGTCGGATTTTCTTGCCCAACCCGCAGGCGACAGAGCCGCAGATTCGCACGATCTACGAGGGCTTCGGCCTCAACAGGCGGCAGATCGAAATCGTCGCCACCGCGCAGCCCAAGCGTGACTACTACTACCAATCCCGCCTCGGCAACCGCCTGTTCGACCTCGACCTGGGGCCGGCGGCCCTGGCCTTCGCGGGCGCGTCCACGCCGCAAGACCAGCGCGACATAGGCCGCGTGCTGCTGGACGCCGGCGTGCCCGGCTTCGCGGGCGCTTGGCTGCGCCATCGCGGCCTCGATTGGGCGGCCGACCTGCTGCCCTCGTTCCCCGGCCTCGCGCCGGGTTCCCTCGCTGACCAACCCCTGGAGAACCTGTCATGAAAAAGCGCCTTATCGCCGCCGCCATTGCGGCCATGCTTTGCACTGCCACCGCCCATGCGCAATGGGTCGTGGTCGATCCCACGAACCTCGTGCAGAACACGCTGACCGCGATCCGCACGCTGGAGCAGATCAACAACCAGATCCAGCAGCTTCAGAACGAAGCGCAGATGCTGATGAACCAGGCGCGCAACCTCGCCAGCCTGCCGTCCAGCGTGGTCGGCCAGTTGCGCGCGAATCTGGCAACGACCGAGCGGCTGATCGCCCAGGCCCGAGGCTTGGCCTACGACGTGACGAATCTGGATCGGGAGTTCGCGCGCCTGTATCCCGAGCAGTACGCCGCCACCGTCAGCGGCGACCAGATGTACCGCGACGCGCAGGAGCGTTGGCGGAACACGCTCAACGGCTTGCAGACCACGATGCAGATGCAGGCGCAGGTGTCGCAGAACCTGGGCGAAGACGAAAGCGTGCTGGCCGACCTCGTGGGCAAGAGCCAGTCGGCCGAAGGGGCGCTCCAAGCCATGCAGGCCATGAACCAGTTGCTCGCCTTGCAGGCCAAGCAGTCGATCCAGTCGCAGCGGCTCCAGATCACGCAGGATCGCGCTGCCGCGCTGGAGCTGGCGCGGCAGGCGGCGGCCACCGAGCGCGCGCGCGAAGTACGGCGGCGGTTCATGGGCGATGGCACGCCGTACACGCCGCAGCGCGTGGATTTCTACGGCAACTGACGGGAGGCCGCCATGCGATGCGTCCTCGTCCTGTGTGCCGCGCTGCTGGCCGCTTGCGGCGAGCAGCCGGCCGACCACCTTGCCGATGCCCTGGCCGCTGATCCCGTGCGGCTCAAGGCATTGCGCGCGCAATGCGCGGCCGACCGGCAGGCCACGGGCGAGGACGCTTGCCGCGCCGCCGCCGAAGCCTTCCGGCGGCGCTTCTTCTCCGGCCAAGCCGGGCCGGATGAATACCAGACCTTGGCCGAGCTGCCACCGATCCCGCCGAGTTTTGATGAGCCGGCCGATGGCGTGGCGCCGGTCGTTCCTGCCGAACCGGAGGACACGCCATGAATGACGTGACCATCATCGACCAATTCCTCAACACCTTTGCTGCCTACATCGACTCGGGTTTCGGGCTGCTGCGGGGCGAAGTGGCGTTCCTCACGGCCACGCTGATCGTCATCGACATGACGATCGCCGGCCTGTATTGGGCCATGAGCCACGCCACCGGCCAGGGCGAGGACGTGATCGCCAAGCTGCTGCGCAAGGTGCTGTACGTCGGCGCCTTCGCCTACATCATCAACAACTTCAACTGGCTGGCGAGCATCGTCTTCCGCTCGTTCGCGGGATTGGGCATCACCGCCACCGGCTCTGCCATCACGATGGAGAACTTCTTGCAGCCGGGCCGGCTGGCGAAAACCGGCCTTGACGCGGGCGGGCCGATCTTCCTCCAGCTCGACGACATGATGGGATTTCCCGAGGTGTTCTTGAACCTCGATGCCATCTTGGTGTTGTTCCTCGCCTGGCTGGTCGTGGTGCTCTGCTTCTTCGTGCTGGCGATCCAGCTATTCATCACGCTGATCGAGTTCAAGCTGACCACGCTCGCGGGCTTCGTGCTGGTGCCGTTCGCGCTTTGGAACAAGACCTCGTTCCTGGCCGAAAAGGTCTTGGGCAACGTGGTGGCCTCCGGCGTCAAGGTGCTGGTGCTGGCCGTGATCGTCGGTATCGGCTCGGGCCTGTTCACTCAGTTCCAAGTCCATCCCGATGAGCCGTCGCTCGACCACGCACTGGTCATCATGCTGGCCTCGCTCACCTTGCTGGCGCTGGGGATCTTCGGCCCTGGCATCGCCACGGGCCTTGTGTCCGGTGCGCCGCAGCTCGGCGCGGGTGCGATGGCAGGCGCTGCCATCGGCGCAGCCGGGACGGCGGTGGCTGTTGGTGCTGCCGCGACGGGCGTAGGCGGTGCCGTGGCCGCTGGCGCGCGCATGGCACCGGCTGCCGCCAAGCTGGCCGGCGCTGGTGCGCGTGCGGCCACGTCGGCGGCTGGCAGTGCGAAATCGGCGTTCCAGGCCGGCTCCGCCGCCGCTGGCGGCGGCGCAAAGGGCGCGATGGCGGGCTTGGGCAACGTCGCCAAGACCGGCGCGCAGTCCGCCGGACGTGCGGCTGCATCCCGTGCATCCGCTGCCGGGCAACGCATGGCCGCTCCCTTCCGCGCTGGCTGGAACGGCGCTGCCGCCGATGGCGGCGCGGGCGCGGCATCCGGTCAGGGTGCCGCAGGCGAGGCCGCATCCGGCGCCGCTACGGCGCAGACACAGGAACAGCCCGCTTGGGCCAAGCGCCTGCATCGCCGCCAGCAACTCACCCACGCCGCGACCACCACCGCCCACGCGCTGCGCGGTGGCGATGGCGGCGGCTCCGGCCAGGGGCCGAGCCTGCGCGATTCCGATTCATAAGGAGAACTGACCATGCGATTCAAGAAACCGCAGGTGCGCTACGCCGACACGCCGCAGCCTGCCACGCCGTACCAAGCTGCCGGCCAGGTGTGGGACGAGCGCATCGGCTCGCCGCGCGTCCAGGCGAAGAACTGGCGCCTGATGGCCTTCGGTTGCCTGACGCTTGCGCTGCTGATGGCCGGCGGGCTGGTGTGGCGCTCGGCGCAATCCATCGTGACGCCCTACGTCGTGGAGGTGGACAACGCGGGCCAGGTACGCGCCGTGGGCGAAGCCGCCACGCCATACCGGCCCAACGATGCGCAGACCGCGCACCACATCGCGCGCTTCGTGACGCTGGTGCGCTCGCTGTCCATCGACTCCATCGTCGTCCGCCAGAACTGGCTCGACGCCTACGACTACACGACCGACAAGGGCGCGGCCGTGCTCAACGACTACGCGCGGGTCAACGACCCGTTCGCGCGCATCGGCAAGGAGTCTGTGACGGTACAGATCACCAGCGTCGTGCGCGCCAGCGACACCTCTTTCAACGTGCGCTGGACGGAACGCCGTTACGTCAACGGCGCCGCGGCTGGGCTGGAGCGATGGACGGCCGTGGTGTCCATCGTGCTCCAGCCGCCGCGCACCGAAGAACGCCTGCGCAAGAACCCCCTGGGCATCTACGTCAACGGCCTGTCGTGGAGCCGCGAACTGGATTCTTCCGAAGGAGCCAAGCCATGAATGATCTTTTCCGTAAATCCGCTTTGCCGGCGATCCTGCTCGCCCTCGCGGGCTGCGCCTCGCAGGGCAAGCCACCGCCAACCATCTCGCTCGATGAGCCGGTGCAGGCGCAGCCGCTGCCGGAGCCGCCCGCGCCGGTGGAAGTGGTGGCCGTGCCCGAGGTGCTGCCAATGCCGGCGCAGTTGAAGCCGCTCGAGGACGCCAAACCCGCGCCGGAGCCGGCCGACGAGAAGGTGCGCGTCTCGCGCGCCAATGCCGAGGCCCGCGTCGCGCCCACGCGCGAGGGCTACGTCAATGCGATTCAGGTCTGGCCCTTCACCGATGGCGCGCTGTATCAGGTCTATGCGGCCGTCGGCCGTGTGACCGTGGTTTCGCTCCAGCCGGGCGAGGAACTGGTGACGGTGGCCGCCGGCGATACCGTGCGCTGGATCGTGGGCGACACGTCCAGCGGTAGCGGTGCCGACCTGCGCGTGAACGTGCTGGTCAAGCCGATCCGCTCGGGCCTCAAGACCAATCTCGTCATTACCACCAGCCGCAGGACGTACCTGCTGGAGCTGGCTTCGACGGAGAAGACGTGGATGGCGTCCGTGTCCTGGGAGTATCCGCGCGACCGGATGCTGGCGCTACAGCGTCAGGCGCAGGCGGCCAATGCCGCCGCGCCTGTCGATACCGGGCTGGCGCTGGAGAACCTGCGCTTCCGCTACGCGATCAGCGGCAGCAATCCGCCCTGGAAGCCGCTGCGTGCGTTCGATGACGGCGAAAAGGTCTATATCCAGTTTCCGGCGGGCATCGCGCAAGGCGAGCTGCCGCCGCTGTTTGTCATCGGCGCGCAGGGCGACGGGCAACTGGTGAACTACCGCTTCCGCTCGCCGTACTACATCGTGGATCGGCTGTTCGGCGCGGCCGAACTGCGCCTGGGCGGTGACAAGGGCGACGTGGTGCGGATCGAGCGCACGGATGGCGTGGCACGGAGGAACTGACCATGAGCCAGGACAACACCCCCGACCTCGCCACGCCGCAGGCGGGCAAGGTCGCGCCCGAGGCGGTGGCGCTGCGCGCCCAGCCGCGCCCGGTCACGGGCCTGAACCGGCGCACGCTGGCCATCCTCGTCGGCGGCCTGTCGGTCGCCGTGCTTGGGGCCACGATCTGGTCGCTGCAACCGCAGCGGCGCGGTACGGGCGAGCAAACCGAGCTTTACAACGTCGATCGCGTCTCGAAGTCCGAAGGACTGGATGCGCTGCCGACGGATTACTCGAAGCTGCCACCAGCCTTGCCGCCCGATGTGCCCGAGCTGGGGCCGCCGTTGCCCGGCGACCTTGGCCCGGCCATCGTCGCTTCGCAGCAGCCGGTGACGCCGGGCTATTCGCCGCCAGGCCATGATCCCGAAGATGCCTTGCGCAAGGAGGCGGACGCGGCGGCGGCCTCGTCGGTGTTCTTCCGCTCGGGCGCCCAGGGCCAGGCCGCCACCACGGTCGCGCAAGCTGCGCCGGGTGCGCCTGGTGTTGCAAACACACTCGCGGCCTTCGCTCCTCTCGCTGCCGGGCCTGCCTCGACGGCGGCCCAGCCCGCCGACCCGACGACCGTGCAGAACCGGCAAGACCAGAAAGAAGCGTTCCTGAAAGCCGGTTCTACGGAAACCCGCAACTCCGGCAACCTGGCGCTGCCGGCGTCTCCGTATCAGGTGATGGCCGGAACCGTGATCGCGGGCGCGCTGGTGACGGGCATCAAGTCGGACTTGCCGGGCGACGTGATCGCTACGGTGACGGAGCCTGTCTACGACACGGCTACGGGCCGGCATCTGCTGATTCCACAGGGGGCGCGCATCCTCGGGCGCTACAACAGCCAGGTCAGCTACGGCCAGAGCCGGGTGCAGGTGGTGTGGAACCGGATCATTCTGCCGGACACGTCCTCGTTGACGCTGGACAACCTGGCCGGCACCGACCCGGCCGGCTATGCCGGCCTGGAGGATGGTGTCGATTGGCATTGGGATCGCATCTTCGCCGGCGCCGCCCTGACGACGCTGCTGGGCGTCGGTGCCGAGTTGGCCTCGCCGGGGAACCGCCAGAACGGCGACCGCGTCATCATCGCCGGACGCGACAGCTTGCAGGACAGCGTGAACCAGGTCGGACAGGAAATGACCCGGCGCAACCTCAACATCCAGCCGACGCTGACCGAACGGCCGGGTTTGCCGGTGCGGATCATCGTCAACCGCGACCTGGTTCTCCGCCCCTATCAGCCGCTGTTCTTCAACCGGGGGAGTTCGAGATGAGCACGACCCGCAAGCTGCGACTCGGGCCGCTGCCCAAGACCGAGAGCGTCAAGCTGACCTTTGTTTGCTCGGGCAGCCTCAAGGCAGACCTCGATCGTTACGCCGCGCTGCACGCACAGACGTATGGCGAGACGGTCGACGCCATGACGCTGATCCCGCATATGCTGGAGGCGTTCATGGCGGGGGACCGGGGATTTAGACGCCACGCAAGGTAGACGCCCCTTCAGCGGTCGGCATCGTTTCGGCCGTTTCTGAGAATCTCCAGCGCTGCCTGTAGGTGTCGTTCTTCTGGCCCCAGGGCGGAAAGGGACGAGAACACCGCTGCGGTTTGGTGCCAATAGATGGCGTGACTGATGGCGGGGCGCAGCGCGTCAAGTTCTTCGCTCGTCAGGGACGCAGCAAACGCACGTAGCCGGATCTCTGATCTCTCGCGCCGGATGTGACACTCACGACACAAAGCACGCAGGGCACTGAGTGGGTATTCCCACGGCTCGAAGCCTTCTCGCATATTTGCGTAGTAGCAATGGTGGGCATCCAAAGGCTTCGTGGCTCCGCAGTCCTGACATTGATGTCCTGCCCGCTTCTTCACGGTTGCTGCCTTCTTACGCCACCTTTCATCTTGCAGCTTGGATGCATAGGTGCCTGAAAGCCGTGAGTAGTCATACCCCTCAATAGGGTAGAAGCCCATGTTCCAAGAGTGACCAAGCTCGTACCAGAATCCGAACGACTCAACCAGATCGTCGAACTCCATCGTGTCGCCACCGTAGTTCAACATGGTATGAAGCGTGCTGCTGTCGAACACCAAGACTAAGAGCGAGTCGTTCCCATAGGGCTCGTTTCGAGCTCTCCAAGCCTCGATATCGACGAAGAACGCATCCCCCAGGATTTCCTCTTTAATCATCCATTCGGTAAGAGCGGCACGCATGCGCTCCAAGTTTCTACTCATTGCAGTGAAATGCATCTCCTCCTCCAAAGGGCAAGGGGATCGCGGAGCTTACGAATCGGGGCGGCTAACGCCGCGACGCGTTCGATAGGCCGTTCCACCGATGCAGCACCAGTCGAAAGTGTCCTTGTGGATCGGCAGCAACCAGTGGCCGCCAAGTTCGTCGCCCTAAGGGAAACGCTATAGTTATAGTAATCTGCATAAAAATGCTGGCCTTTTGACCAGCCAGATGATCCGATAACCGGGGGAGGTTAGGATGCATTTGAAGAAGTTGGCCGTCCGGAATTTCAGGCGGCTGCGAAACGTTGTAATTGATCTTGCTTCCGACATCTCTATTTTTGTCGGTGCCAACAACAGCGGCAAGACATCAGTCGGGCACGCACTCCAGTTATTCACTGGCAGTGGCCGCTTCAACATTCACGACTTTAGTGCCGAACTTTGGGCCGACATCGTTGCGTTTGGTGAGGGCGATGGCGAGGCGAGCCTTCCCACGATGGAAATCGACGTTTGGTTCGAAATCGGTCCGGACGATGTTCACCGCGTCATCGATCTTCTTCCCAGCCTTGCTTGGGAAGGCAAGCTGGTGGGGATGCGTGTTGCCTACGCGCCCACCAATCCTGCGGCGACGCATGCACGCTATGTCGAAGTGCGCCAGCGCGTGCTCGATGCGGTCGCTAAGGGTGAAGACGGAGCACCCGCCTTCGATCCCTCGCCACGTAACCTGCGGGAGTTCCTTCGCGACAGGCTACATGACGAATATGAGCTGCGCTATTTCGTACTCGATCCCGCGCGGTTCGATGCGAAGATGGTCGCAGAGGCTGGCTATGACCCAGCCACTCTCACCGGACGCGACCGGAGCGGCCGTGAGATCTTGAACGGCCTTCTCCACATTGACTTCTTGAACGCACAGCGCCATCTCTCGGACGGCCCAGGTGGCTCTCGCGCCGAGGATCTCTCCCGTGTACTCAGTCGCTTCTACGGGCGCAACCTCGAACAGAAAGGCGAAGATATCGAAGCGTTGCGCGCCCTCGCAGCATCCGAAGTCTCGCTTAATGAGCATCTCGAACGAGTGTTCGAACCGACGCTCAAGAGCTTGTCGAAGCTCGGCTATCCGGGCCTCTCAAACCCGCGCATGATGATCCGCTCGGCCCTCGACCCTGCCCAGATCATGAGCGGTCGAGATGGCGCGATCGTTCACTATGCGTTGGGAGCCGATGACGGGAAGCCCGACCCGCCTACCTTGCCCGATCGGTATAACGGTCTTGGCTTCAAAAACCTCATCTTCATGGTCGTTGAGCTGCTCGACCTCCACGCTCAATGGCTGGCGATCGAGGAAAACCGTCCGCCGGTCCACCTGATCTTCATCGAGGAGCCCGAAGCGCACCTCCATGCCCAGCTTCAACAGGCCTTCATACGCAAGGTGATGGACATCCTAGCGCTCAAGGGCGAGGACCGCACGCACTATACGAGCCAGGTCGTCGTCACGACCCATTCGACTCATATCCTTTACGAACGAGGCTTCCGGCCGATCCGCTATTTTCGTCGAAGCCGTGCACAGAATGTGTCGACCTCCGATGTGCTCAACCTCTCGGTTTTCTACGACAGCACCGATCCGGACATCCGAAGCTTCCTCGAGCGCTATTTGAAACTCGCGCACTGCGATCTGTTCTTCGCCGATGGCGCCGTGCTGGTCGAAGGCAATGTCGAACGGCTGCTATTGCCGCAGATGATCGCCAATGCCGCGCCGCGGCTGCAATCGACCTATCTCACCGTCCTAGAGATCGGCGGAGCGTTCGGCTACCGATTCAAAACGCTGATCGAGTTTCTCGGACTGACAACGCTCATCATCACCGATCTCGACAGCGTGTTCGGTCCACTGGGGCAGGATGGCGAGGGTGCGGCACCCGCTGGTCAACCGGAAGCCGCGGAACCAGCCGCCGAGAACGCGCAGGCTGCCGGCGCTGACGCTGAGGACATTGACGATGACGAGGAGGATTTGCCTGTGGCTGCGGAGAAGCCCGGGAAGGCGTGCATAGCCGGTCATCCGGGCGCGGCGACGTCCAATCAGACTTTGCTCCAATGGCTACCGAAATGCGACACGGTCGCCGCCCTGTGGGAGGCGACGGCTGAGCAGAAGATCCAGGCGAGGACGGACGACAATGACGCTTTGGTACGCGTTGCCTATCAGTGCCGGACCGATGTCACTTGGGGCGGAGAAACCCTGGCGCTAGCCGGGCGCACGCTGGAGGAAGCATTCGCACTCGAAAATCTTGAATGGTGTCAGGACAAGAACCGTAAGCCGCTTCAGCTCCGCATCGCCAAGGCCGACGAGAAGAACCTGACCACGCTTGCGGAACGCATCCACAAGCGCGTGCAGGCTAAGAGCTTCAGCAAGACCGACTTCGCGCTCGCCTTGTTAGCCGAAGATCCGAGCAGTTGGTCTGTCCCAACCTATATCGCCGAGGGCCTGAGCTGGCTTGAGACCGAGATTGCGCCGCCGGAACCGGACGAGGACCAGCCGCATGAGGGCCAGCCGCATGAGGACGCGCCCCAGGGGGCACCAGTCGCCGCCGGCGACGAGGTAGCGGCATGACAAGCCGGATCGGCAGTCCTGACACACAAGCCGATCTAGATGTTCGAGCGTGTCTCGATCGGATGCCGCCACGCTCGTTTGTCATGGTCGCCGGTGCGGGGTCGGGGAAAACGACCTCGCTGATCAAGGCTATGGCGCACCTAGCCGAGACCCGCGGTCCTGCCCTGCGCCGCGCCGGGCAACAAATCGCCTGCATCACATATACCGAAGTCGCCGTCGGTGAGATTTCGGCCGATGTCGGGGCCTCGCCGCTATTCCACATCTCGACCATCCACAGTTTCCTGTGGTCAGTCATCCGGCCGTTCCATTCGGATATCGCGGCTTGGGTAGCCATCCGCATCGACGAGAAGATCGCGGAGCGACGCGCACACTACGACAAGCCTCGGACTCAGGCGAAAACGAAGGCCCGCCTCGAACAGGAGATCGCAGATCTCGAAGCCGATCTGGCTGCGATCAGTGAAGTAGAGAAGTTCGTCTACGGCACCGGCAGCAGCTACGCTGAAGGCATCCTTGGCCATGACGATATCCTCAAGCTCACCCCAGCCTGCGTCGCAGCGCATCCGCTGCTGAGACAACTCGTCGCTAAGCGCTTTCCCTACATCTTCGTCGATGAGAGCCAAGACACCAATCCGGAGGTCGTCGAGGCGTTACGGCACATTGCGGGCGAACATCCTGGCCTGTGTGTCGGGTTCTTCGGAGACCCGATGCAGAAGATCTATATGAGCGGAGCAGGCACTGTCCCGCTGAACGACGGCTGGGCGGAGATCACAAAGCCCGAGAACTTCCGGTGCCCGACATCGGTGCTCGGGGTCATCAATGCAATCCGCGCCCCTGGCGACGGTCTTGAGCAGGTGCGTGGTCGGACGATAACCGTTGATGGCATCGAGCAGCCGGTTGCCGGTACCTCCAATCTGTTCATCCTGCCGGCGGACGCGGAGCGGAGTGCGCGCCTCGCGGCCATTAGGCAGTGGCTGGCCGCCGAAACCGGCGACGGTCTGTGGCTAAGCGACGTGCGGGAAGGCGATGTCCGCCTGCTTGTACTGGTGCACCGCATGGCGGCCAACCGGCTCGGGTTCCCTAATCTGTATGCTGCGCTCAATGACCGAGCCCCCATGAGTCTGAGTGAAGGGCTGAGCGATGGCACAGCCTGGCCGCTCCGTCCACTTGTCCAGCACATACTTCCGCTCGTTGTCGCGGCGCAAGCGGGTGATCGGTTCACAGTGATATCGACCTTGCGCAGCGAATGCCCGAGGCTTGAACCAGCGCGGCTTCGAGGGCAAGCGACGGCCCCCGTTCTTACAGCGCTACAGCAAGCGCTCGACGGGCTTGTCGGTCTGTTGGCAGCAGGATCGCAGGCGACTATCCGGGACGTCTTGACGCATGTGCGAGATAACGAGTTGCTGCGCCTCGATGATCGCTTCGCCATGCATCTGGTTGCAGAGCCTGTGGATGACGGCAGCAGCGGCTTCGAGAACGTTCAAGCCTATCTGGCATGCGGTGTCGACGAACTCTGGGCCTACCGGCGCTACTTTACAGAGGAGTCACCGTTCGCGACGCATCATGGGGTGAAGGGTGCCCAATTTGAGCGCGTATTGGTCGTCATCGACGATGAGGAAGCGGGCTTCCGGCAGTATTCTTACGGGAAGTATCTCGGGTACGTCCCCCTCTCGGACAAGGACGAAGCCAACCTGGCGGCAGGTGAAGAGTCCGTACTCGATCGAACCCGCCGCCTCTTCTATGTGTGCTGCTCGCGTGCAACGAAGGACTTGGCAGTCGTGGCCTTTGTGCCCGATGTCGCAGCGGCTCGCACCGCGATCGTGGCGCAGAATCTATTCCCCGAGGCCGTAATCCGAGGTGCGGAGCATCTGGGCTGAGGTTTCAACACATCGGGCAGTCAATCGGTGAAGGCCGCTGGACCTTGCTCCTGGGCTTGTCGCGATCTAGCTGTAGTTTCCCAAGAGGTTGTTCACCCGAGGTGAAGGAAGATGGAGGTTCTCAAGCCGGCCAACTTTCTTCAGGACTCCCCGTGTGAACATCCACAAGAATGCCTCAATGACGCCCAGAGGTCGAGAGCATCTGGTGCGCGAGATCGATCGCATCGGGCTCAAGCCTGCGGCTGCAGCCGCAGGCTTGAGCGCACACACCGCACGCAAGTGGCAGCGTCGCTGGGCCAGCCAGGGCGCGCCCGGCCTGCTTGATCGCAGTTCCCGACCCGAGCGCAGTCCGCGACGCAGCGATGCCCTCAAGCTCGAGCGGGCGGTGGCGCTGCGCCGCAATCAGCGCCTGACCTACGCGTGCATTGCCGAGCGGGTGGGCCTGTCCATAAGCGTCGTGGCACGTGCTTGCAAGGCCGCTGCGGTGGCGCGCTTGCCCGCGTTGCAAGACACGGTGCCCGTGCGCCGTTACGAACGCCAAAGCGCGGGCGAATTGCTGCACCTGGACACCAAGAAGCTTGGGCGCTTCGACAAGCCTGGCCACCGTGTCACGGGCGATCGCACACAGAACACCCCGCGTGCCGGCTGGCAAGCGCTGCATGTGGCTATCGACGATCATTCGCGCGTGGGCTTCAGCCAGATGCTCGCCGACGAGACGGCCAAGTGCGCCTGCGCCTTCCTGCTGGCCGCACTGCGCTACTACAAGAGCCTGGGCGTGAACGTTGAGCGAGTGATGACCGACAACGGCTCGGCCTACAAGTCACGCCGCTTCACCAAATTGCTGCGTCGCCTGGGCATCAAGCACATCCGCACGCGCCCCTACACGCCAAGGACCAATGGCAAAGCCGAACGCTTCATCCAGACCTTGCTGCGCGAGTGGGCCTATGCCTTCGTCTACCCGTCCTCGGAACATCGAGCGCGGGAACTGCAGCCGTGGATGTACCACTACAACTTCCATCGGCCACACTCGGCAACTTCACATCGTCCTCCTATCACTCGCCTTGGCTTCGAGGGGAACAACGTGTTGAGAAACTACATCTAGCGCAGCGGAGTTAACCTTGACTGAACGCGCTTGGATGAGCCGTGTCATTGCCCCCTATGAAAAGGCCGCTTCTGCGCCAACAGAAGCGGCCCCTGAATTGGTGCCCGAGGCCGGAATCGAACCGGCACGCCTTTCGGCGAGGGATTTTCTTACCACTTCGGCTTTCGCCGCCAGCGCGTGCGCTGTTCGTGGTCTGGAGCACGCCTTCACCATAGCCTTGCAGCCGTAGGTGCCCGCCGTCTGCTCTCTACACCTTCCCAGGCATTGGGCCTGGGCTTGGCTCGGCGTTGGCTCGGATGCCGGGGCATCCAGGGCGTTCGCCGACTTTGACGGGCTTCACCTCTGGGGTTTCCCCCGGAGGGCTCAAATTGTTCAAGTCCCTTGTGTCTACCGATTTCACCACTCGGGCATTACATGATGCACTGGAGCCTACACCTCTCCCTGCTGGCTCCTAGTTGGCTCCTGACCATCAAGCCGAGCCGCGAAGCTACGCCTTGGATGCTCCCAAGTCCTTGCCACTATTGACCTTCCGGCTTGGTGGCGAAAGCAGAAAGGACTTGACAAAACAGATTTTAAGTCCGCAGTGTCTACCAATTTCACCATCGGGGCGCCGGCTGCTGAGCGCATACCTGCGTTGCAGCGTAACCCGGGCAGCGCATGCGCGCAATGCCCTGTCGTATCTCTGGTCAGGACCGCTGTTTTGAAAACAGCGCGCCCCGTACCACCAAGAAAAAAGGGAAGCCTAAGCTTCCCTTTTCAAATATGGAGCGGGAAAAGAGTCTCGAACTCTCGACCTCAACCTTGGCAAGGTTGCGCTCTACCAACTGAGCTATTCCCGCATTTACTGATTTTTCTAACGTTTCCGTTAGTGCTTATCAGCAAGCCTCAAATTATATAACTCTTTTTGAGCGTGTTCGATTGCAAGCCAAAAAATTTTTATCCAACTACCAACCCTTGAGACGATCTCTGCTTGCGTCTTCGCCCTGAGGGCTTCGTCACTTACCTGCTGCAGACCGTATCTGGAGGCGCGGTCCGGAGTCGAACCGGACTAACCGGATTTGCAATCCGGGGCATAACCGCTTTGCTACCGCGCCAAGAACCCTCATTCCTCTGACAAAAAAGGGAAGCAATTGCTTCCCTTTTTTGTGGAAATTGGAGCGGGAAAAGAGTCTCGAACTCTCGACCTCAACCTTGGCAAGGTTGCGCTCTACCAACTGAGCTATTCCCGCATTTATCGAAGCCTTACATTGTACAACGTTTGCTGCGATGGAGTGAATTGTAGCGCATTTTTTGGGGCTCCCAAAAAAATTTGCATCAATGTTTCAATCCATCGACGGCAGCAGACGACGCTGCGGCTTTGTCTGTCGACACAGCTACCGCTGCAGCAGCCACGGCGACCTCTTCATCCGTCAGCGGCACAGGCTTGCTCTCCAGCGCCACCTCCAATACCTTGTCGATCCAGCGCACAGGCACGATCTCCAGGCCACTCTTCACGTTATCCGGAATCTCTGCAAGGTCCTTCACGTTCTCTTCAGGGATCAGCACCGTCTTGATGCCGCCGCGCAAAGCGGCCAGCAGCTTTTCCTTGAGGCCGCCGATGGCCGTTACCTCGCCCCGCAGCGTGATCTCGCCGGTCATCGCCACATCGCCGCGCACAGGAATGCCGGTGAGGGCCGAGACAAAGGCCGTGGTCATTGCGGCCCCGGCGCTGGGGCCGTCCTTGGGTGTGGCGCCATCGGGCACGTGGATATGGATGTCGCGCTTCTCGAACGTTTCGTCCTTGATGCCCAGCATGCGTGCGCGGCTGCGCACCACCGTACGGGCTGCTTCCACGGATTCCTTCATCACGTCGCCCAGCGAGCCCGTGCGCGTGATCACACCCTTGCCAGGCATGATGGCCGCCTCGATGGTCAGCAGATCGCCCCCCACCTCCGTCCAGGCCAAGCCCACCACCTGCCCCACCTGGTTTTGCAGTTCGGCACGGCCGTAGGTGTACTTGCGTACGCCCAAAAAGTCCGGCAGGTTGTCGGCGGTGACGACGACCTGAGGTTCCAGCTTCTTGAGCTGCAAGCCCTTGACCACCTTGCGGCAAATTTTGGACAGCTCGCGCTCTAACGAGCGCACACCAGCTTCACGGGTGTAGTAGCGCACCATGTCGCGCACGGCAGGCTCGGTGATGAGCAGTTCTTCGTCCTTCACGCCATTGTTCTTGAGCTGCTTGGGCAGCAGGTACTTCATGGCGATGCTGGTCTTCTCGTCTTCGGTGTAGCCCGACAGGCGAATCACTTCCATCCGGTCTAGCAGCGCTGGCGGAATGTTCATCGAGTTCGACGTGGCGACGAACATCACGTCGGACAGATCGAAGTCCACCTCGACATAGTGGTCGCCGAATGTGTGGTTCTGCTCGGGGTCAAGCACTTCCAGCAGCGCGCTGGACGGGTCGCCCCGGAAATCCGTACCCAGTTTGTCGATCTCGTCGAGCAGGAACAACGGGTTGCGCGTACCGACTTTCGAAAGGCTCTGCAGCACCTTGCCCGGCAGTGCGCCAATGTAGGTGCGGCGGTGCCCGCGGATCTCGGCTTCATCGCGCATGCCGCCCAGGGCCATGCGCACGTACTTGCGTCCGGTGGCTTTGGCAATGGACTGTCCCAGCGAGGTCTTGCCCACGCCAGGAGGTCCCACCAGGCACAGGATAGGCGCTTTCACCTTGTCCACGCGCTGCTGTACAGCGAGGTATTCCAGGATGCGATCCTTGACCTTGTCGAGGCCGTAGTGGTCTTCGTTGAGGACGCCCTCGGCATTCACCAGGTCGTGCTTGATCTTGGTCTTCTTGCTCCAGGGCAGCGCGGTGAGCACGTCGATGTAGTTGCGCACCACCGTCGCTTCGGCCGACATGGGCGACATCAGCTTGAGTTTTTTGAGCTCAGCTTCTGCCTTCTTGCGCGCCTCGGCTGGCATCTTGGCGAGCTTGATCTTTTTCTCGATCTCCTCGATGTCGGCACCTTCGTCGCCCTCGCCTAGTTCCTTCTGGATGGCCTTGACCTGCTCGTTCAGATAGAAATCGCGCTGGTTCTTCTCCATCTGGCGCTTGACGCGGCCACGGATCTTCTTGTCGACGTTGAGGATGTCCACCTCGCGGTCGAGCTGCTCGAACAGGTTTTCGAGGCGCACCTTCACATCCGACAGGTCCAGCACCACCTGCTTGTTTTCAAGCTTAAGGGGCAGGTGCGCAGCGATGGTGTCCGCAAGACGGCCGGGATCGTCAATGCTGGAAATGGAAGTCAAAATCTCCGGCGGAATCTTCTTGTTGAGTTTGACGTACTGGTCAAACTGCTGCATCACGGCGCGCCGCAGGGCCTCGATTTCGCTGGGCTTGTTGGCGTCCGGCGTGGCCTCCACCGGCGTCACGGTGGCCATGAAGTGCGACTCCGCATCTTCAATCGATGTCACCAGCGCGCGCTGCTGGCCTTCCACCAGCACCTTCACGGTGCCGTCGGGCAGCTTGAGCATCTGCAAGATGGTGGAGACACACCCCACATCGAACATGTCCGCCACCGAAGGCTCATCTTTGGCTGCGGCCTTTTGGGCCACCAGCATGATGCGGCGGTCGGCCTCCATGGCCATCTCCAGAGCCTTGATGCTCTTGGGGCGGCCCACAAAAAGCGGGATCACCATGTGGGGGAACACCACCACGTCACGCAAAGGCAACAGCGGCAGGTCAAGGGGGGTAGCTGGCAGGGGGGTATGTCCGGACATGGAAATCCTCAAAGTGCTCTGCGGAAGTGGGTCCACATGTGGGGATTTTCAACCCTCGCGCGCAGCCGTGCTGGCACAAGGGTTGATGGTTCGAAGGGCGGCCACAGGGCGCCCGCTCCGGTCATCTCAGACCGCGTGAAGAAATCCGTCTGATCCATGGAGGCACCAGCGGACTCCTGCACGCCTCTTTTTAGGCCTTTTCAGGCCTTCTTGGCTGCTTCGCGGTAGACGAGCAGCGGCGGCTTGTTTTCTTCGATGGTGGACTCGTCCACCACCACCTTTTCGACGTTGCTGGTATTGGGCAGGTCGAACATGGTGCCAATCAGCGCTTGCTCCAGAATGGAGCGAAGCCCCCGCGCACCCGTCTTGCGAGCCAACGCCTTGCGGGCAATGGCTTTCAGGGCTGCCGGGCGAATTTCGAGGTCTACACCTTCCATCGCCAGAAGCTTGCTGTACTGCTTGACGAGCGCATTCTTGGGCTCGGTCAGGATCTGCACGAGCGCATCTTCGCTCAACTCGGCCAGCGCCGTCACCACAGGCATCCGTCCCACCAGTTCAGGGATCAGACCAAACTTGATGAGGTCTTCCGGCTCGATCTCGGTGAACACCTCGGTGAGAGAACGCTGCTTCTTGCTCTTTACCGACGCGCCGAACCCGATGCCCGACGCCTCAGTGCGGTTCTCGATGACTTTTTCCAGCCCGGCGAAGGCACCACCGCAGATGAACAGGATGTTGGTCGTGTCGATCTGCAGGAAGTCCTGGTTCGGATGCTTGCGCCCCCCTTGTGGCGGCACGCTGGCCATGGTGCCTTCGATGAGCTTGAGCAAGGCCTGCTGCACGCCCTCGCCCGACACGTCGCGCGTGATGCTGGGGTTGTCGGACTTGCGCGAGATCTTGTCGATTTCGTCGATGTAGACGATGCCACGCTGGGCGCGCTCGACTTCATAGTTGCAGCTCTGCAGCAGCTTCTGGACGATGTTCTCCACGTCCTCGCCCACATAGCCCGCCTCGGTCAGCGTGGTGGCATCGGCCATCACAAAGGGCACATCCAGCATGCGTGCCAGGGTTTGTGCCAACAGCGTCTTGCCGGAGCCGGTGGGGCCGATCAGCAGGATGTTGCTCTTGGACAGCTCCACATCGTCCTTGTGGGCCTTGTCCTTGTGGCGCAGGCGCTTGTAGTGGTTGTACACCGCCACGGCCAGTGTGCGCTTGGCCACGTCCTGGCCAATCACGTAGTTGTCCAGGTTGGCCTTGATCTCGACCGGCGTGGGCAGGTCGCTGCGGCCTTCGCGGGCCAGATCACCAGCCGGCAGTTCGTCGCGGATGATCTCATTGCACAGGTCAATGCACTCGTCGCAGATAAAGACCGACGGACCGGCGATCAGCTTCTTCACTTCATGCTGGCTTTTGCCGCAGAAAGAGCAGTAAAGGGTTTTTTCGCTGGAAGAGCCTTTTTTCTCGGCCATGGGGGCAATGCCTTGCTTGTTTCGGAAAGTTGTTGGGATGATAACCAAATAAAAACGGCGTCTTCCCCTCGGGAAAACGCCGCTTCGCCGCCCTCGGGCGATCAGGCGCGCTGGCTGATCACCTGATCGACCAGACCATAGTCCTTGGCCTCGTCGGCCGAGAGGAAATAGTCACGCTCCGTGTCGCGCTGGATCTTCTCCAGCGGCTGGCCGGTGCGCTCGGCGAGGATCTTGTTGAGTTGCTCGCGGGTCTTGAGGATCTCGCGGGCGTGGATCTCGATCTCGGTGGCCTGGCCTTGCATGCCGCCCAGAGGCTGGTGGATCATGACCTTGGAATTGGGCAACGCAAAACGCTTGCCCTTGGCGCCTGCCGCCAACAGGAACGCGCCCATGCTGGCCGCCATGCCCGTGCACAGGGTCGAGACATCGGGCTTGATGAAGTTCATGGTGTCAAAGATCGCCATGCCGGCACTCACCGAACCACCGGGCGAGTTGATGTAGAACGAGATGTCCTTGTCGGGGTTTTCGCTCTCCAGGAACAGCAGCTGTGCCACCACCAGGTTGGCCGTCTGGTCATTGACCGGGCCCACCAGAAAAATCACGCGCTCCTTGAGCAGGCGCGAGTAGATGTCATAGGACCGTTCGCCACGGCCCGACTGCTCGATGACCATGGGGACCATGCCCAGGCCTTGTGTTTCCAATGCGCTCATGTATTTCTCCAGTCAAGCAGGTACTGTACCCAGAAATGAATTGGGGCTTGTGCACGAAAGCACAAGCCCCTGGTGTGTCTTGACGACCAGAACCGGGCAGTCGCACGAAGCAGGCCAGCCGGCCCGAGGGCCTATCAGCCCTGCTGCGCCATCAAGTCATCGAAGGAAATGGCCTTCTCGACCACCTTGGCCTTGGACAGCACGAACTCGGTCACGTTGTTTTCGATGACAACGGCTTCGACTTCGGCCAGACGCTGGCGGTCGCCGAAGTACCAGCGCACCACGTCTTCGGGCTTCTCGTAGCTGGCAGCCAGCTCGTCGATATGGGCCTTAAGCTGCTCGGGCTTGGCCTGCAGTTCATTGGCGCGCACCAGCTCGGCCAGCACCAGACCCAGGCGCACACGGCGCTCAGCCTGAGGACGGAACACGTCTTCAGGGATTTCTGCCTTATCGGCATCCTTGACGCCGCGTTGCTTGAGTTCAGCGCGGGCGCCTTCCATCAGGCGAGCGATTTCGGCCTGGATGCTGGCATTGGGCAGATCCAGCTCGGCCTTGGACACCAGGGCGTCCATCACGGCAGCCTTGTTGCGGGCCAGCAGGCGGAACTTGACTTCGCGCTCCAGGTTCTTCTTGATGTCAGCGCGCAGGCCTTCCACGGAACCGTCGGCAATGCCCAGCGACTTGGCCAGGGCGTCGTTCACTTCGGGCAGATGGGCTGCTTCGATCTTCTTGATGGTCACCAGGAAGTCGGCGGTCTTGCCAGCAACGTCCTTGCCGTGGTACTCGGCGGGGAAAGCCAGGGGGAAGGTCTTGCTTTCGCCAGACTTCATGCCGCGCACGGCATCTTCAAACTCCTTGAGCATCTGGCCTTCGCCGACCAGGAACTGGAAGTCTTCGGCCTTGCCGCCGTCAAAGGGTTCACCGTCGATCTTGCCTTCGAAGTCCACGGTCACGCGGTCACCGTCTTGCGCAGCAGCGTCCAGGGCGCGCTGGGCGAAGCTGCGGCGCTGCTTGCGCAGGATGTCCAGGGTCTTGTCGATGGCGCTGTCGGTCACTTCGGAGGACAGCTTTTCGACTTCGGCGTCCGACAGGTCAGCGATCTTGACTTCGGGGAACACTTCAAAGACGGCGTCAAACGTGACCTGGCCCTCGGGAGCGCCTTCCTTTTCGGTGATGCGGGGCTGACCGGCCACGCGCAGGTTGGCTTCGTTCGCAGCCACGGCAAAAGCCTCACCCACCTTGTCGTTCAGCACTTCGTACTGCACCGAGTAGCCATAACGCTGGGCGACCACGTTCATGGGCACCTTGCCGGGACGGAAGCCGTCCATCTTGACCGTACGGGCCAGGCGCTTGAGGCGCGTGTCCACTTCGGACTGGATCAGGGTGACGGGCACGCTCAGCGTGATCTTGCGCTCGAGCTTCTCAAGGGTTTCAACAGTAACGGCCATGGCTATTCCTCTTATGAATGTGGATCGTGCTGGCTGCAGCGCAGCAGCGCCGTGTTCCGCAAAGTCTCACATGGGTGGTGCGCGGGGGGGGACTCGAACCCCCACACCATTGCTGGCGTCAGGACCTAAACCTGGTGCGTCTACCAATTTCGCCACCCGCGCGGTTCTACAAACAAACAGGCGGCAAGCTGAGCTGCCGCCTGTGTGAAATCGGTCAACCTTTTATTTTACCTGATGCGAAAGCCCTGCCGGTCAAGCAGCCCCAGGAACCTCTGGCGCAGGCCGCTTGACACGGAACCAGGCCGCGTACATCGCAGGCAGCGCAAGCAGCGTGAGCACCGTGGCCACGACCAGCCCGCCCATGATGGCAACCGCCATCGGGCCCCAGAACACGCTGCGCGACAGCGGGATCATGGCCAGCACGGCGGCGGCGGCCGTGAGCACAATGGGGCGCAAACGGCGAACGGCCGATTCCACAATCGCATCCCATGCGGGCACGCCCCGGGCGCGGTCCTGCTCGATCTGGTCGATCAGGATCACCGAATTGCGCTGGATCATGCCCATGAGCGCGATCACCCCCAGCAGCGCCACGAACCCAAACGGCCGGTTGAGCAGCAACAGCGCCGCCGCGACACCCGCCATGCCCAGTGGCCCGGTGAGGAACACCAGCATCGCGCGGCTGAAGCTGTGCAGTTGCAGCATCAGCAGCGTGAAGGTGATGAACAGCATGATGGGAAGGCCCGCCGCGATGGACGCCGAGCCCTTGGAGCTTTCCTCCACGGCGCCCGCCACCTCGATGCGGTAACCCGTCTGGCCCGCCGACCGCCACTTGGCCTCGATCTCCTTGAGGGACGGCAGCAGCGCCGCCGTCACCGTCGCGCCCTGCAGGCCCTCGGTCACGTCGCCCTGCACGGTGATGGCGTAGTCGCGGTTCTCGCGCCACATCACGCCGGGCTCCCAGGTGAAAACGGGCTTGGCGATCTGCGTGAGCGGGATCGACTTGCCCGACGCCGTGGGCAGGTAGGCGTTGGCAATGTCGGTGATGGCATTGCGCTCATCCAGCGGCTGGCGCAGCAGGATGTCGATGAGCTTGTCGCCCTCGCGGTACTGCCCCACCTGGGTGCCCGACAGAATGGTCTTGGACGCCTGGGCGATGGACTGGCTCGTCACACCCAGGGCGCGCGCCTTGGCCTGGTCCACTTCCAGGCGCAGCACCTTCACAGACTCGTTCCAGTTGTCGTTCACGCCGCGCATGTTGGGGTTCTGGCGCAACTGGGCCTTGACCTCGTCGGCACGCTCACGCAGCACCAGCGGGTCGGGGCCTACCACGCGGAACTGCACGGGGTACGGCACCGGTGGCCCGTTGGGCAGCAGCTTGACGCGGCCGCGCACTTCCGGGAATTCCTCAGCCAGCAGCGCGGGCAGCTTCACCCGCAGCGATTCGCGCACCTTCAGGTCCTGCGGCACCACGATGAACTGGGAGACGTTGCTCTGCGGGAACACCTGGTCCAGCGGCAGATAAAAACGCGGCACGCCCGAGCCCACCCAGGTGCTCACCGTGTTCACGCCCGGCTCGGCGAGGAGACGCTGCTCCACGCGCTTGGTGACGGCCTCGTTGCCCGCAAACGACGTGCCTTCCGGGAACCAGATGTCCACCAGAATCTCGGGCCGGCTGGAATCCGGAAAGAACTGCTGCTGCACCTTGCCCATGCCCACGATGCCTAGGGCAAAAGTGAGGATGGTCGCCCCGATGGTGATCCAGCGGTGCTGCACGCACCAGTCCACCAGACGGCGGAAGCTGCGATAGAACGGACTGTCAAACACCTCATGCGGGTCGTCGGTGATGCCCTTGTTGGCCTGGGCGGCCAGCACATGGGGAGGCACCTTGAGCAGCAGCGTGCCCAGGTAAGGCACAAAGTAGACCGACACGAACCAGCTGAGCACCAGCGCAATCACCGTCACGGCAAAGATGGCAAAGGTGTATTCGCCCGTGGTGGACTTGGCCAGTCCGATGGGCAAGAAGCCCGCCGCCGTGATCAAGGTGCCCGTGAGCATGGGCATGGCCGTGATCTCGTAGGCGAAGGTGGCGGCGCGCACCTTGTCATAGCCCTCTTCGAGCTTCAGCACCATCATCTCAACCGCAATGATGGCGTCGTCCACCAGCAGGCCCAGCGCGATGATCAGCGAGCCGAGCGAAATTTTGTGCAGCCCGATGCCCCAGTACCACATGGCCAGGAAGGTGACAGCCAGCACCAGCGGGATCGTGATGCCCACCACCAGCCCCGGGCGGGGGTCGATGTACCAGCGCTTCCACAGCGGGTTGTTGCCAGGGCGTTTGTGAAATCCCAGGCTGATGAAGCTCACCGCCAGCACGATGACCACGGCCTCGATCAGCACCTTGACGAATTCATTCACCGAGGTGGACACCGCCTTGGGCTGGTCCTGCACGTTGACCAGCTTCACACCGGCCGGCAGCGTGGCGCCGATGCGGTCGGTGGCCGTATGCAGCGCCTTGCCCAGCGCAATGATGTCGCCGCCCTTGGCCATGGAGACGCCCAGCGCAATCACCTCGCGGCCTTGGTGGCGCACCTTCACACCCGGTGGGTCCACGTAGCCGCGCTGCACTTCAGCGATATCGCCCAGCCGCAGCTGCGCGCCCGAGGGGCCGCGGATCGGCATCGCGCGCAGATCTTCGATGGCGTTGAACTGACCCTGCACGCGCACCTGCACCTGGTCTTGGGGCGTCTGAATGGTGCCCGCGCTCTCCACTGCGTTCTGCTGGCCCAGCTGAGCGAGCACCTGGTTCATGTCCAGGCCCAGTTGCGACAAGCGCTTTTGCGAGATCTCGATGAAGAGCTTTTCGTCCTGCACGCCAAACAGCTCGACCTTGGCCACATCGGGCACGCGCAGCAGCTGCTGGCGTGCATCATCGGCAAACTGCTTGAGCTCGGCGTAGCTGAAGCCCTCGGACTCCAGCGCGTAGATCACGCCATACACGTCCCCGAAGTCGTCATTGAAGAACGGGCCCTGGATGCCCTGCGGCAAGGTGTAGCGCATGTCGCCCACCTTCTTGCGCACGCCGTACCAGACATTGGCCACGTCGCCGGGCTTGGAGGAGTCCTTGATCTGAAAAATGATCTGCGACTCGCCGGGCTTGGAGTAGCTGCGGATCTTGTCCGCATACGGCACCTCTTGCAGCGTGCGCTCGATCTTGTCAGTGACCTGCTCGGCCACCTGCTGGGCCGTGGCGCCGGGCCAGTAGGTGCGCACCACCATGGCGCGGAAGGTGAACGGCGGGTCTTCGTCCTGCCCCAGCTGGAAGTAGGCCGCAAAGCCCAGCAGCATCAGCACCACCATGAGGTAGCGGGTGAGCGCGGGATGGTCGAGCGCCCATTTGGAGAGGTTGAACCCCTCTTTGGGTTGGATTTGCGTCATGACGGGCCTCAGTTGGCGGCAGAGGCCGAGGCGGTGGCGGGTGCAGCGGCGGTTGCAGGAGCCGATGGCACCGCTGGCATTGCTACAGATTCAGGAGCTGTTTGCGCTTTATTCACCGGCGCCTGAGCCACTTTTGGCTGGTATACCGTCACTTTTTGACCGGGAGACAGCACATGCACGCCGGTAGCCACCACCTGCATGCCGGGGGTCAGTCCCCCGGCCACCACGGCATCGTTGCCATCGGCCGTGGCGATCTGCACCACCTGTGACTTGACGGTGCTGGTCGCGGGGTCGTACACCCACACGGCGGTGGACTGGCCCTCTTGCCGCAGCGCGCTAGTGGGCAGCTTGATGGCGGCAATGCCGGCGTGGCTCAGTGCCTTGGGTGTGGCGTACACGGTGGCGCCCAACGCAGGGGCGTCGGCCGCGTCAATGGCGACCTTGACCTGGAAGGTGCGGGTCGCCGCGTCGGCGCTCGCAGCCACCTCGCGCACACGGCCTGTCAGCGTGGTGCCGCCCGACCAGCCACGCACGGCGACCTCGGAGCCCGTCGTGATCTGCGCCACCTTGTCTTCCGGCACGGCAAACACCACGTCGCGCGGGCCGTCCTGCGCAATGCGCACCACCGGGGCGCCGGCCGACACCACCTGGCCCGGCTCGGCATCGATGCCCGTCACCACGCCCGACACATCCGCCACCAGCGTGGTGTAAGCAGCCTGGTTGCCCTGGGACGACAGCTGCGCGCGCGCCTGATCGAGCGTGGCCTGGGCGGCCTTGAGCGTGGCCTCGCGGCGTTCCAGCTCGGCACCGCTGATGAAGTTCTGGTCTTTAAGCGCCTGGTAGCGCTTGAGGTCTGCCGCCGCCAGGTCGCGCTGCGTGGTGGCCGACGCCACCTGCGCACGCGCTGCGTCAGCCGCCAGCTGGTAGTCCTTGGGATCCAGTTGCGCCAGCACCTGGCCCGCCTTCACGCGCTGGCCCAGCTCGGCCTGGCGCTGCACGATCTTGCCCGCCACCCGAAAGCCCAGGCGCGACTCCACCCGCGCGCGCACCTCGCCCGAATACTCCAGGCTGGACTGCAGCGCGCCCACGCCCACCGTCATCAGCTTGACAGAGCGCACGGGCTCCTCGGGCGGCGCGGGACGCGAACAGCCGGCCAGCACGGTAGCGGTGGCCAGCACCAGCAAAAGCCTGGAATGCCGTGAAAAGGGCCGCAGGGCGGAGGATGTGCGCATGGGAAATCCGGTGAAAAAAGAAGGGGCCACAAGGATCAGCAAGCAAAACGCAGGCCGGAGCGCCCGCGCAGCGACGGTACACCAGGCACCCGCCAACCGGCGACCCGCAGCCATGCAGGGCGCTTGTGAACAGGTGCAGGGGCCAGCCGCCTTGTCCCCCACTGGATTGGCTTTTATGATTACTGACTGACCGGTTAGTAATCTATGAGAAGCCCTTGAGCTTGTCAAGCGACAATCCGGGGTGTGAACGACCGTCCCAGCCCCTCTCCCCACCCCGGCGCAGCCTCCGCGCCACAGCCCACTGCGACCGATGCGGTGGCGCCCCCCGTGACCCATTACGAAAACTTTCCGGTCGCATCCCTGCTGTGCCCGCCCCACCTGCGCCAGCCGATAGCCGCCATCTACGGCTTTGCGCGCACGGCGGATGACATGGCCGACGAAGGCGATGCCCTGCCCGCCGCCCGGCTGGCAGACCTGGCCGCTTACCTTGCCGATCTGCGCGCGATCGCCCAGGGCCAGGCGCCCTCGCCCCGCTGGGCCAGCGTGTTTTTGCCGCTGCAAGGCGTGTTGCGCAGCCACCAGTTACCTATGCCGCTGCTGGAAGACCTGCTCAGCGCCTTTGCCCAGGACGTGGAAAAAACCCGGGACGGCGAGGGCTACGCCGACCGCGACGAGTTGCTGGACTACTGCCGGCGCTCGGCCAACCCCGTGGGCAGGCTGCTGCTGCACCTGTATGGCGTGCACGACGCCCAGGCGTTGCGCCAGAGCGACGCCATCTGCACTGCGCTCCAGCTCATCAACTTCTGGCAGGACCTGTCCGTGGACATTCCCCGGGGCCGCCACTATTTGCCCCGCGCCGACTGCGCGACCTATGGCGCCTGCCAGTCCGAGCTGCTGGCGCTGCAAAGCACCCGCGAGAACGCCCGCCTGATTGCCGACTGCGCCCACTGGGCCCGCACCATGATGCAGAGCGGCGCCCCCCTGGTGCACCGCCTGCCCGGCCGCGCCGGCTGGGAGCTGCGGCTGGTCGTGCAAGGCGGCCTGCGCATCCTCGACAAGGTCGATGCCCTCAAAGGGGGCAGCCTGCACACCCGACCCAAGCTCCGTGGGTGGGACTGGTGCGTGATGCTGGGCCGCGCGCTGTTGATGTAAGAAAGATTCATGGGCCGCAAGGCGGGCTCACACACTCGCCCTCCAGAGTGCCATGCAATGCAAAAATGGCCTGTAGCGCTTGATTTACATGCGCTAACAGCTATCTAATTCATAGCGATCCGCTGAGATGTTCCACGCCCTCGGCCCGGCCGGGGCAGGGATAGCGAGCATGCCCCGGCCACCGCACCCGGTTAGCCTCGCGGCCACCGTGGCAGGGAGGCGGCCAGCGCCCCACCCTGCCGGCCCGTGCCCGCGCGCCACAAGCGCTGCGGCACTTCTTTTGAGCCAGGGTCACCCCCACCATGTCCGTCAGCGTTTTCGACCTCTTCAAGATCGGCATCGGGCCGTCCAGCTCCCACACTGTGGGCCCCATGATTGCTGCCCGGCAGTTTGCCTGCCATGTGCGCGACACCGTCGGACTGGCGGCCGTGCACCAGGTCACGGTGGAGCTGTTCGGCTCCCTCTCGGCCACCGGCGTGGGCCACGGCACCGACCGCGCCGTGCTGCTCGGCCTGGCCGGGCATGAGCCAGACCATATCGACCCCGACCAGATCGCCCCTGCCATCGCACAAATCCGCCAGAGCGGCACGCTGGCATTGCTGGGCGAGCATGTGGTGCCGTTTGTCGAAAAGGACCACCTGCTGTTTCGCCGCAAGAGCCTGCCGCTGCACCCCAACGGCATGGCATTCCATGCACAGGATGCGCAGGGCAACGACGTCGCCATGCGCGAGTACTACTCGGTGGGCGGCGGCTTTGTGGTCAATGCAGCCGGCCAGCGCGTGCTTAACACCCCGGCCAGCACGGGCGCCGACACCGCCGGCCACAGCCAGGGCCTGCCACACCCGTTCCGCACCGGGGCCGAGCTGCTGGCGCAGTGCCGCACCACGGGCCTGAGCATGGCCCAGCTCATGGCCGCCAACGAACAGCACTGGCGCAGCCCGGCCGAGGTGCGGCGCCAGTTGCTGGCCATCTGGCAGACCATGGCGGGCGCCGTGCAGCGCGGCTGCGCCAGTACCGGCACCCTGCCCGGCCCCATGCATGTGCGCCGCCGCGCGGCCGAGCTGCACAAGAACCTGAGCCGCTCGCCCGAGGCCGCGCTGCGCGACCCGCTCTCCATGCTGGACTGGGTGAACCTGTACGCCATGGCCGTGAACGAAGAAAACGCCGCAGGCGGCCGCGTGGTGACGGCGCCCACCAACGGCGCAGCGGGCGTGATCCCGGCCGTGCTGCACTACTACGTCAACTTTCTGCAGGGCCCCATCCCGGCCAACGACGAAGGCATTGCCACCTTTTTGCTCACCGCAGGTGCCATCGGCATCATCTACAAGGAGAACGCGTCACTCTCCGGCGCCGAGGTGGGCTGCCAGGGCGAGGTGGGCGTGGCCTGCTCCATGGCCGCCGGCGCACTGGCCGCCGTGATGGGCGGCACGCCCGAGCAGGTGGAGAACGCCGCCGAGATCGGCATGGAACACAACCTGGGCATGACCTGCGACCCCGTGGGCGGTCTGGTGCAGATCCCCTGCATCGAGCGCAACGCCATGGGCGCGATCAAGGCCATCAACGCCGCCCGCATGGCGCTGCGTGGCGACGGGCAGCACGTGGTCTCGCTCGACAAGGTCATCAAGACCATGATGCAGACCGGCGCAGACATGAAGGTGAAATACAAGGAGACATCGCGCGGCGGGCTGGCGGTGAATGTGGTCGAATGCTGAATCGCGCCGCCCTCCGGCCTCTATCGCAATCCCTCTCGCACCTCGCTCCGCAGCACGTTTCGTAGCCCCTAAACCTGCATGCATTTGCCGCCTGACCTGCCCACCCCCTTGCCACTGGAGCGCTGGCTCAACCGCCTGGGCACACTGGTGATGCCGCTGGCGCTGCTGGTCGTGCTGCTGCTGTTTTTGCAATGGCCGTTGCGCGACGGGTGGGGCGCGGGGTCCAGCCAGGCCAACGACCTCGCGCAGGTGCTGTTTGCGCTGTATGTGGCGATGGCCCTGCGCCATGCAGACCGGCGCGGCGCCCACCTGGTCAGCCGCCCCGATCTTGCCCATGCGGGCCGGGGCCCGGTGCGCGCCATGCGCCTGCTGGGCGCGCCCCTGGCCGTGCTGCCCTGGGCGGCGTTTGTGTGCATCACCGCCGCGCCTACGGTATGGCGGTCGGTGCAGGGGCTGGAGAGCTTTCCTGAAACCGCCAACCCCGGCTACTTCGCCATCAAGCTGGCCTTGCTGCTGCTCGCCGTGCTGCTGGCCCTGCAAGCACTGGCCGACCTGTGGCGGGCCGTGCACACGCTGCGCGCGCCCACTGGCGCACCGGCGGACCCTGCATGAGTCCCGTCCCATGAGCGCCATCCCATGAACGCCATCGGCCTGTTGCTGCTGGTGCTGGCCCTGGTGCTGATGATGACCACCGGCTGGGCCACCTACGCCGTGCTGCTGGGCGTCAGCACCCTGGGCGCGGTGGCAGGCCTGGCGCTGGGCGCGTTTGATGGCGCCGTGCTGCGCAGCCTGCCGGAGCGCGTGGTGGGCCTGCTCGAACACGACCTGCTGCAGGCGCTGGTGCTGTACGCCGTGGTGGGTGCGCTGCTCAACCACCTGGCACTGGTCAACGGCCTGTACAGCGGCCTGCGCAAATTGTTGGCGCGCGTGGTGGGGCAGCGGGCCGCGCCCGACATGGCGGGCCTGGGCGTGGGCATGCTCATGGCGCCCATGAACGGATCGGTGGGGGCCAGCCTGGTGACCCTGTCGCACACCGCCGGGCAGGCCTGGGCCCACGAAGGCATGCCGCCCGCCCGGCGCACCGCCCTGGTCGCCGTGGCCAGCACGCTGGGCATCATCGTGCCGCCGTCGCTGGTGCTGTTGCTGCTGGGCGATGCCATGCTGCGCGCCCACACCGAGGGCCTGACCCTGGCCACGCAGCTGGGGCTGGCCAGCGCCCACGCGGGCACCCGCATCATCAACACCCAGGACGTGCTGCAGGCCGCCCTGGCCCCCGGTGCGCTGCTGCTGGTGCTGTGGATGGGCGTGACCTGGTGGCTCGCCCAGCCCCGCACTGGCCGCATCGCAGATCAAGGGGTCGCGTCCTCAGCACCCGTGCCGCTGACCTGCGGCGAGCGCTGGACGCTGGGCGTGGTGCCTACGCTCATCGTGGCCCTGCTGGCACTGGTCACCACCGGCCGCGTGCGGGCGGTGGAGGCCGCCGCCACCGCCGGGGTGCTGCTGCTGGTGTGGGGCGTGGCGTCGCGCCAGCTCACGCGCCGGCGGCTGGCACAGGTGCTGGACGACGCCATGGCGCTCACCGGCGCGCTGTCTGCGCTGCTGGTGGCGGCGGTCACGTTCTCGCTGGTGCTGCGCGCCTACGGCACCGATGTGCTGGTGGCCGAATGGATGCGTGCCCTGCAGGGCCAGCCCCTGCTGGCCATGGGAGTGGTGCTGGCCGTGCTGCTGGGCTCGGCGTTTGTGCTCGATGCGTTCGAGCTGATCTTCCTGATCATCCCCATCGTCATGCCCCCTTTGCTGGCGCTGGTGGACGACGCGGCCTGGGTGGCCGCGCTCACCTTGCTGGTGCTGCAGGCGGGGTTCCTGCTGCCGCCGCTGGGCTACGCGCTGGTGCTTTCCCGCGCCCAGGTGGCGCCCCGGCCTGCCATGGGCGCGGTGGCGCGTGCGCTGGCGCCCTACCTGCTCTGCCTGGCCGGCGTGATCGTCCTGGTGATGGCCGTGCCCGCCACCACGCGGTGGCTGCGCAGCACGCCCGCCACGCTGCCCGAGATGTCGATCCAGGGCGACGACCTGGACGCGCTGATGCGCGAGATGTCGCAACCCGAGGCGCCTGCCCCTGCACCCGCCGCCTCCGCAACACCTCCATAAAGCTATTATTTGAATAGCAACCAGGGCATGCTGCACTAGCGCATCCGCCCGAAATCATCTCAAACCCCGACAACCGGACCGCCCCGGTGCGCCATGGGACAATCTCGCCCCATGACACCGCAGCAGTACGTACAGCAAAAAGCCGTGGCCTCGGGCAGCAGCTTCTATTACGCCTTTCTCTTTCTGCCCGCGCCCCGCCGCGCGGCCATCACGGCGTTCTATGCGTTTTGCCGCGAGGTGGACGATGTGGTCGATGAAGTGAGCGACCCGGGCGTGGCCCGCACCAAGCTGGCCTGGTGGCAGGCCGAAGTGACCAAGGCCTACGCGGGCCAGCCCACACACCCCGTGATGCTGGCGCTGATGCCGCTGGCGACCGACTACGGCATCGAACAGCGCCACCTGCAGGCCGTGATCGACGGCTGCCAGATGGACCTGGAGCAGACCCGCTACCTCGACTTTGCAGGCCTCAAGGGCTACTGCCACCTGGTGGCGGGCATCGTGGGCGAAGTGGCCGCGCGCATCTTCGGCCAGACCGACCCGCGCACCACCGAATACGCCCACCGGCTGGGCCTGGCGTTCCAGCTCACCAACATCATCCGCGACGTGGGCGAAGACGCCATGCTGGGCCGCATTTACCTGCCCGTCAGCGAGCTGCAGCAGTTCGACGTGAAAGCGCACGAGATCTTGAAGCGCCAGTACTCCGACCGGTTCACCGCCCTCATGCGCTTTCAGGCCGAGCGCGCCCACCGGCTGTACGACGAGGCCTTTGCCCTGCTGCCCGACGCAGACCGCCGCACCCAGAAGCCCGGCCTGATGATGGCCAGCATCTACCGCACCTTGCTGCGCGAGATCGAGCACGAGAACTTCCAGGTGCTGCACCAGCGCATCCGCCTCACGCCGCTGCGCAAGTTCTGGCTGGCCTGGAAGATGCAGGCCCTGGGCAGGATGTAGCCCGGCGTGGCACTGCAGAAAGTCGCTGTCATCGGGGCTGGCTGGGCTGGCATGGCCGCGGCGATCGCCCACCGGCAGGCTGGCCGCCAGGTCACCGTGTTCGAGGCCGCTCGCACCGTAGGCGGCCGCGCCCGCGCCGTGCCGGGCGCGCTGCCCGATGGCACAGCGGCCACGCTGGACAACGGCCAGCACATCCTGATCGGTGCCTACACCGAGAGCCTGCGCCTGATGCGCCTGGTGGGCGTAGACCCCACCACCGCGCTGCTGCGCCTGCCGCTGACCCTGCAGTTCCCCGACGGCCAGGGCCTGCAACTGCCCGACCTGCCCCCGCCGCTGGATGCATTGCTGGGCATCGTGCGTGCCAAAGGCTGGGGCTGGCAAGACAAGGTCGCCCTGTTGCGCACTGCCACCGCCTGGCAGCTGCGCGGCTTTCGCTGCGCGCCCCACACCTCGGTGGCCGACCTGTGTGCCCCGCTCACGCCCCGGCTGATGGCCGAGTTCATCGACCCGCTGTGCGTGTCGGCACTTAACACCCCCGCACGCGAGGCCAGCGGCCAGGTGTTTTTGCGGGTGCTGCAGGACAGCCTGTTCAGCGGACGCGGCGGCTCCAACCTGTTGCTGCCACGCACCGACGTGGGCGCGCTGTTCCCCGAGGCTGCGGTGCGCTGGCTGGTGCAGCAAGGCGGCCAGGTGGTCACCGGCCAACGCATCCAGCGGCTTGAACCCCTGCCCAGCGGGCGCTGGCAATTGGTGGGGGCTGTGGGCGCCGTCGGTACAGCGCAGGGCGCCGAAGCAGCCGACTCCTTTGACCACATCACCCTGGCCTGCCCCTCCTGGGAGGCCGCGCGTCTGGTCGATGGCCTTGCCAGCACGGCGGGCCTGGCCGCTGCCGCCCGCTGGAGCGCCACCGCCAATGCCCTGCGTTTTGAGGCCATCACCACCGTGTACGCCCACGCCAGCGGCGCGCGCTTGCCCCTGCCCATGCTGGCGCTGCGCAACACGGCAGAGCACCCGGCGCAGTTCGTGTTCGACCGGGGCCAGCTTGACGGCCAGCAGGGCTTGCTGGCCTTTGTGGTGAGCGCCAGCGATGGCGACCGGGCACTCATCGAGCAACAGGTACTGCAGCAAGCCGCCGCGCAGCTGGGCCTGCCCGGCCTGCGCCCCGTGCAGACCGTGGTCGAAAAGCGCGCCACGTTTGCGTGCACCCCGGGCCTGCAGCGGCCCGCCATGCAGGTGCTGCCGGGGCTGACGGCCTGCGGCGACTATGTGGACGGCCCCTACCCGGCGACGCTGGAAGGCGCGGTGCTCAGCGGCACCGCCGTGGCGGCGCGTGCGGCTGCGGGCTGAAACCCAGCGACAGGATCAGCCAGCCACCCCCGGGTAACTACCAAGCCCGCTGACAGCATTCCGAAAGCACGGCCCGGGCACCATGGCGCCACACGCATATCGCATGCGCCTTGTTCGCTTTTTTGCCTTCTGGCCTATCGTTTTGACGGAGACACCCCCATGCTTTCACACGAACACCCCGCCCTCTGGTCCCCCACCCGCCGCCACCTGCTGGGCGCCAGCGGCGCCTTGGCCCTGGGCGGCCTGCTGCCCGCTGGTGCATCGGCCCAGGCGGCCTGGCCTTCCAAGTCAGTGCGGTTTGTGGTGCCGTTCGCTCCGGGCGGCAGCTCGGAGATCGTGGCCCGCTCCACCGCTGCCGAGCTGGGCAAGACGCTGGGCCAGAGCGTGTATGTAGACAACAAGCCCGGCGCCGCCGGCAACATCGCCATGGGTGAAGTGGCACGCTCGGACGACCAGCACACGCTGATCCTGGGCCACATCGGCACGCTGGCCGTCAACCCCTTCATCTTCGACAAGCTGCCCTACGACGCCAACAAGGACTTCAAGCCCGTGAGCCTGCTGGCCAAGGTGCCCAGCCTGTACGTGGTGCACCCCGACGTGCCCGCCAAGAATCTCAAGGAGTTCATCGCCTACGCCAAGAAGAACCCGGCCAAGCTCAGCTATGGCTCGGCGGGCAACGGCAGCGCGGGCCACTTGGCGTTTGAATACCTCAAGATGACCGCCGAGATCTTCATGCTGCACGTGCCCTACCGTGGCACCGGCCCCATGATGACCGACCTGCTTTCGGGCCGCCTTGATGCCGCTGCCGTGGGCGCTGCCGCCCTGCTGCCTTTCATCAAGGCCGGCAAGGTGCGTTGCATTGCCACCGGGTCGGCCAAGCGCCTGCCCCAACTGCCCGACGTGGCTACCGTGGCCGAACAGGGCTTCCCGGGCTTTGAGATGACGCAGTGGTACGGCATGCTGGCCCCCGCCAACCTGGCACCGGCCAACCTCGACAAGCTGGCAGCCGAGACCGCCAAGGCCGTCAAGGCCCCAGGCTCGCTGGAGCGTCTGAACGCGGATGCGGCTGAGGCCATTGGCGGCACGCCCGCGCAGTTTGCGCAGTTCATTGCGTCCGAACAGGAGCGCTGGAAGAAGGTGCTGCTGCGCGCGAAGGTGAAGCCAGACTAACCCCCTGAGCCGCTTCGCGTCTTCCCCCTTTATCTCGCCCCGCTGCGCGGGGCGGGAAGGGGGACGCAGCCAGTGCGGCGGGGCGGCCCTTGCACGGCTGCCTGGCCTGGGCAGTGCGTGCTCGCAAGCTGACTGCTGGCGCTTGCGCGCCGTGACCGCTCCGCGTTGAATGGCTCAATGCTGAAGGCAAGCCCTGCGTCATCCGCACAAACGGTAGCATCCCCTTATGCGCATCCTCCTGGCCGAAGACGACCACAACCTGGGCACCTGGCTGAGCCGTGCGCTGGAGCATGCGGGCATCCAGGTCGAATGGGTGAACGACGGCCGCCTGGCCGACCGCGCGCTGCAGCAGCACGACAACTACGACGCACTGGTGCTGGACCTGGGCCTGCCCGGGCTGGACGGGCAGGCAGTGCTGCAGCGCTTGCGCGACCGCGACCAGCGCCTGCCCGCGCTGATCCTGACGGCACGTGATTCGCTGGACGAGCGCGTGCGCTCGCTCAACGCGGGGGCCGACGACTTTCTGGCCAAACCCTTCGAGCTGGCAGAGCTGGAGGCACGCCTGCACGCCCTGGTGCGCCGCGCGCGTGGCAACGAGCACCAGCGCCAGGCCTGCGGTGCGCTGGTGTACGACAGCGCCCGCAAGCAGTTCACCCTGCGCGGCGAGCCCCTGGCCCTGTCCCCGCGCGAACACGCCGTGCTGCGCGTGCTGGTGCAGCGTAGCGGCGAGCCGTTTTCCAAGCAGCAGATCCTGGACCGCGTGTTCACCGACGATGACGACGTGCACCCCGAAGCCGTCGAGGTGTTTGTGCACCGCCTGCGCAAGCGGCTGGATGGCAGTGGTGTGCGCATCACCACGCTGCGCGGCCTGGGCTATGCGCTTGAGGCTGACTGACCGATGGGCCTGACCGCACGACTGCGCCGCGCCAGCCTGTGGCGGCTGCTGGCCATGCTGCTGCTGCCGCTGCTGGCCCTGGTGACGGGCGTGGAGCTGTGGATGACCCGGCACGATGCGCTGGAGGCCGCCAACGCGGCCTACGACCGCTCGCTGCTCGGCGCGCTCAAGTCCATCGACGCCAACATCTCCACCGCCTCGGGCGGCCTGTCGGCCGAGTTGCCGTACAGCATGCTGGAATTCTTTGAACTCACGGCCAGCGGCAATGTGTACTTTCGCGTGGCGTCGTCCGACGGGCTGGTGGAGCTGGGCAATGCCGACCTGCCCCTGCCCGCCGGCTCGCTGGAGCCCGGCGTGCCACGTTTTTATGACGCCACCTACTTTGGAGAGTCCGTGCGGCTGGCCGCCTACCGCCGCGCGCTGGACCGTGCAGAGCCCACATCCACCGTGCTGGTGCAGGTGGCTGAAAGCACCCGGTCGCGGCAGGACTTCACCGACCGCTTTGTGCGCCGCGCGGTGCAGCGCGATGCGCTGGTGCTGGCCCTGATGGTGCTGGGCACTGCGGCATTGCTGGCCGTGGCGCTGCGCCCACTGGCGCGGCTGGCGCGCGAAGTGCAGGCCCGCAGCAGCGACGACATGACCCCGCTGGCATCCCACGACCTGCCCGCCGACATCCGCCCGCTGGTGGACGCGGTCAACCAGCAGATGGCGCGCACGCAAGACCTGGTGGCGCAGCAGCGGCAGTTTCTGGACGACGCCTCGCACCAGCTGCGCACCCACCTCACCACGCTGCAGATGCAGATCGACTACGCGCGCCGCGAGGGCGACAGCACGCAGGTGCAGCACACGCTGGCCGCCATTGGGGGCGAAATCGCCCGCGCCACGCGCAGCACACAGCAACTGCTGGCACTGGGCCGCAGCGACACGGCGGCGGTGGAGCTGACGCCGTTCGACCTGGCCGCGCTGCTGCGCACGGTGGCGCTGGAGCTGCTGCCCCAGGCGCGCGCCAAGCAGATCGACTTTGGCATCCATACGCCCGCCGCTGGCATCGAGGCCGTGGGCGACAGCGGCCTGCTGCGCGAGGCCCTGACCAATCTGGCAGCCAATGCCATCGCCTACACCCCCGCGCAGGGCACCGTCACCGTGTCGGCAGCGGGTGACAGCCTGGGCTGGAGCATCAGCGTGGAGGACAACGGCCCCGGCCTGCCCGCCGAGGAGCGCGACGCCCTGGGCCAGCGCTACCGGCGCGGCTCGCAGGCCACGGCGGGCGGGTCGGGCCTGGGGCTGGCGATTGCGCGGTCGATTGCCGAGCGGCACCGGGGCAGCCTGCGGCTGCAGGCGCGCGCTGAAGGACCGGGGCTCCTGGCGATACTCTGGTGGCCCCGCGCCTGACGCAGCCCGCTGAACCACTGAACGTTGCACACCCCATGCCGCAGCCCTTGCCCGCCACGGACCGCCTGCTGACCGCGCCTTGCAGCCGCCGCCAGCTGCTGCAGACGCTCGCGGCCGCCGCCAGCGCTGGCGCGGGCCTGGCTCCCTTCCCGGCGGCAGCCGACGCATCCCGTGAGCCGGCGGAATGCATTGCGCCTTCACGCCCCGGCGGCGGATTTGACCTGACCTGTGGTCTGGCCTCGCAGGCACTGCAGGCCGTGCGCCCTGGCCGCACGCCGCTGCGCACCCGCTACCTGCCCGGCGGCATTGGCGCCGTGGCATTTGACCAGGTGGCCACCGGCCGCCTGGGAGGACCCGGCACCCTGGTGGCGTTCTCCAGCGGCTCGCTGCTCAACATGGCGCAGGGCCGCTTCGGCCCACACCCGGTGAGCGCCGTGCGCTGGATTGCAACGCTGGGCAACGACTACGGTGTGGTGGCGGTGCACCGCGACGCCCCCTACCAGCGCTTGCAGGATGTGGTCGCCGCGTTGCAAAAAGATTCGGGCCGCGTGGTGTTTGGTGCCGGCGGCACGCTGGGCAGCCAGGACTGGGTGAAGGCCGCGCTGCTGGTGCGCGCGGCGGGGCAAGACCACAAGCGCATGCGCTTTGTGTCGTTTGAGGGCGGCGGCGAAGCGCTCAAGGCGCTGGGTGGCCGACACATCGACATCTTCACCGGCGACGCGGCCGAGGCCACCCGGGCCGCTGCGGAAGGTCTGCCGGTGCGCATCCTGGCGGTGCTGGCCCCCGCGCGGCTAGCCGGTGCGCTGGCCGCTCTGCCCACCGCACGCGAGCAAGGCATTGACCTGCAATGGACCACCGTGCGCGGCCTCTACATGGCCGCCAGCGTGCCCGACGCCGTTGCCCACGCCTGGACGACTGCCCTGCAGGAAGCGCAGGCGGCACCCGGGTATGCCGCGTTGTGCGCCCGCCATGGGCTGTACCCCTTTGCGCTGAGTGGCACGGCCCTGGACGACTATGTGCAGCGCAGCCTGGCCGACTATCGCCGCCTGGCGCAGGACCTGGGGCTGCGGTCCTGGCCGCGTTGAAGCAGCCAGCGGGCCGGTTCGCCCAATGCGCATCAAGCGGGGTGGATAGTGAGCAGTGGCCGGCGCGCCGCGAACCGCTTGGACGCAACACGCTCCCGATAGGTCTGCGCATCAGCACGCACGGGGTTGTGACGAACCACCAGGCCAAACAAATCGTCCACCCCATGAGGAGCCACAACGCCAATGGAGTCATCCGGCCGCAGGAAGACACCCACGCAAGTAGCGACCTCTGGCCAGGTCGCCACTCCATCCTCCAGCGAAAGCAACGGAGCCACTGTCTGCCCAAGATGTTCAGCAAACCAGCGGTGTACTGTCGCCTGGTTGGTCACCTCCCAGGCCAAGGAGGGCATTACCTTCCTCAAATAGCTTTCGAACTCTGCGTCTTGCGTCGTACGAACTAGACCAGAGTCGAAATACACCACGTCCACGTCGTCCAGGGGCGTAGGCGCAGCAAAGCCGTGCAAATCATCTCAGACCAGGGAGCGCACGGCTCCCGCGCCTATGCACCATGAGTCCAACCCCAGTGAACGAACCGCACGCAGCGCTGCCATCAGCTTAGGCGATGCACCTACCAAGGCTGTCAGACGGCTATGTTTTACCGTCCAGGAACTACTTTGCTGATTCACAAGGCACGCGCTGACTGAAGGTGCGGTGGTTCAGAACAAGACAGCGGACGAGCCAACGTGCCGCCCAACATGAACACGTGGATGCAGGGTCATTTCTCCAGCCACCACTGAATCACCACCTTGGCCAGGAACCCCAGAAAACCCACGCCAAGGCCCAGGAAGAGCACGAACGTGCCAAAGCGCCCGGCCTTCGATTCCCAGGCCAGCTGCCCGATGATGAACAGCATGTAGGCAATGAACGCCCCCACCCCGTAGGTGAGGAAGAAGCCCGAGATCTGCGCCTCGGTAAATCCAAAAATCACAATGTCCCTCCTGGCCGACGCACAGAGGCATTCGGTACAGCGGGGGCCACCAAGTCACGCTCGGGCAGGCTGGAGGCATCCACCAGGTCGCGGTAGGCATGCCAGCTGGCGTGGCCCAGCATGGGCATCACAGCAATCAGGCCCAGCAGCAGCGAGCCCAGGCCCAGCAAGGTAAAGCCCAGGATGATGGCAGCCCAGAACGCCATCGGCAGCGGGTTGGTGATGACCGCCTGCCAGCCGGTGAGCACGGCCTGCAGCAACGTGGCGCGGCGGTCCAGCAGCAGCGGCATGGCCACCACGCTGGACGCAAAAATGGGCGCAGCCATCAGGCTGCCCAGCGCTAGCCAGATTTCAAACAACCAGCCGTCACGCGCCATGACCACATGGCGCAGAAAGTCGAGCGGCGTCTCGATGGGCACGGGCGCGAGCAAGGTGATGAGCGCCGCCGAGGTCATGACCCAGCCCGAGGCGGCCAGCGCCAGCAGCGCCCCGAACTGCAGCATGCACCAGTAGTCGCTGCCCCATTTGTTCACATGGCTGTTCTGCCAGTTGAGCCAGGTCTTGAGCACCACGCCCAGGTTAGCGGCCTCGCCACGCTCCAGCGCGCGGCTCAGCGCATACAGGCTGGTGGCCAGCACCGGCGCCACCACCAGAAACCCCGACAGCGCACCCGCCAGCAGCCAGAAGCGGTGATGCGCCACCGCAAAGATGGCAGCGCCAAACAGGGTGAGCGCCAGGCCATGCGCAAAACTGATCCAGCCCGCCCGCGCCATGTCGCGCCAGGCCAGCACCAGCCAGGTCATGGGCTGCATCAGGCCGATGGTGCGGATGGCAGGTAATGGTGGGGGAGTACGGGGCATGGTGAGAGGGGTCGCTGAGCGACGATGGAGTGTGACCTGATCGGGCCGCAGCTTCAACCGCCGCGCGCCCAAACCTTGACCTGAGGCAAGAAACCGAACCCTGTAGAACCCGTCAGGCCAACAGCCGGCACAGCGCGGTAAGGCTGTCCACCGTGGCGTGGGGCGGTGTGTCGTCGTGCGGCCAGGGGTGGTTGGCACTGTTGATCCACACCGCCTGCATGCCCGCGTTCAGCGCGCCCTGCGCATCCAGTGTGGCGTCGTCGCCCACGTGCAGCACCTCGTGGGGCAGCACATCCACGGCCGTGGCGGCCGCATGGAAGATGCGCACATCGGGCTTGGCGATGCCAAAGTCCGACGCGCTGATGCTGTGGCGAAAGTAGTGGCCGATGCCAATGCGGTGGATATCGGCATTGCCGTTGGACACCGCCACCACCGGGTAGCGCGCTGACAAGAAAGCCAGCGTGTCGTGCGCATCGTCAAACAGCTCCACCCGCTGCCGCTCGGCAAAGAACAAATCAAACGCCGGTTCGGCCAGCGCGGGCTCGTCACCGGCCTGTGTCAGCGCCAGCCGGATGGACTCGCGCCGCAGTGCGCTCAGGTCGCCCTTCAGGTCGGGGCGCAGGGTCACCATCTGGTTGCGGATGGCGCGCAGCGCCTCGGTGTCCGAGAACAATGCCGCCGTGGCGGGCGCATGGTGGGTCAGCCAGTCCAGCAGCACACTTTCGGCCCGCGTGATGGTGGGCCAGATGGGCCAGAGCGTGTCGTCCAGATCGATGGAGATCGCGCGGATGCGGGAGGTGTCCAGAGAGGGGTTTGGCACAGGGCGCACCTGAAGGATGAAGGCGGAAAAAGAGGCCCCGGCGATGCACCGGGGCGAGGGCCGCAAAGCATACCGCAGGCCTTTGCGCCGTGCACTGCGTTCAACCGGGGTCTGGAGCGCCCGCAGGCCCCAACGACGATCCGCGCACCACCAGCAGCCCGGGCAGTAGGCTCTCGCGCGCAGGGCCTTCCAGGCCGTTGATGCGCTCCAGCAGGCACTGCGCCGCGCGTTGTCCGATGGCATCGGTGGGCTGGGCCACCGCGCTCAGGCCAGGCCGGATCAGCGACGCCCATTCAGGGTCGTCAAAGCCCACAAAGCCCAGCTGTTGTCCAAACGTCCACCCCATGCGCGAGACGGCTGCAGCCACCCGCAGCGTGACCACCGAATTGCCCGCCACCACCGCGCAGCGCTCGCCGGGCAGGGCCTGCCGCAGCAGATCGGTGAGTGCCTGGTCCAGCACCTCGTCGCCCTGCTCCGCCGCCAGCTCCAGCACCGTGCCGCGCACCGCCGAGCGCTTGGAGGACACCAGCGCACGAAAGGCCTCTGTGCGCTCGATGCGGGAACTCACGCCCAGCAAGGGCTGGGTGATGTAGAGCAGGCGCTGCCAGCCTTGCTGCTGCAGGTGGGCGCAGGCTTCGCGCATGGCGCCCTGGTTGTCCAACGAGACGAAGTCTGCCGCCAGCCCGGCGTGGCGCCGGTCCACCAGCACGGCGGGTTTGCCGTGCAAGGTGTTCACATCCGCCTGCCCCTCGCCCTGCCCCAGCGTGTTGAGGATGAAACCGTCCACCTGGTAGCTGGCCAGCGCGTCGATGGCCGCGCGCTCGCGCTCGCGGTCGTTGCCCAGGTTGAACAGCATGACCAGGTAGCCAGCGTCCTGGCAGGCCTTCTCGGCGCCTCGCAAAACGGCCACCGAATAGGGGTTGGTGATGTCGGCCACCACCAGGCCAATGAGGCGCGAGCGGCCATGACTCAGCGCCTGGGCCATGGGACTGGGCACGTAGGCCAGCTTAGCGATGGCAGCCTCGACGCGCGCCGCAATGTCGGGGCTGAGCAGGCGTTCGCGGTGGTTGAAGTAGCGCGACACCGTGGCCTTGGACACACCTGCCTCGGCCGCCACATCGGCGATGGTGGGACGGGCGCGCAGCGTGGCGGAGGGTGCGGGTGTCGGCGGGCTCATGCTGGTAAGAACCTGTTCGAAATTTTTTCAGGGTCGCACAAGTGCCTTGCCGGGATGGGGTGCAAGGCGCGGGGTGCAGCCAATAGCCCGTGCTATTGGCAAGCGCCGCAACGCCGCAGACCGCCCGGCAAGGCACTTGCCCGCGAGGGTTGGAGTGAAATCGGGCGATTGGACGCCCCGGCCGCTTGCATGGGCACGAGCCCATGCGGCGCACCCGAAGCATCCACTCATCCCGATTGCACTCCAATGCGATCCCTGAAAAGATTTTGAACAGGTTCTAAGGTGTTGTACACGGCGGCCGGCCGTTCGCCCGCCAGGGCCTGCAGCAGGTTGGTGGTGGCCAACGCGGCCATGGCATGGCGCGTGTCGTGCGTGGCCGAGCCGATGTGGGGCAGCGGCGTCACGCGCGGGTGGGTGCGCAGGGGCGACGCCAGCGGCAGCGGCTCGGTGGCAAATACATCGAGCCCCGCTGCGCGCAGCGGGCCATGGTCCAGCGCGTGCAGCAGGTCTTGCTCCACCACCGTGGCGCCCCGGCCGCCGTTGATGAAGATGGCGCCGGGCTTCATGGCCGCAAACAGTTCGGCGTTGACCATGCCCCGCGTGCTGTCCGACAAGGGCAGCATGGCCACCACAAAGTCCGATTGCGCCAGCAACGCGGGCAGCGGCGTGTGGATGGCCTTGCCCTGCAATTCAGGAGCCTGGGTGGCCAAGTCCACCGGGCGGCGGGCGTGGTACATCACCGGCATGCCAAACCCCAGTGCGGCGCGGCGCGCCACCGCCTGGCCAATGCGGCCAAATCCGAGCAGGCCCAGCGTCTTGCCATGCACATCGCTGCCAAACAGGTCTTCTCCAATGTTCTTGGTCCACCGGCCCTCGCGCACCAGCTGCGACAGCTCTACCAGCCTGCGGCTGGTGGCCATGAGGAGGGCAAACACCGAGTCTGCCACCGTTTCGTCAAGCACTCCGGGGGTGTGGCACAGCATGATGCCGCGCGACTGCAGCACGTCCAGCGCGTAGTTGTCCACGCCCACCGAAATGCTGGACACCACCTGCAGCCGGGGCGCACGCCCCAGCACGGCGGCATCGATGGGAAAGCTGGAGCCGATGAGCCCGTGCGCCTGTGCCAGCGCGGCATCGAATCGCGCACGTTCATCGGGCTTTCGCGGGTCGGCCACGGTCACATCGTGCACGGCGGTCAGCCGCGCGAGCTGGTCGGGCGGCAGCTCGCGAAACACCAGCACCTGCTTGCGCGCGGGGCTTGTGTTGCTGTCTGTTGAAGGTAGCGTCAGGCTCACAGGCCCGCCTCCTGCAGTTGTGCGCGGGTGGGCAGCCCCTCCGTGTCGCCCAGCACCTGCACGGCACGCGCACCGATCCAGGCGCCACGGCGCACGGCGGCGGGCACCGGCAGGCCCTCCAGCAGGGCGCTGATCACGCCCACGGCAAAGCCGTCGCCCGCGCCCACGGTGTCTACCACCTGGGCCACGGGCACGCCGGGCACGCGGCCGGTGCCGGCCACGTCGCTGTCGTAGTAAGCGCCCTCGGGGCCAAGCTTGACGACCACCAGCTTGGCGCCTCGCTCACGGTAAAAGCGCGCCACGCCCTCGGGGGTGGTTTCGCCGGTCAAAAACACGCCCTCTTCCATGCCCGGCAGCACCCAGTCGGCATAGGTTGCCAGGGTGTTGATCCAGTGGCGCATGGTCTCGGGCGACGACCACAGCGTGGGGCGCAGGTTGGGGTCGAACGAGATGGTGCGGCCTGCGGCGCGCATCACCTCCAGCGTGCGAATGGCGGCCTGCAGGCTGGTGTCGGAGATGGCGGCAAACACGCCCGTGGCATGCAGGTGGCGCGCAGAACGCAGCCAGGGCTCATCCACATCGCCGGGCCCCATCTGGCTGGCAGCGGAGCCCTTGCGGTGGTATTCCACCTGCGGGTCGCGGCCATCCATCACACGCTCCTTGAACTGGAAGCCCGTGCGCTGCGTGGCATCGCACACCACGTGCGAGCAATCAATGCCTTCGCCCTGCATGGCAGCCAGCAGCGCGCGGCCCATCGAATCGGTGCCCAGGCGGCTGGCCCAGCCTACCTTCAGGCCCAGACGCGCCAGGCCAATGGCCACATTGGTCTCAGCCCCGGCGGTGCGCTTGTGAAAGCCGGTGGCGTTCTCCAGCGGGCCAGGCTCGTTGGCCACCAGCAGCAGCATGGCCTCGCCAAACAGCGCAACGTCAAAAGCCGGGGCGGTCATGCAGCCTCCCGTGCGGCGCGAATGATGGCCACCTGCTCGCGCGTGACGGTCACCAGGTCGTCGCCCACCAGCGGGTATTCAATGGCATGCGGCACATCGGCAGGCAAGGCACGCAGCACAGCGCGCCAGGGCGCCACCGAATCGGCCAGCGGCACCGCCACCCACTTGGCGGGCAAGCGCTGCACGCCCTTGCAGTGCACATAGCGCACATAGGGCGCCAGGGCCTGCGCGGCCTGCAGCGGGCATTCGCCCTGCCAGTGCCAGTTGCCCATGTCAAAGGTCATGCCCAGGTCGAGCCCCGCCTGCTCCTGGGCTGCAAAAAAGGCCTGCATCGCGGCCAGCGTACCGGCAGTGGCGGTCTGGTCGTTCTCGATCACCAGCTCCACCTGCGGGGCGGCCAACAGCAGGTCCTTGAGGCGGTGCAGCGAGGCATGCGACGAAGGACCAAAGCCGCCAATCGACATCTTCAGGCGCGGCGCACGCAGCACCTGCGCAGCCTGCACGCCACGCGCCAGGGCTGCTTCATTCAGCGCGCCCTGCGGGGTCCACAGACCTTCGGGGCTGGAGTACACCGCCGCCCGGCCCGCCAGCGCGGGCAGCTCGGTGGTTGCATCGCGCAGCAGTTCGCCACGCACCTCCACGCCGTCCGCACCCGCTTGCTGGGCCAGGTCGGTGCACCACAACTGGCCGTGGCGACCGGTTTCGGCCGCGCCGAAGGAGGACAGGGAAATCAATACCTTCATGTGTTTCTTTCAGGCTCCGCCCACCAGGGCAGAGGCCATCAACCGCACGACCTGCCAGGTCTCAATGTGCGTGGTGGGAACTCAGGATCTGGCCCAGGAACTGCCGCGTCTTGTCTTGCTGCGGCTGGCCAAAGAACTGCTGAGGCGGCGCCTGCTCCAGGATCTTGCCGTCGGCCATGAAGATCACGCGGTCGGCCACGCTGCGGGCAAAGCCCATTTCGTGCGTCACGCACAGCATGGTCATGCCGTCTTCGGCCAGGCTGATCATGGTGTCCAGCACTTCCTTGACCATCTCGGGGTCGAGCGCCGAGGTGGGCTCGTCAAACAGCATCACCTTGGGCGCCATGCACAGCGCCCGCGCAATCGCCACGCGCTGCTGCTGCCCGCCCGACAGCTGGCTCGGGTGCTTGTGCGCCTGCTCGGGGATGCGCACGCGGGTGAGGTACTTCATGGCCACTTCTTCCGCCTGGGCCTTGCTCATGCCGCGTGAACGCATGGGGGCCAGCGTGCAGTTTTCCAGAATGGTCAGGTGGGGGAACAGGTTGAACTGCTGGAACACCATGCCCACTTCAGCGCGCACGGCGTCCACGTTCTTGCCGCCGGCGGTCAGGTCAATGCCATCGACCTCAATACGGCCCTTTTGCACCGTCTCAAGCCGGTTGATGCAGCGAATCAGCGTGGACTTGCCCGAGCCCGATGGCCCGCAGATCACGATGCGCTCGCCGGGCCGCACCGACAGGTTGATGTCGGTGAGCACCTGGAAGCTGTCGTACCACTTGTTGACTCCCTCCATCGTGATGATGGGGGGTGCACCGGTGGTGGTCATCGTCGTAGTGACTGCGTCCGTCATTGTCAAAGGCTCCTGGGATGTCTCGCTCTGTTCGACTGAGAGCGGATAAGAAAACTCAGCGAAGCGGTTCTGGCTAGGCGCTGCGTCGCAGGCAGTACGGGTAGTACGACAAGACGCTGCAACGACGCCAGAAGAGTTTTATTAACCGCTCTTACTGCAGCTTGGGCAGGTCGGCGCCCAGCCACTTTTGATACAGCTTGTTCAGCTCGCCATTGGCGGTGTTGCGGGCCACAAAGTCGTTCACGGCCTTGGTCAGCTCGTCCTGGCCGGGGCGCAGGGCAATGCCCATGGCTTGCTGCAGCAGGTTGAACTTGTTCTCAAACGTGTTGGCGGGCACGCGCTTGGCGATCTGCGCGGCCACGGTGACCGAGCAGCCAATCGCATCGACCTGGCCCGAGATCAGGGCCTGCATGGCCGATGCGTCGTCGTCAAAGCGGCGGATTTCGGTGCCCTCGGGCGCGGCCTTGGTCACGGCCACGTCTTGGGTGCTGGCACGGGCCACGCCCACGCGCACGGTCTTCAGGTCGGCAGCGCTCTTGATGTTGGCGCCGGTCTTGCCGTACAGCACGATGGTGGCGGCCGCATAAGGCTGCGAGAACTGCACCTGCTTGGCACGCTCGGGCGTGATGGCCAGCGAGGCCACCAGCACATCGACCTTGTTGGTCAGCAGAAACGGAATGCGGTTGGGGCCGGTGACGGGCACGATGTTGGCCTTCACGCCCAGGTCCTTGGCCAGCAGCTTGGCCACGTCGGCGTCGTAGCCATCGGGCTGGTTTTGTGCGTTGGTGGTGCCGTAGGGCGGAAAGTCCACCAGCATGCCGATGGTGATCTCACCCTTCTTCTTGATGTCGGCCACGGACTGTGCCGAGGCCAGCGGCGCAAACGCCGTGAGGGCGGCGCCCAGGCCCAAGGCGGCCAAAGCGGCGGTGGCGGTGCGGCGTTGCAAAGAAAAAGTCATCGCATGTCTCCTGGTGGTTGGTGTGAACGAGAACAGAAAGAAAAAAGAGGGTTGCGGCGCGTGGGTCAGCGCGCCAGAGCACGGGCGCGCTTGCGCTCCATGCGTGCGGCCAGCAGCGACAGCGGCCAGCAGATCACGAAGTACAGCGCGGCCACGGTGGTGAACACATGCAGCGGCTGAAACGTGGCGTTGTTGATGATCTGGCCCGCCCGCGTGATCTCGGTGAAGCCGATGATGGCGGCCAGCGACGTGCCCTTGATGATCTGCACCATGTAGCCCACCGTGGGTGGCAGCGCAATCTTGAAAGCCTGGGGCAACACCACAAACCGCATGCGGGCCACGTACTTGAGGTTCAGCGCCTGGGCGGCTTCCCACTGGCCGCGTGGCACGGCCTCGATACACCCGCGCCAGATCTCGGCCAGAAACGCCGCGCTGTTCAGCACCAGCGCCACGCCCGCCGCCACCCAGGGGTTGATGTCAAACCCCAGCACCGGCGCGCCAAAGAAGATGAGGAACAGCTGCAGCAGCAGCGGCGTGCCCTGGAACACCTGGATGAACACCCGCGCCGCATTGCGCGCCGCAGCGTTCTCTGAGGTGCGCGACAGCGCCACCACCAGCCCCAGCAGCGCACCGCCGACGAAGGCAATGGCCGACAGCGCCAGCGTCCACTGCGCGGCCTGCACGATGAATAAAAACTCGGAGAGTCCGAAGGTACGCATGGTCGGTCTCCTTATCGGCGGTCGGGGTAGTTAAGGACGCGCTGATAGATCAGCTTGAACAGCGCCGAGAAACTCAGCGCCAGCGCCAAGTAGATGGCCGTCACCACGATGTAGATCTCGAAGCTGCGGAACGTCTGCGACTGCAGGTTGGCCGCCACCGAGGTCAGGTCGTCCGCCGAGATGACCGACACCACAGCCGAGCTGAGCATCAGCAAGATGAACTGGCTGGTGAGCGCCGGGTAGATGGCCTTGAGCGCGGGCTTGAGGATCACAAACCGAAAGATCTCCCACGGTTTGAGGTTGAGCGCCTTGCCCGCCTCGATCTGCCCCTTGGGGATGGACTCGATACCCGCCCGCACGATCTCGGCCGCATACGCCCCAAGGTTGACCACCATGGCGGTGAGTGCTGCCGTGTAGGGCGACCAGCGCAGGCCGATGGACGGCAGCGCAAAGAAGAAGAAAAACAGCTGCACCAGAAACGGCGTGTTGCGGATGACCTCGATGTACGCGTTGATCAGAAACCGCAGCCAGCCCGGCCCGCCGGTCTTGCCCCAGGCGCAAAAGATGGCCACCACCAGCCCCAGCAAAGTGGCGGTGAGCGACAGCTGCACGGTGATCCAGGTGCCCTTGAGCAGCAAGGGCCACGCGGCAAACACGGCATCGAACTGGAACTGGTAATTCACGGTGGACAGTCGTTATTCCAAAGTGGCGCCAGTTTATGAAACCGGTTTCATAACCACATTAGGGAATACCCGATGCACCCCAAAAAGGGGCTGAAAACACCTGAAGACGCTATGCCCAGCGCTGAACTCGTCGGCGGTGATGCGCCAGGCCGCAAATAGGCTCCCGGCCCGCACTGGCTCGGCGCGTGGGTGAAAATGCCGCATGCCTTCCTTCCACCCCGAACCCCCTTTCACCCACGGCCAGGCCGACCGCACTGCCGTGCTGCTGTGCAACCTGGGCACACCCGACGAACCCACGGCCCCGGCCGTGCGCCGGTATCTGGCGCAGTTTCTGGGTGACCACCGCGTGGTGGAGATCCCCAAGCTGCTGTGGATGCCCATCCTGCACGGCATCATCCTGCGCACCCGCCCGGCCAAGTCGGCCGCCAAATACGCCAGCATCTGGACGCCCGAGGGCTCGCCCCTGGCGCACTGGACGGCCAAGCAGGCCACGCTGCTGCGCGGCTGGCTGGGTGAGGCAGGCCACGCGGTGCTGGTGCGCCACGCCATGCGCTACGGCAACCCGTCCATCGCCAGCCAGCTCGATGCCCTCAAGGCCGAGGGCGCCACGCGCATCCTCATCCTGCCGCTGTACCCGCAATACTCCGCCACCACCACGGCCAGCGTGTTCGACGCCGTCTACACCTGGGCCGCTGCCACCCGCAACGTGCCCGAGCTGCGCTTTGTGAACCACTACCACGACGCCCCCGGCTACATCGACGCGCTGGCCCGCACCATCGAGACGCACTGGAAGCACCACGGCCAGCCCGACCAGCTGGTGATGAGCTTTCATGGCGTGCCCGAGCGCACGCTGCACCTGGGCGACCCCTACCACTGCGAGGCCCGCAAGACCGGCCGCCTGCTGGCCGAGCGCCTGGGCCTGCGCGAGGAGCGCTACCGCATCACCTTTCAGTCGCGCTTTGGCAAGGCCAAGTGGCTGGAGCCCTACACCCAGCCCACCATCGAGGCATTGGGCAAGGCAGGCACCCGCCGTGTGGACGTGGTGTGCCCCGGCTTCACCAGCGACTGCCTGGAGACGCTGGAAGAAATCAACATGGAAGTGCGCGAGGCCTTCTTGCACGCGGGCGGCAAGGAGTTTCACTACATCCCCTGCCTGAACGACAACCACCACTGGATCACGGCGCTGAGCCGCGTGGCCCAACAGCACCTGGCGGGCTGGCCCACCGAGGCCCCCACCGCCGCCGCACTGGCCGATGCGCGCAGCCACGCGCTGACCGGTGGTGCACCTGCCGGGGTATGCCCGGTGGCGCACTGATGCGCATGCCCATGCCATTCCGCATGCGAACGCAAAAGCGAATGGCACGGAGCGGCCTGCGCGCCCATGGTCACTCACTACATTATTGATAGCACCCAGGGCATATTGCACTAGCGCATCTGCCCGTTTTGGCTCATATTTTGGTCGCCAGGTGCTGCACGGCTGCCTGCCACGCACTCCGCACCGCCCCCTCCTACACCCACATCAATGCCCGCTTTTGCCCTTGCCCCCCACCAGTTGCGTCTGACCATTGACCCCGCCACGCTGGGCTTTGCCAGCACCGCCGAGCTGCAAGACCTGCCCCTGCCCTGGATCGGGCAGGAGCGTGCCCAGGCCGCCGCGCAATTTGGTCTGGCCATGCAGCAGCCGGACTACCACCTGTTTGTGCTGGGTGAAGTGGGCAGCGGGCGGGCATCGCTGCTGCGCCAGGCCATGCAGGCCGAAGCCGCGAAACGCGCCGTGCCCCCCGACCTGTGCTACCTACACCACTTTGACCAGCCCGACCGCCCCCGCGCGCTGCGCCTGCCAGCGGGCGAAGGCCGCCTGCTGCGCCAGGGCATGGCCGACATGGCGCGCAGCCTGCAAGCCGACATCCCCAAGCGCCTGACCAGCCCCGACTTCAAGGCCGAGGCCGAGCGCATCGAAAAGACTTGGCAAGCGCAAGAAAACGAAGCCTTTGCCGCGCTGGACGCATTTGCCGAAGCGCGCCAGTTCCGCCTGAGCCGCGAGGCCGGGCACATGGTGTTCACCCTCACCGGCCCCAAGGGCCAGCCGCTGACCGAAGGCGAAGCGCGCGCCCTGCCCCGCGAGCGCCGCGCCGAGATCGACGCCGCCGAGCTGGAGCTGCGCGCCGAGATCGCCAAGTTTCTGGAAACCACCCGCCCGCTGGAGCGCACGCGCGACGACGCCCTGGCCGCCCTGCGCCGCCAGACCATCAAGCCCCTGGTGGAGCACGCACTGCACGGCATCCGCCAGGGCCTGCGCAAGCAGATCAAAGACGCCGTCAAGCTCACGCAGTGGCTGGACCAGGTAGAGCGCGCCGTGCTGGACCACATCGACCTCTTTGAGCCCGGCGACGCCGACCAAGGCCAGGACGCCGAAGACGACCGCAAGGACGCGCTGGACGACCTGCTGGCCCGCTGCCAGGTGAACGTGGTGGTGGACAACCACGGCCGCACCAGCGCCCCTGTGGTGGTGGAAGACAACCCCACGGCCCGCACCCTGTTTGGCAGCATTGAACACGGCGCCGACGCCGACACCGTGCAGGCCGACCACGCCAGCATCCACGCGGGAAGCCTGCTCAAAGCGCATGGCGGCTTCATCCTGCTGCACCTGCACGACCTGGCCGCCGAAGAAGGCCTGTGGCCGCGCCTGCGCCGCTTTCTGCGCTGTGGGCGCCTGCAGATCGAGGACGGCAGTGGCGGCGGCGGCCCCGCCCATGCGCCCGGCGGGGCCGGTGCACTGCAGCCCGAGCCGGTGGACGTGGACGTGAAGATCGTGCTGATCGGATCGGTGGAGGAGTACTACGCCCTGCAAGAGGCCGACCCCGACGCCGCCCGCCGCTTTCGCGTGAAGGTGGACTTTTCAGACCGGTTCATCGCCACTCCCGGCACCCACCAGTCCTCGGCCATCCTGGTCGCGCAAGTCTGCAAAAAGCGCGGCCTGCCCCACTTTGCCGCCGGTGCCGTGGCCCTGCTGCTGGAGCAATCACACCGCGAGGCCGACGACCAAGGCCGCCAAAGCGCCCGCTTTGCCCACACCGAAGCACTCGCCATCGAAAGCGCCGCCCTGTGCCAGGCCCGCGCAGGCACCGTGGTGCAAGCCGCCGACGTGCAAGCCGCCCTGGCCGCCCGCACCCTGCGCCACAACCAGCCCGAAGAAGAACTGCACGAATCCATCACCGAAGGCGAGCGCCTGATCACGCTGCAGGGTTCCATCACCGGCCAGATCAACGCCATGACGCAGATCGACCTGGGCGACTACCGGTTTGGCTTTCCGGTGCGCATCACCGCGCGCACCTTCGCCGGGCAAGAGGGCCTGCTCAACATCGAGCGCGAGGTCGATATGTCCGGCCCCATCCACGACAAGGGCGTGCTCATCCTGCACAGCTACCTCACCGCCCTGTTCAGCCACGTGGCGCCGCTGGCGCTCAATGCCTCCATCGTGTTCGAGCAGGAATACAGCGGCGTGGAAGGCGACTCCGCCTCGTGCGCCGAGCTGTACGCGCTGCTGTCCAGCCTGTCAGGCCTGCCCCTGCGCCAGGGCATTGCCGTGACGGGCGCATTGAACCAGCACGGCGAAGTGCTGCCCGTGGGCGGCATCAACGAAAAGATCGAAGGCTGGTTCCGCGCCTGCGCGACGGCAGGGCTGGACGGCACCCACGGCGTGCTGATCCCCGCCCGCAACCAACGCCACCTGATGCTGGACCGCAGCGTGCTGGACGCGGTGGAGCGCGGGCTGTTCCATGTCTACACCATGGGGCATGTGAGCGAAGGCATTGCGTTGCTGACGGGCGAGGCGTCGGGGATGAGCCCGGCGGAGTTGCTGCAGGCGCAGGCGGATGAATTGGCCGGAGGTGCTGCCACGGTGGAGGACACGGTGATGCAGCGGGCGGAGGTGACGCTGCGGGCGTATCGGAGGGCTTGCCAGGTGGCGGGGGGTGCGCGCAGGGGGCGCGCCGTTCGGAGACGCTAGGGATGCCTCCCCATTGTCTTGACGCCATCTCTGGAGTGATCGGCAGCCCAATGGGCTTTGAGCTCAGACCGCCAGTCGTTCCATTAGCGCAGAGCGGTCCGCTTGATTCGCGCCACCATCGAGTACTACCGAGCCGCGCTCTAGCATATAGAAACGGTTGACCAAGCCGATGGCACGATGGACGTTCTGCTCCACAAGGACGATGGGAATCCCCTCGCTCGCCAAGTTGCCAATCAAGGTGAACAACTCATCCACAATCATGGGCGCCAGACCCTCCGTGGGCTCATCGATGAGCAGCAGCTTTGGCTCACCAACGAGCACCCGCGCAATAGCAAGCATCTGTTGTTCGCCGCCCGACAAGGTGGTCCCCATCTGACGCCGACGCTCCGCAAGGCGCGGAAACCGCTGGTAGATTTCCTCCATTCGCCTGCGCGCGTCCAAGCGGCTGCGCGACGGGCACTGCATCTGACCCAGATGCAGGTTTTCTTCAACGGTCAGACCAGGAAAGATGCGCCTGTCCTCAGGCACAAGGCCAATGCCTCGGCGGCAGATTTGGTCTGCGCCGACGCCGTTAATTGATTCGCCGTTAAAGATGACATCCCCACTGGAGGGCGAGACCCAGCCGGCAATCGTCTTGATCACCGTGGTTTTACCCACCCCGTTGCGGCCAAACAGGCCAACCACTTCGCCATGGCCCACCTGCAGGTCTATTCCTTGCAAAACGTGGCTCAGCCCATAGTGGGTGTGAACGCCTTTGAGTTCCAACATCAGAGTTTCTCCCCGAAATAGGCGGCCTGAACCGCAGGATTGGCACGCACCTGTGCCGGAGTGCCCTCGGCGAGCTTCTGACCCTGGTGCATCACCACCACAAAGTCTGACAACTGCATCACCAGGTCCACGTCGTGCTCGACCAGCAAAATGGAAAGACCATGGTTGTGGGAGAGCCCCCGAATCAGTGATTCGGTCTCGCGGGTGTCGCCGTGGCTCATTCCCTGGGTTGGTTCGTCGAGGAGCAGCATGCGCGGGCGTGATGCCAGAGACACCGCAATTTCCAGTCGACGTTGCTCTCCGTGCGACAGATAGCCAGCGAGCTCATCTGCCTTGTTACGAAGGTCAAACTGCTCAAGGAGTTCGTCCACGCGCGCAGCAGCAGTCTGGCTGCGGGCCAGTGGGCGAAACAGGCCGCGCCCCTGCTCAAGGAACTGCGCTGCCAGGCGCAGGTTCTCGCGTACCGGAAGCTCAAAGAACAGATTGGTAATCTGGAACGAGCGGGACAGGCCGTATCTTAGAAGTTGGTGGGGAGCACGGCCCGTCACATCCTCCCCATCGAAACGCACCGACCCCGAAGAGGGACGTATGGCTCCGCTGATGAGGTTGAACAGGCTGCTTTTGCCAGCCCCGTTAGGGCCAATCACGGCCGTGATTTTTCCCGGCTGAGCCTCAAAGCTCACATCTTGAACTGCCTTGAGGGCGCCGAACTGAACGCTGATGCCTTTGACCGACAGAATGGGGTTCATCAACGGTTCTCCTTCTGGTTGCGTCGAGCATCTAGCCTGCGTTCTAGGGCAGGTATCGCATAGCCGATGAGGCCGCGCGGCATCAGAATCACAACCATCACGAACAACACGCCGATAACGATGTGGTGATGCGTGGTGAAGGAGCCCACCACGGAGCGCAGGCCAGTGAGGATGGCAGACCCATAGAGCGGGCCGATAAGTGTTCCGGTGCCACCGACGATGACGTTGATGACCGCGTTGCCAGAAACCTGGAAGAACATCAGTTCAGGCGAGACGAAGCCGCGCAGCATGGGATAGAGCGCACCACTGCAACCGGCAATGCACGCGGCTGCAACGAAGGCCCCCAGCTTGTAACGCCAGGGGTCCTCACCCAAGAAGGAGACTCGGTGCTCGTTGGTTCGGATGGCGTCGAGCTGGCGACCCACGGGTGTGTCCATGAGATAGCGCAACACCAGGTAGAGCGCGCCGATAAAGGCGAGCACCACCAGGAAGAAGCCCGATGGCGTCGCCGAGTTGACGCCCCACATGATGTGGGCCGAGGGCACGCCGATGATGCCGTCTGAGGCACCGAGCTCGCGGGTGTTGTAGACCACTTTGGACAGAACCTGGGCGAGGCCGAAGCTGATGAGTGCGAAGTAGACACCCTTGGCGCGAATGGCAATCAGCCCACCAATCAGACCGACCACAGCACTGAAAGCCAGGGTGACGCCCAAAGCCAGCCAGAAGGAATCGCTCCAGTTCTTGAGCACCAACGCAGAGACGTATGCCCCCAGGCCAAAGAACAGCGCTTGTCCCAACGGCAGCAGGCCAACCCTGCCCAGCAGAAGGTCCACGGACAGGGCCAGACCTCCAAAAATCAGCGCTTCCGTTGCCAGGCGCAGGTAGAAGACGTCCCTCAGGGCCAGCGCGATGCCACCAAACAGCAGCGCACCGGCGAAGAACAAAATGGCTAGCCAGGTGGCAGCAGAGCGGCGCGGCCGCTCGCTGCTCGCCGTGGCTACAGCGCCGCCACGTGGGCCAATCGTCGAAGAAGATGCTGGTGTGCTCATTTCAGGCGCTCCCAAGTTTTCCGAACAAGCCTTGCGGGCGCCACATCAGCACGAGGACCATGATGCCGAACAACAGGGGGTCGCTCCACACCGGGGAGATGTAAAGGCTGGAGATGGACTGCACCTGCGTGAGCAACAGGCCTGCCAGCAAAGCACCCTTGATGGAGCCCATGCCGCCGATGATGACCACGCTGAAGGCGATCAGGACGAAGTCCTTTCCCATGGTCGGAAACACCGAGTAGATGGGGGCCAGCAAAACGCCAGCGATACCAGCCAGGGCCACCCCGAAGGCAAAGGTGCCCGCGTAGACGAGCTGTACCGGAACACCCAGCGAGGCGCTCATGTTCCGGTCATATGCGGCCGCTCGAACGATGGCACCCAGCGAGGTGCGAAAGACCAGCAGCCATACCCCAGCGATGAGCGCCCCCCCGAACAGCATGACAAAGAGACGGTAGTTGGGAAAGAACAATCCCAGCATCTCGGTGGCGCCGCTGATGGGCGCCTCCAGGCGAAGGGGGTTGGCGCCGAACGCAATCTTGAGCGCGTCTTCCAGCACCACCGCCACGCCGAAGGTCAGGAGCAGGGTCAGCGTGTGCCGGTCCTTGCTGTGAAACACCCGCTGGATTAGTCCTCTCTCGGTGACGAAGCCCAACACCGCCATCAGGAGCGGCGTCAGGACCAAAGCCCACCAGAACGACATGCCCGTCGCCAACAAGGCGACGGCAAGGTAGGCTCCTATGGCGTAGAACTCGCCATGGGCCATGTTGATGACATCCAGCAGACCGAAGATGATGGTCAGGCCCAATGCCATCAACACCACGGCCACGCCAATGGACAGGCCGTTAATCATCTGTGGTGCTAGTACGAACTGCAGCCATTCCATGGCGTTGCTCATGGTGTTGGACTCGGTCGTGGCTTCAGAATCGCGTGCAGACGTCGGCGCCGATGGCCGCGTCGGCCTTGACCTGGCCCACCAGCTCGAACTTGCCGTTGGTCACACGCATCGCGTACATGTCCTGCATGGCCTGGTGGTCACCGGCACGCATGGTCTTTGTGCCTTGAGGGGTGCTCCACTGCAGCCCACGCATGGCGGCCCGCACCTTGTCGGTGTCGGTGCTGCCTGCCTTCTCGACCGCTGCCTTGTAGAAGAACAACACGCCATAGCTGTCGGCGCCGTAGAGGTCCGGTGCGCTCTTGTTGGCGGCTTCGAAGTCGGCTACAAACTTGCGGTTCTCGGCGCTGTCGATGCTCGTTGCATAGCCCACGCCGGTCACAAAGCCGTCCGCGTTCTTGCCGATGGCGGGCAGGTTTTGCGAGGTCACGGTGCCGGAGGCCCCAACCACCTGAACGTTGCGGTTGATTCCGAACTCAGACATCTGGGAGAACAGGCGCACCGTGTCGTTACCTGCAACCGAGGTGTAAATCACGGCAGGACGCGACGAACGCATCTGACCGAAGAACGGGGAGTAGTCCTTGTTGTCCAGCGGAGCAAACACCTCGCCCACTGATTTTGCGCCCTTGGCTTCCGCAGCAGACTTGAATGCTGCCACCGTGCTACGGCCCATTTCGTAGTCGGGTCCGAGATAAAAGACGTTGGCATTGGGCCGTGTGCGAGCTATCCAGTCGGCCAGTGCAGCAGACTGCATACCTGCCCGTGCGTTCACGCGGAACACATTAGGAGAGCACTTGTCACCAGTGATGGAGTCGGCAAATGAAACGGTGGTTGCAATGAGGCGGTTGTTGCGCTCTGCTACCTGACCCACAGCAAGGGTGGCGCCGCTATTGACCGTGCCGGTCAGGAAGTCGACCTTGTTGACCTGGAAGAGCTTCTCTGCCTTTTGCACAGCAACAGCCGGGTTGGCTTCTTCGTCTTCATAGACCAGCTCGAGCTGTCGACCGGCCACTCCGCCGGCGGCATTGATTTGGCGCGCGGCAAGGTCCAGGCCCCATTTCACCTGCTGGCCAATGCCTGCATAGGTACCGGACAGTGGCGTCACGACGCCGATGCGGATGGGCTGGTTCTGCGCAGCAGCGCTGCTTGCAATACAGGCAATCGACAGGGCGATGGCAGTGTTTCTGGTTTTCACGTATGTCTCCTCGTTGGGTTGTTAGTGGTCAAGCAGCAGGGGGAAGCTGGGGAACGAATTCAGGAAACTCAGGTGCCCGTGAAGCGGGCACGACGCTTGTCATGGAATGCTTCGACACCTTCTCTGAAGTCGTCAGAGCTACGCAGGCGCGAATAGCAGTGGCCTTCAAGTTCGATGGCAATCGACAGGGGCGAGTCCTCGGTGTCGTTGAGCAGCTTCTTTGCAGTACGTTGGGCAAGTGGGGAGAAACCACGCAGCTCGTCGACCAGTGCGTCGGTTGCTGCTTCCAGCTCCGCATCGGGCACACACTCGGTCGCTACACCCCAGTCGTAGGCCTGCGGGCCCGTGATGCGACGACTGCGCATCACGATGTCCTTCGTGCGCGTGATACCAACCATCTTCTGCAAACGTGCAGAGCCGCCGGAGCCAGGAATCTGGCCCAACTTTTGCTCGGGTAGCGCATACAGCGTGGTGGGTGTTACGAGACGGAAGTCGCACGCCAGGGAGAGTTCAAAGCCCACACCAAAGCAGTAGCCACGGGCAGCGGTCACGACAGGCTTGCTGCAGCGGGCGGGTGCTGCAACGTTCCATGCGAGCTTGCTCACGTGCTCGGGAGAGGCCTCAAGGAAGCCCTTGATGTTGCCGCCGCTGGAGAAGTGCTCTCCTTCCGAGCGAAGGACGATGACGCGCACGCTGTCGTTGGCATCCAGCGCTTCAAATGTGATGCGCAGCTGCTCTCGCTGGGTCATGGAGATCACGTTGAACGGGGGACGGCACAGGACGATGTCAGCGCGTTCACGCGATGGGTCTATCTCCACGCGGTAGCCGTCCAGGGTGGAGCTCAGCGTGAGCGCAGGATGGTTGAGGTCATTGAGTTGCATGATTTCCTTTGCGACTGGTTAAAGAGGGTTTGAAGAAATGAATGGATTGATGGACACGCATCAAGCGGGTGGCACCTGAGGCAGCGGAGGTCGCGCTGCTTCAAATTCGCCTGCTACCAACTTGCGGCGCAGGACCTTTCCGACGGGGGATTTGGGGATTTCGCGAACAAATACGTACTCGCGAGGACGCTTGAAGTTCACGAGGTCAGAGGCGCGGCAGTGGGCATCCAGGGCATCAGCCCCCACGGCGTCATGGGCCTTCACGAACGCCACCACCCGCTGCCCCCATCGCTCGTCCTTCAGGCCAGCTACAGCCACCTCATCGACACTGGGGTGCAAAGAGAGCACCGACTCGATGTCCACGGGTGAGATGTTTTCGCCGCCGCTGATAATCATGTCGTCGACGCGACCGGTCACGAAGAGGTCACCCTCTGCATCGAGGTATCCCGTGTCGCCCGTGAAGTACCAGCCGTCACGCAGGCTCCGCGCGTTCGCTTCGGGGCGGTTGTGATAACCCTCGAACGCTTCGTCGCTGAGGAGCTCGGCCACAATCTGGCCTTCTTCGAGAGGCGCTGCCACGTCTTCCGGGCTCTTGGCATCGAGCTTGATGACACGCAGTCGTGTGTTGATGCCTGCACGTCCGGCAGAGCCGGGCTTACCCACGGCGTCCTGATTGATTGAGAACGTGTAAATCTCGCTGCTGCCGTAGTGGTTGACGAAGAGTTCGGGCTGGAACGCCTGCTGAAGCCGCAGCAGCAGCGCATCGTGCATGGGAGCACCGGCAAAGCCGAGCTTGCGCACCGAGTGGGTGTCAGTTCGCTTGAACTCTGGGTGCGCAAGGAGGTCGTGGTACAGCGTGGGCACGAGGTACAGATGACTCACCCGCTCCGATTCGATGGCTCTCAACGCCGTGGCGGCATCAAATCGGGGCATGCAGACAAAGCGCCCATCGACAAGGGCCATTGTCAGCAGAGAACGCACACCCATGGTGTGGTACAGCGGCATCACGCCAAGGGTGCGTTCCCCGTACGCATAGCGGTTTTGAGCCACGTGGGCGAGTGCCGCCACCCTCTCCGTACGCTGGCGCCGTGGGACGCCTTTGGGCGCGCCCGTTGTGCCCGACGTGTAGAGCATCAAGGACAGGTCTTCGGCGCGGGCCAAAGGTGTGGGGTCTCGGCGTTCTTTGAGCAAGTCATCAAAGCGGGGCGCCTCACTATGCACCGTGCCCACGGCCATGCGCGTAACGGTCTTGCCGAGAACGGAGCTCTCCAGCGACTCTTCCGACGCAGCCTCGAACACCAGAAGACGTGCCTCGGAGTCACGCAGCACGTAGTCAACCTCCTCGGGCTTGGCGCGCCAGTTCAGTGGCGTCATCACGAGGCCAGAGAACTGACAGGCCCAGTGCAGGGTGGCCGCTTCGTACCGGTTTTGCAGCACACTGAGGACATGGTCCCCATGACGCAATCCCAGGGCTGCCAGGCCACGCTGGACGCCGCCGATGGCGCGGGCCCACTCACCCCAGGTGAGCCGAACTGAGCCGTCGACAAGTGCTGTCGTGTTGGCAGAGCGGTCAACGCTCTGCAAAAAGGTTCTTCCAAGGTCAAGCACGGGACACCTCCAGGACGGCGTTTACGATGGGGGTGTATCCCGTGCAGCGGCAAATGTGGCCGCTGAGCATGTCGCGTACTTCATGCTCACTGGGTTGGTGGCCAGCGTCGTGCTGACGCTTCAACCAATCTGCGCTGGACATCAGAATTCCTGCGGTGCAAAAGCCGCACTGCAGCGCGTGGTGTCGCTTGAACGCAGCCTTGAGGCGAACGAGGTAATCATCTTGGTTCTCCGAGTCTTCGACCGTGTCAACACGACGACCTTCGACTTGCACCGCAAGCGTCAGGCAGGAGCGGCTTGCCACGCCATCGATCCGGACCGTGCAGGCGCCACAGACCCCGTGCTCGCATCCCACGTGCGTGCCTGTTGCGCCCAGTTCGTGGCGTAGAAAATCACTCAGCAGGGTTCGAGGTTGTGCGCGGCCCGAGCGGCTCCGCCCATTCAGGGTGAGCTGGACCAGGTGCAAACCTCCCTTGTCGAGAATTGGGGTATTCATGTTTGTCTCCGTGCTTGCTGGATGGCCTGGACAGCCAGGCGACGTAACAGATGGCGTCGCGTCGCTGCTGGGGTGGCCGGGTCGTCGCGCACATCAAGAGACCAGGCGAGCTCGTTCAACGCCTTGTCAAGTGCATCGCCCTCAAGTTGAGGAATGACTTCGGCGTGAGGTCTGTCACCAAGCCCTCCCACGGTCACTCGCAGTTCTTTTGCATCTGACACCACAGCCACTGCGCAAAGGGCGAAGTCACCATGGCGGCGCGAGTGTTCGGCAAAGCCAAACCCTTGCCCGCCCACCGGACGCGGAAAGCTCACCGCTTCAATCAGTTCATTGTTGGCGCGGGCGGTGCTCAGTAGCCCGGTGAAGAACTCGGAGGCAGGCACATCGCGACGTCCACGAGAGCTGAGCAGATGGACAACCCCCTTGAGTGCGAGCAGGCACAGTGGCAGCTCGGCCGATGGGTCTGCGTGAGCAATCGAGCCACAGACCGTTCCCCGATTTCGAATCTGAAAGTGGGAAATGTAGGGAAAGGCCAGCTTCAACAGCGGGGGGACATCCGGGTGGGCCTGAAGCTGCGCCTGGGTCACTGCCGCACCGACCCTCACTTCCCTGGAGCGGACCTCAATCATCGAGAGGGATTCGCAGCGCGAGATGTCAATCAGCAAAGAGGGCTGCGCAAGCCGCATGTTCAGCACAGCCATCAGCGACTGTCCGCCAGCAAGAATCCGGGCACCTTCGCCGAAACGTTCCAGAAGTTTCGCTGCAGCTTCAGCGCTGTCGGCACGGACATAGTCGAAGAGTGGTGGTTTCATTTCGTGACTCCCAGGCGAATCAGCAGGCGACGCCACCATGAGACGTTTGCATCACCCGCTCCCGAAGCCTGGCGACCCAGCGACTCGAAGAGTTGAGCGACGATGACTCTGGCGGCGCTCTCAATCATCCGGCTTCCCACCATGGCGACCTTTCCACCGACTTGCGCTCTGTAGTCGTAGTGCAGAAGGGTGCCTGTGGGTGTTGCTTCCAGTCGAACCAGGCCATCCCCCGCACCTGTGCCAAGGCTTGAGCTGCCACTGCCTGCCAAACGCAGGCTGTGCGGCGGTTGGATGTCCGACAGCTTGATGAGGGCCTCGTACCTGGCTTTGATGAGTCCAATGCCGACGGTCACGTCTGCGCGATATCGACCCTCCCCGTCGGTCTTCAATTCGTGGCAGCCAGGAATGACCTTAGCAAGTGCAACCGGGTCCAGCAGCACCGCGAACACACGCTCAGGCGTGGCGGCAATTTCCACTGTGCCCTGAGCGGACAGCGATAACCCCTCGCCAGCTGCAGCGGGTGCTGGCGCCGCTTTGCGAGCCAGCGGATTCGTCGACTCTGGGTCAGGCGTTTGAAGGTGCTCAAGAACACGAGCAGGTGTCAGCGGAAGCCTCACATCCTCCACATCGCCCAAGGGCCGCAGCGCGTCGCTGAATGCGTTGGCAATGCAAACGGGCGTGCTCATGTTGTTGCCTTCGCCCAAACCTTTGGCGCCTAATGGGGTAAAAGGGCTTGGCGTCTCCAGGTGGACGATGACCGGGTCAGGCGTCTCGCAGGCCGTTGGCATCAGGTAGTCGGCCAGCGTCCCGCTCTGAAAACTGCCGTCTGCACCGTAGCGGAACTCTTCGAGCAACGCAGCACCCAGCCCCTGCGTGAAGGCACCACGGATCTGGCCGTCGGCCAGTGCCGGATTCAGAAGTCGGCCGGCGTCGTGCGCAGTGATGTAGCGGTCGACCACGACAGCACCCGTATTGGGATCGATTTCGAGTCCGCAGACGTCGAAGACGAATCCATAGGCGGCAGAGGTGTTGACACGATCCTGCGCGTCAGGAGCACGCAGGGTTTCCGGCGTCCAGAACGCGGTCTCCCGCAGACCAGGCTCCACGCCATAAGGCAGTAGCCCCGGTGCCCAGTGCGGGCTGGCGGCAATGCGGGTGAACGGCTGCCTCTGCGATGGCTGCTCACGATTGAAGACCTGTCCGCCTTCGAAGCACACATCTTCAGCGGGACATCCCCAGCCTGCCGCCGCAATGCGAGAGACCTTGTCGCGAAGGCGTTGAGCTGCCAGATGCACGGTTCCGGCAACGGCGCCTGCAAAGCGGCTGCTGTAGTTGCCTGCAGCCACACTCCAGGCATCCTTGGCGGTGTCAAACTCGACATTAACCACCACCTGTGACGGCTCGAGACCAAACACGTCGGCCACCACCTGAGCGCACACCGTCATGTGGCCTTGGCCTGCAGGGGCGGACGCGATGGTAACGTTTATCCCGCCCAGCAGGTCGATGGCGACCGTGGCACTGGCAATCGCGCCGTTCTTCGGGCCTGCCTTGGCCCGCTGCTCGGGCGTGAGAACAGTGCTGATGTAGCCCATGTTGGACACCGATGGCTCGACGATGGCCGCCACTCCAATCCCGTACAGCTTTCCCGCCGCACGGGCGGCTGCTTGTCGCTCTCGCAGCTGATGAACATCCGCTTCGGCAATGGCCATCATCGCAAGGCGTGTGTAATCACCCGAGTCAAGCACCGCGCCTGCAGCAGCGGTGTAGGGAAAGGCATCGGATGGCACGAAGTTGCGAAGGCGCAGTTCGACCGGGTCGATGGCGAGCGCCACCGCGACGCGGTCCATCAGTCGCTCCAAGGCGTAGTACACCTGGGGCCCACCAAAGCCGCGAACGAGCCCAGTGGGGGTTTTGTTTGTGACGACAACGCGGTTTCGCACGGACAGGTTGTCGATGGCATACGGACCCGTGAGCGCTCCGTGCATACGATAGAACGTGGCGGGCTCAGGCGCACGCAGATAGGCCCCGACCTCGTCGGCCTGGTCGTACCGGAGCGCCAGGATCCGCCCCTCTGGCGTCACCGCGGCTTCAATGTGGGTCAGCCGTGCGGTGGCGGAGGTTGCCGCACTCAAATGTTCAAGCCGGTCTTCCACCCATTTCACCGGTGCGCCGGCCTTGCGGGATGCCAGGCACATCATGACGACGTAGGGGAAAACAGCCTGCTTTACGCCGAAGCTACCGCCCGAGTCGCGCGGTACGCGGTGGCGCAGCTTGTTGCCCGCCACCTTCAACGCCATCGCCATGACCGCATGCAAGGAGAACGGTCCCATGAAATTGGAGAGGACGTCATAGCCCTCATCGCCCGGCAGGTGCTCGGCGATGACAACACCACACTCCATCGGAGCGCATGTGTTTCTAGGGTAATGAACCGTGGTGCCGACGGTGCGAACACCAGGCGCGTTGAACGCCGACTCTGGGTCGCCATATCGGAACGCCCTGTCCGAGACGACGTTGGAGCCCACGGCTTCATGCAGCACCGTAGACGCCTCCGAGAGCGCTTGTTCAATCTCCAAGACCACGGGCAGTGGCTCATACTCGACTTGAACGAGGTCTAGAGCATCTTCAGCGATGTAGCGGTCTTCTGCCACCACCACGGCGACCGGCTCGCCGACGTGACGCACACGGTCCACGGCGAGAACCCAGTGCTGCATGGGTTGCTTCACTCCCACCACGAAAGGCTGTGCCCACGCCTTGACATCCTCTCCGGTCAAAACTGCGCGCACGCCAGGAAGTGCCAGAGCCTTGGTTGCGTCGACCCTAAGCAGCCGTGCATGGGGGTGAGGAGAGCGTAGAACCGCAGCCTCGAGCGTGCCGGGGCGAACGCCGATGTCATCTGCGAAAGCGCCTCTGCCGTTCAACAGTGCGTCATCTTCCAGGCGCTCGATACGCTGACCAACCCAGGCCCGGCGGGCCGCCTCTGCGAGTGAAGGGTCTGCATGCAATTTTGTCTCCTGAGCTGTCTGGCAGCTGCTTTTTTTCTACAGCGCCAGTGTCAGGAAACGAGACGGCTCAGCGTTATCGCTTGAGTCCACCCATTGATCCGCCAGTCGGGTAACTATCCAAATAGTCTGGTGACTTTTCGATAGAACCTAAATTTCTTCCACGCGCCGGTCGGAGGGGGGATCGAAAAGATTCACTTTGCGACGGTAGTCGGTGGGTGTGATGCCCAGGTGGGAGCGGAAGAAGCGCGAAAAATGGCTGGGCGCAGAAAAGCCCAACTCGTGAGACACGTCTCCAACGGCATCCTGCGTCTTCGTCAGCCGTTGAATTGCTGCTTCAAAGCGCAAGACGTTGGCGTAGACCAGAGGGGTGACTTGCGTATCGCGCTGAAAGAGCGTGAAAAAGTGTGCCCGCGACAGACCTGTCGAAGTCGCCAGCATGTCCACATCAAGCTCTCGCGCAACGTCCTGACGCATGATTGCAATTGCCCGGCGTACGCGCGGATCCATGGCAACGGGCGGCCGACTCTTCAGCAAGGTGGAGAGGTCACGCCAGCCGGTATAGCTCTCCACCACGGCAATGATGAGGTTGAACAAAAGGTCTTCGAGCCGAGAAGGCGAAACCTCGTCGTCCCACCAAAGCTCCAGGACGAACTCCTCCACCATCTTGCGGGTTGCGGGACTTAAGCGTACGCAGCGCTGCGGAAAAAATCGTGGATGGGCTGAAAGAGCAAGTGAGCGCTGCAGATCTGCGAGCCAGCCTGGCTCGATGTAGAGCGCCAGTATCAGCGTGTGCGCATCGGTCGGCGCGACATGCTCGTAAGCGTGTGGCTCCCAAGCGTTGACCAGAACGGCCAACTCGTCCGTGATAGGCGCACGTTCCCCCCGGACAATAAAGGCGCTGTCAGCCCCTCCTGCCTTGATGAGAATATGGCAATGATGATGGGCGTGCGCGACCAGCGGGGCGTCCATGTCAAGAAGGGCGACCCGTCCGAAGCGGCCTTGAAAAATCTTTATCGCAGAGGACAAGTTCGAACTCCTGCAGATTAAACAATACCCGGAGTTCTATCCCTTGGAAAGTGTCGGGGAGTTACTGAGGCCTGCAATTCAGCAAAACTCTGTTCGAAGCGCTGGCGTGCGGACCCATGGAACGGTGAGTGCCATTAACAGTGGCGATTAATTTTCCGGAGCCTGATGGAGACCTATTAGGAGTCTGCGCGGCAGGTGCGTGCGCAGTACACGACAGAGTTCAATCACGCGGCCGTTCGGCAGGTCCGCTCCGGTTAGGCGATTGTTGTGATGGCCAAGGTACTGGGCATTCCTAAAGCCAGCCTGGGCAACTGGGTACGTGTGTCAGCCAAGGGAGAATTGGACGGTGCGGGCTGTAGGGACAAGAGCATCAGGCGCTCGCCCGAGCAGATGAAGATACTCCAATTGCGTGCTAAGAATGCTCGCCTTCGCATGGAGCGCGACATCGCAAAAAAGCCGCGGCGTACTTCACGCAGGACACGCTGCGAGGTACGACTGGAGTCACCAGATGAGAAAACTGTACCCGGTGACGCAGAGCATCACGGCGATACCTCGGGTTTCCGTGATGATGTGACGCTTGCTGCCCAGCTTGACCCAATCCATCGGCTTGGGGTCGGTGTACAGTCCTCCGGGCGGGGCTGAGTACGCTGGCTCCGAACATGCTGAATCGGATGAAGTCCAGCTTCTCGACCTGCGCAGTGCATCGAGCAGCTTTCGTCAGGTGAAACTCGTGCCACACACCTGCTGCGTGCCAATCGCGCAGTCGCCGCCAGCAGGTCATGCCGCTGTCAAAGCCCAGTTCCTGCGGCAACAGTGCTGCGCTGACCTCATTGTTTTTGTTACGCGCCATGCTGCGTCAAACGCCGATCAGGTGTTTGACGGTGACATGGTTTTGTTAGCGGCTACGAACGCTGGACTGAGTCCTTCGCCACGAGCAGCCTGGGCCATGCCTTGATCCCCACCGGTCAATCGAGGGGTAGCACCGCGCAGGGCCGTGTGACACCCATCCTGCAGCGTGACCTGATGGGGTCAAGGCCGGGTTGTCATGCAGGCAGTTTGGCTGCAAGCAGTTCGACCTTCTCGATATTGGGCGGAGAACTCAGCAAGGTCGCGGCGTTGGCCATCAAGGCCGCGGCGATCTGGCCGTTCAGATGTGCCTGGCGACCTGCCTCATCGGCGAAGGCATCGAACACACCGAAGGTCGAAGGGCCAAACTTCAATGCGAACCAGGCAGTGGTGCCGGACTCGGCGTTGGCGAGCGGCAGTGCGCTGGCCAGGAAGTCGGCAAGCGCAGCCTCCTGGCCGGGTTTGGCTTCGAGGCGAACAAACAAGGCGAGCTTGGTCATGCTGTATTCCTTTGGGTAAATGGAAAAGTGGATGAAGGGATCGACGAAACTGCAGTCTAGGGCCTCATGACAAACATCTCCATTGGCAATAATGACAACATTGGTATCATTGTTGCCATGAAACTCCACCTCCTTATTTGTGATGGCGTGTTTGATCTGGGGCTTGCGGCGCTCACTGACACAATAGGCTTGGCCAATGCGATGGCGGGCTCGCTGCCACAGGCTCCCGGGCACATAGAGCTCACGCTGGTGGGTGTGCGGCGTCGCATCCGAACTGCGCAAGGCTTGACGGTGCCCGTGGTCACTGCGCGTGGTGTGCCCGAACCTGACGTCGTGCTCGTGCCCGCGTTTGGCGACAAGATGCCTGACACGCTCTCGGCTCGGCTCACACGCCCCGATGTGCCCGATGCGGTCGTGGCTCTACAGCAGTGGTCCACCGCTGGCGCGCACCTTGGTGCCGCATGCTCCGGTAGTTTCTTGCTTGCAGAGAGTGGCCTGCTTGATGGGCATCGTGCGACGACGTCATGGTGGCTGGGGCCGATGTTTCGGCAGCGCTATCCGAACGTCACGCTGGACGAGTCACGCATGATCGTGAACTCGACACGCTTCACCACCGCGGGTGCCGCTTTGGCCCACGTCGACTTGGCCTTGCGCATCATCCGCGGGCGCAGTCCGGCGCTGGCGGCCCTGGTGGCACGCTATCTGCTGGTCGAGACACGCAGTTCGCAAGCCGAGTTCGTGATTCCCGACCACCTTGCGCATGCCGACCCGATGGTAGAGCGCTTCGAGTGCTGGGCCAGACGTCGGCTCGCGCAAGGTTTCTCGCTGGCCGAGGCGGCCAGCGCCGCGGGCACAAGCGAGCGCACCTTGGCGCGGCGGCTGCAAAGCGTTTTGGGAAAGACACCGCTGTCGTATTTCCAGGACTTGCGCGTGGAGCATGCCGTCCATCTCTTGCGCACAGGCAACGCCAGCGTCGACCAGGTCGCCGCACAGGTCGGGTACTCGGATGGGGTGACGCTGCGGACCCTGTTGCGCCGCAAGCTGGGCCGGGGGGTCAGGGAGTTGCGACGCGGTGGGTGACCAAAGGCGTTTGGTGCATGTACGGCTGGAGACCGCCGCGAAACTGACGGTAGCGAAGCCTTCCCAACCCGTGTCCACTACATCGTGCGTTGGGTGCAAAAGCACCAGCCGTGCCAAAGCTGTCTTCAGTGACCTCTCGAATGTCTGAGTATTGGGAAACTGTTACCTTTACCACTGCTTTCTGTTCAGTAACCAGTAACCTGGATTTTCATTCGCATGCTATTCAATCCACTTCAAGTAGGTTCTCTCACCCTGCCCAACCGCATCCTTCTGGCACCGCTGACCCGCACCCGTGCCGACGCTGGCCACATGCCCAACGCGCTGATGGCCGAGTACTACGGCCAGCGTGCCACCGGCGGCCTGCTGATTTCCGAATGCACCATGGTGGCGCCCGGTACATCGGCCTTCGTCAATGAGCCTGGCATCTACAACGACGCGCAGATTGCAGCCTGGAGGCAGGTGACCGACGCGGTGCACGCCAAGGGTGGACGCATCTTCATGCAGATCTGGCACGCTGGCCGCGCAGCCTACCCTGGCGCTGCCGATGGCGCCCCCATTGTCTCCAGCAGCGCCACCGCTATTGAGGGTGAGATTCACACCCCCCAAGGCAAGGTGCCGCACGCGGTGCCCCGCCCCCTGACCGCCGAAGAGATTCCCGGCATCGTGGCTGCGTTTGCCCAAGGCGCACGCAACGCCATTGCCGCCGGCTTTGATGGTGTGGAAGTGCACGGCGCCAACGGCTACCTGATCGACCAGTTTCTTCGCGATACGCCCAACCAGCGTACCGATGCTTACGGCGGATCGCTGGAAAATCGTGCACGTTTGCTGTTCGAGGTACTCACCGCCGTGACCCAGGCCATCGGTTCCGAGCGTGTGGGTCTGCGCCTGTCGCCACTCAACAGCTACAACAGCATGAAGGACAGCGATCCGCTGGCCCTCATCGGTTTCTTGGCTGACAAGCTCAACGCCTTCAAGCTGGCTTACCTGCACGTGATGCGGGCCGACTTCTTCGGCGTGCAAAAGGCCGATGTCATGCCCGTAGCGCGTGAAAAGTTCAAGGGTGTGCTGGTGGGCAATATGGGTTACAGCGCTGATGAGGCAGAGGCAGCGATTGCCGAAGGTAAGCTTGACGCTGTGGCCTTTGGCACCGCCTTCCTGGCTAACCCGGACCTGCCCGCACGCATCAGGGCCAAGGCACCGCTGAACGCGCCTGACTCCAACACGTTCTACACAGGTGGCGCCAAGGGCTATACAGACTATCCGACACTGCAGGTCGCGTAAATCACCGCCCCAACAGATCGAAGAAACGAGCCGCTTTATACCCAAGGCTCTGCCCTTCGATCTTGCGAAGCTGTGAATCGATGGCGTCTACCGAGTGTTGTGCGCCATCACGATTTTTAATGGATAAGTTGCCTCGGTTTGCTTCGCCGCCCGCCGAACTCGTACGACGTACATCGTTTCCGGTTCAAACAGTACCGAGGCCGCACTATCCTCCCATCCTGATGTGACGGTTAGGCCGCGAACGGCTGGCCGCCGCTACTTACCGGCGGCTCAAGATGCAAACGTGATCTTCTGCTTTGGGTCGGGAGCAGCCAGACATTACCCCCTGGTTACTTGCCCAAAACCTGCCTATTTCACAGGGATCGGGTACCGACTACGCCAGACCCGTATGCGCCCGCAGCCACGCCACAACATCCTCCGTCACCTCATCCCGATTCGTCTCATTCAAGATCTCATGCCGCGCGGCCGGGTACAGCTTGACCGCCACATCGGCCACACCGGCATCGCGATACCGCTGCCCCAGTTGCTCCAACAACACCCCGCCCGCGGCCAGCGGGTCTGCGTCGCCGGATGCGATGAGGATGGGCAGGTCGCTGCGGATGCGCGCGAGTTGCGCTGGGTCGGCCAAGCGAGGTGCGGGGGCGAAGAGCGAGGGGATCACATCGGGTGGCACGTCCCAGCCACACCATGGGTCGGCCACGTAGGCATCGACCTCGGCCGCGTCGCGCGACAGCCATTCGTAGCCGGTGCGGTGCTCAAAACCTGCGTTGAAGGCCGCAAGCCCGGCGGGCGCGTCAGCGGGGGCGTTGGCCATGGCGGCGGCGAGCAGGTCGAGGGCGGTGGAGCCTGACAGGATGACGCCAGACCAGGTGGAAGAATGGTCCAGGATGGCCGCCTGCGCTGCGAACGAGCCCATGGAGTGGCCGAACAGGAACACGGGCAGTTGCGGCCCGTGCTGTGCGCGCAGCAGTGCGCCGAACTGGGCCACGTCGGCAATGAGGCCGCCGAAGCCAGCGCTGCCAAAGTCGCCCAGCTTGCCACCTGCCGTGCGCCCGTGGCCGCGATGGTCCACCGCGTGGACGATGAAGCCTGCGGCGTTCAGGGCCCGCGCAAAGCGGTCGTAGCGCTCGCCATGCTCGGCAAGGCCGTGGGAGATTTGAACGACGCCCACTGGTTGACCCGGGGTTTGGGCCCAGGTGTAGGTGGTGACCTGGGTGCCGTCTGCGTTGGACTGAAAGGAGGATGTGGTGGTGCTCATCGTTTCATTCTGGCACGGGGTTTGGTTGCCACGCCACGATGAAATTGCCACTGGCGTGGCCGCCTCCGCCTTCAGCGAAGCGCGCGGGCTGCCTGCAGTGCTGAGCGAATTGCGCTGACCACGGCCTCGGGCTTCTCCAGCGGAATGCCGTGCCCGCTGTCCACCCACACCTGGGTGGAGCCGGGGTACAGGTGGGCGAAGTCGGCGCGCTTTTGGCGCACGTCTTCGGCCAGTGCAGATGAAGCCCCTGGGGTTTGCAGCGCGCTCAGCACAAACACGGGCACCGATGGGTCCACCGGCAGGCTGGCAACGCGTTGCCCCGTGGCGTCCAGCGCTGCCAGCTCTTGTTTGACCACGTCAGAGGTGCCCAGGCGAAAGGCCACTTTCAGCCATGTCGGCCACAGGTCGGGGTTGCCAGCCCCCCGCATCTGCTCGGGGTGGGTGGAGTCCACCAACACCAGTGCCGCCACCTCGGCGGGGTATTGGCGCGCGTACAGCTGCATGTACAGGCCGCCCAGCGAGTGGCCGACCAGCACATAGGGAGGCGGTAGCTGGCGGGCCCTGAGCAATGCCCGCAGCTCTTGCACCACCTGCGCCCCATCGCGCGGCTGGGGGGACGCGTCGCTGCGGCCATAGCCCGCGCGGTTGTAGGCCAGCGCGCGGGTTTCTGCCACGGTGTCGGGCCAAACCTTGGACCACCAGTCCAGCCGGGCGCCCAGCCCGTTCTCAAACGCCACCACGGGGGTGCCCTGCCCCGCCTGCACGTACTCCACCGTGCGCCCGTCCACCGTGTCGGTGGTGGCGCCGGGCAAGCTGGCGCAACCGCTCAAGCAGACTGCCAGCAGCAGGCTGGCCCAGTGCCATGGCTTCATGGTGCAAGGCCCGTTGCAGACAGGGGTGTGGCCCGCAGGCTAAAGCGGTGCGGGGCCATTCAGCAGCGCCCTGCCGTGCGCAGCAGCGCATTGCATTCTTTGGCCGCACCGCGACCCTGCGGCTGTGCGGCCGCTGCCGGGGCCTGGGCGCCGCCGTTGCCCGCGCCGCCCACCATGGCGGTGCAGATGGCGTCGGAATGTGGCGTCTGGCCGAAGGTCATGGCCTTCTGAAAGCCCGTTACTCCGTACACGTAGCACCGATAGCTGGCGCCGTCGCGGGTGTTGACGGTGTAGTTGATGCGGCCACCGGTTTCCTCTTGCCGGTCGGTGATGGTGAACTGGCCTGCCGAGCGCCCAATGGCTTGCCCCGTGCGCTGCTCCAGGCCCGCCTGGTCGAGGGTGGATGCGCAGCCGGTGAGGAATGCCACGGCTGCGACGAAGCCAGCGGCGAATGTGAGAGACAGGGGGTGGTTGCGATGGTTCATGGTGTGAGTGGCAGTGATGGGAGGTGGTGGGTGAGCGGGCGAGGCCGTGTGGGCAATGAGGTGGGTGATGACGGCGGGGCTGCAGCAGGGCGAATGCCAGGGTGCCCTTCTGCAGTCCATGGGATGAACGCAGGGGACCGGTAGCGCATGCGTGGGCAAAGCTCCGCCCGGCGACCTTGCAAAGCCGCCAGCCTGTGTGCAGGGAGTGGGTAAAAATCAGCCCGGTTTGCGGGCCACGATGAAGGCGCGGATGTCCTTGCCGCGCGTGCCGTGCCGCTCGGTGCAGACGATTTGCAGGCCCTGCTGCACCATGGCCGAGCGCAGCCGCTGTTCGTCAAAGCACAGCACCGGCGGGGCCTTGCCAATGGCGCGCATCAGGGGCACGGCCAGGTAGGGGATCAGAGGGTTCATCTCTGCGACGCAAGCGGTCTTGGAGATCAGCAAACCACCCGGGCGCAGCACCTTTGCCAGCTGCCTGAGCGCGTCGTCCAGGTCGGTCATCAGGTGCAGCACGTTGAAGGCCAGCACTGCGTCGTACACCTCGGGCCCCGGGGCCATGGCCTCGGCGTCGGCCACGGCAAAACGCAAGGCGGGCGACGGCTGCGCGGCCAGCCGCTGGTGGGCGATGGCGATCATCTGCGACGACACATCGGTGGCCAGCAGGCTGCGGGTGAAGGGCGCCAGGCGCAGTGCCGTGCTGCCGGTGCCGCAGCCAATCTCCAGCACGTCATGCTGGGGCGACAGCAGGCCCTGCACGCGCTGCAGCGTGGCCTCGTACCCAGCGAGGTCGGCAATGGGGTCGGTGGCGTACTTGGGTGCAATGCGGTCCCAGAACCGTGCCTTGGCGGACGCAGCCGACGGGTTGGCGGCGGAGGGCAATGCGCGGGAGGCGGGAGCAATGGCAGAAGACGACATGGTGTGCAGACCGGGTGAAGTGCTGAAGCAGCGAAGTACAGAGGTGCAATGAGCAACACACAGATGCTATCCATGCATTGAAGCGCAGGAAACTGCGATAAATTGCAGTGAAGATATACGTTTACGCATGGATAACCTCGACTGGAACCAACTGAAGGCCTTTTTGCAAACGGCGCAGACCGGCTCGCTGTCGGCCGCCGCACGCAAGCTTGGCCTGACCCAGCCCACCCTGAGCCGGCAGGTGGCCGCCATTGAGCAGCAGATGGGCGTGACGCTGTTTGAGCGCGTGGGCAAGGCCATGGTGCTCACACCCACCGGGCTGGACCTGCTGGAACACGCCCGCGCCATGGGCGCCGCCGCCGAGGCCCTGGGCCTGGCCGCCAGCGGGCGGTCGCAGGCGGTGGGGGGCGTGGTGTCGGTGTCGGCCACCGATGTCGTAGCGACGCACTTGCTGCCGCCCATCCTGCAACGCCTGCGGGCGCAGGCGCCCGGCATTGCCGTGGAGGTGATCTCGTCCAACGCGCTGAGCGACCTGCAGCGCCGCGAGGCCGACATTGCCATCCGCCACGTGCAGCCCGAGCAGCCCGAGCTGATTGCCCGCCTGGTGCGCGAGGCCCGGGCGTGCTTTTACGCGTCGGAGAGCTGGGTGCAAGCCCACGGCCACCCGCGCAGTGCAGAGGACGCGGTGAATGCGGAGTTTGTGGGTTCAGACCGCGCTGGCCGGTACCTTGCCTATCTGCGTCATTACGGCTTGAACCTGAGCGAAGACAACTTCACCTGCTACGCAGACCACACCGTGACCCACTGGGCGCTGGTGCGCCAGGGCATGGGCATCGGCGCCATGATGGACGAGATCGCCCGCGATACACCGGGCATCGTCCGCGTGCTGGACGATGTGGCGCCGGTGCGTTTTCCCGTCTGGCTGGTGTCGCACCGAGAGCTGCGCACATCACGGCGGATTCGGGTGGTGTTTGAGGCGCTGGCCGAGGGGCTGGCGGTAGATCACTAAACGTCCGCACCCACCGAAGCCTGTGGAGGACGAGCAAGGCAACGGAGAAAGGGCCACCGCAGCGCAAGGTGAATGCCGGCGCACTACCCTCGGGACAACGCCAGCACCCGAAAAACATGAAGACACCGCACTCTGTGAACCCGCCACACGCCTCACTTGACGCTGCTACCGTGGGCGAGATCATCCAGATGGCGCTGAGCGACCACGTGAGCTTTGCGCAAATCCGCGCCGTCCATGGTCTGCACCACGATGAAGTCAAGGCACTGATGCGCACCCACCTGGCGCCGGGCAGCTACCGGGCGTGGCGCAAGCGGGTGAGAAAGTTTGGGGAGCGCCGGGAGAACTACAAGTAGGCGATGGAGCAAGCGCCGTTCCGCACCTTTTCAGCACGTGTTCAGCGCCCGTTCAGCCTGGTACCGGCAACATGGCGGCAAGGGTCAAGGCGGCATGTGACCCCCGCCCCTTCTTCACCTTTAGCCGCTGCAGGAACCACCATGAACACCGACCTCAAGAACTTTGTGCTCCCCATCGCCCGGGCCGTATCCGCCACGCTGCTTTTTGTGTTGAGCGTGGCCTTTGTCTCGGTGCCGTACAGCCTGGAGCAAGACCCCAGCGATGCGCAGCAGCTGACGCACCCCACAGCCCCACGCCACATGACCTGAGCCTGGGTGCCTACGCAACCCACAGGGGGCCTGAACAAGCCCCATCAAGCGGGCAAATCCAGGCGGGCCCAGGCGGCCATCACCTCCAGCTGCTTCTTGATCCAGTCGACCGACATCATGTTGGCACCCCAGTGGTGGATGCGCGCCACGCCCTCCCCCATGTTCCACAGGTGCCGCAACTGCACAAAGAGCGGCAAGGCGGCGAGGTCGGCATCGGTGACATGGCCGCCGCCTGCGCGGTAGCCAGCCAGGTACTGCTGCCAACGCTGGAGCAAGGCTTCGTCAGGCTCCATGGGGGCTTTGCGCGGCAGGTTCGACCACAGCCACACACACAGGTCATAGGCCAGAAACCCTGGCCCGGCGTCATCAAAGTCGAAGAACGCGGCGCGGCGCGCACCTTCGGCATCAGAGTACACATGGTTGTTGAACCCATGCGTGTCGCCGTGGCACATCACGCGGGTCAAGGTGTCTTCAACATTCGCCAACTCGCCCAGAAGGCGGTGGATCAGTTCGCGGTAGGCATCCAGCACGGATGGGGCCAGCTCGGGATGGGCGGCAAGGTAGTCCAGCGTGCGGCCTGCCAGATGGTGGCCGTCCAACACATAGCGGCTGGCGGGGCCGGTGTAGCTTTGCGCAGCGCTGTGAATTTGCGCCAATGTGGCGCCGGTCAGGTGCAGGTCTTCGGGTGTGTCAGGCACGGAGCCTTCGCAGTGGCGGAAGAGCACCAGCACACGCGGGCCCTCGGGGAACGGCAGAGCCACGCTGGTTGCGCCGTTCGCAGCCAACACCGGAGAGGCCACGCCCACGCCCTGCGCTTCCAGATGTGCCAGCAGTGCGACCTCAAAATCCACATTGAACGGACCGCGCGGTCGGATGGCGCAGAGCCTTGCCACGTAGCGGCTGCCATCCGCGGCTCGCACCGCATAGTTGTCATTGAGGTTGCGGCGGATCAGGTAGCACTGCTGCACGGGCAGGTCGTAGTGGCGCTCTACCCACTGCGCCACAGACGCGGCTGTGGCCGTGGTGTGGGAGGCAAACAGGATCGTGTCAGGCGATGGGGTTGGATGCATGCGGCATTCTGCATGCAAGCCATACGAAGGGCGCGCATGGACAGTGGGGCATAGCATGCTTTTGAGCAAAAGGCCCGCCAGCGCTTACTGCTGGTGCGGCAGCAATATCAAAACCATAGCACCGCGCGCCACGCTTACCAGGGGAGTGGCGCGCCGCTGTAGGCGTAGAAGCTGCCCGTCTCCTCAGGCGTTAGCCCATCCAGCACCCGCAGCATGTCGCCCGCCGCGTCCACTGCCGGGCGGCCAATTTCTGCGCCGTTGAACGGGGCTGACAAGGCCGAGTTGACCGTGCCCGGGTGCAGCGCCACCAGCACGGCCTGCGGGTGGGTGCGGGCCACTTCGATGGATGCCGTTTTGACCAGCATGTTGAGCGCGGCCTTGCTGGCGCGGTAGCTGTACCACCCGCCCAGGCGGTTGTCGCCAATGCTGCCCACCTTGGCCGAGAGCACGGCCAACAGGCTGCGGCCCTGCTTGGGCAGCAGCGGTGCAAAGTGGGCCAGCACGAGCGCGGGGCCGAAGGTGTTGGTGCGGAAGGTGGCCTCCATCTGCGCGTAGTTCAACTGGCCCAGGCGCTTTTCAGGCATGCCGTGGGGGCCGTGCAGCAGGCCTGCGGTGTGGATGATGCAGTGCCACGGGCCCTGGGCCTTGAGTTGCTGGGCGGCGGCGACGATGGTGGTTTCATCGTCCAAGTCCACCGCTGGGTTGGTATGACGGCCCAGCCCCACAGCCAGCGCGCAGCGCGGGTCGGCCTGCAGGTGGGCGAGAAAGGCGCTGCCGATGGCGCCGGTGGCGCCAATGACGATGGCGCGGTAGCCATCAGGCAGCGACTGCAAAGAAGTGAACGGCGTTGCGGCGGGTTGTGGTTGAGACATGGCTCGGCTCTGCGGTGAGAGTGTCGTTCGGTTGTTAGGTAGGCGGGCTACAGCGCATCCAGCCGCTTGCGCAGACTGGCAGCATGCTCGCGAAGCGCATCCAGTTGCGGGCCCTGCATCTTCTGCAGCTGGCGGTACACCATGCCGAGGCGAAAGTTGTTGCCCAGCGTGCCTTCGTTGCGCGCAAAAAAGTCCCAGTACAGCGCGTTGTACGGGCAGGCGCGCTCACCCACTTTTTGCTTTTTGTCGTAGTGGCAGCCGCTGCAGTAGTCGCTCATGCGGTCGATGTAGGCGGCGCTGCTGACGTAGGGCTTGGTAGCGAGCAGGCCGCCGTCGGCAAACTGGCTCATGCCCACGGTGTTGGGCACTTCCACCCATTCAAAGGCGTCGATGTACACGCCCAGGTACCAGCGGTGCACGGCGGCAGGGTCGAGCCCCGCCAGAAGCGCAAAGTTGCCGATGACCATGAGACGCTGGATGTGGTGGGCGTACGCATGCTCCAGCGACTGGCCCACGGCGTGCTGCATGCAGCGCATGCGGGTTTGGCCCGTCCAGAACCAATCAGGCAGCGGCGTGTGGTGGCCCAGGGCGTTGCGCTCGTCGTAGCCGGGCATGTGGGCCCAGTAGATGCCGCGCACATATTCGCGCCAGCCGAGGATCTGGCGGACAAAGCCCTCCACCGCAGGCAGGGGCGCGGTGCCCGCGTGGTACGCAGCCTGGGCGCGTTGCACCACCTCGTGCGGGCGGAGCATTTTGGTGTTGAGCGCGAAGGACAGCAGCGAGTGAAAGAGCCGCGCGCTCTTGGTGCTCATGGCGTCTTCATACGCGCCAAAGTCGGGCAACGTGGTGGTGATGAAGTGGTCAAGCCAAGCCAAAGCCTCGGACCGGTTCAGCGGCCAGCGCAGCGCATGGGCCTGCGGGTTGCCAAAGCTTTGCACGCCTGCGGCCTGGATGGTGGCCCACAGGGCGCTGTGGTCGTGCGTGGGGCGGGCGTCGGGCGGCAATGCCGGTGTGCCGGGCCAGGGCTTGCGGTTGTCGTGGTCGTAGTTCCACTGCCCTCCTTCGGGCTCGCCAGCCTCGTCAATCAGCACGCTGTGGCGCTGGCGCATGCGGCGGTAGAAGTGCTCCATGAGCCACTGCTTGCAGCCTTTGAACACCTCGGCCATTTCGGTGCGGGTGGTGTAGAAGTGCTCGCTGCTGACGGCCTGCACGGCAAAGGCTTGCTCTGACCCCCATGTGCGCAGTTGCTCGTCCAGCCGCCATTCGTCGGGGTGCTGGTATTGCAGCGTACGCGCGCCGTAGTGGGCCATGAGGGCGGCCAGGTTGCCGGGGATGGACTGGCGGTTGCTGGCATCGTCAATGGCCACATAGCGCACGCGGTGCCCGGCTTCGCGCAGGTGGCGCGCCAGGTCGCGCATGGCGGCGAAGATGGCGAGGATTTTTTGCGCGTGGTGCAGAACGTAGTCCGTCTCTTGCCGCACTTCCATCAGCACGTAGACCACACCGTCGTCCTGCGTGGCAAACCATGAATGCTCGGGGTTGAGCTGGTCGCCCAGCAGCAGGCGCAACGTGTGGGCACGCTGTGGGGTGGAGGGTTGCTGCGTGGTCATGCTGTGCCCCATAGGCGGCGGTAGCTGCCGTCGGCGTCGTGGTCTTGCGCCTGCTTGATGGGGTTGAAGCGGCGGCCCCCGCGCGGGTCGGTGCCGCGCCCGGCAATGTAGAGCCAGTTGGCCTGGTTGCTGTACACGTCGTAGTCCACCAGTTGCGATTCAAACCATGCCGCGCCTGCGCGCCAGTCGCCCCGCAGGTCGTAGATGAGGTAGCTGGCTGCCACCTGGCGCAGGCGGTTGCTCAGATACCCGGTGGCGGCCAGCTCGCGCATGGCGGCATCGACCAGGGGCTGGCCGGTATCGCCCCGGCACCAGCGCTCAAAGCCGCGCGGGTTGTGCGGGGCGGGCGGTAGTTCTGACAGGCCCCGCGCCCGGTACAGCACCGCGCCGTATTGCAGGTGCAGCAGCCGAAAGTAGTCGCGCCACAGCAGCTCGAACCACAGCCAGTAGGTGCCATCGTTCGCGCCGTGGTCGCGCTCGAAGGCTTTCAGGTCGGCATCAATCTGGCGCGGAGATAGCGCACCCGTGGCCAGCCAGGGCGAGAACTTGCTGGAGTAGTCCAGCCCCGTGAGTCCATTGCGTGTGTCCTTGTAGCTGTGGGGCAGCTTGCGGGCCAGATACTGTGCCAGGTGGCCTAGTGCGGCGACCTCGCTGCCATCGCAGCCAGGCGTGCCGTATGGGAAGGATGAGCGGGCATCGCTGCCCTGCGGCGGCGCGGGTAGCTGGATGGCTTCGGCGCCCTGCTCTGCACCCACCGCCTGCAAAACAGACACGGGTACGTCAGGTGGCGGAAGCAGCCGGGCGGGTGCAGGCAATGGCACGGCGGGGGTGATGCCTGCGCGCTCCACCTTTTGGCGGAAGCTGGTGAACACGCCGGGCAACTGGTCTACAGGCCAAGGCATCCGCGACGGGGGCAGCAGGCTGCTCTGCCACACGGTGCGCACCTGCAGGCCAGCGGCGCGCAGTGCAGCCACCTGGGCCTGTTCGTAGGGGGCGGCAATGTCTTCGCACACCACGGTGGTGGCACCCACGGCCTTTGCCAGTTGCAGCAAGGCGGTGGCGGGCGGGGCTTGGCAGATGAGCAGTGGGTTGCCCAGCGCGCGCATCCGCTGATGCAGACCGCGCAGTGCTGCGGCGGTAAAGGCCCGGCGGTGTGCACACACCCGGGCAAATCCCCAGGGGGTGGACTCATCCGGTGCGGGCAAACACACCACGGGCAGCAGGTGGGTGGCACCGCTGGTGAGTGCGGCGCGCAACGCGGGTTGGTCGTGCAGGCGCAGGTCGCTGCGGAACCAGAACAGCACGGTGCTCATGCGGCGCCCTCCCCTGCGGACTTGTCGCTGCGCTTGCGTTCGCTGCGGCAGCGGTCAGAGCAGTACTTCACTTCGTCCCACACCTTTTCCCACTTCTTGCGCCAGGCAAAGGGCAGGCCGCAGTGTTGGCAGGTCTTTTGCGGAAGGTCGGATTTTTTGCGCATGCGCATGGTTCAAAAGTCCAGGGTTTGCTGCTGGGGGTGCTGGGCGGCGTTGCGTGCGCGGGCCTGGGCAGGCGCCTGCGCGCTGCCGCCATCGCGAAACTGGCGGGAGCCGTGCTTTTCCACAATCGCGGCCTGGGCGGCACGCACGGCGGGCTGGGCGCGCAGGCTGTGCACGCGAGCCTTAGCGGTGCGGGTGGCGGTGTCCAGGTCTACCAGCGGCACGGCAATGTCGTGGCCCACGCGCACGCCGCAGCGGGCCTGCACATCGGGCGGCATGCGCCAGGGCTCCAGCAGCCAGGCATCGGGCACGCGGCGCAAGGCGGGCAGCCACTGACGCACAAAGTGGCCGTGGGGGTCGTGGTTTTGCGCCTGCTTGATGGGGTTGTAGACGCGGGTGGTGTTGATGCCCGTGGTGCCCGCCTGCATTTGCATCTGACTCCAGTGGATGCCGGGCTCGTAATCCAGAAACTGGCGGGTCAGCCACTCGCCCACGGTCCGCCAGTGCAGCCATAGCGGGTACGAGGCCACCGACACCAGCATGGCCCGCATGCGGAAGTTGATCCACCCCGTCTCGCGCAGCATGGCCACGCAGGCATCCACCATGGGCCAGCCGGTGCGCCCCGCGACCAGGGCCTCGAAGTGGGCGGGGTTCCATTCGCCTTCGCGCAGGCCGTTGTAGCCCCGGTGCAGGTTGTGGTGCTCCAGCGCGGGTTCGGATTCGAGCTTCTGGATGAAATGGCAGTGCCAGTGCAGGCGGCTCATGAAGGCGGTGAGCCCCTTGCGCTGCCATGCGGCTCCAGGCTCAGTGCTGCCTTTAAGCTGTTGCTGGCGGCGCTGGGTGGCCTGCACCACCTCGCGCATACCCAGGCTGCCCAGGGCCAGATAGGGAGACAGACGCGAGCAGGCACTGGGCGCGGTGAGCGGCGATGAGATGCCGCCCCGGTAGCCCTGGCTGCGCTCTGCCAAAAAATCTTGCAGCACGCGCAGACCTTCTTTGCGGCCGCCGCGCTGGCGTTGGGGTGGGTCGTGCGCCGCCAAACCCAGCTCGGCCGCGCTGGGCCAGGGCTGTGCGGGCCACGGCAGCGTGCGGCTGTGCAGGGCCTCTGGCACAGGGGCAGGCACCACGGGCGCGTGCATGAAGGCCTGCCATTGCTGTTGCCAGTCATCGCGCGAGCGCAGGCGACGCACCACGCCGTGCTGGGGCCATTCGCGCCAGGCTACGCCCTGCGTGCGGCACCAACGGCCAACGGCCTGGTCGCGGGCGTAGGTGTGGGCGTTGCCCGTTTCCTCATGGGCCACCAGGGTGTGGAAGGGAGCCAGCGCGTGCAGGCGGGCCAGCACGTCCACCACCTCGCCCACGGCCACCTGCAGCGTGGCACCGCGCCGCTGCAGGGCCTGGGCCAGGTCGTGCAGGCTTTCTTGCACAAAGTGGTAGTGCTGCAGGGCCGCATCGGGCTGGGCCCACAGGCTGGGCTCAATCACATACAGACACAGCACCGGGCCCTGGGCGGCAGCGTGGTGCAGCGGCGCGTGGTCATGCACGCGCAAGTCGCGTTTGAACCAGACGACGGTGTAGCTCATGCCCTGCCCTGCGCCGCTCTGGCCCCGTTAGCCCGCGATCAGCCCGCCACGGCGCGGGCCAGTGACTGGCCGCTGAGCCATGCGCCCTCGACCTTGCCGCCGCTGATCCAGTCGCCGCACAGGCCCAGCAGCGCATCGGCATCCCACCAGTACCCCAGCGTGAGGGCGGGTTCGGTGTCGGCATAGCGCCAGCGGTGGGCCGTGGCTTGCACCTGCGTAGGAGCGGGGCCGCCCAGTGCCTGGAATGCAGCGAGCAAGGTGGCGGTCACACTGTCGGCGGTGTCTTCGATGTGGGCATCGCTCCACTCGGGGCTGGCGTGCAGCAGCCAGGTTTCGGTGCCTGCAGGGGCCGTGCGGCCGGGCTTGCTGCTGTCGCGCGCCACCCAGCGCAGCGGGCCGGTGTTGATGAAGGCACCGTCCCACGCCAAGGCCACGGGTGCGGGGCAACGCACCATCACCGCCCAGCTGCCGCGCATGCGTGCGCTGGCAGCCACCGCAGCGCCCGTGGGGGCCACAGGTTGCAGCAAGGGCACGGCTTGCGGGGCGGGCACGGCCAGCAGCACGGCGCTGTAGCGCTGCGAGTGCAGGCCATGCTCGGCAGAGATGATCGACCAGCCATCGGCGTTGCGCTCCAGCTTTTGCACGGTGGTTTGCCACTGCGCCAGCGCCCGGTCACCCGCCTGCTGCAAGCCCTGCACAAACCAGCCGGCGGGCGATGTCATGCGCGGGGTGCCCACAAAGCGCTCCAGTGGGGTGGCGGGCGTGGTCCAGACTGCGCCGTCAAAGCTGGCAAGGCGTGCGTCCCACAGGGCGGCCACACCAGCCTGCTGCCAGCGGGCGACTTCGGCGCGGAACTGCGGATCGCGTGCAGTGAAGTACTGCGCGCCGTGGTCACACTGCCAGGGGCCTGCCGCGTCTTCAGCACGGCGCGTGCTCATACGGCCTGAGGGGCCGCGGCTCTTGTCGAACACATGCACCGAGTGGCCCGCCTGCAGCAGGGCTTGTGCGCACGACAGGCCCGCCAGGCCTGCGCCGATGACGGCGATAGGAAGTTTGGGAATGGGTGCGCTCATGGCTGCGGTTCGGTGCGGTCGTGGGTTACCCAGATGAGGGCCTGCGTGTCGATGCCCAGTGCCTGGGCGCGGGCGATGAGCTGCTCGCGCACGGCGGGGGCCAACTGCTTGGTGCGCGACAGAATCCAGCAGTAACTGCGGTCTGGCCCCACCACCAGCGCCCATTGGTAGTCGGCATCGAGCGCGGCCACGTGGTAGCCGCCGTAGAAAGGGCCAAAGAACGAGACCTTGAGCGACGCGGTGTTGGTATCGCCGGTGAACTTGGCCTTGCCTTCGGCCTGGCGCCAGTCGTTTTTAGCGGTGTCAAAACCCCGGTTGAGCACACGCACGCTGCCGTCGCTCTGGCGCTGGTAGGTGGCAGACACATCGGTCATGCCACGTTCAAAAGAGTGGTCAAGCCGGGCCACCTCGTACCAGCGGCCCTCGTACCGCGCCAGGTCAAATGGCGTGACGGGGGTAATGCCGGAGGGCGGAGTGGTGGAGGAGCAACCGACCAACGCGAGCACCAGAGCTGTGGACACCAGCAGCACGGAACGGCGCACCCAAGGGAATAGCAAGGACATAAATTACCAATCAGTCACAAAACAAACCGAATGGTAAACCACTCCACCCACGTCAGGGTGCGGACCTGTGAGTTGCCGTGCCGAGGCACCCGCCCCACGCCCCGTAAACTCGCACCATGACCCTTCAAATCACCGTGTATTCCAAGTCCGCCTGCCCGCAGTGCGAGTCGGCCAAGATGCTCCTCAAATCCCGTTCGCTGCCCTACGAAGAAATCAAGATCGATGACGAGGCCGAGCGTCTGGCGTTTTATGCCAAGTGCGGCCCCTCGGTGCGGCAGATGCCGCAGATTTTCATCAACGACCAGCGTGTGGGTGGTCTGGCTGGCCTGCAAGCTGCGCTGACACAACTGGGCCTCTGAAGGCCCGGGCAAGCCCCCGGCAGCACCTGCAGCGTGGCGGCTGCGGTGCTGGCACTGGCTGTGGGCCAGCTCCCCTCATGTGCCCTATGCCTTTGAACAGGTTCTTCAGCGGCATGGAGACAGCCCAACAACTCCGAGACCGTCCTACATTCCGCCGGGCCGGCCCATGCTGCAATAGCGCTCGGGCCACGGAGGCGGGCGATAGCCGCCGCGTGATCGATCTTCACCCCACACACCAAGGATGCACCCATGGAAACCGGTATTCACACCATGTCCGACCTGTTTGACCAACTGGGACTGCCGTCCGACGAGGCGTCGATGACCACGTTCATCGCAACGCACCGCACGACGGCTGTCAATTTCACGCTGCCGGATGTGGCGGTGTGGTCGCCCGCCCAGGCCAAGTTCTTGCGTGAGGCGATTGCGGCGGATGCCGACTGGGCCATCCCTGCCGAGCAGCTGAGCCAGGCCTTGGGCTGCGGGCCCGGCGTGCCACGCTAACGGCCTCAGCGCGGGCGGGTCTGCGGACGGGCAAACGGGCAAACGGGCTATTGCCCGCCTTGCGCACCGGCCAAAAACCCGTCCACCAGCGCGTAGTGCTCCGGCACATTGAGCGCCGGGGCATGGCCGCAGCCGGCCACCTCCACCACCTGCGCCTGGCCACGTGATCCCGGGCCCCGGGTCAACATTTCGGCCGTGACGTCTGGCAGCACCAAGTCGGACTCGGCCCCGCGCAGGCACAACACGGGAATGTTGAGCGCGTCGTAATGATCCCAGATCAGGTAGTCGTTGGTGTGGTGGGTGAACTGCTGCACCATGGCGGGGTCGTAATGCGGCGTGACACGGCCGTCTGGCAGGCGGCGGGTGCTGCTCTCGGTGAGCAGGCGCCACTGCTCATCGCTGAGCCAGCCGTACGGCTTGTATACCTGCCGAAAGAACGCCTCCAGCTCCTTCACCGTGTCGAACGCAGGCGGGTGGCCGGCATAGGCCTTGATGCGCTCCAGCGCCGCATCGGCCAGGCGCGGGGCGTTGTCGTTGAGCAGCAGGCTCTGGATGCGGCCCTTGAGCTGCGGCTCGAACAATCCCGATGCGCACACCGTACCGATGGCCCCGCCCATCGATGTGCCCACCCAGTGCGCTTTATCGATGCCCAGCTGGTCAAAGAGGTCGGCCGCGATGCGCGCGTAGAACGACAGGCGGTACTCGTCCTGCGGCGCGCGCGCCCACTGGCTCAGGCCCCGTCCCAATGTGTCGGGACAGATCACGCGGTAGCGCGATGCCAGGTGGGCGGCCAGCGGGTCCATGTCGCGGCCGGTGCGCGCCAGGCCGTGCCACGCAATGACCACCGGGGCATCCGGCGCGCCCCACTCCATGTAATGGATTTCATAGCCAGCGCAGGTGGTGTAGCGCGATAACGGAGTCATGGTGGTCAACCTTGTGAGTCGGTGGATAGATGCAGGCTGCGGACAAAACAACCTGTGGACGGATAGCGGCTCACAAAACTCAGCGAAGCGGTCCTGGCTAGGCGTTGCGTTGCAGACAGTACTGAAAGTACGGCAAGACGCAACAACGACGCCAGGAGAGTTTTTGAAGCCGCGCTCATTTCATGAGACGGCCGTTGCTGCCGATGACGGTGACCTCGACATAGCGCGAGCCGATGCGGTTGGTGGGCGAATAGCCCAGCGTGATGCCGCCGAGGTCATAGCTTTGCAGTGACTCCAGCGCCTTCACGACCTTGGCACGTGTGGGCGCCGGCCCGGCGCGGCGCAGGGCCTCGACCAGCACCTTGGCCCCCAGAAACTGCTCAAAGCTGGTGTAGTTGACCTCGGCGTCGGGCGCGTACTTTTTCAGCAGCGTCTGGTACTCGCGCACCACGGGCAGTTGCGGCCGGTAGGGGTAGGGCACCACCTGGCTGATGCCCAGGCCGTGCGCGTTCTTGAGGCCCGCGAGCTTGACCAGCTCCGTCGGGTCCACCACCGAGATGTTGTACAGCTGCGCGCCGCCGCCCTGCTCGCGGTAGCGCTGGATGAAGGCCGCCGCGGGCTTGTTCACCGCAATCATGATGACCGCGTGCACATCGGCGGCCTTGATGGCCTTGACGGCGTCGTCCACCTTGTCGGTATTGCGCTCGTAGCCCGCAGACACCACGAGCTTGAGGCCACGCTTGGCCAGCGCCGCCTCCACCCCCGCGAGGCCCGCCTTGCCAAAGCCGTCGTCCTGGTACATCACGGCCACACGGTTCATGCCCAGCGTGGTGAGCTGCTGCACCATGTGCTCGGTTTCGTCGGCATAACCGGCACGCACATGAAAGATCCAGGGGTTGAACGGGTTGCGCAGCGACTCGCCCCCCGTGTACGGCGCCACCAGTGCGGCGCCGCCCTGCTCCAGCACGCCATCGGCCAGCAGCTGGGTGATGTTGGCCGTGCCCGCAAAGCCGTACAGGGCCACCACTTCGGGCTTGGCCAGCAGCTCGCGGGTGCGGGTCACCGTGTCTGCGACCTTGTAGCCATCGTCGGCCACCGCCTGCCGAATGCTGGCGCCGTGCACGCCGCCTTGTGCATTGACCCAGTCAAAGTAAATCTTGCCGCCCAGCACCATCTGCGCGCCGGTGCTGGCCAGGACGCCCGACAGCGGGGCCACCTGCCCCACCACCACCTCGGCGGCCTGCGCGGGGGCCAACGCCCCCACGGCCAGTGCCAACGCCATCGGTCCACCCCACCGCAGGGTGGCCGACATGCGGCGTACCCAACTATTCACAGTGTTCATTGCTTCCGTCCTTGTGATGACTGCGCCTGGAATGGCCCGGGGCATGCACCTGCAGTGCACGGGTCCCGGGCTTCCACGGAGGTCGTTCAGCGTCCTGGTCAGTCAGGGATGGAGATGGCGCCCGCCGTGATGGCAATGGCGTTGGCGGCAGCGGGTGTGGTGGCCAGCGGCGGCACGTTGGCTGCGGTGATGGCTGGTGCGCTGCCCGGTGTGCCGCCACGTGGCACCGTACGCACCACCTGGCTGGCGGGCAATGCCTTGCCGCTGGCAAGGTGGTCGTACACGGCGTCGAGTGCGTGGTTCAGATACACGTGCAGGGGCACATAGCGGCTGTCATAACCCGGCAGCACGGTGGGCAGGCCGATGAAGCTGTCGAAGTGCTGGGCATTGGCCACCTCTACATAGCTGAGCTTGCTGGCAGCGCCTTCGACCTTCTTGTTCAGTGCCGCGTAGGGGCGCGAGGTGTGGCTGACGGGCAGCAACGCATCCGCACGGCCATGCACGATGACGGCAGGCTTGCCACGCAGGTTGCCGCTGCGGCGGGTTTCCTGAACACCGGCCTGCAGCTTCTTGGCGGCGGCATCGTTGCCGGTGACGAGGTTGCGCAGGCACAGCGCGCCGCTCAGGTTCCAGTCGGCCACGCCCGCGTCCGACACCGACAGGAAGTCGCGTGCCGGGCCCAGCTTGCCCAGGTTGTTGACCAGGTTGATACCGCCCGATGGGGGCACGCCATTACCCGTGGCAAACATGCCAGCGAGCGCTGCGGGTGCCAATGTTGTCACCGCGCCTGTAGCCGCCGTGGCCGCGTAGCTGAAGCCGCACAGGTGGTCCTTGACGCTGGCGCGCGACAGGCTGTTGGCGAAGGTGACGGCGACCGCCGGAGCGACTTCAAACGCAGCCAGCGACGCATGCAAGTCGTTGGACTCCGGCTCCCAGCCGTAGGCGCGCAGCTTTTGCAAAGCCTCCTCGGCCTGCGTGGCCGTGGTGGAGGCCGTGAGCAGGCCTGCCGCCTTGAGCGAGGCACAGCGATTGGGCGCAATCGGCAGGGCCGCACTGCCAAAGCCGGCGGCAAAAGCGGCGGCGTAAGGGCTGGTGCTGACCGATGGCGCCAGCGATGCGCAGGCCTGGTACAGGTTGGCGTAGGTCGTGAAGTCCACCAGCGTCTTGCCGGTGACGGCCACCTCAGCACTGCCACGGCGCACGGTGACACCGGGGTTGGCAGGCATCTCGATGGCGGGCTCGGACACGGCCACGCCGCTGATCAGGCCCTGCGTGTCCAGCTCGGCCGCAGCAATCGCTGAACCGCCACCGTTGGAGATGCTGGATGCAATCACGATGGTGTTGGCCGGGGTCAGCGTCTTGAGGCGCTGGCCCGCTGCATCGGTGGCGCCATAACGTTGGTTGAGCACGTAGTAGCCAAACTCCACCGCCTGTAGGGTGGTGGTGCCCCAATCCTTTTCAGAGTTCTGGCCCGAGTGCGCGTGCTTGAAGGCAAAGCGATTGGGCGTGGCGGTGTTGAAGGCGGCCAGCTCGGTAGCCGTGAGGCCCGCGTTGAAGGCTGCCGCCTTGCCCGCTGCCGTGGCCGTGGTGCGCGTGCCGTCCATCAGCGGTACGGTGTCGTTTTGCAGGTCGTGCGGTGCACCACCCGTGCCCTTGTCAGAGTACGCCACAGCGCAGCCCTTCTTCAGGCCCCACTCGCCGGTGGAGATGCCGCCGTACACACCGCGCGAGCCCGATGCCGTCGCGGTGATCATGCAGGGCTTCTTGGGGTCGAAGCTGGCAGGCACCTGCACCATGAGGGTGACGTTCTTGCGGCCCGTGCCGTCGTCGGCAAATGCAATGTATTCGGTGCCCGCCACCTTGCCTTCGCCGGTGGTGACCTTGCCCTGCGCGTCCACATTGGGGCCATAGAGCGTGCCGTAGCCGCCAGCCGCCGTCATGTCGAGCATGGCGCGGTAGTTGGTGTGGATGGCCGTGCGGCGCAGCTCGGCTGCGGTGGGCTTGAGCGGGTCGGCATAGGCCGGTGGTACGGCAGCCGCCAGCCCCGTGGCGCCCAGGCCAGCCGTCAGCAGATCGTTGCTGGTGCCGTCGTACGTGGCCTCGCTGATGGCGCCCAGGTAGGCGGGCTTGGTGTTGAGTGCGGCGCTGTCGCCGTCACTGCCGCCGCAGGCAGCCAACACCGCAGCGGCGAGCACTGCGGGAACGAACGGACGAGAAAAGGGACGAAAACGCGGGTTCTTCATGCTCATCTTCATGTGCTTGTCTCCTGGAGTTTTTTCTTTGCGTCTTTGTTGCACAGCTCACCCACACACCCAGGCCACGCCAGTCACCCGGCGCGGCCGGGCCAGTCACCCCACCTTGCGCGCAGCTGCCGCGCGCAGGCGCCCCACCACACCGGTGGGGAAGTAGTAAACGGACAGAACAAACAGCACGCCCAGCCACAGCAGCCAGCGGTCGGGCGACAGCAGCGCAGACAGCCAGGGCAGGCCTGAGGCGGCCTCGCTGCCCAGGCGCAGCAGATCCTGCAGGTAGCTTTGCGCCACCAGGAAGAGAACGGCGCCAATGGCCGAGCCGTAGATCGTGCCCATGCCGCCGATCACCACGATCAGCAGGCAGTCCATCATGATTTCGAAGCTCAGGGACGTATCCGGCCCGTTGTAGCGCAGCCAGAGCGCCAGCATGGCACCCGCCATGGTGGCAAACAGTGCCGACAGCACGCTGGACGTGGTGCGGTACACCACCACGCGGTAGCCAATGGCCTCGGCGCGGAACTCGTTCTCGCGGATGGCCTGCAGCACGCGGCCGAAGGGCGAGTTGACGATGCGCAGCAGCGCCAGCACCAGCGCCACGGCCGTGACGAAGAGCAGGTAATAGCAGATCAGCCGCCCATCAATGCTCACGCCCAGGAAGGGGTCGTCAAACGGCTCGAAGCTGGGCGACAGGAACTCGGGCACCTTGAAGGTCAGGCCGTCTTCGCCGCCGGTGATGTCCGACAGTTGCGAGGCCAGCGTCTGGAATGCAGCCGCCACGGCCAGCGTAATCATGGCGAAGAAGATGGCCCGCACGCGCAGCGAGAACAGCCCCACCGCCAGCGACAGCAGCAGCGAGAGCACGAGCGCGCCTGCCAGCCCCACCAGCAGCGCCGACCACGTGGGCCCCATGCGGGTAGTGGCCACGGCAATGCCGTAGGCTCCAATGCCAAAGAACATGGTGTGCGCAAAGCTCACGATGCCGGTGTAGCCCAAGAGCAGATCGAAGCTGGCGACCAGCACCACAAAGATCAGCACCTTGGCCGCCACGGACAGCGCCTTGACACCCGGGAAGAGGAACGGCGCGAACGCCAGGCCCACAAAGATGGCCACCAGAATCACCGCCAGCACCTTGCTGCGCGGATAGTCGCCGGAGAGAAGTCGGTTCAGCATGTCAGTCGGCTCCTCATCAGCGGTTGGCCACGGGATAGACGCCCTGCGGACGCCACAAGAGAATGGCCACCATCAACGCGATGTTGGAGAACAGTGCCACCTTGGGCACCAGGAATCCGGTGTAGTTGGCCATCAGCCCCACCAGCAGCGCGCCGATGAGCGCGCCGCCCGTGCTGCCCAGGCCGCCGATGATGATCACGATGAAGATCAGTACGTTGACCTGTGCGCCCATCTGGGGCACCACGTTCTGCTGGTACAGACCCCACATCACGCCGCCCAGGCCCGCCAAGGCCGAGCCCACCACGAACACGCCCACAAACAGGCGGCGGATGCGGTAGCCCAGGCTTTCGACCATCTCGCGGTCCTGCACGCCAGCGCGGATCAGCAGGCCGACCTTGGTACGCGACAGCGTCCAGGCCAGCACACCAAACACCAGCAAGCCCACGGCCACCGCCACCAGGCGGTACTTTTCGATGGCCGCATCGCCCACCAGCAGCGAGCCACGCATGCCCTGGGGCAGCGGCAGCGGGATCTGCGCAGGCCCCCAGATGACCTTGATGAGTTCTTCACCAATGATCATGCCGCCCATGGTGATGAGGATCTGCTTCAGGTGCTGGCCGTACACGGGCCGCACGATGAAGCGCTCGAACGCGAGGCCCACAGCGCCCGCTACCGCCATGGCCACCACCATGGCGGGCAGCACGGCCATCAGGTTGCGCCACAGCTCGGCACTCTGGGTGTAGTCGCCCATGGCGCCCAGCACGCTGGTGGCCACAAACGCACCCAGCGCAATGAACACGCCATGGCCGAAGTTCAGTACGTCCATGAGGCCAAACACCAGCGTGAGGCCCGAGGCGATGATGAAGATGATCATGCCCATGGCCAGCCCCGCCACCGTGAGCGTGAGCCAGGTGCTGGGCGAGCCGATGAAGGGCAGCACCAGCAGCGCCAGCGCCGGCACCAGCGCCAGCGGCTTCCAGTCGAAATCGCGGGTGATGCTCATGCCCGACCTCCAGCAGCCACTGCCGCACCACGCACATCAGCTACATATTTGATAGCTGCCACGGCAATAGATACCTGCGCTACCGCCCGAAAACACCTGAAATTGCTCATACGACTCATAGCGCCAACCCCAGCAGCGAGCGCTGCAGTTCTTCGTCTTGCGCCAGTGCGGCCATGCTGCCCGCATGCACCACCTGGCCGTTGTCCATCACGGCCACGGTGTCACCCAGCCGCTTGGCAAAGTTGATGTTCTGCTCGACGAGCAGGATGGTCACGCCGCTCTTCTTGAGCTGGTCGAACGCATCGATCATGTTGTTGATGATGGCGGGCGCGAGGCCCTTGCTGGGCTCATCCACGATGAGCAGATCGCGCGGCTCGACGATGGCGCGGCTCACGGCCACCATCTGCTTTTGGCCGCCGCTGAGCTTTCCAGCGGGGTGGTTCCAGAACTTCTCCACCGCGGGGAAGAGCTTGAAGATCCACTGCAAGCGCGCCTCGTCCATCTGCGCGGCGTTGCGGGCACTGCGTGCGGCCAGCAGCATGTTTTCCTTCACCGTGAGGTCGGCAAAGATGCCCATGTTCTCGGGCACATAGGCGATGTTCAGGCCCGCGATGGCAGGCGTATTCATCGCGGTGATGTCTTTGCCACCAAAGTGGATGGAGCCCTGCGACGCATGCCACAGGCCCATGATGGTGCGCAGCGTGGTCGTCTTGCCTGCGCCGTTGCGGCCCAGCAGCATGGTGAGCTGCCCTTTGGGCACAGCCAGGTCAACGCCGTGCAGGATGTGGTACGCCCCGATGTGCGTGTGCACACCCTTGAGTTCGAGCAGGTTGGTCATTGGTGTCGTGCTCATGCGGCCTCCTTCTCTGCGTCCTTGGAGACGCCCAGGTAAGCCTCTTGCACCACGGGCGATGCGATCACCTCGGCTGGCGGGCCATCGGCCACCAGCGTGCCGTTGGTCAGCACGATGATGCGGTCGGCCAGTTCGCGCACCACGTCCATCTTGTGCTCCACCAGCAGGATGATCTTGGTCTTGTCCTTCTTCAGCTCGCGGATCAGGTTCAGGATCACGGGCGCCTCGTCGTGGCTCATGCCGGCCGTGGGCTCGTCGAACATGTAGACCTGCGGCTCCAGCGCCATGAGCAGCGCCACTTCGAGCTTGCGCTGGTCGCCGTGCGGCAGGCTGGCAACCGGGGTATCTGCCCGGTCGGTCATGGCCACGGCCTGCAGGATCACGCGGGCGCGCTGGGTCAGCGCGTTGTGGTCGCTCCAGATACTCCACAGGTTCATGCCCCGGCGGTGCTTGCCCTCCTGCGTGGCCTGCACGGCCAGGCGCACGTTCTCCAGCACGCTGAGGTTGGGGAACAGGTTGGTGAGCTGGAACGCCCGGCCCAGACCCGCGTGCGTGCGTGCCGAGACGGACTGGCCCGTGAGGTCCTGCCCGCCCAGCATCACGCTGCCGCTGGTGGCCTTGAGTTGCCCCGAAATCAGGTTGAAGTAGGTGGTCTTGCCCGCGCCGTTGGGGCCCACGATGGCGGTCAGCGTGCCAGGCTCGAAAGAGCAGGTCACGCCGTTGACCGCCACATGGCCGCCGAAGCGGATGGTCAAGTCCTTGGTGGCCAAGGTGCTCATGGGTGGGGGTTCACTTTCACGGTCTGAGTCAATCGATGGAATGGGTGGGGCGCCCTGCCCTGCGGCAGCGCGCCCCGGCACTTTAAGGACAAGTGCCGATCACGTAGTAGTTGGTGCTGGTCTGCTTCAGGGTGTTGGTCACAAACACGTTCCACAGGCCCATGTTTTGGTTGGAGCCCAGCGCATAGGTGTAGCCCCCGGCGGCGTACGCGCGCCCGGCCAGGGTGTGTGCATAGTTGCTGGCCGTGGTGCAGGTGGCCGTGCCACCGCCCGATGCGGCCAGCGTGGTGCCCGAAGCCGCGGCCGATGTGGCGCCTTCGGCCCCGTTGGCATCGGCAGCGCGCACTGTCCAGCTGTAGGTGGTGGAGGCAGCCAGGCCGGTGTCGGTGTAACTGGTGGCGGTGACAGGCAGCGCGTTGACCTTATTGGCGTTGCGGTACACGTTGTAGCTGGCCGCACCGGTGACGGCGGCCCAGCCGATGGCCATGCTGTTGGCCGTGGCGCCCGAAGTGCTCACGCCCGTGGGGGCAGGCAGGGCCACAGGGTCGGGGGGCGTGGTACCGCCCGTGCCGCTGGAAACGCGATCCACCATGGCCTTGATGGCCGCCATTTGCGGGCCGGACTTCTTGGAGTAGTTGGCGCTGTCATAGCCCCACCAGTCCCAGCAGCTGTTGGTGGCTGCGGTGCTGGTCTGCGGGTACAGCATCACGATGTTGTTAGTGTCGGCCCAGCGGTTGTAGCCAGTGTTGCGCACGTACTGCTGCTGCACATCGCTGATGTTCTGCTTGCAGCCATGCAGCACCACGTGCAGCTTGCAGGTGGCCGTGCCACCCGCCTGGCAGGCCTGGGGCACGTAAGCCCAGCCGGTGGTGGCCATGCCATGGTTGGTGATGAATTCGCTCTGGTTGAACTCGATGTAATTGCCGGTGGGCAGGGTGGCGTTGTTGCGGGCGTTCAGCGTGCCGTACAGGTGCTGCAGCATGGCGCCGGCCAGGTCGAAGTTGCAGTCGCTGATGTAGGGCGCGCCCTTTGTGGAGCAGGCGTTTCCGTAGTCGTCCGTCACCATCGCGTGTTCGGCCGCAATGTCTTTCTTGTAGACCACGTTGGCGGCGGGAACGAAGCTGTTGTAGTAGGTGCGCAGCGCGTCCATGACCCCGGTTTTGACCACGCTGTCGAGCGTGCCCGAGAACAGGTAGACCTTGGAGTTCTGCAGATTGGCCACGGGGTCGATGACTCCCTGACTGGCCCAGGTGTTGGTGGTGCTGACCAGCGTGCTGGTGGGAATGCCCGCAGGACTGGCCATGCAGCGCCCGGTGGCGTTGACGATGGACCCTTCGGCGCAGTAGAACGGGCCGCCCGCCACCACACCCGCCCCCTTGGCAAACGTGGCCGAGTACGCCACGTGCAGTTGCACCGCCATGAAGCCGCCCGAGGACAAGCCCGACACCGTGGTCTGTGTCTTGTCGATCTTGAGTGCTGGCAGGTTGACGGCAGCGTGAACACCGCCCGCACCACAAAGTGCCATCGCAGCCCCTGCTGCAGCCGCCCGGATGAAATTGAAAGCCATGTTGTCTTGTCTCCAAATAATTTTTGAGAAAAACCGACCCAGCCCCCGTGTACACCCGGGGGTTCATGCATCAATTCACTGGAAAAAAAGGGCGGCCGCCCCCCCGCGATGATGGATCCCCGCTGGGCTGAACAATCGTCAGCCAGCGGGGCCACGCAAACCCTAAGGCTCCGCTGAACAGGTCTCTCGCGTGTCGAGCATCCCTGCCTTGGGCGATCTGCCGCGTTGCAAATCCTCGCCATAGCACGGGCTATGGCTGCGGTTTACGCCTTGCAGCTCATCCCAAACCAGGGTGCTCGCCATCACTCAGACCTGCCCAGCGCAGCCTTATCGCTTGTTGCGAATCGGAACTTGCATCTCTTCAGGCTTGATCTCGCGCACCAGCTCGGGCACGCCCCAGGCAAAGGCCGGGTCCACCTTGATCTTGAAGTGGTACATGCTCTGCATGGCCTGGTGGTCTTCCTTGCGGAAGGTCATCTTGCCCTTGGGCGTCTCAAAGCTCATGCCCTCCATGGTCTTGATGAGCTTGTTGGTGTTGGTGTCGCCGTTCGTGGCCTTGAGGGCCGTGACCAGTGCCATGGCAGAGCTGAAGCCACCGGCCGTGAAGAAGTCTGGCGGGGTCTTGAACTCCTTGTAGTGCGCGGCCACCATGGCTTCGTTCACGGGGTTCTTGGGGATGCCGAAGTAGTAGTACGTAGCGCCTTCCATGCCGGGGAAGTTCTTGTACGCAGCCATGGCGGGCAAGATGTTGCCGCCGGTGGCGATCTCGATGCCATAGCGCTTGAGGTCCATGTCAGCGATCTTGAACGGGTTGCCCGCACCAGCCCAGATGATGAAGATGACCTTGCGGCCGGGCACGTCCTTGAGCTTGTCGATCAGGCGCTGGGCACCGGCGGTGAAGTCGGTGGTGGTGGTGGGCAGGTATTCCTCGTGCACCAGCTTCGCGTTCTTCAGCGCGTCCTTGAAGGCCTTCACACCGTCACGGCCAAAGGCGTAGTCCTGCGCCAGCGTGGCTACCGTGACGCCGGCCTTGTCGATGGCCACGGCGTTGGAGATGGCGTCCTGGCTGCTGTTGCGGCCGGTGCGGAAGATGTACTTGTTCCACTTGTCGCCGGTGATGGCGTCGGCCACGGCGGGCTCCACCAGCAGGATCTTCTTGTATTCCTCAGCCACGGGCAGCAGGGCCAGGGCCACGCCGCTGGAGGTGGGGCCGACGGCGATGTCGGCCTTGTCGTCCGAGTAGGCGGAGGCCAGCAGGCTCTTGCCCAGATCGGGCTTGCCCTGGTCGTCCTTCTCGATCACGACGAGCTTCTTGCCATTGACGGTCATGCTGCCGCCGGTGGCGTAGTTCAGGCCCATCATCAGACCGGTCTGGGTCTGCTTGCCGTAGGCTTCCAGTGGGCCCGTCTTGCTGTACACGTGGGCGATGCGGATTTCACCGGTCTGCGCGAACGCGGGGGCAGAAAGTGTGGCGGCGGTAACGGCTGCGGAAGCGAGGGCGACCAGAGTGCGACGTTGCATGGCGATGTCTCCTGTTGTGATGCTTCTTTATTGCACAGTCTGTGCCAGCATCCAAGTGCTTGATTTCAAAGCTACTTTTACTGACACCCTGGCAACACTGACTGATTTCAATACACATTAAATGTCCAATAATCAGACATTTGTCTGATTTTTATTCAGGGTTTTCCAGACGTCCATAGAGCGTGGCGCGCGAGATGCCCAGCTGCCGCGCGGTGGCCAGCTTGTTGCCGCCATGGGCCTTGAGGGTGGCGGCAATGGCCTTGCGCTCCAGCTCGGCCACCTGCTCGGCCAGCGGGCGCAGGTAGCGGCTTTCGTCGTCGGCATCGGTGGCGTGGCCAGGGTCCTGCACCGGGGCGGGGGCGGCGGGCTCCACGCCGGCCTCGCGCAGGATGCGCTCCAGCTGCGCGGCGTCGATGGACTGCGAGTCGCTGCGCATGACCGCCTGCTCCAGCACATTGCGCAGCTCGCGGATGTTGCCGCGCCAGGGCTGGCCCGCCAGCAGGGCCATGGCGTCGGGCAGCAACTCGGGCGGTGCGGTGCCGTTGCGCAGGGCCAGGTCTTCACCCAGGGCTTCGACCAACGCAGGAATGTCGCTGCGTCGCACGCGCAGCGGCGGCACGCGCACGGGCAGCACATGCAGGCGGTAGAACAAATCCTCGCGAAACTTGCCCTCGCGCACCAGCGCGGCCAGGTCGCGCGAGGTGGCGGCCAGGATGCGCACGTTGAAGGGCACAAGCTTGTTGCTGCCCAGCGGCTCGATCTCGCCCTCTTGCAGCGCGCGCAGCAGCTTGGCCTGCAGGCTCTGCGGCATGTCGCCGATTTCGTCGAGGAACAGCGTGCCGCCATCGGCCAGCTTGAACTTGCCGTCGCGGCCTTTGCGGTCAGCGCCGGTGTAGGCGCCCGGCGCCACGCCAAAGAACTCCGCTTCGAGCAGCGTGTCGGGCACGGCGGCGATGTTCACGCTCACAAACGGGCCGCTGGCGCGGCTCGATGCGGCGTGAATGGCGTGGGCGAGCAGCTCTTTGCCGGTGCCGGTTTCGCCCAGCAGCAGCACGGGGCTGGTGGACTGCGCTGCACGGCGCGCCTGGCGCTTAACCTCGGCCGCCGCAGGGCTGGAGCCGATGAAACTGGCAAAGGTGTACTTGGACCGCCGCTCTCCATCGCCCGCCACGGCAAGGCTGCGGCGGCGCTGGCTGGCCAGCTCGCGCCGGGCGTCGTCCAGGTCGCGCTGCAGCCGCGCAAACTTGCTGATGAGCGGCTGCAGTGTGGTCTCAGGGTGGTCGAACAGCACGATGCCGATGGCGCCGATCACGCGGTCGGCATCGTCACGCAGCGGGATACGGCTGACCACAAAGGTACCCGCCTTGTTGGTGAGCAGATCGATCAGCACGGGCTGGCCGGTTTCCAGCACGCGGCGCATCTGGGTGTTGGGGATGACCTCTTCCACCGTGCGGCCGACGAACTGGTCCACCGACGAAAAACCCAGGTCCGGCAGAAAGCGTTGATACCCTTCATTCACCCACACGATGCGCCCGCTGCGGTCCACCAGGAACATGCCCTGGCTGACGCTGGAGAACAGCTGGAACATGGAGCGCGCCGCCAGTTCCAGAATGCCCTGGGCATCCAGCGGCAAGGCGGGGGCGTCATCGGTGAGAAAGGGCATGGGCGGATGGTAGCGCGGAGGTGCATGCGGGTCCGTGTCCCAGCCACGGTCGCCGGCAGCACAGCGCGTAGCCCTCAGCGATCTGCTACATTGTTTATAGCAATTAAGGCATTATTTGTCTGCGCTATCGAGCATTTACTGCACCTTGTCAGCCGCCTGACGCTCTTCGGCATGCCCCCAGTGCAGCACCACGACGGACGGCGGCTGCACCGGCTGCGCAGCCAGAGGCTGGTCCATCAGGATGCAGGTCTTGCCGGTGCGGCGGCAATGGTCCTGTACCCGCCAGTACTGGTCATGGCTGATGCAGCCGGTCTGGCAAATCACCCAGTCTGCGGCCGCCAGGCTGGTATGCAGTGCTGCTTCGCTGATGGCTGGCGCGTCCTCCTCGACAGCCACCTCTTTGCATGGGTGCGCGCACTGGGGTGCTGCAGTGGCTAGAGACGACGCACCCGGCGCCGATGCAGCCAGCTTCCATCGCAGGCACTCGCGCGACAAGGCAGTGATGCGTTCCGCCAGCACGCCGATATGGCGGGCCATGGACTGTCGCCGCGGCAGGCCCGGCTGAGCCGCCTGCCACTGTGCCAGGGCATCCTGCGCCCACGCCAGGCGCGTGTCCCGAATGATCACAGCAGCACGCAAGCGCAACACCTCCGCCGACAGCGCTTCCAGTTGCGCGGCCTGAGCGGCCACCAGCTTGCAGCAGCGTTGCTGCGCCTCACCCCACTGCCTGCACAACGCCATAAATTCCTGGGGAAGTGAATCCATGCACCACCTTGCAAATAAGAATTATTCGCATTTTATGTTATCATCCAGCCCCGTTGAGCAAGTCTCCTGGTGGGAAGGCTCGGGATCTACAACCCGGTGCCAGGCTTGCCATAACAACCCAAGCTGAAAACGAAAAAACCGCGCCCTGGAGCGCGGTTTTTTTACGTGCAGCGTGCGCCACGAGTGCGCAGACGCAGGGGCCTCTATGAAGACGCCAGCTTGCGTGCCGCCATGCGGCGCATCACGCGCGGAACGATCAACACCAGCGCCACGATCACCACCAGCGTGAGCGACATCGGGCGCTGCAGGAAGATCCACCAGCTACCCTCTCCCAGCGCCACGGCGTTGCGCATCTGTGCCTCGGCCAAGGGGCCCAGGATCATGCCCACCACCACCGGCGCGGTCGGAAAGTCGAACCGGCGCATCACCACCCCCAGAATGCCGATGGCATACAGCAGAAACAGGTCGAACGCGCTCTGGCGCATGCCGTAGGCGCCCACCGTGGCGAAGATCAGGATGCCTGCGTACAGCTGCGGGCGTGGCACCTTCAGCAGCTTGACCCACAGACCCACCATCGGCAGGTTGAGCACCAGCAGCATGATGTTGCCGATGTACAGCGAGGCGATCAGCGCCCACACCAGCGCCGCCGAGCTGGTGAACAGCTGCGGGCCCGGGTTGATGCCGTAGTTCTGGAACGCGCCCAGCAGCACGGCCGTGGTGTTGCTGGTGGGAATGCCCAGCGTCAGCAGCGGGATCAGCGCAGCCGTCACGGTGGCGTTGTTCGCCGCCTCGGGGCCGGCCACGCCTTCAATGGCGCCCTTGCCCCCAAACTCTGCCTTGTCCTCGCCCTTGGCCAGCCTCTTCTCGGTGGCGTAGCTGAGGAAGGTGGGGATCTCGGTGCCGCCCGCAGGGATACAGCCAAACGGTGTGCCAATGAGGGTACCGCGCAGCCAGGCGGGCCAGGACCGTTTCCAGTCCCGTGCGGTCATGTGCACACGGCTCATCTTGTTCTGCGTCTCGTTCACGCTGCCTTCGTAAATGGCAGCGTAGAGCACCTCCGCCACGGCAAACAGCCCCACGGCCACCAGCACGATGTCGATACCGTCCAGCAACTCCATCTGGCCTGCGGTGTAGCGCGCGGCACCAGAGATCTGGTCCATGCCCACGCAGCCCAGCGCCAGCCCCACAAAGAGGGCCGTCATGCCGCGCAAAGCGCTCTGGCCGAGCACCGCGCTCACGGTCGTGAAGGCCAGCACCATCAGCATGAAGTATTCCGGCGGCCCCAGCTTGACGGCAAATTCCGCCACGCCCGGAGCGAACAGCGTCACGACCACTGTTGCAATGGTGCCCGCCACGAAGGAGCCAATCGCCGAGGTTGCCAGCGCCGCACCGGCGCGGCCACTCTTGGCCATCTTGTTGCCCTCCATCGCGGTCACCATACTCGCCGTCTCCCCCGGCGTGTTCAGCAGGATCGACGTGGTGGACCCTCCATACATGGCGCCGTAGTAGATACCGGCAAAAAAGATCATCGAGGCTGTGACCTCGACCTTGGCGGTGATGGGCAGCAACATGGCCACAGCCACGGCGGGCCCGATGCCAGGCAGCACGCCCACGGCCGTCCCGAGGGCACAGCCCACCAGCGCCCACAGCAGGTTGGCTGGCGTGATGGCGGTGGCAAAGCCCGCCAGAAGCGCATCAAAGATTTCCATCAGAACCTCTTCTTGATGTTGTTGTCAGGGGTCTTGCCGGGCTGCGGCAGAGGATGCCGGTGGCCTTACAGCCAGCCCGTTCCCGTCAGGCCCGGCAGGTTGATGGCGAGAAACTGCGTGAAGGCCCAGAACACGGGCGCCGAGATCGCCAGCCCGGTCAGCACATCCTTCACCCACGTACCGACGGAGCCGGCTTGGGGTTGCCGGGCTGCGCGGCGAAGGCCTTGCACGGCCAGCACGTAGCAGATCGTGCAGCTCACGATGAAGCCCACGGTGCCGATCAATGCGGCGTTGACCAGAAGGCCCGCAGACACCCACACGAAAGAGCCGATGTCGGCCTTGGGGTGCCCGCTGGCTTCGGACATCTCGCGGTAGCCGCCAGTGCGTGCCTCCCACACCAGCCACGCGCCGCAAATGGCCAGCACCACGGTACACAGCCACGGCAGAAAGTTGGGACCGACGCCGCCGTAGCCGGCCTCGCCGGAAATCTGCAAGGCGCCGAAGGCCATGCCTGCGGCCACCAGCAGCACACCGGCGCCGACGATGGTCTGCGCGCGCGGCGATGGAATGGTGCTGCCTTCAGTCATCACACCATCCCGGACTTGACCATGGTGGCGCGCAGGCTGGCGAATTCCTGGTCCACGAAGCTGGCAAACGCATCGCCAGCCATCCATGCGGGGGTCCAGTCATTCTTGGCCAGCGCCTCGCTCCAGGCCTTGCTCTTTGTGGCCTTCTCGATGGAGGCGATCAGCGCGTCACGCTGGGCCTTGTCGATACCGGGAGCACCGTACACGCCACGCCAGTTGCCGATCTCGACGTTGATGCCCTGCTCCTTGAGCGTGGGCACCTCGACGCCCTTGAGGCGCTTGCCGGACGTGACCCCGATGGCCCGCATCTTGCCCGCAGCGATGTACTCGGCAAATTCGCTGTAGCCGCTGCCGCCGATGGTGACGTTGCCACCCAGGATGGCGGCAGTTGCCTCGCCGCCCCCACGGAACGCCACGTAGTTGATCTTGGCCGGGTCCACACCCACTTCACGGGCAATCATGGCGGCTGCGATGTGCTCGGTGGAGCCGCGCGAGCCGCCACCCCATTTCACGCTGCCAGGGTCCTTCTTGAGCTGGTCCACCACGTCCTTCATCGACTTGAAAGGCGAGTTGGAAGGCAGCACGAACACGTTGTATTCGCTGGTCAGGCGCGCCAACGGCGTGACCTTGTCCAGGCCCACCGGGGGCTTGCCCGTGATGATGCCGCCCAGCATCACCGCACCCATCACCATCACGGCATTCGGGTCGCCCTTGCTGCCGTTGACGAACTGCGCCAGACCGATCGCGCCGGCGGCACCGCCCTTGTTGTCATAGGTGACCGAGCTGGCAACCCCTGCGTCCTGCATTGCCTTGCCCAACGCGCGACCGGTGGTGTCCCAGCCTCCACCCGGGTTGGCAGGGATCATCATCTTGATGGCAGATGCCGTCTGGGCCGAGACGGGCAGCGCACCCGCTGCGGCCAGGGCGGCCAGGGATTTCAGAAAAGTATCGCGACGCATGGTGTCTGTCTCCTGATAAGGTTTGCGAACCGCCCGATGATGCGCGCGCTGCCTGTCAAACGGCTGTCCTCAGACTCAGGGAAAACACTCATGCGCGGGGCCCGACGAGACGGTGCTATGGTGCCGCGCATGCAATTGCTCCTTGTAGAAGACGACCCCACCATGCAGGCCACGCTGCACCGCGCGCTGACCCGGCGCGGCATGGAGGTCACAGCCGTGGGCGACGGGCGCGCGGCGCTCAGCCAGTGGACCGCGCTGCAGCCCGATGCCGTCATCCTGGACCTGACCCTGCCCGGCCTGGACGGCCTGCAAGTGCTGCAGCAGGCCCGGTCGCGCGGCCTGCGCACCCCTGTGCTCATCCTGACAGCGCGCGGCACCGTCGGCGACCGGGTGATGGGCCTGAACGCCGGAGCCGACGACTACCTGCCTAAACCTTTTGACCTGGACGAACTGGAGGCCCGTCTGCGCGCCCTGGTGCGCCGCAGCGCAGACCCCACAGTGGCGCCCCTCGCCCCCAGCACCGTGCAGATCGGCGCCATCCGCTACGACAAGGACAGTGGCGCCCTGTACCTCCACGGCGAGGTGATGGAGCTCACACCGCGCGAACTCGCTTTGATGCACGCCCTGCTGGCCCAGCCCGGCCATGCGGTGACCAAGGAAAGGCTGTATGAGCTGGTGTTTCCGGGCCAGCTGGACGTGCAATACGAAGCCATCGAGGTCGTGGTGTACCGGCTGCGCAAAAAGCTGGCAGGCACGGGCCTGACGTTGATGACGCTGCGCGGCCTGGGCTACCTGCTGCGGGCCGACACATGAGCCCCAAAGGCGTGCGCCACCACTCGCTAAGGCGGCGCCTGCTGCTGGGCATCTTGCTGCCGGTGGTGCTGTTCATCGGCTTCAACACCTGGAGCCTGTACCACCAGACCCTGGCATCCCTCAACACGGCCTACGACCGTACCCTGCTGGCATCCGCCAAGAGCATCAGCGAACAGCTGGATGTGAAGGGTTTTGACGAGGAGGCGCAGCTGCGCGCCATCGTGCCCTATTCCGCGCTGGAGGCCTTTGAAGCCGACAACCAGAGCCAGATGTTCTACCGCGTCTCGACCCTGAAGGGTGATATGGTGTCGGGGTTTGAAGACCTGCCCATGTGGCACGGCAGCATCCCCGCACGCCCGCCCTATGCGGCCCTGGTGGACTTTTACGACGACCGCTTTCGCGACCGCGATGTGCGCGTCGCCGTGCTGCTGCAGCCGGTGGCCAGCTCCCAGGGGCGGGCCATGGCGGTGATCCAGGTGGCCGAGACGCTGGAAGTGCGCGAAACCCTGGCCCTTCAGATCCTGCGCAACACCCTGCTGCGCCAGGCACTGCTGATCGCGGTGATCGCCTTCACCGTGGTGCTGGTGGTGCAGCGCGCTACACAGCCCGTTCGCCAGCTCAGCCAGCAGCTGCAGGCCCGGCGCGAAGGCGACCTGAGCCCCATCGCTGCCCCGCTGGCCCCGCGTGAGCTACAGCCGCTGGTGGACGCGACCAACGAGGTCATGCAGCGCCTGCGCCACCTGTTGCGGCACCAGAAGCGCTTTGTGCGCGACGCATCGCACCAGTTGCGCACGCCGCTGGCCGTGCTCAAGACCCAGGTGCAATCCGCCCTGCACGGCGATGTGGAGCCACAGCAAGCCCTGCACGAAATCAGCGACACCGTGGACCGCGCCACGCTGCTGGCCAACCAGATGCTGGCCCTCGCCAAGGTGGAGCAACTGCGCCAGCAAAGCGCGCCGCCCGCTACCCGGTTCGACGAGGTCCTGCGCGCAGTGGCACTGGAAATCTCGCCGCTCATTGCCCAGCGCGACCTCGACTTCGGCATCCACACCGAACCCGCGCTGGTGCAGTCCCACGAATGGATGCTGCGCGAGCTGAGCCGCAACCTGCTGCACAACGCCGTGCGGCACGCACCACCTGGCAGCGAGCTGACCGTGGACCTGCGCAGCGACGGACGGCACGTGGCGCTCACGATCAGCGACCACGGCCCCGGCATTGATGACGAACTGGCGGCCCGCCTGTTCCAGCCCTTCTCGGCGGGCGATGTACGCACCGGCAGTGGCCTGGGTCTGGCCATCTGCCATGAGATCGTGCAGGCGCTGGAAGGCAGCATCGCGCTGACCAACCGGGTCCAGGGCCACAAGGTGACCGGGCTGGATGCGATTGTCCGCCTGCCACTGCCTGCGCCACTGACTGACAGCGCGCCGACGATGCAGGCGGCACAATCTCATCCATGAACACGATGGAGACGATGCGGCTGGACAAATGGCTCTGGTGCGCCCGCTTTTACAAAACCCGCAGCCTCGCCACGGAAGAAATCGGCAAAGGCCGGGTCACCGTCAATGGTCAACTGGCCAAACCTGCCCGCGACCTGCGTTGCGGCGACACCGTGGCGCTGCGCCAAGGGCCCGTGGCGCGCACCGTGCTCGTGCGGGGCCTGAGCGGCGCCCGTGGCCCTGCGCCTGTGGCCCAACAGCTGTATGAGGAAACCCCTGACAGCATCGCCGCCCGCGAAAAGGCAGCGGAAATTCGCCGACTGGCCCCCGAGCCCGCCGCCACATTGCAAGAAGGCCGCCCCACCAAACGCGACCGCCGTGAGATCGACAAGGTCCACAAAGGAAGCGATTGGGGCAGCCGATGGAGCGCATCCATCGACGAGTGACCTGTGCGAGGAGCCTGACAGTTCGAAGGCGATGCCTGAAAGAACGAGGCGGCTGAAAACACCAAAGAAAAAGCCCCAAGCGCTCGGGCACTTGGGGCTTATCTTGGCGGAAACGGAGGGATTCGAACCCTCGATGAGGCTCTACACCCCATACTCCCTTAGCAGGGGAGCACCTTCGGCCACTCGGTCACGTTTCCAATCCCGCTATTATGCCTCATTTTGGACGGGGTCCCGCCGAGGCCTGCCTTCGCCGAACGATGCCATGCTCCCGAAAACCATGGGCGGGCTCCAGGTGGACTTCGTGCAAACCATCAGGCGGTCAGCCTCCAAAGCCCAGGGCGACACGCCCCTCAAGCGAACGAATACCCGTAACACGCTGACCACCCGGCGAACTCAGACGTCGCCTAGGCTTTGAGCCAATCGATCATGGCGCCCGAGCGCACCACAAAGCCGCTGCCTACCTTGATACGGATCTGGTGGCCCCGCGTGGAGCAGGCGCTGATTTGATTCTGCAGCTCGCTCAGCTGTGCGGCCGTCGGGGTTGTCAGGTGGGTGTGGCGCAGCCAGTGGCGCAGCACGTTGGCCTGGCGGGCGCGACTGAGCATTTGCAGGGCCTTGATCTCCGGGGGCTGGCCTACCTGCAACAGGTCTTGCTGGGCCAGCTCTTGCAGCAGTTCTGCCGCCTGGGCGGCATTGGCCGCTGACCGCGCAAAGGTCTCCCGAAAGGACGGGAAGGCAGACTCGAGGATCGGGAGCAGTTGCGCCCTGATGCGGTTGCGGGTGTAGCGCTCGTCGCGGTTGGTGGGGTCTTCCACCCACGCTTGGCCCTGCGCCTTCAACCACTGGCGCACATCCGACGCGGCCACCTGCAGCAAAGGACGATGCCAGACCAGCCCTCCCCGCTCCCACTGGGCCGGCATGGCGGCAAGGCCCGCGACGCCCGCTCCGCGCGACAGGGCCAGCAACAGGGTTTCGACCTGGTCATCGGCGTGCTGTGCGATTGCTATGGATTGAATAGCACCCAAGACATGATCTTCTAGCGCTACAGCCGTCAAAGCCTGGTATCTGGCTTGCCGGGCAGCATCCTCCGGGCTCTGACCGGGCGCTGGGCGCGCATCCAGCCTCTGCACGCGCAAAGGCACACCCAGCTGGCCGCACAAGGCCACGCAATGCTGCTCAAATCCGTCGGCAGCCGCCTGCAGCCCATGGTGTACGTGGATGGCCAACACCTGCCCTGGCCAGCGGCGCGCACAGGCCAGCAGCAACGCAGTCGAGTCCGCTCCGCCGCTCAACGCCACCGCCAGAGGTAAGGCGGGCGCGAACGCTTGCAGGGCGACATCCATGGATTGGGTCATGGCGCCTGGCTTCCTGGCTCCGCAGGCCCAGCGCTCGGACCGGCAGCCCCTGGAAACGACTTGGGGCTAACAGAGTCTGGACAGGGGCAACAGTTCATGGGCGCCGATTATCGCGGAGCCCCTCACTCCGGCAGCAAGGTGCATTCGGGGCGCCGCGACGCCCCTTGCAACTCAACCGCCCGGCGGGGACAGCCGTGGCGCAACGTGGGCGGAGTCGGTAGTGGACAGACGAAAGGTCGCCACCACCTCCGACAGCCGCACCGACTGATCCTTCAGACTCTGCGCCGCTGCAGCGCTCTCTTCCACCAGCGCTGCGTTCTGCTGGGTCATCTGGTCGAGTTGGGCCACGGCCTGCCCCACCTCGTTGATGCTGGTGCTCTGCTCGTTGGTGGACGCGGTGATCTCGGCCATGATGTCCGTCACGCGCTGCACCGAGGTCACGATGTCGGTCATCGTGGTGCCCGCGTCGTGCACCAGCCGCGAGCCGTTTTCCACCTGCTCGACCGACGTATTGATCAAGGTCTTGATCTCGCGGGCCGCTTCGGCACTGCGCTGGGCCAGACTGCGCACCTCACCCGCCACCACCGCAAAGCCCCGGCCCTGCTCGCCTGCGCGCGCGGCCTCCACCGCTGCGTTGAGCGCGAGGATGTTGGTCTGAAACGCAATGCCGTCAATGACGCCGATGATGTCGTTGATCTTGCGCGAGGCCGCATTGATCTGGTCCATGGTGGTCACTACATTGCCCACCACCTGACCGCCGTGCTGCGCAACGCTGGAGGCCTGGGCAACCAGTTGGTTGGCCTGCCGCGCAGAGTCTGCGTTGTGCCGCACCGTTTCGGTCAGCTGCTGCATGGAGGCCGAGGTCTGCTGCAGGCTGGATGCCGTGAGTTCGGTACGCCCGCTCAGGTCGTGATTGCCGGTGGCGATCTCTTCGGCGGCCACACGCACCGAGCTGCTGGCGTCCCGGATCTGCGCCAGCACGCCAGAGAGCTTGCCCGCAAAACTGTTGAAGCTGCCGGCGATCTGGGCCAGTTCATCCTCGCCGTGCGCGTCAATGCGGCGTGACAGGTCGCCGTCGCCCGCGCCGATTTCGTGCATGGCATCGCGCACCAGCGTGAGCTGGCGCAGGCGCCGGGTGAGCACCACCCCCAGCAGCGCCACGGCCACGACCAGCACCAGCACACTGGAGATCAGCGATGTGGCCAACATGGCGCGGATCGGCGCCATGGCTTCGCTCTCGTCAAGGGCCACGACCAGCATCCAGGACGTGCCAGCGATCGGCACCACACTCAGCAGGCGGCTGCGCCCGGCGATGTCGGTCGGCAGCAGTCCTTTGTTCTTGGCAGCAGCCAGCAGCGGCTCGATCGCGAGGTCTTTGGAGAGTTCGGTGATGGGCTTGAGCGTGAGCCCCTGGTCTTTGTGGGCGATGATTTTGCCGTCCGCGGACACCAGAAAGGCAAAGCTTTGCGGCGTGGGCTGGATGGACGCGACATTGGCCACGACCGATTCCATGTACACGTCCCCGGCAGCCACCCCCTTGAGTGCGGAGCCCGCACCCACCGGCGTCGCAAAGGTCACCACCAGTTTCTGGTCGGAGGCCGAGATGTAGGGCGGCGTGACCACGGACGCGCCAGCCTGGGCAGCCTGCTTGTACCAGGGGCGCGCAGTGGGGTCGTAGTCGGCGGGGAGGTTGCGGGCTTCGGAGAAAACGTACTTTTTGTCTGCGTAGCCAAAGTACGCCGTGCTGAACTTGCCCGCATCACGCAGCATGGCCAGGGATTTGGCGGGCTCAGGCTCTTCAAACGCGGCGATGGAGGCCGCGATGATGCCAGCCTTCGCGCGGGTCCACTCTTCGATGGCCTCCGCATGGCTCTTGGCGGTGGCCTGCCCCTCCTCTGCCAACGCCACCCGCGCTTGTGCGCGGGCGGAGAAATAGTTGACCAGCGTAAGCACCAACAGGGCTGCCACCATACAGGCGGCAGACACCACCAGGATCTGGCCCTTGAGCGTCTTCAGAAGCGACATGGAGCACCCCTTCAACCGCCCGCGCAGGCGGTGTTCGAAGATGTTACATCCGGTAGCATTCTGCGCGCCAGAGGGGAGATAGGCGCCGCCTGAACGATTCAGCGCCAAAAAAAACAACGACCCCGAAGGGTCGTTGAAAGCGCACCGGACTGGTGCAAAAGCCCCGGCCAGCGCCGGGCTCAAGGCTGCTCAGCGGGCGTCTGCCTTGGTGTCGCTGAACCGGCCGTAGCTCTGCAGGCGCTCGTAGCGGCGGTCCAGCAGGTCCTTGGTCTTGAGGTCGGCCACCTGGCGGAAGGCATCGCCCAGCGCGCGCTTGAGAAAGGCCGCCATCTGCTTGTGGTCACGGTGGGCGCCGCCCACAGGCTCGCTCACGATCTTGTCCACCAGGCCCAGGGCCTTGAGACGGTGGGCGGTGATGCCCAGGGCGTCGGCAGCCTCTTGCGCCTTCTCACTGGTCTTCCAGAGGATGGACGCGCAACCTTCGGGGCTGATGACCGAGTAGATGGCGTACTGCAGCATCACAACCTGGTCGGCCACGCTGATGGCCAGGGCGCCGCCGGAGCCACCTTCGCCGATGATGGTGGTGATGATGGGCACTTCGAGCTGCGCCATCTCGAAGATGTTGCGGCCAATGGCTTCGGACTGGCCGCGTTCCTCGGCATCGATGCCGGGGTAGGCGCCGGGCGTGTCCACAAAGGTGAACACGGGCAGCTTGAACTTCTCGGCCGTCTTCATCAGGCGCAGGGCCTTGCGATAGCCCTCGGGCTTGCTCATGCCGAAGTTGCGCATAGCGCGCTCCTTCGTGTCACGGCCCTTCTGGTGGCCAATGACCATGCAGGCGTGCCCGTTGAAGCGGGCCAGGCCACCCACGATGGACAGGTCATCCGCATAGTGGCGGTCGCCGTGCAGCTCGACGAAGTCGGTGAAGATGTCGCGCACGTAGTCGAGCGTGTAGGGGCGCTCGGGGTGGCGGGCGATCTTGGTGATCTGCCAGGGCGACAGTTCGCTGTAGATGTCTTTGGTGAGCTGCTGGCTCTTTTTGCTCAGCTGGTCGATCTCTTCCGAGATATCGACGGCACTCTCGGTCTGCACGTAGCGCAGTTCTTCAATTTTGGACTCCAGCTCGGCGATGGGCTGCTCGAAATCCAGAAAGGTCTTTTTCGCCAACGTTTTTCTCCTTGGGGATCGCACCCGGCGGGGTTGCCACGAATGGCACGCACTGTAACCGGCGTGCCTGCAGTGGTGTCAATAGGTTACAGGCAGGGGGTCCAGAGACCGCCAAATATACCAAGTCGCGACGCTGCACCAGGGCTTCCAGGCCTCGGCCACCTCGCGCGCGTCGCTGCGGCTCACCGGGTCGCCAGAGAAGTAATTCTGGCTGATCCCGCTGATCAACCCCGGGTCGTCCAGGGGCAAAACATTGGGCCGCATCAAATAGAAGATCAAAAACATCTCGGCCGTCCAGCGGCCAATGCCCCGGATGGCCACCAGCTCGGCAATGATGGCCTCGTCGTCCATGGCGGCCCAGTCCTTGACGTGCAGCTTGCCGCCCTCAAAGTGCATGGCCAGGTCCACCAGGTAGTCCACCTTGCGGGCCGACAGGCCTGCGGCCCGCATGTCATCGATCTTGAGCTTGAGCACGCTGGCGGGTTTCATGCCGCGCGGCAGCAGCGCCACAAAACGCTCCCACACGGCCTGCGCTGAAGCCACGGACACTTGCTGGCCCACGATGGAACGCGCTAGGGTGATGAAGGGGTCGCCCTTGGTCTGCAGCGCAGCGTCGCCAAACTGCGGGATCAGGCGCTTCATCACCCGGTCTTTTTTCACCAGGTGCTTGCACGCCTCGGCCCAGTAGTCGGGCGTGGCCAGCACCAGCGACGGCGCCACAGCGTCACCCGCTATCTTTTTAGAAGCTGCCACCGCTTATTCCACCTGCACTACTGGCATATTTGGCTTCAAAACCATGCTCATTGGGCAGCTTCCCATGTGGTGCCGGCGGCAGAGTCCTTGAGCACGATGCCCTGGGCCAGCAAGTGGTTGCGAATGCGGTCGGCCTCGGCAAAGTTCTTGGCCGCCTTGGCTGCGGCCCGGGCGGCAATCTGCGCCTGAATCTCGGCCTCATCCACCCCCGCCGCACCCGACTGAAGAAACGCTTGCGGGTCGCCCTGCAAGATGCCCAGGCAACCACCCAGCGCCTTCAGCAGCCCGGCCAGTTCGGCTGAGCGGGTCTTGTTGACCTCGCTCGCCAGGTCGAACAGCACGGCCACCGCCTCGGGCGTGCCAAAGTCCTCGTCCATCGCGGCCTTGAAGCGGGCTGCGTAGGGGCTGGTCCAGTCGATGGACGCCACCTGCGCCGGGGTCACCAGGCTGAGGGCCGTGTAGAGACGCTTGAGCGCCTGGCGTGCGTCGTCGAGGTGGGCATCGCTGTAGTTCAGCGCGCTGCGGTAATGGGCCCGCACGATAAAAAAGCGCACCGTCTCGGCATCGTACGTCTTGAGCACGTCGCGGATGGTGAAGAAGTTGCCCAGGCTCTTGGACATCTTCTCGTTGTCCACCCGCACAAAGCCGTTGTGCACCCAGAATTTGGCCAGCGGCTTGCCCGTGGCGCCTTCGCTCTGGGCGATTTCGTTCTCGTGGTGGGGGAATTGCAGATCCGCGCCGCCACCGTGGATGTCGAAGGTTTCGCCCAGCGTGGCGCAGCTCATGGCCGAGCATTCGATGTGCCAGCCGGGCCGGCCCGCACCAAAAGCGCTGTCCCACTTGGCCTCGGGCGGCTCCTCGGGCTTGGCGGACTTCCACAGCACAAAGTCGAGCGGGTCTTCCTTGCCGTCCAGCACGGCCACCCGCTCGCCGGCGCGCAGCTCGTCCAGCGACTTGCCCGAGAGCTTGCCGTAGCCCTCGAACTTGCGCACCGAGTAGTTCACGTCCCCGTTGCTCGCCCGGTAGGCAAGGCCCTTGCCTTCCAGCTGGCCGATGAGCGAGAGCATCTGGGGCACATATTCGGTAGCACGGGGCTCGACCGACGGCGGCTCGATGCCCAAGAGGCCGATGTCCTGGTGCATCGCTGCAATCATCTCGTCGGTGAGCTGGCGGATGGTGATGCCCCGCTCCAGCGCGCGCTTGATGATCTTGTCGTCGATGTCGGTGATGTTGCGCACATAGGTCACGCGCAGGCCGCTGGCCTTGAGCCAGCGCTGCACCACGTCAAACGCCATCATCATGCGGGCGTGGCCGATGTGGCACAGGTCGTAAATGGTCATGCCGCACACATACATGCGCACATGGCCAGGTTCGAGCGGGGAAAAGTCCTCCAATGCACGCGACAGCGTGTTGTAGATGCGCAAACTCATGGGATTTCAGTAACGGGAGACTTGATGGGGGTGGGTGAGCGCCTGAGACTCACCCGGCAGCAGCGGAACTCAGCCCTGGGAAGGGGGTGGCCCGGCAAGGGGCGTCCAGCAAAATCACCAGCGGCAACAGCGTACCGTCATGACAACCCCCTCAGCTACAATCCGCCGCAGTATAAGCCCCCGCCCGGGCTGGCTGCCGCCCAACTCCTTTGTACCCCCATGAAGCAAGTCCGACGCACACTCCCACGCCTCCTGCGCCTTCTGGCACTGACCGCCCTGATGGGCACGGGTGTGGTCCACGCGGACGACTATGCCGACATCACCCAGCTGCTCAAGGCGGGCAAGGCGTCCGAGGCGCTGGCCAAGGCCGACCAGCGCCTGGCTGCCAACCCGCGTGACCCCCAACTGCGCTTCTTGCGCGGCGTGGCCCAGACGGACTCGGGCAAGCAGGCCGACGCCATCGCCACCTTCACCAAGCTCACCGAAGAGTACCCTGAGCTGCCCGAGCCCTACAACAACCTGGCCGTGCTGTATGCCAACCAGAATCAGCTGGACAAGGCCCGCACAGCGCTGGAAATGGCGATCCGCACCAACCCCAGCTACGCCACCGCGCAGGAAAACCTGGGCGACATTTACGCCAAGCTGGCCAGCCAGGCCTACAACAAGGCGCTGCAGCTGGATGCCAACAACGCCAACTCCGTCAAACCCAAGCTGGCGCTGATCCGCGAGCTGTTCTCCAACGAGCCCGGTAGCAAGGCCGGTCGCCCTGCCGCCGCCGCACCAGCCCCCGCCGTGGTGGTGACCCAGCGTCCCGCAGCCGCTCCTGCGCCCACGCCAGCCCCCGCCCCTGTAGCGGCTGCACCAGCGCCGGCCACCCCGGCTCCGGCACCTGCCCCGACTCCAGCGCCTGCGGCCGCCCCGGCACCAGCGGCCAGCACTGCAGCGGCGCCCGCGCCGGCCCCTGCCGCAGCAGCGGCGGCTGACGCGTCCACCCAGGCGGTGACCGCCGCCGTTCAGGCTTGGGCAGCAGCCTGGGCCGCCAAGGACATGAAGGCTTATCTGGGCGCCTACGACAAGTCGTTCGACCCGCCAGGCCGCCAGGGCCGTGCTGCCTGGGAGAAGGAGCGCGAGGCGCGCATCGTCGGCAAGTCCAAGATCAGCGTGAAGCTGTCCGACATCAACGTGTCGGTGCAAGGCGACAAGGCCACCGCCCGTTTCCGCCAGGCCTACAGCGCTGATTCGCTCAACGTCAGCAGCCGCAAGACCCTGGACCTGGTCCACAACAACGGTCGCTGGACCATCGTCCGCGAATCCACGGGCGGTTGACCATGCTCCCCGAGGCGGCGCCTGCGCCTTCCGCGCGGGCTTTTTTTTTGCCCCAGCGCAAAGCTGATTGATGTTTCGCATGTTCGTGCCCTTGACCTCCCCGGGCCGCCAGGCCGCATCGGCAATGCTGCTGCTGCTGGGCACCTCGCTGGTCACGCCCGCCCTGCCGCAGGGCGCCAAGGCACGGCGTGCGGCCGCTGCGCACGCAGCATCCACCACGCCCCCTGTCGCCCCCGCGCCGGCAGAGTTGCGTGACGGCCAGGCGGAGGCCCGCCTCATGGCGGTCTACAAGCTGGTAGCCGAAGGGCGCGGGCGGGAAGCCCTGGCACAGGCAGAAAGCCTGGCGCGCGACTACCCCAACTTCCAGCTGGCCCAACTGGCGGTCGGCGACCTGCTCATGTCGCGCACGCGGCCGCTGCGGCACCTGGGCGATGTGGCCCCCGAGCCGGACTCGGCCCGCAGCATCCAGGCCGCTGCGGCACTGGCCGAACTGCGCACCGAATCGCGCCAGCGTGTGGATGCGCAACGCAGCCGCCCCCCCGCCAACGCCATCCCCGCGCAGTTCCTGGAGCTGTCGCCCCGCTCGCGCCACGCCATTGCGGTGGACACCTCGCGCTCGCGGCTGTACCTCTTTGAAAACACCGCGCAGGGCCTGCGGCTGGTGGCCGACTATTACGCCTCGGTGGGCAAGCTCGGTATCGAAAAAGAGGTGGAGGGCGACCAGCGCACGCCGCTGGGGGTGTACTTCATCACCAGCCGCCTGGACCCGGCCAAGCTCAAGGACTTTTACGGCGCGGGCGCCCTGCCCATCAACTACCCCAACCCCCTGGACCAGAGCCGGGGCAAGACCGGCAGCGGCATCTGGCTGCATGGCACGCCGCCCGACCAGTTCTCGCGCGCGCCCTTGGCCACCGACGGCTGCCTGGTGCTGGCCAACCCCGACCTCGAACGCATCCTGCGCACGGTGGAGCCCCGCTCCACCCCCGTGGTCATTGCGCGGCAGCTGCAATGGGTACAACCCCACAGCGTGGCCGCCGACCGCAAATCGTTCGACGCGGTGCTCAATGCCTGGCGCACCGCCAAGACGGAAGGGGACATGAAGCGCCTGCTGGGCTTTTATGCGCCCGACTTCCAGAGCTACCGCAAGAAGCCGCTGGAAGAATGGACCCAGGTGCTGCAGGCCGAGGCCCGCGCCCTCAAGGGACGGGAACTCCAGCTCAAGGACAAGTCTTACCTGCGGTGGACAGACTCGGCCGACACCATGGTGGTAACGTTCGGCGAAGTCGCTGAAGGCGCACGCACGGGGCCGGTCAAGCGCCAGTACTGGACGCGCCGCGGCCAACAATGGCAGATCTTTTTCGAAGGAGTGATTGGATGATTTCCAGAAGAAATTCGACGGTAGCGCTGGCAAGTATTGCCCTGGCTGCTATGTTTACAGTAGCACCCGCCCAGGCGCAAGACGCTCCCAAGGTCAAGCTGGCCACGTCGATGGGTGACATCGTGGTGCAGCTCGATGCGGCCAAGGCTCCCAAGACGGTCGAGAACTTCCTGGCCTATGTGAACAGCAAGCACTACGACGGCACGATCTTCCACCGAGTGATCGACGGCTTCATGATCCAGGGCGGCGGCTTCACCCCCGACATGCAGCAAAAGCCCACCAAGGCACCCATTCCGCTCGAAGCCAAGAACGGCCTCAAGAACGACACCTACACCATCGCCATGGCGCGCACCGGTGATCCCAACTCGGCCACTTCGCAGTTCTTCATCAATGTGAAGGACAACGCCATGCTCAATGCCCCCAGCCCCGACGGCCACGGCTATGCCGTGTTCGGCAAGGTGGTCGAAGGCACCGCCGTGGTGGACAAGATCAAGGCTGTGGCCACCGGCAACAAGGGCCCGCACCAGAACGTGCCCAACACCCCTATGACCATCAACTCCGCCACCGTGGTGAAGTAATTTTTTGAAGAAAGCACTGCAATGAGCAATCCACAAGTTGAACTCCACGTGACCATCAACGTGGCCGAGACCGCCACCCAGGGCGTGATCACCCTGGAACTGGACGCCGAGAAAGCCCCCAAGTCCACCGCCAACTTCCTGAGCTATGTGAACAGCGGTTTCTACAACGGCACCGTGTTCCACCGCGTGATCAAGAACTTCATGATCCAGGGCGGCGGCATGACGGCCGACATGAAGCAAAAGGAAACCCAGGCCCCCATCGAGAACGAAGCTAAGAACGGCCTGAAGAACGACAAGTACACCGTCGCCATGGCCCGCACTGGCGACCCCCACAGCGCCACTGCGCAGTTCTTCATCAACACGGTGGACAACGCCTTCCTGAACCACAGCTCGCCCACCGCCCAAGGCTGGGGCTACGCCGTGTTCGGCAAGGTCGTGAAGGGCCAGGACGTGGTGGACGCCATCAAGGCCGTGCGCACCACCCGCAAGGGCTTCCATGACGACGTGCCTTTTGACGCCGTCGTGATCGACAAGGCCGTGGCTCTGTAAATCCACCGCCTGGTCCGGGCCTTGACTGCCGACCCGTTGACGACCGTGCCCCTGTTCGAGGAGCTTGCCGCTCCACCGCACTGGCGCACGGTCGATTTCATTTCAGACCTGCACCTGCAGGCCAGCGAGCCCGCCACGGTGGCCGCATTCCAGCAGTATCTCGAAGGCACGACGGCAGACGCCCTCTTTATTCTGGGCGACCTGTTCGAAGTGTGGGTGGGCGACGATGCCATGAGCGAGCCCGGCAGCTTCGAAGCCCGGGGCTGCGCCCTCCTTCGGGCCGCCGCACAGCGCCTGCCGGTGTACTTCATGCATGGCAACCGCGACTTTCTGGCGGGCCCTGCTTTCTTGGCTGGGTGCGGCATCACCGGGCTGGCAGACCCCACAGTCCTGGCCTTTGGCGGCCAGCGGTATGTCCTGAGCCACGGCGACCTGCTGTGCCTGGACGATGTGGACTACCAGCGCTTTCGCCTGCAGGCGCGCAGCGCCGCCTGGCAGCAGCAGTTTCTGACCCAGCCCTTGGCCACGCGCCGCGTGCAGGCGCGCGGCATCCGCCAGGAGAGCGAGGCGCGCAAGCAGTCTGGGGCCACGTACGCCGATGTGGACGGCCCCGCCGCCGTCGCCTGGCTGCAGGCCGCTGGCGCACACACCCTCATCCACGGCCACACCCACCGGCCGGCCCACCATGTGCTGGCCCCGGGGCTGCAGCGCGTGGTGCTGAGCGACTGGGATGCTGCGGCATTCCCCCCCCGTCTGGAAACACTGCGTTTGTCCAGCGCGGGCTTGGAACGGCTGTCCCTGGCCCCCAAGTAACAGCGGTCATGAACTGAGCGGGCCCACCTCCCGCAGCCCGATCGCCATGCCCCCCTTGCTCAACCGCCTCTGGCGCCGCGTGCGCGCCACCGTGGCTCCGGTGCCGGACATCTCGGCCACGCTGTGGCTGCAGACCGTGCAGCGCTACCCGTTTCTGGCCGCGCTGTCGCTGCACGACCAGGCCAAGCTGCGCGTGCTGAGCGCCCTCTTCTTGCACCACAAGGAATTCCACGGTGCCCATGGCCTCGTGGTGACCGACGCCATGGCCATCGACATTGCCGCGCAGGCCTGCCTGCCCCTGCTGCACTGGGGCGACCCCGCAAAGGCACTCGACTGGTACGACGATTTTGTGGGCATCGTGCTGCACCCCGGCGAAGCCGTGGCCCGTCGCCAGACGATGGACGAAGCGGGCGTGGTGCACGAGCACACCCAGGTGCTGCTGGGCGAGGCCATGGAGCGCGGCCCCATCATGCTCAGCTGGCAGCATGTGAGCAACGCCACCGAGAACACGGCGCGCGGACACAACGTGGTGGTGCACGAGTTCGTGCACAAGCTCGACATGAAAAACGGCCAACCCAACGGCTGCCCGCCCTTGCCCGCAGGCTTTATGGGCGCACGCACCGGCCGTGCGGCGTATGAAGCGTGGTGGGCAGCCTGGGAGCCCGCCTACGAACAGTTTCGCGAGCGCGTGATCATGGCCGAGCGCTTCGGCGCCGAACGGCCCTGGCTGGACGCGTACGGCGCCACCTCGCAGTCCGAATTCTTTGCCGTGGCCTGCGAGGCGTACTTTGTAAACCGCGAACGGTTTTCCCAGGAGTTTCCGGGATTGATGCCAGTGCTGGATGCGTTCTTCCAGCGCCCTGCGGGCTGAGCTTGGCCGCATGCGTAGGGGCCCACGCCAGTCATAGACTGATTGGAGTCGCAGCGCCTGCCGCCGCCGGTGTATGCAAGCGCAGTCACTCAGACTGCAGCCGTGCTCCAGGGCGCCGCCTCAAGCGCCCAGAGCGCTTTCCACCGCCTGCTTGGCTTCTTCCAGACTGCTGAAAAACTGGGTGGGCTGCGGCATGGCCTTGGGCAGATGGGCGGGCGGCGGCCACAGGCGGTCGTCTGTCCAGGCGGCGGTCCACCCGCCAATGTCTTTGCGCTTGATGGAGCAAAGTGCTTGCCCGTCCACGTTGGCTATCCAGGTGGTCGGCGGGTTATGGTCCCAGATGACATGTGCCATGGCGCCCTCTCACGGTTGCTGGACCATTGTAGGAAGCCTGGGCGAAATTGGGCAATGGCGTTCACCCCACCCCCGCGGCCATCCGGCGACAGATCGGAAGACAAAGCAAAACGACTGCAGGCGCTCATGCAGCGCCCGGCCCGTCATCAGCCAGCAGCCAGCGCGCGCCGCGCGGCCTGGGCCACGCTCGCAGCATCCACCCCAAAAAACTGCCTCAGCGCAGCCCGCGTGTCACTGCGGCCAAAGCCGTCGGTGCCCAAGGTGATGTACTTGCGGCCGTCGGGGATGAACGCGCGCACCGTCTCGGGCACGGCACGTACGTAGTCGGTGGCGGCGATCACCGGTCCACGGGTTGCGGCCAGTTGCTGGGTCAGCCATGCGGGAGCAGGCTGGGCATCGCCCGCCAGCCAGCGCTGCTCGCAAGCCACACCATCGCGGGCCAACTCGCTCCAGCTGGTAACGCTGAGCACGGTCACGTCCACACCCTCGCTGGCGAGTTGTTCTGCAGCCTTGACCACCTCGGTCAGGATGGCGCCAGAGCCCATCAGGGTGACGTTTCTGGACGAAAACGCGCTGTCGCGCTGGTGCATATTGCCTGAGTAGCTCCTGAAAACATAGCAACCACGCAGCACACCTTCTGCCGCATCGGCAGGCAAGTCGGGCTGGGCGTAGTTCTCGTTCATCAGCGTGACGTAGTAGAAAACGTCGCGCTGCTCGGTCACCATCTCGCGCATGCCGGCGTCGATGATGACGGCCATCTCGCCCGCATAGGCCGGGTCGTAGGCCTTGCAGTTGGGGATGGTGGCCGCTACCAGGTGGCTGGTGCCGTCCTGGTGCTGCAGGCCCTCACCGCCCAGCGTGGTGCGGCCCGACGTGGCGCCGAGCAAGAAGCCACGCGCACGCTGGTCCGCAGCCGCCCAGATGGCGTCGCCCACGCGCTGGAAGCCGAACATGGAGTAGTAGATGTAGAAAGGCAGCATGGCCAAGCCGTGCACGCTGTAGCTGGTGGCGGCTGCCGTCCAGCTCGCAATCGCACCGGCTTCGCTGATGCCCTCTTCCAGAATCTGCCCATCCAGCGCCTCGCGGTAGCTCAGTACCGAGCCGATGTCTTCGGGCGCGTAGCGCTGGCCCACGCTGCTGTAGATGCCCACCTGCTTGAACAGGTTGGCCATGCCAAAGGTGCGCGCCTCATCAGCCACGATGGGCACGATGCGGGGGCCCAAAGTGGCGTCCTTCAGCAGCGTGCCCAGCATGCGCACAAAGGCCATGGTGGTGCTCATTTCCTTGCCGTCGGCCTGCAGCGCAAACTGGGCGTAGCTTGCCAGGGGCGGTACGGGCAGTGCATCACACACTGTCTCGCGCCGGGGCAGGTAGCCGCCCAGTTGCTGGCGGTGGCGGCGCAGGTACTGCATCTCCGGGCTGTCTTCTGCGGGCTTGTAGAAGGCCAGGCCTGTGGCCTGCTCGTCGGTGAGCGGCAGGTTGAAGCGGTTGCGGAATTCGATGAGGTCGGTGTCGTCCAGCTTCTTCTGGCTGTGCGTGGTCATCTTGCCCTGGCCCGCCGTGCCCATGCCGTAACCCTTCTTGGTGTGGGCCAGAATCACCGTGGGCTGGCCTTTGTGGGCGGCAGCGGCGGCGTAGGCGGCGTGGATCTTCACCAGGTCGTGCCCACCGCGCTTGAGGCGATCAATCTGCTCGTCCGTCATGCCCTGGGCCAGCGCGGCCAGCTCGGGGCTTTGGCCGAAGAAGTTGTCGCGGTTAAAGCGCCCGTCTTTGGCGGCAAAGGTCTGCATTTGGCCGTCCACCGTGCCTTGCAGCGTGCGCACCAGTGCGCCGGTGAGGTCGCGGGCAAACAGGCCGTCCCAGTCGCTGCCCCACACCAGCTTGACCACGTTCCAGCCCGCACCGGCAAAAAGGCGCTCCAGCTCGTCAATGATGCGGCCGTTGCCGCGCACCGGTCCGTCCAGGCGCTGCAGGTTGCAGTTAACTACCCACACCAGGTTGTCCAGTCCCTCACGCGCGGCCAGGGTCAGGGCGCTCATGCTCTCTGGCTCGTCCATCTCGCCATCGCCAAACACGCCCCACACCTTGCGGCCCTCACAGTTGAGCAGGTTGCGGTGCGTGAGGTAGCGCATGAAGCGCGCGTGGTAGATGCTGCTGATGGGGCCAATGCCCATGGAGCCGGTGGGGAACTGCCAGAAGTCGGGCATCAGCCAGGGGTGCGGGTAGCTGCACAGGCCCTGCGCACCGGCCGCTGGCGCGGTGATTTCCTGTCGGTAGTGCATCAAATCCTGCTCGGACAAGCGCCCTTCCAGAAACGCCCGTGCATACACACCGGGCGCGCTGTGCGGCTGGAAGAACACCAGGTCGCCCCGGTGCTGCCCTTCGCCCAGCCCTTCGCGGGCGCGGAAGAAGTGGTTGAAGCCGCTCTCAAACAAATCGGCAGCACTGGCATAGCTGGCAATGTGCCCGCCCAGTTCGCCGTAGGCCTGGTTGGCACGCACCACCATGGCCAGCGCGTTCCAGCGCATGATGGACGCGAGCCGCTCTTCCACCGCCAGGTCGCCAGGGAACACGGGCTGGTTCTGCACCGCAACCGTGTTCACGTAGGGCGTGTTGAGCTGCGGCTGCCAGCCAATCTGCTGGGTGCGCGCCAGGTGCACCAGCTCGGCCAATATGAGGCGAGCCCGCTCGGGCCCCTCGGTGGCCACCAGGGCCATAAAAGCGTCGCGCCATTCAGCGGTTTCTTGGGGGTCAATGTCAGCCATGGTGTCCTGAGGGCTGAGGAGATGGGTGGGCAGTGGGGCGTTCATGGGAGCACACTGTAGAAAGGTTTGCCAAAAATAGGATGCTGAAACGCGCAGAATTTGTCAATTCAAAAGCACAATATGCCGTACTAAAATGAAATGACAGCATATGAAGCTTGACGCAACCGATCTGCGCATTCTGGCCGAGTTGCAGGCCGATGGCTCGCTCTCCAACGTGGAGCTGGCGCGCCGCGTACACCTGTCACCTTCGCCCTGCCTGGCGCGGGTGAAGGCGCTGGAGGCGGCGGGCGTGATTGCCCGCTATGTGGCGCTGGCCAATGCGGCGTCGCTGGGCCTGGGGCTCAATGTGTTCATCAACATCAGCCTGAAGACGCAGAGCAAGGAGGCGCTGGCCGACTTCGAGCGGCGCATCGCCGAGCACGACGAGGTGATGGAGTGCTACTTGATGAGCGGCGACTCCGACTACCTCATCCGCGTGGCACTGCCTGACATTGCGGCGCTGGAGCGGTTCATCCTGGAGCAGCTCACGCCGATTCCGGGCATCGAGAAGATCCGCTCCAGCTTTGCGCTCAAGCAGGTGCGCTACAAGACGGCGCTGCCGCTGCCGCACGCTCGGGGCTGATCGCCGCGTTGACGCCCGCGCTCAGGTCCATGGCATGGGCCAGGTCCAGCGCCTGCCCGATGTCGGCGAGCAGGTCGTCCAGGTCTTCCAGCCCCACCGACAGGCGCACCAACCCTTCGGCAATGCCGTGGGCGGCTCGCTGCTCGGGCGTGTAGGTGGAATGCGTCATGCTGGCGGGGTGCTGGGCCAGGGTTTCGGCATCGCCCAGACTCACGGCGCGGGTGACGAGCTGTAGCGCGTCCATGAAGCGCACACCCGCCTGCAGACCACCGCGCAGCTCAAAAGCAATCATCCCGCCCATCTGGCGCATCTGCTGCTTAGCCAGCGCGTGCTGCGCAAAGCTGGGCAGGCCGGGGTAGTGCACGGCCGCCGCAGCCGGGTGGGCGGCGATGAATTCGGCCACCTTCTGCGCGCTCTGGCAGTGGCGGTCCATGCGCAGGGCCAGGGTTTTCAGGCCGCGCATCACCAGATGTGCGTCTTGCGCCGACATCACCGCGCCGGTCATGTCTTTCAGGCCGTACAGGCGCACGCGCTGGGCCAGTTCGGCATCGGCAAACACGGCTGCGCCCGCCGTCAGGTCGCCATGGCCGCCCAGGTACTTGGTCATGGAATGCACGCTCACATCGGCACCCAGCAGCAATGGCTGCTGCAGGTAGGGCGTGCAGTAGGTGTTATCCACCACCACCTTGGCGCCCTGGGCGTGGGCCAAAGCTGATACCGCAGCGATGTCCACCAGGCGCATGTTGGGGTTGGCGGGGGTTTCCAGGTAGACCACGCGGGTCTTGGCGGTCAGTGCCTCGGCCACGCGGGCGGGGTCGGTCATGTCCACATGGCGCACCGTGACGCCAAAGCGCCCCAGCCCGTGGTTCAAAAACGAGAAGGTGCAGCCATAGAGCGTAAGGTCGGCCAGGACTTCGTCGCCAGGCTCCAGCATGGACCACAGCGTGGCGGTGATGGCGCCCATGCCTGAGCCGAACACCACCGCGCCCGCGCCCTCTTCCAGCGCCGCCAGCCGCCCTTCCAGCAGCGCCAGCGTGGGGTTGGCAATGCGGGTGTAGAAGTAGCCGGGTTCCTCGCCAGCAAAGCAGCGCGCGCCATAGGCCACGTCCGGGAAGGCGTAGGTGGCCGAGGTGTGGATGGGCGGCACCAGCGCGCCCTGGTGGTCGGCGGGGTTGTAGCCGTGGTGAATGGCGCGGGTGCTGAAGCCGGTGGCGGTGGTGTGGTCGGTGGTGCGGGTCATGCTTGTCTCCTGATGGGCCGACCACAGGCGGGGTGCGGGTCGGATGTGGAGATTCTTGGCCTCATCGGCGGGCAAAATTTCTCCTTCTTTGCCTCAATAACAGATTCAAAGGGCAAAATTTGCCTTAAACAATCACCCTGCAAGCCATCATGCACCCCTACCCGCTCGACCCCGTAGACCGCACCCTGCTCAACGCCCTGCAGCGCGACGGCCGCGCCACCGTGGGCGACCTGGCCGAGGCGGTGTCGCTTTCCACCTCGCCCTGCTGGCGGCGCGTGCGTGCGCTGGAAGAAGCCGGGGTGATTGCGGGCTACCACGCCCACCTGCACCGCCAGCGCGTGGGCTGGGGCGTGCTGGGCTTTGTGCAACTGGCGCTGCACGACCACACCGCCGAAACCACCTCGGCGCTGGAACGCGAGGTGATGGCCATGCCCCAGGTGCTGTCGTGCCACAACCTCTCGGGCCGCTACGACTACCAGCTGGAGGTGGTGGCGGCCGACCTGGAATCGTTTGCCGACTACGTGCGCACCCATGTGCGCAGCCTGCCGGGCGTGCGTGAGATTTCGACGAGCTTTTCGCTCAAGGAAGTGAAGCGCACCATGGCGCTGCCGGTGTGAGGCTGGTGCGCTGCGGCGAAACGGGGCCTTCGCTCAGAAAGCCGTGGGCGTGATCGAGAGCGACTCCAACCATGCCACCGTGGCCGCCAGCTCGGACGGGCGAATTTCGTGCGCGCTGGGGAACTCGTGGTAGCTCACCGCCACCGGCAGGGGCGCCATGTGGTGCGCAATGGCCTGGGCGTTGGCCAGGGGGATCACGTTGTCGTGGGTGCCATGGCTCAGCCACAGCCGCTTGCCGCGCAGCGCATCGGCCGGGGCCGTCAGGGGCACCACCTGCGGCAGCAGGCGGCTGTGCCACACCAGGCCGGCGTGCATCAGCGCGGGCTTTGTCAGCAGCAGTGACAGCGCCATGATGCCGCCCTGGCTGAATCCGCCCACCACCACCCGCTCAGGCGGAATGCCCAGCTGCTCGGAGGCAGATTCGACGGCCTGGGCCACCAGGGCGCGGCTTTGCGCCTCCTGCTCTTCATTGATGGTGCGTTCGCCGTTGGGCTCGATGGAGAAATCAAACCATGCATGCGAGCCCGGCCCCATGCGAAACGGCGCCCGCAGGCTCAACACATGGAACCGGTCCGGGATCTGCGGGGCCAGGCTGAACAGGTCCTGCTCGTTGCTGCCCACGCCATGCATCAGCACCAGCAGCCAGGGCCGGGGTGTCGTGGCGGCAGCGGGGCGCTGCAAAAAGGAGAGCGGCAAGGTAAGCATAGATGTGCGCCTCGAACGGTTTAGGGCCAAAAACGGGTGGAGTGCGAGGATTTCCGTGTCAGTGCACCGGCTCCAGCGCAAAAGCGTCCATCGACAGCATGCTGTACATCACCTCGCGGCTCAAGTAGTTTGCGTGCAGGTCGTCGCCCGCCGCACCCAGGGCAAAGAAGATGGGCAGGAAGTGGTCTTCGGTGGGGTGCGCGCGTTGGGCATGGGGGGCCTGGCTGCGGTAGTTGAGCAGCGCGGCCATGTCCCCACGGGCCAGAGCGTCCTCGATCCAGCGGCTGAACTCCAGCACATAGGGCGCAGGTTCGCGCTCTCCGCCAAAAAACTCGGCCAGGTTGTGCGTCATGCTGCCCGACCCCACCACCAGCACGCCCTGGCTGCGCAGGCTGCGCAAGGCCGCGCCCAGCGCATACACCTCGGCCGGGCCCGCGCCCACGGGCAGGGCCACCTGCACCACGGGTACGTCGGCCTGCGGGAACAAATGCATCAGCGGCACCCAGGCGCCATGGTCAAAGGGGCGTGCGGCGTCACCTTGGGCGGCCACGCCAGCAGCTTGCAGCAGGCCCAGCACCTCCTGCGCCAGCGCGGGCGAGCCGGGGGCCGGGTATTGCAGCTGGTACAGCGCCGGGGGGAACCCGCCAAAGTCGTGCCAGGTGGCGGGCTGTGGCCCGGTCATCACCAGCGCCGACCGCGCCATCCAGTGCGGCGACATGACCACCACACCCCGCAGGCCAGGGTACTGCGACTTCAGGCTCTGGCCCCATTGCGTGAGCGCCGGGCCCGTAGTGCCCGCATCCAGCGCAAACAAGGGCGCGCCGTGCGACACAAACAGGGCAGGAATTGCAGCAGAAACTGGAACGGGGGCTTGGACAGAGGCAGACATGACAACTCCAACAAGGGATGCCATGAATGTAGGACTGATAGCCTGCGATACCAAGCCCTGCAGGGCAGACAGATTGTTCTACGGATGACGCCAATCAAACATTGACAGGCCGATGGCGCACGGTGGGCAACACCTGCACATCCCTCCTGACGCGCAAGCCTCAGGACCCGTCGCGCACCCGGCCGCGCAGCGCCTTGGTCTCGCCCCGCTGCGTCTTGCTTTGCAGGCGCCGCTGTTGCGAGCCATAGGTGGGTTTGGTGGCCCTGCGCACGCGGGGCGGCACGGCCACGCTGTTGACCAACGCGTTCAGGCGCTCCAGGGCGTCGGCGCGGTTCAACTCCTGGCTGCGGTATTGCTGGGCCTTGATGACCACCACACCATCTTGGGTGATGCGGGTGTCGCGCAGGGCCAGCAGGCGCTCCTTCACGCCCTCGGGCAGCGACGATGCCGCCACGTCAAACCGCAGGTGGACGGCGCTCGATACCTTGTTGACGTTTTGCCCGCCCGCGCCCTGCGCGCGCATGGCGGTGATTTCGACCTCGTCCTCAGAGACCTGCAGGGGCAGCGGGGCCATGGTCGTGAAATCCCCCGCGCCCAGCCATCAGGCCGCTGGCTGCTGGGCCAGCAACTGCGCCAGCCCGTCAATCGCCAGGCCATAGCCCAGCACGCCAAATCCACACATCACCGCCTTGGCGGCGGCCGCCATGTACGAATGGTGGCGGTAGGCCTCGCGCGCATGCACATTGCTGATGTGCAGCTCGATCAGGGTGATGCCCGTGCCCTTGATGGCGTCGTGCAGGGCAATGCTGGTGTGGGTGTAGGCCCCGGCGTTGATGACCACGCCTGCCAGCTCGCCCGCTGCATGCAGGCGCCCCGCCTCATGAATCCAGTCCACCAAGGCCCCTTCGTGGTTGCTTTGGTGAAAACGCAGCGCAAAACCGTGGCGATTGCAGGCGTCAGTGCAGAGCTTTTCCACATCGGCCAGGGTGGCGGCGCCGTACACGGCAGGCTCGCGCGTGCCCAGCAGGTTCAGATTGGGGCCATTGAGGACAAAAACGGTTTTATTGGCGGTCACAGACAAGTCTCCGGGGCAATGCGCCTGCCACGCTGGCAGGCCAGAGTGCGGGATTATGAGGCGCCAAGAAAAAAGCGGCCCCGAAGGACCGCTGTAAAAGGCAGCCTGTGCAACGCTGCCTGTGAGCGACTCGCGCCCAAGAGGTTGGTGACAGACCAGCCGCTGGGGGCTGATCAACGGTCCCAGTGGCGACCGTGGCCGTGCCCGTGGTGGCGATGGCCGTAGCCATAACCGCCATAAACCACCGCTGGGGGTGGTGCGTAGTACACCGGGGGAGCGCTGTAGTACACGGGGCGTGGAGGGGGAGCGTAATACACCGGTGGGGGCGGTGCCACGTAAACCGGGGCGGGGGCGTAGTAGCCATTGCTGGCCCCCACCACCACGCCGGGCACGCCAATGCCCACGGACCAATTGACATCGCGGGCCTGGGCGGAGCCAGCACCAGCCAACAGGGCCAGTGCCACACCCGCCACAGCGGCCGCAGTAGAAACAGAACGGGTTTTCGTCATGGAAATCTCCTAGTGAATGAGGGCGGCCCACCAAAAGGACACACCTCACCGGTACACAACGCACCAAGTGCCTAAAAGGATGGCACAAAACCGTCTTTACGTTGTGTCTGAACGTACACGCGCTTGTTTTAATGCGTAAACCGTCACGAAACCGCCGCCTAAAATGGCTGGATGAGCACCCCCTCCCCCGCCAATACCGCCGCCACTGCCACTTCTGCGGCCGCTGAAACCGTCAAGCCCAGCAACTTTTTGCGCCAGATCATCGAACACGACCTGGACAAAGGCACCTACGCCACCCGCCGCTGGGCCGGCACCCCCGGCGACGCCGCCCACCACGCCCAGGGCGAGCCCGACCCCGCCAAAATCCGCACCCGCTTCCCGCCCGAACCCAACGGCTACCTGCACGTGGGCCACGCCAAGAGCATCTGCATCAACTTTGGCCTGGCGCGTGACTACGGCGGCGTGTGCCACCTGCGTTTTGACGACACCAACCCCGAAAAAGAAGACACCGAATACGTCAACAGCATCATCGACGCCGTGAAATGGCTCGGTTTTGACTGGACACAGATCGGCCAGGCCCCCGGCAGCGCCGCCCCCTACCAGGCCAGCGACTACTTCGACTTCATGTACCGCGCGGCCGAATACCTGATCGAAGCCGGCCACGCCTACGTGGACGAGCAAACCGCCGAACAAATGCGCGTGAACCGGGGCGACTTCAGCAAGCCCGGCGTGGACAGCCCCTTCCGCAGCCGCACCCCGGCTGAGAACCTGCGCATCTTCCGCGAGATGAAGGACGGCCAGCACGAAGACGGCTCCATGGTGCTGCGCGCCAAGATCGACATGGCCAGCCCCAACATCAACATGCGCGACCCGGCCATTTACCGCATCCGCCGCGCCACGCACCACAACACGGGCGACACCTGGTGCATCTACCCCATGTACACCTACGCGCACCCCATCGAGGACGCGCTGGAGCAGATCACCCACAGCCTGTGCACGCTGGAGTTTGAAGACCAGCGCCCCTTCTACGACTGGCTGCTGGAACGTTTGACCGAAGGTGGCCTGCTGACCAGCCCGCCCCCCCGCCAGTACGAATTTGCGCGCCTGAACCTCACCTACGTCATCACCAGCAAGCGCAAGCTTGCCCAGCTGGTGTACGACCACAAGGTCAGCGGCTGGGACGACCCCCGCATGCCCACCATCGTGGGCCTGCGCCGCCGTGGCTACACCCCTGCTGCCATCCAGACCTTTGCCGAGCGCATCGGCGTCACCAAATCCGACAGCTGGATCGACTACAGCACCCTGGAAGGCTGCCTGCGCGAAGACCTGGAACTGAAGGCCCACCGAGGCATGGCCGTGCTCAACCCCGTCAAGCTGGTGCTCACCAACTGGGACGACGTGATGGGCGCCGGCCACCTGGAGCCTTGCAGCCTGCCCGCCCTGCCTCACCCACCCGAAGGAACCGAATCGCCCCTGCGCCACTTCACCATCGGCAAGGAAGTCTGGATCGAACGCGAAGACTTTGAAGAAGTGCCCCCCAAGGGCTACAAGCGCCTCTTCCCCGGCAACAGGGTGCGCCTGAAGGGCGGCTACGTCATCGAATGCACCGGCTGCACCAAAGACGCTAGCGGAGTCATCACCGAAGTGCTGGCCACCGTGGTGCCCGACACCAAGAGCGGCACCCCCGGCGCCGACAGCGTCAAGGTCAAGGCCGCCATCACGTGGGTGGGCGTGGCCGACGGCGTGAACGCCGAAGTGCGCATGTACGACCGCCTGTTCCTGGACGCCCAGCCCGACGCGGGCGGCAAGGACTTCATCGAAAGCCTGAACCCGAACAGCCTGAAGGTGGTGACCGCCATCGTGGAGCCGTCATTGGCCAATGCCAAGCCAGATGACAAGTTTCAGTTTGAGCGGCACGGGTACTTTGTGGCGGATCGGTTGGATCACCGGGCGGAGAAGCCGGTGTTTAACTTGGCGGTGGGGTTGAAGGATTCTTGGGGTAAGTAGCCGCAGCCCGCTCGCATAAATATAAAAATAGATGAGGGGAGAGGAGACATGAAGATCCAGTGCCAAGATCATTCAGTTGAATTCATATTTCAAAGCCATTATTTTGAAATTCCAAGATTTCAACGCCCATATTCCTGGGAACGTGATAACTGGGAGGAATTTTGGAATGATGTTTTTCTAGCCAAACAACAAGACTATTTCATTGGCTCTATCGTTACTTTTGCAAAAGGGCAATACAAAGCCATTGTTGATGGCCAACAACGACTAACAACAATTACCCTTTTGCTGGCTGCCATACGAAACGGATACAGACAGTACGCGTTCGAAGATCGGGCCTCAGGCGCTCAAAATTTTATCGAACGCAATAACAAAAATAATGAAGCAACCTTTGTTTTAAAAACTGAAACCTCATACCCATACTTTCAGACTGCGATTCAAAGATCGCAACCAGAAAAATTCAAATCAAAACTAGGAGAAGAAGAGTCTCTTCTTCAATCGGCATTTACTTATTTTTGCGAAAAGGTTGCTGCGGAAACAGCCGCGATAGAAGCAACTGGAGCTAGTACGGCCAGCAAACGCATAAGAATAAAAGGTCGCTTGGATGATCTTCGAGATGCCTTGTTATCTCTAAAGCTAATCTATGTGGAGTTGGACAACGAAGATGACGCTTATCAAGTATTCGAAACGTTAAATACTCGCGGAAAAGATCTTGCGACTGCCGATCTTTTAAAAAATCATTTAGCCCGTCTGCTGCGCGAAAAAAACTCTCAAAGTGATGATGTCAAAGTACGCTGGTCATTTATGTCTGACAACATCAAGGCTATATCCGCCGAGGGTGTAGATTTGGATGGGTTTTTATACCACTACTGGCTAGCTGTCACATCCCGGACGATTGCATAGACTCCAAACGCTATCCACTCTTCATGGCGCGAGCGGTTCTAAAGGAGTTGATAGAGTCCTTGCAATCCACCCAGGGAGTGAAGCCATGTTGATAGCCCTGCACAAGAACGCCCGCACCACGCCCGCCGTGCGCGCCGAGATCGCAGCCAGCAATGAACCAGCCAGCGTCCTGGCCCAGCGCTTTGGGATCACTGAGCAGACGGTCTACAAGTGGAAGAAGCGTTCCGTCTTTGCAGACCGCTCTCACACTGCCCACCACCTGCAGACCGTGCTTACGCCAGCACAAGAAACAGTGGTGGTTCACTTGCGGCGTACCTTGCTGCTGCCTTTGGATGACCTGCTGGCCGTGACACGGGAGTTCATCTGTCCCCATGTCTCGCGCTCCGGGCTGGACAGGTGCTTGCGCCGCCATGGAGCGGGCAACCTCAATGCTCTAAAGCCCCAGCAGCCTGCGCTGGCCTACAAGACCTTCAAGAGCTACGAGCCAGGCTACGTGCACATGGACGTGAAGTACCTGCCCCAGATGCAGGATGAGAGCAGCCGGCGCTACCTGTTCGTGGCTATCGATAGGGCCACGCGTTGGGTGTTTGTGCAGCTCAAGTCCAACAAGACCGCCGCCAGTGCACAGGCCTTCCTCAAGGCGTTGCACAAGGCCTGTCCGATCAGGATCAACAAGCTGTTGACCGACAACGGCAAAGAGTTCACGGACCGTCTGTTTGCCAGCCGGGAACGCGAACCCAGCGGCAACCATGAATTCGATCAACTGTGCCAGGAGTTAGGCATCGAGCACCGACTGACCAAGCCCAGAACACCCAGAACCAACGGCATGGTGGAGCGATTTAACGGCCGCATTGCGGACGTTTTGAAGACCCACAGGTTCAACAGCCGCGAAGACATGGAGCAAACCCTGCTGCGCTATGTGGCCTTGTACAACCACCAGTTACCGCAGTCAGCGCTCAAGAGCAGTACGCCGATGCAGGCGATGAAAGAGTGGTACCAGACCCACCCGCACCTGTTTCACAAGCGACTATATGATCGTACGGGATGCGACAGCTAGCGACAAATCAATTCACGCAGAAGCGTGATATTTTTAAGACGGTCAAGACCTCAGTCAAAACAAAAGCGGCAGCAAAAAAATTGCTAGATGACCTACTGGAATTTTCTGCAGTTTATCGCGATTTACACGAAGTGAGTTATAGAAAATGGCGCAATGATGAACTCGAGATCAGATCATCAATTGATGCTATAGGGCGATTCCGCGTAAAGCATCCTCTCCCCCTGATGATGACCAGTCTTCGAAAATATGAAGCTCGAACGCTGTCTAAGGCAGAATTATTTCGAATTTTTCAAATTATCGAGATTTTTACATTTGTCAATACCAGCATCATGAACGCCAGATCATCAGGGGGTGTGGCACAGATGTATGCATTTCACGCAAAGGCACTATCTAGCGTTACTGAGCCCGGACGTAGGCAGAAAGCTATTGACGAATTTGCCGAAAAACTAGCCTCCAAACTTCCTTCAAAAGAGCAATTCATACAGAAATTCAAGGAACTACGATATTCAGATAAATTTACGACGCAAAAGCGCGAGGTTCAATACGTCGTTACCAAACTATTTTCGTTGATGTTTCCTGCAGTAGCAATTAATCCTGCCGAAATGTCAATCGAACATATCGAGCCACAAAGTTCCACCAGAATGACTGAAGGTGAAATTGCATCTATTGGAAATTTATGGTTTTTAAAAACCGCCTTCAACAACGAGCTCGGCAATTCTCCTGCAGCAGATAAGCTTGCAAAATATAAGGCAGGTCAACTTCCCTGCGATAGTACGCTCAGCAATTCAGTTGCCTGGACTTCTCGCGAAGTCGAAAAACGAACACTCGAACTAGCCGAGCGTTTTTGGACGGTAGTTGATGAGCGATTTGGACTATCGAAGCAACCCGCAAAAAAAGGCAGAGCAAAAATCGGCAGCCTCCTTTAAGTGAATTCAGCTAATAACTGACTTTTAACGGAAACTGATATCTGTGAACCCACAATCAATCCTGCACTTCTGGTTCACCGAACTCACTCCCCAGCAGCACTTCGCCAAAGACGCTGCCCTCGACGAATCCATCCGCACTCGCTTCGACCCCACGCTGGAGGCCGCCGCCCGCTGCGAACTGTTCCCCTGGCGCGCCACCCCAGAAGGCCGGTTGGCAGAAATCCTGGTGCTGGACCAGTTCTCGCGCAATGTGTACCGCGACACCGCCCGCGCCTTTGCGCACGACGCACTAGCCCTCGCCCTGGCGCAAGAGCTGGTGGCCAGCGGGCAGGACCGCAGCCTGCCCACGGAGCAGCGCGTGTTTGCCTACATGCCGTACATGCACAGCGAATCTGCCGTGATTCATGAGCAAGCGCTTGAGCTGTTTGCGCAGCCGGGCATGGAAAACAACCTGGACTTTGAGCGACGGCACAAGGCCATCATCGACCGCTTTGGGCGCTACCCGCACCGGAACGCGGTACTGGGCCGCACGTCCACGGCCGAAGAACTGGCGTTTTTGAGCGAGCCGGGGTCGTCGTTCTGACTCGGGCGCTATCTCAGCCCTGAACGCTCCTTTATTGATAGCTTCCAGCGTATATCCTTCTAGCGCTACAAGCCAATTTCATTCAAAACAGCTCCAGCAGCAGCAGCAAAGCCCGTCCATGACGCCTCCGTTCACCCCCACCTTCACCCATGTGCCGCCTGGCCGGGTGGCTGGCCCGTTGCAACTGGTGCCCGTCAACGCCGCCGTGGTATCCGTGCACACAGCCGATGGCGCGCATGTGGGCTCACTCAAGTTGGTCGGAGGGGCATGGAAGTTCAAGGCCATGGGCTACGACGCCGCTGGCCGCATGGAGCCGGGCCATGGGCCGCTGACAGAGCAGCACAACATGGCGTTTGCCGCGCCCGATGCTGCCGAGGTGAGTGCCCGGCTGCTGGGTGCTTTGTGAAGCCCCCAGTAGGAGCTGAGCGCGAATACTCCCACGCGTCGGCGTCTCGCCTTGTCGCAATGCACGGACTGCCTGCCAGCAGCCACATCGCCAAACGCCTTGGATTGCTACGGTTTCAATAGCTGCTCGCGCATACTCATTAAGCGCCAGATGCCGATTTGACCTAAAAACAAGCAGCACCGCTAAACTCCAAGCCATGCGCCCTTCTCTCGCCCTCAGCCAACACCGCGATGCTGTTTTTCAAGCAGCGGCACGCTATCGGGTGACCAATCCGAGGGTGTTTGGCTCTGCTTCGCGGGGCGATGATCAAGACGGCAGCGACCTGGATCTGCTGGTGGAGACCTTGCCCGGCACGACGCTGCTGGATTTGGGGGGCCTGCAAGACGAGCTGCAAGAGCTGCTGGGCGTGTCGGTAGATGTCCTAACGCTCAAGGATTTGCCCGCCAAGTTCCGTGACGCTGTAGCTCGTGAAGCCAAACATCTATGAGCGCAAGCAGGCTGCCGGACTACCTGGATCACATGCGGCAAGCCATTGCCGATGCGTAATCGTTTGTGGATGGCATGGCGCAGGCCGACTTCATGCAGGACAAGCGCACCCAGCAAGCAGTGGTGATGAGCCTGATTGTTCTGGGCGAAGCGGCTACCAAGGTGATGGATCAGCACGCAGCCTTTGCGGCTGAACACAGTCACATACCTTGGCGGAATATGCGCGGCATGCGTAACCGCATTGCCCATGGTTACTTTGACATCAACCTTGAAGTGGTCTGGGACACGGTTCAGACGGCATTGCCAGCACTGAAGTCAGAACTCGACGCACTGCCGTCGAGCTGAGCGAATCTCTACGGAAGTAAAGCGGCCCGGCTGCGTAGCCGGCGGCCAGCGGCCAGCGGGCAGGTTCGCAATCCAACCGTTGCCAGATTCGCTATCTTTAGCGTAGCTGCTCGCGCTTATTCATCAAGCGCTGGTAGCCAATTCGGCTATCAAAGCAGAGGTGCTCCAGCTAGCTTTTTGCTCCACACACAAACTCCACCGCCGCACACACCGCCGCCACCTGCGCCTCAATGCACTGCTCGGGCGTGGCACGGGGGCTGTCGGGGTAGACCTCCGTCGTCGTGGTGTAGCGCGCGCCGCTGATGCCCGCGCACAGGCCCCACTGCTTCATCGGGTAGTGGATGACGCCTGGAGCCACCACGGGCGTGCCGATGATTTCGTTTTTCTCGTCCGCAGGCGCGATGTGGGTCACACGGCTGACGGCTTCGATGATGGCTTGCTGGAAGGCGGGCTGTGGGTTGTCGGCGTCGTCCACCAGGTAGAAGCCGTCGGGGATGCTGCCAGGCTCGAACACCTTGCCGTCGCGCGCGGCCACGGCGGGGCGGTATTCGGATTCGTCGGTGTCGGTGGTTTCGTGCAGGTCGATGTGGGCGGCAAACAGGCCGTATTGAACCTGGTGCTGTGCCACCAGACGCATGAGGGCGGCGGACTCTTGCGCGGGCGATCCGTCGCGGAAAGACCGGTTGGGGTCGATGGCGTCGAAGTTCCAGCGCTGAACACGCTCGTACGCCCAGGGGCTGACGCAGGGCACGAACAGCAAGTTGGCGCGGCCTGCAAAGCGCTCGGCGTGCGTGTCCACAAACCGCAGAGCGCCGTGCACGCCGCTGGTCTCGTAGCCATGGACCCCGCCGGTCACCAGCACGGCGGGCAGGCCGGGCTGCCAGTTGCGGCTGCGCAGGGCCCGCAGGGGAAAGCGCTCTGCCGGGTGCTGGGCGTCGCCATAAATCACGTCGCCATACATCTCCACATCCAACCGGCCCCGCAGTGCCTCGATGGCCGTGAGCACGTCTTCGGCGTAGCTGCGCTGGCGCACCTGGCGTGCGCGCCACTGGTCGCGTTCTGCTGCGCCCCAGGCTTGGCCGGGCGTGCCGATGGGATAGGTGAGGGTGGGTTGCATGGGTGCGTGGGATGGTGTGGCGGGTGAATGGCAGGCCCGGCGGCAAACGGGGCCGACGGAAAGGACAACGCCAACAAGAGCGGCTAACAAAACTCAGCGAAGCGGTTCTGGCTAGACGCTGTGTCGCAGGCAGTACGAGCAGTACGACAAGACACAGCAACGACGCCAGAAGAGTTTTGTTAGCCGCTCTAAGGCTTGTCGCAGGGCGTTCATAGAATACCGCGATGCCCTTCCCTTCGATTCGGCCCTTGCGGCTGGCGACCTCGTCGCTGCTTTTGCTGCTGTGTGCGCTGGCGCACGCACAGCCCGCCCCTCCACCCGCTGCTGCCAACACCCCGGCCAAGCGCCCGGCGGGCAGTGCCGCTGTGGATGGCACAGCCCCAACACCGAGCGGCGCCACAGCCGCCGCACCCACCGCCGCCGATGCGGCCCTGCTGTCGCGCGATGCGCGGCGCATTTACGAGCTGTCGCGCGACAAGCTGGTGCAGATCCGCACGCTGCTGCGCAACGCCAACACGCAGGCATCGATTGGCTCGGGCTTTTTTGTGTCGGCCGATGGGCTCATCGTCACCAACTTTCACGTGGCCAGCCAGTTGGCGCTGGAGCCCGAGCGCTACCGGGGCGTGTACGTGACGATGGAGGGGCAGGAGGGCGAGGTGGAGCTGCTGGCGTTTGACGTGCAGCGCGACCTGGCCGTGCTGCGCGCCAAGGGGCGCACGGCAGCAGCGCCGGTGCTGAGCTTTCGCCCCACCACCGACCCACTGGCGCAGGGCGAGCGCATTTACTCGCTGGGCAACCCGCTGGACATTGGCTTTGCGGTGACCGAGGGCACCTACAACGGCCTGGTCAAGCGCAGCTTTTACCCGCGCATCTTTTTTGGCGGCGCGCTCAACCCCGGCATGAGCGGCGGCCCCGCCGTGGACGACGCAGGCCGGGTGCTGGGCGTCAACGTGGCCAAGCGGCTCGATGGCGAGCAAGTCAGCTTTTTGATCCCGGCCGAGTTTGCGCAGGCGCTGGTGCAGCGCGCAGCCAACGCCCAGCCCATCACCCAGGCCGCACATGCCGAGATGACGCGACAGCTGATGGAGCACCAGCAACTGCTGACGGACCGCTTTTTGAGAGCGCCGTTTCGCGAGCAGCGCCACGGCAACTACCGCCTGCCGGTGCCCGACGATGCGCTAGCGCGGTGCTGGGGATCGGGGCGCGACCCGGCCTTTCCGGGGCTGAACCTGGAGCGCACGCAGTGCCAGGCCGACAGCGATGTGGTGGCGGGAGACTTCAGCACCGGCGCAGTGCGCCTGTCTTACGAGGCCTACAACGCGCCCACGCTGGGCGCCGCCCGGTTTGCCCGCATGTACTCGCAAAGTTTTGCCAACGAGCGCCTGCCCACACGCGGCAACCGCCACCAGACAGCAGCCGAGTGCACCGAGCGGTTTGTGGACCCCGGCACCGTGCCGCTGCGTGCGGTGGTGTGCCTGTCGGCCTATCGCAAGCTGACCGGCCTGTACAACATGACGGTGCTGGCCACCTCGGTCAACCAGCCCACACAGGGCGTGCTGGGCCGCCTGGATGTGCAAGGCATTGCGTTTGACAATGGCATGAAGCTGGCCAGTCACTACCTCAAGGCCTTTCGCTGGGAGGCCGCACCATGAGCGCGATGCCGACCACCACCACCCTGGGGCTGATCGAGGCCTTTGACCGCCACGGCGCGCTGCTGGCGCGTGCGCCCATCACCCGCTGGCCCGTGACCGTGGGCCGCGCGCTGGACTGTGACCTGGTGCTGGACGACCCCTTTGTGGCGCCCCGGCACCTGCGCATTGACCGCGCTGTGGACGAGCCCCGCACCGTGCAGGTGGAGGTGCTGGAGACCCGCAACGGCGCACGCCTACAGCGCAAGCAACATGCCCAGGGCGCGCGTTTTGACTGGCCCGATGGCACGCCCATCGACCTGGGCCACACCCACATCCACCTGCGCCTGGCCGATGCGCCCATTGCCGAGGAACAGGCGCTGCCGCAGTTTCCGTGGCGCACCGTGGGCACCACGGCAGCGCTGGCAGTGCTGGTGCTGCTGGCCGGGCTGGGAGAGTCGTGGCTGGAGGCCCGCGACGCCGCGCAATACCTGAAGGCTGTGCCCCTGTTGCTGCTGACCACGCTGGCGGTAGTGACCTTGTGGTCGGGCGCATGGGCTGTGGCCAACAAGCTGTTTGGCAGCCAGCTGCAGTTCTGGCGCCACGTGCGCATTGCGTGCGCCGCCGTGCTGGTGGCCGACGCGGTGCAGCTGCTGAGCTACCTGACGGCCTTCGCGTTCTCGCTAGAGTCGCTGTCGCGGTTTGCCCCGGTGCTGATGGTGCTGGTGCTGGCCGGCGCGCTGTACGCGCACCTGGCTACCGTGTTGCCCCGCCGCCGCGTGGGCCTGGCCTGGGCCATGGCGGCCGTGGTGCTGCTGGGCGTGCCGTCGTGGCTGGGTGCGCAGTGGCTCAACCGCATGCGGCTGGGCAGCGAGCTGTACATGAGCAGCCTGTTCCCGCCCGCCCTGCGCGTGGCCCCTGCGGTGCCGGTGGACCAGTTCCTGCAAGACGCCGATGCGCTGCGCGGCAAGCTGGACCGGCGCCTGCGGGACGACGGGCTGGCGGACGAGGACGACGAGTAGCCCGCCAGACGGACTGCGCAAAGCAGCCCAAACCCACACCGCCCCACCCCACCAGCCCCCCATGCGCCGCCGCAAGCCCCACCACCACGTCTACGTGGTCGAGCTCTCCAAAGACGTGCTGCTGGAGCCGCGCTTTCGCAAATGCAACCCCGGCTACATCGACGGCAAGCCCTGCGTGTACGTGGGCATGACGGGGCTGGACCCGGATGTGCGGTTTGACAAGCACAAGGCGGGCATCCAGGCCAACCGGTTTGTGACGCAGTACGGCCTGCGGCTGCTGCCGGACCTGTACGAGGGCTTCAACCCCATGACCTACGAGGAGGCGGTGGACCGGGAGATCGAGATCGGCATCGACCTGCGCTCGGCGGGGTTTGGGGTGTGGCAGGCGTGAGCGCCTAGTCAAGGGAGGCGCCTGTTCTAAGTCTGGGCCCCACGCGCATCATCTAAGATTCCGCCCCGCTGATTCAACCACTCACTTTTTTATAGCTGCTCGCGCATGATCTTCTAGCGCTTGCGGCTCATTTCACTTGAATTTGACCGCCATGAACTTCGCAGACCGCCTTAAGCAACTCCCCTCCGCCAGCCACCTCGCCGCCCTGCAACTGCTGGGCGCGGACGGCCAGGTGCAGGCCACCATCGAGAACAAGCCCGGCCAGACCGGGTCGCTGGTGGTGTATGCCGCGCTGGCGGCGCTGTATGGCGGGCAGATCACGCCTGCCGCTGCCAGCCTGGGGTTGGAGTGGTATGCGGAGCATGTGGCGGATGCGCGCGCCTTTCCGGGCAAGCACCCCAACATCGACCGGCTGCTGGCCTGGGCGCAGGGCAGCGAGCGCTTTGCGGTGCGCACCATCGCCGCCTGAGCCGGCGCCACAAAAAAATGTGGTGATGCAAAGGGCCGGTTGTCGAAAACGCACCGGCCCGTTCGTCGTAGAGGTGTGAACGCGTTGACGCCCCAGGCCATTGACCGCCATGGTGTTGGAGCGCACGCTGTCATCCATCCACCCCGATTCCCGCAAGGAGACCCTGCATGACGAACCCCAACCCCTCCGCAGCCCCGACCGCCGCCACCGGCACCGTCACCCTGCACCGTGTGCTGCGCGCCCCGGCCGAGCGCATCTACCGCGCGTTTCTGGATGCAGACGCCATGTGCAAATGGCTGCCACCCCACGGCTTCACGGGCCGGGTGCTGAGCCTGGATGCGCGCGTGGGCGGCAGCTACCGCATGCAGTTCACCAACCTGAGCAGCGGCGGCACGCACGCGTTTGGCGGCGAGTATGTGGAGCTGGTGCCGGGCGAGCGCATCGTGCACACCGACCGGTTTGACGACCCGAACCTGCCGGGCGAAATGCGCACCACCATCCAGTTCAAAAAGGTGATGACGGGCACCGAGGTGTCCATCGTGCAGGCGGGCATCCCGGCGGTGATCCCGACCGAGATGTGCTACTTGGGCTGGCAGGAGTCGCTGCAGTTGCTGGCGCTGCTGGTGGAGCCGGAGATTCCGGGCGAGTAACACACGCGCCCGCACCCCCCGGTCCTGATTACATCAACCGGGTTACTTCAACCACTTGTCAGCCGCTTGTTTGATGGTGCCCCGGCTGTCCACCAAACCCCACACAAAGCCCATCACGCGCACATAGTCGGCGTCGTCGGTGGGCAGCATGAAGCCCAGGTAGTTCTTGGGCGTGAGCGGTGCGTCCACAAACGCTGCGGCCAGGCGCGGGTCGGCCTTGGCGTAGTGCAGGGCTTCATACGTTTCGGTGATCATCACGTCGCCCTTGCCCTCGGCGATGAGTGCGGGGATCTCGGCGTTCTTGTCGTGCGTGCTGACCTGGGCGGCCTTGAGGTTGGCGAGCACATAGGTCTCGTTGGTGCCGCCGGGGTTCTTGATGACACGCACGGTGGGCTGGTTCATCGCGTCCACGCTGGTGTACTTGGCCCTGTCGGCCGCACGCACCAGGGCGACTTTGCCAAAGGGTGCGTAGCCGGGCAGCATGTCAAAAATGCGCATGCGGTTGACGTTGCGGGTGATGCCGCCCACGGCCACGTCGAACTTGTCGCCCTGCAGGTCCTTCACCAGGTTGGGCCACGAGGTCTGCACATACTCGATCTTCACCCCCAGCTCCTTGGCCATGGTTTCGATCACGTCGATGTCGTGGCCGCTGTAGCCCGCGTCGGTCTTGATGGCAAACGGGCGGTAGTCGCCAGGCGTGCCCACGCGGATGACCTTGGTATCCATGATCTTGTCGAGCCGGGGGCCGGCATGTGTGGCCTGGGAGACGAGGGACATGGCGGCAAACAGCGCGGCCGCAGCCACAGCGAGTGTTTTCTTGGGGATCATGGGAAAGGGCTCCAGAAGGCAAAGGGGTGCAGAAGGGATGAATCGGCCCGCCCGACCAATGCTGCGCGCACCAGACGAGGCGGGGCCACCAAAGAATACGCCAGCACCAAGCATTCAACGTGCCATGTGCGTGTCACTGTGCGTGCCCCATGATGGCACCGCGCAGGCATTGCCACCCTGCTGGGTTACCCTGCATGCCCTGAAGGCGCTGCCAACGGCTGGCGCCAACCACCCACCGCCCCTACCCAACAAGGAACCTCATGAAAAAACTCAATGTCACCATCCAGCTCGAAATGACCGTGCCCGACGACTGGCAACTGGTCGAAACCTCGGAAGGCACGCCCGTCATCCAGATGGCCGACAACAAGTTTCTGGATCTGGCCATCGAACCCCTGTTTGCCAACGACCCCGAAGACATGTGGAGCAGCAGCGAGAACGAGGACGAGCTCAACGAGGTGCTGGAGATGGTGGAGAGTGAAGAAGTGGCGTACGAGTTTGTGACGCACTGACCCGTGAAACACCGGGCGCTGCAGTCACCTCACAACTGCGAGCGCAGCAGCCCGGTCATCTTTTCGTGCAGCTTTTCGCTCCACGGCCGCTCCAGCCAGGCCTCGTAGGTCACGCGGCGTGACCGCTGAATGTCGTCTTCAAACACATGGGTCTGGCGCTGCGCAAACGCGGCGTCGTACACGTTCAGGTTGGCCTCGTCGTTCAGGCGGAACGAGCGGTTGTCAAAATTGGTGGAGCCCACCGACACCAGCAGCTGGTCCACGATCATGACCTTGCAGTGGTACATGGTGGGCCCGTACTCGTAAATCTCGGCCCCGGCCTGCAGCAGCTCGCCCCAGGTGGCGCGGGATGCGGCCTTCACCGTTTCGGTATCGGTGTGCTCGCCGGGGGTGACGAGGCGCACGCGCACGCCGCGTGCCAGCGCATCCATCAGCAGCTTGCGGGTCAGGTCGTCGGGCACAAAGTAGGCTACCGACAGGTCGATGCTGCGCTCGGCCGCCGTGATGGCCAGGTGGTACATGAGCTGCATGCTCTCGCTGCCACTCGATGGCGAGCTGGAGAACATCTGCGCCTTTTGCGCACCCGCTGGTGCGATGGCCGGAAAGTACGCCTCGCCATGCAGCACCTTGCCGGTGACCTTGAGCCAGTTGTCCAGAAACGTGGCCTGCATCTGCGCCACCACGGGGCCACGCACCAGGTAGTGCGAGTCGCGCCAGTGGTCGGGGTCCTGCGCGTGGCCCGTCCATGCCGGGGCAATGCCCACGCCGCCGGTAAAGCCCACCTGCCCGTCCACCACCAGCAGCTTGCGGTGGGTGCGGTTGTTCAGCCGGGCCAGGTTGTACCAGTGGGGTTTGTGGAACTTTTCAATCAACACCCCGGCCGCCTTCATCTCGGCCAGATAGCTCTCTTCCATCTTGGCGCTGCCCACCCAGTCGAGCAGCACATGCACGGGCACACCGGCGCGGGCGCGCTCGCTCAGGGCGTCGGCAAACTGCTTGCCGATGTCGCCCGACCAGTAGATATAGGTTTCGAAGGTGACGCTTTTTTGCGCAGCCTTGATGGCGGCCAGCATGGGCGGAAAGATCTGGTCGCCGTTGATCAGCTCCGTCACCGCATTGCCGCCCACAATGCCCGGGCCCAGCAGGCTGCCCAGGGCACGCTCGAACTGCGGGTGGGCGGTGCTGTACAGGCGCGGCAGCTGCTGCTGCACTTTTTTCTCGCCCGCCGTGAAGTTGAGTGCCAACAGGACAAGGGCCCCCGTGGCCAGGGCCGTGAGCAAGACAGTGAGCATGGTGGAGCGGCGGCGGCGAGGGGCGGCGGGAGGCATGGCGCGATGGTAGGTGGCACCATGCACGCGCGATGTAGGCGGACGCCGCCAACACCGGGGGCACAATCGCCCTTGTCGGCCGCGACAGCGGTGCGCTCAGCCCATAGCAACACCCCTCGCGCAGCTCCTTTGTTTTTTGCTCTTGCCCTTCTCTGCCGTGCCTGAATCTGCCTGCCCTGCTCCCCTCCGCCCCACCCTCTCCATCACCCGCCGCAGCGCCTTGATCGGCACGGCGGGCCTGCTGGCACAGCCTGCCCTGGTGGCGCCCCTGCACGCCAAGCCCTTGCCCCCCGCGCCCACGGTGTGGCCCCAGGCCCTGCAGGTGCCCGGGGGCGTGGCGCGGCTGTCGCTGGGCCCGGCGGCCACGCGGCCGGTGGCGCAGGTGCGCCAGGGCGAGGTGGATGTGCCGCTGCGCGTGGTGGGCGATGCCATCGAGTGGACGGCCATCGTGGGTATCCCGCTGGCGGCGGCGCCGGGTGATGCCTTCATCAGCGTGCTGCCCGAAGGCGGCGGCAGTCCGCGCCTGGTGCACTACAGCGTGGCCCCCAAGCAGTACAAGGAGCAGCACCTGAAGGTATCGCCCCGCACGGTGGACCTGTCGCCCGAGGACCAGGCCCGCTACGAGCGCGAGCGCGACCACCAGGCCCAGGTGATGGCCACCTTCACCGAGCAGCCCGCCGGCGTGGCCCTGGCATCGCTGCGCATGCGGGTGCCGGTGCCAGGGCGGCGGTCCAGCTCGTTCGGGCTGCGCCGCGTGTTCAACGGCCAGCCGCGCAATCCGCACAGCGGCATGGACATTGCCGCCGCCACCGGCACGCCCATCGTGGCGCCGCTGCCGGGCCGGGTGATTGACGTGGGCGACTACTTCTTCAACGGCGGCACGGTGTGGCTGGACCACGGCCAGGGCTTGCTGACGATGTACTGCCACCTGAGCAGCATGGACGTGCGCGTGGGCGATGTGCTGCAGGCCGGCGACGCGTTCTGCAAGGTGGGCGCCACTGGCCGCGTGACCGGCCCGCACCTGCACTGGGGCGTGATGCTGAACCGCACCATGGTGGACCCGGCGCTGTTCGTGCCGGCCTGATGGCGCCAGTCATCATTACTATGCATTTAATAGCACCCAGCGCATATTGCACTAGCGCATCCAGCCCTTTTTGCTTGAAACCAGCCCCATGACCCCGCGCCTGATCCGCTTCAACAAACCCTATGGCGTGCTGAGCCAGTTCACGCCCGAGGGCAAGTGGCAGGGCCTGAAGGACTACATCGACCTGCCCGGCGTGTACGTAGCCGGGCGGCTGGACGCCGACAGCGAAGGGCTGCTGCTGCTGACCAACGACGGCAAGCAGCAGGCCCGCATTGCCGACCCGCGCTTCAAAATGGAGAAGACCTACTGGGTGCAGGTGGAGGGCGTCCCCAATGAGGCTGCGCTGGCCGCGCTGCGCAGCGGCGTGGTGCTGAACGACGGCCCCACCCTGCCCGCCCGCGCACGGCTGCTGGAGCCCGCACCTGCGGTGTGGGACCGCACCCCACCCATCCGCGAGCGCAAACACATCCCCACCACCTGGATCGAACTCATCATCCGCGAAGGCCGCAACCGCCAGGTGCGCCGCATGACGGCCGCCGTGGGCCACCCCACGCTGCGGCTGATCCGCGCGGCCATCGGGCCGTACACGCTGGACGGGCTGGCGCCGGGCACCTGGGCGGATTGAGCTGTGAGGCGTGCAGGGCTTACGCGGCCACTGCCTGCATGCGCCGCGACAGCGCTGATCCACGTGCACGCAAAAAGGCCCGCAAGCCATCGGCGTAGTCCACACCCACGGCCTGCTGCACCGAAGGGCGCGCCGCCAGCGCTGCGCGCCACTGCTGCACCAGCGGCAAGCCCTGCCAGAGCGCCAGGTCATCCATGCCCGGCAAGGTGTCGATGACGTCGAAGTACCGAAACACCGGGCCAAACACCACATCCACCATGCCAAAGTGCGGCCCTGCAAAGTACGGCCCGGGCACACTGCGCTGGCCCAGCGCCTCTTCGATCTGCACAAAACGGCTGCGCAGGTCCTGCGCGCGGGCCTGCAGCGTGGCCTCATCCGCCGCGGCGTAGAAGGCGCCGATGGTGTTCAGCACCGCAGAGCCAAACTCCATCCACGCCCGGTGGCGTGCGCGCTGCAGCGGATCTGGCGGGTGCAGCACGGGCATGGCCACCTCGTCCAGGTATTCGCAGATCACGGCCGACTCGAACAGGCTCTGGCCGCGCACCTGCAGGACCGGGGTCTTGCCCAGCGGCGAGAGGGCCAGGAACCAGTCGGGCTTGCGGGCCAGGTCGATGGTGCGGCGCTCGAACGCAAGGCCCTTTTCGTGCAGCACGATGGCCACGCGCTGCACATAGGGGCACAGCGCGTGCGAGACCAGAGTGAGCGCAGCGGGCGCTGTGGTCTGGGCCATCACGACAGCAACCCCTCAGCCCGCAGCGCAGCCTGCACCTGCGGGCGGGCCGCCACGCGTGCCATCCAGGCCTGCAGGTGCGGGTAGGCAGTGAGCGGGATGCCCAGCAAGTGGGACCAGTTGACGATGGTGAAGCCATACGCATCGGCCACGCTGTAGCCGCCTGCCAGAAAATCGCTGCGCGACAGGACGGCCTCCATCTCGGCAAAACGCACGGCCAGCTTGGCCTTGACGGCCTGGCGCGTGGAGTCGGCCGTCTCCTTGTGCCACAGCCAGGGGCTGAAGCCCTTGTGCAGTTCGGTGCTGACGAAGGTGAGCCACTCCAGCACGGCCAGCCGCTCGCTGGAGCCGGGCTGGCCGATGAGTGCGCGCGCCGGGTCCAGGTCGGCCACGTACTGCAGCAGCGCCGCTGCTTCGGTGTGGCGCGACTGGTCGGCCAGCTCCAGCAGGGGCACATAGCCGCGCGGGGAGATGTCGAGATAGTTGGCGCCGGTCTCGGTGGTGTGGCGCACCAGGTCCACCTTGACCAGATCGAACGCAACGCCGACCTCGCGCAAGGCAATGTGGACGGCGAGCGAGCAGGCACCGGGGGCGTAGTAGAGCTTCATGGGAACGGGGCTTTCTGTAAAAAGGGTTGGAATATGTCGCGCCTCGGCACCCACGGATACCCATCGGTACACAGCAACGGCCAGCGACAGGCAGAATCTATGCTTGCAAAAACGCAAACAAAATAAGCGAACATGAAATTAACCGTTGCATCAACGCAATACCAGCTGGGCGCCGCCGAGCTGGAAGTGCTGCTGGCCATGGTGCGCACCGGCACCCTGGCGGCCGCCGGTGAGCGGCTGGGTGTGGATGCGTCCACGGTGTTCCGTGCCATCCAGCGCATCGAACGGGGGCTGGGCCAGTCGCTGTTCGACCGGTCGCGCGCCGGCTACCGTCCCTCGGAACTGGCCCAGGCATTGGCCGAACAGGCCGAGCGGGTGGAAGCCGCCCTGGAGGCTGCCCGCTCTGCCGCGCAGGCGCAGCCCGAACAGGTGTCGGGCACGGTGCGCATCTCGACCACCGACACCATCCTGCACGGCCTCATCGCCCCCGCCCTGCAGCTGCTGCAGCCGCAGCACCCGGCCCTGGTGTACGAGTTGCACGCCGGCAACGAGCTGGTGAGCCTGACGCGGCGCGACACCGACATCGCCGTACGCGCCACCAAGCGCCCGCCGCAGCACCTGGTGGGGCGGCAGCTGGGCATGATCCGCTCGGCCCTGTATGCAGGCGCTGGCAGCACGCTGGCCCTGTCGGACGTGGAGGCCAACCGCGCCGCCTGGATTGCGCCCGACGACGCCCTGCCCGACCACCCCTCGGTGCGCTGGCGCAAAAAGCAATACCCCAGGGCGCAGCCCACCTACCGCGTCAACAGCCTGCTCACCGTGATGGAACTGGTGGCCCTGGGCATGGGCGTGGGGGTGTTGCCCCTCTTTCTGGCCCAGAGCCGCAGCGACCTGCGCCCGCTCACGGGCGCGCTGGCCGATGGCGAAACCGAGCTGTGGCTGCTGACCCACCCGGAGTCGCGCCACCTGAGGCGCATTGCGACGGTGTACGGGCACCTGGCGGAGACGGTGCAGCTGCCTTGAGTCACTGGGAGCCTCTGGCCGATGAATGCACGGGGCAGACCCCACCCGCGCCAGCTGCCAGCACGTTGTCAGCAGCCGGTCCCTACAGTGCCCGGGTATGACCACTACACAGTTCTACGGCGCATCCAGCCTCGACGGCTTCATCGCCACGCCCGACCATGACCTGGACTGGCTCCTGCAATTTGGCGAGATCGAGGGCTCCAGCTACCCCGACTTCATCCGCAACGTGGGCGCGCTGGCCATGGGGTCACACACCTACGAATGGATGCTGAAACATGCCATCGATGCGGGGCAGCCCTGGCCGTACACACAGCCCACCTGGGTGTTCAGCACGCGCACGCTGCGCAGCATTGCCGGTGCCGATGTCCGCTTTGTGCGTGGCGATGTGCGCCCCGTGCACCAGGCCATGGTGCAGGCCGCAGCAGGCCGCAATGTGTGGGTGGTGGGCGGGGGTGGCCTGGAGGGGCAGTTTGACGATGCGGGCCTGCTGGACGAACTGATCGTGCAGGTGGCGCCGGTCACGCTGGGCGCGGGCACCCCGTTGTTTCCGCGCCGTGTGGTGCAGCCGCCGCTGCAGCTGCAATCCGTAACCACGCTGGGCGGCGTGTTTGCCGAGCTGCGCTACCGGGTGCCGCCACGCTCCGACCGCTGAGTGCCTGAGTACCTGAGTACGGGCGTCTGTCCCGCCAGGGCTACTCAGTCCGCCAACGCCTGGTCTATGACCAAGTAGCGTTTGACCAGGTCAAAAAAGCTGTCGTAGAAGGTGTCTTTGGCAATGGTCTCGCTGCCCACCTTGACCAGCGACTCGCTGCTGGACGAGAACGGCAGCGACACCGACCCGATGGCGCCCACGCCCACGCTGGCCGAGTTGTTGGTCTTGCGCAATGCATAGGTGTCCTGCGTGGCCGTCACAAAGCCCAGGCTGACCTTGCCGTCATTAGCCTCGGGCACACACACCACGCGCACCACCATCTGCAGGTGCGACTCGGGCTCGGGCTGGAAGCTCTTCTTGCCCTCGACCAGATCGGCCGAACTGGACGAGATGACGTAGCCCTGGCTGAGCAGCGCGCGGCGCGAGGCCTCGCAGGTCTGGGCCGGGGTGGCATCAAACAGGCGCGAATAGGTGGCGACCGAGCCAAAGTTCTCCTGCACGCCAAACGTCTTGACCCCCGTGCTGGTGCAGCCTGCCATGACCAAGGTCGCGCCACAGGCCAGGGCCACGGCGGCGGCGCGCAACAGCGTGGGTGGGGAGGCATGGAATTCTGTGGACCAGGGGAAACGCAAAACCGGGACTCCTTGGGTGGTGGGTGGCTAGTGTGCTGTCCCGCAAATAACTGCACATGAAATCGCGTCCTCACCCCCAGGGCTGCGTTGCAAATCCTCGCGATAGCTACGGCTATCACTGCGGTTTGCGCCTTGCCCTGGGCGCGATGCCATCGATTTCATTTCGTGCAGCTATTTACGGGACAGCACACTAGTGCCGACGATAACAAGCGCAAACCCAACGCGAAACGAACGCGCTGGACGATGCACCCGATTGTCACAGCGCCTGGGGTGTCTGACGGCAGTAACCGCTTGCGGTTCCCCATATTCTTCATGCCGTGTACACATGGGCGCGGTAACACCTTGAAGCAAACAGTCCGGCGTTGCATTGTTTGCCAGGAAGGACTTCGGAGCAGCGAACAGGCGCGTCGCACCAGCGCCCGCTGTCTGCCTGCCACCCCATTCCGGCCGACCGCAAATGCTATATTATTCATAGCTACCAAGGCATACTGCTGTAGCGCAGCCGGCCACAATCAGCCCGCTGCAGCCCCCACACCGCCGCCGGCGCCCACCCAACGACATTCAAGCCCCCAGTGCCCCTCGCCGCCTCGCTGCTTTGCCTGGTCGTCGCCATCAGCGACGGCGACACCCTCACCGTCCGCTGCGGCGCCCCTGGTACCTACCAGCAGGTCAAGGTACGGGTGGCGGCCATTGATGCCCCCGAGTCACGCCAGGCTTTCGGGCAGAAGTCGCGACAGCACCTGGCACAACTGTGTTTTCGCCAACGGGCCACGCTGCAACCGGTGGACGAAGACAGCTATGGCCGCATGGTGGCGCAGGTGCGCTGCGGCGGGACGGACGTAGCAACGGCCCAGGTGCGCGCTGGCATGGCCTGGGTCTACACGCCGTACGCCAGCGGCTATCCCCACCTGGCGCCCCTGCAGCGTTCTGCGCAGGCGCAGCATGCGGGCCTGTGGTCCCAAAAGCGCCCGTTGGCGCCGTGGGACTACCGGCACCGGCATCGGCGTTGACTGCGCTGGGGTAATTTGCAAAGAAGCGTCTGCGTGGCGGCTTTACCAGCCCTTGACAGCAGACCACGCCCACAAACGCTAGCATCGGCGCTCCCGCCCACGGGTGCGGCGCCATGCCTGCCGTACACCCCACACGTCCCGACCCCGTCCATGCCCACCCCAGAGCCGACCACCCCGCACGCCGCCGTTACCGCGCCAGAACAAGCTGCCAGCGTTTACCGCCACGCGGGTTTCCTTTCCTTCCTGATCGCCCGCGTGGTGGCCGTGGTGGCCACCCAGGTGCAGGCCGTGGTGGTGGCCTGGCAGGTGTACGACCTGACCCGCCAGCCCCTGGCGCTGGCCTATGTGGGGCTGGCGCAGTTTCTGCCGATGCTGGCCCTGCTGCTGCCCGCGGGCGACCTGATCGACCGCTTTGACCGCAAGCGCATCCTGGCACTGGCCTGGTCGGTGGGCGGCGTGTGCAGCGCACTGCTCTGGTGGCTGTCGGGCCACGGCAGCAGCGGCGTGGCGGGTATTTATGCCGTGCTGGTGCTGTATGGCTGCGCCCGCGCGTTCTCGGGCCCGGCCATGCAGAGCCTGTTGCCACAGATCGTGCCACGCGCGCAACTGGCCCAGGCCATTGCTGCCAACAGCATGCTGATGCGCGTGGCCAGCATTGGCGGGCCGCTGCTGGGCGGGCTGCTGTACGCGCTGGGCGGGGGCGAGCTGACCTATGCCATTTGCTGCGCCTGCTTTGTGCTCGGCGTGGCGCTGCTGCTGCGCGTGGTGGTGGCCCATGCCACGGCCCCCGGCCCTGCACAGGGCACGATGCTGGAGCGCTTTGGCGCTGGCATCACCTTCATCCGCACGCGGCCCATCATTCTGGGCACCATCTCGCTGGACCTGTTTGCCGTGCTGCTGGGCGGCGTGGTGGCGCTGCTGCCCATCTACGCACAAGAGGTGCTGCATGTGGGCCCGGCAGGCCTGGGCGCGCTGCGCAGTGCCATGGCGGTGGGCGAGGTCAGTGCCGGGCTGTACCTGAGCATGCGGCCCTTCAACCGCCATGTGGGCCGCACCATGTTCATCGCCGTAGCGGTATTTGGCGTGGCCAACCTGGTGTTTGCGCTGTCCACGCTGTTCTGGCTGTCGTTCGCGGCGCTGCTGGTGGCTGGCGCCGCCGACATGGTCAGCGTGTACATCCGCGGCGCGCTGGTGCAGTTCTCCACGCCAGACTCCATGCGTGGGCGGGTGAACGCGGTGAACATGCTGTTCATCGGTTCGTCCAACGAACTGGGCGAGTTCCGCGCGGGCACCAGTGCCGCGTGGCTGGGCGTGGTGCCTGCCGCCATCGTGGGCGGACTGTGCACGCTGGGTGTGGTGGGTGGCTGGATGCTGGCGTTCCAGACCCTGCGCAAGGTGGACCGTTTTGAAGAGGCCGCGCAGGCCACGGGCGCGGCACCTTTGCCGTAACGCGCATCCTGCGGGGCGATTCACGAAACCCCTAGGAGCCTGTCGGACTTGGAGCGTCGAAAGCGAGAATCGGCCCCAGCGAGGACAGTTTTTGCCGGATTTGCAGCCCCATAGCCCGGCTATGGGGCAAAAAGACGGTGAAAAATGGACCGCTGCGGCCGATTCGAAGCCGACGATTTCCAAGTCCGACAGACTCCTAGATACATCCTCGCTGGCGTTTGTATCGCGCAGGTAAAACCCGCTGCGCCGCCTTGCACCCGGTGGATCGCAGCGGCACCATGGGGGGTAGCCATTGGTTGGCAGCCAGCGAGGCCCCATGATTCCCGACACCTCCCCGCCCCTCCACCGCCGCACCCTACTTCTGGGCATGGCGGGCATGGCGGCTTTCGCAGCTTTTGGCGCCGCACCGTCGGCCCAGGCTGCGCCCCCTGCATCGCCCAACGCCGTCAGCACTGGCGGCTGGGCGTCCGCCGACGAACCCACGCAGGCCCACCTGCTCGACCGCGTGACCTGGGGTTGCACCGGCCAGGGCGTGCAAGCACTGGGTGGCTTGGGCATCAGCGCCTACCTGACAAGCCAGCTGCGCCCCGGTGGCAACGCACCGTTGCCACGCGAGGCCCAGGCGCAGATCGACGCCATGGCCATATCGCGCACCCCCATCGAGGCGCTGGCAGCCGACATGGAAGCCCGCCACCGCGCCGCCAAGGCCCTGCCTACTGAAGACGAGCGCAAGGCCGCGCTCAAGACCTGGCAGCAAGACATGCGCGCCCTGCAACAACAGGCCGCCGCCCGGTTTGTGCTGCGCGCGCTGTATTCGCCCACCCAGCTGCGCGAGAAGATGACCTGGTTCTGGATGAACCACTTCAACGTGTTTGCCGGCAAGGGCAACCTGCGCGCCCTGGTGGGTAACTACGAGGAACACGCGATACGACCCCATGCACTGGGCCGCTTTCGCGACCTGCTGGGCGCCACCGTGCGCCACCCGGCCATGCTGCGCTACCTGGACAACGCACAAAACGCCGCAGGCCGCATCAACGAAAACTACGCGCGCGAGCTGATGGAGCTGCACACGCTGGGCGTGGACGGCGGCTATAGCCAGCAGGACGTGCAAGAGCTGGCCCGCGTGCTGACCGGCGTGGGCGTGTCGCAGCGGCCGCCAGGTGACGAGCCACCGCGCATGAAGCCCGCGCTGCGACGCCACTACGTGCGCGACGGACTGTTCGAGTTCAACCCCCAGCGGCACGACTGGGAGCCCAAGACGCTGCTCGGCCAGCCGCTGCGCGCCGAGGGCCTGGCCGAGGTGGACGAGGCGCTGGACCGCTTGGCCCGCGCGCCAGCCACCGCACGCTTCATAACGCGCAAGATCGCGCTTTTTCTGGTGGGCGACAACCCGCCGCCCACGCTGCTGCAGACCCTGGCCCGCAGCTTTGAGCGCACCGACGGCGACATTGCTGCGGTGCTGGAGACGCTGTTCCACACCCCAGAGTTCCGCGCATCCCTGGGCCAGCGGTTTCGGGACCCAGTGCACTATGCGCTGGCGGGCCTGCGCCTGGCGCACGGCGACGCTGTGCTGCCCAACACCGACCCTGCACTGGCGTGGCTGCAACGGTTGGCCGAGCCCCTGTATGGCCGCGTCACGCCCGACGGCTACCCGCTGGACTCCGCGTCGTGGTCGGGCTCGGGGCAGATGAGCACGCGCTTTGAAATGGCCCGGGCCCTGGGTGCAGGCGCTCTGGCAGCCCCGCCAGCAAGCGATGACGCAGCGCCCCGCGCCGCGCCGCGCATGCCGCCCGCCCTGGCGCAGACAGCCTACGTGCGCGCCATGGAGCCCAACTGGTCCCCGGCCACACGCAACGCACTGGCGCAGGCCACCTCGCCGCGCGAATGGAACCTGCTATTCCTCGCATCCCCCGAGTTCATGCACGGATGAAAGAAAACTTCATGCTGCACAGACGACACCTTCTCCAGGCCCTGGGCGCCAGCGCACTCGGTGCGGGCCTGGGCGTGCACAGCGCCAGCGTGCTCGCCGCACCCCGCGCGCAGGACACGCGCTTTCTGCTGGTGTTTTTGCGCGGTGGCTACGACTGCGCCAGCCTGCTCGTGCCCACGGCCAGCAGCTACTACTACGAGACGCGGCCCAACATCGCCATCGCCCGGCCGGGGCAGGAGGGCGGCGCCCTGCCGCTCACAGCCGACTGGGGCCTGCACCCGGCACTGGCGGAATCGATGCTGCCGCTGTACCAGCAGCGTCAGCTCGCGTTCGTGCCGTTTGCGGGCACGGACGACCTCTCGCGCAGCCACTTCGACACGCAGGACAGCATCGAGCTGGGCCAGCCCCTGGGCGGGCGGCGTGACTACCGATCGGGCTTTCTGAACCGGCTGGTGGCCGAGCTGAACCCGCGCACCGACAGCGGTGGGGAGACGCTGCAGTCCATGGCGTTCACCAGCACCCTGCCCCTGGTGCTGCGTGGCGCGGTGGATGTGCCCAACACCGCGCTGAGCGCAGGCGCGGGGCGCGGTGGTGTGGATGCGCGGCAGGCCGAACTCATCGCATCCATGTACCGGGGCACAGCGCTGGCCACGCCGGTGAACGAAGGCTTTGCCACCCGCGACGAAGTGGCCCGCACCATGCAGGGCGAGATGGATGCCGCCAGCCGCAATGCGCTGAGTACCAAGGGATTTGAGGGCACGGCCCGGCGCATGGCGCGGCTGATGCAGTCGCGCTACCAGATCGGCTTTGTGGACGTAGGCGGCTGGGACACGCATGTGGGCCAAGGTGCTGCCACCGGCGCGCTGGCCAACCGCCTGGAGGAACTGGGCCGGGGCCTGGCAGGCTTTGCCGACGAGATGGGCCCCGCGTGGAAGTCCACCGTGGTGGTGGTCATCAGCGAGTTTGGCCGCACCTTCCGCGAGAACGGCAACCGGGGCACAGACCACGGCCACGGCACGGTGTTCTGGGTGCTGGGTGGCGGAGTGAATGGCGGCCGCATCACGGGCGAGCAGCAGGCGCTCACGGCCACCACGCTGTTCCAGAACCGCGACTACCCCGTGCTCAACGACTACCGCAGTGTGCTGGGCGGGTTGTTCGCGCGGATGTACGGGCTGAACGCGGCGGCCCTGGGGCGGGTGTTTCCAGGGACCAGAGGCGCGGACCTGCGACTGGTCTAGCCGCGCTCGCTCTCCACGCCGTTCACTATATTTTTGATAGCTTCTGAGGCATGCAGTTGTAGCGCTTCAGGCGGCTTTCTCTCCAAATCACCCCAGCACTACGCGTTGAAGGTGCCTGTCAACAGTTCGGGCAGGCGCTCCACCTTCATCTTGAAGCCGCAGGCCTGCGCGTGGCCGCCGCCGCCCATGCTTTCGGCCAGCGCGATGCAGTCAAAGTTGCGCTGCGAGCGCAGCCCCACCTTCACGCCCTTTTCGCCCGCGCTCCACATCAGCGCAAAGGTGCCGGTCTTGGCCGAGAGGATGTCGCCCACCAGGCTGTGGAACATGCCCGGGGCATTAACCATCAGGCCCGTGATGCCGTTGAACACCAGCGGCTGCGCGCCTTCGGCGATGTCGGCGCAGAGCTTGCGGTACTTCTGGTCCATGGCCTCACCGCGCACCATGAACTGTTGGAGCTGCTCGGGCGTGAAGTCGGCAATCTCGCGCCAGCGCGCAAAGCCTTGCTGTTCCATATCGAGGGCCGACAGGAAGGCAGCGCTCTCGGCAAACTCCCACTTCCAGATATCGCGGTCTTCCACGTATTTGAACAGGGCAGGCATCGGTTCGTGCGGATGGAAAAACTCCCACGCCAGCCGCGCACCCGACTTGTTCATGTCGAAGTGCACCACGCCGCAGCGGCAGGCAAAGCCGGTGAGCTTTTCGGCGGCGCTCTTGTGGTGGTCCAGCATGACGAGCTTGGCGGCGCGCTCATCGATGGCGGCCATCACCTCGTTGGCAAACGAGAAGTCGAGGATGTACACCGCACGGCCTTGCAGGGGCGGCAGGTCGTCCACGGTCTTGACATCGCCGTGGTCCAGCCCCACGTACTCAGCCTGGTCGCCGTAGTACAGCCATGCGGCCAGCGCCGCGCCAAAGCCATCGGGGCAATTGCGCCCGTGGTAGAGGATCAGCGGCGCGGGGTCGTTCTTGTCGGGGGCAACCAGCAGTTGCAGGGGGAGTATGGTTTTCTTCGTCATGGCCCCCGATTGTCGCCGGGGCATGGCAGGGCACCGAGCGCAATCTGCGCAGCCAGGGCGTCCTCATCCCGTCAAAGCAGCGGAACCAACGCCGCCCCTGACGCATCCATCCTATTCACGCAGCCTCGTAAGCCCACGATGTTCCAAGCCCTCAAAGAACTTTTGGAAAGCATTGCTCCCTTGCACCCCACACCCTCGCCAGCCGAGCGTGCAAGGGCACTGCAACTGGCAGCCGCCGTGTTGCTGGTGGAGGTGGTGCGCACCAAGGCGACCCTGGGCGAAGCGGAGCGCGGCGTGATGGAGAGCGCACTGCGCCAGCAGTTTGCGCTGTCGGACGAGGAACTGCAGGCACTGCTGGACCAGGCCACCACCACCTCCCGAACGGCCTACGACTACCAGCACTTCACCAGCCAGTTGAACGAACACTTCACACAGGCCGAGAAGATCCGGCTGGTCGAAGCCATGTGGCAGGTGGCCTATGCGGACGCACTGCCGGATGAGAACGAGATGCACACCATCAGCAAGGTGGCGGGCCTGCTGCATGTGACGCACGGCGAGTACATCGGCGCCAAGATGCGCGCGAAGGAAACAAGCCCCCATTGAGTCGCTTCGCGGCGGGGGCCCTTACACGGCGGCCGCTGGCCGGGGCTGCACGGGCTGTACCGGGTGCCCACACTTCGCCTCTACACCGGCAACCAGCGCCACCAGAACGGCTTGCGCTCCTCCTTCGCACCCTGCGCCTGCAGCATGCCAATGAACTCGGTGCGCCGATAACGGCGCGCAGCCTCCAGCGGGGTCATGTCGTCAAAGTCGGACCGCAGCATGGGGTCCGCCCCGTGGGCCAGCAGGTAATGCGCAATGGCATCGTGGCCGTGGATGAGGCTGGCCACAAGCGGTGTGCAAAGGATCTCGGGATGCTGGTAGTTGGGGTTCACGCCCGCGCTGATGTGGTGGCGCACCAGCGCCAGGTCGCCGGCCACGGCGGCGGCGTACATGTCTTTCCAGTCTCCTGCGGACATACCTCGGCATCCTTTGCAAGGGTTGAAGGGGCCAGTGTAGGCAGCGGCGCGTGCGGCACAATCCGCGCCTTCCCCTAGGGATCCTCTGCACGAATCAGCGCGCCGTGCGCATCAGCGGCCTCGGGCGGTCTGCTGCGCTCACTTGCCGCTTGATTCGTGCAGAGGATCCCTAGCCCGCGATGGCACACACACATTCCTCCATGCCCCCTCCCCTGCACATCCTCTGGCGCGACGAGCACCTGGTGGCCTTGTACAAGCCCGCCGGCTGGCTGGTGCACCGCACAGGGCTGGATGCGGGCGAGACGCGGTTTGTGATGCAGACCCTGCGCGACCAGCTGGGCCAGCATGTGTTCCCGGTGCACCGGCTCGACAAGGGCACCTGCGGCGTGCTGGTGATGGCGCTGCACAGCGATGCGGCGCGCGCGCTGTCACAGACGTTTGAGCATGGCGCCACGCACAAGCGCTACCTGGCGATGGTGCGTGGCTGGGCACCTGAGGCCATCGAGGTGGACCATGCCTTGAAGCCCGACGATGCTCCGGCCGATGCGGCCGTGCAGGACGCCCACACACGCTTTCGGCGCCTGGCGCAGCTCACGCTGCCGGAGGCCAGCGATGCGCGTTTTGCCACCACCCGCGCCTCACTGGTTGAGGCCATCCCCACCACCGGGCGGCGCCACCAGATCCGCCGCCATCTCAAGCACCTGGCCCACCCCATCATCGGCGACGCCACGCACGGCAAAGGCCCGCTCAACCGCTGGTGGGCCGAGCGGCTGGGCCAGCAGCGGCTGTGGCTGCATGCCTGGCAGCTCACGGTGCCCCACCCGGTAACGGGGGCGGCGATGACCTTCGACAGCGGGCTGCGCTGGCCTGGGCCTGCAGACTGGGGCTGCGAGCACCCGCCGACCGACGATGCTACGGTTTCTCCCTGCGCCGACTGGCAGCGCCTGTTTGTGCTGCTGCCCTGGCAAGAGACACCCGCCCCGGCCCCGTAACGCGGGCGACACGGCGACAGCACTGCCGTCGAAATAATGGGCGCTCCAAAAAAATAGCAGGAGACACCGCCCATGACCGCACCCGCCACCAACCGCGTCCTTGCCCACACCGGTGCGCGCTACCCCATCATCCAGGCGCCTATGGGCTGGATTGCGCGCACGCAACTGGCCTCGGCGGTGTCGCGCGCAGGTGGACTGGGCATCATCGAAACATCGTCCGGCGAAACCGCCAACTGCCAGGCCGAGATCACCAAGATGAGCGCGCTGGGCCTGCCGTTTGGCGTGAACCTGCCCATCCGCTTTTTGAAGGACGACGCCATGCTGCGCTTTGTGTGCGCATCGGGCGTGAAGTTTGTGACCACCTCGGCGGGCAGCCCGGCCAAGTTCATTGCGCCGCTGAAGGACGCGGGCATCACCGTGTACCACGCGGTGCCCACGGTGGACGCGGCGCTGAAATGCGTGGACGCAGGCATTGACGGCCTGGTGGTCGAAGGCGGTGAAGGCGGCGGCTTCAAGAACCCCGAAGAGGTCTCCACCCTCGTGCTGCTGCAGGCCATTCGTGCACAAGTGGACGTTCCGCTGGTGGCAGCCGGTGGCATCTGCGACGGGCGCGGCATGGCTGCTGCGTTTGCACTGGGGGCCGAGGCCGTGCAGATGGGCACGCGTTTCGTGAGCTGCGCCGAAAGCCCCGTGCACGCCAACTACAAGAACGCCATCGTCGATGCAGGCGTGACCGGCACCTGGATGCTCAACACCAAGGCCAGCCCCTGCATCCGCGCGCTCAAGTCACAGCGCACCCAGGCCATCCACGAGGCCGGCCTGATGCCTGCCGACAGCTTTGCGGGCATTCAGCGCGTGTATTTTGACGGTGACATGGAGGCGGCCCCTGCACTGGCCGGGCAGACCGTGGGATTGATTGACTCCGTCAAGACCGCGCAGCAGATCATTGACGACACCGTGGCAGAGTTTTTTGCCATCAGCCAGCGCATGGGCGCCATGGCTGCAGCGCGGTTGTTTGGCTAAAAGGGCGGCCCCCGGCCCGACAGGTGCTGCGGCGGCAACGCATGGATGCGATGTGCTACCCGACCACCGCACCACGGAAAGCTTGTCAGCTCCTGTAAGGGCAGCAACATGCACTTACACCAAAGCGAATTCTCTGCGTGGTAGCCCGAAAGCACCCCGACCATGTTTTTGCCGACCGACGACAAAGCCCTGCTCAGAACGGTTCTGGTCGTCGACCACACCGCGAAAACCTGACCGTCATCGGCCAGCTGCTGCGCCCGTACTACCACGTGCGCGCGGCCAACTCGGGGCAGCGGGCCTTGCAGGTCGCCCACACCCAGCCGGTGCCCGACATCATCCTGCTTGGCGTGATGATGCCGGAGATGGACGGCTACGAGGTGCTGGCCGCCCTGCGTGCGGCGCCAGAGACCCGCGAGATCCCGGTGATCTTCGTGACCGCCCTCGACGCCATCGCGGACGAAGAACGCGGCCTGCAAGCGGGCGCTGTGGACTACGTGGCCAAGCCCATCAAGCCCGCCGTGCTGCTGGCGCGGGTGCGCACCCACCTGGAGCTGAAGGCCGCGCGCGACTGGCTGGCCGACCAGAACAGCTACCTGGACGCCGAGGTGCAGCGGCGCATGGCGGAGAACGAGCTCATCAAGGACTTCAGCCTGCACGCGATGGCCACGCTGGCCGAGAAGCGCGACAACGAAACCGGCAACCACCTGCACCGTACGCAGGCCTACATCGAGGCCCTGATGCTGCACCTGCAGGACCACCCGCGCTTTCAGCACCTGCTGGGCAGCCCCCACCAGCGCCAGCAAATCGCCAAGGCCGCGCCCCTGCACGACATCGGCAAGGTGGGCATTCCGGATGCAATCCTGCTCAAGCCAGGGAAGCTCACCCCTGATGAGTTCGAGATCATGAAGACCCATGCGCGCATTGGTGCCGACGCCATCGACGAGGCCATACGCAGTGTGCTGCAGATGGGTCACCACCAGCCAGCCCACCCGGCCAGCGCCCCCAGAAACTCGGCGCTGGAGTTCCTGGAGACCGCACGGCAGATCGCGGCAGGCCACCACGAAAAGTGGGATGGCTCGGGCTATCCCGAGGGACTGCAGGGCGACGCCATCCCGTTGCCCGCACGGCTGATGGCCATCGCCGATGTGTTTGATGCGCTGATCTCGCGCCGCCACTACAAACGCGCGTTCACGCATCGGCGACGCGGTGGACATCATCCGCAACGGCCGTGGCCAGCATTTCGACCCCGACATCTGCGATGCGTTCGTACAGCTGGTGCCGCAGTCTGCCGCCATCGCCGAGCAGTTTGCAGGCCACCCGGCGCCCGCGCTGGAGCCGTGAAGCATGCTTGCATTGTCCCCGGCCATCGCACTGCGCGGCAACCCGACCGTCCGCCGGGCTACTGTGGGTGCTTGGGTGCTTGGGTGCTGGCCATTGCGGCAGCGGCAGGGTGGCCTGGCGTATGCAGCGCACAGGACCAGGACCTTCAGGAAACTCTCGTTGGCCCCGCCCTGCTGGCACAAATGCGCCGGGGCGGTTTTGTGCTGTACCTGCGCCATGGCGCCACCGACAGCAGCCGGGTGGACCAGGCCCCGCAGGTGGACCTGAACGACTGCAATACCCAGCGGGTCCTCAGTGATGCCGGGCGGCAGCAGGCGCGCGAACTGGGTGTGACGCTGCAGCGTGCCCGCATTCCCGTGGGCGAGGTCATCCACAGCCCGCTGTGCAGGGCGCGCGAAAGCGCACAGCTCACCTTTGCCACGCAGCCCCAGTTGCTGCGCGCAGAGCCCCTTCTGGCCTACACCGCCAACCTGACGAGCGAGCAGAAAAGCCGGTGATCGCCGCCACGCGGGCCCTGGTATCCACCCCGGTTCCTGCCGGCACCAACCGCGTCATCGTGGCCCACGCGCCCAACATGGCGGACCTGATGGGTTATTTCGTCAAGCCCGAGGGAACGATGGTGGTGCTGCGTCCGCTGGGGCAGTCGCGGTTTGAATACCTGGGCAGCATTCCGCCGTCTCACTGGGCCGCCCTGCTGCCCGCCTCCTCCAAGCGCTGACCCATCTCGCGCCACTCAACGCCCATGCTCCTCCTGCTCAAACGCCAACGGTTTTTTCTGCGTTTCTTTCTGCCGGTGGTGCTGGCCGTTCTGGTGGACATGGGGTTTGACTACGCAGTGCAGCAGCACACCGAGGCCGTGCAGCGCAAAGCACTGCAAAGCCAGGAGGAAGACATCCAGGTGGCCGTCAAGGCGGAGGCCATCAGCCGAAAACTGCTGGAGATCAAGCTGCGGCTGACGCAGACCCTGACTGTCTCCAAATACCGCGAGGTGGACGAAGCCAAGGCCTACCAGCTCCACGGGCTCATCGTGGACGAAATGGCCGCGCTCGAAAAGGACCTGACTGGGCTGACCACAGCCCACGACTTCTCGCATGTCAGCACGCACTACCCCGCCGCACTCAGAGCGTTTCAAGAGTTTCGCCAGTTTGCGCTGATGAGTTCGGACCAGATGGCCATCGACCAGTCAGCGGCAGGCGAGCACCTGATCAGCGCCACGGCGTACTACGGCGTGTTCGCACTGCGCATGGGCGACATTGCCAAAACCTTCATGGACCACGCCATAGAGAACGCTGCCAGCACGCGCAACCAGCTGCAGGATTTTGATCGCCGCATGCGCCTCTACAGCACGCTGGCCGCGCTGGTGTTTCTGGCACTGTGGTTTGTGCTGTCGCGGTCCACATCCCGCCAGCTGGACCGGCTCAACACCATCCTGCAAAAACTGTCGCGCGGCGAAAGCGGCTTGAGCGACTACAAGACCTTTTCCCGCATCAAGGCCATGGCCGCACGCGAAGGCACGCTCATCGGGGACATGGCCAATGCGGTGCTGGCCTTTCAGAAAACACAGGACGAACGCCGTCTGGCCCTGGCAGAGCTGCACGACCGCGAGGAGCTGCACGCCAACATCATCAGCCAGGCGCCCATCGGCATCGTGGTGCTGGACATGCAGACCCTGCAGTTCGTGAGCTTCAACGATGCCACCTACGAATCGCTGGGCTACACGCGCGAAGAGTTTTCGTTGATGAACCTCTACGACCTGCAGCTGGACCCGGACAGAAGCAAGGTCGATGAAAAGCTCCAGCGCATTCAGGCCCAGGGCGGCCTGGACTTCGAGACCCAGCGGCGTGACAAGGCCGGCAACGTCCGCGACTTCTGGGTTTCGATGCGCCCCCTGCACCTGCATGACCGCGACTGCATGACCGGCATCTGGGTGGACATCACCAGCCGCAAGCAGTCCGAGCGGGAACTGGCCCGCTACCGCGACGAGCTGGAACAACTGGTGGCCGAGCGCACGCTCGATCTCGAAAAGACCAGCCAAGCCCTCGCACAGCAGACGCCGGAGCTGCAGCACACCAATGCCCAGCTGCGCAGCGCCAAGGCCATGGCCGATGAGGCCAACCAGGCCAAGAGCGCCTTCCTGGCCAGCATGAGCCACGAGATCCGCACACCCATGAACGCGATCATCGGGCTGACCCACCTGATCCGCCGCGACACCACCAACCCGCACCAGCGCCAGCAACTCGACAAGGTGTCGGGCGCTGCCATGCACCTGCTGGCCGTCATCAACGACATCCTGGATTTCTCCAAGATCGAGGAGGGCAAGATGGCCCTGGACCCGACCGATTTCGAGCTGGAGAAGGTGGTGAGCAACGTGTTCACCATTACCGGCGACAAGGCCGAGGCCAAGGGCCTGGAGGTGATGGCCGAACTTGCAGGTGTGCCCCCCATTCTGCATGGGGACGGCATGCGGCTGGGTCAGATCCTGACCAACTTCATGGGTAACGCAGTCAAGTTCACCGAACGCGGCAGCGTGTCTTTGCACGCGTTTGTCACCCACCGCGAAGCCAACCAGGTGCGCCTGCGCTTTGAGGTGCGCGACACCGGCATCGGGCTGAGCCCCGAGCAACAGGGCAAGCTGTTCCTGGCGTTTCAGCAGGCCGATGTTTCCACCACTCGCACCCACGGCGGTACCGGCCTGGGGCTGGCCATCTCGCGCCGCCTGGCCGACCTGATGGACGGGCAAGTGGGTGTGCGCAGCGAGCCCGGTAAGGGCAGCACCTTCTGGTTTGAGGCGCCCTTTGGCATCAGCTCCCAGGCTGCCGCACCGCAGCATGTGCAGGCCCTGCCCCCCAGCACCCGCGTCCTGGTGGTGGACGACATGGAAGAAGCCCGTGAGCTGCTGGCCGACATGCTCACCCACCTGGGAGCGCGGGCCGACGCGGTGTCGTCCGGCGCGCAGGCCGTGCAAGCGGTGGCACAGGCTGACGAACTCTGCGACCCCTACGAGCTGGTGCTCACCGACTGGCTGATGCCGGGCCTGAATGGCACCCAGACCTGGCAACAGATTTGCGCACTGCCCCTGAAACACATCCCCGCCTGCATCCTGGTCAGCGGCAGCCTGAGCTGCCCCGCCGACGAGGTGGATGCGGGCCCGTTTGCCGCCTTTTTGCCAAAACCCGTGCTGCCCACGGCGCTGGAAGAAGTGCTGGTGCGCGTGTGGAACCGTGCGCAGCTGCCAGAAGCTGCTGCGCCCGTTTTGCCCCCCGACGCTCCCGTCCATTTCACCCCGCGGCTGCAATTGCTGCTGGCCGAAGACAACGCGCTGAACCAGGAGGTGGCGGGTGAGCTGTTGCGCCAACTGGGCTTTGCCGTGGATATGGCGGGCGACGGGGCGATTGCGGTGGAGCGCGCGCGCGAACGTCACTACGACCTGATCCTGATGGACATCCAGATGCCCCACCTGGATGGCCTGCAGGCCACGCGCCAGATCCGCGCGCTGCCAGGCCATGCGCAGACGCCCATCTTGGCCATGACGGCCAACGCCTTCGCCGAAGACCGCGCCGCCGCGCTGGCCGCAGACATGAACGACCACCTGCCCAAGCCCGTGGACCCGGCACAACTGGCGCGCGTGCTGGCGCGCCTGCTGCCCCACGCCGTGGACGCCACGGGCGCAACCCCAACGCCCAGCGTTGCAACATCGACCCCCACGCTGCAGAACGAAGCACAGGTGCGGGCCCAACTCCAGGGCGTGGCAGGCTTTCAGCTGGAGCAGGGACTGCAGTCGCTGGGCAACAACTTTGCGGCGCTGGTGCGTCTGCTGCAACGCATGGTGGTGGAACACCCCCACGACGCGCAAAAGGCGTTGCAGGCCTGGCAAAGCGGTGACCTGGCCGAAACGCAGCGCATCCTGCACACGCTCAAGGGCCTGGCGGGCACTGCCGGCCTTACCGGCTTGCAGGTGGCCGCGCAGCAAGCCGAGGCCAGGGTGCAAGCCACACCGCAAGGGGGTGTGGATGCCGACACCCAACACGCGCTGCAAGACCTGGATGCGCGACTGCAACAACTGGTGCAATCCCTGCACTTTGTATTGGATGCTGCCGCAGAGGCGACCAGCGCGGCCCCTGCAGCCGATGCCGACCATCTGCGAGCAGGCTTGCGGGCACTGCGGCCCTTGCTGGCCAGCGACGACCTCGATGCCAGCGCCGCCTACGCCGGGCTGCACCCCGCCATGCTGCAGCATTACCCGGACCGCGCCCAGGCGCTGGCCCAGGCCATCGATGGTTTCGACTTTGTGCAGGCGCTGGCGCTGCTCGACGCCATCCTCGCCACAGCGGACGGCGGAGGCAGCAGCGATACCGCTCCGGCCAACACGCCCGCGCCCACCCCATCATTAGGGTAAGCGCGGCTGACACAACTCAGCGAAGCGGCGCGGCGTGCCTGCGCTACACTTTTTGGCCTTGTCGCACATGCCCCGCCATGGTCTGGCCTCTCCAAGCGTCAGTCCTGCGGAGCCCACCTTCCCATGCCTTTGCCCAGCCCGCCATTGCCGCGCTTTTTCCCGCGCCTTTTCTTCTCTGCGCAGGCTCCTGCCCCCCATGACCGCCAGCAAGGCCTCGCTGGCTCGCACGCAGCCACGGGGCCACACAATGTCTGAGGCGCGGCCGAGCGCTTCAGCAGGCTTGGCGATGCCCGCGGGCAACCTGCGCGGCATCATCGCCATGGTGGCTGCCGTGGGCTTCTTCTCGCTGATGGATGCGCTGCTCAAGACACTGAGCGCCCACTACCCCGCCATGCAGGTTGCGGCGCTGCGGGGCTGGGCGGCGCTGCCGCTGGTGGCGCTGTACGCACTGTGGCGTGGCGAAGTGCCCCGGCTGCTGAAGGTGCGCTGGCCGCTGCACCTGCTGCGCGGCGGGCTCAACGTGGCCATGCTGGCGCTGTTTGCATTTGCCATCCGTGAACTGGCGCTGGCCGAGGCCTATACGCTGTTCTTCATTGCCCCGCTGCTCATCACCGCGCTGTCCACCGTGGTGCTGCGCGAAAAGGTGCGCCCCGCTCACTGGGTGGCCATTGTGCTGGGCATGGTGGGGGTGCTGGTTGCGCTGCGGCCCAACCAGGAGGCGTTCTTTACCCTGGGCGCACTGGCGGTGCTGGCAGCAGCCACCTGCTATGCGGTATCGGCCATCACGGGGCGCATGCTCACCCGCACCGATTCCAGCGCCAGCCTGGTGTTCTGGACCACCACGCTGCTGGCGCTGGGCGCCGGCGCGCTGGCGTGGCCCCAGTGGGTGGGCGTGGCGCAGGCCCACTGGCCGCTGGTGGCAGGGCTGGCCGTGACCGGGTTTGCGGGGCAGTTGGCGATCACCGAGGCGTTTCGTCACGGACAGGCCTCGGTGGTGGCCCCGTTTGAATACACGGCCCTGGCCTGGGGCATGGGGCTGGACTGGGTGTTGTGGCAGACGGTGCCTGGCTACAGCACGCTGCTGGGCGGCGCCATCATCATCGGCAGCGGCCTGTACCTCGTGCGCCAGGAGCGCACACAGGCGGTGGTTCCGCCCTGAACAACAACGTCAGGCGGTTGCAGCCAGACCGTCGGACGACGCGCCCGCAGGTCTGGCGCCGTACCAGCCGGGTCAGATCGGCCGTGTGAGGTAAACCGCCTCGCGGCCCACGATGGGTTCGCGGGTGGGCATGAGGATGGTGCAGTCGTCGCACAGCGCGCGGATCTCGTGCGGGCCGTCGGTGGCGATGAGGTCCCCTTTGGCAAACACTTCAAACCCTTGCACAGGCCGCGTGAAGCGGAAGTCCGCAGTGCGCACCATGCAGGTCTCCAGCAGTTCGTAGCGGCGCTGCTCGGCGGGTGCGGGCCGGTCGGCCACCGGCGCGATGAGGCCGAAATGCGCCAGGAAGTCCAGCGCCACGGCCGTGGCCAGGTCGGCCGCCGACTGGCGGAAGTGCTGGCCGCATTCCACCACCACCGCTACACCGCCCCCGTCGGCCTGCCCGTGGCGGCCGTGCTGGATGAGCGGCGTGCCCGAGCCCAGGCCGCTGGGCATCACCAGGTGCACCGGCGGGCGGCCAATGGCCAGCGCCGCCTCCGCATTGCGCGGGTAGGCCGGGTACACCCAGAACGGTTGCACGTCCTGGCTGGTGGAGTGGATGTCGAGGATGTGATCGGCCGCTGCCACCACGGGGCGCAGGACGCGGGCGCGCTGCAACTCGGGGCTGTCCGCCGTGCCGTCCAGCTCGGCCGCCGACCAGATGCGGTTGAGGTTGTGCACCAGCTGGCGGCTCTCGAACGGGCGGCTCTGGTCAAAAGACTCGTAAGCCGCGACGTTGGCAAAGCTGATGGTCAGCGTGCCGATGAGGGGGCGCACGCCCGTATCCAGCAGGTGCGTGGCGGCCACCATGCCGCAGATTTCGTTGCCGTGCGTGAGGGCGTTGATGAGCACATGCGGGCCAGGCTTGCCCGACTCGAAACGGTGCACATAGTCGATGCCCACATTGCCCTGGCGGTAGGCCGAGAGGTCGCGGGGGAGGACTTCAAAAACGGGGGGGTTCTGCGTCATGGCGGTGAATTAATAAGATGACACATCATTGTCGGCGCAAAGCCGAATCGCTGCAGGGTGCGGTGTACGATGCCCGCCGGTTGAGCCCCTCACGTGCCCCTCACCCGCCCCTTCCGCGCCCCGCCCCATGACCACTGTCCGACTTTGCCCGCTGGCCGACGTGGCCCACCGCCTCCCTGCCGACTGCTGGATCGCCCAGCGCCTGGCGGAAGAACCCGACGCCCTGGCGGACGAAACCACCTTGTGGATCACGGGCGATGCGCACTGGCCTGCGCTGCACCTCGACGCCCCCCTGGCCCCAGGTAGCCCGCTGCGCCAGTGGTTGCATGACGTTCCAGACGGCCCCGGTGATGCCTCGGTGCCCCGTGCACCGTTTTTGATCCTGGTGGACGGAGACCTGCGCATCGACGGCGCTTTGACCAGCGCGGACACCGACGGAACCACCCACCTCATCGTCACCGGCAACGCACATCTGCATAACGCCGTGGTGGGCGGACAGCTGGTGTGCGTGCAAGGCGCGCTGCAGGTGAACGAGCTGCTGTGGGGCCACTACAACCATGGCGAGCTGCGTGTGCGCGGGGGGCTGCAGGCCCGGGTGGCGCTGTTCACCGACGAGTACCACGTGGACATCGCAGGCCCCGAACAGGTGGAGTTTTTGCTGGACGAGGTGCGCGGTGTGCCCAACCGTGCAGAGTTCTCGACCGAGATCGTGGGTGCCGCGTTCGCCCCCGAGTTCCACGAGGGCGTGGATGCTGGCGAAGACGGCCTGGCCGCCATGATCAACCGCCGCCAGGTGCTTGCCGCTGTGCGGGCAGGCCAGAGCGCGGTGCGCAACAGTGCCGACATCCACGCCGACCAGCCCGTGGCCCACGACCTGTGCGCCGGCGACGCCATCAGCATCGACAACATCCTGACCGTGGTGCGCACGCCGGTGATTGCGCACAAGGAGCACAAGGCCTACGGCTGGTTTCAGCAGACCGATTTTTCGCTCTGCCAGCGGCATGTGGACGACGAGGGCGACGCGCGCGACGACAACGTGTTCATCACCATCTGGAAGATCTGGGACTTCTACCTGTCGGTGGAGCAGGTGCCCGCGCCGCGCAACTGGCTGGAGCGCGTGGCCACCAAGCTGTGGCGCCACGCGGCCCCCACGGTCGCCCAGCGCACGCTGCTGTACCGCCGCTACACGCAGGGCGAGCCTGGCGACTGGCAGGTGCTGGCGCCCCCCGCCGAGCCCGGCCACACCCCCGACGCCTGGAAGGCCTGCGAACACGCCTGGCGCGGGGTGCTGGACTATGTGCGCAAGGCCGTGGGCCAGCACCGTGCGCGGTACCCTCTCTACCAGCGCCTGCAAGCCGCAATGACGGCCGAGCAGATCGAGGCCTTCACCAGCCTGCCCGTGTTCACCGAGCAGTACAACGACTGGTGGGACAGCGACCGCAACGGCTACTGGGAGGGCGAGGTCTGGGTGGGCGCGCGCCAGCCCTGCATGCACGATGGCGAGCCCTGGGGCCGCGCGCTCAAGTACAGCTGGCGCAATGGAGACGATGCACCGGGCGACTACGAAGACAACGCCCACAGCGCCTACCAGATCGATGTGGACGAGGCGCGCGAAGGGCCTGCCGCGGTCGAGTTCAGCTACACCCAGCGCCAGAGCGACAGCCGCGCACCCCTGCCCCGTTGCGCCGCCGACCACATTGCCCGCCTGCTGCGCTTTCACGGCCTGGTGCAGGCCCGTATCCGCGCACGGCACGAAGAGGCGCAGGCCCAGCAGGCCGAGGCCCGCCGCATCGAAGCTGCCGTGCAACTGCTGGTCACCCCACCCTTGCCGCCCGACCTGCCCGATGCGGCCGTGTTTCCCGTCGAACTCATGACCCTGTCGGAGCAGTGGCAGGCCGATGGGCAAGCCTACGTGGCGGCCATCCGCGCGAGCCAGCTGGCCCGCGATGCCAATACTGCTGACACTGCCGCCCCTGCCGACGCCTCCGCAGCCCTTGGGGGAGACGAAGAACACGCAGAGGACGAAGACCCTCTGCCCGAAGACCCGCGCACGGCCGACGCGCCCACCGTGCTGCAACTGGCACGCGTGGTGAGCCGCTGGGCCGACGAAGAGATTGCCACGCGCTTTCGCCAGCGCTTTGCCTTTGCCCCGGACGCGTATGTGAAACGCGCGGCCAAAGCCGGGCAATTCATCGGCCCCGTATGGCTGCTGGAGGATGACCGCGTGATCGCACGCATCGGCGCTGCCCATGACGACGACGCTCACTGGGCGGTACTGCAAGGCACCGAGCACACACTGCTGCCCAGCATCCGTGGCGTGGGCCGCTCGCCCAATCGACAGTGTTTTGCCCAAAGCGACGGCCGGCACATCACCACCCACCGGGGATGGAATGGCCCGGTGATTGCGCGGTTCACACTGCCGCGCGGCAACGAAGGCCTGCCGCCGCAGGTGCAGGTGTCGGCCGGCCCGCTGGGTCAGCGCTGCGATGACATCATCCCGTTCAACGATGGTCTGCGCGTACTACTGCGCAACCCCACGGGAGTCTATTTGCTGACCTACACGGCGCCAGGCGCTGAGAGCACCATTCAACGCGTGCACCCACAGACGTTTGACGAAGACGGCCCCTACACCTGGCCCAAGAACCAGATGGACGAAGAGGTCGACGGAGAGACGGTCACGGTGCTGGCGCTGGACATGCTGCACATGGCCCTATCAACCGACGAGCACCATATCGCGGTCGGCGACCAGGACAGCCCACACATCGTGCTGGATACGCACGGCGCTTTGGTGGCCGAACATGAGCCCCTGTCGTCCTACCCCCACCACGCCGTGTTCTCGCACGACGGCACACGCCTGTTTGCCAATTCGTGTCACCTGTACTGGGGCGCTACGCGCTCGATTCCGATCGGCGTTGCATCGCAAGAAGCGGCGGACACGGATGAACACACCCCGCCACTGGACGAACATTGCCGCGTGTACGCGTCCGCCACCCTGCCCGGCTTGGTGATTCTCGGCGACGCTGACGGCTACCTCCACGCCTACAGCGACGAAGGGCAAGCCTTGTGGCGCCACCACATCGGCAGCACGATCAGCGCCATCGACGTATCGCCCGACGGCGCAACCTTATGGGCGGCCAGCTATGGGGGCTACCTGGTGAGGCTGGAGCGCCGCGAGACGGGCATGGACCCCTATTCGATTGGCACATCGCCGTACGTGGAGACGCGGCGTTGGATATTCTGGACGGACGAGGCAGGACCGGTGCGGTGGTAGGTGGATGAAGGCTGTTGACGGCCAGAAGCGTTCAGCCGCTCCGAGCTTCCAGGCAACGGCTTAAGGCTGGTTGCGGACATGCAGTACGTACTACTTGCCAACAAATAGGCATTTGCCAGCGAAGCCCCTTGGCTTCAGTGCATATGCCCGTGGTGCAAATCAGGCACATGCGGGTGCTTGTGTACCAGCGCCGTGTGTGTATGCAAGTGACTGTGAGCCCCTTGTGGCATGGGCTCATGGCTGTGGTCATGATGACCGTCACCGTGTGTATGCGCGTGCTCATGCTCAAGGACCTCATGGGTGTGCTCGTGGTCGTGCGACTCAATCAGATGCAAGACCACCCCGGCCAGCATCAGTGCCCCTCCGAGGACCAGCAGCACCGAGGCTGCGCGCTCTCCAAGCCCAAAAGCACCCAGTGCGCCAATAAACGGAGCGAACGCAAACACTGAGCCCGTGCGTGCCGCGCCGAAGGTGCGCTGAGCGAGCAGATAAAAGCGCAGGCTCAGACCGTAGCCAGTCGCGCCAATGCCCAGCAGCACGCCAGCCGCCAATAGATTTGGCATAGGCTCCGCAAGCAGCCCAGCAAGAAGGACAGTAGCAACGACACCCAGGCTTGATTTCGCGAGCACTACCTGTCCAGGGTCACGGTCAGCCACGCCGCGCGACAAGGTGTTGTCCACGCCCCATGCGACTGTTGCCACCATGACAGCGGCCAACCCGAGCAGTTGCACGTTGCCCTGCAGGCCCTGGTCCAGCGTAAGGACCATCCCACCGGCCATGAGACAAGCCATGGCAATTAGCACACGCCTGTCCACCGTTTCACCGTACAGCCTCCAGGCGAGCAACGCTGTGAAGAAGGCCTCCAGGGTGAGCATCAGGGAGGCGGACGTTCCGCTGGTGCGCTGCAGGCCCCATACCAGGGCAACGGGTCCAATGACGGCGCCGAACACTGCCATGGCCAGCAGACGACCGGCATCACCACGCTGCAATTGCGCTTCCCGCTCTCTGGGGCGGCGAATGAACAAGGCCACCAGGCCCGCGCCGCCATAGAGAAGCCCAGCCGTAGTGAACGGGCCGAGACCCCGGCCCCACAACTGGACAAAAGGAGTGCTCAGACCAAACAGGGCGGCCGCCAGCAGCGCCAGCAGACCACCTCTTAGAGCGGGCGAAAGTGACAGGTGTGTCATGCGTATTGGCCGGTGAAGCTCGCGGCAATGAAGTTACAAAGAATGCGAGAACAAGACATTCAGATTTTGCTTTGTCTTGTCGGTGGCAGCTGGATTCCTGAGCACATTCGACCTCTCATAGTCGGGAGTAAGCGTCAGACGAGGGAGGACAGATAACCGCAAGCGTCTCAAACCGGATGATGGTTCCGAAAGTATGACCGGCTCTTAAGAGCCCAAACCCGCCCCTCATTCAGCCTTGCAACCAACACGCATCGACCGGCACCGTGAAAGCGCTGGAACACAGCATCCCGCCCAAGTCCGCCCCTCGTTGTCCAGTACTTCGGCATCCGCTGCTGTCGCGAAAGTGGGGGTAGCGATCTGTATGCCAAGGCCGCAGGACTCGAACACTTGCGGTAGGCATCCTGCCATATGCAAGCGCATAGCCTAAGTCCCTCCGGGCACCCCGCTGGGAGGAAAAGTCTGTTGGAATGCGCCAAACGAGAAGCCGGTCACCATCGAAGCGCGTGCCTCACGACTCATGGCATGGGCGTTGCATGTGTCCGCGATACGCACCAGCACTCTCCATGACCTCGTCCTCTCCAGCCCCCCTCTCTACCGCCCACCCATCCCAAAACGCACAGCCCCCTGGCGCACCGGGCCTCAGCACACCGGTGCTCTTGCTCATGGCCGTGGCCTGCGGCCTGTGTGCGGGCAGCAACTACTTCAACCAGCCGCTGCTGCACTCCATTGCCACGCATCTGCAGGTGCGCGATGCGTCGGCAGCGCTCATCGTCACGCTGGCGCAGGTGGCGTATGCGGCGGGGCTACTGCTGTTGGTGCCGCTGGGTGACCTGCTGGAGCGGCGGGGGCTCATCGTCACGCTGATGCTGCTGGCGGCGCTCGGGCTGTTCACCAGCGGTTTCGCTCACAGCTACGCCATGCTGGCGCTGGGCACGCTGCTCACCGGTCTGTTCTCGGTGGCGGCGCAAGTGCTGGTGCCGCTGGCGGCCACCCTGGCGGCACCTGGGCGCAGCGGCCGGGCGGTGGGACTGGTGATGAGCGGGCTGCTCACCGGCATTCTGGCGGCGCGCAGCGTGGCGGGGCTGCTGTCGGAGGTGGGTGGCTGGACGCTGGTGTACCGCGTGGCGGGCGTTGCCATGGTGGCGGTGGCGCTGGCGCTGTGGTGGGTGATGCCGGTGTCGCGCAATGCAGCCTCGGCACAGACGCAGAGCTATGGCCAGGTCTTGAGGTCGCTGGGCACGCTGGCGCTGCGACACCCCAGGTTGCGCAGCCGGGCCTTGCTGGGTGCGCTGTCGTTTGCCTCGGTGAGTGTGTTGTTCTCCACCATGGCGCTGCTGCTGGCGGGGCCGGCGCACCGCCTGGGTGATGCAGGCATCGGGCTGGTGGGGCTGGCGGGCGTGGTGGGTGCGCTGATGGCCAGTGTGGCGGGGCGCATGGCAGACCGGGGGCAGGCACAGGTGGCCACGGCCCTGTCGGCGGGCTTGTTGCTGCTGGGCTGGGTGGCGTTGTGGCTGGGCGCGAGCAGCCTGGCGTGGTTTGTGGTGGGCATGCTGGTGGCCGACCTGGCGCTGCAGGGCGTGCACATCAGCAACCAGAACGTGATCTACCGCCTGGACCCCACGGCCCGCGCGCGGCTGAACGCGGTGTACATGACCAGCTACTTTGTGGGTGCAGCGACGGGCTCGGCCATGGGGTCGGTGGCCTGGCTGTGGGGCGGCTGGGGCGCCACCTGCGCGCTGGGGCTGGGTCTTGCCGTGCTGAACGCACTGGCACTGGCACATGACCAGCGGCTGGCTCTGAGGGCGCGCAGCGGCGAGGCGCCCCCACATGCGGCCGAAGGCGCGGGAATGTAGCCGCGTTGTGACCGCCAACGACGCACTTTGTGACGTACCATGCTTGCACGGTCCCATCCCGAGACCTTTCAAGGAGGCCCCATGGCCAAAGGCGAACAGCGCAGCAACAAGATGGCGAAGAAACCCAAAAAGGACACCTCGCCACCCAAGGAACACAGCGCATCAGACCGGCCCATGCCGCCCGTGACCACTGTCATGCCCAAGGGCAAAGAAAAAAACAGGTAAGTCACCACAGTGCGCTGCCGCACCAAAAGGCGAAGCGCTACCAAATCAATAGCTGCGGGCGCATATTCAACAAGCGCCTGCAGCTATTTTTGCTTTAAATCCCGTATCAACAGCGCTGCACCCGGCGCGCACGGCAACCTCGCTTACGCGGGCTGGGTCAGCCGCTCCAGCCACTGCACATCGGGCTCGGGCCGGCCAAACAGGTAGCCCTGGTACACGATGTCCGGCGCACGCTGGCGCAGGAAGTCGGCCTGGGCCTGGGTCTCCACCCCCTCGGCCACCACGCGCAGGCCGAAGTGCCGGGCCACCGACAAGATGCCTTCGACCAGCACGCCATCGTCGGCATTGGTGGGGGCCTCGTGGACAAACGACCGGTCGATCTTGATCTCCTGGATGGGCAGGCGCTTGAGGTAGGCCAGCGATGAGTAGCCAGTGCCAAAGTCGTCCAGCGACATGTCCACGCCCAGCGCGGCCAGGGCGCGCATCTTGGCCACCGCATCGTCAAAGTCGTCGATCACTAGGCCTTCGGTCACCTCCAGCGTGAGCAGCCGGGGGTCGGCCCCGGTGGCGGCCAGCACGGCCCGCAGTTGCCCCACAAAGCCCGCCTGCCGGAACTGCCGCGCGCTGAGGTTGACCGACAGCCGCAAACGCCGCTCGCGGAACACCGGCTGCGCCAGCAGCGCACAGGCATGGGCCAGCACCCACTCGCCCAGGCTGACGATGAGGTCGGACTCTTCGGCCACCGGGATGAACACGCCCGGCGCCACCAGCCCGTCGCGCGGGTGTTGCCAGCGCACCAGCACCTCCGCCCCTGTGACCTGCCCCGACACATCGACCTGCGACTGCAGGTGCAGCCGCAACTCGCCCGCGCCAATGGCGTGGCGCAGCTCGCGCTCCACCCGAAAGCGCTGCTCGGCCGCCTCGCCCATGCCCTGTTCAAAAAAGGCCGCCTGGCCGCCACCGGCCTGCTTAGCCCGGTGCAGGGCGGTGCCCGCGCGCCGCAGTGCGTCGTGCGCCCCATCGTCCGAGGTTTGGGGGTACAGGGTGATGCCGATGCTGGCGCCCAGTTGGGCGTCCTGCGCGTCGCCCTCCAGCCGCAGGGGGCGCAACAAGGCGGTCTGCAGCTTTTCGGCAAAGGCCAGCGCATGGCGGCCGGCCAGCGAGGCGTCGGCCCCCAGACCATGCAGCACCACGGCAAACTCGTCGCCCGCCACCCGCACCAGCAGGTCCTGCGGGGGCAGGATCTCGGACAGGCGCAGCGCCACGGCGCACAGCAGGCGGTCGCCCATTTCGCTGCCGCGCGCATCGTTGAAGGTGGTGAACCGGTCCAGATCCAGCAGCAGAAGGGCATGCTGGGTGGACAACACACGGCCGGGGCGCCCACGCAGCGCATGCAGGCGCTCCATCAGCGTGGACCGGTTGGGCAGGCTGGTGAGGCTGTCGAAATGCGCCAGGCGGTGGATCTCGTCGGCGGCGCGCTTGCGCTCGGTGATGTCCTGCTTGAGCTCCACAAAGTGGCTCACGCGGCCATCGGTCTGGCGAATGGGCGCCACCACCACGGACTCGATCAGCGGTTGCCCGTCCTTGCGGTAGTTGACCTGCTCACCCGCCCAGCTGTCACCGCGCGCCAGCGTGGTGCGCAGGCCCTCGCGCTGCGCGGGCGCCAGGCCGTTGCTGGAGTAGTGGGCCGAGGCCTGGCCCACCACCTCGTCGCGCGCGTAGCCGGTGCGGCGCACAAAGGCCTCGTTCACGTACTCGATGTCCTCGCGCAGATCGGTGATGACGATGGCCTCGGGGCTTTGCTCCACAGCCCGCAGCAGCTTGCGCAGCGACGCCTCGCTGGCTGCCAGATTGGCTGCGGTCTGTTGGGCCTCGCGCACCCGGCTCATGTAGTTGCGGCGCGACAGCAGCGTGGCGGCAGCGGTCAGCACCAGAATGCCCGCAAGGTACACCGCACCCGCCACGCGGTTGGCCACCTGCACCGGCTTGAGCAGGCCCTGAATGTCCGCCCAGATGAAGCCCAGGAACAGCAGGGCCGTGAGTACCACCAGCGTCAGCGTGGCACGCACGCCCAGCAGCCATCCGGCCAGCACAACGATCACGGGGTAGTTCAGCAGATTGGGGCCATTGACGCCGCCATTGCGCGCCGCCACCAGCGACACCGACACCCACACGCCCCACACCAGCAGATGGGTCGCCAGCGTCCACCGCCGCCAGCGCGCCAGCAGCAGTGCGGTGCCGCCAATGCAGCCCGCAACAAAGTTGAGCGCCACGCGCATCGGCTGCACGGGCTGGTCCCAGAGCAGCAGCAGGCCGATGACAAAACCCAGCAACATCACGGACCAGCCCGCCACCCGCACCAGGTGGCGCGTTGTGGCGTCTTCGTGGTCTGGCAGCGGAACAGCGGAAGCTTCGGCCATGGCGACGGGAAGTGCGGGGAGGAAACCATCGTAACCGCAGGCATAGAAAACGCCTATGAACAAAATGCCGCTGGCGAGGCTGCAGCGCCCGCCCGTCGGCATCTGTACGCTGCGCCCCCGGCACCGTCGCCAGCGTCGGCACGGGATGGCCCACAGCGCCTGCTGGCCCGCAGGCGCAGGCCGGGTCACTCAGTCCGCGTCGCTGTCCGGCGCGGGCTCACGCACGCCAGAGCCTTTGCCCTTGGCCTTGGCGCGCGCATCCTTCTTGGCCTGGCGCTTGGCGTCCTCGGCCAGGCCGGCAGCACGCCAGGCCTCGAACTCGGCCGGGGTCTCCAGCGTGACGCGGCCCAGGATGGCGCTGCGGAAATCGGTCATCACAATCTCGGCCGCCTTTTGCAGATTGACGCGCCCGCCGCCCAGCATGGCACCGCGTTTGCGGCCAATGGCTTCGAGCAGTTCTTCGTCGTGCATCTCGGCCACCGCACCCGCAGGCAGGCCCAGCTTGTAGCGCGCCTCCAGCAAGGGGGCGTAGTGTTTTTGCAGGCGGCGCAGCAACTCCAGCGCCACCAGTTCTTCGTCATACGCATTGCGGCCCACAGCGCCGCTGGCGGCCAGGTTGTAGCCAGTCTCGGGCACCACGATGCGCGGCCACAGCATGCCCGGCGTGTCCCACAGGTAGAAGTCGTCGGCCAGCGTGATGCGCTGCTCCAGCTTGGTGATGCCCGCCTCGTCACCGGTCTTGGCCTGGCGCTTGTTCGATAGCGTGTTGATGAGCGTGGACTTGCCCACGTTGGGCACACCGCAGATCAGCACGCGCATGGGCTTGGCCATGCCGCCCCGGTTGGGCGCCAGCAGGTGGCAGGCGTCGATCAGCTTGCGCGTCGGGGCGGGGTCGGATGCATCCAGCGGCAACGCACGCGTGTCGCTCTGAGCGTTGTACCAGTCCACCCACAGCGCCGTGCGCTCGGGGTCGGCCACGTCCTGCTTGTTGAGCACCTTGAGCGTGGGCTTGTGGCCCGTGATCTCGGCCAGCAGCGGGTTGGCGCTGGAGCCGGGCAGGCGCGCGTCCAGCACCTCAATCACCACGTCAATGTCCTTGATGCGTTCGGTGATGGCTTTGCGGGTCAGGTGCATGTGACCGGGGAACCACTGGATGGCCATGCGGGGTACTTTCTACGTTGTTCTGAGGTGTCCGAGGGTGGCAAGGATAATCGCGGTCTTCCTTCTGCCCACGCCACGGCGTTTTTATCTGCATGCCAGCCCCTCTCGACACCTCGCGCAAGCCCAAGGCCACCAATGCCGACAAAGAGCTGCTGTTCAAGGGCGTGACCTTGGCCCTCATCGGCCTGGTCATCTTGCTGGCGCCCTATATGGCCCGCTCCACCAGCGTGCGCGACCTCATGGGCCAGGTGGCGCTGGTGGGCTGGTTTGCGCTGGTGCTGGGCATTGCGTTTGGCGTGCAGTACGGCCTGCGCCGCGCCAAAGCAGGGCGCCGCCAGCCGTGACCTTGCCTGAGGAGACAGCCCCGGTCCCGGCGGTGGACGGCGCCACGGCGCAAGCCATGTTCGCGGTACTGCAGCAGCGCGCGGCCGCTCTTGGCATCACACTGCGCAACCCGCCGCCCGAGCCCACGACCTGCTGCGGGCGCGGCTGCAACGGCTGCGTGTGGGAAGGGTTTCTGAGCGCCGCCGAATACTGGCGGCAAGAGGCCTTGCTGCAGCTGCAGGACTGACTTTGAGGCGTTTTGGGCTGGTAGCGCCAGTGCAATATGCCTGAGCAGCTACCAATTCAATAGCAGATCAATTTGACCTGCCCCTGATCGCGCCTTCAGCCCAGCTGCTCCACCGCCATGTACTGCTCGCGCCATTCCTCAAACGGCAGCGTGTCTGCCGCTTCAATCGCTTTTTGCGCGGCAATCGACTCATCGGCCATGGCCACGTAGCGCGCCTGCTGCTCGGCCGTCCAGGGCAGCGACAGCAGCGCGTCGCGGGCGGCCATGGACTGCTGGCGCGCAAAAGCTTCAAAGCTGTGCTGGTGGCTTTGCACGATGCTGTCCAGCACGCGGGCTGAGGGCGTGCGCTCGGGCGCAGCCATCAGTGCACGGGCATCGCGCAGCGCAGTGCTGTAGTCATCGGTGCCATGGGTGGCGTCCAGCGCGGCGGCCAAGGGCTCGCACGCCGCCAGCACCTCGGCGCCCCATTCGGTCAGCAGCACGCTCTGGCCATTGCGGGACAGGCGCAGGCCGGGCTCGCGGCCGCGCTCTGCGGTCAGGTGCTGGTTCTGCTTGAGTTCGGCAATCTCGGTGGGCGTGTCGGGCGGGCTGTCAGACAGCAGGCAGTGCAGCAAGAACACATCCAGCAGGCGCATGGTGGGCGCGGTGATGCCCACAGGCACGAACGGGTCCAGGTCCATCAGGCGCACTTCGACGTATTCGACCCCACGCTCACGCAGCGCGTGCAGCGGGCGCTCGCCTGTGCGCACCGTGCGCTTGGGGCGGATGGTGCCGTAGAACTCGTTTTCGATCTGCAGCAGGCTGGTGCCCAGCTGGTTGTAGTCGCCACCCGGGTTGCGGATGCCCACGGCTTCATAGGCCGGGTACGGCTTGGTCAGCGCCTCGTGCAGCGAGTTGGCATAGCCCGTCAGGCCGTTGTAGCTCACGGCCAGCGTGGCCTGAGCGTCGCTCTGGTAGCCCAGGCGGCCCATGCGCAGCGAGGTGGCGTGGGGCAGGTACAGCGCGCTGCCACCCTCCATGGGCTGCAGGCGGTGTTCGCGCCCTTCCACAAAACAGGGGCACAGCGCGGGCGATGCGCCGAACAGGTACAGCAGCACAAACGCGTGGCGGCGAAAGTTGCGGATGAGCGCGAAATACTGTTCGCTGTCCACGCCCGGCAGCGACCAGTTGTAGTGAATGCCCGAAATGGTCTGCATGCGGCGGCCATAGCGGTGGCCCAGGCCCATGCGGTACACGCTCTTGGCACGGCCCACGTTGGAGCTGCCGTAGCGGCCAATCGGAATCGTCTCGTCGGTGGGCAGGCCGCAGGGCATGCTGGAGGCCCAGAGCAGCTCGCCGCCGCTGTCCTTCAGCGTGTGGTGCACGAACTGGTGCACCTCGGTCAGCTCGTCCAGGCACTGCTGCACGCCCTTGTGGGCGCCGGTGATCAGCTCCAGTTGCGACTCACTGTAGTCCGTGGTGATCAGGGGGTGTGTGAGGGCCGAGCCCAGCGCCAGCGGGTGGGGCGTGAGGGCCAGGCCGCCGGTGGGCAGCACGCGCAGCCCTTCCTTTTCAATGCCGCGGCGAATCCCCCCCAGGGCGTCCGCCGGGTAGGCGGCCAGTCTCTCGTGCAGTTTGCTCATATGTTTATACCGATCCAACTTCTGTCGGCCCGGAACTTAGCACGTTGAGCGCTGGCCCGCCCACGGGGGTGTCAAGCCCTTGCGGCCAAAGCGCGTCCAACCTCGTTGGTTCCTTGCGCTGCGCCACTTTGTGGTACTTGCTCGCCCGCCCGCTCCGTCACCTCGGCCAAGCGGGCCGCCAGTTGCTCGGGCACATCGGCGCCAATACCCAAGTGGATGCCCTGTGTGAGGGTGATATGGGCCGCTTCAAACGTGCCCGCACCGGCACACAAAATGGTGCGCGAAGGCGCGCTTTCGTGCGCCAGCACCAGCATGGCGGGCACCACGGCCTCGGGCTTCAGGGCGTCCAGCACCTCCTGGGGCATCAGGCCCTCGGTCATGCGCGTGGCGGCCGTGGGGGCCAGGGCGTTCACGTGGATGTTGTACTTGGCGCCTTCGATGGCCAGGGTCTGCATCAGCCCCACCTGGGCCAGCTTGGCTGCGCCGTAGTTGGCCTGGCCAAAGTTGCCGTACAGGCCAGTGGAGGATGTCGTCATGACGATGCGGCCGTACTGCTGGGCCACCATGTGCGGCCACACGGCCTTGCAGCAGTTAGCGGCGCCCATCAGATGCACATCCACCACCAGGCGGAAGTCGGCCATGTCCATCTTGGCGAAAGACTTGTCGCGCAGGATGCCGGCGTTGTTGACCAGGATGTCCACCCGGCCCCAGGCGTCAATGGCTTGCTGCACCATGGCCTCCACGGCCGCAAAGTCGGTGACCGACGCGCCATTGGCCAGCGCCTCGCCGCCTGCGGCGCGGATCTCGTCGACCACAGCCTGCGCGGCCGTCACCGTGCCGCCGCTGCCGTCCACCGCGCCGCCCAGGTCATTGACCAGCACCTTGGCGCCGCGCTGGGCCAGCGCCAGAGCATGCTGGCGGCCCAGGCCGCCGCCCGCGCCCGTCACGATGGCCACGCGGCCTTGGAAATCAATACCCATGGTGAAGGTTCTCCTGTTGTCTTGGTCGATGAATGTGGAACGCAAAAACCCCTGGCACCCCACCGCAGGTGTGGATGCCGCGCGCTGCACTGTAAGCCACTGCGGGGCCCGTGCGCGTTGCGCAGGCGACTGGATACCGCACCAACCCCCTTCCAGAGCCAGAACATGGCGCGCGGTAACGCGGCACATTGGGAATAATGGGCAGCTGCGCAGGCCTCCAAGAGGGGCTGGCGCATCCCTCCCTCACTCATTTTTTGATAGCTGCTAGCGCACGCAGTACTAGCGCTACCGGCCACTTTGACCCAAGGATCTCCCATGAAAGCCATCTGGAACGGTGTAGTGCTTGCCGAAAGCGATGACACGGTGGTGGTGGAAGGCAACCACTACTTTCCCGAAAGCGCGCTGCACCGCGAGTACTTCACGTTCAGCAACCACAAGACCACCTGCGCCTGGAAGGGCCAGGCCAGCTACCTGTCGCTGCTGGTCAACGGCGAGATGAACACCGACGCCGCCTGGTTTTACGCCGACCCCAAGCCCGAGGCCGCCGAGATCAAGGGCCGCGTCGCGTTCTGGAAGGGCGTGAAGGTCACGGCCTGAAACGGCCTGCCAGCACGCTCAGCAGGTTATCCCTGCGCGCGCTGGACAATCATGTGGATAAGTTTTGGCAAGTCCTGTATGACAACGCCAAGTGCTTGATTTGCAAGGGAATGCACTGCATTGCCTCATTTTTAGGCAATTTACAAAATCGTGGTGCGGGTTATCCCAACAGGCACTGGACAATGGTGTGGATAACCTTGGATAAGCCTTGCATGACAGGTTTAAGTGCTTGATTTACAAAGGATATCCTTGTGTCGCTCAAAAAATAGGCACTCACATACCGCTGTGGGTGGACCGTATCCACCGCCCCGTGGAAGGCTCCAAAACCCCTGGTTATCCCTGTCTGCACTGGACAATCTTGTGGATAACTGTGAACAAGCCTTGTATGACAGTTTTAAGTCATTGATTTACAAGGAAACTTCTTGTGCCGCTGAAAAAACAGGCAGCTACGGTGGGTAAGGCGTCTGAGGTACAGTCCACGGCGGTTCTTTGTTGACCGCTCTTTATTTCATAGCTGCCCGCGCATGATCCACTAGCGCTAGCGGCCCAAAACACTCCATATCCTCGTGTCCACCCCGCCCCTTCAGCACAGCCCCGCCGCAGAGCGCAACCAGGGGCCCATCTTGGCCCAGTTGCTGGCGTTGTTGCCCCCCACCGGCACTGCGCTGGAGATCGCCAGCGGCACCGGCCAGCATGCGGCCCACTTTGCAGCCGCCCTGCCCGACTGGACCTGGCAGCCCACCGACCTGCACGACACGCACTTTGGCTCCATCACCGGCTGGGCCACGCAGTCTGGTGCCCGCAACGTGCAGGCGCCACGGCGGCTGGACGTGCTGCACGACCGCTGGCCCAGCGAGGGCCCGGCATTCGGCGCCGCATCGTTTGACCTGGTCTACTGCGCCAACATGCTGCACATCGCCCCCTGGGCCTGCTGCACCGGGCTGATGCAGGGCACAGCGCGGCACCTGGCACCGGGCGGTCGCCTGGTCGCGTATGGCCCCTACCTCGAAGACGGCGTCGCCACCGCACCGGGCAACCTGGCCTTCGACGCCAGCCTGCGTGCACAAGACACCGCCTGGGGCATTCGCCGCATCGAAGACGTAGCGGCCGTGGCTGCCCAGGCCGGCCTGCAACTGGCCGCGCGGCACCCCATGCCCGCCAACAACCTGCTGCTGGTGTGGACCCACGCCGCCCACCAACCCTGAAGTGACACGCCCATGACGACACCCCCCGCCGCCCCCTTCTTCATCGCCAAGGTCGAGCCCGATGGCACCCAGTGCGACGCCTGGCCCGAGCAGCCGCTGCTGCTGTCCATGGAGCAAGGCGGCATCGACTGGCCCAGCTCCTGCCGCAATGGCACCTGCCGCACCTGCCTGGGCCAACTGGTCGAAGGCACCGTGCGCTACGCCATCGAATGGCCAGGCCTCACGGCGGAGGAAAAGGAAGAAGGCTGCGTGCTGCCCTGCGTGGCCTACCCCATGTCGGACGTGGTGCTGCAGGGCAGCGCCATCTGATCTGCGTCAGGCGCCGCGCCTTTCAGAAGCCAAGCAGGCCCCGGTGCACTAAAATCCTAGGCTTTGGGGGCCAGGGAGCCTCTGCATGAATGACGCGGCGTGTGCGCTGCGGATCGGGATGGGTTGCAAGGCGCAAAGCACAGCAATAGCGGGGCTATTGCGAGCATTTGCAACGCAGCAGACCGCCCGAGACCGCAGATGCACGCGGTGCGATGATTCATGCAGAGGCTCCCCAGCTCCTTTGACGTGCGGCAGCGCCGCATCGCATGTTCTTTGGGGCGGTTTCTTGGGGGCACACCAGCTGCCTTCGGCCACGGGGACCTGTGCTGCAGCACGCCGCCAGCTGGCAAGCCGCCAGAGGCTCCCACAGAAAGCCCCAACCTTCCATGAACACCCCCCTCACCCCCGTGCCGATCTCGCCTGTCGAGGACATCGTGGCCGAGATGCGCGCCGGGCGCATCGTCATCCTGGTGGATGAAGAAGACCGCGAAAACGAAGGCGACCTCGTCCTGGCCGCCGACCACGTGACGCCCGAGGCCATCAACTTCATGGCCCGCTTTGGCCGGGGCCTGATCTGCCTGACGCTCACGCGCGAGCGCTGCGAATTCCTCAAGCTGCCGCCCATGGCCGCGCGCAATGGCACGGTGTACAGCACCGCGTTCACCGTCTCCATCGAAGCGGCAGAGGGTGTGACCACCGGCATCTCGGCCGCCGACCGCGCCCGCACCGTGCAGGTGGCGGTGGACCGCAACAGCCAGCCCAGCGACCTGGTGCAGCCCGGCCACATCTTCCCGCTGCAAGCGGTGGACGGCGGCGTGCTGATGCGCGCGGGCCATACCGAAGCCGGTTGCGACCTGGCCGCCATGGCAGGCTGCAGCCCCGCATCGGTGATCTGCGAGATCATGAAGGACGACGGCACCATGGCCCGTCTGCCTGATCTGCAGCTGTTTGCGGCCGAGCGAGGCCTCAAGATCGGCACTATTGCCGACCTCATCGAATACCGCAGCCGCAACGAGTCGCTGGTCGAAAAGGTCGGCACGCGCACGCTGCACACAGCCTATGGCGAGTTCACCGCCCACGCCTTCCGCGACCAACCCAGCCAGGCCGTTCACCTGGCACTGGTCAAGGGCCAATGGAGCGCCAACGACGTGGTGCCCGTGCGGGTGCACGAGCCGCTGTCGGTGTTCGATGCGCTCGAAGTCAACCGCTCCATGCACTCGTGGGGCCTGGACACCAGCCTGCAATACCTGGCCAAACAGGGCAAAGGCGTGGCCGTGCTGCTGAACTGCGGCGAAAGCGCCGCGCAACTGCTGGCGCAGTTTGAAGGCACCGCCCGCTCCGCCCAGGCGCCCGAGCGCGGCCGCATGGACCTGCGCACCTATGGCGTGGGCGCGCAGATCCTGCGCGAATGCGGCGTGCACAAGATGGCGCTGATGGGCCAGCCACGCCGCATGCCCAGCATGACCGGCTACGGCCTCGAAATCACCGGCTTCATCCCCAAGGAATAAAAAATATGTTTGGCGCAGACAAAGGCACCGCAGACAAACTGGACGGCAAGAAGCTGCACATCGGCATCGTGCAGGCCCGTTTCAACGAGAGCATCACCAACACCCTGGCCGCCGCCTGCCGCGCAGAGCTGCTGGCCCTGGGCGTGCAGGAAAAGCACATCAAGCATGTGCTGGTGCCCGGCGCACTCGAAGTGCCCGTGGCCCTGCAGGCCATGGCCGAGAGCGATGAATACGACGCGCTGATTGCGCTGGGCTGCATCATCCGGGGCGAGACCTACCACTTCGAGCTGGTGGCCAACGAATCCGGCGCGGGCGTCACGCGCCTTTCGCTCGACTACCAGATTCCGATTGCCAACGCCATCATCACCACCGAAAACATGGAACAGGCCATCGCCCGCCAGACCGAAAAGGGTGTGGACGCGGCCCGCGTGGCAGTGGAAATGGCCAACCTGCTGGACGAACTGTCATGAGCGAAAACACCCCCACGCCATCGTCGGCACGCCCACCCAAGCAGAGCCGCACCGGCCTCAAGAGCACCGGCACACGCAAGGCTGCCTCCAAGTCCAACCGCAGCCGCGCGCGCGAATTCGCGTTGCAGGCGTTGTACCAACACCTGGTAGGCGGCAACGACGCCACGGCCATCGACGCGTTCACGCGCGACCTGGCGGGCTTTCACAAGGCCGACTCGGCGCACTACGACGCGCTGCTGCACGGCTGCATCGAGCACGCCGCCAGCATGGACGCACTGATCACCCCGTTGCTGGACCGCAAGATGGCCGAGATCTCGCCCATCGAACACGCCACCATGTGGATCGGCGTGTACGAGTTCCAGAACTGCCTGGATGTGCCCTGGCGCGTGGTGCTCAACGAGTGCATCGAACTCGCCAAGGAGTTCGGCGGCACGGACGGCCACAAGTACGTGAACGCCGTGCTCAACGGCCTGGCCCCGAAGCTGCGCGCAGTGGAAGTGGCCGCCGACAAGGCCGCAGGCGGGGGCGCTGCCTGACCCTGCCCTGCCCCGCGGCCGCCCTGCCCATTGAACCGGGGCGGCCTGGTTTCATTTCTTTCTACGCCCTCACGCCACCACGTCCACAAGGCGCCCGGTCGGGGCAGGATGCCATTCCATGAAGTTTTCCACGCGCGCCGAGCGCATTGAACCGTTTTATGTGATGGAGGTCGCCAAGGCTGCACAGGCCCTGGCCCGCGAGGTGGCCGGCACGCGCGAACCGATGATCTTCCTGAACATCGGCGAGCCCGACTTTACCGCCCCGCCCCTGGTGCAGGAAGCCGCTGCCCGCGCCGTGCAGAGCGGCGCCACGCAGTACACCAATGCGCTGGGCCTCGATGCGCTGCGCGAACGCATCAGTGGCTGGTACCAGAGCCGCTTCGGCGTCAACGTGCCTGCGCGCCGCATCGTGGTCACAGCGGGCGCATCGGCCGCGCTGCAGTTGGCGTGCCTGGCACTCATCGAGTCGGGCGACGAAATTTTGATGCCCGACCCCAGCTACCCCTGCAACCGTCACTTTGTGAGCGCAGCAGAAGGCAAGGCCGTGCTGCTGCCCACCACGGCGGCAGAGCGCTACCAGCTGAGCGCCGACAAGGTCCGTGCGGCGTGGAATGACAAAACGCGTGGCAGAACTGGAAAAACGCGGGGCGTGTTGCTGGCATCGCCATCCAACCCCACGGGTACTTCGATTGCGCCCGATGAGCTGCGCCGCATCCACGACGTGGTGCGTGCGCACGACGGCATCACGATGATCGATGAGATCTACCTGGGCCTGTCGTACGAGGAAGAGTTTGGCCACACGGCGCTCGCCATCGACGACAACATCATCAGCATCAACAGCTTCAGCAAATACTTCAACATGACCGGCTGGCGCCTGGGCTGGATGGTGGTGCCCGAGGCCATGGTGCCCGTGGTGGAACGCCTGGCGCAGAACCTGTTCATCTGCGCCAGCACCGTGTCGCAGCATGCAGCGATGGCCTGCTTCGAGGCCGAGAGCATTGCCGAATACGAACGCCGCCGTGCCGAGTTCAAGGCGCGGCGCGACTTCTTTATCCCAGCCCTGCAGTCGCTGGGCCTGAATGTGCCCGTGATGCCCGATGGCGCCTTCTATGCCTGGGCCGACTGCACGCAGGCTGCGCAGCGCCTGGGTGTCCCTTCGGGCAAGAACTGCAGCTGGGACTTAGCGTTTGAGCTGATGCGCCGCGCGCACATTGCCGTCACGCCAGGGCGCGACTTTGGCACGGCCGAGCCCGAGCGCTTCATCCGTTTCTCAACCGCCAACTCCATGGCGCAATTGCAGGAGTCCGTGGAGCGGCTGCGCAAGCTGCTTGGATGACCAAGGCGAGCGACCCCACGATGGCGTTTGAATTTCCGATCCGGATCTACTGGGAGGACACCGATGCCGGTGGCATCGTGTTCTACGCCAACTACCTCAAGTTCTTCGAGCGCGCACGCACCGAATGGCTGCGCTCGTTGGGCGTGGGCCAACAGCAGTTGCGGGAACAAACCGGCGGCATGTTTGTCGTAACCGACGCGCAGCTGCGCTACCACCGCCCCGCGCGGCTGGACGACGAACTGATTGTTACTGCCGCCCTGCAAAGCAGTGGCCGCGCATCGTTGACAATAGTGCAGCAGGCGCTCCTGAAACCAGAGCACATGACCGACCAGCCCCCGACCTTGTTGACCGAAGGCACCATCCGCATCGGATGGGTGGACGCAGCGACCATGCGCCCCGCCAGAATTCCCAGCACCCTCCTGGAACAACTCACACCATGAATTCCCAAAACATGTCCATCATCTCCCTGGTGCTGCACGCCAGCTGGGTGGTGCAACTCGTGATGCTGCTGCTGCTGGGCGTGTCGGTGGCCAGCTGGGCCGCCATCTTCCGCAAGCTGTTCGCCCTGAAGCGCGTGAAGACACTGAACGAGGACTTCGAGCGCGAGTTTTGGTCGGGCACCAGCCTGAACGACCTCTACGCCGCGGCTGCACAAAACGCCAAGCAGGCCGGCCCCATGGAACGCATCTTCGCCAGCGGCATGCGTGAGTACCAAAAGCTGCGCGAACGCCGCATCACCGACCCCGGTACCTTGCTGGACGGCGCCCGCCGCGCCATGCGCGCGAGCTTCCAGCGCGAGATGGATGTGGTCGAGTCCAGCCTGTCCTTCCTGGCCTCGGTCGGCTCCGTGTCGCCGTATGTGGGCCTGTTCGGCACCGTGTGGGGCATCATGCACGCCTTCACCGGCTTTGCCGGCATGGAGCAAGTGACTCTTGCCACCGTGGCCCCCGGCATCGCCGAGGCGCTGGTCGCCACCGCCATCGGCCTGTTCTCGGCCATCCCGGCCGTGATCGCCTACAACCGCTTTGCACGCGACATTGACCGCGTGGCCACGCACCAGGAGACCTTCATCGAAGAGTTCTCCAACATCCTGCAGCGCAACCTGGGCGCCCAGCCCGCGTCCACAGGCCACACGGCCTCGGGCCACTGATCCGGGAGGCGCCCCATGCCCGCCATGGCATCCCGCGGCCGAGGCCGCCGCACCATCAACGAGATCAACATGGTCCCGTTCATCGACGTCATGCTGGTGCTGCTCATCATCTTCATGGTGACGGCGCCCATGCTCACACCCGGGGTGGTCGATGTGCCCAGCGTGGGCAAGAGCAAGAACATGCCCAAGGTGGTGGCCCAGGTCATCGTCAACAAGGACGGCACGCTGCAGTTCAAGACCCCCGAGGCCACGCGCAGCCTGAACCAGCGCGAGATCGGCGACGCCGCCAGCCGCTGGCAAAAGGTCCAGGGGCCCGAGAGCGCCGTGGTCATCAGCGCCGACAAGGGCGTGCAGTACGAAACCGTGGTGAAGGCGATGGACGCCCTGCAAAAGGCAGGCGTGCAGCGCGTCGGCCTTTCGGTCAAGCAAGGCGGTTGAACCGAACCCGCCCGGCACCGCTCAGACGCCCATGCACGCACACACCGACCGCGATCAGTTTGCCCCGCCCCGCCCACCGGCGCGCCTGCGTGCCATCACGCTGGCGGTGCTGGTGCATGCGGTGCTGATCGGTGCGCTGACCTGGGGCGTGAACTGGAAGAACACGGCCGACCAGCCCGCCGTAGAGGCTGAGTTGTGGGCCGCTGTGCCCACACAAGCAGCGCCACGCGCCGTGGAGCCCCCACCACCTCCGCCGCCGCCCCCCGTGCAACAGGCCACCCCACCCGCCCCGCCGCCACCGCCGGTGCGGGCCGCAGAGCCGCCGCACACGCGCGAGGCAGACATTGCCATCGAGCGCGAGAAGAAGCGCCTGGAACAGGAAAAGAAGGCCCGCGAGCAGCAGGAGCTGCGCGAGAAGCGGGAGCGCGAGCGCAAGGAAGAAGAGCGCCGCGACCGCCTGGAGCAAGAGAAGAAAGAGCGCCAACAGAAGGAACGCGAAAAAGAAAAGGAACAGCGCGAAAAGCAGCCTGCCGAACAGAAAAAGGTCGAGCAGGACAAGCAGAAGAAGTTGGCGGAAGACAAGCGACGAAAGGCCGAGGAAGCTGCACGCGAAGCCAAGGAAGCAGATGCCCGCCACCAAGCAAATATCCGGCGTATGCAGGGCTTAGCTAATGCTACTGGTGGTGAAACGACCACCGGGACAGCCCTAAACAGTTCGGGACCATCTGCCAGCTACGGCGGTCGGCTTGCTGCGGCGGTCAAGCCGAACATCGTCTTCACGGAAAATGTTGCGGGCAATCCTTCAGCTGAAGTGGAAGTTCGCGCAGCCCCTGACGGTACGATAACTTCCCGGCGCTTGTTGAAATCCAGCGGAGTAAGAGCCTGGGATGAAGCTGTTCTACGTGCCCTAGACAAGACAGAGCGCCTACCAAAGGACACGGATGGTCGGGTACCACCCCAATTCCCTATGGTCTTCCGGCCCAAGGACTAAGCTCCATAAAAATAAAGCGCCCGGCAGAACCGGGCGCTTTATTTTGGTCTTTTACGCCTGTAGCGCCAGTGGAACATGCGCTACAAGCTATACATTCGATAGCAATTCGCCAGCATGCATCAGCGGTCACGCCGCTCCATGCGGCGGTTCAGGTTCAGCGCGCCCAGCGTGCAGGCCACACCCGACAGCAGATACACCGTCACCGCCAGCAAACCGAACTGCGACGACAGATACAGAGCCACCAGCGGAGCAAACGCTGCGCCGATGATCCAGGCCAGGTCGGCCGACAGGGCCGCACCGGTGTAGCGGTACTGGGGCGAGAAATTGGCCGTGACGGTGCCCGATGCCTGACCGTACGACAGGCCCAGCAGCACAAAGCCCAGCAGCAGGAACATGGTGCTGCCCACTTCGCCGGTGTTGAGCAGCACCGGCGCCATGAAGCTGAACACGCCGATCAGCACGGCCATGCCGCCCAGCAGCTTGCGGCGGCCCAGGTGGTCCGACAGCCAGCCCGACACCATGATGGCGCCCGCCGCGAGGAACGCGCCGACGATCTGCACGCCCAGGATCTGGGTGACTGGCTGGTCGGAGTAAAGCGTGATCCACGACAGCGGGAAAACCGTGACCAGGTGGAACAGTGCAAAGCTGGCCAGCGCTGCAAAAGCGCCCAGCAGCACGTTGCTGCCTTCGTCGCGCATGACGCGGTTCACCGGCACGGGCTGCAGCTCACGCTCCTTGAGCAGTTCAGAGTACGACTGCCCCACCACCAAGCGCAGGCGTGCAAACAGGGCCACCACGTTCACCGCAAAGGCCACAAAAAACGGATAGCGCCAGCCCCAGGCCAGAAACTCCTGCACCGTGAGGCTGCTGTACAGATAGGCAAACAGGCCGGCAGCCAGCACAAAGCCCAGCGGTGCGCCCAACTGGCCGATCATGGCGTACCAGCCCCGGCGCTCCTTGGGGGCCGACATGGCCAGCAGCGACGGCAAGCCATCCCACGACCCACCCAGTGCCAGCCCTTGGCCCACACGCAGGATCAGCAAGGCCACGATGGCGGCAGTGCCCGCATCCTTGTAGCCCGGCAAAAAGGCCATGCCTACCGTGCAGACGCCCAGCACGAACAGCGCAATGGTCAGCTTGGTGCCCCGCCCCCAGCGCCGCTGGATGGCCATGGAGATGGCGGTACCTACCGGGCGCACCACAAAGGCGACGGCCAGCAGCGCAAAGGCCATCAGCGTGCCGTCCAGGCGCGACAGGAAGGGAAACAGGAAGGACGGGAAGACAAGAACGCAGGCGATCCCGAAAACGAAGAAGTCGAAATACTCGGACGAGCGTCCGATGATCACGCCCACAGCAATTTCGCTGGGGGTGACGTCTTCATGCGTATCAGCCCGCGAGAGAGAGGCGGCGCTTTCGTGAAAACCGGCCGCAGGGTAAGTGGCAGTGGCGGGGCTGCTCATGAACATGGCTCCTTGACGTTGTGTAGCGAACTCAGACCGTTCCGTTCTACACGCAACTTCTGTGGGCCACAAGTGCGGTTTCACTATGCCGGCTGCAGGAAATGTCCTTCAAAGCCCTCAAATGCACCACATTGGTGCAAAAAAAGCCTGCGCGTTTGACCTTGGACAAAATGTCCAATCGACAAAAAAGCTAGCGCTAGTACATTCGCACACATCCCGTTATCCGCGTTTACCCTGAAACGCATTGATCGCGCTCTTCACATGCTCAAACTTCCCCAACTTCGTGGGCCCACCTGGCTGCTCGCCCTGACAGCGCTGGGTAGCCTGGCAGGCTGCAGCAAGGCTGTCGTGCTCAACCCGGCCGGTGACGTCGCGGCCCAGCAGGGCCAGATGGTCATTACCGCCACGCTGCTGATGCTGATCATCATCGTGCCCGTGATCGCGCTCACCCTGTTGTTTGCCTGGAAATACCGCCAGGGCAACACCGAGGCCGAGTACGACCCCGAGTGGCACCACTCCACCACGCTGGAGCTGGTGATCTGGACGGTGCCGCTGCTGATCATCATTGCGCTGGGCGCCATCACCTGGATCGGCACCCACAAGCTGGACCCCTACCGGCCTCTCGACCGCATCGACGCGCAGCGCGCCGTGCCCGCCGATGTGAAGCCGCTCGAAGTGCAGGTGGTGGCCATGGACTGGAAATGGCTGTTCTTCTACCCCGAACAAGGCATCGCCACCGTCAATGAAGTGGCCGCCCCGGTGGACCGCCCCATCCTGTTCAAGCTGACGGCCACGTCCACCATGAACGCGTTTTACGTGCCCGACCTGGCCGGCATGATCTACGCCATGCCCGGCATGCAGACCGAGCTGAACGCGGTGATCAACAGGCCCGGCGTGTTCCACGGCATGTCGTCGCACTACAGCGGCGCGGGCTTCTCGGGCATGACGTTCAAGTTCCACGGCCTGAGCAATGAAGACTTTGCCCAGTGGGTGCAGAAAGCCAAGACCGAAGGGAAGCCGCTCGACAAGGGCACCTACCTGAACCTGGTCAAGCCCAGCGAACGCGACCCGGTGCAGCGCTTTGCCTCGGTGGAAGAAGGCTTGTACGACAAGGTACTCAACCGCTGCGTCGAAGACGGAAAGATGTGCATGCACCACATGATGGCGATTGATGCCCAGGGCGGCGACGCCTATGTGCGCGCCATGGGGTTGAACCTGCCCCAGGACGTCTGCACCGTGCAAAACGCCGCCCAGGTGGTGGCCGCACTCGAATCCCGCAACGCACCGGCCTCCGCATCCGGCGCCAGCATCCGTCAATGAGCTTCCCTATGACCTCCGAAACCCTTTCTCCATCCCACTGGGCGCTGGGCCGCCTGAGCTGGGACGCCGTGCCCATGGCGCACGAGCCCATTGTGTTGTGGACCTTCATTGCCGTGGTCCTGGGCGGCCTCGTCGTCATGGCGGGCATCACCAAGTTCCGCCTGTGGGGCCCGCTGTGGCGCGACTGGATCTGCAGCATTGACCACAAGCGCATCGGCATCATGTACATGATCCTGGGCCTGGTGATGCTGCTGCGCGGCTTTGCCGACGCGGTGATGATGCGCCTGCAGCAGGCCATGGCCTTTGGCGACAACATGGGCTACCTGCCGCCGCACCACTACGACCAGATCTTCACCGCCCACGGCGTGATCATGATCTTCTTCGTGGCGATGCCGCTGGTCACCGGGCTGATGAACTACCTGGTGCCGCTGCAGATCGGCGCGCGCGACGTGTCCTTCCCGTTCCTGAACAACTTCAGCTTCTGGATGACCACGGCCGGCGCCGTGCTGGTGATGGTGTCGCTGTTCCTGGGTGAGTTCTCCACCTCTGGCTGGCTGGCGCTGTCCAACCTGGGGGCGCAGAGCCCGAGCACCGGTCTGGACTACTACATCTGGGCGCTGCAGATCGCCGGGGTGGGCACGACGCTCTCGGGCATCAACCTGATCGTGACCATCATCAAGATGCGCGCACCCGGCATGAGCCTGATGAAGATGCCCGTGTTTACCTGGACGGCCCTGTGCACCAATGCACTGATCGTGGCGTCCTTCCCCGTGCTGACGGCTGCGCTGGTGCTGATGTCGCTGGACCGCTACGTGGGCACCAACTTCTTCACCAACGAGCTGGGCGGCAACCCCATGCTCTACGTGAACCTGATCTGGATCTGGGGCCACCCAGAGGTGTACATCCTGGTGCTGCCCGCCTTCGGCGTGTTCTCCGAAGTGGTCGCCACCTTCAGCAAAAAGCGTCTGTTTGGCTACACCTCCATGGTGTACGCCACGGTGTGTATCACCATCCTGTCGTACCTGGTATGGCTGCACCACTTCTTCACCATGGGCTCGGGCGCGAGCGTGAACACCTTCTTCGGTATCACGACGATGATCATCTCGATCCCCACGGGCGCGAAGATCTTCAACTGGCTGTTCACCATGTACAAGGGCCGCATCCGCTTTGAGCTGCCCATGATGTGGACCGTGGCCTTCATGGTGACGTTCGCCATCGGCGGCATGACCGGCGTGCTGCTGGCCGTGCCCCCGGCCGACTTCGTGCTGCACAACAGCCTGTTCCTGATCGCCCACTTCCACAACGTGATCATCGGCGGCGTGGTGTTTGCCATGTTTGCAGGCATCAACTACTGGTTCCCCAAGGCGTTTGGCTACAAGCTGGACCGCACCTGGGGCGTGCGCTCCTTCTGGCTGTGGCTGGTGGGCTTCTGGGTGGCATTCACGCCGCTGTATGTGCTGGGCCTGATGGGCGTCACCCGCCGCGCCAACCACTTCGAAGACCAGTCGCTGCAGATCTGGTTCGTGATCGCTGCCATCGGCGCGGCCATGATTGCCGCCGGCATTGGGTGCTTCCTGATCCAGCTGGTGGTCAGCTTCCTCAAGCGCGAACAGCTGCGCGACTGGACGGGCGACCCCTGGGACGGCCGCACGCTGGAGTGGGCCACCTCGTCGCCCCCGCCCAACTACAACTTCGCCTTCACCCCTGTGGTGCACGAGATCGATGCCTGGTGGGACATGAAGAAGCACGGCTACAAGCGTCCTCTGGCGGGCTTCCAGCCCATCCACATGCCAGCCAACACCGGCGCTGGCGTGGTGATCTCGGGGCTGTCGCTGGTGTTCGGCTTTGCACTGATCTGGCACATGTGGCTGCTGGCGGCCGTCTCGTTTGCGGCTGTCGTTCTGGCCGCCATCGTCCACACGTTCAACTACAAGCGTGACTTCTACATCCCGGCATCGGAAGTGATCTCCACCGAAGAAGCCCGCACACTCCAACTGGCCCGCCATGTCTGATATCCGCATCCACGCTGGCGCCGCAGCAGGCGCCCTGGCCCCGCGCGAGTACCACCTCGCGCACGAGCCTCATCCTGAAAACGGCACGGCCCTGGGTTTCTGGCTGTACCTGATGAGCGACTGCCTGATCTTTGCAGCGCTGTTCGCTACCTACGGCGTGCTGGGCCGCAGCTATGCCGCAGGCCCCACCGGCGCGCAGCTGTTCGACCTGACCCTGGTGGCCATCAACACCGCGTTCCTGCTGCTGTCCTCCATCACCTTCGGGTTTGCCATGCTGCGCAAGCAGCTGGGCGATGTGAAGGGCACACTGCTGTGGCTGGCCGTCACGGGCGTGTTTGGCCTGTGCTTCCTGGGCCTGGAACTGTATGAGTTCTCGCACCTGCTGCACGAGGGCGCAGGCCCACAGCGCAGCGCCTTCCTGTCGGCGTTCTTCACGCTGGTGGGCACCCACGGCCTGCACGTCACCTTCGGCCTGATCTGGCTGGTGGTGCTGATGGTCCAGATCGGCAAGCACGGCCTGATCCCCGAGAACAATCGCCGCCTGATGTGCCTGTCCATGTTCTGGCACTTCCTGGACGTGGTCTGGATCGGCGTTTTCACCTTTGTGTACCTGATGGGGGTGCTGTAAATGAGCGCACAACACGCAACACACGCCAACGGTGCGCACGATGCGCATGGGCATGACGATCACCACCACGACGCAGGCCCCCACAGCACCTTTTCGGGCTACATGACGGGGTTTGTGCTGTCCATCATCCTCACGGCCATTCCCTTCTGGCTGGTGATGGCCAAGGTGATTGCGGACCGCAACACCGCCGTGCTGGTGCTGGGCGGCTTTGCCGTGATCCAGATCCTGGTGCACATGGTGTTCTTCCTGCACATGAACGGCAAGATCGAAGGCGGCTGGACGCTGCTGTCCACCATCTTCACGGTGGTGTTCGTGGCCATCGCCATTGCGGGCACCTTGTGGGTGATGTTCCACATGAATGCCAACATGATGCCGGAGCACCCCACGCCCACACCGCCTACACACGAGGCGCCCGGACACTCCACGCCCTGATGGACACAGCCCCCACCACCATGGCAGTGCCGCGCCGGGGCTTGCGCCGCGCAGTCCTGCTGGTGCTGGGCATGGCTTTGTTCCTGGGCTTTGTGTCGCTGGGCACGTGGCAGGTCCAGCGCCGCACCTGGAAGCTGGACCTCATCGAAAGGGTGGACCAACGGGTACACGCCGCACCGGTCGCTCTGCCCCCGGTAGACCAATGGCCGGGCATCAGTGCCGCACAGCACGAGTATCTGCCAGTGGTCTTTCAGGGCCGCTGGCTGCCCGGCAAGACGGTGCTGACCCAGGCAGTCACCGAGCTGGGTGCGGGGTTCTGGGTGATGACGGCCCTGCAACAGGATGACGGCACCCAGGTGCTGGTGAACCGGGGCTTTGTACCCCAGGAGCAACGCGCCCAATGGCTGGAGGCCCAGCCCCCCGCCGATGGCGCGGCCACCGTCCAGGGGCTGTTGCGCATGACCGAGCCCGGCGGTGGCTTTCTGCGTACCAACGATCCGGCACAGCAGCGCTGGTACTCGCGTGATGTGGCCGCCATCAGCAGCGCGCTGGGTCTGCCCCGGGCGGCTCCATTTTTTGTGGATGCCGGGCTACCGGGTACCGCAGCGGCTTCTTCAGCCGCCTCTGGCTGGCCCCGCGCTGGCCTGACCGTCATCCGGTTTCACAACAGCCACCTGGTGTACGCCCTGACCTGGTATGGTCTTGCGCTCATGGTTGTCGTTGCCGGCTGGTATGTGGCACGCTATGAGCGCCGCACGGGCGCACGGGCCGCCAGCCGCCTCCCGACCCACGATGAACACCCACCTACAACGCCCTGACCCTGCGCTGGCCACTGCGCCGCGCAATGCACGCTCCGCTGACGCAGCCGCCGGAATCAAGAACCTGCAGCAACTGATTGAGCTGCGCTGGATTGCGGTGGTGGGCCAGGTGTTCACCATCGAGATGGCGCACTACAGCCTGGGCTTGAAGCTGCCGCTGCAGGAGATGCTGCTCGTCGTCGGCTGCCTGGCAGTCTTCAACGTGGTGAGCCTGCTGCGCCTGCGCACGGGCCGCGCGGTGCGCAATGTGGAGCTGTTTCTGGCGCTGCTGATTGACGTGGCAGTGCTCACGGTGCAGCTGTACCTGAGTGGTGGTACCAGCAACCCCTTCGTGTTTTTGTACCTGCTGCAGATCACTCTGGGCGCCGTGCTGCTGCGCGGTGCCTACATCTGGTCCATCGTGATCATCACCGTCCTGTGCTTTGCGGCACTGGCAGACCACCACCTGCCGCTGGCCCTGCCGCAGGACCTGCACCAGGGCCTGTCAAGCCTGTATGTGCTCGGGCTGCTGGTGTGCTTTGTGCTCAACGCCACGCTGGTGATGGTGTTCATCACCCGCATCCACCGCAACCTGCGCGAGCGCGATGCCCGCCTAGCGGCCGCACGCCGGCGCCGCGTGGAAGAAGAGCACATCGTGCGCATGGGCCTGCTGGCGTCGGGGGCCGCACACGAGCTGGGTACGCCCCTGTCCACCCTGGCGGTGATCCTGGGCGACTGGCAGCACGACAAGCGGCTGACCAGCAACGCAGCGCTCAAGGAAGACATTGCCGAGATGCAGACGCAGGTACAGCGGTGCAAGAGCATCGTGAGCGGCATCCTGCTGTCGGCGGGTGAAACGCGCGGCGAGGCGTCGGTGCAGACCACCGTGCGCAAGTTCGTAGATGCGCTGGCCGAGGAATGGCGCAGCACCCGCACGATCCCCCAGTTTGACTACGACAACGACTTCGGCACCGACACGCCCATGGTGTCGGACACCACCCTCAAGCAAATGGTTTTCAATGTACTGGACAATGCACGTGACGCCTCGCCAGGCTGGGTGAGATTGGCGGTCACGCGCAATGCAGATGCCTTGTGCATGACTGTGACCGATGCCGGCCCCGGCTTTGCACCCGACATGTTGTCCAAGCTAGGCACGCCGTACCAGTCCTCCAAGAACCGCCCTGGCGGAGGGTTGGGGCTGTATCTGGTGCTAAATGTCGCCCGCACCCTGGGTGGCAGCGTGGAGGCGCGCAACCGGCCCGAAGGCGGCGCACAGGTGACCATCGAATTGCCCCTGGCCTCGATTGCGCTGCCCCAGAAGGTATGAATGAACGAAAGAACCCACCGTGGACACTGAAGAAGCGCAACGACAGCTGCTGATCGTCGAGGACGACGAAGCCTTTGCGCGCACGCTGGCCCGCTCGTTTGAACGGCGCGGCTACAGCGTGTTGCAGGCAGCGAGCCTGGCCGACGTAGAGGTCTTGCTGGAGCAGCACCAGCCCGGCTATGCGGTGGTGGACCTCAAGCTCAAGGGAGAGGCCTCAGGCCTGGCCTGCGTGCAGACGTTGCACGCTGCGGACGAAGAGATGCTGATCGTGGTGCTCACGGGTTTTGCGAGCATTGCCACCGCTGTGGAAGCCGTGAAACTGGGCGCCTGCCACTATCTCGCCAAGCCCTCCAACACCGACGACATCGAAGCGGCATTTGGCCTCAGGGAAGGCAATGCCGAGGTGGAGTTGACCAACCGCTCCAGTTCCATCAAGACGCTGGAATGGGAACGCATCAACGAGGTGCTGGCTGAAACAGGCTTCAACCTGTCGGAGGCCGCGCGGCGCCTGGGTATGCACCGCCGCACCCTCACGCGCAAGCTCGAAAAGAAACAGGTGCGCTAGCGCCAGGGGTCTTGGGGCCGCCCTCTCCCGCCTCGGTACTCGGCCATCCAGGTGGGGCACAGTCTGTGCGTCCACCATGACCATGCGCCCCCGCAGGTTTCTGAACCGCACTCAGGCGGCCTCAGGCGCTGGCAGCCTCAGGTTCTGCCTTGAGCATCTGCTGCTCGAAAGCGCGCAAGCGCTTGTAGATCGAGATCTGCTCCACCACCGTGCTCCAGTTCAGCACCAGGAACTGGAACGACTCCAGTACCTTGTCAAAGGCCCGGGCAATCTGCTGCATCACTCCTAGGGTGATCACCCCCGCGATCAGCGTGGGGCCCAACGCCACCAGGGGCACCAGCACACTCACCTGCAGGTAGGACCACTTCACCACATCGAAGTACAGGTAGTGGAAAAACAGCCGGAAGTAGTTGCGGCGCACGCCTGCGAACAGCTCGGCCGCCGTGGGGGGAGAAGCCCGGTTCGGGTCGTCCTCGCCCAGCACCAGCTCCTTGCGGTACGCCGCCTCCACGCGCTGGTTGTGAAACTCCAGCCCCGGCAGCTTCACACCCACGCAGGCGAGCAGCAGCGTGCCCCCCAAGGACCAGGCCAGCGCGACCCAGACCAGGGAATGCGGAACGGCACCGATGAGGGGCAGCGCAGTGACTTTGTCGGACAGCGTCCAGAGCACCGGCAAAAAGGCTCCGAGTGTCATGAGGCTGCGCATGAAGCTCAGGCCCAGGTCCTCCATGGTGCGGGCGAAACGCATGGTGTCTTCCTGCACACGCTGTGCCGCACCCTCGATGTGCCGCAGGCGTGGCCAGGCCGCCATGTAGTGCTCATTCATCGCCTGGCGCCAGCGGAAGATGTAGTGTTTGCTGAAAAAATCCACCAGCACTGCCGTCGTCACATAGATCATGGCGATGCGTGCAAAGGTCGAAAGCTGCCCCCAGAACTGCTCTGCGGTAATGCTGCCGGGCTTGCCCAGAGCCTCTTGGATCAGGTCGTAAAAGCTGCCGAACCAGTCGTTGATCTGCACGTCCAGCTGCACACGGTAAGCGGTGGCCAGAAGAATGACGACAGAACCGAGGAGTGACCAGGCCCACCAGCGGCGGGCGAAAAAGAAGGACTTGAACATCGTGGTGCCGTGTTGGAATGGTTCTGCGAATTCTGAGTGCCGCACGCAATGATCGTTCCGCGGCAAACAACGCCGCCGATCATCTGCCTAAAGTGCAGACACCGGCCAATCAGCCTTCGCACCGAGCGCAGGCCCGACGCCAGCCTCTGGCTAGCGCGGCCGGGCCCTTTGCCCCAGCCATTCCTGAGCCGCCTGCTGCCCACCCCAGCGCGCCCAATCCAACGCGCTCTTTCCGTGCGGGTCTTTCTGCGAAAGATCCACCCCCTGCTCATCCAGCCAACGCAGCACGGCCACCTTTCCTTTGGCCGAAGCCAGCATGGCGGGGGTCTCGCCCCGGCTGGCGGGGGCGGGTTCGGTCAGCGATTGCCCTTGCTCTTTGAGCCAATCCAGGCACGGCACACAGCCGCTTTGCGCGGCCATGTGCACGGGCCCCCAGTCCCAGCGGTTGCGGGCTTGCAGGCTGGCACCGGCCTGCACCAGGCGTTGCGCCACCACCAGATGTCCGCCATAAAAAGCCCGCAGCAGGGCCGTGTCACCACGCTCACTGTCTTTGGCCGTCTGCCGCAAATCGGGCTGGGCCCCAGCCTGTAACAGCGCCTCCACACGCGCCAGCTGCCCCCGGTGGGCGGCCAGCATCAGCACGGAGGAGCCGGTGTCCGCCAGCAGGTTGGGGTTGGCGCCGTCGCGCAGGGCCTGCGCCAGTGCGCTGGCATCGCCCGCATTCTGAGCGTCCATGAGGCGGGCATCTGCAGGCGCCCAAATGCGCGAGGAGGCCACTACCGCAGGGGCTTGCAGCACCGCGCTGCGACCTGCCCACCACACTGCACGCCCGCCATGGGCCCACCATACGAGCAAGCCAAAAGCCAAAAGCCAAAAGCCATGCCCAGCAACCCCAGGCTGCACGTGAATGGGCCGCCACCTGGGGCCGCTGCGCCCCTGGCGTGAAGCGCCCTCGCCGATCCAGCCACGCACGTGCCACCGCCTGGCCCACGGCCTGCGCGGCAGCCGTGCCGCTCAGCCCTGGCGTCAGCATTTGCGAATGCCCTGACACATCCTTGCCCAGCACCGCGTGGTAGGCCTGCCCCCCCGCCGTGTACTGCAGCTTGTGCACCAGCGACTGGCTGGATTCGCCTGGCAACGTTGCCATGTGAGACCAAACCCACGAGCCGCGACGCACGACCAGGCCATCGTCTTGCACCCGCAGCGTCCACCGCCGGGTGGCGGCATGCAAAGCCCAGGCGGGCAGCACCAACAAAGCCAACCAACCCCAAAAGCCGCTCGGCAGCACCAGGGCGCCCGGCTGGATGCGGTCGTTCACCCACCACTCCAGCGCCAGCAAAGCCAATGCCACCGCAGCGGACCAGCGCCAAGCGGTCTGCTCGAACGCGAGGGACCAGGCGTCTGGTGTCTCGGTCAAACGCACGCCAGGGGGAAGAAAGCCTGGGGATTCAGCGGACTTACCCATGCCCGGAGAATTCAACGGCGGAGAGGCGGCATCGCGCCCTAAGCCGGGTGGCTCGATGGGGACTTCCTGCACCCACTGTGCCCGCCGATCAAAGCGGTCTGGCACCGAAGCAGCCTCCGCCCAGGACGGGGTGACGGCCTGGACCGCCAAGTCGTACGCCAACTCCAACGCACCATCGGCACGCACCAGTTCCAGCCGCCAGTCCACCCGGTCGCCACCGCGCCGCGCACCGTGGGTGGGGGCGTCATCAGGCAGGTCAAAACGCGCTACCAGGCGCATGCCGCCCTCGCCCGTCGGCTGGCGCCGCGCCGTGGCCTTCAGCACCTCCACCTGGCGCTCGGGCGAGCCGGAGCTGGATTCGTCCACACGGTATTGCGCCAATTGCATGTGCAGGTTTTCGGCCCCGGCTTGCTCCACAGCCCGCGCAGGCAGCACCAGCGTGATTTCGGCCGACCGCCCCGCCGTGGGCCGCGATGGCAGGGCCGTCATACCAACCCCCTGGTAGCGCCAGGCCTTGCGGCTGTTCTGCCAGGCGGCAGCTACCAAGCCCACGCCGATCACCACAAAGACGCCCATGAAGCCCTTGGCCCACCAGGGCCCTTTGCCGTCCGACCAGAACAAGGCGGCCATGGGGAAAGCGATGCCACACCAGAACACCGCGAAGAACCACAGCGCCCCCTGCCCTTTGGCCAGGGAATGCGTTGGCTCCAGGTCTGGTACATCGTCCTGGGGGCGCCTCAAGATGCGCAGAAACAACCATGCAGCAGTCACCCCGACGCCGGTGAACACCAGGGCAAACGGCAGCCGAAAAATCTGCAGTCGCCAGCGGATGCTGCGGTCCAGCAGGGCTTGGGCCGGGGCTCGTGGGTTGACCCAGGCGGTGATGAATTCGCCCCGCTCCTGCGCTTGGCGCAGGGTGCGGTGCCATTGCGCCTGCCAGTCGCCGACGTTGTCGGCACGGGAGTTCGGATCCAGCCCCACGCGCTGCGCTTCGTACGTTTGGCCCGCCACGGCGTAGCGATATCGGGCCAGCACCTGGTAGGCGGTGCCCCCCTCGCTGCCCGCGTGCTGCTTCAGTTGCACATCCAGCACCTGGGCCGGCACAGGCTGCCATGAGCGCACCGTCCAGGCTGCCAGCGCCGTTTCAGCCAAGGGCCGCAAACCTGCCCAATACCCACCGGCACCGAACACCACCGCAAAGATGGCGCAGAAAACCAGCAAAACCCCTCGTCCCATTGTGTTGCCCATGGCTCCCTCCTTTTGTTGTTGTTATGGATGTCTTGTTATGGGCTCCAGCATAGTGACGAATGGATGACGTTTGTGAGACATCCAAAGTGGGCCAAAAAAAAGCGGCCCCTGAGGGCCGCTTCTGTTGCGCAAAGAACGCGGGGATCAGGCGGTGACGCCCTTGGCGGTTTCTGCGTACTCTTCGATCTGGTCGAAGTTCAGGTACTTGTAGATCGACGCGCCGTCCTTGTTCACGATGCCCATGGCTTCGTGGTATTCGGCCACTGTGGGGATCTTGCCCAGCTTGGACGCGATGGCGGCGAGTTCGGCCGAGGCCAGGAACACGTTGGTGTTCTTGCCCAGGCGGTTGGGGAAGTTGCGGGTGGAGGTGGACACCACCGTAGCGCCTTCGCGCACCTGTGCCTGGTTGCCCATGCACAGCGAGCAGCCGGGCATTTCGGTACGGGCACCGGCGGCGCCAAAGTTGGCGTAATGGCCTTCCTTGATCAGCTCGCTTTCGTCCATCTTGGTGGGCGGTGCCACCCACAGCTTGACGGGGATGTCACGGCTACCGCCGAGCAGCTTGGCCGCGGCGCGGAAGTGACCGATGTTGGTCATGCAAGAGCCGATGAAGGCTTCATCGATCTTGGTGCCAGCCACTTCCGACAGCGTCTTGGCATCGTCCGGATCGTTGGGGCAGCACAGGATGGGTTCCTTGATGTCGGCCAGATCGATCTCGATGACGGCTGCGTATTCCGCATCCTTGTCGGCTTCGAGCAGGTTGGGGTTGGCCAGCCAGGCTTCGACCTTCTCGATGCGGCGCTGCAGCGTGCGGGCGTCTGCATAGCCATCGGCGATCATGTTCTTCATCAGCACCACGTTGCTGGTCAGGTATTCCTTGACCGGCTCGGGGTTGAGCTTGATGGTGCAACCAGCGGCAGAGCGTTCTGCAGAGGCGTCGGACAATTCAAACGCTTGTTCAACCTTCAGGTTGGGCAGGCCCTCGATTTCCAGAATGCGGCCCGAGAAGATATTCTTCTTGCCCGCCTTGGCCACCGTCAACAGACCCGCCTTGATCGCGTACAGCGGAATCGCATGCACCAGGTCGCGCAGCGTCACGCCCGGCTGCATTTCGCCCTTGAAACGCACCAGCACCGACTCGGGCATGTCCAGAGGCATCACGCCCGTGGCAGCGCCGAAAGCCACCAGGCCAGAGCCTGCGGGGAAAGAAATACCGATGGGGAAACGCGTGTGCGAGTCGCCGCCCGTACCCACGGTGTCAGGCAGCAGCAGGCGGTTGAGCCAGCTGTGAATCACGCCGTCACCAGGACGCAGAGCCACGCCACCACGGTTGCTGATGAACGCAGGCAGTTCGCGGTGGGTCTTCACGTCCACGGGCTTGGGGTAGGCCGCCGTGTGGCAGAACGACTGCATGACCAGGTCTGCCGAGAAGCCCAGGCAGGCCAGGTCTTTCAGCTCGTCGCGGGTCATCGGACCGGTGGTGTCTTGCGAGCCCACGGTCGTCATCTTGGGTTCGCAGTAGGTACCTGGGCGCACGCCCTGGCCTTCTGGCAGACCCACGGCGCGACCCACCATCTTCTGAGCGAGGGTGAAGCCAGCCTTCGAAGCGGCAGGTGCCTGGGGAAGGCGGAACAGCGTGGAGGCAGGCAGGCCCAGGAACTCGCGGGCCTTAGCCGTCAGCGAACGGCCGATGATGAGGTTGATACGGCCGCCCGCACGCACTTCGTCAAACAGCACATCGCTCTTGAGCTTGAACTCGGCCACGGTGGCACCGTTCTTCACGATCTTGCCGTCATAGGGCAGGATGTCGACCACGTCGCCCATTTCGAGCTTGGACACATCGACTTCGATCGGCAGCGAGCCCGAATCTTCTTGCGTGTTGAAGAAGATGGGAGCGATCTTGCCGCCCAAGGTCACACCGCCAAAACGCTTGTTCGGCACGAACGGGATGTCTTGACCGGTGGCCCAGATCACGCTGTTGGTGGCCGACTTGCGGCTGGAGCCGGTGCCCACCACGTCGCCCACGTAGGCCACGAGGTTGCCCTTCTTCTTGAGGTCTTCGATGAACTGCATCGGACCGCGCTTGCCATCCTCCTCGGGCTTGAACGCCGCATCGGGGCGGGTGTTCTTCAGCATGGCGAGGTAGTGCAGCGGAATGTCGGGGCGGCTCCAGGCATCCGGCGCGGGCGACAGGTCGTCGGTGTTGGTTTCGCCAGGCACCTTGAACACGGTGACCGTGATCTTCTTTTCGACTTCAGGACGGGTGGTGAACCACTCGGCATCGGCCCAGCTCTTGATGACTTCCTGCGCCTTGGCGTTGCCGGCCTTGGCCTTGGCGGCGACGTCATTGAAGAAGTCGAACATCAAGAGGGTCTTCTTCAGGCCTTCTGCGGCCACACCGGCCACTTCGGCATCGTCGAGCAATTCGATCAGCGGGTGCACGTTGTAGCCGCCCACCATGGTGCCCAGCAGTTCCGTGGCCTTGGCCTTGGAGATCAGGCCCACCTTGATGTCGCCATGCGCCACGGCCGCCAGAAAGCTGGCCTTGACCTTGGCAGCGTCGTCCACGCCCGGTGGCACGCGATGGGTCAGCAGGTCCAGCAGGAAGGCCTCTTCACCGGGGGGTGGGTTCTTGATCAGTTCGATCAGTTCAGCCACCTGCTTGGCGTCCAGGGGCAGGGGCGGGATACCCAGTGCAGCGCGTTCGGCAGCATGGTCTCGGTAGGCTTTCAACATTGTTTTCTCCAGTTGCGTTCTAAAGTGGGGCGTAGGGTGTGGCAGCGGGCTCGGCACACACCGGTCGTTGAGAGGTGCGCGCGATCTTTTTATTTGGCAGCGGGCAGCGGGTCCAGCACGCTCACGGGTGGGTTCTTCTTGATGGCTTCAGCCACTACGACCTGCTCGGGACTCATGCACTCGTCAGCCAAGCGCTGACCCGCGCGCTGGTTCATCAGCATGGACTTGTTGGCGATCTGCAGCCACACGGCGCCGCCCTTGGCGTCCTCCAGACGCACCGTGCCTGTGGTCGTGGCCACCGGCGACATGTAGTACTTGAAACCCTTGCCTTCCACGTGGAAGTGGCCGGGGGTTGCGGGGTCTGCGGTCACCGTGACAAAAGCGCCCAGTTCGCAGGGCATGCGCCCCACATGGACGCGCTCGGCAATCGCCAGTTCGGCGGGCGACAGGGCTGCTTCGGCAGCAATGATGCCGGCCGCCACCTGGTTGGTGGCGCTCTTCAGCTGGGTGCGGCTGCTGGTGGGTTCGGCCTTGGCATGGCTCTTGGCAGGAGCCTTGGCCGCGGTCTTGCCCTCTGCAGGCTTGGCAGCCGTCTTGGCGGCTGGCTTGGCTGCGGGTTTGGCGGCAGCCTTGGTGTCGGACTTGGCCGCTGGCTGGGCAGTTGTTTGCGCCAGGGCAAAGGCCGGGGCCAGCAGCATGAGGGCGGAGGCAATGACGAATTTCATAGGATGTCCTGCATGGAAATGTCCAGGGGTGTTCACGATGGAACGAAAGCGGATGTGTCAAACCATTGACGCACCGCCAAGGGTAGCGCGCGCCCGGTACGGTGGGCGCGCTCCAAAATTTGCCAATAGAAGCGGTAGCTGGCCCGGTCGTGCAATACCCCATCCACACTGATAGGGGCCCAGTCAGCCAACGCTGCCGCCGCAATGATCCGGGATGCGGTGTCGATATCGTCCTGCTGGGGGGCAAAGGCCTGCAGGATGGTGCGGATCTGCGCCGGATGGATGCTCCACATCCGGGTGTAGCCCAGCTCGCGCGATGCGCGGCCGACAGCACCTTGCAGGGCCGCCATGTCCGAAAACTCGGTGACCACGCAATGGGACGGTACCTTGCCATGCGCATGGCAGGCCGAGGCGATTTCGAGCTTGGCTCGCACCACCAGCGGGTGCGTGAACTGCCCGGCAGAGGTCATGGCCTGCGCGGGAATGGCGCCGCCATGGGCCGACACAAAATCCATGAGCCCGAAACTCAGGCTCTGCACGCGGGGGTGGGCCGCGATTTCAAACGCCCGCTGCACGGCGGCGGGAGACTCGATCAACACGTGCAAAGGCACATGGGCCGCCGACGCGCGCTCCAGCGCACGCTCAGCCAGCAGAACATCGTCTACCGACTCGACCTTGGGAATCATGATGTGGCACAGCCTGTGCCCCGCCTCGCCTGCAATGGTGGCGACGTCGTTGGCAAATGCAGGGTGGTCCACTGCGTGAACGCGGGCCGCAACCCGTGCGCCCGGGGCTGCATTCAGTGCCAGGCTTGCCACCAACGCTGCATGCGCGGACTCCAGCCCGACAGGGGCTCCGTCTTCGCAATCGAGGGTGACATCAAAGACGCAGGTGCCAAACTCCTGCGTCATCTCGGCCTGCAATTGCAGGCTCTTGCGCATGCGCGCTTCGACGCCGCTGTAGTGGTCGCAAACCGGCAGAAACCCGGTCTGCGCCTGGGCGCCGAGCAACACATCGCGCGGATGGACAGACACAGCGCCCTGCCCCGGTGCGGGGGCTTGGGCGACCCGAAGGCCCGATGCCACAGGCGTCGGCTGCATTGCGTCGTTCACCAGCTTGTTTACAGCAGGTGCTTGACGCCGTCTTGCTCGCCTTGCAGTTCGGCCAGCGTGATGTTGATGCGCTCTTGCGAGAACGCATCGATGTCCAAACCTTCAACGATCTTGTACTCGCCGTTTTCGCAAGTCACAGGGAAGCCGAACATCACGTCCTTGGGAATGCCGTATTCGCCATTGGATGGAACACCCATGGTGACCCACTTGCCGTTGGTGCCCAGGGCCCAGTCGCGCATGTGGTCGATGGCCGCATTGGCTGCAGACGCTGCCGACGACAGGCCACGGGCTTCGATGATGGCTGCGCCACGCTTGCCCACGGTGGGCAGGAACGTGTTGGCGTTCCATTCCTGGTCGTTGATCATCTTGGCCACGCTTTCGCCCTTGATGGTGGCAAAGCGGTAGTCGGCGTACATCGTGGGCGAGTGGTTGCCCCACACGGTCAGCTTCTCAATGTCAGCCACGGCCTTGCCGGTCTTTGCTGCGATCTGGCTGGCAGCACGGTTGTGGTCCAGGCGCAGCATGGCGGTGAAGTTCTTGCGTGGCAGGTCGGGGGCCGACTTCATGGCGATGTAAGCATTGGTGTTGGCGGGGTTGCCCACCACCAGCACCTTCACGTCACGCGATGCCACTGCGTTCAGGGCCTTGCCCTGTGCCGTGAAGATGGCGCCGTTGACAGCCAGCAACTCGGCACGCTCCATGCCAGGACCACGGGGACGCGAACCGACCAGCAGTGCGTAGTCAGCGTCCTTGAAGGCGGTCATGGGGTCGCTGTGGGCGGTCATTTCGACGAGCAGCGGGAAGGCGCAGTCGTCCAGTTCCATCATCACGCCCTTGAGCGCTTTTTGAGGACCTTCGACAGGCACTTCGAGCAATTGCAGGATGACCGGCTGGTCCTTGCCCAGCATTTCGCCGGAGGCGATACGGAACAGCAGGGCGTAACCGATTTGACCGGCGGCGCCGGTGACAGCGACGCGAACGGGCTTCTTGCTCATGGTGAAAACTCCAGGAAGTGAGGAAAACAGGTGTGAGTGCAACGCAAGCACCAGCGCCTGTCACCAGTAGCCCGTGCCCCGCAAAACAGCATTGGAGTTTACCCCCGATTGGACACCTCGGTCAATTTGTCTTATGTCTTATATAAGATATGATTGCAACCCGTTTGTCGTCCGATTGTCATGGGGCAACCGCACTGCCGCACCACAACACACGCACAACCTACACACCCACACCATGTCATCGCTTCCGTTCGCAGCCGACAACCCCGCCGCTCCGCAAGGCGCCGCGGGCGTCGCCACGCCAGCGTTCAGCCCGCTGTACCAGCAGATCAAGGGGCTGATCCTGCAGAGCCTGCAACAGGGTGAATGGAAGCCTGGCGAGGCCATCCCGAGCGAAATGGAGCTGGCTGCGCGCTTTCGCGTGAGCCAGGGCACGGTTCGCAAGGCCATTGACGAACTGGCCGCCGAAAACCTGGTCATGCGCCGGCAAGGCAAAGGCACCTTTGTGGCCACCCACGCCGAGCAGCATGTGCAGTACCGCTTTCTGAAGCTGCTGCCCGACACGGGAGACGCCCGCGTGGAGGGCCCTGCGCAGCGCCGCGTGATCGATTGCCGCCGCGTGCGTGCCAATGCCGATGTGGCCCGTGCCCTGGCGTTGCGCAGTGGCGATGCCGTCATGCAAGCCCGGCGCATTCTGTCTTTTGCGGGAGTGCCCACCATTCTGGAAGACATCTGGCTGCCCGGCCAGGCATTCAAGGGCCTTACCGCCGAACAGCTGGCTAATTACCAAGGGCCGACTTACGCCATGTTTGAACTCGACTTTGGCGTGCGCATGGTGCGGGCCGAAGAAAAAATCCGCGCCGTGCTGCCCGACGAAGAACAAGCCCAGTTGCTGCAAATCACACCCGTCACGCCGCTGCTGAGCGTCGAGCGCATCGCTTACACCTACAACGATGTTCCCATGGAGTTACGCCGGGGCCTGTATCGCACCGATACCCACCACTACCGTAATGAATTGAGCTGACAGCAGGCTGGCACCCGAGCATTAACGTCGAAAATTTCAAGCCCGGCTAAACCCTTGTGTTGCGTTGCAATAGAATTTTGCGTTCTTTGCATCTTCAAATTACAAAGCAGTTACATCCACGAAAGCACCAGAAATGACAGAACTAGCCAAAAAACGGCCTGAATTCCGCAACATCAATGCCTTCAAGGACTTGACGACCTACCGCATGACGCCTGCCGCGTGGGTTTCGATCTTGCACCGCGCCAGCGGACTGATCATGTTCCTGCTGCTGCCTTTCATCATCTGGATGTTCGACACCTCGGTGTCTTCCGAAATCTCGTTCGCCAAATTCTCGGCGGCCTTCAACATCGGCATCGGCTTTGTGCCCGGCTGGTTCATCAAGCTGGTCGCTCTGGCGCTGATCTGGGCCTACCTGCACCACTTCATGGCCGGCCTGCGCCACCTGTGGATGGACGTGAGCCACAGCGCCGTGAACAAGCAATTTGGCAAGAGCTCTGCCCTGACCGTTCTGGTCATCAGCATCGGGCTGGCCCTGGTGCTGGGCGCCAAGCTGTTCGGCCTGTACTGATCAACCCACAAATACGGCGGCCGCTGCGAGTCAGCGCCTGTTGAAGAACGAGAGGAAATTTCCATGTCCGTCAATTACGGTTCCAAGCGCGTCGTCGTCGGCGCCCACTATGGTCTGCGCGACTGGCTCAGCCAGCGCGTCACGGCAGTCCTGATGGCGCTGTTCACCCTGGCGCTGCTGGCCCAGGTCATCTTTTCCAAAGGCCCCATCGGCTACGACAAATGGGCGGGCATCTTCTCGGCCCAGTGGATGAAGGTGCTGACCTTCTCCGTGATCGTCGCGATCGCCTGGCATGCGTGGGTCGGCCTGCGCGAAGTCCTGATGGACTACATCAAGCCCGTGGGCCTGCGCCTGGCACTGCAAGTGTTCAGCATCGTCTGGCTGGTCAGCTGCGCCGGCTGGGGCATCCAGGTTCTGTGGCGTCTCTGATTCCCGCGATTGAAGGTACACAATGAGCTACACACAAGCCAACATCACCAAGCGCAAGTTTGACGTCATCATCATCGGGGCCGGCGGCTCCGGCATGCGGGCATCCCTGCAACTGGCCCGCGCGGGCCTGAACGTTGCGGTTCTCTCCAAGGTCTTCCCCACCCGTTCGCACACCGTGGCGGCCCAGGGCGGCATCGGCGCGTCGCTGGGCAACATGTCCGAGGACAACTGGCACTACCACTTCTACGACACCATCAAGGGTTCCGACTGGCTCGGCGACCAGGATGCCATCGAGTTCATGTGCCGCGAAGCCCCCAAGGTCGTGTACGACCTGGAACACATGGGCATGCCGTTTGACCGCAACACCGACGGCACGATCTACCAGCGCCCCTTCGGCGGCCACACCGCCAACTACGGCGAAAAGCCCGTGCAACGCGCTTGCGCTGCGGCCGACCGCACCGGCCACGCCATGCTGCACACGCTGTACCAGCAAAACGTCAAGGCCCGCACCAACTTCTTCGTGGAGTGGATGGCCCTGGACCTGATCCGCGACGCCGACGGCGACGTGGTGGGCGTGACGGCGCTGGAAATGGAAACCGGCGACCTGCACATCCTCGAAGCCAAGACCACCCTGCTGGCCACCGGTGGCGCAGGCCGTATCTTTGCGGCATCGACCAACGCCTTCATCAACACCGGTGACGGCCTGGGCATGGCCGCACGTGCTGGCATTCCGCTGGAGGACATGGAGTTCTGGCAGTTCCACCCTACCGGCGTGGCCGGCGCGGGCGTGCTGCTGACCGAAGGCTGCCGTGGTGAAGGCGCCATCTTGCTCAACAGCAACGGCGAGCGCTTCATGGAGCGCTATGCGCCCACCCTGAAGGACCTGGCACCGCGCGACTTCGTGTCCCGCTCGATGGACCAGGAAATCAAGGAAGGCCGTGGCTGTGGTCCCAACAAGGATTACGTGCTGCTCAAGCTCGACCACCTGGGTGCAGACACCATCCACAAGCGCCTGCCTTCGGTGTACGAAATCGGCGTCAACTTCGCCAACGTGGACATCACCAAGGAACCGATTCCTGTGGTGCCCACCATCCACTACCAGATGGGTGGCATCCCCACCAACATCAACGGCCAGGTCGTGGTGCAGCAAGGCGGCAACGACAACCTGGTGGTCAACGGCCTGTACGCAGTGGGCGAATGCTCCTGCGTATCGGTGCACGGCGCCAACCGTCTGGGCACCAACTCGCTGCTGGACCTGCTGGTCTTCGGCCGCGCAGCTGGCAACCACATCGTCGAGTTCAACGACAAGAACAAGAACCACAAGCCCCTGCCCAAGGACGCGGCCGACCGCACCCTGGAGCGCCTCAACCGCCTGCAAGGCGCGAGCAGCGGCGAATACGCCCAGGACGTGGCCAACGACATCCGCGCCAGCATGCAGCTGCACGCCGGCGTGTTCCGCACGCAAGCGAGCATGGACGAAGGCGTCAAGAAGATTGCCGAGCTGCGCAACCGCGTGAACAGCGTGGGCCTGAAGGACCACTCCAAGGTGTTCAACACCGCCCGCATCGAAGCGCTGGAAGTCGAGAACCTGATCGAAGCTGCGCAAGCCACCATGGTGTCTGCAGCTGCCCGCAAGGAATGCCGTGGCGCCCACACGGTGAGCGACTACGAGCGCCCCGCAGACGACCCAGTGGCACCGCTGGGCCGCGACGATGCCAACTGGATGAAGCACACCCTGTGGCACAGCGAGAGCAACAGCCTGACCTACAAGCCCGTCAAACTCAAACCTCTGACCGTGGACTCAGTTCCGCCCAAGGTTCGCACGTTCTAAACGGATACAGGAGCACCCCACCATGGCAAAACGCACCTTCCAAATCTACCGCTACGATCCTGACAAGGACGCCAAGCCCTACATGCAGACCGTCGAAGTCGAACTCGACGGCAGCGAACGCATGCTGCTGGACGCCCTGATGAAGCTCAAGGCGCAAGACCCCACGCTGTCGTTCCGCCGCTCCTGCCGCGAAGGTGTTTGTGGCTCGGACGCCATGAACATCAACGGCAAGAACGGCCTGGCCTGCCTGACCAACATGAACACGCTGCCCGGCACCGTGGTCCTGAAGCCCCTGCCCGGCCTGCCCGTCATCCGCGATCTGATCGTGGACATGACGCAGTTCTTCAAGCAGTACAACTCCATCAAGCCCTACCTCGTCAACGACAACGTGCCGCCCGAAACCGAGCGCCTGCAGTCGCCTGAAGAGCGCGAAGAGCTGAACGGCCTGTACGAGTGCATTCTGTGCGCCAGCTGCTCGACCAGCTGCCCCAGCTTCTGGTGGAACCCCGACAAGTTCGTGGGTCCTGCGGGTCTGCTGCAGGCCTACCGCTTCATCGCCGACAGCCGCGACGAAGCCACCACGGAGCGCCTGGACAACCTGGAAGACCCGTACCGCCTGTTCCGCTGCCACACCATCATGAACTGCGTGGACGTGTGCCCCAAGGGCCTGAACCCCACCCGGGCCATCGGCAAGATCAAGGAACTGATGGTGCGCCGCGCCATCTGAGCGCGACCCGTTCATCGTCCTACACCCCGGTCCATGCAAACGACGTCCACCCCATCCATCGCGCCAGAAGCGGCTTCGCCGCTGCTGGACGAACGCGAGCTGAGCAAGCTGCACTGGCGCTGCCGGCGCGGCCTGCTGGAGAACGACTTGTTCATCGAGAAGTTCTTCCACCGCTTCGAATCGACGCTGACGCAGCGCCATGCGCAAGGCCTCAACGCGTTGATGGATCTGGCGGACAACGACCTGCTGGACCTGCTGCTGCGGCGGCGAGAGCCCTCGGGCGACCAAGACACACAAGAAGCGCGTGAAGTGCTCGGCATGCTGAGACAAAGCGGTGGCGCCACGGCAGTGCATGCCTGACACCCGGCCCTCGCACCAAGACCGGATTCGTATCGGCAACCTACCCAAGGAAAGTAACAATGAAGCTAGCTGACAACAAAGCCACCCTGTCGTTCAGTAACGGCAGCCCCAGCGTGGACCTGCCGGTCTATCAGGGCAGCATCGGCCCGGACGTCATCGACATCCGCAAGCTGTATGCGCAGACGGGCATGTTCACCTATGACCCGGGCTTCCTGTCCACAGCAGCCACCCAGTCGGCCATCACCTACATCGATGGCGACAAGGGCGAGTTGCTGTACCGCGGCTACCCCATTGAGCAGCTGGCCGAAAACTGCGACTTCCTGGAAACCTGCCACCTGCTGCTGTACGGCGATCTGCCCAACGCAGCTCAGAAGGCCGACTTCACCAGCCGCGTGACCAACCACACCATGGTCAACGAGCAGATGCAGTTCTTCCTGCGTGGCTTCCGCCGCGACGCGCACCCCATGGCTGTGCTGACCGGTCTGGTGGGCGCTCTGTCGGCCTTCTACCACGACAGCACGGACATCAACAATCCGCAGCACCGCGAGATCGCCGCGATCCGCCTGATCGCCAAGATGCCTACCCTGGTCGCTATGGCCTACAAGTACGGCATGGGCCAGCCCTACATGTATCCGCAGAACCACCTGAGCTATGCAGGCAACTTCCTGCGCATGATGTTCGGTACGCCCTGCGAAGAGTACAAGGTCAACCCCGTGCTGGAACGCGCGCTGGACCGCATCTTCATCCTACACGCTGACCACGAGCAGAACGCCTCGACCTCCACCGTGCGTCTGTGCGGCTCGTCGGGCACCAACCCGTTCGCTGCCATCGCCGCTGGCGTGGCCTGCCTGTGGGGCCCTGCCCACGGCGGCGCCAACGAAGCAGCCCTCAACATGCTGTACGACATCCAGGCCCAAGGCGGCGTGGAAAAGATCGGCGACTTCATCAAGCAGGTCAAGGACAAGAACTCCGGCGTCAAGCTCATGGGCTTTGGCCACCGCGTGTACAAGAACTACGACCCCCGCGCCAAGCTCATGCAAGAGACTTGCAATGAAGTGCTGGCCGAGCTGGGCCTGGAAAACGACCCGCTGTTCAAGCTGGCCAAGGAACTGGAAAAGATCGCCCTGGAAGACGACTACTTCGTGCAGCGCAAGCTCTACCCGAACGTGGACTTCTACTCCGGCATCGTGCAGCGTGCCATCGGCATCCCGGTGAACCTGTTCACCGGCATCTTCAGCCTGGCCCGCACCGTGGGCTGGATCGCCCAGCTGAACGAAATGATCGGCGACCCCGAGTACAAGATCGGCCGCCCCCGCCAGCTGTTCACCGGCTCCGTGCGCCGCGACGTGCCTCCCCTGGCCAGCCGCTGATCGGTGCGGCGCACTGCGCCGACCGCTCCCAACAAAAAAGCCCGCAGGCAATGCCTGCGGGCTTTTTTGTTGCCTCTGACCCGTCCTGCCTGGCGTTGACACGAGGACCTTTCAAAAAGGGTATGTGTCATGGAATCAAGTGTCAAACGCACGCAGCGCGACTACACACTGGCCTTTAAGTTGGCGGTGGTGGAGCAGGTGGAAAAAGGCGAGCTCACGTACAAACAGGCGCAGCAGCACTACGGCATCCAGGGTCGCTCGACGGTTCTGGTCTGGCTGCGCAAGCACGGTCGCCTGGGCTGGAGTCCTGCGGCATCATCTGCAGCCATGCCGATAGACAAGAAGAACACTGTTGCTCTCACGCCCGAGCAGCAGATCAAGGCGCTGCAGGTGCAGCTCGCACAGGCGCAGGAGAAGGCCAGGCTATTCGAAGCCGTCATCGACGTGCTGCGCAAGGACTATGGGGTGCGCATCGTAAAAAAGCCTTTGGGCAAGTCCTCGCGCAAAACCTCATCGCAGGGTTGAGCGTGAAGAGGGCTTGCCAGCATATGGGCCACAGCCGTCAGGCGTATTACCAGGGTAGGCGCCGCGAGGCCGATCGCTTGGCGAATGCGCAGACGGTGGTGGAGTTGGTGCGCGAGCAGCGCATGCGCCAACCACGCATAGGCACGCGCAAGCTGCACCACTTATTGCAGGAGCCGCTACAGCGCCGAGGCATCGACTTGGGCCGCGATGCAATGTTCGACGTCCTGCGCAATGCCAGGCTGCTGGTGGCACCCCGGCGGGCGTATCACAAGACAACAGACAGTCACCACCGCTTCAGGCACCATCCGAACCTTCTCAAGGTAGGGCCGCAACAGATCCACGCCAGCGGCAGCGAGCAGGTCTGGGTGGCTGACATCACCTACTTGCCCACACACGGCAAGTTCGTCTATCTGAGCCTGGTCACGGATGCGTATTCCAGGAAGATCGTCGGCTGGCACGTGCATGAGAGCCTGCAGACCGAAGAGGTGGCGCAGGCCATGAAGATGGCGCTCTCGGGGCGACAGAGCAGCCGACAGTTGGTGCACCACTCCGACAGGGGTATCCAGTACTGCGCGACGTACTACCAGGCCCTGCACAAGCGCCACGGCGTGATCTGCTCGATGACGGACGGCTACGACTGCTACCAGAACGCGCTGGCCGAGCGGGTCAATGGCATCTTGAAGAGTGAGTTCTTGCTGCAGCGCCCCGCCGATCTGGGGCAGGCCAGACGCATGGTCGAGCAGTCAGTCGACATCTATAACTGCGAGCGACCGCATCTGTCGCTGAAAATGCAAACGCCCGATGCAGTGCATCGGGCGTCATTGGCCGGATAGTCCGGCTGGAGTTTTTAACCGTCCTGGGTGTCAACGCTATTCAGGACGGGTCACTCACGCATGCGCCTCAGCGACCACCGCGGAGTCGTGGGCATGATCCCGAACCTGCGCCCGAGCGTAGCGCCCAGGCGGCATGCCCACGTGGCGGGTGAACGCCACGCCAAAGGTGTTGACCGAGCTGTAGCCCGTGCGCTCGGCAATCTCTGCCATGCCACAATCGTCGCGCCGAAGCAGGTCTTTCGCCAACGCCATGCGCCAGGTCAGCAGGTACTCCATGGGCGCCACACCCAGCACGCGGCTGAAGCGCTCAAAGAAGGCGGAGCGTGACAACGCAGCCTCCCTGGCCAGCTGCGCAACCGTCCAGGGCTGCGCAGGGCTGGCGTGCATGCTGCGCAATGCCGCCGCCAGCCGCTCGTCTGCCAACCCGCGCGCCAAGCCTGCTGAAGCTGCCGTCCCGGCGGTCGAGCGCAGCGCCTCCACCAACAGCACTTCGAGCAGGCGGGCCAGCACCACGTCGCGTGCGGGGCGCTGCGCCCGACATTCATCGGCCACCAGCTTCACCAGGGTGGCCAGGCGGCTGTCTCCGCGCACGTGCACCAGCTGGGGCAGCAGCGTCACCAGCAAATCCGCGTCGGGCGCGCCAAACACGCAGTAGCCAACCAGGTAGCGCACTTCCGGCGCCGCAGTGGTGCTGCCCAGGCGGAATTCGCCGCCCGGCAAGACCACCGGCACCGCCTCTGGCTGGTCCGGCTCTGGGGGCAGAAGGCTGGACATGGCGAAGCCTTGGGTGGAAGGGATGAGGACGAAATCCCCCGCTTGCAGCGTCACGGGCTCATGCCCTTGCGCTTCCAGCTGGCATGCACCGTCAAGGACGGCGCAGTAGAACGTACGCCCGGGCTCGCTGCGGCGCACACGCCATAGCCCTGCCGCGGTGACGACCTTGGAGAAAGGCGCGCCCGGCTGCAGCATGGCCACCACATCGGCAAAGGGGTCGGACATCTGGACTTTCAGAACATATTTGACGACTTTGCAGTGTATCCAGTCCTGCCGCGCCGGCCTATCGTTGGGGCACCTCAACCACTGATTGGAATCACCATGAAAACCGTCCTCATCACCGGCTGCTCCTCCGGCTTCGGCCTCGAAACCGCCCGCCACTTCCTGGACCAAGGCTGGAGCGTGGTCGCCACCATGCGCACGCCGCAGCCCCAGCTGCTTCCGGTCAGCGAGCGCCTGCGCATCCTGCCGCTGGACGTGACCCGTGAGGACAGCATCCGCGACACCATCGCTGCGGCCGGCCCGCTGGACGTGCTGGTCAACAACGCCGGAATCGGACTGCTGAATGCGCTGGAGGGCACCCCGATAGCGGCGATGCGCGATGTGTTCGAAACCAACACCCTCGGCACCATCGCGATGACGCAGGCGGTACTGCCGCAGTTCCGGCAGCGGCGCTCCGGGGTGATCGTGAATGTGACGTCGAGCGTGACGCTGGAGCCGTTGCCGCTGCTGTCTGTGTACAGGGCGAGCAAGGCGGCAGTCAACGCGTTCACCGAATCGCTGGCGCTGGAGCTGGAGTCCTTCAACGTGCAGGCACGTCTGGTCCTCCCGGGGCGCGCACCGCAAACCCGCTTCGGGGAGAACGCCCGCCCACGGATGGGCTCGGTTCCCGAGAGTTACGACGCCGTAGCCCAGCGTGTCTTCGCGGGGTGGGCGCAATCCAATGCGCTGGTCACCCATGCTGCCGACGTGGCGCAGGCCGTGTGGCGCGCCGCCACCGATCCGTCGTGCCCGATCCGGCTGCCTGCGGGCGCCGACGCGGAAGCCCAGGCTGCGGCACTTCACGGCAGCAGCGCGGCGTAAACCCCGGGGGCGAGGGGCAAAAGCGAACGCCAGCATATACTACCCCCTAGTAAAAGCATCCTTTGCACTTGTAGCGCTTATCTATCAAGCGCTTCAGATTTATACTACCGCCTAGTATCTCGTTCCATACGCCCCTCCCGCCACCCCTGGCCGTGATAGGCGCCGCCCCCATGCCCCATTCCGCCGAAGACAAGCAACGCGCCATCACCCGCCTGCGCCGCATCCGTGGCCAGGCGGAAGCGCTAGAGCGCGCCGTCGAGGCGGGCAGCGACTGCGCCCCCATCCTGCAGCAACTGGCGGCCATGCGCGGGGCCGTGCACGGGTTGATGACCGACCTGCTGGACAGCCATGTGCGCGAAACGCTGATGGCCCAGCCCTCCGCCGCACCGCAGGCGCTGGACGAGACACTCACGCTGCTTCGCTCGTACCTGAAGTAGCCTTCGCCCCCCATCCCCATCCCCACCGCTACCCAAGGAGCCACCCCATGAAATCCCGCGCCGCCGTTGCCTTCAAAGCCGGAGAACCCCTGCAGATCGTCGAGATCGACGTGGCCCCGCCCAAAAAGGGCGAAGTGCTCATCAAGATCACCGACACCGGCGTGTGCCACACCGACGCCTTCACCCTGAGCGGTGACGACCCTGAGGGCCTGTTCCCCGTGGTGCTGGGTCACGAAGGCGCGGGCATCGTGGTCGAAGTGGGCGAAGGGGTGACCAGCGTGAAGCCGGGTGACCATGTGATCCCGCTCTACACCGCAGAATGCGGCGAATGCCTGTTCTGCAAGAGCGGCAAGACCAACCTGTGCGTGAGCGTGCGCGCCACGCAGGGCAAGGGCGTGATGCCCGACGGCACCACGCGCTTCAGCTACAACGGCCAGCCCATCTACCACTACATGGGCTGCAGCACCTTCAGCGAATACACCGTGGTGGCCGAGGTCTCGCTGGCCAAGGTCAACCCCAACGCCAACCCCGAGCAGGTCTGCCTGCTGGGCTGCGGCGTGACCACCGGCCTTGGCGCGGTGAAGAACACCGCCAAAGTGCAAGAGGGCGATACGGTGGCCGTGTTCGGCCTGGGCGGCATTGGTCTGGCCGTGATCCAGGGCGCCAAGCTGGCCAAGGCCGGGCGCATCATCGCCATCGACACCAACCCCAGCAAGTTCGACCTGGCCCGCACCTTTGGCGCCACCGACTGCGTGAATCCCAAGGACTTCGACAAGCCGATCCAGCAGGTCATCGTGGAGATGACGACCTGGGGCGTGGACCACAGCTTTGAATGCATCGGCAACGTCAACGTGATGCGCGCTGCGCTCGAATGCGCGCATCGCGGCTGGGGCCAGTCGGTCATCATCGGCGTGGCAGGCGCAGGCCAGGAGATCAGCACCCGCCCCTTCCAGCTCGTCACCGGCCGCAAATGGCTGGGCACAGCGTTTGGCGGCGTCAAGGGCCGCAGCGAGTTGCCCGGCATGGTCGAAGACGCGATGGCGGGCAAGATCCAGCTCGCGCCCTTCGTCACCCACACCATGGGCCTGAAGGACATCAACGAAGCCTTTGACCTGATGCACGAAGGCAAGTCCATCCGCTCGGTCGTCAAGTACGCCGCATAACTCGGCTACTCGCCAGCGCCCACAGCCCCAGAGACAACCGGGCACTCTGGGTGCTGGCCCCGGCGGGCCATGAAAAACGGCTTGGAGCCGTCTTTTAGGGTCCCTCCCAGCGAAAACTGCCTCAAGCGCTACGAGATATTGCCTGAACAGCTATCAATTCAAGAGCAATCACCATGACCACTCCCCTGGACCTGCTCAGCAGCCACGCCTGCTTTGGCGGCGAGCAGCGCTTTTACCAGCACGCCTCCACCACCATCGGCTTGCCGATGAAGTTCTCGGTGTACCTGCCGCCCCAGGCACAACAGGGCCCTGTGCCCGCCGTGTTGTACCTGGCGGGGCTGACCTGCACCGAAGAGACCTTTGCGATCAAGGCTGGCGCCCAGCGCCTGGCCGCCGAACTGGGCCTGGCCCTGATCGCACCCGACACCAGCCCGCGCGGCGAAGCCGTGTCGGCCCTGCCCGGCGCCACGGCCAGCTGGGACTTTGGCGTGGGTGCGGGCTTTTACCTCGACGCCACACAGAGCCCCTGGAACACCCACTGGCGCATGGAGAGCTACCTGCTGCAAGAGCTGCTGCCCCTGGTGGGCCAGCACCTGCCCATCGACGGGCAGCGCCTGGGCATCTTCGGCCACAGCATGGGCGGCCATGGCGCGCTCACGCTGGCCCTGCGCCACCCCGGCCGGTTCAAGACGGTGTCGGCCTTTGCGCCCATCTGCGCGCCCACCCAGTGCCCCTGGGGCGAAAAGGCCTTCACCGGCTACCTTGGCTCCGACCGCACCACCTGGCAGGAGCACGACGCCACGGTGCTGATGCAGCACCAGCCCATCGCGCCCTACCCGGCCGGCATCCTCATCGATCAAGGGCTGGACGACAAATTCCTGGCCGACCAACTGCATCCTCACCTGTTCGAGGCCGCGTGCCAGGCCATCGGCCAGCCGCTGACGCTGCGCCGCCACGCAGGCTACGACCACGGCTACTACTTTGTGCAGAGCTTTGTGGGCGACCATTTGGCCCACCATGCGCGGGGTCTTGGCGCCGGGCATTAATGCGCACTTAAGCAACTGGCAGCACACTCGGGGGCTATGCTTTTGTCCCTGCGGCGCCTGCTGCCCTTTGCCTCGGCTTCACGCTCGGAGCCCCCCACCGCCTCCCCTGCCCCCCGCCCCATGCACCCCGCCCGGGTGGTGGTGCTGGTCAGCACCTGGCTGGCCACGGCCTGCAACGTACCGCTGTGGCAAGAAGTGGCCCAGCTGCCCGGCCAGGGCAGCCTGCGCGGCTGGGGCTTTGCGCTGGCGTTTGCGCTCATCGTCGCGGCGGGTAATGGGGCGCTGCTGAGCCTGCTGGCCTGGCGCTGGACGCTCAAGCCCGCCGTGCTGGTGCTGGTGCTGATGGCCGCGTTTGGTGCGTACTTCATGCTGGCCTACGGCATCGCGATCGACGCCAGCATGTTGGTCAACGTGATGCAGACCGACGTAAAGGAGGCTGGCGACCTACTCAACCTGCGCATGCTGGGCACGGTGCTGATCCTGGCGGCGCCGCCGCTGCTGTGGCTGTACCGCCGCCCCGTGCAGCGCCTCACGGCCCTGCGCCATATGGCGCACAACGGGCTGCTGCTGGTGGGTTCCATCGCCGTCATCGTGGTGTGCCTGCTGCTGGTGTTCCAGGACTTTGCATCGACCATGCGCAACCACACCAAGCTGCGCTACCTGATCAACCCGCTCAACAGCGTGTACGCACTGGGCAACATTGCCACCAAGCCCCTGCGCATGGACACCAGCAAGATCCTGCCCCTGGGCCGTGACGCCCAGCTGGGCGCCAGCTACGCTGGCCAGGCCAAGCCCCCGCTGCTGGTGCTGGTGCTGGGCGAGACGGGCCGCAGCGGCAACTTTGGCTTGAACGGCTATGAGCGCGACACCACCCCCCGCCTGTCAGCCCGCAAGGACCTGGTGAGCGCACGCAATGCCTGGTCCTGCGGCACCAGCACCGCCGCGTCGGTGCCCTGCATGTATTCGCACCTGGGCCGCACGGGCTACGAAGGCCGTTCGGCCAACTACGAAAGCCTGATCGACGTGCTGCACCACGCCGGCCTGGCGGTGCTGTGGGTGGACAACCAGTCGGGCTGCAAGGGCGTGTGCGACCGCGTGGGCGAAACCAGCACCAGCACCCAGAAAGACCCGGCGCTCTGCGCTGGCGGAGAGTGCCTGGACCGCGTGATGCTCAAGGACCTGGACGCCCAGATCGCCGCCCTGCCCGCCGAGCAGCGCCAGCGTGGCACCGTGGTGGTGATGCACCAGATGGGCAGCCACGGCCCCGCGTACTACAAGCGCTCCGCGCCCGAGAACAAGAAGTTTGGCCCCGAGTGCACCTCCACCGCGCTGCAGGAATGCCAACGCGAGCAGGTGGTCAACGCCTACGACAACAGCATCGTCGAGACCGACCATTTCCTCGATTCAGTGCTCCAATGGCTGGGAGCGCAGGAACAACATGCCCAGACAGCTATGATTTACGTAGCAGACCATGGCGAGTCGCTGGGCGAGAACAACATCTACCTGCACGGCCTGCCCTACTCCATTGCCCCCGACGTGCAAAAACACGTGCCCTGGATCACCTGGCTGTCACCCGCCATGCAGGCCCGCACCCACCTCACCACGGGCTGCCTGCAGCAAGACCTGGGCGAGCGTCGCATCATGCACGACCATTACTTCCACTCGGTACTGGGCCTGATGGATGTGAAGACCGAGGCGTACAACACCGAGCTGGACATGTTTGCCGCGTGCCGCAAGCCCGCCGCGGCGGGCTGAGGCGGACCGAAGCGGGGCCAGGCGGACGGCCCCGGCAGCCAGCTCAGCTCCCTTGGGGCAGCAACAGGATCTTGCCGATGCTGGCGCCAGACTCCATGCGCCGATGGGCCTGTGCGGCATCGGCCAGTGCAAACGTGCTGTCGATCACCGGCCGGATCACGCCAGCGGCCAGCGCAGGCAGCCACTGCTGGGCAAACCGTTGCACCATGGCCTGCTTGACCTCGGACGGCCGGGACTTCATCACGGTGCCATAGATCTGCAGGTGACGGTACAGCACCACATCCATGGGCAGCTCCGCACCCGGTGCGCCCCCCAACAGCCCCACCGACACCAGGCGCCCGCCGTCGGCCAGCGACCGCACGTTGCGCTGCAGGTACGGAGCCCCGATGAAGTCGATCACCACATCCACGCCCCGGCCCTGCGTGGCCTGCGCCACCACCGCCTGAAAGTCTTCGCTGCGGTAGTCGATGAACACATCGGCCCCGCAGCCCAGCACAGCGCCGCGCTTGTCGCCACCCGCTGTGGCGAACACGCGCGCTCCTGCCGCATGGGCCAGTTGCACCGCGGCTGAACCCACGCCGCCCGCTGCGGCATGGATCAGCACCGACTCGCCCGCGTGCAGGCGCGCCAGGTGGAACAGCGCCTCGTGCGCCGTCACAAACACCTCGGCCACGGCGCCAGCGGCCACCAGGTCCATGCCCGCAGGCACCGGCATGGCCATGCGGTGGTCGATGCGCGACAGCTCGGCGTAGGCGCCGCCGCCCACGATGCCCATCACGCGGTCGCCAATGGCAAAGCCCTGCACCTTGGGCCCCATGGCGACCACGGTGCCCGCAATCTCCAGCCCCATGGTGTCGGCATCGCCAAAGTAGGCACGGCCGTAGGCCCCCTTGCGGTGCAACAGGTCGGCCCGGTTGACGCCGATGGAGGCGTTGCGCACCAGCAGGTCGTGCGGGCGCACCTCGGGGACGGGGATCTCGCGCGCCACCAGCACCTCGGGGCCGCCGAAGTCATCGAACACGATGGCTTGCATGGTGCGTGGGGTGGTTGCGGGCTGTTCGGTCACAGGCAGTGCGGTCGTGGGTGCGGACATGGGGTTGCTCCTCAGGCATGGCTTTCAATGCCTTCAAGGATAGGGCTGCAAGCGGTGTTTTAAACGCAGCAATTTCGCTCTACAGCGATGCAAATTTGCATCACACTCGGCTTTCATCCGCAACCTCGGCACGACCATGAACTGGGACGACACCCGCATCTTTCTCGCCCTGACGCGAGCGCCCTCCTTGCGCGCCGCTGCGCGCAGCCTGGGCGTAGACCAGGCCACCGTCGGGCGGCGGCTGAATGCGCTGGAGGCCGAACTGGGCGCCAAGCTCTTCCTGCGCGCCAAGGACGGCTACCTGCTCACCCCCGCAGGCGAGACAGCGCTGGTCGCCGCCCGCCGCATGGAAAGCGCGGCTCTGGACCTGCGCACCCGCATCGAGGGCCAGGACACCAGCCCCGGCGGCCTGGTGCGCGTGACCAGCACCGACTCCATCGCCATCGACCTGCTCATGCCCGCCATTGAGCGCCTGCAACAGCACTGGCCCCACATCCGCGTGGACCTGGAGGTCTCCACCCAGTTGCTCAGCCTCACCCGCCGACAGGTGGACATCGCGTTCCGCAACGTGCGGCCCGAGGCCCCTGACCTGGTGGTGCGCCGCGTGGCGTCGTGGCCCGTGGGCCTGTTCGCCAGCGCGGGCTATGTCGAGCGTTTTGGCGTGCCGGTGCCCGAGGACGAACTGCGCGGCCACCACCTGGTGGCCTACGCGCCCTACCTGGAGCACAACGCGTTTCTCACCATGGCGGGTGTGCCCGCGCGCCAGGCCCGGATCGCGCTGGCGGTGCGCTCCAGTCTGCTGGTGCGCAAGGGCGTGGCGGCGGGCATTGGGCTGGGCGAGATGCCGGTGTGGATGGGCGAGCGCGAAGGCCTGGTGCGTATCTGGCCCGAGCGCCGCCGGGCGAACGACTACGAGGTCTGGCAGGTGATGCACCCCGACCTGCAACGCACCGCCCGGGTGCGCGCCACCGCAGAGTTTCTGTCCGAGGCGTTCCAGATCGGGTAGATCCCTCACCGATGGAGACCGCCCTTCGCGCGCTGGGCTGCGGGCGGCGCCCAGCGCGGCCGCAGCCCCCCATGCCCCATACTCTGGCGCACATCTTTGCCACTGCAACGCACCATGTCACACACCATTCACCACCAGGAGCAGGACGCCAAGGGCGCGTTCTACATCGCGCACGACGGCCAGCGCCTGGCCGAGATGACCTACAGCCGCACCAACGCCACGATGGTCATCGTGGACCACACCGAGGTGGACCCGTCGCTCAGCGGCCAGGGTGTGGGGCGCGCGTTGCTCGGGGCGCTGGTGGAGTGGGTACGGACAACAGGCACCAAGGTGGTCCCGCTGTGCCCGTTTGCCAAGGCACAGTTCGGCAAGGACGCGTCCATCCGCGACGTGCTGGCCTGACCGGGTCTGTGGACGATGCGGCCCGCCGGACCTAGTTCCGCAGGGACCAGCAAACAATTCGAGCGCCCCAACCCGCGCCCGTCGAGATCGCAAAGAGCCGCTAAAACAAGCTCCCCTGCCCGCGCAGCAGCCCCGGCCTGAACTGGCCCAGGTCCAGCCCCTCACGCTCGCGGTTGAGCCCCAGGCGACGGCAGGTGTTGGCAAAGCGCTGGCGCAGCAGATCGGCCCACAGCCCACTGCCCTTCATGCGGGTGGCGAAGTCGCTGTCATAGGTCTTGCCGGCGGCGCGCTGCGCATCGGTGAGGTGGTGCAGGTCTTGCACCCGCGCCATGACGCGCGCCGCGCGCTGCGGGTAGTGCACCGTGAGCCATTCCCGAAACAGCGCATCCAGCTCCCACGGCAGGCGCAGCACGGTGTAGAACGCGGTGCGCGCACCGGCGTCCCGCGCGGCCTCCAGTACCTGCTCCATGTCTTCAGTGATGAAGGGAATCTGCGGCGCCACACTCACGCCCACCGGCACACCGGCGTCGGCCAAGGCACGTATGGTGCGCAGCCGCCGGTGGGGCGCGGCAGCACGGGGCTCCATGCGGCGGGCCAGTGTGGCGTCTAGCGTGGTGATGGTGACGTACACCGCCGCCAGGCGCTGTGCGGCCAGCGGGGCGAGCAGGTCCAGGTCGCGCTCCACTCCGCTGGATTTGGTGATCAGCGAAAACGGGTGGCGCGCCTCGCGCATCACTTCGATCACGCTGCGCGTGAGCTTCAGGTCGCGCTCCACAGGCTGGTAGCAGTCGGTGGCCGAGCCGATATTGAGCAGGCGCGGCACATAGCGCGGCTGTGCAAGCTCCTGGCGCAGCACCTGCGCAATGTTGTGCTTGGCCACGATCTGCGTCTCAAAGTCGAGCCCGGGGGAGAAATTGAGGTAACTGTGCGTGGGCCGCGCGTAGCAGTAGATGCAGCCCATGCTTATGTTTCATGGAAATTTGCTACTGCGGGAAAAACGCATTCCGAAGAACTGTTCAGTGGGCCTAAACCTGATGTTCAATGGACAAACTGTGCCGCGCTGTTTCCCGGCCAAACTATTCCTGTCCAATCCATGGCAGACCAAGGCGCTGACCGGGTTCTCCACTGACTAGTTTCTGGGTAGTATCTTGTTCGAATTGAACAAAGGAACAGATGCGCCTGGATGTCAAAATTAGTAGCAGCCTGGCTGCTCGAAGACCTGGTAAGGAAGCCCAGGTTTAAATTCGAGGTGTACCCCCTGGGTGCCTCACTCAACGCTCCGGCAGAGCTCTCTGCCAATCACCGGACCAAGCCTGTTAGTGCCAGGCATCACACAGGGTCCCGGGGTCACCCCCCTCACCACCTACTGCATTGCTCCCGACTTGGGCTAGTGGAGGCTCTGCTGTTAATCTTCATTCTTGGATGGATGGAGATGTCGAGCAGCACACGTTCTTCGATGACTTGGAACGCATTGTTGAACTGCCGACTGCTTTCGCAAAGTCGAAGGCGGGTCGGCTGGCAACTGAGTCCCGGCCAGTGTACGCACGGCGCATTCGCGAACTCTGTCAGTACCTAGAGTACCACTCCGTGTATGGGCAGGTACGGGTCGACGTGGCCCTTGGGCAGCTCTCACTGTTCGTGATTGAGGACTTCTACCGAGACCTGGAGCGGCGGGGTCTGAGCAGCAGCACGGTGCGTGGTTACGAAATCACCGTCCGTGAATTCTGCAAGTGGCTGGCTAGCAGCCACGCGGGGTACACGCTGAAGCAGAACCTCTACGAAGGTCAAACCTTCCTCACCAAGAAACCGTCGACCCGGCTGCCCAGCCTCGTAGACGTCAAGAGGGTCGTCAAGCTTCTGAGTGCGATGAACTTCGAGGAGCACCGGCTTCTTGGCCACTTCATATACGACACAGGCCTGCGCATCTCTGAGGTGCAGCGAGTCATGAAGTCGGACATCCCTGACCCAATGCTGTACCCACGGGACACCATGTACTTCCCGTTGTTTGTCTCAGGCTCCAAGGGGCGGGGTGGCCAAGTCAAAATTCGGACAGCCATCATCACTCGGGCGATGCTCTCTCGCATCCACAAGTACCACAACAGCAAGCAGTACTTGAAGCATTACCGAAAGCTCCCCCAATAAGTCGAGAACTGAAGAACTAGGCTTGAACTGCAACGAGTTGCCTTCGCCCGCTACTCTCATCGGCGACAGGAGCGCCTCGTTCATCCAGAAGCCACTTCTGCGCTGACTCCTTAAATAGCAACACCCCCGTCATAGCCTCTTCTCGTGCATCGGGAACCCAGACTTCGCAGATGCCCGTCAGCTTCCAGCCCCCCGCATCGCCTGTGGGCCTCATCCACTGGAGACCAACGACGCTGGAGCTCTCCAGGCTTTCCAGCAATCCCCGGAGCGTGCTGGCCCAGGAAACCAGCGTCGTCTGATAAATCGTGGACTTCTCTTCCTCATGCGCCGTTGTCAGCACGAACCAAGCCGCCCATGTAGACAAAGATACCGCCTGCAAGCAAGACCCGCCTTTAGGCAACAGACTTTTCGGCACCGGCACCTCAAAGTGCGGTGAAGTCATGAACATACGTACTCCACTTGAACATAAATCTCGATTGTGACTTAAAAGCGGCTGACTTAAAAGCAGCATGGCCAGAGACTCGGTACCCGTGTCCACCCCGCCGAACCCGCCAGTACATCATCACACTGCTCGCGCACTTCTTGCAGAGAACGTGGTGCGCCTACGTGCTGAACGCGGGATGAGCCAGGAAGCGCTTGCCTTTGAAGCTGGCCTACATCGCACCTTCATCGCTCACGTTGAGCGACAAGCGCGAAACATCTCTCTCGACAATATCGAACGCCTTGCCATGGCGCTCAACGTCCCCGTCGAGGAGCTTCTTCGTCAGTCAGGCCCTGCCTACTCGTAGGAAGCGTCTCCTTCGTAGAGGTCTTTTTCGAGCCGTCAGCAGTAACCTGGCCATCGGGTGCCTTTTTGAGGGCGCGCAGGCGCGTCACCTTCCCTAGTTCCGCCTTGTACCGGTCCACTGCGTCGTCAGACAGGTCCAGGTTGACACCGATTGCCATACGCTTGAGCAGCTCTAGGACTTTCCCCATCTGCACTGTGGGCTTACCGTTTTCTAAGTCCGTCATGAACTGCTTACTCACGCCAGCAATGAGGGCGAAGTCGTCGATGCGTATGCCTGCGCGCTTGCGCATCGTGCGAATGGCAACGCCCGCATCACGGACAGAAGTGAGTGGAACCAGCATAAATATTCCTAAGTATGCAGGAATATCTTCTCAACCCGTTCAATCCGTCAAGAAAATTCCTTGACTCGTAGGAATATTTTCATATCGACAGACCCCGTACTTCACATTTCCTATGATGTCAGGAAAAAAGTTTCTCTGGCTGCGCCAAAGCTCCAGCCCGTCACCCTCGGCGTGGATAAGCTACGCCCGCCTGCAAACAACCAATGCGCGCCTCCCGAGCGGCGAACGTGCGGAGCTCGAGGACTACAAGAGCTCGGGGTACAGCCGCGGCCACATGGCCCCAGCAGGAGACATGCCCACGCCGTCTGCGATGGTCCAAAGCTTCAGTCTCGCAAACGTCGTTCCACAGAACGCACAACACAACGGAGCCGCCTGGGCAAAGATTGAGCAAGACACGCGGCACTATGTGCGACGGGCCCGTGGAGATGAATTTGTTATTACTGGCCCTGTGTTCGCCGAGGATGCGCCGCAGATTGGTGCCAATCGCGTCAGAGTGCCCGCATATTTGTACAAGCTCGAACGGAGAACGATGCTGGCATCCGTAAGGTGGCGCCTACGTACGGGCGCATGCGGATACAGACACGCAATGCCAAGACACAGCAGTCGATGACCGTCGATGGGCATGCAGAGCGTCTGACATGCTGCGCGCTAAACGTGGACCCGTCGGTGGAAACCTATCTTCCGCAGCCGCTGACCGTTGATTTGATAGATGGCTGTATCCACCACACAACTGACGCAGTCAAAGAGGCGCGGCGAAAACATGCAGGACGCCCGGGGCCCTGGTTCTACACCCCGGACCATCTCGTTCACTGGTCAGGTCAGTCCTCCAGAACGGCGCTGGAAGTCAAAGACGAATCCTCGCCGGGCGATAACGACTACGTAAAATCATTATTTTGGTACTCGCCATGCATTTCGCCGCCTAGACTGGCGCGGCATTGCCGCGCTGCTAGGGGTACACAGTGGCTGACTTTTGCTCGAGTTGCTCAATGCCTTTCCAGTACTTCCAACAGCTCTACTCAGAATTCGAATCCGTCAAGGGCTCTCAGCGGGACCTTCCAACCGGTCGCCTCAGCGACCCCGTTGCCTATGTGATTCGTAAGGCAATTTTGTCGGGCGTGCTCAAGCCTGGCAGTAGCATCCCGGAGCGCGTCTTGGCTCAGGAACTCAATGTCAGCAGGACCCCAGTCCGCGAGGCGTTGTTCGTTCTGCAAGGCGAAGGCCTAGTCCATCTGCGACACAACCGTACTGCTTTGGTGGCGCACTTTTCTCAGGACGACTTGCGCCGGGTGTACTCTCTCCGCGGGCTGCTGGAGGGGTTCTCTGCAGAATGTGCGGCCAGCAATCCGGACCGCTCAAACGTGCCCAAGGTGGAACATTCGTTGCGGCGCTATTTGAAATTGAATGAACAGTCCACGCCCATCGAGCAGGCGCAGGCTGACTTGGAGTTTCACGAGTCCATCTTGGATGCGGCCGGCAGTCAGCTGCTCTACACGATTACTCGCCAAGTGCTGGCCGTTACCATCACGCACCGCTCTCGGTACGCCTACACCCCGGAGCAACTGCAAGAGGCGCAGACTCAACACGAGTCCATCTACTCTGCCATCAACAAGGGCGATTACGCTCTAGCGAAGTGGCTCATGACTCAGCACGTAGACAAATCGCGCTCGCTGGCGTCGATGCATCTCTCGGACGCAGGCCCGCTGGCCTCCGAAGTCAACATTCCAAAAACGAGGGCCCGAAAGCCCCGCGTTCAATTGGAACCTAGTTGATAGCTGCGGTCACTGGCCACTTTGCGACGCCACTCGAGGTCGACATCCACTGTTTCCCATGACGCAAGAGTGGCAATTGCGCGTTCGTACAGGGGCAGCGCGAGCTGAACAGCGCGCTGCGGGCGAATTCGCTCAATGCTCCAACGCAACTTCTCCCTCGCACCATCGGGCGAGAAGATGCCTTTGCGGACCCAGTCGACTGTCAGCCAGTCGAAAATGTCCAGGAACGAGAGCCCATCCGCCGCTGAAAGGATGTCAGCCTCGTCACCACCGCCGATTTCGTGGCGCAGCACCAATCGCCGGACCTGACGAATGAAAGGCTCACCGCCCTCGGGCCCCTGCTCTCTCAACCACTTCTCAATGAAGTCCGCAGAGCGGATGGAGTGAGCGAATAGATAGTCAGGGTCGTCAAATCCCGCATCCGGCGTACCTGAGGGCCCGCCTGGGAAGAATCGCTCAGCATCGTGAGTAATGGCCGCCAACTTCAGCGCTTCCGAGGCAGCTCCATTGGTTAGCTCAATCACCCAGTAGCGTGTATTGAACAAGTGCTCGAGTTGATAAAAACCGTCAAGCCATTTGGTGGCCTCCAACTCGAGCTGCGTGAAGCTGGGGTCCGCGTAACGTCCGCGCACAGTAGGATTCATGCATTCACTCCTGACTGTTGGGCTTTGGCCCGTTCCATCGCGCGCCACACCGATTCCGGAGTAATGGGCAACGAAGAGATTTCAACACCCTGGGCGCTGAGCGCATCGCAAATGGCATTGACGATAGCGGCGCCTGCCGGAATGGTGCCCACCTCACCCACACCCCGAACTCCGTACGGTGTGACCGGCGAAGGGACCTCAGTGTGAAGCATGTCGATGGGTGGTACGTCCGCCGCGATGGGAACAAAGTAGTCCAGCATCGAGCCGCTGACCAATTGGCCAGTCTCCTCGTCATACCGAAGCTCTTCGCCCAATGCCGCCCCCAGTCCTTGAACCAGCGCGCCTCGCACTTGCCCGTCGACGACCTTGGGGTTCACGACCACGCCGCAGTCATGAACGATGAGAAACCGTTCAATCTGGAACTCACCAGTGATGGGGTCGACGGCTACCACCGCCGCGGCCGCGCCGAAGGCGAAAGCTGCGTCTGGCGGCTCGTAGTGTGACGTAGCCTCGAGGCCCGGCGATTCATCAGCAGGGATTCCCTGACCAACGATGGCACGCGTGAAAACCTGCGATAGAGGCACACTTTGGGTGGGCCCTGATTTGAAGCGCACAACGTCGCCATCAACGCTCAGTTTGTCGGGCGAGGTCTCCAAAGTCCAGGCCGCCAGTCGCAGTATTTTGGCTTGGAAAGCTTGCGCCGCCTCTCGCACAGCTCCCGCCACCGCAATCAGAGTGCGCGATGCGAATGCACCGGTGTTCAGGGGAGAGATAGCAGTGTCACCGGAGTGCACGCAGATATGCTCGTAGTCGATGCCAAGGGCCTCAGAGCAAAGCTGTGCGATTGCTGTCTCACCACTCTGACCTATGGAAGACACGCCGGTGTACACGTCAACGCCGCCAGAACGGTTGGCGCGCAAGGTCACGCTTTCATGCGCGCCGAACTGCGACCCACGTTTAGCAAGAAAGCGGGCACTGGCGTAGCCAGTTCGTTCGACGAATGACGAGAATCCAATACCTACGATGCGGCCATCTGCTCGGGGCAACCGCGAAGTCATTCGATGTGCTTCGTATGACACAGCTTCAGCCGCCATGCGCAGGGACTGAGGATAGTCCCCACTGTCGTAGACAGCACCACTGGGGGTAGTCCAAGGAAGGTCCTGAGGCTGCAGCAGATTCTGCATCCGCAGGTCGAACGGGTCTCTGCCCATCTTGCGTGCCATCCGGTCAACCAGCACCTCAAGAGCGAAGTTGACCTCTGGCTGGCCGTAGCCGCGGTAAGCACCGACAGGGGTTTTGTTGGTCAGAACCACCTCTCGTGTGACTGACGCATCGGGCACTTTGTAGGGACCTGTAAACACCACACTGGCAAGCTGAGCCGAACCGAACGGCGAGTTCCAGCCACCGATGTCTGTCACGTAGTCATTGATGATTCCGGTGAAGTTTCCCTCCTCGTCGGCGGCCAAGCGGAACCGATGCACTGACTCGCGGCCATGCGTACTGGCACGGAAGTGCTCCATGCGGTCTTCAATCCACTTGACGGGTCGACGCAGAATCATTGCATGCAAGCAGGCGAGCACGTCCTCAGGAAATGCGCCGAGCTTCTGACCGAATCCACCGCCTACATCCCGGGCAACTACCTGAATGCAAGACTCCGATAGCCGCAAGGACTCAGCAAGCTGCTTGCGCACCAGATGCGGCGTTTGAGTGGACAAGTACACCAGAAGCTCATGAGCACCCGGGCGCCAGGAGGCCACGATGCCGCGCGTTTCCATTGGAAGGGGGGTCACGCGGTTGACGCGCATCGTGTCTTCGATGATGTGAACGGCCTCTTGCATGCGGGCGGTTACATCGCCAGCAGCATCAGTTTGGCGCGCCATCAGATTCGACTTCATAGAACCTGGGTGAAGTACCGGTGCGCCCTCCTCCAACGAGGCAAGTGCGTCACTCACGTGAGGCAAAGGTTCGTAGTCGACGTCGATTAGCTCCAGCGCGTCTTCCGCCACTGCTCTGCTTGTCGCGACGACGCTAACAACGGGTTGTCCCTCATACAAGGCTACGTCTTGTGCAAGAGCGTAGTAGGGAAGACTAGGTGCATTGGGCACCGGGCGCAGAACGGTGAGTGGGTCGCTGAGGTCTCGTACCGACTTGGCGGTCAGGATGTGGCGCACGCCTGGCAGCGCGAGAGCCGCCTCCGTATCCACAGAACGGATTCTCGCGTGCGGGAATGGGCAACGAAGCACCGCCATCTCAAACTGATGCGCGTACTGAACATCATCGACGAACTTTCCGTCTCCTCGGAGCAATCGCTCGTCTTCCTTACGAGGCATGCTCTTGCCGAAGGCGCGAGCAGCGGGAGAACCGTGGTTCCGTCCTTGAGCCCCGAGCTCGTCGCGAAGCTCAGGGTGCATACGTGCATTCATACTTGTTCCTTTGCAACCAACTGGGGGTTGGCCGCCACGGTTTCATGCAGGTACTCGTGTATTGCACTGATGATGTTCTCGTAGCCCGTGCACCGGCAGAGGACGCCGCTGATTTCTTCTCTGATTTCATCACGCGACAGCATCTCTCCGCGCTCCACGATGCTGGTTGCCAACATCAGAAATCCTGGTGTACAAAAACCGCATTGCAGAGCGTGGTGCCGGTGGAAACTGGCCTGCAAGCCATTCAGCTTGTTGTCAACCGCGAGCGACTCTACAGTTCTCACGCATGCTCCCTCAAGTTGAGGCGCAAGCATCAAACACGACTTCAGCGCCACGCCGTCCACTTGGACGGTGCACATTCCGCATTTGCCTTGCTCACACCCAACATGGGTTCCAGTGTTCCCGAGACGATGTCGCAAAAAATCTGCAGCGTGCATTCGCGCGGGCGCTGTTGCCGTCACGTATGCTCCGTTGACAGTCAAATTGATGGGTATCTCTTCGTTCATGGCAGGGTAATAGTTGGTCAGGGTCGCCTGGAGTACTCAGATGTTGAAATCAGGTCAATCGCCACAGCAGCACCAAGCCGACTGCGAAGGTGCCCAAACTCCCAAATGCGGTAAGACGTGACCAGAAGAGCAGCGCTCCCTCCATAGAAGGAGATTGACTCGGCGCCACACGATGAGGGGATACGATTTGTGCTGGAAAAGCAGATTGGCTGCCGGATTGCGATGAGGAAGCCGATGGCGTCGAGTCCACGCCGCTATTCGAAGGCGCAGCATCTACGGCAGCAGTAACCTTCTTCTCGTCGCCTTCGCTCAGCACGCGTTCAAGCTGCTTGGCAAACTCTGCGGTCATCTTCTCAGCCTGCTTCGCGACCACTTTCTGACCAAGGCTGCCAAGTGCTCCGCCGAGCGCAACTTCACCCGTTACTGTGACGGCAGTCGCCCGTCCATCGTCGACCGAAGCCAGCGTCACACTGTTGGTGCTCCGGAAATTGCCGATAGCCCCGCGTACAGCCTTGCCGATGGAAGTAAATCCCATCGACTGCTGCTCCACACGCTCAGTGATTTGAACCCGCGCTTGGAACGTGGCCGTCATCGGACCCACGCGTTGGGCTAGCACCACATCAAGGCTATCTGCATCAATGACGTCCGCCTTCTGCAGGCCAGGCATGCACCACGCGACACGGTCGAATTGAGAAAAGAAGTTCCAGACAGTCGCGATGTTCTGCGCCACCTGGAAGGATTGTTCGTACTTCAAAACTGAATCTCCCTAATGCACTACAGGCGCGCTTTTGCGCAGCGCCTTGAGGGCCCGTTCAACATAGACAGGCGCCAAGTGAGCCCTGTACTCCGCGCTGGCTCGGAAGTCGCTCGCAGGGTCAATGACGCTGCCGACAGCAGCAGCGGTGCGCGCAATCACCTCGTCGCTCAGGGTGGTTCCCTCTGCGATTTCCATCAACGCGTGGGCAAGCACCGGCGTCTCGGAGAGTCCACCGAGACCGATGCGCACGTTCTGCCATGTGCCGTCGTCCTTTTGGTCACCGACCACCGCGACTGAAAGAACGCAGAAATCGCCGTGACGGCGTACGACCTCCATGAACGCATGGTGACGCGGTGCGGGCGGAATCTCTATCTGCGTGAGCATCTCGTCTGGTTCAATGGCTGCAGCGTAGGGACCGTCATAAAAGTCCTCCATGGCAATCTCTCGAGAACCATTGGGACCATGAACGTGTAGACGCGCGTTCAGCACAAGGCATCCCAAGGGCATCTCGGCGCTGGGGTCTCCATGCACCAGACTACCGCCCAAGGTCCCACGATTACGCACCTGACGGTCTGCAACGTGCCGAATCATCGTGGACAACAGAGGTAGGCGCTGGGCCACCAGCTCCGAGTGCTCGACCATTGCATGGCGCGTAAGTGCACCAAACACAATGTCGTTGCCGCGAGGCTCAATGACTGACAGTCCGGGAATCGCGTTGACATCAATCAAAGCGGTGAGTCGCCATAGGCGCATGTTCAACATGGCCACAAGGTTCTGACCACCCGCAAGGACCCGAGCCTCGCCTGGCTCGTACTCCGAAAGTAGCTGAACCGCTTCTTCGACTGAAGTCGCGCGGTGGTATTTAATCGGCGCGGATTTCACGCTGCTCCCTTGGCTCCAGTTGCGGCTGGCTTTGCAATTTGATTACCTGCCATACGTGCAAGGACGTGACCAATCGGCGAGCGCGACTTTCCGACGATGCTCTGGGCCGCCTTGCGGCTCCAAACGGTTTCCGGCCGAACTTGAAGCACCCGGACATTGCCGTTCACGTCGACGGCCCACTCGATGTCTTGAGGCGCACCGCGACGGCGCTCGATGTGCTTGGCCAGTTCTGCCAGCGCAAGCACGTGAGATTCCTCCAAGCACGACACGCCAATCCTGGTCTCTTCGATAGGCAGAACGGCGACACCCTGACTGGGGTCGAATCGGTACTCCTCGCGCTGGTCGCTGCGTTTGCGCTCCACGATTTCGAACGTGACTTTGTCCACCATGAAGCGCGACGGCGTAATGTCGCCTTTCACCACGCCTTCACCAAGACCCCACACGGCCTCCATGGCGACCTTGGAACGGTCGCCGTTGAGCGGGTTGAGGGTGAACATCACCCCAGCAGCACGGGCTTGGACCATTTGTTGAATGCCGACGCACATGCCGAAGTCGCCACGGGAGATGACAGCCTGTCCATCCACGCGGTACGACAGCACTGCCTCGCCGAACATTCCCACCCAGCACTGACGGACGTGGTGCAAGACGGACTCGATGCCACACACCCACAGGAACGTGTCGTACTGTCCGGCGAAGCTCGCACCTGCCAAGTCCTCTGACTCTCCGCTCGAGCGCACTGCGACCGGAACGTCCTTCACACCCGTACGACGTTCAAGCTCAGCGTACGCCTCGCGGATGTCTGCTTCCAGTTGAGCAGGCAGGGGAGCGTTCAGCACCCCGGCAATCAAGGTTTTGGTTTCGGACTTGATGTCTTCCAGGGCCATCTTGTCCGCTGCGGCACTGACGCGCCGCGCTTCTTCGCTCAGCCCGGCTGCATCCATGAAGCTGCGATAGGCGCTGGTTGTGATGCCAAAGCCTGGTGGGACGGAGAAGCCGCTGGCGGTCATCTCACCTAGGCTCGAGAACTTGCCACCCAGAGCCGGATGCCCGTTTGCAATGGGGTCATCCAACCAGAGCACGAAGGGAGCTGCAGCACTCATGCTTGCACCGCCTTTTCCAGCACGCGAACCGTGCCTTCGGTTCCGTCAACCTCGATGAGGTCGCCGGTAGAAACGTTCACCGTGGCGAAGCCGGTCCCCACGACTGCCGGCAGCCCGTACTCACGAGAGATGATTGCCGTGTGAGCCATCATTCCGCCAACGTCGGAGACGGCGGCCGAGATGCGTTGGAAGACCGGGGCCCAACTAGGCGCCGTGATGCGGCACACGAGGATTTCTCCGTCTTGCACATCGTAGAGCTGCTCGGACTCGGTGATAAGACGTGCGCGCCCTGTCACCTTACCCGCAGATGCTGCGATGCCTCGCAGCACGCCGTCTTCTGCCGTGTCGCCGCCGAGCCATTGTTGAATGGTCTCTTGGGTGATGCCCCAGAGCATGATGGTGAGTGGCTCCGTGATGGACTCCGGAGGCACACCCAAGGCCGGCGGAGGCGACCATTTGGCCAGAGCATCCCGAATCTTTCGGCGCTTCTGAATGATGGGGCGCCAGTACACCTCGCCACGAGGAGGAGTGCCGACCGCCCAACCAATAATCATGTCGTACAGCGCGTCGTACACCTCGTGGCGGTGCAGATAGAAGATGTCCTCCTTGTCGTCAAAGAACTTGTGCGCGACGAACACTTCGCCGAGTTCACGGACTTTCTCCCAGAACAGGGAGTGGTGCCAGTGTTCGACGAAGAAGTTGTGGTCTTCGACGTAAGGATAGACCGTGCGTGCGAGCTTGACCAGGCCGTCGAATGCCTCGCGGTCATCTTCCGTGGGAAGAAGCTCACGGTATTCCTGGGTCACGCGGGTGCGCGTCTCGATGATTTTGTCGAGAGGGCGACGGATGTCTTCGCCACGGCGCAGTGCCTCGATGTAGCCGCGCAAGGCGGTGAAAGGCAAGCGGGGGTCCGTCATCCAGACTGCGTCAGAGTGCGTGTAGCCCACACCCGTAGAGAACCAGAACCAGGGGTTGCGCGATTCTTCATACGCAGCTAGCCAAGCGGCGCCACCCGGAAGCGAGCCAACAGCCTTCAGCGCCGAAGCAGGGTCCGAATTGGCCAGCAGCGCCCCGTCCACCGACAGCTCGATTGCGCGTGACGCCAGCTTGCGCAGCTCGTCGTCGGGGCGGAAGAGCAGGATGTCGATGCCAGACACCATATCGGTGATGGTCTGGTCACTGATGCCCGGGAACGCTTGCTGACAGAACTCGCGGAACGTCAGGTAAGCACCATAGCCGAGGTTCAGCATTTCGAAGTGGTACGAGCCCATCTCGAAGAGGTTCTCGATGAGCCGGTTGTACGAGCTCAGCAGGTCGTGCGAAGAGTAAATGCCGCGGTGACCGTAGACGTTCTCCTCAGGCTCGAACTCCGGCAGCGGCTTGAACTGAATCTGCTTCAGGCGTTCGATGCAGCCGTTGGCCTTCTTCTTCCATTCAGCATAGATGGTGTCCCAGTTCTCGTAGTAGTGGCCAGCACGCTCGTTGAAGAGCTCTGCGCGGCGCGCCACTTCGGCGGGGTCGTCGATGGAGTTCGGGCTGACGTAGAGGTAGCCATTTATGATGCGTTGGTCGATGCCCATTGCCACCGGAATGGGCCACACCTTCGTGGTCATTTGGCTGGCTGCCACCCACCAGTTCTCAGTCATGATGGTGTCGAAGGGGTACAGCGGCTCTGGGTTGTGCATGCCATCGAAGTACCAAAGCTTCTGCTCTTCCACGGCGCGGCGCTCTTCGCTGATGTGAGCGTAGTAGGGGTAGAGCTCCTGCCAGCCCTCGGCGCCGGGGGGGGTCGCCACGTCAAATGGGCTTTGGAATCGGCGCTTAGCGCTGGGGGTGGTGTTGTTCTGCACTGCCATTTTGTGTCCTGTAAATACCGTTGCATGAGCAAAAGTGTGACCACTTTCGCCGACACCTGAGTCGGCGAAAGTGGCCGGTGGTCGTATCGCATATTGCGACGCTGTCTCCATGCAAATGGTATACCAACTAACGATTTGTGCATTAGGGAAAGTCTTAGGAGGTAGTTTCCCTTACAACCTTCCCGTGCGTTTGAAAGTTGACCAAAAAAATTAGCTTGCGGATAACTTATTGTTTTTAAAGGCTTTTATCCTTTATCCTTGCACGATGCGTTGCTGAAGCCAAGCACGACAGGCACGCACATTGCGTAGCGTTGGCAGGCAGGCCCGGTTTCAACCCTATTTGGTGCATCCATTTTGGCATACCATTTGGCGTGAATCGTTTTGGTGCTGATGAGGCGGAGATAGGCCTCCAAAGCATTGAACGCACCGAAAAGGTGCGCTGCCCAACGGTCGTCAACCCAGGTTGCCGGCTTCATCAACCGCAAAAAAAGGACCTCGTCATGTCTTCTAAGATTCAAGAGCCCACTACCCAGACGGTGATGCCAGGCGCGAGCGCCGCAGGCACACATCGAAGGGCTGTGCTCAAGGCCGCGGCCGCAGCCGCGATGCTTTCTGCCGGAGCACCACTCGCTTTCGCACAGGGTGCCCCCAACTCCGAGCGAATTGGTTGGGCCATCTCGAAGACGGGCGCCAATGCCGGCGGCGTCTCTGCCTCCATCTCGGGCAATTACCGGCTGTGGGTCAAAGAGGTGAATGACGCGGGCGGAATCATGCTCAAGGCGTTCAACAAGCGCGTTCCAATCGAGGTGGTTGAGTACGACGACCGCTCGAGCACCGAAGAGGCTGTGCGCTACACCGAGCGCCTTATGTCGCAAGACAAAGTGGACTTCGTGCTGGCTCCATGGGGCACGGGCAACAACCTCGCCGCCGCGCCGACCTACGAGAAGCACGGTTATCCCCTGCTGGCCGTGGCAGCGCTGCCGGCCGATGCGACCGCACTGGTGAAGCGCTGGAAGCACGCCTTCTTCTACGAAGGCGATGCCATCCCTTATGCCGAGGCGCTGCTGGACGTTCTGGCCGCCAAGCGCAAGGAAGGCCTGATTGGCGACACGGTCGCCATGGTCAATATCGCCGACAGCTTCGGTGTGGAAGCCGCCAAAGCCGCGCGCGCCGCCATCAAGAGCCATGGCTTCAAGCTGGTGTACGACAACACCTATCCCATTGGCGTTCAAGACGTGACGCCCATCATCAACGAAATCAAGAGCAAGAACGCTGACTCATTCATCGCGTTCTCCTATCCGCCCGACACCTTCCTACTCACGGAACAGGCCAAGGTTCAGGGACTGAACCCCAAGGCGATGTACCTTGGCATCGGCACTGCGCTGCCTGCGTATGGCCAGAAGTTTGGCGCCGACCTGGAAGGTGTGATGGGGCTCGGGGGTGTGGACTACGGCAGCCCCGTCATTCAGAGCTACTTCAAACGTCACAAGGACCTGACTGGCTACGAACCGGACCGCTTCACCGCACCCCTGGTGTGGGTCTCGCTGCAGATGCTTCAGCAGTCCATCGAGCGGGTTGGCAAGGTCGACCGTGCTGCCGTCACGCAAGAGCTGCGCAATGGCAGCTTCGAGACCATCTTCGGCACGGTGAAGCTGCAGAACCAGATTCTTCGTGACCTGTTCTACGTCGGCCAGTGGCAGAACGGCGAGTACTACGGTGTCGCGCCCATCTCGAAGAAGGGCGCCAAGCCCATCGTGATGCCCAAGCCCGCCTGGAAGAAGTCCTAAGCGTCCCTCACTTCGTCGCCTGCCCAAGCCGCTTGTTCGCAGGCTTGGGTAGGCAGAAAGACTTCGATGAACTTTGTTGACGTGCTGCTGACGGGTGCGACCCTTGGAGGTCTATATGCGCTCGTGGCGATGGGGCTGACTCTGCAATATGGGGTCGCTCGCATCATGAACCTGTCGTACGGTGAATTCCTCATCGGGGCAGCCTTTATCGCCTGGATTGTGTCAAAGCTTGGCCTATCGCCTCTTTGGGGACTGCTGCTCGCAGTGCCTCTGGGATTCGGCGTTCAATGGTTGGTTTACCGCATTCTGATGGTGCCGCTGGTCAAGCGCACCGGAGCTGGGCCTCAGTTGGAGGTGGACTCAATCCTTGCCACATTTGGTTTGCTTTTCATTGTGCAAGGGCTGATGCTTTTGCAGTTCACGGGCAACTACCACAGCTACAGCTATCTGGCTGAACCCGTTCAGATTCTCGGTGGAACCGTCGCTGCAAACCGCTTGCTCGTCCTGTGCGTCGCGGCAGCCGCAGCTGCTGGCCTGTTTCTGTTGCTCAATCGTACGCGCGTAGGGACCTCTGTCCGGGCGGTTGCTGTGTCTCCTCAGTTCGCTCCCCTGGTGGGCATTAATGTTCGCCAGCGAGCTGCTCAGGCATACGGGCTGGGCGGCGCACTGGTGGCAGTCTGCGGGGTGCTCGTGAGCATGTTCCTGCCCTTCTCGGCCACCATGGGCATCATGTTCACCATGAAGGCGCTCATCGTCGTCATCATGGGCGGCGTGGGCAACCTGATGGGTGCGCTGGTCGCCGGACTCCTCCTCGGCTTTGCCGAGACCATCGTCGCCAGCATCGAGCCTGCGCTCATCCTCGCCGTCAACTACGGACTCTTTTTGCTGGTTCTGCTTGTGCGCCCCACGGGCCTGTTTGGGAGCGTCGGGCGATGAGCACGAAAGAAAAATTTGCATGGGCGGCAGCCATCGCCGCCGTCGTGGCCCTGGCCATGCTTCCGTTCGGCATCGAGAGTGACTACTCCCTCGGGTTGTACCTCAACATGTTGATGTACTCAGTCCTGGCAACGGCTTGGGCCTTGTTCTCTGGACCGACCCGATACGTCTCGCTGGCCAGCGTCGCATTCTTTGGCATGGGTGCCTACGCGGCCGCGGTCCTCGGCGAGGTCGTTTCCTGGCCCGTGGTGCTCCTCGCCGCAACTGGCATCGGCATTGTCATGTCGCTGTTGGTGGGTCTTGCGACGCTTCGACTCTCTGGGGTGTACTTCGTCATCTTTAGCTTCGGCCTGGCCGAGCTGGTGAAGCAGCTTGTGAGCTGGTACGAAGTCAAGTTCAGCAAGGTGTTGGGCCGCTACGTGACCGCTGACGTAACGACTCAGGACATCTACTGGCAACTCCTGGCGCTGCTGGCCTTCATCCTCCTCATCCGCGTGTTGATTTCCAGGTCTCGACTCGGCCTAGCCCTGCGCGTCATCGGCGAAGACGAGACAGTTGCCCGTCACGTAGGCATCAACACCACGACGGCGAAGGTACTGCTGTTCATGTTGTCGGCGTCTTTCATGACCCTGGCCGGAGCCATCATGGCGCCCCGTTGGACCTACCTCGACCCGAGCATCGCTTTCTCGGCGACGGTGTCCTTCCAGACGCTAATCATGGCGCTGCTGGGCGGAGCGAGTGCCCTGTTCGGCCCAATCCTCGGTGCCGTTCCCCTCGTGCTTCTGTTTGAGTACCTCTCCGGCAACTTCCCGAACCACTATCCCATCTTGCTGGGGCTCATCTTCATTCTCATCGTCTACCTGTTGCCCAACGGCTTGGTGGGCGCCGTTGCGCAGCTCAGGAGACGAGCATGACTTCACCAATTCTCAAACTGCAGCAGGTGACGCGTCGGTTTGGCGGTCTGGTAGCCGTGGACCGCGTGGACATGGAAATCTTCGCGGGCGAGGTGATTGGCCTGGTGGGACCCAATGGCTCGGGCAAAACGACGGCGCTGAACCTCGTTTCAGGCGCACTGTCTCCTACGTCAGGGACCATTCAGTTCCTGGACCATACCATCAGTGGACTGGCCAGCCATCGCATCGCTCGCATGGGCGTTGCGCGCACATTCCAGTTGGTTCGTGTGCTTGGCAGCTTGACTTGCGCAGAGAACGTGGAGGTCGGCCTGGCCTTCCACCCCAACGGCGTGCACGGTAAAGCCGCTCGAAAGCAGGCAATAACACTGCTGACCAAAGTGGGCTTGCAGAGTCAGGCTGATGCTCCTGCAAGCAAGCTCACATACATCGACCAGAAGCGGCTTGAACTGGCGCGTGCTTTAGCCCTGCACCCTCGCCTGCTGCTGCTTGACGAATGGCTTGCTGGTCTGAATCCCACCGAGCTCCAGGAAGGCATCGAGCTCATCCGCTCCATGCGTGCTGACGGCATCACCATCGTGATGGTTGAGCACGTCATGGACGCGGTGAATGCGCTTTGCACCCGATGCATTGTTCTCAGCAGCGGCCAAAAAATTGCGGACGGGCCAACGCGCGAGGTGCTCAGCAACCCGGCTGTCATCGCTGCGTACCTGGGCGAGGACGAGTCTGACGCCGAAGAGGAGGTTAACCATGCTTGAAGTCAAGGACATCTCCGTTCGTTATGGTCAACACAGCGCGCTTGACCGAGTGAGCCTTCAAGTCGCACCTGGTGAGATTGTCGTGATGCTGGGCGCGAATGGGGCGGGCAAGACGTCCTTGCTGAAGGCGCTTGGCGGCATGGTCCCTGCGCAGCCGGGCGCTCGCGCGACGCTCAACGGCGTGGACCTGATGAAGCTGCCACAGCACGACATCGTCAATGCTGGACTGGCACTGGTTCCGGAAGGCCGCGGTGTTTTCGGTCAACTCTCTGTGAAGGACAACCTACGACTGGGTGCGCTTCCAAAGCGTGCTCGCGCGGGCGAGGCAGAGATGCTGGAGCGAATCGTTTCGCTGTTCCCAAAGCTCAACCTTCGAATGAGCCAGACGGTCCGGACGATGAGCGGCGGTGAGCAGCAGATGGTTGCCATCGGTCGCGCGTTGATGTCCCACCCGGACATCCTTCTTTTGGATGAACCATCGCTCGGGCTGTCACCACTCGTGTGTCGCGAGCTGTTCAGTGCCCTCCGCCGAATTCGAGAACTCGGCATCGGTGTGCTGCTTGTAGAGCAGAACGCCCGCCAGAGCCTGGCCATCGCAGACCGCGGCTACGTGGTCGAGACCGGCCGCGTGGTTGGTGAAGGCAAAGCGCAAGCGCTTTTGCACGACCCCGCCGTCCGCAAAGCCTATCTGGGCGCCGCGGCGCACTGACCGTGAACCCCTGACCCTCTAACCCTTAACCAACGAGAGACTCCAGACATGAAGCCTTACCGAATTGGCCAGATTGTGCCCAGTTCAAACACCACCATGGAAACGGAGATTCCGGCGATGCTGCGGTTGCGCGAGCAGGTGCTGCCGGAGCGTTTCACCTTCCACTCAGCGCGCATGCGCATGAAGCATGTGAAGAAGGAAGAGCTCGCGGCGATGGACGCCGAATCCGACCGCTGCGCGTTGGAGCTGAGTGACGCACGCGTGGACGTTCTGGGTTACGCCTGCCTGGTCGCCATCATGGCCATGGGTCGCGGCTATCACCGCCAGTCTCAAGCGCGCCTTGGCGAAGCAACTGTTAGCAACCAGGGTGCCGCACCAGTTGTTACCAGTGCTGGCGCCTTGGTGGACGCGCTGAAAGTCATGGGCGTCAAACGCATCGCATTGGTGGCGCCCTACATGGTGCCGCTGACCGAATTGGTCATCGACTACATCCAGAACGAAGGCTTCGAAGTTTCTGACTGGAGGGCGCTTGAGATTCCGGACAACCTCGAAGTCGGCCGACATGACCCGTCGAAACTGCCCGGCATCGTGGCAGACATGAAGACGGACGATGTGGATGCCATCGTGCTGTCAGCGTGCGTCCAGATGCCTTCGCTTCCCGCTATCGCTCAAGTGGAGGCCCTGACCGGCAAACCCGTCGTGACCGCTGCGGTCGCCACCACCTACGCGATGCTTGGCGCACTCGGCCTCGAGCAAGTTGTGCCTGGCGCTGGCGCGCTGTTGTCTGGTCGCTACTCCAAGAAGGCGCTGGGATGAGCAGTACCTTTCTCTACGGCTTCCACGTTCCCGCCAACGGAATTCGCCACCACCTCTTGCGCTATGGCGGAAAGGGTCCGAAGCTCCTCGTCGTGCCTGGCATCACCAGCCCGGCTGTGACGTGGGGCTTCGTGGCGGAGACTCTCGCACAACACTTTGACGTTAATGTTCTCGATGTGCGTGGCCGCGGCTTGAGTTCGTCGGGTCCTGAGCTCGACTACGGCTTGGATGCCCTGGCAACCGATGTCACCGCTGTTCTCAGCGCGCTCGACTGGCAAGAAGCGACCGTGTTGGGTCATTCCATGGGCGCCCGAATTGCTGTTCGCGCGGCCGCCCATATGCCATCTCGGTTTGGCCGGCTCCTCCTCATTGACCCGCCAGTAGGCGGGCCGGGTCGTCGCCCCTACCCCGCGCCGCTTGCGTGGTACATCGACTCCATCCGCCTAATGGCTGCGGGGCAGCCGTGGGAAGAACTCAAGCGTTTCTCCCCCACTTGGACCGAAGCGCAACTGCGACTGCGTGCACAGTGGCTGCACACGTGCGACGAGAAGGCCATCGAGGAAGCCTGGAACGGCTTTCACAACGACGATGTTCACGCCAACTTTGCCTCGCTCACGGTTCCTGGTCTCCTGATGATTGCCGGGCGCGGCGGCGTCATTCTCGACGAGGACGCCGCTGAAATCGCCCGCCTTGCACCCGGGCTGAAACAGGTCGTGGCCACGGACGCGGGTCACATGATTCCCTGGGACGATGAGGCGGGCTTCTTCCGCTTGCTCGGCCAGTACCTGAATCTCTCATTCCACCCTGAAGGAGCATGACATGCCAGTCAGCGACGTAGAACTCATCCGCGCCTGGGACCAGGTGCTCAGCCTCTCCGGCGTGCGCTCAGGCGACATGGTGACCGTCCTCACCAGCGACAACACTCACCCTCAGACGCTGCGCTGCGCCACCATCTCTGCGGCGTCTTGCGGTGCGGTGGTCAATCGGCTCGACCTGCCACCTATCAACGGGGAGAAGGCACTGAGCCGAGATTCGCTGGCGTACCTCGGGACGACACCCTTGACTGGTAACCGCGCCGCAATGGCGGCACTGAAGGCTAGTGACTACGTTCTCGACCTCATGACCCTGTTGTTCTCCCCTGAACAGCAGGAGCTCCTTGAGTCGGGTACGCGGATTCTTCTTGCGGTTGAGCCGCCTGAGGTGCTCGTTCGTCTTGTTCCCACGCCGGAAGACCGAGAGCGCGTGGCCACTGCCGCTCGCATCTTTGAGGGCAAGAAGGCGATGTACGTCACCTCGAAGGCAGGCACGAATGTCCGCATGCCCTTGGGACAGTACCCGGTGGTGCAGGAGTACGGTCTCGTTGACCAGCCGGGGCGTTGGGACCACTGGCCAAGTGGCTTCATTCTCACCTGGCCGAACGAAGGCGAGGTTGAAGGAACCATCGTTCTCGACAAGGGTGACATCCTGCTGCCCATGAAGAGCTACGTTCAGTCGCCTATCACCATCACCATCAAGAAGGGCTTTGCCACGAGCATCGAAGGTGGTTTGGATGCCGAACTGCTCAGTGAGTACATGGCATCTTTCAACGACCCCGAAGCATACGCTATCTCGCACATCGGCTATGGACTACAGAAGCGAGCGTTCTGGAGCACGCTGTCGCTTTATGACCGCGAGGCAACCATCGCCATGGATGCTCGCGCGTTCAACGGCAACTTCCTGTTCTCGATGGGGCCCAACAACGAGGTGGGAGGAACTCGCTCCACGCCGTGCCACATCGACATCCCCATGCGTAACTGCAGCGTGGCGCTCGACGATGTTCATGTCGTTCGGGAAGGCAAAGTGGTTGAAGAACTGCACTCAGCATCGAGAAAGGTTGCAGCATGAGTTCCGCGTCCAACGTGCAGCCTCACGACGCGGATGACGTCGCCGTGTATGCCCGCCAGGGGCTGGGCGCGAGCCTGGGCCTGCAGGCTCCCTTCGGGTTGCTCATCGTCGACTTTGTGAATGGCTTCGCCGACCCTGCGCAGCTCGGCGGCGGCAACATTGCATCCGCGGTCGAGGCTACCGTTCCTGTGCTCGCGCACGCCCGCGCGAGCGGCTGGCCAATTGCCCACAGCCGCATCGTCTACCCCGCCGACGGCAGTGAAAGCAACGTGTTCGTGGAGAAGATTCCAGGGATGCGGACGCTGCACGAGGACGCGCAAGCAAGCGCCATCGTTCCCTCCCTTGCGCCTCGCGCGGGTGAGCTGGTGGTGCGCAAGACGGCTCCGTCCGCGTTCTTCGGAACAGCGCTCTCCGCTTGGCTGACTGCGCGTCGCATTTCTACGCTGTTTATCGCTGGCGCTACCACCAGTGGCTGTGTGCGCGCCAGCGTGGTGGATGCAATGAGCTGGGGCTTTCGCCCAGTGGTGCTCGAAGACTGTGTTGGGGACAGGGCAATCGGTCCTCACAATGCAGCACTCTTCGACCTTCAGGCGAAGTATGCCGATGTCCGCCCATGGAGCGACGTGGCCACTCGACTCTGAGGATGACCTGCCCCCATTGACCGTACCAATGGATTGGAGAAGTCTGGGGTTAAAGATTAATCGAAGTTTTGTTTCTGCTCACTGCCAGCGGCACCGCCAGCGCGCTGGAGGTGCTGCTGGGCGAATCGTGCCGGCGGGATGCGCCCCAGACTGCTGTGCGGCCTGACCTCGTTGTAATCCCGCCGCCAATGTGCAACGCACTCCCGGGCCCCTTCAACCTCCCATTGGCGTCGAAACTCTGACGCGCAACCAACTCCCGCAGCGCAGCGCAGAGTTTCGCCTCTCTAGGGTCATCGGACATGAAGGCATCTAATTGGCTCGCCACAACAGATGAGGGCGATGCTATTTGAGCATCCAACATTTACCTATTTTTCTTGAACCAGCGAACAACCGCCATAGCTTGCGCGTGCCTGCTTACGGCAACTCTGTTGGTGGGGTCCTTTGCAGCTTCGCCCCAGTCCTCAACGCGTCTCTCCCAGTAGGGCAAGTGCGTGGAGTCAAATACGAAGCAGTTGCAGCCCGCGCACATGGTGATGCTGCGGGTCTTATAGTTAGGCTTTCGTAGCATCCACGACGCCCCACCCGCAGCTTGCTGGCAGCGAGACTCCAGAGGAGCGGCGCTGATGAAACAGTTGCCGAAGTCATTGAAAAAAATCCGGATGTCGTGCGCATAGACAACCTCCTTGACCTTAGTACGCAGCACTCCAATGTCCTGAATAGAGTCGAGTTTGGCGTCTGTCAGAAAGCGGTCCACAGCTGCTGCCATATTGCCGAAGACAACTTTCCTCTCGCTTCGACTAACAAAGAAGTCAACTGTCGCACTGTGTGCCAAGCTGTCCACCTCGTCGGCCAGTCTTTGAATGGGCTCGTAGTACCCCTTGTAGGTAATGGACTCATTGAGGTGTCCGTAGTGAAAGCTCAGCGCCGAGAGCGATGATTTTCGGGTTTTCAGACAGTAGTCCGCGAAGGTCTTGCGTCCTTGGTGAGTCCTGATGCAGCCCCCTCTGGACTGCCGATAGCGCATCAAGTTGTTGCCGAAGCTGTCGTAGTCAGGAAGCCTGGATAGGTTCACAAAACACCGAATGAATCGACGGCAGGCCTGCTTGGCAAGCGATATCCATCCCGAGATGAGCTGTAGATGTTTTTTCGGTCTTATCGTGCTCCTTATTAGGAATCACTGCTGAGCCTGCGCCACCGCTAATCTCATGTTCTGTGTGTGACATGGGCGGAGGGCCGATTACCTTTAGTACCGCCTCTACTTCGCTCGGTTGCATGGCATTTGGCAGCAAGATGTCCTCGGTAGACTCCTTGCCATAGCCAACACGTTGTCGGAGTTCCTTGCGGCGGTCATCAAGAAAGTAGGCCACATTAGCCGCCTTGAACAAGGTACCTTCGGGAGCTCCTGAACACAGGTCAGGAAGATTCTCCGTTGCCCACTGGTATAACTGTTGAATTGGCACTAGACGTCTTGAGACTGTGGCCTGTCGGAACGTTTGACTGTGATGAGGTGACACCAAGTTCATGCTGTCGACGTAGCGTCCTAAATCAGCCCACGTGGCTTTGTTCCAAGGGATTTCGAACCGGGCGCAGAACCGCATCCAATCAAGCAAGTCACTTGAGTAAGCTTCTACCGTGTTAGCGTTGTACGTCAGGTTGCGAGTGAGATGCTTGTCTGTCATGTAAAGCAACCCGACTAAGCGCAGCATGACTGACACACCTTTCTGAAACGGGGTTAGTCGGTCAGTCCGCCGCCGGCTTCCGACGGTCACAGCACTCAGACAGCAGCGTGTGGGTGACCTAATAAGCCGATAATTTCAGGCCTAATGAATCAACGACTTACGCGTCATGGGCAAACATAAGTTGAGAAATTTGGACGCATAAGCTGAGAAATTTCTACCAGCGCTGTTTTTTCAGGCATCTCTGCGTCCGCCGCGATGCGGCGTCTCCCATCAAAAACAGCGTGGGGCATCAATGAAAAAGCGTCTTCTGCGTATGAAACAGCACTATACGCTTGATTGTTCGCTCAACCGGGACAATGAGCCCACGGATAGCGTCAGGCCGCAGAGTCTTGGAACTGGAGCCAGAGATGCTGGGATTCGCACGCAGGCCCCCGTCTCAGGTTTTTCTCTCACCGACGGAAGGTGAGTGAACAGAGCTGGGATGTCGCGCGGTCGACGCTGATGCAGACTGAGCGGCCGAGTTCGACACAAGCCTGATGGCACCACGAACAGACCGTGGCCACCGTCGCGCTGTTGCACAGCAATGGCAGTGAACTTAACTACCCATGCAGCGGAGCACGTCGAATTGTGGCACTCAACAAATGCCCCGCCGCTAGCGCATTCAGTCTCAGTCAACACTGGCACCCGAGGAGCGAACAATCTTGGCCCACTTTTCGGTGTCACTTTGGATGCGTTGAGTGAACTCAGCTGGAGAGGACGAAAGCGGCGTAGCCCCCTGGCCAGACAACTTGTCTATCGTCGCTTTCTCCCTGGAAATTTGAGTGATTTCGGTAGATAACTTGCTCAAAATTTCTGGAGGCAAGTTCTTTGGTGCAATCACACCAAACCACACGTCCGCCACATATCCGGTCACGCCAGCCTCAGCCATGGTGGGCACATCTGGAAGTGCTGGCGAACGTGACGCTCCGGTCACTGCTAGCGCACGCAGGGCGCCCGATTTCACATGCGGCAATGAACCCGGTAGGTTGTCAAACATCAGTTGAATCTGGTTACCCAACAGGTCTGCCATCGCAGGACCGCTGCCTTTGTAGGGTACATGGGTCATCGATGCCCCCGTCATCGACTTGAACATCTCACCGGTCAGGTGATTTGTCGTCCCACTGCCTGCCGACCCCATGTTCAAAGTTTCAGGCTGACGTTTCGAGTAGGCAATCAGTTCTGAGACCGTCCTCGCCGGGACTTTTGGGTTGACCACTAGGATGTTTGGAACGCTTGCAAAAGGCGCTACGGGCGTGAAATCTTTATGCGGGTCAAATGGAAGCTTCTTGTACAAAGAGGGGTTGATGGAGCTGGTTCCGACCGTTCCGAAAAGAAGCGTGTAGCCGTCGGCGGGCGCCTTGGCGACCAAGTCCGCGCCAATATTTCCACCTGCACCACCACGGTTGTCGACCACCACCGACTGCCCCAGCTTTTCGGACAGCCTCGTTGCCAGCAAACGCCCCAGGTTGTCGGTGGTACCTCCCGCCGGAAATGGCACCACCAACCGAATCGGCTTGCTGGGAAAAGCATCGGCGAAGGCGGAGGATGCAGCGAGCGCAACGACGACCGCTGCAGTGAGCTTGGAAACACAAATCATGGTTCGTCCAAATGTAGATAGGTGGATGGAAAGTAGTTGAAAGGAAAAGTCGCTCAATCAGCAGACAGGTCAGCAAGTTCGGTTAGCTCGCACTGAAGCCTGGTACGTGAATCCGCAACCATCTGCCGAGTGCGCATGGCTCGCTCTTGAGCTTTGTGGAGCTCATCCCGCTGTTGTGCGATTCGCAGGACGACCAGAGAGGGTGCAGGCCCCCCCTTCGCAGAGCGCGACTCAAGGCTGTACGCCGGGTCGAGACACAGTCGCACGGACTGGTCACTCAAGCAAATGGGCCTACCCGTCTGCTCCGTGGCTGCCGCGTTGACCATCTCCGCTGTGATGTCGCTGGCCGGCAAGCTGGCATCCAGTGCCTGACGCACCACAGCCCCCACGACATGATGTGCTTCTCTGAAGGAAAGGCCAGATTCACGGACCAGAGCGTCAGCCAGGTCCGTGGCCGTGGAGAAGTCCGTGCGAGCCTTGTGCAGCATGGTCGCTTCAGCTGGCCTCGCGGAATCGATGACCAGCTTGAACAGGACGAGACAGCGCAGGCATTCATCGGCACTCTCCCAAAAGCTGCGCATGCTCTCCCGATTGCCATCGCCGCTGTGGGTAAAGTGCGTACCCTTCACCGCTGACATCGCCGCTGTCAAAAGACCTATGAGGTGGCTTGTCTTCCCCTTGAGGTATTCAACGACCACCGGGTTCTTCTTCTGCGGCATGATGCTCGAAGTTCCCGCTACGCTGTCGGGGAACTCAATCAAACCGAACTCCGGAGTGGCCCACACATAGAAGTCCTGGGCAATTCGTCCCCAGGTCAGCGATGCGATGGTCATCGCAGACATCAACTCCCAGGCGAAGTCACGCGAAGCCACTGCATCTAAGGAGTTCTCCACGCATCCCGAAAACCCGAGCAACCGGGCCGTCTCCTCGCGCTGAATTGGGAATGCGGTGCCAGCCAGAGCACCCGCTCCAAGGGGGCTCGCATCCATATTGACAATGGCCTGCTCTATTCGTCCTGCATCACGCGCCATAGCCTGCGCTACGGCAGACAGATAGTGACCGTAGCTGATGGGCTGAGCGGACTGAAGATGTGTGTACCCTGGCATTACCACATCGGCGTAGGCGGCAGCACGCGATAGCGCCACCTCCCTGGCTGCATTCAACGCATCCAGCACATTGAGCCCGATGTCTCTCGCTCGCAGCCGGTCGTGGGTCGCAAGAATGTCGTTACGGCTGCGAGCCACGTGCAGACGCCCACCCACATCTGAGCCCGCCAGGCTCATCAGTTGCGCTTCGTAGTTGAAGTACGCATCCTCGCGCTGCGGGTCCAACGTGACCGCGTCAGGTCCGTCGCCTTGCATTTTCACGAGCGTCCGAGCAAGCAAAGCGGCAACGTTTGTTGGCACCAAGCCCGCCTTTCGCAACATCAAGAGGTGGGCAGCGTTGATGTCGGTCAGGTAGATGAACCCACTCGCGAACTCGCGATTGAGCCGCGGTAGGTAGATGTGGTCGCACACCTCCTGTGCGGTGGGTTGTTGCAAACGACGACTTACTTTGGATTCCATGAATTGCCTGCTTCCTGCCACTGGGGAACCGTTCCCCCGAGTTCTTGAGCGAAGTATGAAAACCGCATGACATGCCGTCAAATACGAGTTTTATAGGAACCCATACATCCTTGTTATGCTCATTGAAAATACGCAGAGGTGCAAATGAAGTTCAAGCAGATTGAGACATTCAGGGTGGTGATGCTCACGAGGTCAATGACCTTGGCTGCCAAGGAGTTGCACACCACCCAGCCAAACATCAGCAGGTTCATTGCCCAGCTGGAAGCCGAAACAGGCCTGCACCTCTTCGAGCGAAAGGCTGGGAGACTCACGCCCACTGCGGAAGGGGACGCGTTCTACCAAGAGGTTCAGCGCTCGTTCTTGGGCATGGACGCCCTCGAGAACTCGGTACGACTGATTCGACAACTGGGCACTGGAACGCTTCGCATCGGAGCAGTACCGTCAATTGCGATGAGTGTGATGCCCAAAGTCATTCAAGTGTTCCGGAAACGCTACCCCGATACCCCGGTCTCCATCCACACCAATGACTCACCAACGGTGGCGAAATGGACGGCCACCCGCTACTGTGACCTCGGTCTTGTTTCGTACCTTGTTGACACTGCGGGCGTTCAGTCGAGTCTGTGGGCGCAAGAACAGGGTGTTTGCATCGTTCCCGTAGGCCATCGTCTGGCCAAAAAGCGCTCGGTCAAACCAAGTGACTTTGATGATGAACCATTTATCTCGCTCACACAGGGTGATGGCACGAGAGAGGCGGTGGACGCGGCGTTCAATCCAGACCGTCGCAAGCTCATCTTGGACACCCCATATGCCCCCACCATTTGCAGAATGGTCGAAATGGGCCTTGGAGTCAGCGTGGTCAACCCATTGGTGGTGCGCAACATGAGCCTGCCAGGAATCAAGGTGCTTCGATTCGAGCCCGCGGTGCAGTTTGCACGGCACGTGCTAATCGCTCAGCAGCACACAGAGTCGGCGCAGATGACAGCCTTCATGCGGTGTTTGGCTGAGATTTGAGGGTCATGAAATCCCTGGTCCTGAAGGTCGCCGCATGAACACCAATTCGCTTGGCCGCTTGTGTGGCGGTCATATGCGTTGCCGTAGCGGCGACCTCAGGCGTGGCAAAGTCTATGCACGTACCGTCGAACTCTGCTTCGGCTACGCGCAAGATGACGTCAAGGAACTGCTGTAATCCTTGGCAATGGTGCAGCGCCTTTAGGCGCTCGTACCACGGTCCGAGTCGGGTCCGCAATGTACGGCCGTCTGGATTGCCGGACAAAAATCCGGGCTCTCACGTGCGCTTCAAACTGCGTGGGCCAATTTGGGAGCAACTGGTCCATGGGCGCAAGAAATTCCACGCCCTGACTGACGGCACCAGGCCCAGAGGCGTTGGTGCGTGACGGTGCAGCATCGGGCACGTACCACTGACAAAGGGTGCGCACCAACTCAGTCACCGCGTACAGAGTGCTTCCTTCGACCGCTGGTGTCCGAGCAGATGCACTCGGCACAGGTAGATGTTGGCCAGGGCCAAGGCGGTGAACGCACGCGTGGCGTTCTTTTGCAGCCCGCGATAGCGCACCTTAGTGAACCCCCATAGCCGCTTGACCACGGCAAAGACGTGTTCGACCCGAGCACGCAAGCGCGACTTGTTGCGATTCTTGGCCCGCTGCACCTCATCAACCTCTCCCGCACGGCGCGTGCGCTGGTTGGTGAAGTCCTTGGCCTTGGGTGCCTTGCTCGCTATCAGTGCCTTCTGGCTGGCATAGGCCAAGTCGCCATAAACGCGCTGCTCGTTGCCGTGCAGCAAATCAGGCAGTGGATGTTTGTCGTGCACGTTGGCCGCCGTGACCACCGCGCTGTGGGCCAGCCCGGTTTGGCTGTCCACGCCGATGTGCAGCTTCATGCCGAAATACCACTGCTGGCCCTTGCGGGTTTGGTGCATTTCTGGGTCTCTGGCTTTGGCGGCGTTCTTGGTGGAGCTGGGTGCACCAATGATGGTGGCGTCCACGATGGTGCCGGTGTTGACCTTGATGCCGCGCGCCTGCAACTCCTTGCCCACGCGTGCGAACAGCGCTTCGCCCAACTTGTTGTCGCCCAGCAGATGGCGGAACTTGAGCATCGTGGTGGCATCGGGCACTGGCTCGCAACCCAGGTCAATGCCGACGAAGCGGCGCAGGCTGGCACTGTCGTAGAGGGCTTCCTCACACGCCAGGTCGGCGAGGTTGAACCAGTGCTGGATGAAGTGGATGCGCAGCATGCGCTCCAGTCCAATGGGAGGACGCCCATTGCCAGCCTTGGGGTAGTGCGGTGCGATTTCTTCGCACAGCGCCGCCCAGGGCACCAGCGCCTCCATGGTCTTGAGGAATTCGTCGCGCCGCGTGGGCTTGCGATGCTGTTCAAAACCCGACTGGGCGTCGGCTGCCATAGCAAGGGTCTGCTGCTTCATGGCCCAGTAATTTACCCACGCTGGAGTAGCAGCGGAGACTTTTTCAGCGTTGCCCTAAGCCTTCCCAGAGAGTAGATAGACATTGCTCTGTGTCCGACGAAAGTACTTTCGGACATCTGCATGGGTCACGGGGCTGGGAATTGCGTTGTGCATCTCTCAACGCTGATTTGCGAGGTTCCACAGCCGCAAGCGGCTGTTCCACCCCGCCTCACAAGAGGAACAACCGGTTAAACAAAACCCGAAAACCAGCTGCCTGTTTTATTCACTATCGCCAGACACGCAGTTTCTGTCGCTCCATAACATGCTCGCAGCCCCGGTAGGGATTGACCGATAGCTCAAAGAAGATGTCGGGCGAGTCGTTGGCGCACAGGGCACTGCGCGCGGTCTCGAAATGCACGCGGGTGGCGGGCGAAGGACGGCTGTCGCCATCGCCCTCGTCGCACGCAGCAGGCCCGCCCGGCGCCCCGGCGCCCCATTCATCACCGCCCTCCCGACCTCCGTGGCCCGGGGCGAAGCCCTCCGCATTGCCAGGTGCCCGAACAGGGCTCCACCCGTCATCTGCGGGCTCGCGCTGGTCTTTTGCAAACCGGTGCGCCATGGCTGTCGCCGCACCTCGGCCGCGAATGGCTTGCAGCGGGACGCGGATTTCCTGCGGCTGTTCGGGCAGGTCGTCTTCAGGAGGGGGTAAGAGGCCCATAGCGAGCGGGGGTGGGGTCGGCGCTAAAAAACTGTTTATTTATACAGTATTTTGAGCCTCCATTCTTCGATCACCCCATCAAGCCCCAAATCAGTGCAAAACCTTGCACCAACTCTTGGCGCGCTTCTTGCTTCAACTTGGTGCAAATCTGTGGCGTATCCCGAAAACGCACCAGAGTCGATCAATCACTATCGCGAGGACGTTATGGAAGCACTCAAACAGGGCACAGATGCCTTGTTCATCTTGCTCGGGGCGATCATGGTGTTGGCCATGCACGCCGGGTTTGCGTTTCTGGAGCTGGGCACGGTTCGCAAAAAGAACCAGGTGAATGCGCTGGTCAAGATCCTGGTGGACTTTTCGGTGTCCACGGTGGTCTATTTCGTCGTCGGCTACACCGTGGCCTACGGCACGCATTTTTTTGTTGGCGCAGAGTCGCTGGTGCAGCTCAGCGGGTATGCGCTGGTCAAGTTCTTCTTCCTGCTCACGTTCGCAGCCGCCATCCCGGCCATCGTGTCGGGCGGCATCGCAGAGCGCGCCAAGTTTTGGCCACAACTGCTGGCAACGGCAGTCATCGTGGGCTTTGTGTACCCGTTTTTTGAGGGCATCGCCTGGAACCAGCATTTTGGAGTGCAGGGCTGGATCAAGGCCGTGACGGGCGAGGAGTTCCATGACTTTGCGGGCTCGGTGGTGGTGCACGCCATGGGCGGCTGGATTGCGTTGCCGGCGGTGATCCTGCTGGGCTCTCGCGCCAACCGCTACCGCAAGGACGGTGCGATCTCGGCCCACCCGCCATCGAACATTCCCTTCCTGGCGCTGGGCGCCTGGATCTTGGTGGTGGGCTGGTTCGGCTTCAATGTGATGAGCGCGCAGTCCGTGGACAAGCTCTCGGGCCTGGTCGCGGTGAACTCGCTGATGGCCATGGTGGGCGGCACGCTCGCTGCCCTGGTACTGGGCAAGAACGACCCCGGCTTTGTGCACAATGGCCCGCTCGCAGGTCTGGTGGCCGTGTGTGCGGGCTCGGACCTCATGCACCCGCTGGGTGCGCTGGTGGTGGGCGCGGTGGCCGGGGCCATCTTTGTGCTGATGTTCACCTTGACACAGAACAAATGGAAGATCGACGACGTGCTCGGCGTATGGCCGCTGCACGGGCTGTGCGGCACCTGGGGCGGGCTGGCGGCAGGCCTCTTTGGCAGCAAGGCGCTGGGCGGGCTGGGCGGGGTGAGCCTGTCGGCCCAGCTCATCGGCACGGGCCTGGGTGTGGTGTGGGCCCTGATCGGCGGCGTGGTGGTGTACGGCATCCTCAAGCAGACGGTGGGCATCCGGCTGACGCAGGAAGAAGAGTTTGACGGTGCCGACCTGAGCATCCACAAGATCAGCGCCACGCCCGACCGCGAAGTGAGTTGGTAACCCAACACCCGGCGACGGCATCGGACCGGCGAGGGACCCGGTGCAAGGCCTGATACGGGTCCAAGCCGTCGCCTTGGCGCGCTGTCTGACAGCGGATGGACCGGTGCGCAGCTATACCTGAGCCCTGCGCCCCAGCGGCTCCACGGTCACAATCGCGCCATGCTGTCTTCGCCCCCCTTGTCCGTCGTCACCCAGCCCCAGTCGGCCCGCTCCAGATGGCTGGGCATGGTCGTGCTGCTGGTCACCCTAGCCCTGGCGGGATGCGCGGGCCTGCCCAAGGAGGTGGACCGCCCAGTGTCGGTTGCTCTGGCGGCTCCCGGCGACACTCCACTGGGGAAGCTGGTCGCCGCGCGCAGGGCCGCCGAGGGGGCACGGCATGCCTCAGGGTTTGCACTGCTCAGCGGCCCACAGGCTGCCTACAGCAGCCGCCTGGCCCTGGTCGACGCCGCCCAGAAAACCCTGGACCTGCAGTACTACGCCATCCATGCAGACGCCAGCAGCGAGCGCCTGCTGCTCAGCGTGATGGCCGCGGCACAGCGTGGTGTGCGGGTGCGCGTGTTGCTGGACGACTTTCACAGCACCGGGCGCGACGCGCAGGTGATGCGGCTGGCGTTTGTGCCCAATATCGAGATGCGGATGTTCAACCCCGTGACCGGTGCCCGGGGGTCGCCCATCGGCCGCATGCTGAGCCTGCTGGGCGACTTCTCGCGCGTGCAGCAGCGCATGCACAACAAGCTGTTCATTGCCGACAACGCCATGGCCGTCACCGGGGGACGCAACCTGGGCGATGCCTACTTCGGTAACGCCGATTCGGGCAACTTTGTGGACCTGGACGTGCTGGCCGCAGGCCCCATCGTGCAGGACCTATCACGCAGCTTTGACAGCTACTGGAACAACGAACGCGCCTACCCGGTGCAGTCGCTTATCACCCAGAGCGAACTCGACCACTTGCGCGACAGCATCCGAGTGGCCGACGAAGGGCGGAGGCGCCGTGTCGCAGGCCAGGGTGGCACCACGGCGCCCGACCGCTCACCGCCCGACATGGGGCCCGGCACCACCGCTGCGCAGCGGGCGCGCATCTGGAACTACGAGCCCATGGACCTGGAGCGCACGCCCTTTGTCTGGGCAGCAGCAGCGGTCCTGGTAGACCAGCCCGCCAAGATTCCGGCCGACAGCGCAGCGGCGGGCAGCGTGCCCAATGGGGCCGCCCCTGCAGTGTCCCCAGCGCCACCCAGTCCTGCCGCGAGCACCCCGGCAGGGGTACCCGGCAACCTGAGCAGCCCCAGCAGTCCCAAGGCCGCTGCCGCCGCGCTGGTGTCGGGCTCCCGCAAAGTAGCGGCGGCAGACAGTCCACCGAGCCCCCTGCCCCGCGCCGGCACGGAGACCAACGAGGCGCAGACCGATACGGTGGTGGATGGCCTTCTGCAGCTCATGGCCCAGGCGCGGCGCGACCTGCTCATCATCTCGCCCTACTTCGTGCCCGGGCCGGACATGGAGGCCGCCTTCGCCGCTGCGCGCGCACGCGGCGTGCGGGTGCGGGTGCTGACCAACTCGCTGGCCTCCAACGACGCGCCCATTGCACACGCCGGCTACGCTCGCCACCGGCCGCAGCTGCTGGCCATGGGGGTGGAGCTGTACGAGATGCACAGCGAGTTGCCCGGCGTGCTGCGGGGGGCGCTGGGCGTGTCGGGCAGCATGGGCAACCACAGCGCGGGCGTCGTGGGTTCGCAAGGCGGCTCGCGCGCCATGCTGCACTCCAAGCTGCTGATCGTGGACGGCCGCTTGCTGGTCGTGGGGTCAATGAATCTGGACATGCGCTCACAGCGGCAGAACACCGAGGTGGCGCTGCTGATTCGCAGCACGGAGCTGTCTCGCCGGGCCACCACGCAGATTGACGCGGCACTGAAAGAGTCCGCCTGGCAGGTGCAAGCCACCGACCAGGGCCTGCGCTGGCGTGCTCCTGAGGGCAGCGGGCTGCCCGACGCCACCACCGAGCCCGACGCCAGCGCCCCCCTGCGGCTGATGCTGCAGCTGCTGGGACCGCTGGCCCCGGACCACTTGCTGTAGCCGGTTTAAGCCCCTTGGGCGCAGCCCGCTCGGGCCTGCAGCTCTGCCACCCACACGGTGATGGCCCGCTGGTCCGTCATGGTGCGCACATGCTGGTAGGCCACCTCTGCCTCGGCAAACCGGCGGCGCAGCAGGTTAAGCCATTGCTTGAGACGCCCTGCGCGCTGGCGCGGCTCCAGGTCGTCGCACACCAGCTGCCAAAAGGCGGCCAGGTGTGGCACCAGATCGGCCCACACCACGGTGTCCGAGTCCGGACGCCCTGCATCGGCCGCCCGAATGGCGCGTGCCAGGCCGGGGTCCGCCACGATGCCACGCCCCAGCATCAGCGCGTCGCAGCCCGACACCTCACGGCAGCGCTGCGCGTCGGCCACCGTCCAGATCTCGCCATTGGCCACCACGGGAACGGAGACCGCCGCACGGATGGTGGGGATGTGTTCCCAGTACGCCGGTGGGCGGTAGCCGTCGGCCTTGGTGCGCGCGTGCACCACCAGTTCGGCCGCGCCGCCCGCCTGCATGGCCTGGGCACATTCGCGCATCCGCCCCGTATCGTTAAAACCCAGGCGCATCTTGGCCGACACCGGCAGGTGCGCGGGCACAGCGCGGCGCACGGCACCCACTACGGCCGCGATGCGCTCGGGTTCCTGCAAAAGCGCAGCGCCACCACCATGGCGGTTGACGACTTTGGCCGGGCAGCCAAAGTTCAGGTCGATACCCTCAGGGCCCAGTGCTGCCAGGCGCGCAGCATTCTCGGCCATGCTGACCGGGTCAGAGCCCAGCAACTGCGCCCGCACGGGCACACCGGCCAGGGTGCGGCTGCCATTGCGCAGCTCAGGCACGTAGCGCAGGAACACCTTGTCGGGCAGCAGGGTGCCGGTGATGCGGATGAACTCGGACACGCAGCGGTCCACGCCCCCCACACGGGTCAGCACATCACGCAGCACAAAGTCCAGAAGCCCCTCCATCGGGGCGAGCAGCAAGGTCATCTCAGGGGGCTGCTGGCTCGATGGGCCCTCTCGGAAAGAGGGCCTCCACAGGCACTCAGCAGCAAAAATCAAACAAAAACAGCTTCAAGCGCTAGTGCAATATGCGCTGGCAGCTATCAAATAAGGAGCAAATGTATGGACCGGTGGCGCCCAACGCAGCGCCGGTCAGCCCGTGATTGTGATGCAGGACACCCAAGGGGTCATCACGGCGTCACGCCCGGCTGGTGCAATGCCCGCCTCAGACTGCCACGGAGCCACCCATGCTGCTGCAAAAAACCGAGAAAGCCCGCCTGGAACTCTCGCCCGGTGTGCGCACCCTCAGCCTGCGCGAACGCTCTCTGCTGTTGCTGGCCGACGGCAAGCCGCTGTCAGACCTGCAAGCCATGTACAACGGCATCGGCGCGCAGATCGTCGAGAACCTGATGCGCCAGGGCTACCTGACCGGGCCGGCAGACCTGCCGCCCACACCAGAGCCCACCACACCCACGCCCACACCGTCCATCGAGCGCCCCGCGCCTGGCGAATCCCTGCGGTCGCTGGCCGGGGCCCGCATGTACCTGTTTGACACCTGCGAGCGCCTGTTTGCGCGCCGCGACCCGGTGCTGGCGCAGCACTTTCGCGAGGCACTGCGCGCCGCCAAGGACCGCACCAGCATGCTGGATGTGGGCGAGGCCATGTTCGAGGAAGTCGCTCTCGCAGCGGGTGCCGAGCGTGCCGCCAGCCTGCGAGAGCGGCTGGACCAGTTGCTGCCCACCAGCCCGGTGGCTGAAAACTTTGCCGCTACGCAGCCTGCGCTGCTGGATTGAGCCGTTCAGTGCGGATTCAGGCCGCAGCCAACCGCCACAGGGACGTGACCTCGGCCGCACGCGCAGCGTGCAGAGCATCCTGGGCGTCGGCGGCCTTGGCATGCCCCGGCTTGACGTCATGGCGGCCACGCACCACCAAGCCCGCCTCGGCAATCCACGCCAGCAGTTGCTCGCGCGGGCGCAGGCCCAGGTGTTCTGCCAGGTCCGACAGGATCAACCAGCCCTCGCCGCCGGGCTCCAGGTGGGCCGACAAACCCGCCAGAAAGCCCTTGAGCATGCGGCTGCCTTCGTCGTACACGGCGTGTTCGATGGGGGAGTTGGCGCGCGCTGGCACCCACGGGGGGTTGCACACCACCAGCGGCGCACGGCCCGGTGGAAACAGGTCCGCTTGCAGCAGCTCCACACGGTCCAGCAGTTGCAGGCGTTGCAGGTTGTCGCGCGCACAGGCCAGAGCGCGCGGGTCCTGGTCAGTCGCGACCACCCTTTGCACACCCCGGCGCGCCAGCACGGCAGACAACACCCCCGTGCCCACGCCAATGTCGAACGCCAGCGCCTTGCTGGGCAGCGGGGCTGCGGCCACCAAGCCCACGTATTCGCCCCGCACCGGAGAGAACACCCCATAGTGCGGGTGGATGCGGTTGAGCGGCGGGGCACCCAGCGCAGGGATTTCGACCCCTTTCTTGCGCCACTCGTGCGCGCCCACCAGCCCCAGCAGCTCACGCAGCGTGGCCACCGAGCGCTCGCCGGTCGCTGGCCCCCAGGCCTCGGTACAGGCCTGGCGCCAGTCCGGGGCGCGGCGCAGCGCAATGCTGTAGTCGCCTTCGAGCGGGATCAGCACCGACGCCAGCACCCGCGCGCGCTGAGCCTGCGCCTGGCGGTGCAGGTGAAACGCCTCGGCCGGGGTCGCCGCCGCGAGCTTCTGGGACGCTTTTGCCGCCGCCTTGCGCGGCTTCTTGTCAGCCCGGCGCATCAGCGCCTGCAGCAGGTGCCGCGCGTTCTGAAAATCGCCCTGCCACAACAACCCCGTGCCCTCGCAGGCCATGCGGTAGGCGGTGTCGGCGGCCAACGTGTCGTCGGCCGTCTCCACCCTGCGTGGTGCCGCAGCGCCACTTTCGGAGCGCCACAGGGCTTGCCGGGGCTGGCCCTGGTGGGTCCAGTGGATGGTGGAAGGAGTTGTGGGCATCAGCGTCTGACAGTGCCGCGCACAGTCCGAAGGGTTGGAAAGGGGCGCGGCGACGCGGCGGGGTGTCGTGGCACCTTATGCGTTGATCGGGCGCTTTAGGCGGACTTCTTCAATCTTCACGCCACCGATCACGGCCGTCTTGGCTGTGGACAGCTCGCGCTTGAAGCCGGCCAGCTCGTGAAAGCGCAGTGCGCGCTCGTTGCGCAGCGGCACCCATGCGGTGACATTGGTGCAGCCTTCTTCTTGGAGGCCGTCGCGGGCGGCGTCCCACAGGGCCAGGCCTACGCCCTGGTTCCAATGGGTGGGGGCGGCGTAGATGGCCCAGATCTCACCGGTGGTGGGGCGGGACTTTTCATCGCGCGAGCGGTCGTAGCCCACAAAGCCGACGATCTTCTCGCCGTCGACCGCCACCTGAACCTGGGGCTCGCAATATTCAATGGCCTCGCGCCAGTAGGCCTGGCGCTTTTCGACCGAAGACATGGATTTCAACTGCTCGTCTGGCACCAGTCCTTTGTAAGCCTCTTGGGCAGAGACAGTGTGGATCTGGGCAATGGCTTTGGCATCGCGAAGCGTAGCGGGACGAACCTGGATACTTGACATGAAAAAACCGAACGAAAACGGGGAATGAAAAAACAAAAGGACCGGCATTGTCGCCGCAAACGGTTTTTCCACCCTGACAGGCGGTTAGTACGGCCCTGAAGGCCATCCTTTCCCACCCCGCTTTTCGCCCCATTCAGCCCCTCCCAACGAGGGCCCTGGCAACGCCCTCAGGCCATGGCCATGGCACCCGACAGGGCGCTGCCTGCGGCTGCAGTGGCCGCAGCCGCGCGTTGCACCATCGCGCGCTTGTTGCGTGGGCGCGGCACATGCACGGCGGGCGGGGCCCCATTGATGGCCGCCAGGCTGAGCACCAGGGTGACAGTGCGCGAGCCACCGTCGCGGTCCTCGCTGGCATAGGCACGGTAGCTGCCGTTGCCCTGGCCGTGGCTGCGCTGCACCGTGTGGAATGCCACCCGAGCGCCCGTCACACGGTGCCCGCCGAAGGGCAGCACCCGCAGGCGGGCATCGCAGTCCAGCGCCAGACCCAGATTGCCGGGACGGTTGATGAGGTCGGTGCGGATGGCGCGCCAGGTCTGCCCCGCATCGGCCGAGAATTGCCACGTGCCCGCCTGGGCGTCAAGGTGCTCGATCACCACGCCTGCGGCGGCCAGCATGTCGGGGCAATGCTCCTGCACGATGTGCGCCACGCTGTTGCCTCCCAGGCCTGTGCCAGCGTCGGCGGCCGGTCGTCGTTCGCTGCGGTGCAGGCCTGCTTCGGAGGTGCCGGCGCCATGGGTGTGTGCATTGATAGTCATGGGAACCCTTTGAAAACGGAATGTGGTTACGAAGGTTTGCGCATTGGTGCGCACCCAAAGTGCTTTTCAATGCTTGACGGAAAGTCTAGAAAGTGCACATAGGGGCGTCCATCGCACAAATGGACTAGCCCGCAACACCCGGTTGTGCGCAATACTTGCCTGTATGACTGCCCGTCTTTTGCTCGTGGATGACCACACCTTGTTCCGCACGGGGCTGCGCCTGATCGTGCAAGACCATCCCAGCGTGGGCAGCATTGCCGAGGCCGGCTCGATCGCCGATGCTTGCGCACTGCAGCAGGCCGACACGGATCTGGTGCTGCTGGACATCCAGTTGCCAGGCATAAGCGGACTGGACGGGCTGCGGCTGCTGCGGCAGGCCTGCCCCAAGGCGCGCATCGTGCTGGTGTCCGCCAGCGTGGCGCCCGATGCGATTCACGAAGCGCGTGCGCGTGGTGCAGATGGCTTTCTGCCCAAGTCTGCAAGCGCCGAGGACATCCTGGAGGCCATCAGCTGTGCGCTGTCTGGCCAGCCGTGTTTTCCGATCAACAGCGGCAACAGCGCCACGGTGCGCGGACCCGACACGCCGTCGCTCACGGCGCGGCAGCTGGATGTGCTGTCGCTGCTGTGCTCCGGCCGGCCCAACAAAGTGATCGCCCGCGACCTGGGACTGAGCGAGAACACGGTGCGTGTGCATGTGGCGGCCATCTTTGCGCAGCTGGGCGTCAACAGCCGCAGCGCTGCGCTGCTGGCAGCCCAGCGCCTGGGCCTGTCAACCCCGCAGCTCCATGACCCCCTCTGAGACCAGTCCGCTGCCCCTCGATCCGGTGATTCCGCCCACACGCTGGGGCTGGCCGGTGTGGGAGCGCGACGAGGTGCTGCGCGAACAGGTGGCCCTGCTGCGGCAGAACTTTCCGATGACGCTTCTGGCGTCGCTTGCTACGGCCCTGGGCACGCTCTGGGTCATGGCCCGGGTGGCAGACACGCAGGCCATCACGGTGTGGCTGGTCTCACACACGCTGGTGGTGGCTGGGGTGTACCTCACGCTGCGCAGCATTACACCGTTTGTGGACCCGGCGCCGCAGGCCGCGCGCAAGCTCATCGCCTGCATGGCGGCCATGGGCCTGAGCTGGGGCAGCCTGGGCTATGTGGTGCTGTACTGGGGCAACTCCGACAGCGTCATTTACGCCATCGGCATCATCAGCACGGTCTCTTCAGGGGCGCTAGGGCTGGGCGCACCGCTGTACCGCGCCTACGTCACCTACCTCACCAGCGCCATCGGCGGTGTGATGATGTCGGTGGCACTGGCCGGGGGCCCCGTGATGTGGCCGGCGCTGTTCCTGACCGGCGTGTACTACGCACTGACCTGCCTGCAGGCACGCACGGCCGACCGTGCCACGCGGCGCAGCATTGCGCTCAAGCTGGAAAACGAGCGCCTGGTCAGCCAGCTGCGGGCCGAGTCGCAGCGGGCCCTGGCGGCGCAAGAGGCCGCCGAGCAGGCCGACCGCGACAAATCCCGCTTTCTCGCAGCGGCCAGCCATGACCTGCGCCAGCCGTTGCATGCCATGGGCCTGTTTCTGGAATCGCTGCACCGCAGCCCGCTCAACGACCACCAGCGCACCGTGCTCAAGCACGCCCATGCGGCATCAGGCGCTGCGGCCGAGATGCTCACCACCCTGCTCGACTACTCCCGGCTGGAAGCGGGCGTGGTCAAGGTACGGCCAGCCGCCTTTGCGGTGCAGCCCCTGCTCACCGCGCTGGAGCAGGAGTTTGGCGTGCAGGCCGACACAGCCGGGCTGGTGTATCGCACCCGCGAGACCTCAGCCGCTGCGTTTGCCGACCGCTCTCTGGTGGGACTGGTGATGCATAACTTCATCTCCAACGCCCTGCGCTATACCGCCCAAGGCGGTGTGCTGATTGCCTGCCGCACGCGCGGCAAACGGCTGGCGCTGGAGGTGTGGGACACCGGGGCAGGCATCCCCGAGCAGCAGTGGGAAAACATCTTCAAGGAGTTCCACCAGCTCGGCAACCCGGAGCGCGACCGCCGCAAGGGCCTGGGCTTGGGCCTGGCCATCGTGCAGCGCCTGGCGCGTGAAATGCGAACGTCTGTGGAGCTGCGCTCACAGCCTGGCAAAGGATCGGTCTTCAGGCTTTGGCTGGACCGCTGGCAGGGTGCGCTGGAAGACGATGCCACCACACCCCAGGACGGCCGTAGCCTGATGGGCCTGAAGGTGCTGGCCATCGACGATGACGAGGCCGTGCGCCTGGGCATGCAGTCACTGCTGCAAAGCTGGGGCTGTCAGTGCATGACCGCAGAGTCCAGCGCGGATGCCCTCGAAGTCCTGGAGGACGTGACGCCCGACATCATCATCACCGACTTCCGCCTGCGCCATGAAGAAACCGGCAAACAGGTGCTGCAGGCGCTGCGTGCCTACCTGGGAACCAACGTGCCCGCGATCATCATGACGGGTGACACCTCGCCCCAGCGCCTGCGGGACGCGCAGTCCACCTCCGCGTTGCTGCTACACAAACCAGTGTCCACCGGCCAGCTGCGCGATGCGATGGTGCAGCTCATCACCCAGCCGCCGCTCCCTGCGGCCATGGTGGACGACGAACCGGAAGACAGTCAGACAACACCCGGGCAACTCACACAAGCCACTACAACCAGCGGCGCAGCAGCCCCATGACCTGATCGAACTTGGCGCCATAGGGCGGATAGAACAGCGAGCCCATGGCCCAGCGCGACTGCACCAGCACCGACTTCTGGTGGCAAAAGCGCAGGAATCCCTGCTCGCCGTGGTAGGCACCCCAGCCACTGTCGCCCACGCCGCCAAACGGCAGGTTGTCGTGCGCAATGTGCATCAGCGTGTCGTTCACCGTCACCCCGCCGCTTACGGTACGGCGCAGCACATCGTCGCGCACGGCCTCGCTCTGGCCAAACCAGTACAGCGCCAGCGGGCGGGGCCCGACGTTGATGTGGGCGATGGCGTCGTCCAGCCGCTCGTACGAGATCACCGGCAGGATGGGGCCGAATATCTCTTCCTGCATGAGCTGCATCTGCGACGTGGCGCCAAACACCAGTGTGGGCAGCATCTGGCGGCTGGCACCGTCACCCAGCGTACCTACCGTAGGAGCCACCTGCTTGCCATCGGTCGGGTCGATGGTGTGCACCTCTGCCCCTTGCGTTTGCGCCTGCTGCAGCATCGTACGCAGGCGGGCATGGTGGCGTGGCGTGATGATGGAGGCGTAGTCGGCGTTGCCCTCGATGGTGGGAAACAAGCGCACCACCGCAGCCCGGTAAGCCTGTGCAAATTCGCCCTCACGACCGCGCGGCAACAGCACGTAGTCGGGAGCGATGCAGGTCTGCCCTGCGTTGAGCAGCTTGCCGTGCGCAATCTTGAGTGCTGCGTCCTGCATGTCGCAATGGCCGTCGATGATGCAGGGCGACTTGCCCCCCAGTTCCAGCGTGGTGGGCGTCAGGTTCTGCGCCGCCGCCTGCGCCACCTTGCGGCCCACCGCCGTGGAGCCCGTGAACACCAGATGATCAAAAGGCAACGAGGCGAACAAGGCGGACAGGTTGGCATCGCCCTGCACCACACAGAATTCGTCGGGAGCGAAGAACTGCGCCACCAGCAGTGCCAGTTGGGCAGAGGTATGGGGTGTCAGCTCACTGGGCTTGAGCATCACGCGGTTGCCCGCCGCCAGTGCCGTGATGGCGGGCGCCAAGGCCAGTTGCACCGGGTAGTTCCACGGCGCAATCACACCCACCACCCCCATGGGCTGGCGCTGGATGAAGGCGTGGGCCGGCTGCAGGTAAATCGGCGTGTGAACCTTGCGGGGCTTGACCCACTTGGCCAAGTGGCGCAGCGTGTGCGACAGCAGGGTGCGCAGCACAAAGAAGTCGGCCACTTCCGTAAGGCGCGGGGACCGCATGCCAAAGTCGGCCTGCACGGCCGCCGCCAGCACAGGCCCATTCTCATCGAGCAATTTGCGAAGGCGCAGCAATCGCTCCCGGCGCACGAGCAGCGGCACATCCACATGCGCGCGGCTGGCCTGGAACTGAAGATCGAAATGGGCGCGGATATCGGTGGGTGTCATGGTCAGATGATAGGAGACACCCCGGTGGGCGCGTCACAAAAAGGCATGCGCGCTAGGGTTGATGACCGTTGGCTTGCGCCCGCGCAGCAGGACTTTCTTGGGAGGACGCTGATTGCCGCCGTAGTGCAGCGGCCGCCACCACCCTATCAACGCACTTCGCGCGCTTCCACGTCCGTGACCTGCGCCGCCCCCGGCAGGATGCCACCCCGGCGCGACGCTGCAGCGTCCTCACCGGTAGCTTCCGGCGCCCTGCTGCCACGGCGGCCCGCGGACCACCGTTCCGTGGACCGAAAGACCTTGCTGAAGCCTGTGCGCGGGTCCACACCCATCACCCACGGCGTCACCGGCCGACCGGTCAGGCGGGCCCAACCTGCACGCAGCACCCACACCAGCGCCAGCAACATGGCCGCGACCAAAAGGCTGGCAAACAAGACCAGCCCCATGGCAATCACGATCACACGCAGCAGCAGGCTGACGACACCCGCAACAAAATCATTCAAACGACACCTCTCCTTCACAACTTGGGATGCGATTGCGGTGCCGAATCACACCGCAATCGCATCCCGGGCCCACATCACTCCTGCAGAGCCACTCCGAACTGGAACACACCAGGCTCCAGCACAGGGTTCACGGTGACCGGAATCACACTCTTGGGCGCGAATCGCCCTTCCAGCAACAGCTTGGACAGCGGGTTCTCGATGCGCTGCTGAATTGCCCGCTTGAGCGGCCGCGCACCGAACACCGGGTCAAACCCCACCTTTGCCAATTCTGCCAAGGCAGCGTCGGACACCTGCAATTCCAAATCCATCTTGGCCAACCGGGATTGCAGCAGCTGCAACTGAATCTTGGCGATGGACGCAATGTGCTGTGCATCCAGCGCGTGGAATACCACCGTCTCATCAATGCGGTTCAAAAACTCGGGCCGGAAGTGGTTCTTGAGTTCGCCCCACACCGCTTCCTTGATGTCGTCCGAGTCCTGCCCCACCATCGCCTGGATCAGGTGCGAGCCGATGTTGCTGGTCATCACGATCACCGTGTTCTTGAAGTCCACGGTGCGGCCCTGGCCATCGGTCAGGCGACCATCGTCCAGCACCTGCAGCAGCACGTTGAAGACATCGGGATGGGCCTTCTCCACCTCGTCGAGCAGCAGCACGCTGTAGGGCTTGCGGCGCACGGCTTCGGTCAGATAGCCGCCCTCCTCGTAACCAACGTAGCCGGGGGGCGCGCCAATCAGGCGGGCCACCGAATGCTTCTCCATGAACTCGCTCATGTCGATGCGGATCAGGTGGTCTTCGCTGTCGAACAAGAAGCCGGCCAGTGCCTTGCACAGCTCGGTCTTGCCCACGCCCGTGGGGCCCAGGAACAGGAAGGAGCCCGTGGGACGGTTGGGATCGCTCAGGCCCGAGCGCGAGCGACGGATGGCATTGGCTACCGCGGCAATCGCCTCGTTTTGCCCCACCACACGTTCGTGCAGCTTGGCTTCCATCTGCAAGAGCTTGTCTTTCTCGCCCTGCATCATCTTGGCGACCGGGATGCCCGTGGCACGGCTCACCACCTCAGCGATTTCCTCGGCGCCCACTTGTGTGCGCAACAGGCGGCGCGCGGCGGGCGCACCGTCCTTGCCAGCTTCTTGCGCCTGGGCTTCCTTGAGCTGCTTTTCCAGCTCGGGCAGCTTGCCGTATTGCAGCTCTGCCACCTTGTTGAAGTCGCCCTTGCGAGTGAATTCTTCGATCTGGAACTTGAGCTTGTCGATGGCCTCGCGCACATGGGCGCTGCCCTGCGCCTGGGCCTTTTCGGACTGCCAGATTTCGTCGTAGTCGGCGATTTCCTTTTGCAGCCGGGTGATCTCTTCCTCGATCAGCGCAAAGCGCTTTTGAGAGGACTCGTCTTTTTCCTTGCGCACGGCTTCGCGCTCGATCTGCAACTGGATCAGACGGCGGTCGAGCTTGTCCATCACCTCAGGCTTGGAGTCCATCTCGATCTTGATCTTGGACGCAGCCTCGTCGATCAGATCGATCGCCTTGTCCGGCAAGAAGCGATCCGTGATGTAGCGATTGCTCAGCTCGGCCGCTGCGACGATTGCCGGGTCGGTGATGTCCACGCCATGGTGCACCTCGTACTTCTCCTGCAGGCCGCGCAGGATGGCAATGGTCGCCTCCACCGTGGGCTCGCCCACGAGGATTTTCTGGAAGCGACGCTCCAGCGCCGCGTCCTTTTCGATGTACTTGCGGTATTCGTCGAGGGTGGTAGCACCCACGCAGTGCAGTTCGCCGCGCGCCAGCGCGGGCTTGAGCATGTTGCCCGCATCCATCGCGCCCTCGCCCTTGCCGGCCCCCACCATGGTGTGCAACTCATCGATAAAGACAATGGTCTGGCCTTCATCTTTGGCCAGCTCGTTGAGGACACTTTTCAGGCGCTCTTCAAACTCGCCACGGTACTTGGCACCGGCGAGGAGCGCCGCCATGTCGAGACTGAGCACGCGCTTGTTCTTCAGGCTCTCGGGCACCTCGCCCGCCACGATGCGCTGGGCCAAGCCCTCAACGATGGCGGTCTTGCCCACACCGGGCTCACCGATCAGCACGGGGTTGTTCTTGGTACGCCGCTGCAGCACCTGAATGGCGCGACGAATCTCGTCGTCACGACCGATCACGGGGTCCAGCTTGCCCAGGCGAGCACGCTCGGTCAGGTCCAGACAGTATTTGGCCAAGGCGCCACGCTGCCCCTCAGCCTCGGCGCTGTCCATCTTCTGGCCGCCGCGCACGGCTTCAATCGCAGCCTCCAGACTCTTGCGCGTGAGGCCGTTGTCCTTGGCGATCTTGGCAGCATCGCCCTTGCTATCGATCACAGCCAGCAAAAACAGCTCACTGGCAATGAACTGGTCGCCACGTTTGATGGCTTCTTTCTCAGTGGCTTGCAGCACGCGGCCCAATTCAGGGCCGCCTTGTACCTGGTCATTGCCTTGCACCTGAGGCAGCCGCTTGACGGCGGCCTCAGCCGCGGCCAGCAACCCGGGCACATTGGCGCCTGCACGTTGCAGCAATGCCTTGGGGCCGTCATCCTGCTGCAGCATGGCCTGCAGCACATGCACGGGCTCGATATAGGCGTGGTCATTGCCCAGCGCAATGCTTTGGGCGTCGCTCAGGGCTTCCTGAAACTTGGTGGTGAATTTGTCGAGACGCATGGTCTATGTCCTCCGAATTGCACTGAACTTGAGGCGGGGGTGCATGATTTCAAGACTGTGGCTACGTAGCCGATTAATCTGCCTCATTGATCGATCTGAACCGCCACAGGTTCAGGAAACACCGTCGACCCCAAAACTTTAAGGCAACGCTGAACAAGTCCCCGCAATTGTTCATGCGCGGAGGGATGACACAGTTTTGCGGCCTTTCGCTGCGCCCCTTTGGGCGATTTGCGGGGTCTTGGGACCCAATCTCTGCCTTTAATAAGGACGCACTTTTGCCTGCAGATGCCCTCGGTACAGGTAGATGCTGGCCGATGCCAGCGCAGTGAACGCACACAGCTGTTGATTTCCGCGCAGAAGTGACCCACTAGCCCCCAGGATTTCCATCCAAACCTGACCCACGTACTAACCCTAACCTGCTGCTTTGTTGAGCAGCAGGAGACCAGGAGTGATAGACGTGGCAACACTGAGTGTCATCAGGCGCTGGGCCCTGCGAGAGCAGTTGTCCATCCGGGAGATCGCCCGCCGCACGGGCCTCTCGCGCAACACCATCCGCAAGTACCTGCGCGCTGGCGAGGCCGAGCCGCACTACGCCAAGCGGGTCAGTCCATCCAAGCTCGATCCCTTCGCCTTGAAGCTCGCCGGCTGGCTCAAGACGGAAGCTGGCCGATCCCGCAAGCAGCGGCGCACCATCAAGCAGATGTACTTGGATCTGCAGGCGCTCGGTTATGGCGGCTCCTACAACCGTGTGGCGGCCTTTGCGCGCCTCTGGCACGAGCAGCGCCTTGTGGCACAGCAGACCACTGGCCGTGGCACCTTCGTTCCCCTGACCTTCGGTCCGGGTGAGGCCTTCCAGTTCGACTGGAGCGAGGACTGGGCTGTTCTCGCTGGCGTGCGCACCAAGCTGCAGGTAGCCCACTTCAAGCTCAGTCACAGCCGAGCGTTCTACCTGCGCGCCTATCCGCTGCAGACGCACGAGATGCTGTTCGATGCCCACAACCATGCGTTCGTGGTCCTGGGTGGCGTGCCCCGCCGTGGCATCTACGACAACATGCGCACCGCTGTAGACCGGGTGCGCCGTGGCAAGGAGCGCGACGTCAATGCGCGCTTTGCGGCCATGGTCAGCCACTTCCTGTTCGAGGCCGAGTTCTGCAACCCGGCCTCGGGCTGGGAGAAAGGCCAGGTGGAGAAGAACGTGCGCGATGCCCGCCATCGCCTGTGGCAGGTCGTGCCGCCATTCCCAAGCCTTCCTGAGCTCAATGCATGGCTGCAGGAGCGCTGCGTGGCTCTGTGGCACGAGATCGCGCACGGCAAGCTGCCTGGCACCGTCGCGGATGTCTGGGCCCAAGAGAAGGCAGCCTTGATGCCGATGTTCCGGCCCTTCGATGGCTTTGTGGAGCACACCAAGCGCGTCTCACCCACCTGCCTGGTCCACTTCGAGCGCAATCGCTACAGCGTGCCAGCCCCGTATGCCAATCGGCCTGTGAGCTTGCGGGTCTACGCAGATCGTCTTGTGGTTGCGGCCGAAGGCCAGATCGTTTGCGAGCACCAGCGCCTGATCGAGCGTAACCACCATGGTGCCGGGCAAACCGTGTACGACTGGCGCCACTACCTGGCGGTGCTGCAGCGCAAACCAGGAGCTTTGCGCAACGGCGCCCCATTCCTGGAGTTGCCGCCGGCCTTCAAGCGACTGCAGGCCACCTTGCTCAAGCAAACCGGTGGCGACCGAGAGATGGTGGAGGTTCTGGCTCTGGTGCTGCACCACGATGAACAGGCTGTGCTCGCTGCAGTGGAGTTGGCACTGGAGTCAGGGGCTGCCAGCAAGACGCACATCCTGAACGTGCTGCACCGCCTGCTGGACGGTAAGCCCGCTCCAGCACCGGTCACATCGCCGCAGGCCCTCAAGCTGGAGGTGGAACCCCAAGCCAATGTGCTTCGCTATGACCAATTGAGGGGTGTGCGCTATGCGTCATGACCCTGCCATCGCTTCCATCGTGATCATGCTACGCGAGCTCAAGATGCACGGCATGGCCCAGGCGGTTGCGGAACTGGCTGAGCAAGGTGCGCCGGCCTTCGACGCAGCGCAGCCCATCCTGTCCCAACTGCTCAAGGCCGAGACCGCCGAGCGGGAGGTGCGCTCGGTGGCCTACCAATTGAAGGTGGCCAGGTTCCCGGCGTACCGGGACCTGGCTGGGTTTGACTTCGGCCACAGTGAGGTGAACGAGGCACTGGTACGCCAGCTGCACCGCTGCGAATTCTTGGAGAACGCCAACAACGTGGTGTTGGTGGGTGGCCCGGGTACGGGCAAGACCCACATCGCCACAGCCCTCGGGGTGCAAGCCATTGAGCACCATCACCGCAGGGTGCGGTTCTTCTCCACGGTGGAGCTGGTCAATGCACTGGAAGAGGAGAAGGCCAACGGCAAGCCCGGACAGTTGGCCCACCGGTTGGCCTATGCCGATCTGGTGATCCTGGATGAACTGGGCTACCTGCCATTCAGCACGTCAGGAGGAGCCTTGCTGTTCCACCTGCTGTCCAAGCTGTACGAGCGCACCAGCGTTGTGATCACCACCAACCTGAGCTTCAGCGAATGGGCCAGTGTGTTCGGGGATGCCAAGATGACCACGGCACTGCTGGACCGACTCACGCATCACTGCCATATTCTGGAAACGGGTAACGACAGCTACAGGTTCAAGAACAGCTCCGCACAGCAACCACCACAGACCACCAAGAAGGAGAAGGCGACCAAGAACTTATCCACAACGTGAGCGTGAAGCTCACGAACCAGGGTGGGTTAGATCGAGATGAAAATGGTGGGGCAGGTTTGCATGGGAATCAACAGAGAGCAAGCAAGAAGCGGTGTGATGGGTCGACAGGTCAAACCGAGGTCGGAGCAATCCGATAGGGATAAAGGGCTTGGAGCTCGACGTGCAGACAGGAGCCTCACCCGCGAATGCCATCAGGGCTAGCAGGACGAACACCCTGCACCAACAGGCCGTATGTAAAACTGCAAACCCTTCAAACCTTCACGCCGCCGAATCTTGCGCTTCTGTAGACGTCCATATAAGGACCCCTAAGTCGAATACTTAGTTAATAAATCAATCAGAGCCAGAACATTCATTTTTGTTGATATTGCTCTCACAAAGACGAACGCGCCCCGTCCTTGAAAACACCACGCCTTTTCGGTACTGCCCCGAGGGAATATTTTCAGATGAAAATACTACCCTGCCTGCCGCACCACCCAACAAGTAACCAGTAGAACCAAATCCAATGAATGCAAGTGTCCCAGGCATTATTTCATTCATCTCCACACCACCTGCCTTTGCAGAAATGGTACTAATAAGAGTATCACTTCCAACCGTATAACTCCTATCGCCATCAGCATCAATATAAATTCTCCAACCCTTAGTCCAATCACCTGCTGCTATTGGCTGAACGATAGTCGGTTGATTATTGGTTATTGCCGTACTCCGCGCCTGCAAAGCAGACACCATCAAATCACTAGCTACTTCGCTAACTTTTCTCTGAGCAACACTTCGTTGAAAATTAGGCGCCGCGAGACTAGCCAGTATGGCAATCATAGCGATGACCACCAACAATTCGATAAGCGTAAATCCCAAGCCGCCGAGACGCTGCATCTTCATGGCCAGCATTTCTCTGGAACGGTGTCTGACGGTGCTTTCTTTGTATTTCCATCAACCGTGCAACCTTTGTCTCCATTACTATTAACAGAAAGCATACTTACAGAATCAGATCCACTGCGGGCCGTGGCCTGCAACTCGATGCATTGGTTCAAAGGCAACGCGGTGCCACCACTGCTACACTGAACAGCTGCAATACTACAAGCACTTTTTTCCAGAGAATCACCAGAAAATGCTTTTGTTTTTGCATTTGTTGCACCAGCAGCGAACGCAGCATATTTATTAAACTGACTAAAGTACCGTTCCTGTTGCTGCATCGACTGCATCAATCCACTGCGACACTCCGCCCTTCTCCCCTTCCGAATTTGATCGGTGAAAGCGGGGTAAGCGACAGCAGCGATTATACCAACAACAGCCACTGTAATCATTAATTCAATTAAAGTAAATCCGCTTACCATTTTTAATCTCAGCATAATCAATCCTTAAAATCACGCACCTCACGCCAACTAACTCGACCAGCTCGAACAGTATCTTGAAGAAGCTGCGATGACTTAACCTTTGCGATATTGTTCACACCTGTGAGTTTCGTTGTAGGACTGATAACACGTTCAGCAGACGTGAAATTTCTAGCACCAGATGTATAGCGCGTCGAATAGTTACCTCCATCAAGCTCTACATCAAGATATATTGGGATACCGAGCATGCCACCACCGGTACCTAAATCTACGGGTATAGCAGGAATCCCTGTTATAGGATTTAACGTATAGCTACGACCATCCCCATCTCCAGAGCAATCCCCGGTCGGAATTGCTGAATTGAGTGTGATAGTTGAAAAGCCCTGTGCACCCTCCACCGCTATCCGCTCGCGGGTAGCAGGCAGATCAAAATACCAGCCTCTTTTTTGTCCTGTTTTTCGACCAAGTGTGTAGGCGGAGGTTGGCGGCGTAATTGCCACCGTTGAGGATCCTTCGGACACACCGTTGGCGGCCAGCGCAAGACGCGTCAGTCCAAAGTCGCCACTTGCCGCTCCACTGTCATCCCAAATCCCATAGATAGATTGAACTCCAGTAGAGTTGACGTCATTTTTCTCCATGAACTTGCCCGTCCCGAACACCACCATATTAGCCCCTTGACCAGTATTTGCAATCAACGGCGGGGTCGTGATTGGCTGACGAGTGCCTGAAGGAGCTGTGGCCGTGAACATCGGCGTAGTACCACCCCTCAAAATCTTGCCGTCATTTATATTTTGAGTGCTCAGCCCCTCGCTGAGATCAAGCTTCCACACTTGCCCCTGCAAATCCCCAGCATACAAGGCCTTCACTTCTCCTTGGTTTCCAAGCAAAACGCCAGGATTGGCTAAACCATTTGCCGTCGTCGTATTATTGGCTGGCACAGTAATTTTGAAGTAGTTGCTTCCTTCTGCCCAAGCGACACCCGCAGCCTTGTCAAGACTCAAAAAGAAAATAGCCTGTGAGCCATCGCTTTGATAGCGTCCCAATCCATCATTTACATAATTGTTGTATCCACTGCTCACAGCGATAAACCACTTGTAGATAGGGGAGCCTCCAGAGGTCGAGGCAGGGATTTTGATCATCACCAACTGAGGTTGAGTCAGCACATTACCCATAGCGGGGTCGTCTTGGTCAGTGAATTCAAAGAGTACCTTACTCTGATCCGTTGAGCCATCTTCAAAGTGGTCTGGGTCAGTTACGTCTAAGGCAAAAACTCCCTGTGCTCCACCACCCATACCACTTGCCAGAATCGTGCGCCATTTCGTGCCAATTTTGGCCTCGCCCACGCTTGGCACACCATCTACGAAAGGTGTGTGTTGATAACTGGGATTAGTCAACTGGTTGAGCGTTTTGGCCACTGCCAACGGCACATATGCAAACAGCTCTTTACCGTCGCTGGCCCGCAGTGCGTGCAACATGCCGTCGTTGGCACCGACATAAACCACTGCGGTTCGGGAGGCGGCCGATTGCACAAAGGCCGGATAGTCGCCGTCTCCTTTGATGTTTTGGTCAGCCTCCTTCTTGAATACTGGTCCAGAGTTGATGACGTCACCCATCACACTTGCACGGCGTCTGAACGAATTGGTTGTCGCGTTCTCTTGAAAACGAGCGCCACGCAAATAATCAATTCGTTGGCTCCCCATATTATCAACGCTATTATCTACCGGATTTTTATTCAGTGCGTTGCGCATTACAGTATCGAACTGGTTCAGATTGGCAGCAGTGAATGCAATGCCCGGACTCGCAGTTGTTTCTCGCCTATAAGTGAAAATCCTTCGTTCGGCAGGCTTGAGATAAGGGTCCGTTGAAGTATCTGCTGAGTTAAGAATAGAGCCGGCCGTCAAAATCTGTCCCGCGTCCCATAGAACAGTGGATAGCGATTCAACGGCATTAGTAGTGGTATTCAGTCTAAGTCCCGACTTCACGACGGTGCCAGACCAATCACCAGAACTAAAACTGGGTGAATAAAAGTCCCCGTTGGGCGAACGAGCTGTAAAACGCTGAGAACTGACAGCGGAAGCAGAGATCGTCCCACTTTGCGAACTGACAGCGCCAAAAAATTTTCGAATACCTGCAATCATGCGCTGCGCTTGACTGGCGAGCACATAGCCGTCAGGAATCGTCGCTGCTGTGGGGTCCTCCCACTCCTTGTTGCTCACTGCACCACCCGAGGTCTTGAACGGATTGCCATCTTCATTGGCGTCGTTGAACCAGCCGTATTTCCCTGCAAGGAAGAAAGAGCTGTTGCGTGGTTTGATACCACGAGTGTTGGCATCGATAGAGCCATTGCCTCCCTCATCGACGTCGATAGTAAACGTCTTTACCCGAATATCTTTCATGCTCTGGGCTGTGCCATCGACGGTTTTCGTATCTAGGCGGATGGACTGCGTGTTGGCCCAGTAAGCTGCACCAGCCCAATAATATGCACTAGATGATGAACCTGTGGCTTTCGTGTCCAGCGACGTGTTACCCGCCACCACATTAGGATTGCCTAGCGTATTTTGTGCCCTGCCCAAAGCATCCGTGTAACTTACGCTCGTCCCGGTTTCAAACCCAGTCAGCAACTTGGCCCAATCTACGGCATTGAATGTTTGAGAAGACGATCCCCCAGGAATAGGTTCAGCAGCCCTCGCAGGGTCGGTCGTGGTCTCATTCACCCCCGCGGGGGATTTATGCCCGGGGAGTTGTTTGTCGTAGTGAGTATTAACATCGCCAATGGTTAGAATGAAATTACGCCGCTGGCAAGCATTTTGAACAGGATCAGTCCATGACGTATAAATTGGAAAATTGTCATAACCTGCGGCGGACACGCTGCTCACTGAAGTGCTGGTTGGCTGAAGCCCCTGAAAATAACGCAGTGCTTCATAGTAAAGTTCACCCACCGGATCATTACTTTTGTATTTGCCAGTCTGCCCGAACTTGTTCAGGTAATTAGCGACTCCACTGATACCGTACGTAGCGTCATTGAGCGGATTAGTGATGAAAACTCCGGTATTTGCATCCCACTCGGCCTGCGCATTTGACTGGACAACACCACTGGTGTCACGGTATTTGTTACCAAGAAATTTCATGGGCGCGCGCAGCACACCGCCGTAGCGGCCATTGCCATCTTCCATGACGTATCCAAAGGCTGACACGCGAACGCCTTCGGCTTTGCGCTGAAGTTCCCCCACAGGCTTGTAGTTGCCAGAATCCGCCGTGTCGTCCGGGTAGCGCTTGCATAGCTTCACGCCATCCGAATCTTGGCGAGTCGTGGCCTCAGTATTGTCACAGACTTGCACATTGGCCTTCATCCTTACTTGCTTAGTGCCGTAGACCCGGTAAATTGTGTAAAGACTCATCTGGTACCAAGTGGGAATCTCTTGGTAGTAGTTGTAAATCGGGGTGGTCGTGTATTCTTTATAGAGGGTCTTTTTGGTGTACATCACGTATGTAGTGACATTGCGATTGTTCGCAGAAGCGCCACTAATACCACTACAGTCATTGCCGGCACTATTGCGGCGCAAGCGGACGTATGTGCTCCCCACCTGGCACACCGAGTGATTTAAAGTATGCACAACAGTCTGAGGAGATCCCGTCGCCAACTCAGAAAGCAGGCCCTCACCATTTTGAACGTTATGCGCTAAGGTGGGATTGGTATCCGCTCCCGCTACATTCGGATCCCACCTTGTGCCTTGGGCTGACGTATCGGGAGCCCCAGTCGGCGGCACCACAGTCGTTAAGTTGCCTGTTGGCGTATAAGTAGTACCAACTTGGGGATCTCCAGCCCGTTGAGGGGTTGATCCTGTCGAGACGACCGTACTGTTGCGCGGAGTAGGAGTCACTGCCTCTGGCACCAAAGTCCCTGCATTGGGATCAGATCCGCTAGGCATTACCGTAGTAGTGGCCTCAGGCTGGGAGCGTCGCCATTCCTTTCTGCCTGCGGGGTCCAATACATACGCCGTGGTTGAAGTATTAGTGGGGGGAGACACAAAACCCTGTTCTGTGTATGCGCCACTAGTATCGGCAATTACAGGTCCAAAAGCATTGGTACTTCCGGGTGAAGCGCAAGTGCCCCCAGTAGAAGCATTGCCAACCAATAGCAGATCGTCACAAGAATTGAAATAGACTGTCCCGGCATAGTTAGTCGTTGCGCCAGGTGTCAAAAACTGAGGCGTGACCAAACCCACCAAGTTAGCCGGAACTTCCTTTTGGGGAAAATAGGAGGCATTTCGTATACCATTAAAATTTGACGGTAAAAATGCACGCCCCAAGACGGTCTTACTGGCTGTATCAAGAACTCGATTTCCACCTGTCAGCGCATAGCGTAACAAGTCGATGGAGGAAGTGGCAGCATAATTAAGAACGTTGCCGCTGTAACTCGTACCACCAGAACAGTACTTGTTACTATCCACCGAACCAGTCCGACGAAAATAATTGCCTTCCAAAGCGCTGGCGTCGCCCACATCACCATACTGATAGCACCCCTTGGGGTCCCAGTAACCAAGGTACTCCTGGTTGTGGTTGTATGATCCTGTACGATAGGCCGCACCAGCGGTGGGAAATTCAACCGACAAAGCCAGGGCCACATTCACAGCTTGGGTTGTTACGGCCAACGGTCCTAAGCTGAGGTCAACAGAAGGCATGGCAGTGGTCTGTGCACCGCTTCCCGCAACAAAGATGGTGACAGCGACCGTACCAACCATCAATGCGAATTTTTTCTTGTTACTCATGGTTTCAGCATCCTGGTACGTCGGGTTTATAAACAACAGCTTGCAACATGACTTGAGTTTTTTTATTCAAACCATAGCCCAAGCTGGTAATCAAAAAAGCTGTTTCATTCGTACTTCTGGGGCGAGGATAAGCAATAACCTCGATGATATATTTCGGTTTTTGTGCGGGCAGTGCGCTGTTATCCGTCGCAAAACCAGTTTCACGTCCACCCGTGTATTCACCCAACGTGACATAGCGGCGCGAACTACCGGTTTCTTCGAAATCAATCGCCTTGTACAGGGGTTGGCTGGTAGAGTTGGTACAGAATCCGCGATTTGCATCCGTATTTCCACAGCCTTCCGTAAAAAGTGAAACCTTTTTGCTGGCTGTAGAGCAAACCCGACTGTTAGTCGCCGCATTTGGTCCCATCAGATCAATTTCCGCATCGCCGAGGGCAGCTTCAGCCGCCTGGAATGCAATCTGTCTATCACGGTCATTGCGAGACGATTTTTCACCTAACAATGTCAGACGTGCGCCAAACGCTGCCATCAAGAAAATGGCACTCATCAAAATGAGCACTACCACTAGAGATACGCCCTTCTGGAAGTGACGATGCCCCATAGGATTGGATTTCATTGGGATCACATATTTAGTTTTGGGGATTACGTAACGTAAATGTCGCATTGAAAGTGCGCCGCAAGCGCCCATCCGCTGGCGGCGTGAAAACCAGCGCCGCCTCAGTACTGCTTCCGGTGAAGGTTGCTCCGAGGGGGTAGAGCTTGTTTTCACTGGCGGTAGCGGATGCGCCTTGATATCCTTGACTGCTACCAGGAGCACCTCGGAGAACGAAGCCCACACGAACAGCAGAGACCTGAGTCCAGTCGGTAACTTCGTTTGCGCTAACCCATTTTTCCGGTACGGAGTTGGCATTGACGTCGATACCGTACATAACTTGGAAGGACTCAACGCCCTTGATAATAGGCTGGGTATTACGACTGGGTGAAGCAGGGTCCCCGCGTGAGATGCACTGCAGTGATGGCTCCCCCGTGCTGTCGACCTTCACCCAGAAAAGACTTAAAGCCACGTCACTGAGATCGTTGGACAGTAGTGGCGCAGTCTGAGCAACTCCCTGGCAATCGATCATCGAGCCATCAGCCTTCGTGCGATCACTTTGAAGACTCGCCCCGTGGAATCTGAAAGCAAGCGTGTCACTGCTGTTGTAGCCGCCATTGTCATTGGTGCCATCATCGCTAACGCTTGTAACGCTAGCCACCTTGGCATTATTGGCACCCCGAACCGAGGGAAACAAGCTGGTATTGGTGGCGTACGTATCTGTCCAGCGCAAACCATATCCTTCAGGATAATTTTCGTATCCTGCCTGTCGCGCGGCCTGACCGATGATTTCAAGAGCAAAACGCCCATTATCTTGAAGCTCTTGTCCCGCATCAACCGTGCGATAACTGGAGATACCAACAGTATAGAGTCCGACTGCAGCTAAAGTAATCAAACTAGCCAGCACCAGCGAAACCATCAACTCCACCAAGGTCAAACCTTGCTGTGTGATACGAGCAGAATGTTTCATCGCATCAATCCGTGAAGTCTTTTTGGTTGCCAAAAACGGTCATTACAATTCTTGGCCGGTTCTCTGTCCCAATGGTTTGCTGTGTCTGGTCGGCCTTATCCGCTTTGGCAGTCCACCCAATTTTGACCATCAGCATGTCACCCTGGTTGTCGCAAGTCCAGTGGTACAAGCCTGAACTGGTGCCAGAGGTATCTTTGGGCGCGCTATCGCGACAGATCACGGCTCGCCCCCCTGGGAGCTCTGTGGTAACGCGAGTTTTCCATTCCTTAAGCATGAATGCCGCCAACTCGCTTGATGTGCATGCAGCGCCAGAGCTCTGGCAATTGACAGTTGTCGTGTCGGCAGTATTGGTATCCAAACTGCTTAGCACATTGCTGCCCTCGGAGGTCGATAGATCGGCCGAGCGCAGCATCTGGGTAATCTCTTCGTAGTCTCGGACTAGCTGGGTAGCGACACTAGCCTGAGCAGTGAATTGGTTGCTGCGCATTGTGGCCAACTGAAGACCAGCCGCCCCCAACAATCCGATACCAAAAATTACTATTGATACCAGCACTTCGATCAAAGAAAATCCTTTTTCTTTTTTGACCGAACTACTCAATGTTGAGGGAACTTTCATGTGTGTGTGCCGCATTCGCCGTAGTCTACGGACACCTCACTGAAGAATCGATGGACATTCGACGAACGGCCGCCAAGAGGTAGTGGGCGGCGGAGACAAAGGTCAACGCTTTGACTCCTAGTCACACAAGCACTGGGCCTTGGCAACTTGCATGCATCCGAACTTGGATCACTACTGGTAAGAGGTGGCGCAGGAGATGCCTCCGTCGCGACAGATTTTTTTGATAGGTATGCCTGTCTCTTCCTACCGCAGCGCCTCATTGATCCGCACCTCAATGCATCTACTACTCTTCTTCCCGTCCATCATTGTCCAAAGTGTTAGCTGGATCTAGTCAAGTCTTATAAGGACGACCAATAAGTACTGATCAGCAGGTGGAATCATGCTCTTCACAGCTGCCGCTTCCGGAGCTGCGAAAACCCAGATCTCCACTTGCGTAGCCAGTTGCCGAATCGAGACCCAACTCATGCTCACGACACCAGCCTCTCAGGGAATTCTTAGTGAGTTAACCCGATGATCTAGTTGTGAATGTGATTACCACGCGTGACTACGAGCTCAAAGGTTCGACGCTAGGCTCATGGGAATACATCACCTATCTACTGTCAGATACTGGTTTCGTCTGCGCTTCATACCCTCGAAAGTCCGGGCCCCGCACAGTTCCTCGCTTGTCAGAGACCGCCAGGAAGCTCCGCCTGCAGCTCGTTTATCCGTGCGGAGATGAAATTAGCCCAGATCGTCTATCGATATCGGGTAGCGCTTTGTTTAGTTAGTTTTTCAGGCAGGAGGTAGCGTGGAAGCACCCCCACTAGTGAGGCGATTGCCGCGCGCATTAAAGACATCTCTGATCAGCCGGTAAGCGAGGTCGGGCACCCCCCTTTTGGGACCATTCCCAGTGCACTGCCGAAGCGAGGCCTAAAAGCATGTTTGGCATTGTTCTTCCATGCAGACACAATAACACCCTCCATGACCATCCTACGACCCGACGAAACCCAGTCTCCTGCCGACGCATTTGACCCGGATTCAACCTTGGCATTTCAGCGACGCATGGAGCGAGCTCCGGAATGGTTCTGCTCCTTTTTGGCCGGCAACAGCCGGGAAAAGAGCCGTTTACGCAGAGAGATAGCCACGATGAAAGGCTCGGTGGTCTGGCTGGTGCAGCAGCGCAGACAGGACACTTGGAGTGCAGAGGAACGGGCCCACCTGCGGGATGTCATGCGCTCCGCCTCTTCGGTCAGTCCTTATCTTTTCATCTGGGTGATCCCGGGCTCGATGCTGCTGCTGCCCTTCATGGCATGGTTTCTGGACAGGCAACGCAAGCGTCGGGAGCGCAAGCTGTTGCGGTAGCACGGCACTCAGCGAAAGGGCGGGCCATGCTCAAAAAAAAACGCCCCCCCAGCTCGCCCAGGCGGTTTCAACTCAAAGGCTACGCCCAGTTGCTGGTAATGACCACCAGCATGCCCGCCCCTACCAGCCCCAGCTGCCAGCGCAGCGCCGTGGACCACGATGGAACGTGGCGCTCCACACGCAGATACAGGAGGCGGCCGGCGACCAGCGACAGTGTGAAGGCCAACAGCATGCCGAATGCATTCAACACGGGCGAAGTGGGCCAGAGGTGGCTGACCACCGCGTTGACCAGCAAGCACACAGCAAAGTGCACCAGGAAGACCGAATACGACATCTGACCGAGTTGGACGAGCTGAGACACGCCAGCAAAACTGCGCACGCGATCGGAGCGCATGGCCACCACTAGGCACAGCGCCGTGACCGCGGCCACGGCAATGCGAGCGCGGAAGTCCACAGCCAGTGCCACGCCCGCCAACAACGCCATCATCGTCATCCACCCCTGCGCCTGGGGGACGCGGGTCGCCCAGTAGGCCAGCATGCCAAGGCCGTAAGCACCAAAAAAGTACAGCGCCCACATGTCCAGCCCCGCCATGCGGTTGAACAGCCACAATGAGGCGCCCGCCATCAGCAACACCAATCCTTGCGACAGGGCCGCCGCGTGGTGCCGTAACTTGCGCATTGGCAGCGCACGCACCCCGGCGAGCATGAGCACGGTCAGGGCAAAGAGCTGGAAGTCGATGGCCACGTACCAGACGCCGGCCGACAACGCGCCTGCACCCACAATGTCCTGCAGCAGCAATGCGTTCGCCAGCAGCTGCGAGAAAGTGGGCTGGTCGGGCACGGAGTGGTGGTCCATCCAAGGCCGAACCAGGGCAGACACCAGCACCGCCAGCACCAGTGCCACGGCGTAAGGCACTACCAGACGCACAAACCGCTTGGCAATGGCGGTGCCAGCGTGTTCAAAACGGGCCACGCCCTGGGGCGCAAGACTCGCAGCAGCCAGGTACCCGCCCAGCACCAAAAACACCTGCACCGCCATGCGCCCGTAGTCGTACAGCCAAGCCATGAGGGCTGGCGCCAAAGGGTGGGCGATGTCGGACATCGGGCCATAGAAAGCCAGGTGGTGCCACACGATGGTGGCGCAAGCCATGCCCTTGATCATGTCGATCAACGGCGTTCGGGATGTGGACGAGGACATAGGGGGTGTTCGTGAACTCCAGCGGACAGAACACCGCCAGACATCCGTAGCCACCCCTACCGCGTTATCTACCCTGCCAGGCAGCGAGACGAACGGAACAAGGGGCGGAGCAACAAAACCCTCTATTGTCCTCGGTTAGAGGATTTTTTGCACCAACCTGCTGTCGCGCCGGGGTCGCCCCTACACAGCGTGGGTCACCCGACCGCAAATCCAACCCTCTGATCGGCGCGAACAGCCGTCAATAGCGCAGGCTGCCCTCGGCATCCACAATGGCCAGCTCGACGTAGGTCGAGCCATTGTGGTTGCGCGGCGAATACTTCACGTTGAAGCGGCCAAAGGCAATTTCCCCCGCGTCTTCCATCGTTTTGGAGAACGACTCGGTGGTCAGGTTGCGCCCCGTGCGACGCAGCCCTTCCACCAGCAAGCGTGCGTGGACAAAGCCTTCGAACTGGGAGGCCGACGGTTGTGCGCCCGGCGACTTGGCGCGCAGCAGGCTCAGATATTCGAGCCACCGCCGGGATGGTGGTGTTGCGCAGGGAAGGCATGATCTGCGCCAGGATGATGCCCCGCGCCTTGTCCTTGAGTTCGCGCTGGATCACGTCCATGCTGGCCACCGAGAACCCGTAGTAGGCAGGCCGCGCTGCCGTGGCCTGCACGGCCTTGATGTAGCTGGTGAAGGTGGTGCCGCCCGTGGCCACGATCACCGCCTGGGGCTGGGCTTTTTCGGTTGCTTGCGCGGCAGCGGCAAAGTCGGGCTGTTTGGGGTCCACCTTGATCTCGGCCAGGAAGGGCAGCTTCTCCTCTTCCGACGCTTTCTTGAGCTCGCCCGCCAGTGTCTTGCCCAGGCCATCGTCCTGAAAGAACACGGCTACACGGGTCATTGCCTTGCTGGCGCAGTTGCGACACGATCTTGCTGGCCTCGTTCGCATAACCCGCACGCACATGGAACACATAGGGATTGAACGTCTCACGGAACACCGAGGCGCCCGTGACGGGGCCAAACAACAGGGTGCGCTGCTCCTTGATCAACGGCAGGATGGCCGCCGTTTGCGCCGTGCCGGTGCTGTGAAAGATCATGAACACCTTGTCGTTTTCCAGCAGCTGGCGCGTGTTCTCGACGGCCTTTTGCGGGTCGAAAGCATCGTCGAGCGTGGTGTAACGGATCATGCGGCCATGCACCCCGCCCTGCGCGTTCACCGCGTCGAACAGCAATCGCGAGCCCTCTCCGTACTGTGCCGTCTGCGGCCCCAGCGGCCCCGACAGCACCACCGATGCACCCAGCCGAATTTCATTAGCCGTCACACCTTCATTGCGGGCATGAATCAGGGTGGTGGCGCATACGGCCATCAGGCACACAAAAGCACGGAACATCGGGCATCTCCCTCGCAACTTGGTGACAAGGCCGGCGAACACTGCACCAACCTTAATTGATTATTTTTCATCACCATTATCTGTAGAGAGCTTGTGCTCCCTACTCGGGTTTCCCCCTGGGTTAAACCGTCGCACGAACAGGGGAGGAAGTCCCCTCACAAAGACAATCGCCCGCCATGTGTGCGCACACATGGCGGGCGAAACGGGCGTCAAGGTGAAGTACGGGGATGACTGCATGGCGCCGGAGGCAAAAAGCCCCAGCCCCCCACGCAAAGCGCAGAGCGTCAGAGCTTGAGGCGGGCGCGGGCTGCCTCGTATTCGCTCCGCAGCTTCGCGACCAGCTCGGCAGTGCTGGTCACAGCGTTGATGGCACCGATGCCCTGGCCGCAGCCCCAGATGTCCTTCCAGGCCTTCTTGGCGTCGCCGCCAAAGTTCATCTTGCTGGGGTCGGACTCGGGGAGGTTGTCCGGGTCCATGCCTGCCGCACGGATCGAGGGTGCCAGGTAGTTGCCGTGCACACCCGTGAACAAGTTGCTGTAGACGATGTCGTCCGAGTTGCCGTCCACGATGGCCTGTTTGTAGGCCTCGCTGGCACGTGCCTCATGCGTGGCGATGAAGGCCGAGCCGATGTAGCCAAAGTCCGCCCCCATGGCCTGTGCAGCCAGCACCGCGCCGCCACTGGCGATAGAGCCGCTGAGCGCCAGCGGGCCGTCGAACCACTGGCGGATTTCCTGGATCAGCGCAAATGGGCTCTTGGTGCCCGCATGGCCACCCGCACCGGCCGCCACGGCGATCAGGCCGTCAGCGCCCTTCTCGATGGCCTTGTGCGCAAACTTGTTGTTGATGATGTCGTGCAGCACCACGCCGCCCCAGGCGTGCACGGCCTGATTCACATCTTCGCGCGCGCCCAGGCTGGTGATGATGATCGGCACCTTGTACTTGGCGCAGACCTGCATGTCGTGCTCCAGGCGGTCGTTGCTCTTGTGCACGATCTGGTTGATGGCGAAGGGCGCGGCAGGCTTGTCGGGGTTGGCCTTGTTGTAGGCCGCCAAGGTTTCGGTGATCTCGGCCAGCCATTCGTCCAGCAGCTCTGCGGGGCGGGCGTTCAGGGCAGGCATGGAGCCCACCACACCGGCCTTGCACTGCTCGATCACGAGCTTGGGGTTGCTGATGATGAACAGCGGCGACCCGATGACGGGCAGCGACAGGTTTTGCAACACGGGAGGCAGTTTGGACATGGCTACAACTTCCAGAACAAGAATAGGGATGAAATAGACCGGACGCGCTGGTGAATCATGCGCCCGTAGCTATCATTTTTATATCAAGGCCCCTGCCCTGCAGGTGGCCTGTCTCCTCACAGCACGCCAGTCCTTCAGAAGGCTTCCAGCGCCAGCTCGGTCACGCTGGCTGCGCCTTCCACAATGCTGTCGCGCAGGCCCGGGGCCTTCACCAGGATGTGGTCGGCGTAGAACTGGGCCGTGGTGATTTTTGCGCGCATGAAGGCTTCGTCCTGTCCCTTTTGCAACAGGTCTTGCGCCACCAGCAGGCTGCGAGCCAGCTGCCAGCCTGCCACCACATTGCCTGCCAGCATCAGGTAAGGCACGCTACCTGCAAACACGGCGTTGGGCTGGGCCTTGGTGCCACCGGCCACGAAGTCGATCACGTCGAGCAGCGCCTTGCGCGCCGCCGTGAGGCGTTTGGCCACGGCCAGCGCGGCAGGGGTGCCGCTGGCCAGCAGATCGGCCTCGGTCTTCTCGATCTGCGCAGCAATGCCCTTGGCCACCTGGCCGCCATCGCGGGCTGTCTTGCGGCCCACGAGGTCGTTGGCCTGAATGGCGGTAGTGCCTTCGTAGATGGTCAGGATCTTGGCGTCGCGGTAGTACTGGGCCGCGCCAGTTTCTTCAATGAAACCCATGCCGCCGTGCACCTGCACGCCCAGGCTGGTCACCTCCAGGCTGGTCTCGGTGCTGTAGCCCTTGACCAGCGGCACCATGAATTCATAGAACGCCTGGTTCTGCTTACGCGTGTCGGCATCGGGGTGGTGGTGCGCGGCGTCAAACGCCGCTGCCGCCACGGTGGCCATGGCGCGGCAACCCTCGACGGTGGCGCGCATCGTCATCAGCATGCGCTTCACATCGGGGTGGTGGATGATGGGCGCGCTGGCGGCAATGCTGCCGTCCACGGGGCGGCTTTGCACACGGTCTTTGGCGTACTGCACGGCCTTTTGGTAGGCGCGCTCGGAGATCGCAATGCCCTGCATGCCCACGGCGTAGCGGGCCGCGTTCATCATGATGAACATGTATTCGAGGCCACGGTTTTCTTCGCCCACCAGGTAGCCCACGGCACCGCCGTGGTCGCCAAACTGCAGCACGGCCGTGGGCGATGCCTTGATACCCAGCTTGTGCTCGATGCTCACGCAGTGCGCGTCGTTGCGTGCACCCAGCGTGCCATCCTTGTTGACCATGAACTTGGGCACTACGAACAAGCTGATGCCCTTCACGCCCTCGGGCGCGCCTTGCACGCGGGCCAGCACCAGGTGCACGATGTTTTCGGCCATGTCGTGCTCACCGTAGGTGATGAAGATCTTGGTGCCGAAGATTTTGTAGGTGCCATCGGGCTGCGGCTCGGCGCGGGTGCGCACCAGGGCCAGGTCCGAGCCCGCCTGGGGTTCGGTCAGGTTCATGGTGCCGGTCCATTGGCCGGTCACCAGTTTCTCCAGATAGGTGGCCTTGAGCTCATCGCTGCCTGCTGTCAGTAGGGCCTCGATGGCGCCATCGGTCAGCAGCGGGCACAGCGCGAAGCTCATGTTGGCGCTGTTGGTCATCTCGATGCAGGCGGCGCCAATCGTCTTGGGCAGGCCCTGGCCGCCGAAGTCGGCAGGGTGCTGCAGGCCTTGCCAGCCGCCGTCGGCGTACTGGCGGAAGGCTTCCTTGAAGCCTGGGGTGGTCGTGACCACGCCGTCTTTCCAGCTCGACGGGTTCTTGTCGCCTTCCCAGTTGAGCGGCGACAGCACCCCCTCATTGAACTTGGCGCACTCTTCCAGCACGGCAGAGGCCGTGTCGAGTCCGGCGTCTTCAAAACCGGGAATCTGCGCGATCTGTTCAATGTTGGCCAGGTGCTCGATGGCGAACAGCATGTCTTTGACGGGGGCGGTGTAGCTCATGGGTGTCTCCGGGAAAGCAAAAATTCGTCAAAAAAAAGGCATCGCGAGCGATGCCTTTGTGTGCACAGGGGCGTTCTTACAGGGCCTTGACCAGTTCAGGCACAGCCGTGAACAGATCCGCTTCCAGCCCATAGTCGGCCACGCTGAAGATCGGCGCCTCAGGGTCCTTGTTGATCGCCACGATCACCTTCGAATCCTTCATGCCCGCCAAGTGCTGGATCGCACCCGAGATACCGGCCGCCACATACAGCTGCGGCGCCACGATCTTGCCCGTCTGGCCCACTTGCCAGTCGTTGGGGGCGTAGCCTGCGTCCACCGCCGCACGGCTGGCACCCAGAGCCGCGCCCAGCTTGTCGGCCAGGGGCGTCATGACTTCGTCGAACTTTTCCTTGCTGCCCAGGGCCCGACCACCGGAGACGATGATCTTGGCGGCTGTCAGCTCGGGGCGGTCGCTCTTGGCGATTTCGCTGCCCACAAAGCTGCTCTTGCCGGCGTCGGCCGTTGCAGCGGCGGTTTCTACTGGTGCGCTGCCACCAGTGGCGGCTGCGGCGTCAAAGCCGGTGGTGCGCACGGTGATGATCTTCACGCTGTCGCTGCTTTGCACGGTGGCAATGGCGTTACCTGCGTAGATGGGGCGCTCGAAGGTGTCTTGGCTCACCACCTTGGTGATGTCGCTGATCTGGGCGACATCGAGCTTGGCAGCCACGCGGGGGGCCACGTTCTTGCCGCTGGCAGTCGCGGGGAACAGGATGTGGCTGTAGTTGGAGGCGATGGACAGGACTTGTGCGGCCACGTTTTCTGCGAGGCCGTGTTCCAGCCCGGCTGCGTCGGCGTGGATGACCTTGGCGACACCGGCGATGCTGGCGGCAGCTTGTGCGGCTGCTCCGGCGTTGTGGCCGGCCACCAGGACGTGCACGTCGCCGCCGCAAGCTGCAGCTGCAGTCACGGTGTTCAGCGTGGCGCCCTTGATGGACGCGTTGTCGTGTTCAGCAATAACGAGTACCGACATTTAGATCACCTTCGCTTCGTTCTTGAGTTTTTCGACCAGTGCGGCCACGTCGGCCACCTTGATGCCTGCGCCGCGCTTGGCGGGTTCGGTCACCTTCAGGGTCTTCAGGCGCGGAGCAACGTCCACGCCGAGGTCTTCGGGCTTGACGGTATCGAGCTGCTTTTTCTTGGCCTTCATGATGTTGGGCAAGGTGACGTAGCGGGGCTCGTTCAGGCGCAGGTCGGTGGTGATGACGGCGGGCAGTGTCAGGGCCAGGGTTTCCAGGCCGCCGTCGACTTCGCGGGTCACGCTGACTTTGTCGGCAGCCAGTTCCACCTTGCTGGCGAAGGTGGCCTGGGGCAGGTCGGCCAGGGCCGCCAGCATCTGGCCGGTCTGGTTGGCGTCGTCGTCGATGGCTTGTTTGCCCAGGATGATGAGAGAAGGTTGTTCTTTGTCGACCAGGGCTTTGAGGAGCTTGGCCACGGCCAGGGGCTGCAGTTCGACGTCGGTTTCCACCAGGATGGCGCGGTCGGCGCCAATGGCCATGGCGGTGCGCAGGGTTTCCTGGCATTGGGCTACGCCGCAGGAGACTGCGATGACTTCGGTCACCAGGCCTTTTTCTTTCAGGCGCACGGCCTCTTCAACGGCGATTTCGTCAAAGGGGTTCATGCTCATCTTCACGTTGGCGATGTCCACACCCGTGTTGTCCGACTTCACGCGGACCTTCACGTTGTAGTCCACCACGCGCTTGACAGGGACCAAGACCTTCATTGCTGCGGCTCCTAGAGAGTTGGTTGAATTGACGTTTACGTAAACTAGAACATTCTATGTCGCACTGCAGCGAAAGCGCTACGGAGCCACCACACAGACTGCACAATCACAAAAAAGAACGATCGTGCTTTTTGTGAATTATAGGCGAGTGCACAAGGCCAGTGTCTAGAGTGGGCTGTCGCCTGCGCTACCGGCCACCCACCGGGACCTCGGCATGTCCCGGCTCAGCCCGCCGAAGCCGGTGCTGACGCGGGCGCCCCGCCAGGCGACATTGCTGCCGGGACTGCGCCATCGACCTGGACATGCATGACCCGCTGCGGGTAAGGGATTTCGATCTGGTGGGCCCGCAGCGCACTCAGGATGGCCCGGTTGATGTCCGAACGCAGTCCCAACGACCCGTTTTCAGGGTCCGCAATCCAGAACCCCACCGTGAACTCCAGTCCATCGGCCCCGAAGGCCGACAGCGCGGCGCTGGGGGCCGGATCGCGCAGCACACGCGGGCTGACCAGGGCGGCATTGGTGAGCAACTGGGCCACCTGGTCCACATCGCTCTCGTAGGCCACGCTGACCACCGTGGACATCCACACCCGGGGGTCGCTGAGCGACAGGTTCTCTACCCGCTGGGTAATGAGCATCTCGTTGGGCACGATGGACTCCCGGCCGGACGATGAGCGGATGACGGTGTAGCGGGCGTTGATCTGCGTGATGCGCCCCTCGAAGTTGTCGAGCTTGACGTTGTCGCCAATGCGCATGCTGCGCTCAGCCAGGATCACAAAACCGCTGACATAGTTGGCCGCGAGCTTCTGCAGGCCAAAGCCAATGCCCACGCCGACCGCACCACCCAACACCGACAGCGCAGTCAGGTCGATGCCCACCGACGACAAGGCCACCAGCAAGCCCACAAACACCAGCAGCGCCCGCACAGCATTGCTCACGGCCTTGCGCAGCGACAGCTCGGCGCCCGTGGCCGAGCGCAGCAGGCGCGATTCGATGGCCGCCGAGATCCACAAGGCGATCAGCAGCACCGCTGCAGCGGTGACCGCCCCTTCGATGATGGTGCGCACCGACAGCGTCGCCCCGCCCACCTTCCAGTGGATCTGGTCCAGCTCGTCCAGCACCAGCGGCAACAGCCCGGTGACCCACAGCACCATGCCCAGCCACGCCATCCAGGAGATGGAGCGCTCGATGGGTCGCACCCAGGCAGCATCCGGGTAGGCCACCTGCAGCACCTTCACGCCAATGCGAATGACCACCAGCGCTACCAGCACGGGGATCGCAATCTTGAAAGCCGCCAGCGCCACCCAGTGGTGCAGCAGGGTGCGCGCGATGTAGGCCAGACTCAGCAGCACCAGCGGGAACAGCGCGCCGTCCACAATCCGCACCCCAAACAGGATGGAGCGCGGATCGCCTTGGCGCAGGCCGCGCTGCAGCAGCGCCACCAGCCCCCAGGCCAGGCCCACGCAGACGGCCAGGACGGCCAGCTCCACCAGCACCATGGGGCTGAGAAAGGCCTGCACCCATAGGCCCACGTCGTCGAGCATCGGCTTGTCCATCGTGCCGTGCCTCAACGCTTCCAGGCGGGCTGGCGCTTCTCGGCAAACGCACGGGCGCCCTCCTGGGCGGCCCCGTCCATCATGTTGGTGGCCATGGTCTGGCCCGCCAGCTGGTAGGCGGCATCGATACCCAGCTCGCGCTGCTGGTACACCAGCGCCTTGCCCATGGCCACAGCCACGCGCGGCTTTTGAAGGATGGATTGCACCAGTTGCTCGACCTCGGCATCCAGCGCGTCGGCGGGCACCACGCGGTTCACCAGCCCTTGCGCCAGCGCCGTGGGCGCATCGATGAAATCACCGGTGAGCAGCATTTCCATCGCCCGCTTGGCGGGCACGTTGCGCACCAGCGGCACGCTCGGCGTGGCACAAAACAGGCCGTAGTGAATGCCGCTGGTGGCAAAGCTGGCCGTGTCAGCTGCCACGGCCAGGTCACACTGCGCCACCAGCTGGCACCCCGCAGCCGTCGCCATGCCCTGCACCCGTGCGATGACGGGCACGCTGAGCTTGTGGATCGTCAGCATCATCCGGCTGCACTGCGCAAACAGCTTCTGGTAGTACGCCAGCTCTGGGTGGGCCGCCATGTCCTTGAGGTTGTGGCCCGCGCAAAACGCCTTGCCGGCTGCCGCCAGCACCACCACACGCACCGATTCGTCGCGGCCCGCGTCGTCCAGCGCCTGCTGCAGCGCCGTGAGCATCTCGCTGCCCAGCGCGTTGAAGCGGGTGGGGTCGTTCAGGGTCAGGGTGACCACGCCGCGTGTGTCGCGGGCAATTTGCAGCAGCTCATGGGAATTCGTCATCATTCTTCTCCAGTGTTTTGCACGACCGGCACCGCCGGGGCTGGCTCGTTTCCAGGCCATTGTCACCACGCAGGCGACCTTGCCAAAGCGCCAGTGGGCCCCGGCTGAGGAGGCTTACAAGTCCGCAAGGACCCGCAGATGCGCCTCGACGCTGCGCGCCAGCGGCCCCATCACGTAACCACCCTCCAGGCAAGACACGATGCGCCCCTTGGAGTAGCGCCGGGCCACATCCTTCACGCGCTGGGTGATCCAGGTGTAGTCCTGCTCGGTCAGGCCCAGCTGGCCCATGTCGTCCTCGCGGTGGCCGTCAAAACCGGCACTCACAAAAATCATCTCGGGCTTGAAGGCCTCCAGCCGGGGCATCCACATCATCTCGATGATCTCGCGGATGTCCATGCCGCGCGTGTACGCGGGCACCGGCACGTTGACCATGTTGGGGGCCGGGTCGTGGTCGCCGCTGTAGGGGTAGAACGGGTGCTGGAAGATGCTGACCATCAGCGCGCGCGGGTCATTGGCCAGGATGTCTTCGGTGCCGTTGCCATGGTGCACGTCAAAGTCCACCACCGCCACGCGCTGCAGGTTGTAGCGCTGCAGCGCATATTTCACCGCCACCGCCACGTTGTTGAAAAAGCAAAAGCCCATCGCCTTGTCGCGGCAGGCATGGTGCCCTGGGGGGCGCACGGAACAGAACGCGTTTTCGACCTCGCCCGCCATGACCGCATCGGTGGCGGCCAGCGCGGCCCCGGCGGCGCGCAAGGACGCCTTCCAGGTGTGGGCGTTGATGGAGGTGTCGGTGTCGATCTGCGCGTAGCTCGGGCCGCCGGCCATCAGCTCTTCATTCAGCCGGTCGGACAGGCCGCGCAGCGCCGCAATGTGCATGCGGCCATGGGCCAGTTCGATGTCTGCCAGTGAGGCTTCGGGCGCCTCGTAGCGCTCCAGCGCATCCCCTACGCCAGTGACCAGCAAACGGTCTTCAATCGCATCCAGCCGCTCGGGGCATTCGGGGTGGCCCGGGCCCATCTCGTGCTTCCAACAATCCCGGTGGGTGAAATAGCCCGTCTTGCTCACAGTCTTGTCCCCGCGTCTCGCATTTTTTGCCGTTTTTCGGATAACGTCGTGCCATGAATGCACAGCACAAGATCAAATCGCTCCTGGATCAGCTTAACACGGTGATCGTGGGCAAAAAGGCCCAGGTTCAGGACTGCGTGGCCTGCCTGCTGGCGGGGGGGCACCTGCTCATCGAAGACGTGCCTGGCGTGGGCAAGACCACACTGGCGCACGCGCTGTCCCACACCTTCGGGCTGCAGTTCTCGCGCGTCCAGTTCACTGCCGACCTGATGCCCAGCGACCTGACCGGCGTGTCGGTGTACGAACGGGGCAAAGAAGCCTTTGTGTTCCACCCCGGCCCGGTGTTTGCCCAGGTGCTGCTGGCCGACGAGATCAACCGCGCCAGCCCCAAAACGCAGAGCGCCCTGCTCGAAGCCATGGAAGAAAAGCAGGTCTCGGTCGAGGGCGAAACCCGCGCCCTGCCCCACCCGTTCTTCGTGATCGCCACCCAGAACCCGCACGACCAATTGGGCACCTTTGCACTGCCCGAGTCGCAACTTGACCGCTTCTTGATGCGCATCTCCATCGGCTACCCCGACCGCGCCGCCGAGCGCCTGCTGCTGTCGGGCGACGACCGCCGCGACATGGTGAGCAGCCTGCTGCCTTTGCTGTCGGCCGAGGAGCTGACCGAGCTGCAGCGCCAGGTGCAGGCCGTGCACACCGCCGATCCGCTGCTCAACTATGTGCAGGACCTGATCGCCGCCACCCGCTCGGGCCGCTGGTTCTTGCAGGGCCTGTCGCCCCGCGCGGGCATTGCCCTGCTGCGTGCCGCCAAGGCCCAGGCGCTCATCAGCGGGCGCGACTATGTGGCGCCGGACGACGTGCAGGCCGTGCTGCCTCAGACCATTGCCCACCGCCTGGTGCCTGTGGGCGACGCCGGGCGCGGCGCGGTCGAGCAGGTGCGCGCCATGGTCGATGCCGTGCCGCTGCCCTGACCGATGGAATCCGCCGCCCACCCTTCCCTCACCACGCCTACGGGCTGGCGCGGCCTGGCCGCGCGGCTCAGCCCCGTGGCACGCCTTCGCAGGCGCTTTCAGCGCTGGTGGCAGGCACGCCTGCCGCTGTCCGACACGCTGCAGCTCACCCAGCGCAATGTCTATATCCTGCCCACCAGCTCGGGCTGGATGCTGGCGCTCACGCTCGTGGTGCTGCTGGTGGCCTCCATCAACTACCAGCTCAATCTGGGCTACCTGCTGACCTTTTTGCTGGCAGGCAGCGCGGTGGTGGGCATGCACATCTGCCACGCCAACCTGCGCGGGCTGACGCTGCACCTGAAGGCGCCCGAGCCGCATTTTCTGGGCACCAGCACGGCGTTCGAGATCCAGCTGTCCAGTGATCGCAAGTCGCCGCGCTATGGCATTGCCCTGGCGGTGCACGGCACCGGCAAGGCCGAACACCACTGGGCTTGGACCGACGTGCCTGCCCAGGGCCAGGCCAGCGTGCAGGTCGCCTTCCAGCCGGGTCGCCGGGGGCTGCACCGCGTGCCCACGCTGACGGCCGAGACGCGGTTTCCGCTGGGCACCTTCCGCGTGTGGACCTACTGGCGCCCCGCTGCCGAGGTGCTGGTGTACCCCGCGCCCGAGGTGCCGCCACAGCCCTTGCCGCCGGGCGAGCCCCGCGCCGGGGGCACGGGCAATGCACCGTCGCAGGGCATTGGCGAATTCGACGGGGTGCGGGCCTACCGGCGGGGCGACCCGCTCAAACTGGTGGTCTGGAAGAAGGCCGCCAAGTCGCTGGCCACCGGCACCGACGACCTGGTGAGCCGCGATGCGCAGCAGGCGCAGCGGCATGAGCTGTGGCTGGATCTGGCCCACGCCGCGCTGCCCAACCACGAGGCGCGCGTGTCACGCCTGACGGCCTGGGTGCTGCAGGCCGACCGCCTGGGCCTGGACTATGGCCTGCGCCTGCCCGGCACCGAGATCGCGCCCGACACCGGGGCAGCCCACTGTAGGCGCTGCCTGGAGGCCTTGGCCCTGTGCTGAACCGCTGCCGCTTATTTCAGTCCATATCGGCCCCAAGCGCTCTTTCATATTGCCTCAGAAGCTATCAAATAAATAGCAAAATGAAATCTATCGCCCTCCACCCCGCCGCGCAGCCATGAGCCTGCGCCAAACGCTCCACGCACTGCCGCGCGACGCGCGCGACACGCTGTTCTTGCTCGTCGTGATTGCGTGGGTCATCGCCCCGCAGGTCAACGTGTTGCCCGCATGGGCAAGCCTGCTGGCGGCCGGGCTGATGCTGTGGCGCGGCTGGCTGGCCTTCAAGGGTCGCCCACTGCCAACGCGCTGGGTGCTGGCCGTTCCGCTGGTGATCGCGGTGGCGGGCACCCTGTACACCCACCGCACCATCCTGGGCCGTGATGCCGGGGTGACGCTGATCGTGATGCTGCTGGCGCTCAAGATGCTGGAGTTGCGCGCACGGCGCGATGCGCTGGTGGTGTTCTTCCTGGGCTTCTTCACGATGCTCAGCAACTTCTTCTTCTCGCAGTCGCTGTTCACGGCCGCTGCCATGCTGGTGGCGCTGCTGGGGCTGCTCACGGCGCTGGTCAACGCCCATATGCCCGTGGGGCGCCCTCCGCTGTCGCAGGCACTGCGCACCGCAGGCACCATGGCACTGCTGGGCGCGCCCATCATGGCGGCGCTGTTCATGCTGTTCCCGCGCATGGCGCCCCTGTGGGGCATGCCCAGCGACACCATGAGCGGGCGCAGCGGCCTGTCGGGCGTGATGAAGGTCGGCAACATTGCCGAGCTGGCGCTGGACGACACGGTGGCCATGCGCGTGCGGTTTGACACCCCAGACGGCGCCGCGCCACCCCAGAGCGACCTGTACTTCCGTGGCCCGGTGTTCGGCACCTTCGACGGTGTCGAATGGCACCCGGTGTCGCCCCGCCCGGGCGATTATTCGCAGGCACGCGCCAACACTGTCGCCAATCTGCGCGTGCAAGGCCAGCCCGTGCGCTACGAGGTCACGCTGGAGCCTCACCAGCGCCCCTGGCTGCTGATGCTGGATGCTGCGGTGGACAAACCCGCCGTCGCAGGCATAGACACCTTCATGACGCAGGACCTGCAGTGGCTGACCACCCGTGCCGTGACGGATGTGGTGCGCTACAAGGCCGAAAGCTACACGCAGTTTGCCCATGGCCCCAGCACCCCCAACGCCGCCCTGCGTACCTACACCGAGCTGCCCACCGGCTTCAACCCCCGCACGCTGGCGCTGGCCCAGCAAATGCGCAACGACCCCGCACTCAACCCCAACCCGGCGCAGGACAACACCGAGGCGCTGGTCAATGCCGCCCTGACCCGCCTGCGCACGGGCGGATATGTCTACACGCTGGAGCCCGGCGTGTACGGCCAGCACACGGCCGACGAGTTCTGGTTTGACCGCAAGAGAGGTTTTTGCGAGCACATCGCATCGGCCTTTGTGGTGCTGATGCGTGCGCTCGACATCCCGGCCCGCGTCGTCACCGGCTACCAGGGCGGCGACCGCAACCCCGTGGACGGTCTATGGACCGTGCGCCAGAGCGACGCCCATGCCTGGGCCGAAGTCTGGCTATCCGGCCGGGGCTGGGTGCGAGTGGACCCCACCGGCGCCGTGTCGCCAGGCCGCACCGGGGCCTTCCAGCGGCTGCGCGCCCCCCAGGGGGCCTTTGCCACCGCCATGGGCACGGTCATCAGCCCGGGCCTGGCGCAGAACCTGCGCGCCGTGTGGGAGGCCGTCAACAACAGCTGGAACCAGTGGGTGCTCAACTACACCCAGAGCCGCCAGCTGGACCTGCTCAAGTCGCTGGGCTTTGAGTCGCCCAGCTGGCAGGACCTGACCATGGTGCTGGGCATCCTGATCATCGTGGCGGCCCTTGGGGGCATGGGATGGAGCCTGTGGGAGCGCAGCCAGCACGACCCGTGGCTGCGTCTGCTGGCACGCGCGCGCCAGCGTCTGGCCCGCGCAGGCATGGCATTGCCCGACACCTTGCCGCCCCGGGCCATGGCCGAGCGGGTGCAGGCACAATTCGGCGCACCCGCTGCGGCGGTGGCCGACTGGCTGCTGCGGCTGGAGCGCGTGCGCTACGCCCCCCATCCGGAGGCCGCGCTGGGCGACTTGCGTCGGGAGTTCCGCAGCATCGCCTGGCCGAAGCAGTGAATCATCCCCCTGAGCGGCTGCGCCGTTTCCCCTTTCTCTCGCGCTGTGCGCGGGAAGGGGGACGATGCCCTCGCTGCGGGGCAGCCCTGGCTCGGCATCCCTGGTCACAGGGTGCGCCAGTTTCAAAGCACCGGGCTCTACAAAGCTACAACGACTGACATGAAGAAGACAGCACCATGGACCGCAGCAGCTATTTTTTTGATAGCTGCCTGGGCATTACCCGCTAGCGCAAAGCCCGAAAATCAACCCAAATCAGCAGCCCAGAAGGCGCATGCCAAAGCCGGCCAGGCCCACCAGGGGCGGGCCAGTGCCAAGGCCACGGTGCTCTATGCATCGCGCCCTGAGGCCATGGAGTTTGCCGACGACCTGGCCACGCGCCGCGACCTGGACCGTGAATGGGTGCGCCAGGCCATTGGGCAGGCGCATTTCCTGCCCCAGGTGCCCAAGCTCATGCTGCCGCCCGCCAAGGGCACGGCCAAGAACTGGCGCGTGTACCGCAGCCGTTTCATCGACCCCATACGCATCCGTGCAGGCGTGCGCTTCTGGCAGGAGAACCAGGCCACGCTGGAGCGTGCCGAGCGCGAGTTTGGCGTGCCGGCCGAGATCATCGTGGGCATCATCGGGGTGGAGACGATCTACGGCCAGCAGATGGGCACCTTCCGCGTGATGGACGCACTGGCCACGCTGGCGTTCGACTTCCCCTCGGCCCACCCGCGCGCCAAGGAGCGCACCGAGTTCTTCCGCCGCGAGCTGGAGCAGTTCCTGAGCCTCACCAACCGCAGCAACACCGACCCCTTCGAGCCGCGCGGCAGCTACGCGGGCGCCATGGGTCTGGGCCAGTTCATGCCCTCCAGCTGGGTGCGCTACGCGGTGGACTTTGATGGCGACGGCCGCGTAGACCTGTTCAAGAGCCCGGCCGATGCCATCGGCTCGGTGGCCAACTACTTCCGCGGCCACGGCTGGACGCCCGGCATGCCCACGCACTTTGGGGTGCAGTTCGACAACGCGCGCCTGCAGCTGGACGACCTGCTCGCCCCCGACATCCTGCCCACCTTCAGTGCCGCCGGCATGTTGGCCAAGGGCGCCGTACTCGATGCCCAGGGTGCGCAGCACACGGGCCCGCTCGCTCTGGTGGAACTGCAAAACGGCAACGATGCACCCAGCTACGTGGCGGGCACCGAGAACTTCTACGCCATCACGCGCTACAACTGGTCCAGCTACTACGCCATGGCGGTGATCGAGCTGGGCCGCGAGGTGGCGGCAGCGCGCTGATGGCGAACCCCTGCGCTGCGAACCACTTACCCACCGGCTGAACCCGGAGGTTTCTGCGGGCACGGAGCCCCTGCCCTGCACGCTTGCGCAAGTCAGTCCACAATGCCTGGCTTCGACCGCTTGTGCAGCGGCCCGGCCAAGGCGGCGCGCCCTGGCCTTCCAAGAGAACCCTCCCCATGCCTGCATCACCTTCTCCAGCACCCGACACGGACGCCATCGTCCGCGTACGCGGCCTGAGCAAAACCTACGCCGGCGGCTTTCAGGCACTCAAGAACATCGACCTGGACATCCGGCGCGGCGAGATCTTTGCCCTGCTGGGGCCCAACGGGGCGGGCAAGACCACGCTGATCAGTGTGATTTGCGGCATGAGCAATGCCACGGCGGGCACCGTTACGGCAGATGGGCACGACACGGTGCGCGACTACCGCGCAGCCCGTGCGGCGATTGGCCTAGTGCCCCAGGAGCTGCACACCGACTCATTCGAGACCGTATGGGCCACGGTGAACTTCAGCCGGGGCCTGTTTGGCAAGGCTCCCAATCCCGCTTACATCGAGAAGATCCTCAAGGACCTGTCGCTGTGGGACAAGAAGGATAACAAGATCCTCGCGCTGTCGGGCGGCATGAAACGCCGCGTACTGATCGCCAAGGCGCTGTCGCACGAACCCAAGATTCTGTTCCTCGACGAGCCCAGCGCGGGCGTGGATGTGGAGCTTCGCCACGACATGTGGCGCCTGGTGCGGGCGCTGCGCGACGCGGGCACCACCATCATCCTGACCACCCACTACCTGGAAGAAGCCGAGGACATGGCCGACCGCATCGGTGTGATCCGCAAGGGCGAGTTGATCGTGGTGGAAGACAAGGCCGTGCTGATGCGCAAGCTGGGCAAGAAGGAACTTGCCATCACCCTGCAGCAGCCCATGGAGCAGGTGCCCGCAACGCTCGCCCGCTGGCCGCTGGCGCTGAGCCAGGGCGGCACCGTGCTGACCTACACCTTCGACACGCAGCGCGAGGACACCGGCATCGCCGCCCTGTTGCGCGCCCTGGCCGAGCACGGCATCGACTTCAAGGACCTGCATTCCAGTGAAAGCTCGCTCGAAGACATCTTCGTGAGCCTGGTGCACCAGGACCAGGCCCCCACCCCCTCGGCCCAGAAAGCGATCCCAGCATGACCGGTGTGAACCTGCATGGCGTGCGCGCCATCTACCGCTTTGAAATGAACCGTGCCTTCCGCACCTGGATGCAGAGCCTCATTGCACCCGTGCTGACTACCGCGCTGTACTTCATCGTCTTCGGCTCCGCCATCGGCTCGCGCATGGGTGACATCGGCGGGGTGAGCTATGGCGCCTACATCATCCCCGGCCTGCTCATGCTGTCACTGCTCTCCGAGAGCATTTCCAACTCGGCCTTCGGCATCTACATGCCCAAGTGGTCGGGCACCATCTACGAGCTGCTGAGCGCACCCGTCAACTGGGTGGAGGTGCTGCTGGGCTACGTGGGCGCGGCGGCCAGCAAGTCGCTGCTGGTGTCGGTGCTCATCCTGTCCACCGCCCGGGTGTTCGTTCCGTACGAGGTGGCGCACCCGGTGTGGATGGTGGGCTTTCTGGTGCTCACGGCCGTCACGTTCTGCCTGTTCGGCTTCCTGATCGGCCTGTGGGCCGACAGCTTTCAGAAGCTGCAGGTGATCCCGCTGCTGGTGATCACGCCGCTCACCTTTCTGGGCGGGGCGTTTTACAGCATCAGCATGCTGCCACCGTTCTGGCAGAACGTCTCGTTGTTCAACCCGGTGGTCTATCTCATCAGCGGGCTGCGGTGGGCGTTCTACGGCCACGCCGACGTGCACATTGCGGTAAGCACCAGCATGACGCTGGTGTTCATGGCCCTGTGTCTCACCGTGGTGTGGTGGGTGTTCAAGACCGGCCACCGCATTCGGCGCTGAGCGCGATCACCCCGGTCGCCCCGGCCGCCCGGGGCGGACCCACGCATCAGTAGCGCTGCATCAATAACGCTGCATTTGGCAGCTGTGCGGCTGCTGCGCCTTCGCCGCTGCAATCTGCCGCACCACGCGGAAGCCGTAGCCCGAGCCTTCCACGTCGAACTTCACGCCGGGCGCGCCTTTCTTGTCCATCACGCCCACCGCCAGCGCCTGCTGGAACTGGTGGTCGGCCGCGCGCATGGTGCCGCCCTGGCCGGCCAGCTGCACGTTGGCCGACTCCATCTGGCGCGCAACGGCCACCACATCGGTGCTGCCCGCACGCTCGATGGACTGCGCGAGTGCCTCAATCATCAGCTGCATGCGCATGTGCACATAGTCGTCCTGCGGCTTGGGAAAGCGTGTGCGGAAGGACTGGTAGAACGCCTCGCTCTGCGCGCCCGGCACGTTGGGCAGCCAGTCGGCCACGGCCACCACCTTGCCGATGCCGGCATCGCCAATGGCGGCGGGCGCACCCAGCGCGTTGCCGTAGAAGGTGTAGAAGCTGCCCTCGTAGCCCACATCCCGCGCGGCCTTGACCAGCAGCGTCAAGTCGTTGCCCCAGTTGCCGGTGACCACGGCCTGTGCGCCGCTGCTCTTGATCTTGACGGCGTAGGGTGCAAAGTCCTTCACGCGGCCGATGGGGTGCAGCTCTTCGCCCACCACCGCCACATCGGGGCGCTGGGCGGCCAGCTGCTTCTTCGCCTCGCGCAGCACGGCCTGGCCAAAGCTGTAGTCCTGGCCGATGAGGTACACGCTCTTCAAGGCCTTGTCCTCGCGCATCACCTCCATCAGCGCGGCCATGCGCATGTCGGCATGGGCATCAAAGCGGAAGTGCCAGAAGCTACACTTTTCGTTGGTAAGGATGGGGTCCACCGCCGAGTAGTTGAGGAACAGCACGCGCTTGTTCGGCTCGCGCTCGTTGTGCTTGTTGATGGCCTCGATCAGCACGGCGGCCGTGGACGACGAATTGCCCTGCAGGATGACCTGCGCGCCATCGTCAATCGCGGCGCGCAGGGCAGACAGGGCCTCTTCGTTCTGGCCCTTGCTGTCGTAGCGCTCCAGCACCAGAGGGCGGGGGCCGCCGCTGCTGGCTGGCAGCTGCACGCCGCCGCGCGCGTTCACACGCTCCATGGCCCAGTAGATGTTGCGGTACACGGCCTCGCCGGTGTTGGCGAACGGGCCCGAGAGGCTTTCGATGAGTGCCAGCTTGACCGGCTTGGACTGGGCCACGGCGGCGGGCGCCGGTGCCTGCGCCTGCGCGGCAGGCGCCAACGCCACGGCACCTGCGAGGGCCACTGCGGCTGCCCAAACGGTGTGACGTAATGCCGCAGCGCCTGATTTCAAGCCCACGGATTGCAATTTATTCATGGCATTTTTCCCTTGAAATGCGGCGTGGCCGCACACAACTCTCTGCCATGCGGCGACCACGTCGAGAGCCGCGCAGTGTATAGGAGTTACCCATGATCTTCGCCCCCGTGATCCGCCGCGCCGCTTATGCCCAAGCCCCCCGTTCCGCCGACCTGGCGCTGCAACGTTTTCTGATGGGAGCGCTGGCACAGCCTGCATCCGCAGCGGCAGCACCCGCCGCCGGCTGCACCGTGACGCAGGACGAAAAAGCCACCACCCTGCAGCTGGACGTGCCCGGCCTGGCGCGCGAACAGCTCTCGATCAGCATTGAAGGCCAGGTGGTGCAGGTGCAAAGCGTGGAAGGCGCACCGCGCAAGGTGCAGCGTGCTTGGGAGCTGCCCACCGAGATCGATGCCAGCGCCAGCACCGCCAAGCTGGAAAACGGCGTGCTGACCCTGACGCTGGTCCGTCTGGAGCCCGTGAGCAAGGCCACCACGCTGACCATTCACTGAAGCGGGCCGCTTCCCAAGCGATGGCGCATGACGGCCATCGCTATTTTTTCAATAGCAATCAAGGCATGATGCACTAGCGCTTCATTCCTTCTTTTCTTGCACCTCCGCTCAGAACCCTCTGCAAGCCCTCACTCATGCCGCAGCGCATCGATGGGGTCCATGCGCGCCGCACGCCGCGCCGGGAAGTAGCCAAACACCACACCAATGCCGGCCGAGAACAAAAACGACAGCAGGTTCACGCCGGGGTTGAACAGGTAGGGCACGCCCATCAGTCCCGACAGCGCGAGCGACGCGCCTGTGGCCAGCACGATGCCGATGAGCCCGCCCAAAGCTGCCAGCACCACCGCTTCGATCAGGAACTGCAGCAGGACCTCGCGCTCCAGCGCGCCAATGGCCAGGCGCAGGCCAATCTCGCGCGTGCGCTCGGTCACGCTGACCAGCATGATGTTCATGATGCCGATGCCGCCCACCAGCAGGCTCACGGCGGCCACCGCGCCCAGCAGCGTGGTCAGCACCTTGGTGGTGCCCGAGAGCGTGTCGGCCAGCTGCTTGGTGTCCAGCACGTTAAAGTTGTCTTCGTCCGAGTCCGACAGCTTGCGCAGTTCGCGCAGCAATTGCGTGAGGCTGGCCTTCACCCGCTCGGGGTCGCTGCCGTCTTTCATCGACACCAGCAGCGTGTTCACCCGCGTGTTGCCGGTGACGCGGCGCTGCAGCGTGCGCAGCGGCACCAGCACGGTGTCGTCCTGGTCGTTGCCAAACGCACCCTGTCCTTTGGACGCCAGCACGCCCACCACCTCGCACGAAAACGCCTTCACGCGCAGCTGGCCGCCCACGGCATCGGCCGTGCCAAACAGCTCGCGCCGCACGGTTTCGCCGATCAGGCACACGGCGGCACCGGCGCGCAATTCGGCGTCGGTAAACACGCGGCCCGTGCGCACCGTCCAGTTACCGGTCTCCAGCCAGGCGTTGGTGCTGCCGATCACGCTCGTCGTCCAGTTGCGCCCGCCCACCACGGCGGTGGCGGCGGCGCGCGCCTCGGGCGCCACGGCCAGGATGCCGCCGATCTGCTGCGCGATCATGTCGGCATCGGTGTCCTTGAAGGCCGGTGCACCGGTGCCGCCGCCCGGCCCCATGCGCTGGCCGGGGCGCACCTGCAGCAGGTTGGTGCCAAGACCCGAGATCTGGTTCTGGATGGCCAGCGTGGCGCCGTTGCCCAGCGTGACCATGGTGATCACGGCGCTCACGCCGATCACGATGCCCAGGATGGTGAGGAACGAGCGCATGAGATTGCGCCGGATGGAGCGCAGCGCCAGCAGCAGGGTGTTGAGCAACATCAGTGGCCTCCTGAATCCGCCGTGACCAAGTTCGATACCGCATCCGCATCCAGCCCCTTGGGGTGCGGGTTGGCGGCATCGCTGTCCACCACACCATCCACAAACCGCACGATGCGCCGCGCGTACTGGGCCATGTCGGGCTCGTGCGTGACCATGAGCACAGTGATGCCGTGGTCGGCATTCAGGCGCCACAGCAGTTCCATGATCTCGATGCTGCGTTGCGTATCGAGGTTGCCGGTGGGCTCATCGGCCAGCAGCACATCGGGCTCGGTGACGATGGCGCGCGCAATCGCCACGCGCTGCTGCTGCCCGCCCGACAGCTCGGCAGGCGTGTGGTGCTCCCAGCCCTTGAGGCCGACCGCATCCAGTGCCCGGGCCGCGGCCGCATGGCGCGCCGCGGCGGATTCGCCTCGGTACAGCAGGGGCAGCTCCACGTTCTCTTGCGCCGAGGTGCGCGCCAGCAGGTTGAAGCCCTGGAACACAAAGCCAAAGTAGCGCCGCCGCAGTCGAGCCCGCTCGTCGCGCGAGAGCGACTCCACATGCACGCCCTTGAACAGGTATTCGCCCGTGGTGGGCCGGTCCAGGCAGCCCAGCGTGTTCATGGCGGTGGACTTTCCCGAGCCACTGGGGCCCATGATGGCCACAAAGTCGCCCTGTGCAATGTCGAGGTCCACGCCCTTGAGCGCCTGAAAAGCCAGCGCCCCTTCGCCATAGACCTTGGTCACGCTACGCAGGCGGATGAGGGGAGTGTCGCCCGCCACGCTCATGGCTTGGCCCCTGCCGCGCGCTGGTCGGTGATCACGGCCATGCCAGGGGTCAGGCCCTCGCCGCTGACCTCGGTATGGCGGCCATCACTGATGCCCACCTGCACATCGATGGGCTTGGCAGCACCGTCTTGCAGCACCCACACCTGCCGCGTCTTGCCCGCACCATCGCCTGCCTCTACACCTGCACCCGGCTTGCGTGGACCCGAGCCCGAGCGTGGCATGCGCGGCATGAGCTGCGACATGATGCCGCCACCACTGCCGCTGCCCGATGCGGCAGGCTTGGCGCCACCCGCCCCGGGCTTCGCATCGCCCCCGGCAGCCTGAGCGGGCGTGAAGCGCAATGCCGTGTTGGGCACCAGCAGCACGTCCTTGCGCTCGGTGGACGTAATGGTGGCCGCCGCCGTCATGCCAGGGCGCAGGCTCATGTCGCTGTTGTTCACCTCCAGCCAGGTGATGTAGGTCACCACGTTGTCCGTCTTGGTGGAGCCAAACGACACGCGCGTGACCTGGGCCGGATAGCGGCGCGAGGGATAGGCGCTGACTGTGAAGCTCGCGTCCTGCCCCACCTTGACCGAGCCCACATCGGCCTCGTCCACGCTCACATCCAACCGCAGCCGCGTGAGGTCTTCAGCCACGGTGAACAAAGTCACCGCCTGCAACGATGCAGCCACTGCGTTGCCAGGCTCCACCGACCGGGTGAGCACCACGCCGTCGATGGGCGAGCGGATGGAGGCCTTGGACAGGTTGGTCTCGTCGGTGGACAGCGCCGCACGGGCGTCTTCCACCGTGGCACGTGCGCTGGTTTCGTCGGCGCGGGCGCGGTCCAGCGTGGCGCGGCCTGCGTCCAGCTCGGAGGCCGAGGGCACCTTGCCGCCGGACAGGCGGGCCACTTCTTCGAGCCGGCCCAGGTTGGCAATAGCCTCCTTGGAGGTGGCCACGGCCTGGGCCAGGCGGGCCTGCGCCGAGGCGAGCGAGGCGCGCGAGCGCAGCACCTGTGCTTCGAGCTTGGCAGTGTCCAGCTCCACCAGCAGCTGCCCCTTCTTGACCTTGTCGTTCACATCCACCAGCACATTGCGCACCGTGCCCGACAACTCGCTGCCGATGGTGACCGAGCGCGTAGGCTGCAGCGTGCCGTTGGCCGACACGGTAAGTGTGAGGTTGCCCCGGCGCAGCTCTTCGGTCACATAGGTGGGTGCAGTGCTGGCGCTCTGGCGCGATTGCCAGGCGTACAAGCCACCGCCCACCACCACGAGCGCGGCCACCCCCAGCCACACGGTAGTGCGCTGCCACCAGCGGCGCGGACGGTCGGCCCCCAGCAAGGCGCTCAGGTCGGAGGGGGCGGCTTTGGCGGTTGCAGAAGAAGCGGAGGTGTCGGTATTTGGCATGGGACGTGAATCAGAAAATGGAGGCTCGCAGGCAATGGGGTGGGCGTGTGGAAGGGCTTGTCAGCTGTTCATTCGGCTACCGCCCAGCCGCCGCCCAGCGCCTTGTAGAGGCGCACATGGTCTGCCGCGACCGCAGCAGTGGTGGTGGCCACGCTCTCTTGCGTGGACAGCAGCGTGCGCTGCGTCTCCAGCACCGCCTGAAAGTCGATGAGACCACTGCTGTAGCGCTGCTGCGCCAACAGGGCGGCGTTGCGGGCGGCGTCTGCGGCGGCCGTCAGTCGTTCCAGTTTTTCCCGGTCGCCACGCAAGGCCACCAGCGCGTTCTCCACATCCTGCAGTGCCGTGAGCACGGTGGCTTCGTAGGCCACACGGGCCTGCTCCAGCGCTGCAGACTGCACACGCACCTGTGCGCGGGCGGCGCCGCCATCCAGCAGCGGGATGGACACGCTGCCCAGCAAGGCACTGGTCACCGCACCGCCGCCCGACAGCGCGCCCAGCGTGAGGGCACGCAGGCCCAGCGAGCCACCGAGGGAGAAGCTGGGGTAGCGCGCCGCGTCGGCCTGCGACACGCGCGCCAGGGCGGCTGCAATGCGCTGCTCGGCCGCACGCACATCGGGGCGTTGGCGCAGCGTCTCGGCCGGGATTGCCAGGGCAAGCTCTGCGGTCGGCTGCGGCACGGGTGCACTGGCGGCCAGGGTAGCGTCGAGCGCGCCGGGCACCTGGCCTGTCAGAACGGCCAGGCTGTAGCGCGACTGAGCCAGGCTGGCTTCCAGGCTGGGAATCTGCGCGGCGGTCTGCTCGGCCGCTGCACGGGCCTGCTCGGTGACGAGCGAGGTGGTGAGCCCGGCCTGCAGGCGCCACTGGGTGAGCTGCAGGGTCTCTTGCTGGCTGGCCAGGTTGCTGCGCGCAATGGCCAGGCGCTGCTGCAGCCCGCGCAGCTCGATGTAGTTAACGGCCACCTCGGCGGCCAGCGATACCTGAACGCCAGCCAGGCTGGCCTCGGCCGCGCGGGCGTCAGCCTCGCTGGCGCTCACGCCGCTACGCAGGCGGCCAAACACATCGGGCTCCCAGCTCGCATCAAAACCGGCCTGGAACGTGTTACCGGTGCTGTTGCTGGCCCGGCTGCGCTGCGCCGAAGCCGATGCACCCACGCTGGGCAGCAGGCCAGCCGACTGCACATCCACCTGCGCACGCGCCTGCTGCAGCGCGGCCTGGGCGGTGCGCACGCTGCTGTTGGCGCGCAAGGCTTGCTCGACCAGCGAGGTAAGCACCGCATCGTCAAACCGCTGCCACCACTGGGCCAGGGATGTCGCCGTAGCCCCTTGCGCTGTGCCGTTGCCCCCCGCAGACCAGGCCGGTGGAACGGCCACTGCGGGCAATGCGCGATCCGTGGGTACCAGGCTGGCACACCCGGCTGTGGCTAGCACGCACAACAACAAGGCCGTTTGCCTCCACGGCACAGCACGCAAAGGTTGCGCTGCGCGGGCAGTGGGTGTGCCGGTAGAGGCAAGTGGGAGAAAACGCATGGGCAATGGCTACGCAGGGGAAAGCTCCATTGTGAGCAGCGATTGCGCCAACAACGTACCCACTGGGTCAAGCCCGCGTAAAGAATTGATGCAAGGCAAAGGTCACGCAGCCACCGTGCCGATGTGGCGTGTGGCTAAAACACGCAAGCATGCGGCGCCGCACAGACGGCCCCACACGCAAGTGGCCGGGGTGCCGCTCAGTGCGCGAGCCGCGATTCGTCCCGCAACAGCACCACCGGCGCCAACGCGCGGGCCCGGTATTCGCTGGGGCTGCAGCCCACGTGCGCGCGGAACGCCCGGCTGAAATGCGCGCTGTTGCTGAAGCCCCAGGACAGCGCAATGTCGGTGACCGAGCGCTGTGCGTGCGCAGGGTGGCGCAGGTCGCGCAGGCAGGCCTCCAGGCGGCGGCGCTGGATCATGGCGGCCAGGGTTTCTGCGTCGTCGGCCACCGCGTTGTACAGGTGCCGCTTGCTGCAGTTCAGCGCCTGGGCCATGCGGTCGATGGTGAGGTTTGGGTCGCCCAGATGGCGGTCGATGTACTGGCTGATGCGGTCACGCAGGGCCTCGCGCTGCGACAGCAGGCTTTGCTGGCCGTTGCGCTCCAGCAGCGACAGCTGCACCAGGTGCGTGATCACATCGGCCACGCCATCGGCGGCCACGTCGGACATGGTGGGCAGCTCGGCAAACGCGGCGCGCATGGTGTCCCACGCGAGGCGCGACACGCCCGTGGTGCCCGAGAAGCGCTGCACCATGAGGTCGTCGAGCTTGAGCTTGCGCTCGGGCAGCTGTTCCTTGGGGATCATCAGCACCATCTGCCGCACGGCCTCGGGGTTGCTCACGGCGTAGGCGCGCGTGGTGTCGTACACGCTCCACTCGCCGGGCGACAGCCACACCTGGCGGCCGTTTTGCTCAAAGCAGGCCCGCCCTTCGAGCTGCGCCACCACCTTGATGTAGGCCCGGTCGCTGCCCCGGATGAGGCTGGGGGTGCGCACCACGCGGTGGCGGCTCACATCCAGCTGGCACAGGTTCACATAGCCCGCCTGGCCCGAGGTGATGTGGCCCGCAAAGGCATCGTCGCCAAACGCATCGGACTCCAGCCCGCCAATGAGGCGCCACACGGCATCGCCCCACAGGTGCAGGCGGTCGCGCGCGGGCACAGCGTCGGTGGATACCTCGGTCAAGGGATGGGCCATGGTGTCTCCAATGCGGGGTTGCGCAAACCTGATGGTTATGCGGCTGAATTATCGGACGCCCCGTTACCCCATGCCACCGAGGGAAATCCGGGTAAACCCGCTGCCATCTGCACGCTGAGGCAAGCGTTTTGTGCACGCTGAGCGCAGCGCGCTGATGCCTGTCTCCCTACGATTCCCGGCACGGCGTGCACCACGCAGGCCCCATCTGAGGAGACACACAATGACAGCACACCAACCCTCCAAGCGCCAGTGGATCAAAGGCGCAGCCGCCACGGTCGGCACCCTGGCCGTGGCGCCCCAGCTGTGGGCCCAAACCGGCAGCGCAGCCCCCATCCGCATTGGCTATGCCATCGCCCGCACAGGCCCCTGGGCGGCCGGCGCGCAGGTGAGCCAGGAGCCCAACTACCTGCTGTGGGCCGAACAGGTGAATGCAGCGGGCGGCCTGAGCGTGAAGGGCACCAAGCGTCCCATTGAACTCATCGGCTACGACGACCGCAGCGAGACCGAGACCTGCGTGCGCACCTACGAAAAACTCATGGGCAGCGACAAGGTGGACCTGATCCTGCCGCCCTGGGGTTCGGGTGCCAACTTCGCCATTGCGCCGCTGGCCAACCGCTTTGGCTACCCGCTGCTGGCGCCCACGGCGCTGTCGCGCAAGCTGATCGACATGAACCTGCCCCACTTCTTCTCGCTGCTGCAGCAACCCGACAAGATGATGGGCGCGCTGGTGGACATGCTGGTGGCCAACAACGTCAAGACCATAGCCATCGTCTACATGGACGACCTGTTTGGCCTGGAAAACTTTGCCGCGCTGAACAACGCGCTCAAGAAGACCAGCATCCAGGTGGTGGAGCGCAAGAGCTACCCGCTGGGCGTGAAGGACTTGGCCCCCGTGCTGCGCGGCATCAAGGACCAGAACCCCGACGCGTTCATCGGTATCACCTACCCGCCCGACACCATCCTGGCGAGCCGCCAGGCGCGCGAGGTGGGGCTGAACCCCAAGTTCTTTTACGCCTCGGTGGGCACGGCCTTCCAGCTCTACAAGAACGTGATGCAGGCCAACACCGAGGGCGTGATCGGCATGGGCTCGTGGAGCGTGAAGACCAGCCCCGAGGCCAAGGCCTACTTCGACGCCCACGTGAAGAAATTCAACAAGGAACCCGACCGCTGGGCCAGCGGCCACGCCTGGGCGGGCCTGCAGATCCTGCAGCAGGCCGTGGAAAAGGCGGGCCTGGACCGCAAGGCCCTGCGCGAGCACATCGCCAAGAACGAGTTCAAGACCATCCTGGGCGGCATCCGCTTCCAGGGCAGCGAGAACGCGTCCATCCCCGGCACGGTGAGCCAGTGGCAGGGCAACGACTTCGAAGTCGTGTGGCCCAAAGACCGCGCCACGGCTCAGCTCAACACCAACAAGCCTGCGTGGAAGTAACAAAGTGTCTCTGACTTCCTGGGCCGAACTGGTCGCCAGCGGCCTCATTACCGGAGGCATCTATGCACTGGTGGCCATGGGCCTGAACCTGCAATACGGGCTGATGCGCATCATGAACATCTCGCATGGCGAGTTCCTGATGCTGGGCGCCTTCCTCACCTGGTCGGCGCACACCCTGTGGGGCATCTCGCCGCTGCTGCTGATGCCGCTGGCCTTCATCGCGCTGTTTGCGCTGGGCGTGGTGGTGCACGCGCTGTGCTTCAAGCGCCTGGCAGCGCGCGCGCCCAACGTGGACGTGTTCGAGGCGCGCAGCCTGATGGTGGGCTTTGGCCTGATGTTCCTGGTGCAGAACACCGCCCTGTTGATCTGGGGCGGTGACCTGCGCGGGTATGAATACCTGGCCGACCCGGTGCAGATCGCGGGCATGCGCTTTACTGAAAACAAGCTGGTGCTGTTTGGCGTGGCGCTGGCGCTATCCGCAGGTTTGATCGCGCTGCTCAAGCTCACGCTGCTGGGCAAGGCCGTGCGAGCGCTGATGCAGTCGCTCACGGGCGCGCAGCTGGTGGGCATCAACACGCGGCGCCTGCACCCCATGATGTTTGGCATTGGCCTGGGCCTGTCGGGCGTGGCGGGCGCGCTGCTGTCGATGACGTATGAGATCTCGCCATCGATGGGCGAGCCCTATACCGTCACCGCACTCATCGTCATCACACTGGGCGGCTTTGGCAGCCTGGCGGGCAGCCTGGCTGGCGGCCTGCTGCTCGGCGTGGTCGAGGCGCTGGGCATGCACTTCAGCAGCCCGTCTCTCAAGATGCTGCTGAGCTATGCAGTGTTCATCGGCGTGCTGATCTGGCGCCCCAACGGACTGTTCTCCAAAAAATGACTTCCCTTCATTCCAACAAGCCTTGGCTGGCCTTGGCAGCGGGGGTGGCGGTGGTCGCCACCCTGCCCTGGCTGGTGTCCGAGTTCATGGCCTCGGTGCTGCTCAGCTGCCTGATGTACATCGCGCTCGCCACCAGCTGGTCGCTGTTCTGCGGCGCCACGCGTTACCTGTCGCTGGCCACCTCGGCCTTCTTTGGTGTGGGTGCGTACACCAGCGCGACGCTGCTGGGCGTGCTGCCCTGGCCCCTGGTGATTCTGAGCGGCGCGCTGATCGCCACCATCGTGGCCGTGGTGATGGGCGCGGCGGTGCTGCACCTGCGCGGCACCTACTTTGCGGTGCTCACGTTCGGCATGACCGAGCTGATTCGCCACGCCGTGACCTTTGTCGAAAAGCAGGTGTCCGGCACCGTGGGCCGCGTGCTCACGGTGGTGCCCAGCAACGAGACGGTGTACCTCACGGTGCTGGTGATTACGGCGGGCGCCATTGCTACGGCGATTGCCATCCAGCGCAGCCGGTTTGGCCTGGCGCTCTCGGGCATTGGTGCCGACGAGCAGCGCGCGCAGACGCTGGGCGTGGACACGCGCCTGGCCAAGATCGCGGGCTTTGGCATCACTGCCGCCTTTGCAGGCGCCGTGGGCGCGGCCATGGCGGTGCGCTGGACGTACATCGAACCCGCAGCCGTGTTCAGCCCCTTCATCGGCTTCCAGACCGTGCTGATCGCGCTGATCGGCGGCGCGACCAGCCTTGGCGGCCCCATCCTGGCGGCCATCGTGTTCAGCCTGCTGGCCGAAACGCTGCGCCTGCAGCTGCCCTACGGCTACATGATGGTGCTGGGCCTGCTGCTGATCCTGTGCGTGATGTACCTGCCCAATGGCCTGGCCACGCTGTGGCAGCGGCGCAAGCCTGCAGCTGCGGAGGCACACCATGGCTGAAGCCCTGTTGACCATCGACGCCGTGACCGTGCGCTTTGGCGGCCTCACGGCCGTGGACGGCGTGAGCGCCACGCTGCACACGGGTGAGCTGATCGGCATCATCGGCCCCAACGGCGCGGGCAAGACCACGTTCTTCAACGCCATCTCGGGCGTGCAGCCGCCCGCCTCGGGCACGCTGGTGAGAGGCACCGACAACCTCACCGGCAAGGGCCCGCACCACTATGCGGCGCACGGCATTGCGCGCACCTTCCAGACACCGCGCGTGTTCCCCGACATGACGGTGCGCGACAACGTGCGCTTTGGCATGCAGTTCGCAGGCCGCCACCGCCAGGGGCCGGAGGGCCTGCGCAGCGAAGGCGAGATCCTGACCATGCTGGGCCTGGCCCACCTGGCCGACCGCTCTGCCGCCGATGTGACGCCGTCACAGCAGCGCCTGCTGGAGATCGGCATGGCCCTGGGCACCCGCCCGCGCCTGCTGCTGCTCGATGAAGTGGCCGCAGGCCTGACGGAAGCAGAGGTTGACGCCATGGCCCAGCGCATCCGCCGCCTGCGCGACGACTGGGGGCTGACGGTGGTGTGGATCGAGCATGCGGTGACCACGCTGCTGAAGTACGTGGAGCGCGTGCTGGTGCTGCACCAGGGCCGCAAGATTGCCGACGGCACGCCCGCCGAGGTGGTGCGCGACCCGCAGGTGATCGAGGCCTATCTGGGTGACGAGATGACCAGCGACACTGCACAAGGAGCCACGGCATGAGCGGCGCACACCTCACCGTGCAGAATCTGACCACGGGCTACCACGGATTTCAGGTGCTGCAAGACCTGTCGCTGCAGGCCGCACCCGGCATCACCGTCATCGTCGGCCCCAACGGCGCGGGCAAGACCACGCTGCTCAAGGCGCTGGCCGGGCTGCTGCCGCGCATGGGCACCGTGGCGCTGGACGGCAGCGACCTGCCCGCGATGAACGCCACCGCCTGCGTGCAGCGCGGCCTGGCCCTGGTGGCCGAGGGCCGCCAGCTGTTCCCGCAAATGACGGTGACCGAGAACCTGGAGCTGGGCGGCTGGCTGGTGCCATCACGGGTGCGGGCCGAGCGGTTGCACCAGGCGTTCGAGGACTTCCCGCGCCTCAAGGAACGCGCCACCCAGCTCGCCGGCACCATGAGCGGCGGCGAGCAGCAGATGGTGGCCGTGGCCCGCGCCATGATGAGCGGCCCGCGCCTGTTGATGCTGGACGAGCCCTCGCTGGGCTTGGCGCCACGCATGGTCGATGAGCTGCTCGCCATCGTGCAGCGCATCGCCGCGCAGGGCGTGACGGTGCTCATGGTCGAGCAGAACGTGCGCAAGGCGCTGCAGATTGCACAGCGCGGCTATGTGCTGGAGCGCGGGCGCATCGTGGCGTCTGGCGCGGCCGCTGACCTGCTGCAGTCCGATGTGGTGCGCCAGGCCTATCTCGGCGTGGCGTGAAACCCCTTCCGCCCCCTTTTTCATTTGTTCTTTTTCAGGAGCTTTCATCCATGACTGCCATTTCCATGCTGATCAACGGCGAGCGCGTGCAAGCCACCGGCGGCGCCACGTTTGAGCGTCGCAACCCGCTCGACGGTTCCATCGCCACCACCGCACCCGCCGCCAGCGTGGCCGATGCCAAGGCCGCTGCCGACGCAGCTGCCAAGGCCTTCCCGGCCTGGTCCGCCCTGGGCCCCAACGCACGCCGCGCTTTGCTACTCAAGGCCGCACACGCGCTGGAAGCCCGCACGGCCGACTTTGCCGTGGCCATGGCGGCGGAGACCGGCGCATCCGGCATGTGGGCGGGCTTCAACGTGCACCTGGCTGCGGGCCTGCTGCAGGAAGCCGCCGCGCTCACCACGCAGATTGCGGGCGAGGTGATTCCATCCGACGTGCCCGGCAGCCTGGCCATGGGCGTGCGCCAGGCGGCGGGCGTGGTGCTGGGCATTGCGCCGTGGAACGCCCCAGTCATCCTGGGTGTGCGTGCCATCGCCACGCCACTGGCCTGCGGCAACACGGTGATCCTCAAGGGCTCGGAGCTGTGCCCCGCCACACACGGCCTCATCATCGAAGCGCTGCAAGAGGCCGGTTTGCCCGCTGGCGTGGTGAACTTTGTGACCAACGCCCCGGCCGACGCCGGCGCCGTGGTCGAGGCCATCGTGGCCCACCCGGCAGTGCGCCGCATCAACTTCACCGGCTCCACCAAGGTGGGCCGCATCATTGCGCAGACCTGCGCCAAGTACCTCAAGCCCGTGGTGCTGGAGCTGGGCGGCAAGGCCCCACTGCTGGTGCTGGATGATGCCGACATCGACGCCGCCGTGGCGGGCACCGTGTTTGGCGCCTTCGCCAACTCGGGCCAGATCTGCATGTCCACCGAACGCATCATCGTGGACAACGCCGTGGCCGACGAGTTTGTGGCCAAGCTGGGCGAGCGTGCCAAGGCCCTGCCCCTGGGCGACCCGCGCAAGGGCCCGGTGGTGCTGGGCTCGGTGGTGGACATGGCCACGGTGCACCGCTGCAACGCCCTCATCGACGACGCACTGGCCAAGGGCGCCAAGCTGGTCTGCGGCGGCAAGAGCGACAGCACGTTGATGCAGGCCACGGTGCTGGACCACGTGACGGCCGCAATGGACATCTACCGCGAAGAGTCGTTCGGCCCCGTCAAACCCGTGGTGCGCGTGAACGGTGTGGAAGAAGCCATTGCCTGCGCCAACGACAACGAGTTCGGCCTGTCCTCCGCCGTGTTCAGCCGCGACGTGGCCAAGGCCTGGAACGTGGCGGCGCGCATCGAATCAGGCATCTGCCACGTCAACGGCCCCACGGTGCACGACGAAGGCCAGATGCCGTTTGGCGGCGTGAAGAGCTCGGGCTATGGCCGCTTTGGCGGCATGGCCGGGGTGCGTGAGTTCACCGAACTGCGCTGGATCACAGTGCAGACCACTCCCCGCCACTACCCTTTCTGAAGTTCAAAAAAGATAGCTGCTAGCGCTTTCTGGACAAGCGCTAGCGGCCACTTTCACCTAAACATCAAACTGTGATCGCATCCAGCGGCCAGCGAGGCTTCACGTCAAACGCGTAGTCGGTATTGGCCTGCTGCTGCCCGGCCTGCAGGCGCATCGCAGCAGCCATGGCAATCATGGCGCCGTTGTCGGTGCACAGGTGCAGCTCGGGGTAGTGCACGCGCACCTTGGCGGCCGCGCAGGCGGCATTGAGCTGGGCGCGCAGATGCCGGTTGGCGCCCACGCCACCGGCGACCACCACGCGCTTCAGGCCGGTCTGCTTGAGGGCGGCCAGGGTCTTCTTCACCAGCACTTCGACAATCGCGGCCTCGGTGCTCGCCGCCAGGTCGGCCTTGCGCGCTTCGAGTTCGTCGCCCAGCTTCTTGGCCTGCGTGAGCACGGCCGTCTTGAGTCCGGCAAACGAAAAATCCAGATCACCGCTGTGCAGCAAAGGCCGTGGCAGCTTGAAGGCCGTGGCACTGCCCTGCTCCGCCAGCCGGGACAGCGCCGGGCCACCGGGGTAGCCCAAGCCCATGAGCTTGGCGGACTTGTCAAATGCCTCGCCCGCCGCATCGTCAATGGTCTCGCCCAGGATCTCGTAGCGGCCTACGCCGTCCACGCGCATCAGCTGGGTGTGGCCGCCCGAGACGAGCAGGGCCACAAAGGGAAACTCCGGCGGGTCGGCACTGAGGAAGGGCGACAGCAGATGCCCCTCCAGGTGGTGCACACCCAGCACCGGCTTGTCCAGCGCCGCGCCCAGCGCGCAGGCCACGCCCGCCCCCACCAGCAGCGCACCGGCCAGGCCCGGGCCGCGTGTGTAGGCCACCACGTCCACATCCGCCAGCGTCTGGCCGGACTCGGCCAGCACCTGCGTGGCCAGCGGCAGCACGCGGCGGATGTGGTCACGGCTGGCCAGCTCGGGCACCACACCACCATAGGCCTGGTGCATCTCGATCTGGCTGTGCAGCGCGTGCGACAGCAGCGTAGGCACGGCATTGCCCGTGGAACGGACCAATGCCACGCCGGTTTCGTCGCACGAAGATTCAATACCCAGGATCAGCAAACTCATGCCCCGAGTGTAAAACCCGGGGCTGATCCGTCCTTGCAGGGCTGTTTACCAGCGGTCCGACCGCATGCGCAGTTCCCAGTTGCCGCTGCGCAGCTCGTACACCCCCACGGCGCCGTAGCGTTGCTCGCCCTTGTCGTCCCAGGTCATGGTGCCGATCACCGGGGCGTAGCCGTTGATGCTGTGCAGGGCCTTGGTGATGTCCTTGGGGTCGGCGGACTTGGCTTTCTGGATGGCGGCCGAGAGCACGTAGGTGCTGTCATAGCTGTAGTGGCCGCCGTAGGCTGGGGGCTTCTTGAAAGCGGCGATGTACTTTTCGAGGAAGGGCTTGCCGGTGGTGAACTCCTTGGCTTCCAGCACGGGCGATGTGGCGTAGAGCCCCTGCACGATGCCCGCGCCCTTGGTCATGTCGGTGGTCTTGATGGTGTCGCCGCCCAGCAGGCTGACCTTGGTGTGGTCTACCTTCTTGAGCGATTCGAGCAGCGCCAGGGCCTGGAAGTCGTTGAGGGTCGAGACGATCACCTCCACGTTGGCGGCCTTGAGTTCACCGGCCAGTTCGTCAAAGGCCACAGTCTTGTCGTCGAACGACTTGCGCACCACCACTTCTTTTTTCTCGGCCTTGAGCTGCGCGGCAGCACCGTCGGCCAGGCCCTTGCCGTAGGGCGTGCCGTCGTCCAGCGCGGCGTAGCGGTTGGCGCCCAGCTGCGTGGCGGCAAACGAGCCGATGGCGCGCGCCTGCAAGGTGTCGTTGGCCACCATGCGGAACGTGGTGGGGAAACCGAGCTGCGTGAACTTGGGGTTGGTCGAGATGGCGATCTGGGGAATGTCTTTGGCGGCGTAGATGGGTGCGGTCTCGATGCTCACGCCCGAGTTGAGGTGGCCCACCACCGCGACCACGCCCGCATCCACCAGCTGCTGCGCCACAGCCTTGCCGGTGTTGGCGTCGGCCTTGTCGTCCACGGACACGACCTCCAGCGTCACGCGTTTGCCGTCCACGGTATAGCCGGACTTGTTGAGCTCATCCACTGCCAGCTTCACGCCGTTGAGCAGATCCTGCCCCAGGGCGCCCAGCGGGCCAGAGAGGGGCTGCGCTACACCAATTTTGATGGTGTCCGGCACCTTGCCGCATCCGGTCAGGAGTGCGGCAGTCGCCACTGCGGTCAAGGCCATGCTGGCCGAGAAGCGGCGCCGGTTGATGTGCTTGTTCATGCAAAAAACTCCATTTCAGTGTGACTGTGTGTGCAGATGTATATGCGACGCCCTGCTGGGCGGGCTACCGGGTATGCCCTCCCACGGTGTCAGTATTAGCAACTTTCAGGCCCTGCAACGGCGGCCAGTACCGCGAGGCGCAGCGGGCCTGCGGCCGGGATAACCCGGAGCGCAGGGGGGCTGCAAGGGCCACCGGAGGGTGTGCACCACACCGGCGCACCAATTTGTGGCGTAAAAATTGCTTATCCTCGCCGGTATGAATGAGGCTTTGCGCATCGTGGTGGTGGCCCCGGACCTGGCAGTCGCCGACCCTGACGACGAACACGCCGTGGAACAGGCGGAGCGGTCGCGGGCGCTGCGCATCGGGCTGCTGGAGAACAACTTCAACCTGGTGGCCACGCTGCCCGCCGATGTGTTCCTGAGCGAGCGCATCGCCCAGCTACAGCCCGACCTGATCATCGTGGACGCCGAGAGCGAAGCCCGCGACGCGCTGGAGCATGTGGTGATGGCCACGCGCGACGAGCGCCGCCCCATTGTGATGTTCACCAACGACGAGGACACCTCGCACGTCAAGGATGCCGTGGCTGCGGGCGTTTCTGCCTACATCGTGGCGGGGCTGGCACCCCAGCGCATCCGCCCCATCCTCGATGTGGCCATGGCGCGCTTCCAGCACGAACAGGCGTTGCGCGCCGAGCTGGCCGACGCCAAGACCGAGCTGCGCGACCGCAAGACCATCGACCGCGCCAAGGGCCTGCTGATGCAGCGCCAAGGCCTGACCGAACAGGCCGCCTACGAAAAGCTGCGCAAGACGGCCATGGACAAGGGCCTGAAGCTGGTGGACGTGGCGCAGCGCATGCTGGATGTGATGGATCTGCTGGGGTAAAACCAGAGAACAACCCCCTGAGCGGCTGCGCCGCTTCCCCCTTCTCTCGAATGACTGCGTCATTCGGGAAGGGGGACGATGCCCTCGCACGCAAGCGAAGCGCCGCATACGCGGCTCGGCGCCCCTTGCTTGGCATCCCTCGCCCGGGCCGCGCCCAATTCCAAGGTCCCTCCCAAATGGTGCGCCGCACAAAGGCAGTGCGACCACCCTCATCGCAACACAAACGCTCCTACCGCAGGCCCCGCAGGCATGTAGCGCTTATTGATCAAGCGCAGACAGCTATTAATTCCATAGCATCCAGCGCTCCAACATGGCGCAGCAGGCGCTGGCACGCGCTTTGCATTGCACAGTGCAAGACCAATGCAGGTCTGACCACTGACAGCACTGACCCAACGGCGGGCCGGTGCTGGCAAGGAGCCCCGGACCCGTTCCAGGCTCCACCACGGACAAAGGCGTCCCCACCCGCTCCCGGCGTTGCTTTGATGCAGCCAGCCAGGCGCGGTGTGAGGACGCCTTTTTTGATTTTTCACGCCACCAGGGATGCCCCATGACCGATCTGTTGAAAACCAGCCTCAACCGCCGCACCGTGCTGCAGGCCGCCACCGTGGGCGCTGTGGGTGTGAGCCCCGCGCTGCGCGCGCTTGTCCACGCAGCGGGCTCCGACGCCCCCGAGAAGAAGGAAGTGAAGATCGGCTTCATTCCGCTGACAGACTGCGCCAGCGTGGTCATGGCCTCGGTGCTGGGCTTCGACAAGAAATACGGCGTGACCATTGTCCCCAATAAGGAAGCCAGCTGGGCCGGCGTGCGCGACAAGCTGGTGAACGGCGAACTGGACTTTGCCCACGTGCTCTACGGCCTGGTCTATGGGGTGCACCTGGGCACCGCCGGTCCCAAGAAGGACATGGCCGTGCTGATGAACCTGAACAACAACGGCCAGGCCATCACCCTCTCCAAAGCCCTGGCCGACAAGGGTGCGGTGGACGGCCCATCCCTGGCCAAGCTCATGGCCAGCGAGAAGCGCGAATACACGTTTGCGGGCACCTTCCCCACCGGCACCCACGCGATGTGGATGCACTACTGGCTGGCGGCTGCGGGCATCAACCCGCTGTCGGGCGCCAAGCTCATCACCGTGCCGCCGCCCCAAATGGTGGCCAACATGCGCGTGGGCAACATGGACGGCTTCTGCGTGGGCGAGCCCTGGAACCACCGCGCCATCATGGACGGCATCGGCATCACGGCCAACACCACGCAGGACATCTGGAAGGACCACCCCGAAAAGGTGCTGGGTACCACGGCCGAATTCGTCAAGAAGTACCCCAACACCACGCGCGCCGTGATGATGGCCGTGCTCGAAGCCAGCCAGTGGATCGATGCCAGCCTCTCCAACAAGATGAAGATGGCCGAGACCGTGGCCGGCAAGGCGTATGTGAACACGGGTGTGGACGCCATCAACCAGCGCATCCTGGGCCGCTACCAGAACGGCCTGGGCAAGACCTGGGACGACCCCAACCACATGAAGTTCTTCAACGACGGCGCGGTGAACTTCCCCTACCTGTCGGACGGCATGTGGTTCCTGACCCAGCACAAGCGCTGGGGCCTGCTCAAGAGCCACCCCGACTACCTCGCCGTGGCCAAGGAAGTCAACCAGGTCGAGCTGTACAAGTCGGTGGCCAGCGCCATGAAGATCAGCGTGCCCAAGGATGTGCTGCGCACCAGCAAGCTCATCGACGGCGTGGTGTGGGACGGCAAGGACCCCGCCAAGTACGCTGACGGCTTCAAGATCAAAGCCTGACGGCAACCCTGCCCCAGCGCCCGCCCGACCACCCCGCCAGCCAGCCCTGCACAGGAGAAAACCATGGTCAGTGCCGTCTTTCATTCCCCGTTGGATGCAGCCCCTGTGGCCGCACAGAATGCTATGAATACTGTAGCTGCAAGCACAACATCCACTAGCGCAAGAAGCCAAAAAGTCGTTACATCTGCCCCCAAGGCACCTGCAGCGCCCGCCCCCACGACCACTGGCCGCGACTGGTCGGCCCTCTCCCGCAGCTTCTGGCTGGCCGTGCTGCCCCCGCTGTGTGGCCTGGGCCTGCTCGTCGGCCTGTGGGCGGTGGTCTCCACCACCACGGGCGGCAGCATCCCCAGCCCCAAGGACACCTGGCTGCAGGCGCTGGAAGTGTTCAGCAACCCCTTCTACCGCAACGGCCCCAACGACCAGGGCGTGGGCTGGAATGTGCTGATGAGCCTGCAGCGCGTGGCCATCGGCTTCGGCATGGCGGCGCTGGTGGGCATTCCCGCAGGCTTTGTGATCGGGCGCTTCAACTTCCTGTCGCGCATGTTCAACCCGCTCATCAGCCTGCTGCGCCCCGTGTCGCCGCTGGCGTGGCTGCCGATCGGTCTGCTGGTCTTCAAAGGCGCCAACCCGGCCGCCATCTGGACCATCTTCATCTGCTCCATCTGGCCCATGATCATCAACACCGCCGTGGGTGTGCAGCGCGTACCGCAGGACTACATGAACGTGGCCCGGGTACTGAACCTCAGCGAATGGAAGATCGCCACCAAGATCCTCTTCCCCGCCGTGCTGCCCTACATGCTGACCGGTGTGCGTCTGGCCGTTGGCACCGCGTGGCTGGTGATCGTGGCGGCCGAGATGCTGACCGGCGGCGTGGGCATCGGCTTTTGGGTGTGGGACGAGTGGAACAACCTCAACGTCAAGAACATCATCATCGCGATCTTTGTGATCGGCATCGTCGGGCTGCTGCTGGAGTACGCGCTCATCAAGCTGGCCACCGCATTTACTTTTGAAGAGGTGAAAGCATGAACACGAGCGCTACAGCATCCGCACATCCCTCCATGAGCACCAAGTTCATCGAGATCCACGGCGTCGAGCAGACCTTCAAGACAGCCAAGGGCCTGTTCCCGGCGCTGCGCGACATTCACCTGACGATTGCCAAGGGGGAGTTCGTGGCACTCATCGGCCATTCCGGCTGCGGCAAGTCCACCCTGCTCAACCTGATTGCTGGCCTGACCACGCCCACCAACGGCGCATTGCTCTGCGCCAACAAGGAGATCAAAGGCCCGGGGCCGGAACGCGCGGTGGTGTTCCAGAACCACTCGCTGCTGCCCTGGCTCACCTGCTTTGACAACATCTACCTCGCAGTGGAGCGCGTGTTTGGCGCCAAGGAAAGCAAGGCCCAGCTCAAGGCCCGCACCGATGCCGCGCTGGCTCTGGTGGGCCTGACGCACGCGGGGCAGAAGCGCCCCGGCGAAATCTCGGGCGGCATGAAGCAGCGCGTGGGCATTGCCCGGGCGCTGTCCATGGAGCCTCAGGTGCTGCTGATGGACGAGCCCTTCGGCGCGCTCGACGCCTTGACCCGCGCCAAGCTGCAGGATGAACTGCTGGAGATCGTGGCCCGCACCCAAAGCACCGTGGTCATGGTGACCCACGACGTGGACGAGGCCGTGCTGCTGTCCGACAAGATCGTGATGATGACCAACGGCCCAGCCGCCACGATTGGCGAGGTGCTGACCGTGGACTTGCCCCGCCCCCGCAAGCGCGTGGAACTGGCCGAGGACCCGCAGTACGTGCACTACCGCAAGGCGGTGATCGACTTTCTCTATACGCGGCAGGGCCACGTCGAAAAAGCTGCCTGAGCGGCCAGCTCCGACACCGCGCAGACCACCAAAAGGAAAGGGCACTAACCAGATCGGTCAGAGCCCTTTTTGTGTATGTACCCACACCAGGGACATAGCACCCCCGCAAGGGGCGCCCCGTCGCGCCGGGTGCGTCCCCCTTCCTGAACGGCACAACCCTTCAGAGAAGGGGCAGAAGGCGCATAGCGCCTCGGGGAGTTGCCCTCAATGGCTCCCGGTGATGTAGTTCTCCAACTGCTCAATGATGAATTTCTGCTCGGAGATGATGTCCTTGACCAGGTCGCCAATGGAAATCATGCCCACGAGCTTGCCGCCATCCACCACGGGCAGGTGGCGCAGGCGGTTGTTGCTCATGAGCTGCATGCACTGCTCGCTGGTCTGGTCCGGGCGCACAAACATCACGGCCGAGGTCATCACATCCTTGACCTGGGTGACGGCCGACGTGCGCCCCATGAGGGCAATTTTGCGGGCGTAGTCCCGCTCGGTGAAGATGCCGACGATGGACGCGCCCTCGGTCACGATGAGCGCGCCAATGCCCTTGTCGGCCATGAGCTGGAGAGCGTCCAGCACGGAGGCAGCAGGGCTGATGGTGTGGACGGTGGCGTCGGGTTTGGACTGAAGAATCTTGGCGACTGCGGTCATGGAAACCTCCCTCGTGAAAACGGAAACAGGCACAGAGAGATTTCAGCCCATAAGCCCCGTGGGCGCAACCCACGCAAGCCCCATGTGCGGCGCTTTTTGAGCGTGCTGTTGCGCGGCGAACGCAACGGATGTTTCCGCGCCGTTGCATAGCGCACGCCGCGAAACAAACTGAAAAGAAGCGAAACCGCGGCGAGACGACGCCCCCGGGCTGCCCCGGCACGATGGAGCCCATGTTCACCGCACCGACCACGCTCCTCTTTTCGACATCTGCCGCGTGCCAGCGCCCAGCGGTTTCCTTGGCTAGCCGCCAGGGTTCCAAAGGCCGGCAAACACGGCAGACAGCCCGAAAGATTGTTTCCAATACTGGAACAGTTAGTTCGCGACTCAGTGGTTTTTCTCTGAACAGCACCGGCGTACAGTTCATCCCATCGATGAGCCGAACCCGCAAGGCGACTCACCGAACCCGGTGCGAAGCGAGTCGTTTCTGATCTTCACCCGGTTTTTTTGAGACGCTTTTTTAACTTCAAGGATTTCCATCATGAACAACACCGCACGTTTCCTGTCTATCGCCGCTGTGGCTGCTTTCGCCTCTTTTGGCGCCCAGGCTGACGAAGCCGATGCTTCGCAATTCGCCACCCAATTCCAGACCAGCCGCACCCGCGCTGAAGTGATCGCTGAAGCCACCACCGCCGTGCAAATGCGCAGCCAAGAGCCCGCTGGCTCCCGCGTGGTGACCTACAAGTCCACGGCTGACCGCGCTGCCGTGCGTGCCGAAGCTGCCGCACAAGCCATGCGCACTGGCCGCGTGGGCCCCGCTGAAGGCGGCTGATTCAACCCGTTGAATCCACCGCGTCACCCACTGCGTATTCCAGACACATCGTCCCCAATTTTTTGAATTTCACAGGAGTTTCATCATGAACAATACTGCCCGTTTCCTCTCCATCGCTGCTGTGGCTGCTTTCGCCTCTTTTGGTGCCCAGGCTGACGAAGCCGATGCTTCGCAATTCGCCACCAAGTTTGAAACCAACCGCACCCGCGCTGAAGTGCAAGCCGAAGCCGCTACCGTGGCACAAACCCGCTCCATCGAACCCGCTGGTTCGCGTGTGGTGACTTACAAGTCCACGGCCGACCGCGCTGCCGTGCGTGCCCAGGCTGCCGAAGCTGTGCGCACCGGCCAGATCTCTTCCGGCGAAATCGGCTCCCTGTAATTGGACCGGCCTGCACTCCGGTGCAGGCGGAAGATTGCAAATGCCAAAAGGCCGAGGCCCCTGTTGGGGCCTCGGCCTTTTTCATGGCGCTTCGCTACACGGATGGGTCGAAGCCTGCCATCGACAGCTCAAAGGCTGCCAATGGCGTCCACCCCAACTTACTTGCCAGCGCGCGCCTGGGCCACGGCTCCCTGCACTTCCTTCCACAAACCCTCACCCACGTTGGCGGCAATGCTGGCGTTCACAGCACTGAGCTTTTCGCGCATGCGGTTGGCTTCGGCGGCGGGCAGTTCGTTGACCTGCATGCCCTTGCCCTTGAGGTCGGCCAGCGCCTTGTCGGCCTCCGCACGCGTGTCCTGGCGCTCGAAGTCGCGGCTCTTCTTGGCGGCATCGAGCAGCACCTTCTGCTCGGCCTTCGACAGGCCGTCCCAGTACTTCTTGCTGACCAGCACGATCCAGGGGCTGTAGACGTGGTTGGTCACCGTGAGGTACTTCTGCACCTCATAGAACTTGCTCGACAGGATGGTGTTGTAGGGGTTCTCCTGGCCGTCCACCGTCTTGGTTTCCAGCGCGGTGAAGAGTTCGGAGAACGGCAGCGGCACAGCGTTGGCACCCAGGGTCTTGAAGCTGTCGAGGAACACGTTGTTCTGCATTACGCGCAGCTTGATGCCATCCATGTCTTCCAGCTTGTTGACCGGGCGCTTGCTGTTGGTGAGGTTACGGAAACCGTTTTCCCAGTACACCAGGCCCACCAGGCCCTTTTCCTGCAGTTTGTCCATCACCTTCTGGCCCACGGGGCCGTCCAGCACCACATCGGCTTCCTTGGCGTTGTTGAACAGGAACGGCGTGTCCCAGATCGCCATTTCCTTGGTGATGCCCACCAGCGTGGCCGTGGAGCCCACCATCATCTCCTGCGCGCCGCCGATCAGGGCCTGCTGCATCTGCACGTCCGAGCCCAGCGCGGCGGCACCGATGGCGCGAATCTTCATCTTGCCGCCCGAGGCCTTTTCCACTTCCTGGGCAAACAGTTTGGTGGCCCGGCCCTGGTTGGAGTCCTCGTTGAGGCCGTAGCCAAAACGGATGATGCGCGGCTTGAAGTCTTGGGCTGCGGCCTGGAACGAGCAGGTGATGGCAGCGACCGACAGAGCGGCCAGCAGGGTGCGACGGAAAGTTTTCATGGTTGTCTCCATTGGCAAGAAAAACGGGAAAGAGGAACAAGCAAACAGCTAACGGCTAGCGCAGCCAGACGACGGGCGCAGTCACGATCTGCGGGAAGACCACCAGCAACGCCAGGATCAGCACGTAGGTGATGAGAAACGGGTTCACGCCCTTGATGACGCTGTGCATCGAGATGCGCCCTACCCCGGCGACCACGTTGAGCACGGTGCCGACCGGCGGGGTGATGAGGCCGATGGCGCCGTTGAGCACGAACATCAGACCGAAATACACCGGATCGATCCCCGCCTTGACGGCGATGGGCAGCATCACGGGCGCAAAGATCAGGATGGTGGGCGTGAGGTCCAGCGCCGTGCCGATGAGCACCAGCACGATCATCATCACGGCCATCAGCAGGCGCGGGTTCTCCACCAGCGGGCCCAGCCAGTTCGTCAACACATTAGGCAGGTCGGCCAGCGTGATCATGTAGCTGGCCACCTGGGCGCCAGCACACAAAAACATCACGACGGAGGTCGTCTTGGCTGCGCGCACCAGCACGCCATAGATGTCGGCCAGCTTCATCTCGCGGTGCACGAACAGCGCCACCACCAGGGCGTAGAACGCGGCCACCACGGCGGCTTCCGTGGGGGTGAACACGCCCGTCTTCATGCCGCCGATGATGATGAGCGGCATCAGCATGGCCCAGAAGGCGCGCACTGTGGCGCGCAGACGGTCCTTGATGGGCAAGGGCTCGCCCTGGGGCAGGTTCATGCCGCGCAGCACCCAGCGCCAGGCAAAGATGAGGCCCACACCCATCATCAGCCCCGGCACGATGCCCGACACAAACAGCGCCGAGATCGAGGTGTTGGTCGTCACGCCATAGATCACGAACGGCATGGACGGCGGGATGATGGGTGCAATGATGCCGCCCGAGGCGATCAGCCCAGCAGACGTGTTCATGGGGTAGCCCTGCTGCCGCATCATGGGCAGCAGGATGGTGGCCAAGGCTGCCGTGTCGGCCAGGGCCGAGCCGCTCATGCTGGCCATGAGCACCGCAGCGCCAATGGCCACGTAACCCAGCCCGCCCCGGATGTGCCCCACCCAGGCCTGCGCCATGTCGATGATGCGGCGGCTGATGCCGCCCGAGTTCATCAGCTCACCGGCCAGGATGAAGAAGGGCACGGCCAGCAGCGGAAAGCTGTCCACCCCCGCCACCAGGTTCTGGGCCAGCAGCTGCGCGTCCCAGAAGTCCAGCACCCAGGCCATGCCAGCGCCCGTGAGCACCAGGGCGAGGCCCATGTTCATGCCGGTGCCCATCAGCACCAGCATGCCCAGCGAAAAGACCACAAAGGCCAAGGCTTCAGGCGTCAGTCCGAACATCACTCCACCTCCGCGCCGTGGCCCAGGTCCAAGGGCTTGCGTTGAATCAATTCAATGGTCGCCATCACCCCGATGGCCACCGCACACAAAAAGGCTGGCAGCGGCAGCAAGGCCGCCGGGTAGGCCATGACCACCGAGCGGCTGCCCATGCCCACCACCACCTGTTGCCAGGCGCCCCAGGCCAGCATGGCGCAGGCGGCGATCACCAGCAGCCGGATCACGGCCGTGAGCACACCAAAGGCCACCGGGCGTTGGGCCAGCAGGCCTGCCAGGCTGGTGAAGGCCATGTGTTCACCTCCCGGGTAGGCCGCTGCGGCACCGATGAACACCATCCAGACGAACAGCAGGCGCGACAGCTCTTCGCTGGCCGCCACGCCACTGCCAAAGCCGTAGCGCAGCACCACGTTGATGAACACGGCCACGGCCATCACGCCCAGGCAGCTGGCCATGAGCACCTGGGAGACCCGGGCAAAGCGGCTTTGCGGCACGGCTTGTTGTGCGGGGGAACTCATGCGGTCTCCTTCGTGGCCAGCCAGGCCGAGGCTTGCTGTTGCAGCGTGGGCAGGTCCAGCAATGCATCCAGGCGCAGCACGCCCGCCTCGCCCACTGGGGATTCCAGCGTGGCGAACTGGCTGTCCACCAAGGCGCTGGAGAAAAAGTGGGTGCCCGCACGGGCAGCCACGCGTTGGCCTGCGCTCGCGCGGTCAATCTCCAGAAAGACAAACCGCAGCCCGGGGCAGGCGTTGCGCAAGCGGTCCCGGTAGACCTTCTTGAGCGCCGAGCAGGTCAGCACCGCGCCCTGGGGCTGGGCTTGTAGCAGTTGCCCCAAGGTGGTCAGCCAGCCTTCCCGGTCTGCATCGGTCAGTGCAATGCCCTGGCGCATCTTTTCGCGGCTGGCAGGGCTGTGGTGGTCGTCCCCTTCGATCAGGGGCAGGCCCTCGGCCTGTGCCAGGGCAGAACCCAGGCTGGACTTGCCGCAGCCCGCCACGCCCATGACGACCACAAAAGCGGGTGACGCTTGAAAACTCATATTGGTAGCGCTATCCAAACAATCCATAAAAAAGGCACCCGGTCTGGATGCCCCACAAACTGTGGCAAGCTGAGCAACTTGATCCAAAATGGCTGGCGTTGCCTTGCCCAAGAGTTTGGACAGCGCTATCCTAACCAGATCCTCCCCCAGCCCCATGAGGGTTAACCCTTGAACAAACCCGAGACAAAACCCGACGCCAAACGCCGTTCCAGCGGCCGCATCACTCTGAGCGACGTGGCCAAGGCCGCCGAGGTCAGCCCCATCACCGCGTCCCGCGCCTTGCGGGGCGAGCGCGGAGTGGCGCAAGAACTGGTGCAGCGCGTGAAGGCCGCGGCAGAGCAACTGGGCTATGTGCCCGACCCCGCCGCCCGCGCACTGGCGTCACAGCGCAGCGTGCAGGTGCCGGTGCTGGTGCCGCTGCTGTCCAACGCGCTGTTTGTGGACGTGCTGGAAGCCGTGCACCGCACCCTGTTCCCGCAGGGCTACCAGGCGCTGATCGGCGTGACGCACTACGACCCGCAAGAGGAAGAGCAACTGCTGCGCACCTACCTCGCGCACCGCCCGGCGGGCCTGCTGGTCACCGGCTTTGACCGCACCGAGGCCTCGCGCCACCTGATTGCCGCCAGCGGCGTGCCTTGCGTGCACCTGATGGAAATGACCTCGGCACCAGGCGTGTTCTGCGTGGGGTTTTCGCAGCAGGACGCGGGCCACAGCATGACGGCCCATCTGCTGGCACGGGGCTATCAAAAAATTGCCTTTGTGGCGGCCCAGCTGGACCCACGCACCATGCAACGCGCCGAGGGCTACCGCCGCTGTCTGCGCGACGCAGGCCTGTACGACCCCAAGCTGGAACTGCTGAGCCCTCAGCCCTCGTCGATGCGCCTGGGTGGCGAACTGCTGGAAGAGCTGCTGCGCACCCGCCCGGGTGTCGATGCCGTGTTCTTCTGCAATGACGACTTGGCCCAGGGTGGCCTGCTGGCCGCGCAGCGCCTGGGTCTTTCGGTGCCCGGTCAGGTGGCGATTGCGGGCTTCAACGACCTGGCAGGCAGCGACCAGATGCTGCCGCCGCTGACCACGGTGCGCACACCCCGTGCAGCAGTGGGCGAGGCCAGCGCACGCATGCTGCTGGCGCTGATGCGCGGCGAGGTGCCCGAGCACAACTCGGTGAATCTGGGGTTTGAGCTGACGGTGCGCGAGAGCACCTGATGTCTGTTGATCCGCTGCGCGCCGGCCCTCCAGCAAGGCGCTGACCGAGGCTTGGCGACATCCGTTGCAGGGAGGCACTGAGGCACCGTGCCGGCTCGGGGGCGGCACCGTGCGGCGCGGCTCCGCAAAAACTCAGGCCGCCGCAAGCGCCCGGCTGCTCGACGAGGCCTTCATCTCCTTGCGCAGCGCCACCGCATCGCGCGACTGGGTGGGTGCCGACGCGTCGATGCGGAACACCTGCACCGTCTCGGTCATGGTCTGCGCCTGGCCATTGAGCTGCATGGCCGATGCCGCGTTCTCTTCCACCAGCGCGGCGTTTTGCTGCGTGATGGTATCGAGCTGCGCCACGGCCGAGTTGACCTGCGAGATGCCGCTGAGCTGCTCATTCGACGCGCTGTGGATCTCGCCGATCAGCGTGTTGACCCGGCGCACCAGCTCCAGCGACTCGGCCATGGTCTTTTGCGCAGCATCGGTCTTTTCATGGCCTTCAGTGACCTTGGTGGCCGAGTCATCGATGAGCTGGCGGATCTCCTTGGCGGCCGAGAGCGTGCGGTGCGACAGGCTGCGCACCTCTGAGGCCACCACCGCAAAGCCACGCCCCTGGTCGCCAGCGCGGGCCGCCTCCACCGCTGCGTTCAGCGCGAGGATGTTTGTCTGGAAGGCAATGGAGTCGATCAGCTGCGTGATCTCGCTGATGCGGCCGGACGCGGCCTGGATCTGCTTCATGGTGTCGGCCACACTGTCCACCGCGCTGCTGCTGCGCTCAGCGACCTGGGTGGCCTGCGTGGCCAGCACCGAGGCCTGGCGCGCGGATTCTGCGGTCTGCTTGACGGTGCCGGTGATCTCTTCCATCGACGCGGCGGTCTGCTGCAGGTTGCTGGCCTGCGCCTCGGTGCGCGACGACAGGTCCTGGTTGCCCTGGGCGATCTCCCGGGTGGAGACCTGCATGTGCTCGCTCTCCTGCCGCGCGTCGCGCACGATGGACAGCAGGTTCACGTTGAGCTGCGCCAGCGCCTTTTGCAGCTGGCCCACGGTGTCGCTGCGCGTGGCCGATATCTTCTGGGTAAGGTCACCCGCCGCCATGCGGTTGGCCCACAACAGCATTTGCGACAACGGTGCCACCGTGACCTGGTGCAGGTAGACCGCCATGCCCAGCGCCAACACCACAACCCCGAGCCACGCCGCCCCCGAGGCCAGCGACAGCGTGTGCCCGCCCAGCAAGGCCGCGCACCACGAAGCCACCACCAGCAGCAGGGTGCACGCCATCATCTTGCCCATGGGCCCCAGTGCCAGGGCACGGCCCACGCGGCCCCAAAGCGTGTCTTTGACCAGCTGACCAGCCGACAGCCGGTGCACCAGCGTGCCGGCTTGTTTTTCGGCCTGCATCTGCTTGTACAGCGCATCCGCCGCCTGGATCTGCTCGCGCGTCGCTTCGGTGCGTACCGACATGTAGCCGGTGGGCTGGTCGCCCTGCATAAGCGGAGTGACGTTGGCCATCACCCAGTAAAACGTGCCGTCCTTGCGCCGGTTCTTGACGGGGGCCGACCAGGGGATGCCCTTGGCAATGGTCTCCCACATGTCGCGGTAGGCCTCCTCGGGCATGTCGGGGTGTCGCACGATGTTGTGGGGCTGGCCCAGCAACTCTTCCTTTTCGTAGCCGCTGACCTCGATGAACATCGGGTTGCAGTACAGGATGCGGCCCTTGAGGTCCGTGGTGGACACCAGGGTCTGGCCCTTGGGAAACGCATATTCGTGCTGGCTGACCGGCAGATTGACGCGCATAGGAACCTCTTCGGGAGGACTGGTTGCCCTGTTCTGGAGAGCAACGCAACAGTGGAAGATGCCGATTTCATCGTACGCGCAATCGGCGTGATTTGAAACAAGTTGTTGGTGCCGCCGCACACCATCTCCAACTTGGTGCAAAACGCCAACACAGCACGCGATGCCGCGCTGTAGTGCACCAATGTGAGCACCGAATGGGTGTATCTGCTTCCATTTCGATAGCTTCCAGCGCAATAAATACCTGCACATTCGCTGGTTTTTTGCCCAAACAGCCGCTTGCACGGGCACTGGCATAGCCATTGCTTGCCACTAGGCGCGGCCAACGCTGGCCGCGTGTCAGCCCGGTGCAATGGCGGATTGGGCGAACAGGACGTTGGCGTCTTCATGGAGTGCGTTGGGGCTGGTCAGCCCGCGTGGTCCGTGTGGACGCCTTTTTGTTTTCTGGCCGGGCCAAGGGGCAAGCCCCCTGCCCTTTGCACTCACACCCATGCATTACTTCAGAGAGTTCCTCAAATCCGGCCACGCCCCCACGCTGTGGGCGTCGTTTCTGTACTTCGGTTTTTCGTGCGCGGTGTGGGTCATCAACGGTGCGATGGCGCCGTTCATCCGCGAGAGCTTCCAGCTCTCCCCCACGCAAATGGGGATGATGCTGTCCATCCCCATTTTTGCGGGCGCGCTGATGCGGTTTCCGCTGGGCATCCTGGCGCAGTACATCGGGCGCAAGCGCGCCACGCTGGTCGAGATGGCGGGCATCTTTGTGGCCATGGGCTACGGCTACCTGTTCGTGCACACCTTCAACGACCTGCTGGCGCTGGGCATTCTGCTGGGCGTAGCGGGGGCGAGCTTTGGCGTGGCGCTGTCGCTGGGCTCGGGCTCGTTCCCACCGCCCTTCAAGGGGCTGGCCATGGGCATCGTGGGCGCAGGCAATGTGGGCACGGCGGTGGCCGCCCTGATGGCGCCCTCTCTGGCGCAGCAATTTGGCTGGCAGGCGGTGTATGGCTTTGCCGCCGTGAGCGTGGCTGTGCCCGCCGTGGTGATGGCGGTGTATGCCAAGGAGCCACCGGACCTCGCGCCCCACGCCACGTTCCGCGAGCACATTGCCTGCCTGTTCGAGAAAGACGGCTGGGCCTTCAGCCTGATCTACGCCGTGACGTTTGGCGGCTTCATCGGTCTCACGGCCTTCTTGCCCAGCTACTTCTACGACCAGTTTGGCGTGAGCAAGGTGCAGGCCGGGCAGCTGACCATGCTGGCGGCCTTTCTGGGTGCCGCACTGCGGGTGATGGGTGGCTGGCTGTCGGACCACTGGGGCGGCGTCAACACGCTCACGGGTGTGCTGGCCATCACCGCCGTGAGCATGGTGCTGTGCGGCCTGGCCGAGAACTCGCTGCCGGTGACCATGCTGCTGTTTCTGGTGTGTTTTGCGGCACTGGGCGCGGGCAACGGCGCGCTGTTCCAGCTGGTGCCGCTGCGCTGGCCGCTGTCCACGGCGGTGGCGGGCTCGATGATTGGCGAAATCGGCGCGCTGGGCGGCGGCCTCATCCCCAACGGCATGGGCTTTTCGCGCCAGTACACAGGCACCTATCTGTGGGGCTTCGTGGGCATTGCGGCGTGTGCCGCCGCCATGCTGGTGTTGTTGCGGGTGATGCAGATCCGCTGGACCCGCACGTGGGCGGAGAAAGGTGGACGCGCGCGCAGCGCATGACCGGCGCAGCCGGTGAGCGCGCAAGCGCTCGCCACATTTCAAGCCAAATAGCCACCAAGCGCAGTTTAAAAATGCCTTGATAGCTATATTTTCAATAGCAAGTTACTCACCTCACCTCGGCAAAAACAGCAGCCAGTACACCAGCAACAGGTTCACCAGCACGCTCACCACCAACGCGATCTTCCACAGCGCCGTGGCATCGCGTTGCATCAGCGGCTGTGGGCCCGGGGCGGACAAGGGACGCGACGCACCCCGTTCCAGCGCCAGCAGCAACTCCTCGGCGGTTTCAAAGCGCTGCGTGCACTGGCGGGCCACGGCCTTCAAGGCGATCTGGTCCAGCCAGATGGGCACGCTGGGGTGGTGGCGGCTGGGCGCCACCGGGTCGCGGTGGTAGCGGCCCAGCTGGTACTGCACCACCTCGCCATAGGGCAGGCGCCCGTGGCTCAGCAACTGGTACAGCGTGACGCCCAGGGCAAACAGGTCGCTGCCCGCATCGGGCAACTGGCCGGCCGGGTCGCCGTTCTTTTCGTAGCCGGGCCACTGCTCAGGGTTCATGTAGCTGGGGGTGCCTGCGTGCAGGCGGCGCGTGGCCTCGGGCTCGCGGCCTGACAGGGCCACGCCCAGGTCCAGCACCCGCAGCACGCCGTCTTCGCCCAGGTGCAGGTTGTCAGGCTTGATGTCGCGGTGCACCACCCCTTGCCGGTGCAGCCAGCCCAGCACCTGCGCCGCCTGCATCACCACCGACACGACCTGGGGCACACCCAGGTGCTGGCGGGCACGCAGGCGCTGGCCCAGGGTCTGCCCAGCGTGCCAGTCGTAGAGCAGATAAAACGCGCTGGCGCCGGGGCCTGCACCGCCCTGCTCGGGCGGCCAGGTGTTCAGGCGCGCCAAGTGCACTGCCGCGTGGCCGGACTGCATGCGCCGGGCCACCCAGGCTTCGTGCGCCAGCGTGGCGCGCTCCTGCGCGTCGTGCGCGCGGGCAGGGACTAGGGTCTTGAGCGCATACAGCCGCTGGGTGGCCGGGTCGCGCACCTGGTAGATGCGGTGCACGCCGCTGTCGGCCACCAGCGCGGTCACCACCAGGCCATCCACGGGGTCACCCACTTTAAGCAAGGGCAACACCGGCAACTGCAGGGCTCGGCGGGACTCGTCCTGCAAGGTGGCCTCCAGCACCCCTTGCACCCGCACCACCAGTGCGGTCACGTTGTCGGTGCTGCCCCGGCGCAGGGCTGCGCGCGTGATCTCGTCGCTCAGTGCCTGGGCGCTCGCGTCCGCCCGCAGAAGCTGGCGCAGCTCACGCTCGGGCAAGCTGCCGTGCACGCCATCGGACAGCAGCACCAGCAGGTCGCCGCTGTGCAGTTCGCCCTGGCTGTAGTCCACCACCACATGGTCGTCCAGGCCCATGGCGCGGGTGAGCTGATGCGCAAAGTCGCGCTGCGCCATCACATGGTCGGTCGTCAGCAGCTGCAGCCGGCCGCCCCGCAGCAGATAGGCGCGCGTGTCACCCACATGGGCCAGCGTGTACGACTGGCCGCGCAGCACGATGGCGGTGAGCGTGGTCAGGCCCACGGCGGGCTGGCGGCGCCGGTTCATCGACGCGAGCCAGCCGTTGTGCGCGCTCAGGATTCGGTCCAGCGCCACGGTGGTGTCCCAGGTGTCGGGCGTGGCGAAGTAGTCGTTCACCAGCGTGTTCACCGTGGTCTGGGCGGCTTCGCGCCCGTTGCCCCCGGTGCTCACGCCATCGGCAATGGCAGCGATGGCGCCGCGTTCGCGGTCGCGCCCCTGCCCCTGCAACAGGGCGGCAAAGTCTTCATTGACTTCGTTGCGCCCAGCCTGCGAGGTGTGGCCGATGTCCAGTTCAAAACTCATGCACCACCTCCATGCAGGTTCCATGCCCAAGCTGGTGCATGCATGCACCGCTGCGCGCAGCCCGGTCCACGGCTACCGCCCCCCAACGCGTGCTGCGCAGGGCGGGCCCCTGTGCTGTCACCCCAGATCAGTGCACAAACTCTGGCACGGCCATTGCTTACCCAAAGCAACGGCCCCACGGGGCCACGCAATTCAGCGGTGCAACGGCGCACCAAGGGGTTGTATGGACGAAGGCGTCCCCACATGCGGTTTCGATGAAAGGTCGGAGCTGCATCGTGTGGACGCCTTTTTTGTTTTTGGCATCGCCCAGGCGATGGAACCGACGGAGTCACGATGAAAAAGCTCAAACTGGTGATGGTGGGGAACGGCATGGCCGGTGTGCGCACGCTGGAAGAGCTGCTCAAGATTGCCCCCGATCTGTATGACATCACGGTCTTCGGGGCCGAGCCGCACCCCAACTACAACCGCATTCTGCTGTCGCCCGTGCTGGCGGGCGAGCAGACGATTGACGAAATCATCCTCAACGACTGGCAGTGGTACGCCGACAACCACATCACGCTGCACACCGGCTTCACCGTGACCGATGTGGACCGCGTGCGCCGCGTGGTCACCGCCACCAGCAAAGACGGTGACGTGATCACCGCCGAGTACGACCGCCTCATCATGGCCACGGGCTCCAACCCCTTCATCCTGCCCGTGCCCGGCAAAGACCTCCAGGGCGTGCTGGCCTACCGCGACATTGCCGACACACAGGCCATGATCGACGCCGCTGCCACCTACAAGCACGCCGTGGTCATCGGCGGTGGCCTGCTGGGCCTGGAAGCCGCCAACGGCCTGATGAAGCGCGGCATGCAAGTGAGCGTGGTGCACGTGGGCGACTGGCTGATGGAGCGCCAACTGGACGACGTGGCCGGCAAGATGCTGCAAAAGTCGCTGCAAGAGCGCGGCATGCAGTTCCTGATGAAGGCGCAGACCCAGGAGCTGGTCGGCAACGCCGAGGGCCGCGTGTGCGCCGTCAAGTTCAAGGACGGCACCGAGGTGCCCGCCGACCTGGTGGTGATGGCCGTGGGCATTCGCCCCAACACAGCACTGGCCGAAAAAATCCGCCTGCACGTGAACCGCGGCATTGTGGTGAGCGACACGCTGCAAACCACCACCGATGCGCGCATTTACGCCGTGGGCGAATGCGCTGCCCACCGGGGGATTGCCTATGGTCTGGTGGCGCCGCTGTTTGAGCAGGGCAAGGTGCTGGCCAACCATCTGGCCGAGTTCGGCATCGGCCGCTACCAGGGATCGCTCACGTCCACCAAGCTCAAGGTGACGGGGATTGACCTGTTCAGTGCAGGCGACTTCCAGGGCGGCGAGAACACCGAAGAGATCGTGATGAGCGACCCCTTTGGCGGTGTGTACAAAAAGCTGGTCATCAAGGACGACAAGCTGGTGGGCGCCTGCCTGTATGGCGACACGGTGGACGGCAGCTGGTACTTCAAGCTGCTGCGCGATGGCCGCAGCGTGAGCGACATCCGCGACAAGCTGATGTTTGGCGAATCGCACCTGGGCGACACCGGCCACCAGGGCCAGAGCAAGGCCGCCGCCATGCAGGACAGCGACGAGGTCTGCGGCTGCAACGGCGTGACCAAGGGCGCCATCTGCAAGGCCATCAAGGACAAGGGCCTGTTCACGCTCGACGAAGTGCGCAAGCACACCAAGGCCAGCGCATCGTGCGGTTCGTGCACGGGCCTGGTCGAGCAGATCATCATGTTCACCGCCGGTGGCGACTACAGCGCCACGCCCAGGACCAAGGCCATGTGCGGCTGCACCGACCACGGACACCAGGCGGTGCGCGACGCGATCCGTGCCAACAAGCTGCTGAGCATTGGCGACGTTTTCGAGTTCATGGAATGGAAGACGCCCAACGGCTGCGCCAGCTGCCGCCCCGCCGTCAACTACTACCTCATCAGCACCTGGCCCAAGGACGCCAAGGACGACCCGCAAAGCCGCGCCATCAACGAGCGCAGCCACGCCAACATCCAAAAAGATGGCACCTACAGCGTCATCCCCCGCATGTGGGGCGGCGAGACCACGGCCGACGAGCTGCGCCGCATTGCCGATGCGGTGGACAAGTACCACATCCCCACCGTGAAGGTCACAGGCGGCCAGCGCATTGACCTCTTGGGCGTGAAGAAGGAAGACCTGGTCAACGTGTGGAAGGACATCGGCATGCCCAGCGGCCACGCCTATGCCAAGGCGCTGCGCACCGTAAAGACCTGTGTGGGCAGCGAGTGGTGCCGCATGGGCACGCAGGACAGCACGCAGATGGGCAAGGACCTGGAGCGCGCCATGTGGCGCATGTACGCCCCGCACAAGGTCAAGTTTGCGGTGAGCGGCTGCCCGCGCAACTGCGCAGAAGCCGGCATCAAGGACGTGGGCATCATCGGCGTGGACAGCGGCTGGGAGATGTACATCGCTGGCAACGGCGGCATCAAGACCGAGGTGGCGCACTTCTTCACCAAGCTGAAAACCGCCGAGGAAGTGCTGGAGTACACCGGCGCGTTCTGCGAGCTGTACCGCCAGGAAGGCTGGTACCTGGAGCGCACCGTGCACTACGTGAGCCGCGTGGGCCTGGACTATGTGAAAAAGCGCATTCTGGAAGACCACGAAGGCCGCAAGGCGCTGTGGGAGCAGCTGCAGTTCGCGCTGGACGGCGAGCCCGACCCCTGGTTCGAGTTTGACAAGGCAGCCGTGGACACGCGCCAGTTTGCCCCGCTGACCGCTGCCTGAAGCGCCCGGAGCCCCACACCATGCAACGCCGCACCTTGCTGACCGCCGCCGGCTACACCACGGCCTGGAGCACCCTGGGCATCATGTCGCTGGGCACCGCCCAGGCCCAGGTCACCGACCTGAACGACGCCATCAACAAGGCAGGTCGCCAGCGCATGCTGAGCCAGCGCATGGGCAAGGCCTGGCTGGCGTTGGCGCACAAATCCGACACGCCTGCTGCACGCGCCGTGCTGGACCAGTCGTTGGCGCTGTTCGAGCGCCAGCTGGGCGAACTCAAGGCATACGCGCCCTCGCCCACCATCCGCGACACCTACACCAAGCTGGAATCGGCCTGGACCGACCACAAGGCCACGCTGCTGGGCACCGCGCCGTCGCGCGACGGCGCGGCCGCCCTGCTGCAGGCCGACGCCAAGGTGCTGGCCCTGGCCCACCAGGGCACCGTGCAGTACGAAGCCGCCTCGGGCAAGCCCGTGGGCAAGCTGGTCAACGTGGCAGGCCGCCAGCGCATGCTGAGCCAGCGCATGGCCAAGTTCTGCCTGTCGGCCATGCTGGGGGTGGACACCTCCACCGCCACCACCGAGATCGCCAAGGCGCGCGACGAGTTCATCAGCGCCACCGAGCTGCTGCGCAACGCGCCGCAGGCCACCAACCGCATCCGCCAAGAGCTTTTGCTGGCCGATGGCCAGTGGGTGTTTTTTGACGCCGCGTTGCAACGCCTGGGCACCAGCAACAACACCTTCCGCCAGGTGTCTGAAGTGTTTGTGAGCAGCGAAAACCTGCTCGCCAGCATGGACCGCGTGACCGGCCTGTATGCAGCGCTGGGCAGCAGCTGAAGGCCTGTCCTGCAACGGCCCCCTGCGCGCCCCTGACATCCCACCGAACAACACCAAGGACGATTCCCATGACCACCAACAACCCAACCCCTGAATGGAAGCTGATCTGCCGGGTGGACGACATCCCCGTGCTGGGCTCACGCCGCGTGGCGCGCCCCCAGGGCCTGGACGTGGCCATCTTCCGCAACGACGCCGGTGGCGTGTTCGCGCTGCTGGACCGCTGCCCGCACAAGGGCGGCCCGCTGAGCCAGGGCATCGTGTTTGGCACCCATGTGGCGTGCCCCCTGCACAACTGGACCATTGGCCTGTGCGACGGCCAGGCCTCGGCGCCCGATGAGGGCTGCACGCCGAAGTTTGCCGTGAAGGTGGAAGACGGCGCGGTGTACCTGGACGCGAGCGAGCTGGCGACGGTGGCCACGGATTTGACGCGCCCCATCGCAGGGCCTGCGCGCAGAACGGTGGGCGTGTGAGCGGTGGAGAGTGTTGCGCCCCAGGCGCCGCATGCGTACCCGGCGAGGACACGACAACCCTATCAAAACAATAGCTGACAGCGCAACATGCACTAGCGCCTGAGGCCAAAACAACCCCAACCACGCCATGCAAGAAACCAAATCCACCTGCCCCTACTGCGGCGTAGGCTGCGGCGTGATCATCGAAAGCACAGGCACCCAGATCACCGGTGTGCGCGGCGACCCCACACACCCCGCCAACTTTGGCCGCCTGTGCACCAAGGGCTCGACCCTGCACCTCACCGCCACCAGTCCGGTCACCCTGCAAACCCGCCTGCTGCACCCCCTGCAACGCGCACAGCGCAACGAAGCCGCCCTGCCCGTGACCTGGGACGCCGCACTGGCGCTGGCCGCAGACAAGTTCGCCCACACCATCGCCCAGTACGGCCCTGACGCCGTGGGCTTTTACGTCAGCGGCCAGTTGCTGACGGAGGACTACTACGTCTTCAACAAACTCGCCAAGGGCCTGATCGGCACCAACAACATCGACACCAACTCGCGCCTGTGCATGAGCAGCGCGGTGGCGGGCTACAAGCAGACCCTGGGCGCCGACGCGCCGCCCGCCTGCTACGACGACGTGAAACACGCGCAGTGCCTGTTCATCGTGGGCAGCAACGCGGCCTGGGCGCACCCCATTCTGTTCCGCCGCATCGAAGACGCACGCGCCGCCAACCCGGGCATGAAGGTCATCGTGGCCGACCCGCGCCGCACCGACACGGCCGGCATGGCCGACCTGTTCTTGCCCATCCAGCCCGGCAGCGACGTGATGCTGTTCAACGGCATGCTGCACCTGATGCTGTGGGAGGGCTGGACCGACGCCGAATACATCGCCGCGCACACCACGGGCTTTGACGAACTCAAGGCCCTGGTGCGCGACTGCACGCCCGAGCGCGTGGCGCAGACCTGCGGCATCAGCGTGGCCGACCTGACCACGGCGGCCAAGTGGTTCGCAACGTCCAAAGCGACCTTGAGCCTGTACTGCCAGGGCCTGAACCAGAGCAGCAGCGGCACCGCCAAAAACGCTGCGCTCATCAACCTGCACCTGGCCACCGCGCAGATCGGCAAGCCCGGCGCCGGCCCCTTCAGCCTGACGGGCCAGCCCAACGCCATGGGTGGGCGCGAAGTCGGCGGCCTGGCCAACCTGCTCAGCGCCCACCGCGACCTGGCCAACCCGCAGCACCGCGCCGAAGTCGCCGCGCTGTGGGGCGTGGCCGATGTGCCATCCAAGCCCGGCAAGACGGCGGTGGAGATGTTCCAGGCCGCTGCCGACGGCGAGATCAAGGCCCTGTGGATTGCTTGCACCAACCCCGCGCAAAGCATGCCCGACCAGGCCACCGTGCGCCGCGCGCTGCAACGCGCCGAGTTTGTGGTGGTGCAAGAGGCCTTTGCCACGGCAGCCACCTGCGACTACGCAGACCTGCTGCTGCCCGCCACCACCTGGGGCGAGAAAACCGGCACCGTGACCAACAGCGAGCGCCGCATCTCGCGCGTGCGCACTGCCGTGCCTGCGCCCGGCCTGGCGCGGCACGACTGGGCCATTGCGGTGCAGTTTGCGCACCAGCTGGAGGCGCGCCTGCGGCCCGGCGCGCCGACGCTGTTCCCCTACGCCACCGACGCTGCCGACGCAGGTGCCGAAGCGGTCTGGAACGAACACCGAGAAAGCACACGCGGGCGCGACCTGGATATCACCGGTTTGTCGTGGGACATGCTTGAAGCGCAAGGCCCGCAGCAGTGGCCGCTGCCTGAAGGCGCCCCCACCGGCAAGGCACGCCTGTACCAAGACGGCATCTTCCCCACCGCTGATGGCCGCGCGCGTTTTGCCGCCCACGCATGGCAGCCCACCGCAGAGCCCCGCGAGTCGCGCTACCCCTTCAGCCTGACCACCGGCCGTCTGCGCGACCAGTGGCACGGCATGACCCGCACCGGCACGCTGGGCCGCTTGTTTGGCCATGTGGCCGAACCCAGTCTGCAGATGCACCCGCAGGACATGGAGCGGCGCAAGCTCGCCAGCGGCGACCTGGTGCACGTGACCAGCAAGCGCGGCTCCATCGTGGTGCCCGTGCAAGCCGACACCACGCTGGGCCTGTCGCAGGTGTTCATGGCGATGCATTGGGGCAGCGAGTTTTTGAGCGGCGTGTCTTCCACCGGCGAACGGCTGGCGGGCGTGAATGCGCTCACCACCTCGGCGTTCTGCCCCACCTCCAAACAGCCCGAGCTGAAACACGCCGCCGTCAAGGTGCTCAAGGCCGAACTGCCGTGGACGCTGCTGGCCATGGCATGGCTGCCCGCCGACAAAACCCAGGCCACACGCGAAGCGCTGTCTGCGCTGATGGCGCAGTTCCCGTTCGCGAGCTGCGTGCCCTTCAGCAACAACACCCCGCTGGATGAGCCCGGCCGCGAGCGCACCGGGGTGCTGCTGCGCGCCGCCGCCCACGAGGCACCGCCCGACGCGCTGATCGCACAGATCGAAGCCCTGCTGGGCATGGCAGGCGCAGACACGCTGCGCTACGCCGACAAAAAACGCGGCCAGCGCCGGGCCGCACGGCTGGCGCGCCAGGGCGACAACACCACGCTCGAAGGCATCGTGCTCGCGGGCGACACCAGCGCCGAAGGCTGGCTCAAGACCCTGCTGCAGGAAGAACTGCCCGCACAGACCTACGGCCGCCTGCTGCTGGTGCCCGGCGCCAAGGCCCCTGTGGCCGTGCAGTCGCGCGGCAAGCCGGTGTGCACCTGCTTCAACGTGACAGACGCCGCCATCACCGCCCAACTGGCGCACTGCCACGGCACCGACGACGACCGCCTGGCCCAGTTGCAAGGGCAACTGCGCTGCGGCACCAACTGCGGCTCGTGCGTGCCCGAACTCAAGCGCATGGTGCGGGCCACGGGGCCGCTGGCATCCAAGCCGTTCGCGCAGGCCGTCATATAACCAAAAGTTCTCTTGCTTGCAGGAAAATAGACCTCAGACCAACAAACCCCACCAGGACTTGTGCAACAGGGCTCCAGCTAGGCGCTTTCGGCGCAGACAGTACACCTTGTACGGCAAGCCGAGATAACGACGCCAGTGTGGTATTGCACGCTAACTGGCACATGAAAACCGATGGATTTTTGGTCAGGGCAAGGCGCAAACCACAGCGATACCCGGAGGTATCGCGAGGATTTGCAACGCAGCCCTGGCCGAAAAGACACGGTTTGCAGTGCCAGATAGCGTGCAACACCACACTAGAGCCCTGTTTCACAAGTCCCGCCACAAAGAACCATGGCCATCGCCCAGTACATCAAGGAAATCGGACGCGGCGCGCGCGGCGCCAAGCCGCTGTCGCGCGAGCAGGCTGCAGACCTGTTCGGCCAGGTGCTGGACGGCGCCGTGACCGACCTGGAGATCGGCGCCTTCTGCCTGGCCATGCGCATCAAGGGCGAGACGTCTGAAGAGATGTGCGGCTTTCTGGATGCCACGCACCAGCGCCTGGCGCTGCTGCCCGCCACCGACCGCCCGCTCATCGTGCTGCCCAGCTACAACGGCGCGCGCAAGCTGCCGGTGCTGACGCCGCTGCTGGCGCTGCTGCTGGCCCGTGAAGGGTTGCCCGTGCTGCTGCACGGCATGCGCACCGAGGCGCGGCGCGTTTTGGCATCGGATGTGCTTGATGCGCTAGAAGTACCTGCCCTGATAGCTCCTGAAAAGATAGCAAACGGCACGGTGCGCCATATCCATACCCAGCACCTGCACGCGGGGCTGGCGCGCCTGCTGGCAGTGCGCGAGGTGGTGGGTCTGCGCAACCCGGGGCACAGCGTGGTCAAGCTGATGAGCCCTTGCGCAGGGCCGTCGGTGGTAGTCACCGCATACACCCACCCCGAATATTTCGAGATGCTGCAGACCACCTTCCGCACGCTGGGCATGAACGCCTTGCTCTCGCGCGGGCTGGAGGGCGAGGTCGCTACCGACCCACGCCGCACGCCGCGCTACGACGGCTTTGTGCGCGGCGAACACACGGTGCTGGAGGCACAGCAACCGGGCACGGCCAGCGAGGTGCCGGGCCTGCCCGCCGAGATCGATGTGGTCACTACGGCCACCTACACACGCCAGGTGCTGGCGGGCGAGTTACCGATTCCACCCGCCATCAAGCGGCAGGTGGAACACATCTTGCACGTTGCTGGTCAAACTGCTTCGGAGACATCCCCATGACCCGCCCCACGCCTTCCACCATACCGCCCACAGCCCCACCCGACCTGGGCACCGGCGGCCGTTGCACGCTGGTAGGCGCAGGCCCGGGTGACCCGGAGCTGCTCACCCTGAAGGCGCTCAAGGCCATCCAGGCTGCCACGGTGCTGCTGGTGGATGACCTGGTGAGCGATGCCATCGTGGCACATGCCTCGCCCACGGCGCGCATCGTCTACGTAGGCAAGCGCGGCGGCTGCAAAAGCACGCCCCAGGCCTTCATCGAAAAGCTCATGCTGATGGCCGTGAACGAAGGCGAGAACGTGGTGCGCCTCAAGGGCGGCGACCCGTTCATCTTTGGCCGCGGCGGCGAAGAGGTGGAGCACCTGCGCGCTGCAGGTGTTGAGGTCACCGTCATCAACGGCATCACCGCAGGGCTCGCCGGGCTGACCTCGCTGGGCGCACCGCTCACGCACCGCGAGCATGCCCATGGCGTGGTGTTTGTCACCGGCCACGCCAAGCCCGGCGACGCGGGCACTGACTGGCGCCAACTGGCCGCCACGGCGCGCGACGCCAAGCTCACGCTGGTCATCTACATGGGCGTGAGCGGCGCCGCCACCATCGAGCAGGAACTGCTCACCGGCCTGCCCGCCGATACGCCTGTGGCCGTCATCCAGCACGCGAGCCTGCCGCACCAGCGGCATGCCATCACCACCCTGGGTTCACTGCACGCCACCATCACCCGCGAAGGGCTGGCCAGCCCTTCGGTGATCGTGGTGGGCGATGTGGTGCGCGGTGTTGCGCTGGCCGTGCAGGACGCGGGTGCAGCGCCGTTGCAGGCCCGGCGCGCGGGCTGAACGCACTCAACGACCTCCACAAGTCCACCGGCCCGATTGCCCGCTGCGCAGGTCGGGGATGCACCGTGCACGGGCGCAAAACAAGGCGCTCCAAGGCGTGCCTACGCGCTGCGCCGTCGCGTGTTTCATTCAGCACGGCCTCCCTCTACACAGCACCGCATTGGGTCACGCGCCTGCATGCACATTGGCCCGGGTATTGCTTGAAAGCATGCATCTGAATGCAACCCGCACAAGGAGCACCATGGCAGCCTTTCCCCTCCCTGCACGCACTTCCAGCCTGCCCACGCTGTCGTCTTCCACACAGGCTCCCTCGCGCGACGCGGGCATGTCACTCGTCAACCTGGCGGCACGCCAGCGCATGCTGTCGCAGCGCATGGTGCTGCAGACCGTGCTGGCCGCACGCGGCAGCGACCTGCACCTGAAGGCCGCGCGCAGCTCGCTCACCCTGTTCACCGACAGCCAGGCACGGCTGGTGGACACGCCACGCCACCTGGATGCCACCAGTGCCGAGATCATCCGCAAGGCCTACCACGGCCCCCAGGGTGTGGGCGCCACCATCGACGCGTTTGCGCAGCAGGTCGGCACAGCGCTGGACCTGGCCGAGCGCCAGAGCCCGCGCGTGGAAGACGCACTGGCCCGCTTGGTGGAAACCACCGATGGCGTGCTCGACGCCCTCAACACGGCCACCACGGCGTTCGACCAGGTGAGCAAGGCGCAGTCCGAAACCTTGATGAAAGAGCTGGCGGGCATCGTGGCCTCAATCCAGACCGTGGCGCGCGAGGCCAAGGTGGTCAGCTTCAACGCGCAGGTGATGGCGGCGCGTGCCGGGCAGCACGGGCGCGAGTTTGCAGTGGTGGCCAATGTGCTGTCGGGCATCACCAACGAGATCGATGGCCTGTCACTGCAGGCCGTGTCGCTGGCCGGACGCAGCCGCAGCGCGGCCTGAGCGGCTGAGCGTGGGCGAGAAAAAGAGAAGGCCCGGGGCGATGGACCCAGGGCCTTCGATGCCGTCCATTCAAGGCGCCCACTCAAGGCGCCCCCTCAACGCACTACTGCCCGGCGGTTTCGCGCACCTGTTGAAACCGCTGCGCCAGCTCCTTGCGCAGCGTCTTGCGCATCAACGCAGCGTCCCAGCGGCGGCGCTCGTCGGGGGTGGAGGGCGTCAGTGGCGGCACCTGCACGGGCTTGCGCGCCTCGTCCACAGCCACCATGGTGAAGAAGCAGCTGTTGACGTGCCGCACCACCTGCGAACGGATCTCTTCGGCCACCACCTTAATGCCGACTTCCATCGACGAGCTGCCCGTGTAGTTCACGCTGGCCAGAAAGGTCACCAGCTCGCCCACATGGATGGGCTGCAAGAACATCACCTGGTCCACGCTCAGCGTCACGGTGTAGCAGCCCGAATAGCGGCTGGCGCACGAGTACGCCACCTGGTCCAGCAGCTTGAGGATGGCGCCGCCGTGCACGTTGCCCGAAAAGTTGGCCATGTCGGGCGACATGAGCACGGTCATGCTCAGTTGGTGTGAAGGGATGTTCATGCAGCGATTTTAGAAAGCCATGCGCGCTGCGTCGCGTGCAAGTTGAGCCCCTGGCACTGCGGGTGGCGGCTTCGCTACACTCGCGCAGCACCTGCAGATCGGGTGCGAGGAGGAACCGATGATCGAACTAGAAAAACTCAACGAATTCACCGAAAGCCATGGCGCATTGCGCACCGGCAAGGGACTGGTGTCGGGCGTGATTGCGCTCACGCTGGCCATCCTGTGCTTTCTGGGCGTGCTGGCCTTTCACTTTCCCGAGTACCTCACCACGCCACAGCTGCGCAAAAGCTACGACGTGACGGTGATCCGCAACATCATGCTGGTGGCCATGGCGATTGCGGGCGGCATCTCGCTGGTCAACATTGTGTTCAACCGCGCCCGCTGGCTGGCCACCTTTGCGTTTGCCATCGTGGCGATCACTGCGCTGCTGGGCGGCCACAAGGTGGAGGTGGACCCGAACTTTCCCGACAACACGCCGTACATCGGCCTCGACTGGTTCATCCTCGACCTGCTGGGCAGCTCGCTGATCTTCATCTTCATCGAGAAGCTGTTCGCTCTGCGCAAGGACCAGCCCATCTTCCGCGCCGAGTGGCAGACGGACTTTCACCACTTCATCGTCAACCACATGGTGGTGGGCTTTGTGCTGTTGGCCACCAACCTCATCGTGCACAAGTTCTTTGGCTGGGCGGCCAGCGACGGCATTCGCGGCTGGGTGCAGGGCCTGAACTTCTGGGTGGCGCTGTTCCTCATCATTCTGGTGGCCGACCTGGTGCAGTACTGGACGCACCGCGCCTACCACGAGGTGCCGCTGCTGTGGCGCTTGCACGCCGTGCACCACAGCGTCAAAAGCATGGACTGGATGGCCGGCTCGCGCCAGCACATCCTGGAGCTGCTGATCACCCGCACGTTGGTGCTGGCCCCCATCTATGTGCTGGGCTTCAGCAAGGAAGTGATCGATGCGTACATCGTGGTGGTGGGCTTCCAGGCGGTGTTCAACCACGCCAATGTGAGCGTGCGCCTGGGGCCGCTGCGCTACGTGCTGGTCACGCCCAACTTCCACCACTGGCACCACAGCCAGGACCAGGAGGCGCTGGACAAGAACTACGCCGCGCACTTCGCGTTTCTGGACTACCTGTTTGGTACCGCCGTCAAAAGCACCAAGCTCTGGCCCGAGCACTACGGCGTGCTGGGCGACTACGTGCCCAACGGCTTTGTGAAGCAGTTCAAGTTTCCGTTCACCTGGAAGGGGTGAGGGCTCCTCATTGACTGAGACGCTGTCTCAGGGCATCGCCGCCAGCTCTCGCTCCAGCACCCGCAGTTGCTCGCGCAAAGCCTCGGTCCGTTCCTCACACGCGGCCTTGGCATCGGCGGCCTTTTCCGCGCCCTCCTGCACGAACTGGTTGCCTGCCGGCAGATTGCCGCGCCGCAGGGGGCCCGCCGTGGCCACAGCGCCGGGCGGGGCCGTGCATTCACGCTGGTTGCGTTCGACAGCGGCGCGGGCCTGCGGGATGCCCTGGGTCTGCAGGTAGTTCTTGCGCTGCCAGGTGGGGCCGAATGCGCCCTCACCCACGGGTGCTGCTGCGGGCGGCACCGGGGTGGCGCCACGGGTGGTGGGGCGCACTTCGATCTTCTCGCCCTCCCCTACACAGGGTGCGTCCTGGAACGACACCTTGCCGTTGGCGTCCGTGCATTTGTTGATGGCCCACGCCGGGGACAGGCAGCCCAGCGCCAGGGCACAGAGGGCGTAGCGGATCAGAGTCATGGTGTCTTCCTTGGCAGGTCCATGCCGCATGCTACCGCGATGCACACATGGGCTGGCGCGCACCGCCAGGCGCAGTCGCAGACAGCGCCGCCGGAGATAGGCACCTGTCCCTCACATGACGCCTCCCCGGTACAAACCCGGTGCGCACGCTGCGTGCTGCCCTCCTACCATCGCCGCTCGCTGGGGCCGCTGTGGCCCGTTCTGAGCAGGAGACACCGCGTGATGACCACCCCAAATGTGAATGTTGAGCCCGCCGAGCAGCGGCTGCCCCTGGCGCGCCGCCGCAGCCTGGTCTTGGCGCTGGCGGGGGGCGCCGCCCTGGCCAGCCTTCCCGCGCGCGCACAGTCCACTGCAGGCGGCAAGGGAGACATCCTCATTGGCCGATCTACCGCGCTGTCTGGCGGCATGGCGCCGTTCCTGTCGCCCATCCATGAGGGGCAGGAGGCCGCTGTGGAGGACGCCAATGCCAAGGGCGGCATCGGCGGCCGCAAGATCCGGCTGGTGTCGCTGGACGATGGTTTTGACGCCCGCCGTGCGCTGGACAACGCCAAGCAGCTGAGCGAAAAGGACGGAGTGCTGGCGCTGTTTGGTGTGGCCGGGACCTCGCAGGTGATGACGCTGCTGCCCTACCTGGCGCAGGCCAAGCTGCCGCTGATCTCGGTGTACACGGGTAGCCCTGCCGTGCGCGCGCAGCAGCACCCCTACCTCTTCACCACCCGCGCCAGCTATGCCGACGAGCTGGTGAAGATCGTGCGCAATCTGGTGGCCGTGCAGACCTCGCGCATCGCAGTGGCCTACGAAAACAATGACTTCGGCAAACTGCTGCTGCCCCTGGTCGAAAAGACGATTGCCGCCGAGGGTGCTGCGCTGGCCGGCTCGCACGCACTGGCCTCTTCGGGTGAAGACGCGAACGATGCTGCCAAAGCCCTGGCCACACAAAAGCCCCAGGCCGTGCTGCTGGTGGCGGCCGGCCCATCCGTGGTGGCATATGTGCGGGCCAACCGCGCGCACCTCGGCGTGCCCATCTATACCTTGTCGCTGGGTGCAGGCAGCGCCGTGCTCAAGGCGCTGGGCGACGACGCGCGTGGACTTGCCGTGGCGCGCACCGGTCCGTCCCCCACCAAGCCCACCATTGCCCTCACGCGCGACTTCCAGGCCTCCATGAAGCGCCACGACAAGCCGGCGGACTACGACCGCTATACCGGCTACATGGACGCCCGTGTGCTCATCGAAGGCCTGCGTGCTGCGGGCCCCGGTGTCACACGCGCCAGCCTGGTCACGGCCATGGAGGGCCTGGGCAACCTGGACCTGGGCGGTTTCAGCTACCAGTTCAGCCCGCAGAACCACCATGGGTCCAACTACGTGGACATTGCGGTGGTGGGCACGGGCGGGGTGTACCGGCAGTAAGCGCCGCATCAGCAGTCGCTGGCGGCTTCGGCGCCAGCGGGTCTGCAAGACATGGCACACCGCGTAGCCGTGCCGCAGTCACCACCACAGCGCCACGCAAAGGCACCACCCGGCTACTAGGTGCAGCGGGCTGCGTCCCTCCCGGTGAGTTGTGCTGCCAGAACAACAAAAACCCGCACCTTGGGTGCCATATCTGCCATGTTTTTGCGAATAGTTCGCATTTGTATTTAAAATTTTACAAATTCCAGCCAGCCGTGCATCCCGTCGGAGGAGCGTTGCCAGCCAGCCTGCCAACGCATTTCCCTCAGGAGCCCTCTCATGCACGCACCCCGCAGAAACTTTGTCTGTGCCCTCCATCCTCTGGCGGTGGCCGCCTTCCTCGCAGCCAACATGATGGGCACCGCAGGTGCCCAGACCACCGCCGGGTCACCCGCAGATGCCACCGAGACCTCGCCTGCAGGCGCCACCAGCACCGACCAGGTCGTGGAGCCCAAGGCGCTGGACAGCGTCACTGTGTCGGGCGCGCGCGAGAGCGCGTCCACCCGCCTGCAGCTCACACCGCGTGAAACGCCGCAGTCCGTCAGCACGGTGACGCGCGCGCAGATCGAGCGCCAGTCGCTCACCAGCATCGACAGCGTGCTGCGCAACGTGAACGGCATTGCCGTGAGCTTCTACGACACGCAGCGCCCGCTGTACTACGCGCGCGGCTTCCAGATCACCGACTTCCAGACCGACGGCCTGCCCAGCTACAGCAGCAGCACCAACCAGGAGTTCGACACCGCGCTGTACGAGCGCATCGACATCGTGCGCGGCGCCAACGGCATCCAGACCGGTGTGGGCGTGCCGTCGGCCACCATCAACATGATCCGCAAGCGCCCGCAGCGCGAGTTCGCCGCGTCTGTAGCGCTCACCGCCGGGTCGTGGAACCTGTACCGGGGCGAGCTGGACATCAACGCACCGCTCAACAGCGACGGCAGCGTGCGCAGCCGCCTGGTCGTGGCCCCGCAGAAGAAAGAGAGCTTCCGCGACCGCTACTCCGAGGACAAGACCGCCCTGCTGGCGGCGGTGGAGGCCGACATCGGCCCATCCACCGTGGTGTCGGTGGGCTACCAGCGCCAGTCCAACGACCCCAAGGCGCCGATCTGGGGCACCATCCCGCGTTTTGCTACCACGGGCGTGCCCATCGACCTGCCGATCTCCACCAGCTTCTCGCCATCGTGGACGCGCTGGGAGCGTACCTCCGGCACGCTCTACGCCACGCTGGACCACCAACTCAACGACGACTGGAGCCTTAAGGCCGCGCTGAACCACACCAAGGGCGACACCTTCCGCCTGAGCACCTACGGCTATGGCGCCACCACCAGCCAGGCCCCCTTCATCAACCCGGTGACCGGCGCGGGCACGACCCTGTATGCCTCCGTGAGCGGCGGCAGCGAAACGCAGGACACGGTGGACGCCTACCTGTCGGGCAAGTTCGAACTGGGCGGCCGCAAGCACGACCTGGTGGTGGGCATGAGCTCCACCCGCACCGCCACGCGCACCGATGGCTACACCTCGGTGGCGGGCTGGAGCTACGTGATCCCCAACATCTACACCTGGGATGGCAACGCGCCCGCGCCCACCTATTCCAAGACCGGCGCCTGGCGCACGCTGATCACGCAGCAGACGGGCCTGTTCGCCTCGGCACGCTGGCGCTTGGCCGACCCGCTGTCGGTGCTTACCGGCCTGCGCCTGACCGACTGGCACCGCCACTCCGACACCTATGGCACCACGGGCGCCTATGCGGGCCGCTCGGCCATTCAGGACGAGAACCGCAAGGTCACGCCCTTCATCGGCGCCGTGTACGACATCACACCCACGCTGTCGGCCTACGCCAGCTACGCGCGCATCTTCAACCCGCAGAACTACAAAGACCGCAACAACAATCCGCTGTCGCCCGTCATCGGCAGCAATGCCGAGGCCGGCCTCAAGGCCGAGCTGTTCGAGCGCCGCATCCAGGCGCACTTTGCGGTGTTCCAGACCAAGCAGGACAACTTCGGCGTGCGCGACAGCGCCATCACCACCCCGCTGCCTGACGGCAGCCTGCCCTACGTGGCCGTGAACGGCACGAAGTCCACCGGCTTCGAGCTGGAGTTTGCAGGCATGGCCACCCGGCAGTGGCGCTTGAGCGCGGGCCTGACCCGCGCCAAGGTCACGCGTGCTCCCACCGACCTCATCTACGCCAACATGCCCGATTACCTGCTGCAACTGGGCACGGACTACCAACTGTCGGGCGCGCTCGCGCCGCTGTCGGTGGGCGGCAACCTGACCTGGCAAAGCGCCATCGAGGGCTTCAACATCCCGCACCCCAGCGGCACGGTGACGGTGAAGCAGTCGCCCAAGGCCATCCTCAACCTGCGCGCGTCCTGGCAGTTCAACCCCAAGGTGAGCGCCACGCTGGCGGTGAACAACGTGACCAACCAGAAGTACTGGGCCAACCTGGACTACGGCAACTATGCCGACCCGCGCAACTTGAGCGTGACCTTGCGCGCGAAATTCTGACCATCCCCCTGAGCGGCTGCGCCGCTTCCCCCTTCTCTCGAATTGCTACGCAATTCGGGAAGGGGGACACCGCCAGCGCGGCGGGGCGGCCCTTGCGCGGCGGTCACTGGCATGGGCCGCGCGTGCTCCACGGGTAGCAGGCAGCGGAGCGGTCAAAGTCGGCACAATCAGCCCCTTTCCCAACCGCATCCACACGCCGTGCCGACGATCCCATTTTTTGACGCCATCATCATCGGCGCCGGCGCTGCCGGCCTGTTCTGCGCGGGCCAAGCGGGCCAGCGGGGGCTGAAGGTCTTGCTCATCGACCATGCGGACAAGGTGGCCGAGAAGATCCGCATCTCGGGCGGTGGGCGCTGCAACTTCACCAACCGCGACCTGGACCCGGCCGCGCCGCACAAGCACTTTGTGGGGCAGAACCCGCAGTTCTGCCGCTCGGCGCTGTCGCGCTACACACCCGCCGACTTCATCGCGCTGGTGCAAAAGCACGGCATCCCGTTTCACGAAAAGCACAAGGGCCAGCTGTTTGCCGACCGCTCGGCCGAGGACATCATCGCCATGCTGCTGGCCGAGTGTGAGGCGGGCGGCGTGACCCGCTGGCAGCCCTGTGGCGTCAAAAAAATAGCCTTTTTGGCCTCAAGCGCTAGTGAATCATGCCGGGGCAGCTATCAAATTGATACTGATCGCGGTTCGGTGTCGGCGGGTGCGCTGGTCATTGCCACGGGCGGCCTGTCCATCCCCAAGATCGGTGCCACCGACTTGGGCTACCGGCTCGCGCAGCAGTTCAACATCCCGCTCGTCGAGCGCAAGCCGGGCCTGGTGCCTCTGACCTTTGACGGCGCGGGCTGGGCGCCGTATGCGCAGCTGGCAGGGCTGGCGCTGCCGGTGCAGATCAGCACGGGTGCCAAGAAGTCCCGCATGGCGTTTGACGAAGACCTGCTGTTCACCCACCGGGGCCTGTCGGGCCCGGCGGTGCTGCAGATCTCCAGCTACTGGCAAGAGGGCACGCCGCTGGCCATCAACCTCGCGCCCACGGTGGACCTGCCCGCCGCGCTGGCGCAGGGCAAGGCCCGTTCGCGCAAGCTGGTTGCCAACGAGCTGGCCACCCTGGTGCCCAGCCGCTTGGCCGATGCCTGGGCCAGCCGCGAGGCTGATTGGCAGCGCCCCATCAACGAAGCCAGCGACAAGGCCCTGGCACGCCTGGCCGAGCAACTGGCGCGCTGGGAGCTGACGCCCACGGGCACCGAGGGCTACAAGAAGGCCGAGGTGACGCTGGGCGGCGTGGACACCAAGGCGCTGTCGCAGCAGACCATGGAGTGCAAGGCCCAGCCGGGGCTGTACTTCATTGGCGAAGTGGTGGACGTGACGGGCTGGCTGGGCGGCTACAACTTTCAATGGGCCTGGGCCAGCGCGCATGCCTGTGCGCAGGCGCTGCCACTGCCGCAGGCAGAACCTGCTGGCGCTGCGCACTGACGGCCCCGTAAAAGTCCATCAGGCCAGCACAGCGGCCTCCCGCACCGGCGCGCCCGAGGGCTGGTGTTGGCAGGCCCAGGCCTCCAGCTCCGGCACGGGCAGCGGCCGGCTGAAGTGGTAGCCCTGCAGCTCCTCGCAATCCAGCGCACTCAGCACCTGGGCCGTGGCCAGGTCTTCCACGCCCTCGGCCACGATGCGCAGCCCCAGTGTGTGGCCCAGCGCGATGATGGCGCGGGTGATGGCCATGTCGGCAGGGTTGGCGAGCATGTCGCGCACAAAGGATTTGTCCACCTTGAGGCGGTCGATGTCAAAGCGCTTGAGGTAGGCCAGGCTGGAATACCCGGTGCCAAAGTCGTCGATGGACAGTTGCACCCCCAGCGCCTTGAGCGCCGCCAGTTGCTGCTCGGCCGCATGGGCGTTGTCCATCAGTTGAGACTCGGTGATCTCCAACTCCAGCCGGTGCGCGGGCATGCCGGTGCGCAGCAGCAGTGCCTCGATGTCGGCGACCAGCGCGGGGTCGGACATCTGCGCGGCCGACAGGTTGACCGAGATCGACACCCGGGCCAGCGGGTGCGGCGACGCGGCATCGCCCACGCCCGCATCCAGCACCAGTTGCTGCCAGCGCACCCACTGCTCGCACGCCTGTTGCAGCACCCAGCTGCCAATGGCGCGGATCATGCCGGTCTCTTCGGCGATGGGGATGAACTCGCTGGGCGGTATGGAGCCCAGCACCGGACTGGTCCAGCGCAGCAGCGCCTCCACGCCCAGCAGCTGGGCACCCTGGGCGCTCAGGCGGGGCTGATAGTGCAGGCTCAGCTCGTGGCGCTCCAGCGCGCGGCGCAGTTGCTGCTCCATGGTCTGGCGGGCCACCGCGCGCTGGTCGGTCTCCATCGAATAGAACAGCGCCATGTCGCGGCCGGTGGTTTTGGCCTCGTACATGGCTGCGTCGGCGCGGCGCATGAGTTCGTCGATGTCGCTGCCATCCTCGGGGTAGACGGCGATGCCCACGCTGCAGGACACGTTCAGCTCGTGCCCTTCCACCGGATGGCTCTGGCGGATGAGCGGGATCAGCCGCCGCTCTACCAGCTGCTGCACATCCTCGCGCCCGGCCACGTCGCGCATCACCACCACAAACTCGTCGCCGCCCAGGCGGCTCACGGTGTCGCGGCTGCGCACGGCCTGCGTGAGGCGCGCAGCCACCGAGCGCAGCAGGCCGTCGCCAATGTGGTGGCCCAGCGTGTCGTTGATGGCCTTGAAGCGGTCCAGGTCGATGAACAGCACCGCGACCTTTTCACCCGTGATGGGCGCCTGCGCCAGCGCCATCTGCAGGCGCTGCACGCACAGTGACCGGTTGGGCAGCTCGGTGAGCACATCGTGGTGCGCCAGGAACTGGATGCGCTCCTCGTTGAGCTTGCGGTCGGTGATGTCGATGGCGATGCCGATGTGGTTGGCCACCGCGCCGCCCTTGCCCTCGCGCACGGCCGACACCATGAGCCAGGCCGGGTAGGTCTCGCCCGAGCGGCGGCGAAACCGCACCTCGCCCTGCCACGACTCCTTGTCGAGCATGGTGCGCTGGATCTGCGCGGACAGCGGCTCGGAGCCCGACTCTTCCAGCAGAAAGCCCAGGTCCTCGCCAATGACCTCGTAGAAGTCGTAGTGCGTGCTGCGGCAGAACGCCTTGTTCACGCTGATGATCTGCTGCTCGGCGTTCATGATGATGATGCCCTCGGACGAGGCCTCGAACACCTTGGCCCACAGCTCCAGGCGCTGCTCCATCACCTTGAGCACGTTGATGGGCGTGAAGGCCGTGAGCACCGAGTCGCGCCCCTGGAACTGCAGGCGCCGCGCCGACAGCACGGCCCAGGAGGGCTCGGGGCTGCCCTTCCAGCGCACTTCAAACTCGTCGACCGATCCCTGGTCCGCCAGACGTTGGAAGAAGCGCGCGCGCACGCCGGGCTCCAGCCCCACGGCCCAGGGGTCGGTCTTGCGGCCCCCCAGCCAGTGGGCGGCGGGCGCGTTGGAATGCAGCACCTCGTGCTCGGGGATGGACGTGACGACCATGGGAATGGGGAAGGCCTCCACCAGCTCGCGCTGCGCCTCGGCCGCGCGGGCGCTGGCGGCCAGCTCTTGCTGCAGCAGGCGGTCGCGGTCGAGCTGCGACAGCATCTCGTTGAACGCGGTGACCAGGCGGCCGATTTCGTCGCGACTGTTCCACTGCGCGCGCAGCGTGTGGTCGCCGCTCTTGCGCACCTCGTCGGCCACACGGGCCAGTTGCTGCAGCGGCTTGGCGATCTGGCGCGCGACCAGGGTGACGAGCGAAAGGATGCAACCCAGCAGCACCAGCGCCGTGCCCAAATGCAGCCACATGCGGGCAAACAGGCTGTCGGCGCGCTGGTTCAGCAGGCGCTCCAGGTCCACAATGCCCACCGACCACGCATCGCGCAGCGCGCCCAGCACGAGGGCCTCCTGCACACCCACTTGCGCCACCGTCAGCCGCGACTCGCCCGATGCAATGCCCTGCAGCAAGGCCTGAAAGCCCTCCTGCGCCGCCTTGAGCGCCTCACGCTGGCGCACCAGCGCGGCCCGCATCTCGGGCGAGCCCGCGATGAACGCCTGGTTGTAGTCCGACTCGATGCCCAGCATCACCGCATCCAGCCGCCCCACCAGCGTCAGCAGCTCGGACGACCATTGCGGCCCGCGCCGCGATGGCGCCGCATTCAGAAAGCTGACGGTGTCATGCACCGCCTGCAGCAGCTCGGGAAACCGCAGCACCACCAGCGACATCACGTAGTAGCTGTCCAGGTCCGGGTCCAGAATCAGGTTGGACTGGTTGCCCACGGTGGTGAGCAGCTCGCGGCCCTCGCGCAGCAACTGGCTGCGCTGGCGGGTGAGCGTCTGCGGATCGACGGTGGGCGAGCCCTCCGGGGACGGCCCCGCCAGCTGCTGCAGCGCCACGCCAAACCGCTGGGCGACATCGGCGGTGCGCAGCTGCTCGTCGTGGGCCGCGCGCACCGCCTCGAGCCGGGTGAGCACGTCGGCCACCAGCGGCGGTTGCTGCGACGCGTCCAGAAACTGCCCCATCAGCCCGTCGCGCACCACCGCTGCATAGGTCGTGCCCACCACTTCCTTGCGCGTGAAGTCGATCGCCAGGTACTTTTCGTGGATCAGGATGCTGGAGACGTAGATCACCGCCGTCAGGTCCAGCAGATAGATGAGCATGAGCTTGCGGCCCACACTGAGCCGGCCCAGCCAACCCGATACGCGGTGCATGAATGCCATGGTGTCTGCGGCGGGGCCGCCCGGGCGGATGGCCAGGGCTCTCCACCGGTGAATAGGAGTGTTACAACACGAAGCAACTTCCGCGCCATTGCGGTGCGGCCCGGCTGTGAGAAGCCCACTGGACGCCCTGTTCGGGGACAGACCGGCAATCCTTGCGCTCTGGGCGTGGATAAAGGCTATAATCTCCGGCTTTGCTGGCAATGCCCCGTCGGCCAAATACTAGTTACAGACGGGGAAACCGCTTTGTACGGACTTGAGGCCCGATCTCCCCAAGCCCCTCTGCAGGCACCATTTGGAAAACATTAGCTAATGACTACGATCCGCGTAAAAGAAAACGAACCCTTTGACGTTGCACTGCGCCGCTTCAAGCGCACCATTGAAAAGCTCGGCCTGCTGACCGACCTGCGCGCCCGTGAGTTCTACGAAAAGCCCACCGCCGAGCGCAAGCGCAAGAAGGCTGCTGCCGTGAAGCGTCACTACAAGCGCGTTCGCAGCATGCAACTGCCCAAGAAGCTGTACTAAGTACCGCTCTGGCACCGTCCTGATACGGAGTGCCGACAAACCCGCGCTAGGGACGCCAAGCGCGGGTTTTTGTTTTTTCGGGTTTGCAAAAAACCCCTCTGGCGTCGTTGTAGCGCCTTGCCGTAGCGAGACTACTGTCTGCGGCACTACGCCTAGCCAGAGGGGCTTTTTGCAAACCCTAAGTCCCTGCCTGACCCACACAAAGACAAAGGAAAAGCCTCATGAGCCTCAAGGACCAGATCACCGAAGACATGAAAACCGCCATGCGCGCCAAGGACAGCGAGCGCCTGGGCACCATCCGCCTGCTGCAGGCCGCGATGAAGCAGAAGGAAGTGGACGAGCGCATCACCCTGGACGATGCCGCCGTGGTCGCCATCGTGGACAAGCTGATCAAGCAGCGCAAGGACTCCATCACCGCCTTTGAAGGCGCTGGCCGCCAGGACCTGGCCGACAAGGAAAAGGCCGAGATGGCGGTGCTGCAGGCCTACCTGCCTGAGCGCATGTCGGCCGAGGAAACGCTGGCCGCTGTGAAGGCCATCGTGGCTGAGGTGGGCGCATCGGGCCCTGGCGACATGGGCAAGGTGATGGGTGTGGTCAAGACCCGCCTGGCGGGCAAGGCCGACATGGGCCAGGTGTCGGCTGCGGTGAAGGCCGCGCTGGCGGGCTGATCGCCCCTGCGGTCGAGCCGATGGCACGACCGGTATCTTTTTGATAGCTGCTAGCGCTTGTAGCACGGGCGCTTGCAGCTATTTTTGCTTCAACCTGGGGCGTTTGCACCCGCTCCGGCCTCTGCGCCCCGCACCGCCCACCCGGCGCGGAAATACGCCTGCAGAAACTCCACGCACACCCGCACCTTGGCCGAGCGCTCCAGCCGCGTGGGGTAGACGGCCCACACATTCGCCTCCTGCTGCCACTGCGGCAGCACCTGCACCAGGCGTCCCGCCTGCAGGTGCGCGCCCACATCCCACAGCGAGCGCAGTACCACACCGCGCCCATCCACCGCCCACTGCACGGCCATCTCGCCGTTGTTGGCTGACAGCGGGCCGCGCACCTTGACCGATTCTTCCTGTGCGCCGCTGCGCAGGCGCCACACGCCAAAGGGGTGGTCGCGCTCCTTGATCACCAGGCAGTCGTGCGCCGCCAGGTCGGCCACCGTGCGCGGCGTGCCCTTGCGCTGCAGGTAGGCGGGCGCCGCACACAACACGCGGTGGTTGTCGGCCAGGCGGCGGGCAATGAGGTGCGGCGCAATCTCGTCGCCCACGCGCACATCCAGATCAAACCCTTCACCCGCCACATCCACCAGCCGGTCGAACACCTCCAGCCGCACCTGCAGCCCCGGGTGCTGTTCCACCAGCCGTGACAGCGCGGGCGCCACGATCTGGCGGCCAAAGCCGAAGCTGCTGCTCACCCGCAGCAACCCGCGCGGCTCGCTGCGCGTCACCGCCACCTCCTGCATCAGCTGCTCCATGTCGTCCAGAATGCGCTGCGCCCAGTGGAAGACGCGCTCACCCTCCTCCGTCACCGCCACGCGGCGGGTGGTGCGATGCAGCAGCTTGACCTGCAAGTCCTGCTCCAGCAGGCGAATACGCTTGCTGACGTAGGCGGGTGAAGTCCCCAGCTCGGTGGCAGCGCCGCCAAAGCTCGCCTTGCGCACCACGGCCGTGAACACGCGCAGGTCTTCCGCTGCAGGATTTTTATGCACGAAGTGTGAATGATGAAGCCACAGTTGGCGGATTGTAGTTATCGGCAGCGCTGGAAACAATGCACGCCATACCGCTGGCTGCGCCCTGCAGCCGCATCCCCGACGCCATTGCAAGGACCACTTGATGACCTCTTCCGCCCCCGCCAAAACCTACCGCATCGCCCTCATCGCCGGAGACGGCATTGGCAAGGAGGTGATGCCCGAAGGCCTGCGCGTGGTGTTGGCCGCTGCCAAACGCTTTGGCATCGCGCTCGAAACCACCACCATCGACTGGGCCAGCTGCGACTACTACGCGGCCCACGGAAAAATGATGCCGGACGACTGGAAAGCACAGCTGTCGGGCATGGACGCCATCTTCTTCGGCGCCGTCGGCTGGCCTGCCACCGTGCCCGACCATGTGTCCCTCTGGGGTTCGCTGCTCAAGTTTCGCCGCGAATTCGACCAGTACATCAACCTGCGCCCTGTGCGCTTGTTCGAGGGCGTGCCCTGCCCCCTGGCCGGCCGAAAGCCCGGCGACATCGACTACTACGTGGTGCGCGAGAACACCGAGGGTGAATACACCTCGCTGGGTGGCGTGATGTACGAAGGCACCGACCGCGAGATCGTGATCCAGGAGTCGGTCTACTCCCGCCACGGCGCCAACCGCCTTTTGAAGTTCTCCTTTGACCTGGCCCAAAGCCGCTCCAAAAAGCACGTCACCCTGGCCACCAAAAGCAACGGCATCGCCATCAGCATGCCCTGGTGGGACCAGCGCGCTGACGACGTGGCCCAAGGCTACCCCGAGGTCACGCTGGACAAGCAGCACATCGACATCCTCACCGCCCGCTTCGTGCTGCAACCCGGCCGCTTCGACGTGGTGGCTGCCACCAACCTGTTCGGCGACATCCTGAGCGACCTGGGCCCCGCCACCACCGGCACCATTGGCCTGGCCCCCTCGGCCAACCTGAACCCCGAGCGCCACTTCCCCAGCCTGTTCGAGCCCGTGCACGGCTCAGCGCCGGACATTTACGGCAAAAACATCGCCAATCCGATTGCGATGATCTGGTCGGGTGCGCTGATGCTGGACTTCCTTACCCACGGCCAGGGCGCAGGTCGGCAGGCGCACGATGCGATCGTGAGCGCCATTGACGAGACGATCAAGGACGGGCCACGCACGCCGGACCTGGGCGGCACGGCCAGCACGACGCAGGTGGGTGAGGCCGTCGCGGCGAGAGTGAGTGCACAGACCGAATGACGGCTGGCGGCCAGTCGCTCCTGAATTGATAGCTGTCAGCGCATGAACTACCTGCGCTACACACACATTTCATTCAAAAATGGCTCTCACCCTCCTCCTGGAGGCACCTTGAACTGCTCGGTGACGCGCTGCTCGGCACGCGCCGCAGCAGCCGCCAGACGGTCCCTGGCGTTGCGCGCGCCCGCCATGGCTCCCTGCAGGGCGCGCAGAACAAAGACCACGGCAACCGATCGCGCGGGTCGCTGGCGGCCCACCAGGTGGGGATTGGAAACGGCTCTGGCAGCGGTGGTGGAGGAATGCGGGTGTTTCATGGCCCCGCAATGCTCTCGCCGGGCTTACCATCTGTAAAGTTGAATTCAATGACGATTCACTTCACAAATCCTGATGCGTAACCTCAACCTCGACCAGCTGCAGACCCTGATCGCCATCGCCGACCTGGGCACCTTTGCGGCTGCCGCGCAGGCGTTGCACCTCGCGCCGCCCACGGTGAGCATGCACATCAAGGAACTGGAATCGCGCCTGGGCGCCGAGCTGGTGGTGCGCGGGCGGCGGCAGGCCGACCTCACCCCCGCTGGCGAGGTGCTGGTGCGCGAAGGCCGCCAGCTGTTGCTGGCCAGCGATGACCTGGTGGAACGCGTGCGGCGCCACGCGTCGGGCCGCGAAGGCATGGTGCGGGTGGGCGTGTCGGCGGGCGTCAGCACCCGGCTGCTGCCGCGCATGCTGGAGGCGCTGGCGGTGCGCAGCCCGGGGGTGGAAATCCGCCTGGAGGCCGTGGGCTCGGCCGAGTCGATGCAGCGCCTCAAGGCGGGCACGTTGGACATTGCCATCGTCGCCAGCCCCCAGCCCCCGCTGGCCGAAGTCAAGCAAACACCCTGGCGCAACGACCCCATGGTGGCCCTGCTGCCCGCCGCGTGGGAGGCACCCGACCGTATCGGCCCCGACTGGCTGGCCCGCCGCCGCTGGGCATCCTTTGCGCCCGCCACGCAGATGCACGGGCTGATCGCCAACTGGTTTGGCCAAGCGGGGCATCACCCGCGCCCGTTTCTGGCGCTGAGCTACCCCGGCGCCCTCAAAAGCCTGGCCGTGGCCAGCCAGTGTGCCGCCTTGCTACCGATGGAAGAGGTGGAAGACCTGCAGGGCACGCCCGGCGTGCAGATCCGCCCCCTGCAGCCGCCGCTGATGCGCCCCATGGCCGTGGCGCACCGCCACCAGCCGCCGCCCTCCCCGGCGGTGGAGGGCGTGCTGGAGTTGCTGGCGGAATTTGCGGATTTCGCAGAGTGATGGCGGAGCACACCGCGCGCCGTCACGCGGGCGGCAAGCCCTGGGCAGGCCGGGCAGAAGACCCGGCAGCAAGCCGCTGCAGGTAGGGCTGCACGAACAGGTACAACCCCGTCAACAACAGCAGCGCCAGCGGCGGCAGGGGCGCATAGGTCACCCAGTCCGGCGGGTTGCCTCCCCTCTGAGCACGGACCACAAAATTGGCGATGACGGCCAGGGCGTGTCACCCTTCAATTCCCCCACGCGAAAGCCATCCAGGCCGTGCAGTGCTAGGCGCCCTGAGTGCCGTGTAGCCCCGCTACACAAGCGAAGGACAACGACGCAATGCGCGGCCTGGATGGCTTTCCCTTCGGGCTGGCTGCGCAATGCGGCGTCTGCTTTGTCAGGTGGCTTGCCAATAGCCAGCTATTGGCTGCGCCCCCCTTCGCGCATCCATCCGCATTGCGCGGCCAGCGCGCGGGGGAATTGAAGGGTGGCACGCCCTGGCGTGAACGCCATCGACACCCAGCGATGAAACCGCCGGATGCCCGCACCGGCGCTCATTGCGCACCTCCAGCGGCCAGCTGGATCATCTTCCAGCCGTTGCCCGCCGGGTCGCGAAAGCCTGCGTCCACATTGCCGTACCGGTCCACGGGCTCCTGTGTGAACTCCACGCCCAGATCCCGCAGCCGGGCATAGTCGGCGCGGCAGTCCGCAACATGAAGCACCAGCGCAGGCATGGCACCTTTGGCCACCATCGCGCGCAAAGTTTGCGCTGTGGCTTCATCATGGATCGGTGGGCCGGGCCTGAACAAGCCCAGCTGAAAGCCTGGCTGGTCAGGGTGCTGCACCGTCAGCCAGCGGTAGGGCCCGTTGCGCACGTCCGTGTGCACGCGAAACCCGAGCTTGCCCACGTAAAACGCGAGCGCTTCATCATGGTCGTCCACATACACGCCCACCACACCAATGCCTTGGTTCGTCGTCATCAGATCTCCTGGTTTGTTGCTGATGTCGGCTTTGTACCTGCGGCCTGGCGGCGGCGCTTCTCCGAAACTGCGGTGATGAGGTCGGGACGTTGCGCAGCCTTCAAAACGCAGACGGGTACCTTGTCCAGTGCCTCCACAGTGGCATGGGCCTGCTGGCGCACCACACTGGGGCTGTGCCCCGTGATGTCACGGAAGGTGCGCCCAAAGGTGCCCAGGCTCTCCCAGCCTGTGGCAAACGCGATCTCGGTGATGGGCAGGTCCGTGTCTCGCAGCAGCGTGGTGGCTTGCTCGATGCGGCGTGTCAGCAGGTAGCGGTGGGGCGGGATGCCAAAGGCCTGCCGGAAGGACCGGGCGAAATGCGCCTCCGAGACGCCGCTCACCTCCGCCAGCCGCTGGACTGGCCAGGCCTCGTGCGACGCAGCGTCCATGTGGTCCTTGGCGCGCAACAGGCGGCGCAAAAGCGCCGGGTCTTGGGGCGCAATCGGGTGGGCGGCTTCGCCTTTGACTGGGGGCTTCGGGGGCACGGAGGGCATGGTGGGTGCAGCATATCGCCTGTCTGGCGGCACTCCTGCACCGCCGGTACAGAGGCAGGCAAGACTTGCGAGGCACCACAGGTGAACACAAGCACCGTGAACAAAGTCACCGTCTTCGCGATGGGCCTCACCCGCTGCGGGTGCTGCCGAGACAAGGGCATGGAATCATCGCGGCATCGCCCGTCGATGGCCGCCCGGCCGTCGGCAGCCCCCATCATTCATCTCTTCGCGAACCATCCACCATGAAGCGTCTTCTCATCCTGGGAGCCACGGGCTCCCTCGGCCGCCACGTGCTGCAGCAGGCTGTGGCAGCCGGCCACCAGGTATCGGTCATCGTGCGCAACCCCGCCAAGCTGCCCCCGGACCTGCGGTCACGCATCACGGTGCACCCTGTGGACCTGGGCACGGTAGCCACCGGCGCTTTGGCCGACTTGGTTCGGGGCCACGAGGCACTGATCAACTGCGCGGGGCTGGTCACCGAAGGCCGCGCATTTGTCGATCTTGTGGACCGCGTTGTTTCCAGTGTGGAATCCCTGGCGCCTTCCGAGCGGCCGATCTGCTGGTTCATGGCGGGCGCCGCCGTGCTCGACATCGGCCAGACAGGCCGCCGGGGGGTTGAACTGCCCAAGGTGCGCGACACCTATTGGCCGCACCGGAAGAACTTTGAGCGCCTGAACACGTCCCCCATTGACTGGCGGCTGCTGTGCCCCGGGCCGATGGTGGACCAAGCCGCGCTCGGCATCGACCGGCTGCGCATTGCTGCGGACCAGCTGCCGGTCTCTATGCCGTCCTTTGCAGGCAGGCTCCCCAGCCCGCTGTTGCTATTGCTCTTTGCGTCGAAGGTGCCGCAGATGATCGTGCCCTATGCCGATGCAGCGGCGCTGATGCTGGCCCATCTTGCGCCCCGGGGCGCGATGTCCCGGCACCGCGTGGGCCTCGCGCTGCCCGTGGGCATGCGCGGCAAGAAAGACACCTGGGCGGCCAAGCCCCGCAGTGCCAGCTGACGCCGACATCCATGAAAAAAGGCCCTCGCAGTCACGAGGGCCTGGGGGGACAGGAAAGCTGCCGAAACTTGTCTCACATCAGCAACTTGCAGCATCCGCCTGCGGCAGCCATAAAGATCAGCTGCCCGCCACCTTCATGCGGTTGACCAGGATGGAGCCCACCGTCTTGGCGCCGTAGTTGTAGGCATCCGCGCCCACGGCCTCGATGCCCTTGAGCATGTCTTTCAGGTTGCCCGCGATGGTGATCTCGTGCACCGGGAAGGCGATCTTGCCGTTCTCCACCCAGAAGCCGCTGGCGCCGCGCGAATAGTCGCCCGTCACGTAGTTCACGCCCTGGCCCATCAGCTCCACCACAAACAGGCCGGTGCCCAGCTTTTGCAGCATGGCGTCCAGGTTGTCGCTGGCCTGCGTGAGGCGCGAGGTCATCACCAGGTTGTGCGAGCCCCCGGCGTTGCCGGTGGTCTTCATGCCCAGCTTGCGGGCCGAGTAGCTCGACAGGAAATAGCCTTCCACCCGACCGCCTTTGACGACCTTGCGCGGCGCCACGCGCACGCCTTCCTCGTCAAACGGCGAGCTGCCCTTGCCGCCCAGAATGAACGGGTCTTCGAGGATGTCGATGTGCTTGGGGAAGACCATCTTGCCCAGCGAGTCGAGCAAGAAGCTGCTCTTGCGGTACAGCGAGCCGCCACTGATGGCCTGCACAAAACCGCCCAGCAGGCCTGAGGCCAGCGTCGATTCAAACAGCACGGGGCACTGTGTGGTGGGGATCTTGCGGCTGCCCAGGCGGCTCAGCGCGCGCTGCGCTGCGTAGCGGCCCACGGCCTCGGGCGATGCCAGGTCGGCCGCATTGCGCATGGAGCTGTACCAGGCATCGCGCTGCATCTCGCCGTTCTTGCCGGGCAGCGAAGCGATGGGTGCCACCGAGAAGCTGTGGCGCGAACTGGCATAGCCGCCGCGAAAGCCGCGCGTGTGAGCGCTGAAGAAATGGCTTTGCTGGGCCGACACGCCCGCGCCTTCGCTGTTGGTGATGCGGCGGTGCGTCTTGAATGCGGCGGCTTCGCAGGCCATGGCCATCTCTGCAGCCTCTTCGCTGGTGATGGCCCAAGGGTGGAAGAGTTGCAGGTCGCGGTGCGTGTCAGCAGGCGCGATGTCGTCGGCATCGGGCAGACCAGCCACGGGATCTTCGGCCGTGAAGCGGGCGATGTCGTAGGCCGCCTGCACGGTCTGCTCGATCGCCTTGGTCGAAAAGTCTGACGTGCTCGCGTTGCCCCGGCGGTGGCCGATGTAGACCGTCACGCCCAGCGACTTGTCGCGGTTGCGCTCCACGTTCTCCAGCTCGCCCTTGCGCACGCTGACCGAGAGGCCGCAGCCTTCGGACGCCTCAGCGCCTGCATCGGTGGCGCCCAGCTTTTTGGCATGCGCCAGGGCGCGGTCCACCAGCTCTTCAAAAAACGGGCGGCTGTAGCTGAAGCCGCTGTCAGGGGTGCGAGAGGTGGCGGCTGCGGGCGCGGCGGTCAGCGCGCCAGGGGTGCGCGGGGCGCGGTTGGAGGGTTTGTTCATAGCGGCAGCTATGATACTTGCCACTGTGGCGCGCTCTGCGCCACTCGTTTTTTGCCCCCACCACCCATGTCACGCAAACCCAAAAAAGGCTACTTTGTGCGAGGCCAGTTCGTTGCCGAAGGCAGCGAACTGGACATCCAGCTCAAGGCCGAACTCAAAGGCACGCCCGATGCCAGCCGCACCGATCTCAAGCGCGAGAGCGATGAACTGCAGGACCTGGGCAAGGAGTTGCTGACCCTGCGCGCCGACCTGTTCGACGCCGTGGGCCTGCCCGACAAGCTGGTGGAGGCGCTGGCCGAGGCCAAGCGCATCACCAACTTTGAAGGCAAGCGCCGCCAGATGCAGTACGTGGGCAAGCTCATGCGCAAGCTCGAACCCGAGCTGGTGCAGGCCGCCCGACAGGCCCTGGAAGAGCAGCACAAGGGCTCTGCCACCGAAAAGCTGCAGCTGCACCTGGCCGAACAATGGCGCGACCGCCTGATCGCCGATGACGACACGCTGGCCGCCTGGATGGCCGAGCACCCCACCACCGACACCCAGCAGCTGCGCGCGCTGATCCGCCAGGCTCGCAAGGACGCACAGCCCGCAGGCAAAGAGGCCAATGTCCAGGTCTCGCAAGGCCTGGCGCCCCGCAAGGGCCGTGCGTACCGCGAGCTGTTCCAGCTGGTGCGCGAGCACCTGGGCGGCACCGGCACGGCAGATGCCGGCGACACCGACGAGGACAACGACGATGAGTGAAGCCGTCCACGACGCCGTCAAGATCGGCATCGTCTCCATCAGCGACCGCGCCAGCACTGGCGTTTATGAAGACAAGGGCCTGCCCGCACTGCAGGACTGGCTCACGCGTGCGCTGCACAACCCCATCACCTTCGAGCCGCGTCTGATCCCCGATGAACAGGCCGGCATCAGCGCCACGCTGATCGAGTTGGTGGACGCCGGTTGCGCGTTGGTGCTGACCACGGGTGGCACCGGCCCCGCACTGCGCGATGTAACGCCCGAGGCCACGCTGGCTGTGGCGCACAAGGAGATGCCCGGCTTTGGCGAGCAGATGCGCCAGATCAGCCTGAAGTTCGTTCCCACGGCCATCCTCTCGCGCCAAGTGGCAGTGATCCGTGGAAACAGCCTCATCATCAATCTGCCCGGCCAGCCCAAGGCGATTGCCGAGACACTGGAGGGACTGAAGGACGCCGACGGCAAGCAGATCGTGCCGGGCATCTTTGCTGCAGTGCCCTACTGCATCGACCTGATCGGCGGGCCTTACCTGGAAACGCGCGATGAGGTGTGCAAGGCGTTCCGGCCCAAGACGGCGATTCGCGCACCGCGCACATCCATCTGATCGCCGGACAGCCCGACACTGTGGCGCTATACGCTTTCTCAGTACGCATCGGTAGCAGTTCGGACCTGCTATGAAATACCTCTGGCTTGTCCATCTGCCGCTGCTGGTCCTGCTTGGCTACCTGTACTGGCGAAACCGCAGCATGAAACAGCGGCAGGATGCGCTGGTGCAAGGCCTGAAGGGGCAGCACTACTGGCGCATCAATCTGGCACGGCCTGGTTTCTATAAGAGCTGGCTGCGCATCATGCCGTTTGAAGCCAAGGGTGTGCTGATTGACGACGGCGAGACACTGCGCATCAAAGGTTTCTGGCTGAAGGGCCACCGCCCATTCGAATCGTCTATCGACAAGGCCAGCGCCAGCGTGCAATGGCTTGGTAACCGGCACCTGCGCGCGGGCAACCTGTATTGGGCCGAGCTGAACACCCCGCGCGGGGCGCTGTTGTTTTGTGCGGATACCGGCATGTACGCGCTGCCTTCGCGCGAGGCGCTGTCAGACATATTTCGCAGCGCCTTCCCGGACTACGCACTTGACGAGCAACAGACCACGGACTTTGCCCTGGAGAAGAACCCCCGCAGCATCAGCATGGTGGCCGCGTTCTTCGCGCTTTTCCTTTTCAGCCTGATCGACACCTTCGTCATCAGCCGCTTCGAACTGACCGATGCGCAGTTGCTGAACATGCTGGTAAGCCCCCTGCTACCACTGGGCGCAGCTGCTGGGGCCGGCGTTCTGCTGCTGTCGTGCTACCTCTTCATGAACCGCGGGGGAGTCCCCGCCCGGGAATCCATGGTGGTGGGCACCTTCGTCGCCCTCGCGGCGCTGGGCGCTGCACTGCCCGCCGCCAAGCGCGTGGACCAATGGCTTGCAGACGGACCGACGCAGGCCTATACCTACCGCGTGACTTCCGCCACGCGGCTGGAACCGGTCGACCTGTCCCTGGGCCTGCCCCGCATGTACTTCCCGCGCGCACGGGAGTACTGGGATCAGTTTCCCCCAGGCAGTGACTACCAGATACCTTTTCTGCGGGGCCCTCTGGGACTGTGGCAACTCGACCATGCCGCTTTTGATCCGCCGCTGATCGCCTTCTACGAGAAGCGATAGCCGCAGGTGTCGCGGCGGCCCAGCACCCAACTCGCTGCAGGCCTACTTGCCCACCAACTCGTTGAGCTTGCCCGCCTCGAACTGCTCCTTAATCGCCGCGTCGCAAGGCACGCAGTCCTTGGCCTGCTGGTTGGCGGCCGAGAGTTTTTCGATGGCCTGCCACAGCAGCGCAATCTGATGCTCTTGCGATGAGGCGTTGTCGATCAAGCCGCGCATGGCCTGCGACAGTGGGTCGTCTTCCTGCGTAATGCCATAGGCGGTGAACTTGCGCGCCGGCTGGGATTCGGTCACGTCGGCACTCTGCCCCTCTTTGGACGGGATGATGCGCGCCGGGATACCCACCGCCGTGGCGCCTGCAGGCACCGGCTTGATGACCACGGCGTTGGAGCCGATCTTGGCACCATCACCCACCTCAAAGCCACCCAGCACCTTGGCGCCCGCGCTCACCACCACGTCCTTGCCCAGCGTGGGGTGGCGCTTGGTGCCCTTGTACAGCGAAGTGCCGCCCAGCGTCACGCCCTGGTAGATGGTGCAGCCATCGCCGATCTCGGCGGTCTCGCCCACCACCACGCCCATGGCATGGTCAAAGAACACGCGCTCGCCGATCTTGGCGCCGGGATGGATCTCGATGCCGGTGAACCAGCGCGCAAAGTGCGAGATGAAACGCCCCAGCCACTTGAGGCCGTGGTGCCAGCACCAGTGCGCGGGGCGGTGCAGCCAGATCGCGTGCAGGCCCGGATAACAGGTGATCACCTCCCACGTGCTGCGCGCGGCAGGATCGCGGTCGAGGATGCACTGGATATCGGAGCGCAGGCGGGCGAGCATTGGTTGTTATGGTTATTTGTAAATGGGCTGCACAGTCTATCGTTTCGCCTGCGCCGTCTCGATCATGGCTTTGGCGACACCTCTCAAGATGTGGATTTCCTCGGGGCTGAGCTGCGCGCGGTTGAAAAGCTGGTTAAGGCGGGGCATGAGCTTCTTGGGCGCGGCCGGGTCCAGGAAGCCGATGGAGGTGAGCGCCTGCTCCCAGTGGCCCAGCATCCCCGCCACCTGCGCCGCGTCGGCCAGCGCGCGCGGCGGGGTGGCGTCCTGCACCGCAAAACCGCCCAATGCCTGGCGCCATTCGTAGGCGATCACCTGGATGGCTGCTCCCAGGTTGAGCGAGCCGAAACCCGGGTTGGTGGGAATCGACAGCGCTACATGGCAGCGGTACACGTCTTCGTTGGTCATGCCGAACCGCTCGGACCCGAAGAGAAAGGCCACGCCGGCTTGCGGGGCCGCGCCCGGGTCTGCAGGGGTGTCGCCGGATGAATTTGAAGGGTTTTGGGCCTCTTGCGCTAGTGCTTCATGCCTGAGCAGCTCACTTTTTAATAGCATTTCAAAGTGGGCACGTGGCGCGGCCGTGGGCGGGCCGAAGTCGCGGGGCGTCATGGCCGTGGCGCACAAGTGGCTCATGCCGTCCAGGGCCTCGTCCAGCGTGGCGACGATGCGAGCGTTGTTCAGCACATCGAGGGCGCCGCTGGCGCGCTGGATGGTTTCCTCGCGCCGCAGCACGTTGGCCCAGCGTGGACCGACCAGCACCAGGTCGTCAAACCCCATGGTTTTCATGGCGCGGGCGGCGGCGCCCACATTGCCGGCGTGGCTGGTGTTGATCAGGACAAAACGGGTCTTCATGGACGGGCGGGGCGAGAGGGAGAAAGCGGCCGGTTAGGCAAAAAAGGGCTCTGCGGGTAAAATCCTGCCCTCTATTGTCGCCGCCCGCATCGCCGGGACGGGTCGGACCTCCCCGCTCATCCTGTACGCAGACGCCCGCGCCACCCTGGCCGTGCGCTGCCAACCACCACAATTTATGTCGTCTACTCTGCACCCCATGCTCAACGTGGCCATCAAGGCTGCACGCGCCGCCGGCGCCATCATCAACCGCGCGGCCCTGGACGTGGAATCGGTGCGGATCTCGCAAAAGCAGATCAATGACTTTGTGACCGAGGTGGACCACGCCTCCGAAAAGATCATTATCGAGACGCTGCTGACGGCATACCCCGGCCACGGCATCCTGGCGGAAGAGTCGGGCAAGGAATACGGCGCCAGGGATTCGGAGTTCGTCTGGATCATCGACCCGCTGGACGGCACCACCAACTTCATCCACGGCTTCCCTGTGTACTGCATCAGCATTGCGCTGGCCGTGAAGGGCAAGATCGAGCAGGCCGTGGTGTACGACCCCACCCGTAACGACCTGTTCACCGCCACCAAGGGCCGCGGCGCCTTCCTGAACGAGCGCCGCATCCGCGTGAGCAAGCGCACCCAGCTCAAGGACTGTCTGATCTCCACAGGCTTCCCTTTCCGCCCCGGCGACAACTTCAAGAGCTACCTGAACATGATGGCCGACGTGATGCAGCGCACCGCCGGCCTGCGCCGCCCCGGCGCCGCTGCGCTGGACCTGGCCTATGTGGCTGCGGGCTTCACCGACGGCTTCTTTGAAACGGGTCTGTCGATCTGGGACGTGGCAGCGGGCTCGCTGCTGGTGACTGAGGCCGGCGGCCTGGTGGGCAATTTCACGGGCGAAGCCGACTTCCTGGAGCAGCGCGAGTGCCTGGCGGGCAACCCCCGCGTGTACGGCCAGCTGGTGCCCATCCTGGGCAAGTACAGCAAGTTTGCGAGCGCTGGCGACAAGGCGGCTGTGCGCCAGGCGGCTGCGGCCGATGCGCCAGCCACCGAGACCCAAGACACTAACGAAGGCGCGGATGCAGCAGAACCAGCCGCCCCGCAGGCCGACGCCGCCAAGGGCGAAGACGCGCCGTTCTGATCTTCCGTGCCCTCGCCCTTCGGGGCGAGGCGCTAGGCGGGGTCTGGATATTTCTGCGCAATGCTGCGGAAGTCTTCCGCAATGTCCACAAACGCATCCACCATGTCGGGGTCGAAGTGGGTACCCTTGCCCCGCACGATGGTGCTGCAGGCCTGGTCGTGCGAAAACGCGGGCTTGTACACCCGCTTGCTAATGAGCGCGTCGTACACGTCGGCCACGGCCATCAGGCGGGCCGACACCGGGATGGCATCGCCCGCCAAGCCCTGCGGGTAGCCGGAGCCGTCCCACTTTTCCTGGTGGCTGTAGGCGATCTCCTTGGACACGCTCAAAAACGCCACGCGCATGCCCAGGCGCCGCTCGGCCTCTTCGATCGCGTCGCGGCCCAGCGTGGTGTGGGTCTTCATCACCTCAAATTCTTCCACCGTGAGCTTGCCGGGCTTGAGCAGGATGCTGTCGGGGATGCCGATCTTGCCGATGTCGTGCAACGGCGCCGACTTGTAGAGCAGCTCGATCATGCGGTCGTTGAGCAGATGCTCAAAACGGGGGTGATGGCGCAGGCGCTCGGCCAGCGTCTTCACATACAGCTGGGTGCGGCGGATGTGGTTGCCGGTTTCGTTGTCACGCGTCTCGGCCAGAGAGGTCATGGCCATGATGGTCACGTCCTGGATGGCCTGCACCTCCAGCGTGCGCATGGCCACCTCGCGCTCCAGATAAGCGCTTTTGTCGCGCAGGAAATCAGCCGTGGCCTTGAGCGCCAGGTGGGTGTTGACGCGGGCCAGCAGGATGGGCGGGCTGATGGGTTTGGTGATGTAGTCCACCGCGCCCAGCGCCAGTCCCATGCGCTCGTCGTCGGTGTCGGAGCGCGCCGTGAGGAAGATCACCGGGATGTCGCGCGTGGCGGGTGCCTCCTTCAGGCGGCGGCAGACCTCGTAGCCATCCACCTCAGGCATCATGATGTCCAGCAGGATCAGATCGGGCGGCGTGGCCGACTGGGCAATCTTGAGCGCCTTCTCACCGTGGTTCGCCACCTTGACCAGGTAGTGCTCGCGCAGCAGGCTGCCCATGAGGGTGAGGTTTTCGGGCGTGTCGTCCACCACGAGCACGGTGGCAATCGGCTTTTCTACCAAGGTCGCCGGGCTAGAGGCAAAAGGCGCGTTGTCCATGCAAATGTCCTGCGTAAGTGCCGTTCAGGGGGATTCGAGGGCGGTGGATTCGGAGCCAGGCACCGCAGCCATGGCCTCCAGTGCCTGCTCGAAATCAAAGTTCAGGGTGTGCTTTTCAACAGCCTGGAAAGCGCTCCCCAGCGCCGCCTTGAGCACCACACCATTGTGTTGGAAAAATTCAGTGGCTGCAGGATCGTCCTGCTCCAGCAAGTGGCGCAAATGGTGTTCGGCCTCGGCGGGCGTCATGCCCGGCCCAGATACGCCCGCAGATCGCGCCATACCGGGCTCCGCTGCCGCTTGCCCCTGCACCGCTTGCAGCACCCAGTCCTGAAGCCCCTGCAGCAGCGGCTGTAGCGCAGCGCGCAGCTCCGCCAGCAACGGCACGATGGCCTCGTTGCCATGGCGAAAGCGCAGCGCGTGCTCCAGCGCCTGCGCGCGGTCCGACACGGCCTGCGCGCCAATGTTGGCGGCCACCGACCGCAGCGTGTGGGCCAGGCGCTCGGCCAGCGCTACGTCATACACCGCGAGGGCGCGCTGCAGCTCTGGCAGCACCGGGGCCTGCCCTTGTACAAAGCGGCGCAGCATCTCGGCATACAGACCCGTCTTGCCCAACGCACGCTGCAGGCCCAGGTTGGTGTCCAGGCCCGGCAGATCAGGAACATCTACCGGTAGCCAGCCTGCGGCCGTTGCACTGGCGGCCCCTGCCGCCACCGATGCCGCCACTGGCGCCGCATTGCTGCGCACGGGTGGTACCGCGGCACCCAGCCCCTCGCGGGGGCGAATCCATCGGGCCAGCGCAGCCCACAGGGCCGCAGGCTCGATGGGCTTGGCCACATGGTCGTTCATGCCGGCCGCAAAGCAGCGCTGCCGGTCCGCCTCCATGGCGTTGGCCGTCATCGCGATGATGGGCAACTGCGCATAACGCGGGTTGCCGCGCAGCAGGCGCGTGGCGGTCTCGCCGTCCATGACGGGCATCTGCATGTCCATGAGCACGGCGTCGTAGTGCTTGCGCTCAATGTGGTCGATGGCGATCTGCCCGTTTTCTGCCACGTCCACGGCGAAGCCCGCGTCCAGCAGCAGCTCCATCGCCACCATCTGGTTGAGCGCGTTGTCCTCGACGAGCAGCACGCTGGCGCCCCGGATGTCCAGGGGCAGTTCATCGGCCGCAGGGGCGGGGGTGACCGCACGGCGTCGCTCCGAGCCCGATGCCTCCAGCGGCTGCATCAGGGTGTCGAACAGCAGCGAGGCATTGACGGGCTTGATGAGCACGGTTTCAATGCCCTGCGCACGTGCGGCCCGCATCACGTCCTCGCGCCCGTAGGCAGTCACCATCAGCATCTGCGGCACCTTGGGCATGCCCAGGCTGCGGATGTGGCCGGCCAGCTCCACGCCATCCATGCCCGGCATGTGCCAGTCCAGCAGCAACAGCCCAAACGGCTGCTGATGGGCCATGGACTCGCGCAGCCGGTCCAGCGCCTCCAGGCCCGAATGCGCCTGTTCCACCACAAAACCCATGGCTTGCAGCATGTCGGACAGCACCGTGGCCGCCGTGTGGTTGTCGTCCACCACCAGCACCCGGGTGCCCCGCAGGTCGGGCGGTGGCAGCAGCACCCGCGCCGGCGCGCCGCGCTCCAGCGGCACCGACACCCAGAAGGTGGAACCCTTGCCAAAGCGGCTTTCCACGCCCACCTCGCCGCCCATCAGCTCGGCCAGGCTCTTGCAGATCGCCAGCCCCAGGCCGGTGCCGCCGTAGCGGCGCGTGGTGGAGGTGTCCGCCTGCTGGAAGCTCTGGAACAGGCGCGCCATCTGCTCGTCGGTGAGCCCGATGCCGGTGTCACGCACCTCGAAACGCAGCCGCACCTGGTTTCCCATCTCCTCCACCAAACGCACGGCAATGCTGATCTCGCCCGACTCCGTGAACTTGATGGCGTTGTTGGCGTAGTTGATGAGGATCTGGCCCAGGCGCAGCGCGTCGCCCACCAGGTTGGGGGGCACGTCGCTGGCCACATCGCAGACCAGCTCCAGTCCCTTGGCTCCGGCCTTGTAGCCCACCACGTCGGACACGCTTTCGAGCATGCGGTCCAGCAGGAACGGCTGGCGCTCCACCACCAGCTTGCCCGCCTCGATCTTGGAGAAGTCCAGGATGTCGTTGATAACGCCCAGCAGGTGCTGGCCCGCCTGCTGGATCTTGCTCACATAGTCATGCTGGCGCGGGCTCAGGCCCGACTTGAGCGCCAGATGCGACATGCCGATGATCGCGTTCATCGGCGTGCGGATCTCGTGGCTCATGTTGGCCAGGAAGTTGGACTTGAGCGCAGTGGATTCCTCGGCCAGCTCCTTGGCGCGCCGCAGTTCCTGTTCAGCGCGCTGGCGGTCGGTGATGTCCACAAAGGTGCCGATGGTGCCGCCCGCCGTGCCATCCGGGCGAGCAAAGCCATGCAGCCAGAACAGCGTGTGGTGCAGCTCACCGTCGGCATACGGCAAGTCGACCTCACGGTGCACCTTGCGCTCGCCTTCCATGGCCTGTACCGCGTCCTGCTCGAAGCGCGTGCGGGTCTCTTGCGGCAGGTAGTCCAGGTCCATCACCGTCTTGCCGATGAGCGCCTCGCGCGTCACCCCGAAGGCCTGCTCGTAGGCACGGTTCACCCCGATGTACCGCCCGTCTGCCCCTTTGTAGAACAGGGGCACGGGGATGGCATCGATCAGCGCCTGCTGGAAATCCAGCTGCCCCGCCACCTGTTCCTCCAGGAGCTTCTGATCGTGGATATCCACGTTGACCCCCACCACCCGCACGGGCTGGCCCTGGGCGTTGCGGAAAATGCGTGCGGCCTCCAGGAACCAGCGCACCTCTCCGTCCGGGCGCACGATGCGCCAGGAGTCGCGCAGGTAATCCTCGGTGCCAGCCAGGCAGCTGTCGAAATAAGCGCCCGCCTGGTCGCGGTCCTCGGGATGCAGGCAGTTGAGCCAGAAGTCTCGTCCGTCGGGCTGGGTGCCGGGCGGCAGCCCCATCATCTGCGCCAGCTTGTCGGACCAGACGATTTCGCCGGTGACCAGGTTCAGGTCGAACACCCCGATCTTGCCCGCCTCCTGCGCCAGCTCCAGGCGCTCCTGGGCCTGCTGAATGACTTGTTCTGCGCGCCGCTGTTCGCTGACGTCTTCAATCACCCAGATCGAGGCGGTGCCAAAGTCGTCCATCTTCAGGCTGCGGCCCGCCAGGCGTGCCTCGAACCGGGTGCCATCCAGCCGGTACAGCGTCGCGGTCTCGCGCAGCGCCTGGCCCGACGCCAATGCGGGCGTGACGCGGGCGGTGAACAGGTCGGCATGGCCCGCACCACCGAACAGCACCGACACACCGAGCCCCAGCAGCTGGGATGCCGTGCCGCCCATGAGGTCCACAAACGCCGGGTTGAACTGGCGGAACTGCCCATCGCACACCAGCACGATGGGCGGCGCGTTGTCGAAGATGGCGGTCTGTTGCTCCAACAGTTCGTTGAGCAGGCGCTCGCGGCGCTCCAGCTCCTTTTGCGCCTGGATGCGCTCGGACACGTCCTCGTGCAAACCCACAATACCGATGCGCTTGCCACGCCCGTCAAACACGGGGGACAGCGTGGCCTCGTCGTGGTAGATGCTCCCGTCCTTGCGCCGGTTGACGAACTGGCCTTGCCAGGATTTACCCGACAGCAGTGCCGACCACATCAGTTGGTAGGTCTGCGCGGGCGTCTGGCCGCTGGCCACCAGGGAGGGCTTTTTGCCCCGCACCTCGTCGAGCGAATACCCGGTGTTGCGCTCGTACTGGGGGTTGACCCAGTCGATGCGGCCGTCGCCGTCGGTGATCACCACCGACACGGGGCTGCTCTCCAGCGCGGTCCCCAGCACCCGGAAGCGCTCCAGCGCGCTGGCCACCCGCGCGCGGCTGCGCAGCAAGTCCAGCAGCAACAGGCCCAGCAGGCAAAACAGCACAAAGGCCACAGCCCCGATGCGGGCGCGCTGTGATAACGTCATCAAGGCGCTGATGTCGTCCAGCGCCACCAGTTGCCACTCACCGGTCGGGTCGTGCCAGTCGATGGCCCGGCGCTCGACCGCATGGGGTACCCCATTGATCTGCACCTCACCCGCATCGGCCGCAAACGGCAGCGCAGACGCCACGCCGTTGTCAAAGTGGCGGCCGAACTGACGCGTGGCCCGGATGGCGTCGATACGCGCCTGCGTGAGCGGCGGTGCCACCGCAAACTGCCATTCGGGCCGGGTGGCTGCAAATGCCACACCCTGCGGCGACAGCAACACCATGGGCAGGCCCGCGCGCTTGAGCAGCAGGTCCACCGGCTCAAAGCCCACCTTGAACATCACCACGCCGATGATGTTGCTCGAAGGCGTGTCGCTCTCGTACAGCGGCGCCGCGTAGTACAGCCCGCGCTCCTGGGTGTTGCTGCCAATGGCCGCATACACGCTGGTCGCGCCCTGGATGGCCTGCTGGAAATAGGGGCGAAACGCGAGGTTCAAGCCCGTGGACCTTTCGCCCGGCGTCTCATGGGCCACCACGGTGCCGTCTGCCGACATGACATACACGCCCTGCACCAGAAAGCGCCCCCGCGCCACGGCCAGGCGGGACAGTGCTTCGGGGTGATCGGGGGGCAAGCGGCCCAGCGCCATGTCCTTGAGCAGCGGCTCGCTCAGCCCCATCAAAGACACCGCCCCCAGCATGGAGCCACCGGTGGTCTGTGCTTGCAAGGTGTCTGCCGTTTGCTGCAACAAGCGAGAGCGTTCGGCAGACCGTTCGCCGGCACGCCAGTGTTGCGCCCCCTGCACCACCAGCACTGCGCCCATCAATGCGAGGACTATGACCAGCAGCAAGCCACGCAGGCCTGGCGCTTTGCGGTCCAGAAGCTTGTCAAACCACATGCCTACGTCCTCGCCACGCGGGCCCCCTGCCCTGTTGGCCCACTACTGTCAGCCTGCGGGGTCCAGCAATGCATCGATAGTCTCCGCCGGCCCGGGCCTTCCAAACAGATACCCCTGGAACCCCTCGCACCCGTGCAGCCTCAGGAACGACAGCTGCCCCGTCGTCTCCACCCCCTCGGCCACCACCTCCAGGTCCAGGCTCTTGGCCAGCGCCAGGATGGTCCGAACTATCGCCGCGTCGTTCGGGTCCGTCAGCACGTCCCGCACGAAGCTCTGGTCGATCTTCACCTGGTCCAGCGGCAGGCGCTTGAGGTAGCTCAGGCTAGAGTAGCCGGTGCCGAAGTCGTCCAGCGCAAAGCCCACGCCTTCGCTTTTGAGTTGCACCATGCGTGCGATGGTGTCTTCGATGTCTCCCAGCAGCAGGCTTTCGGTGAGTTCGAGTTTGAGCTGCCGGGGGTCGGCGTTGTGGTTCTTCAAGGTTTGCAGCACTTCGGCCACGAAGCCCGGTTGCCGAAATTGGCGGGCGCTGACGTTCACGGAGATGGACAGGTGGGCGGTGTCCGGGTGTTGGCTCCAGCGCTGCAGTTGTTCGCAGGCGGTCTGGAGCACGTATTGGCCCAGGGGGAGGATGAGGCCGGTCTGTTCTGCCAGGGGGATGAAGTCGGCCGGGCTGATCATGCCGCGCTGGGGGTGGCGCCAGCGCACGAGGGCTTCTGCGCCCAGCAGGCGGGCGTGGTGGTCGACCACAGGCTGGTAGTGCACGAGCAGCTCGCCCCGGGCCAGGCCCTGGCGCAGGTCGGCTTCGAGGTTGGAGCGGGCGTTCACCGCTGCCTGCATGTCGGGGTCGAAGAATCTCTGGGTGTTGCGGCCTGCGGCTTTGGCCTGGTACATGGCCAGGTCGGCGCGCTTCAAGAGTTCGTCCACGGTGAGGCGTTCGTCGCCAAAGAGGGTGATGCCGATGCTGGGGGTGCTGTAGTGCTGGGCGCCGTCCAGGTTGAAGGGCTGGTTCAGGCTGGCCAGGAGTTTTTCTGCGACGGTTTCTGCCTGGGTGGCGGCGTTTTGCAGGTCGGGGGCCAGGGCTTCGAGCATGACGACGAATTCGTCGCCGCCAAAGCGGGCGACGGTGTCGGCTTCGCGCACGCTGCCCACCAGGCGGGCGGCGACCTGGGCCAGGAGCTGGTCGCCCATGTCGTGGCCCAGGGTGTCGTTCAAGTCCTTGAAGTTGTCGAGGTCGATGAACAGCAGGGCGCCGAGATTGCGGGTGCGCTGGCAGGCAGCGATGGAGCGTTGCAGGCGGTCCAGGAGCAGGCGGCGGTTGGGCAGGCCCGTGAGCGCGTCGTAGAAGGCCAGGCGTTCGATTTCTTGTTCGGCCAGCTTACGGTCCGTGATATCCATGGTGAATCCATGCGACACCACCGAGCCATCGGCCTCGCGGTGCGGAATGGCATTGGTCATGTGCCAGCGCACGCTTCCGTCATTCATCCGCACACGGTATTCACACTGCCAGGGCACCAGCTTGCGCACGGACAACATGGCCGAGCGTTGCACCAGCGGCAGGTCTTCCGCAATCACGCGGTGCGAGAGCACGCCATGGTCAGCGGTCACCTCGTGGGGCTCCACACCCATGAATTCGCGCACGGCATCGCTGATGTACTGCACACTGGTGCTGCCATCGGAATGCTGCCGGTATTCGTAGATGAAGCCAGGAATGCGGCTGGCAATACGCTGGATGAACAACAGTTGCTCACGCAACTGCTCTGCAGCGCGGTGCTCGTCTGTCACGTCCTGCACCACGCCCATGACCACCTGCACACCGTCACGCGGCAGCGTGCGCTGCACGCGCGAGCGCATCCAGCGCACTTCACCGTCCGGCCGGCGCCAGCGGTACTCCACGTCCAGCCCGGACCCACGCTCGCGGATCTTGTCGAACACGTGCCGGTCTTCCGGCAGGATGCCGCTCACTGCGCGCTCGGGGTCCACCCATTCCTGCTGCTCAAACCCGGCAATATTGCACAGGCCGGGCGACCAGAGCAGCACGGTTTCGCCCGGGTCTTCAATGCGCCGCCAATGGCCGGTGCGCGCCAGACTCTCCATGGTGTTGAACACATCGGTCTGTTCGCGCAGCTCGCGCCGCACTTCTTCCAGCGCGCGTTCGGACGCGGCCAGCGACACTCGCAGATTCTCGGCCTCCGAGGCATCACGCACCGTGACCACGATGCAGTCATTCGTCACGCGGCGAGCCGACAAGTCCCAGGCCAGCAACAGCCGGCCGGGCTCGCGCACCACCTGGCGGCATTCCAGCGGTGCACCCACGCGCACCACGCCGAGCAACTGGTCCATCAAGGGTGTGTTGGCCAGCAGGTCGAACACCTCGGATGCGTCCACGCCAGGGTGCCGCACCGCGCCCAGCCCCGGCATGCGCCGGGCCGCGGCGTTGGCGGCCAGCAGCAGCAGTCGGCCGTCCTGCAGACGGAACTCCATGAGTGCCACTGGCACTGCATCCACCAGCGCTTGCAGGCGCGCCTGCGCCATGGGCTCGATGAGGCCGTCCCCGGCAGGGGCGAGGAGGTCGGTCAGCAGTTCGGACGAGATCACGGTCGCTCTGAAGCCTCTGAATCCAGGGGTTGAAACACCAATGCGCAAACGGAGGATGGCTCCGTTCAGGGTCAAGCTGCCAGCATACAGCCAAGAGTATGTCAAAACGTAACATCTTGGCAGAACGCAGTGGAATTCACCAAGGGGAAACCCGATGACCGAACTGCTACAGTCCACGCCTCATTCCTGCCACCCCCTGCATGTCCGACACGCTCGAACACCACACCCCCATGATGCAGCAGTACCTGGCCCTCAAGGCCGGGTACCCCGAGACGCTGCTGTTCTACCGCATGGGCGACTTCTACGAAGTCTTCTGGCAAGACGCCGAAAAGGCCGCGCGCCTGCTCGACATCACACTCACGCAGCGCGGCCAGTCGGGCGGGCAGCCGGTGGTGATGGCGGGGGTGCCGTTCCACGCGCTGGAGAACTATCTGGCGCGCCTCATCAAGATGGGCGAGTCGGTGGCCATTGCCGAGCAGGTGGGCGAGGTGGGCGCGAGCAAGGGCCCGGTGGAGCGCAAGGTGGTGCGCGTGGTCACGCCCGGCACGCTGACCGACACCGAGCTGCTGTCCGACAAATCCGAATCGCTGCTGATGGCCGTGCACCAGGCGCCCCGCGCGCGCTGTGGCCTGGCCTGGCTGAGCGTGACGCAGGGCCGCGTGTTCCTGGCCGAATGCGCGCTGGACGAACTGGGCGCCTGGCTGGCGCGCGTGGCGCCCAGCGAGCTGATCTACAGCGCAGGCGTGACCGAACGCTTTGAGCAACAACTGCAGGTGCTGCGCCAAGGAGGCGCCTTCACCTGCCCCATGAGCCTGCGGCCCGACTGGCAGTTTGACAGCGCCCTGGGCGAGCGCAAGCTGCTCGAAAACCTGGGCGCCGCCAGCCTGCAGGCCTGGGGTGCGCAAGACCTGGGCGAGGCCCACGCCGCCGCCGCCGGACTGCTCACGTATGCCGAACACACACAGGGCCGCACGCTGACCCACGTGCACAGCGTGCAGGTGCAGCGCAACGACGACCTCATTGACCTGCCCGCCACCACACGCCGCAATCTGGAGCTGGTGAAGACCCTGCGTGGCGACGATGCGCCCACGCTGTTCTCGCTGCTGGACACCTGCATGACGGGCATGGGCAGCCGCCTGCTCAAGACCTGGCTGCTGGAGCCCCGCCGTGACCGCGCCGAGGCACGCCAGCGCCTGTCGGCCACCACAGCCTTGCGGGGCGCGGGCGGCGCAGGTGGCGGTGCGGGCCCCTGGTCCACACTGCGCAGCGAACTCAAGGGCGTGAGCGATGTGGAGCGCATCACCGCCCGCATTGCGCTGCGCCAGGTGCGCCCGCGCGAGCTGGTCGCGCTGGGCAAGACGCTACAAAAAGCAGAGCTGCTTGCGCTCAATGGACGAGCACCAGAGCCCTTTTTGATGCAAATCTTCAGCCACCTGCAGCCGCCCGAGGGTTGCATGGCATTGCTGCAGGCCGCGATTGCCGAAGAGCCAGCTGCCCTGGTGCGCGACGGCGGCGTGATCGCCAACGGCTTCGACACCGAGCTGGACGAGCTGCGCGCCATCCAGACCAATTGCGACGCCTTCTTGCTCGACCTGGAAGTCCGCGAGAAAGCCCGCACCGGTATCCCCAACCTGCGCGTGCAGTTCAACAAGGTGCATGGCTTCTACATCGAGGTCACCAGCAGCCATGTCGAGAAGGTGCCCGATGACTACCGCCGCCGCCAGACGCTGAAAAACGCCGAGCGCTTCATCACGCCCGAACTCAAGGCGTTTGAAGACAAGGCCCTATCGGCCAGCGAGCGTGCACTGGCGCGCGAGAAGTGGCTGTACGAGCAGATCCTGGACCAGCTGCAGCCCCACATTCCGCAGCTGACCCGTCTGGCGCAGGCGCTGGCCACGCTCGATGTGCTGTGCACGCTGGCCGAGCGATCCCTCACCCTGAACTGGTGCGCGCCCCAGTTCGTGCCCGAGCCCTGCATCGAGATCGAGGGCGGCCGTCACCCCGTGGTCGAAGCCCGCCTGGCCGAGACATCCAGCGGCAGCTTCATCGCCAACCACACGCGGCTCAACGCCAACACGCGCATGCAGGTCATCACCGGCCCCAACATGGGCGGTAAATCGACCTACATGCGGCAGGTGGCGCTGATCGTGCTGCTGGCCAGCATGGGCAGCCATGTGCCTGCCGCGAGCTGCCGCCTGGGCCCCATTGACGCCATCCACACCCGCATCGGCGCGGCCGACGACCTGGCCAACGCGCAGTCCACCTTCATGCTGGAGATGACCGAGGCCGCGCAGATCCTGCACGCCGCCACGCCCCACAGCCTGGTGCTGATGGACGAGATCGGCCGGGGCACCAGCACGTTCGACGGCTTGGCGCTGGCCAGTGGCATCGCCACGCACCTGCATGACAAGACCCGCGCCTTCACGCTGTTTGCCACGCACTACTTCGAACTGACCGAGCTGCCTGCCAAGGCGCGCCATGCGATCAACATGCATGTGAGTGCCACCGAGAGCGGCGCGGACATCGTGTTCCTGCACGAGATTCAGCCCGGCCCAGCCAGCCGCAGCTACGGGATTCAGGTGGCCAAGCTGGCGGGCATGCCCTCGCCCGTGCTGCACCACGCTCGCCATGCGCTGGCGGCGCTCGAAGAACGCGCGGGCGAGGATGAGTTGCAGGTGGACCTGTTCGCCGCCCCCGAGGTGCCCGAGAGCGTGGTCGCCAGCCCGGTGGAAGCCGCGCTGGCCGGCATCAACCCCGACGCGATGAGCCCCCGCGAAGCGCTGGACGCGCTGTACCAGCTCAAGAAGATGCTGGGCTGACACGGCGCACAGCCTGCCCAGCAGAACGCTGTCAAAGGGGCCTCTGGCAGCGCATAGGGAGGCTTTTTTAAGCCTGATTCGCCTCAAGCGCTAGTGCTATATGCCTCAATTGCTATCATTTTTGCATCAACTGCAGCCTTGGTCATTCGGGGGCACCCGATAGGGGTGCAAGGCCTCGGTGGCTTGGGCGACTAAACTCGCGGGTTCTCTCCCTCCAACGAACCCCATTGCTCCATGACGTACTGCGTCGCCATCAAACTCAACGCCGGGCTGGTTTTCCTGTCCGATTCCCGCACCAATGCCGGCCTGGACCAGATCAGCTCGTTCCGCAAGATGATGGTCTATGAGAAGACGGGCGACCGCTTCATGGTGCTGCTGTCAGCGGGCAACCTGTCCATCTCGCAGTCGGTGCGCGAGATCCTGCAGACCGAGCAGATCAAGGACAGCGAGTCGGGCGAGGCCATCACGATCTGGAACGCCAAGAGCATGTTTGACGCCGCCCGTGTGCTGGGCGCTGCCGTGCGCCACGTGCACGAGCGCGACGGTGCCGCCCTCAAGCGCTCGGGTGTGGACTTCAACGTGTCCCTGGTGTTTGGCGGCCAGATCAAGGGCGAGGGCATGCGCCTGTTCCAGGTCTACTCGGCGGGTAACTTCATCGAGGCAACGTCAGAGACGCCGTACTTCCAGGTGGGCGAATCCAAATACGGCAAGCCCGTGCTCGACCGCGTGCTCACGCCCGAGACTCCGCTGGACGAGGCCGCCAAGTGCGCGCTGGTGTCGATGGACAGCACGCTCAAGTCCAACCTGTCGGTGGGCCTGCCGCTGGATCTGGTGGTGTACGAGGCCGACCGCTTTGCCACCGACAAGGTGATCTGCATCGACGAGAACAACCCCTACTTCCGCATGCTGCACGACAGTTGGGGCCAGAAGCTGCGCCAGGTGTTCGACAGCATCGAAGACCCGGCCTGGAGCGGCGGCGCGACCGAAGTGCCGATCATGGTCACCCCATCGCGCAGCAAGCCGCTCAAGAAGATCACCAACCACACCGACCGGCTGATCTGACGCCCTGCCGCAGGCCTGCGCGCCCGCTGCATCCCGGCCGCGCACGCCTTTGCCGGTCGGCCCTGCAGCCCTGCCACCACCTCCATGCTGCCCATCGTTTTCTCGCACGCCAACAGTTTTCCGGCCAGCACCTACCGCGTGCTCTTCCAGCACCTCAAGACCCGGGGGTTTGAAGTCAGCGCGGTCGAGCGCTATGGCCACGACCCCCAATACCCGGTAACCAGCAACTGGCCCCACCTGGTGCAGCAACTGGCCGACTTTGCCGGTCCCGAGGTGCAGCGCCTCGGCCAGCGGGTGTTCCTGGTGGGCCATTCGCTGGGCGGATTCCTCAGCGTGATGGCGGCAGCGCGCCACCCCGAGCTGGTGCGCGGCGTGCTGCTGATCGACTCACCGCTCATTGGCGGCTGGAAGGCCAACGTGGTGGGCGTGGCCAAGCGGACCCAGGTGGTGGGCTCGATATCGCCAGGCCGCGTCAGCCGCCAGCGCCGCTTCAGCTGGGCCAGCAATGAAGAAGCGCTGGAGCACTTCCGAAAGAAAAAGGCGTTTGCCCGCTGGCACCCCGAGGTGTTGCACGATTACATCACCCATGGCCTGCAGGACCAGGACGGCAAACGCGTGCTGGGCTTCGACCGCGCGGTGGAAACGGCTATCTACAACACGCTGCCCCACAACCTGGGCCGGCTGCTGAGCAAGCACCCGCTGCAGTGCCCGGCCGCCTTCATCGGCGGGCGCGACTCGGACGAGATGAAGCAGGTCGGGATGGCCATGACACTGCGTGTGACCGAGGGCCGCACCATGATGCTGGACGGCAGCCACCTGTTCCCCATGGAGCAGCCCGTGGCCACGGCGGCCGCCATCGAGGCGGCCCTGCTCAACCTGGCCGCGCTCACCCCCCTGCAGCGCTGAGCCGCTGCCGAGGACCTGTTCAAAGAGACCCCGGCCAGGGTCGCCGGGTGCTGCCTACCACCAAATTCAGACGCTGGGGGGCGAATAAGCAGCCGCCAGAGCCCCTGGATCAGGGGAAACAGGGGACACACACCACGCACCAATCCCCTACACTGGTGAAATTGTTACAGCGTGATACACCCGACATGTCTGCACCGCCCTCGACGGCCGGGCGCTTACCCGCGCTCAGCTTTGCGCTTCTTGCCGCTTTTGTCATCGCTACCGCGATTCGCACCCACAACGACACCACCATCGCCATCGTCATCGCCTCGGTGCTGATGTTTGCCTGCTGCTGGGCCAGCGCCGCGCACCTGCTGGGCACCCGCGCAGCGCTGCAGTTTGTGTTGATTGCGGTCTGCCTAGGGTGGTTTGCGGAACAGATGGGCTCCAGCAGGGGCTGGTTTTTCGGGCACTACACCTACACCGACGTGCTGGGCCCCCGCTTGCTGGATGTGCCACTGGTGATCCCCATGATGTGGTTTGCGCTGACGTATGCGGGCTATGTGATCAGCAACCTCATCGTCTGGCAATCGGCGGTGGACGGCGCACCCGGGCTAGGCAATGCCGCCATGCTGTCATTTCTGGCGGCCATGATCGTGACTGCGTTCGACCTGGGCGCAGACCCCTACTTTGTGTACACCCTGAAGGCGTGGATCATGGCCAAGACCGATGGCGCCTGGTTTGGAGAAACCGTGCAGGGCTTTTTTGGCTGGGTGTTTGTGGCTTTTGTGATCGTCTTCGGCTTTCGCATGTCGGTGCGCCAGCGCCCGCCGCAGCCCGCCAGCCCCTTCCTGCGGCGCCATGCGATGGTGCCGCTATCTATCTACGCGGCGGGCATGGTGCTCCAGATGATTCTGGGCAACCCGGTGGAGATCCGGACCATCGCCGCTTTCGCCATGGGGATTCCGCTGCTGTGCGCGCTGGCGGGCTTCCAACGCTGGCGCGCTCCGGGTAAGGTCGCCCCATGACCGGAACCCACTCCAGCCCCCACCTGCCAGCCGCTGACCTGGCCCCCATGCAGCACCACGCCGATCCGCTGGCCGATGAGACCATCGCCAAGATCCTGGGGCCGTGGCCCCACGGCGACGTGGCCGCCGACGCCCCGCAGTGGGCGCACATCAACACGGTCAACCTGCTGTTCAGCCAGTGGGCCGACAACGCCACGTTGACCCATTGGCAAGCAACAGAAGGCCCGGTGCAGGTGGGAGAAGGTGACAAGGCCGCCAAAGGCTATGTGACTGCCGAGATGGCCGAGGCACTGAACCACTACGTGCAGGCGGCGCAGGTGCTCCCCCCCTGGGCTGATGCCCGCAAGATCGAGCGCGCTGAAAAACTGTTCATGGACCACGGGGCGCTGTCGTGCATCCTGCTGTTCTGCGCCAGCCTGCCCGAGTGTTATGTGGTGCCGGACCTGTCGAGCGTGCTGCACACCACCGGCCAGCTGGAGCAGAACACTGAGTACCGCATCCGCTCCACCGCCGCCATGATCTTCCCGGTGATGCTGCATGGCGGCCTCAGCCAACGCGGCGCTGGCGTGGCGCAGGTGCTCAAGGTGCGGCTGATCCACGCGACGGTGCGCAATCTCATCCTGCACGGCAGCCCCGAACATGCCATGGCGCAATGGCAGGCGGGCGGAGACGGCCTCGTCGTGCCTGGCGTTGCCCCCGCAGGCGGAGGTCGGTCCATGATGTACCAGACGCTCTATGCACGCGGCTGGAACCTCGCCGCCAAAGGCCTTCCTTGCAACCAGGAGGAGCTGGCCTACACGCTGCTGACCTTCGGTTATGTGTTCCTGCGCAGCCTGCGTAGGCTGGGTCTCGGGCTGCCCGCCCACGACGAGGAGGCTTACCTGCATGCCTGGAATGTGGTGGGCCACGTGCTGGGCATTGACCGCTCCCTGATGGTGGAGACCATGACCCAGGGCGATGCGCTGATGGCGCTCATGCAGGCGCGCGGCCGCGCCGAGCCGGTCACACCCGACCCGCGCCCGGCGCTGGGCCAGGCGCTGATGCAGACCATGGCCAACGCGCTGCCCTGGCGCATCGTCAAACCCTTCCCGCAGCTCATGACCCGCTACCTGTGCGGGCGAGAAACCGCCGAGGACCTGGGGTTGAACCAGCCCGTGCCTTGGCTGTCGGCCTTGCTGTTCTGGTGCGTTCTGCTGCTGGCCCGCGCCATCGATGCGGTGGTGGGTTCGCTGCTGCCGCGTTTCTCGATCGTTCGCATGCTCACGCGGGCCCTGGGCTACCACTTCATGAGCCGGGTGCTGATGAGCCAGACGCGCCCGCTGCAACTGCCCACCGAGCTGCTCAACCAGGTGGACACCGTGGTGCACAGCTGGAGCGACGACCCCCATGCCCCCGGCTGGCTCAACCGCATCGAGGATCGGTTGACCACCTCCGGCAGTTGGAGTCGCGGCCTCGCCAGCAAGGCCCAGTCCACACAAGCAGGTGCAGCAGGCCAGGCACCTCAAGCCACCACGCCATAGCGCGATAGCGCCATCGCTCATGCCTCCCGCGTTGCGCAACCTCCCGATGCTGGCCCGCCTTTGGCGTGCGGGTTGCGGCGTGGCGAGCATGGTGCTGTGCCTGCTGGTGCTCACCGCGTTGCCTGGGCAAGTGCAGGCAGGCGAGCCCTTGGTGCTCACGCACGACAGGCCGGAAGTGGACGCCTGGGAAGCCGTAACACTCCAGGCCGACCCCACCTACCAGCTCTCGGTCGAGGACATGTTGAACCGCCTGGGCGAGTTCAAACCGCCGGCGCGCCCCGGCAACTCGCTGGGCGTGCACAAGGCGGCCATGTGGCTGCACATTCCCATCGTTGCGCGCGAGGCGCAGCGCACGTCCTGGGTTGTCAACCTCGGCTACAGCTCGCTGAGGGCCGACCTGTATCTGGCCCAGGGAGGCAAGGTGCTGCAGCAGGCCCGCGCACGCCAATCCGATCCAGCGCAACTGGCAGGCCGAACGCCCGCCATGGCCTTCGACCTGCAGCCCGGACAACAGTACGACCTGCTGGTACGCGTGCAGGCCACGGGCCCGCTGATTCTGCCCATCACGGTCAGCGAAATGCCCATTCACCTGCGCCACGCCTTGGGTGAGCAGATCCTTCAAGGGCTCCTCAACGGACTGGCTTTTTGCCTGCTTGCGTACAGCCTGATTCAGTGGGTCACGCAGCGTGACCGCATGTTCGGCTTTTATGCACTGGTCGTGCTGGGCAGTGCGGGCTTCTCGCTGCAGTTCTTTGGTATTGGCCCGCAGTATCTGTGGCCCAACAACCCTTGGATGGACCGGTACTCCGGCCCAGCAGCCGGGCTGATGGCGCTGACCGGGTCGTTCCTTTTCCTCGGTCACACACTGGCTGGAGACAACCCCAACAGCCGGTATGCGCGCACCATGCGGGTGGGTGCAGGCATCACGGCAGCGGTCTGCATTGCCTTGGTGCTGGGCTGGTTGACTGTGCCGTTTGCGATTGCGTTCATGAGTCTTGCGGGCGCACTGCCCTCGTTCATCAGCCTTCCAGCAGCTCTGGCGCGCGTGCGGCAGAAAGACCCCATTGGCGCCACCTTGCTGGTGGCCTGGATCGCCTTTGGCATCGCTGCCGGTGTGATGGTGTGCCTGGTGCAGGGCTGGGTATCTGCCAACTTCTGGACACTGCACTCGTTCCAGATCGGCGCCACCCTGGACATGCTGCTGTTCTTCCGCGTGCTGGGCCTGCGCGCCCGGGCGGTCCAGGCCCAAGCCCAGGAGGCCATGCGCGAGCGCGATCTGATGCAGTCGCTGGCCAACACCGATCCGCTCACCGGTCTGAGCAACCGGCGCGGTCTCCAGCACGCGTTGCACGCCGCGCTAGCCCACTGCTCACCCCAGCGGCTGGTTGCGGTCTACCTGATGGACCTGGATGGGTTCAAGCCGATCAACGATGCGCACGGCCATGATGTGGGGGACGATCTGCTGGTCGCAGTGGGCCACCGCCTCCAGGCCAATGTGCGGCACCAGACAGACCTGGTCGCACGGCTTGGCGGGGACGAGTTCATCATCATGGCCCGCGACCTGGCCACGCCCGAGCAGGCCGAGGACTTGGGCCGTTCGCTGCTGCGGGCCTTTGAGCATCCGCTCACGCTGAGCCATTTGCGCATCCAGGTGGGCCTGACCATCGGGTACGCGCTCGCGCCGCTGGACAGCGACGAACCGCAGGGCCTTCTGCGGTATGCAGATGCCGCGATGTACGCAGGCAAACAACGCGGCAAGCACTCGTTGCAGCGCATCCCCGCCACGGCAGCACTGGCATGACGACGATGCATCGCAACGCCCTGCCCACCAATCGGCCCACTGGTCGGCCCACACTCCCACGCCCTCTGCTGTGGCTGCTGTTACTGGCAATCTGGCACGTGCTGTCCCTGCCCGCCACCGCGCGGGCCGCAGCCCCCGGCCCGCTCGTGCTGCCCGCCGACTCCCGCCCGGTCAACGTCTGGTCCGTAGCCACCCTACTGGCCGACCCTTCACAGCAATGGGGCGTGCAGGACGCGCTGGCACGTTTGCCCGAGTTTGCAGAGCCCCCGAGCCGTGGCGGCAGCCTGGGTGTGCGCAAGGAGGCCATTTGGCTGCGGGTGCCGCTGATGTCGCGCGTGGCGTCGGGCAATGAATGGATCGTGAACATCGACTTTGCGGTGCTCAATGAAGTTGATATCTACCTCACCCAGCAAGGCCAGCTGATTCAGCACGCGGCGCTGGGCAATTTGCGGCCTTACTCCGAGCGCCCGCTGCGCGGCCGCACCCCGGCGATGACGCTGGACCTGGCGGCGGACACGCCCTATCAGCTGCTGATCCGCGTACAGACTTCGGGCGCAATGATCCTGCCCATCACCCTGAGCAAGGCACCTTATCTGGTGCACCGGTCTCTGCGCGAGCAGATGTTCCAGGGCGTGCTGGCCGGGCTGGCCCTGTGCCTGGTGGTCTACAGCTTTACCCAATGGGCCAGCCAGCGCGAAAAGCTGTTCCTCTACTACTGCATGCTGGTGGTGGGCAGTGCAGTGTTCTCGCTGCAGTTCTTCGGTGTGGGGACCCAATTCCTGTGGAGCGACCAGCTATGGATCGAGGTCCACGCCGCAGGGGCGGCAGGGCTGCTGGCCATTGCGGGCTCTTTCCTCTTCATGGGCCATGCGCTCATGGGCCACATGCCCCACAGCCGGTTCCTGCGGGTGATGCAGGCGGGCGCAGTGCTGAGCCTCGTGCTGCTCGCGGCCTTCCTGGTTGACCTGATCAACACCCGGACCACCACCGCCATCATCAGCGTGTTGGGCCCCCTGCCCTCGCTCATCAGCCTGCCCATCGCCGTAGCGCGTGCACGTCGGGGGGACTCCGTCAGCACCACGTTGCTCGCGGCCTGGGTCGCGTACTTCACGGCAGCAGTGACCATGGTGTGTCTGGTGCAAGGCCTGCTGCCCGTCAACTTCTGGACGCTGCACTCCTTCCAGCTCGGGGCGGCTGCCGACATGCTGCTGTTCCTGCGGGTACTCGGCCAGCGCTCTGCCGCCTTGCGCCAAGCGGCCTCCGAGGCGCTGCGCGAGCGCGACACCATGCGCTCACTCGCCTACACCGACTCGCTCACCGGGCTCAGCAACCGGCGCGGCATGCAAATGGCGCTGCAGTCGGCGCTGGCACAGGCCAGCCCCCAGCGCCTGGTGGCCGTTTACCTCATGGACCTGGACGGTTTCAAGCCGGTCAACGACACCTATGGCCACGATGTGGGCGATGACCTGCTGGTGGCCGTGGGCCACCGGCTGCAGGCCAACGTGCGACAGCACACCGACCTGGTAGCCCGCCTGGGCGGCGACGAGTTCATCGTCATGGCGCGCGAACTGGCCACCCCCCAGCAGGCCCAGGAATTGGGGCAATCCTTGCTGCATGCGTTTGAACAGCCATTCCGGCTGAGCCACCTGTCCATTCAGGTGGGCCTCACCATCGGCTACGCACTGGCACCGTTGGACAGCGACGATGCGCAGCATCTGGTCCGGCTGGCGGATGCCGCCATGTATGCAGGCAAGGAGAGCGGCAAACACTGCATCCGCCGCAATCCGGGCGAACTGGCGCTGACCTCATGACTTACACGCGCTTCAGTGGCTTTGGTCACCGCCCGGTTCTGGCAAGCTGGTGGCGTGCGGTCTGCCTGTTGGCGGGACTGTGTCTGCTGATGGGAGCATTCCCGACCAATGCCCGGGCTGCGCCCCTCGAACTGCGGGATGACCTGCTCTCCATCGAGGCCTGGCCTGCAGTCACCGTGCTGCCAGACCCCTCCGGCACCTTGCTCGTGAATGATGTTCTTGCGGAATTGGCCCGCTTTCAAACCCCACCCGGCACCAGCGGCACCCTGGGCGTGCGGGCGGAACCGGTGTGGGTGCGCATCCCGGTCACCGTGCCGGTAGCCTCCAACGGCCTGTGGGTGCTGGATATCGACTATCCCGTGCTGCAGCGCATCGAGGTGTACCTGGCTGCAGACGGTCACGTCACCCAGCAGGCCACGCTGGGCAGCCTGCAGCCCTACACACAGCGCCCGCTGCGCAGCCGCACGCACGCCCTGCCATTGACCATGCTGCCAGGGCATGCCTACGACCTACTGCTGCGTGTGGAAACCCGGGGTGCCATGGTGCTCCCTATCACTCTGAACAAACCCACCACCTGGCACAGCAAGGCACTGAACGAGCAAATGCTGCAAGGCATTCTCACAGGGCTGGCGCTGTGCCTGCTGATCTACAGCCTGGCGCAGTGGCTCAATTTGCGGGACGTGCTGTTCATCCAGTACGCACTGCTCATCACGGGCAGCCTGCTGTTTTCGCTGCACCTGTTTGGCCTGGGCACCCAATACCTGTGGCGCGACATGCCTTGGGCGGAACTGCATGCCGCCAGCCTGGCCGCGCTCACAGCCACCTGCGGCTCCTTTCTCTTCATCAGCCAGGCCCTGGCCGGTGACCGGCCCCGCAGCCGGCTACTGCGCAGCATGCGGGGCGGTGCTGTGCTGTGCGTGGTGCTGGCCGCCCTCTATGCCCTCGACCTGCTCAGCACCCGCGCAGTGACGGGCATCGTCAGCATCCTGGGGCTGGTGCCTGCGCTCATGGGCATCCCGGGGGCGGTGCGCCGCGCACGGCTGGGAGACCCGGTCGGCTCTACCTTGCTGCTCGCCTGGATGGTGTACTTTCTGGCGACTGCCACGGTCATTGGCGTGATCCAGGGATGGGTACCTGTGAATTTCTGGACGCTGCACTCCTTCCAGTTTGGCGCCACGCTGGACATGCTGCTGTTCATGCGCGTGCTGGGCCTTCGCACCAAGGCGCTGCGGCTGGAGGCGCTGGACGCCAACCGCGAGCGTGACGTGATGCGATCCCTCGCCCACACCGATCCGCTCACCGGCCTGCCCAACCGGCGCGGGCTCAATATCTCGCTTGCGTCCGCGCTTTCGCGTTGCAGTGCCGAAAAAATGCTCGCGGTGTACGTGATGGACCTTGACGGGTTCAAACCCGTCAACGACCAGCATGGCCACGATGTGGGCGACGAACTGCTCGTGGCCGTGACACGGCGCCTGCAGGGCCATGTGCGCCAGAGCGACCTGGTGGCGCGCCTCGGCGGGGACGAGTTCGTGGTGATGGCCGGACAGTTGCAGAGCCTGCAACAGGCACAGGAGCTGGGGCACAAGCTGCTGGACGCATTCCGTTCGCCGTTTTCGCTGAACAACGTGCAGGTGGAGATCGGTCTGACCATTGGGTACGCCATCGCACCACACGACAGCACTGACGCGATTGGCCTGCTCAAGCTGGCCGACGCCGCCATGTACAGCGGCAAACAGGGCGGCAAGTTCTGCCTGCGGCGCAACACGGGCGACCTTGCACTGTCCTCCGCCTGACAGCCCCGCCCTGCGGGCACGGATGCAGGCCGACAACATGCGCCAGCCATTTCCCTCTGGTCAAAGCGATCCGGCTCCGGTACACCCGGGGCTTCGCAACTTCCTGAAGGATCGCTCGCCATGGCCCATCGCAAAAGTTCGGCCCGCCTCGCCAAAGACGCACGCGTCGCGCACTTTTTATCTTTGGCGGCAAAACAGCCGGCATTGAGCGCGGCGCAGGCCAGCGCACCGGTGCTCACGTGGGAGGCGGTGGCCGCGCTGGAGGCGCGGATCGTAGGGCGCATCGTGCTGCCCTCCAGCCCCGACTACAACGCAGCGCGGCAGGAGTCGAACCCGGCCTTCCAGTCGTACCCGGAGATCATCGTCTTTTGCGCCTGCGAAAACGATGTGCTGGAGTGCCTGGCCGTGGCCCGCACCTACGGCGTGTGGGTGGCCGTGCGTTGTGGTGGCCACAGCACGGCAGGCTACTCGGTCAACAGCGGCATGGTGGTGGACCTGAGCGACCTGCAGGGCGTGGTGCTAGACCCTGCGCGCGAACGCGTGCACGTGCTGCCCGGCACCGACTTCGACCACTTCAACGGCGCCATGAACCATACGGGCTGGCATGTGCCCACGGGCGCCTGTGGCAGTGTGTGCGTGGGGGGCTTTGTGCAAGGCGGCGGTTACGGCTACACCTCGCGTGCGTTCGGCATCCAGAGCGATCTGGTGGACTCCTTCCGTGTGGCGCTGGCCAACGGCACCATCGTCACTGCCAGCGCGCAGGAGCACCCTGACCTCTACTGGGCCCTGCGCGGCGGCACGGGCGGCAACTTTGGCGTGGTGCTGCAGGTGACCTACCGCATGCAGAGACTGGACCAGGTGTGGGCCTGGGCCATCAGCTGGGACGCCGTGCACGCGGCCCAGGTACTCACGCTGCTGCAGGCTGGCTACATGAAGACCGGTGCGCCCGACGCCTTGGGCTACATGATGAACCTCGGCTTCCAGAACGGTGTGCCCGTGTACATGGTGCAAGGCATGTTCTGCGGCAGCCGCGAGGAAGGGCTGGCAGCCATTGCACCGCTGATGGCCATCCCCAGCGCGCAGCTGCTGGTGGACAAGACCGGCACCTACCCCGACATGAACGTGTGGCTGGAAGACCACCCCTACACCCTGCCCGACAACCTGCCGGACGGCATCGCCGAAACCAAGGCCAGCGGATACATCAATACCCGGCTCTCGCCCGCCGACTGGCAACGCATCATCGACTACTTCAAGACCTCGCCCAACCCCTGGTCGCTGGCGTATCTGGAGCCCTACGGCGGCGCCATCAACCGCTACCCTGTGGGCGACAGCGCCTTTGTGCATCGCAATGTGGACGCTGACCTGGTGGTGGATGTGTTCTGGCGCAACCCGGCCGAACGCGCCCAGATGGAAGCCTGGCTCGACGGCTTCATGCAGCTGGTGCGGCCGTTCCTGAACGGCCACGTGTACCAGAACTATCCGGATGCGCGGCTGACCGACTTTGCCTCGGCCTACTGGGGCCCCGCCTACCCGCAGCTTCAGCAGGTCAAGGTGGCCTACGACCCTGGCAACTTCTTCCACTTCCAGCAAAGCATTCGGCTGCCGTAACGCGCCAATGCGGTGATGCGGTGAGGTGATGCACCTGCCCCGAGGGGGCACGCTAAGAGGCCCGTTAGATCAGGCCGTCTGCGCGTAATGCAGGCGGCCCTTGCCTGCCCGCTTGGCTGAGTACATGGCCTGGTCGGCGCGGTTCATCAGCGCGTCGATGTCTCCCTCCAGCGGGGGGTACACCGCCACACCAATGCTGGCTCCAATGCGCAGCTCGCGTCCGTCCACCGTCATTCCCTGCTGCAGGGCGTCGATGATGCGGTGGCCGATGGTATCGGTGACCTCACGCGTCACCTCGCGGTCCAACATCACCAGAAACTCGTCGCCCCCGAGCCGCGCCATGGTGTCGCCCGCACGCACCGTGCTGGCAATGCGCTGGGCCACGATGCGCAGCACCTCATCGCCCGCGCGGTGGCCTTCGGCGTCGTTCACGTGCTTGAACCCGTCGAGGTCAATGAACAACAGCGCCACCGACCCGTCGGTGTGCCGCGCATGCAGCAGCGACTGCTCCAGCCGCCCCTGGAAAGCAGCGCGGTTGAGCAACCCGGTCAGCGAGTCGTGGTTGGCCAGGTAGTGCTGCTGCCGGGCGATCTGGATCTTGGCGGACACATCCTGCACCAGCGCCATGATCGAGGTCACCTGGCCGTCTGCGTCGGTCAAGGCGGAGTTGAACCACTCGCAGTGCACCTCAGTGCCATCGCTGCGCACAAAACAGGTCTCGGCCCGGTTCTGCGACTCCTGGCCGGACTGCAGCCGCTGCAGCGCCTGCTGCAGGCTGTCGTCCATCGATGCGGGGGCCAGCAGGTCCGTCAGCAGCCGCCCCTCCAGCCCCGCCACATGCAGCCAGCCCAGCAGTTGCACCGCGCGCTGCGAGCAATGCAGCAGCTGCAGCTGGTGGTCCATCTCCACCACGGCCAGGGGGCTGTTCTCCATGTGGGACGACAGGCGCTGGTTGGCCGCGCGCAGCGCATTCATGGTGACCTGCAGCTCGTGCACGTCCAGCGCCGTGGTGATGAAACCGTCAATCGCGCCTTGCGGGTTGTGCCAGGGCGTCAGGCAGATGGTGCGCCACTCGTCAAAGCCATACGGCGTTCGCAGCATGCGCTGGTACTGCACCCGCTCGCCGCTGAGCACCCGGTTCACAAAGGGCATGAAACGGGCGCAATCCTGCTCGCCATACACCTCCACCAGCGTCTTGCCGACCAGTTCCTCCGGCACGGTGCCGAACCAGCGCGCGTATTCGTCGTTCACATAGATCATCGACAGGCTGCGGTCGATCACAGCCATGGTGGCGCCCGCGCTGCGGGTGATCACATCCAGCAGGTCTGCCTTGGACCATACCTGCTTGCGGGCGGTCTCCGGGTGCGTGGACAACTCAGGCGCTTCTGGCGTCATGCGGCAATACCCCAATGGGGGAGAGGATCAGCGAAGAGGCGGCCTCATACATCCTGAGAGATACCCTGAGAGGGTGATGGCACAGGGTGCGGCCGCCTGGGCGTAACTGTCTGTGAGCGGCAGCTTAGCACTTTCGCCAGCCGCTCCCTCTCCCAGCCGCCCCTTGCCGCCGGGGACGGCCTAGCGGCAGCAGCGATAAGCCAAGCCCACCGAGACCGAGTAACCCACCGGCTGCACGGTCAGCGGGCTGCGGCGCGCATCGCCCTGCAACTGCGACACCCGGGCCGCGCCCAGCACCACCCAGTGCCGGTTGAGCGCCGTCATCACCTCCACCCCGGCGTCGACGCTGTACAGCCCACCGCGTGGCTCGAACGCGGGCAAGGGGCTGTTGCTGCCCGCAGGCACCCCAAAATGCCCTCGCAGGTAGGTGCGGTCCCCAAAGCTCGCGCCCGCCCCAAAGCTGACCTTGGTCTGCTCCGTCACAGGCCAGGTGTAGCCAATGCTGGTGGACCACTGCGCGCCGCCATCGCGGCCCAGGATGTCTTGCGAGACCCCGGCGCCCACGGCCCAGCGGTCGGTGATGGCATAGCCTGCGCTGATCCGCGCCCGCAGGGTGGACCGCACCGACGGCAGCCCCACCAGAATGGGCGCATCCGAGCCATCGCGGCCCTTGTCGATGCGCAAGGCTGCGCTCAGGCTAAAGCGGTCGCTCTGCGCCAGCGTGGCGCTGGCGCCGGACTCGCGGGGCCCCAGGCCATGGCCCATGAAGGCGCTACCGCGCGAGGTGCTCAGGCGAAACCGGCCGTACTCGATGGCCCAGGCGGGACGCAGGCTGTTCTTGCGGCCGTCGCCACCCGCATAGTCGGGGCTGCTGCCCACGATGGCGCCAATCGCGTAGTTGAATTTGGGCGCAGCGGCCTGCTGGCTCTCTGCCTTGTCGGACACAGCGGTGTCCGTGCCGGGAGTCTCCGGCAAGCCCTGGGCGCTCACCCAGGGGCTGACGCACAAGCCCGCAAGCGCCATCGCCCGCAAGGAAATCAAGGAAGCGGAGACCCGACCGGTAGTGAAACGCATGACCTAATTATCAGTCGGCCCACTGCACCCAGCCCGTCCACGCAGTCACCAAAACGATGACGCCGAACACGATGCGGTAGTAGGCAAACGGCACAAAGCTGTGGGTACTGATGTAGCGCAACAACCAGCGCACGCACAGCCAGGCGCTGAGAAAGGAGAACACCAGCCCCGTGGCAAACAGCGGGATGTCGGCTGCCGACAGCAGCGCGCGTTCTTTGTACAGGCTGTACACCCCCGCCCCGATCAGCGTGGGAATGGCCAGGAAGAACGAAAAATCGGTAGCCGCCTGGCGCGACAGGCCCAGCAGCATGCCGCCGATGATGGTGGCCCCGCTGCGGCTGGTGCCCGGAATCATGGCCAGGCACTGCACCAGGCCGACTTTGATGGCATCCAGCGGCGTCATCGCGTCCACGCTGTGGATGCGGGTGGCCGAGGGCGGTCGCCGCTCGGCCCACAGGATGATGAAGCCGCCGATGATGAAGGTGCTGGCCACCACCACGGGCGTGAACAGGTGCGCCTTGATGGCCTTGCCAAACAGCAAACCCAGCACCACGGCCGGCACGAAGGCGATGAACACGTTGAGCGCAAACCGCTGCGCCTGGCGCTCGGTGGGCAAGGCCACCAGCGTGGAACGGATCTTGGCCCAGTACACCAGAATCACCGCAAAAATGGCGCCCGTCTGGATGGCAATGTCGAACACCTTGGCCTTGGCATCGTCAAACCCCAGCAGCGACCCGGCCAGGATCAGGTGCCCGGTGGAAGAGATGGGCAAAAACTCCGTCAACCCCTCGACCACCCCCATGATGGCGGCCTTGACCAGCAATACAACGTCCACGCGCACTCCTTGCAAATAGGTGCGGGATTATCCGCCGGGCGTGCTGGCGCAGCGGGCGGCGGGGCCCTTCTGTCACCTGTGCGGGCCGCTTTCAGCGCAAAAACGGCCCGCAACTCACGCCACGCCCGTGCATTTCACGGCCCGAAGGCTGCATTTCGTCGCAAGGCACTGGCTGCCTCTGGGGGCTCCCGGCACAGTCCACCCCATCGAACCCGTCAGGAGCCCCACCATGCAAATCACACCCGTCATCGCCATCCACATGGCCGCCGCCCTGGCGGCCGTTGCCATCGGCCCCATTGCCCTCTGGGCCCGCCAAGGCGCCACGCAGCGCCCCCGCATTCACCGCGCGGCTGGCTACGCCTGGGTGACCCTGATGGTCGCCACTGCCGTGTCGGCCCTCTTCATTTCCGGTGGCGGCGGCCCCCGCCTCGGAAGCTTTGGGCTCATTCACCTGCTGATTCCGGTGACGCTGGGGATGCTGGTCATGGCCTTTGTCTATCTGGCCCGCCGCAACGTTGTGGGCCACCGCAAGATGATGCAGCGCACCTACATCGGTGCCTGCGTGGTCGCCGGGGTGTTCACGTTGCTGCCTGGGCGTTTTCTGGGCCACACGGTCTGGTCCGCACTCGGACTGATCTGACACCCCTCCCCTCCCTTCATTGTTTACAGGACGACCACCATGCTGCTCAACCTCCTTGTCCAACAACCCCAGATGCTGGGTCGCATCATCGAAAACACGCCTTACTGGGTCTGGGCCCTGCTGGTCGGTCTGATTTGGCTGGGCGGCAGCCAGCTGCTGGCCCGCAACGTGAGCCTGGTGCGGGCCATGGTCATGCCAGTGGCGATGACCGGTCTGTCGGTGTACGGCATCGCCTCGGCCTTTGGCGCTGCGGGCCAGGCCCTGCTGCCGGTGGGCGCCTGGCTGGCCGCCGCCGTGCTGATTGCCGGCGTGGCGCTGTGGCTGCAACCAGCGGCGCCCCAGGGCACGCTGTACGAAAGCAAGTCGCGCTGCTTCTACATTCCGGGTAGCGCCATGCCGCTGGCGCTGATTCTGGGCATCTTCCTCACCAAATACCTCGTGGGGGTGGAACTGGCCCTGCAACCCGCGCTGGCCCGTGACAGCGGCTTCGCGCTGCAGATCGCTGCGCTGTATGGCGTGTTCAACGGCCTGTTTGCAGCCCGCGCGCTGCGGCTGTGGAAGCTGGTGCAACGCAGCGCCCCCCTGGCCACATCGCCCGCCACCGCCTGAGCCCCCACCACCATCCCCCTGCACAGGAGCACTCCATGCGCCACGACACACTCACGACCGACCCCATCGAACGCCTGGCCCGCCGCCGTGCCGGGGCCAAAATGGGCTGGTACATCCATGCCAGCGTGTACCTCCTCGTCAACCTCTTGCTGGTCGCCCTGTCGGTGGGCAGCGGACGGCACTGGGCAGTGTTCCCCGCCCTGGGCTGGGGCATTGGCCTGGCCATCCACGGCGTGGTGGTGTTCTTTCTGGCAGGCGGCAGCGACCTGCACGAGCGCATGGTGCAGGCAGAACGCGATCGCCTGGCTGCTTCGCAGAATCCCCGCTGATCGGCTGACGATGACTCCCAACTACAAACACACGGCCATGACAAAAACCTGGATGGCCTGGTGCCTGGCCTTGCTGGCCGCCGCGGTCATCACGGCCAACCCTGCCCATGCGGGCGTGGGCCTCGCAGAGTTGCCCGGACAGCAGGGCGACGGCCCCGTCACGGTGTTCTACCCCGCACAAGAGGCCGACCAGCCCGTGCAGCGCGGCCCCTTTGCGCTGCAGCTGGCCTGGCAGGGCACTCCCGTGCCTGGCAACGGCCGACTGGTGGTGGTGTCGCACGGCTCGGGCGGCAGCCCCTGGGTACACACCGACCTGGCGCGTGCGCTGGTGCAGGCAGGGTTTGTGGTGGCCTTGCCAGAGCATGCGGGCGACAACTACAAAGACCACTCCACCCCGGGCCCGGAGAGCTGGAAGCGCCGCCCCGCCGAAGTCTCCCGCGCCGTGGACGCCGTGGCGCAGGATGCGCGCCTGGCGCCGCTGCTGGCGCTGGACAAGGTGGGCGTTTTCGGAGGCTCGGCCGGTGGCCACACCGCCCTGGTGTTTGCCGGGGGGCAATGGTCGCCCGCCCGCTTCAAGCAGCACTGCGAGGCCCATCTGGCGGAGGATTTTTCGTCCTGCGTCGGCTTCACCACCCGCCTGCACGGCAACTGGCTGGACGGCATCAAAAAGGCCGTGGCCATCACCATCATCCGCCATCGGTTTGGCGACGAGACGCTGTATGCACACACCGACCCGCGCGTGGCGGCCACGGTGGCCGTGGTGCCGTTTGCAGCCGACTTCGACATGGGCAGTCTGGCCACCCCACGCATCGCGCTAGGGCTCATCACCGCAGGCAAGGACGTGAACCAGATCCCCCGCTTTCACAGCAGCGCTGTGCTGGCCGCGTGCCAGGACCGCTGCACCCACCTTGCCGACCTGCAGGACGGCAGCCACGGCATCATGCTGTCGCCCATGCCGCCGCTGGACCGCATGAACGACCTGACGCGAGAGCTGCTGGGCGATCCGCCCGGCTTTGACCGCAGCGTGCTGCCGCAGGTGGATGCAAGCACCGTGGCGTTCTTTGCCAAGCATCTGCAGCCGCTGAAACCGGCGACGCCGTCGCAACGCCCCTGACCACGCCCATGCTGGCGCGTTGTCGCGTCCGTTGCGCCGCCTAGAATGCCAAGCTCCATGCCCATGACACCCGAAGACCTCGACCGACTCGCCCGCCGCCGCGCCAACGCCAAGCTGGGCTGGTACGTGCATGCGATGGCCTTTGTGCTGGTCAACGCCCTCATCTTTGCCATGTCGCGCTATGCGTTTGGCACCCGCCCGTGGTCGGTGTACCCGCTGCTGGGCTGGGGGCTGGGGCTGGTGCTGCATGGGGTGTCGGTGTTTTTGCTGGGCACTGGCAGCGGCCTGCGCGAGCGCATGGTGCAGCGCGAGCGCGAGGCCCTGCAGCGCCGCCAAGACCGGCCATGAAGCTGCACCGCGAGTTCAACGGGGTCAGCAAGCTGCGGCACTACCTGCAGGTGGTGGCCTTCACCCTGGTGGTTGCCACCATCCAGTGCACGTTCATGCCCGACAAGCCCTACGGGCCACCGGTGGTGTATTCGGTGCTGATCGGCACCTTCACCTGGGCCATCATCGACCTGGGGCGCGAGCTGATACCGTCCGCCGCCGAAACCGGCTGGCCGCACGGCTGGCAGGGCATTGCGCTGGTCCTGGTAGGCATCGTCGTGGGCTACCTGGCCGGCACCTTGCTGGCAGACACGCTCTGCGTGCACTACTTTCACTTCTACCCGGCGGGCTCCTTGATCTCCGGCGCTGACCAGCGCACGTCCATCCTCATCACCGCCATTGCGGGGCTGGTGGGCACGTTCTACTTCTACGCGGTCAACAAGTCGGCGTACCTGGAAGGCAAGATGGCCGAGGCGCGCATGTACGCCAGCGAATCGCGCCTGAAGCTGCTGGAGACACAGCTGGAACCCCACATGCTGTTCAACACCCTGGCCAACCTGCGCGTGCTCATCGGCACCGACCCGGCCCGGGCGCAGCACATGCTGGACCGCATGATTGCCTACCTGCGCGCCACGCTCAGCGCATCGCGCAGCACCCAGCATCCGCTGGCCTTGGAGTTTGAGCGCCTGCGCGACTATCTGGAGCTGATGGCCGTGCGCATGGGGCCACGCATGGCCTACACCCTGGACCTGCCTGATGCCCTGCGCGATGTGCCGGTGCCGCCCCTGCTGCTGCAGCCGCTGGTGGAGAACGCCATCCGCCACGGGCTGGAGCCCCAGGTGGAAGGCGGCCACATCACCGTGCGCGCCACCACCCAGGAGAGCCCCCACGGCCCGTTGCTGGTCATCGAGGTGCAAGACACCGGCGCAGGCCTGCCCGCCACACTGCCCGCCCCGGGCCCCGGCCAGAGCTTTGGCCTGGCCCAGGTGCGCGAACGCCTGGCCACGCTGCACGGTTCCGCAGGCGCTCTTGAATTGATAGCTGTTCAGCCAAGCGGTACTAGCGCTACCGTCACTTTTCCCTTGAAATCTGCCGTCACACCATGACAGAGCCCGTCTCACGCGCCCTGATTGCCGAAGATGAACCGCTGCTGGCCGCCGCCCTGCAGCAGGACCTGACCCGCGCGTGGCCAGAGCTGCAAGTGGTGGCCGTGGTGGGCGACGGCCGCTCGGCCGTGCGGCAGGCGCTGGCGTTGCGGCCGGACGTGCTGTTCTTCGACATCCGCATGCCCGGCCAGAGCGGCATCGAGGCGGCCGCCGAGCTGGCCGATGCATGGCCGAATGACCAGCCCTTTCCGGCGCTGGTGTTTGCCACGGCCTACGACCAGTACGCCGTGCAGGCGTTTGAAGCGCAGGCGGTGGACTACCTGCTCAAGCCCATCCAGGCCGACCGGCTGGCCCGCACCGTGGCCAAGGTGCAGGGCCTGCTGGCGCAGCGTGCTTCGGCCGTCGCAGCTACTAGCGTACCGCCCGCTGCACCGTCGGGGGCGTTGCCCTCGCCCGAACTCGAAGCCACCATGGCCCAGCTGCGCGCGCTGCTGGGCGCACCCGGCGTGGGCACTGCGCCCGCCGCCGCGCCTGCTGCTGCCGCCACGCGGCTGAGCGTGATCCAGGCCAGCCACGGCACCCAGATCCACATGGTGCCGGTGGCAGAGGTGGTGTATTTCGAGGCGGCCGACAAGTACGTGCGCGTGCTCACCGCCGAGCGTGAATACCTGATCCGCACCGCGCTCAAGGAGCTGATCGAGCAGCTCGATCCGCAGGAGTTCTGGCAGGTGCACCGCAGCACCCTGGTGCGCGCCACTCACATTGCCACCGTCACGCGCGACGAGGCGGGCAAGCAGCACCTCAGCCTGCGCGGGCGGCCCGAGCGGCTGCCGGTGAGCCGCCTCTACGCGCACCTGTTCAAGGCGATGTAGCTGCGCCCGCAGTTCAAGCGGGCCTGACGTGGACTTGACGCGGGCGTCAAGCGGGCGGCAGCGCCTCCCAGCGCCCGGCCACGTTCTTCAGCAGCGCGTTCACGGCCGTCAGGCGGCGGCTTTTTACGTCGATCAGGCTCCGCTGCGATGACAGCACGGTGGTCTGGGCCGCCAGCACGTTCAGGTAGCCCACGGTGCCCGCACGGTACTGGTTCTCCACCACGTCCAGCGCACGCTGGGCGGCGGCGGTGGCCTCGCGCTGCAGTTGCTCCTCCTGCGCCAGCGCGGCAGCGGCCGTGAGGTTGTCCTCCACCTCCTGCAGCGCGGTCAGCACCGTCTGGCGGTAGGCGGCTGTGACCTGCGCGTGGTTGGCACGGGCGGACTCCACCGCCGCACTGCGCGCACCGCCATCAAAAAGCGACACCGCCAGCGCCGGCCCCAGCGACCAGAACAGGTTGGGTGCACTGAACAGATCCGCCAGCGGCGCCCCCCGGTATCCGCCCGCGGCCGACAGCGTGAGCGTGGGGAAATACGCCGCACGCGCCACGCCGATCTGCGCATTGGCCGCCGCCACGCGGCGTTCTGCAGCAGCAATGTCCGGACGGCGCTGCAGCAGGTCGGACGGCAGGGCCTGGGGCACATCGGCCGGTGCGGGCAGCGCAGCGGTGGGTTCCAGCGCAAAGGCGGCAGGCGCCTGCCCCAGCAGCGCGGCCAGCGCGTGCTCCAGCTGGCTGCGCGTGGTTTGGGCCTCCAGCAGTTGCACCTGGGTGGACTTGTACTGCGCCTCGGCCTGGGCCACATCGGCGCTGGAGGCCACACCCGCCGCCTGGCGGTTGCGCGTCAGCTCCCAGCTACGGTCGTAGGCTTTGAGCGTCTCGCCCAGCAACGCCGCCTGTGCCTCGGCTGCACGCAGTGAAAAATACGTCTGCGCCACGGCCGCCTGCAGCGACAGGCGCGCAGCGGCCAGATCGTCGGCGCTGGCCTGGGCGCTGGCCTGGGCCGCACTCACCCCGGCGGAGACGCGCCCCCACAGGTCCAGCTCCCAGCTGGCGGTAAGGCCCAGCGAATGGCTGGTGCTGATGCGGGCGGTGCTGCTACCGTCGCCCTGGCTGGACAGCTGTGTGCCGCTGCGCGCACGGCTGCTGCTGGCATTAGCCCCCACGGTGGGCAAGGCCGCTGCGCCACTGCTGGTAACGGCCGCCTGGGCCGCGCGCAGGCGGGCGGCGCTTTGCGCCAGGGTGGGGCTGTTGGCCTCGGCCTGCTGCTGCAGGCGGTCCAGCACGGCGTCGCCGTACACGGTCCACCAGGTCTCGGGCGGAGCCGTGGAGGCCTGCGGCTGCGCGGGCTTCCAGATGCCCTGGGCCTGGGCGGCGGCCTGCTCTTTGTAGGCGGCCGGAATGTCCATGGCGGGCCGCTCGTACGGCGGCGTCTGCGCGCAGCCCGCCAGCCACAGGCCACTGGCCAGCAACGCAGGCATGGCAGCCCGCCTGACCTGCGCCGCAGGCCAGGTGACCTGGCGTGAAAAAGTGAAAGAGGTCATCCGTCGTTTCCTTGCAATACCACCGGGGCCGCAGGCGCGGCGCCCGCTGGCTTGCGTCGCCGCCCCACCGCGCGCAGCACGCGCGCACGCAGCCGGTCGAGCGCCACATACACCACCGGCGTCGTGTAGAGCGTGAGCCACTGGCTTACCAGCAGGCCGCCCACAATCGCAATGCCCAGCGGCTGGCGCAGCTCGGCACCATCGCCCCGCCCCAGGGCCAGTGGCAGGGCCCCAAAGATGGCGGCCACGGTGGTCATCAGAATGGGGCGCAGCCGCAGGTTGCATGCGCGGTAGATGGCCTGCGCTGCGGTGACGGGCGCCCGGCCCGGCTCGCCCTGCTGGCGTTGCCGCGTGAGGGCAAAGTCGATCATCATGATCGCGTTCTTCTTCACGATGCCGATCAGCAGGATCACGCCAATGAGTGCGATGAGCGAGAACTCCGTCTTGAACAGCATGAGTGCCAGCAACGCGCCCACGCCCGCAGACGGCAGCGTGGACAGGATGGTGATGGGATGCACCAGGCTCTCGTACAACATGCCCAGCACCAGATAGATGGTGATGATGGCCGCCAGGATCAGCAGCGGCTGGCCCGCCAGTGCATCCTGAAACGCCCCCGCCGTGCCGCTGAACGAACCGCGCACCGACACCGGCACGCCCAGCTCGGCCACCGCGTTGTTCACCGCCTCAGTAGCCTGCGACAGCGACACCCCCGGCGCCAGGCTGAAGCTGATGCTGCTGGCGGGTGTGCCCCGGTCGTGGTTGACTGATAGCGGCGTGTTGGTGGTGGTGATGCGCGCAAACGCCGTGAGCGGAATCTGCTGCCCCTGGCTGTTGACGAAGAAGAAGCCGCGCAGCGTCTCGGGGTTCTGCAGGTAGCGCGGCGCGGCCTCCATCACCACGCGGTACTGGTTGAGCGGGTTGTAGATCACGCCCACCTGGCGCTGGCCGAAGGCGTTGTTCAGCGTGGCGTCGATCTGTGCCATGGTCAGGCCCAGGCGCGTGACCGCATCGCGGTCGATGACCAGCGAGGTCTGCAGGCCAAAGTCCTGCACGTCACTGTTCACGTCTTCCAATTCGGGCAACTGGCTCAGCACCTGGCGGATGCGCGGCTCCCAGGTGCGCAGGTCGCCAATGTCGTCGGCCTGCAGGGTGTAGTCGAAGGATGCACCGCTCTGCCGCCCACCAATGCGGATGTCGCGCTGCGGCACCAGGAACAGGCGCGCGCCCGGCTCGTTCTTGAGCTGCTCGCGCAGCCGCGTTATCACGGTCTCCGAGCTCTCCTGCCCCGGTCCGCGCTTGAGGGTCATGAACATCTGCGCCGCATTGCGCTGCCAGCCGCCCGTGAAGCCGGTCACATGCTCCACGGCCGGGTCGGCCTGCACGATGGACAGGAAACGCTGCAGCCGCTGCTCCATGGCCTGGTAGGACGTGGCCTGGTCGGCGCGGATGAAGCCCGAGATGCGCCCGGTGTCCTGCTCGGGCATGAAGCCCTTGTCGATGGCGGTGTAGAGGTACACGTTGAGCCCCACCACACACGCCAGCGCCAGCAAGGCCACAGGCTGGTGGCGCAGGCACCAGGCCAGGCTGCGGCGGTACAGGCGCATGCCCCGCACCTGGATACGGTCCACCCAGCGACCGATCCGATAGCTGAAGCGCCGCGCCGGGGCCGGGCTGTGGGGCTTGAGCAGCGCTGCACACATCATGGGCGTGGTGGTGAGCGACACCACCATCGACACCAGGATGGCCGAGGACATGACGATGGCGAACTCGCGGAAAAACCGCCCCACGATGCCGCCCATGAACAAGATGGGCACGAACACCGCAATCAGCGAGATGCTCATCGACACCACGGTAAAGCCGATCTCGCGCGCGCCGTCCAGCGACGCCCGCAGCGCGGTCTTGCCACGCTCCATGTGGCGCATGATGTTCTCCAGCACCACGATGGCATCGTCCACCACAAAGCCCGTGGCCACCGTGAGCGCCATCAGCGAGAGGTTGTCGAGCGTGTAACCCGCCAAATACATCACACCAAACGTGCCGGCCAGCGACACCGGCACCGCCACGCTGGGGATGAGCGTGGCACGCCCGTTGCGCAAGAACAGGAACACCACCAGCACCACCAGCGCCACCGCAATCAGCAGCGCGCGCTCCACCTCTTTGACCGACGCACGCAGCGTGGGTGTGCGGTCGGACACCACCTCGATGTCGATAGCCGCCGGGATGGAGGCCTGCAGCGCGGGCAGCAGCGAGCGCACGCGCTCCACGGCTTCGAGGATGTTGGCGCCGGGCTGCTTGTAGACCTGCAGCAGCACCGCCGGCTTGCCGTTGGCCACACCGAAGTTGCGCACGTCCTGCACCGAGTCCACCACATCGGCCACGTCCTGCAGGCGCACGGCCTGCCCATTTTTCCAGCGCAGCACCAGCGGGGCGTAGTCGGCCGCCACACGGGCCTGGTCGTTGGTGGCCACCTGCCAGTAGTGGTCCTCGCGCTCCACCGCGCCCAGCGGGCGGTTGGCGTTGGTGCTGACGATGGCACTGCGCACCTGTTCCAGCGAGATGCCGTTGGACGCGAGCCGCACCGGGTCCAGCTCCACGCGCACGGCGGGCAGCGCGCCCCCGCTCACCGTGGCCTGGCCCACGCCCTCGACCTGCGAGAGCTTTTGCGCCAGCACGGTAGAGGCTGCGTCGTACATCTGCCCGCGCGTGAGCAGGTCCGACGTGAGCGCCAGGATCATGATGGGCGAGTCGGCCGGGTTGACCTTGCGGTAGGTCGGGTTGCTGGGCATGCCCGTGGGCAGCAGCGTGCGTGCGGCGTTGATGGCGGCCTGCACATCGCGCGCGGCACTGTCCACGTTGCGGTCCAGGTCGAACTGCAGCGTGATGGAAGTGCTGCCCAGGATGGAGCGCGAGGTGATCTCGGTGACGCCCGCAATGGCGCCCAGCGACCGTTCCAGGGGCGTGGCGACGGTGGCGGCCATGGTGTCGGGGCTGGCGCCGGGCAGGCTGGCGCTGACCGAGATGGTGGGGTAGTCCACCTGCGGCAGCGGGGCCACGGGCAGCAGGAAGAACGACACGGCACCCGCCAGGGCCAGGCCCAGGGTGAGGAGCATGGTGCCGATGGGGCGGTGGATGAAGGGGGTGGAGAGGCTCATGGGTGAGCTCTCCGGGTGGTTTTTGGGTGTTTTTGGCTGGATGCGCTAGTGGGATAAGCGCTGGTAGCTATTGTTTTTGTAGTGTTTTCTTTGGGGCGCTGATTGGGCCGCATGCCTTTGTTGAGGGCGGAGGCCGGGAGTCGCCCGGCATGCGAGTCCCTTTCTTTCGCGTCGCCGAAAGAAAGGAACCAAAGAAAGGGCGACCCCACTGTCTGCGTCCCCGCCGCTGCGCGCCGGGGCAACCTGCGGTGCTCGGGTTTGGCGGGGTCTCGCTCGAACTCGCTTCGCTCAGACAATCGCGAGCCCTGATCCGCCAAACCCTGCGCTCCTCGGCGCATCCAGAGGGGCAAGGGGAACCAAACATCCACACGAGCCTTTGCTTCGCTGCGCTGCGCTCGGCCCCAACTCGCGGGCGCAAGCGCCACGCGCTGCGCAGGCCAAGCCGAGCGCAGCGATGGCCCGAATGGATGTCCGGCTGTTTGGATGTTTGGCTCCCCGCCCCTGCTGGCTGCGCCTGCGTCGGGGCGGTTGCGGGGTGAGCATGGGCGTCGAAGCGCCCATGCCTCGTGAACTGACTCGCCGTGGCTGTCCGAGCGGCGCGCGCAGCGCAAAGCGAGTTCCACGGCGCACCCCGCAACCGCCCCGATGCAGGTTTGCCCCTTCGCATCGCGAAGGGGTCGCAGACTGGGGGTCGCCTTTCTTTTGGGTACTTTTCTTTGGCGAAGCAAAGAAAAGTACCTCGCCCGCCGGGGCGACAACCCGGCTCCCGCGCTCAAACCAAGCACGCTATTCATAAGGGCCAACGCTTCAGGCATTCACGACCTCGGAACGCCCACGCCACCGCTGCGCCCACCCCTCAAACGTGAGGTAAATCACCGGCGTCGTGAACAGCGTGAGCAACTGACTCAGGATCAGCCCCCCCACCATCGTCACCCCCAGCGGATGCCGAAGCTCACTGCCCACACCCGTCCCCAACATCATCGGCAACGCCCCCAGCAACGCCGCCAACGTCGTCATCAAAATCGGCCGAAACCGCAACAGACATGCCTGGTAAATCGCATCACGCGCACTCAGACCCTCGTCCCGCTGCGCCTCCAGCGCAAAGTCGATCATCATGATCGCGTTCTTCTTCACGATGCCGATCAGCAGCACGATGCCGATGATGGCAATGATGTCCAGGTCCAGCCGCGCCGCCATCAGCGCCAGCAACGCGCCCACCCCAGCCGAGGGCAGCGTGGACAAGATCGTGACCGGGTGAACCGTGCTCTCGTACAGCACGCCCAGCACGATGTACATGGTGACCACCGCCGCCAGAATCAGCAGCAGCGTGTTCGACAACGACGCCTGGAACGCCAGCGCCGCACCCTGGAAACTCGTCTCCACCGACAGCGGCAATTGCCCTTCGGCCTGCACGGCCGCCTTCTCGCGCTCGATGGCGGCCACGGCATTGCCCAGCGATACCCCCTGCGCGGTGTTGAACGAAATGGTGGCAGCCGGCAACTGGCCCACGTGGTTGACCACCAGGGGCATGTTGCGCTCCTCGATGCGCGCCACCGACGACAGCGGTACCGGAGCCCCCACGCTGGAGGGCACATAAATGCTCTGCAGCGCCTCGGGCCCCACCTTGAACTGCGGCGCCACCTCCAACACCACGCGGTACTGGTTGGACTGTGTGAAGATGGTCGAGATCAGCCGCTGGCCAAAGGCGTTGTACAGCGCCGCATCAATACCCGCCACCGTCACGCCCAGGCGGCTGGCCTGGGCGCGGTCGATTTGCACATAAGCCTGGCGGCCTTGGTCCTGCAGGTCGCTGGCCACATCCGTCAGCTCGGGCAAGGCGCGCAGACGGCGCAGCAGCTCGGTGGTGCTGGTGGTCAGCTGCTGCATGTCGGGCGACGACAGCAGCCACTGGTATTGCGTGCGTGCCACCCGGTCTTCAATGGTCAGGTCCTGCACGGGCTGGATGAACAGGCGGATGCCCGGCAGGTTCTGCACACGCTCGGCCAGGCGCTGCTGCACCACACCGGCCTTGTCGCGCTGTGCATGCGGCTGCAGGTCGATCAGCAGGCGGCCGGTGTTGAGCGTGGTGTTGGCGCCGTCGACGCCGATGAACGACGAGACGCTGCGCACGGCGGGGTCTTGCAGCAGCCGTTCGGCCACGGCCTGCTGGCGCTCGGCCATGCCGGCAAACGAGATCGACTGGTCGGCCTCGGTGGTGGCCTGCAGCGTGCCGGTGTCCTGCACCGGAAAGAAGCCCTTGGGGATGAACAGGTACAGCACCACGGTGAGCGCCAGCGTGGCCGCAAACACCAGCCAGGTGGTGCCCCGGTGGTTCAGCACCCAGCCCAGCATGCGGCCATAGCCGGCGATGGTGCGGTCAAAGAAATGGCCCGTAGCGCGGTACAGGCGGCCGTGGCTCTCCTCGGGCGTATGGCGCAGCAGGCGCGCGCACAGCATGGGCGTGAGCGTGAGCGACACCACGGCCGAGATCAAAATGGACACGGCCAGCGTGATGGCGAACTCATGGAACAGCCGCCCCACCACATCGCCCATGAACAGCAACGGGATCAGCACGGCGATCAGCGAGATGGTGAGCGAGATGATGGTGAAGCCGATCTGTTGCGAGCCCTTGAGCGCGGCCGCGAGCGGTGCCTCGCCCTCTTCCACATAGCGGGCAATGTTTTCGATCATCACGATGGCATCGTCCACCACAAAACCGGTGGAGATGGTCAGCGCCATCAGCGTGAGGTTGTTGATCGAAAACCCCGCCAGGTACATCACGCCGCAGGTGCCGATGAGCGATAGCGGCACGGCCACGCTCGGGATCAGCGTGGCCGAGGGGCTGCGCAGGAAGACAAAGATCACCGTCACCACCAGCAGCACGGCCAGGCCCAGCTCCACCTGCATGTCGTGCACCGAGGCGCGCACCGTGACCGTGCGGTCGGTCAGCACCTGCACATCCAGCGACGCTGGCAAGGTGCTTTGCAGTTGCGGCAGCAGGGCCTTGATGCGGTCCACCGTGTCGATCACGTTGGCACCGGGCTGGCGGCGGATGTTGAGGATCACGCCGGGCTTGGCGCCCGTGTCAGCCGTGCCCGCCCAGGCGGCGAGCCGGGTGTTCTCGGCATCGTCCACCGTTTCGGCCACGTCCTTCAGGCGCACGGGGGCGCCATTCTTGAAGGCGATGATGAGGTCGCGGTATTCAGCCGCCGACTGCAGCTGGTCGTTGGCATCAATGGTGGACGCACGGGCCGGGCCGTCAAAGCCGCCCTTGGCCTGCTTGACGTTGGCCGCGGCGATGGAGGTGCGCACGTCTTCCAGCGTGAGGCCCAGCTGCGCCAGCGCCGTGGGGTTGGCCTGGATGCGCACGGCCGGGCGGCGCCCGCCCGCAATCGCCACCAGACCCACGCCCTGCACCTGCGACAGCTTGGGTGCCAGGCGGTTTTCCACCAGGTCGTTCACGCGGATCACGGGCAGCGAGGGCGAGGTGATGGCCAGCGTGAGGATGGGCGCATCGGCCGGGTTGACCTTGCTGTACAGCGGCGGCATGGGCAGGTCGCTGGGCAGCAGGTTGCTGCCTGCGTTGATGGCCGCCTGTACCTGTTGCTCGGCTACATCCAGCGCCATGTCGAGCGCAAAACGCAGTGTGATCACCGAAGCCCCGCCCGAGCTGGTGGACGACATTTGCGACAGCCCCGGCATCTGGCCGAACTGCCGCTCCAGCGGGGCCGTGACGTTGGAGGTCATCACGTCCGGGCTCGCGCCCGGGTACAGCGTGGTGACCTGGATGGTGGGGTAGTCCACCTCGGGCAGGGCCGAGGTGGGCAGCAGCCGGTAGGCCATCAGCCCTGCGATCAGGATCGCCACCATCAGCAGCGCGGTGGCGATGGGGCGCAGGATGAAGAGGCGCGACAGGTTCATGGCGACGGGTGCGCTGGCAAAACAGGCAGGGGAGAAACCGGGGTACCGTTGCGCTCAGCGCGCCGGGCTGGCCGCGCCACCTGGGGACGGCGGCTGCTGCTGCAGCCGCTCGCGGATGTAGGCACGGCGCTCTTCCTGCGGCATTGCCATCACACGGGCGCGCTCGTCAGCGGGCATCTGGTCCAGCAGCGCCTTCACCTGCGGAGGGATCCCCCGTGGAGGTTCTGCAGCGCGATCAGCAGGTGCTAAGGGGGCCGCAGACGCTGCAGGCGCCGCCGCGCCTGGGGAGGCTTGCGGTGCAGCAGCACGGGCTGGTGCTTCGCTGCGCTGCTGTGGGGGCGCTGCAGAGCCCTGCGGGGCGGACGCCGGGGCAGCGGCGGGAGTACCCACACCTGACGCGGAAGATGCAGCAGCAGAGGCCGCCGACGCTGGGGCGCCGCCGCCGCCCGCACCCATCTGTGCCCGCCGCTCACGCAGGAAGGCGCGGCGCTCTTCGGGGCTCATCTTCTGCAGCTTTTCGCGCACATCAGGGGGCAGGGAGGCGATGAAAGCGCGCCGCTGCGCAGCCTGGTCCTGGGCCGCCTGGTCGGCACGGGTGACAGCACCGGCATCAATGACGGCAACCTTGGCGCCTTCGCGCAGGCGGTCAATGCCGTCCGTGACCACCTGCTCGCCCTCGCGCAGCTCGCCTTCGACGCTCACGCGGTCGCCGTCGGTCACGCCCACGCGGATGCGGCGCTGGGTCACGGTGCTGTCTTCCTGCACCAGGTAGACATAGTTGTTCTGCACGGCCGTGGCCGGCACGGTCAGCACGCCCTGGAGCAGGTTGACCTGCAGGCGCACATTGACGAACTGGTTGGGGTACAAGGCGCCGTCTTCATTGGCAAAAGCGGCCTTGACCTTGATGGTGCCGGTGGCGCTGTCAATGGCGTTGTCCAGCGCCACCACACGGCCCTTGGCCAGCTGGCGGCGGCTGTCGCGGTCCCACAGCTCCACGGGCAGCTCCTCGCCAGCGGCCATACGGCGGCGCATCTGGGGCAGGTGCGCCTCGGGCACGGAGAACGCTGCATCAATAGGCCGCACCTGGTTGATGGTGACGATGCCGTTGGCATCGCTCGGCCCCACCACGTTGCCCTTGTCGGCCTGGCGCAGGCCCAGCCGGCCCGCGAATGGCGCGGTGACCTGGGTGTAGCTCAGTTGCAGGCGCGCGGCGTCCACCTGCGCCTGGTCCGAGGCCACGGTGCCTTCCAGCTGCCGCACCAGTGCGGCCTGGGTGTCCACCTGCTGGCTGGCAATGGAGTCGCGTGCCAGCAGGTCCTGGTACCGCTTGAGGTCGAGCTGCGCATTCTTGAGCAGCGCCTGGTCGCGCTGCAGCGTGCCCTGGGCCTGCGACAGCGCAGCCTGGTAGCTGCGTGCGTCGATCTCGGCCAGCACCTGGCCAGCACGCACCTCATCGCCCTCTTTAAAGCGCACCGACGTCAGTTCACCGCTCACCTTGGCCCGCACCACGGCCGTGGCGCGGGCGCTCATGGTGCCGATGGCACTCACCACCACCCGCACATCGCCCCGCTGCACGGTGCCTACCGACACGGGCTGCACGTTGCCGCCGCCAAAGCGCCCGGGGCCACCGCCCGGCCTGCGCGCCGCATTCGGGCTCGTGGCGGCACCGCCAGCGGTGGCTGCAGCCGCTGCATCCTGGCGCTGCTTCCACCACCAGGCACCACCTCCCACCGCCGCCAGCGCAATGGCGGCCATCAACAACGCGGAGGTCCAACGCAGCTTGCCGGACTGCAATCTTGCGGGCCTCTGTGGACGGATCAACGAACGGTTCAGGGGCATGGTGGGGCGCAACCAGGAATGAGCGAAGGGGTATGGTAGCCAGCGCATCCCCCGGGGCTGCCGTCCGGCAGGCCCCCTTTACCGGGGATTTACGCGCGCTTTGGGCGGGGTTTACCGATGTATCGGTTCAGCCCCGCCAGGGGGGCGAAATCAGCGGTTGGTGGCCAGCAGAAGGCCGCCAGCGCCCATGAAGAAGCCGCCTGTGGCCTTGTTCAGCCGGGCCACGCCGCGCGAGGTGCGGATGAATCGGCGGATCTGGCGCCCGAAGCTGGCGTACACAGCGGTCGACACGAATTCACTGCCCAGATAGATGGAGCCCAGCACCAGAAACTGGTGCGCTGCAGGCTGCGCGGGGTCGATGAACTGCGGAAAGATCGCCGCAAACAGGATGATGGCTTTGGGGTTGGTGATGCCCAGCAGAAACTCCTGGGTAATGAGCGCGCGCAAAGAGAACGGTGCCGGCTGGCCCGATGCCGGGGCACCGCCGGGCGCATCCTCCAGTGCCAGGCCGCTGAACTCGCGGCTGTGCCAGGCCTTCCAGCCCAGCCAGAACAGGTAGGCAGCACCCACCCACTTCACCGCAGTGAACGCCGCTTCGGACGCCAGCAGCATCGCCCCCAGCCCCACCGCGGACACCGTCAGAAAAATGGCAAAGGCTGCTGCACGGCCCACCGTGGCGATCATCGCGGGACCCACGCCTGCGCGGATGCCGTTGTTGAGGCCACAGAAGTTGTTGGGCCCCGGGGTGAGCGAGATGGCGATGGCAACCGGAACAAATAGCAGCGCATCCATGGGACGGTCCTTGCAGGGTGAGGCGTATGTGAGGGGGAACGGTCAGCACCGCAGTCTACGGCAGACCCTGCCTACACGGCCGACCACAGAGCACATGCCCCCAAGGCGCCCTCTACCACCTCACAACGCCTTAGAACAGGTTCTTACAGATCCAGCACCGAGCCCCAGGGCACATCGGGCAGGGCTTCGTAGTGCGCCACCACGGTCAGGCGGTCTGATCGGGCCGCCTGCGACGCCAGTGCCTGCGCGAGGTAACGGACGGAAGGTTTGTCCAGCCCTCCCACCGGCTCGTCGATCAGGGTCAGCTGTGCATTCGACGCGAAGGCCCCGGCCATGAGCACCTTGCGCTTGCTGCCGGTAGACAGGGCATAAAAAGGCTTGTCCAGATGCTCGTGCAGGCTGAACCCGTCGATGTGCTCCACCAGGGCTGCCGCATCCCACAGGGGGTAGCGCGCGGGCAGGCTGTCGAGCCAACCCCGAGCCGTGAACGGGTCCCACTCGCTGGATCGCGGGTCCGCCCAGAACACCCGGGGGGCCGAGGCCTTGGCGGCTCGGATCAGGTCCACGCCCTGCAGCGTGATGCTGCCAGCCTGCGCTGTCAGCGCACCAGCCAGCACGCGCAGCAGCGTAGTTTTGCCGGTGCTTTCATCACCGCGCACCAGAGCCAGGCCCGGGGGCCAGGCCAGCGACAGGTTGTCCAGCACCGCACACTCCGGGTACGCAAACCGCAGCCCTTTCACCCACAAAAACGCGCTCTCAGCCACCCTGCCTCCTCGATGCGGAAAGCGGCCATTCTAGGAAGCTGCCGCACGCCGGGCCCACCACAAGCCCCCCACCTGGTTCACCACCAGCCCACAGAGCACTGCAACCGCCCCCGCCCACTGCAGGGGCGCAGGCGTTTCACCCAGAAAGGCGTAGGCCGCCCACAGCCCCACCACCGGCACCAGCAACGAAAACGGCGTGACCCGCCCAGCTGCATGGCGCTGCAGCAGCTGCGTCCACAGCGTGTAGGCCAGCAAAGTAGCCAGAAAGGCCAGGTAGGCCACGGCCAGCAACCCCGTGCCATTCAAAGACTGCAGCTGTCCCCAGACGGCGGCGGAGCCATCGCTCCACAACGCCAGCGCAAAAAACGGCCCGATGGGCACCACACTGCTCCACACGATGAACGGAAACGGCGCATACGCCCCAGCCTGCGCCGCGCGGCGTGCCACCAGATTGGACACCGCCCACATAAATGCGGCGCCGAGGGTGAGCACAAACCCCGCCAGCGTCATCTGGCCCGGCCCCTCGCCATGCGCGAGGCCGATGGTCATCAAGCCGCCGAACGCCAGCAACAAGCCGCCCCACTGCCAGGGCTTGGCGCGCTCCCCCAGCAACGGCGCAGCCAGCAACAAGGTGAAGAACGCCTGGGTCTGCATCACCACCGACGCCATGCCCGCCGTCATGCCCAGCTGCAGGCCCAGAAACAGAAAGCCGAACTGCCCCAGCCCCTGCGCCAGCCCGTAGCCCACCACAAAGCGCCAGGGCAAAGCCGGGCGCGGCACAAAGAGCAAAAAGGGCAACGATGCCGCTGTGAAGCGCAGCGCGCCCAGCAGCATGGGGCTCAGGCCTTGCAGGCCGAGCTTCATCACCACAAAGTTCAGCCCCCAGATGACCACCACCGCCAGGGCGCGCAACAGGTCGCCACGGCTCAAGGCCGCTGGCGCACTCATGCTGCCGCCACCGCAGCGCCCGCACCCACCGGACGGCCCTGCCGCGCCCGGGCAGCGACAAAGGCGTCGAACGCCTGGGCGCTGGTTTTGCCCGGCACATAGCCCAGCACCTCCTTGAGTGCTGTGTTCAGCAGCACGGGCCGGTAGCGCAAAAAGTCGAGCTGCTCGGGTCCGTAGCGGCTGACACCGAGCGCGGAGCCCACGGCCAGCGCCGTGCGCAGCAGCCCGGCGGGCAGTTCCAGCACGGGTTTGCCCAGGCGCCGGGCGATCTCGCGCAGAGGCAAAGCACCATCGCCCGCCAGGTTGAAGCAGCCCGCCCGCTGCGTGCGCAGCGAATGCAGGATGGCGCCAGTCACGTCTTCGTCCCAGATGAAGACAAACGGGCTCTCGCTGCCCCGGATGGCGAGCAGGCGCGGCTTTTCAAACAAGGCGGTGATCTGGTTGTCCACCCGCTCACCCAGGATGGTGCCGATGCGCAGCACCGTTTGCGCCAGCCCCGGGTGCTGCGTGCGGTATTGCGCCAGCATCTCTTCCACCAGCCGCTTGTGGTGTGAATAGGCAAACACCTCGTTGCCCCGCAGCGCGTCGGTCTCGCGCAACCATGCGGGGTTGTCAGCGTGGTAACCGTACGCCGCGCCGCTGGAGCTGACGACCAGCTGCTTCACGCCAGTGGCCACACAGGCGTCCAGCACGTTCTGGCTGCCCAGCACGTCCACCGAATATTCAAACTCGCGGCTGGAGCCCTTGCCGGGCGTGACGATGGACGCCAGGTGCACCACGCTGTCGATGGCATGGTCCGCCAGCGTCTGCGCCAAAGCAGGGTCGCGCACGTCCTGCACCCGGTAGGTCACACCGGGCAGGCGACGCTCAGCGGGCACCTCACGCACATCAGCCGCCACGATGGTCCCTACCCCTTCACGCGCCAGTGCAGCCACCACGCTGCGGCCCAGAAAGCCGTCTGCGCCGGTGACCAGAATGCGGCGGCTTTCCCACAACACGCCGGTCATGTGCGCTGCTCCCGGAGGGTGTCGGCCGGCGGTATCTGCGCCGGCCTGCGCCCCCACCAGCCCGCCAAAGTCAGCCCCGCGATGATGTCCCAGAAGCCCCACACGCCCGCCACCACGGCCATGCCGCCCAGCCCGCCAAAGAAGCTGAAGATCAGCACCAGGCCCAGGCCTGCATTGCGAATGCCCACCTCAATGCTCACCGCACGCCGGTCGTAGTCGGGCAAGCCACTGAGCCGCGCGCAGGCGTAGCCGGTGCCGAAGGCCAGCGCATCGTGCAGTGCCACAGCCAGCAGCACCAGGCCCACGTAGTCGAGAAAGTAGCGCCAGTTGCCCGCCACCGCGCCCACGATGAAGCCGATGAGGCACAGAAAGCTGAGGATGCGCACGGGCTTGTTCACGCGCTGTGTGAGGCGCGGCAGCTTTTCGGCACAGAGGATGCCCAGCACAAAGGGCAGCCCAATGATCACCACGATGTGCCCTGCCATTTCCAGCGGGTCGAGCGCAATGCTGCGCAGCAGCGGCGCCGCCGTGGGGTGCATGCCACCCCAGAACGCAAAGTTGAGCGGCATGAGCACGATGGCCAGCGCGTTGGAGATGGCCGTCATCGACACCGACAGCGCCACATTGCCCCCCGCGCGGTGGGTGAGGATATTGCTCACATTGCCGGGCGGACAGCAGGCCACCAGGATCATGCCCAGCGCAATGCTGGGCCCGGGCTTGAGCAGCAGCGTGAGCGCAAAGGTTACCGCAGGCAACACGATGAACTGCGCGGCAATGCCTACCGCCATGGCACCCGGCATGCGCAGCACGCGCTTGAAGTCGGCCACGCGCGTATCCAGCGCAATGCCGAACATGAGAAAACCCAGCACCCCATTGAGCACCACCAGCGACGCGGGGTTGAAGTTGAGGCGTATTTCGTCTACGGGCAGCATAGATAACCTTTGAGTTCAGTTCTGCACCGCGTATTGCGAAACGCGCAACGCACGAAACTGTCGCAGCGACAGCGCGGGACGCCAAGCAAGGGCCGCCCCGCAGCGAGGGCGTCGTCCCCTTGCCCGCAGTGCGCAGCGCTGCGAGAGCGGGGGGAAGGCGCGCAGCGCCTCAGGGGGGCTTTCATTCCAGGGCTGCGGCGGCAGCGCGCACCGCGTTGCGGTAGGTGTCCTTGTGCACGTAGTACGCCATGCGTTCGAGCTGGAGGTACTTGAAGCCACCCGACAGATCGGGCGGCGGCCCGGCCTTGGCCTTTCGCAGGGCCTCGGCGCGCGGCGAGCCCTCGGCCTGCGCCTTGAAGAAGCGCGCCACCAGCTCCGCTTGTTCATAGCGGCCCTGCCAGCCGATGCCGCTGGCCTCGATCATGCCCATCACGGCCAGGTTGTCGAACCGGGGTGACAGGATGTTGAGGTAGAGCTGCGGCGCCATGCCCTGCCAGTTGAGCAGGCTGTGGTCGATGAAGGGGTAATGCAGCTTGTACCCGGTGGCGCAGAGCACCAGGTCGTAGTCCTGCGCGCTGCCGTTCTTGAAGTGCACCGTGTGGCCTTCGAAACGCGCGATGTCGGGTTTGACGTGGATGTCGCCATGGCCCAGATGGTGCAGCACCAGCGAGTTGACCACCGGGTGCGACTCGTACATCTTGTAGTCGGGCTTGGGCAAGCCAAAGCGCGCAGGGTCGCCGGTGAACCATTGCAGCACCACGCTGTCCACCTTCTGCTTGAGCCAGGGCGGCATCTTGAACTTGCCGCCCAGCGTGTCTGCAGGCTTGCCGAACACATACTTGGGCACAAAGTAATAGCCGCGCCGCACCGAGATGTCCACGCTGCGCGCGTAGTGCACCGCGTCCACGGCAATGTCGCAGCCCGAGTTGCCCGCGCCCACCACCAGCACGCGCTTGCCCTTGAACAGCTCGGCACTTTTGTAGGCGCTGGTGTGCAGCAGCTCCCCGTCAAAGTGCCCCTCAAAGCGGGGCATGCTGGGTTCGGCCAGCGTGCCGTTGGCAATCACCACGCCCTTGAACTCTGCGGTTTGCGCGGGGCCACCTTGCTGCGTCCACGTCACGCGCCACAGCGGCGCAGCGCCCTCGCCCACCGGCTCGACCCGGAGCACGCGCGTGCCAAACCAGTAGTGCTGGCGCAGGCCAAAGTGCTCTGCAAAGTCGAAGAAATACTGGCGCATGTCCCGGTGGCTTGGGTAGTCGGCCACCTCGGGGCGCATGGGGAACTCGGTGAACTCCGTGGTGTGCTTGCTCGAAATCAGGTGCGCCGATTCGTAAACGGTGCTGCGCGGGTTGTCGATGTTCCACAGCCCTCCCACATCGGTGTGCGCTTCAAAGCCCTGAAAAGGCACACCCAGCTTCTGCAGGTTGCGCGCGGCGGCCAGCCCGCTGGGGCCGGCGCCGATGAGGGCGATGTGACCGCGCAGGTCATGCGCTGCGGGCGTTGCAGGGCTTGTCTCCGGCATCGTTGTTGTTGTCGTCATTCGCTGTTTTCTCTCTCAGGTGTCGATGTTCTTGTCGGCGCGCACGGGCAGCCCCGGAATGGCGGTGGCCCCCGCCTCGCCCACGCGCGGCTTGCGCGGCTGGCCCAGCAGCAGCCGGTCGTGCAGGGCGTCGGGCAACAGGTTCAACAGGCGCGCCAGCCAGCCGATGCGCGCGGGCAGCACGATGTGGGTGCGCCCCCGGGCCACAGCGGCCAGCAAGGCTCGCGCCGCGTCCTCGGGCTCCAACAGGCCGGGCATGGCAAAACGGTTGCCTGCGGTGAGCGCGGTGCGCAGATAGCCGGGGCTGACCGTGCTCACCACGATGGAATCGCTGCGCAGCTCGGCACGCAGACTCTCCAGGTAACGGATCAGCCCACCCTTACTGGCGCAGTACGCACCGTTGCCCGGCATGCCCCGCCAGCCCGCAATGCTGGCCACACCCACCAGCGCGCCGCGCCGCTGCGCGCGCAGGGCTGCCACAAAGGGCTGGAAGGTGGTGGCAGCGCCCAGCAGGTTGATCTCCAGCATGCGCCGCATCACGGCCAGGTCGTCGGCCTGGGCGGTGTCAAAACCACCGGCCACCCCCGCATTGGCGATGACGAGGTCAGGCGTCCCCCGGCGGCCCATCCAGTCGGCGGCCATGGCCTGCATCGCGGTGGTGTCGGCTACATCGGGCGTATAGACGGTGCAGCGCTCTGGCGCCAGCGCGGCCAGGGTCTCCAGCACGGGCCGGTTCAGGCCTACCAGCGCCATGGCAGCGCCCTGGCCGATCAGCTCGCGCGCCAGCGCATGGCCCAGCCCGCCACAGGCGCCGGTGAGCACTACGTTCTGGAAAGAGGCGGTCATGAAGCTCCCGGTGAATTGGGTTTGCAGCTTAGCCACAATGCTGAATAATCCCGAAATGTTTTATGAATTCGTCTCGAATTCCGAGATTTATGGCCAACACACCGCCCAGCCTGCGCCTGTTTGAACTGCTGGAAACGATGTGCGCGCACGGCCAGCCCTTCAGCCTGGGCGATGCCATCGAGGCCACCGGCTGGCCCAAGCCCAGCGTGCATCGCATGCTGGGCCAGCTGGAAGCAGGCGGCCTGCTGGCACGCGAGCCCGACGGGCGGCGCTACACCCCCGCCCCGCGCCTGCTGCGCCTGGCAGAAAGCACGCTGAGCGCGGGCACCCAGCCTGGGGTGCGCCACGCAGTGCTGCGGCAACTGGTGGCCGACATTGGCGAAAGCTGCAACCTCACGGCGTTGAGCGGCGCTGAAGTGATCTACCTGGACCGGGTGGAGTCAGCCTTTCCGCTGCGCATGGAACTGCGGCCCGGCACCCGCGTGCCCATCCACTGCTCGGCCAGCGGCAAGCTGTTTCTGGCCCACCTGTCGCCCGCACGCCGGGCCGCCATCCTCGACGGTCTGCCCCTCACCCGCCACACCGCCACCACCCTCACCGACCGCGCCGCGCTGGAGGCCGAGCTGGAGCAGATCCTGCGGCAAGGCTATGCCACCGATGCCGAGGAGTTTGTGGACGGCCTCGTCTGTGTGGCCGTGCCCGTGTTGGCCGGTGGGCGGCGCCAGGTGCGCAGCGCCGTGGCCCTGCAGGCACCCTCTGCCCGCATGCCACTGACGCGGGCGCTGCAACTGGTGCCCCGGCTGGGAGAGGCCGCACAGGCGCTGGGCCGGACCTGGGCTTGAGCCCTCACGCGGCAAGTCCCTGACGCATTCAACCAACACCAGCTCTCACCATGCCACTGAACTACCTCGACTTTGACTACAGCGAAGACGCTGATGGCAACGGCACCCTGGATGCCATGGCCAGCGTGTTGCCCGCCCAACTGCCCGCTTTGCAGAGCGAGATCGCCGCCGTGCTGGCCTGGGCGCATGCACACTGGCCTGGCGCCTGCACACCGCTGGAAGACGGCGGCACCTGGCACTACGACCTGCATGGCGTGCAAGAAGTGCAGAGCCCGCTGACCCTGTCCTTTGACGAAGCGACCGGGCAACTGCACACGACCACCAGCAGTGCCGCGCCACCACGCACCACGCTGACCCTGACCCTCAGCGGCAGCAGCGACTTCTGCACCGCGTTGCGCGAAGCCTTCGAAATGGAATGAGCCGCCTCTTCACGGCCCGTCTCCCCAAGTCAGACCAAAGGGTAAAGGATGTCCTGCATCACCCTCGCGAGTCGGTGATAGTGCGGATCGGGACAGGCCGCAAGGCGTCTTTTTGCAGCCAATAGCCGAGCTATTGGCAAAAAAAGCAACGCAGCGGATGGCCCGAGGCCGCGCTATCACAGACCGCAGGGAGTGATGCAGGACATCCTTATCCCCAATTAGCGACAAAAAGCCCCACGTTGCAAACAGGTTAGTGCACCAGGCCCCGCCTTTATGAGGTCCGGCGTTACAGTTGCGACTCATTAGTTCAACCCAAGACTGGAGAGTTTCATGCTGTCACGCCGTCACTTCCTGGGCGCGAGCCTGGCCACCACCGTTTACGCTGCGGGCTCATTTGTGCCCGTCTGGGCTCAGAACGCCCCCAACTTTGGTACGCCCACCCTGCCCAGCCCAGGCTTCAAGCGCATGAAGGTGGGCGATGTGGAAGTGATTGCACTGAACGACGGCATCACGCGCCGCCCCCTGGGCGAAGAGTTTGTGAAGAACGCGCCGCTGGCCGAAGTGCGTGCGCTGCTCGCATCGCAGAACCTGCCCACCGACTACATCGACGTGCCCTACACTCCGTTCCTGGTGGTGGCGGGGGCGCGCAAGATCCTCATCGATACCGGGCTGGGCGAGTTTGGCGGCCCCACCACCGGCAAGCTGCTCGACAGCCTGCGTGCCGCTGGCATGCAGGCTTCGGACATCGACACCGTGCTCATCAGCCACTTCCATGGGGACCACATCAACGGTCTGCGCAACAAGGCGGGCGAATGGACCTTCCCCAAGGCCAAGGTGATGGTGCCGGCGGCGGAACACGCCTTCTGGATGGACGATGCGCGCATGGCGGCGGCCCCCGCCGGCATGAAGGGCGCGTTCGAAAACGCACGCCGCACCTTTGCCACCATGCCGGCCGACACGCTGGTGCGTTTTGAAGCGGGCAACGAAGTGGCGCCGGGCATCCAGTCGGTGGCCGCTTATGGCCACACACCTGGCCACACGCTGTTTGAGCTGAAGTCGGCAGGCCAGAACTTCTTCTATGTGGCAGACCTGACCAACGTGCCCGCGCTGTTCGCGCGCAACCCCGACTGGGCCGTTACCTTTGACATGGATGCCGAGGCAGCCCGCAAGGTACGGCGCGAAGTGTTTGCCCGCATCACCGCCAGCAACGCCATGCTGGGTGGCTTCCACTTCCCGTTCCCCGCGTTTGGCCGCATGGCGGCATCGGGCAATGGCTATGCCTTCCAGCCTGCGGCCTGATACAGACACCGACGCTGCCGGGGGTACGGCGGGTGCGGACGGCGCACGCCTCACGCGGCGCACCCTGCTGGGCAGGGGCGCGTCGGGCGCCGTGGGTGGCGTCCTGGGTATCGCGGCCTTGCAAAGCTGGGCCGCTCAGGAGGCGGGAGCAGAAGCCTTGCTGCGCCAGGGCGGCGTGGTCGCGCTGTTCCGCCACGCGCTGGCCCCTGGCACGTTCGATCCGCCAGGGTTCCGTCTGGGCGACTGCGGCACCCAGCGCAACCTGAGCGACGAAGGCCGGGCCCAGGCGCGCCGCATTGGCGAATGGTTTCAGGCGCGGCAGTTGCAGCCAGCCAAGGTGTTGTCCAGCCCCTGGTGCCGGTGCATCGACACCGCCACGCTGGCCTTTGGCGCACCCCAGGTCTGGGCGCCGCTGGGCTCGCCCCGGGGCTATCCCGAGACGACCGGAGCGGCCCATCTCCGCGCTCTGCGCGACGCGCTGGCCACCGCCTCCGCACGCAGCGGCCGGTTTGAAGTGTGGGTGAGCCACATGTTTGTACAGGCCGACCTGGCGCAGGACAGCACGCGCTCTGGCGAGGCTCTCATATTGCGCCAACAGGGTGGCGCTGCCCCTCAGGTTCTGGCGCGATGGGCCCTGCCCGGCTGAACCTTCAGCCCCTTTCCTTGCAAGACGTGGTGCCACCCCTTTTGGGGCCCGCGCTGCACCTGTGGCCTAATATGGCCCTTTTCTCCACTTTCTCAGAGACCAATCATGGGCAACAAGATCGTCACCGAAGCAGACCGCAAGCGCACCCCCCAACCCAAGCCACTGCCCGGCGTGACGCTGAACACCCCCGGCCGCGGCCAGCGCGTGAGCCTGGAGCGTGGTGTCGCCACGCGCAGCAAGAAGAACCCTGGCAAGCGTTCGCGCAAGGGCGGCTGATCGGCCACCCGGGGCGCTGCGGCGTCCCGCCAGCATCTACAAAAACGCCCTCCTCCGAGGGCTTTTTTGTGGGCGTTGCACTGCCTATTCCCCCTGCTCATTCCAGCGGTGCGGGCATGGTTTCCGCCTGGCCTCTGGCGGGGAGAATGATGTGGAACGCGGCGCCGCTGGCGGGCACGTTCTCGGCGAAGATCCGCCCACCCATGGCCTCGACGATCTTGCGGCAAATGGCCAAGCCCAGGCCGGTGCCGCCCGAACCATCCTTGGTTTTGCTGGACTGCACAAAGGCTTCAAAAATACTGTGCAGCTCTGACGGGGGAATGCCCGGGCCTTCGTCGCGCACCACCAGGTGCGTCTGGCCCTGGGGGTCCGCGTAGCCCTCCAGCGTGATGGTGCTTCCAGGCGGGGAAAACTTGATCGCGTTGGCCACCACATTTCGGATCACCTGCTGAAAGCGCAGCGGGTCGGCCTTGGCCACCAGCGGAAGGTCGGGCATGCGCAAGTCCATCATCAGATGGCTACGCTCCAGCAAGGGCTCCAGTTCGCGGATCACGGGGCGCACCACACCGCGCAAGTCGATGCGCTCCATGTGGAAGGTCCCCACCGTACTCTCCAGCTTGGAGACCTCCAGCAAGTCGTTCACCAGCGTGAGCATGCGCTGGCCTGCGGAATGGATGTCTTCAAACATGCCCGCCAGCTTGGGCTGGGTGCGGCCACGCAACATGCCCAGCTCGGCAAAGCCCAGAATGGATTGCAGCGGCGTGCGCAGCTCGTGGCTCATGTTGGCCACGAACTCCGACTTGGCACGTGACGCCTCTTCGGCCGCATCACGCGCTTCTTGAGTGGCGCGCTCGGCCTCGCGGAACTCGCTCACATCCATCAGGATGGTGAGCACGCCGGTGACCTGGCCATGTTCATCCGCAATGGCCGCCTTGGCCAGGCGCGTATCGCGGCGCGATCCGTCCCCATGGCGCACCTGTGTTTCCACCAGCGTCCGTCCGCCCCAACGCAGCAACTGCTTGTTGGCCGACTGGTGTACCTTGACTTCGTCAGGGGGCAGGCATTCGGCCACAGCCTTGCCCAGCACGGTGACGCGCTCGCGGCCCTTGTATTCCTCCCACGCCTTGTTCACGCGCACAAAGCGGTCCTGCGCATCGGTCACGGAGATGGGCAGCGGATTGGTCTCCAGTAGCAGATCCTGGAAAGCGATCTGCGCCTGCAGCTGCTGCTGGGCCATCCAGCGTTCGGTTTCATCCACCGCGCTGCCTGCAAAACCGATCACGCGCCCGGACGCCACCAAGGGCACCACCGCCACCTTGAATGTCATTTCCTTGCCCGCCGCAGAGCGGGACAGCACCTGGCACACCCGCACGCCATCGGGCGATCGCGGATCGATGGCCCGCACCACCTCGTTGCGGCTTTGCGGCTCCACCAGATCGTGCAGGCGCTTGCCAATGGCGCGGTCGGGGGACGTGCCCGTCATGACGGTCCAGTGGGCGTTCACATAGGTGATCACGCCCTGGGCATCGGTGCGAAAGATCAGCTCCTGCACGCTGCGCATGAGCACCGACAGGTCCCGCTCGTTACGGGCAATACGGGCTTGCGCCGCATCAATGGCCAGCCGCGCCCGCTCACGGGTGCGGATGCCCCGCCATATCGCAACGGTCAACACCAGCACCAGCGCCACCAGGGCCAGGCCGATGCCGAGCAACGCTCTGGCGTCCGCCAGCCAGCTCTTCACAACGGCCTGGTACGAGGTCTCCACCACCACCACGAGCGGCAAGGCGGCCGAGGCTCGAAAGCTGACGATCTGCCGCTCACCCAGCACACCCGCGCCCAGGTAGGTGGCATGTTCCTGCCGGGGCAAGAACTGGCTGAACACGGGGATGTGATTCACCCGCGTGCCCGCGAGTGCCGCCGCTGCCCCCGAGGTCGCCAGCACCAGGCCGTTGTATGCCGTCACCACGGAATCAAAAATCTCGGACTCCAGCGTGAGGTGCTGAAAGTTGGACAGTGAATCAGGGTTGACCAAGGCCACCAGCACCAGCACTTGCCCGGCTTCCGTTTTGTAGCCATGCATCACAGGGATGAAAGCCACCCCGGCAGGCGCTGCCACCGCTTTGCCCCCCAGGCGCACGCTTTGCAGACTGCGGCCCGGCGTGAGGCCGCCCTGCACCGTCCGCCCCACCGCCACCGGCGGGCCCAACTGGGCCAGGTCCACAAAACTCTCAGCATCGCCCGGCAATGTGCTTGCGATCACTCGCCCCCCTGCGTCCACGACGGCCAGCCCCCGGAGAAACGAAAGCGCAGCCAGTGCCTGTCCCAGGGCGTCCTGCATGCGCCGGGGCTCGGAGGCCACAGCCGTGAGGGCGGGCGATGTAGCCAGTGACTCCAATGCCAGCTCGGCCGTCTGTATGGTGCGCGTGGCCTGGTCCTCCAGCACCCGGGCCAGCATGGCTGCATGGTTCTGGTGGCTGATGCGCACCGTGCGAAAGTCGTTCACGGCCAACGCACCCACCCCCACCAACGCCGCCAATGCCGACAGCCCCCCGATGACCAGGACCAGGTGGCTGGTCTGCAACACCCACGCGCGCAGTCGAGCCCAGCGCCGGGAGAGAGGCTGAAGAGCTGCCATGTCAGCGCACCACGATGGCGCTCAGGCCGTTCTGGGAGGCCGCACGCTGCAGGCGGCCATCTGCCTTGATACGGGCTACAAAGGCCTCGACCGTGGCCAGCCACGCCGCGTCGCCGCGCTTGACCGCATAGCCGTAGGGCAGCACCGAGAACGGTTCGGGCGACTCGATGAGCCGGGCCCAGTCGGCGTTGTCCATCAGGCGCCGGCTGTAGGGGTAGTCGGTCATGAACACGTCAATGCGCCCGGCCGTCAGTTCGCGCTCCCGGGTTGCGGGCAACTGGATGCGCACCAGCGTGGCCTGCTTGAGGCGCTGGGCCATGATGGGCTCCATGAACGTGCCTGCCTGCACACCCACCAGCACGCCCGGCTTGTCGATGTCGGCCCACTGCTTGATGACCGTGTTGGTCTTGGTTGTGATGCCGTAGATGTCGCTGCGCATATAGGGCTGGGTGAAAGCCAGCTTCTCCATGCGCTGGGGCAGCATGCCAATGGCGAACATGGCCACGTCACAACGGTCCTGGTTCAGGTCATCAATGAGGGTGGGAAAGGAAGAGTCCACGTATTCGACCCGGGCCTTGAGATCGCGCGCCAGCTCGCCCGACAGGTCAATGTCGATGCCGCCCAGCTGCTGCGTGCGCGGGTGGCGAAAGGTCACGCCGTAGTAGTCCGGCCACACACACACGCGCAGCACCGACTGGCTCTGGACCCGGTCGGCCACAGGCCCTGCCAGCGCGCTGGTGGCGCACGCCGCCAGCAGCAGGCGGGTGATGGCACGTGCCCCCGGTTTCAGCCACTGCATCATCGTCATCATCATGGGGAATCCTTGAATCAATCCAACCACCGTACCCACAGTGGCCTGCCGCAGAGCGGCCAAAAAAGGGTCAGGGCGCATCGATCAGTGCATCGAACGACGGGCATTCCTGCGTGATCTTGCACCGCAGTGCGTCAATGGCCGCAGCATGCGCCAAAAACGTGTCCACGATCACCGGGTCAAACGCGCGCCCACGCTCGGCTGCCAGCATCTCCAGCGCCACCGGCACGGTGAAGGCGGGGCGATACACCCGGTCCATCGTCAGTGCGTCAAAAAAGTCCACCACGGCCGTGATGCGGCCCGACAGCGGAATGGCATCGCCCGCCAGGCCTGCAGGGTAGCCCTGGCCGTCGTAGCGTTCGTGGTGCGTGAGCGCCACCTCGGCCGCCATGCGAAAGACGGGAATCTGCGAACGCCCGAGGATCTCGGCACCCATGGCGGCATGGCAGTTCATGGTCTGGCGCTCTTCCGGGGTGAGCTTGCCGGGCTTCTTGAGCACGCTGTCCGGGGTGCCGATCTTGCCGATGTCATGCATGGGCGCCGCCTTGCGCAGCATGCGGGCGTAGCCCACCGTCTGCCCCAGCGCGAGGGCCAGTGCCTCGGCCAGATAGCCGATGCGCACGATGTGCACGCCGGTGTCATCGTCTTTGAGGTCTGCGGCGGCCGACAGGTGCAGCAGTGCCGCGTGGTGCGCGCGGGTGACCTCGCGCAGCGCTTCGTTGCGCTCCCGGTACATGCGGCCAAAGTCACGCACAAAACGCTCCATCTGCGCCGCTGCGGCCTCGTCAAAGCACCGGGTGTCTGGCGGAGCCTGGGGAGCAGGCTCCAGCACTGGGAGCGAAGTCACTGCGCTGCCTCCATGCGGTAGATGGTCTCCAGCACCTGCAGCGTGCTGAAGGGCTTCATCAGGTAGTCGTCGGCGCCTGCCGCGAAACCTGCCGCCCGGTCATCCGACTGCACCCGGGCCGTCAGCATGATCACCTTGGTGTGGCGCATGCCCGGGGCCGATTTGATGCGGCGGCACACATCCAGGCCGTTCAGGGTGCCCGGCATCATCACGTCGAGCAGCACGATGTCCGGCTGCAGCTCCTGGGCCAGCACCCAGCCCGCGTCGCCCGTGGCGGCTTCGTGGATCTCGAAGTCATCAAACTCCAGCGTCATCTTGAGCAGCTTGCGGATATCGATGTGGTCTTCGACGATGAGGATCTTTTTCATGGCGGGAACCCTTGTGGGGCAGAGGTCGGCTTGGAAATACAAAAAAGCACAGATCAGGGTGTTTTTTTGCCATTGATAGAATCATATCAATCATTTTTATCAAATACAAGACGTATGTTTGAAAAAATTAGGAGAAAATGCGCGATCTATGCAATCTGACCATTCCCTCGCGGAGCGCGCCATGGCCGACCACTACACAACGCTCGAAGTCGCCAAGATGCTGGGCATGGCCGTACGGTCCGTCCAGCTGATGGTGGACCGCAACGAGCTGGAGGCCTGGAAGACGCCGGGCGGACATCGCCGTATCTCCCGCGCATCGGTGGAACGCTGGATGACCGCCCACGGCGCCGGGGGCGCGGCCCCGGCACCCGCAGCCGACACGCCGGTGGCCAGCCGCCACCCTCTGGCACCGCCCGTGGCCCCCGCCAAAGGGCGCGCGCCGCAGATCCTGCTGATTGAAGACTCGATCCATTTCCAGAATCTGGTCGGCCTCATCGTGCAGCAACACTTTCCGGGTGTGCAGTTGCAGGTGGCCAACGATGGCATCACCGGTCTGGCGCTGTATGGGCAGATACAGCCCGAGGTGCTGATCGTGGACATCCTGCTGCCGGGCATTGACGGCGCCACCCTGATCACCACGCTGCGTTCGCACCCCCAGTTTGCGCGCAGCCACCTTATCGTGGTCACCTCACTCGACGAGCAACAGCGCGAGCCCTACGCGTTCGCCCTGCAGGGCGTGAAGGTCATTCACAAACCCCGGCTGGTGGCCGAGCTGCCGAGCGCACTGGCAGCGTGTATTCCACAGGCCCAGGTGCCCGCATGAGCGCGCCCAAGGTCCTGCTGGTGGAAGACGACAGCTCCATCGCGCGCTTTGTGCAGATGGCGCTGGAGGAGCTTCCGATCGAGCTGGTGACCTGCGCCAATGTGCCGGACGCCATGCAGGCGCTGCACGCCGGGGGGGTGGAACTCATCATCACCGACCTCATGCTGCCCGGCGAGTCCGGCATTGACCTCGTACAGCGGCTACTGCAAGAGCCCGTGCACGGACGCCGGATTCCTGTCGCAGTGTTCAGCGCAGGCCTGACGCCACCCGTGCGCGAGCAACTGCTGGCCATGAAGGTATGGCGCATGGTGTCCAAACCCGCATCGGTGGCTGAGCTGGAGGCCTGTGTGACCGATGCATTGGCGCTGGTGGCTGAGCCCCCTGCCAATGCGCCGGCCACAACCACCACGCCGGCCGGTGAAGCGGGCGACGACGAGGCGCAGGCCATTGCCACCCACTTTGCGGGCGACGAGTTTCTGTTCAAGGCCTACCGCGCCAGCTGCCTGCAGCAGTTCCCCGCCGACATACGGCAAGGCGATGCCGCCTGCACGGCACAAGACTGGCCCGCGCTGCGCCGTCTGGCACACAGCCTGGCCACCGTGCTGCTCACCCTCGGCCACCCGTCCCAGAGCGTGCGCGCCCGCCAGCTGGAAAACGCGGCCGCCCAGCCCGCCCCCGAGGCGTGCCTGGAGCATTGGCGCCTGCTGCGGGCGTTCCTCCTCCAACTCTGATCCGGCGCCAGCGGCGCTGCAGGCCCACCGCGTGGCCTTGCAGAGGTCCGGCAGTGGGCGATCTCCCACCCAGCCACCCCCAAATGAAACGCACACCTCATCGGGCGACGGCACCATTTTCCCAAAAATAACCATTCAGAGCAAAAAATAACCAATTGGTCTAATATAGAAACAATTGGTTTCAACTGCTCCCTGAGCGGTGTGAAACGCCCCCCTTTTTCACCCCTCACAGGCAGCTCTCCATGGACTCCACCGTTGTCTCCGAATACCGCCCCCACCTCGTCGCCGCCTCGTTCGCACTGGCGTTCATCGGTTCGCTGATCGCGCTGATGGTCACGCGGCGCATCCGCTACCAGGATGGCTCGCTGAACCGCGCAGCCGCAGTCACGGCGGGTGTGGCCCTGGGTGGGATCGGCGTGTGGTCCATGCACTTTGTGGGCATGGTGGCGCTGCGGCTGGATGTGGCCAGTAGCTATGGCATTGTCGAAAGCGCGGTGTCCCTGGTGGCTGCTGTGGTCTGCACCTCGGCCGCACTCATCGTCGTGTCCAAGGCGCCTCGGGACCTGGCACGCATTCTGGGCGCAGGGTTGTTGTTGGGCCTGGGTGTGGCGGGCATGCACTACCTGGGCATGTACGGCATGAAGATTGGCGGCTACATCAACTGGGACCTGCGCACCGTGGCGCTTTCAGTGCTCATCGCGGTGGCAGCAGGCACGGCCGCCCTATGGCTGGCCTTCAACACCCGCAGCATGGCCAGCCGCGCAGGGGCCGCCCTGCTCATGGCCGCTGCCGTGTGCGCCATGCACTACACCGGTATGGGCGCGGCCGAGTTCATCTGCACCACCCCCAACCGCTTTGCCACCGTGCAGGGCACCTGGCTGGTCAGTTCGCTGGGTCTGGGGCCCACCGTGGCCGCTTGCGCCTTTGCGATGGCTGTGCTGCTTTCTGTGGACCTGTACGTGCAGTGGATGCAGCGCTCCATCGGGCAGCAGCGGCGCCGCACCGCCTGAACCCACCAGATCAGCCAAAGCTCGCGCAAAAAACAAGGACCGAGGCAGGGTGGATTCGGCCCACTCTTCAATAAGATGGCGGCCATGATCACCCTGCACCACCTCGAAACCTCGCGCTCGCAGCGCATTCTCTGGCTGTTGGAAGAGCTGGGCGTGCCCTACGAGCTCAAGATCTACGCGCGCGACAAGGCCACCAAGCTGGCCCCACTGGCGCTCAAGGCCATTCACCCCCTGGGCAAGTCACCGGTCATCACGGATGGCGACGAAGTGATCGCCGAATCGGGTGCGATCATCGAGTACCTGGTGGAAACCTATGGCGAGCAAGCCCGGGGCGACTTGGCCCACCTGCAGCCCGCGCCACGCACCGCCGAACACCGCCAGTGCCGCTTCTGGATGCACTATGCCGAGGGCTCGCTGATGAACTGGCTGGTGATGAAGCTGGTGTTCAAGACCATCCCCACCCAGCCCATGCCCTTCTTCGTGAAGCCCATTGCGCGCGCGCTGTGCGGCACGGTGCAGCAAAAGCTCATCGACCCCAACGTGGACACGGCGCTGGCATTCATTGAAGAGCACCTGGGCACCCACCGCTGGTTTGCCGGGGAGCACCTGACCATTGCGGATTTTCAGATGAGCTTTGCGGTGGAGGCGCTGATGTCCCGCGCCAACGACGCAAGCCGCTGCCCGCACCTGCAGGCCTACCTGGAGCGCATGCATGCCCGCCCGGCCTACCAGCGCGGCATTGCCAAGGGCGGCCCGGTGGTGATCGAGGCCTGAACGTACGCGACCATCACCATGTCCCGCTACGCCATCCTGTTCGTGTGCATGGGCAACATCTGCCGCAGCCCCACAGCCCACGGCGTGTTCCGCCACAAGATCACCCACAGCGGTCTGGCGCACAGCGTGATGGTGGATTCGGCCGGCACGCACAACTACCACCCCGGCGAGCCGCCCGACACCCGCACCCAGCGCCACGCGGCGCAGCGCGGCTATGACCTGTCGGACCTGCGGGCCCGGCAGATCACGGATGCGGACTTTGCGCGGTACGACCTGATCCTGGCCATGGACTGGGACAACCTCGCCCTGGCACAAGACCTGTGCCCACCCGCACACGCGCACAAGCTGCGGCGCATGACGGAGTTCTGCCTGCAGTTCGACAGCCCGGTGGTGCCCGACCCGTACTACGGCGGCAGCCAAGGTTTTGAAGAGGTGCTGGACCTGGTGGAAGACGCCTGCGAAGGTCTGCTCAGGCACGTGCAGCGGCAGCTGCAGGCCCAGGTGCCACCGGTGCAGCACTGACCTCGGGGACGAACCGAGCTACCGCACGCCGCACACCAGGGCGCCCGGGTCGTTGTGGGCCAGCTCCCGGTCGTTCTTGGCCTGGGCCACTTCCATGTCACGCGGCAAGGTCACGCCGTTCTTCACGGCCAAAATCTCGGCCATCACGCTCACCGCAATCTCGGGCGGTGTCTTGCTGCCGATGTAGATGCCAATGGGCCCGCGCAGGCGCTGCAGGCTGGCTTCGGTCTGGTCGAAGTGCTCGATCATGCGGGCGCGCCGCGCCTCGTTGTTGCGGCGCGAGCCAATACCGCCCACGTAGAACGCCTCGGTGTTCAGCGCCTCCAGCAGCGCCAGGTCGTCCAGCTTGGGGTCGTGCGTGAGGGCCACCACGCAGGTGCGGCGGTCAGGCTTGAAGGCCAGCACCACATCGTCGGGCATGTCGCTCACCACGGTGGCGCCGGGCACGCTCCAGCTGCCCCGGTACTCCTCGCGCGGGTCGCACACCGTCACGGCAAAGCCGTTGAACAAGGCCATGGTGGCCAGGTATTCGGTGAGCTGCCCCGCACCGATGAGCAACATGCGGTACTCGGGGCCGAAGGTGTTGGTGAGCTGCTGCGCATCCACCTTGAGATCCTCGGGGGCCTGGGTGGGCGCCAGGGTCACGGTGCCGTCAGACAGGCGCACAGTGCGCTGCACCAGGCGCCCAGCGGCCAGCTGGGCAATCAAGTCGGCCAGCAGGGTGGGATCGGGGTCGTACTCCAGCAGCAGCTCCAGCGTGCCGCCGCAGGGCAGGCCAAAGCGGTGGGCCTCGTCGGCGCTGACGCCGTATTTGACGAACGATGGCGGACCGCTGGGGATGCGGTGGTCGGTACCGTCTGCCGCCGCACCCGCCTGTGCATAGGCGCGGGTGTGGCGGTCGATCAAATCGTCTTCAATGCACCCGCCCGACACCGACCCGACCACCGCGCCGTCCTCGCACAGCGCCATGATCGAGCCCACGGGCCGGGGCGATGAGCCCCATGTGCGCACCACCGTGGCCAGCAGCGCACGGCGCCCTGCGGCCCGCCAGCCCTGCAGTGTGCGCAGCACGACGACGTCCAAATTTTCCATGACTCACTTCCTTCCGCTGCCCCGGGCAATCAGCCCCGATTGAACCACCAGGCCAGCAATACGAGGGCCGCCACGCCAACACCCCACATCCACGCAGGGATACCGCCGCCCTGGGTGGCACCACCCTCTTGCACTGTGCTTGGCTGGGTGACGGCATCGGCACTTGCCGCTGCATCTGCTGAAGGGGCTTCAGCGCGCGGAAAGCGGCGCTGCATCTCGTCGTCAAACCGCTTGAAGAAGTCCTCGGCCATGCTTTTGGCGGCGCCGTCGATGAGGCGCTGGCCCAGCTGCGCGATCTTGCCGCCCACCGAGGCGTGTACGGTGTAGTGCAACTCACAGCTGGCCTGACCGGCCGCATCGGCGGGCAGGGGCACCAACTTGACCTGGGCGTTGCCCTTGCCAAAGCCCGCCACGCCGCCAGAGCCTTCAAAGGCAATGTTGTAGCTCTCGGGCGGCACGATGTCGGACAGCGTGATCTTGCCCGCAAATTTGGCCGACACAGGCCCGATCTTGAGCGCCATGGCCACCGAATACTGGTTCTCGCCCGTGGGCTCGACCTTGTCGCAACCGGGAATGCACAGCTTGAGCACTTCGGGGTCGTTGAGCGCCTCCCAGGCCTGTTGCTGGCTGACGGCAAGGGTTCGGCTGGCTTGCATTTCCATGGTGGGTCCTCTCGGTCTTTAATGTGTGTGGATGTTGTGGGAATTCAATCGGTCCGCTGCATGGCTGGACTCAGTGCGGCGTGGGGCACGGCGCCGTCATTGCCGCAGCACGCTCGCCAGGCTGGCAGCCAGGTCCTTCAGGTGGCTCAGGTTGTGCACGGCCACCATGCCGTGGGCCTGGCGGTACAGAACTGACGCACCGCGCGCCGTGGGGGCATAGCCCTCGTAGCGCAGCAGGGGGTTGAGCCACAGCAGGCGGCCGCAGTGGCGGCGCAGCCAGGCCAGCTCGCGCTCCAGCACCTCGGGCGTGCCCGTGTCCAGTCCGTCGCTGATCAGCAGCACCAGCGTGCGCCGCCCCACCAGGCGCCGCGCGTGCTGCAGGCGCAGCTGGCCCAGGCTGTCGCCCATGCGGGTACCGCCCGCAAAGTCGGTGATGGCATGGCTGGCCGTCTCCAGCATCGCATCCGTATCGGCCAGGCGGAAGGCGGGCGTGAGATCGGTCAAGCCGGTGCCAAACGCAAACACGTCCCGGCGCACGGCGGCGCCGGTGTGGCGCGGTGCGGTGGCCGCGTGCAAGAAGGCCAGCAGCAAACGCGCGTAGCGCTCCATCGATCCCGACACATCCACCAGCACCAGCAGCGGCAGCGGTTGCTGGCGCCGCTGCAGCAACGGGATGTGCAGCACCTCGCCCCCACTGCGCGCCGCATGGTGCATGGCGCCGGGCCAGTGCGGGCGGCTGCCGCGTGCGCCCGGCCGGGTGCGGCGGGCGGCGTAGTGCGGCAAGGGCAAGGGCACGTCGCGCGCCAGGCGCTCCACCAGGATGTATTCGCTGGCCGAGAGCTGGTTGAAGTCAGCCTGCCGCAGGCGCTGCAGGTCGCTGGCCGTCATGGCGGCATCGAATTCGATCTTGTCTTCTTCGCGCGCGGGCGGTGCGTTGCGCGCGGCACGCACGGGCGCCAGTGCCTCGCTCACACGCGGGCGGCGTTTGACGGGCTCGGCCTTGGACTCGGCGCTGGGCAGCATCTGCGCCAGCAGCTTTTGTGCGACGTTGGGATTGCGAAAGTAGGCGTCAAACAGCTCGCGGAACACCATGCGGTCTTGCTCGCGGCTGACCAGCACGGCCTCCAGTGCGGCGCTGAAGTCCTCGCGCTGCAGGCCCACCAGCATCACCGCCTGCTGGGCCAGCGCCATGCGGGCAGCGTCCACCCGCACGCCAGCGCGACGCAGCGTGCGGCCAAAGCCGCTCAGGTTGTCGGCCAGCTTGCCGGTGCGGGCATCGCCGAGTTGGGAGAACATCGCGCCCTCAGCCATGGGACGGCTCTCATGCATCGGCATCGGCGGGTTGCAGCAACTGCACCGCCATGTCGCGGGTGAGCGCCGCGACATCCTCGCGCTGCTTGAACAGGATGCCTGCGGTATCGGACACCACCTCGGGGTCCACCACGAGGGTGTCGAGGGCCACCAGCGCCTTGGCCCATTCCACGCTCTCGGCAATGCCCGGTGCGCGCTGAAAGGCGTTGGCAAACGGCTGGCTGCGCAGTCGCCCCACAAAGTCTGCCACCTGCAGGGCCAACGCCTCACTCGCACCCGGCACCTGGGCGCGCACGATGGCCAGCTCGCGCTCGCGCTCGGGGTAGTCCAGCCAGTGGTACAAGCAGCGGCGCTTGACGGCGTCGTGCAGGTCGCGCGTACGGTTGCTGGTGAGAATGGTGACGGGCGTGGCCGTGGCGCGCACGGTGCCAATCTCGGGAATGCTCACCTGGTACTCGCCCAGGTACTCGAGCAAAAAGGCCTCAAAGGGCTCGTCCGCGCGGTCCACCTCGTCGATCAGCAGCACGGCGCCGGGCGCTGGCGCCTGCAGCGCCTGCAGCAAAGGGCGGCGGATGAGGTAGCGGTCCTGGTACACCTCGCGCTCCACCTGCGCCATGTCGGCACCGCCCTGCCCCTCGGCTGCGCGCATGTGCAGCAACTGAGCAGCGTAATTCCACTCGTACAACGCCTCGCGCTGCTCCAGGCCGTCGTAGCACTGCAGGCGGATCAGGCTGCGCGACAGCACTTCCGAGAGGGCTTTGGCCAGCGCCGTCTTGCCCACGCCGGGCTCGCCCTCCAGCAGCAAAGGCCGCTGCAGCTTGAGCGCCAGAAACACCGCCGTGGCTAGGCGACGGTCGGCAAAATAGCCCACGCTTTGCAGGGCCTGCACCAGGGCGTCGATGGAAGCCGGAACCGGCGCGGCGTTAAAAGAGTTCATTGCTATCTAATTCATAGCTGCCAGCGCATGTTCTTCCAGCGCTAGCAGCCAATTTCACTCAAAAGCCCGCCACCGGGTGCCGCACCACGGTAGCGGGGTTGCCCTCATGTCATCCCAGCATCTGCTGCACAGCGCGCTGCGTTTGCACGCTGATGAGGTTGGCGCGGTAGGCAGCGCTGGCGTGGATGTCGGCGTTCAAATCGCTCGCGTCGATCTTCACGCTGGCCGCCGACTGCGGCGTGAAGCTCTGGTTGAGCGCTGCCTCCAGCCCCGCATGGCGAAACACGCTGCTGGCCGCACCGGTGACGGCCACGCGCACGCCACTGTCGGTCTGCGCCACAAACACACCCACCAGCGAGAATCGCGACGCCGCCTGCTTGAACTTCATGTACGCGGCACGCTTAGGGATGGGGAAGCGGATGGCAGTAATGATCTCGCCCTCCTCCAGCGCCGTGGTGTACATGCCCACGAAGAAGTCGTCGGCTTGGATCTCGCGGCGGTTGGTGATGACCGTGGCGCCCAGGCCCAGCACCGCGCTGGGGTAGCAGGCGGCAGGGTCGTTGTTGGCCACGGAGCCGCCCAGCGTGCCCCGTGCGCGCACCTGGCGGTCGCCAATGTGTGCGGCCAGGTCGGCCAGCGCCGGGATGGCTGCCTTGACCTCGCTGCTGGCCGCCACGTCCATGTGGCGCGTCATGGCGCCAATGACCAGCGCGTTGCCTTCACGGCGGATGCCCGCCAGCTCGGCAACGCCATTCAGGTCCACGATCTTTTCGGGGTTGGCCAGGCGCAGGCGCATGGACGGCAGCAGGCTTTGCCCGCCGGCCAGCAGCTTTCCGCCCTGGGCGATGAGCTGCGCGGCAGCAGCGGTGGAGGAAGGAGCCTCAAAGGTGAATGCGTACATGGTTGGTCTCCTTATGCCTTGGCGGACTGAATGGCTTCCCACACGCGGTGCGGCGACGCGGGCATGTCGAAGTCCTTCACGCCCAGAGGTCGCAGCGCATCGAGCACGGCGTTGATCACCGCCGGTGGCGAGCCGATGGCCCCAGCCTCGCCGCAGCCCTTGGTGCCCAGCGGGTTGTGGGTGCAGGGGGTGCACACATGGGCCAGCTTGAACTCGGGGAAGTCGTCAGCGCGCGGCATGGCGTAGTCCATGAAGCTGCCGGTGAGCAGCTGGCCGGTTTCGCGGTCGTACACGCAGTTCTCCAGCAACGCCTGACCAATGCCCTGCACCAGTCCGCCGTGCACCTGGCCTTCCACGATCATGGGGTTGATGATGGTGCCGAAGTCGTCCACCGCCGTGAACTTGTCCACGCGCGTCACGCCGGTCTGCGGGTCGATCTCCACCTCGCAGATGTAGGTGCCTGCGGGGAAGGTGAAGTTGGTCGGGTCGTAGAACGCGGTTTCGTTCAGGCCCGGCTCCAGCTTGTCGAGCGGGTAGTTGTGCGGCACATAGGCCGTGAGTGCCACCTGACCGAACGGTATCTTCTTGTCCGTGCCCCGCACGGTGAATTCGCCGCCGCTGAAGTCGATGTCGGCGTCGCTGGCCTCCATCAAATGTGCGGCAATCTTCTTGGCCTTGGCCTCGATCTTATCCAGCGCCTTCATGATGGCCGCCCCGCCCACGCTAATGGAGCGCGAGCCGTAGGTGCCCATGCCGAACGGCACGCGGCCCGTGTCGCCGTGCACGATGTCCACGTTCTCGACCGGAATGCCCAGGCGCGCCGCCACCACCTGCGCAAAGGTGGTCTCGTGGCCCTGGCCGTGGCTGTGCGAGCCGGTGAACACCGTCACGCTGCCGGTGGGGTGCACACGCACCTCGCCGCATTCAAACAGGCCCGCCCGCGCGCCCAGGGCGCCCGCGATGTTGGAGGGCGCAATGCCACAGGCCTCAATGTACGACGAGTAGCCGATGCCCCGCAGCAGTCCCTTGGCCGCACTGGCGGCCTTGCGCTGCTCAAAGCCTGCCACATCGGCCAGCTTGTTGGCACCGTCCATGCAGGCATGGAAGTCGCCCGTGTCGTACTGCAGCGCCACCGGCGTCTGGTACGGAAAGGTCTGGATGAAATTGCGACGGCGGATTTCGTCTTGCGAGAGGCCCATCTCCCACGCGCAGCGGGTGACTAGGCGCTCCAGCAGATAGGTAGCCTCAGGGCGGCCTGCGCCCCGGTAGGCGTCCACCGGCGCAGTGTTGGTGAACCACGAGTCCACTTCTACATACACCTGAGGCGTGCTGTACTGACCCGCCAGCAGCGTGGCGTAAAGAATGGTGGGCACCGCACTGGCAAAGGTGCTGAGGTAGGCACCCAGGTTGGCATCGGTGTGCACACGCATGGCCAGGAATTTGCCGTCCTTGTCCATCGCCATTTCGGCATGGCTCACGTGGTCGCGGCCATGCGCATCGGAGAGGAACGCCTCGCTGCGGTCCGCCACCCACTTGATGTTGCGGTTGAGCTTTTTTGCCGCCCAGGTCAGGCACACGTCCTCAGCGTACAGATAGATCTTGGAGCCGAAGCCCCCGCCCACATCGGGCGCGATCACGCGCACCTTGTGCTCGGGCAGGCCCATCACAAAGGCCGTCATCAGTAGGCGCTCGACGTGCGGGTTCTGGTTGCTGACGTAGAGGGTGTATTCGTCGCTCGCCCGGTTGTAGCTGCCGATGGCCGCACGTGGCTCCATGGCGTTGGGGATCAGGCGGTTGTTGATCAGGTCGAGCTTGGTGACGTGGGCGGCGTTGGCAAATGCGGCATCCACGCCGCCCTTGTCGCCAATGGCCCACTTGAAGCAGTGGTTGTCGGGCGCAATGTCATGCACCGCCGCACCGGCCACGGCGCCCGACGCAGCGTCGGCCACGTTCACCACGGCAGGCAGCACGTCGTAGTCCACCTCCACCAGCTCGGCCGCGTCGCGCGCCTGCTGCTGGGTCAGCGCCACCACCATGGCCACGTGGTCGCCCACGTAGCGCACCTTGCCCTGGGCCAGGATGGGGTGCGGCGGCTCCTTCATGGGCTCGCCGTTGGTGCTGGTGATGAGCCAGCCGCAGGGCAGGCCGTTGATGTTGTCGGCGGCCACATCGGCGCCGATGAACACGCCTAGCACGCCGGGCGCGGCCTTGGCGGCGTCAATGTTGATGCTGTTGATCTTGGCGTGGGCGTGCGGTGAACGCACGAACACCGCATGGCTTTGCGCGGCCAGCACCACGTCGTCGGTGTATTGGCCTGCGCCGGTCAGGAAGCGGTAGTCTTCCTTGCGCTTGAGCGATTCGCCGATGTGCGGCAGCTTGGAAAAGTCGGATGCACCCATGGTCTTGTCTCCTTGGATTGTTCTGGTGTGGGAACGGCGGGCGCGCTCAGGCGCCGGCCATGGCCTTCTGGCCGACCTGCACTGCGCGCACGATGTTCTGGTAGCCGGTGCAGCGGCAGATGTTGCCTTCGAGCAGCTCGCGGATCTCGCCTTCGCTGGCATTGGGATGGTTCTTGCACAGGTCCACCGCACTCATCACCATGCCCGGCGTGCAGAAGCCGCACTGCAGGCCGTGGCACTCCTTGAACGCCGCCTGCATGGGGTGCATGGTGCCGTCTGCCGACGCCATGCCTTCGATGGTCGTCACCTCGGCCCCCTGCGCCTGCACCGCCAGCATGGCGCAGGATTTGACGGCCCGGCCGTTCACATGCACGGTGCAGGCGCCGCACTGGCTGGTGTCACAGCCCACATGGGTGCCGGTGAGCATCAGGTGCTCTCGCAGCGCATGGACAAGCAGGGTATTGGGAGGGACGTCAACACTGGCAGCGCGCCCGTTGACCGTGAACTGGACTTGCATCTGGCTGTCTCCTGGAGTGGTTCTGGCTGGATAGGAGCGCGCTCACGACCTCGCGGAGGGGATCAGAGTCACGCTCATCGCTCGCGCATCTTCTGCCGCGCCCCAACGACCATCCCTAGGGACAACCCTAGATTTCCAGGGCCCCTGGCTGGATATTCTCAAAATGAAACATGCTGCACTGCACACCGGCGCATCATGCGGACCTCCAGGAGCCTGTTCACCATGCTGATCTCCGCGCCCCACCCCGCTGCTGACCGCCACGCGCTGATTGCGCGGGCGCGCCAGAGCCTGCTGTCCGACGGTGCAGCGCCCGTGCACGCCGAGGTGGAGCCGTGGATTGCACGGTCTTGGCAGCGCTGCCTGGCGCGGGGCCTGGAGCCCACGCGGCGCGTGGCGTTTGACGCCGTCAGCGCCACGGCGCTGCGCCACAGCCAGGAGCAGCACCATCACCTGCTGCGCGCGGCCCGGCCGGTACTGGAGCAGCTGACCCGTGCCATTGCGGGCATGCGCTACTTCGCCATGCTGACCGATGCACGTGGCATCGTCGTCGATGTGCAAGGCCATTGCGATCGGAGCGACCCGCGCGCCAGCGCCATCGGCCGGGTGGGCATTGATCTGTCGGAAGCCGCCGTGGGCACCACTGCCATCGGCGCCGCGCTGGAAGAGCTGCAGCCCGTGTGGCTGCACCGGGGCGAGCATTTCTTTGACGACAACGCCAGCTACAGCTGCGCCGGGGCGCCGCTGTTCGACCCACAGGGCCGCTGCATGGGCATGCTGGATCTGACGGGTGTGGATGTGCCCGAGCGGCCCGAGCTGCGCCACCTGGTGGCCCGCTCGGCCCGCGCCATGGAAGACGCGCTGCTGCTGCAGCTGCCCCACTCCCTGCTGCTGCGCCTGAACTGGCCGGGCTGCCCGCTGGGCGGCGAAGGCGACGGCCTGCTGACGCTGGACGCCGACGGCTGCGTGGTGGGCGCCAACAGCATGGCCCGCCAGCTCGTGCCCCACCCCCTGCGCACCCCCGGCCTGCCCGGCACCCGCACCCACTGCAGCGACCTGCTGGCCATGCCCTGGACCATGCTGTTCGACGCGGCCCGGCAGCAGCGCAGAGAGCCGCTGGATTTGCCGCTTTGGTCGGGCCTGCGGCTGCACGCCCTGGCGCAGCTGCCTGCGCACGCCCGCACCGTGGGCGACACCCACACGGCAGCGGTGCCAGGCATTGCATCGGCGCCCGCCCCGTTGCGCGAGGCCGAGGTCGCAATGATCCGCCGCGCGGTGCAGGAGGCGCGCGGCAACGTGGCCGAGGCGGCGCGTGCGCTGGGCATCAGCCGCGCCACGGTGTACCGCAAGCTGGGCGCCCCCAAGGGCGGGTGACGGGCCCGCGCTGCGGCCCACACCGCTGTGCAAGCTTCCGGCGCCTCCACTTCAAGCCTTTTGGGCCGATAGCGCTAGTGCAATATGCCTGAGCAGCTATTAAATAGATAGCAACTCAATCACCCCATCAACCGAGGCGCCTCGGGCCGCTCAGGCACGCGGCCGGCGCAGGCCCACCACGGGCTGCGCGCTGCGCCGCTGCTGGCGCTCCAGCGCTCCGTCAGCGGCGGCTTTCAGCAGCCGCTGGAAGGACGGGCATTGCGCATGGCTCTCGGCCGGGCAGGCGGCCGCGTGCCGCAGGCCGTTGCTCATGGCCTTGAGGCGCTTGACCATGGTGTCAAGCTCGTCGGCCTTGCTTGACAGCAGCTGCCGGTCGATGTTCGGCTCTCCACTGGGCAAAAACATCGACCGGATGTCGTCCAGCGAGAACCCGGCCGATTGCCCCAGCGCAATCAGCGCCAGCTGGTCCATCACGCCAGGCGCAAACCGGCGGCGCTCGCCGGGTTGCCCTACCGACTGGATCAGCCCCTTCTCCTCGTAATACCGCAGCGTGGACGCCCGCAGACCGGAGCGTTTGGCGACTTCGGCAATGTCCATGAAAAAACCTCTTGACCTCAAGTTTACTTGAACTTCTATATTCCGTTCAAAACCTTCTCCCGTCAACTTTCCGAGGTGTTTTGATGACTCTCTCACTGCAAGACATTCCCCTCGCCATGCTCCTGGGCATTGGCGCCACCGCCGTCATGGATGCCTGGCTGTTGCTGCTCAAAAGGCTGGGGGTGCCCACGCTCAACTTCGCTTTCATCGGCCGCTGGGTAGGCCACCTGGTGCGCGGGCAAGTCGCCCACGCCGCCATCGCCAAGGCGGCTCCGGTGCGCGGCGAGCTGGCCTGGGGCTGGCTCACGCACTACGCCGTGGGCGTGGCTTTTGCCGGGGTACTGCTGTCTCTGCAGGGCGACGCCTGGGTCCACAGCCCCACCCTGCTGCCCGCGCTGGCCGTGGGCATGGGCACCGTGGCGGCGCCGCTCTTAGTGATGCAGCCCGCCATGGGCTCGGGCTTTGCGGCATCGCGAACGCCCACCCCGCTCAAGAACTGCCTGCGCAGTTTGGCCAACCACACCGTGTTTGGCCTGGGCCTGTATCTCTCCGCGCTGGTCATCGCATTGATTTCACGCTGACCTGTCCCGCGCCTTGCCCCCGAAATCACTCTCAAGGAAACCACACCATGCAACACATTGCCATCGTTTATCACAGCGCCCACGACCACACCGCGCACATTGCCCACCACGTGCTGGACGGCGCACGCGCCGTGCCGGGCATCCTCGCTGAACTGGTCCGGGCCGAAGACCTGGCGCAGGCACCTGACCGCCTGCTGCGCTACGACGGCGTCATCCTTGGCTCGCCCACCTACCTGGGCGGAGTCTCCGGGCCGTTCAAGACCTTCATGGATTCCACAGGTCGCCTGTGGAAGACGCATCAGCTCAAGAACAAGCTGGCGGCGGGCTTTACCGTGTCGTCACTGCCAGCGGGCGACAAGCAGTCCACGCTGATGTCGATGTGGGTGTTTGCCATGCAGCACGGCATGGTGTGGGTGGGCAACCCCATCCTGCCCGAGCAGCATGCCGGGGTGCCGTACGACGAGGCGGCCAACCGGCTCGGCTCCTGGTCGGGCCTGATGGCGCAGGCGGGCCATGGGGCGGCGGCCGATGCGTTTGTGCCCGGTGACACCAAAACCGCCCGCATGTTCGGCCAGCATTTCGCAGAGACACTGCAGCGCCTGGGCGGTGTGGGCGGTGCAGCCGCACGCCAGACTGGCGAAGAGGTGGCGGCATGATCCCCGCCCGCTATGGCCCGGTGCTGTTCAGCCTGATCTTGTCGGGCGTGATGTCGCTGCTGGTGTCGGGCATCTCCACCTTTCGCGCGCTGCAGCCGCAGCAGGACTTTGTGAGCCTCTGGGCGGGCGCATGGCTGACCGGGTGGCTGTTCGCCTTCCCGGCGGTGATGCTGGCAGCGCCACTGGCCCGCAAGGCGGTGGCGTTGCTCACGGCGAGGGGCTGAGCGTGCGGACGGGCTGCGCCGCGCTACTCACGCCCGCTCGTACCACCGCTTGCTGCGGTTGACGATGTGCACTACCAGCAGCATCACCGGCACCTCGATCAACACGCCCACCACGGTGGCCAGCGCGGCGCCCGAGTGAAAGCCGAACAGGCTGATGGCGGCGGCCACCGCCAGCTCGAAAAAGTTGGAGGCGCCGATCAGTGCCGATGGACAGGCCACGCTGTGCTTTTCCCCCACTGCGCGGTTGAGCCAGTAGGCCAGCCCCGCGTTGAAAAACACCTGGGTCAGGATGGGTACGGCCAGCAGCGCAATCACCAGCGGCTGCTGCAGGATGGCCTGGCCCTGGAACGCAAACAGCAGCACCAGCGTGGCCAGCAATGCGGCAATGGACCAAGGCCCCATGCGCGCCATGACGGCATCGAACACCGCCTGCCCCTGGGCCAGCAGCGACCGGCGCAGCCACTGGGCCAGCAAGACCGGGATCACGATGTAGAGCACCACCGAAGTCAGCAAGGTGTTCCACGGCACGGTGATGGCCGAGATGCCCAGCAAGAACGCCACCAGCGGCGCAAACGCGACCAACATGATGCTGTCGTTCAGTGCCACCTGCGACAGCGTGAACAGCGGGTCGCCGCCAGTGAGGCGGCTCCACACGAACACCATGGCCGTGCAGGGAGCAGCCGCCAGCAGGATGAGGCCCGCGATGTAGCTGTCCAGCTGGTCGGCAGGCAGGTAGGGCGCAAACCAGTGGCGGATGAACAGCCAGCCCAGCAGCGCCATCGAAAACGGCTTGACCAGCCAGTTCACCACTAGCGTCACGCCAATGCCCCGGGCATGCTTGCGCACTTCGCCCAGCGCAGAAAAGTCCACCTTCACCAGCATGGGGATCACCATCACCCAGATCAGCAGGCCCACGGGCAAGTTGACCTTGGCGATCTCCATGCGGCCGACGGCCTGGAACACCGATGGCAAGAACTGCCCGAGCGCAATGCCCACCACGATGCACAGCAACACCCACACCGTGAGGTAGCGCTCAAACACGCTCATGGGGGCCGGCACGGGCGCGCCGGCCGGTTCGCAACGCCCCGTCATGGTGTGGCGGCGGCACGCGACAGCTCGCGCGCGGTGTGCTGCAGCAGGGTCTTTTCGAGCTTGTCGGCAGGCAGGTTGATGAGCAGCTCCAGCCGCTGGTGGATGGCGTGCAAGGTTTTGCGGAAAGCCTCGCGCTTTTCATCGTCCGAGCCCTCCCCTGCGGACGGGTCGGCGTAGCCCCAGTGCGCAGTGGCCGGGTGGCCCGGCCAGATGGGGCAGACCTCGCCCGCCGCGTTGTCGCAGACGGTGATGATGAGGTCCATCACGGGTGCGCCCGGGGCGGCAAACTCGTCCCAGCTTTTGCTGCGCAGGCCTTCGGTCGAGATGCCGGCGGCACGCAGCACCTCCAGGCCCAGCGGGTTGGGTTGCTGGTTGTCGCGCGGGCTGCTGCCCGCCGAATACGCGTGGAACCTGCCCGGTGCCATGTCGTTGAGCAAGGCCTCGGCCAGGATGCTGCGGGCCGAGTTGTGGGTGCAGAGGAAGAGAACGTTCAAGGCGGTCATGCGGCGGTCTCAGCAGCAGCTGGTTTTGGAGTTTGTGGCCGTGGCCGGGCCGCAGCACGCCGCCCGAGGCGCCGCTGGCGCAGGGGCTGCCGCCGCAGGCGTGCAGCAGGCTCCCGCTGCGGAAGACGGCGCGGCTTCGTTGAAGACCGGGATGTCCCCCAGCGTATGGAAGTGCTCCCACGCAATGCCCTGCGGGTCGGTCACCCAGTGCTTTTCGCTGCGGGCGTAGCAGCAGGTGGTGTTGCCCTCGTCGAGCAACGCCATGTCGGCGGCCTCGGCACGGGCCTTCAGTTCGGCCAGCTCCGCAGCGTCGTCGGTCTGCAGGCCAAAGTGGTCCAGGCCTGGCGTGGTGCCCCGCGTGGAGATGGCGAAGTTGACGCGCGGGTCCTCCAGCATCCACTTGGCGTAGTCAGCCTCCACCCGCGTGGGTGCCGCAGCAAACAGCTTGGAATAGAACGCGATGCTCTGGGCCAGGTCATCGACATGCACATGGGCGTGGAAGCGTTTCATGGGGTTCTCCTCGGGGGGGTGGACAGAGACGGTCAGCAACGGTTAGCAATGGCAGGACGCGGCCGCGTCGGCAGGCGCGCAGCCCTGACCTTCGCAGCAGTTTTCGGTGAGGTAGGCCAGCAGTGCGTTCATGGTGTCGAACGCGGCGCGGTAGATCAGGTTGCGGCCCTGTCGCTCCTGGCTGATGAGCCCGGCATGCGACAGCTCCTTGAGGTGAAAGGACAGGGTGTTGGGCGCCACCTCCAACTGGGCGGCCAGATCACCGGGGGTCAGCCCCGCAGGGCCCGCCACCACCAGCGCACGAAAGACCCGCAGGCGCACCTCCTGGGCCAAGGCTGCGAGGGCTCGGACAACATCGGTTTCTTGCATTAATCGATAATACAACGATTGTTGAATTATTGGAAATGGCATCCAAAAAATCACTGGAAACCCACGCCCTTCCCGGATGGCAGCCAATCGCCCGGGAGCACGCACCCGCCACAGGCTGTTACGCGTTGGCCCCGCCCCACGGTCGTATGATGACCCGCATACAAAAAAGGGCGGGAGCACGTGGACGATTTGGTTTCAATCTGGCAGGGCGCCATGCAGGTGTTTGTGGTGGGGTTTCCGCCACTGCTGCAGAGCCTGCTGTTCTGGGTCTTTGCGGCACTGGTCGTGCACGTGTGCCAGCAGTTGGTGGAGCACACCGCGTATTCCGTGGACCCGTCCAGCCGCCGCATTAGTGCATCGCACGCAGCCCTGTGCATTGGCTCCATCGTGTGGGCGCTGGATGTGGTCGGCCTGTTCCTGTACAACGAGCTGTCGCACCACGTGCTGGAGCTGGTCCCCGCGCTCAGCGGCCTGGTCATCATGGTGGTGAGTGCGCGGCTCACCATCCCCACCCTCAGCACCGGCGCCAGCAAACGCCGCATTGCACTGGCCAGCCTGTGGCTGGCGGTGGGCACGCTGGCCGGGCACTTCACCATCACCAGCAGCCATGTGCAGAGTTTCGGGCAGATCAACCTGCTGGCCACTGTGCTGTCGCTGGGCATTGCCACCGGCATTTCGTGCTACTGCGCCATCCGCCATCGCGCCGCCAAGCTCAGTGTGCTCACCCCCCGCTACCGCGCCCAGAACTGGTTAGACAAGCTGCTGTGCGGCGGCGCGATCCTGGTGCTGCACTGGCTGTTGGTCAATACCTTTCCCCTGCACCAGGGCGACCGCGATGCGGCGTCCGATGGAGCTGCCTTGCTCGTTGTGATGCTGGTGTTTGCGATGGCGGTGGCCATGGAGCATCTGAGCAACCTGCGCTCGGACGCGGGGCGCCAGCAGTTGCTGCGGCGCGGGCTGTCAATGATGCGCACCTCGGCGCTGGCCCACAACGCCCACAGCGACATTCAGCAGTCGCTGATTGCCGACCACCTGGACCAGCTGCTGCACCCCGACAACCTGGCCCTGCATTTCCAGCCCATCATCCACACCCAGCGCAGCGGGGTGCAGCTGGAGGCACTGCTGCGGCTGACCGACACCACCCTGGGCCGCATCAACCCCGAAACCTTCTTGCTGGTGTGCGAGCTGCAGGGCAAGACGGCGGAGGTGGACCGCATGATTGTGCGCAATGCGCTCGACCATCTGTGCAACTGGCGGGCGCAGGGGCTGGATGCAGTGGCCATCAGCGTCAATGTGGCACCAGTCACGCTGATGCACGAGAGCTTTGCGCCCTGGCTGGGCCTGCAGCTGGCCCAGCGCGGCCTGCCCCCGCGCACCCTGAAGCTCGAAATGACCGAGCATGCCGTCATTGCGCTGGGCCCCCAGATGGTGGCGGCCATCAGCGCGCTGAGCGCCCTGGGCGTGGCCGTGCTGATGGACGACTTTGGCGCCGGTTATTCGTCGCTGGGCATGCTGGCGGAGCTCCCCATTGCGGGCATCAAGTGCGACCGCCTGTTCGTGCGCCAATTGCCGCAAGACCGCCGCCGTCAGAAACTGCTGCGGCACATCTGCGCCCTGGCGCGGGACCTGGGCCTGTCGGTAGTGGTCGAGGGGGTAGAGACGCCGGAGGAGCTGCGGGCCCTGGCCGCTGCCGGGCTGCACCACATCCAGGGCTACCTGTTCAGCCGCCCCATTGCAGCGCCTGACGTACCCACCTGGCACCGCACGCAACTGCAGTCGCAGCGCACCGCCCTGCAGGCCTTGCTGCACACGCCGGGCAGTGGCAGAGGCAGCGATACCTCCTTTGTGCCCACGCAGCCCAGCATGTATTGGGCCTCGGGCGCATGACCCCCATGGCTGCAATGAAAACCCTGATCCTGGGCGGCTACGGCAACTTTGGGGCGCGCATCTGCCGCGCGCTGGTGAGCGATGAGGCCACACGCCACCACATGGCCCTGCTGGTGGCGGGCCGGGACGCATTGCAAGCGAAGGCCCTGGCGGACGCGCTGGGCCACGGCGCCCAGGGCGTGGCGCTGGACCACCAGGCGCCCGGCCTGGCCACCACCTTGCGCGAGTGGGGTGTGGGTCTGGTCATCCATACGGCAGGCCCTTTTCAGGCGCAGGCCTACAACGTGGCCCAGGCGACGGCCGAGGCGGGCGCGCACTACATCGACCTGGCCGACGGTCGCCGGTTTGTGTGCGATTTTCCTGCCGCCATGCAGGCAGCATTCGCTGCCGCCGGGCGCACGGCCGTTGCTGGCGCCAGCACGGTGCCAGCGCTGTCTTCGGCTGTTATCGACCACCTGTGCGCGGGCTGGCAGCGCATTGACAGCATCGACATCTGCATTGCCCCTGCGCAACGGGCGCCCCGGGGCCAGGCCACGCTGGCGGCGGTGCTGAGCTACTGCGGCCTGCCTATTGATGTGTGGGATGGTGGCCGGTGGCAGCCGCACAGCGGCTGGGCGCGGCCCAGCCCCGTCCAGTTCCAGCGGCTGCGCCCTCGCCTGGGGGCGGTCTGCGACATCCCGGACCTGGAGATCTTTCCCGCCCACTACCGGGCGCGCGACCGCGTCACCTTCCGCGCGGCCCTGGAGGTTGGCCTGGCGCAGAGAGCCTTTGCCACCCTGGCAACGCTGCGCCGCTGGGGCGTACTGCCCCACCCCGAGAAGCTGGCCTGGCTGATGCACCACGCGGGCGGCGCGCTGGACTTTCTGGGCACGCCGCTGGGCGGCATGGTGGTGCGTGTGGCGGGTGCCGACGCACAAGGCCAGCCCCGGCGCCGCGCATGGCACATTGCGGCCGATAACGACCACGGCCCCGAGATCCCCTGCATGGCCGCCATCCTGCTGGCCCGCCAGCTCGCAGCCGGGCAGCCGCTACCCACCGGGGCACACACCAGCACCAGCCTTCTGCCCCTGGAGGCCTTTGCCCCCGAGTTTGCGAAGTGGGGCATGGTGACCGATGTGGTGGAGGAATGAGCCGATGGCCCACCGGAAATTGACCTTCCCCATGCCAGCGCGGGCCGACGTTGTGTTCGATGCCTTTCACTACCACGAGTGGCGGTGCCAGTGGGATTCGCTGGTGCGCCGCACCAGCGTGGAAAGCGGTGCGCCCTGCCCCAGTGTGGGCGCCACCACCGAGAACCTGGGCGCCGGTGCATTGCGGGCGCTGTCCATGCGCACGCAGTTCGTCAGCTATGACCGCCCTGTGGTTGCGGCTGCGGCCATGGTGGGCCAATCGTTTCCCTTCACCCAGTGGGCCGCCTCCATGCGCCACCAGGCGCAGGGCCCCCACCAGTCCCTGCTGATCTACACCTACACCTTTCAAGTCGGCCCGGCAGCCTTGCGGACGGTGATGGAGCCTGTGGTGGACTGGGTCTTTGTCCGCAAGACGCGCCAGCGGTTCCAGCGCCTGGCGCAGTTCCTGGCGGTCCGTGCTGCCGACATTGCAGACTGGCAACAGACGCAGGGTGTCGCGAAAGCCGCAGCACAGAAGGTCACCCCATGAACCGCGCGTCGGCTCAGCTGCTGCGCGCCAGCCTCGTGGTCGTCTGGCTGGCCACCGCCGTGGTCAGCGTGTGGGAGCTGCACGGCCAAAGCCGCGAGTTGCTGGCAGGGCTGCCCACAGCCTGGGCCGGGGGCCACGCCCTGTGGCTGCCCACTGCCATCATCCTGGCCGGGGCGGCGGCCGATGCGGTGCTGGGGCTGTGGCTGGCGCTCCGCCCGGGCCGCAAAGCGTATGGCGCTGCTTTGCTGATGATGCTGGCCATGACACTGCTGGCCACGGCCATACAACCAGCCTGGTGGCTGCACCCCTTCGGACCGCTGACCAAAAACCTGCCGATTGCCGCCATCCTGTGGGTGCTGCTGCAAGACGAGGCCACTTCTCTGCAAAAGCCATGAGCCTGTACCTCACGCTCAAATGGCTGCACATCATCTCCAGCGTGCTGCTGGTGGGCACCGGGCTGGGCTCGGCGTTCTACATGTTCTTTACCAACCGCAGCGGCAATGTGCAGGCACAGGCGGTGGTCACGCGCCTGGTGGTGCGGGCGGACTGGTGGTTCACCACGCCCACGGTGTTCATCCAGCCCGCCACGGGGCTGGCCATGGCAGCCATGGCGGGCCTGCCCTGGAGCACGCCGTGGCTCGCCGTCTCCATTGCGCTGTACCTGGTGGCGGGTGCCTGCTGGCTGCCCGTGGTGTGGCTGCAGCTGCGCATGCGGGATATGGCGAGAGAGACTGCAGAGGCAGCGCAGGCCGCGAACGGTGATGGCGTGCTGCCGCCCCTGTACTGGCGCTACGCCCGCTGGTGGGAGGCATTGGGCTACCCGGCCTTTGTGGCCATGGCCGTGGTGTTCTACCTGATGGTGAACAAACCCACCCTGACCTTCTGAACCTATGATCGCTCCATGCTGATCGAGACGCTGGACACCGCCCGCGACCTGGGGCGCCTGAAAGAAATCCTGGGCGTGATGGTGCGCCACGGGTTTGGCGACACCGTGCGCCGCCTGGGCCTGACCGACCGCCTGGAGCGCGCGGGCCAGGCGCTGAACTGGACACACGCTGCCGACCTGGCCCGCGTGGAGCCGCCGGTGCAGGTGCGCCTGGCACTCGAAGAGCTGGGCCCCGCGTTTGTCAAATTTGGCCAGATCCTCGCGGGGCGGGCCGACCTGTTTGGCCCGGAATGGATTGCCGAGTTCGAGAAGCTGCACAGCAATGTGCCCGCTTTGCCCATCGACGCCTTGCGCCCGCAGCTGCGCGAAGACCTGGGTGCCGAGCCCGAAGCCGTGTTTGCCTGGTTCGACACCACGCCGCTGGCCGCCGCATCGATTGCGCAAGTGCACCGCGCCCGTCTGCAGGACGGCAGCGAGGTCATCGTCAAGATCCGCCGTCCCGGCATTGCAGACACCATCCAGGCCGACCTGCGCCTGCTGCAGCGCCTGGCCGCGCTGGCCGAGGCCGAGCTGCCCGCGCTCAAACCGTACCGGCCCCAGCAGCTGGTGCGCGAGTTCGCCCGTTCGCTGCGCCGCGAACTGGACCTGGCGGGCGAATGCCGCCAGGCCGAGCGCATTGCCACCAACATGGCCGTGCTGCCCCACATCGTTATCCCACGCGTGCACTGGGCCTACACCCGCGAACGCATCAACGTGCAGGACTTCATCGACGGCACGCCCGGCGGCGCCCTGGCCGCGCTGACACCCGAGGCCGGCTTTGACCGCACGGTGCTGGCGCAGCGCGGCGCGCAGGCGGTGCTGCAGATGATCGTCAGGGACGGTGTGTTCCACGCAGACCCGCACCCGGGCAATGTGTTTTACCTGCCCGGCAACCGCATTGCCTTCATTGACTTCGGCATGGTGGGCCGCCTGTCGCAGCGCCGGCGCGACGAGCTGCTGCAGCTGCTGCTCGGCCTGGTCGAGCACCAGCCGCAAGCCGTGGCCGACGTGCTGCTGGACTGGACGGGCGACGCGCAGGGCCTGAACCTGGGCCAGCTAGAGACCGAGATCGAGGCCTTTGTGGACCAGTACCACGGCGTGCCCCTGGCGCAGCTGAGCCTGGGGCAGATGCTGGCCGATGTGACGGCCATCCTGCGTGAACACCACCTGGGGCTGCCGTCCGACCTCGCACTGCTGATCAAGGCCTTCATTTCGCTTGAAGGCATGGGCCGCAACCTCGACCCAGACTTTCACATGGCGACCGAAGCCCTGCCCTTGCTCAAGCAGGTGGTGCGCGCGCGCTACGAGCCCAAGGTGCTGGCCGGACGCGCCTGGAGCACCTTGCGGCGCGCATTGGCCACGGTGGAGCAGTTGCCGGACGACATCGGGCGGCTGCTGCGCAACGCGCGGCGTGGGCACCTGCAGGTGGGCATCGAGCTGGCGCACCTCAAGCGTGTGGGCGACCAGATCGACCGGTCAGCCAACCGTCTGGCAATGGCGCTGGTGATTGCGGCGCTGATCATCGGCTCGTCCATCGTGATGACCGTGAAGGGCGGACCTACGCTGTTCGGCCTGCCCGCGTTTGGCTTCCTGGGGTTCTTCGGCGCGGTGGTGTGTGGCCTGTGGCTGGTGCGCGCCATCTGGCGCAGCAGCCATCACCGTGACGACGACTGAGCGCTGCAGGCAACAGGTCTAAACGACACACGCCGCGCCACCCCACCAGGCAGGCAGACGCGGCGTGTGCACACACTCACAGCCAGTCGGCAGCCCGCGTTCAGGGCTGCCCAAACCCCAGGCGTTGCAACACCGCCTGAGCAGGCGGTTGGCTCAGCGCACTGGCAAACGCCTGCGCTGCAGCAAGCGCATCGGCACGCACGGTCAGGCCGTAGACCGCGCCCACTTGCAGCGCGGTCGGCAACTGCACCACGCGCAGGCGCGGCACCTCGGCCTGGGCGGCCACGGCGTTGGTGCAGTAGGTCAGAAACACGTCGGCCTGGCGCTGGTCCATCACCCAGGCATAGGTGCCCCGGCCCGCAGGTGGCTTGGGCGAATCCGCACCGCCCGTGAGCTTCAGGGCCTTGGCGTCCAGCTGGGCGTAGGCACCGGGCTGAACCTTGTCGGCCTGGCGGAACAGCGCCCAGGCGTAGTCGCCCGACGGGTCGGCCTTGGGCGTGGAGGTGCCCACGCGCACATCGCTGCGCAGCAAAGTGGCCAGCAGGGTGTCGGGGGTGGCGCTGATCTGCTCGCTGGTCAGCGCACACAGCGCATTGCGCGTGAACACCACGGGCGCCTGCCAGCCACCCTGGGCGGCCAGGCGCTGCGGGTGGTCGGCATCGGCTGAGGCAAAGACCTGTGCAGGCTCGCCCTTTTCGATGCGCTCGCGCAGCAGGCCCGAGGCGCCGAAGGTCAGCGCCACCTTCTGGCCCGTGCGGGCCTCGTGGTCGCGCGCGATCTCGGTAAACGCCTCGCGCAAGCTGCCAGCGGCATACACCTGCACGGGGGCCGCATCAGCCATGGGCACCTTGGCAGGGCCCGCCGAACAACCGGCCAGGGCCCAGGTCAGACCAGCGGCTGCAGCGGCGAGTGACGCCTGTGAACGTGTTGCCATGGAGACCGCTCACTGCGCCGCGTTAGGGAAGAACAGCTGCTCGCCACCGATCTTGTAGCCCGCAATGGCTTGCTGGCCGGCGGGCGACACCACCCAGTCCACAAACTTCTGCGCGTCCTGCACCTTCACATGCGGGTGCTTGGCGGGGTTCACGACCATCACGCCGTACTGGTTGAAGAGCTTGGTGTCGCCCTCGACCAGAATGGCCAAGTCCGCACGGTTCTTGAAATTGAGCCAGGTGCCACGGTCGGCCAGCACGTAGGCGCCGCTCGATGCCGCAATGTTCAGCGCGGGCCCCATGCCGCAGCCACATTCCTTGTAGCCGCTGCCCTTGGCGGCCTCGGCACCGGCCAGCTTCCAGTAGCGCAGCTCGGCCGCGTGGGTGCCGCTCTTGTCGCCGCGCGAGATGAAGTTGCCGTTGGTGGCGGCCAGCCTCTGCAGCGCCTGCACGATGTCCTTGCCTTTGGTGCCCGCCGGGTCGTTCTTGGGGCCGATGAGGATGAAGTCGTTGTACATCACGGGGTAGCGTTTCACGCCCCAGCCATCGGCCACAAACTTTTCTTCGGCCACCTGGTCATGCACAAACAGCACGTCGGCGTCACCCCGGCGCGCCATGTCGAGCGCCTGCCCGGTGCCCAGCGCCACCACCTTGATGTCAAGGCCACTGGCCTTCTTGAACTCGGGCAGCAGGTAGCCAAACAGGCCCGACTGCTCGGTGGAGGTGGTGGACGCCATGGTGATGCTCTGCGCGAATGCAGAACCAGACGCTACAAAAACGATAGCCGCTACCGCTTTGGACACTAGCGCTACCGCGCGAAAAGACCTAAAACTCGTCATACCAGCTCTCCTTTGACAAACAAACGGGCGGCCTCCGGCAAGGGGCCGTTGAAAAAATCGTGCACCGGCAAGTCCGCCACCAGGCGGCCGTGCTCCATGTAGATCACGCGGCTGGCCAAGCGCTTGACCTGCCCCAGGTTGTGGCTGCTGAACACCATAGTCACGGGGTGCGCCGGACCGGCAGCGCCATGGCTGGCCGCAAAGTCGGCCATCAGGGCCTCGACCTCGCGCTTGGCATGGGGGTCGAGGCTGGCGGTGGGCTCGTCCAGCAGCAAAACGTCGGGCCGCAGGGCCCACGCGCGGGCCAGCGCCACCCGCTGCTGCTGGCCGCCCGACAGGGTGCGTGCGTTCTGCGCCGCGATGCCCTGCAGGCCCACCCGCTGCAAGGCCGTCAGGGCCAGCGGGCGCGCATCGCGCCAGCGGGTGCCACGCAGCCACAGGGCCAGCGCCACGTTGTTCTGGGCGCTGGTGCGCAGCATGTGCGGGCGCTGGAACAGCATGGCCTGGCGCAGCGATGCATCGCACTGCAGGCCGCCCCCATGTGTATCGGCCAGGCCATGCAGCACACGCAGCAGGGTGCTCTTGCCACTGCCGTTGGCGCCCACCAGCGCCACGCGCTCGCCGGGCGCGATGCGCAGCGTGACATGGTCCAGCGCCTGCACACGGCCGTAGCGCACGGTCACCTGGCGCAGATCCACCCAGGGGTTTGGCACAGGTCCACTCATGCGGCTACTCCCACCGGCGTACTGGAGGCCGAGCCATCGACCCGCTCGCGCCATCGCCGCAGCAACGCAATCAGCACATTCAGCGCCAGCACCACGGCCAGCAGGATCATGCCCAGCGCCAGCGCCAGCGGCAGGTCTCCCTTGCTGGTCTCCAGCGCGATGGCGGTGGTCATCACCCGCGTGAAGCCGTCGATGTTGCCCCCCACGATCATCACCGCGCCCACCTCGGAGATGGCGCGGCCAAACGATGCGAGCAGCACGGTGAGCAGCGCATAGCGCTCGTCCCAGGCCAGCAGCAGGCTGCGCAGCAGCGGGCCCGCCCCCATGGAACGCAGTTGCTCGCCATGCGCGCGCTCGGCATCTTCCACCGTCTGGCGTGTGAGCGCGGTGACCACCGGCAGCACCAAGATGGCCTGCGCCAGCACCATGGCCTTGAAGCTGAACAGCCAGCCCAGCGAGCCCAGCGGCCCGCTGCGCGACAGCACCAGGTACACCACCAGCCCCACCACCACCGACGGCACGGCCAGCAAGGTGTTGAGCACGGCCAGCACGGCGCCACGACCGGCGAAGCGAGCGACGCCCAACCACGCGCCCAGCACCAGGCCCACCCCGCAGGCCATCAGGCAGGCGGTGGCGCTGACGGACAAGGAGCGGCCCACGATGGTCCAGAGGACGGGGTCGGACGAGAGGGTGAGTTCAAGCGCTGTGGTCGCGCTTTCGGTGAGGGTGGACATGGGCCAGGGATCGGTTTGGGCTATCGTAGGCACCCATCCAATATCCAGCGATATGAACTCCCGTGCATAGGGTCCAACTTCATTACACACTCAGCCGGGACGCGGGCACTGCGCTCATCCGCAACCCGCTGCCCGAGCTGCTGCAGGCAGTGGCCGAGCGCGGCTCCATCTCAGGCGCCGCGCGCGCGCTGGACCTGTCCTACCGCCATGTCTGGGGCGCCCTCAAGCGCTGGGAAGACCAGCTGGGCGGCGAATTGATCATCTGGGGCAAGGGCCAGTCGGCGCAGCTCAGCGAGTTCGGCAGCAAGCTGCTGTGGGCCGAACGCCAGGCCCAGGCGCGCCTGGCGCCGCAGATTGCCGCGCTGCACGCCGACCTGGAGCGTGCATTTGCCGTGGCCTTCGACCCCAATGCCCACGTGCTCACCCTGTATGCCAGCCACGACGACGCACTGGCAGCGCTGCGCGCCCATGCCGCCACACAGACCGATGTGGGCGCACTGCACCTCGACATCCGGTTCACTGGCAGCGTGGACGCCATCCGTGCGCTGAACGAGGGGCGCTGCACCCTGGCGGGCTTTCACACCGTGGCCGATGCGGCTGCGCAGTCGCTCACGGCGCGCACCTACCAGCCGCTGCTTCAGCCCGGGCTGCACAAGATCATTGGCTTTGCGCAGCGCACCCAGGGGCTCATGGTGGCGCCCGGCAACCCGCTGGGCCTGCACAGCCTGGCCGATGTGGCCCGCACCGGCGCCCGCTTCATCAACCGGCCGCTGGGCTCGGGCACGCGGGTGCTGCTGGACGACTTGCTGGCGCAGGCGGGCATGGACCCGGAGAGCATCGTGGGCTACGCCCTCAACGAACCCTCCCACACCGCCATTGCCCAGGCCGTGGCCGCAGGGGCGGCCGATGCGGGCATGGGCATCGAGCTGGCGGCCCGCGCGCGGGGGCTGGACTTTGTCCCCCTGGTGCACGAGCGCTACCACCTGGCGTGCCTGAAAGACAGCCTGGACCAGCCTGCCACGCTGGCGCTGCGCAACCTGCTGCAAACCCCCGAGTGGCTGGCGCACATGGCCACGCTGCCGGGCTACAGCGCCTGGCACTGCGGCGAGGTGCTGCCCATGAGCACCGTGCTGCCGTGGTGGCAATTCGCGCGGAAAAAGCGCGCCTCAGCGCCTAGGAAGAAACCCTAATTGCTGCAGTTTTGATAGCTAAAGAATAAGCAGCCGCTGCGGGATAACACCGTCACGCTGCTGTCAGACTCCGCCTACAGTGCTCCGTAGAATCGCGCCGTCGTCACAGCATGCCCAGCCCCAGCGCCCACCCGCGCGGGGGCTGGGCATCTCGCACACACAGCCTTTTTATTGGAGACACCATGCAGGCTCTATTGAAGTTATCAAGAGGGATCGACTGGCTTAACACCCAGGTCGGCAAGTACGTGGTCTGGCTGATCCTGGCCTCCACGGTCATCAGCGGCGTGAACGCCGTGGTGCGCAAGGCGTTCAACATCAGCTCCAACGCCTTCCTGGAAGTGCAGTGGTACCTGTTTGCTGCGTCGTTCCTGCTGGCAGCAGGCTACACGCTGCTGCAGGGCGAGCATGTGAAGGTGGACGTGATCTCGAGCCGCTTTTCCAAGCGCACGCAGATCTGGATCGACGTGTTCGGCTACATCGTCTTCCTCACGCCCATGTGCCTGGCCGTGCTCTGGTACGGGGTTCCGTTCTTCACGCGCGCTCTCGCGTCGGGCGAAATGTCCAACAACGCGGGCGGCCTGATCCGCTGGCCTGTGTACCTGATGATGCCCCTGGGCTTCACGCTGCTGTGGCTGCAAGGCATCTCTGAACTCATCAAGCGCCTGGGCTTCCTGCAAGGCCTGATCGAAGACCCGACGGTCAAGAAGGTCGAAAAGACGGCCGAGGAAGAACTGGCTGAATCCATCCGCAACCTGGCCGAAGCGGCCAAGGGCAATGGCAAGAACAAGGCCGAGGCCCACTGAGCGGAGCACACACCATGGAATTTATTGCCCACAACCTCGCCCCGATCATGTTCGCGGGGCTCATCTGCTTCTTGCTGGTCGGCTTCCCCGTCGCGTTCAGCCTGGGCGCCTGCGGACTGTTCTTCGCCTTCATCGGCATCGAACTCAACGTGCTGCCCGAAGCCCTGCTGCAAGCCGTGCCGCTGCGCATCTTCGGCATCATGCAGAACGACACCCTGCTGGCCATTCCGTTCTTCACGCTCATGGGGCTCATATTGGAGCGAAGCGGGATGGCGGAAGACCTGCTGGACACCATTGGTCAGCTGTTTGGCCCCATCCGCGGTGGCCTGGCTCTGGCCGTGATCTTCGTGGGCGCGCTGCTGGCAGCCACCACGGGCGTGGTGGCCGCATCGGTGATCTCGATGGGCCTGATCTCGCTGCCCATCATGCTGCGCTATGGCTATGACCGCCGGCTGGCTGCGGGCGTGATTGCTGCGTCCGGCACGCTCGCACAGATCATTCCGCCGTCGCTGGTGCTGATCATCATTGCCGACCAGATGGGTCGCAGCGTGGGCGACATGTACAAGGGCGCCTTCCTGCCCGGCCTGATGCTCACCGGCTTCTATGCGCTGTACGTCATCCTGCTGGCGATCTTCAAGCCCCAATGGGTGCCTGCCATCCCTCCCGAAGCCCGTACGCTGCGTGACGAAAACGGCAAGAGTGGCGTGACCTCCCTGCTGGTGCTGACCGGCATCTGCGTGGCCGCCTCGATGTATGTGGCCAAGAACATGGCCGCCCTGCACACCTGGTGGTCGGGCGAGACGGTGGAACGCGTGGCGCTGGACGAAACCATCGTCGTGGCCATGTGCTTTGGCGTGGCCCTGGCCTTCGTGGTCGCCAGCGTCAACAAGATCACCCGCCTGGGCCTGCTGTCCAAGGCGGCGGAACGCGTGACGTTCGTGCTGATCCCCCCGCTGCTGCTGATCTTCCTGGTGCTGGGCACCATCTTCCTGGGCGTTGCAACCCCCACCGAAGGCGGCGCCATGGGCGCACTGGGCGCGGGCATCATGGCCATCATCCGTGGTCGCCTGAGCTTCTCGCTGCTCAAGCAGGCAGTCACCACCACCACCAAGCTGTCGTGTTTTGTGGTGTTCATCCTGGTGGGCGCGACCATGTTCGGCCTGACCTTCCAGGGCGTGGACGGCCCGCTGTGGGTGGAACACCTGCTGACCGGCCTGCCTGGTGGACAGCTGGGCTTCCTGATCGTCGTGAACATCATGGTGTTCTTCCTGGCGTTCTTCCTGGACTTCTTTGAGCTGTCCTTCATCGTGGTGCCGCTGCTGGCCCCGGTGGCCAACAAGCTGGGCATCGACCTGATCTGGTTCGGGGTGCTGCTGGCCGTGAACATGCAGACCTCGTTCATGCACCCACCGTTCGGCTTCGCGCTGTTCTACCTGCGCAGCGTGGCCCCGGCGAAGGAGTACCTCGACAAGGTCACCAAGAAGATGATTGCGCCGGTGACCACGCCGCAGATCTACTGGGGTGCCATCCCATTCCTGATCATCCAGTTGATGATGGTGGGCCTGATCATCGCCTTCCCTGGGATCGTCTCCAGCGGGCTGGACAAAGCCGAGGTCTACGACCTGGACAAGGTGCGCATGGAAATGGAAGCCACCATGCCCGATGCGGCCGGAGCCCCCGAGGCCACCGACCCCACCGCAGGCATGGAAGGTGCCAGCGCGGCCCCTGGCGACGCTGCAGCCCCTGCAGCAGACGACCCGCTCAAGGCCCTGCAAGACTCGATGGCCAACGAGAAGAAGTGATCGGATGAACCCTCAGGGCTGTTGACCAGCCCTTGAAACCAAAGAAGCCCCGGCAGATAGCGTCTGCCGGGGCTTTTTTCATGGGCTTGTCTCGTGCAGCGCGTAGCCGAAGGCAACGCTGCCAACAGGCGACCCATCGTCCTACCTACAACCCAAGGAGCCAATTCACGCTGATCCGACCAGTCTCACAGCACACAGGCCGCTACGCCTTGAGGTGTTGCCCTCAGCGGACCACTGAACCCGCTGGCAAGCGTCTACCGAGCGATCGCGCAAACATGCCGATCACAGCAACAGAGGCGACACCTTGAGCCCCAGCCGACCGAATATCGCGTGAGACCCAGCAGCGTCTCCTGCCCCGCAGCACCTCGGTATCGAGCATCCAACCCCCATACACCAGACGCAAAAAAACCCGCCAGGCGAACCGGGCGGGTTTTCTGATCGACATGCCCTGCGGCTTGCGCCGCAGCGGGGCCATCAGATCTTCTGTGCGGACATGAAGGTGTCGTAGCGGGCTTCAGCAAAGCGGAACCAGAGGATCTGGTCGCGCTGGAAGGCACGCATGTCGGCGTAGATCTTCTTCCACTCGGGGCTCTTGGCGTCGTTCTCGGCGAACACTTCCATCGAAGCCTTGAACGAAGCGTCCATCACGGCTTGCGAGAAAGGCAGCACCTTGGTCTTGGCGGCCACGAGCTGCTTCAGGGCCGTGGGGTTCAGCGCGTCGTACTTGGCCAGCATGTCCACGTGGGCCACATTGGTAGCGGCTTCGATGATGGCCTTGTTCTCAGCCGACAGGCCGTCAAACGCCTTCTGGTTGACGAAGAAGTCCACTTCAGGACCGCCTTCCCACCAGCCGGGGTAGTAGTAGAACGGAGCGACCTTGTTGAAGCCCAGCTTCTGGTCGTCGTAAGGACCCACCCACTCGGCAGCGTCCAGCGTGCCCTTTTCGAGGGCTTGGTAGATTTCGCCGCCAGGGATGCTCTGGGGCACTGCACCCAGCTTCTGCATCACTTCACCGATCAGGCCGCCGCCCAGGCGCATCTTCATGCCCTTGAAGTCGGCAGGCGACTTGATTTCCTTGCGGAACCAGCCACCCATCTGCGTGCCGGTGTTGCCACCTGCAAAGCTGATCATGTTGAAGCCGCCGTAGAACTCGTTCATGAGTTTGCGGCCATTGCCGTGCAACATCCAGGCGTTCATCTGGCGGGCATTGAAGCCGAAAGGCACTGCCGAGCCCAGCGCGAAAGCGGGGTTCTTGCCGTAGAAGTAGTAAGGCACGGTGTGTGCCATTTCCACGGTGCCTTGCTGCACGCCGTCCACCACGCCGAAGGGAGGCATCAGCTCGCCACCAGCGTGCACGGAGATTTCAAACTTGCCACCCGACATGGCCTTGACGGCCTTGGAGAACACATCAGCGCCGCCATAGATGGTGTCCAGCGACTTGGGGAAGCTGGAGGCCAGACGCCAGCGAATGGCAGCCTGGGCGTGGACGGCGGGCGCAGCGCCTGCAGCCAGCACACCGGCGATGCCAGCGTGCTTGATGATTGAACGACGATCCATGAGGTTCTCTCCGATATATTGATTGCAAAACTTGGTGCGCACGCGTTGTGCGCGGCTCACCAAGGACATGTTTCAGCCGGAACCATTGTAGGAACATGACCCCCAGGACTTTTGCGGGTTTTCCCGCGAAATTCCGGCCTCAACACACACCTTCAGGGTTCTGCAAGCATCTGCGCGACAGCAGTGCGAAAGCCCTCACGGAACCCACGGCCAGCGCGACGCGCTGCCCGCAGCCCGACTCCGTTCAGCCCGCGTTGCCAGGCAAAAACCGGGCGGTAATCGATGCACGGATGCCCGCCGCATCCAGCCCTTGCAGCGCCAGCAACTTGGCCGGGTCGCCATGTTCGATGAAGACATCGGGCAGCCCCAGCTGCAGCACGGGGCGCACGATGCCCATGGCGTTGAGCGCCTCGGTCACTGCACTGCCCGCACCACCCATGATGGCGCCCTCTTCCACCGTCACAAGCGCATCGTGGCGCTCCGCCACTTTGCGCAGCAAGGCTTCGTCAATGGGCTTGGCCCAGCGCATGTTGACCACGGTGGCATCCAACGCCTCGCCCACTTCGAGCGCGGGGTACAGCAAGGTGCCAAATGCCAGGATGGCAATGCGGGGCGCCTTGCCGTCGGCCTCGCCCTTGCGCTCACGGCGGATCTCGCCCTTGCCGAACGGCAGACCGTCGAGCGCTGCAAGCGGCGCCACACCTGCGCCGCTGCCGCGCGGGTAACGCACGGCCACGGGGTGATCCTGCTCAAACGCACTGCTGAGCAACTGTCGGCACTCGCGCTCGTCGGCGGGACAGGCCATGCTCATGTTCGGAATGCAGCGCACGAACGGGATGTCGTAAGCGCCTGCATGCGTGGCACCGTCAGCGCCCACCAGGCCCGCGCGGTCCAGCGCAAACACCACGGGCAGGTTCTGCAGGGCCACGTCGTGAATCAACTGGTCGTAGCCGCGCTGCAAAAAGGTGGAGTAGATGGCCACCACAGGCTTCACGCCTTCGCAGGCCATGCCTGCTGCAAATGTGACGGCATGCTGCTCGGCGATGCCCACGTCGTAGTAGCGGTCCGGAAAGCGCTTTTCAAACTCGACCATGCCCGAGCCCTCGCGCATGGCCGGGGTGATGCCCACGAGCCGCGGGTCTTGCGCCGCCATGTCGCACAACCACTGGCCGAACACCTGGGTGAACGTCTGCTTGGGGGGCGTGGCAGGCTTGGTCAGGCCCACGCTGGGGTCGAACTTGCCGGGGCCGTGGTAGGCCACGGGGTCGGCCTCGGCCAGCTTGTAGCCCTGGCCCTTCTTGGTGACCACGTGCAGGAACTGCGGGCCCTTCAGGCTCTTGATGTTCTCCAGCGTAGGGATCAGCGAGTCGAGGTCGTGCCCGTCGATGGGGCCGATGTAATTGAAGCCGAATTTCTCGAACAGCGTGGCGGGCACCACCATGCCCTTGGCCTGCTGCTCGAAGCGCTTGGCAAATTCGAGCAGGGGCGGCACCGGGCGCAGCACGGTTTTGCCCACGTTCTTGGCGGCGGCATAAAACTGCCCGCTCATCAGCTGCGCAAGGTAGCGGTTGAGAGCGCCCACAGGGGGGCTGATGCTCATGTCGTTGTCGTTCAGCACCACCAGCAGGTTGCAGTCGGCCACGCCCGCGTTGTTGAGCGCCTCAAACGCCATGCCAGCGCTCATCGCGCCATCACCAATGATGGCCACCGCATGGCGGTTGTCGCCCTTGCGCTTGGCGGCCAGTGCCATGCCCAAGGCTGCCGAGATGCTGGTGCTGGAATGCGCCGTGCCAAAGGTGTCGTAGACGCTCTCGGCGCGCTGCGGAAAGCCCGAGATACCGCCCAGCTGGCGCAGCGTGTGCATGCGGTCGCGGCGGCCGGTCAGGATCTTGTGCGGGTAGGTTTGGTGGCCCACGTCCCACACCAGGCGGTCTTCCGGGGTGTTGAAGACATGGTGCAAGGCCACGGTCAGCTCCACCGTGCCCAGGTTGGAGCTGAGGTGGCCACCGGTCTGCGACACGCTCTGCAGCACGAACTCGCGCAACTCGGTCGCCAGCACCTTGAGGTCAGCGCGCGAGAGCCGACGCAGGTCTGCCGGGTCATTGATGGTCTGCAGCAAGGGAAAGGGTGTCGTGGACATTGACTATTCTTTTGATAGCTACCAGCGCAAGAGATTCAAGCACTGGCAGGCATTTGGACATTCATGGAGTCGCAAAGGACCAGGGCCGGGCTCAGTGCGAGCGGCGCACGACCATGTCCGCCAGAGCTGCCAGGGCACGGGTGTCGGGCAGGCCACTGCGCCCCAGCGCTGCATGGGCCTCGGCCAGCAGTTCCTGCGCGTAAGCCTGCGCACGCTCCAGACCAAGCAACGAGACGTAGGTGGGTTTGTCTGCGGCCGCGTCCTTGCCAGCCGTTTTCCCCAGGGTGGCAGAGTCCGCCACCACATCCAGGATGTCGTCCACCACCTGGAACGCCAGCCCCATGGCAGCGCCGTAGTCGGACAGTGCCTGGTAGGCAGCGGGCGCCGCGTGCCCGCACAGGGCCCCCATGAGCACGCTGCCCTGAAGCAAGGCGCCCGTCTTGAGGCGGTGCATCTGGCGCAGTTGCACCTCGGTCAGCGCCACGCCCACGCTGGCCAGGTCAATCGCCTGGCCACCCGCCATGCCGGCCGAGCCCGCAGCCCGCGCGAGCAGCCGGCACAGGGCCGCCTGCGTGGCGGCGGGGATCAACGTGTTGTCGGGGGTCAGCAGTTCAAACGCGAAGGCCTGCAGTGCGTCGCCCGCCAGCAGGGCCTGGGCTTCGCCAAACTGCACATGCACGGTGGGCTTGCCACGGCGCAGCACGTCGTTGTCCATGCAGGGCATGTCGTCGTGGACCAGCGAATAGGCGTGGATCAGCTCCACCGCGCACGCGGCCCGCAAGGCGGCTTCATCCAAAGCTCCTAGAACCGCCGCGCCCTCAGGTGCGGCGGAATCCGAGGAACCGCTGAGTGCCGCCTCGTACGCAGCCAAAACCAGCAGGGGCCGCAGGCGCTTGCCGCCATCCAGCACGGCGTAACGCATGGCGTCGCCCAGCCCTGCAGGAGCGCCGTCGCCCACCCACAAGGACAGCGCCTGCTCCACACGGGCGAGGTGATTCTGGCTCCAGAGATTCGTATCCAGGGGCGGGTTCAACACCGTCGAGGAAGTCATCGGAAATGCGCTCATTCCTGGTTCCATGGTTGCAGCTGGCCGTCGTCCAGCACCTTGATCTGGTCCTGCACGGCATCGAGCCGGTGGCGGCAAAACGCCAGCAAGGTGGCGCCGCGCTGGTAGCCCGCCAGCATCTGGTCCAGCGGCAACTGGCCCGATTCAATGCGGGCCACGAGTTGCTCCAGCTCCTCCAGGGCCGCCTCGTAGCTGGCAGGTTCGGCGGGAGGAGCAGGGGTTGCGGGGGCCTTGGGCATGGAGGGGGCGGCAGTGCGCGGGTGAAAAACCGGTGATTTTAGGCGCAGCGCTGTGGCGCCCGTGTCAGACAGCGGCCGATCCGTGGGAGGCCTCTATTTTTGATGGAACCGGTGTTTTCTATTCACGTAGCGGGGGTGCGGGAATAACCCCACCGCCTATAATCCCATTCCCGTCGAGCCGGCTACCCACCCTAGCCGGTTTTCTTTTTCCAGATGCGCCTTCGCCGGCGCACCTCCCGCACTCTCTCTGTGGGGAGTCTTTAGGTCAGGTCACCCATGTCTGATTTAAGTCTTCAACTGCAGCAGGCCGCAAGCCAACTACCAGTTTCGAGCTACTTTGACGATGCGCTGTTCCAGCGCGAGCTGGAGACCATCTTCCAGCGCGGGCCCCGCTACGTGGGGCATCAATTGGCTGTGCCCCACGCGGGCGACTACTACGCACTGCCCCAGGAGGGCGAGGGCCGCGCTTTGGTGCGCAACGCCCAGGGCGGCATAGAGCTGATCTCCAATGTGTGCCGCCATCGGCAAGCGGTCATGCTCAAAGGCAAGGGATCGCTGAACACCCAGCAAAAGGGCAGCGCGGGCGGCAACATCGTGTGCCCTTTGCACCGCTGGACGTACAACCCCAAAGGCGAGTTGCTGGGCGCGCCGCACTTCGCGCACGACCCATGCTTGAACCTCAACAATTACAAGCTGCGCGAATGGAATGGCCTCATCTTTGAAGACAACGGCTATGACGTAGCCGCCGACCTGGCCCAGATGGGACCCCGCGCCGACCTGGACTTTGATGGCTACGTGCTCGACCACGTGGAGCTGCACGAGTGCAACTACAACTGGAAGACCTTCATCGAGGTCTATCTGGAGGATTACCACGTCGGCCCGTTCCATCCGGGCTTGGGGCAATTCGTCACCTGCGACGACCTGCGCTGGGAGTTTGGCAAGAACTATTCGGTGCAGACCGTGGGCGTTGCCAACCGCCTGGGCAAGGCGGGCAGCCCGGTGTACGAGCGCTGGCACAAGGCGCTGCTGGACTACCGCGAAGGCAAGCCGCCGAAGTACGGCGCCATCTGGCTCACGCTGTACCCACACATCATGATCGAGTGGTACCCGCATGTGCTCACGGTGTCCACGCTGCACCCCATCAGCCCGACCAAGACGCTGAACATGGTGGAGTTCTACTACCCCGAGGAAATCGCCGCTTTCGAGCGCGAATTCGTCGAGGCGCAGAAAGCTGCCTATATGGAGACCTGCATCGAGGACGACGAAATCGGCGAGCGCATGGACGCCGGCCGCAAGGCTTTGCTGGCCCGTGGCGACAACGAGGTGGGCCCTTACCAGAGCCCCATGGAGGACGGCATGCAGCACTTCCACGAGTGGTACCGCGAGGCCATGGGGAGCGGCACCATCGACCCGGCTGCGGCAAAACGCTGAATACAGAGGCAAAACCCCGCCAATCTGCAGGCCCGCCGGGGCTTGCTCTCATTACAATAGCTACCAGTGCTTAAAAAATAAGCGCTGGCAGCTATTTTCATTTGTGCGCTCCACGGCGCCCCTCAAGAGATCACAACCCGATGCAAGCCCTTTGGATGGTGTTGGCCGCGTTCCTGTTTGCCAGCATGGGCGTGTGCGTCAAGATCGCCTCGGACTTCTTCAACTCGGCGGAGCTGGTGTGTTACCGGGGGCTGATCGGCATGTTCATCCTGTGGCTGCTGTCACGCTCACAAAACGTGACGCTCGCCACACGGTACCCCGGCATGCACGCCTGGCGTAGCCTCGTGGGGGTGGCGTCGCTGGGTGCGTGGTTCTACGCCATTGCGCACCTGCCGCTGGCCACCGCCATGACGCTCAACTACATGAGCAGCGTGTGGATCGCGGCCTTCCTGGTCGGTGGCACGCTGCTGGCCTGGCGGCCTTCTGCCGCCACGCCCCGGCCCGCCCTGCAAGGCCCGCTGGTGCTGACGGTGCTCACCGGGTTCGTCGGCGTGGTGCTGATGCTGCGCCCCAGCCTGGACCAGAACCAGGCCTTTGCCGGGATGATCGGTCTGATGTCGGGCCTGTCAGCCGCCTTTGCCTACATGCAAGTGGTGGCGCTGTCGCGCCTCGGCGAACCTGAATCGCGCACCGTCTTCTACTTTGCGGTGGGCTCTGCAGTCGCGGGCGGCGTGGCCATGTTGTTCACCGGCATGTCGGACTGGCCGGGCTGGCAAGCGCTGTGGCTGCTGCCCATCGGCGTGCTGGCTGCGGGCGGGCAGCTGTGCATGACGCGCGCCTATGCCAGCGCCAAGACCCAGCGCGGCACGCTGGTGGTGGCCAACCTGCAGTATTCAGGCATCGTGTTTGCGGGCATCTACAGCGTGGCTTTGTTTGGTGACAAGATTCCGCCCATCGGCTGGATCGGCATGGTCCTCATCGTGGGCAGCGGCATTGTGGCCACCATCTTGCGGGCCCGGGCCGCACCCGGCGCACCGGCCGAAGAACACTGACCGATACAAAAACCCGTGCGCGCTGGCGAGGACACAGCCGATCGGGATCGCCACAATAGAGGGCTCCCCGTCCTACCGGTTGCTTTGCACCCACTCTGCCGATGACCACCTACACCACGCTCATCTCCGCCCCCGACCTGCAAGCCCTTATCGCCAGCGGTGCGCCGCTGATGGTGTTTGACTGCAGCTTCGAACTCATGCAACCGACCGCCGGCGCGCAGCAATATGCACAGGCCCACATCCCCGGTGCTGTGTATGCCAACCTGGACAACGACCTTAGCGCCAAGCACGGCGCACCCGGCGCCACCGGCACTGTGACGGCGCAGGAGGCCGACCAGCCCGCATCGGGCGGCCGCCACCCGCTGCCCAGCCGCGAACGGTTTGCCATGTGGCTGTCCAGCGTGGGTTTTGCCAACAACATGCAGGCCGTGGTCTACGACCGCCAGGGCGCCAACTATTGCGGCCGCCTGTGGTGGATGCTCAAGTGGGCGGGCCATGACGCCGTGGCCGTGCTCGACGGCGGGCTACAGGCCTGGCAGGCCGCAGGGGGCGCAGTCAACAGCGGCGAAGAGCCCTCGCACTTCCAGTCCCACTTTGCACTGAACGAGCCCTTGCGCCAGCTGGCCACGGCCAGCGATGTTCTGGCCCGCCTGCAGAGCCCCGCAGACCAAACCGTGATCGACGCCCGCGCCGGTGCCCGCTACCGGGGCGAGGTGGAGCCGCTGGACCCGGTGGCCGGCCACATTCCGGGAGCACTCAACCGGCCGTTTGCCGAAAACATCGGCGCCGACGGCCGCTTCAAACCCGCAGCCACACTGCGCGCAGAGTTCGATGCCCTGCTGGCAGGCCGCAATCCTGCAACCGTGGTGCACCAGTGCGGCAGCGGCGTGAGCGCGGTGCCCAATCTGCTGGCCATGGAGATTGCCGGCCTGGGGCACACCGCACTGTTCGCGGGCAGCTGGAGCGAATGGTGTTCAGACCCCACGCGCCCAGTCGAAAAGGGTTGAAACGCCCCAGTTGCGGCGTCTAACGGACGCCGCGGGTTGCAAAAGCGCAAAAAAGATGGTTTTGCAGGCGCTATCAAAACCATGAGCAGAATTCGGGGACCGGTGCCTGCCAGTGCAGCAGATGCGCCCCTCTTGAAAGCCAGCCAACGCCTGATCTGCATGTAGGGCAAATTCCTACACAGCCCACCGCGAAACCAGACACGCGGCGCAGCCAAACCCCGACTTAATTTCTGATTGGGGCGGTTTCACAATCCATTTCAACGGATCACGCAAAACCTGCAGTCAGCAGGCAACGCAAGACCCGGTACTGGAAAAAAGGAAGCCGCCATGACCAACGAACAAATCCTCGCTGAAATCCGCGAAGCCAACCTCACCTACCTGATGCTGGCCCAAACCCTGATCCGTCAGGACAAGGCCGAAGCAGTTTTCCGTCTGGGCATGAACGAAGAGTCTGCCGATATTCTCGCTTCGCTGTCCGCAGCGCAAGTGATGAAACTGGCCTCCCGCAACACGCTACTTTGCAGCTTCCGCGTGGACGACAACCTCGTGTGGAGCTTGCTGACCAACCACTCGGCCAAGAAGGTGGGCAACGACGCCACCAACACCCTGCACGCCAACATCCTGATGGCCAGCCGCGTGTCGGAAGTGCTCTGAAGCACTAGCCCACAGCGTTGTCCCGTTCTCACCGAAAGCCCGCCATGTCCTCCACCACCACCGCCGCCGCCAAAGCCCCTGTCAAAAGCGTTCTGAACGAATCCAAGCAGATCGAACGCGCAGCCATGCTGATCCAGATGGGCGCCCGCATGCAGGTGCTGGAGTCCGAGACCACGCTGTCGTATGAACGCCTGATCCGCCTGTACAAGGAGATCGCTGGCAAGTCACCCTCCAAAGGCCAGTTGCCCTTTTCCACCGACTGGTTCCTGACGTGGCAAGAGAACATCCACAGCTCGCTGTTCCTGAACATCTACGAATATCTGTCCAAAGGCGTGGACCTGGACTCGGTGGAGCTGCTGACCAAGGCCTACCGCCTGTACAACGAACAAGTCGCCACGGCCGAGATCGAGCCCCTGCTGTCCTTCACCCGCGCCTGGCGCCTGGTGAAATTTGTGGACGCCGGCATGCTGACCCGCACCAAGTGCAGCCAGTGCAGCGGCCAGTTCGTGACCGAGCTGTACGAGAACCGCCACTTCACCTGCGGCCTATGCAACCCGCCCGCCCGTGCAGGCAAGAGCAAGACCGCCGGCGCACTGATGCTGCATTGACACCTTGGCGTGATTTTTGAGCCAAAAGTGCCCGATGCGCTAGTACCTATTGCCGCGATAGCTATTGATTAGATAGCAAACAAGGCCCTGCTTGGGGCCTTTGTGCTTTGTGCTTTCTGCTTTCTGCGGATGGAATGTGGTGCAAGGCAGAGCACCAAACCGTTACCCATCCATCAACGCCCGGCCAGCAAGGTCCGCACGTTCTCGTCCGCAGGCACCGCGTAGTTGTGTGCAGCAATCACCTGGTTGCCCACCGGGTTCACCAGCTTGAGGCTGATGTACACCACCGAGGCCGACACTGCGTACGTGCCCACCACCACGGCCTGTGCGTTCTGCGCCTGGCTGACCTCCCGCACCTCGCGCGACAGCAGCAACTCGCCCTGCTCGCGGTGCAGCACCAGGTTGTCACGCAGCTTCACCTCCGTCACGCGCAGGCCGCGCTGCACCATGCGCCCCGCAATCTGCTCCGAAAAGATGCGCCCCAGCCGCGACGACTCGTTGAGCCGGTCCACATTCACCAAGGTGGCAACCAGCACCGGCTGGCTCGCGTCCAGCGGCGCGCTGAGCAGCAAGGCATCTGTCGCCCGTTCGTTGACCTCAATCAGGTCCGTGCGCGACATGCCGCCCGCACTGTTGCCGTAGTAGTAGCTGTGGACCGGGTTGGTCGAACAGCCCTGCAGCGCCAGGGCCGACACAGCGACCATGCCCAGGCACCACATGGACTTGAGCTTGCCGGGTTGGAAACGGCGCATCATGGTGCAACCACCCGCCAGGTTTTTACGGGGGTGGGTGGGGGAGGCGGTGGTGGTGGAGGCGGTGGCAACTGCGTCTTGTACAGCGGCGAATCATCGGGTTCGACGTAGTACACATCTGCCGTGCTCGCGAGGTAGCGGTCGCCACTTTCGAGGGATGTCGTGATGAGCACCTCTGTGCGCGTCGGCCCGCCTGCGGCAGATCCGTCGATGGCGTATTGCGTGAGGTCCGTCACCGCGCCAAGGGCGGCAACACCCGCCAGCATGGAGCCAGCGCCCTGGCGGAACAGATACCAGTCTCGCGCCACGCCCACGCCCAGCGCCAGACGTGTCCACGGCATGGGTCCCCAGGTTTGCACGCGGGCGTTGTGCTGGACCACCTGGGTTTCGAATGTGAGCGTGACTGCCGTCGGTTGCGTGGACAGCACTACGCCGCGATCCAGCAGGCGCGTGATCAGCAGCTTGCGAAAGCCATTATTGAAGCTGGTGTCGCCAGGGCTCGGAGCCAGATAGATGGGGTACTCGCCAGCTGGCCAGGCGCTGATCTTGCCCGCGATGCGACCCGCCACGTCGTCGGCCAACACATCCCAGTGGTGCACGGCGCGCGCTTTCTTCTGGTCGGTGGCCGGATAGTTGTCGGCACGCGGAACATCCAGCGACGAGCATCCGCCCAGCAACACCGCCAGTGCTGCCGTCGCGAACACGCGTCCACGGAGGGAGTGTTGAGGATTCATGCGCACACGCCCCTTGTCATGTTGTGATGCCGTCCAATTGCATCGCATCATCCTAATGGCCTTGGCAAAGCACCATCGCGGGAACAAAGCCCGTTTTCCGTCGCACTTTGCCAACGCCGCTGGCGATGGGATGGCCACCTACAAAGCCCGTACCCGGCCTGCCGCACAATCCGCGCATGACCGCGCCCTCTGCCGCTCCTTCAGCACCCACCAGCCCAACGACAACCGGCGTTGACGATGGCAGCTCCGACCCGGCGGTGACCAGCCAGGTCGCAGCAGATGCCAGCCACACGCCAGCCGCCGACTGAACGGGAGTGAGATAAAGAAAGAGTGAGAGGCGCGATAAATGGGTAGAACCGGGTTCATCAGGGTAGAAGTGGGCCGGGTCTTATAAAAATCCATTTCGCAACAGGAAACCCCGTGTCAGGGCCTGTAGACCCACTTGAGCAGCTCTTCGGCATCGCGCATCAAGTCGGCTGTCGTGCTAGGCGCCAGCGAACTCGCAATCTCCAAGCACCGAATGCGTGACTCCACAAGGGATAGCGAACTGTCGGTTCGCTGTTGGGCCATGATGGCTGTCGCGTGAGCGGTAGCGTAGCGATGGATCGCGGACTTGGAAATAGAAAAACCCTCGCGTCGAAGCCATTCGGAGTGCTCTTCAAACTGGGCGAATCCTGTTGCGAGCAAACGCCCCCGCAACTGATCCTGTAACTCGGCAGGCAAGGAATTGATGGATGTGCTGCGTGGCATAGGGTAGTGAAAAACTACTTGAGAGCACCGGCAATGGCCCAAGCAATTACGGAGATGGCGACGACGGGACCCAGCGCGAGTATGTTACCGAGCCCCGAGAACATGCCGCCATGGTCGGCGGCAGCGGGCTGGGAGTATTGGGAGCCAGGACCCTATTTGCTGCGCTTTACAACCCAGTTCAGAACAATGTCCCGGATCTCGCTGTCGTCCGCTGTGCTGATGCCCAGGAATGGACGTGCCGGGATCTTCACGAAGTGGACCGGAACCGTCACCGTCTTTTCGGTCACCCTCTTGTGCTTCTTGCTGGCGAACAGGGTTCTTCCGGCGACGCTGCGGTAGCGCACGCTGGCCTGGCGCTCGGGCATGTCGATCTCACCGCCAAATTGGTGGATGGCCGCGTACTTGGTGTTGCTGCCCACCTCGACCTCTGCATCCCCAGTCACCTGGTAGTGGATGCCGCTGCGCAGGTAGCCGCGCAGGGTGAGCACCTTGTCCTTGGCGTACTTTTTCCGCCTGGCGTAACGGGGTTGCAATGGTTGCCACGCGGTGCCGTCCGGGGCGGTCTGGACCTTGAAGCGCTTTTGGGTGCTGGCCTGCAGGTACTCGCCCAGGCGGGGCATGAGGTCATCGGTGCCGGGCTCGCCCAGGCGGGCCAGCATGGCGCGGGCCTGGGCGTCGTTGACGGTGGACTTGATGTGGGTTCCGGCCATGGGGCAAAACTCCTACAATGGTGCTACTTCATCGAGTGAGACGGCCGCGCCAGGCCCGCCAACCCTACGCTCGGAAGGACCCGGTACGTGGCGCTGTGCCGGGTTACTCATTTCTGTAGGCGGTTTTCACGCGTTGGTACAAGCGCGCACCGACACGCCAGTCGTCCCAAGATTGGGAGGTTCCTTGGAAGGTTGTCACCCCGGTCCAGCCATCCGGACCCAGGTCAAATACCGCAAGCCCGGCAGTGTCGTGCCCTTCGAGATCGAATGCCGCCACATAGCGGCGCCGAACCACGGCGCGCTGTTGCGCGTACAGCCATTCCACGCGCACCCATATTTCGTCAGGTTCTAGGAAAGCGCGGGCCAGCAATGGCATGTAGCGGCCACGGTCCTGCTTGAGCGTCTTCCAACGCCCGTCAGGCGTCTGAAACAGGTCCATGCCCACCACAATGCGCTCGCCCATCACGTCCTTGATGATGGCTGGCCCATCGCCGTCGACGTTCAGGCTTTGCAGGAAAGACCGCGCGTAGTCCTCGGGCTGGAGCCCTGCGGGGGCCAGTTCAGAGGAATGGAATGCTCGCGCCAGCGGTAGCGGGTCGGACGGCCGCAGATTCGGCAGGCCGTGGCCTCCTGCGCTGCCGGGCATGGGAGGCTCGGGCCGCTCTGGCGGGATGGCGCTGCGCAGCCTGGTGGCGCCGGGGGCGTATTCAAAGCCGGGGTCGATGCCCTCAGGCACCTGCACCTGGCGCGGGCCCAGGGCGCTGCGCTGGCCGATGGTGCGCTCCACAAGGTTGACCTCGGGCGCCTGGTCGGGCCCGGACTTTCCCAGGCGCTGCAGATCGCGGGGCCACAGGCCGCGCACCTTGCAATGGCATCCCCAGCCGTTGGGCGGGAAGTGGGTTTGCCAGAAGGAGTTCTCCCGCTCCAGCACCAGGCCGTCCCAGCTCACATGCTGGGGGCGTGGGTTCTCCACCCAATCCTGGTGGTCGTACTGCCAGTACGGCGCGGCCTGCAGCTGCTGCCAACGCCCGGCCGCGTAGCTGGTGGCCAGGTTGGTGTCGTAGATGACGCGGCTGCGCCAGTTGCGCCCGCCGTTGTAGTCCCAGCCATGGCGGGCCACGATGCTGTCGAAGTCCTTGCGGAAGTCTTCCAGGGTGCTGCCGCCCGAGATGGCCTTCTCCACGGCGGCGCGAAAGTCCGTAACGATGGCGTCGCGGTTGGCCCCGGCCACCACAAAAGCCCAGTCGTGCTCGCGGGTGTAGATGTCGGTCCAGCCATCGGTGGGGACGTTGAGCTTGCGGCGGAAAAAATCGGCCTGCTCGGCGAAGGGGAGCGATCCGTAGGCTGCTGTAGCCATGCGTCTAGCCCCCGCCTCCAGATACCTCCTGCATGACCTCGTAGCGCCCCGCCATTTCAGCGGTGCGCAGGGCGACGGCCATGGCGGCGGCGTACTGGTCGAGCGTCATGTCGGGCAGCAGTGCGTCCAGGCCGTCGCGGATCTCCGCGAGCGACTGGGCGCGCATGACCAGCTCGCGCACCTGGTCGAGCCAGGTGCTGACGGCGGGAGCCAGGTTGGCGGCCAGTTGCGGCTGCATCTGCTGAGGGGGCGGAAGCATGCCGGGCGCGGCCGTGCCGGTGAGCGCGGGTGGCGTTGCGGTTGCGGCAGCGGTGCCCGTGGGGGCTGCTGAGGCAGTGCCTGCGGGCATCAGCACCGGTTCATTGCCCTGCGCCACGGGGATGCCCAAGCGCTCATGCACCCAGGCCACGGGGGGACGCACACCCATGTTCACCAGCGCGGGTAGCGCAGTGGAGAAGCTGCCGAGGTCTTCGCGCTCCTGGGCGTTCAGGCGGAACTGGGGCGCGCGGCGCAGGCCGCCCGGTGCCAGGCCGTTGAGCGAGGCCACGGCAAACACCAGATCGCGCGTGAGGGTGGTGTTGGCCTGGCGTATGTCGCCGTCGCGCAGGTCCTTGCGCACTTCGTTGTGGACGTTGCCCAGAGCGTTGGTGCTGCTCTTGCCGTCTGCCCCGCTGGTCAGCGTGCCGCCCAGGATCACTTTGGACTGGTTCTTTTCGCACCAGTCGATCATGGCCATGAACGCGTCCGGGTCGCCCGTTGCCGCGTTCTCAAACTCGATCAGCATGCCGTCGGGGATGATGCCCGCCGCGTTGTGCCCCACGGCTGCAAGCGCGCGCAGCAGCGTGGCCTTCTCTTTTTCGCTGGCACTGGCGGGGTATTTGCCGATGCGCACCGGGATGCCGTAAATCTCCAGGAACTCGGCAAGGTCGCCCACGCTGTAGTTCTTGAAAAGGTAGGTCCACACCAGTTGGCGGAACAGTGCCGAGCGCTCCAGATAGCCGCTCTTGGCCTTGTGCACATGCGTGATCCAGCCAAAGGGTGTGAGGGGGTCGCCCTGCACCGGCCCGGCCTCGGTGGTGCTGACGGTGTTGGTGCGCAGGCGCAGCTCTTGCCGATAGCCCCGGTTGAGTGTGAACCAGGACTGCGGGCGGTGGGTGATGGTCTTGGGCACCCACAGGCCCTCCACGCGATGCCATTCCAGCTCAAGGCAGGCGTAGCCCTTGCCGATGGCGTCGGTGAGGTCGAAGACCATGTCCTCAAAGTCCGGGATCTCGGTGAGCAGCTCGCCGAGCTGCTCGGCGGCCTTCTTCTCGGCCGCGTCGGCGCCCTCGGGCGGCACCACGTTCCAGTCGAGCACGCAGGCGCGGCGGCGCTTGCCCATCTCGGCGGCAATGTGGCCGTCCTTTTCTTCCATGTCCTCGAACAGCTCGAACTGGGCGACCAGGTCGCCGTTCTCGGCGGCGTCCAGAATCTTTGCCAGGCGTGAGGGCGTGAGGCCGCGCGTGGGGTGGCTCTGCAGCTCGCGCTGCAGGTGGGCCAGCCTGGCTGTCTGCGGTTCTGCCAGGTCGGGCATTTTGATGGGCTGGCCGTCCGGGCCGAGGATGCGGGAAGTTGCCATGGGGGTGCCTACCAGGTAGCGCGCGGCTCGACCAGGCGGAGGTAATCCTCGGCCTCGTCGCTGTTGTCGGCCGCGCCGAGGTTGTCAAAGCCGCGCGGCAGCGCGGGCAAGGGAGTGAAGTCGATGGCGGCGCTCAGGTTGAGCGTGGCGAACCAGCCTAGGCAGAGCATCACAGCGCCGTCGCCGTGGCGGAACAACTCAGGGTCCTTCACGTCGGCGCGGCGAACTTTGCTGACCATGGCGATGCCGTCCACCTCTTCAATGGCCCGCAAGTCCTGGGCGAGGCTCGGGTCGGCGGGAATGTCGATCATCCCGTCTGCAAAACCTTGCACCAGCTTGGGCATCCAGGTGCCGTACCAGGCTCGGTTGAGCTTGACCTGGTGCACATGGCCATGGCCGAACTTGTCGGCGGTTTCCTCTGCCAGCGCTTCGCCCGAGCCGGTGGCGTCCATGGCGCCGCCGCAGCGGCGTGGCAGACGCTCAATGGCGTACCAGGTGATTTGCCGCTGCTGGGCATAGGGCACCTTGTGCATTTCGACCGACAGGGGAAGGCGCCGCCGCATGCCTGCGGCAAGGGCAATAGCGCCCCAGCTCGAAAAGTCCCGATGCCGCGCATAGTCGTGAGAAAACACGTGGCGCTCGCCCTTGTCCAGCCGTGCAAGCTCGGGCGCCAGGTAGCGCTCGATCCAGTCGGTGGCCCAAGCTGCGCGCTCCTCAGGGCTCTTGCGCACAAAGTCGTCATCCAACGCGAGGCGCAGGATTCGCTCCGGCGGCAGCGTCATGGCCTGCTCGATCCAAACACCGGGCAGACAGACGCCGCTGCCGTCGCGCGGGATGGCGTCCAGCTCTTCGCGCATGGCAGCCTTGCGCACGCCGTAGCCGTTGCGAATCTTGCTGTACCAGGCTTGCTTACCTTCGAGGGTGGGCGGGGTGCCTTTCATGAAGCAGACGCGCTCGTACAGGCCGTTTGCTACGGCATCGTCAAACGTGACGGTGACCACGCGGGCATCGGCACCATATCGGCCCGCCTCGATGTCGCGGCAGAACTGGGCGAAGGGGTTGTTCTTGCCGTTGTGCGAGCTGATGACGGTGATCTGGCCGCCCCAGATCAGCAGAGCGGTGGCGGCGTCGAGCACGCCCTGAACGTCGGGGTGGAAGGCGGCCTCGTCGATGACCACGTGGCCCTGCAGGCCCCGAATGTTGGCGGGACGGCTGGAGAGCGCGCACACCTGGAAGCCCGAGGCAAAGCGGATGCGGTAGGCCGTGATGTGGCGGGTCTTGCCGCTGTCGTCCTGGTCTTCGAACAGGAACTCCTCGACCCCGGAAATGCCCTGGCCCTGGGCCTGGGCGATGACGCGGGCGAACTTGGCGCAGTAGCCGATGGCTTCGAGGCCTTTTTCCTTTGTATCGCCGATGTAGTAGACGTTGTCGCCCCCGGCGCTCTTGCGGGCGGCGGCCACCAGCGTCTTGTTGAGCATGGTGCCGAAGGTGATGCCAGTGCGGCGCCCCTTGGGCACGGCAATGATGGCCGCCTGGATAGCGGCCACCTCGCGTTGGTGCTTCATCAGCACGCCATCGTCCAGGGGGTTGAAGCCGTCAGGAATGGACCGCACGCTGGGCGGGAGGTCGTCCCATTCCAGCGTGCGCAGTGTGGTGGCCAGCGGCTTGATGGCGTTCATTGGAGCGACCGCCACAGGAGCACCAAGCCCAGTGCCGGGCCGCTCAAGACACAGGCGACCGCCAGGGCCAGCCAAAAGGACTGCACCAGCACATTGCGCCACTCTCGACGGCGCCAAGGGCCACGGACATGCCTGCCGCGCTCCAGCAGGATGAACAGAACAGCGGCCAACACTTGGAAGAAAGCGTTCATGACCCGACCCCGAGGAACTTGCGCCGCCAAAAGTCCACCTGGGCCTCATCCATACCCTGTGCCTTGGCGACCTCCTGCAGATTGGCCTCTTGCTCGGCCAGCATCTTCTTGCGGGTGGCTTCCTCGATTTCCCTTCGCACCTCCAAGCTGAACTTCTTCTGCGTGACAGACGCCTTGCCGATCTCTGCAGCGTTCTTAAACAACTTGTTGATATCAACGTCCTCGGCGTCGATGTCAATGTCCATCAGCAGATTCAGGATCTTCTCCTGCGTCACCCGCACCACCGCGGACCCCAGCTTGTCCTCATCATCCGGCGCTGCATCCACTATGGCGCGGGCCTGCTCGCTTGCCATCTTCACCTTCGCCAGGCTGCGCTCAAAGGGCGATCCATAGCGCTGCAGCGCGGACTTGGACACATCTGCGCCGCGCGCCTTGAGATCAGCCGCAAGCTGCACATAGTCGCCAAAGCCGCGCCGCACGAGCTCGGTATCCAGCCACTCTTTGAGCTCGGGCGGCAGCGTGTGTACCTTGCTTCGTGGTGCCATGGCTACGCCTGCGTAATCTTGGGCCGCGACACGCCGGGCTGCGCGTCGATGTTGTATTCAACGAAGTCGATGCCAGTGCGCGTCAAATCGACCGTCCAGCGGTCCACGGGGTCCTTGCTGATGCGCACCATTTCGCGCTCTTCCAAGTAGTCAAGGTTCACACGTACTTCTTGGTGCGTGGCGTCTGGATACACCGCTCGCACGATGGCAAGCAGCGGCTCGGTGTAGATCCCAGCCGGGCGGCTCAGATTGATCGCCGAGAGCAGATGCCAGCGCATGTCCTCGCGGCGAGTTTTTGCCATGTCGATCATTAACGTCCCCCCATCAATTGATTGAGCGCGCGTTCCACCCGCAGCGCGAAGTTGTCGATGCGCGTTTCCAAGCTGCCCATGTGGCGTACGAAGTCATCGCGCCGCACGTAGTCCCTCGCCAGATCAACCTGGTGTTTGTGGAAATCGCGCTCAAGTTGGGCTGTGGCATCCGCATTGCGCTCCTGAGATTTCGCAACGGCTTCCATCGCGTTGGTCAACGTGTCGAAGCGGTCATTCAGCCTTCGTTCCTGCTGCACGTTCACCAGCTTGAAGAGTGCCCACATGGCAGCGATCACCAGCGCCACCAGGGTGATGACATTGCCTAGCGTTACCTCAAAGACCATTACTCATCTCCCTTGAGGCGTCTGCAGCTTTCTCACTTGCGCGGCACACGCTGCGTGTGAAGTCCTGGAGCCCAATCACCTGGTCTCGGAGTCCATCAGCCTCCGCTGCCAGCTCTTGATACGCGCCAGCGCTCTCTCCGAATAGCTCTCTGGCTGTGGAGGCTTCGCGAGAGCAGGCGGCAATGCCGGCGTCTCCTGGCGGGTAGGGATTGGCGCGGCTGTTGAGCTCGGTAATTTGGGCGCGCAGCTCACGCACAGCAGTAGCAGCGGCAGCATCGCGAGCGCGGCGCGCAGCCTCACGTTTTGCGTCTTCATACGCGGTCCTTTCGGCATTACGGAACTTGGTGGCGTTGTCACGCGCCGTAGCGTCGTTGCGCGCGTTCTCCTGGGTGTCCCAAGCAGCCTGCACGCGGGCAGCGCCGCGCGCATCGCCTTGTGCCACCAGGTGGGCTTGCCAAGCCTTGACGGCCACGATGGCGGCGCACAGCAGCACGCCATAGGTGATCAACCGGGCACTCATTGCACCGGCTCCCCAAGGCACATCGCGTGCAGGCGCAGGCGGTCTGTCCAAACGCCTCTGCAGGTGCGGTTATCTGGGTGGCTGCAACGGTCTTGTGGCTTGTTGACCGGGCCCGCGCGGTCGTAGAGCAGGATGGCCTCGCATGCGCCCTTATGGTCCCCGGCCTGGAGGCGCCGCACGATGGTGCTGGGCCCGCTGCGCTCATTGTTCAAGCACACCGGCGTGCTACCGGTGTTGTAGGCCAGACCAACAAAGGCGTCCCACTCGCGCGGGAAGAGCGCTACTTCACCCATGCAGCGCTTGAGCGCCAGCTCCTTCTCGCTGGCATCAGCGCGCAGGCGCACCAGCGCGCGCACTGGCGGCAAAGTACTGCCCATCTTGATATCAGCGCCCGTCGTACCGAAACCCGCTGTGGCCACCTTGGCGCCGTGGACGGGGTCAGGGTAGGCCTGCTCGCTGTAGCCCTCGCGCTGGGCGATGTAGACAAGACCTGTGGCCGAGAGCGCCAGGGCCGCTATTGCGATACGGTAGGTTTCCATGCACGGCACTGTGCCGCGCGCGCGTGAGGCCCGCTAAATGGAGCGCGCCATTGTTTGTTGCCGAGCCAAGGCGCCTATCGTGACGAACATCTATCTGACAGATTCAGAAACATCAATCACCGCAGACTCAAGTGCGTCGAACGAATTTCTCCATTTCTTCACCACGTCTACGCGTTGCAGCTGCTTTGCGTGCATGGAGGTCTCCGCGTCTGCAGTGGCCAAGTAGAAGGCCTTTGCGGTCTCACGCAAGGGCGGCAAACATCACTCATGTCCGTGCCTTACTTGCCCATCGACAGCTTCAGGCGCTGATAGCGCTGGAAATCAACTCGCCGACCTCCTGGGCTTTACCCAAAAAGTACCCATAGCTCTTGGCGAGCCTTTCTCCATCACCAACCATGTCTGCAGCCTTCTTCACGGCCGACCCAATGTTGTCGAGAACGGACTAAACCTCTGGACGTTCTTCCGCACCTGCCAACTCTGCTTTGATACTATCCTCTTCAAAATGGGCGTCGCTCACAGCTTTTCTGACAGCCTCGCGCAGTGGTTTGACGCCTTCGATCGCAGTCATGACGATTGCCGCTCGTAACTCCTCTAAAAGCCGCTCGGCATATGCACGTAGGCCTGCGGGGATGCCGTCCTTTGCAAGTGCTTGTTCAAGGGCGTCGATATGACCGCTAAGCGCTGCCATGTCCTCTCCGACTACTGCAATGTCATCATCGGGCATCACGATTGACCACCAGCGCAAACTGAGGAGTACTACCTCAGTCAAATATTGCACTGTGTTTTCTTTTGAATGCGGCAGCAGGTCGATCTGTAGAGCGTTATGTATATTCAATTGATACTGCTCTAACAGATCGGCGGGGAGTTCCATCGCTGCATAGGTTTTCGAGATTACGTCCAGCTCTCGCATCAGCACGTCAAGGTGCCGTGCAACGATGATCGAATCTCGCGCTTCGCTCCCTGTCGGGCTGATGCCAAGGACCTCCAACCATAGGGCTGACGCCCGTCCACCTTTGCTCCGAGCCCCCCGAAATCGGTTAAAAATATTGAAAACGCGGCCCGCTGCGTTTGCACCGATATTTCTTGTCATATCCAAACACCACCTTCAATGTTTCCCGTGGCGCGACGTACGTACTAAAGTCACTACTTGATTGAAGAGGTGGGCATACTGCGTTTCGTTACGCACTCTGCGGTAAGCCCATCGCTCAGTGACTTTACTCACCCGCACCGTCTAATTGGTTGAGACTTTTCACCGAGCACTTCTTGGGTTTTGATCCTTAATGATCGGTATCAACGCATCGCGCTCGTCAATCAATTTCCACAGTCGCTCAAAGTCAGCTTCAGGGATCTGGTTCGGGTTTGCTGGCAGGCGATTTCTCAGCTCACGTACGAGTACATCAAGCCGTTCATATTCATCCCAGCATTCGGTGTAAGTCATCTTTGCCTCCTAGGCTGCGTTGAGTTTTTCGGTCATGGTTGGGGGCTTCTTCCGAAGCTCCGGCGACAGCGCATCACATCCACTTTTGTCTTTTCCCGATGTGCCTGGCGCGTAAGCCACTGCATGTTGGCTGGAGTGTCCAGCCCGCCAGCACATAGCGGGACGATATGGTCCACCTCATAGCCGGGGCATGGGCCGCGCGTAGCGCTGTTGATGGGGCATGCGTTCTGGCGCTTGAACTCGGCCACTGCTGCGCTGGACCGTGGGATACGGGCATTTGCCCCTGACGCAAATGCCACAGCGAGCAGGCACGCAATGAGCAAGATCCGCACGTTACGCATCCGCCTAAGCGGCGCTTTCCAGCGTGCTACCGCAGTGCTTGCATTTCACCGCCTCTTTGCGAATGGATTCTGCGCAGAACGGGCACTTCTTGAAATCGCCATGCTCTCCCGTAGTGACAGCCAGCTGCTCACTGCTCTGGGTGGACGTGGCCCAGATCAATGCAGCGATGGGAGCGATGAATGCAGCAAAAGCAGCTCCGACGGCGCCTCCGCCCGCATTGTTTGTGACGACTACCAGGATGAAGCCAGCGACTACACAGAGCACGAAAACAAGAATGCCGGAACGGCCTCGCTTACTCGCAACAATTGACGCAATCAGGGTGGCGGCCCCAAAGAGCAAAAACCCAAAAATCGGCTGCATTGATTACTCCCCTCTAAAAAATCGGATGATGGATCGGATACACCGAAAACGGCGCAAGGGCTCGCAAACACTCATGCCCTCTCCCTTCTGCGGCTGTTGATAGTTTCGACATACCTACGAACCCGGTACACCTGATCTGGCTTCAACTCAATGACCATCGGGGTGTCGAACTCCCGCCGCATGAAATCGAGCACCTTGATGCGCGCGGCTTTGTTGAGTGGCTTCATCAAGGTCAACAATTCACGCTGCGCCGCTGTAGCTGACTGCGCCCTCTCCGCGCCCACTTTGCCCCCCGGCTGCGCTTCTGGAGGCGAGGGGTAGAAGTGCTGGTGAACCACCTGCATTCCTCCCTCCACCTTGCCCACCTGAATCGCGCCATCTCCCTGTACTTTTTGTTTCGGCAGCAACTTGGCAATCCACGCCAGAAGCTGCCTCGGTAGCTCACCCAAAGTTCACCTCATCTGTTTTTGATACGCGCTTTGCCGGTCACGCTGCCAATCTGAATTGCGTTATCGCCGACCACGTTCTGACCACTGCCACGCGCCTGGCCTGCAGCCGGGATGCTGGCTCCGAGCAAAGCGCCGAGCGCTGCACGCCGCACCTCCTTTGATGCATCCCTGAAGTAGCTCAGCAGCGTTTCCTCTTCCGCAGATAGCACCTGTCCAGGTCTAGCGCCCTCAGCGTGCTGGCCGGTAAGGATGTAGACGACGTCCATCCCGAGACCCACCAGTGCTGCCAAGTAGTCAGCGTCGGGAATCCGCTCACCCGACTCGTAGTTGCGCTGGGACCGAGCGGAGATACCGACGTGATCAGCCAGTGCCTGCTGGCTTAGCCCTAGCGCCTTTCGCCCCTCTGTCAATCGATCAGAAATGGAAGGCACAAATATTCCTAAATATCTATTGCAAAGCGGAACAAACGTGCCGCATAATTCACACAACAACAAACAAACCAATGCAGCAGCGCCAACTGATGCACAACAAATAGGACGCCAACCACCATGGTCAAAACCCGCGCTGAAGTCCGCGAGGAGTTCGCCCGCAAAGGCTGGTCCATCTCGGGCTGGGCCAAACAAAACGGCTACAGCCCCAACATGGCCATTGCCATCTTGGCCGACAACGAGGTCAACCCGCGCCTCAAATGCCTGCGCGGTGATGCCCACAACATTGCGGTGCAGCTCGGCCTCAAAGAGGGCGAGATCTCCCGCGCCGTTGGTACCCGTCAGCTTGCGGCCGCGTGAGGTCCAACGTGGTGCGTTCTACACCCAATGTAACAAATCGCCGAGACCTTTTTGGCTTCGACATCACGCGCCCGGTGATTGGCGCCGGTTACGTGCGCCGTCCAGCGCAAGCGCAAGTTCCTGCAGCGTGCGGCCTGCCACCTCAAAGCCCGGCAGCGGCAAAGCTGATCGCCACGCCTGAGACAACTGGGGGCCATCAATGAGGCCCTTGATCTCCAGCGCAGCAGCGATGTGCAGCACGGCCCGGCTCACGCCTTCCAACCGGCCTGCCAGCTCCTCGAAATCTACTGTGTCCATTCCGTCCTCCATTCGGTTGATGGATGAACTTTCTCACTGCCAAGAAGTGCGCACCAGCACCTCACCGAGCATTTGTTTGGACGGCCTGGGCACCACGAGCAGGGGGCACTTCCAATGACCCGCCGCAATTGGAAACGGTGGCAACCAGCCACGCTGCGCGACGCCCTCAAGGGCTGCAAGGACTTTGCGTTGGAGCGTCACAACCTGAGTGTGGAGCGCATCGCCGAGCGAATGGGTCTGGAAGACCACTGGGTGCTCTACAAGTGGATTGCCAATGGGCGTATGCCCCTGGTGCTGGTGCCCGCCTACGAGCATGCCTGCGGCATCAAGTTGGTGGCCCGCTGGATGGCCGCCACAGACGACAAGCTGCTCGTGGACATACCCAGCGGGCGCAAGGCACAGCCTGCCGAACTGGTGGAGCTGAACACCGGCTTTGCCCAAGCGCTGCAGTTGCTCACCGACTTCTACCAGGCAGACGGCAAAGCCGACCCTGCCGCCACCCTGGATGCCCTACGCAACCACCTGCAGCAAGTCGCCGCACATCACCACAACGTGGCGCAGTACGCCACCCCTGAACTGGAGTTTTGAAAATGTCTGAAAAGACCTACGCCCTAGCGGGCCCCATACGTAAGACCTGCGACCTTTTCCGCCTGCTGGCCGGGCACGAGGTGCTGGGCCTCGCCCCCGGTGAGATCGCAAAGGGCCTCAGCGTGCCGCCCAGCTGGGTCAGCCAGAACCTACCCGCCCTGGCGACCACTGGCTACGTCGAGCAGGTGGCGGGTACCAACCGCTGGCGCCTAGGGGTGTCTTTCGTGCGCATCGCCGTCACGGTGGGCACCAACCTGAACCGAGCCAAACAGCAACTCGACGACCTCAGTGCTCGCTATTCGGTACCGACCGACCAGGTCGAGCGCTACAGCCGCTAAAGCCCTTAACCACTTTCACCCAAACCAACCACTCAAGCGCAAGAGACATTCATGGCACGCAACACAACACCCGCTCCCGCAAGCAAAGAAGTCATCGCCGACACCGTCGCCATTGGCCAGACCATGGACGCTGCCAATCAGTTGGCTTTGATGAGCATTGAAGCCAACGCTGGCGCGGTGGCCATAGCACAGCAAATTGGATACCAGGGAGCCGTCACAGTGGGCGCCCTCGAAGACGAGATTCGCTTCTACCAGCGCCGTACCGTCGAGGCCATTCTGGAAACCGGCAAGCGCTTGTTGGTCCTCCGCGAACTGACTCAGCGCGGGGAGTTTGACGATCGTTTGGAGCTGCTGGGGTTTTCGCGCCGTACGGCCTACCGCTTCATGCAAGCGGCAACAAAAACGGCAAAAAGTGCCAATTTGGCACTTTTGAGTACCCAAGTCAAAAGCGCCAGCGCGTTCCTGGAGCTGGTCACCCACGACGACGATGTGCTGGAAAACCTGGCCGAGATGGACGACGTCGAAAAGATGAGCGCCAGCGAATTGCGTACAGCCTTGCGCGAGGCGCGCGAGGAGAAGGGCGCCGTCGAAAAGGTACTGGCAGACAAGAACACCGCCATGGACAAGCTGCGCGCCCAGGTCAAGCGCATCGAAAAGCTCCCGCCCGATGAGCAGCGCCAGCACCTGATGAAAGAGGCCACAGCCATTGCAGATGACGCCCTTGGTGCCATTCGCGGCGGTGTACGCGCCGCCCTGGCAGCGCTCAGCGTGGAGAACGGCCAGGAAGTTAGGGACCTGGATGTGTTCATGGCCGGGCTGGTCGGTCAGCTGCAGGCCGAGATCAGCATCCTGCGCGAGGAGTTCAACCTGCCTGATGTGTCCAACGCAGCAGACGTAGCCCTGGCAGGCGAAGTCGCTCAGTGGGCCAAGTAAGCGCGCGGAGACCACAAACCCATGTCGCTCAACCCCGTGATCGTCGGCCGTCTGGCGCAAGTGCTCCAGGCCGCACAGGCGGCTCCACACGGCGGCAAGCAGGCCATCTATGCGGCAGCCTGCGCCGAGCTGGGAATGAGCACCGCCACCTTGCACCGCCATCTTGGAAAGATCACCGTGAAGCCAGAACGCAAAAAGCGCAGCGATGCAGGCGATGTGTCGCTGACCCGCGATGAAGCTGTGGCCATCAGTGCTGCGCTCATGACCAGCCACCGCAAGTCCAACAAGCGCCTGATGTCCATCGGCCAGGCCGTGGAAGTGATGCGCGCCAACGGCGAGGTGCGTGCTGAGCGCGCCGACCCCGCCACCGGCGAGCTGGTCCCTCTCAGCGACAGCGCTATTGCCCGTGCGCTGCGCCACTACAACCTGCACCCCGACCAGCTCAACCGGCCCACACCTGCCGTCGAGCTCAAGAGCCTGCACCCCAACCACGTCTGGCAGGTCGATGCCAGCCTGTGCGTCCTGTACTACCTGAACGCCCGCACTGAGGCCGAGAGCGGCCTGCAGGTGATGGAGAGGGACAAGTTCTACAAAAACAAACCTGCCAACCTCAAACGCATTGAGGCTGACCGGGTGTGGTCCTACGAAATCACCGACCACGCCAGCTCTGCCATCTACCTCCAGTACGTGATGGGCGCCGAGAGCGGCACCAACCTGGCTGACTGCTTCATCAGCGCCATCCAAAAGCGCGAGGATGATCCGTTCCACGGCGTGCCCTTTCTGCTGATGATGGACATGGGCAGCGCCAACACCAGCGGCCTGTTCACTAACCTGGCGCGGCGCCTGCAGGTCAAGACTATTGCCCACGCCCCAGGTAACGCCCGCGCCACCGGCCAAGTCGAAAAGACCCGCGACCTGATCGAACGCAGCTTTGAAAGCGGGCTGCGTCTGCGCCCAGTGCGCGACCTGGCTGAACTCAACGCACAAGCCCAGCGCTGGGCACGGTGGTTCAACGCCACCAAGATGCACAGCCGCCACGGCAAAACCCGCTACGACGCATGGATGGCCATCACGGCCGAGCAGCTGCGTGTGGCGCCACCTGTCGAAATCTGCCAGGCCCTGCTTACCGAGACGCCCGAGACCCGCAAGGTGACCGACTTCCTGACTGTCTCCTACAAGGGCCGTGAATTTGATGTGCGTGGTGTTCCGAACGTGATGGTGGGCGAAAAGCTGCACATCACGCTCAACCCTTGGGTGCTGGAAGCCGCGATGGTGGTGGATACCGATGCCGAGGGCAATGAGGTGCTGCACAGCATCCCGCTGGTGGTGCGCGACGACGCCGGGTTCCGCTCGGACGCCAATGTCATCGGTGAAGACTGGAAGCGGCCCGCAGACACCCAGCTCGAAGCCAACCGCAAAGAGGTAGATCGCTTCGCCTACGACGCCAAATCGGACGCCGAGGTCGAAGCCAAGCGCAAGGCCAAAGCCGTGCCCTTCGGTGGCCGCATCGACCCCGGCAAAGTCATCGACCAGGCGCCCGAGCGTACCTTCCTGCCCCGCCGTGGCACAGATCTGCAGACCACTGTCTCCACACAGAAAGCTCCAGCCCGCGTACTCAGCCCCTTTGAGGCCGCAGCCGAGCTGGGGCGGATGGGCGTGACGATGAACCGCGAGACCAGCGCCCAGGTGCGCGCCTGGTATCCAGACGGCATCCCCGAAGACGAGCTGCAGGACCTGCAAGCCCGTCTCACTGTGCGCAGTGGCCTGCGTGTGGTGGCTGGAGGTGCGTCATGAGCTTGGCCCCTGTGTTCGACGCCCTGGGCATCAGCCAGGCACAGGTGCGGCGCGACAGCGGCATGAGCCGCTCAGCGTTGAGCCGCCTGGTTGTTCACGGTGTGTGGCCCGCCCGTGGCGAAACCCAGGCCCGCAAATCCCTGGAGCAGTGCCTGCGCAAGCACGGCGCTACCCCTGCCCAACTGCTGGCGCTTTTCACGCCCGCAAATAAGTTGGCCCCGGCGAGTTCGTACCTCGACGGGGCCGCCCCTGAAGTCCCGAAACCAACCGAAACCCCCGAGGAGGAAACCATGCTACTGCAAAACACCGCGCTGAGCCCTGAAGCCCGCAAACACTTCAACCTGCCCCGCAACCCATTTCAAGACGATGTGCAGAGCCCTGACGACGTGCACCAGACATCCAGCGTGCGCTACGTGCGCGCCACGCTCACCGATTGCGCCCAGCACCACGGCTTTGTGGCCGTGGTCGGCGAGAGCGGCGCAGGCAAGACCACGCTGGCCGAAGACCTGGAAGAGCGTATCAAGGCCGACAAGCGCGACATCGTGATCATTCGCCCCTACGTGCTGGCCATGGAGGCCAGCGACCAGAAGGGCAAGACGCTCAAGTCCAGCCACATCGCCGAGGCCATCGCTGCTGCCCTCGACCCTCAGCTCAAGGTCAAGAGCAGCCCCGAGGCACGCTTCCGCCAGGTGCACGACCTTCTCAAGGCCAGCCGCCGCGCAGGCCGTCGCCACCTGCTGGTGATTGAGGAGGCGCACTGCCTGCCCAGCGCCACGCTCAAGCACCTCAAGCGCTTCATTGAGCTCAAGGACGGCATGCAGCGTCTGATCGGCGTGGCTCTGATCGGCCAGCCCGAGCTGCGCGACCGGCTGGGCAGCCAGAACGCGGACGTGCGGGAAGTCGCCCAGCGCTGCGAGGTGGTGGAGCTGGAGCCGCTGGACGGGGAGCTGGAGAGCTACCTGCGCCACAAGTTCGCCCGGTTTGACCTCAAGTATGAGGACGTTTTCGCCCCTGACGCAGCCGACGCCATCCGCGCCCGACTGGTGCACATCCCACGCGGCGGCAAGCCCACGGACGCCCGCAGCGAGTGCTATCCCCTTGTGGTCAACAACCTGGTCTGCCGCGCAATGAATGCCGCCACCCGCGCAGGCTGGCCCCAGGTGGACGCCCAGGTCATTGGGAGCTGCTGAGCCATGCACAGCTACCACATCACCATCACCATGACCGACGCTAGCCAGGGCGTGCACGTGGGTTTCTATCAGCACGGCGCAGCTGCTGCTTTGCGCGCTGCTGGCCTGTTTCCTGATGCCGCCAAGATCGACGTGCGTCGCCTCTCCACTGTGCTGCTGCGCTGCTCGCGCAAGGGGGCCGCATGAGCCGCACCAGCCGCTCCTGCCACGAGCTGGGTGTATGCCACGGCCGCACAGACCAGGGCTGCACTTGCCACCATGACACGGAGACGCTTCCGCCTGGCGGCTACTACTTCGCGCCTGGCGCCATCGATGGCGGTCCGCACCGCCGCAAGCGCCTGGCTGGCTGGCAGCGTCTGGTGCTGGACATTGCCGCGTGCCTGGCTGTAGCGGGGCTGATCGGCTTCGCCGCTGGGGTACTGCAAGCGAAAGGCTGGCCGCTGTGAGCGCTGATCTGTCCTGCCCCGTCTGCGGTACCGAGCTTGACCTTGCGGTGCTGTTTGCTCACGAAGGCGACCAGCGCGCCCTGGCCCGCCTGGCGGCTGTCAGCATCCCGCTGGGTGGCCGTGTGCTGCAGTACCTGGCCTTGTTCACACCGCCCAAGCAGCGGCTGACGGCGGCCAAAAAAATCAAGCTGATCCTGCAACTGTTGCCCGATCTGGAGCGCGAGGCCATCAGCTGGAAGGGCCGCGATTGGCCTGCACCGCGCACGGCCTGGGCCATGGCCATCGATCAGATGCTTTCCGCCCGCGACGCCCAGCGCCTGGAGCTGCCCATGAAGGGCCACGGCTACTTGTTCGCCATTCTGGCAGGCATGGCCGACAGGCATGAAGGCCAGGCCGAGCAGCAGCGCGAGCAAGACCTGCGCACCGGCCCCCGCGCCGCCACCGTCAACGGCCCCAAGAGCGTGGCCGACCTGGTGCAGCAGCCTGCGCCCACCGCCGCACCACGCCCAGTACCGGCCGCACCGGCACCTGCTGGGGTGTCCCCCATGGTTCGCGCTATGCGCGCCGAAATCGAACGCAAGAAAGGCACCGCCCAATGACCCGCAAATCCACCATGAGCCCAGAAAGCGTTGCGCTCATCAATCACCTCAAGGAGCACGGCACCAGCACTGCTGCCGCTCTGCGCGCCCACTTCCAGGACATGAGCCGCACCCAACTGCTCAAGCGCCTGGGCAATCTTGTAGACCTGGGCTGGCTCGACTTCACGTGGGACGCCGCTGGCGACAAGGCTTGGTTTCTGCGCGCCAGCGCTCGGGCAACGCCCGTGCGAACAGTCGCAGAAAAATCCCCCCGCCAGCAAGAACCTGCGCTGCCCGTAGCTGGCCCGCGCCGGGTCGATGTGATGTCTGGCACCTACGTGCCCGCACGCGGCCCGGCGCTGCGCCCTGGTGCCCTGGACTTCCGCGCCTGCCAGAGCGTGGGCTACCGCTGCTGACGGGGAGCATGGCCATGCCAGATAACCGCACTCAGCACCTTTCCGAAGTGACAGCCTTGGCTCACCGCTTAGTCGAGATCGTCAGCGAGCAGCGGACGCACCGAGTGGCACTGGAGGCGCTGATCAGCGCTTATGTGTCTGTGGCCGTATGCCACCCCTGCTGCGCTCGCTCGGCCGCAGCTACCGCCCGCCAAGTGGCGGACCTCATCGAAAACACCACTACGCCTATGACCGCAGGCGCAACTCACATCCACTGACCGGAGCAAACCATGGCAACTCTCCAAGAAATCCAGAAACGCGCAGCCACCCTGAGCGAAGCGCGCGACAAGCTGTCCGCACTGATGATCACCCTGCAGGCGAACATCGACACCGTCAAGAACGGCGCCATGTCCGATATCAAGCGGGTGTCGCGCCAGATCGCCAAGGAGCACGCCGAGCTGGCCGAGCTGATCAAGGCCAACCAGGATCTGTTCACCAAGCCGCGCAGCTATGTGGTGGACGGGATCAAGTTCGGTATGCAGGCTTCGTCTGGTTCCCTGACCTGGGAGGACGACGCCAAGGTCTGCATACGCATCAAGCGCATGGCCGAGGCAGGCGAGATCTCGCCTGACCAGGTCGAGCTGCTCATCAAGACCACAGAAAAGCCCGTGGCCAGCGTGCTGGCCCAGTTGGAGCCCGGCCTGCGCAAGCGCCTGGGCGTGACGGTGGAGGGCGACGGTGACCAGCCCTTGATCAAGAGCGTGGACAGCACCGTGGAGAAGGCCGTGAACAACCTGATCAACGCGGCCATTAAAGAAGCCCAGGCGGAGGGTGCGTGATGCGTACCACTCCCATCGACCGCGCTAAGGTGGCCATGGGCTACCAGACCGCCATGCAGCGCCCCTGCTGCCGCAACTGCGCCCATGGGGAGCAAGCTACACGGACCGGCGCCTACAACGACGTCTATCCATGGCGCTGCAACAAGGGCGGCTTTGGCACCACCGTTCAGGCCGTTTGCAATCAGCACCAGCCTGTGCAGCAAGGCAGTGCGGCATGAGCACGCCAGAAACGATGAGCCACCTGGGCGAATGCGCGTACACCGCATTTGCGAAGGAGCTGCACCGCGTCACGGGCATTGCATCGCCCGAATGGAACAAGCTGCGCAGCGAGCAGATGCGCAGCTGGCACCACGCGGCCAACAACGTGGTGGCACGGGTGGCCGCGTTTGGCTTCCCTCGCCCATTGGATGCGCTTGAAGATGCCCGCGAAGCCAAGCGGTGTGCCGAGTGGCTGTTGCATGTGGCGGATGGCGGTGACGTTGGCGGTAGCTCACAGATGCGGGCATTGCTGCGTTCGGCGGCGGGGCTGCTTGCGCACCATGCATCTCGCGCTGATGCCGATGGCGATGCCGCCAGTGCCTTGCGTGAGTACTTGAGCGTGCACCCGGTAGGCGGGCATCTCACGGGCAAGGAAATAGATGCGCTGGCGCTGGGGCTGGCCCGTGTGGCGTTGGAGTTTCAGGCCCCCCAAAGCACCGAGATGCTCGAATTCGTAGAGTTCCTTCGCGCCTGGCACGCCAAGAAGGTCAGCAATCTGCGCGATGTCCAGGCGGGGTCCAAGGAAGGGACTCTGCTCAAGGTCGGCGACGACAACGACGGTATGCCCATGTCCAAGCGAGAGGCGCTGTTTTTCAAGCTCGGGGTGGAAGCCTCGCTAATTGAACTGGGCACGCTGCCATTCACCGTGACGCCAGACGTTGGAGCCGACCTGACGGACGACGAGGATTGATTCGCCACGCGCAACCGGCCGCTTTGGGGCGCGCCAGGCCGGTGTGGCAAGCGGTGTGTGCCACGGTCTTTCCACAGGGCCGCAACTGCCGCAGGTATTGAGTGCTGCCGTGCTGGTGCCATTCCCGCCACCACGAGACCTCCTCCCCGCAAGGGGCTAGCGCAGCGATACCCGGTTTCCGGTGTCCGACAACACCGGTTCTATTTCACTAGGAGCAAGACATGTTCGCAAACCTCATCATCTACCGCATCGCCCCTCAGTGGTCCGCAACTCTTGACCAGGTCGAGCAGGCGCTGGTGAAGACTCCTTTCGCTGAGTGTGGCCCAACGCAAGAGAAGTCGGTTGGTTGGATTCCTCCTCGCGGAGAGGCTCATGGTGCATTTGCCGAGGGTGTTGCCGGGCAGTGGATATTGCGCTTCATGACCGAATCCAAAGTGCTCCCCGGCTCCGCGCTGAGCCGCAAGGTCAAGGAGAAGGCCGAGCGCGTTGAAAAGGAAACAGGCCGCAAGCCTGGCAAGAAGGAGAGCAAGGAGCTGAAGGATGAGGCGCGGCTTGACCTGCTGCCCATGGCGCTGACAAAGCAGGCGCACATGTGGGTGTGGATCTCCCCGGCATCGCGCCTGCTGGTGCTGGACACGTCCAGCCAAGGCCGAGCCGACGAGGTGGTCACGCACCTGGTCGAGGCGCTACCCGGCTTGTCGGTGTCCATGCTCGACACCCAGACCAGCCCACAGGCTGCGATGGCCCACTGGCTCAAGGAGCAAGAACCGCCAACGGGCTTTACCGTAGACCGCGAATGCGAGCTTAAAAGTGCGGGAGAGGAAAAGGCAGTGGTGCGATATGCCCGCCACCCGCTGGACATCGAAGAGGTGCAGGCCCACATTGATGCGGGAAAACTGCCAACGCGTCTGGCGTTGACTTGGGACGACCGCGTGTCGTTCGTGCTGACTGACAACCTGCAAATTCGCAAGGTGCGGCTTCTGGACACGGTCTTTGAAGGCACCAAGGCCGACGACGGAGGCTTTGATGCCGATGTGGCGATCGCCACGGGCGAGCTGGGGAAGTTGATCCCGGATGTGCTTGATGCGCTGGGCGGCGAGGTGCAGTCCTGATCGCTAGCGCGAATCGCCCGCCAAAGGCCAGAAACCCCTCCCAAATCGTCCCAAACTGAAATCGTGGGGGATTGGGGCCTGAAGGGCTCCAAGGTCTCCAGAACCCACAAACGCTTAATCATGAAAATCCCGGCACTCATCCTCTCTTGCCTGGCTGCGCTGTTCGGTGTTGCCGGAACCCTGTTGCTCGCCATGCCCGCATACCCCGGCTGGGGGTTCGGCGCGTTCCTGGTCAGCAACCTTGGCTGGCTCACCGTGAGCGCCTGGCAGCGTCAGTGGCCCCTGCATGTGCAGCACTGGGTCTTTTTGCTGTGCAGCCTGCTGGGGTTGTGGAACTGGTGGCTTGGGCCGCTGGTGTTGGGGGGCGCGAAGTGAACCGCACCGAATACCTCCTGGCGTGCCTTGCCGAAGAGGCCGTTGAAGTTGCGCAACGGGCGACCAAAGCCATGCGGTTTGGCTGCGACGAAGTGCAGCCAGGTCAAGAGCTGTCCAACACACAACGCATCCGCCAGGAGCTTAGCGATTTGATCGCGGTTGCCGAGATGCTCGAAGAGGCAGGAGTACCGGTGCTGCCGCTGGATGTTGATGCTGTTGATCGAAAAAAGGTAAAAGTCTTGGCGTTCATGGAGTATTCGCGCAAGTGCGGGGCGCTGTCATGAGCAACCACACCGCCGCCATCCACGTCCTCAAGTCCAAGCTGCAGCTCACGGACGATGACTACCGCGCGCTGCTCAAGAACTTGACCCAAAAGACCAGCAGCAAGGACCTGACGGACAAGGAGCGCCAAGCCGTGCGCGACCACATGCAAAACCTGGCCGAGCGTTCGGGCGTGGCCACGCCGTTGCGCCGCCGCTCGCCCGGCCGCACGTTTGCCCAGGCCAAGGCCGCAGCCAGCCCCCGCGAGCGCAAGGTGTGGGCGCTGTGGCACCAGCTGCACCGCGACGGCCTGGTCCATGACACCAGCCCGAAAGCCCTCAACGCCTGGGTGGCCCGTACGGTGCATGTGAGTGCGCTGGCGTTCGCCAATGCGGCCCAGCTGGATACCTTGATTGAGGCGCTGAAGGCTTGGCAACTACGTGGAGGTGAGCATGGTTGAAACGTTCGAGAGAATGGACTTGAATCAGCTGACTCAAGAGCAGCTGGCTCCGCTGGAAGAGCTTATTCCGCCCGGTTGGCCCGCAACATGGCGCGACCTCGCCACCAGCCACTTCATCACATTGCTCTCAGCGCCAGGAGCTGGGCAGGCCAATGACTTGGCGCGCCTGGCTGTGGCGCTCACGTTGGGCATCGCTCAGGACCTCGGCGGATCGCAGCCCTACATACCAGTGGGGGCGGATGTAATGAGTAGCGCCCGTGCGCGAAGAGTGATTGACTTGCTGGGGCAAAGGCTGAGTTACAAACAGGTAGCCGATGCAACAGGTCTGACAGAGTCGCGCGTCAGGCAGATCGAATCGGAATGGCGCAAGCAACAGATGCTGTTACGGCAAGGTCAGTTACAGCTAGAGGACTGAAGCGCACTAGCGCCATCAACACAGTGCTGAGCCTCGCCCGCCTCGCGCGCGCGGGGCTTTTTCTTTACTGCGAATCTATGGAGCACTCGATTTAGCGCAGCATGGCTTGCGGCGCGACAGTCGCGGCATGCATCAACGCACCGCCTCCCGTAGCACCCGCATCGCCATCTGCAGCGCAGGCGCCGCCGCCCTGGCCATCGCCGCCTGCACATTCGGCGTGCCTGCCAAGACCGCGCAAACGACGGGCGGCACGGTCATGCTGCAGCTCACCCCAGCGGGCACCTTCAAGCCCAACGATGGGCGCGAGCTGAAGCCCGGCGCCTGGCGCATCGACGCCGCCAGCGCGCAACACGTCATCGAGCGATTCAAGACCCGGGGCAAGCCCCCGGTCATCGACTACGAGCACCAGACCCTCAAGAAGGAACAGAACGGCCAGCCCGCACCCGCAGCGGGCTGGATTCGTGATCTGCGCTGGGTTGACGGCCAGGGTTTGTACGCCGTGGCCGAGCTGACAGCCCGCGCCCGCGACTACATCAAGGCGGGCGAGTACCTCTACTTCTCCCCCGTCTTTGAGTACGACGAAATCACCGGCACGGTGCTCGCCGTGCACATGGGAGCGCTCACCAACGACCCGGGCATCAGCGGCATGGAGCCACTCTCCCTGGTAGCCGCCGCGACCGCCGCTTTCCTTCCCTCCAACCCTCCACGACAGGAGCCTTCCGTGAACCCCTTGCTCAAAGCCTTGCTGGCCGCCCTTGGCCTGCCTGAAACCACCACCGAGCCCGCCGCCATTGCAGCGCTCACCGCCCTCGGTCCGCTGCAGCCCCTGCAGGCCCGCGCTAACGTGGCCACGGCCGTCTGCACCGCGCTCAAGCTCCCGGCTGATGCCACGCCCGAGGTGGCCACGGCCGCCTGCGCCAGCCTGGCGCAATCCCAGCCAGGTGCACCTGACCCAACCAAGTGGGTGCCCATCGAAACGGTCACTGCCATGCAGGGCCAGATTGCTGCGCTCACATCGCGCCAGGTCGAAACCGACGTCGATGCGCTGATCAAGCCTGCGTTGGCTGATGGCCGTCTGCTGCCCACACTGGAAACCTGGGCTCGCGACATGGGCAAGAAGGACATTGCGGCCCTTACGGCCTTCATCGGAGCGTCCAAGCCCATCCCGGCCCTGGCGGGCACGCAGACGGGTGGCAAGGCGCCCACTGCCACCGCCAGTGGCGACCAGCAGCTCAGCGCCGACGAGCTGGCCGTGTGCAACTCCATGGGCATCACGCCCGAGGCCTACCGCAAGGCGGGCACTGCCATGGCCACAGGCGCCGCCGCCTGATCGCAGCCCATCCCATCACCCACCGGAGATCGAAGTCCCATGACTGCACTCACCCAAGACCGCAACACGTCGCGCCGCGACGGCAACCAGGTCGAGCCGCCTGTGGCCGCCACCACCCGCATCTGGGGCGGCTCCATCGTCTGCATCAATGCCGGTGGCTACGCCGTGCCTGGCGCCACCGCAACCACGCTCAAAGCCGTTGGCGTTGCCGAGCGCCGTGCCGACAACAGCGCGGGCATTGCGGGCGCCATCCGTGTGCGCTGCCGCAAGGGCCCGCACCGTTTTGCCAACTCGGCATCGGCCGACGCCATCGCGCTGACCGACGTGGGCAGCGACTGCTACATCGTGGACGACCAGACGGTCGCCAAAACCAACGGCACCAACACCCGCAGCGTGGCGGGCAAGGTGTTCGACGTGGATGCCGATGGCGTCTGGGTCGATTTCCGCTGATTCCAACTGCAACGGAGTTTCAACCCATCATGATCATCAATCACGGCAACCTCGCCATCCTCAACCAGTCGTTCAGCGCCGCCTTCGCCGGTGGCCTGGCCAGCGCTGCCCCCATGTGGTCGCAGATCGCCACCCTGGTGCCCAGCACCACCAGCGAGCAAAAGTACGGCTGGCTGGGCAAAATCACCAAGTTCCGCGAATGGATCGGCGAGCGCCAGTACCAGAACCTGGTCGCGCACGACTACGCCATCAAGAACAAGACCTTTGAAAACACCGTATCGGTGGGCCGGGACGAGATCGAGGACGACCAATACGGCGTCTACAAACCCGTCATCGAGCAGCTGGGGCAAGACGCCGCGCTGCACCCCGACGAGCTGGTGTTCGCCATGCTCAACGCGGGCTTCACCACGCCTTGCTACGACGGCCAGTACTTCTTCGACACCGACCACCCGGTGGGCGCCCCTGGTAACCAGACCAGCGTGAGCAACTTCCAGGGCGGCAGCGGCGCGGCCTGGTTCCTGGTGGACAACACCAAGGTCATCAAGCCCATCATTTACCAGAAGCGCCGCGACTACGGCTTCCAGGCCAAGACCAGCCTGAGCGACGACAACGTCTTCAGCCGCAACGAATTCGTTTGGGGTGCAGACGGGCGCGGTAACGCGGGCCTGGGCCTGTGGCAGCTCGCCTATGCCAGCAAGCAGACGCTGGACGTGGACAGCTATGCCGATGCACGCGCCGCCCATCAGTCCTTCATGGGCGACAACGGCAAGCCACTGGTCATCCGCAGCGCCGAACTGTGGGTGCCTCCCGCCCTGGAGCAGGTAGCGCTGGAAGTGGTGCAGGCCGAGCGCCTGGCAAACGGTGCCAGCAACGTGATGCGCAACCTCTCCAAGGTTGTCGTCTGCCCCTGGCTCACCGCCTGATCGCCCCCCGGCCCAACCCACTTAGGAGCAACGCCCATGGCAACCGCCAACCGAAACAAGACCGCTGCAGCCGTAGCCGCCAAAACCGTCCAGACCGCTTTGCCCGGCGATCCCGCCCCCGGCATGCGCCAGGTGCTGCAGGTCATCACCAAGCGCGACGGCTTCCGCCGCGCGGGACGCGAATGGCACGGCACCACCTTTGTGCCGGTGCAAGAGCTGACCCGCGAGCAGTTCGAGCAGATCGACCGCGAACCCATGCTGGTCGCCCAGCTCATGGAAGTGCCCGAAGAGCAGGTGGGCGAACTTGCCGCCCGCGACGGCGCCGATGGCAGCGAAACAGGGACCTGATACCACCCCAGCGAAGGGCTTTGATCTGCGCGCGTCGTTCTCCATGCGCGCAGGGAGCTCAGGGAGAACTCCACCGCCAACCTCAAGCCGGGGCTGGATAACGGGAAGGGTTTTGGATTAGCCCCGGCATTTTGATTTCTTCCCCACCATGCCCTACATCACCACCGCCGAACTGGCCGAACGCCCAGGCGCCCGGGAGATCGCTCTCGCGGCCAGCAGCGATGCCACGCCTGTGGTGGACTTCGCCTTGATGGACGCCACGCTGCGCGGCGCAGACCGCTCGGCCTGGACGGCCCCGCAGCTCGCTGCCGCCGACGCAGCCCTGCAGCGCGTGCAAGACGCCGTGGCTGAGGCCGGTGCCGTGATCGACGGCCACCTTGCGCAACGCGGCTACACACTGCCCCTGAACCTGCCCCCCACGTCCACCGGCAAAAGCCTGCTGACGGCTTGGGCACGCTCCATTTCGCGCTACCTGCTCAACGGCCGCCGCGTGACGGATGAGGCCAAAGACCCGGTAGCCCGCGACTACCGCGACGCCTTGAAGATGCTCGACCGCGTGGCTGCGGGCAAGCTGAGCCTGGGCGCCAACGACCCTGAGGCCCCCGCCAACGCCACCAGCACCGACGTGCGCTTTGACGCTGCGCCGCCCGTGTTCTCGCGCCATGAGCTGCGGGCCTTCCGGTAACCGGCCATGTGGGTGCAAGACGTTCTCGACCGACTCAAGGCGCAGGTTTCCGGCATGCGCGAGATCGACGGCGCCACCAGCCTGGACGCCGCCATGCGCGGCATGGTCGCGGCCCCCGCGCTGTACCTCATACCGCTGGCCGACCGGGGCCATGAATTGCCCCATACCGGCACCGTGGATCAGCTCATTGGCGTGCTGTTCGGCGTGCTGATCGTGCTGGACACCGCCCGCAGCGCCCAGGGCCTGGACGTGCTGCTGGAGCTGGAGGCCGTGCGCGCCCAGGTGCGCGCAGCGCTGGTGGGCTGGGTGCCCGATGCCGATACCGGCGAGCCCGTCACGTTTGCGGGCGGCGAGCTGGTGCAGTTCCAGGGCGACGGCCACCTCTGGTGGAGCGACGAGTTTTCCTTGACCACGTACTACAGGAGCAATCCGTGAGCAAAGCCAATGGCAAATCAACCAACACCACGGCCGAAGAAGCGGCCGCACCGACGGCCAGCGCCGCCGCAGACACCGGAGCCATTGCCGTGGTTCAGCCCGCCCCGGCCGCCAAGAGCGCGCCGGACCGGTACCACGGCCACGGCGGCCTGTACCGCATGACGAACGGCCGCCGCGTGCAGGTCGAACAAACCCAACCTGAAACCACCAAGGAGCGCAAATGAGCGACCCAAAATTCATCAAGAAGATGGCCGTTCTGGTGGCCATTGAAGCCACCGTGGGCACCATCGTCGTGCCCGTGGCCGCAGACGCCATCGAGGTGTCCGATGTCACCCTGACTCCCATCGAGGGCGACGAGGTGGACCAGGGCGTGATCCGCCCGTACTTCGGCGCATCCGAAACGACGCTGGTCACCCTGTACCGCAAGATCGCGTTCAGCGTGGGCTTTGCAGGTGTGGGCACCGTGGGCGACCTGCCGGGCTGGGCCACGCTGTTGCGCGCCAGCGCCGCCAGCGTGACCAACACCCCCGCGCCAGATCCCGACGCTGGGACTGTCTTCGCACCTGTCACCGATGGCATGGAGAGCGTGACCATCTATGCCGTGGTGGACAAGCTGCTCTACAAGATGGCAGGGGCCCGCGCCAACGCCAAATCCATGGTGGACGCCAAGCAAATCCCGAAGTGGCAGTTTGAGTTCACCGGCGCGTTCTACCCGGTGGAAGACGTCGGCTCCATGCCTGCTGTGAGCTATGTGAAGTTCCTGCGGCCGTTGGGCGTGAACAAGCTCAATACCACTTTGAGCCTGGACGGCTACAACGCAGCGGCCAGCAGCTTCCAGTTCGACTTCGGCAACCAGGTGGTCAAGCAAGACCTGATGGGCGTGGACACAACCGAAATCACCGGCCGCGTCTCCACCGGCACGGTGACTTTCCGCAACACGTCCGTGGCCACCAAGAACTGGATCGAGATGGCCCGCACGAGTGCCAAGGTGCCTCTGCTGCTCAAACACGGCCAGGCCGCCGTCAACACGATCTCCATTGCGGCGCCGCTCGCACAGATCGGCAAGCCCACGTTCGGTGAGCAAGACGGTATCCAGATGATCACCGTGCCTCTGCGCTTCATCCCGAGCGATGCGGGCAACGACGAGTGGTCCATCACCGTCTGAGCGACCTGATCGCGCCTGCTTCTTTTACCCCCTGCAACAGCATTTCAACAAGGATCACACCCATGTCCGTCGTTCTCGCATCCGTCGCTTTTTGGGCCGCCGCCCGCCTCACCCTGGTGGGCGACCTGGGCAAACCGGAAATCGTTCATTTCAAGGCCCGCTTCAAGCGCCTCAAGACCAGCGAGCGCAAGCAGCTCGAAGCCGATCTGACCGCCAAGAAGATCACCGACAAGGAGTTCCTGGACCGCCTGCTGGTGGACTGGGAGCTCAAGGACAAGGCCGGTAGCGCGGTACCTTACACCGAGCAGCAGCGCGCGGAGTTGGTAGAAGACTGGGACGGGTTCGAAGCGGCTCTGGTGGAGGCGTACTTTGAGAACGGCCGCAAGGCGCGCGAGGCGGCAGAAGTCGCAAAAAACTCCGAGCCGCCGTCCGCCACCACTATCTGAGCGCGGGGGGCGGCGAGGCCAATACTGAGGAAGAAGACGCCGATCTGCGCGCCCAGTGGCAGCAGCTTGGAGCCGACCCCGACAAGGCCATGGAGGCGAACCAGGTCGCCCGGGCCGAATGCGCCAGCCAGGAAGGTGACTTTGAGTTGCCGCCCGAGTTGTGGCGGGCTTGGGAGGTGTTCACCGCCTGTGACCGCAACTGGCGCGTACTCATCGGCGTTGGCCTGGTGCATTACGACGGCATAGACGCCACAGCCATGCAGTCGGTCATGCACATGCTGAATGTGAAGCCCAAGCACCGGCGCAATGTGTTCTGGATGGTTCGCGTACTCGAAGCCGAGGCACGCAAGTTTCTCAACCAACGGTAAGCGGCAAAAGAAGGAAAGCGGCGCATGTCCAATGAATTCAAGGTGGGTGTCAAACTGCATGTGGACTCCACACAGTACACCGCCGAGTTCACCAAGGCGGGCCAGACAGCGCAGGCTTTCGCAGCACAGGTTTCTGGCAGTGCCTCCGGCGCGGCCCAGGGCGTTCAGTCCATTGTGGGCAAGCTGGACAGCCTGGGCCAGGCCGCCAGCAACGGAAGCACAGCCGCTGCCGCCATCGACAAGCTCACCTTCTCGGGGCGCCAGGCGGCGGTGGCGCTGGGGGCCATTCCGCAGCCGCTGTCCGGCGCGGCCGCCAATTTCCAGGCGGCGCAGACCGGGCTAGCCGGTGTAGCCCGCCAGGGCGACGCCGTCAAGACCGCGCTGAACAGTGGCATACCCGCCGCCAAGGCCTTCGGCACCGCCGCAGACAGTGCCAGCCAACAGGCCGCGAAAGCGGGGGGAATCGCCCAGGCGGCGCTGGGCCAAACCACCATCTCCGCCCGGCAAACCGCTGCCGCGCTGCGCGGCGTGCCCGCACAGTTCACTGACATCGTCACGAGCATCCAGGGCGGCCAGGCGCCGCTCACGGTGTTCCTGCAGCAGGGCGGCCAGCTCAAAGACATGTTCGGCGGAGCCATTCCCGCCGCCAAAGCCCTGACCGGCTACGTGTTCGGCCTTGTCAACCCGCTCACGCTTGCCGCCGCCGCCGCAGGCGTGCTCGCACTGGCGTACTACCAAGGCTCCCAGGAGGCCGATGGCTACCGCGCATCCATTGTGATGAGCGGCAACGCCGCAGGCACCACGGTGGGCCAGCTCACCGACATGGCGCGAGCGATCAGCGAGGTCACGGGTACGCAGGGCGCTGCCGCCGCTGCGCTGACCCAAATGGCGGGTAGCGGTGCGGTGGCGCGCGAGAACCTGCAGCAGTTCACCCAGACGGCCATGGGGCTGGAGAAGTACGTCGGCCAGCCGGTCAAAGCCACGGTGGACCACCTGGAGCAACTGGGCAAGGCACCCCTGCAGGCGAGCCTCAAGCTCAATGAGCAGTACCACCATCTGACAGTCGCCGTCTACGAGCACATTCGCGCTCTGGAAGAACAGGGCCGAAAAGAAGAAGCCGGGGCCGCCGCGCAACAGGCCTACATGGCCGCGATGGAAGCCCGAAAGAATGAAATGGTTGCCAACCTCGGCTACATCGAGCGCGCATGGATGGGCGTTGCAAGTGCGGCCAAGGGAGCCTGGGACTGGATGCTGGGAGTGGGCCGTGCAAACACCGACCAGCAGAATCTCGCCCAGCTCCGGGAGAACCTGGCCCGCCAGGAAGAGCGCAATGCCCGTCCTGGCTTTAAGGAGGGCCAGGCGACGGCCGATCTCAAGGAACAGATCCGCTTGCTGGAAAAGAAGATCACGCTGGCCAACGACAACGCCGCAGCTCAAGCCCAGGGTGCCAAAGCTGTAGAGCATGAGGCTGAGTGGGCGAAGATCGTCAACGCCAACAAATCCAAGCAGCAGCAGCAGGAAGAGGAGATCAACCGAATTCGCAATGTGGGTATGGCTGCGGGCAAGGCGGCAGGCAAAGAGCAGCTCGAAATAGAGCGCGACATTGAGCGCCAAATCGCTGCCTACAAGAAGCGCGTGGCCGACAAGGGCGCGGCTGGCTCTGCGGCCCGTGAGCTGGAGCAGCAGAAGTCTTTGCTGGCAGAGCTAGCCGGCCTGTCTGGCGACTTCTACAAGGACTGGGAGCGCCTGAACAAGCAGTTCAAGGACGGCAAGCTCACTGCCGAACAGTTGACCCAAGAGCAGGAGAAGCTGCTCGCCAAGCAGCCCGGCATCAAGGCAGCGCGTGAGGCCGAACTGAAGGTCATGCAGGCGCAGTACGCCGTGCAGCAGCAGATCGCCGATGAAATCGCCCAGGCCGAGGTGGCCCGCACCCAGGCCGTATATGCCGGTCGCCAGGCGGTCACCGACTACGCCCGAGGCGTGGGCGAAGCCACGCAGCTGCTGGAGGTGGAGCGCCAGACGGTGACCGGTACGGCCTCACAGCGCGCCCTCGCTGTCGAGTACCTGCGCATCCAGCTGGAGCTGGAACGCCAGCTCGAAGCCATCGACCGCAACCAGGGCTTCACCCAGGCCGACCGCGACGAACAGGCCGCCCGAGCCCGCGCCACGGCTGCACAGGCCCGCACGAACGCAACGGCCCGCGCCGAACTGGACCACGTGCGCGATCTGCGCGAAGAGCTCAAGCGGGTCACCGAGCAGTACGAGCAGGGCCTGACCAATGCGGCCATGGCGGGCGGCAAGTCCCTCAAGGAATACGTGGTGGGCATGCTGCGCACCACGGCCTTCCGCATCGTGCTTGACCCCTTCATGAAGCCTCTGGCAGGCTTTTTGGCGGGGGCCACCGGCAGTGGCTCTTCGGCCGCATCCCAGGGCAGCAGCCTGTTGGGCTCTGCCAACCTGCTGTCGTCGGCCTACTCGGCGCTCACTACGGGCGTTTCCAGCAGCATCACAGCCGGGTTCGCCAAGCTGGCGGGCAGCAGCTTTGGGCAGAGCATCGGCCTGTCCAACTCGGCGGCCATCATGGGCAACAACCCATCGGCCTACGTTCCTGCCGGTGGGCAGCTCACGTCGCTGGGGCAGTCCATCGGCTCGGGCCTGGGCATGTTGGGCAGTGGCCTGGCAGGGTATGGCATCAGCTCGGCCATTTCCAACGGCTACAGCACGGGCGGCAACACCGTCAACGTTCTGTCGGGCATCGCCAGCGCGTTCTTTGGCCCCATCGCTGGCGTGGTGGGCGGCCTCATCAACCGCGCCTTCGGCCGCAAGCTCAAAGACACGGGCGTGGAGGGCACGCTGGGCGGCAGCGCGGGTTTTGAGGGCAACAGCTACCAGTTCTACAAGGGCGGCTGGTTCCGCAGCGACAAGACGGTGACGGGCGAGCTGGACCCGGAGGTCGAGCGCCAGATCGCCGCCACCTTCAAGTCCACGCAAATCCAGGTGGGTCTGTTCGCCGACGCGCTGGGGCTGCAGACCGACCGCATTGCGGGCTTCACGACTGCGCTCAAGTTCAGCACCAACGGCCTGGACGAGGCTGGCATCCAGCAAGCGTTCCAGGATGCCCTGGCAAAGGGCAGCAACGAGCTGGCACAACAGGTGCTGGGCACCTGGGAGAGCACCACCACTGCGATCACGCGCATGGTGGGCGAGAGTGACGGAAGCGGCGCCGAAGGTGGCAACTGGGCATATCGCGAAGTCCAGGACATGGTCACCACCACCCGGTACGCTGCCAGCGAATACGCACGGGCGGGCGAGGAAGCGATAGACACCCTCACGCGCCTGGCCACCAGCCTGACCACCGTCAACGGCATTTTTGACGGCATGGGCGACACGCTCTACGCCAACAGCCTGGCAGGGGCCGACATGGCCAGCAGCCTGGCCGACATGTTCGGAGGGCTGGATGCCTTCACCAGCGTCACCGCCCAGTACTACGCAACCTTCCACAGCGAATCCGAGCGCGCCGCCGATCTGACGCGCATGCTCACCAAGTCCTTTGCCGCGCTGGGCCAGCAACTGCCTCGCTCCAATGAGGAGCTGCGGGCCCGGATCGAGGCGCAGGACCTGACCACCGAGAGCGGGCGCCGCATGTACGCCAGCCTCATGGGCCTGTCGGCGCAGTTCGACCAGCTCGTCAAGTCTGCCGCGGCAACACGCTCGGCGCTGCAGGGAGCGCTGGGCAACGTGGCCAGCAGCATCGCCAGCATGCGCCAGAACGCGCAAAACGCGGACGCAGGGGTGAACACGGCCCACACAGCCATCGCCGACGCTTACGCAGCCTCCCAAGGCAAGGTGGCCGACGCCCAGGCCACGCTGGCCGACTTGTTAGAGCAGTCGGCCGACGCCACCCGCAGCTTTGCGGGCACCCTGACCGACTACCTGGCAAGCCTGCGCACCGGCGCACAAAGCGGCCTGGACCCCGCAACGCGCAAAGAGATGCTGGCGGCCGAGCTGCAGAGCACCGCCGTGCTGGCCCAAGGGGGCGATGCCGCCTCGCGCGAACGTCTCACGGGGGTGGCCAGCGCCTACCTGGATGCCGCACGCACCATGGCAGGCTCCGACCTGGAATACGCCCGCGAGGTCGCCCGGGTGCGTACCACCCTGCAGGGCGTTGCCGACAGCCTGCCCACCGTGGGCGCGCCAGGAGCAGCCAAGACGCTGGAACAACAGATTGCCGACGCGCAGACTGCTGTGGCCACCGCACAGGCCGATCAGGCGCGCTATGCCCAGTTGGCGGCCGAGACCGGCACATCCCTCCTGGAATCCACCGACCTGGTGGGCGACGAGATCGCCAAGCTGCGGGCGGCCTATGACGCGGCCACCGCCGAGCAGGCGGCCGCGAACAGTCGGCTGGAGGTGGCCTTGGCGGCCCTGGACAAACTGGGCCTGTCTGAAGACCTGGTCAAGGCGCTGGCTGCGGGCCAGACGGGCGCATCTCCCGGTGACTTTGCCGTGGCCCTGGGCGTCTCGGACGCTGTCATTCTGCAATTGCAAGGGGCGCTCGGCCTGTCGGACAGTGACCTGGAAAGTCTCTCGCAAGCGCTCAACGTGTCCGTGGCTCCGCAGGTCTATGAATCCCTCGGGCAAGCGCTGGGCGCGCCACCTGACCTCATGGCATCGCTGGCCGACAGCCTGGGCCTGTCGCCCATCCAGTTCCAGCAACTGCAGGGTGCGCTGGGCTTCAACGCCGAAACGGCTTTTGCACTGCAGACGGCCCTGGGCGTAGACCCGGCAACGCGCGAGGCGTGGGCCACGGCGCTGGGGGTGGACACATCGCAGATGCTGCCCCTGGCCACCGCCCTGGGCTGGGACGCCGACAAAGCCGCACTGCTGGGCACGGCCATTGGCCTGGCGCAAAGGACCGAAGAAGCGATGGCCGCCATGCGCACGCTTGTGGGCTTCTCTGGCGATGCGCTCAAAACGGTGGACGCGCTGTCCGAGCAGATCGGCATCTCGCCCTTTGCGCGCAGCATCATCAATGCGCTGTCGGGCAGCATGGGTATCGGCGACGAAGCGCTGGGCACGATTGGCACGCTGGGCGGTGCGCTGGGTTTTGGTAGCGCTGCAATGGGCACCGTGGGCGCATTGGACAGCGCCGTGGGGATTGGCGATGCGGCGCTGGGCACCATTGGCACACTGGGCGGAGCCCTGGGCCTGGGCGATGCGGCAATGGGCACCATTGGCACGCTGGGCAGCGCTGTGGGCCTGCAGCCCAACATGCTGGCAACGCTGGGCACGGCGCTCGGGCTGTCGGCGGAGGCGCAAAAAGCCATCGGCGCCCTGTCAGCACAAAGCACCATCGACAGTACGGTGCGCTCGGCCTATGCCTCCATTGGGCGCTCCGGGGTGGGTTCCGCCGTCAATCAGATCGATCCGCAGGGCCTTGCCTTCTGGACTGCCGAGCTGTCCAGCGGTCGCGTGGCGATGGATCAGTTCACGTCCACCTTCCTGGCGTCGGCCGCCACCGCTGCCCGCGAGCAGGCCGGTAGCGCCCAGTCGGACTACGTGACGCCGTATCTGCGCAAGCTCGGGTTGCCGGGCTTCGACATCGGCAGTAACTACATCCCATACACGATGCCCGCCATCGTGCATGAGGGCGAGCGCATCTTCACCGCCGCCGACAACCGCCAGGTCATGCAAATCCTGCAGCGCGGTGCATCGGTCGGGGAAGGCAATGCCGACGTGGTTGCAGCCCTGCGCGATGTGCAACGGGCCATCGAGAAGCACGACAGATTCCTGGAAGCAATCAGCGAGAGCAGCGGCGAAACGGCAGACACGATCAGCTCCGTCACCCGCAAAGGCCGGGCCATGCAGACGGAGGCATTCGTATGAGAGCGACCCTCCCGGTCAATATCACGCCACAGCGGCTGGTGTCCAGCACGGCCACCGCCGTGCACAACCCTCCGGCCTATGCGCTGGGCAGCACCTACGGCTTTGGCGCCATCGTGCAGGTGGTGGCCGACTACAAGATTTATGAGTCGCTGCAGCCCGGCAACCTCGGCAATGCGCCCGGCACATCGCCCCTCTGGTGGCGCGCGATAGGGCCCACCGAGACGCCTTACAACGCAGCAACTACTTATCCACTGGGCGCGACGGCTTCGGCCAACGAGCGGGTCTACGAGAGCCGCCAGGCAGGCAACCAGGGCAAACCGCTGCCCGTGCTGCCCGCCAAGCAGACCGACTGGTGGATTGATGCAGGCCCCACCAACCGGGCAGCGATGTTCGACCTTGACAACAACCGCCAGACCGTTGTTGACGGTCCCATGGTCGTCACCATCAAGCCCGGGCAGCGTGTCAATTCCCTGGGTGTGACGGGTCTGAAGGCCAATCGGTTGAGGATCACCGGAACAAGCGTGTTCGGCGGTGGCGTTGTGTATGGCCCGAAGACCATCGACCTGAACACGCGCGAGGCCTTCGACGCCTACGAGTACTGCTTTAAAGAGTTCAGCACCCGGTCTGCGCACGTTGTCTACGACATTCCGCCGTTTTCGGACATCGTCCTCACGATTGAGCTGGAAGCCGACAGCGGCAACGTCAAGTGCGGCAGCCTTGTGGTGGGCAATTACATCTGGCTGGGCACCGTCCAGTGGGGCGCCGAGAACGACGGCCGCAATTACTCAACTGTGGACCGGGGCATCAACGGCGAAGCCACGAAGGTGACCCGGCGCAACCTGCCCCTGACCGATCAGACGCTGGCACTGCCGGTCAAGTACGCCAGCCGTGTCCTGGCCGCGCGTGATGCGCTCAACAACGTCACGACCCTGTATTCAGGTCTGGACGATCCCGTCAACCCCTTGTTCGACATGCTGCTGATCACTGGTTTCTATACCCGGTTCAAGCTGTCGGCACCCCAAGGACCCAAAGTCATCGTGCACCTCTCACTGGAGCAAATTTGACCATGAGCATCCCCCTCTTTGATGTCGTTCCAAGCTCGCGGAACCCTCTGACGTTCCAAGGCGACATGGACGACCTGTTGTCGAAGCTCAATCCTTGGACCGAGGCGCTGAACGCCAAGGGCAGTGCGTTTGCGCTGGGCGTATCGGCCACCAGCGCCACACTGCTGGATTTCACACCGGGCATCAAGAACCTGGTCGTGCAGCCGGGCAAGGGCTTCGTGCCGGGCATGGACCTTGTGCTGGCCGATTCGGCCGTGCCCACCAACCGGATGCTGACCACCTGCACGGCCTACAACGTAGAGACCGGTGCGCTGCAGGTAGAGGTTTACAGCAGCACCGGCACAGGAACACCCAGCGCCTGGTCCATCAGCATGACAGCGGCGGTGGATGCGGCGGCATTCGTCACGCCCACGGGCATCCAGACGCTCACGAACAAGACGCTGGAGAGCCCCGCGCTCACCGGCATACCCACGACGCCAACCGCAGCACCAGGGACGAACACCACCCAGGTGGCAAGCACGGCTTTCGTGCGCGCTGCAGTGACGGCCCTGATCAACAGCTCGCCCGCTGCGCTCGATACGCTCAATGAGTTGGCGGCTGCGCTTGGCAACGATGCCAACTTTGCCGCCACCATGACCAGCGCCCTGGCAGCAAAGGCCCCGCTCGCCAGCCCCGCGTTGACCGGGATTCCAACGGCGCCAACCGCCACGCCCGAGACGGATTCCACGCAGTTGGCAACTACGGCGTTTGCACAGCGCTTGGCCACGGGCCGTCGCCGCATGACAGCCCAGGGGGCGGTGGCTGCGAACAAAGTGGTGGTGCTCAACAGCAACGGCAGTGTCAGCACCGTGGGCTATTCGGTCAACCCTGGCGCCCTTGGCGCGGAGCAAACGCCCGCGATCAGCGGCGACTTCGTGCAGATGATCGATTGCCCCGGCAGCAACAAAGTGGTGCTGCTGACCACGACCCACTTGCATGTCGGCACCGTGGACGGCAACACGGGCACAACAACTTGGGGTGCGGGCACTGCGCTGCCGACGGGCTCGCTCAATCGCATCTGCTGGCACCCGGTCGAGTCCGTTGTGTGCATGACGTTCTTTAACGCATCGGCTGCTTACTTGCAGCTGGGCACCATCTCGGGCAGTACGATCAGCCTGGGCAGTGCGCAGAGCCTGGGCGCGGCAGTGGCCCCCACGGGGGGCACCCGGCTCAGCCTTTGCTACAACGCCCACCAGAACAAGATCGTGGTGCTGTACCTGTCAACCACCACGAACATCAATGCAGTCGCTGTGCAGGTGGCCAGCGGGGTGATGACGTCGGGCACGGCGGTATCCGCAGGCACCACTTCGGGGTCTTACTTTGCCGGTGCAGTCTGCTCGCGACCTGGCGTTCCGGAGGTGGTGGTGAGCTACGCCACAGCGATGACGGCCTACGCGGCCAGGGCCTTGACAGTCAATGCCACGGCCTTGACGGCGCGGACTGCGGTGACGGTCTCGGGTAGTTTTGATGCCCGACAGACGGCATGGATGGAGTACGTGCCCAGTGCGGACCGCTTTGTGGTCGTCGCTGGGAACAACACCACCAGTTCGGTGTTGGCGATGCTGGCGCTCTCGGGCACTGCGGTATCTGTGGCGATGACGTTTGCCACCGCAGCAACTTTCTGGAGCGGGGGCAGCGTGGATAACGCGCAGCAGCCGTTTGCTTACGACATCGTCAAAGGCGAACTTGTGTTCTTTGGGCTTGAGTCCAGCACGGCGTACGCGCGCACGGCCTCGGCGGCCGTCACTGGCAGCACGCTGGTGTTCGGACCCACGACATACATCAACACCAGCACCAGCAGCGTTCCGGTGATGACTTACAACAGCAGCGAGGACAAAGCGGTGTTTGCCTATGTGGACGCGGGCAACTCCAACCTGAAAACCACACGCGTTTGGGATACGGGTGACAGCGTGACCAACGCCAACGCCTGGATCGGTATCACCGCCGCAGCGATTGCAGACGGGGCGCAGGGCCTTGTCATCACAAAGGGCGGAGTTGCGTCGGGCCTGAGCGGCCTGGCAACAGGCTACACGTACTACATCGACGACTTGGGCGAGCTGCAGCAAACGGGCTCGCGCCGAGCGGGCGTCGCTCTGTCGGCCACCGAACTGCTTCTCACGGGGAATATGTAATGCAGGCCATCATTCAAAAAGACAACGGGCTGGTCATTTTTCTGCTGGAGGACGCGGCCGCTGTGCGCATCAGTGAGGCTGGGCTGGTCGGTGCTCGGCGCGCGCCTGGTATTACCGCAGACAACCATGCACACCTGGTCGACGTGCCCGACAACCCCGACTACGCAGCAGGCCACTGGTGCTACCTGGGCGGGCAGTGGCAGGTGCGCGATGAAGCGGCATGGGCACAGTACGTTGCCGCCCGCGACGCGGCCCGCGCCCAGGCCCGTGCGGCAGAGCTGCGCGCCGAGTTGTTTGCGGAGTACGAGCGCCGGACCCATGCGATTTCTGCAGGCTATCCAGACAGCGAGCGTGAGAGCTGGCCCGTGCAGATCAGCGAGGCCCGGGCGCTGCAGGCCGACCCGTCAGCGTTCACGCCCTGGATCGACGCTGCGGCGAGTGCGCGCGGTCTGGATCGCAGCGAGCTGGCCCTGCGCATCGTGGCGCTGGACAACGCCTATCGCACGATACACGGCACTCTTACAGGGGTGCGCCAGCGGATCGAGGGCGATATCGACGCTGCTGCCGACGACCTGGCTGCGCTGTCTGCCATCAATGTGATGGAGGGCTGGCCAGCATAAAAAAGACGGGCGGCCCCTGCCGGTGCGTCAACACCGGCAACAGCCCCAACCTGCAGAAGTAGCCTGCAAGCCGACAAGGCCCGCCACCCTGTACAGAGTGCCGCGAGTCTATCGGATGTTTCACCCACGGAAACAGGCTTGCAATGGAAGAAATCAGATGCGGCGCATGCCGCCGAAAGTTGGGTGAGGGAATCTTTACAGCCCTCACCATCAAATGCCCCCGCTGTGGTGGCATGAACCACTTGAGGGCCATGAGCCCCCCACCAGCACGCCAGGGAGCGTCGACAGATGGAATCCATCATGACGACACCCATCATTCCCTGGATCGGCGGCAAACGCCGACTCGTAGACCTGTTGCTGAGCAGGTTCCCGCCCCATAGCTGCTACGTGGAGGTCTTCGCTGGCGGTGCGGCCGTGTTCTTCGCGCGCCACCCGGCCGACGTCGAGGTGCTGAACGACGTGAATGGCGACCTGGTCAACCTCTACCGCGTGGTCACCCACCACCTTGAGGAGTTCGTGCGCCAGTTCAAATGGGCGCTCACCAGCCGCCAGGTGTTCAAGTGGCTGCAGGAGACCCGCCCCGAAACGCTGACCGACGTGCAACGCGCGGCCCGGTTCTTTTACCTGCAGCAGCAAAGCTTCGGCGGCAAGGTGGCTGGCCAGACCTTCGGTACCGCCACCACAGCCCCGGCGATCAACTTGCTACGGATCGAAGAGAACCTGTCGGCCGCGCACCTACGCTTGGCCAGCGGCACCTATATCGAGAACCTGGACTGGGCGGCTTGCATTGACCGCTACGACCGCCCGCACACCTTGTTCTATTTAGACCCGCCGTACTGGGAGACCGAGGGGTACGGTGTGCCGTTCTCCTGGGAACAATACGTGGCCATGGCGGCCAAGCTCAAGGCGATCAAGGGCAAGGCGGTTGTAAGCATCAACGACCATCCGGCGATCCGGGAGTGCTTCGCGGGGTTCGAGATGGAGGCGCTCAAGTTGGACTACACCGTGGGTGGTGGCGCAAACAGGGTTGAGCGGGGGGAACTGGTGATCTACAGCTGGGACCGCCAAGCCGAACCTGCCGGACTGTTCTGAATCCTGTTTTCTGTGGTGCAATTTCGTTTCATCACTGGCAATTCACCGACCGCCTATTTATCGCACCGCCAAAGGCGCATTTATCGCGCCGCGCTTCAGCCGACGCACACGCAGCCGCACCCACAGTCCCTGCGCCTCCGGTCTCGGCGCCAGCGCCCCACGCAGCCCCCCTCATGCTCCACATGCCCGTGGACGTGCGCAACCTCTCCCTCGCCCTGCTGGCACTGTTTGCCAGCGTGGCGCTGCTGCACTGGGCCAGCGCGGTGTTCATTCCGATCATGCTGAGCCTGCTGCTGACCATTGCGCTGCGGCCCGCCGTGGAGATGATGGCCCGGTGGCATGTGCCGCGGGCGCTGGGGGCGGGGGTGTTGCTGGTGGCCATCGTTGCCGGGCTGGCCAGCACGGCCTGGTCGCTCAGTGACGGGGCGGCGCAACTGGTGGACTCGGTGCCCGTCGCCGCCAAAAAAGTGCGTGACAACCTCAAGGCGCGCGCGGGTGGCAGCAGCCCGCTGGACACCGTGCAGAAGGCGGCCACCCAGATCGAGCAGGCCGCCAACGAAAACAGCACCGCTACCACAGCGCCCCGCCGGGGCGTGCAGCGGGTGATCGTGGAGCGCCCACCTTTCAACATCCGCGACTACCTATGGAGCGGCACCATGGGCCTGATGTCGGCCCTGGGGCAGCTGATGGTGGTGGTGTTTCTGACCTACTTTGCCCTCGCCTCAGGCAACCTGTTTCGCGACAAGCTGCTGCGCATTGCGGGCACCAGCCTGGAGCGGCGCAAGGTCACCATCCATGTGCTGCAGGACATCACGCAGCAGATACAGCGTTATCTGCTGCTGCAGGTGTTCACCAGCGTACTTGTCGGCCTGGCCACTGGCGCGGCCTATTGGGCACTGGGTCTGGAAAACGCAGCTGTGTGGGGCGTGGTGGCCGCGGTGCTCAACCTCGCGCCGTACATCGGCTCGGCCCTGGTCACAGGGGCGTCGGCCCTGGTGGCGTTCTTGCAATTCGGCACGCTCGACATGGCCATGGCCATTGGCGGTGCCTCGCTGGTCATCCACACGCTGATCGGCAACTTGCTCACGCCTTGGCTGACCAGCCGCACCAGCAGCATGAGCCCCGTGGCCGTGTTCATCAGCGTGCTGGCCTGGGGCTGGCTGTGGGGCCTGTGGGGCCTGCTTCTGGGCATCCCGGTGATGATGGCCGTGAAGGCCGTGTGCGACCGGGTGGAAGACCTAAAGGCCGTGGGCGAGTTGCTGGGCGACTGAGCGACTTGGCCACCGAGCGACGCAGCGTCTGCCACTGACGCCGTCACTGCGGCTCGGGCCGTCCGTATCTCTGCACCTGTTCCACACGTGGACTCTGGCTTCGCACCAGAGATGCAGCTCCCCGAATTACCGAACACCAGGGCGCAACTGCGCCACCCAACTGTCGTTGAAGATTGTTTCCAATACTGGAACAGTTAGTTCGCGACTGGGTGGTTTTTCCCTGAACACCATCGGCGTACAGTTCATCCCATCGATGAGCCGAACCCGCAAGGCGACTCACCGAACCCGGTTCAGAAATGGTTTTTGACCCGGCTTTTTTGAGACGCTTTTTAACTTTCAAGGATTTTCATCATGAACAAGACCGCCCGTTTCCTCTCCGTCGCCGCTGTTGCCGGTTTCGCTGCTTTTGGCGCCCATGCTGACGAAGCCGATGGCTCGCAATTCGCCCTGAAGTTCGACACCAACCGCACCCGCGCTGAAGTGGCTGCCGAAGCCGCTACCGTGGCACAAACACGTAGCATCGAGCCTGCTGGTTCGCGTGTGGTGACCTACAAGTCCACCGCTGACCGCGCTGCTGTGCGTGCCCAGGCTGCTGAAGCTGTGCGCACTGGCCAGATCCCTTCGGGCGAATTCAGCGCCATGTAATCGCATGACCGATTGACGCAGTTGCGGGACTTCCCATGGTGGTGGCACTTCGCGCGGTGCGGGTGCTGCTGCCATGGGAGGTGTTTTCAACGCACGCTCCCGCACTGGCCAAACAAACGGGGCTCCCATTAGGAGCCCTTTTTGTTATGGGTTCGCGCCGCGCAGGCGGCAGGTCCAGATGCGAAGACGGGACTGCTTTGCGGTTCGATCAGCCCGTATTGCGCAGCCCCGCCGCAATCCCGTTGATGGAGATGTGAATCCCTGTCTGCACCCGCTCATCCCCCTGCCCTGCACGCCAGCGGCGCACCAGCTCGACCTGCAAGTGATGCAGGGGATCGATGTAAGGGAAGCGGTGCTTGATGGACCGCGCCAGCGCCGTGTTGTGCGTCAGGCGCTGCTTGTCGCCCGTGATGCGGGTGAGCGCGTCGGCCGTGCGGTGCCACTCGGCCTCAATGCTGGTGAACACCTTTTTGCGCAAGCGGGCGTCGGTGACGAGTTCGCTGTAGCGCGAGGCCAGGGCCAGGTCGCTCTTGGCCAGCACCATGTCCATGTTGGACAGCAGGGTGCGGAAGAACGGCCACTGGCGGTACATCTTCTGCAGCAGCGCCAACTGGGCCTTGGGGTCCTTGCCTTCGGTGTTGATGAAGGCTTCCACCGCCGAGCCAAAGCCGAACCAGCCGGGCAGCGTGAGACGGCATTGGCCCCAGCTGAAGCCCCAGGGAATGGCGCGCAGGTCTTCGATCTTCTGGCTGGCCTTGCGCGATGCAGGGCGCGAGCCGATGTTGAGTTCGGCGATCTCGCGGATGGGCGTGGAGTTGAAGAAGTAGTCGGTGAAGCCGGGCGTTTCGTACACCAGCGCGCGGTAGCTGCCCATGCTGGCCAGCGAGAGCTGCGCGGCGGCGTCCAGGAAGGCCTTGGTCGCAGGCTTGGTGGGCTGCAGCAGGGTGGCTTCGAGCGTGGCGGCGACCAACGTCTCCAGGTTGCGCCGGCCGATTTCGGGGTTGGCGTATTTCGACGCAATGACCTCGCCCTGCTCCGTCAGGCGGATCTGCCCACGCACGGTACCGGGGGGCTGGGCCAGGATGGCCTGGTAGCTCGGGCCACCGCCCCGGCCCACGGTGCCGCCCCGGCCATGGAACATGCGCAGCTGGATGCCATGGCTGGTGGCGAGTTCGTCGAAGAGTTCGACGAGGGCGATCTCGGCGCGGTACAGCTCCCAGTTGCTGGTGAAGATGCCGCCGTCCTTGTTGCTGTCGCTGTAGCCGAGCATGATGTCCTGCTCACCACCGCTGCGCTGCACCAGGGCTGCCACGCCGGGCAGCGCATAGAACTCGCGCATGATGGGCGCGGCATTGCGCAGATCTTCGATGGTTTCGAACAGCGGCACCACGATGAGGTGGTTCTTGGACTCGGTGTCCAAGGTCCCGCTCATCAGCCCCACTTCCTTTTGCAGCAGCAGCACCTCCAGCAGGTCGCTCACCGTCTCGGTGTGGCTGATGATGTAGTGGCGAATCGCCTCATGCCCAAAGCGCTCGCGCATCACGCGGGCGGTTTCAAAGATGGCCAGCTCTCCCTGGGCGTGCGCGGAATACTCGGCGCCTACCACGCGCAGCGGGCGCGCGTCGTTCAGCAGCTTGATCAACAGGGCGCGCTTGGCGGCTTCTTGCAGGCTGGCGTAGTTGGGTTCGATGCGCGCCTTGGCCAGCAGCTCGGCCACCACTTCTTCGTGTTTGTCGGAGCTTTGGCGCAAATCCACCGTGGCCAGATGAAAGCCAAACACCTGCACGGCGCGGATCAGCGGGTGCAGGCGCTCTGCGGCCAGCGCTTCGCCGTGGTGGGACTTCAGTGACGCTTCGATCACGCGCAGGTCGGCCAGGAACTCTTCGGCGCTGGCGTAGGCGTTTTGTGGCGCCACGGCATGGCGCGCGGCTTCGCCACCGGTCAGGTCTTTCAGCGATGCGGCCAGACGCGCATAGATCCCAGTGAGTGCACGGCGGTAGGGCTCGTCCACGCGGTGCTCGTTGGTGTCGGGCGAGCGCTGGGCCAGGGCCTCCATCTCGGCCGACACCTGCACCAGGCGGGCCGACAGCGACAGCTCGCCGCCCAGGTAGTGCACCTCGGTCAGGTAGTGGCGCAGGGCCACTTCGGCCTGGCGGCTCAGGGCGTATTGCAGGGTTTGCGCCGTCACATTGGGGTTGCCGTCGCGGTCCCCACCAATCCACTGGCCCATGCGCAAGAAGCTGTGCACCGGGTACTGGCCCAGCTCGTTTTCCAGGTCCGCGTAGATCTTGGGGATCTCGCGCAGAAAGGTGGCTTCGTAATACGACAGCGCGTTTTCGATTTCGTCGGCCACGGTGAGCTTGCTGTAGCGCAGCAGGCGCGTTTGCCACAGCTGGGCCACGCGGGCACGCAACAGGGCTTCGTTGGCGGCCAGTTCGCGCGGGGTGAGCGCATCCTTGGCACTGTTGTAGAGCTGTGCGCGCACCTGGATGTCGTCGCGCGTGGCGAGCAACTGTGCAATGTCGCGCTCGGCGTCCAGAATGCTCTTGCGCTGCACTTCGGTAGGGTGGGCGGTCAGCACGGGCGCCACATAGCTACCGGCCAGCGTTTGCGAAATGGTCTTGGGCGCGATGCCGGCCCAGCGCAGGCGCGAGAGGGCGACCTCGATGCTGCCCTCTTGCGTGTCGCCCGCACGCTCGTGCACGGCGCGGCGGCGGATATGGTGGCGGTCTTCGGCCAGGTTGGCCAGGTGGCTGAAGTAGGTGAAGGCGCGGATCACGCTCACCGTCTGGTCGCCCGACAGGGACTTGAGCAGCTTCTTGAGCGCGCGGTCGGCCTCCTGGTCGGCGTCGCGGCGGAAGGCCACAGAGAGCTTGCGCACCTGCTCGACCAGCTCGTAGGCCTCCACCCCCTCCTGTTCACGGATCACGTCTCCCAGAATGCGGCCCAGCAGGCGGATGTCGTCAATCAGGGGCTGGTCCTTGTCGGATCGTTTCATGCGGGAGTCTCCGGGATGGGTGGGATGGCCTGGCGCGTGGAGCCCGCATGGCCGCAGGCCGCACCAGCCCCAGTGCGGGCGCATGCTAGCATCCTGCGCCGCTGAATAATTACAAACAGGTTACGAACTTGAGCCCCTCGCCAACGCATCCCATCGTCATCGCCACGCGCGAAAGTCGCCTTGCACTGTGGCAGGCCGAGCATGTCAAAGCGCTGCTCGAAGCCCGGGGCCACAGCGTGCAATTGCTGGGCATGACCACCAAGGGCGACCAGATTCTGGACAAGTCCCTCAGCAAGGTGGGTGGCAAGGGCCTGTTTGTGAAAGAGCTGGAAGTGGCGCTGGAAGAAGGCCGCGCCCACATTGCCGTGCACTCGCTCAAGGACGTGCCCATGGAGCTGCCCGAGGGCTTTGCCCTGGCCTGCGTGATGGAGCGCGAAGACCCGCGCGATGCCTTTGTCTCCCCCCGCTACGAGAACCTGGACGCGCTGCCGCAGGGTGCCGTGGTGGGCACATCGAGCCTGCGCCGTCAGGTGCTGCTGCAGGCCCTGCGGCCTGACCTGAAGATCGAGCCCCTGCGCGGCAACCTCGACACCCGCCTGCGCAAGCTGGACGAAGGCCAGTACGACGCCATCGTGCTGGCGGCCGCAGGCCTCAAGCGCCTGGGGCTGGAAGCCCGGATACGCACCACCTTCGAACCCAATGCGATGCTGCCCGCGGCAGGCCAGGGCGCGCTGGGCATCGAGGTGCGCAGCGACCGGCAAGACCTGATCGACGCGCTGGCGCCGCTGGCGCACCAGACCACCTGGCTGACCGTGGCCGCCGAGCGCGCCGTCAGCCGCGCCATGGGCGGCAGCTGCTCGATGCCCCTGGCAGCGCACGGCACCTTCACCCAGGGCGTGCTGCAGCTGGACGCCGCCTGGGGCGACCCCGAGGACAAAGCCCCGCTGGTGCGCGCCCAGGCCTCCGCCGCGGTCACCACGCTGGCGCAGGCAGAAGCCCTGGGCGACGCGATTGCGCAACGCCTGCGTGCTGGGGGTGCGCGCGGCATCACCCCGGCCTGAGATGGGCACCTCAGCGCCCCGGGTCATCGTCACACGCCCCGCCCGCGAAGCGGCGCACTGGGTCACGCAACTGGGCGCACACGGCATACAGGCTGTGGCGCTGCCCCTGATTGCGATTGGTCCCTGCACGGACACCGCCATGCAGCAGGCGCTGGACACGGCCCGCGCCAACGTCGACACCTACCGTGCCCTGATGTTTGTGAGCGGCAATGCCGTGGTGCACTTTTTTGAGCAAAAACGCCCTGTAGCGCTAGATATTCATGCCCTGACAGCTACAAAAACAAGAGCATGGGCACCCGGCCCGGGCACAGCCCGCGCGCTGGAGCAGGCGGGCGTACCGCGCAGCGCCATCGACGGGCCTGCGCCCGACGCACCCCAGTTCGACTCGGAGGCACTATGGCAGCAGGTGGCCCGCCAGGTGCAGCCCGGCGACCGCGTGCTGATCGTGCGCGGCCGATCCGCCACACCCCAGGGCGCACACGAATCGCCCCAAGGCAACGGCCGCGAGTGGCTGGCCCAGCAGATCGCGGCGCGGGGTGGCCAGGTGGAGTTTGTGGTGGCCTACCAACGCGGCGCCCCCCGCTTCACGGCGCAAGAGGTGGCGCTGGCGCAACAGGCAGCCCAAGATGGCTCCGTCTGGCTGCTGAGCAGCTCCGAGGCGGTGGCCCACCTGCCCGAGGCCCTGCCGGGCCAGCAATGGGGCGCCGCCCATGCGCTGGCCACCCACCCGCGCATCGCCGAAGCGGCCCGCGCAGCGGGCTTTGGCACCGTGCGGGAATGCCGTCCGGCGCTGGAAGACGTGGTGGCCTCGATAGAATCGGCCGCATGAGTTCTGCGCCTCCTGACGATCTGCCCCCCACGCCCCCTCCAGCCCCTGTGGCTGCCGCCGTGGGCGCGCCGGCAGTGAGCCCGGCCCCCTCGGCCGCTGCCCCCGCCGCCACCGGCCGGAGCGGCGCCATGACCTTACTGCTGGGCACCGTGGCGGTGGCTGCACTGGTCAGCAGCGGCCTGCTGTGGCAAAAGCTCAGCGCCATCCAGGAACAACTGGCCCGACAGTCCGCCGACTCGGGCGCCCTGGCCATCGAGGCCCGCACCATGGCCCGCCAGGCCGAAGAGCTGGTGCGCGACACGGCCGCACGCCTGTCGGTGGCCGAGGCCCGCGTGAGCGAAGTCGCCCTGCAGCGCAGCCAGCTCGAAGAACTCATGCAAAGCCTGTCGCGCTCGCGCGATGAAAACCTGGTAGTGGACATTGAGTCGGCCATCCGTCTGGCGCAACAGCAGGCCCAGCTGACCGGCAGCCTGGAGCCCCTGGTGGCCGCCCTCAAAAGCGCCAACCAGCGCATCGAGCGGTCTGCCCAGCCCCGCCTGGCCCCTGTGCAGCGCGCCATCGGCCGCGACCTGGACCGGCTGACCCGCGCCACCGTGACCGACACCGCCGGCCTGCTCGCCCGCCTGGACGAGCTGGTGCGCCAAGTGGACGATTTGCCCGTGCTCAATGCCGTGGCCCAGGCCGCCTCGACCAAGCGCCTGTCCACCGGCCCCGCAATGCCCGGCAGCGCCCCCGCCCCCACCGAGGGCCTGGCGTGGTGGCAGGCGGCCCTGCAGCGCAGCTGGGAGGTGGTGCGCGACGAGGCCCGCAGCCTGGTGCGCGTGAGCCGCATCGACCAGCCCGAGGCCATCTTGCTGGCCCCCGAACAGACCTTCTTCCTGCGCGAAAACCTCAAGTTCAAGCTGCTCAACGCGCGCCTGGGCATCCTGGCCCGGCAGTTCGAGTCCGCCCGTTCGGACCTGGCGGCGGCCACCGCAGCCCTCAACAAATATTTCGACCCCGCATCGCGCCGCACGCAGAACGTGGCTTCGACCCTGCAGCAGGCCCAGGCCAGCATGAAGGCGGCCGAGTTGCCGCGCCTGGACGAAACCCTGTCGGCCCTGGCCACTGCCGCTGCCGGACGTTGACACCATGCGCGCAGCACTTTGGCTTCTGGGCTTGTTCGGGGTGGCGGTTGCGGCCGCACTGTTTGCGGGCAACAACCAGGGTACGGTCACCCTGTACTGGCCGCCCTACCGCATCGACCTGTCGCTCAACATGGTGGTGTTGCTGCTGGTCGGCGGTTTCGTCACCGTGTACGCGGCGCTGCGGGCCCTGGCGGCACTGCTGGAACTTCCGCACCAGGCACGCCGCTGGCGCGTGCAACAAAAAGAGCGCGCCATGCATGGCGCGCTGCTCGACGCGCTGACCCACATGCTGGGCGGCCGGTTCATCCGCTCGCGCAAGGCCGCTGTGGCGGCACTGTCGCAAGAACACGCCCTGGAGGCCAGCGGCGAGGCCGTGCCCCACGGCAAGCAGCTGCGCGCGCTGGCCCACATGATCGCCGCCGAGGCGTCACACGCGCTGCAAGACCGCGCCACGCGCGAAAGCCACTTGCAGGACGCACTGCAGGAAGCCCCCATGCGCGGCTCCGTCAACGAGCAGGAAATGCACGAAGGCGCCCAGATGCGCGCCGCCCGCTGGTCGCTGGACGACCGCGATGCCCCTGCAGCGCTCGACCGCCTGGCAGCCCTGCCCCAGGGGGCTGCCCGCCGCACCCTGGCCTTGCGCATCAAGCTCAAGGCGACGCGGCTGGCACGCCAGACCCAAGAGGCGCTGGACACCGCACGCCTGCTGGGCAAGCACCGCGCGTTCTCGCCCAATGCGGCGCAGAGCATCGTGCGCGGCCTGGCCACCGAACTCATCAACAGCGCGCACGACACGGCCCAGCTGCAGCAGATCTGGCTGTCGCTGGAAACCAGCGAGCGCAACATGCCCGAACTGGCCATCCATGCCGCCCAGCGGCTGGCGGCCCTGGGCGGTGATGCCACCCAGGTGCGGGCCTGGCTGCTGCCCGTGTGGGACCGCATGGTCGCGCTGCCCGATGCCCTGGCCGAGCAGCACGCCCTCAAGCTGGTGCGCGCGCTGGAGGCGGGGCTGGATGCGCTTGATGCCCCCTGGCTGGCCCGCATCGAATCGGCCCAGCAGGCCAACCCGCGCGACGCGCGCCTGCAGTACCTGGCGGGCATGGCGTGCCTCAAGCGCCAGCTGTGGGGCAAGGCCCACCAGTTGCTGACACAGGCAACGCAGCAGCTCAGCGACCCCCAGTTGCGTGCCAGCGCCTGGCGCCACCTGGCCGAGCTGGCCGAGCAACGCGGCGACGACACCGCCGCTGCCAGCGCCTGGAAGCAGGCTGCGCTGGCCCGATAAGCCGACAAGCCCCTTTCCGAGGCATTACCTAGGCATTACCCAGGCAGGCACCGCAGGGGCGCTGCAGCGCCTTCCGCACCTGCACAGCGGCCTTCACCGCTGTGCTTTTTCAACCGCCGCCCCTTGCATTCACTGGCCGCGCGCGTGCACCAGCGTGTGCGCTGCAGGCTCCACGCCGGTGCAGTGCCAACGTGCCCTATGGCTGCGCTACAAAATTTCCACAGCATTGGGGAACTTTGAGCGCTCAAGGCCTATCGGTTCAATAAATTTGAACTAAAGCGTCAATCTGCCTGAAGCAGATCGTCGCCAGCGCTTCCTACACTGCCCCATCGCCGCACTATGGCGGTACCTCACGGGATGGCCTTCGCAGCCCGCGCTCCCTCTCTTTTTCACACGCACTTTTTTGATTCGCTGATGACAGCCACTGCCACCACGACCCTCGACACCCCCCGCCGCTACACGCGCGCGGCCATGCTGTTGCACTGGGTGCTGGGCCTGGCGCTGATCGCGCTGTTTGGCGTCGGCGTCTACATGGCCGACCTGCCTTTTTCGCCCCAGCGGCTCAAGCTCTACAACTGGCACAAATGGGCCGGCGTGACGATCCTGGTGCTGTCGGCGCTGCGCCTGCTGTGGCGCATCACGCACCGCCCCCCGGCGCTGCCCAAGGTGGTTGAGATGACCATGCCCGGCTGGCAGAAGCTGGCGCACCACGGCACCCACCATCTGCTGTACATGCTGTTCTTTGCCGTGCCCCTGATTGGCTGGGCCTACAGCTCGGCAGCGGGGTTTCCCATCGTGTTCCTGGGCCTGTGGCAGCTGCCCGACTTTGTGCCGGTGAGCAAGGACCTGGCCGAGGCCATCAAGCCCTGGCACCAGTACACCGCGTTTGCACTGGCTGCACTGGCCGTGCTGCACATCGCCGCCGCGCTCAAGCACCATCTGGTAGACCGGGACGGCCTGCTGCACCGCATGCTGCCGGGGAAATAACCCGCTTCCGCCCTTCAGGCGCCGCCGCCCCGCAAGGCCGGCGCCTGGCCAGCCCAAAGGCCACGCACCCATCCGCGCCCCGGCCGCCGCTTTCACCTTTTTTGAGATTTGAACGGAGTTTCTGCATGCAACTGTCCACTACCCTGTCCCGCATCGTGATCGGCGCTGCGCTCGCCGCTGGCGCGCAGGCCGCCCTGGCCCAGCAGCAACTGGTGCCCGCACAAAGCGAGGTGCAGTTCACCGCCCGCCAGATGGGTGTGCCGCTCGAAGGCCAGTTCAAGAAGTTCAGCGCACAGGTCGCGTTTGACCCCGCCAAGCTGGCCACCAGCAAGATCGCGTTCACAGTGGACACCGGCAGCGCCACGCTGGGCTCGCGCGAGACCGATGCGGAGCTGCCCAAGCCCGCTTGGTTCAACGTGCCCAAGTTCCCGCAGGCCCAGTTCGTGTCGTCCAGCATCAAGGCCCTGGGCGGCGGCAAGTTTGAAGTGGCAGGTGCGCTCACCATCAAGGGCAACAGCCAGAACGTGGTGGTGCCCGTGACGCTGACCCAGAACGGCACCACCACCACCGCCACAGGCGCGCTGCCCATCAAGCGGCTGGCCTTCAAGATCGGCGAGAACGAGTGGGCCGACACCTCCATGGTGGCCGACGACGTACAGGTCAAGTTCAAGCTCGCGCTGACCGGCATCGGCAAGCTCTGAGCGCTGCGCCCCTTTGCATTTGGCCGCCGCTGCTAGCGGCCTCCCCTTTCCCTTTGTCCTTTCCTTTTTGACCCATCAGGAGTTTCCATGCGCAAGTCGCTCTTCGCCCTGGCCGCCGCTGCCACCCTGTTCGCCGGTGCTGCCCAAGCCCAATCGGCCAACTACGCCATCGACCCGACGCACACCTTCGCCTCGTTCGAAATCAGCCACTTTGGAGCTGCCGTGAACCGTGGCCGCTTCGACAAGAAGGAAGGCACCGTCCAGTTCGACAAGGCAGGCAAGTCGGGCAAGGCAGAGATCACGTTCGACGTGACCTCGGTGAACACGGGCACCCCTGCGTTTGACAAGCACCTGCAAAGCGCCGACCTGTTCGACGCGGCCAAGCACCCCACGATGAAGTTTGTCTCTAGCAAGTTCGTCTTCAACGGTGACAAGGTCGCCAGCGTGGAAGGCCAGCTCACGCTGCTGGGCAAGACCGCCCCCCTGACCCTGAAGGCCAACCAGTTCAACTGCTACGACAGCCCCATGCTCAAGCGCGAAGTGTGCGGCGGCGACTTTGAAGCCACCATCGACCGCACCCAGTGGGGCATGAACTACGGCGTGGAATGGGGCTTCCCCAAGAACGTGCGCCTGGTGGTGCAGATCGAAGCCGTGAAGCAGTAAACCAGGCCGAGCGGGCCTGGGGCGCAGCGGTCTGACTTGCTCCGCCCTGCCTCCGGCTGCTTGCGACCAGCCACCCGTGCGCCTTGCGCCGGGTGGCTTTTTCTTTGGGCCAGCCCGCCCTCATCTGCCAGCCTTCCGGGTATAAAAAATTAACTTAACGTAAATCAATTACGAATAGTAGAATTGCACTCACCGATTTGAGGAGACTCTGCATGAACGCCGTTCTGAACCCGACCGACCTGGCCAGCCTGCCGGCACCCGCCCCCATCCAGCAGTTGCACCACTACGCCTACAAGGCCCGCGACGCCGAGGAAACGCGCCAGTTCTATGAAGACATCCTGGGCTTGCCGCTGTACCACATCATCCAGAGCGACTATGTGCCCAGCACCGGCGAGTACTGCCCCTACACCCACTTCTTCTTCCGCCTGCAGGACGGCTCGTTCATCGCCTTTTTCGACCTGGGCGACGACGTGAAGGCCGAGCCCTCGCCCAACACGCCCCTGTGGGTCAACCACATCGCGTTCCGCGTGAACACCGTGCAGGAGCTGGAGAACACCAAGCAGCGCCTCGAGGCGCATGGTGTGGAAGTGCTGGGCGTGACGGACCACCACATCTTCAAGAGCATCTATTTCTTCGATCCCAACGGCATTCGCCTGGAGCTGTCGGCCCAGCTGGCCAATGACGAGCAGATGGAAAAAGACAGCACCGTGGCCCACGCCCGCCTGCGCGAGTGGACGGCGCGCAAGGAGCAATGGCGCAAGGAACGCGCCGAAGGCAAGGTGGCCGCGCCGCTCAAGCCCCAGCAGAACGACCGGCCGGAGTTTGTGCGCAAGTAAGCCAACCTGACCCCAGGCCTCCACGGTCCGCGGGGCTGGCTGCGCTGGAGGGGGTGCGCAGCCCCGTCAAACGGCCCTCCCACCGCTTTGCGATGGGGTTTTGAGCCTTAGAACCTGTTCAAGATCTTTTCGGGGTCGCGCAAGTACCTTGCCGGGATGGGACGCAAGGCGCGGTGCGCAGTGGATAGCCCGGCTATCAACAAGCGCCGCAACGCCGCAGACCGCTCGGCAAGGCACTTGCCCGAAGGGTTGGAGTGAAATCGGGTGATTGGAAGCCACGGCTGCTTGCATGGGCACGAGCCGATGCTGCGCATCCGAAGCATCCACTCATCCCGGTTGCACTCCAATGCAATCCCCTAAAAGATCTTGAACAGGTTCTTATAGCGCTGAAGCGCTACATCCCATTGCCCGATCAGCTATACAAAAGATAGCAATTATGCCGCTGCCTGTTGCTGCGCCCGCATGATCTGGTGGCGCTGCCAGTAGTGGCTCACCACGGCGTTGAACTGGTCCTTGTCCTTCTTGAGGCCGGGCAGCTTGATCTTGCTGGTCTTGGCGCCCAGGCCCAGGGCGTTCTTCTCGGGGTGGGTCACGATCAGCGCGTTGCCAAAGCTGCTTTCCTTGAATTCCAGACCCTTGATGGCGTCCCAGAACACCGTGGTCTCATCGGCCGAGGTGCGGATGCCGTCGATGCTCACCTCCACCGTCGCATCGCCCTTGAGGGCAAACACCACGGGCGGAAAGTACTGCAACACCAGGGCCCGCTCCTGCTCGTTGGCGGGCTCGTAGCGGTAGGCCAGGCTGCGCTCGTGGTCTTGCGCAAACTGCTGCTCGTAAGCGCTCCACAGCCGCTGCTCAATCGCGTCGGCGGTCAATATCTCCTGCACCCAGGTGGTGGCGGGCGCACGCACGGCAATAGCGCCGTAGTCACGCTCTTTGAGGGCCATGCCGACGTTGCGCAGGCGCTCGGGCATGGCGGGGTGCGAGTCGAAAGGGTGCGGCACATTGGCCGTCTTCATCGCATCCACAAAGTCGGGCGATGCCGCGTACGGCGCCAAGCCCTGGGCCACAAAACTGGCAATGCCCAGCGTGCTGTTGTCGTGCCGCTCGTTGCGGCCGAACAGTTCGTCCTCGATGCGGTAGCGGTACTGGGCGTAGGCGGCAATCTTGACCAGCGACTGTGCAATCGCCGCCGGGCTCACCAGCTTGGCCGCCAGGCGGTCGGCCTTGAACTCGCGCTCGCGGCTGTCGCTGGCCAGGGCGATCTCGAAGATGGTGCGGTACAGGTCCAGCAGCGGCGACGCCATGGCCGACAGCCCGCCGGTGCGGATGGCGTGGCGGTAGTGGTCAAACTGCACCAGCTTGGGCCCCAGCTGCGCGCTGCGCCGCGTGTCGCCCCCGCGCAGGTGGGCCAGTTCATGGCCCAGCACGGCGTCAGCCTCGGTCTGGTCCAGGATGCGCAGCAGCGGCAGGCTCACAAACAGCGTGCGGCCCGTAAGGGTTTGCTGGCCCACGGTGATCGGGGCCTCGGTCACAAAGAAGTTGGCATCGATGCCAGCAACGATGTGCCGGGGTGGCTCGGTCTTCAGGCGCTGCGCCAGGTGGCGAATGCGCTGCCACAGCAGCGGAGCATCGGCCTCGGCCACCAGCTCGCCCACAACCTGGTTGCTGGACTGCACGCGCTTGAAGATGCCCGCCACCGCCACCAGCACCCCGGCCCCCACGGCAAAGCCTACAAACAACACCAGCTTGGGCGAGTACTTGTGGAAGAAAAACGCGGTGACCCAGAACGACAGCCACACCGCCATCGTCCCTTGCAACACCAGCGCCGTAGCACTGGCCCAGGACGTCAGGCGCCAGCCCGCCACAAAGCTCGCGTACTGCAGCGTGCGGTCGGCAAACGCCAGCGCCCCCAGCCCCAGCACCGCCAATAGCAGCGCCGCGCTGGCCACCAGCGTCCACAGCGACAGCTTGCGCGCCATGTGGAACTGCCAGACATCCGAGAAGGTGTCGCAGAGCGCCTCGCGGTATTCGCGGGCGTCGGGGTCTGCATTGCTGCAAATGGTGGACGGCGGATTGCTGCGGTAGTAGTCCTTGCGCGCCTGCTTCTCGTCGGCGGGCAGGCCCTTTTCGGCATCGATGCGCTGGCTGATGCCGGCCACAAAACGGGTGTCCTGGTCGGTCTGGACATGGCGGGTGAACACGTAGGTCACCGCAGGCACCAGAAACAGCGCCAGCAGCGCATAGGCAAAGACCTTGACCAGGCCCAGGCGCCAGGCAGATTGAAACGTCATAGGTTCGGATGGTTGTGACGGCCCGGCACCGTGGCACCGGAAGGCTGAACGCCCCCCGCAAGCCACCGCACCGGTCCTTGTTGTAATTCGTGAGAACTTGGTTCGCGTTGCCGCGCCCTCCTCGCTCTATCGGCCGGGATTATCAGGACCCATCCACCCGCGCACCCAGTCACAAGGTAACCATTGGAAAGAATCGGCCGACAGACGGCGCGCAATGGCCAAACGGCCCAAGCCCCCGCAGGGCCAGCGCCGGGGTGGCGGTCCCTTAAAATGTGCGGTTCACCCTCTTGTTCGTCGGAGCGCTCCCTGCGACCGCTCCGCCCCACTGCCCCCACTGCCACACCCCACTGCCAGACCCATGAGCACGCCCCAACCACAACCCGGCCTTGAAAGCCTGTCCAAGTCGTTTGAACCCGCTGCACTGGAAGCCCACTGGGGCCCCGAATGGGAAAAGCGCGGGTATGGCACCGCAGGCCACCGTGGCACGGGTCAGCCCCAGGCGGGCGAGCCCGCCTTCTCCATCCAGCTGCCCCCGCCCAACGTCACGGGCACGCTGCACATGGGCCATGCGTTCAACCAGACGATCATGGACAGCCTCACGCGCTACCACCGCATGAAGGGCTTCAACACGGTCTGGGTGCCGGGCACCGACCACGCAGGCATCGCCACGCAGATCGTGGTGGAGCGCCAGTTGCAGGAGCAGGGCATCAGCCGCTACGACATGGGCCCCACCCCGCCCGAGGCGCGCAAGAACTTTGTGAGCAAGGTGTGGGAGTGGAAGGAAAAGTCCGGCAACACCATCACCACGCAGATGCGCCGCATGGGCGACAGCGTGGACTGGAGCCGTGAATACTTCACCATGGATGACAAGCTCTCCAAGGTGGTCACCGACACCTTCGTGAAGCTCTACGAACAGGGCCTGATCTACCGCGGCAAGCGCCTGGTGAACTGGGACCCGAAGCTGCAGTCCGCCGTGTCCGACCTGGAAGTCGAGAGCGAAGAAAAAGACGGCTCGATGTGGCACATCGCCTACCCGCTGGCCGATGGATCAGGCAGCCTGACGGTGGCCACCACCCGCCCCGAAACCATGCTGGGCGACGTGGCGCTCATGGTGCACCCCGAGGATGCGCGCTACACGCACCTCATCGGCAAGATGGTCAACCTGCCGCTGTGCGACCGCCAGATCCCGGTGATCGCCGACGAGTACGTGGACAAGGAATTCGGCACGGGCGTGGTGAAGGTGACGCCTGCGCACGACCAGAACGACTACGCCGTGGGCCAGCGCCACAAGCTGCCCATGATCGTGGTGCTGACGTTGCAAGCCACCATCAACGAGAACGCGCCCGCCAAGTACCAGGGCATGGACCGCTTCGTGGCCCGCAAGGCCGTGGTGGCGGACCTCGAAGCCATCGGCGCGCTGGTGGAGGTGAAGAAGCACAAGCTCATGGTGCCCATCTGCACCCGCACCGGCCAGGTGATCGAGCCCATGCTGACCGACCAGTGGTTTGTCGCCATGAGCAAGGTGTCCGACCAGGACCCCACCGGCAAGAGCATTGCGCAAAAAGCCATTGATGCCGTAGCCAGCGGTGATGTGAAGTTCGTGCCCGAGAACTGGGTGAACACCTACAACCAGTGGATGAACAACATCCAGGACTGGTGCATCAGCCGCCAGCTGTGGTGGGGCCACCAGATCCCGGCCTGGTACGACGAAGACGGCAACGTGATCGTCGCCCGCACCGAAGCCGAGGCGCAGGCCAAGGCCCCTGGCAAAAAGCTGCGCCGCGACGAGGACGTGCTCGACACCTGGTACTCGTCCGCGCTCGTGCCCTTCAGCACCATGGGCTGGCCGAACCAAGGCACCGCCGAAACCGACGACTTCAACCTGTACCTGCCCAGCACCGTGCTGGTCACGGGCTACGACATCATCTTCTTCTGGGTCGCCCGGATGATCATGATGACCACGCACTTCACCGGCCGTGTGCCGTTCAAGCACGTGTACATCCACGGCCTGGTGCGCGACGCGCAGGGCAAGAAGATGAGCAAGTCCGAGGGCAACGTGCTCGACCCGGTGGACCTGATCGACGGCATTGCACTGGAGCCGCTGCTGGACAAGCGCACTACGGGCCTGCGCAAGCCCGAGACTGCGCCCACCGTGCGCAAGAACACGCAGAAGGAATTCCCCGAAGGCATTCCGGCCTATGGCGCCGATGCGCTGCGCTTTACCTTCGCGGCGCTGGCATCGCTGGGCCGCAGCATCAACTTCGACAGCAAGCGCTGCGAGGGCTACCGCAACTTCTGCAACAAGCTCTGGAACGCCAGCCGCTTCGTGCTGATGAACTGCGAAGGCCAAGACTGCGGCCTGAAAGAGCACACCAAGGAAGAATGCCAGCCCGGTGGCAGCGCCCACGGCTACATGGAGTTCAGCCAGGCCGACCGCTGGATCACCTCGCTGCTGCAAAAGACTGAGGCCGAAGTCGCCAAGGGCTTTGAAGAGTACCGCCTCGACAACGTGGCCAATACGATCTATGACTTTGTCTGGAATGAGTACTGCGACTGGTACCTGGAAATCGCCAAGGTGCAGATCCAGAACGGCACCGAAGCGCAGCAGCGCGCCACGCGCCGCACGCTGATCCGCACGCTCGAAGCCATCCTGCGCCTGGCCCACCCCATCATCCCGTTCATCACCGAAGCCCTGTGGCAGGTGGTGGCACCCGTGGCGGGCATCCCTGGCGAGTCGGTCAGCATCGCGCGCTATCCCGAAGCCCAACCGGCCAAGATCGACGAAGCTGCGATTGCCCACATGGGCCGCGTGAAGGGTCTCGTGGACGCGTGCCGCGCGCTGCGCGGCGAGATGAACGTGTCTCCCTCCACCCGCCTGCCCCTGTACGTGGTGGGCGACACCGAGTTCATGCGTGGCGTGGGCCCGGTGCTGCAGGCGCTGGCCAAGCTCAGCGAGGTCAAGGTGTTTGACGACGAAGCCGCCTGGGCCGCTGCCGCACAGGCCGCGCCCGTGGCCGTGGTGGGCGACGCCCGCATGTGCCTGTACATGGAGATCGACGTGGCGGCCGAGAAGGCCCGCCTGTCCAAGGAAATCGCCCGCATCGATGGCGAGATCACCAAGGCCAACAACAAGCTGTCCAACGAGGCCTTTGTGGCCAAGGCGCCTGCGGCGGTGATCGAGCAGGAGAAAAAGCGCATTGCCGACTTCGGCGCCACGCTGGGCAGATTGCGCGATCAGCTGACACGGCTGGGCTAAAACCCGGGCCATACTGCGCCATGGCGGCCCGCCCTGCGCGGGCCGATTGCCTTGTTTTCATGTTCTGCCGGTGTGCGTGCGGCTGCCTTGCAGCCCACACACCGCCTCATCCGTCCAGAGGAGTCCCATGACTGTTGCCACCACCGTTCGCAAAGCCGTTTTCCCCGTTGCCGGACTGGGCACACGCTTTCTGCCCGCCACCAAGGCCAGCCCCAAAGAGATGCTGCCCGTGGTGGACAAGCCGCTGATCCAGTACGCGGTGGAAGAGGCCTACGCCGCCGGCATCCGCCACATGATCTTCGTGACCGGCCGCAGCAAGCGCGCCATTGAAGACCACTTCGACACCGCCTACGAACTGGAGGCCGAGCTGGAAGCGGCCGGCAAGAAGGAGTTGCTGGAGTTGGTGCGCTCCATCCAGCCCAGCGACATGGACTGCGCCTTTGTGCGCCAGCCCCGCTCCCTGGGCCTGGGCCACGCCGTGCTGTGCGCCGAGCCGCTGGTGGGCAAGGAGCCGTTTGCCGTGCTGCTGGCCGACGATTTGATGGTGGGCCCCCAGGGTGGGCAGCCGGTGCTGGCGCAGATGGCAACCGCCTTCCGCCAGCAAGGCCGCTCGGTGATCGCCGTGCAAGAGGTACCCGAGGACCATGTGCACAAATACGGCATCGTGGCGGGCGAGCCCGCCGGTGGCCCGCTGATCCGCATCCAGCGCATTGTGGAAAAGCCCAAGGCCGCCGAGGCCCCCTCGCGCATGGGCGTGGCGGGCCGCTACATCCTCACGCCTGGGGTGTTTGACGAGATCCGCAACCAGCCACGGGGCGTGGGCGGCGAGATCCAGCTCACCGACGGCATTGCGCGCCTGATGCACAGCGAGGCGGTGTATGCGTTTCAGTACGAAGGCAAGCGCTACGACTGCGGCAGCAAGGAAGGATTTCTGGAAGCGACAGTGGAACTGGCCCTGCAACACCCGCAGGTGGGGGCGCACTTCCGGGGCTACCTGAAGAACCTGGCGCTGTAAACCCGGCCGTCCAAGCTCTCGATTGAGATCAAAATTGATAGCTGCCAGCGCTGATGCAACCAGCGCTGGCAGCTATTTTTGCGTTCAACGGCGGCGCAGGACGTGGATGTACTCCTCGCCCACCGTCTGCTGCTCCACCAGCTCATTGCCGGTCTGCTTGGCAAACGCCTGAAAGTCGCGCAGCGATCCGTTGTCGGTGGCCACCACCTTGAGCAGCTGGCCGCTGGCCATGTCCGACAGTGCCTTCTTGGCCTTGAGGATGGGCAAGGGGCAGTTCAGGCCCCGGGTGTCGATTTCTTTGTGAATGTCCATGGTCATCAGTCCTTTGGCGGCGTCGCGGCCGGGGCTTGTTCGTCCAGCCCACGGCGGCGTTCTGCATTTTCTTCGGCGGTGAAAAACACCGGTTCATGGCCGCGCGTGCGCAGCCAGTCGGCCAGCGCGTAGCCCGTGCCCGCAGGCCAGCATTTGAGATCTGGCAGATCGTACAGCCGGTAGTCCACCAGTTCGGGTGACAATTTGACCTGCCCCGTGGCCACCACGTGGTAGGCAATGATGACCTGGTTCATGCGCAAAAACTCGTAGGCCCCCACCAGGGTGGTGGACTGCACATCGAGGTTGGTCTCTTCCTTGACCTCGCGCGCAATGCCTTCCTGGGGTGACTCGCCTGCCTCCATGAAGCCGGTGATCAGCGCAAACATCTTGCCCGGCCACGCCGCGTTGCGCGCCAGCAGCACCTTGCCGTCGATCTCCACAATGGCAGCCAGCACGGGCGTGGGGTTGTTCCAGTGTGTCCAGCCGCAGGCGGGGCAGCGCAGGCGCTCCTTGTCGCCGCCATCTTCGGCCAGCGTGATGGGCTGCAGCTCGGTCGCGCAGTGGGGGCAAAAACGGACTTCGTAGTGCATATGCTATCTTTTATGTAGCTACTGAGGCATATTCAACTAGCGCTAGCAGCCATTTTGATTTAAAACCCTGTGCAAAGGCACCTGGCGACGCCCGAGGAGCCCATCCTGCACCCCGCACCACCGGTCATGCAGGAAACACCCCGGTCGACAAATACCGGTCGCCCCGGTCGCACACGATGAAGACGATGGTGGCATTGCTGTCGCGCGCAGCGATCTGCTGCGCCACCCAGCACGCGCCTGCAGCCGAGATGCCGGCAAAAATGCCCTCTTCGCGCGCGAGGCGGCGGCACATGTCCTCGGCGCTGTCCTGGCTCACATACACCAGCTCATCGACCGTGCTGGCGTCATAAATCTTGGGCAGGTACTCCTGCGGCCACTTACGGATGCCCGGGATGCGCGAGCCTTCCTCGGGCTGGGCGCCAATGATCTGGATGGCGGGGTTCTTCTCCTTGAGGAACCGCGACACGCCCGTGATGGTGCCCGTGGTGCCCATGGCGCTCACAAAGTGGGTGATGCGCCCGCCGGTCTGCTCCCAGATCTCGGGGCCTGTGGTTTCGTAGTGAATGCGGGGGTTGTCGGGGTTGCCAAACTGGTCCAGCACCTTGCCCTCACCACGCTTTTGCATGGCCTCGGCCAGGTCGCGGGCGTGCTCCATGCCGCCGCTCTTGGGCGTGAGCACCAGTTCTGCGCCAAAGGCCTTCATGGTCTGGGCGCGTTCGATGGATAAGTCCTCCGGCATCACCAGCACCATGCGGTAGCCCTTGATGGCCGCGGCCATCGCCAAAGCGATGCCGGTATTGCCCGACGTGGCCTCGATCAGCGTGTCGCCAGGGCGGATGTCGCCACGCTCTTCGGCGCGGCGGATCATCGACAGTGCAGGCCGGTCCTTGACGGACCCCGCCGGGTTGTTGCCTTCCAGCTTGCCGAGCACCACATTGCCCCGCGCGGCGTTGTCCTGGGCCCCAATGCGCTGCAGCGCCACCAGCGGCGTGTTGCCTACCGCGTCTTCAATCGTCGGATATTTCATACGCCCTACTGTGCCATAATTCAGGGCTTCACATATTCCGCCCGGGTGGTGAAATTGGTAGACGCAGGGGACTCAAAATCCCCCGCCGCAAGGCGTGCCGGTTCGATTCCGGCCCCGGGCACCACAGTCAACAAGGCCGGTAGCTTCCACGAGCTATCGGCCTTTTTGCTGGTCAGCTGCTGTAGCAGCGGCATGTGATTTCTGCACACTCCAGCCCCGCACACCCAGCCATCGCCATGACCGCCCAGGATCTGATCGCGCACGCCACCGTGCTGGCCTACCGGCTGGCGGGTTATGCCCTGCAGAACATGGCCGAGGATGCGGCCCTGCTGGCGATGATGTTCTGCTGATCCTCACGACCCCGCAACGTGTGCGCATGGTCAATGGCACGGCACCTCAGCGCGCAGCCAGCAACAAGAAGTCCTGCTCATAGCCCTTGAGTGATTGCGCCGCGCGCAGCCGGTGGGCTGGCGTCATGGCGTTGTGCAGGCGCGCAAACCCTTCGCAGCCCTCGGCCACCAGCGCTTGCGCGTAGCGCTGGTAGGCACCGTCCGGCGACGTCACCACGCGGTCCAGAAAGCCCAGCATCAGCGTGCGGGCCTGGGCGGTGTTGCTGCGGTCGGCCTGGATGCTGCGCAGCACCTGCACCAGGTCCTTTTGCCGGCGCACGCGCTCGGCATAGGTGCGCTGCGGGTCGAAGACCGACTGGGCTACGAAGGCGCGCAACACGGCCTTCTGCGGCTCGTCCAGCGGGCCATAAAAGGTTTCGAGCCGCGATGAGAGGTCCTTGAAGCGGCGCTCGCGCAGCTTGTCGGGCGGCGGGTCCAGCCATTCGGATTTCCAGTCGGCATTGCTGTCGGCCTGCTTGCGCTCCAGGTTGCGGATCTGCGCCTCGGTCAGCTGCGACGCCAGCCACACCACCTTGGGCTCGGCCTGGGCCAGCACCTTATCTAACTGGGCGCGGGCTTTCTCGTAAATGCGGCAGGCCTGCTCGGCAGTGATGGTGGCAGGCAACTGCTGCTGCACCCTTTGCAACAGCTCGGCATGCTGGGGCAGCATGGTGTCGCGGTGCCAGCGGTGCAGCTCGCCCAGGTCGCCACGCACGCGCTCTGTCTGCGCGTCCGACAGGTCAAGGTAACGGTTGAGCTGCCAGTACGCTAGGTGGGGTACCTGGTTGTAGGCCAGGCGCACCGTGCTGCAGCCCGCCAGCAATGCACCGGCCAAGGCCAGGGCGGCAATGCACAGGGTGGTGCGCAGGCGGGACACAGCGGGCACGGCAGCTCCAGAACAACGGGACAGTGCAGGATAGGCCCGAAGCCCGCCACGGCGGCCACAGGGCACGGATACCCCGGCCCGCAGACCAGGATTTCACCCGGATGCGCCCCGGCCCGAACCCAGCCAGCCCAGCCAGTACAGCCCCATGAGGGCTGCGAACCAAAGACTGGGTGAGCTGGGAGTCAGTTGTCCTGTCGCCGGATCAACTGGCGGCCACTGGCGGTGATGGCCAGCTCGCCGCCCGTCCCCTTGGTGATGAAGCCCCATTCGAGCAGTCGCCCGGAGACATGGTCTTTGAGCGCATGGGGCAGCGTGATGACTTCGCCCATTTCAAGCTGCTTCAGTGTTTCGATCTCATCCACCGTGGGATCGAAATGCGGAGCGTGGTAAGTGGTCATGGGGGTCGCTCTCCAACAAGGTTGCTGAATGAAAGACAGACTTCCGCGCAACCAGATTAGTTCACCGCCCGGGTGGACGCAAGCGCATCAACCCGCCACCGGGGCACCCGCCGTCTCGGCCATCTGCTGCAGCCAGCGCGCAAACGTGGCCAGCACCGGCGGCTGTGCCTGCGTGGGGCTGATGAGGTAGTACGCCCGCTCGCCGCGCAGCGGGCGGTTGCAGGCCACCACCAGCTCGCCGCTGGCAAGCTCTGCCTCGATGAGCAGCGGCGGGATCAGCGCCACGCCCATGCCATGCGTGGCGGCCACGGCCAGCATGGAGAACAGCTCGTAGCGCGGGCCATCGAGCGCATGCGGCGCATCCACTGCCATGGCCTCGAACCACTGGCGCCACCCATACGGGCGCGTGCTTTGCTGCAGCAGCGGCAGCTCGGCCAGCGCCTCGGCGGCCACGGGCTGGTGGGCGCGGCCCCGGCCCCGCGGCGCGGCGGATTCGAGCAGGCGCGGGCTGCACACGGGCACCACGTCTTCATGCATCAGCAGCTGGGCCTGTACGCCGGGCCAGTTGGCGACCTGCTCGGGCGTGCCCGCGTACAGCGCGGCATCAAACGTCGTGTCGGCAAACAAGAAAGGCCGCGTCTGCGTGTCAATGTGCACCACGATATCGGGATGCGCCTGCGCCAGCTGCGGCAGGCGCGGGATGAGCCAGCGCGTGGCAAAGGTGGGCACCGCGGCCAGCGTAAGGGTGCCGCCCTCGCCCTGGTGGGCCATCACGTCCAGCGTGTCGCGCTCCAGCCCCTGCAGCCAGCGCGCCACCTGGCGGCCATAGTGCGCGCCCGCAGGCGTCAGCACCACGCCGTGGCGCGTGCGGCGAAACAGTGCCACGCCCAAAAACTCTTCCAGCACCTGGATCTGGCGCGACACCGCGCTTTGGGTGAGCGACAGCTCCTGCGCGGCGCGGGTGTAGCTCTCGTGGCGGGCGGCCACTTCAAAACAGGCTAGGGCCTGGGTCGATGGAATGTTGCGGCGCATGATGAAGAGGAACTTGTGAAGAAGCCACCAGCCCTTGAAGCTGGCTGCGACAAGTATTCCATACATTCCATAAACGCATGTCTGGATGAAAAGAACTCGCTTGCGGGCCACCGCCCCCAGGCCTACGATACGTTCCAGATTCGTTTTTTTCTTCCCCCCTTCCGACCTGGAGACACACATGGCCCACGCCGCTTTTCAATGGGATGATCCTTTCCTCCTGAGCCAGCAACTGACCGACGACGAGCGCGCCATCCGCGACGCCGCCGCAGCGTATTGCCAGGACAAGCTGGCACCCCGCGTGCTGGACGCCTTCCGCCACGAAAAGATGGACGTGAGCATCTTCCGCGAGATGGGCGAAGTGGGCCTCTTGGGCCCCACCATCCCCGAGCAGTACGGCGGCCCCGGCCTGTCGTATGTGGCCTACGGTCTGATCGCCCGCGAAGTGGAGCGTGTGGATTCGGGCTATCGCTCGATGGCCAGCGTGCAGTCGTCGCTGGTGATGGTGCCCATTTATGAATTCGGCAGCGAAGCCCAGCGCCAGAAGTACCTGCCCAAGCTGGCGAGCGGCGAGTGGATTGGCTGCTTTGGCCTGACCGAGCCCGACCACGGCTCCGACCCCGGCAGCATGGCCACGCGCGCCTACAAGGTCGATGGTGGCTACAAGCTCAAGGGCAGCAAGATGTGGATCACCAACAGCCCCGTGGCCGACGTGTTCGTGGTCTGGGCCAAGGAAGTGTCCGAAGGCGGCGCCGTGGGCCCCATCCGCGGCTTTGTGCTGGAAAAGGGCATGAAGGGCCTGACAGCCCCTGCCATCCACGGCAAGGTGGGCCTGCGTGCGTCGATTACCGGCGAGATCGTGATGGACGACGTGTTCGTGCCCGAAGAAAACGCCTTCCCTGAAGTGCAGGGCTTGAAGGGCCCCTTCACCTGCCTGAACAGCGCGCGCTACGGCATCGCCTGGGGTGCGCTGGGTGCCGCCGAGTTCTGCTGGCACACCGCCCGCCAGTACACGCTGGACCGCAAGCAGTTTGGCCGCCCCCTGGCTGCCAACCAGCTCATCCAGAAGAAGCTGGCCGACATGCAGACCGAGATCGCCATCGGCCTGCAGGCCTGCCTGCAGTTTGGCCGCATGAAGGACGCGGGCACGGCCAGCGTGGAAGGCACTTCCATCATCAAGCGCAACAGCTGCGGCAAGGCGCTGGACATTGCCCGCCTGGCCCGCGACATGATGGGCGGCAACGGCATCAGCGACGAGTTCGGCGTGGCCCGCCACCTGGTGAACCTGGAAGTGGTGAACACCTACGAAGGCACGCACGATGTGCACGCCCTCATCCTGGGCCGCGCCCAGACGGGCATCGCCGCGTTCGCCAACTGATCGGCCTGCGCCCCGAGAACCGGCAAAAACACCGCCTTTGCGGTGTTTTTGCCTTGTAGCGCTAGTCCATCATGCGCTGACAGCTATTAATTTCATAGTAAACACCCCATGACCACCTCTTCTACCGCCCCAGGCGCCCTCGCAGGCATCAAGGTGCTCGACCTCTCCCGCGTGCTCGCGGGCCCCTGGTGCACGCAGGTGCTGGCCGACCTGGGCGCGGACGTGGTCAAGGTGGAGCGCCCCGGCGTGGGCGACGACACGCGCCAGTGGGGCCCGCCCTTCTTGAAGGACGCCGACGGCAACGACACGAACCAGGCCAGCTACTACACCGCCTGCAACCGCAACAAGCGCTCCGTCACCATCGACATGGCCTCGCCCGAGGGCCAGGCGCTCATCAGGCAAATGGCGCTGGAGGCGGACATCGTGGTGGAGAACTTCAAGGTCGGCGGCCTCAAGCAGTACGGCCTGGACCATGAAAGCCTGCGCGCACTCAACCCGCGCCTCATTTACTGCTCCGTCACCGGCTTTGGGCAAGACGGCCCGTATGCGGAACGCGCGGGCTACGACCTGATGGTGCAGGCCATGACGGGCCTGATGAGCATCACCGGCCAGGCCGACAACCAGCCCGGCGGTGGCCCCATGCGTGTGGGCGTGGCCGTCATCGACCTGTTCACCGGCCTCTACGCTAGCAACGCCATCCTGGCCGCGCTGCACGTGCGCGACAACGCGGTGAACGGCACGGGCCAGGGCCAGCACATCGACATGGCGCTGCTGGACGTAGGCATGGCCGTTCTGGCCAACCAGGCCTCGGGCTTTTTGGCCACCGGCAAAGCGCCCGGCCGTATGGGCAACAGCCACCCCAGCCTGGCGCCCTACCAAGATTTCCCCACCGCCGACGGCAACATGCTGCTGGCGATCGGCAACGACGGGCAGTTCCAGCGCTTTTGTGCAGCGGCCGAACAGCCCCAGTGGGCCAGCGACCCGCGCTTTGCCACCAACACGCTGCGCGTGCAAAACCGTGCCGCACTGATCCCCGCCATGGAGGCCGTGACCCGCACGCGCACCACGGCCGACTGGATCACGCTGCTGGAAAACAAGGCCGTGCCCTGCGGCCCCATCAACACCATCGCCCAGGCGTTTGACGACGCCCAGGTGCAGGCCCGTGGCCTGGCCGTGACGCTGCCGCGCTGGAAGGACGGCGAGGCCGCCACCGACAACGTGCAGCAGATCACCGGCGTGGCCAGCCCGCTGCGCCTGTCGGCCACCCCACCCGTGCTGCGCAATGCGCCACCGGCACTGGGCCAGCACACCGACGAGGTGCTGCGGGAGATGGGGCTGGATGCGGAGCGCATTGCTGCGCTGCGAGCCAGCGGGGTCGTGTAGCCAGCCCTCACCGCATCGGCTTGCGCGATGCCCTGACCACCCCACGGCCTTGCCCTCACCGGCAAGGCCGTTTTGTTTATCCAAGCCGCATTTCGTCAGCGACTGGCCTGATTCCGCACATGCCTGCCCCACGGCAAAAAGACATATACAAAAATTTACATCTCTCTCCATAATCCCGAAAAGACCTCGCCTGCGGCCCCGCGTGTCAGCGAGCCATTGGACCAGGATGGCGGCCCCCAAGCCCCAACGCTACGTTTCTTGGACCCTCAAGGAGTTCCTCATGAAGCTCAGCCTCAAGCTCCCCCTGGCCTTCACCGTGTCGCTGCTCTTGCTGTTTGCAGCGGCCCTGTTTGGCATCAGCCGTCTGAACCAGGCGCTCGACACCTACCAGACCACGGTGGCCCAGAGCTTTGAGCATGAGCGCATGGCGGCGGGCATGCTCAACAACTTCAAGGTGCAGGTGCAGGAGTGGAAAAACGTGCTGCTGCGCGGCAAGGACCCGGCCCAGCTCACGCGCTATTGGGCCGCGTTTGAAAAGCGGGAACAGACCATCAAGGACGAGGCGCAAAAGCTCGTCGCCGCCCTGCCCCCGGGCGAGGGCCGCGAACGCGTGTTGCAGTTTGCCCAGGCCCACGAACGCATGGGCACCGCCTACCGCAAGGGGTTGGAAGCCTTCAAGGCCGCCGACCACGACCCACAGGCGGGCGACAAGGCCGTGGCGGGCATGGACCGCGAGCCCTCGCAACTGCTGGACCAGGCGGGCGACCTGATCGCAAAGGCCAGCAGCGCCGTGGCCGAACGTGCCGCCGCCACTGCGCAGCGCGCCACCACCATCAGCCTGGTGGTGATGCTGGTGGTGTGCGCGCTGGGCATAGCAGGCGCCATTGCCTTCAGCCGCACGGTGGTGAACCCGCTGGACAACGCGGTGCGCGTGTCGCAGGCCGTGGCCAGCGGCGACCTGACGGTGGCGCGCCATGTGCAGGGCAAGGACGAGATCGCCCTGCTGCTGAACGCGCTGCACGGCATGCAGAAAAGCCTGTCGCAGGTGGTGAGCAACGTACGCAACAACGCCGACAGCGTGGCCGCTGCCAGCACCGAGATCGCGCTGGGCAACAACGACCTGAGCGCCCGCACCGAGCAGCAGGCCAGTGCGCTGGAGGAAACATCGGCATCGATGGAAGAACTCAGCTCCACCGTGCAGGCCAATGCCGAAAACGCCCGCACCGCCAACCAGCTGGCCGTGAGCGCCAGCACCGTGGCCGTGCAAGGCGGCGACGTGGTGGCCGAGGTGGTGACCACCATGAAGGGCATCAACGACAGCAGCAAGAAGATCGCCGACATCATCTCGGTCATCGATGGCATCGCCTTTCAGACCAACATCCTCGCGCTGAACGCCGCCGTGGAGGCCGCCCGTGCAGGCGAACAGGGACGCGGCTTTGCGGTGGTGGCCAGCGAGGTGCGCAACCTCGCCCAGCGCAGCGCGGACGCCGCCAAGGAGATCAAGACCCTGATCCACGCCAGCGTGGAGCGTGTGGAGCTGGGTACCACGCTGGTGGACAAGGCCGGCGCGACGATGAACGAGGTGGTGAGCGCCATCCGCCGCGTGACCGACATCGTGGGCGAGATCAGCGCCGCCAGCAGCGAGCAAAGCGCGGGCGTGGCCCAGGTGGGCGAAGCGGTGATGCAGATGGACCAGGCCACGCAGCAAAACGCGGCGTTGGTCGAACAAAGCGCAGCAGCTGCCGACAGCCTGAAGATGCAGGCGCAGCAGCTGGTGCAGGCGGTGGCAGTGTTCCGGCTGGCAGATGCGCAGACGAGCCCGTCCACCGCCTCCCGCATGCCCACTGCGGGCCAACGCCAGCCCCGGTTGGCCGCAAGCTGACATGGCGCGGCCATTTCAAGCCCAATCGGCCTGAAGCGCTAGTGCATCATGCGCCAGTAGCTACCAAAATAGTAGCAAATGGCGCCTTCTCAGGCTTCAGCCAGCGCAGGGGTTGCCTGCTGCACAGTCGCCAGCGTGGGCGAGGCCAGCTTGCGCAGGTAGGCCATGGTCTGCAGGCAGGCCTGGGCCACCTCAGTGCCCTTCTTCACGAAATGCTCGCGGAAGAAGCGCACATGGTCCTCGTGGTCGTGGAAGTCGCGCGGCGTGAGCACGGCCGACATCACGGGCACCTCGGTGTCGAGCTGCACGCGCATCAGGCCGTCGATGACGGCGGTGGTGACAAACTCGTGGCGGTAGATGCCGCCGTTGACCACCAGCGCACAGGCCACGATGGCGTCGTAGCGCCCGCTGCGCGCGAGCTTGCGGGCCAAAAGCGGAATCTCGAACGCACCGGGCACATCGAACAGCGCCACCTGCGCGGGCGGCAGGCCGTGGCGGTCGAACTCGGCCAGGGCGGCGTCGCGGGCCTGGTGCACGATGTCCTGGTGCCAGCTGGCACTGATGATGGCCACGCGGGCGCCACGGTGGGCGGCGACGGGGGCCAGGGGAGAGACGGAAGAAGTAGCAGAAGACTGATTCATGGGTTCCTCAAAACAGGTCGTACCAGAATCAGGGCGCGCGCGAGCACTGCACCTGCACAGGGCGGCGCAGGCCTCAGGCGCTGACCAGCGGGCAAAAAGCACGCAAGCAAACGCCAAAGGCCCAGCCACCCATGGCGGGTGCTGTGGGTTTCGCGATCTCTTTCATCCGGACTGTGACCGTCGGCTCTGGTTTCGCACCAGATCTGCTGACCCTGCAGGCCTGTTCCGAAGAACGGCTCCGCAGGCGCTCGCGGGCTCTTGCCAGCCTTTCAGCCAACAAATACCGCCGGTGGGGAATTCCGCCCCGCCCTGAGAACGCTGTCGGCCCCGAAGGTCATTCGGGGCCGACGGGTGAGATTTTAGGCGGGTGGATGGCTCGATGCCGTCGCGCAGGCGATTGCCTGCACTGGCAGTGGCGGCTTCTGGGGCTCGGGGTGTGCAGAACGCCGATGCCTGCTCAGCGCACGCGCTGAAACCCGCCTTCGGCCCAGGCCGCTGCGCTGGCGGGCGTGAGCTTGAAGGTGGGCGGCGCGGACGCACGGGCAAGCTCTTCACCCAGCTCGTCCTGCGCGCTCAGCGTGGCTGTGGCGCCTTCTTCATCGGGCACGATGACCAACGCCACGCGCAAGCGCTGGCCGTCGGCGGTGGTGATGTGCACGCTTTTGTTCAGCTGCGCGTGCAGTTGCTGCTCATGGCGGCGCACCACCTCGCTCGCGGTCTTGACCAGGGTGTGGAAGGCCGACACATCGAGCGGCTTGGGGTTCTTCTTGTCGCGGCCCATGGTCCAGGGGCCCACCAGTGCGGGCTCGGCCTCGCCCTTCAAGGTCATGGCCACGGCCCAGCCATCGTCGTCCTCGTTCTTGATGACCTGCGCCGTCCAGCGCCCGTCGCTCCAGCAGCGGGGTTCCTGGATGGTGTCGGGCGTGTCGTGTGCGTCGGTCATGGAGAAAAAGGCCTGGATTGCGGGAAAGGGCGCAGAGCATAACGGCAGGGCCCGGTGGCCCTGATTTTCAATAACCATTGGTTATCGAAAAGACCACGCATGGCGCAGGCTTGGTTACTCGCCCAAAACGTCCGGCGCCACCCCCGCCGTTTCACGCAGCACGTCGATAAAGGCCTGGGCCGAGGGCGTGGGCGGCTCGCCCAGGCGGGTGATGAGGCCATAGCTGGGCATGCGGTCGGGCAGCTCAACGGGGATGCGCGAGAGCAGGCCCCGGTCCACGTATTTCTGGATCAGCGCGGCAGGCTGCAGCGACATCATGTGCGTGGTGTTCATCAGCTCCAGCGCAAACAAAAAGGACGGCGTCTCCACCACCCCCGCCGTGAGCGCCAGGCCCGCGCCGCCAAACAGGTCGTCCGACACCTTGCGCACGGCCGTGGAGGCGGGGTACAGAATCCACGGCCAGTGCGCCAGCTCGGTCAGGGACAGGTCGGTGGCGCCGCGCAGCGGGTGGTGCTGTCCGCCCACCACATGCAGCGGCTCGGCCGACAGGTGCTCGTAGTGGAACTGGCTGCGCTGGTCCTCGGTGGTGAAGCGGCCAATCATCAGATCGATCTTGCGTTCGGCCAACCAGGCGATGAGCTGGTCGCTGCTCTGCTCCAGGATCTTGATGACCAAGAGGGGCCGCAGGCGCTGGATCTCGACCACCGACGCCACCAGCACATGCGCAGCCGACCCGGTGATGGCGCCCACCGTCACATGGCCGTGGCCGCCCTGCTTGAGCGCGTTGAACTCGTCGACAAACTTGCGCTGCCCATCGAGCGCGGCGCTGGCGTAGCGCAGCGTGAAGAGCCCCAGCTCGTTGGGCCGCATGCCGCGCGAGAGGCGGTCGAACAGGCGCGCCTCCAGGATCTCCTCGATGTCCATCAGGATCTTGGTGGCCGCAGGCTGCGTGACGTGCATCTGCTCGGCCGTGAGCCGCAGATTGCGCGTGCGGCCCAGGATGTCCAGAAACTGCAAATGCCGAAAGCGCAGCCGCGCGCAGGCCTGCGCCAAAGACAAGGGTTTACCCGGAAATTCGTCTGGACTCATAAGCGTTTGGAATGGATTGTCGCAAAACATTCAGTGGACCGGCCGGGGCGCGAAACCTAACCTTGTCTCTGCGTCGATAACGGCTGGCCCCAAAAAGCCGCAGGCGCCAAAGGCCTCGCCAACGGGGTCAGCCATTCCAACGGAGACAAGACACCATGCAATTCACTTCCCTCGCCAAATCCTTGGCACTCGGCGCCACGCTGCTGGCGGCCCTCGCCGCACCCGTCGCCGCGCAAGTCAAGGAACACACCTTCAAGGTCGGCATCGGCCTGAGCGACGACCACCCGCAGGCCCAGGCCGTGCGGCACTTTGCCGAGCGCCTGCAGGCCAAAAGCGGCGGCAAGATGAATGCCAAGCTGTTTGCCAGCGGCGCTTTGGGCAACGACGTGAGCATGACGTCTGCCCTGCGCGGCGGCACGCTGGAGATGACGATCCCGGATTCGTCCACGCTGATGTCGCTGATCAAGCCCTTTGGCGTGCTGAACCTGCCGCTCACCTTCAACAACGAGGCAGAAGCCGACGCAGTGCTGGACGGCCCCTTCGGCCAGAAACTGCTGGCCATGCTGCCCGACAAGGGCCTGATCGGCCTGGGCTTCTGGGAGAACGGCTTTCGCCACGTGACCAACTCGCGCCGGGCCATCAACACGGCCGACGACCTGGCGGGCCTGAAACTGCGCGTGATCCAGAGCCCCTTGTTCCTCGACACCTTCAATGCCCTGGGCACCAACGCCACGCCCATGCCGTTCACCGAGCTGTACACCGCCATGGAGCAAAAGGCCGTGGACGGCCAGGAGAACCCGCCCGCCACCATCCTGGCCAGCAAGTTCTATGAGGTGCAAAAGCACCTGGTGCTGTCGCGCCACATGTACAGCGCCTGGGTGCTGCTCATCTCCAAGAAAACCTGGGACGGCCTCTCGGCCGACGAGAAGAAGATCGTGCAGGAGGCCGCGCGCGAGGCCACGGTGTTCGAGCGCAAGACCATCCGCGCCTTCAGCGAAACCGCACTGGGTGAGCTGAAGAAGGCCGGGATGCAGATCACCGAGCTGCCCGCCGCCGAACAGGCCAAGCTGCGCACCAAGCTGCAGCCCGTGCTGGCCAAGTACGGCAAGGAGTTTGGCGAAGAGACCACCAGCGAGCTGATGGGCGAACTGGCCAAGGCGCGGGGCGGCAAGTAATTTGCACGCTTCCCGGGGCGCAGCGTCCGGCTGCGCCCAGCCCCTCTTTTGCGACGCCCCGACCCCATGACAAAAATACCCCGCCGCCCCTTCCGCTCCCGCGAATGGTTTGCCGCGCCCGAGCGCTCGGACATGACCGCGCTGTATCTGGAGCGGTTCATGAACTACGGGCTCACGCCCGAAGAACTGCGCTCGGGCCGCCCCATCATCGGCATTGCGCAGACGGGCAGCGACCTGTCGCCCTGCAACCGCATCCACCTGGACCTGGCGCGCCGCGTGCGCGACGGCATCCGCGATGCGGGCGGCATCCCGATGGAGTTCCCAGTCCATCCCATCTTTGAAAACTGCCGCCGCCCCACGGCCGCACTGGACCGCAACCTGGCCTACCTGGGCCTGGTGGAGATCCTGTACGGCTACCCCATCGATGCGGTGGTGCTGACCACGGGCTGCGACAAGACCACGCCCGCGGGCGTCATGGCGGCGTCCACCGTGGACATCCCGGCCATCGTGCTCTCGGGCGGGCCGATGCTGGACGGCTGGCACGAGGGTCAGCTGGTGGGCTCGGGCACCGTGATCTGGCGCAGCCGCCGCCAGCTCGCGGCGGGCGAAATCGACGAGGAAGAATTCTTGCAGCGCGCCTGCAACAGCGCGCCCTCCGCCGGGCACTGCAACACCATGGGCACGGCCTCGACCATGAACGCGGTGGCCGAGGCGCTGGGCTTGTCATTGCCCGGCTGTGCGGCCATCCCGGCACCGTACCGCGAGCGCGGGCAGATGGCGTACGAAACCGGGCGGCGCATTGTGGAGATGGCGTACGAGGACCTGCGCCCCTCGCGCATCCTGACGCGCGAAAGCTTTCTGAACGCGCTGTCGGTAGTGAGCGTGGCGGGCGGCAGCAGCAACGCGCAGGTGCACATCATGGCCATGGCGCGCCACGCGGGCGTGCAGCTCGATGCACAGGACTGGACCGACCACGCCTACGACTTGCCCCTGCTGCTGAACATGCAGCCTGCGGGCCAATTTCTGGGCGAGCGCTTCTTCCGCGCTGGCGGTGTGCCCGCGCTGATGTGGGAGCTGCAGCAGGCGGGCAAACTGCATGCCGACTGCGCCAGCGTGACGGGCAAGACCATCGGCGAGAACCTGCAGGGCCGCGAGACCCATGACCGCGAGGTGATCCGCCCGTTCCATCAGCCGCTGATGGAAAAGGCCGGCTTCATGGTGCTCAGCGGCAACCTTTTCGATTTCGGCATCATGAAGACCTCGGTGATCTCCGAAGCCTTCCGCCAGCGCTACCTCAGCCGCCCGGGTCAAGAGGGCATCTTTGAAGCCCGCGCCGTGGTGTTCGAGGGCGCGGACGACTACCACGCGCGCATCAACGACCCGGCGCTCGACATCGACGAAGGTTGCATCCTGGTCATGCGCGGCGCGGGCCCGATCGGCTGGCCGGGCTCGGCCGAGGTGGTGAACATGCAGCCACCCGACGCGCTGATCCGGCGCGGCGTCAACACGTTGCCCACACTGGGCGACGGGCGCCAGTCGGGCACGGCGGACAGCCCGTCCATCCTCAACGCATCGCCCGAAAGCGCCGTGGGCGGAGGGCTGAGTTGGCTGCAAAGCGGCGACACGATCCGCATCGACCTGAACACCGGCCGCTGCGATGCGCTGGTCGCCTCCGAAGAGATAGCGCGCCGAAAGCGTGACCTGCCCGCCCCACCCGTCCCCGCGAGCCAATCGCCGTGGGAAGCGCTGTACCGCGAGAAAACGGGGCAACTGGCCGATGGCGCGACGCTGGACTTTGCGCTGGAGTTTCAGCGCATTGCCGAAAAGACGCCACGCCACAACCACTGACAACGACCAGGTGAGGCACTCGCGCTCACCCGGTTCTTTTCAAAAGGACTCTCCATGAATAACATGACGGCAGCGGCAGTTGCCGAACGGGCCCGTGCGCCCCAAGCCGCGTTGCAAGTGCTCCCCGACGATGGCCTGCAAGGCACACTGGTCGGCCGCGTGTGGGCGCCCAGTGGCGCCGTTTCTGGCCCCGCGGTTGTGGCACTGCGGCCCGAAGGTGTTTTTGACCTCAGCGCGCACTACCCCACCATGAGCACGCTGCTGGACACCCTGGCACCTGCCGAGGCTGCGCGCACCGCCACGGGCCAGTACCTGTGCAGCGTGGAAGACCTGCTGGCCAACAGCCAACCCGGCGCGCGCGACACTACCCGTCCCTGGCTGCTGGCCCCGTGCGATTTGCAGGTGGTGAAGGCTGCGGGCGTGACCTTTGCGGCCAGCCTCATTGAGCGCGTGATCGAAGAGCAGGCGCGCGGCGACGCCACCCGCGCGCAGGGCCTGCGCAGCCAGGTCATCGGCCTCATCGACCAGAACCTGGCGGACATCCGCCCCGGCTCGCCCGAGGCGATGCGACTGAAGGCGCTGCTGCAGGACAAAGGCCTGTGGTCGCAGTACCTGGAGGTGGGCATCGGCCCCGACGCCGAGGTGTTCACCAAGGCGCCGGTGCTGGCGTCGGTGGGCTGTGGCGATGACATCGGCATCCGCTCCGATTCGGCCTGGAACAACCCCGAGCCCGAGGTGGTGCTGGCGGTGAACAGCCGGGGCCAGATCGTGGGCGCCACGCTGGGCAACGACGTGAACCTGCGCGACATCGAGGGCCGCAGCGCCCTGCTGCTGGGCAAGGCCAAGGACAACAACGCATCGTGCGCGCTGGGCCCGTTCATCCGCTTGTTCGACGCAAGCTTCGGGCTGGAACAGGTGCGCAAGGAGACGGTACACCTGCGCGTGGAGGGCGCGGACGGCTTTGAGCTGCGCGGCATCAACACCATGGCCAGCATCAGCCGCGACCCTACCGATCTGGTGGCGCAGACGCTGGCCGCGCACCAGTACCCGGACGGGTTCATGCTGTTCATGGGCACGCTGTTCGCCCCCATCGAAGACCGCGACCAGCCGGGTGGCGGCTTCACCCACCACCTGGGCGACCTGGTGTCCATCCAGAGCGCGTGGCTGGGCGGCCTGCACAACCGCGTGGCACACAGCGAGGCCGCGCCGCCCTGGCGCTTTGGCCTGCGCGCCTTCATGGCCAATCTGGCGCAGCGCGGGCTGCTGCAGGGCACGGCGCTCTGAGGCGCAAAAGGAAAACAGGAGACACCCATGCTGAATGCCTTCATCGACCGATGCTGCCGCTGGATCAACCTGCTCATCGCCCTGGCGCTGGCCGTGATGGTGGCCATGGTGTTCGGCAATGTCGTGCTGCGCTATGCGTTCAACTCCGGCATTGCCATCAGCGAGGAGGTCTCGCGCTGGCTGTTTGTGTGGATCACCTTTCTGGGCGCCATCGTGGCGGTGCACGAGCGGGGCCACCTGGGCACGGATTTTCTGCTGGCGCGCTTGCCGCCGCTGGGCCAGCGCATTTGCCTGGCCCTGAGCTACGCGCTGATGATCTGGTGCACCTGGCTGCTGTTCAGCGGCGCACTGGCGCAGGCGCGCATCAACTGGGATGTGGATGCACCGGTCACGGGTGCGTCCATGGCCATCTTCTATGCGTCGGGCGTGGTGTTTGCCGTGGCGGCGGGCCTGCTGCTGGCGCTGGACCTGTGGCGCATTGTGTCGGGGCAGATGCCGGACAGCGAACTGGTGCAGATCACCGAGTCCGAAGAACTGGCCGCCGTGGGCAGCCAGCTGCCACACGCAGCCCCCGCGCCCACGGCCTCGCGCCAGTGAGCCCCACACCGCAATGACCTGGAGCGCTCTTCCATGACCGTTTTTATCTTCCTCGGCTCCCTGCTGGCCGCCATGGCCATTGGCGTGCCGATTGCCTACGCGCTGCTGGTGTCCGGCGTCGCCCTCATGTGGCACCTGGACCTGTTTGACGCACAGATCCTGGCGCAGAACGTGATCAACGGCGCCGACAGCTTTCCGCTGCTGGCGGTGCCCTTCTTCATGCTGGCGGGCGAAATCATGAACGTGGGTGGGCTGTCGCAGCGCATCGTCAAGCTCGCGCTCACGCTGGTCGGGCACAAGCGCGGCGGGCTGGGCTTTGTGGCTATCCTGGCCGCCTGCATGCTGGCGGCGCTGTCGGGTTCGGCCGTGGCCGACACGGCAGCACTGGCAGCCCTGCTGCTGCCCATGATGGTGAAGGCGGGGCACGACAAGGCGCGCGCGGGCGGGCTGATTGCCTCGGCCGGCATCATTGCGCCGGTCATTCCGCCTTCCATCGGCTTCGTGGTGTTTGGCGTGGCAGCCAATGTGTCGATCAGCAAGCTGTTCCTGGCGGGCATCGTCCCGGGCCTGCTGATGGGCCTCGCGATTGCGGTCACCTGGTACTGGGTGTCGCAGCGCGAAAACGTCACGCCGCCGCCCAAGGCCTCCACGGCCGAGAAGCTGCAGGCGCTCAAGGAATCGACCTGGGCGTTGTTCCTGCCCGTCATCGTGATTGTGGGCTTGAAGATGGGCGTGTTCACGCCCACAGAGGCGGCGGCGGTGGCTGCGGTTTACGCCCTGTTTGTGGCAACGGTGGTGTACCGCGAGCTGCACTGGCGCCAGCTGACCGAGGTGTTCACCAGCGCCGCCAAAACTACGGCGGTGATCATGTTCCTGGTGGCGGCCGCCATGGTCAGCGCCTGGCTCATCACCGTGGCCGACATCCCGCGCCAGCTGGTGGGCCTGCTCAAGCCGCTGATGGAGCACCCCACGCTGCTGCTCATCGCCATCATGGTGCTGGTGATGGCCGTGGGCACCGCCATGGACATGACACCCACCATCCTCATCCTGACGCCCGTGCTGATGCCGGTGGTGAAGGCTGCGGGCATCGACCCGGTCTACTTCGGCGTGCTGTTCATCATCAACAACGCCATCGGGCTCATCACCCCGCCCGTGGGCACGGTGCTGAACGTGGTGGCCGGAGTGGGCAAGATGCGCATGGATGACGTGACGCGGGGCGTGATTCCGTTCATGGTGGCGCAGTTCGCGGTGATGTTCTTGATGGTGCTGTTTCCGTCGCTGGTGCTGGTGCCGATGCGGTGGTTTACGGGATGAATCTACAGGTTTGAAGCAAAAAATGCCGCAAGCGCTAGTGGATATTTCGCTTGCAGCTATCAAATCAGGAGTTAATCACTCCCGGGCACCATTCAGTTCGCCACCGTGAACCGCTTTTGCACATGGCGCGGCGTTTCCAGCTCGTCGGCCATTGCCACCGCCAGGTCAGCCACGCTGATGCTACCGGGCTGGTCACCATTCATCAGCGGGGCCTCGTCGCCCAGTCGGTACTGGCCGGTGCGCTCGCCAGGTTGCAGCAGGATGGGGGGCGAGAGGAAGGTCCAGTCCAGCGTGTTTTCGGTGCGGATCCAGTTCAGCGCCTCGCGGGCGGCCAGGGCACCCTGCTTCCATTCAGCAGGGAACTGGGGCGTATCCACCAGCTGCACGCCAGGCGCCACAAACAGGCTGCCTGCGCCGCCCACCACCAGCAGTCGGCGCACACCGGCGGCCTTGGTGCCGTCGATGATGGCGCGCGTGCCCTTGAGGAACTGGTCGTGGATGTCTGGCACCGTCCAGCCAGGGTTGTAGGCGCTGACCACGGCGTCGTGGCCAGCGACCGCCTTGGCCACCTGGGCAGCGTCCTGCGCGTCGGCGGCGACCACGGTCAGGCCTTCGCGGGGGGTGAGCTTGGCCGGGTTGCGGGCCAGCACGGTCACGCGGTGAACGCGTTGCAGCAGTTCGTTCAGCACGGCCGAGCCGACAAAGCCGGTGGCACCAATCAGGGCGATGTTCATACGGTGTCCTTGGGGTCAAAGTTGCGATGCAGTGAGAATAGAAACTTGTCAAAGCACGCGGTAGAGGGCTAAAACAGCCTTTTCTTTGAAGCCCTGCTTCACAATCAACTCCACACACCCCCGCCGCCCCTGATGGAAGACCTCAAACGCATGGCCGTGTTTGCCGCTGTGGTGCAACACGGCTCGATGAGCGGCGCCGCGCGCGCCCTGGGCATGAGCACCTCGGCGGTGAGCCAGCAGGTGCGCAAGCTCGAAAGCGACGGCGGCGTGACGCTGCTGCACCGCTCCACACGCAAGCTGGCGCTGACCGAGGCAGGCCAGCGGTACCACGCGCGCTGCGCTGCCATGTGGGCGGCGGCGGAGCAGGCGCGGGCCGAGCTGGCGGCCTCGCGCGATGCGCCCAGTGGCGAGTTGCGGATGTCAGCCACCGTAGGTTTTGCGCGGCACATTGCGCCCGCCCTGGGAGAACTGCTGGCCGCGCACCCGGCGCTGCGCCTGCGGCTGCTGGTGGACGACTCCACCATCGACCTCATCAACGCCCGCATCGATCTGGCGGTGCGCTACGGGCGCCTGGCGGATTCGACCTGGGCCGCACGGCGCCTGGGGGGCATGAGTTGGTATCTGTGCGCGTCGCCCGAATGGGTGGCCGCACATGGCATGCCACAGCACCCGGACGCGCTGCTGTCCCACAGCTGGCTGGGCTTTGCGAGGGAGGGGGGTGGGCTGCTCATCGACCTGCGCAGCCCCACCGGCGAGCCCCGCGCGCTGCGGGTGGAGCCGCGCATTGCCAGCAACAACCAGCTCTCGATCCAGCAGATGTGCGAGGCCGGACTGGGGCTGGCGCTGGTGGGCAGCATGGATTCGCATGAAGCACTGCAAGTCGGCCGGCTGGTGCGGCTGCTGCCGGAGTGGTCATTTGGCACGCTGGATATCTGGGCCGTCACGCCCCAGCGCGATGCCCAGCCCGCAAAGGTGCGCCAGGCGATTGCAGCGCTGCACGCCTACCTGAAGCAGGTGCCGGGCATTTCGGACTGAGGCCCGGCGATACTGTGAAACCCTGCCAGCCCACTACTGCGCGGAAGCCCCACGGCAACGCCACGCCCCTGCGGCAGACCTTGCACAGTGGCTGATATCTTGACCAGACCGTTGCGGAGACATCCATGATTCTTGAAGTTGCCCACCTCACTGTCCGCACCGGTCAGAACAGCGCGTTTGAGCAGGCTTTTGCCCAGGCGCAGCGCATCATTGCGTCCATGCCCGGCTATTTGTCCCATGAGCTGGGCCATTGCATGGAGCGACCGCAGGACTATGTGCTGCTGGTGCGCTGGGCCACCCTGACCGACCACGAGGTGGGGTTCCGCCAGTCCGCCCAGTACCAGGAATGGAAGCGGCTGCTGCACCATTTTTACGATCCGTTTCCCACGGTTGTGCACTTTGAGCCCGTCACGCCGGACAGGGTGTGACGGCGCCGCCACGCACGGATGCTGCAGCGCACTATTCGGGTATTGCCTGAAGATTTAGCGCACTGCGCATGCCGTTTGGGTCCTAGAATTTGTAAAAGCGCGTATCTTCGTATCTTCATTACCGCGCGAAGGATCCAACATGAAAGCCATCCAGCAGGACATCGACGAGCGGACCAACCTCACCAGCACCAACAAGTTCGAGCTGTTGCTGTTCCGCCTGGGCATCGATAGCGCCTTGGGCAAGTCCGAGCTGTTCGGCATCAACGTCTTCAAGATCCGCGAGATCGTGGCCATGCCCAGCATCACGCCGATCGCTGGCACCACGGCCCATTCGCTGGGGGTGGTCAACCTGCGCGGACAGGTGATTCCGGTGCTGGACCTGCCCTCCATCGTCGGCTGCAAGCCCCAGACGGGCCTGAATATCATGCTGGTGACCGAATACGCGCGCACCACCCAAGCGTTTGCGGTCGAGTCGGTGGAAGACATCGTGCGCCTGGACTGGAAGCAGGTGCTGTCGGCAGAGACCAGCGGCGCAGCCGGCAAGCTGGTGACCAGCATTGCCCGCCTGGATGGCAACACCGACGAGTCCCGCCTGGCCCAGGTGCTGGACGTGGAGGCGATCCTGCAAATGATCTCGCCTTCTGACGGTCATGAGGTCACCGAGGAAAAGGTGGGCGCCAAGCTCAAACTCAAGCCCGGCTGCATCATCCTGGCAGCTGACGACTCGTTCGTCGCCCGCTCGCTCATCGAGCAAGAACTCAAGGTGCTCAACGCACCCTACGAAATGGTCAAGTCCGGCAAGGAGGCCTGGGACCGGCTCAATGCCATCGCCAAGAGCGCCGAGGCCGAAGGCAAAACCGTGCTGGACCGCGTGGCCATGGTGCTGACCGACCTGGAAATGCCCGAGATGGACGGCTTCACGCTGACGCGCAACATCAAGCAGGACGCCCGTTTTCACGGGCTACCGGTGGTCATCCACTCCTCGCTGTCGGGCTCGGCCAACGAAGACCATGTGCGCAGCGTCGGGGCTGACGGTTATGTGGCCAAGTTTGTGGCCGAAGACCTGGCGGAGACCATCCGCCGCGTGCTGCCCAAGTAAACCGGCGCTCCATTTCCTGATCACGACGGCCCTGCGGGGCCGTTGGTGTTTTGACGGATGCTACACCGCGCCAAAACAGCTTGTAGCGCCAATTGCATATGGCTCGGCAGCTATCATTCTTGCTGACATCAACCCAAGGTCGGCGCTTGTCCTCACGGGTTGTTACCGCCTTGCTTGGCACCTGTGCGGATGCCGGGTCAACCAAAAGCCCGCCCCACGCGCTAAAGTGATTGGCACCCCTGTGCCAGGCTCCTGAAATTTGTAACGCTCCACCGGAGCGCTTTTCATGGGCTTTACGGACGGGGCGGAACGCGCCATTCCGGCCGGAGTCTGAATACCATGACCTACACCATCACACGCATCCTTTCGGCCACGGTTCTGGGGGCCCTGGTGACAGGGTGCGCCACCGTGCCCGGCGACCCGTACTACGACGCTCCACGCTACCCCGTGTACGAACAGCCCGGCTACATCTACAGCGCGCCGCAGCCGGTGTACCAGGCCCCGCCCGTGTACCGCGCGCCCGGCGTGATCTATTCGGCCCCACCGCCCGCCGTGTACTACGGCGGACGTGACCGCGACGACAACCGCTGGGACAACGACCGCAACCGCGGTGACTGGCGTGAAAGGGAGCGTGAGCGCGACCGCGCCGAACGCGACCGGGCCGCCCGCGAACGTGAGCGGCGCGACCAGCAAGCGCGGGAAGCCGACCGCCGCGCCCGTGAGCAAGATCAGGCCCGCCGCGAGCAGGCCGAACGGGACCGCCGCGCCGCCGAAGACCGCCGTAACCGCGAGAACCGCCCCGGTCGTCTGGCGCCTGACAGCTATACCCCGAGCCCGTACGACTGGCGCTCGCGCCAGCAGTCCAACAGCCAGGAAAAGCCTTGATGGCCTCTCGCTGACCCCGCTGTCCCAGTCACTTTTTCATCACCATGAAGCCACGCAAACACATCCTCATCACCGGTCTGTGCGTGGTCTTCCTGGGTGCTTGGGCTCCCTTGGGAACCCAGGCGCAAGTGATACGCTGCACCGATGCCGCCACGGGCAAGGTCACCTACACCGACGGCAAGTGCGCCAGCGGCGCCACCGAGCGCGAGGTGGAGGCCCGCAAAACCCCACAAGAGATCCAGCAGGAGCGCGAAGAAGCTGCCGAAGCGCTGGCCCGCAAACAGCAGCGACTGCAGGCTGAAGCAACGGCTGCAGAGGCCGAGTCCCGGCGCAACGCACCGCGTGACAACGTGGCCCCGGCCAAGACGATCGACTATGCGCGCTCTCCGGAGTGCGCTCGCTCGCGGCGGAACCTGGATGTGGTGCTGAGCAGCGCCACGGGTGGCGGCTACGAACAAAACCTGCGGGTGGAGGCGGCGCAACGACAGGTCGACCTGGACTGCCTGGGCCCCCAGGGCTATGCAGAGGTGGAGAAATCCCGTCCCCGGTCCAACACCACGGCACCCGTGGTGGTCGTTCCCCCACCGTACTACCCGGTGCGGCCTGCGCCCGTGCAGCCACCGCCGCCCACACCAGCCCCAAAAAAATTCACGCAGTGCAACGTGTTCCGCTGCTACGACGCGCAGGGCAACAGCTACCCCCGCTGATTGGGCGCCCGTTGAAGGTGGATTGAGCAACCTTCAAGGCTCTTGCGCGGCTTCTCAGGCCCGCAGCCCTTCGGCCACGCTGGGGTAACGCAACCGCAGCCCCAACTCGCGCAGCATGCGCTGGTTGTCCAGCCGGCGCGATTCGCTCATGAAGCTCAACAGCATCAGCGACAGCTGCTCCTGCGCCGTGCTGCGTGGCACACGCGGGGGGCGCGGCAGACCATACAGGTCCGCTGCCAGGTCAAAGTAGTCGCCCATCTTCATGTGGGTGGAATCACTCACGTTGTAGGCGCGCTGCGGTCGTCCCTTCCACACCGCCGCCATGCAGGCGCGGGCCAGATCATCGGCGTGGATGTGGTTGGTGAACACATCGTCCTCGGCCACCAGCACGGGCGTGCCCCGGCGCAGACGCGCCTCCGGAGTGCCCCCCTCCCGGTCAGGCGCATAGATGCCCGGAATGCGCAGCAGCGTGGCCCGCACGCCGGCACGGCCCAGGTGGCGCACGGCGCGCTCGGCATTCACTCGGCGCTGGGCGCGCGGTGTGCCAGGGGCCACGGTCCGCGTCTCCGGCACCAGGGCGCCCTGGCAGTCGCCATATACGCCGCTGGTGGACGCATACGCCAGTGACACGGGCAGGCTGCGCAGCCGCAGCGCCCGGGTCAGCGCCACGGTGCGCGGGTCGCGCCACCAGGCATCACCCCCTGCGCCCTCGCCCGGCGGTGGCGCCAGATGCAGCACGCGCGTGGCCAGGCCAGACAGCCTGCGCAACGTCCCCGCATCATCTAAGTTGCCCACCAGCGGGCGGGCGCCCTGCGCACGCAGCCCCGCCACCCGCCCTGCGCTGGAGGTCAGCGCCAGCACCTGCATGCGGCCAGCCCCAGGGCCCGTCTGCAAATTGCGCAGCACCCGTTGACCTACATCACCACAGCCCACGATCAGCAGGCGTTCGCGGCGAAAGCGGGCTGGCAGGGCGCCGAGGGGGTTTTGGTTTGAAGGCAAAATCGGGACCGTCCGTTGACTACAAGAGCCCCCGAGGATACCCACTCCATGACCAGTGCTGAGTCCGTTTTCCAGATCACCGTGCAGCCCAGCGGCCGCGCTTTCAGTGCCAATGCGGGCGAAGCCATCCTGGCCGCCGCCATCCGCAGCGGCGTGGGCCTGCCTTATGGCTGCAAGGACGGCGCCTGCGGCTCGTGCAAATGCAAAAAAATCAGCGGCACCGTGCAGCACGGCGCCCACCAGTCCAAGGCCCTCTCGGCCGACGAAGAAGCCGCAGGCCTGGTGCTGACCTGCTGCGCGCAGCCGCTGTCCGACGTGGTGCTCGAATCACGCCAGGTCACCGACGAAAGTGCCTACCCCATCAAAAAGATGCCCGTGCGCGTGGCCTCGCTCGAAAAGAAGTCGCACGACGTGATGCAGGTGCGCCTGCAGTTGCCTGCGGCAGACACCTTCCGCTACCACGCGGGCCAGTACATTGAATTCATCCTGCGCGACGGTGCGCGCAGGGCCTACTCGATGGCCAACGCGCCGCACACCCAGGCCGAGGCGCCGGGCGTGGAACTACACATCCGCCACATGCCGGGCGGCAAGTTCACCGACCATGTGTTCGGCGCGATGAAAGAGAAGGAAATCCTGCGTGTCGAGGGCCCGTTCGGCAGCTTCTTCCTGCGCGAAGACTCAGACAAGCCCATCGTGCTGCTGGCATCCGGCACCGGCTTTGCCCCCATCAAGGCACTGATCGAGCACCTGCAGTTCAAGGGCATCAGCCGCCCCACCGTGTTGTACTGGGGCGGCCGTCGCCCGGGCGACCTGTATCTGGCAGACTGGGTGCAGGCCCGCGTGGCAGAGCTACCGTGGCTGCGCTACGTTCCGGTCATTTCCAATGCGCTGCCCGAGGACGGCTGGACGGGCCGCACCGGCTTTGTGCACCAGGCGGTGCTGGATGATTTTGCAGACCTCTCGGGCCACCAGGTCTATGCCTGCGGCGCCCCCATCGTGGTCGAATCCGCCCGCGATGCCTACAGCGCCCAACGCGGCCTGCCGCCCGAGGAGTTCTTTGCCGACGCCTTCACCTCAGAAGCCGACAAGCACGGCGGCTGACCTGGCCCCCCCCCACGGCACCAGCCGCCCCACTGACCGTGCGCCCAGCGCCCGCCCAGCCCACCCCGCAGGGCGCGCAGCAGCGCTGGCCCCAGGCCCGGCGCGCCGGCTTCATTGCCACGCTGCTGTGCCTGGCAGCGCTGCTGGTGTGGGGCGCAGGCGAATGGGCCGAGCAAAGCGAACGCGATGCCCAGTGGGACAACCTTCGCCGCTTGGGCGAGGTACAAGCCCTGGCGCTGCGCGGCGTGGCCACGCGGTACAACTACCTGCCCTTCACGGCCGCGCAGCACCCGCTGGTGCGGCGGCTACTGCAGCGGCCCGCATCACAGGCCGTGCGGGACGCCGCCAACGCCTACCTGCAGGCGGTGAACCAGCACGCGGGCTCTGACATGTTGTACGTGATGGACCCGCAGGGCCTCACGCTCGCGTCCAGCAACTGGGATACCCCCAACAGCTTTGTGCACCAGAACTACGGCAATCGCCCTTACTTTCGCGACGCCCTGGCAGGCCAGACGGGTCGCTTTTATGGCGTGGGCAAAACCACGGGCGAGCCCGGCCTGTTTGTCTCCGCCCCGGTGGTCGAAGCGGGCCGGGTGATCGGCGTGGTAGCGGTCAAGGTGCGCATGGAGCCCATCTCAGACCCCTGGGCCCAGTTGCGTGACCCAGTGTTCGTGACGGACGAGCAGGGCATTGTGTTTCTGGGCTCCGTGCCCGACTGGCTCTACCGCACCAGCCGCCCCCTGCCCGCGCCGCTGGTACAGCAGCTGCAGCACAACGAACAGTACGGCACGGGCTGGGCACCACGCACCGTGCCCTGGACCCTGCGCCCCCAGGACGACTCGCCCGGCGCCGAACTGCGCCTGGACGGCCCTGGCGGCAAGCGGTATCTGGCCTTTGAGGAAAAACTGCCTGACCTGGGCTGGACCCTCACCGTCACCGCCGACAGCCGCGTGGTGGCGTTGGCACGGCAGCAAGCCTGGGCGCTGGCCACGCTGGCCTCGGGGCTGCTGGTGCTGGGCGCGCTCTACTGGCGACTGCGCGAGCGGCGGCTGGCAGAGACCCGACTGGCCCGCATCGAACTGGAGCAGCGCGTGCAGGAACGCACCCACGCGCTGCAGCAGGCCCAGGCGTTCCGCCAGTCCATGGAAGACTCACTGCTGGTGGGCATGCGCGCGCGCGACCTCGAAGGCCGCATCGTCTACGTCAACGCCGCCATGTGCGACATGGTGGGCTACCGGGCTGACGAACTCATCGGCCAGCTGCCGCCCTACCCCTACTGGCACCCCGACGACCTCGACCGGCACTGGAACGACAGCGACACCGTACTGGCCGGCAACGCGTTTCCCCATGGGCGGGAGAACCGCCTGCGGCACCGCGACGGGTCGGACGTTTACACCATGTTCTACACCACGCGCCTCATCGACGGCAGCGGCCAGCACATCGGCTGGATGAGCTCGGTGGTCAACATCACCGCGCAAAAGCGGGCCGAGGAACAGCAGCAGCAGCGCGAAACCCAGCTGCAGCGGGTGCAGCGCGTGATCACGGTGGGCGAGATGGCCTCCACCCTGGCGCACGAACTGAACCAGCCGCTGGCAGCCCTGGTCAACTACGCGGCGGCTGCACGCGCGCTGGCCGCCCAGGGCAAGACCGGGCCACTGAACGACAGCCTCGAAGCCCTGTCGGCCCAGGCGCTCCGGGCAGCCGACATCGTGGGCCGCATCCGCCGCTGGGTGCGCCAGCACCCTGAAAGCCGCGAGCCCTGCGACCTGTCGGCCATCGTGGAGCAGTCGCTGGAGCTGCTGCTGCGCGCCGAGGCCCGGCGCCAGGGGATTGCGGTGCGCGTCGAGCAGGCCGCAGCCCCTTTGCAGGTGCATGCCGACCGCGTGCTGCTCGAACAGGTGGTGATCAACCTGGGCCTGAACGCCCTGCAGGCCATGCAGACGCACGAGCCCCCGCCCGAAGGGCACGAACTGCGGCTGCGTTTGGCCGCAGACCCGGGCCACGCGCTGGTGCAGGTGCTCGACCGGGGCCCGGGCCTGCCGCCCGGCATCGCCGAGCGCCTGTTCGAGCCTTTTTTCACCACCCGTTCCGACGGGCTGGGCCTGGGCCTCAACATCTGCCGCTCCATCATTGAGAGCATGGGCGGCCAGCTGCAGGCCCGCAACCGCGAGGGCGGTGGCGCCATTTTTGAAATCCGCCTGCCGCTCGCCAACGCACCTGAGTCCCCCCTGAGAACCCCTGGGAATGCCGACGCACCATGACCCACGACACCCTCCCCACCGCCGCCGAGCCGCCCGATGACACCGTGGTCTACATCGTGGACGACGACGAAGGTGTGCGCCAATCGCTGGCGGCCCTGCTGTTGGCGCGCGGGTACACGGTGCACACTTTTGGCGGCGGCGAGTCCTTCCTGGCAGAGGCAGCGCTGGACCACCCCGGCTGCGTGCTGCTGGACCTGCGCATGGAGGGCCTGAGCGGGCTGCAGGTATTCCACGAACTCGGCCAGCGCCACAGCGCGCTCAAGACCGTGTTCCTGTCGGCCCATGGCGAGCTGTCCTCCGCCGTCGCAGCCGTCAAGCAAGGGGCGGTGGACTGGCTCGAAAAGCCCTGCAACGAAGCCACCTTGCTGGCCGCTGTGGAGAAAGCCTCCGCGCTGTCGCAAGCGCAGGCACGGCAGGCGCAACGGCAGCAGCAACTGCGCGAGCGCTGGAACGCCCTGAGCCCACGCCAGCAAGAGGTGGCCCAACTGCTGGGCACCGGCCTCAGCAGCAAGGAAGTGGCCCGCGCACTGGCGCAGCGTGACCCGGAGCGCCCCATCGACCCGCGCACCGTGGACACGCACCGGTCCGCCATCTTCCTGAAGCTGGACATCCGTTCGTCGCACGAGCTGGGCATGCTGGTGGAAGACCTGGGCGTGGCCCTCAGCGCGCCTCATATGGCACAAACGTCCTCGCCTGACCATCACCCCCTCAGGGATTCATAAGCTTTCTTACGAATTTTTTGCACAATGGCACCCATGAACCGCAGAAACATCCTCCTCGCCAGCGCCGTTGCCGCCGCAACGGTGTTTTCTCCCTCCATCGCTTCGGCGCAGGACACGGGCCAGCCCATCCGCCTGATCGTGCCGTATGCCCCCGGCGGCCCCATCGACGTGACGGCCCGCGCGCTGGCCGAGCGCGTGCGCGATTCGCTGGGCACAGTGATCATCGACAACAAGGGCGGTGCGGGCGGCAACATCGGCGCCGACGCCATTGCCAAGGCCGCACCCGATGGCCTGACCATCGGCATCGCCGCCACCGCCACCCATGCAGTCAACCCCTGGCTGTATGCGCGCATGCCGTATGACGCGGGCAAGGACTTTGCGGGCATCACGCAGATGGTGCGTGTGCCCAACGTGCTGGTCATGAACGCCGCCAAGGCTGAGCAACTCAAGATCCACACCGTGGCCGACCTGATCGCCTACGCCAAGGCCAACCCCGCCAAGCTCAACTACGGCAGCGGCGGTAACGGCAGCGCGGGCCACCTGGCGGGCGAAATGTTCAAGCAGCGCGCTGGCATTTATGCCCTGCACATCCCCTACCGGGGCGCCAACCCGGCCCAGCTGGCGCTGCTGGCGGGCGAGGTGGAATTCAACATCGACAACCTGGCCGCCGCTGCACCCAATATCCGCGCGGGCAAGCTGAAGGCCCTGGCCGTGACCTCGCTCGACGCCTCGGCATCGCTGCCGGGCGTTCCGCCGCTGTCCGCGACTTTCAAGGGCTTCTCCATCGACACCTGGTGGGGCCTGGTGGCGCCTGCGGCCACCCCCAAGCCCATCATCGACAAGCTGAACAAGGCCTTTGTGGCGGCACTGAATGCGCCCGAGACCAAGACCCGTTTTGCCGCCCTGCTGGCCGAACCCGTGGCCACCACGCCGCAGCAGTTCGACAGCTTCATGGCCAGCGAACGCGCCAAGTACCAGCAGGTGGTGAAGGCGTCGGGCGCGAAGGTGGATTGACCCCTGAGCTGCTGCGCGTCTTCCAACCAGGGAGACGCGATCCGTGGCCCGGCGGATCCGGTTCCACGGTGGCGCTGGTGTGGGGCATCACCCGCATCACCCGGTATGGGTAAGCCCGGCGCAGGGCAAGCAGGTTTTTAAGCTTTTTTGGCCTCTTGCGCCCGTCCATCAAGCGCAAGTAGCTCCTGATTCAGGAGCAAGCACCACCCACCACACCCTCGGCCCAGCGCCCGTCGGCCAGCGGGTAGATGCTCTGCGTGGTCACCGCCTGCAGGGCTTCCGCTGCCAGGCGCTCCGGCACCAGATCGGCCAAAGGACGCAGTACAAACGCGCGTTCGGCCATGCGGGGGTGGGGCACGGTGAGGGTGGGGGTGTCGATCACCTGGTCGCCAAACCACAGGATGTCCAGGTCCAGCGTGCGGGGTGCATTGCGGTAGGGGCGCTCGCGCCCGGCGGACTGTTCGATGGCCTGCAGCGCCTGCAGCAGGGCCTCGGGGGTGAGGGTGGTGGCCACTTCGGCCACGGCGTTCAGGTAGTCAGGCCCACCGGCATCCACGGGTGCGCTGCCATAGAGCGGCGACACCCGCAGCACGCGGGTGCCTGGGTATTGGCCCAGGGTAGCCAGGGCCTTGCGCAGGGCGGCTTCGCGCTCGCCCAGGTTGGCGCCCAGGCCGACGTAGACCAGGGTGGGCTGTGCGCCCACGTCCCGCAGACTCACTGAATCACTCACTCGCCTGCAGCGGCAGGCGCAGCGCCTTGACCACCGCCCGCCCCACCACCGGGTTTGCGGCGACGGCGGCGGCGCTTTTTGGGGGCGCTGCCTTCGGTGGCAAACTCCGTGCCCTCTTCCGACACCTCCGCATCCCCTGCAGGGCTCGCAGCACGCTGGGCCGCCACGGGTGCATTGCGAGGCACGCGCTTGACGACTGGCTGCTGCGCCTTCTGGCGGGCCCGCTGTTCTTCCTTGGCCTGGTCCATCAGGTCGTCGCGGCGCTCGTCGTCGGCCGCCTGGAAATCCTGCCACCACTCGGCCAGCGCTTCCTCTACCTCGCCCACATCGGCACGCAGGCGCATGAAGTCGAACCCGGCCCGGAAACGCGGCTGCATGACCATGCCGAACGGCGTGTTGCCCACGCGCTTTTCAAAGCGCGGCTGCATGACCCAGATCTCGCGCATGTCGGCGGCCAGCTTGCCCCGGCCCGACACGTCGCCGATGCGCTTGTCGAACACTTCGTCGATGGCCTCTTGCAATGCGGGCAACGGGTGCTGGCGCTGGTTCAGGCGCTCCTGCCAACCGTTGCGCACGTCTTCCCACAGCACGCAGGCCAGCAAGAAGCTGGGGGCCACGGGCTTGCCTTCGTTCACGCGGCGGTCGGTGTCCACCAGGGCGGCTTTCACAAACGGTGTGTCAGCGCGCTCCACGGCCACGTCCAGCAGCGGGTAGATGCCCTTGGCCATGCCCAGCTTCTTGAGCTGCTCGATGGTGGCGATGGCGTGGCCGGTTTGCAGCAGCTTGAGCATTTCGTCAAACATGCGGCTTTGGGGCACCTCGGCCAACAGGGCCTGCGACTGCACCAGGGGGGCGGCCGACTTGGCGTCGATGGTGAAGCCCAGCGGGCTGAGCTTGGCGGCAAAACGCACGGCGCGGATGATGCGCACCGGGTCTTCGCGGTAGCGCGTGGCGGGGTCGCCAATCATGCGCAGCGTCTTCTTCTTCGCGTCCTGGATGCCCTTGTGGTAGTCCACCACGATCTGGCTCACCGGGTCGTAGTACATGGCGTTGACGGTGAAGTCGCGGCGCGTGGCGTCTTCGTCCTGCGGGCCCCAGACGTTGTCGCGCAGCACGCGGCCGCTGGCGTCCACGGCGTGCTGCATGCCCGCAAGCTGCGCCTTGGAGGTTTTTTCGTTGCCGCTGACCTGGCCTGCGGCGCTGTTGTCAAGGTAGGCGCGGAAGGTGGAGACCTCAATCACCTCGTGCTCGCGGCCCCGGCCATGCACCACATGCACGATGCGAAAGCGCTTGCCGATGATGAAGGCGCGGCGGAACAGGCCCTTGACCTGCTCGGGCGTGGCATTGGTGGCCACGTCAAAGTCCTTGGGGCGCAGGCCCAGCAGCAGGTCGCGCACGGCCCCACCCACGATGTAGGCCTCGAAGCCCGCGTCCTTGAGCGTCTGCACGACCTCGGCCGCGCGGCGGTCCACCAGTTCGGGGTTGATGCCATGCACGCTGGCAGGCACCTCTTCGCGCTTGCCGAAATGGGGCTTGCCGCCCGAAGTACCGGGCGTCGATTTGCCCAGCAGTTTGTCGATGAACTTCTTGATCATGGGTAGGGAGATATCAGGGGGCTGCGCGCGCAGGGGTCAGGAGGCCGTCTGGCTGGCGGGCTCGGCGGAGGGTGCCAAGAACAGGTCCAGTATGCGCCAGCCGCGCTCCTGGGCCAGGGCGCGCAGGCGCGGGTCGGGGTTGGTGGCGACCGGGTGGTTCACCTTCTCCAGCAGGGGCACGTCGTTCATGGAATCGCTGTAGAACGTGCTCTCCACGTCGGCCCAGCTGAGCTGCCGCTCGGCCAGCCATTGTTCCATGCGGCGCACCTTGCCTTCGCGCATGGTCGGGATGCCGTCGATCTCGCCGGTGTACCAGCCGCTGGCATCACGCACCAGTTGCACGGCCAGGAGCTGCGGCACGCCCAGGGCCTGGGCGATGGGCGTGGTCACGAACTCGTTGGTGGCGGTGACGATCAGCACCTCGTCACCCGCCGCCTGGTGCTGGCGTATCAGGTCGAGCGCCTGGGGCTTGATGGCGGGGGTGATGACCTCGCGCATGAACTGCTGGTGCGCCGCTGCTGCGGCCTCGGGCCCGCGCAGGCGCACGGCCTCGGTGGCAAAGCGCACGTAGTCGTGCACGTCGAGCGTGCCAGCCTGGTAGTGGGCATAGAACTCGTCGTTGCGGCGCGCGAACTCCACCGGGTCGTTCCAGCCGATGCGGATGGTGAACTCACCCCACTCGTAGTCAGAATCGAGCGGCAGCAGCGTGTGGTCCAGGTCGAACAGCGCCAAGCGAAGGCGGCTTCTTTGCATTTCAGTCATTCAATAAGTTGCGCTGCGCGAGCGGTTGCAAAAACTGTCGCTACCCAAAGCCAGCGGCCGCCGCGCAAGGGCAGCCAAGCCGCGCATGCGGCGCTGCGCTGGCGGCGGCCCCCTTCCCGCAGTGCGCAGCACAGCGAGAGAAGGGGGAAGCGGCGCAGCCGCTCAGGGGGTTGTCCCTCATTTTTCATTCCGATTCGAGCATCGTCTTGAGCAGCGGAATCGTGATGGCGCGCTGGGTGCGCAGGGCAAACGCGTCGAGCTGGTCCAGCAACTGCATCAGGCTGCCCAGGTCGCGCGAAAAGCGGTTGAGCATGTAGTCCATGACTTCGTCGCCCAGGAACACGCCGCGCGCGTCGGCCTCCTGGCGCAGCACGGCGCGGCGCTCGGCCTCGCCCAGCAGTTGCAGCTGGAACACATGGCCCCAGCCCAGACGGCTGCGCAGGTCGTCGCGCAGCGGCAGGTCGGCGGGGGGCAGGTCGCCCGCCGCCAGCACCCAGCGCTGGCTGCCGCTGGCGGGACTGATGGCGTTGACGAACCAGTTGAAGGCCGTGGCCTGCTGGGCGGTGTCGTACAGATGCACGTCGTCCATGACAACGGCGGCCCAGCGCTCGTCAAAGTCTGGCGGCTCGCCCACCGTGGGGTCCAGCCAGCCCACGCTGGAGCCCTGCTCTCGCAGGGCCTGGCGCACGGCCTGCAGCAAATGGGTCTTGCCGCTGCCCGGCTCGCCCCACAGGTAGGTGGGCACCGGCGACCGCGTGGTTTCGCTGCTGCCCGCCCCGGCGGCCAGGCGCAGGTGCTGCAGCGCGGCCTCGTTGGGCCCGGCAAAAAACCGCTCCAGGGTCGGCCCGGTGGCCAGGCCGATGTCCAGCGCCAGTTGCTTCATCGTCATGCGCGGCACCCGCACAGCGCAGGCTGAACCGTGGCAGAAGGTGCGGAAGCGGCGGTCAGGAAGAGGGTCAGCAGCGGCATCACAAGTGGGTGGGAAGGCACCGGGCCGTCGATGACTCCGGCCAGGCGCGGCGACAAAGTGGCGTACGGCGCGTGGTCACCGACCGGCTCCCTGGCAGGGGCTGGGCGACAATGGCCGCGATTTTAGTCTGCTGCCAGCCCCCTGAGCCGCCGCTCGGCCCCACCCTCGCCTGCCTTGCACCATGACACCTCCCGCATCCCCCGCAAAGCGCCTGCCCGCGAGCATCTGGGCACTGGGCTTTGTCAGTCTGCTGATGGACGTGTCTTCCGAGATGATCCACAGCCTGCTGCCCGTGTTCCTGGTCGCCTCGCTGGGGGTCAGCATGCTGGCTGTGGGCCTCATCGAGGGCGCGGCCGAGGCCACGGCGCTAGTGCTCAAGGTGTTCTCGGGCGTACTGAGCGACTGGTGGGGGCGGCGCAAGCCGCTGGCGGTGCTGGGCTACGGACTCGGGGCGCTGTCCAAGCCGCTGTTTGCCATCGCGCCCACCGTGGGCTGGGTGGTCACCGCGCGCCTCATCGACCGCGTGGGCAAGGGCATCCGCGGCGCGCCGCGCGATGCACTGGTGGCCGACCTGGCGCCGCCCGGCATGCGGGGCGCGGCGTTCGGGCTGCGGCAGTCGCTGGACACCGCGGGCGCCTTTTTGGGCCCGCTGCTGGCCATGGGGCTGATGCTGCTGTGGGCCAATGACTTCCGCGCCGTGTTCTGGGTGGCGGTGATTCCGGCGGCCCTGTGTGTGGCCCTGCTGCTGGTGGGCGTGCAAGAGCCCGAGCGCGCCGCCAGCGCCATGCGCACCAACCCCATCCGCCGCGAGAACCTGCGCCGCCTGGGTGGCGCCTACTGGTGGGTGGTGGCGCTGGGCGCCGTGTTCACGCTGGCCCGCTTCAGCGAGGCGTTTCTGGTGCTGCGCGTACAGCAGGGCGGCCTGCCCCTGGCCTGGACGCCCCTGGTGCTGGTGCTGATGAACGTGGTGTTTGCGCTGGGCGCCTACCCCCTGGGCAAGCTGGCAGACAGCACCCGCCACACCACGCTGCTGGCCTGGGGGCTGGTGGTGCTGATCGCGGCCGATGCGCTGCTGGCCTTCAGCGACCGGGGCGCCGCCGCCTGGCTGGGCATTGCGCTGTGGGGCCTGCACATGGCCATGACACAGGGGCTGCTGGCCACCATGGTGGCCGACACCGCACCGGCCGACCTGCGGGGCACGGCGTTTGGCATGTTCAACCTGGTCAGCGGCGTGGCGCTGTTGGTGGCCAGCGGCCTGGCGGGCCTGCTGTGGGACCGGCTGGGCGCCAGCGCCACGTTTGGCGCCGGAATGCTGTTTGCCACGCTGGCGCTGGTCGGTGTGCTGGTGCAATCTGCCCGGCACGGCCGCACGCCAAAGCCCCCTGCCACACAGGGCTGAGTGAGAGCGCCGAGGCGTGCCCCTTAAAATCCCTAGATTCCAGCCCGCCCGGCGGGCCTACCAGCACCACACCATCCATGAGCTCTTCTGCCCCCTCCACCCCCATCTCCTACAAAGACGCCGGCGTTGACATCGACGCGGGCGACGCCCTGGTCGAGCGCATCAGGCCGCTGGCCAAGAAGACCATGCGCGAAGGCGTGCTGGCGGGCATCGGCGGCTTTGGCGCACTGTTTGAAGTGCCCAAGCGCTACAAGGAGCCCGTGCTGGTCTCCGGCACCGATGGCGTGGGCACCAAGCTCAAGCTGGCGTTTGAATGGAACATGCACGACACCGTGGGCATCGACCTGGTGGCCATGAGCGTGAACGATGTGCTGGTGCAGGGCGCCGAGCCACTGTTCTTCCTGGACTACTTTGCCTGCGGCAAGCTGGACGTGGACACGGCCGCCGCCGTGGTCGGCGGCATTGCCAAGGGCTGCGAACTCTCCGGTTGCGCGCTGATCGGCGGCGAAACCGCTGAAATGCCCGGCATGTACCCTGCGGGCGAGTACGACCTGGCCGGCTTTGCCGTAGGCGCGGTCGAAAAGTCCAAGATCCTGACCGGCAAGGACGTGAAGCCCGGCGACGTGGTGCTGGGCTTGGCCTCGGCCGGTGTGCACTCCAATGGTTTTTCGCTGGTGCGCAAGTGCATTGACCGTGCCGAAGCCGCTGGCACCGTGCCCGCCACGTTGGACGGCAAGCCTTTCAAGCAGGCCATCATGGAGCCCACCCGCCTGTACGTGAAGAACGTGCTGGCCGCGCTGGCCGCTCACCCCATCAAGGCCCTGGCCCACATCACCGGCGGTGGTTTGCTGGAGAACATCCCCCGCGTGCTGCCCGACGGCACTGCCGCGCACCTGAAGAAGGGCAGCTGGCCCCAGACCGAGCTGTTCGCCTGGCTGCAGAAGACGGCGGGCATCGACGACATCGAGATGAACCGCACCTTCAACAACGGCATCGGCATGGTGGTGGTGGTGGATGCGGCCAACGCCGAAGCCACGGCCGCCACGCTGCGTGCGGCCGGCGAGCAGGTCTACGCGATCGGCACGATTGCAGCACGTGGCGAAGGCGCCGCCGTGGTGGTGGCCTGACACACACCCAGCCTGGAACACTGCCCCTCACCGCGCATGGCGCAGCGCCCCGCTCCAGCCCCCGCCCCCTCAGCGCAGACTGAGCCCACGCCCACCACCCTGCCGCCGCGCGCCCTGAACCAGGGCATCGTGGTGGCCAGCTACCTGCTGGTGGCCGCTGTGCTGCTGCTGGTGATGTGGCGTGGCCTGCTGCCCGGGCTGCTGTGCGTGTGCCTGGGCTTTTTGCTCACCCGTGCGCTCACGGGCTGGTTTGCCGCAGGGCTGGGCCGCATTCAGCGCCAGACCACACCGTCCGCCACCCACCTGCGCGTGGCGCAGGTCACCGCTGCAGGCCTGGTAATGCTGCTACCGCTGGCCCTGCTGGCGCTGGGCCTGACCCATTCGCGCGGCTACCTGGTCAGTGCACCGCAGCAGTACCAGGAACTGCTCACCTACATGGCCCGCACGGTGCTGGAGCTGCGCCTGAAGCTCCCCGCCGACATGGCCGCCCACCTGCCCGAGGGTGTGGCCGACATCCAGCGCATCATTGCCAGCTATCTGGGCGCCAAGGCCGGTGCGCTGGCCATGGCGGGGCGGGCCTGGCTCGCCGGGGTGCTGTTTGCCTATGTGGGCCTGCTCATCGGCGCGCTCGCCGCCGTGCGCCCGCCGGTGCTGGCGCGCGGCCCGCTGGCCCAGCAGCTCAAGCTGCGCATCACGCTGTTTGGCGAGGCGTTCCGCCAGATCGTGGCGGCGCAGTTCTGGATCGCGGCGTTCAACACCCTGCTCACCGCCCTGTTCCTGCTGTTTGTGCTGCCCATCTGGGGGCTGCAACTGCCCTACACGCCGGTGCTGATCACCTTCACCTTCGTGGCCGGGCTGGTGCCCATCGTGGGCAATCTGGTGTGCAACGTGGTGATCACCATCGTGGGGCTGTCGGTGTCACCGCTCGCAGCCGCCGCCTGCCTGGGTTTTTTGATCCTGATCCACAAGGCCGAATACGTGATCAACGCCAAGGTGGTGGGCCGCCGCACCCAGATGGGCGTGTGGGAGCTTCTGAGTGTGATGTTCGTGGCCGAGGCCGTGTTTGGCCCTGCGGGGCTGGTGGCGGCGCCGCTGTTCTACGCCTACCTCAAGAAGGAACTGGTGGCCGCACGGCTGGTGTGACCCCGGGGTTGCTCACCGTGCCCAGGAGGCAGCCCTAGGCTGTATCAGTCATTTTTTGATAGCAGCTAGCGCAATACGCACTAGCGCTTGCGGCCATTTTCTTGCTTATTTTCCGAATTGCCGGGCCACAAAGGCCCAGATGAGCGCTGACGCATCCGGCCCGGCCGGGTCGCTGTAGGGCCGCTGGGCAGCGCCGCCACTCCAGGCATGCGCCAGCCCGACCACCTCGCGCAGCGCCACCACGGTGCGGCCCCGGGCCTTGAACTCGGTCACCCGCATGGGGTAGCGCTGGCCCCGCTGCAAGGTACGCACAGCCCCCGCCCGCGCGCCCAATGCACCAGCCCACAGCTGCGCGGTGACTGCCGCGTTGCGCACCGACACCACGCCATCGGCATCGCCGTGCACGATCAGCAGCGGAGGCAAGACCGCAGGGGCGCCGACGGGTAGCACCGGGGAGGCTGCAGCGGTAGACGCAAGAAGGTCGGGCAAATGGGCTTCGCGGCGGCCATGCATGGCCACCAGGGCGGTGGCGGCCGATTCGGCCGTGCCGGGCGCCACGCCCGAATGCATGGCCACGGCGCAGAACCGGTGGGGGAACAGCGCCGCCATCAGCACCGCCATGCTGGCGCCGGCCGACAGCCCGGCCACCGCCACCCGCGCCAGGTCCACCGGCAGGCGGCGCGCCACCTTGTCCACTGCAGCCAGCAGCGTGGCGGCTTCGGCCTCGGCACGGCCGTTGCGGCGTTCAAACCAGTTCCAGCAACCCTGGGCGTTGGCCACGCGCTCTTGCTCGGGGTACAGCACCACAAATCGATGTCGCGCCGCCAGCCGGTTCATGCGAGAGACGGCGGCAATGTCCCGCGCCGTTTGGCCGCAGCCGTGCAGCATGACCAGCAGCGGCAGCTTTTCGTCCGGGCGCACGGCCAGCCCGGTGGGCACGTAGGCATGGAACCGCCGCGCCCCTGCCGGGCCCGGGGCCACGCCAGAGATCCACTCGCCCCGCAGCGGCACCGGCTTGGTGGCCGCGCGCGGCGTACGGGCGATAGGCGGCACTGGGGCCACCGTACTTTTGCGCGGTGCAGCGCGCAGCTTTGACACCGCTTTGACCCGCACGGGCTTGCTGGCCGCCCCTGCCGCACGTGCAAAGGCCTTGAGATTGCGCTGGTAGGCCCGTGCCAGGGACGACAGGGAAAACAGGCGGGAGCGGCGGGGCATAGGCAGGAGGGCGTGCGGGCGATGTTCAAAACACAGGGAAAACCCTAGGCACCTTAACAGCTTCTTGCCATCCCTGGCGAATTGCTACGTTTTTTATAGCTATCAGGGCATGATTCACTAGCGCTTGAGGCTGCTTTTTCTTCAAACCACCCTCCAGCGGCAACCCAGGCCACCCCACCCGGCAAGCGGCGACAGCCAGGCCACTTCGCCAGCAAAATGCTGATGGCTGAAATTGATCGAATCCTGTCCTCGGCGGTTCGGACGTCGGCTCGCTGCGCACGGAAGATAAGCGCATCCCAACCACTGCCTCTGCGAGCCTTCCATGAAAACCTGTCTGATAGTGATTGATGTCCAGGAATCCTTCCGCCACCGCCCCTTCTTCACCGAACGCGACCTGCCCGCCTACCTGCAGGCGCAGAACGCGCTGATCGCCGGTTGCGTCGCCCAGGGCATCCCGGTGCTGCGCGTGTTCCACAGCGACGGCCCCGAAGTGGCCGAGAACCCGTTCTCGCAGGCCTCCGGCCAGGTGCGTGCGCTCGATGGCCTGGCGCCTTTCGAGGCGGCGGCCACCTTCACCAAGTCGCGCCACAGCGCGCTGGTGGGTACGGGGCTGGATGTGTGGCTCACGCGCCATGGCATTCAGCGCCTGATCATCAGCGGCATCCGCACCGAACAGTGCTGCGAAACCACCACGCGCCACGCGTCCGACCTGGGCTGGGACGTGGACTACGTGACCGACGCCACCCTGACCTGGGACATGGTCCAGCCCGACGGCCAGGTGCTGGCAGCCGCCGACATCAAGATCCGCACCGCCACCGTGCTGCAGGGCCGCTTTGCCACGCTGTGCACCGTGCAGCAGGCGCTGGACCGGGCGGCCGCATGAGCGCTCAATCGTTGCAGGTCGCCATCCTGGTGTTCGATGACGTGGAGGCCCTGGACCTGGGCGGGCCCTATGAGGTCTTCACCACCGCCAGCCGCATGCACCAGCGGCAACACCCGGAGGCCGTCGCACCGTTCGTGATGCAGTGTGTGGCCCGCAGCATGGCCCCGGTGCGCGCCCGCGCGGGCCTGCGCGTGTTGCCCGATGCGGACTTTGCCAGCGCCGCCGCACCCGATGTGCTGATCGTGCCCGGCGGCGTGGTCGATGCCGCTGCCGCCTGCCCCGCCACCCGCGCCTGGGTGGCCCAGGCGGCTGGGGCCGCGCAGATCACGGCCTCGGTGTGCACGGGGGCCTTCATCCTGGCCGCAGCCGGGGTGCTGACCGAAGGCCCGGCGACCACGCACTGGGAGGACATTGCCGACCTGCGCACGCAGTACCCCGCGCTCGACGTGTTGGAGAATCTGCGCTGGGTGGACCGGGGCGCGCTGGTCACGTCCGCTGGCATCAGCGCGGGCATCGACATGAGCCTGCACCTGGTCACCCGACTGCTGGGCGCGGCGCTGGCCGAGCGCACGGCCCGCCAGATGGACACGCCCTGGAACCCTCATCCATGACACGCTTTTAGCCACTCAACGCCATCAATGCCGAACCCGGTCCCCTCCCCCATCCACGTCTATTTCGCCCTGCTGCCGGGCAGCCTGGTGCTGGACTGGGCGGGCCCCGCCGAGGCGCTGCGCATCGCCAACCAGACCCTGGCCAAGCAAGGCCAGCCCGAGCGGTTTGTGCAACACTTTGTGAGCCCCACGCCCGAGTCTGTCTCGTCGGTCGGCGCCGTGCTCACCCGGCTGGAGCCACTGCCCGCCACCCTGCCCAGCCCCGCCTGGGTGGTGCTGGTGGGCCTGGCAGGGCAGCACATCGCGGTGGACGGTGACGAGGCCCGCGAACTGCTGCACTGGCTGCGCGGGCTGCGCCCTGTGGCAGGGCAGCTGGAGCTGATCACCGTGTGCGCGGGCTCGGTGCTGGCCGCCCACGCCGGCCTGCTGACGGGGCGCCGCGCCACCACGCACCACCAGCACCTGGAAGAGCTGGCCGCCGTGGACCCGCGCTGCGACGTGGTGGCCAACCGCGTGTTTGTGGCCGATGGCGCGGTGTACAGCAGCGCGGGCGTGACCACGGGCATCGACCTGCTGCTGCACCGCATCTCGGACACCTGCGGCCCCGCGCTGGCAGCCCAGGTGGCACAGGCCATGGTGGTGGCGCTGCGCCGGGGGCCCAACGACCCGGAGTTTTCGCCCTTTCTGCACCACCGCAACCACCTGCACCCGGCCCTGCACCGCGTGCAGGACGCCGTGGGGCAACAACCCCAGGCCGACTGGAGCGTGCCGCAGATGGCCGAGGTGGCCCACACCTCACCCCGGCATCTGACGCGGCTGTTTCTGGAACATGCGGGCATCGCACCGCTGCAATACCTGCGCCGCATCCGCCTGGCCACGGCCGAGGCCGCGCTGCGGTCCGGCCAGAACGTGACGCAGGCGGCGCTGATGGCGGGGTTCAGCTCCGACACGCAGCTGCGCCGGGCCTGGCACCAGTTCGGGCGCGGCGGCACGCCATCACAGGGCAATGCGCGCAGCCACTGAGGGGCCCGTCCTGCGTGATGCCGCGCGATGCACGCGACACGGCACCCGCCCATAATCAAGCCCTTTGCCGCACCACCCGCCGGGTCGCCACCATGCAAGAACCACCCCGCCCCGCCAACGAGCCCGATCGCCTGCAGGCCCTGCGCCAGCTGCTGATTCTGGACACGCCCCCCGAGGAGCGGTTTGACCGCCTGACAGCCTTCGCCGCGCAGGAGTTCGACGTGCCCACGGCGCTGCTCTCGCTCATCGACGACGACCGCCAGTGGTTCAAGTCCCGCGTGGGCATGGACCAGTGCGAGACCTCGCGGGGCATCTCGTTCTGCGGCCACGCCATCCTGCAGGACGACATCATGGTGGTGCCCGATGTGAACCAGGACGAGCGCTTCATCGACAACCCGCTGGTGACGGGCGATCCCCACATCCAGTTCTATGCCGGCGCCCCGCTCAAGCTGCCCGGCGGGCAGAACGTGGGCACGCTGTGCCTGATCGATAACAAACCACGCACCCTGGACGACATCGATCTGGCCATCCTGGGCTCGCTGCGCGATCTGGCGGTGGAAGAGCTGGTGCGGCGCGAACAGGGAGCACCCGCCCCATGAGCGACCGCAGCCCCCAGGACATCCTGCTGGTCGAACCCAGTTCGCTGACCGGCAGCATCATCGTGGCCACGGCCCGCCAGCTGAACCTGCCCGTGGTGCGGCAGGTGAACAGCGTGCGCATGGCCCAGCAGCGGCTGAGCCATCAGAGCTATGCGGGCGTGATCGTCTCGCTGGACGAGCAGGAGCAAGAGGCTGTCGCCCTGCTGGAGCAGGTGCGCAACGACACCCTGGCTGTCAGCGCCGATGTGCCGGTGGCGGTGACCACCACGCAGGTGGATGCGTCCACCGCCGTGAAGATGAAGGCCTTGCAGGTGCGGCGGGTGCTGATCAAGCCCTTCAAGGTGCGGGACGTGATCGCCACCATTGGCCTGCTGAAGGACAGATAGCCGCGCCCCCACCGCGCAGCCCGCCGGGTGCCTCCATCTCAATAGATCTCTGGCACGTACATGCTGGCAGGCACGGGCTGGCGCAGGTATTCGGGGTTGCGCACGCGGTCGGGCAGCACCACGGGCGGGTGTGGCACCTCCTGGTACGGCAGCTGTGACAGCAGGTGCGCAATGCAGTTCAGGCGCGCCTTTTTCTTGTCCACCGCCTGCACCACCCACCAGGGTGCTTCGGGGATGTGGGTGCGCTCCAGCATGGTCTCCTTGGCCTTGGTGTAGGCCTCCCAGCGCACGCGGCTTTCCAGGTCCATGGGGCTGAGCTTCCACTGCTTGAGCGGGTCGTGGATGCGGCCGAGGAAACGCAGGTGCTGCTCTTCATCGGTGATGGAGAACCAGTATTTGACCAGCGTGATGCCCGAACGCACCAGCATCTTTTCAAACTCGGGCACGGTGCGGAAGAACTCCTCGTATTCGTCGTCGGTGCAAAAGCCCATCACCCTTTCGACGCCCGCACGGTTGTACCAGCTGCGGTCAAACAGCACCATCTCGCCCGCCGCAGGCAGATGCGCCACATAGCGCTGGAAGTACCACTGCGTGCGCTCGCGGTCGTTGGGCGCGGGCAGCGCGGCCACGCGGGCCACACGGGGGTTCAGGCGCTGCGTGATGCGCTTGATGACACCGCCCTTGCCTGCGGCATCGCGCCCCTCGAACAGGATCACCACCTTCTGGCGGCTGTGCTGCACCCAGTCCTGCAGCTTGACCAGCTCGCCCTGCAGGCGAAACAGGTCCTTGAAGTACTGCTGGCGCGCCAGTTTGTCGCCGGGGCTGGGGGCGCCGATGTCATCGACCTCGCGGTCTTCGATCTCCAGCTCAATCTCTTCGTCGTAGCTGTCAACGAGGTCGTTGGCGATGCATTGCATCAGCTCCTGTGTGTCGAGGGCGTTGTTGTGGAACATGGGCAACCATCCGGCAGTAGTGCAAAACAGATGCGCGATGGTGGACCGCTGCGGTGACAGCGCCGTGACACTGGCGTGATCCGTCACAACGCTGTCACAACCACAGGCCAGCATGCGAGGCCGTGCCGCCCGCAGACCACTCCCTGTCTTTGTCCAACCCTTTCCCCGCCAGTGCCAGCCAGAACTACGGCGCAGACGCCGCCGGGCTGATCTGCGGCTATCTGCTGGGCACCGATACCCCACCCCAGGAGGTGGATTCGGCCCAGGCTGCGCTGTGGCTGGCGAGCCTGCAGGCCGGTGCTGCGCCGTCGGACCAGTTTCTGTGGCTGCACTTCAACCTGAGCCACGCGCAGGCGGTGCGCTGGATGGAGCGGCATGCCCATCTGCCGGAAGCCTTTTTTGATGCGCTCAAGGACCGCTCGGTGTCCACGCGCATCGAACGCGACGATGACACGCTGATTGCGGTGCTCAACGACGCCCACTTTGATTTTGCGTTCGAGCCCTCGGACATCGCCACGCTGTGGACCAGCGTGGCGCCCCACCTGATGGTGACCGGGCGCACACGACCGCTGCGGTCGGTGGATGCGCTGCGCACCACGGTGCGCAGCGGCAATGCTCCGTGCTCCAGCGTGGCGCTGTTGGCCGAACTGATGCGCACGCAGGCGTCAGGCCTCGTGGACATCGTGCGGGGTGTGACCCAGCGCATCGACGATGTGGAAGACGCGCTGCTGGCTGGCCGCCTGGACCACAAGCGCGCACGGCTGGGCGTGCTGCGGCGCCTGCTGGTGCGGCTGCAGCGGCTGCTGGCCCCCGAGCCTGCTGCGCTGTTCCGCCTGCTGCAGCACCCTCCGGCCTGGATGGGCGCCGACGATGCGCAGGAGCTGCGCGATTCGACCGAAGAGTTCTCGGTGGTGCTGCGCGACATGCAGGGCCTGCAGGAACGCATCAAGCTGCTGCAGGAGGAAATTGCCGCCAGCGTGCAGGAGGCCAACAGCCGCAGCCTGTTTGTGTTGACGGTGGTGACCGTGCTGGCCTTGCCCATCAACATCCTGGCCGGCCTGTTTGGCATGAATGTGGGCGGCGTGCCGCTGGCGGACAACGGCCACGGCTTCTGGATCATCGTGGCCGTGGTGGCGGCCTTCACGGCGGTGGCGGGCTGGCTGGCCCTGCGGGGCACGCGCGATCAGTAAGTAGGTGGGACTGTTCGGCAGTCGGCAGGTTTGATCGCCCGACAAGCAAGACAGGCCCGGTGGCTAGCCCCACTACAATGCCGCCCCTTGCCCAGCTCCCCGGACCGCCTGCCACCATGAACATCGTCGTCAACGAAGAACTCAAAGCCTACATCGAACCCCTGACGCCCGACGAACACGACGCGCTGGAGCGCAGCATCCTCACCGAAGGCTGCCGCGACGCACTGGTGCTGTGGGGCGATGTGCTGGTGGACGGGCACAACCGCTACGGCATCTGCCAGAAGCATGGCCTGCCTTTCCAGACCGTGCAGAACCCGCGCTTTCAGTCGATGGAAGACGTGCACCTGTGGATGATCGACCAGCACCTGGGCCGCCGCAGCGTGTCCGACTTCCAGCGCGGCGTGCTGGCCCTGCGCAAGCGCGAGATCATGGCCGAGCGCAAGGCGCGCGCAGCCACTGCCACAGACACTGCAGAGGCCACCCCCACGGCGGATGTGCCCGAGGCCGCAGCCGCCCTGCCCGCCCCCGACCCGCTGAACAGCCGAGAGGCCATTGCCAAGGCTGCGCGGCTGAGCAGCAGCCAGGTGGTGATGATCGAAAAAATCCAGAAACAGGCGGCCCCCGAGCTGGTGGCCGCCGTCAAGTCCGGCACCATCTCCATCAACGCCGCAGCCGCTGTGGCTACTCTGCCCGCCGAGGAACAGGTGGCAGCCGCAGTGGCCGGTAAGGACGAACTCAAGCAGGCAGCGAAGCGGGTGCGCGAACTCAACAAGCGCAAGCCACGCGAGGAGGCGCCATCAGACGACAAAGCCCATGCTGAGACAGCCGCCGGTGCCGAAGGGAACACCGACGAGTTGCACGCCCTTCGCCAGCGTGTGGCAGAGCTGACGGCGGAGAACACCGAGCTGCGCCGCCAGGTAGCGCAACTGCAGGCGGCGCTGCCTGCAGACAGCACGCCGTTCTAAAACTGTCTGGGGAGTCGGCCGCCGGGGTTCACCCGTTGGCGTTGCGCAGCGCGCTCAGCCGGTCGGCGATAAGGTCCAGGTCAAGCCCGTCTTCACTGTGGGCCAGATAGGCCTCCAGGTCAGCCACGGCCTCGGCCGTGTTGCCGCGCTCGGCATGCGCGAGGCCCCGGTCGCGCCGCTCGCCCCAGGCCTCGGGCAACAACACGATCAGCCGGTCCAGCACGGCAATCAGCCGCTGCCAGTCCTGCTGGGTGCGGTGCACTTCCTTGAGGTTGCGCAGCATGCGCGCAATGATGTCGCGCGGCGTGGCGGCTTGCAGGTACAGGCCCAGCGGCACATCGTAGTCGTCCACCAGGCCGTTGCGGCGCTTGTAGGGCTCCAGCCGCTCGGCCAGTTCCTCGCGGCTCAGGGACTGACCCGAGATCGGGTCCAGCACCACTTGGCCCTTGGGCAGCAGCACCTTGACCATGAAGTGCCCCGGGAACGCAATGCCCCGCGCGTGCAGGCCCAGCCCCTGGGCCAGTTCCATCCACAGCACGGCCAGGCTGATGGGAATGCCCCGGCGCGTGCGCAGCACGGCATTCAGGTAGCTGTTTTCGGGGTCGTAGTAGTTGTTGATGTTGCCGCCAAAACCCAGGTCGGCAAAAAAGAACTGGTTGAGCGTCCGCAGCCGCTGCAGCGCGGGTGCATCAGCGGGCAGGCGGCGCTTGATGCGGGCCTGCAGCTGGTCCACGTCGCCCAGCAGTTGCTGCACATCGAACTCGGGGTATTCATCCTGCGCAAGGCTGGCGGCCGCTTCGAGCAAGGGAAAGTGGTCGTCGCTCTGCACCAGCGATGCAAAGTACTCCAGCGAGGTGGGCACAGAAAGGCTCAAGGACATGGCAGCTTTGTACGGGGCCGCTGCCATGGCGTCAAGCCACAGAAGCACGGGCTTTGCAGGGTATTTCGGAGGCCAAACGGGCAGCTGCCGGTCAGCGGCGCAGCAGCTGGCGCAGCTTCAGCCCGGCGGCCCACAGGGCGCCAAAGTACAGCACCGCAGCGGCCACCATCATCGCGGCCAGCAGGCCGATGCGCTGAAGGCGCTGCGCTTTCATTTCCACCCAGTCGAAGTGCTGCGCACCCCAAGCCAGCAGCACGGCCAGCAAGGCGCTGGCAGCCACCACCTGCAGGGCAAACCGCCCCCAGCCCGGCAGGGGCCGGTAGCTGCCACGCCGCAGCAGTCCCACCAGCAGCCACGTGGCGTTGATGACCGCCCCCACGCCGATGGACAGCGTCAGCGCGGCATGCTGCAAATAGGGCACCAGCACCAGGTTCATCATCTGCGTGAACACCAGCACCGCCACCGCAATCAGCATGGGGGTACGCATGTCGTGCTTGGCAAAGTAGCCTGGCGCCAGCACCTTGATGGCCACGATGCCCACAATGCCCACCCCGTAGCCCGCCAGCGCGAGCGTGGTCTGCTGCACATCCCGGTCGGCAAAGGCGCCGTAGTGGTAGAGCACGGCCACCAGGGGCTTGGCAAACACCAGCAGTGCCACCATGCAGGGCACCGACAGCACCACCACCAGCCGCAGCCCCCAGTCGAGCATGCCCGAATAGCGTTCGTCATCCTGCTTGGCGCGGGCACTGGCCAGCTGCGGCATCAGCACCACGCCCAACGCCACGCCCAACAGGGCGGTGGGCAGCTCCATCAGGCGGTCGGCATAGGTGATCCAGCTCACGCTGCCAGTGGCCAGGTGCGAGGCAATCTGCGTATTGATGAGCAGCGAAACCTGCGCCACGCTCACCCCCAGCAAGGCGGGCAGCATCAGGCGCGCCACCTTGCGGGTGGTGGGGTCGGCCCAGGCCGCACGGATGGCCGCCCAGCGCACCCCAATGCGCGGCAGCAACCCCAGGCGCAGCAGCGCAGGCACCTGAATGCCCAGTTGCAGCAGGCCGCCCAGCATCACGCCCGCTGCCTGGGCATAGATGGGCTCAATGCCGTGGCGTGCAAACAAGGGCGCGCCCAGCGTGATGGACAGGATAAGGGCGATGTTGAGCAGCACCGGCGAGGCGGCGGGCACCGCAAACTTCTTCCAGGTATTGAGAATGCCCCCCGCCAGCGCCACCAGCGACATGAAGCCGATGTAGGGGAACATCCAGCGCGTCATCGTGACGGCCGCATCAAAACCCTGGGGGGACTGTTTCATGCCACTGGCCATGGCCCACACCATCCAGGGCGCGCCCAGCACACCGGCGATGCACAGCAGCACCAGCGTCCAGGCCAGCAAGGTGCCCACATGGTCGATCAGCGCCTTGGCGCCGTCGTCGCCCTCCTCGGCCCGGGTGGCAGCCAGCACCGGCACAAAAGCCTGGCTGAAGGCGCCCTCGCCCAGCACGCGGCGGAACAGGTTGGGAATGCGGAACGCCACATTGAAAGCGTCCGTCATGGCACTGACCCCGAAGACGGAGGCCATGAGCAACTCGCGCACCAGCCCCGTGATGCGGGAGACGAGGGTCAACAGGGAAACGGTGGAGGCGGCTTTGAACAGTGACACCGGCGGGAGTGTATGCGCTTGCAGGCGCGCACTGGCAGCGGGCCGAGCGGCCCCAGAGGGCGACGGTATCTTCAAAGGACGATCCTTCACGAGGGAGTGGATCACCCACTGTGAACGGTGCGTGTGAGGCGAGCAGGAAGTGGGTGAAGTGGGCGTGAAGTGTTGCCGCAGTGGCGCAACGAAAGGCTCTGGGCTATAATCGCGGGCTTTGCTGGCATCATCCACAGACCCAAGGAACTAAACAATGGCATCCGCAAAACCCAAGAAGAAGAACCCGCGCCTGGCGTCGGGCCGCAAGCGCGTCCGTCAGGACGTCAAGATCAACGCTGCAAACACCTCGCTGCGTTCCAAATACCGTACCGCTGTCAAGAACGTCGAAAAGGCTGTTCTGGCTGGCGACAAGACCAAGGCGACCGAACTGTTCGCCAAGATGCAAGCCGTGGTGGACACCGTGGCTGACAAGGGCATCTTCCACAAGAACAAGGCTGCTCGCGACAAGAGCCGTCTGTCTGCCAAGGTGAAAGCCCTGGCACCCGCAGCCGCTTAATCAATTCATCGCCTGCCCCGGCAGGCACACAGCCCGAACGGCACCTGCCGTTCGCCGTTTGTAACGGGTGCGCTGCCAGCAAAAAAACGAACAAACCGCCTTCGGGCGGTTTTTTCGTTGTGGGCGTCCACAGAGCAACCGGCTACATTGCCCGGCAATACCCCCCACTCCACGAGGCCCCATGATCCTGCGTCAGAAATCAGCGTTGGATGGTTTTGCCTACGAGTTTCTGGATGACACCGAAAGCCTGGTGGTGGGTAAATTCCACTACGCGTGGTTTGCGCAGGCCAAAAATGCCCGGTTGCGCGTCTTCAGCGCCGAAGATGCCGCCAAGGGCGACATTCAGATGACCTTACATGGCCAGGCCTGGAGGGTGCGGCATTGCTACCTGAGCCGGGGATACGTCAGCGACATCCGCTACACGCTCGAAACCGCCGACGAATCCATCCACGCCCAGGCAGAAGTTCTGGGCCAAAGCGCTGGCCAGCGCCTGCCGCGCATCGTGATGACGCAGCCAGCTGATATGGAGGTAGGGACGTCTTCCGGCTGGCTCACAAAGAACTTCCCGGTCACCCACCTGTCCACAGGACAACCGCTGGGGTGCATCCGGGAGAGGTCGGCCATCACCTTCAAACGGGAGCTTGTGATCGACTTGCCCGGCATGGAACCGGCGGTGGCTGCGTTCCTCGGCATCGTTGCGCTCATCGTGCGCTATTGAGGGGTGCCAGGAGGGCGCCCACTACCTTCGGCGCTCCGGTACACACGCGCTCAGGGCTTTGGAAGCGGTGGAACGTCGGGCAGCAGGCAGGCCTCGGCCACCTGCAAGTTGTTGTCGCGGGCGAAATTGATCACGAAGTCCCAGGCCATGGGTTCGTGCCCCTGCAGGTCGCGGTGCACCACCACACATTTCACGCCATTGAGCGTGGTGGGAATGCACCAGGGCGAATAGCTCAAGTGGCTGCCCGGCCGGGCTCCACCGGGGCGAAAGCTGCTCATCACCCCGGCCAGCCGCTCGGCCCAGTCGCTGGGACGAAAGGTTTTCCCGTCGTGGGTGATGCCCTGGATGAAGACTTCTTTGGAGGAGGGGGAAACCATCGGGGATTGGAGTGGTAGTGAGGGTTCAGACGCAGGATCACTGCATGCTGCACCGCAGCGCGACATTCTAACTCTTATATAAGAGCTACCCCTCTAATCCCTATGCCAGGCTCCACCAAGCGGGCCAAAGTCGGCTAGCAAGGTGCATTGCAGTGATGCGCAATCGTCAACAGACCGTCGCCCTGCTCCCCCTAGAATCGTGACTCGTTTTTTCGCCACTGCACCGTCTGGAGATTTCCGCATGACCGCTTTCATTGAGGCAGCTTCGCCCCACGTGATGAACACCTATGGCCGCGTACCAATCGCGCTGGCCCGTGGACAAGGCAGCCGCGTGTGGGACGTGAACGGCAAGGAATACCTGGACGGGCTGGGCGGCATTGCCGTGAACACGCTGGGCCACAACCACGCCAAGCTGGTGCCCGCGCTGCAGGACCAGATCACCAAGCTGATCCACACCTCCAACTACTACCACTCGCCCCTGCAGGAGCAGCTGGCCACCAAGCTGGTGGAGCTGTCGGGCATGCAGAACGTCTTCTTCTGCAACTCGGGCCTGGAGGCCAATGAGGCGGCCCTGAAGATTGCACGCAAGTTCGGCGTGGACAAGGGCATCGCCAAGCCCGAGATCGTGGTGTACGAAAAGGCCTTCCACGGCCGCTCGATTGCCACCATGTCGGCCACCGGCAACCCCAAGATCTACAGCGGCTTCGGCCCGCTGGTCGAGGGCTTCATCCGCGTGCCGCTCAACGACATCGAAGCCATCAAGAAGGCCACCGAAGGCAACCCCAACGTGGTGGCCGTGTTCTTCGAGACCATCCAGGGCGAAGGCGGCATCAACCCCATGCGCGTGGAATACCTGCAGCAGTTGCGCAAACTGTGCGATGAGCGCGGCTGGCTGATGATGATCGACGAAGTGCAGTGCGGCATGGGCCGCACCGGCAAGTGGTTTGCCCACCAGTGGGCCGGCATCGTGCCCGACGTGATGCCGCTGGCCAAAGGCCTGGGCTCGGGTGTGCCGATTGGCGCGGTGGTGGCGGGCCCCAAAGCCGCCAACGTGCTGCAGCCCGGCAACCACGGCACCACCTTTGGCGGCAACCCGCTGGCCATGCGCGCCGGGGTCGAAACCATTCGCATCATGGAAGAAGACGGCCTGCTGCAAAATGCCACCACGGTGGGTGAGCACCTCAAGGCGGCACTGCAGCGCGAGCTGGGCAGCCTGCCCGGTGTGAAGGAGATCCGGGGACAGGGCCTGATGCTGGGCATTGAGCTGAACAAGCCCTGCGGCGCACTGATTGGCCGCGCGGCCGAGGCAGGCCTGCTGCTGTCGGTCACGGCCGACAGCGTGATCCGCCTGGTGCCCCCGCTGATCCTCACCACCGCCGAAGCCGACGAAATCGTCGCCAAGCTGACCCCGCTGGTCAAAGCCATCCTGGCTGAATGAAGAATAGTCCCACTGCCATGACGACGCTGAAACATTACCTGCAGTTCACCGACCTCACCGCCGACGAGTACGCCTACCTGTTCGAGCGCGCCGCGCTCATCAAGAAGAAGTTCAAGGCCTACGAAAAGCACCACCCGCTGGTGGACCGCACGCTGGCCATGATCTTCGAGAAGGCCAGCACCCGCACGCGCGTGAGCTTTGAGGCGGGCATGTACCAGCTCGGAGGCAGTGTGGTGCACCTGACCACGGGCGACAGCCAGCTGGGCCGCGCCGAGCCCATCGAGGACAGCGCCAAGGTCATCAGCCGCATGACCGACCTGGTGATGATCCGCACCTACGAGCAAAGCAAGATCGAGCGTTTTGCCGCCAACTCGCGCGTGCCCGTGATCAACGGCCTGACCAACGAATACCACCCCTGCCAGATCCTGGCGGACATCTTCACCTACATCGAGCACCGTGGCTCTATCCAGGGCAAGACGGTGGCCTGGGTGGGCGATGGCAACAACATGGCCAACACCTGGCTGCAGGCGGCGTCGCTGCTGGGCTTCAAGGTGCATGTGAGCACGCCACGCGGCTACGAAGTGGACGAAAAATTGGCCGCTGGCGCCCATGGAATCAGCGCGGGCAGCTATCAATTCTTTAGCAACCCCATGGAAGCCTGCCGGGGCGCCGATCTGGTCACCACCGATGTGTGGACCAGCATGGGCTACGAAGCCGAGAACGAAGCGCGCAAGAAGGCCTTTGCCGACTGGTGCGTGGACACCGAAATGATGGCCGCCGCCCAACCCGACGCCCTCTTCATGCACTGCCTGCCCGCACACCGGGGCGAGGAGGTTGAGGCCGACGTGATCGACGGGCCGCAGTCGGTGGTGTGGGACGAAGCGGAGAATCGGATGCACGTCCAGAAGGCCCTGATGGAATATCTGCTCTTGGGCAAACTGGCCTGACAGCCCCATGCCCTGGCGCCGCCAGCCCGCCTACAGCGCCGAATTGCTGGCGCACTGGCAGGCCTTGGGCCAAGCGCTGGGGCGCGACACGCCCGCTTGGCGTGCTGAAGGCCGGCGCCTGCTGCGCAGCTGGGCTCGCTGGCCCCGCGCCTACCACGACACCACCCACCTGCGGGCCTGCCTGCGGCACCTGCAGGCGGTGCAGGACCACCAACCCGGCGCGATCCATGACCCCCATGCTGTGGCCCTCGCCCTGTGGTACCACGACGCCATCTATTGGCCGTGGAGTGCACACAACGAAGAGCGCAGCGCCGACCGGGCGCACCAGTTTCTGCTGAGCCAAGGGCTGCCCACCACGCTGGCCGAGACCGTGCACCAGCAGGTGATGGACACCCGCCACACCCCGGGCCCACTCACCGGCGATGCGTTGTGGGTGGTGGACATCGACTTGGCCATACTGGGCCAGAACGACGCGGTGTACCGACAGTTCGAACGCAACGTGCGGCGTGAATACTTCTTTGTGCGCTGGCCGCGTTATGTGGCGGGGCGCAGCGCGGTGCTGCAGGGGTTTCTGGATCGCCCGCACATCTACGGCACGGACTACTTTGCGCAGCGCTACGAGGCCCAGGCGCGCGCCAACCTGCAACAGGCGCTGAGCGCGCTGGGCCAGGGCCAGCTGTGCCAGTAGTTAATTGGAGCCAAAACGGCCTGCAGCGCTAGTGAATCATGCGCCATTAGCTATCTAAAAGATAGCACTCACTAAGAAGCAGGCCCGCGACGAACGGGCATGGCCACGGGTTTTGAAGCTGCTGCATCGGATGGCGCCGCACAACTGCCGCAGCTGCTGCACCCACCATCGCTCGCGCCACAGCCCGGCGACTGGACCAACCCCGGGTGGACCTTGCCCAACCCCTGGCGCCAGCGCCCAGGCAGGTACCGCCAGAGCACATAGAGCGCCGCAGCGAGCACGATCAGACCAACGATGACTTGCTGGGCCATCACAACGTTTCTCCTCAGCCCCCGCCCAGCGCCAGCGCCACGCGGTAGGTCACAAAGCTGGCGGCATACGCCATGGCAAACAGATACCCCACCATGAGCAGCGGGTAGCGCCAGCCGTTGGTCTCACGCCGCACGGCGGCGATGGTGGAGATGCACTGGGGCGCAAACACATACCAGGCCATCAGCGACAGCGCGGTAGCCAGCGACCACGAGCCCGCAATCAGCGACCCCAGCTGGCTGGCCACCTCGTCGCCCGTGGCAGACAGCGCGTACACCGTGCCCAGTGCGCTCACCGCCACCTCGCGCGCCGCCATGCCAGGCACCAGCGCAATGGCAATCTGCCAGTTGAAGCCAATCGGCGCGACGATGACTTCCAGCAGGCGGCCCAGCTGGCCGGCCAGGCTGTAGGTGATGGCGGGCTGCGTGGCGCCTTCTGGCGCGCCGGGGTAGGTGGACAGGAACCACAACAACACGGTGACGGCCAGGATGATGCCGCCCACCCGCTTGATGAAAATCACCGCCCGCTCGTACAGCCCATAAGCCAGGCCCCGCACGCTGGGCCAGCGGTATGCGGGCAGCTCCATCATCAGCGGCGTGGCGCGCGTGTCGCTGCGGGCCAGCTTGGCCACCGCCGCCACGGCCATGGCGCTGACGATGCCCGCCACATACAGCGCAAACAGCACCACGCCCTGCAGGTTGAACACCCCCGCCACGGTGCGCTCGGGGATGAAGGCCGCAATCAGCAACGCATACACCGGCAGACGCGCCGAGCAGGTCATGAGCGGGGCGATCATGATGGTCACCAGCCGGTCGCGCCAGTGGGTGATGGAGCGTGTGGCCATCACGCCTGGCACGGCGCAGGCAAAACTCGACAGCAGCGGGATGAACGAGCGGCCCGACAGACCCACCGTGCCCATCACGCGGTCCAGCAAGAACGCCGCACGCGGCAGATAGCCCGAATCCTCCAGCGCCAGGATGAACAGGAACAGGAACAGGATTTGCGGCAAAAACACCAGCACCCCGCCCGCGCCCGCCAGCACCCCGTCGGTCAGCAGGCTGCGCAAGGGGCCGTCGGCCATGTGGGCGTTGACCAGGGCTGCCAGCCAGCCCACGCCATCTTCGATCCACGACTTGGGCAGCTCGGCCCAGCTGAACACCGCCTGGAACATCAGGAACAGCGTGGCCGCCAGGATCAACATGCCCCACACCGGGTGCAGTACCACCGCATCGATGCGGTCGTCCGTTCGCAGGCTGACCACCGGCACGCGCACGGCCTGGTCCAGAATGCGCCGCACCTCTTGGTGGGTGCGGATGACGTCGTTTTGCGCCTCCAGATCGCTCGCGTCCAGGCGTGCCGCCGCATCGGGCGCCACCACCGGGCGCTGCAGTTGCTGCAGGTTGGCACTGTCCAGCCACCGCACCAGCTCCTGGGCGCCGTTGCCGCGCACGCCCACGGTGGCCAGCACGGGCATGCCCAGCTCGCGCGACAGCGCCTCGCGGTCGATGGCGATGCCCTGGCGCTCAGCCACGTCCATCATGTTGAGCACCAGCACCATGGGCAGGCCCAGGGCGCGCGCCTCCAGCACCAGGCGCAGGTTCAGGCGCAGGTGGGTGGCATCCGTCACGCACACCAGCACATCAGGCACGGGCTCGCCCGCGCGGCGCCCGCGCACGATGTCGCGGGTGATGGCCTCGTCCACGCTGTGTGCATGCAGGCTGTAGGCGCCCGGCAGGTCCAGCACGCGCACGCGGCGGCCGGCGGCGGTCTGCAGCAGGCCTTCCTTGCGCTCCACCGTCACGCCCGCGTAGTTGGCCACCTTCTGGCGCGCGCCGGTGAGCAGGTTGAACAGCGCGGTCTTGCCGCAGTTGGGGTTGCCCAGCAGCGCTATGCGCAGGGGCGCATCGGCGGGGGTGGGCTGCACAGTGGCCTGGGCGTTCATACCAGCTCCTTGGCAGGCAGGGTGGCGTCATCCAGCGGCTGCACCTGCACCATGGAGGCCTCCTGGCGGCGCAGCGCAAACGTGGCCTGCCCGACGCGCACCGCGATGGGGTCGCCGCCCCAGCCGCCGCGCGCGACCACCTGTACGGTTTCACCGGGCAGAAAGCCGATCTCCAGCAAGCGCAGCAGCATGCTGTGCTCTTGCGCGTCCTGCGCGGGCAACAAGCCCGTGACCCGGCCCAAGGCACGGCGCGGCAATTGATCCAGCCGCGAGGACAGGTTCTGCTGCGTAGGAAGATGCAACCGCGCCGCAGCGCCATCGTCCATGGTTTTCATGGTGACTGGCCTCGATACAAATAATAGTGATTCTCATTCTACCAATATCTGTATCGCAGTGGTCGCCGTCGCAATCTCTCCTTGATGCAGCGCAAGCTGCAGTGGCCCTTGCCCTGCCGGGCAGTCAGTCACATGGCTCCAACCGCTTGCACTCCGCCGTAACGCGGATGGACGTGAGCGTGTTTTCGCCATCGATGTGCCGGGCAGTGAACTGCACCCAGGCTCCCTGCGAAATGCCGTGCAGCAACGCGGGGTTGGCCACCCGGAAGGTCTGTGTGGTGAACGGCAGCTTGGCGCGGGGCAGCAGCTTGAGCCGCACAAGCGTGGCGTTGCCGCTCGCATCCAACTCCACAGACACCAGCCGCGCACGGGTGTAGACCGGAGCCGCAGGGGCGGCACCCTCTACAGCAGCCGAGGCCGCGCCCGCTGGTGCAACGGGCTGGGCGCCTGCCGCACCACACGCGGCGGCCAAGACCAGTGCGGTGGCAACCCCGCAGCCGCGCTGCTCCCAACGGGCAAGCAACCAAGTGACGGCCTGCCCCATCAGAACGCCCACGCGCCCAGCTGGTAGTAGTCAAAACCACTGGTCCGCCCACCCAGGCATTGGGCGAGGAAGTCCTCGGTCTTGCGGTACATGGTGAGGTTGTTGGGCCAGCGCTGGTTGCCGTGGCCGTCCCCTTTGAAGGTGACGTAGTCCACCTCTTTGCCCGCCTTGCGCAGGGCCGCCACCATCCATTCGGACTGCTCCAGCTTCACGCGCGGGTCGTTCACGCCGTGCATGATGAGGATGGGCTTTTGCGCATGCTCCGCCCGGTACAGGGGCGACTTCGCGTCCATGCGCGCACGGTCTTCCGGCACGGCCGGGTTGCCCACATAGCGGTGCCACCAGGGCAGGCCCAGCTCCCAATAGGGCGGAGCAGCTTCCAGCAGGCGTGCGATGTCCGTCACGCCCACCACATCCACGGCGCAGGCAAAGACTTCGGGCGTGAAGGTGGCGCCCACCAGGGCCGAATAGCCGCCGTAGCTGGCGCCATAGATTGCCACGCGCTGCGGGTCGGCCACGCCGCGCTCCACCGCCCAGCGCACGCCGTCCACCAGATCGTCGTGCATGCGGCCCGCGAACTCGCCCCGGGCTTTTTCCATGTGGTTGCGGCCGTAGCCGCTGGAGCCCCGGTAGTTGACCTGCAGCACCGCATAGCCCCGGTTGGCCAGAAATTGCTGCATGGCGCGGTTGGTGAAACCATCACCCCAGCGGTCGCGCCGCCACGGGCCGCCATGCACCAGCAGCACGGTGGGCAGCCGCTGCGGCGCTGCGCCCACGGGCAGCGTGAGGTAGCCGTGGATGGTGAGACCATCGCGCGCGGTGTAGGTGATGGGCGCGGTGGGGGCCAGGTCCTTGGCAATCAGGCTCAGGCGGTTCTCGCCCAGGAAGCGGGGCTCGTGCCCATCGCGCAGCAGGTAGTTGCGCGTGCCCCGGTCGGTGGCCACCGCCACCGTGAGCACCTTGTCGGTCTGGTCCAGGCTGGTCACCAGCACCTCTGCAGGCTTGTCACCGGCCAGCGCAGACAGCCGGGCATCCAGCGCAGGGTCGAACACCTTGCGCGCCGGGTAGCCGGTGACCCGTCCTGAATAGCGTTGACACCCAGGACGGTTAAAAACTCCAGCCGGACTATCCGGCCAATGACGCCCGATGCACTGCATCGGGCGTTTGCATTTTCAGCGACAGATGCGGTCGCTCGCAGTTATAGATGTCGACTGACTGCTCGACCATGCGTCTGGCCTGCCCCAGATCGGCGGGGCGCTGCAGCAAGAACTCACTCTTCAAGATGCCATTGACCCGCTCGGCCAGCGCGTTCTGGTAGCAGTCGTAGCCGTCCGTCATCGAGCAGATCACGCCGTGGCGCTTGTGCAGGGCCTGGTAGTACGTCGCGCAGTACTGGATACCCCTGTCGGAGTGGTGCACCAACTGTCGGCTGCTCTGTCGCCCCGAGAGCGCCATCTTCATGGCCTGCGCCACCTCTTCGGTCTGCAGGCTCTCATGCACGTGCCAGCCGACGATCTTCCTGGAATACGCATCCGTGACCAGGCTCAGATAGACGAACTTGCCGTGTGTGGGCAAGTAGGTGATGTCAGCCACCCAGACCTGCTCGCTGCCGCTGGCGTGGATCTGTTGCGGCCCTACCTTGAGAAGGTTCGGATGGTGCCTGAAGCGGTGGTGACTGTCTGTTGTCTTGTGATACGCCCGCCGGGGTGCCACCAGCAGCCTGGCATTGCGCAGGACGTCGAACATTGCATCGCGGCCCAAGTCGATGCCTCGGCGCTGTAGCGGCTCCTGCAATAAGTGGTGCAGCTTGCGCGTGCCTATGCGTGGTTGGCGCATGCGCTGCTCGCGCACCAACTCCACCACCGTCTGCGCATTCGCCAAGCGATCGGCCTCGCGGCGCCTACCCTGGTAATACGCCTGACGGCTGTGGCCCATATGCTGGCAAGCCCTCTTCACGCTCAACCCTGCGATGAGGTTTTGCGCGAGGACTTGCCCAAAGGCTTTTTTACGATGCGCACCCCATAGTCCTTGCGCAGCACGTCGATGACGGCTTCGAATAGCCTGGCCTTCTCCTGCGCCTGTGCGAGCTGCACCTGCAGCGCCTTGATCTGCTGCTCGGGCGTGCGGTCCTTTGGTCTTGTCTAGCGGCATGATGCAGATGATGCCGCAGGACTCCAGCCCAGGCGACCGTGCTTGCGCAGCCAGACCAGAACCGTCGAGCGACCCTGGATGCCGTAGTGCTGCTGCGCCTGTTTGTACGTGAGCTCGCCTTTTTCCACCTGCTCCACCACCGCCAACTTAAAGGCCAGTGTGTAGTCGCGCTGCGTGCGTTTGACACTTGATTCCATGACACATACCCTTTTTGAAAGGTCCTCGTGTCAACGCCAGGCAGGACGGGTCACGGGCATGAAATAAGCCAATAAGGGCTCGCGGGTGCGGCGGCTGAGTGTCACGTCGTCCAGGTCCACATCGGGCGAGGCAAACCACTCCTCCTCGCCACCCGTGGTCAGGTTCAGCCGCACCAGCGCCAGCTTGTCTCGTCCCCGGTTCGACAGGGCCCAGGCCTTGCGCCCCTCGTCGTGCAGGCCAAAGATATTCAGCGTGTCCCACCGGCTGCGCTCTGCCACCGTCACCCAGGTGCCCTGTGCTGTGCCGGGCCGCTCCAGCAGCACTTGCTCGCCCTGGATCTGTGCCCGGGCGCGCAGCTGGCCCGTGGTGTCCACGCCCCACCAGTTCACGTTGCCGGGGTTGGTGGCCAGCAGCACCGGCGCGCCACCTGCCGGGTTCACGCGGTACAGGTCAAACACCTTCTTGTCGCGCTGGTTGGAGGTGACGATGAAGTCGGGCGAGGCATCCACCGCCTCCGCAAAATGCGCCACTGAACGCGGTGCAGGCATCAGCTCGCGCAAGTCGGTACCGGGGCCCTCGACCGCGCCCGCATAGATGCGGGTGTTTTCATCGCCCGTGGGGTCGGCCGTGATGCCGAGCCAGCGGCTGTCGGCACTGAAGCGAATGGCGCGCGCACGGATGCGAAACGCCTTGGCGTCGCCCCCATCGATGGACTGCACCCAGATCGCAGGCACCACGCCATCGGTGCCAAACCAGGCAATGCGCTTTCCATCGGGCGACACACGGTAGCCGCCGGTGGACTGGCGGCTGGCGACGAAGTCGCGCACGGGGATCAATTCGGGCAGCTGGGCTCCTGCCAGTGCGGGATGCGTCGGGCCACTGGCACAGCCCGCCAACAAAACTGCCGACAACACCGCACACCACCCTATCCATCTTGGCGCCATGGAACTCCTCCTCATCTCGTACAACATGGCGGCATTGTGGAATGCCCAACCTTTGCGCCAGCCAAAGGGCCGGGTCGCCATACCGGCACGCATATCGCTGCGTGCTGCGGGCGAAGTGCTCCGCTACAGCGCCTCGGTACGCGCCTCCAGCGCCCTGACCACCGCCACCATGTCCTCCTGCCCCAGGCCCATGTCAGCGGTCTGCGCGAACAGTGCGTGGCACGCGTCCAGCAGCGGCGATGCCAGCCGTGCACTGCGAGCCGCCTGGGCCACGAGCTGGTTGTTCTTGAGCACGTCGTGGATGGCGGCCTGCACCTCGAAGTCGCGCGCAACCAGCTTGGCCAGCTTCATCTGCGACACGCTGCTGGCCATGGGGCCCGCATCGAGCACCGAGCGGAACAGCTCCATGTCCAGGCCATTGCGGTCGGCAAAGTGCGCGGCTTCGCACAGGCCAGTCACCATGGTGATGAGAAAAAGGTTCACCGACAACTTCATCAGCAAGGCCGACGGCACCGCCCCGCACACGAAGGTGGTGCGGCACATGGGCGCCAGCAACGGCTGCACCGCCTGCACGCTGGCCGGGTCGCCCGCCAGCATGCCCACCAGCTGTCCGGCCTCTGCCGGCTTGCGCGAGCCCGAGACAGGCGCCTCGACATAGCGCCCGCCGGCGGCCAGGATGTCCTGCTCCAGTGCCTTGGAATACTCGGGTGACGTAGTGCCCATGTGCACGATGATCCGGTCCCGCACCTGGGTGGCAAAACCCGGCGTGCCGCGCTGCAGTGCCTCATCCATGGCCGGTTCGTTGGCCAGCATGAGGATGATGACCTGCGCCTGCGCGCAGATCTCGGCGGGCGTTGCGCCCACTTGCGCGCCAGCGGCGCGCAGAAGCTCACATTTCTCGGGCGACCGGTTCCACACCCACAACGGGGTGCCGGCGCGCGCCAGGTTCAGTGCCATGGGAAGGCCCATGACGCCCAGTCCGATAAAGCCAATCTGCATAGGAATACCTTTCTTTCTGTCAGCGGAGGGTTGACTGCAGTGCAGCGCCCGTCCATGGCGCCCTGGTGGGGCGGCTGGGGCTTGCGCTGCGCCCACTCTACCCAAAGTGGCGCCCGCGGTGGCAGGAACTTCTGTGCCTGCCCTCTACGTTTGGCATGGCTTAAGCTGCGGCCCGCCACAATCGCCCCATGCACATCCTGCTCATCGAAGACGATCTGGACCTGGGCCGGGCGCTGCAGTCCGCGCTGAAGGTGGAGGGCCTGACCAGCGAGTGGCTGCGCCGCGCGGTGGACGCCCCGGCCACCGTGGATGCCACCACCATCGACTGCGTGCTGCTGGACCTGACGCTGCCCGACGGCAGTGGCTTCGATCTGCTGGCGCGCTGGCGTGCGCAGATGGGTGACGGCGGACAGGTACCCATCATCGTGATCACGGCCCGCTCGGCCGTGGAGGACCGACTGGCGGGCCTGGACGGTGGGGCGGACGACTTTGTGATCAAGCCCTTTGCCACAGCCGAGCTGATGTCCCGCATCCGCGCCGTGCTGCGCCGCAGTGCGCGCCAGGCCAGCGAGCGCTGGGTGCTGGGCGAGCTGGTGATCGAGCCGCGCCGCCACGCGGTGCAGCGCAACGGTGCGGTGCTGGACGTGTCGCCCCGCGAGTTCCAGCTGCTGCTGGAGCTGGCGCGCGAGCCCGGCGTGGTGGTGTCCAAAAGCGTGCTGTCGCAGCGGCTGGACCCGCTGGGCGAGCCGGTGGACTTTGCCGCCATTGAAGTGCATGTGTCCAACCTGCGCCGCAAGATCGGTGCGGAGCTGATCCGCACGGTGCGGGGCGTGGGCTATCTGCTGCAGGCATGACCACGACGATGAAGCACGCATTGGGCAGCGCATGGGCCTGGCTGGCCGAGCCCACGCTGATGCGTCGCAGCGTGGCCTCGGTGCTGGTGGCGTTTGTGGTGGTGTGGGCGGTGCTGCTGGGCTACAACTTCGTCAACTACAAGCACACCATCACCCGCGACCCGGGCCTGATGAAATACGGCGACGCGGTGCTGGACTCGCTGGCCTCCATCACCGACCCCGCGCACGCCGCCACGGCCGTGGCGGCCACCGACCACTGGACCAACATCCGCCGCCGCCAGATCGGGCTGCTGCCCGGGGTGCAGATGCACGAGCTGCTGGACGCGGCATCGGGCCAGCGCGTGTTTGCATCGCCGGGGCTGCAGAACGTGGCCGTGCCGCCCGCCTCACAACGCGCTGAGCCTTTTATTGAAGAAGCCGCCCTGCAAGGCCGGTCATTCCGCATCTACACCGGCCGCAATGCGCGCTGGGTGCTGCGGGTGTTCGAGACCAAGCGCACCGACTCCAACTTCCTGCAGTACAACGGCCGCGCGCTGCTGCCCTACCTGCTGCTGGCGTCGCCCTTTGTGCTGCTGGCAGTGTGGCTGTCGGTACGCCATGGCCTACGGCCGCTGCAGCAACTGGCCAGCCGCATTGCGCAGCGCGGGCAGGACGACCTGCAATCGGTGGGTTTCAACGCCCGTCATCGCGAACTGAAGCCGCTAGAGCAGTCGCTGGACCACCTCTTCGCCCAGCTGCGGCAAAAGGTGGAACGCGAGCGCGCCTTTGTGCAGGACGCAGCGCACGAGATCCGCACACCGCTGGCCGTGATCACCGCCCAGGCCCATGTGATGGCCCGCTCGCCCAGCGAAGAGGAACGCACGCAGGCCCAGGCCCACCTGGAGCAGGCCATCGCCCGCACCTCGCACCTGGCGCAGCAACTGCTGGACCTGGCCGCGCTGGACGACGCGCAGCGCCCCGCAGCGCGCGACCTGGACATGGCGCAATGGCTGCGTGGCGCGCTGGCACAGGCTGCGCCGCAGGCCATCGCGCGGCAGATCGAGCTGTCGCTGGACGCGCCCGACACCTTGCCCGCGCGGCTCGACCAGCCTGCGTTCGAGTCCATCGCCCACAACCTCATCGACAACGCGCTGCGCTACACGCCCCACGGCGGCAACGTGGCGGTGGCGCTGCGACGCGAGGGCGCGGCGCTGCAGCTGGCAGTGCAGGACGACGGGCCGGGCATCCCGGCCAGCGAGCAGCAGCGGGTGTTCGAACGCTTTTACCGTGGCACGGGCCATGCCGCCAATGGCTCGGGCCTGGGCCTGGCCATCGTGCGGCAGGCGGTGCTGCGCATGGGCGGGCAGGCGCAGATCGGCGTGGGTTTGAATGGCAAAGGCGTGGGCTTTTTCGTTAGCATTCCCCTCCCCCACAGCGCCTGATGGCCCCGCCGCAGGCCGAACGCACGCACTGCATGTCCGACGACGCGACCACCATGACCACCGCCGATTCCGCCCACCCGTGCCTCAGCTGCGGCGCCTGCTGCGCCAGCTTTCGCGTGGACTTTGCCGTGTACGAGATGCAGGCCATGGGCGGCTCGGTGCCCGACGGTCTGGCACTGGATGTGAACGGCAGCACCTGCCGCATGCGGGGCACGGAGCAGGTGCCCATCCGCTGCGCCGCGCTGACTGGCCAGGTGGGCCAGCAGGTGGCGTGCAGCATTTACGAACTGCGCCCCGCGCCCTGCCGCGAGTTCTCGGCGGGCGACTACGCCTGCCACAAGGCGCGGGCGCGGCACGGACTGGCGCCGCTGGAGGAAGGCCTGATTCTGTGAAGGTGGCACCCTTCCAGCAGCCGGGCTACTGCCGCATCAAAATAGTTTAGACCTCAACAAAAAATCGACGTGGTGTTGGAAATAACCGACACCACGGTTTTTTCGGGACATGCAAACTTTGTCCCATGTCAACGCCTTCCTCCCCCACCGCCCGCCGGCTTTGGGATATCTCGCCGCCCGTGCACGCGGGCAGCCCCGTGTTCCCCGGCGACACGGCCTACAGCCAGCAGTGGTGCGCCACCATCGGCCCCGGCTGCCCGGTCAATGTGAGCGCCATCACGATGTCGCCCCATGTGGGCGCCCACGCTGATGCACCGCTGCACTACGACGCGCAGGGCGCCAGCATTGGCGATGTATCGCTCGACGCCTTTCTGGGCCCTTGCCGCGTGATCCACGCCATCGGCTGCGGCCCGCTGATCACCTGGGAGCACATCGCCCACGCGGTGAACGGCACCCTGCCCACGCGCGTGCTGGTGCGCACCTACGAACACATGCCTGTGGACCGCTGGGACGCCCAGCTGGCCGCTTACGCGCCCGAGACCATCGAGCGCCTGGCTGACCTGGGCGTGCTGCTGGTGGGCATCGACACCGCCAGCATCGACCCGGCCGACAGCAAGACGCTGGACAGCCACCAGGTCATCCGCCGCCGGGGCCTGCGGGTGCTAGAAAACCTGGTGCTCGACGCCGTGCCCGAAGGCGACTACGAACTCATCGCCCTGCCGCTGAAGCTGACCACGGCCGATGCATCCCCCGTGCGGGCCGTGCTGCGGGCGCTGGACTAGCGCGATCCACAGAATTTCAAGCATTTTTGGCTGGCAGCGCTAATACAACATGCGCCAAAAGCTATCAATAACATAGCAATCACCTCTCCCAACGCCCATGCCCATCACCTTTCAAGACTGCCGCACCCGCGACGCCCAAGACCCGCTGCGCGCTCTGCGCGACCACTTTGCCCTGCCACCGGGCGTGATCTACCTCGACGGCAATTCGCTGGGCGTGGCCCCCAAGGCCGCCGCTGCGCGCGTGGCCGATGTGGTCACCCGCGAATGGGGCACCGACCTCATCAAATCGTGGAACACCGCCAGCTGGTTTGACCTGCCCCAGCGCCTGGGCAACCAGCTTGCCCCGCTGATCGGCGCAGGCAAGGATGAAGTGGTGTGCACCGACAGCACCTCCATCAACCTTTACAAGGTGCTGAGCGCGGCGCTCAACATTGCCCGCGAAGACAGCCCCGCCCGCAAGCGCATCGTGAGCGAGCGCAGCAACTTCCCCACCGACCTCTACATTGCCGAAGGCCTGTGCAAGGAACGCGGGCTGGAGCTGGTGCTGGTGGAGCCTGAAGAAATTGCCGCATCGCTGACCAGCGACGTGGCCGTGCTGATGCTGACGCACGTGAACTACCGCACCGGCGCCATGCACGACATGGCTGCCATCACCGCTGCGGCGCACGCCCAGGGCATTCTGTGCGTGTGGGACCTGGCGCACAGCGCGGGCGCGGTCCCTGTGGACCTGAACGGCGCGGGCGCCGACTTCTCCATCGGCTGCGGCTACAAATATTTGAACGGCGGCCCCGGTGCACCGGCCTTTGTGTGGGTGCATCCACGCCATGCCAACCGCCCGGACTTGAAGTTCATGCAGCCGCTGTCCGGCTGGTGGGGCCACGCTGCACCCTTTGCCTTCACGCCCGACTACCAGCCCGCCCCGGGCATCACACGCTACCTGTGTGGCACGCAGCCGATCATCAGCCTGTCGGCCCTGCAATGCGGGCTGGATGTATTCACCGCCGCTCAAGGCCTGGGCGGCATGGCCGCGCTGCGCACCAAGTCGCTGGCGCTGACTGACCTGTTCATCCAGCTGGTGGAAGAGCGCTGCGCGGGCCACGGCCTGGGCCTGGCCACGCCGCGTGACCATGCCCAGCGCGGCTCGCAGGTGTGCCTGACGCGCGACGAAGGGGCTGGCGTAGGCGGCCAGGGCAGCGGTGCCTACGCCATCGTGCAGGCGCTGATTGCGCGCGGCGTGATTGGCGACTTCCGCGCCGGGTCCGGCGCGGCTCCTGATGCAGGCAAGGGAGACGGCGGCACTGGCCACAAGGACATCCTGCGCTTTGGCTTCACGCCGCTGTACCTGGGCTTTGAAGACGTGTGGAATGCCGTGGAGCACATGCGCCAAGTGCTGGAGAGCGGCGAGTGGCAGAAGGCCGAGTTCAACCAGACGCACGCCGTCACCTGATCGGAAAGGCAAACCAACATCATGTGCCCTTTCTCGCAAACCCCTGCGGGTGACAACAACAACGCGGCATCTGCCGCCCTGCCCGAATCCATCGTGCACGAGGAGCGCGCCCAGCTCGACTTCAGCCAAAGCATGAGCTACGGCGACTACCTGCAGCTCGACGCCATCCTCACCGCGCAAAAGCCGCTGTCGCCCGCGCACGACGAGATGCTGTTCATCGTGCAGCACCAGACCAGCGAGCTGTGGATGAAGCTCATGCTGCATGAGCTGCGCGCGGCCATCGGCCACATTGCGCGCGACGAGCTGCCGCCTGCTTTCAAGATGCTGGCGCGCGTGAGCAAGATCATGGAGCAGCTGGTGCACGCGTGGGACGTGCTGGCCACCATGACGCCGCCCGAATACAGCGCCATGCGGCCGTACCTGGGCCAATCCAGCGGCTTTCAGAGCTACCAGTACCGCTGCATCGAGTTCTCGATGGGCAACAAGAACCGCGCCATGCTCAAGCCCCACGAGCACCGCGCCGACCTGCTGGCGCTGGTGCAGGCGGCTTACGAAGCCCCGTCGCTGTACGACGAGGCCCTGCGCCTGATGGCGCGGCGTGGCCTGGCCGTGCCCGCCAGCCACACTGAGCGCGACTGGACGCAGCCCTATGTAGAAAACGATGGGGTGGAGCAGGCCTGGCTCACCGTGTACCGCAACCCCGAAAAACATTGGGACCTGTACCAGCTGGGCGAAGAACTGACAGACCTGGAAGACGCCTTCCGCCTATGGCGCTTCCGCCACGTGACTACCGTGGAGCGCGTGATCGGCTTCAAGCGCGGCACGGGCGGCACGGGCGGGGTGAGCTACCTGCGCAAGATGCTGGATGTAGTGCTCTTCCCCGAGATCTGGAAACTGCGCACGGATCTCTGAGTGCGAACCACAGCAGCTGCTGGCCGCCACGATGGTCAACCAGCGCTGTCACGGCTTGGTGGAAACGATGAATAAAAAACGGGGGCGCTTTGGGCGCCCCCGCCGACAACCACAAGACCGTCGCTTGCCGAGGGTGTGTCGACTACTGGACGCCCGCCACCATCATGCCGCGGTTGCTGCGGCACCAGATCGGTGCCAGGTGTCCAATCTGAATCGTCAGTTCGTTGCCCTTGCCCAGCACCGTGGTGGGGCCGTTGCTGTAGGCGTAGCCGCTGTCAGCCGGCTGCTTGGGCAGTTCCACCGTCCAGCCGCTGCGGCGCATCACGCTGCGGCCTTGCTCGGGGTAGAACTGCATCTCGACCTTTTCGCCATTGCCGCAGGCGTATTGCATGCTGCTGCCGTCGGCGGGGGCGCTGAACGCCTGCATGGCAGGGGGCTGGCTTGCGCAGCCCGACAACAACAGGGTAGCCAACGCACCCGAACCCAGCAAAACCATCGTCTTCATCGGTCACTCCTGACATCGCGGCGCAGCCTCGCAGCGCGCCCGATAACTTCCATCCAACGGCTTGTGGCCACCGGCCCACAGGGCCTTTTCAGCGCCCCTGGCTGCCACTAAGCACAAACCTTGCCATTCACCACCACCTGCACCATCCTGATTGCGAGAGACCGAAATCTGCGATTCCAGAACCGTGACCAACACCCGGTGCAGCGCATGGACACAAGAGTGCCCCACGCCCCCGGCACCGTCATTGGGGTCATCCCCACATCGAGAGCCTCCTCTAAAGTCTGCCAACGCCCTGTGGCGCCCTCATGACGGCGCCTGCGACCCGCAGACGAGGCCCGATTGGGTGCATTCAAAAGCCCAATCCACCGCGTAAACGTCCGATTGCTGGCACAAGCACCCCAAAACGGGCAACATCCGATGCGTTTGGTGGGGTATGCAGCGGGCAGACTGGGACATACCCTAAGAGCCTGCGAACCAGCCCACCTGCGGGCGCTGCTCGGCGGGCGCCGCCCCGTCCGTCGGCGACAGCGGCGGTTCTGCTCTGCAGGTAACCTCACCGGGCCTGATGGCCGAGGGAGAGCCGCTCCCAAACGCCACCGCCATCTGCCCTGGAGACCGTCCCCGTGCCCCCTTCGCCGCCCTCCCCACCGCTTCTTGCCCCCCGCGCCGCATGGGCCATGCTGCTGGCGCTGGTGACAGGCTTTGCGCTGAGCCAGGCGTTTCGCACCATCACGGCCATCATGGCGACGGGCTTGCGGGCCGAGTTCGGTCTGACGGCACAGGCGCTGGGGGTGTTTGCCGGGGCGTTTGCGTTTGCCTTTGGCACCATGCAGCTGTTCATGGGCATCGGCATCGACCTGTACGGCGTGCGGCGCACGCTGCTGGTGGCGTTTCCGCTGACCATTGCGGGCGCGGTGCTGTCGGCACTGGCACCGGGCTATGGCGCGGTGCTGCTGGGGCAGGTGCTGATCGGTGTGGGCTGCGCACCCGCATTTTTGGTGTGTACGGTGTTCATCGCACGCTACTTTCCGGCGTCGCGGTTTGCCATGGTGTCCGGAGTGGCCATGGGGGTGGGCGGACTGGGCATGCTGTTCACCGGCACGCCACTGGCCTGGCTGGTGCAGCAGTCGTCCTGGCGCATGGGGTTTGGCGTGCTGGCGGGCCTGGCGGCGCTGGCCTGGCTGCTGATCTTCTGGAAGGTGCACGAACCCGAACAACCCATCGACGAGGCCGCTCCGCGCGAATCGGTGCTGCAGGCGGTGCGCGGCTTTGGCGCGCTGTTCCTGCTGCCGCACACCGCCGGCATCATGCTGCTGGCGCTGATGACCTATGCCTCGTTCCTCACGCTGCGTGGACTGTGGCTAGGCCCACTGCTGATCGAGCGGCACGGCTATTCGCTGGTGGCCAGCGGCAATGTGGCCATGCTGTCATCGCTGGTGTCGCTGTTCAGCCCGGCCTTTTTTGGTCGGCTGGACCCCGGCCCCACACGGCGCAGGCGCTGGCTGTTGGGCTTTACGGCCCTCCTGGCGGCGCTGTTTGCAGCCATGGGCTTTCTGCATGCCGAATGGCTGGACGTGGGCGGCTCCGTGGCCGTGGGCCTGCTGTCGGGCTACATGGTGCTGCAGTATTCGGACGTGCGCTCGGCCTACGCCCCTGCGGTCACAGGGCGCGCCATGGCGGTGTTCACCATGGCGCTGTTCCTGGGCGTGGCGCTGATGCAGTGGGTGACGGGCGTGGCGGCCTCCATCGCCGCCGCACAGGGTGCAGACCCGTACGTGGCGGTGATGCTGACCATTGCGGCCATGCTGGTGGTGGGTGCACTGGCCTTCAGGCTGCTGCCCGCGCCCGCCCATTGACCAGCTCATTCACCCGCGCGGGGTCAGGCGGGCACAGCGCCGCGCGGGCACCTGCTACACGCCAACATTGCAGCACGCCAAACAACAACTCGAAGGCGGTGAAACCCAGCACGATGGCATTGGCGCCGTGTGCCACCGCGTAGATCTGCCAGGCCGCAAACAGAAACCGCGCCACGCCATCCAGCCACCCCAGCAGCACCGTGGGCGCCACGATGCGCGCCACCGACCACACCACCACCACCGAGCCCAGCAGGTTGGCCAGCAGCATGTGCGTGGTGTCCAAGGGGTGCAAGGTACCGGGCAATGCGAGCGCCTGGGCCAACAGGTTCAGCTGGGCATAGAGCCAGGTAAAGGTCCAGGGCAAGGCAAAAGGCCAGGTGACGAGCAGGTCGTACCAGCCGCTGGCGCGCACGATGCGCAGATAACGGCCGGAAGCGAAAGCGGGGATGTGCATGACAGGAAACCTCTGTGAATGGATCAATGAGGCCCCGAGTTTCCACCTTGAAGTACGCTTCAGGGTCAAGCACTTTGTGAGGGGAGCGGGATCATGCTGATCGGTGAACTGGCCACGACCTCGGGCCTGAGCCGCGAGGCGCTGCGCTTTTATGAACAGCAGGGCCTGATTCGCGCGCGGCGCCTGGACAACGGCTACCGCGACTACCCGCCCGAGGTGGTGACGCTGGTGCAGTACATCCGCACCGCACAGCAGCTGGGCTTTACCCTGGCGGAGATCGGCGACCGGCTGCCCGCCATCTGGGACGCCGCCGAGCCCGGCCCCGCATTGGCGCAGGTGCTGGCCGCCAAGCTGCAGGAGATTGACGACCGCATTGCCGCGCTGCAGGCCCTGCGCCAGACGTTGGCCGAGCGTGTGGCTACCGACTGCCCGCTGCAGGCCCGTGCGCCACGGGCCAAGGCCGCTTCGCCTGATTTTTGAGTCCAATCTGGCGGTAGCGCTAGTGCATCATGCGCCAGCAGCTATCAAAAACAGAGCAACAATCCTTCACCCGCGGCGCAGGTACCAGCGCAGCCCGGTCAGGTGGCGGAGGCGGGCACCTGGTGCAGCAGCACCGGGTGGTTGCCATCGGCGTCCGCACTCTCGATCTGCACCCCAAAGCCCCACAGCCGCGCCACGTGCTTGAGCACCTCGTGCGTGTCGTCGGCCAGCGGGCGGCCCTGGTACTGGGTGTGGCGCAAGGTCAGGCTGCGGTCGCCGCGCAGGTTTACGTTCCACACCTGGATGTTGGGCTCACGCGTGCCCAGGTCGTACTGCTGTGACAGCAGCTGGCGCAGGCTGCGGTAGCCGTTCTCGTCATGGATCTCGCTGACCACCAGGTCGCGCTCGGCGGCGTCGTCATGCAGCGCGAACAGGCGCATCTCGCGCATCAGGTGCGGGCTGAGGTACTGGCCGATAAAGCTCTCGTCCTTGAAGTTGCGCATCGCATGGTCCAGCGCAGGCAGCCAGGGGGTGCCTGCGATGTCGGGGAACCAGTGCCGGTCTTCCGCTGTGGGGTTCTGGCAGATGCGCTGGATGTCGCGGTACATGGCAAAGCCCAGCGCATAGGGGTTGATGCCGCTGTAGGCACGGTGCCCCACGGGCGGCTGGTAGACCACGTTGGTGTGCGAGCCCAGCCATTCGATCATCACGCCATCACTCAGATACCCCTCGTCGTACAGCGTGTTGAGCAGCGTGTAGTGCCAGAAGGTGGCCCAGCCTTCGTTCATCACCTGGGTCTGGCGCTGCGGATAGAAATACTGTGCGATCTTGCGCACGATGCGCACGATCTCGCGCTGCCAGGGCTCCAGCAGGGGAGCGTTCTTTTCGATGAAGTACAGGATGTTCTCCTGCGGCTCCTGCGGAAAGCGGTTGTGCTCTTGCGCCGCATCCTCCTTGCCGGGGCGGGTGGGCAAGGTGCGCCACAGCTCGTTGACCTGCTGCTGGGCGTAAGCTTCGCGCTGCTCGCGCTCCAGGCGTTCGCGCGCCAGGTTCTTCTTGGAGGGGCGGCGATAGCGGTCCACGCCAAAGTTGGCCAGGGCATGGCACGAGTCCAGCAGCCGCTCCACTTCGCCCGTGCCGTAGCGCTCCTCGCACTGGGCCACGTAGTCCTTGGCATACACCAGGTAGTCGATGATGCTGGACGCATCGGTCCACATGCGGAACAGGTAGTTGCCCTTGAAGAAGCTGTTGTGCCCGTAGGCGGCGTGGGCAATGACCAGCGCCTGCATGGCGGTGGTGTTCTCCTCCATCAGGTAGCTGATGCAGGGGTTGGAGTTGATGACGATCTCGTACGCCAGCCCCATGTGCCCGCGCCGGTAGCGCCGCTCGGTGGCCAAAAACTCCTTGCCGTAGCTCCAGTGCCGGTAATTCACCGGCATGCCCACGCTGGAGTAGGCGTCCATCATCTGTTCGGCGGTGATGATCTCCAGCTGATTGGGGTAGGTGTCCAGGCCAAAGCGCTCGGCCGTGGCGGCGATGGCCACGTGGTAGCGCTCGATCAGCTCGAACGTCCAGTCGCTCGGGTCGGGCAATGGCTCCGCAGGCCGCGCACCCGCAGGCAGAGGCTGGCCGGGCACGGCGCGGTGGCGGCGCTCGCCCACGGCAGCGGCCTTCCAGGGGTTGTCGCTCTGGCGGCGCTCCAGCACGGGGTACTGCACCACGTTGTTCATGCGGCCACCCCCTCTTTCTTGAACAGGTCGCGGAACACGGGGTAGATGTCGCCGGGTGCGGAGACCTTGCGCATCGCAAAGTGCGAGTACAGCGGCGCGAGCTGGCTGTACTCGTCCCACAGGTTCTGTTCTTCCTCGGCCACCTGTACATAGGCAAAGTAGCGCACCAGCGGCAGGATCTTGTCCACCAACAGGTTGCGGCAGATGCCGCTGTCGTTGGTGAAGTTGTCGCCGTCGCTGGCCTGGGCCACGTAGATGTTCCAGTCGCCCTGCGGGTAGCGCGCACGGATGATCTGGTCCAGCAGCACCAGCGCGCTGCTCACCACAGTGCCGCCGCTTTCGGTGGAGTGGAAAAACTGCTCCTCGCTCACCTCGGCCGCCTGGGTGTGGTGGCGGATGAACACGATGTCGATCGTCTCGTAGTGCCGCGTGAGAAACAGGTACAGCAGGATGAAGAACCGCTTGGCCAGGTCCTTGCGCGTCTCATCCATGGAGCCCGACACATCCATCACGCAGAACATCACCGCCTGGCTGCTGGGCACAGGCACCGGCGTGCGCGCGCGAAAGCGCAGGTCGATGGGGTCGAGGTATGGAATCTTGCCGATGCGCGCCGTGAGCGCGTCGATGCGGCGCTGCAGCTCGGCCACCGCCTCGCTGGTTCCGTCGTCCTGCGCAAGCAGCGCGTCCAGTTCGGCCTGCAGCGCCAGCAGCTCGCGATGCGCCGACTTGCCCAGCGCAATGCGCCGGCCCAAGGCGCCGCGCATGGTGCGCAGCACGGCCAGGTTGTTGGGGATGCCGTCCTGGCTGTAGCCTGCGCGGCGCGACTTCCATTGCGGGTTCTCGCCGATGTGGGTGCGCATCAGGTGCGGCAGCGCCAAGTCTTCAAAAAAGAGTTGCATGAACTCTTCTTTGGTCAGCGTGAAGGTGAAGTCGTCCTCGCCCTCGCCGCTGTCGCTGGCCTGCGACCCACGCCCGCCCGCACCGCCCTGGGGCCGCTCGATGCGGTCGCCGCGCACATGCTCTGCATTGCCAGGGTGCACGGTGTCGCGGATGCCGCCCTGGCCGTGGTGGAACACAGGCTCGCTGATGTCCTTGCGCGGGATGGTGATGTTCTCGGCCTGCTCCATATCGCGGATGCCACGTTGCGAGACGGCACGGCGCACCGCATCCGCGATCTGCTCTTTGTAGCGGCGAACAAATCGCTCACGGTTGCCCACCGACTTGTTCTTGCCAGCGAGCCTGCGGTCGATGATTTGCAATGCCATCCGTTGCTCCCGTTCCCCATACAGGGCCTGTGGCCCTGGCACCGACCCTAGCTACTCTTGCGCACCCGCAAGTACCACTCGCACAGTAGCCGCACCTGCTTGGGCGTGTAGCCCTTGTTGACCATGCGGGTGACAAAGTCCTCGTGCTTGCGGGCCTCTTCGGCGCTGGCCTTGGCGTTGAAGCTGATCACCGGCAGCAGCTCTTCGGTGTTGGAGAACATCTTCTTCTCGATCACCAGCCGCAGTTTTTCGTAGCTGGTCCAGCTCGGGTTCTTGCCCTGGTTGTTGGCGCGCGCCCGCAGCACGAAGTTGACGATCTCGTTGCGGAAGTCCTTGGGGTTGGCGATGCCTGCGGGCTTCTCGATCTTCTCCAGCTCGGCGTTGAGCGCACTGCGGTCGAACACCTCGCCGGTGTCGGTGTCGCGGTACTCGTTGTCCTGAATCCAGTAGTCGGCGTAGGTGACGTAGCGGTCGAAGATGTTCTGGCCGTACTCGCTGTAGCTTTCCAGGTACGCCGTCTGGATCTCCTTGCCGATGAACTCGGCGTAGCGCGGCGACAGGAACTCCTTGATGTAGCCGGTGTACTTGGTCTCCAGATCGGTGGCGAACTGCTCGCGCTCGATCTGCTGCTCCAGCACATACATCAAATGCACCGGGTTGGCGGCCACCTCGGCGCTGTCGAAGTTGAACACCTTGGACAAAATCTTGAACGCAAAGCGGGTGGAGATGCCCGTCATGCCCTCGTCCACGCCCGCGTAGTCGCGGTACTCCTGGTAGCTCTTGGCGCGCGGGTCGGTGTCCTTGAGGCTCTCGCCGTCGTACACCTGCATCTTGCTGAAGATGCTGGAGTTCTCGGGCTCCTTCAACCGCGTGAGGATGGCGAACTGGGCCATCATCTTGAGCGTACCGGGCGCACACACGGCGTTGCCCAGCGACGATTCGCGGATGAGCTTTTCGTAGATGCGGATCTCCTCGCTCACGCGCAGGCAGTACGGCACCTTGACGATGTAGATGCGGTCGAGAAACGCCTCGTTGTTCTTGTTGTTGCGAAACGCCTTCCACTCGCTTTCGTTGCTGTGGGCCAGCACCACGCCGTCAAACGGAATCGCTCCAAAACCTTCGGTGCCCTTGTAGTTGCCCTCCTGCGTAGCCGTGAGCAGCGGGTGCAACACCTTGATGGGCGCCTTGAACATTTCCACGAATTCGAGCAGCCCTTGGTTGGCCAAACACAGGCCGCCGCTGTAGCTGTAGGCGTCGGTATCGTCCTGCGCAAAGGTTTCGAGCTTGCGGATGTCCACCTTGCCCACCAGGCTGGAGATGTCCTGGTTGTTCTCGTCGCCCGGCTCGGTCTTGGCGATGCCCACCTGCTTGAGCACGCTGGGGTAGCGCTTGACCACCCGGAACTGGCGGATGTCGCCACCGTACTCTTCCAGCCGCTTCACCGCCCAGGGCGACAGCACGCGCTGCAGGTAGCGGCGCGGAATGCCGAACTGCTCCTCCAGCACGGGGCCATCTTCTGCGGCATCGAACAGGCCCAGCGGCGATTCATTGACCGGCGATCCCTTGAGGGCATAGAACGGCACCTTCTGCATCAGCGCCTTGAGGCGCTCGGCAATGGAGCTTTTGCCGCCACCCACAGGGCCCAGCAGGTAAAGGATCTGCTTGCGCTCTTCCAGCCCCTGCGCGGCATGGCGGAAGAAGCTCACCACCTGTTCGATGGACTCCTCCATGCCGTAGAACTCGGTGAAGGCCGGATAGCGCTTGATGACCTTGTTGGCAAAGAGCCGCGACAGGCGCGGGTCGTTGCGCGTGTCCACCATCTCGGGCTCGCCAATAGCGGCCAGCATGCGCTGGGCCGATGTGGCGTAGGCCATGGGATCACGTTTGCACTCGGCGAGGTACTCGTCGATCGACATTTCCTCTTCGCGGCTACGGGCGTAGCGCGCGGCGAAGTTGCTGATGGCATCCATACGACCTCCTGTGGCGGCACCCCTGGCGGGCTCAGGTGGTACCACGGTGTTGCATTGGCAATCGCTACCGGCTTGATACTTTGTAGCACCACGAACTGCGCTTGAACAGCCAATTCGCGGGCATGTGACTGGCCTTTTTGTGGCGTTGCACACACAGGGATAGAGCGTGGCACACTGCGCGAAGTTCACCCTGCAAAACACTGGCAGGGGTTGCCCCGGATAGGGAATGTCCTGACAACCGGGAGGTTCTTCCAAAGCCCCGTACGCGCCCCCTGCGCCTGAGGCTTATTCGCAGGGCCTGCCCACACTCCCCATCACAACGAGCTGGCGCTGGAACCATCGCCCCGGTAGAGCCACGGCACATCCAGCACGCGTTCACCCAGCAGGCGCAACGACAGGTCGCGCCCCCAGCGCACGGGCCCTGTGGCGTGGAAGATGCGACCATTGCGCGTGGACCTGGCCTGCACCCGCGCGTTGCGCTGCCAGCGGTTCAGCGCATAGCGGCGCAGGCGCAGCGGTACATCGAGGTCGTGCATGGCCAACGCCCGCTGCAGCTCGGCCGCGTCTTCAATGGCCATGCCAGCCCCCTGCGCCAGGTACGGCCGCATGGGGTGCGCGGCATCGCCCAGCAGGGCCACCAGGCCTTGTGCCATCTCGTCGGCGCTGCGCACCGGCGGGCGGTCGCACAAGGGCCACAGGCGCCAGCCAGCGCCACCCACGGCGCTCACGCTGCGCACCACGTCCTGCAGCGCGGTGCAGGTGCCTTGCAGCGCATGCTCCAGGCCTGCGGCGTTGGCGGCGTGGTCCCAGCTCTCCAGGTCTTGCGGTGCAGGCCCTTGCACGATGACCACCAGGTTCTGCAGCTCGCCCCGGCGCACGGGGTACTGCACCGCATGCAGGCGTGGGCCCAGCCAAGCGGTGACCTGCGCTGTGCGCAAGGCATCGGGCAGCGCATGCTGTGGCACCAGCGCGCGGTAGGCCAGGTGTCCCGTCACGCGTGGCGGCACGGCGCCCAGGAGCTGGGTGCGCGTGCGGCTCCACAGGCCATCGGCACCGATCAGGGCATCGCCCTCGACCTGCTTGCCCCGGCTGGTGCGCACGGTCACCACGCCGTCGGCATCGGCAAAGCTTTCGATCGCATGGTCCAGGTGCAGTTGCGTGTCGGTGTATTGGGTCACGGCAGACAGCAGCAGGCCATGCAGGTCCGCACGATGGATGGTGGCGTAGGCCGCGCCGTAGCGCTCCACCGCCGTGGGCCCCAGGGGCAACACGGCCAGTTCTTTGCCGCTGACGGCATTGCGCACCTGCAAGCGGCTGGGGAAGGCCGCTACCGCTTGCAGCGGCTGCTGCAGGCCCCAGGCCTGCAAGCGGCGCACCACGTTGGGCCCGATCTGCACGCCCGCACCCACTTCGCTGAAGGCAGCAGCACGCTCGTACAGCCGCACCTCCCATCCGGCACGCGATGCACCCAACGCAGCGGCCAAGCCGCCAATGCCGCCACCGGCGACCAACACCTGTTTTTTCATGGCGCGATTGTGAACTGCGCGCGCTGGCGGGCCTTTGTCTTAACGCAGGTCATAGCGCAGGCCGCAGCGCACGCTCCAGCACCTCGGCGGGCATGGGCCGACCAAACAGATAGCCCTGAAAAGCCTTGCAGCCGTAGCGCTGCAAAAATTCGAGCTGGCCTGTGGTCTCTACGCCCTCGGCCACAACCGCCAGGTCCAGGCTGTCGGCCAAGGCCAGGATGGTGCGCACGATGGCGGCGTCGTTGGGGTCGGTCTGCAGGTCGCGCACAAAACCCTGGTCGATCTTGAGCTGGTCAAGCGGCAGCCGCTTGAGGTAACTCAGGCTGGAATAGCCCGTACCAAAGTCATCCAGCGAGAAGCCCACGCCATAGCGGCGCAGGTGCTCCATGCGCGCAATCACGTCCTCGACATCGGCCATCAAAAGGCTCTCGGTGAGTTCGAGCTTCAGGCGCTCCGGGTTGGCGCCCGTGGCGTCCAGCACGCCCAGCACCTGCTCCACAAAGTCCGGCTGGCGGAACTGCCGCACGCTCACGTTCACCGACAGGAAGAACTGCCGGGTGAGTGAGCTGCGCGACCAGGCCACCAGCTGTGCGCACGCCGCTTCCAGCACCCATTGGCCCAGAGGCAGGATGAGCCCAGTCTGCTCGGCCAGCGGAATGAATTCGGCGGGGGACACCATGCCCCTGCGCGGGTGACGCCAGCGCACCAGGGCCTCGGCACCCTGCAAGCGGCCTTTGCCATCCACCACCGGCTGGTAGTACAGCACCAGTTCCTTTTCTTGCAGGCCCCGGCGCAGGTCGGCCTCCAGGGCCGAACGGTTGCTCACGGCCGCTTGCATGTCGGGGTCGAAGAAGCGCTGGGTGTTGCGTCCCGCCGCCTTGGCCTGGTACATGGCCAGATCCGCATGTTTGAGCAACTCGTCCACGCTCACGGTCTGCTGGCCGAACAGCGCAATGCCGATGCTGGGTGTGCTGTGGTGACTGGCATCGCCCAGCGCGTAAGGTTTGCCCAGCGTGGTGGTGATGTGGCTGGCCACCAGCGCGGCCTCGGCGCTGGCATGGGCGGGGTCGGCGCTGAGGCCCTCCACCAGCACCACGAACTCGTCACCCCCAAAGCGGGCCACGGTGTCGGACTCCCGCACGCAACCCTTGAGCCGCTGCGCCACCTGCAGCAGCAGCTGGTCGCCAGTGTCGTGGCCCAGGGTGTCGTTGAGGTCCTTGAAATTGTCGAGGTCGATGAACAGCAGGGCACCCTGGGTGCCAGAGCGTGCCACCGCCGCCGTGGCATGTTGCAGCCGGTCCACCAGCAGGCGGCGGTTGGGCAGGCCCGTCAGCGAGTCATAGAACGCCAGACGTTCGATCTGGCTTTCGACCTGCTTGCGCTCCGTGATGTCGCGGCCCACCCCCCGGTAGCCACGCAGGGCGCCATTGGCATCGAACACGGGGACCCCGCTGACCGAGATCCAGTGCATGCTGCCATCCGCGCGCCGGCGTTGCAGCTCCAGGTCGCGGAACGGCTGGTGTGCTGCCAGCACGGCGCGGTGCGCAGCCCAGTCGGCATCGGTCATGTTCAGGGCGCCGATCTCCCAGCGTGTGCGCCCCATCACGTCCGACAGCGGGATGCCGTTCACGCTCAGGTCCCCGGCCAGCTGCACAAAGCGCCCCTCGGCGTCGTGCTCCCAATACCAGTCGGACGACAGATCGCTCAGGGACCGGAAGCGCGCCTCGCTCTCGCGCAGCTCGTTCTCCACACGCACGTAGTCGCTCACGTCGGCAAAGGTGCGCACCAGGCTGCCATCGGCCAGCGAGGTGGTGCGCACCTCGAACGTGCGGCCATCGCGCGTGGTGCGCCAGTACAAGGCCGGGGCCGGAGCCACTGCGCCCTGGGCCACGTAGTCGTGCCCTCGCCGGTCCACCAGGCTGTAGCCCTCGCCAAAGTCGCCGCGCTCGGCCTGCACACGCGTCAGGTCGGCCAGCGTGGGGCGGGTGGCCATCAGTGATTCGGGCAAATTCAGCAGCTCCAGCACGCGCTCGTTGTAGACGGTGATGCGGCCATCGGGCCCGGTCTTGAAGATGCCCTGGCTCATGCTGGCCAGCGTGGCCTGCAGGGCCGAGCGCTGTTCCTGCAGCATGGTCAACGCCTCTTGCCAGATGCGGGCGTCCACCATGCGCACGGGCTGGCCCTGCCCCTGCGCGCCCTGCACCAGCGCCACCAGGCGGTTGAGCAGCTCGCTCAGGTGTGCAGCGCCGTCGGCCTCGCGCAGCACATAGTCGCCCAGCCCGCAGCGGAACGCGCGCGCGGCCAGGGCCTCTTGCGCTGCATCGATGCACATCAGCACCGGGCGGCCCGCGCACAGCTCCAGCAGGCCGGGCAGTTCCTGGTCGCTGGGTTTGAGGCACAACACCACGGCGTCCCAGGCCTGGCTGGCGAGGGGGGCCTTGGCGGTTTCGGGCGTAGGGCTGTTGACCACTCGCCAGTCCGGGTAGCGCGCCGCGATCAGTCGCCGCGCAGCCGCTGCGTGCTGGGTATCGATGTCCACCCACAGGATGCCCACGCCGTTCATGGCCGTTGCTCCTGCCGTGCGGGCAGCGTGGTGGCCAGCGAGGGTGCCGAGTGGCCTGGTAAATACTCACGCTCAAACAGCTCGACCGGCCCGGGCCTTCCAAACAGATACCCCTGGAACCCCTCGCACCCATGCAGCCTCAGGAACGACAACTGCCCCGTCGTCTCCACCCCCTCGGCCACCACCTCCAGGTCCAGGCTCTTGGCCAGCGCCAGGATGGTCCGAACTATCGCCGCGTCGTTCGGGTCCGTCAGCACGTCCCGCACGAAGCTCTGGTCGATCTTCACCTGGTCCAGCGGCAGGCGCTTGAGGTAGCTCAGGCTAGAGTAGCCGGTGCCGAAGTCGTCCAGCGCAAAGCCCACGCCTTCGCTTTTGAGTTGCACCATGCGTGCGATGGTGTCTTCGATGTCTCCCAGCAGCAGGCTTTCGGTGAGTTCGAGTTTGAGCTGCCGGGGGTCGGCGTTGTGGTTCTTCAAGGTTTGCAGCACTTCGGCCACGAAGCCCGGTTGCCGAAATTGGCGGGCGCTGACGTTCACGGAGATGGACAGGTGGGCGGTGTCCGGGTGTTGGCTCCAGCGCTGCAGTTGTTCGCAGGCGGTCTGGAGCACGTATTGGCCCAGGGGGAGGATGAGGCCGGTCTGTTCTGCCAGGGGGATGAAGTCGGCCGGGCTGATCATGCCGCGCTGGGGGTGGCGCCAGCGCACGAGGGCTTCTGCGCCCAGCAGGCGGGCGTGGTGGTCGACCACAGGCTGGTAGTGCACGAGCAGCTCGCCCCGGGCCAGGCCCTGGCGCAGGTCGGCTTCGAGGTTGGAGCGGGCGTTCACCGCTGCCTGCATGTCGGGGTCGAAGAATCTCTGGGTGTTGCGGCCTGCGGCTTTGGCCTGGTACATGGCCAGGTCGGCGCGCTTCAAGAGTTCGTCCACGGTGAGGCGTTCGTCGCCAAAGAGGGTGATGCCGATGCTGGGGGTGCTGTAGTGCTGGGCGCCGTCCAGGTTGAAGGGCTGGTTCAGGCTGGCCAGGAGTTTTTCTGCGACGGTTTCTGCCTGGGTGGCGGCGTTTTGCAGGTCGGGGGCCAGGGCTTCGAGCATGACGACGAATTCGTCGCCGCCAAAGCGGGCGACGGTGTCGGCTTCGCGCACGCTGCCCACCAGGCGGGCGGCGACCTGGGCCAGGAGCTGGTCGCCCATGTCGTGGCCCAGGGTGTCGTTCAAGTCCTTGAAGTTGTCGAGGTCGATGAACAGCAGGGCGCCGAGATTGCGGGTGCGCTGGCAGGCAGCGATGGAGCGTTGCAGGCGGTCCAGGAGCAGGCGGCGGTTGGGCAGGCCCGTGAGGGCGTCGTAGAAGGCCAGGCGTTCGATTTCTTGCTCGGCACGTTTGCGATCGGTGATGTCGCGGCACACGCCCAGGATGCCCGTCACGCGGCCGTGCAAGTCACGGATGGGTGTCTTGATGGTCTCGAACTGGCCCTGGTAGCCGTCTTCCGCGAAGGTGAGCGTCTCCTCGTACACCAACGGTTGCCAGGCCTGCATGGCGCGCTGGTCGTACTTGCGAAAGCGCTCGGCGTCGGCGGGCGCCACCAGGTCAAAGTCGCTGCAGCCCACGACCTGGCTCTCCGGCCGGCCGGCAAAACGCTCAAACACCGGGTTGACCGACAGGTACACCCCGTTGGTGTCCTTCATGAACACCATGTCCGGCATGGCGTTGACCACGCTGGCCAGGTGCGCCTTCTGCTGGGCCAGTTCCTGTTCGATGCGCTTGAGCGCCGTCAAGTCGTAGGCAAACAGCACCACGGCTGCCACCCCTTGCGCCGTCACGCTCTCGGGGGCGATGGTGGTGTGGCGGAACTGGGTGCCGTCGGGGCCATCAATGCGGTTCTCAAACACCGCCGTCTCGCCCGCAAAGGCCTTTTCAAGGTGCGGGTGGATGCGCGCGAACACTTCGGGAGGGATCACATCCCGCAGCAGCTGTCCTTCCAGCGCCTGGGGCGTGGTGTAGAGCCAGCGGGCCTGCTGCTCATTGACGTACAGCACGCGCAAGTCCCGGTCGATCCGAGACACACCGCCCGGCACATGGCGCAGCGTGTTGGCCATGAGCGCCTGCTGGGCGTGCGCGGCCTCTTCAGCCTGATGGTGGGCGGTGATGTCGGTCTGCACGCCATCCCACAGCACCCGGCCATCCTGCAACCGGCGCGGCGACGAACTCAGGTGCATCCAGCGCACCTGGCCGTCGGTGCGGCGCACCCGAAACACCGCCTCCAGGCTGGTCATGGACAGGTAGGACTGGCGCTCCGCCTGGCGCAGGCGGTCGATGTCTTCAGGAAGGATCTGCCGGTACAGCACGCGCGGGTCCTGCAGCACGTCTTCGACCCGCACACCGTTCAGCCGCTCGATGGCGTCTCCCATGTGCACAAAATGCACCCGGCCATCCAGCTCGCGCACGATCTGGAACAACACGCTGTGCGGCAGGTTGCGCCCGAGCAGTGACAGACGCCCCTCGCTCTCGCGCAAACGGCTTTCGGCCTCCTGGATGCGTGCAAACGGGCGACGAATGCCTGCGTCAAACACCGCCTGGTACAACAGCGCATACGCCACCACCCGAAAGCCATGGGACAAGACCCCACCCAGCGTCGAATGCCCGCCCAGCGAGCCCACGGTGACCTCACCACACACGAACGCTCCGGCCGCCCAGGCAAACAGGCGCTCGCGCGGCGCCTCTTCGCTGTGGCTGCGGCGGTACAGCAACACCGCACTGGCGGCCAGTGCCAGGGCCAGCCCCACAGCCACCACCTGGCGCAAGGCCCCGTCTGCAGCATGGGCAAACCAGTGGGGCAGCGGTCCCAGCGCCGCCCCCGCAAGTACCAGCGTGACGCCCCCCGCTGCCGCCAGCCACGCACGGGCCGGGCCGGGGGCCGACAGGCGCGTGGCGGTGAGCCCCAGGGTCAGCGCCTCGGCCACACGCGCCCAACTGCTCAGCCACAGCGACATGTCGGCACTGCCCGGGGGCATGTGCACGGGGCCGGAATGCACCAGCACGCCGTGCAGAAAGTTGCATGCCGCCGCCACGCCAAAGCCCACTACCAGCACATTGGCGCGCGCCTGCTCCTGCGCCTCCAGCGCATGCAGGGACACGGACACCACCAGCAACCCCAGCAGCACCGCCACCAACTCCAGCAGCGGCTCCAGCCCGTGCTGCGCGCCTGCCCCATCGCCCAGCATCTGCGCCAGTGGCACCACGACCAGCGCCAGCAATGCCACCACCAACACCACAGTGATGGCGGGTGCATCCGACCAGGGCATGCGCGCGGTCGGAGAGCTGGTGGGAGGGGGCATGGGCAAAGGGGTGAAAGGCAGTGCCGGCGAAATGGCCGCGCAACGTCACAAGTGTATCTACGCGTAAGGAAATAACCAGAGCGCTCGCCCCATGAAAAACGGGGCCGAAGCCCCGTTCCAGACAGCGCAGGACAGCACCCCGCACTGGCGTTGCGCGCACGCATCAGTACGGGGCGCGGCGGCCCCCTTTCACCCCTCCAGCAGCTGGCGCAGCACAAAGGGCAGGATGCCCCCGGCCTGGTAGTAGTCCACCTCGATGGGGGTGTCGATGCGCAGGGTCACCGTCACCTCCTGCCGCGTGCCATCGGCCCGGTGGATGACCAGGCGCGCATCGCTTTGCGGCGTGAGTGCAGCGTCGGGCACCACGTCGATCACCTCGTTGCCCGTCAGGCCCAGCGTTTCCCACGAATCGCCCGCCTTGAATTGCAGCGGCAGCACCCCCATGCCCACCAGATTGGAGCGGTGGATGCGCTCGAAGCTGCGCGCCACCACGGCCTTGATGCCGAGCAGCTGGGTGCCCTTGGCAGCCCAGTCGCGGCTGGAGCCAGTGCCGTACTCTTCCCCCGCAAAAATCACGGTGGGCGTGCCCTGCGCCATGTACTGCATGGCAGCGTCGAAGATGAACATCTTCTCGCCCTGCAGCGCGCCCTCGTTTTGGAACACCGTGACGCCACCCTCCTCGCGCGAGCCATCAGCGGTGGGCGGGATCATCAGGTTCTTGATGCGCACATTGGCGAAGGTGCCGCGCACCATCACGTCATGGTTACCACGGCGGGCGCCGTAGCTGTTGAAGTCTGCCTTTTGCACACCGTGCTGCAGCAGCCATTGGCCGGCGGGCGAACTCTCCTTGATGGAACCAGCGGGCGAGATGTGGTCGGTGGTGATGGAGTCGCCAAACAGCGCCATGATGCGCGCTCCGTGCACCGCCGACGCGGCCGCCGCGCCCTGGTCGAGCGCAAACTGGGCAAAAAACGGCGGCTCGGCAATGTAGGTGCTGGCGGGCCAGGTGTAGGCCGTGCCGCTCACGCCCTTGATCTTCTCCCACAGCTTGCCGGGGTCGGAGGCCACCTTGGAATAGTTCTCGCGGAAGGCCTTGCCGTTCATGGCGTACTTGAGCAGTGCATGGACCTCGTCGCTGCTGGGCCAGATATCGCCCAGGTAGATGTCCTTGCCCCCTTTGCCTTGGCCCACCGGCTCGGTCATCAGGTCCTTGAGCACGGTCCCGGCAATGGCGTAGGCCACCACCAGCGGCGGGCTGGCCAGGAAGTTGGCCTTGAGGTTGGGGTGGATGCGCGCCTCGAAGTTGCGGTTGCCCGACAGCACGGCCGCGCACACCAGGTCGTTGCTGGTGATGACCTCGTTCAGCTCGGGCGTGAGGTCGCCCGCGTTGCCGATGCAGGTGGTGCAGCCATAGCCCGCCAGCGCAAAGCCCAGCTTTTCCAGGTAGGGCAGCAAGCCGGTCTGCGTGAGGTATTCGGTGACGATGCGCGAGCCGGGGGCCAGCGAGGTCTTGATGTGCGGCTGTACCTTGAGCCCCGCCTCCACCGCCTTCTTGGCCAGCAGGCCTGCGGCCAGCAGCACGCTGGGGTTGCTGGTGTTGGTGCAGCTGGTGATAGCGGCAATCAGCACATCGCCGTTGCCCACCGTGGGGTCGGCCCCCTTGCTGGGCAGCGTGGTGGCTTGGGCGTGGTCGCGGGCCGTGGCCAGCGCGGGTTTGTTGGCCTCCATCTCCACCACCGAACGCGGCGCCCCGGCGGGTGTGGGCTTGCCGTCGGGGGTCACATCAGTCACCACCTCTGCAGCGCGGTGGATGTGGAACCGCGTGTGCAACAGCTCCGCCGGGCGGTTGAAGCCGTTTTGTGCATTGGGCTTGCTGAACAGGTCGGCAAACTGGCTGCTGACCTTGCCGAGTTCGATACGGTCCTGGGGGCGCTTGGGGCCCGCCAAACTGGGCGTCACGCTGCCCAGGTCCAGCGTCACGACCTGCGAGTAGTCCACCTCGCCGGCCAGGGGCACGCCAAACAGGCCCTGGGCCTTGAAGTAGGCCTCGAAAGCCTCGATCTCGCCCTTGGTGCGGCCCGTGCCCTTGAAGTAGTCGATGGTCTTTTCATCGACCGGGAAGAAGCCCATGGTGGCGCCGTATTCGGGCGCCATGTTGCCGATGGTGGCGCGGTCGGGCAACGCCAGGGTGCGCGTGCCTTCACCGAAAAATTCGACGAACTTGCCCACCACCTTGTGCTGGCGCAGCAGCTCGGTCACCGTGAGCACCAGGTCGGTGGCGGTCACGCCCTCGCGCAGCTGGCCCGTCATCTCAAAGCCCACCACATCGGGGGTGAGGAAGTACACGGGCTGGCCCAGCATGGCGGCCTCGGCCTCGATACCGCCCACGCCCCAGCCCACCACGCCAATGCCGTTGATCATGGTGGTGTGGCTGTCGGTGCCCACCAGGGTGTCGGGGTAGTAAACATGGTCCTTGCGCTTGTGCACGCCACGCGCCAGGTATTCGAGGTTGACTTGGTGCACGATACCGAAGCCCGGAGGCACCACACCAAAGGTGTCAAAGGCCTGCATGCCCCATTTCATGAACTCGTAGCGCTCGCGGTTGCGCTGGAATTCGAGCTTCATGTTCAGGTCGAGCGAATTCTTCTTGCCGTAGTGGTCCACCATGATGGAGTGGTCCACCACCAGGTCCACGGGCACCAGGGGTTCGATCTTCTTGGGGTTCTTGCCCAGCTTGGCGGCCACGCTGCGCATGGCGGCCAGGTCGGCCAGCAGCGGCACGCCGGTGAAGTCCTGCAGTACGACGCGCGAGACGACGAAGGGGATCTCGTCCTTGCGCTCGGCATTGGGCGCCCAGCGGGCCAGTTGCTCCACATGCTCCGGCGTCACCTTGCGGCCATCGCAATTGCGCAGCACCGATTCGAGCACGATGCGGATGGACACCGGCAAGCGCTGGATCTGCGGGAACTGCTTGGCCAGCGCGGGCAGGGAGTAGAACTTGCCCTCCTTGCCCGATGCGGTCTTGAAGCCCTTGAGCGTGTTGGCAAAGGCGTGGCGGGCGGGCCGGGACGATGGGGTGGCTGGCGGCTTGGGCGATGAGGCCATGGCGAACTCCTTGATGAAAAGGCGACAGCGCCTATTCTGGCAGTCCCCCATGACGGTGCAATCGCTGGGGGTATGTGCCCCCGTGCCCACAGACCCATCGTAAGGGCTCAGGCGACGCGTTACCCACCTTTTCAAGGAAAAAGTCGCCCAATGCTACATGAACATGCCCTGATAGCTATTAAATTCATAGCAATTGCCCACTAGGCTACCGCCCATGCAGGCAGGCGGCGCACCCCCATCCACTGCAGCTCGGCAATGACTGCCACCGAAACCACATGCACCACCAGATAGGCCTGGCCCAAGAATGTGGGTGCGACGGCATTGTCCAGCAGCAGCGCCAGGCTGGCCAGCGCCCACCCGAAATTGGCAACGATCAGCACCCACAGGCTGCCACGCGGCATGGTTTGCGCACGGGCAATGCGGGTGGCCAGCGCGGCGTAGCCCAGCAGCAAGACGCCCGACACCACCAGCAGGCCGGACGGCAGCCCCAGCCATTCGGCCAATGACGCCGTCAGCAGCAGATGCAAAGCGCCCAGCAGCAGCCCGGTGGACGCATCGAACCAGACCAGGGCACGCAAGAAGGCGGGGGAAGACAGCAGGTTGAACATGACAAGCTCCTTGGAGGGTTGAAGAAGCCTGCATGGTTGCCGCCGAGGCGCATGGCGTCGATAACGTGCCAGGTAATGGCCGCTGCGCAGCTTGGGCCTAGGATGCTGGGCATGACGTCCACACCTTCCCCGCCCTCCCGTCGCACTCCGCGCCACCCGCTGCCGCACCGCGCGGCAACACCTGGGCCCGCCAGTTTTGGGGACCACCTGCGCACCTGGCGCCAGCAGCGGCACCTGAGCCAGCTGGAGCTGGCCGACGAGGCGGACATCTCCACGCGGCACGTGAGCTTCATGGAGACCGGCCGCACCAACCCCAGTCGCGACATGGTGCTGCGCCTGTGCGAGCGCCTGGCCATCCCGCTGCGAGAGCGCAACACACTGCTGGTGGCAGCTGGCTACGCGCCCATGTACCGCGAGCGCGCGCTGGACGACCCGGCACTGGCCGCCGCGCGCCAGGCGGTGGAATTGGTCCTCAAGGGCCACGAACCCTGCCCCGCCATCGCACTGGACCGCTGCTGGAACGTGGTGGCCGCCAACCGCGCTGCACAAGCCCTGCTGGCTGCACATGTCAGCCCCGAACTGCTCGCGCCCCCAGTCAACGTATTTCGCCTGAGCCTGCACCCGGACGGACTGGCCTCACGCATCGCCAATCTGGCCCAATGGCGCCACCACCTCTTCGAGCGCCTGCGCCAGCAGATTTATGCCACGGCCGACCCCGCCTTGTTGGCCCTGCAGGCAGAGCTGCTCGAATATCCCGCACCCGAGGAATCGCCCCCGCTCGTCATGGCCGGAGAAATGTTGGGAGTCGTGATGCCGTTTTGTTTTGAAAGCGTGCAGGGCATGTTGTCCCTCATCAGCACCACGACCATATTCGGCACCCCGGTGGATGTGACCCTGCAGGAACTGGCCGTGGAATCGTTTTTCCCGGCCGATGCATTTACCGCGCAGGTACTGCGGGAGATGGCGCAGCAATATGCTGCGGATTGACCACCGAGCGCCCGAGTGCCGACAACACGCCGACACTTGTTTGGCGCGATGGTCGGCTTGAGGCCTGCGCGGTCTGCATCGCGATAACCCCCCAATAGGAGCAGCATGCGGATTTTTAGCGGCTATGGGATGTACCGGTACTCCAGATGCCGGAAGGGACGCGATAGCCATGCCCCAAAACCTCCAACCATGCCACGCCCAAAAAAATAGCCCGCAGTAGCGGGCTATTTTTGGGCACAGGGGGTGCAGATTCTCAGATGGCGAACTTTTCGCGGTTTTCGTTCTGAATCCACTTGGGCGCTTTACCACGGCCCGTCCATGTCTGGCCGGTGGCTGGGTCGCGGTACTTGGGAGCCACCTTGGTGCCCGCCGTGGAGCTGCGGCCGGTCTTGCCAGCGGCCTTGCCGGCTGGAAACACGTCCTGGGCGGTCAAACCATATTCGGCCACCAGAGAGCGAACTTGGGACACAGCATCCGCCAATTCCCGGCGACGGGCTTCGCTGATTTGCTGCTCAAGGGCTTCACGCTGCTTCAAAAGTTCTTTGTAGCTGGTCATGGTGTCTGAATAAGGAATTAGGGTTGGAGACTTGACGATTATATGAATAACAGAAGGCATGCCAGATGCCGAGGTAAAAATTTTGCATTAAGAAACCACAGAAATGGGCCTTGCATATTCGTCAGCAGGCTATCTCCTGGCGCAAAGCCCCATAAAACTTTCAAAAAGCACTTCCGATGTGCAGCAATACAGCTCAATGCGTTGGCCTGCCCTCCCAGGGTTTGAAATATGCGGCCCATACACATCCTCTTTTCGTCTACGGCAGATAAACGCACAGCTTCCGCCATCAAAATGCGGCTGCGATGTAATGGCGTGCACTATCTCCCTCGGGCAAGGGTCTGAATATGCTGGCACACCCTGGGTTAGCAGACACGCATGCGCCCATCCAGGCAACCCACGCTCCCCGACACCCTCTGCGCAGTGAGGGACGGTGCTCCACGTGAAAAGCCTCGCGCGAAGCCCGTTGCGCCTCAGCAGAAAATCAAGGCTTCACTCCACACCTTTTACGACCCCAGACCATCATGGCTATTTACTGTATCGGCGACATCCAGGGCTGCGACGGCGCTCTGGGGCGCCTGCTGGACACCATCGGCTTTTCTGCCAGCCGGGACACGGTGTACCTGCTCGGGGACCTCGTCAACCGCGGCCCCGACTCCGCCGCAGTGTTGCGCCGCTGCATGCAGCAGGGGGATGCCATCCGCTGCCTGCTGGGCAACCACGACCTGCACTTGCTCGCTGCCGCACATGGCGCACGCAAGCCGTCGCGCCGCGATACCTTGGCCTCGGTGTTCGACGCCCCGGACCGCAGCGCTTTGCTCGAATGGCTGCGTCATCAACCCTTGGCGCGGGCCCACGAGCATTCCGGTCAGACCCTGCTGATGGTGCATGCAGGCGTGCTCCCTGCCTGGAGCACCGCAGACACGCTGGCACGCGCGCAGGAGGTGCAGGATGTGCTGCGCAGCCCAGATTTGCCCGCCTTTCTGCACGCCATGTACGGCAACACGCCCGATCACTGGGATGACGCACTCACCGGCACGGACCGGCTGCGCGTGATCGTCAACGCATTGACGCGCATGCGCTTTTGCTCATCGGACGGTGTGATGGATTTTGAGAGCACCGAGAGCGCCAGCGCCGCCCCGGAGGGCCTGATGCCCTGGTTTGACGTGCCGGGTCGGCGCACCGCTGGCACCTTGATGGCCTTTGGCCACTGGTCCACGCTGGGGTGGCTCAACCGCAGCGACCTGCTGGGCCTGGACACCGGCTGTGTGTGGGGAGGCTGCCTGAGCGCCGTGCGTTTTGGCAAGACGCTGGCTGACCGCGAGCTGCTGCAGGTGCACTGCGAACAGGCGCAGCAGCCGGACTAGAGAGAGCAGGCGCTAGGGAGATGAGAGGCCCGGGCGGAAAACAAACCCGGGACAGTCAACACGGCAGTCAGCGCAAAGAGAGCGCTTGCGCTTATTGCGTGGAGGTTTCCGGCTGCACAGCCTTGAACAAGGCGGCCACTTTGCGCTTGGGTTTGATGTTGGCCGAAATGCTGCTGCGCGCGGGCGACTTGGCTGCGGCCTCCCAGGCGGGGGCGGTATCCTCATTGCTGGGTTCGTAAGGCTTTTCAAAGAAGGGGTCACGCGATGCCACCGCTGGGCGGAAGCCTCGGTGGTGTTCACGCGGCTCGCGGCGCTCGTTGCGTTCGCGCACGGCGGCGGGAATCACGTCGCGCGGGTCTCCGGCCTCGCCAGATTCGCGCCATGCGCGGCGGCCGTCATTGATGCGGCCGCGGGGGCGGTCTTCTTCGTACTCGATGGCTTCGAGATCGATCTTTTTCTTGATCAGCTTCTCGATGTCGGCCACCAGGCGGGCATCGCTGCCCGACACCAGCGTGACGGCCAAACCCGACGCGCCCGCACGGCCCGTGCGGCCGATGCGGTGCACATAGTCTTCGGCGTTGAACGGCACGTCGAAGTTGAACACCGCAGGCACGTCCTTGATGTCGAGGCCGCGCGCGGCCACATCGGTACACACCAGCAGATCGACTTCGCCCTTCTTGAAGGCTTCCAGCGCCTTCAGACGCTCGTCCTGGCTCTTGTCACCGTGCAGCGCGGCGGTCTTGAGGCCCTCGCGCTCCAGACTGCGCGCCAAACGGGCGCAGCCGAGCTTGCTGTTCACGAAGATGAACGCCTGCTTGATGCCACGGGTCTTGAGCACATGGTGGATGGCGCGGCGCTTGTCATCGTCGTTAGCGCTGTAGAAGCGCTGTTCCACGGTAGAGGCCGTTTCGTTCGGCCGGGCCACCTCGATGGTGATGGGGTTTTGCAGGTAGCTGCCGGCCAGACGCTTGATCTCGGGTGAGAAGGTGGCGCTGAACAGCAGCGTGGTGCGCTGCTTGGGCAGGTAGCTCAGGATACGCTGCAGATCGGGCAGGAAGCCGATGTCCAGCATGCGGTCGGCCTCGTCGAGCACCACGTACTCGACCTGGTTGAGCACCGCGTTCTTGGCTTCAATATGGTCCAGCAGGCGGCCGGGGGTGGCCACCAGCACTTCGACGCCCTTTTTCAGTTCGATGGTCTGGGGCTTCATGTCCATGCCGCCAAACACCACGGTGCTGCGCAGCTTGGTGTGCTTGGCGTACAGGGCGATCTGCTGGGCCACCTGGTCCGCCAGCTCGCGGGTGGGCAGCAGCACCAGGGCGCGCACGGGATGGCGCGCAGGGGATGTAGAGCTGTTCTCGTGCTTGAGCAGACGCTGCAGCAGGGGCAGCGAGAAGGCAGCCGTTTTGCCGGTGCCGGTCTGGGCGGCGCCCATCACGTCTTGGCCGGTGAGCACCACCGGGATGGCCTGCGCCTGGATGGGCGTCATGGACTCGTAGCCCATTTCGGCTACGGCGCGCGCCAGCGGCTCAGCCAGCGATAGATTGGAAAAGGAACTTGTCATTTAGCCCTCTATTGTCGCACCGGTGGCCCAAAAAGCGATTTTTTAGGCCCGGAGCGGCAAAAATGCGGTAAACGCAGTCAGCGCATTGGCACGCGTTCGCTATTTATTTGATAGCTAACAGCGTATATTCAACCGGCGCTATTGCCCGTTTTGCGCAAATATCAGCCCTAGGGGGCAACGTTCCGCAACCCCTTGCTTCGCGTGCGGGCGTTGTGTGGTCGGCCAGGCATTGTCTGGACGGCGGGCCGGCTAAACATCCAAAGAACGTGCTCTGCCACCGAGGGCGGCAAAAGCCGCCCCATGAGACCCACCGCCTGTCCAGGTAGTGCACTGGACCTGTGTGCCAGCGCGTTATTCAGCGGCGCGCCTCAGCGTATCCACCACGGGGCGCAGCAGCACCTCACGCAGGCCCCACCAGCCCGCAGCCAGCGCCAGCACTGCGCCTGCCAGTGCCCCCGCCAGCGGCACCCAGGGAGCAGCCGTCCAGGTGAAGTCAAAAACGTAGCGGGCCAGTGCCCAGCCCACGCCCACGGCCACAGCACTGGCCAGAAAGCCCGCCAGCAGACCCACGCCCACCAGTTCGGCCCGCTGCACCTGGCGCAGCAGGCTGGCCCGGGCACCCACGGCCCGCATGATGGCGTACTCCCGTGCGCGCTCCTCGCGGGTGGCGGTGACGGCAGCAAACAGCACCACCAGCCCGGCCGCGAGCGTGAAGGCAAACAGAAACTCCACCGCCCGGATCACCTGCTCCAGCACCCGCTGTACCTGGGCAATGGTGGCGCCCATGTCCACATTGGTGATGTTGGGAAACTGGCGCACCAGCGCATTGTCAAAACCGTGGGTTTCGGGGGCGCGGTAGGCGGCCAGGTAGGTGACCGGAACGTTCTTGACCTCTGCCACCGGGTACATCACAAAGAAATTGGCGCGCATGGAGCCCCAGTCCACCTTGCGCAGGCTGGTGATGCGGGCCTCGTCCTGTACGCCGCCCATATCGAACTGCAAACGATCGCCCAGCTGCAGGCCCAGCGTCTGGGCGATACCTTCTTCCACGCTGATGGCGCCCTCCTCGCCGGGCGTCCAGCGCCCGGCCACCACCTGGTTGTGGGGGGGCGCCTCCACGGCGTTGGAGAGATTGAATTCGCGGTCCACCAGGCGCTTTGCGCGGTCGTCGGTGTAGTTGTCGGGGCCGACCGGCTTGCCGTTCACGGCCACCAGGCGGCCCCGGATCATGGGGTACCAGTCATAGCGCGCCACGCCGCTGTCCTTGAGCGTCTGCTGAAACGCATCGGACTGGTCTGGCATCACGTTGATGACAAAACGGTTGGGCGCGTCGGGCGGCGTCGCCTTGCGCCAGCTGCTGATGAGGTCGGTGCGCAGCAGCACCAGCAGCACCAGGGCCAGCAAGCCCACCGCCAGGCTGCTGACCTGCACCACGGCATAGGCCGGGCGTGCAGAGATCTGCCGCGTGGCCAGCACCAGCCAGCGCGGGGCCGTGGCCTCATTCACACTCTTGCGCAGCAGCTTGACTGCCACCCACGACAACCCCGCAAACAGCGCCACCGCGCCCGCGAAGCCCCCCACGGCAATCAGCCCCAGCTTGATGTCGCTGCTGACTGCGAGCAACAGCGCCGCAAAGCCTGCAATGCCGACACCCAGCACGGCCAGCGAGGCGGGTTTGAGCCCGCCCACATCGCGCCGGATCACCCTCAGCGGCGGCACCTGAGCCAGTTGCAGTACCGGAGGCAAGCCAAACGCCAACAACAGCGTGAGCCCCATGCCCAGGCCAAACACCACCGGCCACAGGCTGGGCGGCGGCAGGGCCGACTCCACCAGGCCCGCCAGCAGCAGCACAAAGGCGTAGTGCACCACGTAGCCCAGCGCCACACCCAACGAGCTGGCAAACAATCCGATCAGCGCAAATTCGGTGGTGTAGGCGCCCGCAATGGTGCGCTGGCTCTGCCCCAGCACGCGCAACATGGCCGAGGCATCAAGGTGCTCCGCCGCAAACCCGCGCGCGGCCAGCGCCACGGCAACCGCAGACAGCAATGCTGCCAGCAGCGCCACCAGACTCAGGAATTTCTGGGCACGGTCCAGCGTCTGGCGCATCTCGGGCCGGCCGCTTTCCAGCGACTCCACGCGCACGCCGTGCACTTCGGGCTTCTTGGCCTCGGCCACTGCCCACTCATTGAACGCCTGGATGGCAGGTGCCGGGCCGATGACGGCAAAGCGATACGTCAGGCGGCTGGCGGGCTGCACCAGGCCCGTGGCGGGCAGGTCACGTTCGTTGACCATCACCCGCGGCGCAAAGCTCATGAAGCCCGCACCCCGGTCCGGCTCGATGACGATGATGCGCGCAATGCGCAATTGCGCATCGCCCAGCAACAGCCTGTCGCCCATGGCAAGGTTGAGCGATTCCAGCAGCGGCGCATCCACCCACACTTCGCCAGGCGCCGGGATGTCGCGCGTCGGCTGCTCCAGCGCGCCAGGAGCATCGGCCACCGTGAGGCTGCCGCGCAGCGGGTAGCCCGGCTGCACACTCTTGAGAGCCACCAGCTTGCTGGCACCACCCTGCGCATCGCTGGCACGACCCATGGTCGGAAAGCCCAGCGTGGTCACCGACTGAAGCCCGAGCGCCTTGGCGCGCTCCACAAAAGCCGCTGGCGTCGGGTTGTCGCTGGCCACCACCGCGTCGCCCCCCAGTAGCTGCAGGGCATCGCGCTGCAGACCCCCTTGAAGGCGATCCGCAAAAAACCCCACCGAGGTGAGCGCGGCTACGGCCAGGGTGACGGCCACGATCAGCAGGCGCAACTCGCCCGCACGCAGGTCCCGGGCCAGGGTGCGCCAGCCAAGGCGCAAAAAAGACAGGTTCATGGGCGGACCTTAGCGCAAAGCCAACGGGCTGGCGGTCTGTGGGGTGTTAGCACCGGCTCAAGGCCAACCGTCAGGGCCGCGCGGTGGGGCCGGCAGCGGACGGGGTCGCCGCAGCCGTGGCCAGCGCCGGTTCTGCCGTGTCCGCTGCCACGGCGGGGATTTCGTTGGTGGCGTTGGTCGCCAGCGCCTGCAGCCGTTGCTCCAGGGCCTGCAACACCGGGGTGATCTGGGGGCCCACGCGGATCTGCGGGTTCGAGAAGCCATCGGCCTTTCCGGCCTCGACCTCGCGCTGCTGGATCAGCGGGACCGCTTTGGCAAATGCCTCGGTAAAGGAATGGGTCTGGCGCAGTTGCTCATGGAACACCGCGCGGCCAAAAAAGGTAAGCTCCGACAACCTGCCGCAGCCATACGAGGTGTGGGTGGCATCGGCCGCCGTCATGATCAGGGTGCTGTCCGTGGCCAGCGGTTCGATCCAGCCTCCGGAGAAGCATGCGGACACCGCGATCACCCGGTTGCGGATGCCCGCCTCATCGAGCGCTGCACGCAGCATCTCGGGTGTCACCGGCGGCACCTCCAGCGGCCAATGCGACGCCGCCAGCTCATGGTTGCGCGCGCCGTGCGAGGTCATGTAGATCACCAGCACATCGTGCTCACGGTCCATGCGTGCGGCCAGGGCCGCAATGGCGCGCTGCAGGTTCTCGGGCGTTGCCCACGGGTGGGTCTGCGCAGTGTCCGCATGGTTGAGCAGGTGCAGCACCCGCCCCTGGGCGTCAAACCGCTCCTGCAGCAGCGCGCTGACCATGCTGCTTTCGCGGCGGAACACGTTTTCATCTGCATAGGGGGCAAACAGCAGCCCGTACACATCCGTCACCCCAGGGCGCTCTGGCGCCAAGGCCTCCACCTGCTGTTGCCACAGCAGCTGCTGGTCTTCAAACAGGCCCTGTGACAGCGTCAGGTGTGCAGGTTCCGGAGGCGGAGCACCGTCGGCAGACTGCGCAGAGGCATCCGCCAGCGCCTGGGCGTCCTCCTCCCAGGGCTGGTCCTGAAACTGCCACATGCCCACGCCCACCACTGCGGCCATCGCCAGCCCAAACACCGCGGTTCGCACACGGGAGCGGATGAAGCGTGCGCTCACAACCACCAGGGCGGCCAGCACCCACACAGTGAGCACACCATAGGCGACCCAGAAAACGATGCTGGCCACCGCGCCGCTCCACCACTCCGGCTGGTGAACCGCCATCCCCATCAACACATACAGCACCAGCAAGGGGCCCAGAGGGGCCCATGCCGAGAGCACATACCAGGCCGCCAATCCGCCGGAAAGGCCAAGGGATCCAGGCTCGCCCGCCAGGGCCGGCGCTCGCTGTGCGGGCGCCATGGCCCACCATGCCAGCCACAGCAGCACCAGGCCGCTCCACATGGGTGCAAGCCAACCCCGCAGGCTGAACTGCGCAGGGCCCACCACCTGCCACCGTGCGGCCCCCACCAGCAGCGCCGCGCTGATCAGCGACAGCACCAGCAATTGCCAGGGCGTAGGCGCTGCGGCCCCCGTGCGCGGCGCAAGGAACAAGGCCGCGCGCAATCCCTCGCGCATCCAGCCCCACAGCGAAAGGCGTTCCGGCGCAAGAGCCGCCCTGCCTACCAGCGATGGCGGCGGGTCTTGCGGCGATCGGCCCAAAGGAACTTCAATTTCCGTGTGGGCCAACTCGGGGCCCCATTGGCTGGGTAACGTGTCGGCCCAGGTGCTGCTGCTGGCGTTCAGGTCTTTCATGCGCGCATCATGCCATCGCAGGTTGACGTCTCGATGCGCATGATCGCAGCCGAAACTCGGAGGCTGCGCGCCACTCCGCGAGCCCCTGAGCTGAGCAATCCATAGCCTGCTCCATGGCGCCATTGCCCCGGCGCTCGTACCGCTGGCAAGGGCCTTCCCAGCGGCAAAATAAAACTAAAAATAATATTGATTTGATATTAAATAACTCATGGAGCATAATTCGGCTTGTTGCAGTTACCGCTCACGACGCGAGCTGTCATCGCAACCCCTGCCTCCACGCGATTTCAACGTCCCAGGCGGGACGCCTTTGGCGACGCTTGTCGCCCAGTGGGTCTGAAGAGCTGCAGCCCACCGAGTCCATCGATGCTCGCGCAAACCTGTGCAGGTCTGCGTTCCCGAATGCAACAGATTTCAAATAACGCCATCTCCATGGGCCAGTACGTCGTTTCGCCCGCGACACACCCCACCGACTGCGGCGGCTTTCGCGCCTCCTTCTCGGTCCAGCGCGCCGCAGGCAACGGCAGCTACTGCCGCGTGTTCCGTTTTGACAAAGCCTTTGCCTCGCGCGAGGCGGCGCGGCTCTTTGCAGTCACCCAGGGTTGGCTCCAGACCTGCATGGCGCACCCGCCTGTGTGCTGATGGATTGATCTGCAAACGCCAGATCGTTTTCACCAGTCACCCTTCCACCCCTTCAGTTGCCAGGCCAGCCGGCGCGCGCAGCTGTCTCCCCACGGTACGCTTTTCGTGCGCACCACACCTCAGAAAGGCTCTTCCATGAGCAGCAAAATCTACGTGGGCAACCTGCCCTACTCCGTGACCGACGCCACCCTCGAAAGCAACTTCGCCGAGTTCGGCGGCGTGTCTTCCGCCAAGGTCATGATGGACCGCGAAACCGGCCGCTCCAAAGGCTTTGGATTCGTGGAAATGGCCAATGCTGAAGTGGCCCAGGCGGCCATCCGCGCACTGCACGGCATGTCCGTGGATGGACGCTCGATCGTGGTCAACCTCGCCCGCCCCCGTGAAACCACCGGCGGCGCCGGTGGCTATAGCGCCTCGGGTTACAACACCAACAAGCGCTCGGACGTTGGCTATGGCAACGGCGGCTTTGGCGGCGGTCGCTACTAAGCCCTGACAGCCCACAATGAAAAGCCGGCGCTCAGACGCCGGCTTTTTTTCGTCCTGCCCCATCCGGCGGTGCACGCCCAGCGCCTCTGGGCCTCAGCGTGGGCCAGCACTCTGCGCGGGTGGCACAACGGGTGCCTGCGCCAGCTCCGGCTGCAGAACCAGGCGGTGCGCACCGCTGTAGCAGACAAAGCGGCGATTCGTGGCGCGCCCAATGGCGCACAGGCCCAACTGCTGGGCCACGGCGTGGCCCATCTGTGTCATGCCGCTGCGGGATACCACGATGGGCACCCCCATCTGCGCGGACTTAATGACCATCTCGCTGGTGAGGCGGCCCGTGGTGTAAAACACCTTGTCCGCCCCCGACATGGGAACGGGCGCAGAGCCTTCAGCGGGGCTGCCTGACGCAGGCTTTTCAGGGTTCATCCACATCCAGCCGGCGATGGTGTCGATGGCGTTGTGGCGTCCGACATCCTCCACAAAGGTGAGCAACTCTTCGCCCTGGAACAACGCGCAGCCGTGGACCGAGCCGGACGACTTGTAGGTGGTCTCCTTGAGGCGAATCGCATTGACGATGCCGTAAAGCTGGCCCTGGGTCAGGCGGGCGTCGGGCAACTGAATGCGGTCCACTTCGTCCATCAGCCCGCCAAACACGCTGCCTTGCCCGCAGCCCGTGGTGACGACCTTGCTGGCCGTGCGCTCTTCAATGCGCGCAATACCGTGGCGCGTGCGCACGGCAGCCGCATGCACCTCCCAATCGACCGTGATGGATTCAATGTCGAACACCGACTCGACGAGCCGCTGGTTGCGCAAGTAGCCCAGCACCAGCAACTCCGGTTGCGCTCCCAATGTCATCAGCGTGACGAGCTCGCGCTTGTCCACATAAATCGTCAATGGACGCTCGGCAGGGATCTGCACCTGCTCGCGCTCGCCCAGCTCATTCACGATCTCCACGGCGTGGGTCAGCGGGGCATGGGCCCGCGTCAAGCGCGGCAGCGAGGGCATGGACGAGCCGGAAGGGGCAGACGAAGAACTCATGGGGCAAATATACGCAGTGCAAGACGCCAGCGGTGGGCGAAAGGGAATAGGTTGCGAAGTGGTTGCGCCACGGCGCCCCGGCACGTGGGCCCCGTCAGGCACCCTTCGCACCACCGCCCACAAAAAAGCCGCGCCCCACAAGGGAACGCGGCCCGTGGCCTGAAGCGACAACGTGCGTCAGGACTTGGAGGCAGGCGCAGCCGCTGCTGCGGGCACCTGCGTGCTGGGAGGGCTGCTGGCCGTGCCTGGTGGCGAATGGGCGCCTGCAGCCTCGGCCGGTTTGGCGGCTGGCGGTGTGTAGGCGAAGGGGCCGGGATCTGCGCAAGCCGCTCCACCAGCAGCCGCTGGCTTGGCCGAGGGCGTGGTCTTGCGGTAGTGCGCGGCCACCTTGTCTTGCGACAGGCACAGCTTGTAGTTGTCCACCTTGCCGGCCCATGCGGCCTTGGCGGCAGCTTCGGCGGCCTTGGCAGCGGCCTCGGGGGATGGAGCCGGCAGCTTGGCGGACGCCAGCGTGCACAAGCCGGCGGCGCACAGCGCCACCACGGTTTTGGGGGTGAGGAATTGCATTGTTGTCATGGAGCGCCTCATGCCTGAACGGGCTTGCCTGCAGCGGCTTCCCCGGCGGGGGCGGTCGCGCTGCGCTGTTTGGGGATCTTGCCAGCCTGGATGTCGTCGTACCACAGCTCGTGGTGCTCCTTGGCCCAGGTCTCATCAACGTAGCCCGTGCGCATGGCCTTGTAGGCGCCCTGCATGCCCACGGTGCCCATGTAGATGTGGCCCATGAACATCACCATCATCACCACCGTCGCCACGGCATGCACCATGTGTGCGATCTGCATGGTGCCGCGCTCATAGATCAGGCCGGGGATCAGCTTGTCGAGCACCAACCCCGAGGCGACCACGATGAAGCCCAGCCCCAGCACGCCAGCCCAGAAGACCACCTTTTCGCCCGCGTTGAAGCGATGCGAAGGAACCTCGTGACCCGACAGCAGACCACCGCCTTTCACGATCCAGGTGATGTCTTCCTTGGTGGGCAGGTTGTCTTTCACAAACGTGAAGAACACGATGATCAGAGAGACCGCGAACAAGGGACCCGCAAAGTTGTGCACGTTCTTGAGCGCGTAGGTCAGCCAGCCAAACAGCGTGCTGCCCATCACCGGCAGCAGGAAGAACTTGCCAAACGCCATCACCAGGCCGGACAACGCCAGGGCCACGAAAGCAATGGCATTCGCCCAGTGTGCCGACCGCTCGAAGGGCGTGAAGCGCTCGATCTTGCGGCCCGTCTCGGCGCCGTGCAACATGATCATGCCCTTGCGCCAGTAAAACAGCGCAATCGCACCCGCCACGATCAGCAGCAACGACCCACCGTACGGAATGATCCAGTTGTTGCGCACCTGCCGCCAGGCTTCGCCCGCGTTGGTCACCCGCGAGCCGGGGTACTGCACAAAGCGCTGAATCAGGTTGCCCGCCTCGGGCGCCTGGGTCACCGGCAGGCTGCTGTAGCCCGTCACGCCCTGCCCGACCTGGCGCCACATGGGTGCGTTGTTACCGGGCTGCACCTTCATGCGTTCGCCGTTGCTCTGTTCCGCGTATTTGGGATCAGCGCTGGCGTCGGGTTTGACCTGAAAGATGTTCTGGCTTTGCACGCCGCCCACGGCAGCGGGCGCGGTGCCGGCAGCAGGCGCCGAGGGGGCCGCTGCCGCTGCGTCCGGCGCAGCTGGCTGCGCCTGTGCGCCAGCCAGCCCACAGGCCAGACTTGCCGCCAGGGCCATGGACCACACGATGTATTTCATGGTGGACCTCACTTCGCCTGGGTGCGGGTGTATTCGTTCTGGCCGTACTGCTGGCGCGCTTTCAACTGCGCTTCCCAGCTGGATTTGTCACCGGCTTTCCAGCCAGGCTGCGTAAAGTTGCTGCCAGTGCCCGCGTAAGGAGGAGCATCGCTGCGGATGCCCATGCCGGTCTGCGGTTTCTCGCCGCAGGCTGTGAGTGCAAGAGCGGCCACCGCAGCGGCCAGGGTCAGGTGTACGGTGCGCTGCATCATGACTTGCCTCCTGCAGGCTGGCCTGCCTGTTGTGAGCCATAGGCCGTACCCCAGCCCCACACCTCGGCACCCTTGCCGCGCTGCACCACGCGGTTGCGGAAGATGTCCGCCACCACATCGCCATCACCGGCCAGCAGGGCCTTGGTCGAACACATTTCAGCGCAGGCGGGCAGTTTGCCCTCGGCCAGCCGGTTGCGGCCGTACTTTTCAAACTCGGCCTGGCTGCCGTGGGTCTCAGGACCACCGGCGCAGAAGGTGCACTTATCCATCTTGCCGCGCACACCAAAAGTGCCGGACGCGGGGAACTGCGGTGCGCCGAAGGGGCAGGCATAGCTGCAGTAGCCGCAGCCGATACACACGTCCTTGTCGTGCAGCACCACGCCCTCTTCGGTGCGGTAGAAGCAATTGACGGGACAAACGGCCATGCAGGGTGCATCGCTGCAATGCATGCAGGCCACCGAGATGGACTTCTCGCCCGGCACACCGTCGTTCAGGGTGACCACGCGACGGCGGTTCACGCCCCAAGGTACTTCGTGTTCGTTCTTGCAGGCGGTCACGCAGCCGTTGCACTCGATGCAGCGCTCTGCGTCGCAGATGAATTTCATTCGTGCCATGTGTGTCTCCTTGCGTGGCGCGATCAGGCGCGTTCCACGTTGCAGATCGTGGTCTTGGTTTCTTGCATCATGGTCACGCTGTCGTAGCCATAGGTGGTGGCCGTGTTCACGGCTTCACCGCGCACCACGGGCGCTGCGCCCTTGGGGTAATACGCCAGCATGTCCGCCCCTTGCCAGCGGCCCGAGAAGTGGAAAGGCATCCACACCGTGTCGGGTGCCACACGCTCGGTGACCAGCGCCTGCACGTTGATGCGGGCGCCCGTGGGCGAACTGAGCCACACGCGCTCGCCGTTGCGAATGCCCCGGTCCGCAGCGGTCTTGGGGTTGATCTCGACAAACGATTCCTGCTGCAACTCTGCCAGCCAGGGGTTGGAGCGGGTTTCCTCGCCACCGCCTTCGTACTCGACCAGACGGCCCGAGCTCATGATGAGCGGGAACTTCTCGCTCACCTTGTCGGCAATGTTCTTTTCCTGCACGGTCTTGTAGAGCGTGGGCAGGCGCCAGAAGGCCTTCTTGTCGTCGTGGGTGGGGTACTTGGCCATGAGGTCCGGCCGCGTTCCATACAGGGGCTCGCGGTGCTGCGGAATGGCATCAGGGAAGTTCCACACCACAGCGCGCGCTTTGGCGTTGCCAAAAGGATGGCAACCATGCTTCAGGGCCACACGGATGATCGCGCCCGTGGGGTCGGTCTTCCAGTTCTTGCCTTCGGCCTTGGCCTTCTCGGCATCGCTCAGGTCGTCCCACCAGCCCAGCTTTTTCAGCAGCACGTGGTCGAACTCGGGGTAGCCCGTGGTGATCTCGCAGCCCAGCGAATGCGAGCCGTCTTCGGCCAGCAGGTTGACGCCGTCTTTTTCTACCCCGAAGTTCGCGCGGAAGTTGCCACCACCATCCATCACGTGCTTGGAGGTGTCGTACAGGTTGGGCGAGCCAGGGTGCTTGAGCTCGGGCGTGCCGTAGCAGGGCCAAGGCAGGCCAAAGTAGTCGCCGCCAAAGTCGTAGCCGGTTTCCTTGTCCTTGCCGCCCTTGGCCTTGAGGGTCTTCACGTCGAACAAGTGCATGTTCTTCATGTGGGCCTTCAGGCGCTCAGGGCTTTGGCCGGTGTAGCCAATGGTCCAGACCGACTTGTTGATTTCGCGCAGGATGTCCTCGGGCACGGGCTCGTCCATGCCCTTAACCTTCTGCATCTTGTAGTTCTTGCACAGCTCATCGGCAAAGCCGAGCTTTTGCGCGAACTGGTACATGATCATGTGGTCGGAGCGGCTCTCCCACAGCGGCTCGATCACCTTCTCGCGCCACTGGATGGAACGGTTAGAGGCGGTGCACGATCCGCTGGTCTCGAACTGCGTGGCCGCTGGCAGCAGGTACACCGCGCGGTTGGGGTTCAGGTCCTCGGCCTTGCCGGGCATGGCGGCCATGGCGGCGGTGGCCGATGGATAGGGGTCCACCACCACCAGCAGGTCCAGCTTGTCCATGGCGCGCTTCATTTCGAGGCCACGGGTTTGCGAGTTGGGCGCATGGCCCCAGAAGAACACGCCGCGCAGGTTGGAGTCCTGATCGATCAGCTCGTTGTTCTCCAGCACGCCGTCGATCCAGCGCGACACGGTGATGCCGTTCTTGGTCATCATCGCGGGCGATGCGTACTGCTTCTTGATCCACTCGAAGTCCACACCCCACACATTGGCGAAGTGCTTCCACGAACCCTCGGCCAGGCCGTAGTAGCCAGGCAGCGAATCGGGGTTAGGGCCGACGTCGGTCGCGCCCTGCACGTTGTCGTGGCCACGGAAGATGTTGGTGCCGCCGCCGCTCTTGCCGACGTTGCCCAGGGCCAGTTGCAGGATGCACGACGCACGCACCATGGCGTTGCCGATGGTGTGCTGGGTCTGCCCCATACACCAGACGATGGTGCCGGGGTTGTTGTCGTGCAGCATCTTGGCGACCTTGAACATCTGGTCTTCCTTGACGCCACAGGCTTCTTCCACCTTGTCCGGGGTCCACTTGGCCAGCACTTCGTCGCGCACCTTGTCCATGCCATAGACACGGTCGTTGATGTACTTCTTGTCTTCCCAACCGTTCTTGAAGATGTGGTACAGCAGACCGAACAGGAAGGGAATGTCGGTGCCCGAGCGGATGCGCACGTACTCGTCGGCCTTGGCCGCTGTGCGGGTGAAGCGGGGGTCCACCACGATCATCTTGCAGCCGGTTTCCTTGGCGTGCAGCATGTGCAGCATGGACACCGGATGGGCCTCGGCCGCATTGGAGCCGATGTACAGAGCGACCTTGCTGTTCTGCATGTCGTTGTACGAATTGGTCATGGCGCCATAGCCCCAGGTGTTCGCCACACCAGCCACCGTGGTCGAGTGGCAAATGCGCGCCTGGTGGTCGCAGTTGTTGGTGCCCCAGAAGCTCACGAACTTGCGCAGCAGGTAGGCCTGTTCGTTGTTGTGCTTGGACGAACCCACGAAGTACACGCTGTCAGGGCCGCTGGCCTTGCGCAGCTCCTGCATCTTGGCGGTGATCTCGTTCAGTGCCGTGTCCCAGCTGATGCGCTCGTACTTGCCGTTGACGAGCTTCATGGGGTAACGCAGGCGGTACTCGCCGTGGCCGTGCTCACGCAAGGCCGCGCCCTTGGCGCAGTGGGCGCCCAGGTTGATGGGCGAGTCGAACACCGCCTCCTGGCGCACCCACACACCGTTCTCAACCACCGCATCCACGGCGCAACCCACCGAGCAGTGGGTGCACACGGTGCGACGTACTTCGATCTTGCTGTCGCCGATGCCAACCTTGGCACCTTCGGCGGCGTTGGATTTCTTGACCAGCGTGAGCTGGGACGCGGCGATGCCCACGCCCACCCCCAGACCGGAGCGACGCAGGAACGAGCGGCGGTCCATGGTGGGCAGGGCCTGCGACAGGCCACGGCGCAGGCTGTGCACAAAAGGAGATGCAGAGCTGTTGCCCTGCACGGAATGGGAAGACTTCTTGGTTAGCAACATGGCGTGCCCCGATGTCAGAGTTGGGTGGTCTTGTAGTACTGCTTCACGCGGGCAGACAGGTGGTAACCACCGCCCTTTTCGGGAGCGACGCGCGCGGGTTCGGACACCACGGCATCGGACGGAGCCACTTGGGGAAGGGCCACCACGGCTGCTGCGGCAGCACCTACGGTGGCAGCACCGGAGAAGAAGCTCCGGCGGGAGGAATTTGGCTGGCTGTTCTGCATGCTTGTCTCCAGAAAGGCTGGCAGCTATGAAACGGAATTCATACAGTCTATGTCAGTGCGTAAAAACCCGCCATCGGGCTTTACAACTCCCAGTAACACACTCATCTTTTGTAGCGGTCGAACTAGGGTTTACGAGCACTCCCAGGGATCAATCCAACATGTCGAAGCCCTGGGTCTCCACCGACACAAAGGCCCGCGTGAAGTGCGCCACAGCCGCATAAAACCGTGCTTGGGGCTGTGCAGCCAAGGCATCGCAGAGTTGCAAAACCCAGGGCTGCAGATGCGTTGAAAAAAATTCACGCTGGGATGTCAGGTTGCAGACAGCTACATCGTCTCCCGCGATCAAGTAGCGCATCACCTCCAGCAGGTAGGCCACATGGTCCTCGGTCTCGGGCATGGTGTCGTCCCGCGCTAGGCCCAGTTGCTGCAGATCGGTGCGCAGGCGCGCTAGCGGCTTTTCATTGAGAAACCCGCTGAGGTAGTGCGAGCCGTACAGAAACACTTCAGGCTTGCCCACGCCGCCAAACAGCCGATCAAACTCCTGCGCAATCTCAGCGTCGCTGAGCGCACGCGACGCTGCGACGAGTTGCTGCCAGGGCTCCTGCAAAAAGCCCCCGTTGGCGGGCGCCTCGGTCACGGCCACGCGCAAGGCGGACAACAGCTCCGGGCTGGGCGCCGCGTAATACAGCTGCGATAACAAACCGTACAGCTCGGCGCGGGCAGTTTCCTCATCGAGCGCAGAGCTGCCGCCCAAGGGGGTCAAGGTGGATGGGGCGCTCACAGGTCGGTCACTTTCGTCTCGTTTTGTGCGGAATACAGGTCGATCACACGGCAGTCGCTGCACATCTTCAGGCGTTCCAGCGCCTCGCCCTGGAACATGGGGTGGCCCGAGAGCTTGCCGAGCATGGCCTCGATGGCCTTCACCGTGCCAAAGGGTTTGCCGCAACGCACACAGGCCCAGGGCTTGGCTTCATTGAGCACCCGCAGTTGCGCGCGCTCGGGCGTGAGCAGCAGACGCGGTTGCAGGGTAATGGCGTCTTCCGGGCAGGTGGTGGCGCACAGGCCACACTGCACGCAGTTCTTTTCGATGAAGCGCAATTGCGGCAGTTGCGGGTTGTCCTGCAGCGCACTGGCCGGGCAGGCGCTCACGCAGCTCAGGCACAGGGTGCAGCGGTCCTTGTTGACCTCGATGGTGCCCAGAGGGGAGCCCACCGCGGGCAGCGCAATAGCGGCAGGCCGCTCGGCCACGGGCATGGGGGCTTGCTCCGTCAGGTGGTCGAGCGCCATCTCCAGCGTGCTGCGCTTCTCCTGGGCCACCGCAAAGCGGGCCACCACGGCCGGGGTCTTCTGGCGCGTCTGGCCCAGGGCCTGCAGTGCTGCGTCCAGCGCGGTAGGGTGGTTGGCGCGCAGCAACTGCACATGGGTGCCGGTGTAGCCCAGGCCGCGCAGGATGGCCTGCGCCACATCCATTTGCGCCTGCAGACCATCGAGGTACTGCGGGGCTTCTTCGTCGGTGCTCAGCACCACCACTTGCGAGGCGCCGTAGGCGATGGCACTCAGCCAAAGGTCTACCCCCGTGCTGGCCGTGTGCCACAGTGCCACCGGGATCACATTGGCAGGCACGCCCTGTGCCAACTTGAGCTGGGCAGCACGGCCCAGTTCTTCGACCAGCGACTGGCCGCGCTCCTGGCTGTGAAGCAGCACCACCGCATCCTTGCCACCGGCAGCCGCGTAGGTGGACAGCAGCGTCTTGAGCTTGGTGCCCTGATCCGTTGCGCTGGGGTAGGCATAGGTCAGCGCGCCCGTGGGGCACACGGTGGTGCAGGCGCCGCAGCCCACACACAGGTTGGGGTTCACCTTGATTTGCTGGCGGCTCTTGTCGCTGGCGATGGCCTCGGCCGAGCAGATGTCCACGCACGCATTGCAGCCCACGGTTTCGTTGCGGCTGTGGGCGCATAGCTTTTGTTTGTAGGCAAAAAACTTGGGCTTCTCGAACTCACCCACCAGCTCGCGCAGCTTGAGCAGCGTGCCCAGGTCCCGCCCGTCCCAGCGCAGGTAACCCTGCGGCAGCGCATGCTGCAAAAAGGTGGGCGTGGCGGTGGGCGCACGCAGGTCCAGCACCAGGTCAAAACGCTCGGTCTGCGCCGTGGCATCGCGAGTGAAGTCGATAGCCCCAGCGACCTGACACACCTTCACGCAGGCGCGGTGAGACTGGCAGGCGGCCATGTCGATCTGGTAGTCAAGACCGATGGCATTTTCAGGACAAGCCGCCACGCAGGCATTGCAGCGCGTGCACAGGTCCAGGTCGATGGGGTTGTCGGCAGACCACTGCAGCTCAAACGCACCCAGCCAGCCTGTGAGCCCTGTGATGCGCCCACCCAGCACCGGGTAGCGCCGCGCCTGCGCGCCACCGGCGTTGCCGGGGCCCTGGGTGAACAGCGTGACATCCAGCACATCCGACACCAGGGCAGCGGCCTGCTCGGCCTGGTCCAGCGGGCCGATGATGAGCAAGCGGCCCGTGCTCTTGTAGGTGACCGTAGGCACGGGTGGCGGGTCGGGCAAACGCGCTGCGGCCAGCAGGGCGGCGATCTTGGGGCTGGCCTTGGCGGCATCGCGGCTCCAGCCCCCGGTTTCGCGGATGTTCACAAACCGGATGGGCGACACCGCCCCTTCGGTCTGCTGGCCCAGGTCGCCAAACAGGCGCTGCTCCTGGGTGCAGGCCACCACCACGTCCTGCCCGGACTGGATGGCCTTTTGGAACGCCCCTGCGTCACGCCGGCACAGGGTAGAGTGAAGGGTCAGGTCTTCATGCAGTGCCTCGCCCAACGCCTTGGCGTTGAGGGGCATCGTCTGGTTGCAGTCGCAAATGAGCGTCGTGGTCATTGTGGGTATGGCTGGCTGGCGTGACCACCGCATCCTGGGCAGGGCGCGGGGCCACCTCAGGCTCGCTGGAAGGAACGCTAGGAACAGCGTTGCATACCCGGGACTGTGCCACGTCTGCGGGGCCTTGCGCCTCCGCATCATCCCGAGACTGACTGGCCGGCGGGGATATTGGGGCCACAGCAGCCGCATCCGGTGCCTGTTCGCCCGGCAGACCGGGTGCAGTGGCCGATGCCTTTTTCTCGTGGTCAAAAAATCCCAGCGCATGTGCGCTGGCCATCTTGCGCAGCATGCCCGCGGGCAGCGGGTCGGGCTGGGTGTAGTCGCCGACGTAGATGTCCAGACCGTCCATCACATTGAAGTGCGGGTCGGCAAACAGCTTCTTCATGGCCAGGTTGCGCACCTCGGGCGACACCGCGCGGGACACGAAGGGCTTGAAGTCCGATGCGGGGGTGAGCGCCTCGGCATCCGCCAGCGTGGGCGGTGGTGGCGCATCGGGTGCCGGGGTGACGGGGGCAGCTGGTGCAGCCGCAGACACTGGCGCTGGCGACGGGCTTGGAGGCGCTATCTGCGGTGCAGGGGTGCGTGCAGGCGACGGAGGGTCCTGCACAGGCTTACCCGCCTGCACATCCTGCTTGCGGCGCGACCAGCGCCCGAGGAATCCATCAGCCATGGCCGCCCCCTCCGCCTCCACCACGGAGCTTCTCGGTGGACACCGAGGCCGGGTTGCCAAAGCGGTCCTGCAAGGTACGGAAGCTGTCCGGGCGCTTACGGCGCTTGGGCTCGGGCTGGTAATGCTCGGCCACAAAGGTACGCAGCGCCTCCACCACCTCGGGGTCGGCAGGCACCTGCTCCACGGTTTCCTGCGCGTCCAGCCAGCGGCCTGCGTCGTGATAGCTCAGGCTCACCGCCACGGGACGGGCCAGGGGGATGGCGCCGGTGCCCGTGTCTTCATCGCGCCGCCACATCACAAACCAGCAGGGAGCCGGGGAAGTGAGGTTGAGGTGGTAGCCCTCGGCATCGTCACGGAACAGCTCCACGCGAAAGCCGGGGAACAACCAGCGCTGCTCGCGCTCGTCCTGGATCAGCGGCCGGGGTTCGCTACCGAAGGTGGGTTCGTGGACCACCACCTCGGCCAGCGACCACCGCCAGGGCTGCCAGCGGTTATCGATATGCTCGCACCGCATGATCACGGCAACGTCGGTGTAGGGGCGCTCAGTCATGGGCGCTGACTGTACCCCTGGAGCCGCGCCATCGGCGGCAATGCCCGTAAAGCCCCCTCGCGCACCGTCAGCTTGCAGCGACTTCCAGCCGCTCCACGGCCACGGCGCAATATTTGAACTCGGGGATCTTGCCAAACGGGTCCAGCGCCGCATTGGTGAGCAGGTTGGCTGCGGCTTCCACATACGCAAACGGCATGAATACCGTGCCATGCGGCGTGCCGTCGTCCCGCCGCACGCGCACCTGCACCATGCCACGCCGGGAACGAATACCCACCAGCGATCCGGGCTCCACCCCAAGCCGCGCCAGCTCGTCGCCGTGCAGCGAGGCCGTGGCCATGGGCTCGATGGCGTCTAGCACGGTACTGCGCCGCGTCATGCTGCCGGTGTGCCAATGCTCCAGTTGGCGGCCGGTGATGAGCACGAGCGGAAAGTCGGCGTCGGGCTTTTCGGCCGCCGGGATCACGCTGGCGGGCACCAGCTGCAGGCGACCTGTGGGCGTGGGGAATTTGTCGATGAAGACAATGGGCTGGCCGGGGTCATCGGGCGTGAGGCAGGGGTAGGTCACGCTGGAGTCGCGCTCCAGCCGGTCCCAGGTGATGCCCTCGATGCTGGCGTGCATGGCCTGGCGCATTTCGTCGTACACGGCGGCCACGCCGGATTCTTCGCCCTCGTAGTTCCAGCCCAGTCCCATGCGCTGCGCGATCTGCTGAATGATCCACAGGTCCGGGCGCGCGTCACCCGGCGGGTTCAGCGCGCGGCGGCCCATCTGCACCATGCGGTCGGTGTTGCTGGCGGTGCCGGTCTTTTCGGGCCAGGCGCTGGCGGGCAACACCACGTTGGCCAGCCACGCGGTTTCGGTCAAAAAGATGTCCTGCACCACCAGGTGTTGCAGGCTGGCCAGCGCATGGCGCGCGTGGTTCAGGTCGGGGTCGCTCATCGCGGGGTTCTCGCCCATGATGTACATGCCGCGCACCTTGTGCGGGTCGCTGTCCGGCGCCAGGGCCTTGTGCATGATCTCGACCACGGTGTAGCCCGGCGCTTCATCGAGCTTCGTCCCCCAGAATTCTTCAAACCACGCATGTGCCCCGGCGTTGTCCACACGCTGGTAGTTGGGGAACATCATGGGGATCAGGCCCGCGTCGCTCGCGCCCTGCACGTTGTTCTGGCCGCGCAGCGGGTGCAGACCCGAGCCGGGCTTGCCGATCTGGCCGGTGACAGCGCACAGCGCGATCAGGCAGCGCGCGTTGTCCGTGCCGTGCACGTGCTGGCTCACGCCCATGCCCCACAAAATCATCGATGCCTTCGCCGTGGCAAACGCCCGCGCCACCTCGCGCAGCGTCTCGGCCGGGATGCCGCACACCGGCGCCATGGCCTCGGGGCTGCAGCCCATCACGTTGGCCTTGAGGGCCTCGAAGTTGTTGGCGCGATCCTGGATGAAGGCTTCATCCACCAGGCCCTCATCGATCACCGTGTGGATCAATGCGTTGAGCATGGCCACGTCGGTGTCGGCCTTGAACTGCAGCGTGCGCCACGCGTGGCGGCCGATGTCCGTCACGCGCGGGTCGGCCAGCACGATTCTGGCCCCGCGCTGGGCGGCGTTCTTCAGCCAGGTCGCGGCCACGGGGTGGTTGGCCGTGGGGTTGGAGCCAATCACAAAGATCAGCTCGGCATGTTCCACGTCGTTCACCGGGTTGCTCACTGCGCCCGAGCCCACGCCTTCGAGTAGCGCAGCCACGCTGGAGGCATGGCACAGCCGCGTGCAGTGGTCCACGTTGTTGCTGCCAAAGCCGGTGCGCACCAGCTTCTGGAACAGGTAGGCCTCTTCGTTGCTGCCCTTGGCCGAGCCAAAGCCCGCCAACGCCTTAGGGCCGTGGGTGTCGCGCAGGGTCTTGAGCTGGCCTGCGGCAAGGTCCAGCGCCTCGTCCCAGGTCGCTTCGCGGAAGGTATCGCGCCAGTCGGCACCGTAGGGGCGCACCTCCTTGGGCACGCCGGGCTTGCGGATCAGCGGCACCGTGAGGCGGTCCGGATGGTGCGCGTAGTCAAAACCAAACCGCCCCTTCACGCACAGGCGGCCGTGGTTGGCGGGGCCGTTGCGGCCTTCGACGCTGATGATCTTTTCATCGCGCACGTTGTAGGTGATGAGACAGCCCACGCCGCAAAACGGGCAGACCGAATCGACCTTGCGGTCCACCTTTTGCGAGCCGATGTGCGTCTTGGGGCTGAGCGCACCGGTGGGGCAGGCCTGCACGCATTCGCCGCAGGCCACGCAGGTGCTTTCGGCCATGGGGTCGTCGAGGTCGAAGACGATCTTGCTCTCCGCGCCGCGCAGCGCGTAGCCAATCACGCCGTTCACCTGCTCTTCGCGGCAGGCGCGCACGCAGCGGTTGCACTGGATGCAGGCGTCCAGGTTCACAGCCATGGCGGGGTGGCTGAGGTCGGGCGCAGGTTGCTCGCGGCGCAGGGCCTGGAGCGCGGGGCGCACGGTCACGCCCAGGCGATCAGCCCAAGCACTCAATTCGCCATGCTGACCTACCGCCGGGGCAGTTTTTGAATCAAATCCGCCTGTAGCGCTAGATGCACATGCGCCAACAGCTATTAATTCAGGAGTATCTGGTTCGTTATCGTTCCATTGATAGCCCACGTCCGGCATGTCAGACAGCAGCATCTCCACCACCATCTGCTGGCTTTTGCGGGCGCGGGGGCTGGCCGCCTGCACCTTCATGCCTTCGGTGGGTGCGCGGCAGCAGCTGGGCGCCAGCGTGCGCTCACCCGCAATCTCGACCACGCAGGCACGGCAGTTGCCATCGGGGCGCATGCCGTCGGTGTAGCAGAGGTGCGGAATCTCCACGCCGTGGCGCTGCGCCGCTTTGAGGATGGTTTCGCCGGGGTTGGCGGTGACGGGCTGGCCGTCCAGCTCGAAGGCCACGCCTGGAGTGTGGGGCAGCGCGCTCATGGCTGGCCTCCTTGGGGCAGTTGCTCCGCCAGCGGGCTGTTGCGCGGCTTGGGCAGGTCGCCCGGCCAGGGCCCCTCGCCCACCTCATGCGCAAAGTATTTGTGGATGCAGCGGATCGGGTTGGGTGCCGCCTGACCCAGGCCGCAAATGGACGCATCGCCCATCACCTGCGCCAGGTCGTCCAGCAGTTCTTCATCCCACTGCGGTGCCTGCATCAGCGTGGCCGCCTTGGCCGTGCCCACGCGGCAAGGGGTGCACTGGCCGCAGCTTTCGTGTTCAAAAAAGCGCATCACGTTCAGTGCGGCATCGCGCGCACGGTCGTGCTGGCTGAGCACGATGACAGCGGCCGAGCCGATGAAGCAGCCGTAAGGCTGCAGCGTGTCGAAGTCGAGCGGAATCTGGTTCAGGCTGGAAGGCAAGATGCCGCCCGAGGCGCCGCCGGGCAGGTAGGCATAGAGCTGGTGGCCTTCCTGCATGCCGCCGCAGTATTCGTCGATGAGTTCCTGCAGAGTGATGCCCGCAGGTGCGAGCTTGACGCCGGGGTGCTTGACCCTGCCACTCACGCTGAAGCTGCGCAGGCCCTTGCGGCCGTGGCGGCCAAAGCTGGCAAACCACTGCGGGCCACGCTCCACGATGTCGCGCACCCAGTACAGGGTTTCAAAGTTGTGCTCCAGCGTGGGGCGGCCAAACAGCCCCACCTGCGCGATGTAGGGCGGGCGCATGCGGGGTTCGCCGCGTTTGCCCTCGATGCTCTCGATCATGGCCGACTCTTCGCCGCAGATGTAGGCGCCCGCACCGCGTCGCAGCTCGATGTGTGGCAGCGGGCACGGCGGCTCGGCGCGCAGGTCGTCCAGCGCCGCCTGCAGCAGCGCGCGGCAGCCGTGGTACTCGTCGCGCAGGTAGATATAGATGGCCTCGGTGCCCACCACCTGGGCGGCGATGAGCACGCCTTCCAGAAAGCGGTGCGGGTCGCGTTCGAGGTAGGTGCGGTCCTTGAAGGTGCCGGGCTCGCCTTCGTCAATGTTGACGGCCATGAGTCGTGGCGCAGGCTGGTCGCGCACGATGCGCCACTTGCGCCCGGCCGGGAAGCCTGCGCCGCCCAGGCCACGCAGGCCGGAGTCTTCCATGGCGGCCAGCACGGCCTCGGCATCCATTTCGCCGTTGACCAGCGCGGCGGCGGTCTGGTAGCCGCCTTGCTCGCGGTACGCGGCGAGGTCGGCGTAGGCAGGGCTGATGCCTTCCGGCTGGGCGGGAACGCTCTGCTCAGCGAGCGCTGCAACATCAAAATTGATAGCTGCTGGCGCTTGTGGATGAAGCGCCACAGCCCGATTTGGCTTCAAACTGACCGTTTCCAGCACCGCATCCACCGTGGCATGCGGCACCGGGCACTGGTGCACCACGGCCACCGGCGCCTGTTCGCACCGGCCCACGCAGGGCACGGCCAACACCTGCACGTCACCCTGCCCGGCCGCACGCAGGCGTTCGGGCAGCGCGGCCAGCAGCTCGCGCGCGCCCGCCATGCTGCAGCTCAGGCTGTCGCACACCCGCAGCACCAGGCGCGGCGCCTGGGCGTCTTCACCGCGCACGATCTCGAAGTGGTGGTAGAAACTCGCCACCTCATACACCTCGGCCATGGGTAGGTTCATCTGCTTGGCGAGCGCCACCAGGTGCCGGTCGTGCAGCACACCAAAGTGGTCGTTCAGGCGGTGCAAATACTCAATGAGCAGGTCGCGCCGAAAGCCGGTGGCCGGGCGCGGGCCCAGCAACTGCGCCACGTCGGCCATCGCAGCGTCTTCGGGCTGGCGGCCCTTGAGGCGGCTTTTGCGGCGAATGCGCTCGCGCATGTCGTTGACCGACACAACGGCGACGGTTGGTGCTTCGGGGGCAAGGTGCATGGACCGGGGACGTGGGAGCGTTGATGGGGTTGTATGCAGGCACCTGCATAGGGTGCCCGGGCCGTCGCAGTGTCGGCCACGGGCGCCTGCGGCGTCAAATTGCCGATGCACATGGGTCGATCACAAAAACAAATGAAACAGCCGCGTTAACAACGGCCTGTGAATCAGCCACCGCGACCCTTGCGGTTAGCGATCAATCAGCGACCAGAAGTCCACTGTGCGCTGCGGCGTGCTGCAGCCAATCCGCGTCCTGCGCCAGTGCCAGCGCGGCATCGAGGGCGCGCGTAGGCTGCACCTGCCGGTGCGACATGAAGCCGATGGGCGTAGTGAGCACCGGAGTGGTAAGCGGCAGCGCCTCCAGCCCGTCATGGCCGCGCACGGCATCAACCAGCGCACCGGGCAGCACGCTGCACACGGTGCCCGCCACCACACTCAGCGCCAGGGTCAGTACCGAATCGGTTTCCATGGCGGGCATGACCGTGGCGCCTGCGGCGCGGAATGCGCCATCGACCAGGCTGCGGTTGTGCATCTCGGGGGTGAGCAGGCACAGCGGCAGCGCCGCCGCATCGGCCCAGGCCATGGGCGGGCCGATCTGCAGCCCGCGCGGCGAACCCTTGGGGCGCGACGCGCGACGCAGCAGAAAGTAATGCTCCACATACTGCGGCCAGGCCCGCAGCGGGCCGCCGCGTGCGGGCATGCGTTCGGTGTAGCCCAGCGCCAGGTCCAGCGAAATGTTTTCCAGCCCCGCCTCCAGCGCCTGCGAGCTCATCGACAGCGCCACCGGCACGATGCCCGGGTGCCGCGCCTGCAACTGCGCCGCAAACCGAGCGAGGATGGGCATGGCCGTGGGCACGGCGCCCAGGCGCAGCGTGCCGCGCGGGTGGGCGGCGTCGCTGCTCAGGTCCTGCTGCAGCACCTGGTGCTCGTGCAGCATGCGCTGGGCCGTGGCCAGCACGCGCTCACCCTCAGGGGTGAAGCCCTCGAAGCTGCGGCCCCGGCGCACCACCACCACGCCAAACTCCTTTTCCAGCGCGCGCAGCGCGTTGGACAGGGCCGGCTGCGTGATATGACAGGCCTGCGCCGCCCGGCCAAAGTGCCGGTGCTCGTGCAGCGCCACCAGGTAGCGCAGGGACGCGAGCAGGTTCATGGCGCAGTGAGGCGGCTCAGGCGGCTCGGGAGGATCAGGTGTTCTTGCTGATCGAGATGGTGGGGAACTTGCTGGAGAAGTCCTTGGCTTGCTGGGCGATCTTCACCGCCACATCGCGCGCCACCTTCTTGTAGATGGCCGCGACTTCGCCGTCGGGGTCGGCCACCACCGTGGGCTTGCCGCTGTCGGCCTGCAGGCGGATGCTCATGTTCAGCGGCAACGCGCCCAGGTAGTCCATGCCGTAGTCGGCGGCCATCTTCTTGCCGCCATCGGCGCCAAAGATGTGCTCCACATGACCGCAGTTGCTGCACACGTGGGCAGCCATGTTCTCGACGATGCCGAGGATGGGCACGCCCACCTTTTCGAACATCTTGATGCCCTTCTTCGCGTCCAGCAGCGCGATGTCTTGCGGGGTGGTGACGATGACGGCGCCGGTCATGGGCACGCGCTGGCTCAGGGTGAGCTGGATGTCGCCGGTGCCGGGCGGCATGTCGATGATGAGGTAGTCCAGGTCTTTCCAGTTGGTCTGGCGCAGCAGTTGCTCCAGCGCCTGGGTGGCCATGGGGCCGCGCCAGATCATGGCTTCGTCCTGGTCCACCAGAAAACCGATGGACATGACCTGCACGCCGTAGTTCTCCAGCGGCTCCATGGTCTTGCCGTCGTCGCTTTCGGGGCGGCGGTTGATGCCCAGCATCATGGGTTGGCTGGGGCCGTAGATGTCGGCGTCCAGCACGCCCACACTGGCGCCCTCAGCGGCCAGGGCCAGGGCCAGGTTGGCAGCCGTGGTGCTCTTGCCCACGCCGCCCTTGCCCGAGGCCACGGCGATGATGTTCTTGACCTGGGGCAAGAGCTGCACACCGCGCTGCACGGCGTGGGCGATGACCTTGGTGGTGATGTTGACCGACACGTTGTCCACCCCGGCCACGCCCTTGGCGGCGGCCACCAGCTGGCGGCGCAGCTCGGGCACCAGGCTCTTGGCGGGGTAGCCCAGTTCCACGTCAAACGCCACGTCGCCACCGGTGATCTGCAGGTTGCGCAGGGCGCGAGTGCTGACAAAATCCTTGCCCGTGTGGGGGTCCAGCACGCTGGAAAGTGCGGCCAAAAGGCCCTGTTCGGTGACTGACATTCAAATAACTCCTGTGGGGCCGGTAGTCTATTCCCAAGCTCCCGCCCCCTGCCGCTGAAGGACAATGCGCACCGCATTGCACCATCGCACTCTCCCCCAAAAGGCCTCCCGTGAAATTCAAGATGTCCGAAAACTCCCTGTTTGCCGTCCTGCTGCGCTCGCCGTGGTGGATCAGCTTTGTGGTGGTGGGCCTCATCACGCTGGCGGCCGGGGCGTTGCTGCCCAAGGAATACTTTGTGGTAGGCGCGCTGGCGGGCTTCCCCATCTTTGTGGTGGGCTGCATGGCCGCCTGGCGGCAACTGCGCGCGCCCAACCCCGCCAAGGTCGTGGAAATGCTGGAGGCCGTGGGCAGCATGCCCTGGCGCAGCTTTGCCGACACCCTGGCCACCGCCTGGGAGCGCGCGGGCTACAGCGTGGAACGCCTGACCGGCAACAACGCCACCGGGGCCGACATGCGCCTGAGCCAGGGCGGCAAGACCACGCTGGTCAGCGCCAAACGCTGGAAAGCGGCCACCCACGGGGTGGAGCCGCTGCGGGAGCTGCACACGGCCATGACCGCAGCCGATGCTTCAGCGGGCGTGTACGTGGCCGCCCTGGGCCAGGTCAGCGAGAACGCCCAGGCATTTGCCCGCGAGCACGGCATCGTGGTGCTGCAAGGTGACGCGGTGGCGCAGTTGCTGCTCAAGCAGCGTTAACCCCCCCAACCCCCTGTGGGGTGGCCCGCACATGCGGGTTTTCCCACATGAACCGCGCCTGGGCACCCCTCCACACTGGGGGCCTCACACCCTCCAACCGTCCATGTCATCCACAACCCCCACCGCAGCCCTTGGCACCGCGCCCTCTGCACCCGCCACGGGCCTGCTGCTGACCGGCGGCGGTGCCCGTGCCGCCTACCAGGTGGGGGTGCTGGAAGCGATTGCCGACCTGCGCCAAGCCTGTGGGGAAGCGCATGGGCCTAACCCCTTTCCCATCATCACCGGCACCTCGGCGGGGGCCATCAATGCGGCCGCGCTGGCCTGCGGGGCCGACCACTTTGACCGCGCGGTGCGCCGCATCGCGCGCGTGTGGCGCCAGTTCCATGCCAGCCAGGTGTATGGCGCCGATTCGCTGAGCGTGATGCGCAGCGGCGCGCGCTGGCTCACGCTGGTGTCGCTGGGCTGGGCCCTGGCGCGCTGGCGGCGCATGCGGCCCAAATCGCTGCTGGACAACACGCCGCTGGAGAAGCTGCTGGTCAAGATGGTGCCACTGGTGCGCCTGCCCCGGCTGATCCGCAAAGGGCATCTCACCGCGCTGGCCGTGACGGCGTCGAGCTACAGCTCGGGCGAGCACGTCACCTTTTTTGAAGCGGCCACGCCCGTCAAGCCCTGGGTGCGTTCGCAGCGCAAGGCCGCCAGCGACCGCATCACGCACGAGCATCTGCTCGCGTCCTCGGCCATTCCCTTCATCTTTCCGGCCAAGGGCATTGAGGTGGATGACCACATCGAATACTTTGGGGACGGCTCCATGCGCCAGTCGGCTCCCATCGCCCCGGCCATCCACCTGGGGGCCGAGCGCATCCTGGTGATCGGCGCGGGCCGCATGCACGAGCCCAAGGGCGACGCTGCCGTCAACCCCACACCCAACTACCCCACACTGGCGCAGATCGCGGGGCATGCGCTGTCCAACATCTTTCTGGACGCGCTGGCGGTGGACGTGGAGCGCGTGCAGCGCATCAACCAGACCCTGTCCCTCATCCCCGAAGAAAAGCGCCTGCACAGCGCACTGCGCCCCGTCGAGCTGCTGGTGATCGCCCCCTCCCAGCGCCTGGACGCCGTGGCGGCGCGCCACGTGGGCGATCTGCCGGGCCCCGTGCGCACCATGCTGGGCGCGCTTGGAGTCACCTCCAACATGGCCGATGTGCGCGGCGCGGCGCTGGCCAGCTACCTGCTGTTCGAGTCCGGCTACACGCAGGAGCTGATGGCCCTGGGCCGGGCCGACACTCTGGCCATGCGGGCCGAGGTGTGCCGGTTTTTTGGGTGGACGGATACCGGTGCCGAGGTGCAGACCAGACACCACGGGGAACCCGTCTGAGGCGTCCCAGGGCTTGAGCCCTAAGGCTTGTTGGGCAACCAGCCCAGGCCATGTGCGTGCAGGCTCTGCACATACAGCCGGTCGGCCGTCTCGGTGATGGCCGTAGTCTCGGGGTAGGCGCCGCTCGGGTCCTGCAGGTCGGCCACCACCTTGCCGTCATCGGTGAATGCGATCACATGGCCGTAGGGCTGGGGGATGGGCCACAGCGCACGCGGCAGGCGCAAGGTCAGGCTGCGCAGCCAGGGCTTGCCCGCCATGTTGTCGATGGCCGCGCCGCGCGGCTTGGCAAAACCCAGCCACACCTTGCCGCCCTGCCCACGCATCAGGTTGTCGGGGTAGCCGGGCAGGTTGTCCAGCAGCACCCGAGCCTGGGAGCCTGGCTGGCCGATGTCCAGATCATTCGCGTCCACCGCAATCTTCCACACCCGGTACTTGCCGGTTTCGTTGACGAACAGGTGCTTTTCGTCCTGGCTCAGCGCCACGCCGTTGGCAAAGCTGATGCCCCGGGCCACCACGCGCGTGCTGCGCGTGGCTGGGTCGTATTCGATCACCCGGCCCGTGCTGGCCTGCTCCAGGATGTCGAGCACGCTGGCTTCAAACGTACCGCCCCAGTCCTTGGGGGCAAAGCGGGTGGAGGCATCGCTCAGGTACATCTTGCCGTTCTGGGCCACCACTACGGCGTCGGCGTAGCGGATGGGGCCGTTACCCACCTTGTCGGCCAGCACGGTCACTTTGCCATCGGGCGCGATGGACAGCAGGCCCTTAACCGCATCTGCCGCGATCAAGTTACCTGCCGCATCAAAGTCAAAGCCCAGCACCCGCCCGCCGGTGTTGGCAAACACCTCCTGGCCCGAGCCGTCGGGGTTCATGCGCAGGATGTTGCCGCTGAGCACCGTGGTGTAGAGCTTGCCGTCCTTGCTAAAGGCGATGTGCTCGGGGCCCACCTCGCCTTTGAGATCAATGATGTTCAGCTGGGCCAGGCGCTGGTTGGGGGCGTGCACGCCCTGGTAGCCAGGGGCGGCAGGTGCAGTCCAGGCCACCGGCTGAATGGGCACAGGCCACGCCGCCAGATAGGCAGCCACCACCAATATCGCGCCACCCACGCCCCACCCCACCCGTTTTGCCCATGTTCTGGCCATGTGTTGTCTCCTCATGATTATTTGACTGCGAGGCATTGTGGCGCCGTCAGAGGCTGGCGCACAGGCCACGGCTGGCACCTGCGCGACCGGGCCTATCCGGTGCAGCGCCTGCAGCGGTCAAGGACACTGCCGACCGCCTAAAATCACGGGCTCCGCCTGAGAAAGCCGCACTCCATGACGACCTCCGCCCGCAAACTCTTCGTTACCACCGCCCTGCCCTATGCCAACGGCAACTTCCACATCGGCCACATCATGGAATACATCCAGGCCGACATCTGGGTGCGGTTCCAGCGAATGCAGGGCAACGCGGTGAACTTTGTGGGGGCCGACGACACCCACGGCGCGCCCATCATGATTGCCGCCGAAAAGGCCGGCAAGACACCCCAGCAGTTTGTGGCCGACATCGCTGCGGGCCGCAAGCAGTACCTGGACGGCTTTCACATCAGCTTTGACAACTGGCACAGCACCGACGCGCCAGAAAACCACGACCTGGCCCGCCAGATCTACCGCGACCTGCGCGACCGCGCCGACGGCAGCCTGATTGAGGTGCGCACCATCGAACAGTTCTTCGACCCCGAGAAGAACATGTTCCTGCCCGACCGCTACATCAAGGGCGAATGCCCCAAGTGCCACGCCAAGGACCAGTACGGCGACAACTGCGAGGTGTGCGGCACGGTGTACGCGCCCACCGACCTGATCAACCCCTTCTCGGCCCTCTCCGGCGCCAAGCCCGAGCTCAAGCACTCCGAGCATTTCTTCTTCAAGCTCTCGGACCCGCGCTGCGTGGAGTTTCTGGAGAACTGGACGCAGGACGGCAAGCTGCAGCCCGAGGTGGCCAACAAGATCAAGGAATGGTTCACCGTCCGCACCAACCCCGACGGCACCACCAGCGAAGGCCTGGGCGACTGGGACATCAGCCGCGACGCCCCCTACTTCGGCATCGAGATCCCGGATGCGCCAGGCAAATACTTCTACGTGTGGCTCGATGCGCCCGTGGGCTACCTCGCGTCGCTGAAGAACCTGCTGGAAAAGCGCGGCGAAAGCTACGACGCCTACATGGCCGACCCGGCCATGGAGCAGTACCACTTCATCGGCAAGGACATCGTTACCTTCCACACCCTGTTCTGGCCCGCCATGCTGCACTTCAGCGGCCGCAAGACGCCCAACAACGTGTTCGTGCACGGCTTCCTCACGGTGAACAACGGCGAGAAGATGAGCAAAAGCCGTGGCACCGGCCTGGACCCGCTCAAGTACCTGAGCCTGGGCATGAACGCCGAGTGGCTGCGCTACTACCTGGCCGCCAAGCTGAGCGCGCGCAACGAAGACATCGACTTCAATGCCGAAGACTTCATGCTGCGCGTGAACAGCGACCTGATCGGCAAGTACGTGAACATCGCCAGCCGCGCAGCGGGCTTCTTGACCAAGCGCTTTGACGGCAAGCTCACCAGCAACTTTGGCACCACAGGCGCTGCCCTGCTGGCCGAGGTGCGCGGTGCCAGCGACGCCATCGCGCAGATGTACGAAACGCGCGAATACAGCAAGGCCACGCGCGAAATCATGCTGCTGGCCGACAAGGTCAACGCCTACGTGGACCAGAACAAGCCCTGGGACCTGGCCAAGGACGCCGCCAACAACGAGGCGCTGCACCAGGTGTGCTCGGTGCTGGTCAACGCCTTTGCCACCCTCACCCGCTACTTGGCCCCCGTGCTGCCGGGTCTGGCCCAGGCGGTGCAAGGCTTTGTGGGCGTGAACATGCAGCAGTGGAACGCAGCGGGCGATGTGCAAGCCATCCAGCCCTACCAGCACCTGATGCAGCGCGTGACGCCCGAGCAGCTTGAAGCACTGTTTGAGCCCCCAGCGCAAGCAGCTACAGAAACCGTAGCATCCCCTGGTGGTGAAGAACTCGCCCCCACGATCACCATCGACGACTTCACCAAGATCGACCTGCGCATCGCGCTGATCGTGAACTGCGAGCCGGTGGAAGGTTCCACCAAGCTGCTGCGCCTGACGCTGGACGTGGGCGAAGGCCGCACGCGCAATGTCTTCTCAGGCATTGCCAGCGCCTACCAACCCGCCGACCTGATCGGCAAACACACCGTGGTGGTGGCCAACCTGGCCCCACGCAAGATGAAGTTTGGCGTGAGCGAAGGCATGGTGCTGGCCGCCAGCCATGGCGACGAGAAAGCCAACCCCGGCATCTACGTGCTCAACCCCTGGCCGGGCGCCACGCCCGGCATGCGGGTGCGCTGAGCACGGCGGCCCCATGCGCCCTGTGGTGTACCGGGCGGCGATGGCCGCAAAAGCCCTGCCTCTGTTTGTTGCCATGCCCGCGCTCGCGGGCTGCACGGTGGTGACGGTGGCCAACACTGCCGTGAGCGTCACGGCCTCGGCCGTAGGGTTGGCGGCAGATGCCACAGTGGGCACCGTCCGGGTGATGGGCAAAGGCGTCGGGATGGCTGCAGATGCCGTGTCCAGCAACCCAGCCCCGGACAACAGTGGCATTCAGATCCTGGAATCCACTCGGCCTGCGCACTGAGCAACGTTCAGCCTCCCGTGTACCGCCCTGGCCGGTGGCTGATCCACAAGAACCCGCTCATCACCAGCACCGCCAGCACTGAATACGCCACACGGTCCACCGGCACCACAAACAGCGCGAGCAGCACCACTGTGCCGTCAATCATCATCTGCACCTTGCCCGCACGCATGCCGTAGCGGCCTTGCAGGTACAGCGACACCACCGTGGCCCCGCCCAGGCTGGATCGGTGGCGTGCCAGGAACAGGCAGCCCGTGCCCAGCAGCAGCCCGCCCAGCAACGAGGCGAACAGCGGGTTCAGGTAGTCCACATGCATCACGTGCGGGAACAGCTCGGTAAGCAGCGACAGCAGGCCCACGCAGACAAAGGTCTTGATCGTGAACTCGCGCCCCATGCGCGTCCAGGCGAACCAATAGAACGGCAGGTTGACCACAAAGAACAGCTTGCCAAACGAAATGCCGGTGACGTAATGCAGCAAGAACGCCACGCCCGCCGTGCCGCCCACCAGCAGCCCCGCCTGGTTGAACAGCATGAGCGCCATGGCCACAAACAAGGTGCCTGCGAACAGGGCCTGGGCATCTTCAAAGGCGCCATGGCGCAGGGCGGACAGCGGCGGGGCAGTGTCGTTGGCGGTGGGCGGGGTATCGGACATGGGCGTTCAGCGATGGGTGGCGTGGCAAAGGCGCGGAGGCTTTCCGCCGGTGGAGCACTAGGAACTTGGGGGCAGCCCGGCGCGCATCCAGCGGTCAGTCTGCAAGATGAGAAGCAAGCAACGCGCCAGTGCGGGCCAGAGCGGGCCAGTGCGCGAAGGTGCCGCTACTTCCCGCCCTTGAACTCCGGTGCGTCCGTGTCCGCCCCCGACTGCGTGCGCAGCACGAACTGGTCGGGCCCATAGACCACCGTGAAGACCTTGGACTGGTTGGGGGCCTCCAGGTAGCGCCAGTCGGCCCAGGTCTCCTTTTTCAGCTCGTAGGGCGTGACCTTGGCGGGCTTGCCCAGCAGGCGACGCACCTCGTCCATGCGCATGCCGGGCGACACGCGCGCAAAGGTCTCGGGCGTCAGCACCTGGCGCAGCGCGGTCATGCGGCCGTCGGGGCCGATGGTGATCATGTAGTTGACCTGGCCGGCAGGCTGGCGGTTGTACTCAAAGGTGCGCGCGCCACCGGGCTCGTCCCACACATTCTCGGGGGCACCGAAGCGGTCGCGCACGTCGGCTTCGGTCGAAACGCCCTCTTTGAGCTCGCTGATGCGTTGCGGGTCGCAGGCGGCAAGCACCAGCAGGGAAAAGGTGGCCGCAGCCATGGCGGCCGAGCGATATATCAAGCGCATAAATTCGTCCCGGTAAAATCTTGGACCTTCGGTGCATCACTGTGCCTGACGCGTTCCAAGAAAGAGTTCACAGTCCATGTCTATTTTCCGCCGCCCCGACTACCAATCCGACGCCACCCAGTTCATCAACCAGCTCAAGGCAAGCCGTCCCGAGCTGGACCAGCAGCAGCAAGCCGGCCGTGCCCTGCTGTGGGACAAGCAAGTGGACCGCAAGATCTGGGGCGAGTACCGCGACGCCCAGGTGCCCCAGAAGCCCTACGTGTACCAGACCAACGCCGATTGAGCATGTTTTTAGCCGCAAGCGCAGGTATTTATTGCGCTGGCAGCTACTGATTCAATAGCAGATCATGACCACCGCGAACGCAGCCGAAGCGGCAGACTCGCCCGGCGCGCCCTCGCTGGATGGGGCCGGCATGCCCGATGTGGTCGATCAGGTGGCCCTGGCGCGCCTGTATGGCGAGCCGCTGTTTGCGCTGCCGCAGGACCTGTACATCCCGCCTGACGCGCTCGAGGTCTTCCTCGAAGCCTTTGAAGGCCCGCTGGATTTGCTGCTGTACCTGATCCGCAAGCAGAATTTCAACATCCTCGACATCCCCATGGTGGGGGTGACCAAGCAGTACCTGGCGTATGTGGACGAGATCCGCAGCCGCAACCTGGAACTGGCGGCCGAGTATTTGCTGATGGCCGCCATGCTGATCGAGATCAAGTCGCGCATGCTGCTGCCGCCCAAGAAGCAGGAAGGCGGCGAGGAACCCGAAGACCCGCGTGCCGAGCTGGTGCGCCGCCTGCTTGAATACGAGCAGATGAAGATGGCCGCCATGCGCCTGGCCAACCTGCCGCAGTACGGCCGCGACTTTTTGAAGGCCCAGGTCTACATCGAGCAGAGCCTGCAGCCGCGCTTTCCGGACGTGCATGTGGTGGAGCTGCAAGAGGCATGGCGCGACATTTTGAAGCGCGCCAAGCTCGTACAGCACCACAAGATCACGCGCGAAGAACTGAGCGTGCGCGAGTACATGAGCATGGTACTCAAGACCCTGCAGGGCCGCCGCTTTGTGGAGTTTGAAGAACTCTTCGAGCCCGAAAAAGGCAGCACCGTGCTGGTGGTGACCTTCATCGCGCTGCTGGAGCTGGCCAAAGAGACGCTGATCGAGATCACGCAGGCCGAAGCTTTTGCGCCCATCTACGTGCGCCTGGCCTACACGCCGGCCTAGCGCCGCCTCCCACTGTTCACGGCCCTGGCCGGTGGCCGTGGCATTACCCCTTACCCGCAAGCCATGGCATCCCACGACTTCGACGTTCTCATTGTAGGCAGCGGCCTCGCAGGCCTCTCCGCCGCGCTGCACCTGGCCCCCACGCACCGCGTGGCCGTGATCACCAAGCGCACACTGCAAGACGGCTCCAGCGGCTGGGCCCAGGGCGGCATTGCTGCCGTGCTGGCCGATGACGACAGCTTTGCCGCGCACATCGAAGACACGCTGGTCGCCGGCGCAGGCCTGTGCGACCTGGCCACCACGCGCTTTGTGGTGGAGAACGCGCCCGAATCCATCGCCTGGTTGCGCGCCCTGGGCGTGCCCTTCACGCTCGAAGGCGACCAGCTGCACCTCACGCGCGAAGGCGGCCACAGCGCGCGCCGCATTGCCCATGTGACCGACGCCACCGGCGCGGCGGTGCAGCGCACGCTGATCGACGTGGTGCGCGCCACGCCCGGCATCACGCTGTTCGAGCAGCACACGCTGGTGGATCTGATCACCACGCGCAAGCTCGGCCTGCCGGGCCACCGCTGCCTGGGGCTGTACGCGCTGGACAGCGACACCGACGAGGTCGTGACCTTCCGCGCACCGCAAACCATTTTGGCGACAGGCGGCGCGGGCAAGGTGTACCTGTACACCACCAACCCCGACACGGCCACCGGCGACGGCATTGCCGCCGCCTGGCGCGCAGGCTGCCGCGTGGCGAACATGGAGTTCATCCAGTTCCACCCCACGGGCCTCTACCATCCGCACGAAAAGTCCTTCCTCATCAGCGAGGCGGTGCGCGGCGAAGGCGGGCAACTCAAGCTGCCCCCATCAGCCGGAGGCACGCGCTTCATGCTGGACCACGACCCCCGCGCCGAACTGGCCCCGCGCGACGTGGTGGCCCGCGCCATTGACTTCGAGATGAAAAAGCACGGCCTCGATTGCGTGCACCTGGACATCTCGCACCAGAGCCCTGCGTTTTTGCAGGAACACTTTCCGAACATCCTGGCGCACTGCGCGTCACTGGGCATCGACATCACGAAGGAACCCATCCCCGTGGTGCCCACGGCCCACTTCACCTGCGGCGGCGTGCTGACCGACCTGGCGGGCCGCACCGACCTGCCAGGCCTGTACGCCGTGGGTGAGGTGGCCTGCACCGGCCTGCACGGCGCCAACCGCCTGGCCAGCAACTCGCTGCTCGAATGCATGGTGTTCGCCCGCGCCGCTGCGCAGGCCATCGCGGCAGCCCCGACCACCGAACTGCCCACCGTGCCCGCGTGGGACGACAGCCGCGTGACCGATGCCGACGAGTCCGTCGTCATCTCCCACAACTGGGACGAGCTGCGCCGCTTCATGTGGGACTACGTGGGCATCGTGCGCACCAACAAGCGGCTGGAGCGCGCCGCGCACCGCATTGCGATGCTGCAGGGCGAGATCCAGGAGTTCTACGCGCACTTCCACGTCACGCGCGACCTGCTGGAGCTGCGCAACCTGGTGCAGGTGGCCGACCTCATCGTGAAAAGCGCCCAGCTGCGCCGCGAAAGCCGGGGCCTGCATTTCAGCCGCGACTACCCCGAGGTGGCAGCGCCGGCCGCCCCCACCCTTCTCGTACCACCGGTGGCCCGATGACCTACAGCGTCAAAGAAATTTTCTACACCCTGCAAGGCGAAGGCGGCCAGGCGGGCACACCCGCCGTGTTCTGCCGCTTTGCAGGCTGCAACCTCTGGACGGGCCGCGAGCAGGACCGCGCGCAGGCTATCTGCCAGTTCTGCGACACCGACTTTGTGGGCACCGACGGCACGCTGGGCGGCAAGTTCGAGACAGCCGCCGCGTTAGCCGAGCTGATCGCTGCGCAATGGCCTGCGGGCGCGGGCCACCGACTGGTGGTGCTGACCGGTGGCGAGCCCCTGCTGCAGGTCGATGCGGCGCTGATCGACGCGCTGCACGCCCAGCAGTTCCGCATCGCCGTCGAAAGCAACGGCACGGTTGCCGCCCCCGAAGGTATCGACTGGCTGTGCATCAGCCCCAAGGCCGGTGCCCCGTGGGTGCAGCGCAGCGGGCAGGAGCTGAAACTCGTCTGGCCCCAGCCCGGCTTTGACCTGCAAGCGCTGGAGCAGGACACGCAGTTCACCCACCGATTCCTGCAGCCCATGGACGGCCTGCTGCAGCGCCAGAACACTGCCGCCTGCATTAACGCCTGCCTGGCCCACCCTGCATGGCGCCTCAGCCTGCAAACCCACAAGCTCACCGGCATCCGGTGAGAGAGGCCAACAAAACTCCCCTGGCGTCGTTGTCCCGCCCTTCCCTAGTGCTGGTACTACGGGTACTGCCTGCGGCGGAACGCCTAGCCAGGGCCGCTTCGCTGAGCTTTGTTAGCCTCTCCAAGTCCTTCTAAATCACCGTATGTTGTTCACCATCTCCCAGAGCTTCTTCTTCGACGCCGCCCACACCCTGCGCCGCGAGATCGAGGCCGAAGGCAGCCGCCGCGTGCACGGCCACACCTACCATGCCGAAGTGTTCCTGACCGGCCCGCGCGACCCCGCCACCGGCATGGTGCTGGACCTGGGCCTGCTGCGCCAGGGCCTGGCCGTGGTGCGCGAGCAGCTGGACCACCACATGCTCGACGAGGTGCCCGGCCTGGGCACGCCGACGCTGGAAAACCTGTGCCTGTTCATCGCCCAGGCACTGCCCACCGACTTGCGCGCCAGCGTGAGCCGCGTGCGCGTGTGGCGCGAGGCACTGGGCGACAGCTGCGCGCTGGACTTTACGCAGCCCTGACCGGCCACGGCCCTGCCTCCGGCAGGCACTCCCCCATCCACAGACTTCATTCAAGGAAGCCGATGTTCCGCACTCTGCTCAAATCCAAGATCCACCGCGTGGCCGTGACCCAGTGCGAGCTGCACAACGAAGGCTCGTGCGCCATCGACGAAGACCTGCTGGACGCCGCCAACATCGCCGAGAACGAGCAGATCCACATCTGGAACATCAACAACGGCGAGCGTTTTGTCACCTACGCCATCAGGGGCCAGCGCGGCAGCGGCATGATCTCGGTCAACGGTTCGGCCGCACGCCGCGCGTCCACAGGCGATCTCATCATCATTGCGGCCTTTGCCCAGGTGCACGAAGACCAGGTGGCCACACACCAACCGCAGCTGGTGTTTGTGGACGAGCACAACCGCCAGACCGCACTGCGCCACGCCGTGCCCACCCAGGCCGTCTGACCATGCAGCCCACGCACGACGGGCTGGTGGCCCGCAGCCTGGCCAGCGTCTGGCACCCCTGCACGCAGATGAAGCGGCACGAGGCGCAGCCGCCCGTGGCCATTGCCCGCGCCCAGGGCCCGTGGCTCTATGGCACCGCCGGCCAGCGCTATCTGGACGGCATCAGCTCCTGGTGGGTCAACCTGTTCGGCCACAGCCACCCGCACATCCAGGCGGCGCTGGTGGACCAGCTCGGCCGGCTGGACCATGTGATGCTCGCGGGCTTCACCCATGCGCCCGTGGTGGAGCTGTCAGAACGCCTGGCCGCGCTCACCGGCCTGGGCCACGCGTTCTACGGCAGCGACGGCGCAGCCGCCACCGAGATTGCGCTCAAGATGAGCGCGCACTACTGGCGCAACACTGGCCGCCCCGCCAAGAGCCGTTTCGTGGGCCTGGCAGGCGGCTACCACGGCGAAACCGTGGGCGCGCTGGCCGTGACCGACATCGCGATCTTCCGCGAGGCCTATGCCCCGCTGGTGCGCCTGGCCGACACCGTTCCCAGCCCCGATGCACGCGGCGCAGCCCCGGGCGAAACCGCACAGGACGTGGCCCGGCGCGCCGCCGCCGCGCTGCAAGCCTGGCTGCAAGAACACCACACCACCACGGCCGCACTCATCGTCGAACCCCTGGTGCAGTGCGCCGCCGGCATGGCACTGCACGACCCCGAATACCTGTGCCTGGCGCGCGCACTGTGCGACCGCTACGAGGTCCACTTGGTGGTCGATGAAATCGCCGTGGGCTTTGGCCGCACGGGCACGATGTTCGCGCACCAGCAGGCAGGCATCCGGCCGGATTTCATTTGCCTGTCCAAAGGCCTCACGGGCGGCACGCTGCCCCTGTCGGCCGTGCTGACGACGGACGCGGTGTACGCCGCGTTCTACGATGACGACGTGGCGCGCGGCTTTCTGCATTCGCACTCGTACACCGGCAACCCGCTGGCCTGCCGCGCAGCGCTGGCCACGCTGGAACTGTTTGAGCAGCTGGATGCGCTGAACGCCAACAGGGCGCTGGCGCAGCGCATCGACGCTGCCTGCGCATCGCTCAACCAGCACCCACGCGTGCGGCATGCACGCCGCATCGGAATGATCTGGGCCTGGGATGTGGACACACCCCTGCCCGACTTTGCGCGCCGCTACCACCAGCACGCCATGGCGCGGGGACTGGTGCTGCGGCCGATTGGGAAAACGCTGTACGCCATGCCGCCCTATGCGCTCGACGACGAGGCGGTGCAATGCCTGGCCCATGGCGCGCTGGATGCACTGAACGCCACCCTGCAGGAGGAAAGTTGATGATGGGATGTTTTGTGACCGGCACCGATACCGGTGTCGGCAAGACGCTGGTGTCCGCCGGGCTGCTGCACGCGCTGGCGCGCCACCACCGCCGCGTGGTGGGCATGAAGCCTGTGGCGGCTGGCCTGGTGCCCTGGGGGGACGACTGGGCCAGTGAAGACGCGATCGCACTGCGCTCGGCCTCCACCCTGGCCGTGCCGCCAGCGCTGGACAACCCCGTGCTGCTGCCCGACCCGCTCTCGCCCCACATCGCTGCGGCGCGGGCGGGCGTGCAGATCGACATCACCGCCATCGTGCGCAGCTACCAGGCGCTCGCCGCCCAGGCGGATGCCGTGGTGGTAGAGGGAGCAGGCGGCTTTCATGTGCCGCTCACCGACACACTCACGGGCGCCGACCTCGCCCAGGCCCTGGCGCTGCCCGTGGTGCTGGTGGTGGGCCTGCGCCTGGGCTGCCTGAACCACGCCCTGCTCACGGCCGAGGCCATCCGCGCGCGCGGCCTCACGCTGGCGGGCTGGGTGGCCAACCGCGTGGACCCCGACATGGAGGCGGTGGAAGACAACATCGCCTACCTGCGAGCACGGCTGAATGCACCACTGCTGGCCGATGTGCCGTACCAGGAACTGCCGGAACCCGGCAGCCTGGTGTTTGATCTGCCGAAGGACTGGCGATGACGGCCCCCACCGCGCCACAAGCGTCCTGGCTCGACGAGATCCCTGCGCGGCTGGCCGACATCGAACGCGCCCACCTGCTGCGCCGCCGTCGTGTGGTGGAGCCCGCAGGCGGCGCCCGCCTGCGGGTGGACGGCCAGCCCATGCTGGCCTTTTGCAGCAACGACTACCTGGGCCTGGCCAGCCACCCTGCACTGGCCCAGGCCGCGTGCGAGGCCACTGCGCGTTTTGGCGTGGGCTCTGGCGGATCGCCCCTGGTCAGCGGCCACAGCGCCGCCAACGATGCGCTGGAGCACGACCTGGCCGCCTACGTGCAACTGCCCCGCGCGCTGTACTTCTATGCGGGCTATGCCACCAACACCGGCATCATCCCGGCGCTGGTGGGCGATGGCGATGCGCTGTTCTCCGACGCGCTCAACCACGCCTGCCTGATCGACGGTGCCCGCCTGTCGCGCGCCACCATCCACCGCTATCCACATGCCGACCTGGCTGCGCTGGAAGCCCAACTCGGCGCCAGCCCTGCGCGGCGCAAGCTGGTCATCAGCGACGCCGTGTTCAGCATGGACGGCGACCTGATCGACATCCCGGCCCTGCTGGCGCTGTGCGAGCGTTATGACGCCCTGCTGCTGCTGGACGATGCCCACGGCTTTGGCGTGCTGGGGCCTCAGGGGCGCGGCAGTCTGGCACAGGCCGGGCTAACAGGGCCCAATGCCTCGCGCCGCGTGCTGTACATGGCCACACTGGGCAAGGCAGCGGGCGTGGCCGGTGCGTTTGTGGCGGGGGATGCCGCGCTCGTCGAATGGCTGCTGCAGAAAACGCGCACCTACATCTTTGCCACCGCTGCCCCGCCGCTGCTGGCGAGCGCGCTGCGCCAGAGCCTGCATCTCATGGAGGCGGCCGACGACCGGCGCGCGCACCTGGACGGACTCATCGCACAGCTGCGCCAGGGCCTGGCCACACTGCCTGCCCCCCTGGGCTGGCACCTGCTGCCCTCGCGCACGCCGGTGCAGGCGCTGATCATTGGCAGCAATGAAGCCGCGCTGGCGGTGATGGAAGGCCTGCGCGCCCAAGGCCTGTGGGTGCCTGCCATCCGCCCGCCCACCGTGCCGACAGGCACGGCGCGGCTGCGCATTGCGCTGTCGGCCGCGCACACCACCGACGACGTTGCGCAGTTGATAGAGGCGCTGCATGCGCTGGCAATGCAGTCACTCAACCGCTGATGCACCGCAGTACCATGCACAGCCCAGGCCACCTCCCCACGCAGGCCCCTTCTTATCCCTTCAGCGAGACGATTCCATGCCCCACCTGACCATCGAATACTCGGCCAATCTGCCCCACTACCCCGAAGCCGAAACGCTGACCGCCCTCAACGCCGCCCTGTGCGCCCATCCCCAGGTGCAGGACGAGGCGGACCTGAAGACTCGCTTCATCGTGGCCGACAGCTTCGAGATCGGCATTGCGCCCGCCAACCGCGCCTTTGTGCATGCCCAGTTGCGCTTGCTCGCCGGGCGCACACCCGAGGCCAAGAAAGAGCTGTCTGACCTCATTGCCGCCGTGCTGCGCGAACGCACGCCCCGGCCGCAGGGCGTGCTGGTGCAGCTGAGTGTGGAGATCGTCGATATGGACCGGGGTTCGTACGCCAAAGAACGGCTCTGACGCGGCCCCCGCTCACCGGACTCAGGCCCCGTCGCCTGCGTTGCCGGTGATGGGCAGCACGATGCCCGTGATGTAGCTGGAGCAACAAGGCGCCGCCAGGAACACGTAGGCGGGCGAGATTTCCTCGGGTTGCGCCGGGCGGCCCAGGTGCGTTATGACGCCAACCTTTTCCAACTCTTCGGCCGGGCGGTCCGCCGGGATCAGCGGTGCCCACACCGGCCCCGGCGCCACCGCATTCACGCGAATGCCCCGGTCGGCCAGGTTGTGCGCCAGCGCCTTGGTAAAGGCATGGATCGCGCCCTTGGTGGCCGGGAGCGAAGGGGACGGATGCGGTCACGGCGGCATGTCTTTCTGCCGACAGGGGGCTCCAGGTCAACCGGAGCCAAAAAAGGGGCGCCTGGGCTTCGAGGCCAGTGCGCCCACGGTGGTACGGACGGCGAGTTCAACGACCGGGCCGGGGCAGTACACACTGCCCCGGCCCGGCCACTTCAGTCGCAGCAACGGTCAGCTGGCATCCTTGGACTTTCCGGTATTGCCCTGGTTGCCGCCAGACGCAGTGCTGGATGCGCTCTGGGAGCCCGCGCCTTTCTGGTTCTGCTGGCCGGGCTGCTGCTGACCCGAACTGCCGCTGGTGCGGCTGGAGCGCCACTGGCTGAAGTCATCCGAAAACTTCTGGTAGCGCTCCTTGCGCCAGCTGTCGTAGTCGTCATCCAGCATGCGCAGTTGCTCGTCGCGCCACTGCTGGTAGTCGGGATCGCGATGGCCGCGGTTCTGTTGGGCAGGCGATGCATTGCGGGTGAAGCCGTAGGCGTTGCCATAGCCACCCTGGCCGCGTTCATCATCGCGATAGGGCGAGGCAAAGCGCCCTTCGTCATCGCGATAGCCTTGGCTGTCATACGGGGCGCCCCATGCCTGGTATTGACGGCCTGGGCCGTTGGCGTAGCCCGGGCGGTCCTGAGATCCATACGAGCCAAAGCCTTCGCGCCCCGAGCGTGGGTAGCCCTGCGATTCGCCACGGCTGCGGTTCAGGCCGTATTGGCCATAACGTTCCTGGCCGTAGCGTTCTTGCTCATAGCGGTCGCTGCGGTCATTGCGGTTCTCGAACCCCTGCCGGTAACCGCCAGGGCTGCTGCCGCGATGGTCTTCGCTGCCGTAGCCCTGGTGGTCACCGCGCTCGTTAAAGCGCATGTCGTCGGCATCGCGGCCCATGCCATGGCGGGAAAAGTTGCTGTCGTCGCTGTCTCTGTAGCCCATGGTGTTCTCCTTGCGGTCAATGGGAAAGTCAAAAAATCAAAGTGAATGGGGAGGGAAAGGTGCGGCTGGCCACATGCTGTTGCGGCCTGCCCGGTTTCACGGCTGGCTCTTGTGCGAGTCGCGGCTGCCTTGCTGCTTTTGGTCGCGGCCCTGGGCATGAGTGTCCGCGTCGTTGCGGGCGCCTTGCTGGCGGTTGCTGTGGCTGCCCGTGCTCTGCTCGGCCTGCTGCTGCCCGGCGGGCGACTGGCGCTGAGACGAGGGGGTGTTGTGCTGGTTCTGCGGGTTGTGCTGAGACATGGTGGCTCCTGTCGAAAGGGTTGAACAAAGGTTGCACACAAAGCGTTGAAACGCGTCTTGTGTGGGTTCATGTTCGTGGGGGCCCGCAGCGCTTTTTGTAGGCCGTGTCCTATAGGCCTGTGGGCCGGGCGCAATGCGGTGTAAGCAAGCGCACAGGAGGTAGCGGGATGCAAGGGGCGCATCGGCCCAGCCGAAGCCACAGGCCTCGCAAGACGCAGCTGTCAGAACGAGCGGGCAACATGGCAGCGCCCACAGACCCGACAAGGAGCGTCACATCCTGATGCACAGGATGCGGGTTGGAACGGCTAAGGCCACGACCGCCAGGCGCCGTGGGCACCTGCTTGCCAACAGGGAGATAGAGGGAAAAGGGCTCGCTACGCGTCCAGCGTGGCGTCCAGCCAGCCGCGCAGGCTGTTGATGAACGCCCAGCCTTGCACGCGGGGAATGTCGGCCACGCGCAGCACGGCCTCCACCACGTGGCCGTCCTGCAGTGCGACGGCGCGGCCCACGCCGGGCAGCAGGCCGCAGGACAGGGGCGGCGTCACCCAGCGCCCATCGATGAGCGCGGCGATGTTGCCAAAGGTGCCTTCGGTGATCTCGCCTGCCTCGTTCCACAGCACCGTGTCGAACACGCCGGGGGTGGTGGGTGCAAACGCCGCGTAGTGCGCGCGCCGCGTGGTCTTGTAGCGCACAAACTCGCTGTGTGCGGCCGCAAAGGGGCGCAGCGCCAGTTGCAGGCGCACAGGCACTGCCGTGGTCTGCAGCGCAAAGGCCTCGGCGCGTGCGCTGCCGTCCGCCGCCAGCAGCAGGCGCACCCGCCAGTCGCCATCGCGGTGTTGCAGGGCGGCAATCTGCAGCTCCTGGCGCACCGCGTGGGCGTTGAACGCAAATCCGAAATGCGCAGCCGCCTCGCCCATTCGGCGCACATGCTGGTCAGCGTGCACGAATTTGCCGTGGTGCAAGCCCAGGGTTTCGAGCACCTCGAACGGAGCGCTGGCCCGCTCGACAAAGGCGCGCTTGTGGTGCCACTCGGCCCATTCGGCGCCCGCCTCGGCACCGGAGGTGATGCCGCTGCCAATGCCGCAGGTGGCCTCGGCCACGGCGGGGGAGGCATCCGTACCCGTACCCGTACCCGTACCCGAACCCACACCCACACCCACACCCGAACCCACGCCACGCAGCACCACGGTGCGGATGGGCACGTTGAAGGTGGCCGCCACCGGGTGCAGGCCGTCCGGCCCCGCAGAGCCGCCCGGCCGCACCACGCCCACCGCGCCGCAATAGACGCCGCGTGGCGCGGGCTCCAGCGCGCGGATCATCTGCATGGCGCGCACCTTGGGCGCCCCCGTGACGGAGCCACAAGGGAACAGCGCCGCAAACACATCCGTCAGCGTGGTGCCGGGCCGCGTGTGCGCCGTCACGTCCGAGGTCATCTGCCACACCGTGGGCAAGGCCTGCGTGGCAAACAGCGCAGGCACCTGCACGCTGTGCGGTAGCGCAATGCGCGACATGTCGTTGCGCAGCAGGTCCACGATCATCACGTTCTCGGCACGCTCCTTGGGCGCCGTGCGCAGGTGCTCGGCCTGCTGCGCGTCCTGCTCGGGGGTGGCGCCACGCGGGGCCGTACCCTTCATCGGGCGGGCCAGCAGGGTGCCGCCTTCCGGCGCGTCCAGCCAGTCAAAAAACAGCTCGGGCGACACCGACAGCACTTGCTCGTCACCCGCCTGCAGGTAAGCGGCATAGCCCCCGGGCTGCGCGCGCAGCAACGCAGCAAACAGGGCCTGCGGCGAGCCCTGCAACGTGCCGCGAAAGGGCGCGGTGTAGTTGACCTGGTACAGCTCGCCCGCCGCGATGGCCTGCTGGATCTGCGCCAGTGCGGCGTCAAACGCCTCGCGCTCGGGGCTGTCGTCCCACACCACCTGCGCAGGGGTTGCTGCCGCCGCATCCGCCGCGTCGTCGGTCCCGGGTTGGGGCGCGTCGTACACGGCAAACCAGGCCAGCGGGCCGTCGGCCGCATGGGTCTGCAATGCGGCATCGAAGGCCGGGGCGGCCTCGTAGCGCACATGGCCCACGCACCAGCGTCCTTGCTGTGCGGCGGCAAACACGGCGTCGAGCACACCGCGCACCTCGTGCTGTGCCTGGGCCACCAGCACCTCGCGCGGGGCCTCAAACCGGTGGCGCAGGCGCGCGGCGCCTGCGCTCAGCGGCTGGGTGAAGTCAATGTGGCAACTAGAAGTCAAAGCAGGCGGAGGCGTTAGTGGATCATGCGCCTGTAGCTATCAAAACATGAGCAAACATCAACGCGTCGTGCGCACTCAAGCAGCGCCCAGGTGGGGCACCAGTGCGCCGGTGGGTTGACCATTCCTGAGCGCCGCCGTGAAGGCCAGCATGCGGTCAATCGGCTGACGCGCACGCGGAATCAGTGCGGGGTCCACGTGCACAGCGTTCGCACCGGTCTCCAGCACCCGGGCCACATCGGCCAGGCCGTTCATCGCCATCCAGGGGCAGTGCGCGCAGCTCTTGCAGGTGGCGCTGTTGCCCGCCGTGGGCGCTTCGTAGAAGGTCTTGCCAGGGTTGAGCGTGCGCAGCTTGTGCATCATGCCGTTGTCGGTGGCCACGATGAACTCGGTGGCATCCATCTCGCGCGCGGCTTTGAGGATGGCGCTGGTGGAGCCCACGGCGTCGGCCAGGGCCACCACGTCGGCGGGGCTTTCGGGGTGGACCAGCACTTTGGCCTGTGGGTGCTGCTTTTTCAGCAGCTCCAGCTCCAGCGCCTTGAACTCGTCATGCACGATGCAGGCACCGTTCCAGAACACCATGTCGGCGCCTGTCTCGCGCTGGATGTATGCGCCCAGGTGGCGGTCGGGCGCCCACAGGATCTTCTGGCCTGCGGCCTTGAGGGCGCTCACGATGTCGAGCGCGCAGCTCGATGTCACCAGCCAGTCAGCACGCGCCTTCACCGCCGCGCTGGTGTTGGCGTAGACGACCACAGTGCGGTCGGGGTGCTGGTCGCAGAACGCGCTGAATTCGTCGATGGGGCAGCCCAGGTCCAGCGAGCAGGTGGCGTCCAGGTCGGGCATGAGCACGGTCTTTTCCGGGCTCAGGATCTTGGCCGTCTCGCCCATGAAGCGCACGCCGCTCACCACCAGGGTCTGCGCCGCGTGGTCCCGGCCAAAGCGGGCCATCTCCAGCGAGTCGCTCACCAGGCCGCCGGTTTCCTCGGCCAGGTCCTGCAGGTCCGGGTGCACATAGTAGTGCGACACCATGACCGCATTTTTTTCCTTGAGCAGACGGCGGATCTTGTCTTTGAGCGCGGCGCGTTCTGCCTGCGACGGCTCGGGCGGCACGCGCGCCCAGGCGTGTTTGGTGGAACAGACGGCGCCCGATGTCGCCTCGTCAGGCTGCTCGTATTCGACGTCGATGCGGTTCAGGGTTGCGGTGCTCATGCCAGCTCCTGCAGGCGCATCGAAAAGTCGGTGGCCTTCACGTCTTTGGTCAGCGTGCCGATGGAGATGCGGTCCACGCCGGTCTCGGCCAGTTCGCGCAGGCCTTCGAGCGTGACACCGCCCGAGATTTCCAGAATCGCGCGGCCCGCATTGATGCGCACCGCCTCGCGCAGCATGGGCAGCGGTATGTTGTCCAGCAACACCATCTTGGCACCCGCATTCAGCGCCTCGGTCAGCTGCTCCAGGGTTTCGACTTCGATCTCGATGAAAGTCGCCTGCGCGGCCACGGCCTGTGCGGCGCGCAGCACCGCCGTCACGCTACCGGCGGCTGCAATGTGGTTCTCTTTGATCAACACCGCATCGTGCAGGCCAATGCGGTGGTTGGTGCCGCCACCCACGCGCACGGCGTACTTTTGCGCCAGGCGCAGGCCGGGAAGGGTCTTGCGCGTGTCCACGATCTGCGCGCGCGTACCCGCCACCACATCCACATAGGTGCGGGTTTTGGTGGCGACGGCCGAGAGCAGCTGCAGAAAGTTGAGTGCGGTGCGCTCGGCGCTCAGCAGTGCGCGGGCCTGGCCTTCCAGCTCCAGCACCACCTGGTCGGGGGCGCAGCGCTGGCCTTCGGCCACATGCCAGGTGATCTGCACCGTGGGGTCGAGGGCGCGCAAGGCCGCTTCAGCCCAAGGGGCGCCGCAGATCACGGCGGCTTCGCGCGCCAGGATGCGCGCGCGGGCGCGGCGGGCGGGGTCGATCAGGCCGGCGGTGAGGTCACCGGTGCCCACGTCTTCGGCCAGAGCGCGGGCCACGTCGGCCTGGGCCAGGGCCTTTACATCGTTGTCTCTCATAGTGCTTTTCGCGGGGGGTGTCGCTGCTGTCATGGGCCGCGAGCATACCGGGAACGCAAAGGCCACTGTGCCAGCGCAGGCCCGCCCTGCCCGCGCAGGAAACCAATAAGTACACCCAGTATTGGTCGCATAGACTCGCGGCAATTTTTTGGCCCTACCGCGCTCCATGACCGCCACCAGCCCTGTTTCTGCCACGCCCTACGGCACGCTGCCGCCTGCATCGCCCCTGCCCGAGCGCCGCCCCGTGAGCCTGCCGCGCCTGGCGCAGATGCGCGCAGCGGGCGAAAAAATCACCATGCTCACCGCCTACGACGCCACCTTTGCGGCCGTGGCCGATGCGGCGGGGGTGGAATGCATCCTGGTGGGCGACTCGCTGGGCATGGTGTGCCAGGGCCTGCCCAGCACCGTGGGTGTTCAACTCGACACCATGGCCTACCACACGGCCAGCGTGGCGCGCGGCCTGCACCGCGTGCAGGGCACGGCCTGGCTGGTGGCCGACCTGCCCTATGGCACCTATGCCGAAAGCCGCGAGCAGGCGCTGCGCAGCGCCTGCGTGCTGATGCAGGCCGGGGCGCACATGGTCAAGCTCGAAGGTGGGGGCTGGACGGCGCCCACAGTGGAATTCCTGGTGCAGCGCGGCGTGCCGGTGTGCGCCCACCTGGGCCTGACGCCGCAGACGGTGCATGCCCTGGGCGGCTACCGCGTGCAGGGCAAGACCGACGATGCCGCCCGCACGCTGCGCAAAGAGGCGCATGAGTTGCAGGACGCAGGCGCCGCCATGCTGGTGCTGGAGATGGTGCCCGCTGCGCTGGCCGCCGACCTCACGGCCGAGCTGCCGCACTGCCACACCATCGGCATCGGCGCAGGCAACGGCACGGCCGGGCAGGTGCTGGTGTTGCACGACATGCTGGGCATGAACCTCGGGAAGATGCCGAAGTTTGTCCACAACTTCATGCAGGACGCGGGCAGCGTGCGCCGCGCCATGGAGGCCTATGTGCAGGCCGTGAAGCAAGGGCGTTTCCCGGACAACGCTGTGCACGCCTGGTGAGCCCTTTTCTTATCTCTCTGACCCTCCCACCCCATGCTGATTGCCCGCTCCATTGCCGACCTGCGCCAGGCCCTGGCCCCCTACCGCCGCCCGGCTTTTGTGCCCACCATGGGCAACTTGCATGAGGGGCATATCGCCCTGGTGCGCCAGGCCCAACCCCTGGGCGATGTGACCGTAGCCAGCATCTTTGTGAACCGCCTGCAGTTTCTGCCGCACGAGGACTTTGACAGCTACCCGCGCACCTGGGAGGCCGACTGCGCAAAACTGCAGGCCGCCGGTTGCGATGTGCTGTTTGCCCCGCGCGAGGCGGACCTGTACCCCGAGCCCCAGACCTTCAAGGTGCACCCCGACCCGCAGCTCGCCGACATGCTCGAAGGCCACTTCCGCCCCGGCTTTTTTGTGGGCGTGAGCACGGTGGTGATGAAGCTGTTTGCCTGCGTGCTGGGCGCCACCGGTGGCGTGGCCGTGTTTGGCAAGAAGGACTACCAGCAGCTCATGGTGATCCGCCACATGGTGCGGCAGTTTGCGCTGCCCATCGAGATCGTGGCGGGCGAAACCTGCCGCGCGGCCGATGGGCTGGCCCTGAGTTCGCGCAATGGCTACCTCAGCCTGGAAGAACGCCAGGAGGCCGTGGCCCTGTCGCAGGCCCTGAAGCGGCTGGCGCAGCAGTGGCTGGATGCCAGCGACCGCAGCGCGCTGGAGGCCCAGGCGCAGGACGCGCTGCGCGCGCGGGGCTGGGCGCCCGACTACCTCACGGTGCGCCGCCGCGCCGACTTGCTGCCCGCCACGGCCGAGGATGCGGCAGGCACGCTGGTGGCGCTGGGTGCTGCGCGGCTGGGCAGCACGCGGTTGATTGACAACCTGGAGTTTTGATTAGCTATTAATTCAATAGCTATCAGAGCTTACCCATCGCGCGGTAGCGGCCAAAAAAACCTCAAGCACTAGATCAAATCCATCCATTGCGGCCCAGCCACTGCACCAGCAAGCCGGTCACCACCTCCGGCTGCTCCATGGTCAGCATGTGGCCGCTGTCGGGTAGCAGGTGGTGTTCGGCAGCGGGCACCAGCGCCGCAATCTCTGCCGAGCATTCGGGCGGCGTGAGCTGGTCGGCTGCGCCACACACCACCAGCACGGGGCAAGCTACCTGAGGCAGGTGCAAGCGCGCATCGGGGCGGTGGATCACGGCACGGTTCTGGCGCACCAGGTGGTCGGGGCCCGCGTCCAGCACAAAGTCCAGATAGGCCTGCACCAGCTCCGCCTTGGCGGCGTTCACGGGGTGGAAGGCCAGGGCCACGTTGGGCTCGATGACCTCGCGCACCCGGCCCTGTTCAAACAGTTCGATGGCACCTTCGCGCAGGGCGCGCATGTCGGGTGTCTCGGGTCGCGCGGTGGTGCCCAGCAAGGCCAGCCCCGCAACCCGCTGCGGCGCCTGGCGCGCGGCCTCCATGGCGATCATGCCGCCCATCGACGCACCGGCCAGCACCAGCGGCCCCGCGTGCTGTGCCAGCAGCCGTGCGGCAAAGTCCTCGATGCGATGCAGGTTCACATCCTGGTGGGCGGTGGCGACCTCGGGGCGCAGCGCGGCGGGCAGCAGCGGCAGCACGCCGCGCCACATGCGTTCATCGGCGGCCAGACCGGGCAGGAGCAGAAGTTGGGGGGAGTGGGACATGGATGAAAAGAGGCATCACCAAGTTGGTGCACGATGAGAAGCATGCAGACAGCCCCAGCAGCGGGGCACGGACCGCACATTGTGAACAGCCGATGGCCGCTTGTCACCGCCCCCGGAATAGTTGCCCGCGATGGCTCGGGACTTGCTAGCATGGCCTGCATATGCCCATCCACGCCGCGCTCCACCACGTCACGCATTACCAATACGACCGGCTGGTCGGCCTCGGGCCGCAGACGATCCGATTGCGGCCTGCGCCCCATTGCCGCAGCAATGTGATTTCGTACTCGCTCAAGGTCGAGCCCGCGCAGCACTTCATCAACTGGCAGCAGGATCCGTTTGCCAACTACCAGGCACGGCTCGTCTTCCCCGAGAAGACACGTGAGTTCAAGGTCACCGTGGACCTGGTGGTGGAGATGGCGGTGTACAACCCGTTCGACTTCTTCCTGGAGCCCGAGGCCGAGCACATCCCCTTCAAGTACAGCAGCGATGTGCAGCAGGAGCTGGCGCCCTACCTGGCCACCGAGCCGATGACGCCGCTGGTGCAGGCGTACCTGGACAAGATCGACCGCAGCAAACGGCGCACAGTGGACTTTCTGGTCAAGCTGAACCAGCAGGTGTCGCAGGACATTCGCTACCTGATCCGCCTGGAGCCCGGCGTGCAGACGCCCGAGGAGACGCTGCAAAAGGCCAGCGGCTCGTGCCGCGACTCGGGCTGGCTGCTGGTGCAGCTGCTGCGCCACCTGGGGCTGGCGGCGCGGTTTGTGTCGGGCTACCTGATCCAGCTGACCCCCGATGTGAAGGCGCTAGATGGCCCCAGTGGCACCGACCACGACTTCACCGACCTGCACGCCTGGTGCGAGGTCTACCTGCCCGGCGCGGGCTGGATTGGCCTGGATGCCACCAGCGGCCTGATGGCGGGAGAGGGCCACATCCCGCTGGCCTGCACGCCGCAGCCCTCGGGGGCCGCGCCGATTGAAGGCGGCGTGGACAAGGCCGAGGTGGACTTCAGTCACGAGATGCGCGTGACGCGCATTTACGAATCCCCCCGCGTGACCAAGCCCTACACCGAAGACCAGTGGCAGGCCGTGCTGGCGCTGGGCGAGCAGGTGGACGCCGACCTGGTAGCAGGCGATGTGCGCCTGACCATGGGTGGCGAGCCCACCTTTGTGGCCGTGGGCGACCGCGACGCGCCCGAGTGGAACACCGATGCCCTGGGCCCCACCAAACGCGGCTTTGCCACCGAACTCACGCACAAGCTGCGCGCCGAATACGGCCGGGGCGGTTTTTTGCACTTTGGCCAGGGCAAGTGGTACCCCGGCGAGCAGTTGCCGCGCTGGGCGCTGTCGATCTGCTGGCGCGCCGACGGCCAGCCCGCGTGGCAGAACCCCGCGCTGTTTGCCGACGAGCGTGATCCCTCGCACTACACCAGTGCCGACGCCGAGCGCTTTGTGCGTACGCTCACGCGCAAGCTGGGGATCACCGACCGCTACATTCAGCCCGGTTACGAAGACACCTTCTATTACCTGTGGCGCGAGCGGCGCCTGCCCATCAACGTGGACCCGTTCGACGCGCGCCTGGACGATGAGCTGGAGCGCGCCCGCCTGCGCCGCGTGTTTGAGCAAAAGCTCGACAGCGTGGTGGGCTATGTGCTGCCGCTGCAGGCGGGTGTGGGTGCGGGCACGCTGGCGGGCAGTGTGTGGAGCACCGGGCCCTGGTTCTTCCGCGACGACCGCATGCTGCTCATCCCCGGCGATTCGCCCATGGGCTACCGCCTGCCGCTGGACGCCCTGCCCTGGGTGAAGGCGTCGGACACCGAGCACCTGATCCCGCAAGACCCGACCGCACCGCAAGGCCCACTGCCCGCTGCGACCACGCTGCGGGCGCGGTATTCCCTTCCAGCGGGCCCCGTCACCGGCGACCGTGACCTGCCCTACCTGGCGGGCGCCACCGCACCGGGCGAAGCACGCCGCGTGGTGCAAGGCACCGCAGGCGGCGACCACGCACGCCAGGCCGGGCAGCCCGACCCGCATGCGGGCATGCAGCCCCCGGGCAAGTTCCAGTCGGCCGCAGGCCTGTCGCGCACTGCCCTGTGTGTGGAAGTGCGCGACCCGCGCCGCGCCAGCGGCCCCAAGGCCGAGAAGGTGGGTGAGAAGTACGGCGTGCTCTACGTCTTCATGCCCCCGCTGGCGCGCCTGGAGGACTACCTGGACCTGCTGGCGGCCATCGAGGCCACGGCCGAAGAACTGGGCATGAAGATCGTGCTGGAAGGCTACCCGCCGCCGCGCGACGCACGCCTGAAGGTGCTGGCCGTGACGCCCGACCCCGGCGTGATCGAGGTGAACATCCACCCCGCCAGCCACTGGAAGGAGCTGGTGCAGCACACCGAGTTTCTTTACCAAGCCGCGTGGGAGACCCGCCTGTCGGCCGAGAAGTTCATGACCGATGGCCGCCACACCGGCACCGGCGGCGGCAACCACTTTGTGATGGGCGGCGCCACACCGGCCGACTCGCCCTTCTTGCGCAAGCCCGAGCTGCTGGCCAGCCTGCTGCTGTACTGGCACAACCACCCGAGCCTGAGCTACCTGTTCAGCGGCCTGTTCATTGGCCCCACCAGCCAGTCGCCGCGTGTGGACGAGGCCCGCAACGACCAGCTCTACGAACTGGAAATCGCCCTGCGCGAGATCGAAGCCAACCGCGCGATCTATGGCCAGGACATGCCGCCCTGGCTGGTGGACCGCACGCTGCGCAACATCCTGGTGGATGTGACCGGCAACACGCACCGCAGCGAGTTCAGCATCGACAAGATGTTCTCGCCCGACAGCAGCACCGGCCGCCTGGGCCTGCTGGAGCTGCGCGCCTTTGAGATGCCGCCCCATGCCCACATGAGCGTGGTGCAGCAGTTGCTGCTGCGCGCCCTGATCGCCCGCTTCTGGAAGGCGCCCTACCGCGCCCCCGCCGCCCGTTGGGGCACCGAGCTGCACGACCGCTGGATGCTGCCCACCTTCATCCAGCAGGACATGCACGATGTGGTGGCCGAGATGAACGCCGCAGGCTACGCGTTTGACCCCGCCTGGTTTGCGCCGCAGTTCGAGTTCCGCTTCCCCATGGTCGGCACTGTCCAATCGATGGGCGTGGAGCTGACCCTGCGCAACGCGCTGGAGCCCTGGCATGTGATGGGCGAGGAAGGCTCTGCCGGTGGCACGGTGCGCTACGTGGACTCGTCGCTGGAGCGCATCGAGGTGCGCGTGACGGGCATGAACGAAAGCCGCCATGTGGTCACCGTCAACGGCCAGCCGCTGCCCCTGCAAAGCACGGGCACGACCGGCGAGTTTGTAGCGGGTGTGCGCTACAAGGCCTGGAACCCGCCCTCGGCCCTGCACCCCACCATTGGCGCCCACGCACCGCTCACGTTTGACATCGTGGACACCTGGATGAACCGGTCGCTGGGCGGCTGCCAGTACCACGTGGCGCACCCGGGTGGGCGCAACTACGACACCTTCCCGGTCAACGCGTACGAGGCCGAAAGCCGCCGCCTGGCGCGCTTCTCGCGCATGGGCCACACGCCGGGGCGGCTGGCGGTGCCGCCTGCGACGATTGAGCTGCCGGGCAGCCGGGAGTTTCCGTTCACGCTGGATCTGCGGCGCAAGATGCGGCCGTAGGAAAGCCACCCCCTGAGTCGCCTGCGGCGCCTTCCCCCTTGAAGGGGGACGACGCCCTCGCTGCGGGACGGCCCTTGCTCGGCGTCCCTGGCCTGGGCCGCGCCAGTTTCGACGCTGCGGGTAACCCGCAGAGTGCCCGAGACCAAATGCCCGAAAATCGAGCGCAGTGAACCATCTCAACGACAGCCTTCCCCCCCCCGACCCTTCCGACAGCGCGGCCCAATGGGCGGCTGCGCTGGCGCCTGCAGCGGCGGCCGGGCATTTTGACGAGTTGCGGGGTGCCCGTGTGCCGGACGCATCCAGCACGGCCACCGCAGCATCAACTTCTCAATCAATAGCAAACAACCCAAACATCACTAGCGCCTGGGCCCAATTTTTTGATCAATTGGGCCCTGAGGGCTTTCAGGACCTGGACCGGCGCATGCAGAGCCTGCAGCGCCAGGTGCGCGACAACGGCATCACCTACAACGTCTATGCCGATGCCGACGGCCCGCAGCGGCCCTGGTCGGTGGACCTGTTCCCGCTGATCCTCTCGCAGGGCGACTGGGCGCACATCGAGCGCGGCGTGTTGCAGCGCGCCCGCCTGCTCGACCGCGTGATGGCCGACGTGTATGGCCCGCAGGAGCTGCTGCGCAGCGGCCTGCTGCCCAGCGCCCTGGTGCAGGGGCACCCCGGCTACCTGCGCGCCATGCACGGCGTGCAGCCCGTGGGCGGCACCCATCTGCACATCGCCGCGTTCGACATGGCGCGCGATGCGCAGGGCGACTGGTGGGTGGTCACGCAGCGCACGCAGGCGCCCTCGGGCCTAGGGTATTTGCTGGAGAACCGGCTGCTCATCTCGCGCCTGTTCCCCGAGGCGTTCAGCCAGATGCATGTGCAGCGCCTGGCCGCCACCTACCGCGCGTTGCTCGACGGGCTGCGGCAGATGAGCCCTGCGGGGGCCGATGCGCGCATCGTGCTGCTCACGCCCGGCCCGTACAACGAGACCTATTTTGAGCATGCCTACCTGGCGCGCTATCTGGGCCTGACGCTGGTGGAGGGCAACGACCTTACGGTGCGCGACGCGCGCCTGTACCTCAAGACCCTGCACGGCCTGCAGCCGGTGCACGGCATCCTGAAGCGCCTGGACGACGAGTTTCTAGACCCGCTGGAGCTGCGCAGCGACTCGCGCCTGGGCGTGCCCGGCTTGCTACAGGCCATCCGCGCGGGCAACGTGCTGGTGGCCAATGCGCCGGGCTCGGCGTTCCTCGAATCGTCGGCGCTGCTGGGCTTTATGCCCGCGCTGTCGCGTCACCTGCTGGGCGAAGAGCTGGCCCTGCCGTCGCTGCCCACCTGGTGGTGTGGCGAACGCTCGGCCATGCAGGCGGTGCTGCCGCAGCTCGCGCACAGCGTGATTCGCCCCACCTGGCCCATGGCGCAGCGCGTGCCTGTGTTGGGCGGCGCGCTGTCGGCGCAAGACCTGATGCAGTGGTCTGCGCGCATCGAAGCGCAGGGCGATGAATACACCGTGCAGGCCCACCTGCCGCTGTCGCAAATGCCCACCTGGCGCACGAAGGACACGGAGGATGCCGCGCCGAATAGCAGCCCCATCGCCCCCCGCTCGGTGATGCTGCGCGTGTTTGCAGTGTGTGATGGCCCGGGCTCCTGGCGCGTGTTGCCGGGCGGGCTGGCCCGCCTGGCCCAAGGCGACAGCGGCATCACGTCCATGCAGCGCGGCGGCAGCAGCGCCGATGTGTGGGTGCAAACCGATGGCCCCGTGGACACCACCACGCTGCTGGCCCACAACCAGGCCGCGCCCGCCGTGGTGCAGCGCAGCCGCCAGGTGACCAGCCGCGCGGCTGAAAACCTGTTCTGGCTGGGCCGCTACACCGAGCGCACCGAGAACGTCACGCGCCTGGCGCGCATCACGCTGCAATGCCTGAACGGCGAGGACCAGACCTCGCAACCGCTGCTGGCCTGGCTCAGCGCCATCGGCGTGAGCCAGGGGCTGGTGCTGCCCACGGTGCCGGCGGCGGGGCAGGCGCGGCGCGTGTTCGAGCGCTCGCTGATCGCCGGGCTGACGCAGCCCGCTCAGGTGACCAGCGTGGGCTTCAACCTGCGCGGCATTCTGGGCGCCGCATCGGCCGTGCGCGACCGCCTGTCGCAAGAGCACTGGAACCTCATCGTGCGGGCCGAGGCGGAGTTTTTTGCGCCCCGCACCGGGGCCGAAGACGACGGCGACTATTCGCCGCTGGATGCGCTGCGCCAGTTGGAAGTGCTGAGCGGCCACACCGCCGCCATGACCGGCCAGCAGACCGACCGCATGACCCGCGACGACGGCTGGCGCCTGCTGTCCATCGGGCGGCATCTGGAGCGCCTGGGCTTTCTGGCCTCGGCACTGGAAAGCGGCCTGCAGACCGGCGCCGTGCACGATGAAGGCGGCTTTGAGGCCATGGTGGCGCTGTTTGACAGCACCATCACGTTCCACGCGCAGTACCAGCAGCGGCGCGACATGCCCGCGCTGCTGGACCTGCTGGTGATCGACCGCGACAACCCCCGCTCGCTGGCCTGGGTGGCGCAGACGCTGCGCGGGCGCATTGCCAAGATCGAAGCGGCTGCGGGCACGCCCGGCGAATCCGCCGCCATGGGCATCCCCGAGGCCTCCGACCTGTCGCTGGTGGCCCTATGCACACAGGATGCCGAGGGCCGCCATGCCGCGCTGGAGGACTATCTGGGCCGCTGTGTGCGGGGCGTGTTGGGACTGTCGGATGTGCTAGCCACGCGCTACTTCACCCACTCCATCGATGCACTTCGCCATAGCGTGGGAGCTTGACCATGAAGCTGCGCGTCATCCACGAAACGGTGTACCACTACACCCCCACGGTGCAGAACGCCCAGCACATGGCCCATCTGCGCCCGCGCACCGGCATGGTGCAGCGCGTGCTGACCCACAGCCTGCAGGTGGACCCCGCCCCAACCCAGTGCAACATGGTGCAGGACGTGTTTGGCAACACCCGCACGTTCTTCAGCCTGCCCTTCACCCACGAGCAACTGCGGGTGCGCGCCGAAAGCCTGCTGGAGACCCTGCCCGTGCCCGCCGCGCCGCCCGGCGAGCCCTGGGATGCCGTGCGCGAGCGGCTGAGCTACCGGCGCGGCCAGCCCTACCACGCGGCCACCGAGTTCAGCTTTGCCTCGCCCTACATTCCCCGGCACGCCGACTTTGTGGCCTATGCCGCCGAGAGCTTTACACCCGGCCGCCCGCTGATGCAGGCCGCCAGCCACCTGATGTCGCGCATCCATGCCGACTTTGCCTACACCGCCAATGCCACCGACGCGGGTACGCCCGCGCTCGAATCGCTGCGGCTGCGCCGGGGCGTGTGCCAGGACTTTGCCCACGTGATGATTGGCTGCCTGCGCAGCCTGGGCCTCGCGGCTCGGTATGTCAGCGGCTACCTGCTGACCGAGCCCCCGCCCGGCCAACCCCGGCTGGTGGGCGCCGATGCATCGCACGCCTGGGTGTCGGTGTGGTCGCCTTCAGCGGATGACAGGGGCGGCGCGCTGGTCGAGAACGCCTGGTTTGACCTGGACCCCACCAACGACCGGCCGGCGGGCGAGGACTATGTGACGCTAGCCATCGGCCGCGATTTTTCGGACGTGTCGCCGCTGCGCGGTGTGATCCACGGCGGCGACCACCATGTGCTGCAGGTGGGGGTGACGGTGGAGCCGGTGCCCGAAGCCGCGGCCACTGGTGCTGCGGCCGCTGCACTGACTGCGTCAGACGCCCCCCTCACACCGCCGCAGGCACCAGGAAGTCCCGGCTGATCCGCGCCCCCAGGTCGTTCACCCGCTCCAGGAACTGGGTGAGGTAGGCGTGCAGGCCATGGGTCAGGATTTCATCGATGCGCGCGAACCTGAGGTGCGCCAGCAGCCGCCCCGCGTGCCGCTGGGTCTCGGCCGACTGGCCGCTGGCTAGCATGTCGAGGTTGCCCAGCACCTCCTTCATGCAGGCGTGCAATGAGCGGGGCATGTCGGCCCGCAGGATCAGCAGCTCGGCCACACGCTCGGGGGTGATCACATCGCGGTACACCTTGCGGTAGGTCTCGAAGCCCGACACGCTGAGCAAGATGGCGCTCCAGTGATAGAAGTCATAGTCTTGGTCCTGCGCCGCGGCCGCGCCCCTGAAGTCGCTTTGCACCGCGTGAAACTTCACGTCCAGCAGCCGCGCCGTGTTGTCGGCCCGCTCCAGAAACGTGCCCAGCCGCATGAAGTGCAGCGCCTCGTCCTGCAGCATGGTGCCCACCGTCACCCCGCGCGACAGGTGCGAGCGGAACTTCACCCATTCGAAGAACCGTGCAGGGTCCTGCTCCAACGCACCGCTCGCAATCAGGCGGTTCACTTCAAGCCAGGTCTGGTTCTGGATCTCCCAGGCCTCGGTGTTGAGCGCCCCGCGCACCGCCCGCGCGTTCTCGCGCGCGGCCTGCAGGCAGGCCACGATGGACGAGGGGTTGCTCGGGTCCTTGACCATGAAGTCGAGCACCTTGGCGGGCGTCACCTCGCCGTGCTGGGCGGTGTAGGCGGGCAGCAGCTCGCTGATGGACAGCAAGCCCTGCCAGCCGAGGGTGGCGACCTCGGTCGATTGGGGCAGCAAAGCGCTCTGGTAGTTGACGTCCAGCATCCGGGCGGTGTTCTCTGCCCTTTCGGTGTAACGGGCCATCCAGAACAAATGATCGGCGGTGCGGCTCAGCATGTGATCTCCTTCTTGGACGAGGGCAGAGAACCCCGAGCGTGTTGCACACGCTTGCCGTATTTTTTCGAAAGCCCCGCTGCGCAGGGCCTTTCTGCCCTTTCGGTGTAACGGGCCATCCAGAACAAATGATCAGCGGTGCGGCTTAGCATGTGAGCTCCTTCTCGGACGAGGGCAGAGAACCCCGAGCGTGTGGCACACGCTTGCGGCATTTTTTCGAAAGCCCCGCGGCGCAGGGCTTTTCTGCCCGCTCGGTATAACGGGCCATCCAGAACAAATGATCGGCAGTACGGCTCAGCATGGTCATTCCCTCCCTTGGCTTTGTGTTTGCATGGGCAGGGACGAGGCCTGCGCTGCCGCAGGCTGGTCGCCCAGCACCCAGGTGTCTTTGGTGCCTCCACCCTGCGATGAATTGACCACCAGCGATCCCTCCTTGAGAGCCACGCGCGTCAAGCCGCCCGCCACCATCTGCACCTTCTGGCCGCTGAGCACAAAGGGCCGCAGGTCGATGTGGCGGGGAGCAATGCCGCTGTCCACATAGGTAGGGCAGCTGGAGAGGCTCAGCGTGGGCTGGGCGATGTAGCCGTCGGGCTTGGCGATGACTGCTGCGCGGAAAGCGTCGATCTCGGCCCGGGTGGCTGCGGGGCCAATCAGCATGCCGTAGCCGCCCGCGCCGTGCACCTCCTTCACCACCAGTTCGTGCAGATGGTCCAGCACGTACCGCAGGTCGTCCGGCTTGCGGCACATCCAGGTGGGGACGTTCTGCAGGATGGGCTCCTCCCCCAGGTAGAAGCGGATCATGTCCGGCACGTAGGGGTAGATGGACTTGTCGTCGGCCACGCCCGTGCCCACGGCGTTGCAGATGGCGACATTGCCCGCCCAGTAGGCGGCCATGAGCCCCGCACAGCCCAGGGTGGAGGTGGGGCGGAAAACGTCGGGGTCGAGGAAATCGTCATCCACCCGGCGGTAGATCACATCCACCCGCTGCAGGCCACGCGTGGTGCGCATGTACACAAACTGGTCCTTGACCACGAGGTCCTGCCCCTCGACCAGCTCCACGCCCATCTGCTGCGCGAGGAAGGCGTGCTCGAAATAGGCGCTGTTGTACATGCCGGGGGTCAGCACTACCACGGTCGGGTCGGCCGCGCCGGCCGGGGCGCTGGCGCGCAGGGTGTCCAGCAGCAAGTCCGGGTAATGCGCCACCGGTGCCACCTGGTGCTGAGCGAACAGTTCGGGGAACAGCCGCATCATCATCTTGCGGTCTTCGAGCATGTAGCTCACGCCGCTGGGCACACGCAGGTTGTCTTCCAGCACGTAGTACACGCCCTCGCCTGCCGCATCCGGTGCCCGCACGATGTCGATGCCGCTGATGTGGGAGTAGATGTCGAGCGGCACATGAACGCCGACCATCTCCGGCCGGAACTGGGCGTTGCGCAGGATCTGCTCGGCAGGCACGATGCCTGCGCGCAGGATGTCCTGGCCGTGGTACACGTCGTGGATGAAGCGATTGAGCGCCGTGACCCGCTGCACCAGGCCCCGCTGCATGTGCGCCCATTCCTGCTGCGGAATGATGCGGGGGATCAGGTCGAAGGGGATGAGCCGCTCGGTGCCCGCGCCGTCCTCGTCCTTGGCGCCGTAGACGGCGAAGGTGATGCCCACGCGCCGGAAGATGACCTCGGCCTCGGCGCGGCGCGCCTGCATGGACTCGGCGCTCTGGCGCGCCAGCCATTGCGCAAACCGCGCATAGTGGGGCCGTACATCGCTGCCCGCCCAGCCTGCCGCACCGTCCAGGCCGGCCAGGGGCAGCCGGGTAACCATCTCGTCGAACTTCTGCATGAGAGCCAATCTCCTGCAAGCCCTCAAGCAAGTTCCAGGCCGTTTTAAGGCCCTGCGGACGGCGTGGCAGCCAAATTTCAGCCAAACCGCCTGCTAGCGCCGGTCTTTATTGGCTGATTTGCTATTCTTTTTGACACCTTGAGGGGCAGCAGGTGGGGCTGGCGGAACGGGGGCCGAAGCGGCCACAGGGGCCGGCCGCGCGGCCGCTTCGCGCACCATGTCGTGCACAAAGCGCAGCTTGGCCAACACCGCGCTTGCCAGCGCAAACGGGTAGGCGTCGGGCTGCCCCAGGCTGCGTGTGAGGCTGTTGAGCAGCAGCGTCAGCGGCACCAGGTGCTGCACCATGGACTGGAAGTCGGGCGCCGGACTGGCAAAGGGGTCGATGGCGCTGCTGCGCTGCGGGCCGTAAATCCCGGGCACGGTGACCTCGGTGGCATAGCTGGCCGAGGTTTCCAGCAGGTCGATCATGTGCAGGTAGTGCGCCCAGGTTTCGGCCCAGTCTTCCCAGGGGTGCGCGGCGGCGTAGGCGCTCACATGGTGGTCGGCCCAGTCGTTGCCGTCATTGCCCTTGGCGTAGTGCGCCTCCAGGGCCGCTGCATAGTCCTGGCGCTCGTCACCAAACATCTGGCGAAAGTCGTCCAGCCGCCCGCCATCGCGCACCAGCTGGTCCCAGTAGAAGTGCCCGGACTCATGGCGCAAATGGCCAATCAGCGTGCGGTAGGGCTCACCCAGCGCGATGCGGCGGCGCGCACGCTCATCGTCATCGGCCTCCGCCACGTTGAGGGTGATGGTGCCGTTGTTGTGGCCCGTCAGCACGGGTGGGCCGCCCGGCACCTCCGCCAAAAATTCAAACACCGGGCTTGTGCCGCCGGGCGCAGGCTCCAGCCCCAGGCGGGCCAGGCTGTAGAACAGCCGCCGCTTGGCGGCTTCGATCTGCATCCAGCGCCCCATGTTCGCAGGCTCAGACAGGTCGGGCATCACACGGGTCTGGCGGCACGACACACACAGCTCTGTGAAGTCATGGACAGGTATCGCAAAGTTGCAGGCTTGGTGGTCCGTGTGGTTGCGGCACATGCGGTACAGGCGCCCGCTGGAATGAGCGTCGCCCTGCCTGCCCCGGCGGCGCCACAGGTCTGCACCATCCTGTGGCGCAAGGGTCAGTGCAGCCATGGTCAGCACATCGGGCAGAAATGCCAGCGCACTGCCGCAATGCAGGCACTGCACGCTGTCAAAAAAAACCAGATGACCGCAATGGTCGCAATTGAATACCCGCATGGTGTGGAGCTTATACCCCGTGGCCCGGAGCAAGGTGAATGAACAGTGCAGGTTCCACCCGATACATCAACAGGGTGGGCCCATAAAAAAACAGGCCCCGGGACATGCCTGGAGCCTGCTTCAGGGGGTAACGCCATCAGGCGGGAGCGCTAGGCCCATGCGCGTGGCGCAAGCCCCGTCCGGTCAGGGGCGCACAACGATGCTGTTGCGCACTTCGCGCACGTGCTTGGTGTTGCGGGCAATGTTTTCTGCCTGGTTCTTTTCGGTCTGCGACTTGGCAAAACCCGACAGCTGCACCGTGCCGTTCAGCGTTTCTACGCTGATGGAGGTGGCGGACACGTTCTTGTCTTCGGCCATCTTGGCCTTCACGGCGGCGGTGATGCCGGCGTCATCCACATAAGAACCCACAGTCTGCTGTTCGCGAGCCACCGAACAGCCCGTGGCCGTAACGATGGTGATGCCAGCGACTGCGGCGAAAGCGAGGGCACGTGCGTATTTCATGGTGTTTTCCTTGTTCAAGAATGGTTGGGAACGCGGGTGCTGGGACATATTCAATCCACCGGTCTGTTGCACCCTCCGCGACCGGCGGACTGTGGGAAAAGGGGACAAAAAAGATCAGCGCTGGCGAGGCACCGGCGGACGAACACCGGCATCACCCACCTTCAACGCTCAGTATGCATCGCGGCGGCGCGTCATCCACATCGCCACGGTGGCCAGCAGGGCACCCGATGCGGCGGCAATCACCAGCGACTTGCCGGGCTGCTCGGCCACGTACTTGCTGGTGGCTTCTGCCGCCTGCTGCATCTGGCGGCGTGCACGCGCGCTGGTCTCGGCGCAATAGTCAATGCTGCGGGCGGCCAGGTCCTGGGCACGGGCGGCCAGGTCGTCAATAGCGGGGTCGGCTTGGCGGCGCAGGGCACGCACGCTGGCTTCTGCCTTGTCGAGCGACTGGTCTGCGCCAGCACGGGTGGTCTGCACGGCCTCCTGGGCGCTTTGCAGCACGTCATCGGTGAGGTTGCGAACGCCAGTCGTCACTTTGTCGGTTGTGGTCTGAAGGCTCATCAGAAAACTCCTTGGAATATGCAAAAGGGGAATGCGCGAGGGGATGGGGCGAAGGCCGGGCCGTCAGGCCAGGCTTACCCCTTTTTGAGCAGACCCAGCACGAAGGTGACCACGGCCATGATCACGAACACAAAGAACAGAATCTTTGCGATGCCCACGGCGCCGGCAGCAATACCGCCAAAACCGAAGAGGGCTGCAATCAGCGCGATCACCAGAAAAACAACTGCGTAGTGCAACATTTCCATCTCCTTATGGGTGGCCGGCTTGCCGGCAGATCGGGTGGCGCCAAAACCTCAGCGCCTGGGGTCAACTGTAGGTATCGCCCGCAGCCCTGAATGCCGGTGTGCGGCGCGCCCCCGTGTCGGCGGCGCAGTGGGGGTGGTGTAGGACGGCACGCACGGGCAGATACCGACGGCTGCGCCGCGCAGGGCGATACTGCGGCCCAGGTGCAGCGCCCTGTGCCCGTGATGGCCGTACCCGGTTTGCCTTGCATCGCGGCGAGAGGGAAAGAATAGGGATGGGAAAAGCCGCAAGCCTGGCTTTCAGGCGTCGTGCGCAGCGGCGTCGCGGCGTGTATCTGAGGCATTGCGCGGCAGCGGCAAAACAGCCGATAGCAGCGTGCCGTTCCCTGGGCGCGAGGTGAGCGTGAGGCGCCCACCCGCCGCCTCGACCCGGTGGCGCATGCCAGCCAAGCCGTGCGAGGTGGGGCGGACGGTGCCCGGGTCGAAACCCACACCATCGTCGCGCACCTGCACCGCCACATGGGTGGGGTAGCCGTGCACCGACACCAGTACCTTGCTGGCCTTGGCGTACTTGCCGATATTGGTCAGCGCCTCCTGCACCATACGGTACACCGTAAGCTGCGCTGCATCGGGCAATTGCACCGGCTCCAGGCTGGTCTCCACGTCGATGCCCGCGCGCTCGGCGTATTCGCGCGTCAGGATCTCCAGCGCGGCCGTGAGCCCCAGGTTCGACAGGGACGAAGGCCGCAGGTCTTCAATGATGCGGCGCTTGAGCGCAATGCCGCTGTTGAGCGTCTCCGTCAGGTGCTTGAGCCGCTCCGACACATCGGGTGCGGTGGCGTCGATCTTGGACTTGAGGCGCGCCACATCGAGCTTGGCGGCTGTCAGCAACGCGCCCAGTTCGTCATGCAGCTCTCGCGCCAGATGGCCGCGCTCTTCTTCCCGCACCTGCTGCAGGTGGTTGGCCAGCTCAGACAACGTGGCGGTGCGGTCCCGCACCAGGCCCTCCAGACGGTCGCGCTCGCGCTCCAGCACCTCTTGCTCGCGCAGGTTCACCGTTTGCACTGCCTGCGTCTGGCGCAGGTACATGTAAAAGGCCAGCAGGCCGATGGCGGTGACGGTGGCAATGCCGATGCGCGACAGCATCAGCGACTGCTCGATCTGCTCGCGGCCCTGCTGCAGGCGCTTGTCGCTGCGGGCGATGAGCTCTTGCGCATGTTGGCGGATCGCCTCCATGTGTTCCTTGCCCACATCGGTGTTGAGGATGAACTTCCACGCGTCTTCGTTGCCCTGGCGGCGCAGGCGCAAGCTCAATTCCATCTCGGCCAGCTTGCGCGATATCTGCCGCGATAGCAGCGCAAACTCCTGCATGTCTGCAGGCGCATCCATGAATCGCATGCGCAGGCTGTCGAGATTGGTCTGCACGGTGGCCACGGCCTTGTCGTAGGGCTCCAGGTAGGTTTCATTGCCCGTGAGCAGATAGCCGCGTTGGCCGGTTTCTGCGTCCAGCATGCTCTGCAACAGCTTGTTCACATCAGACCGTGTGGTGAGCCCCTGGGCCAATTGCTCCACCGCATCTTGCGAACGCATGTGCCCCGTTTCATTGATGCCCACCAGCACCATGGCCGCCAGCAGCGCCATGGGCAGGCTCAAGGCCATCTGTCGGACTTTTGGTAACCAACGCCGGGTGTTTTCTTGGAGATTCATACGCTTATTCTGGATAATGACCGACTACCGTTTTGACGCCCCTGCCGTGCCATGACACGATGGGGCATCTGGACTTCAACACACACCGGCAGTCTGTGGCTGCCGCCTCGAAAGAAGCATCAATGATCAAGATCGGCATTGTGGATGACCATGCGATTGTTCGTTCCGGGCTCAAGCAGTTCCTGTCCGAGCATGTGGACCTTCGGGTCGAGGGCGAAGCCGCCAACGGCCGCGAGGCCATCGACCTGGTGCGCAACAAGGAAATCGATGTACTGCTGATGGACCTGTCGATGCCCGGCCAAAGCGGGCTGGATGCCCTGGCCATGCTGCGCGCCAAGGCGCCTGACATGGGCATCCTGATTCTGAGCGGGTACCCCGAAGAACACTATGCGATCAACCTGATCCGCCAGGGCGCGAGCGGCTACCTGAACAAGGAGTGCGAGCCGTCGGAAATTGTGGAAGCCATCCGCACCATCGCGCTGGGCCGCCGTTACCTGACGCCTGCCGTTGCCGAGCTGCTTGCGCAGCAACTCAACCGCAAGGACGACGCGCCGCCGCATGAGCAGCTGTCGGAGCGCGAGTTCCAGGTGTTTCTCAAGCTGGCCAAGGGAGAGACGGCGGGGGACATTGCCAAGTCGCTGTCGCTGAGCGTGAAGACGGTGAGCACCTACCGCACACGCCTGATGGAAAAAATGAGCCTGTCGTCCAACAGCGACCTCACCTATTACGCGCTCAAGAATCGCCTGATCGACTGACATCGCCTCGCCTGCCTGCGCCCTGCTGCCTCGCAGGGCTCGGGCAAGGTCACCTGCCGCACTCCAAAAAAGGGAAGAAAAGCAAACACCGCGACCACCGCATGCACCTACGCACGCGGCGGCGGGTGGTGTCACTGCGCCGCGCCTGATGAGGCAGCTGGCGCTCCGCCGCTGCTGGTTGCGCCCATGGTGTGCGACAGGCTGCTGTGTTGCACGCAATAGTCCACCAGGGCATCGATCTCGTTGGACTTGTCGAACACCGCATCCACGCCCAGTTGCGCACAGCGCATGCGCACATCGGGCGTGGCGTAGTTGCTGAGCACGACCATCTTTTGCCCCGGCCGACGCGTACGGCAAGCCGCCAACACACCCAGCCCGCTGCCTTGCCGCAAGAACAGATCGACGATGGCCAAGTCCCATTCCTCGGGGTGGGTGGACAACCAGTTCGTGCCCTCGTCTTCCGTTTCTGCCACGCCCACTGCTTCCACAGACGCCAACTCCTCCAGAGTCCCGATCAGGTTCTCTCGGATGGTGGCGTTGTCTTCAACAATGTAGGTGCGCAGTTTCACGGGCGGGTCCATCTGTACGGACAGCGCAGATCACCCTGTCCTAGCCTTGAATTTAAGGCTTCTGTCCGCCGGATTCTGCCAGCCACAGCACGCTGGCCATGTAGGAAGAGTCCTACCGCGCAACACATACCGGACAGTCGGCATGGCGCTGCACCCGCATGGTGTTCCACTCCATGGCCCGGCCATCCAGCATGAGCAGCCGACCCGCCAGCGACTGCCCCACCCCCGCAATGAGCTTGAGCGCTTCGGCCGCCTGCATCGCGCCCACCACACCCACCAGCGGTGCAAACACCCCCATCGTGGAGCAGCGGACTTCTTCGAACTCCGCGTCGGGCGGGAAGATGCAGGCATAACAAGGCGACCGCGCATCGCGCGGGTCCACCACCGTGATCTGCCCATCGAACTGGATCACAGCCCCCGCCACCAAGGGTTTGTTGTGACGCACACACGCGGCATTGACCGCCTGGCGGGTCGCATAGTTGTCGCTGCAGTCGAGTACCACTGTGGCATCGCGCACCAGACTGTCGAGAGCCGCCGCATGCACCCGGGCCTGCAGTGCGGTGACCTGCACCTCGGGGTTGATGTCGGCCATGGCCTGCGCCGCCGACTGGACCTTGGGACTGCCCACGCGCGCGGTGGTGTGCGCAATCTGGCGCTGCAGGTTGGTCAGGTCCACCACGTCGTCATCGACGAGTGTGATGTGGCCCACACCGGCGGAAGCCAAGTACAGCGCAGCGGGCGACCCCAACCCGCCAGCGCCGATGATGAGAGCATGGGCTTCCAACACCCGCTCCTGCCCCTCGATGCCCACCTCGTCGAGCAGGATGTGGCGGGAATAGCGCAGGAGCTGGTCATCGGTCATGGGAAGGCAGGCCTGCAGCGGCCAAAAAATCAACGGTGAAACAGGCGGACATGAAAAAGGCTGGATTCCTCGCGAAATCCAGCCCGGGGTCAGAGCGCGAAGGGCTCAATTCTCTTTCTTTTCTTCCTTACGCTCTGTCAGCGTCTTGCTGACCAGCACAGGGCGGCCCTTGAGCTGGTTGAGGGCCTGCACCAACTGGAAGTCCTTGTCGGAGCCAAACTCGGGCACCTTGCGGTCGGCCGCAGGCTTCTTGGCCTCTTCTTCCATGCGCTTGCGGGCTTCCTCGCGGGCTTTCTCGCGAGCCTCGTCCTTCTTCTCTTCACCCTGGCCGCTGTTCAGGTGCTTGTCCAGGTCCGCCTCGCGCATGCGCAGGGCGGCGAAGATGTTGCCTTCTTCCGACTCGTCAATCATCACGTCGGGCACGATGCCCTTGGCCTGGATCGACTTGCCGCTGGGGGTGTAGTAGCGGGCGGTGGTCAGCTTGATGCCCGTGTCAGGGCCCAGCGGCCGCACGGTCTGCACCGAGCCCTTGCCAAAAGTCTGGCTGCCCATGATGGTGGCGCGCTTGTGGTCCTGCAATGCGCCCGCCACGATTTCGCTGGCGGAGGCAGAGCCTTCATTGACCAACACCACCAGAGGCACCGACTTGAGGGATGCAGGCAGGCGCTTGAGCGGATCACCGCCGCCCCGGCGCTGGTAGTAGTCGGGCGCGGCCTTGTAGGTGGCCTTGCTGTCGGCCAGCTGGCCGTTGGTGGTCACCACCGTCACGTTCTCGGGCAAGAAGGCCGCAGAGATGGCCACGGCGGCATCCAGCAGGCCGCCCGGGTCGTTGCGCAAGTCCAGCACCAGGCCCTTGAGGTTGGGCTCCTGCTTGTAGACCTCTTCCACCTTGCGCACAAAGTCGTCCACCGTGCGTTCCTGGAATTGAGACAGGCGGATCCAGGCGTAGCCCGGCTCGATCACCTTGCCCTTGACGGACTGGGTCTTGATCTCTTCGCGGGTGATGGTGACAGGGAACGTGCGGTTCTCATCCTTGCGGAAGATGGTGAGCGTGACCTTGGTACTGGGCTCGCCGCGCATGCGCTTGACGGCGTCATTCAGCGCCAGGCCCTTGACGGCGGTCTCGTCGATCTTGGTGATCAAGTCATTGGTTTTGAGACCGGCACGGAAGGCGGGAGAGCCCTCGATGGGCGACACGATCTTGATCAGGCCGTCTTCCTGCGTGATCTCGATGCCCACGCCCACGAAGCGGCCGGACGTGCCCTCGCGGAATTCCTTGAAGGACTTCTTGTCGAAATACTGGGAGTGCGGGTCCAAGCTGGACACCATGCCGGAGATGGCGTCGGTGATGAGCTTCTTGTCATCCACCGGCTCGACGTAATCGGTCTTGACCAGACCAAACACGGCGGAGAGTTGCTGGATTTCCTCAAGTGGTAGCGGTGTCATGGCGCCGCGCGCCACCGTTTGCAGTGACACCGTGGTGAGCGCACCCGCCACCACACCTACCGATACCCATCCTGCAATCTTGAGTTTGTGGCCCATACAACACCTTTTACCGCTTCGAAACCAATATACACCTTGGAAGGGCCAAACCCGCTGCAGTTCCGCATGCACGCTCACTTTGGCGGGGATAAGCGGGGTTTTCCCCGCTCTTTACCTGCGATTTACGCTTTGCCCTGCGATGCCACGGCAGCTGCAGCCTTGGCCGCCGCTTCGGCATCGCCCAGATAGTAGTGACGGATGGGCTTGAGGTCGGCGTCGAGCTCGTATACCAGTGGAATCCCGTTGGGAATGTTCAGGCCCACGATGTCGGTCTCGGAGATGTTGTCCAGGTACTTCACCAGCGCGCGGATGGAGTTGCCGTGCGCTGCCACCACCACCCGCTTGCCCGAACGGATGGCGGGCGCCATGGCCTCGTTCCAGAACGGCAGCACGCGGGCCACGGTGTCTTTCAGGCACTCGGTCAAGGGCACGTTCTCGGCAGCCACACCGGCGTAGCGGCGGTCGCCGCGCTCGCTGCGGGGGTCGGTGGCTTCCAGTGCGGGCGGCGGCGTGTCATAGCTGCGGCGCCACACCAGCACCTGCTCGTCGCCGTATTGCTTGGCCATGTCGGCCTTGTTCAGGCCCTGCAGGGCGCCATAGTGGCGCTCGTTCAGGCGCCAGTCCTTGACCACGGGCAGCCAGGTGCAGTCCATTTCGTCGAGCGTGTACCAGAGGGTGTGGATGGCGCGCTTGAGCACGCTGGTGAACGCCAGATCGAACTCGTAGCCCTCGGCCTTGAGCAGCTTGCCGGCCGACATGGCCTGGGAGACGCCGGTGGGCGTGAGATCCACATCGGTCCAGCCGGTGAAGCGGTTTTCAAGGTTCCAGGTGGATTCGCCGTGGCGGATCAAAACGAGCTTGTACATGGTTTCCCCAGGAAATACGGGCTAAAGAAAAAGCAGACCAAACCCGGCATTCTAGAATTACGCGGTTCGCCAACCCAAGGAAGCTTCGTGAAATTCATTATTGATAACTGGTATCTGTTCCTCGTTGCACTGGCTTCGGGCAGCATGTTGCTGTGGCCGGTCCTGCAGAACGCCAGTGGCGGCTCGCTGACACCCGCACGCGCCGTGCAGCTCATCAACCGCGAAAAAGCGGTGGTCATCGACGTTTGCGAAGCCGACGAATTCGCGGCCGGCCACGTCACCGGCGCCAAGAACGTGCCCGTCTCCCAACTGGAAGAGCGCCTGCCCACCGTGGTCAAGAACAAGGCCCTGCCCGTGGTGCTGGTCTGTGCCAGCGGCGCCCGCGCCAATCGCGCTGTCGGCATTGCCAAAAAGCTGGGCTACGACAACGCCCAGGCCATGGCCGGCGGCATGAAGGCCTGGCGCGAAGCCAGCCTGCCTGTGGAAAAAGCCTGATCCGCCCCCAGTTATTCGGTCAGCGCTAGTCTTGCGACTGGTTTTTCAGTCCCACAGGAAGAAAGAGGAAGGTTCGCCATGCAACCCGTGAAGATGTACACCACCGCCGTCTGCCCCTATTGCATCCGGGCCAAGCAGATCCTCAAGTCCAAGGGCGTGGAGCAGATCGAGGAGATCCGCATCGACACAGACCCCGCCGCGCGCAGCCACATGATGGAAATCACCGGTCGCCGCACGGTGCCGCAGATCTACATCGGCGACACCCATGTGGGTGGCCACGACGATCTGGTGGCGCTGGACAGCCGTGGCGAGCTGATGCCCCTGCTCGGCGCCTGACCCCCTGTCTGGGCGCTGCATAATGCAGCCCCATGTGCCCGCTGCGGGAGCTGCTCCCCGGCGGGTTTTGTTTTGCTAGCAATTTCGTAAGAGCAAAGAGACTTCACCATGGCAACCGAAGAAAACCCCGTGTTCCAGATCCAGCGCGTCTACCTGAAGGACATGTCGCTGGAGCAGCCCAACTCCCCCGCCATCCTGCTCGAACAAGAGCAGCCCAGCGTGGACATCCAGCTCGGCGTGGAAGCCACCCCTGTGGCCGAAGGCATCTTCGAAGTGGCCGTCACGGCCACCGTGCAGACCAAGATCAAGGACAAGACCGTGTTCCTGGTCGAAGCCAAGCAAGCCGGCATCTTCGAAATCCGCAATGTGCCCCAGGACCAGATGGGCCCCATCATGGGCATCGCCTGCCCCCAGATCGTGTACCCCTACCTGCGCGGCAACGTGGCCGACCTGATCAACCGCGCTGGCTTTCCGCCTGTGCACCTGGCTGAAATCAACTTCCAGGCCATGTACGAGCAACAGCAAGCCCAAGCTGCTGGCCAAGCTTCGCCCATCATCACGCAGTAAGCATTCACAGGCATTTATGCCTGTGGTGCTGGATGAATAAGCGCATACAGCTATGAAAATCATAGTATTGGGCGCTGGAGCCTGGGGGACGGCGGTGGCCATGAGTGCCGCCCAGCACCCCGCAGGCCATGCCGTCACCTTGTGGGCGCGCGATGCCGCCCAGGCGGCCCAGATGCAGACGCAGCGGCACAACGCGCGTTACCTGCCCGGCATCACCCTCCCCCCCTCCCTCACGCTGGCCCATGGCGACTTTGCTGCGCTATGGACCGGCGCCGACCTCGTCATCGTGGCCACACCCATGGCCGCTTTGCGCGGCATGCTGCAGACCCTGCACGGCTGCGCTGCGCCCGTGGCCTGGCTGTGCAAGGGGTTTGAAGCCGTGCCTGCGGGGACCGACCCGGCATCTTTTGGGCTGCTGGCGCACGAGATACAAGCGCAGATAGCTCCTGATTTAATAGCAGGCGTATTCAGCGGCCCCAGCTTTGCGCAAGAAGTGGCGCTGGGCCAGCCCACCGCCCTGGTGGCAGCCAGCCCCCATGCGCAGGTGCGCGATGCGCTGGTCAGTGCCTTCCACAGCCCCAGCGTGCGCGTGTATGCCAACGAAGACATCGTGGGCGTGGAGGTGGGTGGCGCGGTGAAGAACGTGCTGGCCATTGCCACCGGCCTGTGCGACGGGCTGGCGCTGGGGCTGAACGCCCGCGCCGCGCTCATCACGCGCGGCCTGGCCGAGATGACGCGGCTGGGCCTGGCGCTGGGCGCGCGCCCCGATACCTTCATGGGCCTGTCGGGCCTGGGCGACCTGGTGCTGACCGCCACGGGCGACCTGTCCCGCAACCGGCGCGTGGGCATGTTGCTGGCCGAGGGCAAAACCCTGCCCCAGGCCGTCGAGTCGCTGGGCCATGTGGCCGAGGGCGTTTACAGCGCCCGCACGGTGGCGCAGCGGGCAGCAGCGCTGGAGGTGGACATGCCCATCACCCGCGCGGTGGTGGCGCTGTTGGATGGCCAGCTCACGCCGGCCGATGCGGTTGTCACGCTCATGGGGCGCGGGCCGGCCTCTGAGCTGATGTGATCCCATACTGCTCCCCCAAGACAAAAGGCCCCTGCGGAATTCCTCAGGGGCCTTTTTTGCGGCGCTGTTTGCAATGCGCACCGGGGTCTGGATTCAGAACACCCCAAACAACATCAGCAGCAGCACAACCGACAGCGGGACGCCAAGTAGCCAGGCAATGAGAGGCATGGGAATCTCCTTGAAAGGGTGAGAAGTTCAGGTGGTTTCACTGTATTTCTCACCCCGGCCGCCCCTTGTCCGGCTTTGCACCCCAAACCCGTAGGCCCTCACCTACCTGGACCTGTGGCAGATCCACCCCACAGCGTAGGAGGCCAGCGCTGCGGCCGGGCTTACAGCCCCAGTTCCAGCGCCAGCAGCTCGTCCACCGTCTGACGGCGGCGGATCAGGCGGGCCTGGCCGCCGTCCACCAGCACCTCGGCAATCAAGGGCCGCGTGTTGTAGTTGGAGGACATGCTGGCGCCGTACGCGCCCGTGTCGTGGATCACCAGCAGATCACCCACCTGCGCGGCAGGCAGGTCGCGTGGCAGCACCACGCCGCCGTCGCCTTGGGTGAACACGTCGCCCGACTCGCACAGCGGGCCCGCCACCACCGTGGGCTGCTCGGCGGCCGTGGAGCCGTCGCGGCGCAGCACGCTCATGGCGTGGTAGCTGCCGTACATGGACGGGCGCATGAGTTCATTGAAGCCGGTATCGACCAGCACGAAGTGGTTGCTGCCCGCGTTCTTGGTGGCGCGCACCTGGCCCAGCAGCACGCCGGATTCGGCCACCAGAAAGCGGCCGGGCTCGATCTCCAGGCCGAGCTTGTGGCCCACGATGGCCTCGGCTTGCTGGCGCGCGGCGTCCCACAGGCCATGGTAATGCTGCGTGTCCACCACCGGGTCACCGCTGCGATAGGGGATGGACAGGCCACCGCCCGCCGAGATGGCGTGCAGGTCATGCCCCGCCGCATGCGCCGTGCGCACCAGGTTGACCATGGCGCCGCACACTTCCTGCAGGTGGCTGTAGTCCACGCCCGAGCCGATGTGCATGTGCAGGCCCACCAGCTTCAGGCCGTGCTGCGCAATCGCTACCAGCGCCGCAGGCAGGTCGGTGTGCCAAATGCCGTGCTTGCTGTGCTCGCCGCCGGTGTTGGTCTTGTTGCTGTGGCCGTGGCCAAAGCCTGGGTTGATGCGCAGCCACACCGCGTGGCCCGGCGAGCGCGCGCCCAGCTGGTGCAGCATGTCGATGGAGCCTGCGTTGACGGGTACGCCATGCTCCACCACGCAGTCGAGCGTGGCGGCGTCGAACAGGTCGGCGGTGAAGACGATCTCAGACGGCTCGCCACCGGCCACGTAGCCCGCCGCCAGCGCGCGCAGAATCTCGCCGCGCGAGACCGCATCCACCTTCACGCCCTGCTCGCGCATCAGCTTGAGGATGTGGATGTTGGAGCAGGCCTTTTGCGCGAAGCGGATGGTCTCGAAGTTGGACACCTGCGCAATGCGCTGGCGGATGGTAGCCGCGTCATACACCCACAGCGGGGTGCCAAACTGGTCGGCCAGGGCCCAGAGCTGGGCGGGCGAAAAGGGGTTGGACATGGGGAGGCTCCAAGGGTACTAAGAGCGGCTAACAAAACTCAGCAAAGCGGTTCTGGCCAGGCGCTGTGTTGCAGGCAGTACGAGCAGTACGACAAGACACAGCAACGACGCCAGAAGAGTTTTGTTAGCCGCTCTCAGCGTGAACGATGCGCGGATGATGCCGCCATCCACGCATTCAGTCGAATGCTTTGATTTACGCCATCCATTCAATATGGATATGCTCAGCGCATGACTGGCATGACCGAGCCCCCACTGAATTACCGTACCACCCACCGCATCACCCACCGCCACATCGAGGTCTTCCGCGCCGTGATGACCGCAGGCAGCGCCACCGGCGCGGCCGACCTGCTGCACAGCTCGCAGCCCACCGTGAGCCGCGAGCTGGCGCGGCTCGAATCGCTGCTGGGCTACGCCCTGTTCGAGCGCGTGCAGGGCCGCCTGCGCCCCAATGCGCGGGCGCTGGCGCTGTGGGACGAGGTGCAGCGGTCCTGGCAGGGGCTGGAGCGTGTGGTGGACCGGGCCGTGGCGCTGGGCCGGTCGGGGGCCGTGCAGTTGTCGGTGCTGTGCCTGCCCGCGCTGGCCCATGCGCTGCTGCCGGGCGCGGCGGCACGGCTGATGCGGTCGCACTCCGAGGCACACTCCACAACGCGCTTATCTGTCACGCCACAGGAATCGCCCCTGCTCGAAGAATGGATGAGTGCCCAGCGGTTTGACCTGGGCCTGTGCGAGCAGACCACCGCCCCACCCGGCACGCGGGCGGAGGTGCTGCTGACGCTGGACGAGGTGGCCGTGCTGCCCGCAGGCCACGCACTCGCGCACCAGCCGGTGCTGGACCTGGCCGACTTTGCGGGCGAGTTTTTTGTGAGCCTCTCGGCCGAAGACCCCTACCGCCGCCTGATCGACGCCCGGTTTGCCGAGGCGGGCGTGGAGCGCACGCTTCGCGTGGAGACCCACAGCGCCGCCGCAGTGTGCGCCATGGTCGAGCAGGGCCTGGGCATCGCCATCGTCAACCCGGTCACCGCCCTGGCCGCCGCCAGCGAGCGACTGGTGCTGCGGCGGCTGGCGTTTTCCATCCCGTTCAGCGTGACGGCGCTGCTGCCGCTGTACCGCCCACCGTTGCCCGAGGTCGTGCCCATGCTGGAGGCCCTGCGCGCGCAGGCACACGCCATTGCGGCGAGGCTGCCGCCCGCCATGGACTGAGGCCACAGGATCTATAAACTATGATTTTGATAGCAGCCCAGGCATATTGCACTAGCGCTATCGGCACAAAAGAGCCCAAACAGGGGCTCTTGGTGCATTTCGGACAATGTCCTCAGCCGCCCGGCGCTGCCAGGCTGCGCACCTTGACCGCCAGCCGCTCCTCGACCGAGGGCGACACGAACTTGGTCACCTCGCCGCCCAGCACCGCGATCTCGCGCACAAAGGTGCTGCTGATGAACTGGTACTTGTCGCTGGGGGTGAGGAACACGGTTTCAACCTGCGGCATCAGGCTGCGGTTCATGCCCGCGAGCTGGAACTCGTAGTCAAAGTCGGTCACGGCGCGCAGGCCGCGCACCATGGCCTTGCCGCCGCGCGACACCACAAAGTCGCGCAGCAGGCCCGAGAAGGGCTCGACCTGCACCTGGGGATACATCTTCACGGCCTCGCGCACCATGTCGATGCGTTCTTCCAGCGAGAACAGGGTCTTCTTGTGGTGGCCCGCCGCCACGGCCACGATCACACGTTCAAACAACTGGGTGGCTCTGCGCACCACATCTTCATGGCCCAGGGTGATGGGGTCGAAGGTTCCGGGGTACACGGCGAGCACGTTCTGGGCCATGGCTGGTTGTCTCCTGTCTGGCGATTGACGTTGGCCCCGGCCCCCGGGGCGCTCCCCGCAGGGCCCGCCGGGCCGCGTGCGCGCATTATGCAGTGCAACATGAACCGGTTGGGCTCAGGCCGCAGCGGCCGCCACAGGGCGCAGCAAATGCGCATGGACGGCCCCAGCTTTCAGGTGGCGGTGCACAAACAGCCCCACTGCCGCCAGTTCCTCATCTGCCCACACGCGAGGCGCTTCGAGGTAGATGAAGCCCCCGGCCGCCACGACCTGGCTGGCCGCCTGCAGGGCGGGCTCGAAAAACGGCCCATCGAATGGTGGGTCCAGCAGCACCAGGTCCAGGCTGGCGGGTGTGGCCTGCTTCAGTGCAGACACGCCGTCGCCGCGCTGCACGCGTACGGCGCTGGCCTGCAGCTTGGCCTGCAGAACCTGCAGCTGGGCGACCAGCGCCGCATCGTTTTCCACCAGCAGCACCAATGCGGCGCCGCGCGAGGCGGCTTCGAGCCCCAGCGCGCCCGTGCCTGCAAACGCATCCAGGCAGCGCCAGCCCGCCAGGTCCTGGCCCAGCCAGTTGAACAGGGTTTCGCGCACGCGGTCGGGCGTGGGGCGCAGGCCGGGGCGCTGGGCCACGGGCAGGCGGGTGCGCTTCCATTGCCCGCCGATGATGCGGATTTCGCCCGCGCCCTTGGGGGCGGCCGCCGCAGCAGCTTTGTCCTTGGGATTTTTCTTGGCGGCCTTGGGGTCCACGGGGGCCGCAGCGGCGGCGGCCTGGGCCTTGCGGATTTCGGCGGTGATGGCGCTGCCGCGCAGGGTGGATCGGCTCATGGCTGCTTGCCTCCCACCACCACGGTCACCATGCGGTCAGGCTGCAGCTTTTGGGCCATGGCGGTGCGCACGTCGGCCACCGTGAGGGCCTCGACCTTTTTGGCCCACTGGTCCAGGTAGTCCAGCGGCAGGTCGTTCCAGGCGATGTTGGCCACGTTGCCCAGCAGCTTCTTGTTGCTGTCGATGCGCAGCGCAAAGCCGCCGATGAGGTTGTCCTTGGCGGCGCGCAGCTCGGCCTCGGTGGGGCCTTCGGCCACAAAGCGGGCGATCACGTCGCGCGAGACCTGTACGGCCTGAGCGGCCTGGTCGGGGCGCGTCTGCAGGCCCACGGTGAAGGCCCCGGCGTGCAGGCCAGGCGCAAAGTAGCTGTAGACGCTATAGCTCAGGCCGCGCTTTTCGCGCACCTCGTGGGTCAGGCGCGAGACAAAACCGCCGCCACCCAGGATGTGGTTGCCCACCAGCAGCGCGAGGAAGTCCGGGTCGCGGCGCTGGAAGCCCGGCTGGCCGATCAGCACATGGGCCTGGGCCGACGCAAATGGGATGGCCTTCTCGGCAGGCGCCGTCAGCGCCGCCACCTCGCCCACCGGCGGCAGCGGTGCGCAGCCTGCAGTGGCAGGCAGGCGCGACAGCAGCGTAGCCACCAGCGTCTGCGCCTGGGCACGCGATACGGCGCCCACGATGCTGACCTTGGCACGGCAGGCGGCCACGTACTGTGCGTGAAAGGCCTGCATGTCGGCCACGCTGATGCGGGCCAGCGTTTCTTCGGTGGTGCGCACGCCGTAGGGGTGGCTGCCATACACCGCAGCGGCAAACGCATGGTTGGCCACGGTGGCGGGGCGCGTGTTGGCTTCTTTCAGGCTGGCGCTCCAGCGGGCGCGGTCGCGTTGCCAGACGTCGTCGGTCGTCACGGGCTCGGCAATCTGGCGGGCCGCCAGGCGTGCGGCGCGTTCCAGCAGCGGCGGGTCGGTCAGCGAGCGCAGCACGTAGTGCAGCGAGTCGTTGTCGGCATTGGCTTCAAAGCTGGCGCCCAGGTCGGCCCAGGCCTCGCCCAGGCCGTTTTCGTCCAGCGCCGGCTCGGCGGTGGCGTCGCGCCCGGACTTCACGCCCTTGCTGGCCATGGCGGCCACCGCATTGGCCAGGCCGGACTGGCCTGCCGGGTCGCGGCGCGTACCGGCGTCAAAGTCGATCTGCACGTCCACCATGGGGATGACCGGGCTTTCGACCAGATAGACCTTGGCCCCATTGGGCTCCGTCCAGTGCTGGATGGGCAGCAGCGCCCAGGCCGAATTGGAGGAAAAAAGGGCGATAGCGCTAGTGCATAAAGCACGGACAGCTATGTTTTTGATAGTAATCATGGGCAGTTTCCGCAGGGCGGTTTCAGCGGATGGCAGCGCCCGGGGGCAGCTGGGGGCGGGCGCGGGGGGCGTCCAGCGGCTGGGGCAGCAGTGTGGCCACTGTGAGCTGGTCGTCGCCAAAATACTTGGCGGCAACGGCCTGCACCTGCGCCGGGGTCACGGTGCGCAGCAGGGCCAGCAGGCGCTCGTTGGCGTCCAGCGGAAAGCCCTGCACCCAGTTGCCGCCCAGCTCCTGCGCCTGGCTCATCACCGAGTCGCGCTCGTACACGGTGGAGGCGATCCATTGCGTCTTGACGCGGTTCAGCTCGGCCTCACTCACCCCCTCCTTCGCCACCCGGGTCACCTCGGCGCGCAGCGCGTCTTCGACCTGCTGGGCCGTCTTGCCCGCAGCGGGCACGCCGCTGAGCATGAACAGGCTGGGGCCGCGCCCCGTCACCATGGCGGAGCTGCTGGCGCTGTCGGCCACGCGGTTGGGGCCCTGTGTCAGTGCGCGGTCCAGCCGGGCACCGTCGTAGCCGTTGAATACGGCCGACAGCACCATCAGCGCGAGGGCGTCGCGGTCTTCGTCGGTAAGGTTGTCCACGCGGTCCAGGCTGGGCGCGCGGAAGGCCAGGGCCACATAGGCCTGCTCGGCCGGGGCCTTGACGGCGATGCGGCGCAGGCCCTTCTGCTCGGGCTCGGTGCGCGGCTTGCGCGCGGGCAGCGCGTGCACGGGCAGGCTGCCGTAGTACTTCTCGGCCAGGGCACGCACCTGGGCCACATCCACATCACCTGCCACCACGACGGCGGCGTTGGTGGGGGTGTACCACTGGCGGTGGAAGGCGCGCACGTCCTCAGGCGTCATCGCGTCCAGGTCGCTCATCCAGCCCACGATGGGGCGGCGGTAGGGCGACGCGTTGAAGGTGGCAGCAAACAGCTGTTCGGCCAGTACGGCGCGGGGCTGGTCTTCGGTGCGCAGACGCCGCTCTTCCTTGACGACCTCGATCTCTTTCTTGAACTCCTCGTCGGGCCAGTGGTTGTTGGCAAACCGGTCCGATTCGAGCTTCATCACGTCCTCCAGCCGGTTGGACGGGATCTGCTGGTAGTAGCCGGTGTAGTCGCGGCTGGTGAATGCGTTCTCCCGCCCGCCCAGCGCCGCCACGCGGCGCGAGAACTCGCCCGGCGGCAAGGTCTTGGTGCCCTTGAACATCATGTGCTCCAGCGCATGGGCCACGCCCGAGGTGCCGTCCACCTCGTCCATCGAGCCCACACGCACCCAGACCATGTGCACCGCCGTCGGCGCGCGGCGGTCAGGCTGCACGATGAGCTGCATGCCGTTCTTTAGCGTGAACTGCTGCGCACCTGAGGCCGTGGCAGACGGCGCGCTGGAGGGTTGAGACACCGGGGTGGTGGCCGCAAAGGCAGCCCCGGACGAGAGGCAGGCCAGCAGGCCCAGAAGGGTGAAAGCGCGTTTCATAGAATGGGGAGATTCTAAGAACCCGCCAATGTTCAGTTTTTTCAAGAAAAAGCCCGCTCCTTCGCCCGCCCCCACCGATGCGCCCGCCCCGGCCCAGCCGGTAGGCGCACCGGCGCCCGCCGTGGAGGCGCCCGTAGCGCCGCCCTCACCCGCCACGCCGGCCGTGGCGCCCCCTACCGCCCCTGCGCCAGTCGCACCCGCGCCCGTGGCGGCGCCCGCCCCGGGCGGTTTTGGCTGGCTGCGCAATCCGTTTGGCAGCAAAGCGCCCGAGCCCGCTGCGCCGCCCCCCGCAGCACCCGCGCCCGCCATCGAGCCCGCTCCGGCGCCCGTAGCCGTGCCACCGGTGGCGCCGATCGTCACACCGCCCCCTGCCGCGCCTGCAGTTACCGTACCGGCCGCTGGTCCAGTGGCCACAAGCCCAGCATTCCCCCCCGTCGCGCCCCCGGTTCCTGTTGCCGCCCCCGCGCCGGTGACTCCGCCCGCGCCCATCACGCCACCGCCTGCGCCCGTGGCGGCACCTGCGGCCTCGGCTGCGCCCCCCGCCCCGGCGCCCGAGCGCAAAGGCTGGCTCGACCGCCTCAAGGCTGGCCTGCGCAAGACCGGTAGCAGCATTGCCACCGTCTTCACCGGCACGCAGATCGATGACGCGCTGTACGAGGAGCTGGAAGAGGCCCTGCTGATGGCCGACACCGGCGTGAAAGCCACTACCCACCTGTTAACGGACCTCAAGCGCCGTGTGAAGGACAGCAAGACCACCGACCCTGCGGCCGTCAAAGGCCTGCTGGCCGATGCACTGGCCGACCTGTTGCGCCCGCTCGAAAAAGCCCTGGTGATTGGCGAGCACACCCCCACCGTGATCATGGTGGCCGGCGTGAACGGTGCGGGCAAGACCACTTCGATCGGCAAGCTCACCAAACATCTGGCAGACGAAGGTGCCGCCGTGCTGCTGGCCGCCGCCGACACCTTCCGTGCCGCTGCGCGCGAGCAGCTCGGTGTGTGGGCTGACCGCAACACGGTCGAGATCGTGAGCCAGGAAGGCGGTGACCCCGCTGCCGTGAGCTTTGATGCCGTGACCGCCGGCAAGGCGCGCGGCAAGGACGTGGTGCTGGTGGACACTGCCGGCCGCCTGCCCACGCAACTGCACCTGATGGAAGAGCTGAAGAAGATCCGCCGCGTGGTCACCAAGGCCGATGCCACGGCCCCGCACGAGGTGCTGCTGGTGATCGACGGCAACACCGGCCAGAACGCCCTGGCCCAGGTGCGCGCGTTTGACGACGCGCTGCAGCTCACCGGCCTGATCGTCACCAAGCTCGATGGCACGGCCAAGGGCGGCGTGCTGGCCGCCATCGCGCAGGAGCGCCCCATCCCGGTGTACTTCATCGGTGTGGGCGAAAAGCTCGAAGACCTGGAAACCTTCAACGCCCGCGAATTTGCCCAGGCCTTGCTGAGCTGAGCCTCAGCGGCACAGCCTTCTCCTTAGAAATGGCCCCATCCGGGGCCATTTACACGTTTACGGATCGCAACGTTTCCTCCATCATGGGCTTTCCCCTTGGAAAGCACGGAGGCCCATGTTCATTGAGCTGGTCAAAGGCGTTGCGCTGCTACTGGCGCTGTGCTTTCTGCACGGGTTCAACATCCGCGTCTGGCGCCAGCACCCGTGGGTGGGCCAGGTCTTTTCGGGACTGATCTTCGGCGGCATCTGCGTGGTGGGCATGCTCACCCCGGTGGTGCTGATGCCGGGTGTGATCTTTGATGCACGGTCGGTGGTGCTGAGCATGGCCGGCCTGTTTGGCGGCCCGCTGGTGGCGGGCATCGCGGCGCTGATGGCGGCCACGGGCCGCCTGTGGTTGGGGGGCGCCGGGGCCGAGGTGGGGCTGATGGTGATCGGGCTGTGCACTGCCATGGGGCTGGTGTACCGCGAGGGCCGCGCCCGGGGGCGGCTGGGTGTGGAGCCCGTCACCCTGGCACTGTTCGGGCTGCTGCTGCACACGGCGGTGATCGCGCTGTTTCAGCTGCTGCCCGCCGAGGCCGTGCAGCGCATCAACCAGACGCTGGCCCTGCCCTATCTGCTGACCTTCACCCCCGCCACCGTGGTGCTGGGCCTGTTGCTGCACGACGTGGAGCAGCGCATGGCCACCGAACGCGCGCTGACCGGCACGGCCGCGCGCCTGCATGCCATCACACAGGCCATTCCTGATGTGCTGCTGGTGCTGGATGCCCAGGGCCGGTATGTCGAGGTGCTGTCCCCCAACGACTCCGCCCTGGTGGCCAGCGCCCCGGTGCTGGTGGGCCAGCGGCTGCACGACGTGCTGCCCGCCGAGCAGGCCGAACGGTTCATGCAGCTCATCCGGGACACGCTGCAGTCTGGCCAGACCCACAGCGTGGAATATGAAATGCAGACCCTGTCAGGGCTGCGCCAGTTTGAGGGGCGCACCCAGCCCCTGGGCGTGCAGGTGGGCGACCAGGCGGCCGTGGTGTTTCTGGCCCGCGACATCACCAAGCGCAAGCAGGCAGAAAGTGCGCTGCGCGAGTCCGAGCTGCGTTTTCGCTCGCTGCTGCGCAATATTCCGTCCATCTCGGTACAGGGCTACCTGCAGGACGGCACCACCAGCTACTGGAACCAGGCGTCCGAACAGCTGTACGGCTACACCGCCGAGGAGGCCATCGGTGCCAATCTGCTCGACCTCATCATCCCCCCGCCCATGCGCAACGACGTACGAGCGCACATGCAGCACATGTTCGCCACCGGCGAGGTGATCCCGGCGGGCGAGCTGCAGCTGCAGCGCAAGGATGGCACGCCAGTGCATGTGTTCTCCAGCCATGCCTACATCCAGGTACTAGGCCACCCGCCCGAGATGTTCTGCATCGACATCGACATCTCGGGCCGCAAGGCCGCTGAGGACGAGGCCCGCTACCTGGCGTTCTACGACGCGCTCACCCAGCTGCCCAACCGCCGCCTGCTGGTGGACCGGCTGCAGCAGGTGCTGGTCAACGGAGCCCGATCAGGCCTGACCACGGCCGTGCTGTTTGTGGACTTGGACAACTTCAAGACCCTGAACGACACCCGGGGCCACGAGGTAGGTGACCTGCTGCTCAAGGACGTGGCCCAGCGCCTGCGCAGCTGCGTGCGCGAGCAGGACACCGTGGCCCGCTTGGGGGGCGACGAGTTTGTGGTGGTGCTGCAGAACCTGAGCAGCGACGCCCCCGAGGCCGCCGCGCAGGCGCGCACGCTGGGCGAGCTGATCCTGGCGCAATTGCGCCAGCCCTACGAGCTGGCGGGGCACGAACACCACTTCACCGCCAGCATCGGCGTGACCCTGCTCAATCACCAGCGCGACTCGGTGGACGAAGTGCTTAAGCAGGCCGACATGGCCATGTACCGTGCCAAGGACGACGGGCGCAACACACTGCGCTTTTTTGACCCCGACATGCAGCAGGCCGTGAACCGCCGCGCCCTGCTGGAGACCGAGCTGCACAACGGCCTGCGGCGCTCCCAGTTCCTGCTGCTGTACCAGCCGCAGGTGGACAGCCAGGGGCGCGTGACCGGCGCAGAGGCCCTGGTGCGCTGGCAGCACCCGGTGCAGGGCATGGTGCCACCGTCAGAGTTCATCCCGCTGGCCGAGGAGTCGGGCCTGATCCTGCCACTGGGGCAATGGGTCATGGAAACCGCCCTGCGCCAGCAGGCCCGCTGGCAGCAAGACCCGCTGTTTGCACACCTGAGCCTGGCCATCAACGTGAGCGCGCGCCAATTCCTGCAGGACGACTTTGTGGCCCAGGTGCTGGCGCTGGTGCGGCAGACCGGCGCCAACCCGGCACAGATCAAGCTGGAGCTGACCGAAAGCCTGCTGCTGGACAACGTGGACAGCGTGATCGCCACCATGCGCGCCCTCAAGGCCCACGGCCTGGGGTTTTCGCTGGACGACTTTGGCACGGGGTACTCGTCGCTCAGCTACCTCAAGCGCCTGCCACTGGACCAGATCAAGATCGACCAGGGTTTTGTGCGCGACGTGCTGCTGGACGCCAGCGACGCCGCCATCGCCCGCTCCATCATCGCGCTGGCCGGCAGCCTGGGCCTGTCCGTAATTGCTGAAGGGGTGGAGACCACCGCCCACCACCAGTTTCTGCTGGCGCACGGCTGCCAGGCCTTTCAGGGCTACCTGTTTGGCCGCCCGCTCACGCTGAAAGACTTTGAAAGCCGGGTGCGGCAGGGCGTATAGGGAGGCTGAGACGCCACCGCGCCCGCCACGGGGCACCAGCGACGAATGGAAACGGGCTTGGCGCCGTTCAAGTTCCCGTGTTGTGGCGTCGATATCTCTGTGTGGAAACCGTGGAGGTGTCCCATGAAGATTGAATCGTCCGCACTGCAGATGCAGGCCCAGCATGCGGCCAGCCGCATGCACACCCAAAGCAGCCGCATGGAGGCCTGGGTGGGCGACCGCCGCCCCATCAGCGCCCCTGGCCCTAGCCGGGCGGCACCCGCCGTACAAATTTCCAGCGCAGCACGCCTGGCCCGCGCTGCACAGGAAGCCGACGCGGCCACGGCCACCGCTACAGACAGCAGCCCGGACGACGGACTGACACCCCAGCTGGCCATGATCCGCGACCTGATTGCCCGCATGACGGGCGTGCAGGTGCGGGTGTACACCGGCCAGACGGAACCCGTACCGTCCCCACCCTTCTTGCCCACGAGCCGCCCGGCCACCACGCCTGCGGCCGAGGCAGGCCGCCCGCGTGCCGGGTGGGGCCTGCTGGTAGAGCAACGCGAAGTGGTCGTAGAAACCGAAAGCACCCAATTCACCGCCCAGGGCATGGTGCGCACTGCCGACGGGCAGGAAATCCGCTTCAGCCTGCAGCTGGACATGCAGCGAAGTTACCGCCAGGAATCGTCATTCAGCCTCCGCCTGGGCGACGCCGCGGTGGTCGACCCGCTGGTCATCAACTTCGACGGCTCGGCCGCACAGTTGCAGGACCTGCGCTTCGCGTTTGACCTGGACAGTGACGGCCAGACCGACAAAGTGCCCCTGCTCGCAGGCAACCGGGGCTACCTCGCCCTGGACCTGAACCACAACGGCCGCATCGACAACGGCCGGGAGCTGTTCGGCCCCGGCACCGGCAACGGCTTTGCCGAGCTGGCCGCCTATGACAGCGACGGCAACGGCTGGATTGACGAGGCCGACCCGGTCTTTCAGCAGCTCCAGGTGTGGACTCCCTCGGCGGAGGGCACCGAGGGGGCTGGGAACCTGCGCACCCTGGCCGACGTGGGCGTGGGCGCACTCTCCACCCACGCCATCGCCACCCCCTTTGCCCTGCGCACCGCCGACAACGCCAGCCTGGGCACCGTGCGCTCCACCAGCGCCTACCTGCGGGAAGACGGCAGCGTGGGCACGGTGCAGCAGGTGGACCTGATCGTTTGAAGGCGACTCATGGAGAGTAGATTACTATGCTTTTGATAGCTTCAAAGGCATGCTGTACCAGCACTTGATGCCAATTTGACTCAGAGATGTCAAACGGTATCAAGGAGCAACCCGACGGGAACTCCGGGCTTAGCACTCAATCAGAGAGAGTGCTAATATGATGGCTTAGAGGAAAGGATTCCCGGAATGAACATTCAATCTGGAACCGCGACGATGTCTCTGGCACCCGCCAATCCCTGGGCGCTGGTGCCCCCCTTGGGCAACCTGGACGCCTATATTTCGGCCGTCAACCGCCTGCCCCTGCTCACGCACGAAGAAGAGCAGACCTACGCACGCCAACTCAAGGACAACAACGATCTGGATGCCGCCGGCCGGCTGGTGATGTCGCACCTGCGTCTGGTGGTCTCGATTGCACGCCAGTACCTCGGGTACGGCCTGCCCCATGGCGACCTGATCCAGGAAGGCAATGTGGGCCTGATGAAGGCCGTCAAGCGCTTTGACCCCGACCAGGGTGTGCGCCTGGTGAGCTACGCCATGCACTGGATCAAGGCCGAGATTCACGAATACATCCTGAAGAACTGGCGCATGGTCAAGGTGGCCACCACCAAGGCACAGCGCAAGCTGTTCTTCAACCTGCGCTCCATGAAGCAGGGCTTCAAGGCCGACGCCTCGGCCGCCGATGTCGCTACGCACCGTGACACCCTGTCAGACCATGAGATCGACGCCGTGGCTGCGCAGCTCAACGTGAAGCGCGAAGAAGTCATCGAGATGGAAACCCGCATGGCGGGTGGTGATGTGCTGCTGGACCCGGCCCCGGCCGATGACGGCGAGCAGGCGTTTGGCCCCATTGCCTACCTGGCCGACGCATCGCACGAACCCACCGCCATGATCGAGTCGCGCCAGCGCGACGCCTTGGCCACCGACGGCATTGCCAACGCCCTGGCCAGCCTGGACGACCGCAGCCGACGCATTGTGGAAGAGCGCTGGCTCAAGGTCAACGACGATGGCAGCGGCGGCATGACGCTGCACGACCTGGCCGCCGTGTACGGCGTGAGCGCCGAGCGCATTCGCCAGATCGAAGTGGCCGCCATGAAGAAGATGAAAAAGGCTCTGGCCGAATACGCCTGACCGGGCCGGGCAGCGGGGTTAATATCCCCGGCTGCAGAAGTTGCCTCGTGGGGCCCCAGTTCTGGGGCCCCGCGTCGTTTGGGCCCCCGAATAACCTTCAAGGAGATTGCACCCCATGCCCTCACGTCCCGCCTTTACCGGCCGTGTTTCCCGCCGTGCTTCGCTGTTGATCGCCCTGGCTGCCGCGTCCCCGTGGGCGCTGGCGCAAAGCGCCGGCAAGGCTGCCGCTACGGCGCCCGCGCCACTGGCCTGGCCGACCAAGCCGCTGAAGATCATTGTGGGCTTTCCAGCCGGTTCGTCACCGGACCTGACGGCGCGCACGTTCTCGGAGCCCCTTTCCAAGGCCTTGGGCCAGCCCGTGATCGTGGACAACAAGGTGGGCGCAGGCGGCAACATCGGCGCCGACGCTGTGGCCAAGGCCCGTGACGATCACACCATCGGGCTGATGATCAACGGCAACATGACGATTGCCAAGCTGCTGAACCCGGCCGTTCCGTATGACCCGATCAAGGACCTGGCACCACTGAGCCTGATCGGCACCTCGCCGCTGATCCTCACGGCCCCCGTCAACCAGCCCGGCGTGGCTGCCAACGGCACTGCGCGGGACTTCTTCGTGGCCGCACGCAACGGGGGCGACAAGTGGAGCTATGGCACGCCCGGCGTGGGCACCGTGGGCCACATCGGCACCGAACTGCTCAAGGCGCGCAGCAACATCAACCCCGTGCATGTGCCCTACCCCGGCTATCCGCAGGTGGCCAACGCGATGCTGGGCGGCCAGCTGCAGATGGCGCTGCTGCCCCCGGCGCTGGCCCAGGCCCAGGTGCGTGCGGGCAAGCTGCGCGCGATCGGCGTGACCTCGTCCGGACGCAGCCCGCTGGCCCCCGATGTGCCGAGCCTGGCAGAGGCTGGTATCAGCAACTTCAACCTGGAGATCTGGAACGCCTTCGCAGCGCCCTCCACCATGCCCAAGCCCATCCAGGCCAAGCTGGCCGCGCTGCTCAGCGAAATCGCCCGCAGCGAGGACGTGCGCAGCAAGCTCTTCCAGCAAGGGTGGCAGACGGTGGGCTCGTCTCCCGAAGGCCTGGCGAACCGCATCAAGGCCGACACCAATCTGCTGGGCGGCGTGATTGCGATGCGGGGCATCAAGGCCGAATAAGGCCCAAGAGCATCAGCTCATGCGGGGCCGCACAGTGCCTCGCATAACGGCGGCCTGGGACAGGCCCCGGGTCACTCAGGGGCTGGAGGGGCTCAGCCCCCGGCCTCGGCCAACAACACCTTCACATCGGCCGCCAGGGCCTGTGCGCCGCTGCCATAGCGGTTGTAGACCCGCAGGCGCCCTGCGGGGTCGTACACGTAGCTACCTGCAGAGTGGTCCATGGTGTAGCTGGTGGGCGTCTTGCCATCGACTTTCTTGTAATAGATCTTGAAGTCCTTGGCGACGGCGGCCAGCTGCTCGGGTGTGCCGTACAGCGCCAAGAAGCTCGGGTCGAAATTGGCCATGTAGGCCTTGAGCACTTCGGGCGTGTCGCGCTCCGGGTCCACCGTCACAAAAATGCCCTGCAGACGACCTGCGTCCTTGCCCAGCATCTGCTTGACCTCGGCCAGCTCCTGCATCGACGTGGGACACACGTCGGGGCACTGGGTGTAGCCGAAGAACACCACCACCACTTTGCCGGCAAAGTCCTTGATGTGGCGTGGCTGGCCGTTGTGGTCGGTCAGTGGAATGTCGCGGGCGTACTCAGCACCGGTGACGTCCACGCCCCGGAATTCGGCCTTTTTCTCGGAACATGCACCCAGGAGGCCTGTAGCGCATATGGATATTGCACCAGCCGCTATCAATTGAAGAGCGTTTCGTTTCTGCATGGAGATCATCACAGCACATAGTGGTCCACCAGCAGTGCCGCAAACAGCACGCTCAGGTGGATAAGGGAGAAGCGGAAGGTCTTGCGGGCCAGAGCGTCCGAATAATTGCGCCATAGCGCGAACGCGTACCCGCAGAAACCGAGGCTGAGCAGCACAGCGGCAGCCAGATAGATCCATGAACTCATGCCGTAGATGAACGGCATCATGCACCCGGCCAGCAAGATCAGCGTGTACAGGAACACCTGCAACCGCGTGAACTCGTTGCCGTGCGTGACGGGCAGCATGGGCAGGCCGGACTTGCGGTAGTCCTCCACCCGGTACAAGGCCAGCGCCCAGAAATGCGGCGGCGTCCACAAAAAGATGATGAGGAAGAGGATGAGCGCCTCGGGCCCCACATCGTTGGTCATGGCTGCCCAGCCCAACACTGGTGGCATGGCCCCGGAGGCGCCGCCGATCACGATGTTCTGGGGCGTGAGGGGCTTGAGGATCACGGTGTAGACCACCGCATAACCCACAAAGGTGGCAAAGGTGAGCCACATGGTCAGCGGGTTGATCCAGACGTACAGCAGCACGGAGCCTACGGCACAGAGGGCGGCTGAGAACAGCAGCGTCTGCGCGTTGGACAGCTCGCCCTTGGCCGTCGGGCGCCAGGCGGTGCGCTTCATCTTGGCGTCGATACCCTGCTCGACGATGCAATTGAATGCGGCCGCAGCACCGGCCACCAGCCACACGCCCAGGCACGCCAGCGCCATGTGGGCCAGTTGCGCAGCGTTGGGCAGGCCGGGCACGGCCAGCACCATGCCAATCAGCGCACAAAAGACGATGAGCTGCACCACGCGGGGCTTGGTCAGCGCATAAAACTGCTGGAACCGCGAGGGCGGCGCAGCAACGGCGGAGGGGGCAACACTCATGCAGATACTCTCGATGCGCCCGTGGGCGCGGAAAACTCTCGGGGCGCAGGTGCCGCGCGGCTGGACACCAAGGACCAGGTCAGCACCACCACCAGGGCAGCGGCGCCGCCGGTATGCAACACCGCGGCCACCAGGGGCCAGTCCAGCACCACGTTGGACAAACCCGTCACCAGCTGCAGCAAGGCCAGACAGCCAATCCACCGGGCCTGCGTGGGCAACACGCCATTGCGATGGAAGCGCCAGGCCACCAGGCCCAGTGCCAGCAGCACCACATAGGCCATCAGGCGGTGCACGTAATGAATGGCGGTGAGCGCAGCAAAGCTGATGTGGCTACCGTCTTGCAACATGCCCAGCTTGCGCCAGATCTGGAAGCCCTGCGCAAAGTCCATGGCGGGCCACCAGCTGCCCTGGCAGGTGGGGAAGGTGGTGCATGCCAGCACCGCATAGTTGGTGCTGACCCAGCCCCCCAGCACCACCTGCAGGGCCAACAGCAGCGTTGTCAGTACCAGCCCCCAGCGCAGCACGGGGGATAAGGTCACCGGTGAGCGCCCCTGGGCACTGTGGGTATGGCGCACGGCCTGCACACACAGCATGGCCAGCAGCACCAGGCCACCGATCAGATGCAGGGTGACGATGGCAGGAAAGAGTTTCATGGTCACCGTGAGTGCGCCGAACGCACCCTGCAGGCACACCCACAACAAGGTCACCGTGGGCCACCAGGGGCTGAGCGGAGGCGCCTGCTGTCCGCCATCGCGCCGGGCACGCCGTTGCTGTACCCAGGACGACACAGTGATCACAATGATCAGCACCCCCACACCTGTGGCCAAGTAACGGTGGATCATCTCGATCCAGGCCTTGCCGTGCGTCACGGGGCCGGTCGGCATGGCCTCCTGGGCGGCCGCAATCTCGGCGCGGGCACCCACCGGGCTGGCGCTGCCATAACAGCCGGGCCAGTCGGGACAACCCAGGCCCGAATCGGTCAAGCGTGTGAAGGCGCCGAACAGCACCAGATCAAACGTGAGGAACAGCGTGAGCACCGTGAGCGCCTGCAAGCGCCGCATGGGCGTGCTGCGGCGATTGCGCGCCCACACCCAGACCAGCGGCCCCAGCGCAATCACCAGGCCGAGCAGCATCAGCTCGAACACTGGGGCCAGGTCGTACAGCGGTTGGGTATCGGTCATGGCTTGACCGGCCGCCCCGGCTCGTCCCACGAAGAAGAAGCGCGCAGCAGCCGCTCCAGGTCCCGCTTGGCCTTGGCGGCGCCACTGGTGTCCATGGCCGCCGGAAAACGCATCATCCAGTTGCCCATCGGGTCCACCACATAGAGGTGGTCTGCCAGTTGCTGGCCCGGGGCCGGCTCCAGCCATGCCTTGAGGGCACTGGGATCGACCCGCAAGACAGTGGCTTGCTGCAGGGCGGGGGTGAGGGCGGCTGGAGGCAAGGCGTTGTCGTTGATCAGCCAGACCCAGTCCACCCGGTCTTTCTCTTTGCCCAGGCTCTCGCGCAGCTGGCGCTGCAGGTACAGGTGCTTCTGGCAGGCCGGATCGCAATCGCCCCCGGCCACACTCACCAGCAGCCATTGGCCTTTGAGCGACTCCAGCCGCTTGGCCCCGCCATCAAGCGTGGAGGCGGTGAGCGCAGGCACGGTGCGCTGGGGGTTGATCAGCTCGCCATAAACGCGCCGACCCTCCGGGCGGATCACGTAGTAGGTGAAGTACGAGGCGACCACTGGCGCGGCGCAGATCAGGAGCACGCCCAGCATCTTCCAGCGCCCATGGCGCGCACGCTGAGCGGTTGCGACGGCCTCCCCCGCCTCGGGCAAGGTGTGTACGGTCAGCCCCAGCGGGTGCTCCGCACGGGCACCCGCCTGTGAGTCAGGCGGCAGGCTGGCTGCGCGGGCGAATGAACCGTCGGACGATTTGGAACCAGACATAAAGCAGTGCTATCAGGCCACAGAGCCCGAACCATTGAAATGCGTAACCGTAGTGTTTTTCGACACCTGCGCCGACCACAGGCCAGTCGCGCAGCAGGCCATCGCCCGCGTCGCCCACTGGGCCCGTCTGCAACACCGTGAGGGGGGCGAGCGCCAGACCGGTCTCGGTGCGGAACGCTGCCAAGTCCAGATTTTGCCGGATGCGGGAAGACCCCTGTGCACTATCGCCCCCTTGGAATTCGTACAGCCGCGAGGGCGACAAGGCCACACGACCTTGAATGCGCACCTCGGCATCCGCCGGCGTGGTCACGGAAGGCAGCTGGGTACGGTCCTGAAAATTCCGAGCCACCCATCCGCGCTGCACCAGCACCACTCCAGCGCCCCCACCAGAAAGCTGCAGTGGCGTGAGCACAAAAAACCCAGGGCGCCCCTGCATCTGCCGGTTGTCCAGATACACCGTGTGCTCAGGCAGCCAGCGCCCCTGCAGCACAACAGCACGGTGTACGAGGGCTTGTTGCGCCTCGGGCGTCGCGCTAGTCGCGTCCGTCAGCGTACGCCCGTCTATGGCCGGCTGGCTGGCCCGCGCATCCAGCATCGCCTGCAGCGACTCTTTCTGGGCGGCGCGCGACAACTGCCAACGTCCCAAAGAGGCGGTGACCAGCATGCCCACCACGGCAGCCAGGGTAATGAGCCAAAAACGCAGGCCCGCAGGACGGCGAAGGGGGGTCACAGGATAATACGCTCCATGAAATACCTCGTAGTGCTGGCGTTCATCGCCATTTTGGCCAGCCTGGCATCCGCCCTGTTCTTCATGATGCGCAACGGACGCGACGACAAGAGCAAGGGCAACCACATGGCCAAGGCGCTGGCGGTGCGTGTGGGGCTGTCCATCGTGCTGTTCTTGTGCATTCTGGTGGCCTGGCAGCTGGGATACATCCAGCCCACCGGGCTGCCCGCCACCCGTTGACCCTGGGGCTTGACACACCAACCGGAGAACCTGCGCCCATCACAGGCCACTACTGCCCCGCACCACCGAGCGGTAGAACAAAAAAAGCGCCGCGAGGCGCTTTTTTTGATGGCGTCCGGACCTGGCTTACATCCAGTAGACCAGCACGTACAGGCCCAGCCACACCACGTCCACAAAGTGCCAGTACCAGGCAGCACCTTCAAAGCCAAAGTGCTTGTCGGCCGTGAAGTGGCCCTTTTGCAGGCGCAGCGTGATCACCAGCAGCATCAGCATACCCAGGAACACGTGGAAGCCGTGGAACCCGGTGAGCATAAAGAACGTGGAACCAAACACACCCGAACTGAGCTTGAGGTTCAGGTCGGTGTAGAGGTGGTAGTACTCGTAACCCTGCACCAGCAGGAACACGAAGCCCAGCAGCACCGTGGCCCACATGAAGCCGATGGTCTTGCCACGTTGGTTTTCACGCAGGGCGTGGTGGGCAATGGTCAGCGTCACGCCCGAGGTCAACAGCAGCGCGGTGTTGATCGTGGGCAGCCAGAAGGGGCCTACGGTTTGGAAGGGCTCGATGATGCCGGCGGGCGATGCCGTGACACCGGCAGCCATGCTGGGCCAGACGGCCTTGAAGTCGGGCCACAGCAGCGCGTTGTCCAGGCTGCCCAGCGCGGGGACCGAGTGGGAGCGCGCCCACCACAGGGCGGTGAAGAACGCTCCAAAGAACATCACCTCGGAGAAGATGAACCAGCTCATGCTCCAGCGGTACGACAGATCGATCTTGTGACCGTACAGGCCGCCTTCGCTCTCGCGCACTGCATCGCCAAACCACTGGTACAGCGTGAACAGCCACCACACCAGCCCCACGGCCAGCGAATATTTGCCCCAGTCGTGACCATTGATCCACTGGCCAGCGCCCAGGATCACAAAGAACAGACCGGCCGCGGCCATCACCGGGTGGCGAGACTCGGCGGGCACATAGTAGTACGGGGTTCCGCCGTGGGTTGATGCACTCATTTCAGCTCCTGATTCTCAAAATCTTTGTTTTCAGTATTTGTTCGCACAAACCAGCCAACACACTCACACGACCCAGTTCACCAGCCCGATCAGGCCCATCACCAGCAAAAAAACCGCCATCAACCCCACCACGATGATGTGGATCGGGTTGAGTTTTTCGACATCTTGCTGGTACTCGCTGCCTTTGCGCAAGCCAATCAGCGACCATGCCACCGCGCGCACCGTGCGCAGCAACGAGCCTTTGCGTTGCGACGGCTTCACGTCTGCCGATGGCCCGAGAGGCGCGCTCATGAGCCCGCTCCTTGCAAGGCCGCCGCATTGGCACCCGGCACAACGGTAGCAGCCGTTGATTCGGGGGCTGCGGGTGTCTTGCCGCCCACTTCAAAGAAGGTGTACGACAGCGTGATCGTGGTGACGTCTTTGGACAGTTTCGGATCAATCACGAACGCTACGGGCCATGTTTTCTTTTCACCAGGCTCCAGGGTGTACTGATTGAAGCAAAAGCATTCCAGCTTGTTGAAATGCGCAGCGGCCTGCCGGGGCGCGTAACTGGGAATGGCCTGGGCGGCCATGCGGCGGTTCTGCACGTTCTGGAACTCGTACATCACCGTCGTCAGCTCACCAGGGTGCACCTGCACGGAACGCTGCGCCGGCTTGAAGTCCCACGGACCGCGCGAGTTCGCGTCGAACTCCACCGTGATGGTGCGCGACTTGTCCACCTGGGTGTTGGCGGGAACGCGCACATCCTTGCCGGCCACACCGTTGCCGGGCACCTGCCGCTCCGACAGCGACAGGATGTTGATGCCCGTCACTTCGCAGATGTGCTTGTAGATGGGGATCAGCACGTAGCCGAAGGCGAACATGCCGGCCGCAATCACGACCAGCTTGCCGACCATCTTGGCGTTTTCGCGGTGCAGGCTCATGGGGTAAGCCGGTGGCTCAGCGGGACAGCAAGACCACCTTGACCATGAACCCGACAAAGAACACCACCGCCACGGACGCCAGGATCAGCGCCAGCCGCAGGTTGTTCTTCTTTTGCTCGGGGGTCATGGACATGGTGTTCAGCCAATCACGCGGGTTGCAGTGGCGTCCAGCTTGGGAGGATTCTCAAACGTGTGGAAAGGCGCGGGGGAAGGAACTTCCCACTCCAGGCCCTCGGCACCGTCCCATGGCTTGGCAGGGGCCTTGGCGCCGTTACCGCGCATGGCAGGCAACACCACAGCCAGGAAGAAGTACACCTGCATCAGACCGAAGCCAAACGCGCCCACCGAGGCAATCGCGTTGAAGTCAGCGAACTGCATGGGGTAGTCGGCATAACGACGGGGCATGCCAGCCAGCCCCAGGAAGTGCATCGGGAAGAAGGTGATGTTGAACGTGATCAGCGAGCCCCAGAAGTGGATCTGGCCACGGGTTTCGGAATACATCACGCCGGTCCACTTGGGCAGCCAGTAGTACACGCCAGCAAACATGGAGAACAGCGAACCGGCCACGAGCACGTAGTGGAAGTGGGCCACCACGTAATAGGTGTCTTGCAGCTGGATGTCGATGGGGGCCATGGCCAGGATCAGGCCAGTGAAACCACCCATGGTGAACACGAAGATGAAGCCCACGGCAAACAGCATGGGGGTTTCAAACGTCATCGAACCGCGCCACATGGTGGCGATCCAGTTGAAGATCTTCACGGCCGTAGGCACGGAGATCAGCATCGTGGCGTACATAAAGAACAGCTGGCCCGTCACAGGCATGCCGGTCGTGAACATGTGGTGGGCCCACACGATGAACGACAGGATGGCGATGGACGAAGTGGCGTACACCATGGAGGCATAGCCGAACAGCTTCTTGCGGCTGAATGCGGGCACGATCTGGCTGATGATGCCGAAAGCCGGCAAGATCATGATGTACACCTCGGGGTGACCGAAGAACCAGAAGATGTGCTGGTACATCACCGGGTCACCGCCACCGGCGGGGTTGAAGAAGCTGGTGCCGAAGTGACGGTCCGTCAGCGTCATGGTGATCGCGCCGGCCAGCACAGGCATCACGGCAATCAGCAGATAGGCGGTGATGAGCCAGGTCCAGGCGAACATGGGCATCTTCATCAGCGTCATGCCAGGGGCGCGCATGTTCAGGATGGTCACGATGATGTTGATCGAGCCCATGATGGACGAGGCACCCAGGATGTGCATCGCGAAGATGCCGGCATCCATGGAAGGACCCATTTGCAGCGTCAGCGGTGCGTACAGCGTCCAGCCGGCAGCGGGAGCGCCGCCGGGCATGAAGAACGAGCTGACCAGCATCAGTGCGGCAGGAATCATCAGCCAGAAGCTGAAGTTGTTCATGCGCGCGAAGGCCATGTCGGAGGCGCCGATCTGCAGCGGAATCATCCAGTTCGCAAAGCCCACGAAGGCCGGCATGATCGCGCCGAACACCATGATCAGGCCGTGCATGGTGGTGAGCTGGTTGAACAGCTCCGGGTTCACCAGTTGCAGGCCGGGCTGGAACAGCTCGGCGCGGATCAGCAGCGCCAGGATGCCGCCGACCATCAGCATGGTGAACGAGAACAGCAGGTACAGCGTACCGATGTCTTTGTGGTTGGTGGCGAACACCCAGCGGCGCCAGCCGGTGGGGCCATGGTGGTCGTGGCCGTCGTGTGCGTGGTCGCCAGCGTGCCCGTGGTTGTCGAGTACTGCGCTCATGGTGAATTCCTCAATACGATGGGGCGATGATTACTTGCCACGGAGGGCCAGAACTTCAGCAGGCTGCACCAGCTGGCCGGTCTTGTTGGACCAGTTGTTCTTGGTGTAGGTGACCACGGCGGCGATGTCGGTGTCGCTCAGCTGCGCCCATGCAGGCATGGCGCCATTGTTCTGGCCCTTGAGCAAGACCTGGATCTGCTTGGCATGGTCGGCATCCAGCACCACGGCAGCACCGTCGAGTGGCTTGATGGGGCCAGCGCCCTTGCCGTTGGCTTGGTGGCAGGCAGCGCAGTTGGCCGCATACACCTTCTCGCCGCGCTTGAGGATGTCGTCCAGCGCCCACACCTTCGTGGGGTCGTCCAGCTTGGCTGCGGCCTTCTTCTTTTGTTCGGCCACCCAGGCGGTGTAGTCCTCGGCGGACACCACCTTCACGTGGATGGGCATGTAGGCGTGTTCCTTGCCGCACAGTTCTGCGCACTGCCCGTAGTAGTCGCCGATCTTCTCGGCACGGAACCAGGTGTCACGCACAAAGCCAGGGATCGCGTCCTGCTTGATGCCGAAGGCAGGCACCATGAAGGCGTGGATCACGTCGTTGGCCGTGGTGATGATGCGGATCTTCTTGTTGACCGGGACCACCATGGGGTTGTCCACCTTGAGCAGGTAGTTGGCGGGGGCGTCCTTGACGTTGCCGCTGTCAGACATCACACGGTGGCTGCTGTCCAGTGTGGAGATGAAGGCCAAGCCTTCGCCTTCGCCGGTGATGTAGTCATAGCCCCATTTCCACTGGTAGCCCGTGGTCTTGATCGTGAGGTCGGCGTTGGTGGTGTCCTTCTGGGCGACCAACACCTTGGTGGCGGGCAAGGCCATGAGGATCACGATGATGAACGGCACAATGGTCCAGACCACTTCAACCGTCACCGACTCGTGGAAGTTGGCAGCCTTCGCACCCTTGGAGCGACGATGCTTCCAGATCGAGTAGAACATCACGGAGAACACTGCAACAAAGATCACCGTGCAGATGATCAGCATCATCCAGTGCAGAAAATGCTGCTCTTCTGCGATCTTGGTGACGGGCGGCGCCAGGTTCAGCTGGTTGACTGCAGGGCCGCCAGGCAGGTCCTGAACGGCATGGGCTGCGGAGCCCACCCATGCACCGGCAATCAGCAGCAGAGAAGCCAGCTTGTTGGAAATGCTCTTCATAGTTCTCACTTACTTCTAAGCCTCAATTTAACCAATCCCTTTCGCGCGCCTGCGTGGGGTCAGGCAGCGCGCAAGGCCATGCGGATCTCCGATGCCAAGGCCGGCCGGAGCTCTGGGCGCACATAGCGCCCCACCTCCACCGTACGGCCCTGTGCAGACAGCGTGATCAGCGAATGGTCTCCCGTCTTGGGCTCTACGCGAACCCGGCTCCGGTCAAACTCCGCGCGCTCCAGCCTGCCTGCTGTCTCCAGCTCCACCACAAGGCGTGAGCCCTGCAATGAAATCCTCTCGCCATCCGCCGCATGGCGACCGTACATGGCGAATGCAATCCCTACTGCCACGATTTCGAGCCAGGCGAAGGGCATCACCAGGTGAGCGCCGAGCATCCAGAAGAATGTCGCGATTCCCAGGGACACCACACACAACGACAGATACATCCAGCCCAATTGCGTCGGCGTGACCGAACAATTGCGAACCAGACGCCAGTCAATGCGCTGACCCGACACCGTGGCAAAACGAAAAACCAAGCCCGTCACCGTGAGTGCTCACAAGACTGCCGGCTGCAGCACACGTTGCGCCTTGGGCACAACAAGCACAGCCTGCCAAATTGCGCGGGAAGATGCCCGAAATCTCAATAGCCAAGAATTGTAGCGTGCCTTGTTCCAAGTCATTGACACGCCGTTACAGGTTAGTTCTCAGTGCCGCCCTTGCGCAACATGGCGCGCATGTCCTGCAGCGACACCGCACTGCTGGAACTGACGCGCACCCGGGGTGCAGGCTTGAAGGCATGGCCATAGATGATTTCAAAAGTCAGTGCCAACTGACCTCCCTGGCCCGGATCGGCCAGACGCTCGGACAGCACTTGGTAGAGCTTGTCGCGCCAGCGCCGTGCGCGCAATGAGGGAAAGCGATCAGGATGCAAATTCGCACCCAGCTCGCGCAGCTCTTGAACCAGCCGCTCGGGCGTGGCAAAGGTGAGCGTGATGCGCTCCATGTCCATCACCGGCTCTGCAAAACCGGCGTGCACCAGCATGTCTCCCCAGTCATGCATGTCGGTGAAGGCATGGCCCGCGGGCGGCCACCCCATGGCGGCATACACGCCGTGCAGCTCACGGAGGGTGTCCGGTCCGAGACACGAGAACATCAGATAGCCATCCACCGCCAGGGCACGGTGCCAGCGGCCGATCAGGTCTTGCGGGTCGGCCGCCATGTGCAGCGCCATGTTGGACCACAACATCTGCACGCTGGCATCGGCCGGCGGCCCCATTTGCAAGGCCCCGGCACCCCAGCGGGCGGGGTTCCACCAGGGCTTGGCCAATGCCTGCCTCGCCACAGGTTCGCAATGCGCGCTGGTCTCATACACCTGGCAACGCGCCTGCGGGTAGCGAGCACTCACCAGGGCATGCGCCTGCAGACCCCCACGCACTGGGTCCCAATGGCACCAGGAGGCGGGTGCCTGGCGAATCCACTGCAACCGGTCCTCCATGCGGCGCGCCACCTCTTCGTGCAGCCAGGGGGACGCGGCCGGGGCCGCAGCATGCCAGCGGGCTGCGGCAACAGGATCAATGGTGGGGGGGCGCTCGGAGGACATGGGCGGGGCAGAAGGACGCGCGAGTATATTGATTCATGCTCTTTTTGGGTTTGCCAGGGATTTCACGCCGCCTCCACGCCTGGGTGGACAAAGTGCCTAGCCAGTGCGCCGTGTGCCACGCCTGGCCGTCCCAGCGTGTCTGCAATGCGTGTGTGATGCGGTTTGCCCAGCCTGCCACGCGTTGCCAGCGCTGCGCGCTGAGGGTGCCCGAAGGGGTTGCTGTGTGCGGCGCCTGCCTCCAGAACCCGCCCAGCTTCGACGCCTGCATTGCCGCCGTAGACTACGCGTACCCCTGGGCCGACGCTCTGGCGCAGTTCAAGTTCAGGGGCGACCCGGGATGGGGCAGGGCCTTGGCCACCCTGATGCGCAGCACGCCCTGGATGGAGCCGGCACTGGAGGCGGCCGACCGGGTGCTGGCAGTCCCCCTGTCCACCGAGCGCCTGCGCGAGCGGGGCTTCAACCAGTCAGCCGTTCTGGCAAGGCAACTGGCTGGTGCCAAGGCGGACTGCCACACGTTATTGCGCCTGCACGCCACCGAGGCCCAAAGCGGCCTGCCCCGGGTGCAGCGGCTGCGCAATCTGCGCGGCGCCTTCGCCGTGGAACCCGCCCGCGCAGCCAGCCTGCGTGGCCAGCGGGTGGTACTGATCGACGACGTGATGACCACGGGCGCCACCCTGCATGCAGCCACCTTGGCACTGCGCGAGGCAGGCGTGGCTCACGTCACGGTCGCTGTGCTGGCGCGCACGGGGCTGGACTGAAAAGCGCCAGACAGGTACCGAACCGGCACCGAACAGACACCGAACAGGTACTAAAGGGATACTTTTGATTACGAGCGGTTGCTCAACTCACAGGTCCAACGATGACAATGGCGGTCATGTTCCATATCGTCCTCGTCGAACCCGAGATTCCGCCCAACACCGGCAATGTGATTCGCCTGGCGGCCAACACCGGGTGCTCGCTGCACCTGATCGAGCCCCTGGGGTTCTCGATGGAAGACCGCCAGATGCGTCGTGCAGGGCTGGATTACCACGAATATGCCAGCGTGCAGGTCCATGCAGGCTGGACGGCCTTTCTGCGGGACACCCAGCCGGACCCGACCCGGATGTTTGCGATGACCACCCACGGCTCGCAACCCGTGCACTCCACCTGCTTTCTGCCCGGCGACTGGCTGGTGTTTGGCGCGGAAACGCGGGGGCTGCCCCCCGAGTTGCGCGAGAGCTTCCCACCAGCGCAGCGCCTGCGCCTGCCCATGGTGCCCGGTCAGCGCAGCCTCAATTTGTCCAACGCCGTGGCGGTCACCGTGTTCGAGGCCTGGCGGCAGAACAGCTTTGCCATGCCTGATGGGCAGGTGATGGTCGAGCCCGAGGGCACGATCATCAGCGGGTTCGCACAGCTCAACTGAGCTGGCCGGACTTTTCCGCCATGGCGCGGGGCACGTGTTCGGCCAGGAAGTCCAGAAACACCCGCGTGCGCGCGGGCAGCATGCGGCCCGAGGGCAGCGCCGCATAGATCGTGTAACGCGAAAAGATCCAGCCCGGCAAGATGTGCACCAGCTCGCCCCGGGCCAGGTGCTCCTCGGCCAGCAGGCGCGACGTGACAGCCACGCCCGCCCCATCCACAGCGGCGCGCATCAGCAGCTCGGTACTGACGGACTGCAGCACCGCCGGTGCGTCCACCTCTTCGTCTGGCACGTCCGCCCGCAGCGACTGCAGGCGCAGCTTGCGGCCAGGCCCTGACTGCAGGCGCACGGGCGCGCTCGAATCGCGCAGGTAGTCGTGGTGAATCAGGTCTTGCGGCTCACGCGGAATGCCCCGGCGTTCCAGGTAGTCAGGAGACGCCACCACGATCGCCTCACCCTGCACCAGAGGACGCGCGACGATGTTGGCGTCGAAGTCCTCGCCCGCCACCATGATGGTCACGTCGAACTCATCCACACGGCTGGAGGCATAGGCGTCCATGCTGATGTCGAGCATGAGCTTGGGATAGTAGGCATGCCACACCGCCACCATGGGGGCCAGAAAGTTGGTGGCCAGCACCGGCGCCGCCACGATGCGGATGGTGCCGCGCAGATCGCGCGTGCTGGCGGCAGCGGCGGCCTCGGCGTCGTCGATCTCGTGCAGGATGGCGCGCACCCGCTGCAGGTACGACTCCCCCGCGTCGGTGAGCGCCAGCTTGCGGGTGGTGCGCTGCAGCAGGCGTGTGCCCAGGTGCTGCTCCAGCTCGGCCACCATGCGGGTGACCACGGGGGGCGACATGTCCATGGCGCGGGCGGCGGCGGCAAAGCCGCCCTCCTCCACCACGCGTTCGAAAATTTTCATGGCTTGCAGGCGGTCCATGGTTCAGACCTCCTGCCCGATGGCAACCCGGCTCAGGCCGGGGCGCCGAAGTTGCGCGCCAGCGATTCGGCCACGCACACCGGCTTGTCGCTGCCCTCGCGCTCCACAGTGACCAGCCAGGTCATCTGCATGCCATCGGGCGCCACGGGCTCGGCAGCCTGCAGCGTGAGGCGCGCGCGCAAGCGGCTGCCCACCGGCACCGGCGCCGTGAAGCGCACCTTGTTGAGCCCGTAGTTCACGCCCATGCGTGCCCCCTCGATCGTGAGGCCCACTTCGAAGAACTTGGGAATCAGCGACAGCGTGAGAAACCCGTGCGCAATGGGCGCGCCAAATGGCCCGGCCTTGGCACGCTCCGGGTCCACGTGGATCCACTGGTGGTCGCCCGTGGCCTCGGCGAACAGGTTGACCTGCTCCTGCGTGATGGTGATCCAGTCGGTCACAGCGACCTCCTGGCCCACACAGGCGCTGACTTCGGAATAAGAGCGGAAGATTTTCATCGTTGCAATGTAGCCCCGCGCTCTGGCGCGCCTTGTCTGCCGGGTGACAGGTGTTTTCCCGGGGGGATGGATGTACGTCGTGCTTCACGCTGTCCTTCAAGAATTGAGCCACGTGCAGATCCCTTGCCACTGCTCCAGGTCGCGCGCCACACGGCCGGGGGCCACGTCAAACAGCGTGAGGCCGTGTGCTGCCAGGTGGATGTAGTTTTGCGTGTCGCGCAGATAGCCCAGCACCGGAAACCCCAGGCTGTCCACAAAGTGGTGCAGTTGCTCGGCCGCCTTGGTGCGCGCATCCACCCGCATGCCGACGATGCCCACGGGCACCCCGGCGGCGTGGCGGTGCTCGGCCAACTGGTCCAGAAAGGCCCGCGTGGCAAAAATGTCGAACACGCTGGGCTGCAGCGGCACAATGACCTTGTCGGCCAGCTTGAGCACGTCGTTCAGGCGCCAGCCGTGCAGGCCGGCGGGCGTATCCAGCACCGCGTGCGTCGTGCCCTTTGGCGGGCGGCTGATGACGTCCGAGCTGGTGTCCCAGCTGCCGATGGGGCGCGCAGCGGGCGGGCGCAGGCCCAGCCACAGCCGGGCGGACTGCTGCCGGTCGGTGTCGCCCAGGATCACGGGATGCCCCTGGCTGGCAAAGTAGCCCGCGATGTTGGTGGACAGCGTGGACTTGCCCACGCCGCCCTTCGGGTTGGCGACAACAACTACTGGCATGACAAGCTCCTTGGAATCTGCAGGTCCATGAAAATACAAGCCAAATCAGCCTCAAGCGCAATATCCATATGCGCTAGCAGCTATCAAATCAGAAGCACCCTCTGACACTCCAGCGGTGCCGCAGCCGCCTCAGGCGTGCTGGCCGCCGCGCTTGACGAAGAACAGCCCCGCCCCCACCGCCATCAGCAAACCTCCGAACACGCGGTTCTGCGCCCGCACGGCCCGCGCACTGCGCATCAGACGGCGCAGGGCACTGGCCCCCGCAGCGTAGCCGTGCATGACCACCACGTCCACCGTCACGGTGGTGGCGGCCATCACCAGCAGCTGCATCCACAGCGGACGCGTGTCGGTCATGAACTGGGGCAGCACGGCCACCATGAAGATGATGCCCTTGGGGTTGGTGGCGTTGGTCAGAAAACCGGTGAGGCAGCGCTTTTGCCAGGTGCCCGCCGACTCGGTCTCATCCCCTTGCACCGGCGATTGGTCGCCAGCCCGCCACTGGCAGAAGCCCACATAGATCAGGTAACACGCGCCCAGCACCTTGACGATGCTGAACGCCACCTCGGACGCCAGCAGCAGCGAGCCCACACCCGCCCCAGCAATCAGCAAAATCAGCAGCAGCCCCAGCTGCAGGCCCACGATGGTGGCGCCCGTCTTGCGCACGCCGAACGACAGACCATGGCTCATCGACAACACGGCCCCCGAGCCCGGCGACACCGCAATCAGGCAAGACGCCGCAAAAAAAGCCAGCCAAGTCTGCAAATCCATGGGTCACCGTGCCTGTGTGCGAAGAAGGGCCCGCATCTTAGCAACGCGGGGCTCCATGCACCATGATCTGCATAAAAACAGGCTCAGGCGCTAGATAATCATGCCTTAATAGCTATCAAATAAATAGCATCATATATCCAACCCACGGCACCCAACCCAACGCCTTGCAGCGGTGCCAGAATCTGCCACACCCGCCCCACTCATCGGGGGCGCGGTGTTCTGCCTCCCCACGACGACCCCCAAGCGCACGCCCATCCATGGAACACGCCCCCACCTGGCTCACCTACGGTTTCCTGTACCTCACCGCCGCCGTGCTGGCCGTGCCCATTGCCAAGGCGATGGGCCTCGGCGCCATCATTGGCTACCTGGCAGCGGGCATCGCCATCGGGCCCTGGGGCCTGGGGCTGGTGAGCAACGTGCAGGACATCCTGCACTTTGCCGAGTTTGGCGTGGTGCTCATGCTGTTCCTGGTCGGGCTGGAGCTGCAACCCAGCCGCCTGTGGGCGCTGCGCCACCCCATTTTTGGCACCGGCACCGCCCAGGTGCTGGGCTGCGCGGCAGTGCTGTTCGCGCTGGGTGCGCTGGCCGGCCTGCCCTGGCGCGTGAGCCTGGTGGGCGCGCTGGGCCTGGCGCTGTCGTCCACAGCCATTGCGCTGCAATCGCTGGCCGAGCGCAACCTGATGCGCACACAAAGCGGCCAGGCCGGCTTCTCGATCCTGCTGTTCCAGGACGTGGCTGCCATCCCCATCCTGGCCTTGCTGCCCGTGCTGGGCGCGGCCGCCGGTGAGGGCGCAGGCCACACCCCGGGCGAGATGGTGCTGGAGGTGCTCAAGATCGTCGGCGTGATCGCGGCCATCATCCTGGGCGGGCGCCTGCTGCTGCGCCCCGTGCTGCGCTGGATCGCCAAGAGCAAAACCCCCGAAATCTTCACCGCCGCCGCGCTGCTGCTGGTGGTGGGCATTGCCTACCTGATGGTGCTGGTGGGCCTGTCAATGGCGCTGGGCGCCTTCCTCGCCGGCGTGCTGCTGGCCGACAGCGAATACCGGCGCGAGCTGGAGGCCGACATCGAGCCCTTCAAGGGCCTGCTGCTCGGGCTGTTCTTCATCGCCGTGGGCATGAGCATTGACTTCGGTGTCATCTTGCGCTCGCCCGGCCTCATGGCCGCCATCCTGGTCGGCTTTCTGGCGGCCAAGGCGGTGGTCATCTACGCACTGGCCAAGGTGGTCGAGATTCCCTACCAGGAGCGCCCCGTCTTCACCCTGCTGCTGGCGCAGGGCGGCGAGTTCGCGTTTGTGGTGTTCCAGGCTGCTGCGGGTGCCAGCGTGTTCCCCGCCGAAACTGCCTCGCTGCTGATTGGCGCCGTGGCGTTGTCGATGCTGATCAGCCCGCTGCTGCTGGTGCTGCTGGACCGCGTGCTGCTGCGCCGCTATTCCCAGCTCAAGACCGCCAAGCCCCAGGCCGAGGAAATCTCCGAACCCCAAGAGGCGCCCATCATCATCGCGGGCTTCGGCCGCTACGGGCAGATCGTCTCGCGCGTGCTGCTGGCCCAGGGCATCCCCACCACCGTGCTGGACCACAGCGTCGACATGCTGGAGGTGGCGCGCACCTTTGGCTACCGCGTGTTCTACGGCGACGCCACCCGCCTCGACCTGCTGCGCATTGCCGGGGCCGAACACGCGCGCATCCTGGTGGTGGCCGTGGACGATGCCGAGCAGTCCCTGCAAATCGCCAAGCTGGCGCGCGAGCACTTCCCCCACCTGCAGATCGTGGCCCGCGCACGGGATGTGACCCACTGGAACAAGCTGCGCGACCTGGGCGTGACACTGGTGCAGCGCGAGCTGTTCGAGTCCAGCCTGCAAAGCGCCCACACCGTGCTGGAGCTGATGGGCCTGCCCCCCGCGCAGGCCACCGCCATCACCCAGCGATTTCGCACCCACAACATCGCGCTGGCCGACCGCATGTACCCGCACCACAAGGACCGCGCCAAGTTCATTGCCGTGGCGCGCGAAGGCCGCAACCAGTTTGCGGAGCAGATGGCAAGGGAGCGGCAGGAGAGTGCGGCGCTGAACGCCACGGGGGGGGATTACCCGGGGTATGGAAGGGGCGCAGATGGCGATGGGCACAGCAGGCCAGTCAGCGCGCCAGAGCTAGAAAGGAAGGCTGCAAGCGACTGAAAAATTGAGATTCATAGCTATATCTTCCATAGCATAGAGTCCCCAAACAGTTGCTGTCCTTAGCCCCTCGTACCCACATCGCTACGCCCGAACAGCGCCCATGAACATTCCACTCGATGCCCCATGGATTCAGACCTTGCGTCTCGTTCTGGAGGTGGCCGCCACCGTGGCGTTCGCACTGTCGGGCGTGATGGCCGCCGCACGCAAGCGGCTGGATGCCGTGGGCGTGTGTGTGGCGGCCTTCGTGGCCGCGTTTGGCGGAGGCACGCTGCGCGACCTCTTGCTCGACCAGCGGCCCTTTTTCTGGATTCGCCACACCGAATTTGTGTGGGGCATTCTGGCGCTGTGCATTGGCGCCATGCTGTTCATGCGCCAGCGGCACTTTGAGCCCACCGAACGCGCCATGCTGCTGCCCGATGCCATCGGCCTGGGCCTGTTTGCCGCTGTGGGCGTGGACATTGCCACCGCCGTTGGCATGCCGCCCATCATCGGCGTGATGATGGGCGTGATCACCGGCGTGTTTGGCGGCGTGCTGCGCGATGTGCTGTGCAACGAGGTGCCCCAGGCCTTCAGCGACCACCGGCCCTACGCTCTGTGCGCCTTTGCCGGCGGCTGGGCCGATGTGGCCCTGCGCCACCTGCAGGCGCCCGACTGGGCGCCGCTGGTGGCCTGCGTGGTGCTCACGGCCGGGCTGCGCGGGCTGGCGGTGTGGCGCAACTGGGAGCTACCCGCCTGGCGGGTGTGACAGGCGCATACAGCCCTGCCGAGCAAGGCTGGCGCGCCTGTGACAGCATCAGGAGCCCGGGGCCCGCACACTGGCCCCCGTCCGACTGCAGGAGACACACCACAATGACCACCGCACCCACGCCCACCCACCTGCGCGCCACGGCCCTCATCGACAGCGACGCCCCCGCCATCCAGGCCTTTGCCGCCCAACACGCACGCGGCACCACCGACCGCGAGCGCGCCGTGGCCCTGTACCTGGCTGTGCGCGACGGCTTTCGCTACGACCCTTACCGCATCGACCTGTCGCCCCAGGGCATGACCGCCAGCACCGTGCTGGCCAACGGTTACGGCTGGTGCGTGCCCAAGGCCGCGCTACTCACCGCTGTGTGCCGCGCGGCGGGCATCCCGGCGCGCATGGGCTTTGCCGACGTGCGCAACCACCTCAGCACCGAGCGCATGCGCGAGACCATGAAGACCGACCTCTTCATCTGGCACGGCTACACCGACATCTGGCTCGATGGCGCCTGGCGCAAGGCCACACCGGCCTTCAACATCGAGCTGTGCGAGCGCTTCGGCCTGCTGCCGCTGGAGTTCGACGGCGAGAACGATTCCATCTATCACCCGTTCGACAAGTCGGGCGCACGCCACATGGAATACGTGCACCAGCGCGGCGCGTTTGACGACATGCCCCTCGCGCAGATCGTGGCCGACTTTCGCACGGTGTACAGCGGCTGGCTGCAGGGCGACGCCACCCGCAGCAGCCTGCAGGACGCTAGTTTTGCCAACGACATTGAAAAGGAAGCCCGCTGATGACGCACGCCCCCGAGAACGCCACCACTGCCCCCCTTCCCGAGGGCTTTGCCCCGCTGGTGGCGGGCGGCCCTTACATCCAGCACAACGGCCCGCTGTATGTGCTGCACCAGGGCAACGTGGTGAAGTTCGGCTTTCGCGTGGAGCCGCGCCACACCAATCCCATGGGCAACCTGCACGGCGGCATGATGGCCACCTTTTGCGACATGCTGGTACCCCTGTCGGTGCACCGCAAAAGCGACCAGGTGTCAAACCGCTTCCTGCCCACCATCAGCCTGCAGATCGACTACCTGGCCCCCGCCCCGCTGGGCGCCTGGGTGGAGGGCGAGGCCGAGCCGCTGCGCATCACACGCTCGCTGGTGTTTGCGCAGGGCCTGGTCACCGCCGACGGCGTACCCTGTGCGCGGGTGAGCGGGGTGTTCAAGATCGGGCCTGAAGTGCCCAGCAACGCGGTGGAGTGAGCGGCCCTGGGCCGCAGGCCACAGTAGTCAAAACCTGAACCGCACCGCTCAGGCGGTGCCCAGCGCAGCCACCACAAACTCCACAAACCGCGCCAGCTTGGGCAGTTGCCGCCGGTCGGGCGCATAGACCAAGTGCACCGGGCGCGGCACGGGCAGGCAGTGCTGCATCACCGGCACCAGCGCACCGCTGGCCAGGTCGTCGGCCAATAGCACTTCGGGCTGCATGATGAGGCCCAGGCCGCGCAGTGCCGCCTGGCGCAGGCCGTCGCCCTGGTTGCACACAAAGCGTGCGTTCTCAGGCCAGAAGAACTCCTCCTCGCCGTCGCGCAGCGTCCACTCCACCCGGCGTTGCCACACCGAGTGGCTCAGGCACTGGTGCTGCGCCAGGTCGGCCGCGCGCCTGGGCGTGCCGTGGCGCTGCAGGTAGGCAGGGGCCGCGGCAATCACCATGCGGTAGGGACGCAGCGGGCGTGCCACCAAGCCCTCGTTCACCACCTGGCCAATGCGCACGGCCACGTCAAAACCCTCGCCTGCCAGGTCCACCACACTGTCGGTGAGCTGCAGGTCCACGCGGACCTGGTCGTGGCGCTGCAGAAAGTCGGCCACCAGCGGCGCGATCACATGGTTGCCCAGCGTGAAGGGCGCACTCACCCGCAGCAGGCCCTGGGGCACGGCGCGGCTGCGCTCCACGGCCGACTCGGCCCAGCGCACCTGCTCCAGCACGCGTTTGCTGTCTTCGTAGAACGCGGCGCCCACCTCGGTCAGGCTGTTCTGGCGGGTGCTGCGCTGGAACAGGCGGGCGCCCAGGTGGGCTTCGAGCTGCTGGATGTGCTTGCCCACCATCACGGCCGATATCTGCAGCTGGCGCGCGGCGGCGGCAAAGCTGCCCGCCTCCACCACCGCCACCATGACTTCCATGTTGCGCAGCTTGTCCATGGCAACTCCCTCAATTACTAATCAATGGTTAGCACAAGCATAACTTGCAGGCACTTTATGCATTGATTGATTAGCAAAAGAATCGGGCTGTCAGTTCCTCATCAACCCCTTTTTGACACCAAAGGAAAACACCATGTCCAAGATTCTTCTCATCGGCGCCAGCGGCACCATCGGCCAAGCCGTGCTGGCCAACCTGGGCGCGCGCCACGACGTGATCACCGTGGGCCGCAGCAGTGGCACGCACCGTGCGGACTTCTCGCAGCCAGGCGCGGTCGCCCAACTGTTCGAGGCGGTGGGCAAAGTCGATGCCATCGTGAGCACAGCGGGCAATCTGTACTTTGGCCCGCTGGCGGAGATGACGCCCGAGCAGTTCAACATCGGCCTGCAAGACAAATTGCTGGGCCAGGTGCAACTGGCGCTGGTGGGCCATAAATACTTGAACGATGGCGGCTCCATCACGCTGATCAGCGGCGTGCTTTCCATCGAGCCCATCCGCAACGGCGCCAGCGCCACGGCAGTGAACGCGGCCATCGAAGGCTTTGTGGCCGCCGCCGCCATCGAGCTACCGCGCGGCCTGCGCATCAACGCCATCAGCCCCACAGTGCTGGCCGAATCCATGGGCAGCTACGGGCCGTTCTTCCCGGGGTTCGAGCCCGTTCCCGCCGCGCGCGTGGCGCTGGCCTACCAGCGCAGCGTGGAAGGTGCGCAGACGGGGCGTGTGTACCGGGTGCAGTGAGCCCGGCTGCCTGATATAAAACAAAAATAGCTGCTACCGCCTGTTGTACACGCGGTAGCAGCTATCAATTTGGTAGCTGAAAAATCTCAGTAGCGCTTAGTCCAGGCTCGCCCCAGATTCCTTCACGACCTTGCCCCACTTGACCGACTCGGCCTGGATGAAAGCAGCGAACTGCTCGGGCGTTTCGCTGTAGGTCTCTGCGCCCTGCTCGTTGATCTTCTTCTTCACATCGGCCTGGTTCAGCACCTTGACCAGTGCGGAGTTGAGCTTAGCCAGCACCGGCCCGGGTGTGCCTGCGGGTGCAAACATGCCGAACCACGAGGTGGCTTCATAGCCCGGCACGCCCGCTTCGGCGATGGTGGGCACGTTGGGCAGCTCGGGCGAGCGCTTGGCCGTGGTCACTGCAATGGGCACCAGCTTGCCGCTGCGCACATGCTGGATGGCCGAGGGCATGTTGTCGAACATGATGCCAATCTGGTTGCCCAGCAGGTCGGTCACGGCCGGGGCGCTGCCCTTGTAGGGCACGTGCACCATGTCCACCTTGGCGAGGCTCTTGAACAGCTCGCCCGACAGGTGGATGGAGCTGCCGTTGCCCGACGAGCCAAAGTTGACCTTGCCGGGGTTGGCCTTGGCGTAGGCGATCAGTTCCTTCACCGTCTTGTAGGGCTGGGCGGGGTTGGCCACCAGCAGGTTGGGCACATTGGCCACGCGCGTCAGCGGCGCGAAGTCCTTGATAGGGTCAAACGGCATCTTCTTGTACAGGCTGGCGTTGATGGCGTGGGTGCCCACCGTGCCCATGAAGAGGGTGTAGCCATCTGCCGGCGCCTTGGCCGCCATGGCGCCGCCGATGTTGCCGCCCGCGCCCGCGCGATTGTCCACGATGACCGACTGGCCCAGCTCGGTGGTCAGCGCCTGGCCGATGATGCGGGCCAGGATGTCGGTGGTGCCGCCTGCGGCGAAAGGCACGACGATGGTGACGGGCTTGCTGGGATAGGCCTGGGCCAGTGCAGCGCTGCTGCCCAGCAGGCCCGCACCTGCGATAGCGGCTATACCCGCGCAGGCAGCGGCCGACAGCGCGAAACGGCGGGTGGTTTGGATGGAACGGGTCATGGTTTGTCTCCTTCAAGAAGGTGGATGAAAGGGGTCTCACGGACGCGACATCCGGCCGCGCCGTGGCCTCAACCGGGCGCCGAGGCCTCCGGGCGAGAACAGGGGTGTGCCCCTTGCGGGGCGGCAGGGAAGATCAGTTCAAGTTGCTAAGAGCGGCTAACAAAACTCAGCGAAGCGGTTCTAGCTAGGCGCTGTGTCGCAGGCAGTACGAGCAGTACGACAAGACACAGCAACGACGCCAGAAGAGCTTTGTTAGCCGCTCTAAACAGGCGCCACTCCCAGCGTGGTGCCTCCGCACACGTACAACACTTGCCCGGTCACGAAACCGTTGTCGGGCGAGAGGAAGAACAGCGCCGCGCGTGCCACGTCATCGGGCGTGCCCATGCGGCCCACGGCGATGCTGTTCAGGATGCGCTGCGTTTGCGGCGCACCGTCGGGGTTGCTCTGGCGGAACAGCTCGGTGGCGATGGGGCCGGGGCCAATCGCGTTGACGGTGATGCCGTCACGCCCCAGCTCCATGGCCAGCGTGCGTGTCATGCCGATCATTCCGGCCTTGGTGGCGGAGTAGACGATGCGCTCGCCCTTGCCCAGCGCGGCGCGCGACGACATGTTGACGATGCGGCCCTGGCCGCAGGCGCGCAGTGTGGGCAAAAAGGCTTGCACCAGCAGCATGGGCGCGCGCAGATGCAGGCCCACCACGTCATCCAGCTGCGCGGTGGTCGCGGTGTCGATGGTGCCGGGGCGCGTGGCGCCCGCGTTGTTCACCAGCGCCGTGACGTTGTGTTTGGCCGCGATCTCGGCCGCGCGTTCGCGGGTCGAGGCTTCATTGGTCAGGTCGCCCTGGTACGAGATGAGACGCGGGTGGCTCCAGCTGGGCAGCACGTAGTCCAGATTGACCACGGCGTGGCCCTGGGCCAGCACGGCCTCGGCAATCGCGCGGCCGATGCCGTTGCTGGCACCGGTGATGACGGTGACCGGCGTGGGGTTGCGCTCAATCACGGTCACACGCGCTCCAGAATCACGGCAATGCCCTGGCCCACGCCGATGCACATGGTGCACAGCGCGTACTTCCCGGCGTGTTCGTGCAGGCGGTTGACGGCGGTGGTGACCAGGCGCGCGCCGCTGGCGCCCAGCGGGTGGCCCAGCGCAATGGCGCCGCCCCAGGCGTTCACGCGGGCGTCGTCGTCCTTGATGCCCAGCGCACGCAGCACGGCCAAGCCTTGCGCGGCAAAGGCTTCGTTGAGTTCGATCACATCCATGTGGTCGATGGTCAGACCCGTCTGCGCCAGCACCTTCAGGGTGGCAGGCGTGGGGCCAAAGCCCATGATGCGCGGCGCCACACCGGCCACGGCCATGCCCACCACGCGGGCGCGGGGCTTGAGGCCATACTTGGCGGCGTTGGCTTCATCGGCCAGCAGCAGCGCGCAGGCGCCGTCGTTCACGCCGCTGGCGTTGCCCGCCGTCACCGTGCCATCGGGGCGCACCACGCCCTTGAGCTTGGCCAGCGCTTCGATGCTGGTCTCACGCGGGTGTTCGTCCTGGCTCACGATGATGGCTTCGCCCTTCTTTTGCGGGATGTGCACCGGCACGATCTCGCGCGCCAGGTGGCCGGCCTTGATAGCAGCCACGGCGTTGAGCTGGCTGCGCAGGGCCATCTGGTCCTGGGCTTCGCGCTCGATCTTGAAGTCGGTCGCCACGTTCTCCGCGGTTTCGGGCATCGAATCCACACCGTACTTTTCCTTCATCAGCTTGTTGATGAAGCGCCAGCCAATCGTCGTGTCATACACCGCGTTGTTGCGGCTGAAAGCGCTCTCGGCCTTGGGCATGACGAAGGGCGCGCGGCTCATGCTCTCCACGCCGCCCGCGATCATCAGGCCCGCCTCGCCCGCCTTGATGGCGCGCGCTGCAGTACCCACGGCGTCGAGCCCCGAGCCGCACAGGCGGTTGACGGTGGCGCCGGGCACGTCGATGGGCAGGCCCGCGAGCAGGCTGCTCATGTGGGCCACGTTGCGGTTGTCTTCACCAGCCTGGTTGGCGCAGCCGTAGAGCACGTCGGTCACCGCCGCCCAGTCCACGCCGGGGTTGCGCTCCATCAGCGCCTTGATGGGAATGGCGCCCAGGTCGTCGGTGCGCACGCTGCTGAGCGCACCGCCGTAGCGGCCGAAGGGGGTGCGGATCGCGTCGCAGATGAAGGCTTGGCGGGTCGTCATGGTTTTTGTCTCCTCGGTTCTCGGGTGGGTTTGATAGGTGCGGTCAGGCCGCCGTGGTCTGCGGGGCCCAGATGGGCAGGCCCACCAGTTGCTCCAGCTCGGCCAGCGACAGCCCGGGCACGGTGTCGATGAGCTGCAACCCGGTGGGCGTGCAGGCCAGTGTGCACAGATCGGTGTAGATGCGCTTCACGCACGCGACACCGGTGAGCGGGTAGGTGCACTGCGTCACGATCTTGCTCGCGCCCTGCTTGGTCAGCAGGTCCATCATCACCCAGGTCTGCTTGGCGCCGATGGCCAGGTCCATCGCGCCGCCCACGGCGGGGATGGCGCCGGGCTCGCCCGTGCTCCAGTTGGCCAGATCGCCCGTGGCCGACACCTGGAAGGCGCCCAGCACGCAGATGTCCAGGTGGCCGCCGCGCATCATCGCGAAGCTGTCGGCGTGGTGGAAGTACGCGCCGCCAGGCAGCAAGGTCACCGGCTGCTTGCCCGCGTTGATGAGGTCGTAGTCCTCCAGCCCCGCAGCGGGCGCCGGGCCCATACCCAGGATGCCGTTTTCGCTCTGCAGGATGACCTCGCGGCCGGCGGGGATGTGGTTGGCCACCAGGGTGGGTTGGCCGATGCCCAGGTTGACGTAGGCGCCGTCGTGGATGTCTTGCGCCACGCGTTTCGCCAACTCGTCCTTACTACGCTTTTGATAGCTGCTCATGCTTATTCTTCCTGCGCTTGCGGCCAATATCACGCGGATTTCTTGAATCCGCCCGCCTGCGTGGCCGTGCGGTCGATCTTGACGACATGCGTGACGTAGATGCCGGGGGTGACGATGGCCTCCGGGTCCAGCGCGCCCAGCTCCACCACCTCATGCACGGTGGCAATCGTGGTCTTGGCAGCCGTGGCCATCACAGGGCCGAAGTTGCGCGCCGACATGCGGTAGGTGAGGTTGCCCCAGCGGTCGCCCTTTTCCGCCTTGATCAGGGCCACGTCGCCGTGGATGGGGTACTCCAGCACGTAGTGTTTGCCATTGATCTCGCGCGTCTCCTTGCCCGCCGCCAATTCAGTGCCGTAGGCCGTCGGGCAGAAGAAAGCGCCAATGCCCGCGCCCGCAGCGCGCAGGCGCTCGGCCAGATTGCCCTGGGGCACGAGTTCGAGTTCGAGCTTGCCGCTGCGGTACAGCTCATCGAACACATAGCTGTCGACCTGGCGCGGAAAGCTGCAGATGATCTTGCGCACCTGCCCGGCCTTGAGCAGCGCGGCCAGACCCTGGTCGGCATTGCCGGCGTTGTTGTTGACCACAGTGAGGTCGCGTGCCCCCTGGGCGATGAGGCCGTCGATCAGCTCACCCGGAATGCCGGCCGTGCCGAACCCGCCTATCAACACCGTGGCACCATCCTTCACCCCCGCAAGGGCCTGGGCCACCGAGTCCGCCAGTTTGTTGATCATTGCAACGCTTTCTTGGTTTGCTTGTATTGTCTCGTTTCTCTGAAATTTGTTCGTATATAGAACAAATGTTCGCTTAAAGAATTATAGTTGGCATACGTATGAATTTCCAAACCCCTGAAGCCAAAGACCCCAAACCCAGCGACAGCTATGTGCAGTCGTTCGCGCGCGGGCTGGAGGTGATCCGCTCGTTCAGCGCGGCCACACCGCAGCAAACCTTGAGTGAAGTCGCCGCGCAGACGGGCCTGACCCGCGCAGGCGCGCGCCGGATCCTGCTCACGCTGCAGACGCTGGGCTATGTGGAAACGGACGGCAAGCTGTTTCGCCTGAGCCCGCGCATCCTGGATTTGGGGTTTGCATACCTGTCCTCGCTGCCCATCTGGAACCTGGCCGAGCCGGTGATGGAAGACCTGGTGGAAGAGGTGCGCGAGTCGTCATCGGCCGCCGTGCTCGACGGCCTGGACATCGTCTATGTGCTGCGCGTGCCCACGCACAAGATCATGCGCACCACGCTGGGCGTGGGCTCGCGCCTGCCCGCGTGCTGGACCTCCATGGGCCGCATGCTGCTGGCCGGGTTGCCGGACGACGAACTGCAGGCCCGGCTGCAGGGCCACCCCCTGCAACGCTTTACCGCGCACACCACCACGGATATGGAGGCGTTGCTGGCCCACATCCGCCAGGCGCGACAGCAAGGCTGGTGCCTGGTGAACCAGGAGCTGGAAGAGGGTTTGATTTCGATTGCTGCGCCTCTGACCAACCGCACAGGGCAGACGGTGGCGGCGCTCAACATCAGCGGTCAGGCCAACCGCACGAGTGCGGCCATGATGCAGGAGAGCCTGCTGCCCGCGCTGCTGAGTGCGGCGCGGACCATTTCGCGCATGATGGGGGCGCCGCGGGGATAGGCGCCTTGGGACGAACGGAGCATCCTCAACGGGAGTTGGGGGTCACCCATCGCGACGAGCGCCTGAAACTGAAGCACCAACACTCGTCTTACGTGGATAGGGCAAGGGCCGGAGCCGCAACCCCAGCCGCTCGCCACGACGGGTGAACGATGGGTGACCTCAGTTCTTGCGAAAGCCCAGCACCAACACCACGCCGCCCAGCACCATCGCGCCCAGGCTCATCCACTGCGGAATGTTGACGGACTCTTTTTCCTTCACGGTGAGTTCCAGCGGCCCCAGCTTGGCCTGGGTGGTGTCCTTGGTAAAGCTGAAACCACCGGTCAAAAACCCGGCCAGGCCCAGCACCAGCAGCAGGACACCCACAATTCGCATTGCCTTCATGACAGTTCTCCCAACATGCCGGGTTTTGAGGACTGCGACAAAGGGGTCCCGGCTCCCTGCCTTTGCGCCAGCCCAATGTAGGTGCGCGAGCCCGCCGCCCGCGTAGGACGCCGCCCCGGCGCCCTGTAGCGCACAGGCGCGACCCGCACGGCCCAATCTCTGTCCTCCGTACTTACCGCCCCTGCGCATGCCAAGCCCTTGCCCTGCGTGCTACCCTCACGCTCCATGTTCAGCCCCTCCCAAGCCGATGTGCGCCGCTTTCTGTGCGGCGTGCACGCCAAGACCCAGAGCGGCGCCCCCATGGAAGCCATCGAAACTTTGGCCAGCCTGTGGATCGCCGAGCACCCCGAATACCATGGCGACCTGTCGGATGCCGACGCCGCCGTGGCGCGAAACTACGACGAAACACCGGGTCAGACCAATCCGTTTTTGCACCTGTCGATGCACCTGTCGATCAGTGAACAGTGCAGCATCGACCAGCCCCGTGGTATCCGCCAGGCGGTGGAGTTGCTGACGGCACGCCTCGACTCGCTGCACGACGCACACCACGCCGCCATGGACTGCCTGGGCGAGATGCTGTGGGAAAGCCAGCGCTCCGGCCGCCCGCCGGATGGCAATGCCTACATTGCCGCCGTGCAACGCCGCGCCACGCGCGATTGATCCAGCAAGCCTCTGAGAAAGCGACAAAGGCCAGCGCCCCATGAGCACTGGCCTTTGTTTTTGGTGGTGAAAGCCCTTCGGGGACGATCAAGCCGTTTCGTAATGCGTCTGGCGCTCTTCCATCGCCTTCCAGCCAATCACTTCCTTGAAGTCGGCCATGCTGGTCTGTCCACAGGGCAAACCGTCCACATCGCCCGTGCGACGTGCCGACAGCGTCGCCAGATTCTTCTGCAAAGCATGCACCGTGCTCATCAGCGTCACCACCGGGTAGGTCGCAAAGGCTGCCACCTCTTCGATCTGCGAGCGCGTCAGGCGCGACATCCACAGCCCCTGCATGAGCTGCAGCGACAGCCGACGGCCCGAGGCATTGCGCAAGCGCACCAAATCCTCATAGCCCTTGAAGGTGCGCGAGATGGGCTGGATCAGGTCCGCACCGGCCTCGGCAAAACGCACGGCACGCTCGATAGCCTCCTCGGGGTCGGCCACATCGGTGCGGGCCACGATCAGGAAGTCCGGGTCATGGCGAGCATCCACCGCTGCCTTGATGCGCGCTACAGCGTCGGGGATGGAGACCACGGGCGTCACGGCCGCCGCCGCCGGGCAGCGCTTGGGACTGATCTGGTCTTCGATCGAGATCGCAGCCACACCCGCCTTCTCGAACTCACGCACTGTACGGGCAACGTTGATGACGTTGCCGTATCCGGTGTCGGCATCTGCAAACACCGGTTTCTTCACCACATTGACGATGTTGTGCACCACGCCCACGTTTTCGGTCAACGTGTAGACCTCCATGTCTGGCTGGCCCAGCAAGGATGCCGAGATGCCAAAGCCGGTGGTGAAAATCCCGTCAAAGTCCGACTGGTCCACCAGCAGGGCCGACAGGGCGTCTTGCGCGCCCGCCATCCAGAAGGTCGGGCCTGACTGGATGCGCGCACGCAGCTGTTGTCGCAAGCTCTTGGTCATGGTCAGGTCCTCAGCGCTTCACAGGGTCGATATAGCTGCCCATGGACACGAACTTCTGGTCCTTGAGCTCCATCAGCGCCACGCCTGTCTGGCCGCGCCGCGCATAACCACCAGCACTGATAGGCTGGAAGGTGATCTTGGGGCCGATCTTCTGGTCAAAATCCTTCATGCCATCTAGCTCAGCAACCACCTTGGCACGGCTGGGCTCGGCACCGGCACGCTTCAGCGCCTCGACGGTCACAGCGGCCGACGAATAGCCCATCAGCGCCATCGACGTGGGTGCCGACTTGGGGTACAGCTTGGCGTAGCGCTGGAAGAACGACTGGATGGCCGGGTTGTTGCCGTCCACCGCGTCGTAGTACGAAGCCACGTACAGCTTGGACTGCGTCTTGCCCAGCAGCTCGATGAATTTGGGGTCGTTGAGCCCGCCCGCACCGAACACCGTAGGCTTCCAGCCCAGTTTTTCGGCACCGCGGAAGAACTGCACGGCCTCCTGACCCAGCGCGTAGACGATGACTACATCGGGCTCGGCCTGCTTGAGCTTGAACACCTGCGAGGTAAGGTCGGTCGCAAACCGCTCGAAGGTCTGCGCCTCAACCAGCTTCATGCCGTGCTTTTCCATGCGCTGCACGGCAATGTCGTAGGCTGGCTTGCCCCAGCCGTCGTTCTGGTAAAGCATCGCGATCTTCTTGGCCTTGAGCACCTCGACCGCGTGGTCGATGTAGGCCGCCGTCTCGGTGGACTGGGGCGATGGCAGCACGTACAGCAGGTCGCGCGGCGGGTTGGAGGTCAGGTCCGAGATGCTCAGCGCGCCGATGGTGGGAACCTTCTTGGTGGAGCTGTATTCGTAGGCGCTGATGTTGGTGGCGTGGCCGATATTGCCAACCATCGCGAACACCTTGTCGCGCTCGACCAGCAGCTTCGCATTGGCCACCGACTTGGCGGGCTTGAGTTCGTCGTCATAGGTGATCAGCTTGATCTTGCGGCCGTTGACGCCGCCCTGCTCGTTGACCATGTCGAAGTAGGTGCGCATGCCCTCATCCACGGCCTTGCCCATGTAGGCCAGCGTGCCCGACAGCGGCTGCGATGAGCCCAGAACGATCTCCTGGGTCAGCACGCCCTCTTCCTTGTTTTCGAATGCCTGGGCACTGAAGGATGCAGCAATCAGCGAGGCGGCCGCTGCGGCCAGCAGGGTACGGCGTGGAATGAAGTGACTCATGGTTTGTCTCCTGTGTTTATCGGTGGGAAGGGAACATGGGGAAAGGAATAGGGAGGTGTGGGTTGGCGTCAGCCCCCCAGGTAGGCGCGGCGGATGTCTTCATTGCCCGCCAGTTCGGCAGCGGGCCCTTGCATCACCACGCGGCCGGTCTCAATGACGTAGCCTTCATCGGAGATGTCGAGCGCAATGTCGGCGTCCTGCTCCACGATCAGCAGCGTGAGGTTTTCGCGGTCGCGGATGTCGCGCAGCGTTTCGAAGATGGCGTCCTTCAGGATGGGCGCAACGCCCATGGATGGTTCGTCCAGCATCAGCAGGCGTGGCTTGGCCAGCAGACCCCGGGCAATGGCCAGCATCTGCTGCTCGCCGCCGGACAGGGTTCCGGCACGCGATGTGATGCGCTCCTTGAGCCGGGGGAAATAGCCCAGCACACGGTCGATGTCATCGCGTACCTCGGCGGCGGGACGGGTGTACCCGCCCAGTACCAGGTTGTCGCGCACCGTAAGCTGCGCAAACACCATGCGGCCTTGCGGCACATGGGCAATGCCGCGGCGCACCAGTGCTTCGGCAGGCACGTTGGCAATGGACTGGCCATCATAAATGGCCTGCCCCTCGCTGACCGGCAACAGGCCCGAGAGCGCACGCATCAACGTGGTCTTGCCGGCCCCATTGGCGCCCAGCACACACACGATGCGGGCCTGAGGCACACGCAGGCTGACGCCGTGTAGCGCGCGGATCTTTCCGTAGCCCGCGCTCAGGTTGTCCACGCTCAGCAGTGCCGGTGCACTGGATGTCTCAACGCCGTTTGCCACTCTTGCCTCCTCCGAGATACGCCTCGACCACGGCGGGATGGTTTTCGATTTCTCTGGGTGTGCCCTGTGCCAGAAACGCGCCGTTGTGCATGACAGTGATCGTGTCCGAGATGGACATTACCAGCGGCATGCTGTGCTCGATGAGCAGCAGCGTCGCTTGCGTGCTGGCCTGCAGCCGCTTGAGCGTTTCACCCAGGGCATCGATCTCGCGGTTGTTCATGCCCGCAGCGGGCTCGTCCAGCAACATCAGGCGCGGCTCCAGCGCCATGGCACGGGCCAGCTCCACCAGCTTTTGCGTGCCATAGGGCAGGTCGCGCACCACGGCGTGGGCATGGGCTTGCAGGTTGAGCTTTTCGAGCACGGTCTCGACGCGCTCACGTTCTGCACGCTCCTCGCGGCGCTGGCGCGGCAGGCCCAGCAAAGCCTCCACCAGCGTGGCGCGCATCGCCATCGAGCGGGCGATCAGCACGTTGTCGAACACCGTGAGTTCCGCAAAAAGCTCCAGGTTCTGGAACGTGCGGGCAATGCCCAGTCGCGCCACCTGGTGGGCCTTGCAACCCAGCAGCTCCACTTCACCCGCGGGTGTGCGATACCGCATAGCGCCTTGCTGGGGCGTGTAGAAGCGACTGATGCAGTTGAGCATCGTCGTCTTGCCTGCGCCGTTGGGCCCGATCAATGCATGTACCGTGCCGGGCATCACATCGAAACTCACATCCTGCACGGCCACGATGCCGCCGAACGCCATGCGCACACCCTTGATGCTGAGCAACGGCGTTGGTCGGCCGGATACTGCCGATACCGGCGCCTGCGACGGCAAGGTCTTGGCGTCCATTACCCTCATCGCACACCCCCGCTCTGCGCTGCATCCGCACCGGGCAGACGCTTTCGCTTGAAGAGGCTGGCCAGCCCATCGGGCAGGAACATCAACGCCAGGATCATGGCCACGCCGTACAGTGCGCGCTGGAACTGATCGAACCCGAGGTACGTGAGCAACTGCGGCGCGCCGATGACAAACACCGCGCCCAGCACTGAGCCCAGGATGGAACCCAGACCGCCCACGATGACCATCGAGACGAAGCTGATCGACACCATGATGCTGAAGAGCGATGGGTCGATAAAGCGCACCAGCGGCGCGTACAAAGCGCCTGACAGCCCGGTGTAGAAAGCGCAAACGCCAAACGCCACCAGCTTGAGCGCTGTGGTGTTCAGGCCCAGAGCGCGAGCGGCCGTCTCACTGCCCTTGATGGCCAGAAAGCCCCGCCCGAAGCGGCTGCGTGCCAGATTGCGCGCAATCCACAGCGCCCCCGCCAGCACGACGGCGGTGAACACGTGGTACGCGCGCTCGTCCAGCGCCCAATCAAACAAGGTGGGGCCAGGCGCGCCCATGCCGTTCTCACCGCCCGACATGTCACCGCTGGACTTGGCGATCTCTACCGAGATCATCACAAACCCCAGCGTGGCAATCGCCAGGAACACCTCTTCCAGTCGCAGCACGGGGAGCGCCAGCAGCAAGCCCACCACGGTGGCGATGCTGGCGGCAATGAACATCGACAGCACCAGAGGCACGCCAAAGTGCGTGGTGAGGATGGCCGAGCCATAGGCACCGATGCCGAAGAACACGGCACCCGCCATGGAGATCAGGTTGGTGTAGCCCGTGAGGATGTTGGTGCCGAACGAAGCCAGCGTGTAGATGATGACGAGCGTGAAGATGTACAGCACGTAGCCACCGGGCACCAGAGGCGCCAGCACGAAGGCCAGCACGAACAGCACCGGGCCGAGCCAGGGGTATGCGTCAAAGACTTTGGTCATGGCGGCTCCTTAGACCTTCTTGATCTGGGCGCGGGCCAGCAAACCGTGGGGACGCAGGATCAGGATGACCAGCATCACGATGAATGGCACGGCGTCCTTCCAGGCCGAGGACACGTAGGCGCCAGTGAGGTTTGACGACACACCAATGATCACGCCGCCCAGGAGCGCGCCTGGCATGCTGCCAATGCCACCCAGCACGGCAGCAGCGAACGCGAAGTGAAGTGCGTGCTGCATCATCGAAAAGTGCACGAAAGTCAGCGGCGCAATCAGCAAGCCCGCCGTAGCTGCGATCACGTGCGACAGCGCCCAAGCCAACGCATAGATGCGCTTGATCGGAATGCCCATGAGGCGCGCAGCCGTGGGGTTTTCCATCGTCGCCTGCATGGCGATACCCAGCCGCGTAAAGCGGAAGAACGCAAACAGCAGGGCGGCCAGCGTGGCGCACACGGCCACGATGCCCAGGTCGATGCCCGAAACGATCACGCCCCCGATGTCGATGGGCGCGGCCGGGAAGATGCTGGGCAGCTCCTGCGTGTCCTTGCCCCACACCCAGATGGCCAGGTCACCAAACACCAGGAACAGGCCCAGCGTGCAGATCGCAGACGACAGCAGCGCCTTGCCAATGAAGCGGCGGATGATGAACCGCTCGATCGCCATGCCCAGCGCTGCGCCAAAGAGCAACGTGAGCGGCACCACCGCCCACAGCGGCAGACCCAGCTTGAACAGGGTGTAGGCCACAAAGGCCGAGAGCATGGCCGCCTCACCATGCGCGAAGTTGAGGATGCCCGTCGCCTTGAACACCATCACGATGCCCAGAGCGATGAGCCCATAGATGGCGCCCAGGGCGACGCCGCTCACGATCATTTGCAACATATTGAGCCCTTGCGCGTCACGCTGCGGCAGCACGCTCGCGTGCCAGCCGGGCCTTGAGATAGGGCGTGAACCCACCCGCCTCGATGGTGGCGCGTTCGGTGGACGACCAGGGCTCGAACGGCAGTGTCTGCCCCGTGCGCTGGTTGACCACCACGCCGCGCTCCCAATCCACCTGCAGGGTGTCCCACCGCTGCGTCGCCGCACGGATGCCCGGGCAGGTGATCAGCGGGAACCCCATGCTGATCTCGCCCCGGAAGAAGCCGGGAGAGAACGACTCGGCAATCACGCCTGCCACGCCCAGGTGGCGCATGGCGCGCATGGCCGGGTAATGCGGGTGGCCATAGCCAAAGTTCTGCCCGCCTACCAGCAGATCGCCTTTGTTGACAGACTGGGCAAAGTCAGGGTCGTAGCTGGCCATGGTGACCGCTGCCAGCTCGTTGATGTCGGTGATCTTGATGTTCTTGATGCCAACGATCAGGTCGATGTCGTAGTCGTCTTCGGTAAAGATCCAGGCCGCGCGGCCGTGCAATGTGGGCAGGGTCATGCTGCGCTCCCTTCGGTGTTGGCGAGGTAGGGCCGGGGGTCGGTGATGCAGCCCTCCAGGGCCGATGCAGCCACCACCGCGGCGTTGCAGATGAAGATTTCGGAATCGGCACTGCCCATGCGGCCGGGCGTGTTGAGCGTGCCGGTGGAGACAGCGCGCTGGCCATCCGTCATGGTGGCGATGCGGCCATAGCAGTAGTCGCAGCTGGACGAGCTGATGAATGCACCTGCGTCCACCAGGGTGGAGATCAGGCCTTCGCTGGCGGCCTGCGACATGATGGCCTGCGAGGTGGGCACCACATGCAGCTGGAAGCCCGGCTTGATCTTGCGACCCTTGAGCACCTGCGCTGCAACGCGCAGATCCTCCAGCCGCCCGCTGGCGCAGCTGCCCAGATAGCCCATGTGCACTTCCAGGCCCGCGTATTCGGTCAGGTCCCGCGTGTTGGCGGGGCTGGGCGGCGCCACCACGATGGGGGCCAGATCGCTCACATCCACGGTCACGACACGGTCGTAGTGCGCGTCGGCATCAGGGTACACCGGGTCCAGAGCGATCTTGGCGCGGCCCTTGGCATATTCGAGCGTCTTGGCATCGGGCGCGATCAGCATCGTCGTCGCGCCCAGGAACATGGCCTGGCCGCAGATCGTCTGGCGGCCTTCGATGCTCATGGCGTCAATCACAGGGCCGCACAGCTCCACCACCTTGAAGCGGCAGGAAGAAGGCCCCATCACCCGCACCAGGTGGTGGAAGATGTCCCGCGCCATCACGCCGGGCTGCACTGTACCGGTGACTTCGATCTTGACGGTGCCGGGCACCACGAGCGCCATGCGCTCGGAGACAAAGGTCTCCAGCACGCTCTTGCGGGCGCCCATCGCCAGGGTACCAAACGCGCCCAACTGGCTCACATGCCCGTCAAAGTGCACTGCAAAGGCACCCGGCGTGGCGTAACCCAGCTCGGCCGACACCTGGTGGCCAATGCCTTCGCGCTCATGCACAGGCACACCCTGCTCCTTGCCCCAGGCGCGGGTGATCTTGTGGAGTTCTTCCTCCTTGGGAGCAGCGGCCGGGACCATGTGGTCGATGAACAGCACAAAGCGCTCAGGGCTCGGCACCTTGTCCACACCGAACTCCTCTTTGGCCTCCTTGAAGAACACATCGGTATAGCCCGGAAAGTCGTAGGCAATCACGAAATCCGGCCTTGCCAGGATCTCGTCACCCGCCCTGACGGCAGGCACTCCTGCAACCCGGGCGAGGATCTTTTCAGTCATCGTGTAAGACATGCGGCTTTACCCAGTTATCCACTATGTGGAAGTTGAACAAATCGTTTGATAACTTATTAAAAAATCAAACGGCGCTCAAACCCTCTGGGTAAACCCTATATTGCCCACTATGTGGATACAAACTACAAAGACATCATGAATAAAAATGCCATAGAAGTCCCCTTAGAGACAAAAGAACCGCCACATAGTGGAAACTCTAAAACAGGTACCCAAAGCATTGAACGGGTAGTACAGATGCTCCGCATCGTGGCGTCTCGTGGAAGGGGCGGGATGCGTATCGGCGAAATAGCAGCCACAAGCGGGCTGCCGCAATCGACCTGCTTTCGCATGCTTCATCGCTTGGAGGCAGAAGGTTTGTTGAACCGGGACATGCACACGCGCAAGTACTACCTGGGACCGCTGCTGTATGAGCTGGGCTTGCTCGCACGGCCCCGCTACCGACTGTCGGAACTGTGTGACGGCGCGCTGCAGAAGCTGGCCGAAGTGACGCAGGACACCATCTACCTGAGCGAACGCAGCGGATTGGAGGCGGTGTGCACCCACCGTGCACTGGGCGACTATCCGATCAAGTCGCTGGCGCTGGACGTGGGCATTCGCCGCCCTCTGGGCGTGGGAGCGGGCGGGTTAGCCATCCTGTGCGCACTTCCGCCGGATGAGGCCGAATCCATCATCGATGCCAACGCGCCCAAGTATGAGAAGTACGGGTTCGTCACAGCCCCCTACCTGCGCGAAGCGATCAAGGTGGGCCGCGACAAGGGGTACGCGTTTCTGGACAGCGTGGTCACCCCTGGCACAGCCGCCATTGGCATTGCCTTCCCCCCGGACAATCCCATCGCCGCCATCAGCGTGGCCGCCATTTCAGGAAGGCTCGAATCGCACCGGCGTGATGAGGTGGCCCGGCTGATGCGCCCTCAGATCCGATCCATCTGTGAAGCCATGACCAACCAGGCGGTGCTGGCTGATCGCTGACCGTCTCATAACACTACAGCACCCGAAACGCCGTCACCGCCACCAGCGTAGGCGGCAAGGCCCCCAGCAGCAGACCCAGCGGATTGATGACGCCGTCCGAGAATTTCTCCTTCAGGATGGATGCACCTGCCGGGTTGGGCGCATTGGCAATCACCGTCAGGCCGCCCCCCGTCACGGCGCCCGCCACCAGGGCCACCTTGAACTCGTCACTCAGACCTTCGACCAGCGAGCCCAGGTAGGTCAGCGCAGCGTTGTCGGTGAACGCGGTGAGTGCCGCGGCGCCAAAGAACACAGCGTTGGCATCCATCTTCATGAGCAGGGGCTGCAGCCACCATTGCTGCAGGCCGCCCAGCACCACCAGCCCAGCCAGGAAGAACGCCACCAGCAGCGCCTCGCGCAAGATCAGCGGGCTTTGGTAGCGCTGGTACGCCGTGGTGAACCCCATGAAGAACAGGAACAGGCCCAGGAACACGGCGGGATGGTGGGCAAACACCACCACCAGCACCAGGAAGGCAAGGTGCACGCCCGCCACGGTCCACGGCACGGGGGACTCGGAGACAGGGATCTTGCGGCCCATGTGGCCCAGCTGGTTGCGGAAGATCAGCATCGCGATGGCTGCATTGATGAGTACAGCCACTGCTGCCTTCCAGCCGAAGTTGGACAGCATGAACCCAATGTCCCAGTTCCACTTGGCAGCCACCATCAGGACGGGTGGCGCCGCAAAGGAAGTGAGCGTTCCACCAATCGAGATGTTCACGAACAGCACGCCGATGGTCGAATACTTGAGCCGGCTGGAGATGGGATGAGAGAACAGCGTGTCCCGCAGCATCAGCGCGGCCAGCGTCATGGCCGCCGGTTCGGTAATGAACGACCCGAGCAGAGGCACGAACGCCAGCACCACGAAGTACATGGCCATGCCGCGCTGCACCGGCAACAAGGCGGCAAGCGTCCGGACGAGGACCCCAGACAATTCCAGGATGGGCCGGGTCGCGGCGATCACCATGATCGCGAACACGAACAGCGGCTCGGTGAAATTGCGCGAGTCCAGGTAGGCCGTGGCTTCCTGCTTGCCGCTGATGGAGAACATGAACAGCATGAGCACCATCGCCCAAAAGCCGAAGACGACCTCTACCTCGCCCAGCAGATGCCAGATGCCCGCGTGCCGGGGCTGCGTGTGCGCAAGGTGCTCGAAATACTTGGTGGAGAAGGTGTGAAGAATGGCCAGGCCGAAAAGGACGGCACCAACCACCTGGATCAGGGTAGGGGATGAGTTCATGGGTCGCAGAAAAGCCGCGCGGCGGCCCGACCAGCGCATGAACCTGCCGGGCCACCATGGCGCCGACACCCAGCGAATATTTTAACTGGCGATACCGGGCTGCTTTGTAGGCATAGGGCTTGAGGCACCCGCGAAAAGACGGCTGGCTGGCACGCACAACCATGCATGGCACTCGGGAGTCTCACTTTCCAGACAATGCAGACACACATCTGGAGGCTTTCATGTCGACGCATATCCACACGCCCACACCACCTTTGCCTTCGCCCTCCTCCGCCCCTATCCCGCCGGCAGTGGCCTGGCTGGGCTACGGCGGCCTGCTGCCGTTCCTGGCGCTGGCAGCCGTGGGCCTGTGGTCACCCAGCGCACCGTGGTGGAGCGCAGCGCTGCTGGCCTACGGCGCGGTGATTCTGAGTTTTGTGGGCGCTCTGCACTGGGGCTTCGCCATGGCACAAAGCGGGCTGAGCGCCCCAGAGCGCACACGCTGCTTTGTATGGAGCGTGGTGCCATCGCTGATGGCCTGGCCTGCCATGTTATTGCCCCCTGTAGCAGGGTCGGTGCTGCTGATCGCAGGCTTTGCTGCGCACCTGGTGCAAGACCATCGGCTGGCTGCGCGTACCGCGCTTCCTGCGTGGTACTTGCCGCTGCGATGGCGCCTGACGGTCACGGCTTGCGTGTGTCTGGCGGTGGGGGCATGGGCCGCCAGTCGTTGACGATTCAGTCGCCCAGCAAAAAGCCCGCCGAAGCGGGCTTTTTTGTTGCGCTCAGCAAGACTGCTGATCAACGGAAGCGCGACTGGGGCACTGTGTGCAGGTCGCCGTCCAGGCTGCTCACGTAGTTGGCCAAAGCCTTCAGCTCGGCGTTGGTGAACTGCTTGGCCACACCGCCCATGATGGCGTTGCCACGACCCACGTTGGCGTTCTTCTCGACCTTGTAGGACTTGAGAGCGACGAACAGGTAATCAGCGTGCTGGCCAGCGATCTTGGGATAAGACGGGTCGATGGGCTTGGCGAAGTTGTCGCCGTGGCAAGACACGCAAGCGCCCTTCTTCAGCAGCTCGGCCACTTGCACGCTGGGTTCGCGCGCTGGCTTGGCAGGCAGCTCGGCGCCGGTCTTGCCGTGTTGTTCGTAATAGGCCGACACATCAGCGATGTCCTTCTCGGACAGCGACTCGGCGATGCCGCGCATGGTGGGGTGCTTGCGCTCACCCTTTTGGTAGGCGACCAGCGCTGCCGAAATGTACTTGGCGCTTTGGCCCGAGATCATGGGCACCTTGTGCACCTCCGGGAAGCTGGCTTGGTAGCCTGGAATGCCGTGGCACCCAATGCACATGGCAATCTTTTGCTTGCCGGATTCCACGTCGCCCTTGGCTTCCTGGGCGTGGGACAAGGCGGTCACGGAAGCGACAGCCAGGGCAAATAGCGTGGTCAACGTTTTGTTCATTTTGCGCGCACAATCTCGTGGAAGTTCAGCTCTGGGCTCTGATCAGCCGTTGATTATAGCCAGCGCCCTGTCAAGCCCATTCATCAACGATCCGGTGTTTTCCCCCATGAAATTCCAAGGCTCCCAGAACTACGTCGCCACCCAAGACCTGATGCTTGCCGTCAATGCCGCCATCACGCTGCAACGGCCGCTGCTGATCAAGGGCGAGCCCGGCACGGGCAAGACGATGCTGGCCGAGGAAGTGGCGCAGGCGCTGGACATGCCCCTGCTGCAGTGGCACATCAAGTCCACCACCAAGGCCCAGCAGGGCCTGTATGAATATGACGCAGTGAGTCGCTTGCGGGACAGCCAGCTCAACGATGGCGACAGCGCCGAGCGCGTGAAGAACATCCGCAACTACATCATCCAGGGCGTGCTGTGGCAGGCCTTCACGGCCGACCGCCCCGTAGCGCTGCTGATCGACGAGATCGACAAGGCCGACATCGAATTCCCGAACGACCTGCTGCGCGAAATCGACCGCATGGAGTTCTACTGCTACGAAACGCGCGAACTCATCAAGGCCAAGCACCGCCCGCTGGTGTTCATCACCTCGAACAACGAAAAGGAATTGCCCGACGCGTTTCTGCGCCGCTGCTTCTTCCACTTCATCAAGTTCCCCGAAGCCGACACCATGCGGCAGATCATCAACGTGCACTTCCCCACGCTCAAGAGCGAACTGCTCACCGTGGCGATGAAGACGTTCTATGACGTGCGCAACCTGCCCGGCCTGAAAAAGAAACCTTCGACCAGCGAGCTGATCGACTGGCTCAAGCTGCTGGTGGCCGAAGACATTCCGCTCACCGCCCTGCAAAGCGCCGACAACAAGGTGGCCGTGCCCCCGCTGGTGGGCGCGCTGCTCAAGAACGAACAGGACGTGAGCCTGTTTGAAAAGCTGGTGTTCATGAACCAGAGGAACCGCTGAGTGAGCTACAGCAACGGCCACGACAACACCCGCCAGCTGCTGGTCAACGGCGTTGCGGATGCCGTGGGCTTTGTGGGGGGTGCGCTACTGGGCTTCTGGCTCGGCCAGCTGCTCGGGCTCGACATTTTCGCGCCTGGCTACGGCACCGGCAGCCTGGTGGGAATCGCCCTCGTGGGTATCGGCGGCGGCCTGGGCCTGCATGGGGCTCGGCGCTGGCAGAACAGCCGCCGCAGCCAGCCATCCAAAGACTGATGATCAAAGGGTAGAGACCCATGGCTTTTGTAGAACCTGTCACGCTGCGGGATCGCGGCGTCCGCCTGGAGCCGCTGGCGCTGGCCCACGAAGACGGCTTGCGGGCCGCTGCTGCCGATGGCGAGCTGTGGAAGCTGCGCATCACCTCGGTGCCCGAGCCGCAGGACACCTCCGCGTACATCGAAGCCGCGCTCAAGATGCGCGAAGACGGCAACCGCTTTGCCTTTGCCGTGGTGGAAGATGCCACCGACAAAGTGCTCGGTTCCACCAGCTACCACGACATCGTGCCCGCCGTGAAACGCGTGGAAATCGGCTGGACTTGGTACCGCCACAGCGTGCAGCGCACCCACGTCAACACCACCGCCAAGCTGCTGATGATGGGCCACGCGTTCGACACGCTGGGCTGCCATGTGGTGGGCTGGCGCACCGACAACTACAACTTTGCGTCGCAACGCGCCATCGAACGCCTGGGCGCCAAGAAAGACGGCGTGCTGCGCGGCCACGCGCTGCGTCGCGACGGCACCATCCGCGATACGGTGATGTACAGCATGCGTGCTGGCGAATGGCCGGAGGCCAAGGCGCAGCTGCTATATCTTTTAGAGCGTCACGCGCAATAAACACTAGCGCTAGAGGCCCAAATCATGCTCATCGACTTCTTCTACACCCTGCGCTCGGCCAAGCTGCCCGTGTCGGTCAAGGAATACCTCACCCTGCTCGAAGCGCTGCAGGCCGGTGTGGTGGGCCCCAAGTCAGATGACGCGTGGAGCCTGGACGATTTCTACAACCTCTCGCGCCTCACGCTGGTCAAGGACGAGAAGCACTACGACAAGTTCGACCGGGCCTTCGGCGCCTACTTCAAGGGCGTCGAAATGGTGGCCGACTTCACCAAGCAGATCCCGGCCGACTGGCTGCGCAAGATCCTGGAGAACGAACTCACGCCCGAGCAGAAAGCCGCCATCGAGAAGATGGGCTGGGACGAACTCATGGAGACGCTGAAGAAGCGCCTCGAAGAACAGAAAGAACGCCACGAAGGCGGCAACAAGTGGATCGGCACCGGCGGCACCAGCCCGTTTGGGCACGGCGGCTACAACCCACAGGGCGTGCGCATTGGCGGCGCGGGCAAGAACAAGAGTGCCGTGAAGGTGTGGGAGCAGCGCGCCTACAAGGACTACGACGACCAGCAGGAGCTGGGCACACGCAACATCAAGGTGGCGCTGCGCCGCCTGCGCAAGTTTGCGCGCGAAGGGCATGAGCTGGAGCTGGACCTGCCCGACACCATCCGCAGCACGGCCGCCAACGCGGGCTACCTGGACATCAAGATGGTGCCCGAGCGGCACAACAACGTGAAGGTGCTGCTGCTGATGGACGTGGGCGGCACCATGGACGAACACGTTCAGCGCGTCGAGGAGCTGTTCAGCGCGGTCAAGAGCGAGTTCAAGCACCTGGAGTTCTATTACTTCCACAACTGCGTCTATGACTTCATGTGGAAGAACAACCGCCGCCGCTTTGCCGAGAAGTTCCCGACCTGGGACATCATCCGCAAGTACAACAAGGACTACAAGCTGATCTTTGTGGGCGACGCGACCATGAGCCCGTACGAGATCCTGCAGCCCGGCGGCAGCGTGGAATACAACAACGAAGAGCCGGGCGCGGAGTGGATCCAACGCCTCACGCACGCTTTCCCCAAGTTTGCGTGGATCAACCCCGAGCCCCAGGGCGTGTGGCAGTACCGCCAAAGCATCAGCATCATCCAGCAGCTGGTGGGCAACCGCATGTACCCGTTGTCGCTCAAGGGGCTGGAAGAGACGATGCGGCTGCTGTCCAAATAGGCGCCGCAGCACGGATTGATGCCTTGTGAGCATCTGTCCGACAGGGGGCGCTGCCGTTTCAGGGCATAGTCGGGGATGCATTGGGCGGGCTGACAGGCTTGCCCTCCCCACACGATCCCCTGACACATCCTCTCGCACCGTGCCCCTTCGCGTTTTGCGCCCCGCCACTGTTAGTACCCCAACGCCGGCCCTGTGGTCGGCGTTGCTGCTTTCCGGCGCGCTGTGCCTGAGCGGCTGCAGCCTGCTGCCGCGTGCCGATGAGCCCACGACCGGCGACACCCACAGCGACCTGATCAGCCCCGAAGCCAGCAGTGGTGCCCCATCGTTTGACGTGGTGGTGCGCGCCCCCGACGCGGTGCGCGAGACACTGGAGCGCCACCTGGAGCTGCAGCGCTTTCGCCAGCTGCCCGACCTGCAGGCCAACGAGCTGCAGCGCCTCCTGGGCGCCACCGACGCCAACGCGCGCGAACTGCTGGGCACCCTGGGCTACTTTGCGCCCACCATCACCGTGGAGCTGACCGAGGCGCAGGAGACTGCGGGCACCCGCAAGGGCGCGCCCCGCACCGTCACGGTCACCGTGGAGCCCGGCCCCCAAACCCGCATTGCCCGGGCCGACATCACGGTGGCAGGCACCGACGAAGCCGACAAGGACACCCTGGCGCGACGGCAACAGCGCCTGCAGCGCAACTGGTCCCTCGCCCCCGGGCAGCCCTTCACCCAGTCGGCCTGGGACAGCGCCAAAACCGACGGGCTGCGCCAGTTGCAGGCCCGGCGCTACCCCACGGCCCGCATCGCCAACAGCCGGGCCGAGATCGATGCCGACCGGCACGAAGCCCAGCTGGGCGTGAGCTACGACCCCGGCCCCGCCTACCGCTTCGGTCCCTTGCGCGTGCAGGGCAGCCAGCGCTACGACAGCGACGGTGCGCGGCGCCTGGCGCGCCTGCCCACGGGCGCCGTGTATGACGAGGCCGAAATGCTGGATGCCCAGCTGCGCCTGGCCAGCAGCGGCTACTACGACGCCGTGTTCCTCACCCTCGACACCGAAGGCACCGACCCGCAGGCCGCCCCCGTCGTGGCCCAGGTGCGTGAGGCCCCGATGCAGAAGCTGGTCTTTGGCCCGGGCTTCTCGACCGACAGCGGCGCACGCCTGTCCCTGGAACACATCCACAACCAGATGCCCGTCCTTGGCTGGCGCGCGGTGACCAAACTCGCGCTCGACCGCGAAACCAAGCTCGCCAACACCGAATGGACGGACCTGCCCAGCGACAACGGCTGGCGCTGGTTTGCGGGCGGCCAGTTGCTGCGCGAGGCCACGGGCGACTACGACGTGAACAGCGGCCGCTTGCGCGCGGGCCGCAGCAAAAGCACCAAATCCATCGACCGCAACTACTTCCTGCAGTACGACTACGCCAACAGCCAGGGCCTGACTGACAACACGCGGTCGCCCTCCGACACCAGCACCGCCCTGAGCATCAACTACGGGTGGACGGGCCGCTACTTCAACAGCCTGACCGCCCCCGCGCGCGGCCACGGCCTGGCGGTGGAGCTGGGCCTGGGCACCACGCTGCGGCCCGAGCGCGACCCGTTTGTGCGCTCCCTGGTGCGGTGGCAGTCCTTCCTCCCCGCAGGGCGCGTGCAGGACGACGCAGGCATCGGCCGCAATGCCCGTGTGGCCCTGCGGGCCGAGGCCGGCGCGGTGCTGGCGCGCGAGGGCGCGCAGATCCCCGTCACGCAGCTGTTTGTGACGGGCGGCGACACCACCGTGCGCGGCTACGGCTACCGCAGCATCGGCGCGCGCACCGACAACGGCCAGCTGTACGGGGGCCGCTACCTGGCCGTGGGCAGCGTGGAATGGCAACGCCCCATCGTCTACAAAGGGGCGATGACCGACTGGGAAAGCACGCTGTTTGTGGACGCCGGTGCCGTGGCCGACAAGGTGGGTGACCTGAGCCCGCGCGTGGGCGTGGGTGCCGGCGTGCGCTGGCGCAGCCCCGTGGGCCCGCTGCAGGCCGACCTGGCCTACGGCGTCAAGACCAAAGAGGTGCGGCTGCACCTGCGCCTGGGGTTCAGCTTCTGATGGCGATGAGCGACGCCCCCCACACTCCCAAGCCCCGCGCCCGCGCGTCGGACTTCAGCGCCGGGTCCTCGTCGGCACCCCGCCCTCAACCCCCTCGCATGCCGCGCTGGCTGCGGGCCGTGGGCTGGCTGCTGGTAACGCTGCTGGCCTTGCTGCTAGCGGCCAGCGCGCTGCTGTGGTGGTGGGCGGGCAGCGGCACGTCGCTGGCCACCACGCTGGCCCGTGCAGCGCAATACCTGCCTGCCAACCAGCAGCTGGAGAGCCGCGATGTCAGTGGCTCGCTGCGCAGCGGCGGGCACATTGGCTGGCTGCGCTGGAGCAGTCCTACCCTGGCGGTGGAAGTGACCGACATCCGCCTGGGCTGGCAGCTAGCCCCCTTGCTGCAGCGCCGCCTGGAGCTGGGCGAGGTGCATGCCGCCCGCGTGGCGATCACCCCCCAGCCCAAAACCACTGACACACCCGAGCCACCCCCCACGCCCCTTACCAGCCTGGTGCTGCCGCTGCAGCTGGGCGTGCCGTTCCGGGTCGACCAGCTTGTGTGGGCCGGGTCACCCGCCGTGGAAGCCCAGGGCCTGGTGGGCGACTACCGGTTTGATGGCCGCCAGCACCGCCTGACCATCGGCGCAGTGGAGCTGGCCCAGGGCCAGTACAGCGCCCGCGCCACGCTGGACGCACAAGCCCCCATGGCGCTGGATGCCACCTTGGATGGCACCGTGCGCACCGGCGTACCCGGGGGCGGCGCTGCGCTGCAGGTGGGCGCCCACGCCACGCTGCAGGGCACACTGGCCACCGCCGCTGCGCAGCTGCAACTGCAGGCACGCCTGAAGCCCGAGCCGACCAGCGAAGCCGCCACACCACCCGCCGCCGCGCCCGCCAGCCAACCGGGCGCATCAAAACCTCCTACCCCACGCACAACCCCTGCGCCCACTGCCGACCCCATGCAGGCCGATCTGGCCGCCACGCTGGCACCCTGGGCGCAGCAACCCCTGCAGTCCGCCAACGCCACGTTGCGCGCCGTCAACTTGGCGGCCCTGTGGCCGCAGGCACCGGTCACGCAGCTGCACGGCACGCTGCAAGCCGGGCCCACATCCGGCGGCGCGGGCACGGCAGGCACAGCAGGCTGGAGCCTGCAGGCCGCGCTGCGCAACGACCTGCCCGGCCCCTGGGACACCACCCGCCTGCCCCTGACCGCCTTGGACGCCAGCGCCAGCTACGACGGTACCCGCTGGACGGTGCCCAACGCCACCCTGCAGGCGGGCACGGGCAGCATCACCGCGCAAGGCCACTACACCCCCGCCACCCACGCGCTGGAGGGCCAGGCCACCCTGCGCGCGCTGCGCCCCGACACCCTGCACACGCTGCTGGCTGCAGCCCCGCTCTCCGGCCGCGTCACCGCGCAAACCCAGGGCGACGCCGTGCGCTTCAGTGCCGACGTGCGAGCAGACACCGGCACGGCGGCGCGCGCTGCAACCACAAAGACCAGGGCAGCAGCGGGAGCACTGCTGCGCATCAACACCTTCAGCACACAAGGCACCTGGCAGGCCGCCGACGGCGGCACGGTGCGGCTGGACCGCTTGTTGCTGGACGCACTGCAGGCCCGCGTGGAAACCACCGCGCTGCAGGTCGCACTGGGCACCCAATCTGCGCAAGGCAAGGTCACCCTGGCAGTGCCCGGCGCCACCGCACAGGCACAAGGCACACTGGCCCCGCGCAGCGGCGCTGGCGACCTGCAGCTGCAGTGGACCGATGCAGCACTCACGCAGCGTTGGCTGGCCGGCCTGCCCGTGGTGGGCACCACCGTACAGCGCACTCTGCACGGGGTCAGCGCCCAGGGCGCCTTACAGATCACCGCGCGCTGGAAGGGTGGATGGCAGACGTTGACTGAGCAACTTCAGACTGCCACCGCCAACAGCGCACCCGCCCGCAACCCCGACCGCTTTGATCTGCAGGCCACGCTGAACACCCCCCAGCTGGACCTGACGCTCCCGGCCACCACCAACGCCAGCGGCGGCACATCCGCCGGGCAAGCCCTGCAACTGCGCGCCTTCAAAGTCGAACTGGGGGGCAACCTGGCGCAGGCCTCCCTGGCGTTGACCGGCGAGGTCCGCACGCCAGCGCCCCAGGCCCTGCAGACCACGGTGCAGACCCGCCTTGCCAGCACCCTGGTGGGTGCCGGGCAATGGCAGTTGCAGGTCAGCGAACTGCGCCTGCAGGCCCAGGCCGCCCAACGCCCCGGGCCGTGGACGCTGCAACTGGCTGAGCCCCTGGGCCTGACCGTGCGCACCGGCACCCCTACCCCTGGAGCCCCCAGGTCACCGGCCAGCGGGCGTGCGGCACCATCGCCCACCACCAGCGCCCTCAGCCTGCAGGCATCGGCCGGTCAGGCCCGGGTCACAGGCCCCTTGCCGGGCACCGTGGCGCTGCGCTGGTCGCCGGTGCAATGGTCTGCCGCCACGGCATCCAACACCCCCCTGCGGTTGCAAACGCAGGGCACGCTGCAGGGCCTGCCCATGGCCTGGGTGGATGCGCTGGGCCTGGGCGAGACGCCCGCCGCCGCGGGCCGGCCCGCGCAGCCGTTGCTTGCGCGCATGGGGCTGGCCAGCAGCATCGTGCTTGACGGGCAATGGAGTGTGGACACCACGGGCGACGCCCTGCGCGCCAGCGCCAGCCTGCGCCGCGCCAGTGGCGACCTGCGCATCCTCGCGGGCGATGCCACGGCCGTCACAGCGGTGCAAAGCAGCGGCCAGGGCACCGGCGCCGGAGCCACCACCGTGCTGGCGACTGCGGCCACGCCGCCTGCAGGCGCATCCAGCGCATCAAGCGCCCCAGGCACTCCCGCCGGTGTGCGCCAGGCAGAAATCACGGTCACCGCCGAAGGCGACACGCTGCGCGCGCGCCTGCTCTGGGCAAGCGACCGCGCGGGCGAGATCGACGCCACCGCCAGCACGCGCCTGTCCGCGGCCAACGCCGGTGCCCCTATCACCTGGCCTGCCGACGCACCACTGGCCGGCACCTTGCGCGCCCGCCTGCCCGACGTGGGCGTGTGGTCTGCGCTGGCGCCGCCCGGCTGGCGTGTACGCGGCACGCTGGATGCCAGCGCCACCCTGTCGGGCACGCGCGATGCGCCGCGCTGGGCAGGCACCCTGGGAGCCGACGACATGGCAGTGCGCTCGGTGGTGGATGGCGTGGACCTGCAAGGCGGCCGCCTGCGCGCCACGCTGCAGGGGAACCAGCTCAACATCACCGAGTTCCGCTTGCAAGGCGGGCGGGGCAGCAGCGCGCGCATTGCAGGCTTCAGCGGCAACCGCACGGCCGCAGCACAAGACGGTGGCACGTTGACCGCCACCGGCCGTGTGGCCTGGGGCGACAGCGCCACGGCAGGCACTGGCCTGTCGGGCATCACCATGTCCCTGCAGGCCGAGGCCAAGGCCCTGCAAGTGCTGGTGCGTGCCGACCGGCAGGTCAGCGTGTCGGGCCAGTTGCAGGCCCAGTTGCAGCAGGGCCAGATCAGCCTGCGCGGCAAGCTCACCACCGACCGCGCCACCATCATCCTGCCGGATGAATCCGCGCCGCGCCTGGGCTCGGACGTGGTCGTGCGCTCCGCCGCCAAGGACCGCGAAGACCAGGCCAAGGCCCAGGCCGCCGCCAAGGCCAACCAAGTGGCCGCGCAGGCAGAGACCGCCAAGCCGCCCGACATCGCCATCACCCTCAACCTGGGGCGCGACTTTGCGCTGCAAGGCCAGGGCATCACCACCCGGCTGACGGGCGAGGTGGACATCCGCAGCAGCGCCGTGCCCGGCGCCCCGCCCCGCGTGACCGGCGAGGTCCGCACCGATCAAGGCCGCTACCGCGCCTGGGGGCAGATGCTGGACGTGGAGACAGGTCTCATCCGCTTCAACGGCCCGTACAACAACCCCTCGCTCGACATCCTGGCGCTGCGCCCCAACATCAGCGTGCGCGCGGGCGTGCAGGTCACGGGCAGTGCACAGGCGCCGCGCGTCACGCTGTACTCCGACCCTGAACTGCCCGATGCCGAAAAACTGTCGTGGGTAGTGCTGGGCCGCAATGCCTCGGCCGGAGGCGCCGAAGCGGCCGTGCTGCAACAAGCCGCACTGGCGCTGCTGGGCCGCAACGGCGGCCAGAGCCCCACCGCCAACGCCGCCAGCCGCCTGGGCCTGGACGAAATCGGCTTTCGCGGTGCCACCACGGGCGAAGATGCCAGCGCCGCCGCCCTCACCTTCGGCAAGCGCCTGTCCAAAGACCTGTACGTGACGTATGAGCGCAGCCTGTCGGGCACGCTGGGCACGCTCTACATCTTTTACGACTTGTCCCGCCGTCTCACGCTGCGCGGGCAAACCGGCGAGAAAAGCGCGGTGGACATCATCTACACCGTGAAATACGACTGAGGACCCGGCGGCCAGGAAGCCCCCCCGCGCGCCACTACAATGCGCGGCTGCCTCGCCTCCTCGTAGTTCAATGGATAGAACGAGTGCCTCCTAAGCGCTAGATACAGGTTCGATTCCTGTCGAGGGGACCAGATTCATAGCCAAAATGGCTGTAAGCGCTAGTGCAATATGCGCTAGCAGCTATCAAATCTGAAGCATCCGCACACAATACGCGCCCTGCTCCAATCGGCGCGTGGCTGCCTTGGCGGCCTTACTTCGAGTCCCTCTTGTTTGCAGGCCCTCGCGCAGACTGCGCAAGGTGATCGTCTTCCACAGCATTGGCCAAAGGCTCATCCGGGCTGACCATGGTGCCCGCTGCAGCACCTCCCAGCGCACCGGCAATGCCGCCCAAGGTGCTACCGACCACAACACCCACCGGGCCCGCGACGGCCACGCCCACGGCGGCACCGGCTGCGGCGCCGGCCATCATGCCGCCGCCCATCAAGGCGGAGTGGGCTTCGCGCTCTGCGTCTTCAGGCTCCAGCGCGGTCTGGGCGCCGGTTCGGGGGTCTTGCGATGGGATGCCGTAGCCGGGGCGTGCTTGCTCGGCCAGGTCTTCGTCAACGGGTGCGGTGACCGCAGTGGAAGGGGTGGTAGGGGGAATCATGATGGGCTCCTTGGACATGGGGCGACGGCGCCAAGGGGGTGCCGTCACAGTCCTTTTTTAGCCCTGCAACCCAACCGATCAAGCCAGCCGGCAGACCGCACGCCTGTCAGGCAATGCGCCGTGCCATGGCACCGCCCGCTTGGCAGCCCCGCTCCGCCAGCCCGCGCCTTCAGGCCGCTTGCGGCGCCGTGCGGTCGGCAGCAGCGGGCCGCGCAGCCGTCATGGCACTGCCCATCGATGCAGCCATGATGCAACCAATGGCCAGCCACTGCACCGCGCTCAGGTGCTCGCCCAGCAGCGCCATGGCCACCAGTGCGGCCACGGCGGGCTCCATGCTGATCATGATGCCGAAGGCCTCTTTGGGCAGGCGTTTCAAAGCCATCATCTCCAGCGAGATCGGGATGGCGCTGGACACCGCCGCCACCGCCACGCCAATGAGCAGCACGGCGGGCGACAGCAGCGCCGCGCCCGCATGCACCACGCCCACGGGCACCACCACCAGCGCGGCCACCAGCAGGCCCAGCGATACCGAATGCCCCGCGTGCAGATGCCCGGCGCGCTTGCCGAACACGATGTACAACCCCCAGAACACGGCCGCGCCCAGGGCGTAGAAGACGCCCACCGGGTCCAATGTGCTGCCGTTGAGCCCCAGCGGCAGCAGCATGCCCAGGCCGGCGATGGCCAGCGCCACCCACACAAAATCCACCGCGCGGCGCGATGACCAGATCGCCACCGCCAGCGGTCCCGCAAACTCGATGGCCACCGCCAGGCCAAACGGCAAGGTGCGCAGCGACATGTAAAACATGAGGTTCATGCCGCCCAGCGCCGCGCCATAGAGCATGACGGCCCGCGCGTCCGCGCGCGACAGGTGCCAGCGCCAGGGCCGCCACAGCAGCAATACCAGCAGCGCCGAAAAGCCCACGCGCACGGCGGTGGTGCCCTGCGCCCCCACCACCGGAAACAGCCAGTGCTTGGCCCATGAGGTACCAATGCCCAGTGCGGTGACGGAGCCCAGTACCGCCAGGAAGGGGAAGAAGCGGTGCAGAAGAGAACGGAGAGGTGAAGCGCTCATGGGCTGAAAATATAGTGCGACCTCGGCGTGCTTTTGACTCGAATTTCGGGGCTTGCGCGCAACTTTCGCTCACCCTCAGAGCCCGTTCCAAGGAACCCCCATGGCCACTCCGACAGCACTTGACCGCTTTGACCTCGCGATTCTTGACATCCTACAGGCCGACAACACCACGCCCCAGCGCGCGATTGCGCAGGCGGTGAACCTGTCGGCGCCTGCGGTGCAGCGGCGCATTCAGCGGCTCAAGGACAGCGGCGTGATCCGCGCCAATGTGGCCGTGCTGGACCCGGTGAAGGTGGGCAAGCCGCTGACCATCGTGCTGGATGTGCATCTGGACAACGAACGCCCCGACCGCACCGCCCCGCTGCGCGCACGCATTGCGGCCGAAGACGCGGTGCAGCAGTGCTACAGCGTGACGGGCGAGGCGGACTACCTGCTGGTGGTGAACGTGGCGTCGATGGCGGACTACGAGGCGCTGACGCGGCGGCTGTTTGAGGGGGATGACAACATCAAGCGCTTTCGGACCTCGGTGGCGCTGGCCAGCCTGAAGACGGGGCTGCGCGTGCCGCTGGACAGCGCAGCAACCGTGGCCTGATCACGAAGCCATAACCGCAATCACAGCCCCAGCATCTGGCGCATCTGCTTGCCCGTGAGGCGCTGGCGCGGCCCGCCCAGCAGCTCGCACATGCGCGCATTGAGCGGCGCTGCCATGCCCTGCTGCGCGGCCAGCCGCACCACAGCGCCGCACAGCGCGTCGATCTCGGTCACGCGCCCGGCTTCGAGGTCGTCCCACATCGACGAGCGCGCCGTGGCGTCGATCAGCAGCATGCGCTTGGCCAGCCGCGTGAACAGCCAGTTGGGCAGGCGCAGCACATGGGGCAGCAGCGTGGGCGACACGGCGGTGACCTGGGCGGGGGTGATGCCCGCGCGCGCCATCACGCGCAGCGCCTCGGTCTGCAGCGCGGCAAAGACGCGGCGGCAGTCGCGGTCCAGCAGCTCTTGCCGCAGGGGCAGGTCGGACAGCGCGTTGACCGGGTTGTTGAGGTTGAGCAGCAGCTTGCCCCACTGCACGGCGCGGATGTCTGACGGCAGCGTGGTGGCCAAGCCGGCGGCATTGAACAGCGGCGCGATGCGCTCGGTGACCGCATCACTCTGCAGCTGCAGATAGCCTGCGGTAGCGCGGTGTACGTGCGCGCCGCGCAGCACCACGTTGTAGGGCACCATGCCAGCCAGCACGTTCAGGCCGGGCGCCAAATCGGCGATGCGGGCCACGTTGTCCACGCCGTTTTGCAGCGAGATCACCGGGGTGCCGGGCGCACAGGCCGCCGCCAGCTCGCGCGCGGCCGACTCGGTGGCGCCGCTTTTGACGCACAGCAGGATGACGCTGTCGGCACCGGGCGCGGCGTCAGCCAGCGTGGGGGCCAGTTGCAATGAGGACGCAGGCACGGTGCGGTCAAAGCCGTCCAGGTCGGTGACCTTCAGGCCGTGCTGCGCGATGGGCTCCAGCGCATGCGGCCGCCCCACCAGGCACACGGGCTGGCCGTGCGCGGCCAGGCGCCCACCCACATAACAACCAATGGCGCCTGCGCCCAAAACGATGAAGTTCATGCCGATGCGTGTTTGCTGAGGTGGAAGTGGGTGCAGGCAGATCGGGAACCGGCACAGCCTGCGCGCTACCCCCGCATTGTGCGGGGCAGGCCCCTGGCGGTGTGGCGCACACGTGACGAGGCGCTTTGAAGCACTCTGCGGGTGCTTATGAAGGCTTTTTGGCCGGTAGCGCTAGTGCAACATGCCTGAAACGCTATGCAATTCATAGCAAACAGGGCATCACACAGCTCAGGGCTTGGGAGCCGCAAACCGCACGGTCACCCGCAAGCCGCCCAGGCGCGGCGAGCTGTCCAGCACCACGGTGGCGCCATGGCCTTGGGCAATGGCCTGCACGATGGCCAGGCCCAGGCCGCTGCCGGGGGCACCGTCGGCGGTGACGCGCACAAACCGCTGCATGGCACGCTCGCGGTGCTCGGGGGCAATGCCGGGGCCGCTGTCTTCCACGGTGAGCACGGCGTGGTCGCCCTCGCTGCGCACCTGCAGGTCCACTTGGCCGCCGGGCGGGCTGTATTTGATGGCGTTGTCCAGCAGGTTGCGGGCCAGCATGCGCAGGGCCTCGGCGTTGCCGGTGACGGTGGCCGCGTCAGAGTCCAGCAGGCCCACATCCATGCTGCGCGCCTGGGCGGCGGGGGCCACGTCGGCCAGCGCCAATTGCGCTGTGGCGCGCAGGTCTACGGGGTCATTCACGGCCGTGCTGGCCTCCTGCCGCGCCAGGGTGAGCAGCTGCTCGACCAGGCGCGTGGCGCGCTCGATGCCGGCCGACAGGCGTTCGATGGCGGCCGCACGCGCGGCGTCGTCACCCGCACGCTGCAGGCCCTGCAGTTGCAGGCGCAGTGCAGCTAGGGGGGAGCGCAGCTCGTGCGCGGCGTCGGCCACAAAGTGTTGCTGCGCCTCAAACGCGTGCTGCACACGCTCGAACAGCAGGTTGAGTTCGCTCACCAGCGGCTGCACCTCGTCGGGCAGCTGCGCATCGCTCACGGGCGAGAGGTCGTCGGCCTGGCGCTGTGCCAGCTGGCGGCGCACGCGCTCCACCGGGGCCAGCGACCGGCTCACGCCCCACCACACGGCCAGCACCAAGAGCGGCGCCATGATGGCCAGCGGCGCCAGCGTGCGCAGTGCCAGGCTGCGGGCCATGTCGCGCCGCGCGGCCATGTTCTGCGCCACCTGGATGACCTGCGAGCGCGTCTGCATGGAGAACACCCGGTAGGTGCCGCCACGCGCCTGCACGTTGGTAAAGCCCAGCACGGCAATCTGCGGCAGGGCAGCGCCCACGGCGGATTCAAAAATGCGCAGGCCCTCGTTAGTCCACACCTGCACGATGAATTCGTGGTTTTCGTCCTCGGGGTCCAGCCCGGGGCCCAGACCCTGCGCATCCACCGGCAGGCCCGAGCGCAGGGCCAGCGCGGTTTGCTGCATGTGGTAGTCGAACAGCGCATCGGCCTCTTCCAGCGCCCCCCGGTAGGCCAGTGCGCCCTGCACCGCCCCGGCCAGCACGATGGCGGCGAGCAAGAACATCAGCAGCCGCATGCGCAAGGAGCGCGGGAGCAGGGCCTGAAAGGTGCGTGAGATTTTTTCCATCACATCTTCGGTACCAGATACCCGACACCGCGCACGTTCAGCACCAGCTCGGGCCCCAGCTTCTTGCGCAGGCCGTGGATATAGACCTCCACCGCGTTGCTGCTCACCTCGTCGCCCCAGCCGTAGAGCTTGTCCTCCAGCTGCTGGCGCGACAGCACCATGCCGGGCCGCGCAATGAGCGGCTCCAGCACCGCCCATTCGCGCCCCGACAGCACCACCGGTGTGCCGCGCACGGTCACCTCGCGCGTGGCGGGGTTGATGCTGACGCCCTGGTGCTCGTACACCGGTTCGGCCCGGCCCGCTGCGCGGCGCAGCAGGGCGCGGATGCGGGCCAGCAGCTCGTCCAGGTCATAGGGCTTGAGCACATAGTCATCGGCCCCGGCATCCAGCCCCTCGATACGCTGCGCCACGGCATCGCGCGCGGTGGCTACCAGCACGGGGGTGCGGTTTTTGCGGGCGCGCAGGTCGCGCAGCACGGCCAGGCCGTCGCGTTTGGGCAGGCCCAGGTCCAGCAGCACCAGGTCGTATGCCTGGGTGCGCAGTGCCGTATCGGCCGCGTCGCCATCGCGCGCCCAGTCCACCGCGTACTGCTCGGCGCGCAGCAGGTCCAGCACGGCTTCGCCGATCATGGAATCGTCTTCAACAAGCAGCAGGCGCATGGCAAGGGGGCAGAAAGGTCGGTCGGTCAGGACTGCAGGAAAAGGGCTGGCTGCCAAGGATAGCGGCGGCATGGGCGCTGGCGCAGCACCGAGCTGCCAGAACGACTTGAATTTGACACATCACTGTCACAATGAAAGCGCCACGCGCACACCGCCCGCCCCAGGGGCCGGGCCATTACGACAACACACAAGGAGCAAGACCGATGGCAATTCCAATCACATTCCCTCCTCTCCACCACGTTGCTGCAGCCGTTGCGCTGGCCGCGCTGTCTGCCACGGGCGCCCAGGCACAGGGCGTGGTCAACGCGCTGTGCAGCACCGACGCGCCCTGGTGCGAAGCAGCCGCCAAGGAGTTCACCCGGAAGACCGGCATCAAGGTGAACCAGGCTCACAAAGGCACGGGCGAGATTGCCGCGCAGCTGCGCGCCGAGGCCAACAACCCCAAGACCGACATCTGGTGGGGAGGCACGGGTGATCCGTTCCTGCAGGCGGCCGAGCAGGGCCTGCTGGCCGAATACCGCCCTGCCTACCTGCATGACCTGCATAGCTGGAGCGTGCGCCAGTACGCCATGTCGGGCCACCAGGTCGGAGGCTTTTACAGCTCGGCCATCGGCTTTGGCTACAACACCGAAACGCTCAAGAAGAAAAAGCTGCCCGAGCCCCAGTGCTGGTCCGACGTGATCAAGCCCGCCTACAAGGGCGAGGTAGAAATCTCGCACCCCGCCTCCAGCGGCACGGCCTATACCGTGATTGCGGGGCTGGTGCAGCTGATGGGCGAAGACAAGGCGTTCGACTACCTCAAGGCCCTGCACAAGAACACCACCACCTACACCCGCAGCGGCCAGGCGCAGGCGCCCAACGTGGCCAAGGGCGAGGTGGGTGTGGGCATCACCTTCATGTTCAACTTTGAAAAATGGAAGGCCGACAAGTACCCGGTAAAAACCCAGGCGCCTTGTGAAGGCACCAGCTACGAGGTGGGCGGCATTGCGCTGGTCAAGGGCGCGCGCAACATGGACAACGCCAAGAAATATTACGACTGGCTGATGAGCCCCGAAGGTCAGGCCGTGGGCGCGCAGGTGGGCAGCTACCAGGTGCCTGCCAACAAGACCTTCAAGATGGACCCGCGCATCCCGACGCTGGACAACGTGAAGCTCATCAAATACGACTTCGAGAAATACGGCAAGGCTGCCGAACGCCGCCGCCTGATCGACCGCTGGACGAAGGAAGTAGAGCCCCTGCCGCGCTGATGCGCAGCGCCCGCCGCAGGGTACCAACCGACGGCGGGCGCAGGCCATGGGTCAGCCCAGGCGCACAGGCACAAAGATCTTGTCGCCGTCGCGCTCAATCAGCAGCGCCACCGACTTGCCCGCCTTGGCCATGGCGGCACGCACCTGCGTGATGTCCTTGATGGGCGCACCGTTGATGGCCAGCAGCACGTCGCCCGGCTGCACACCGGCCGCAGCAGCGGGGCCCCGTGCCTGCTCGATGACCAGGCCTTCATTGAGGCCCGCCGCACGCCGCTCCTGCGGGTCCAGCGGGCGCAGCGACAGACCCAGTTGGCCCTTGCCCACGGCGTCATCGTTGCGCGCCTGCTTGACTGCCTTGTCGCTGGCGTCGCCCAGGGTGGCGGTCAGCTCCAGCGGCTTGCCCTGGCGCCACACCGACAACTTGGCCTGCTGGCCCGGCTGCGCCTGGCCCACCCAGGCGGGCAGGTCGCCCGAAGCGACGATGGGCTGGCCGTCCACCTGGCGGATCACGTCGCCCGCCTGCAGGCCGGCCTTCTCAGCCGGGCTGCCCTTGCTGACGCTGGCCACCAGCGCGCCTTCGGGCTTGTCGAGGTTGAACGACTCGGCAAACGCCTGGTTCACCTCCTGCACTGCCACGCCCAGTTGCGCGTGGCGCACCTTGCCGGTGGCAACGATCTGGTCCTTGATCTTGGCGGCCAGCTCGATGGGGATGGAGAACGACACCCCCTGGTAGCCGCCCGAGCGACTGTAGATCTGCGAGTTGATGCCCACCACCTCGCCACGGGCGTTGAACAGCGGACCACCGGAGTTGCCGGGGTTGACCGCCACGTCGGTCTGGATGAAGGGCACCAGGCTGTCGTCGGGCAGTGACCGGCCCTTGGCACTGACCACGCCGGCCGTCACGCTGTTTTCAAAGCCAAAGGGCGAGCCAATGGCCAGCACCCACTCGCCTACCTGCAGGTCGCGGGTGCTGCCCAGGCGCACGGTGGGCAGGTTCTTGGCGTCGATCTTGAGCACGGCCACGTCGGTCTTGGGGTCAGAGCCCAGCACCTTGGCGCGGAACTCGCGCCGGTCGGTGAGCTTGACGATGACTTCGCTGGCACCCTTGACCACATGCGCGTTGGTCAGCACCAGGCCATCGGGGCTGACGATAAAGCCCGAGCCCTGGCCGTGCGTGGGTACGTTGGGCTGGGCCTGTGGCCCCATGCCGCCCGGAAAGCCGAACTGGCGGAAGAACTGGTAGAACGGATCGTTGGGGTCCATTTGCGGTGCCCGGCCCTGGCGCGCGGCGGGCTGGCCTTCGTCTTCACCGTCGTCATCGGCCATGGCGGCCTTAGTGCTGCCCGTCACGCTGATGTTGACCACTGCCGGGCCGTTTTGCGCAGTGATCTGAGCGAAGCTGGGCAAGGCCCCGCCGGGGGCGGCGGGCGTCTGGGCCACGATGGCGGGGGGCGGGGTCAGGGCGCGGGCCTGGTGCCCGGTGATGAGGCCTGCGCCCGTGGCACCCACCGCACCGGCGGCCACCAGGGCCAGGATGAGGCGGCGGGGGGTGGAGGTCAGCGTTGTCGTGTTCATGGTGTGGTGCCTTTCCAATCGGAGTTGCGATGGAGGGCAGTGTGGGCACCAACACTTAGACGAAACTTAGAAGCTGTTCAAAGTCCCTTTTTGCTTTTCTGAGTCATGTGGGAGCGCTCCTCACGAAGCGCCCCGGTCGCAGCACCCCGCAGGTCACGCGGCGCCACGGCCTTTCTGGCTCTCGAAATACACCACCTTGCGGGCCCGCATCACGTCGCCCAGGGGCCGGTGCGCAGCCAGCGCCTGCCAGGGGTCGAACACAGCAGCTTCCACCTCGGCGGCCAGGGCTGCATCGGCGGCCGGGTCCTGCCGTGGCAGGGTGAGCCGGGCCACGGTGGTGTAGGGCGTGGGCCAGTCCACGCTGGCGTCTTCAATGGGGGTGGTGGCCTCGTCCACAAACGGCTGCAGCTGCAGGTCCCACTGCAGGTCTTGCTGGCGCAGGCGGCCGGAGAATTCGGCATCCCAGTCGTGCTGCACCTGCCTGACGGGCGCGCCGTTGGACGCATGGGGCACGAGGCGCACACGCACTGCATAGGGCCCACACGCGATGGGCGCAGCGCTGAACATGGGATGGGATGCAAAACCGCCAAAGGGCCGCCCGAAGGTCTTGACCGTCCTGGCGATCTGCCGGGCCGCCCCCAGCAAGCCGTGGCGCTGCACCAGAAACTTGATCAACGCGCCGCCGCCATGCGACGCAGCGATCACAAAATCCACAAACTCGGCGCTTTGGGGAAAGGCGAACTTTTCCTGGTTGATGAGCAGGAAGTCCTGGCTTTTGGCGGGCCCGTTGCCCAACGCGGAGTCGCCCTGCACGCCGCGCACACTAATCGCAAAGCCCCGGATGTCGGGTTTGTGGTCCGCCGCCTTGTCCATGCCGCCGTTGCTCAGCCGCACCCGCACGTCGTACTGCGCCGGCCGCGCGAACAAGCCCTGGGCGGCAAACGCGGGCAGATCGCCCAGCACCTCCAGGCGGCCATACGCGGCCGTGAGTTGCTTGCGGTGCAGGCCCCGCCCGTTGCCATATTTTTGCGACTTGCGTGCCTGCAGCTCGGCAAACTGGCGCGCGTAGCCCGCAAAGCGCTGGGCTTCATCGGGTGCCACCACTTCTTTCCACTGGGTGCTGGGGGCGTTGGACATGTGCATGAGCCACCTTGGTTAAAAGCCAGGCGGCATGGTAGCGCGGCACGGGCCTCCCATGCCACCCCACTACGGGCCTTCAACCACTGACGAAGCGGTACACGATGGCGCCCCGCACCACCTCGCCCGGCTGCCACCAGCGCACCAGAAAGCCCGCGTGGTTGGGCGCATCGGGGTACTCCATGGGCTCCAGGCAGATACCGTCGCCCGGCTGCCACAGCCAGCCGCCCTGCCCCGCTCCACGCCCCAGGTCCCGGGCGGGGTCGGCCTTGAGGCCGTGGCCTGCATACACCTGCACGCCAGGGGCGGTGCTCCACACCTCCATCGCACGGCGGCTCACCGGCTCGCTCAGCAGCGCGGCCAGGCGCAAGCCCGTTGGAGTGATGGATGACGACGGAGGGGCAAGGGGCGGAGCCTGTTCGTCCAGCACTAGGTAGTGGTCCAGCCCGCCCGCCACAGCCAGCTGCTCATGGGGTGTTGCGATGGCATCCGCCACACGGCGGGGCTGGCGGAAGTCGAACGGCGTGCCCTGCACTCCCGACAGCCCGCCCGTGGGGCACACGTCAGCGGCCAATGGCACGTAGCGGCTGGCGGGCACCTGCAGGGTGTGGCCGTGGGTGCTGCCCTGGCCTGCCAGGTTAAAGAACGCATGCCCGGTGAGATTAAGCACCGTGGGCGCATCCAGCACCTCGGCCGTCCAGGCCATGTGCAGCGCGTTGTCGGCCGTGACCTGCAGGTGGAGCCGCACGCACACCGTGCCGGGCACGCCGTCGTCTTCGGTGCGGAAGGTGTGGCTCAGGGTGAGTGCATCGGCCTGTACCTGCTCCACCGCAAACACCTGAAAGCGGCTGCCGCGCGGGCCCCCATGGTGGTGGTGTGGCCCGCTGTTAGTGGGCAGTTGCCGGTGCGATCCGTCCGGCAGGGTCAGCGTGCCCGCACGCAGCCGCCCCGCCCAGCGGCCAATGAGTGCGCCCATGGAGAGCTGGCCGTCCAGGTAGCCTTGCAGGCTGTCGTAGCCCAGCGCCACATCGGCCAGAGCACCCTGACCGTCGGGCACCGCCACCTGCACCAAGCGCGCGCCATAGTTGCTCACGGCCACCTGAAGGCCGCCGGGGCTGCGCAGGGTGAAGAGGTCCGTGCGCTGGCCGTGCAGCTCTTGTTTAAACGCTTCGCGGGAAAGTGTGTAAGCCATGGGCCGAGTCTATTTGGTGGCACTGGCCGTATCACGCGTGACGAGCCAGATGCCCACACACACCAGCACCAGGGCCAGCAGGTTTTTCCACTCCCACAGTGCCTCGCCCAAAAACAGCGCCGACAACGCCGCGCCAAAGATCGGCACGGTGAAGTTGAACACCGTGACCTGGCTCACGCGGTTGTGCTTGAGCAAAATGCTCCACAGCGAAAAAGCGGCCGACGACAGCAGCGCCAGATACACCAGCAGCACGGTCGAGCCCGCGGTGAAACCCGTGAGCGAGCCCCCCAGCGCCCAGCCGATGGCCAGCAGCGCCACACCGCCCAGGCCCAGTTGCCAGCCCGTCATCACCACCGAGTCCATGCGCTGCGACACCTGCTTGCCGTAGATGCTGGCGGCCGCCAGCACGAACGCGGCGATCACCACAAAGCCCTCGCCCAGCAGCGTGAAGTCCAGGTCCAGCGTGCCGCGCCCCAGGTTCACCACCATCACGCCCGCAAAACCCACCACGCAGCCCCAGAGCTTGGCGTGGCTCAGCCGGTCGTTGTGATACACCCAGTGCGCCAGCAGCACGCTGAAGAAGGTGCCCGTGGCGTTCATGATGGAGCCTTTGACGCCCGTGGTATGCGCCAGGCCCACGTAGAAGAACACGTACTGCAGCGTGGTCTGCGCCAGGCCCAGCACCACCAGCTGGCGCCCTGCCCCGGGCCCCAGGCCCCAGATGGCCTTGCGCGTGGCAACGGCCCAGGCCAGCAGAATCAGACCGGCCCCCAGAAACCGCCAGCCTGCGAATACGAGCTGTGTGGGGATGTCATTGCGGGCGATGCCGAACCAGGCATAGCCGGTCTTGATGGCGGGGTACGAGCTGCCCCAGAGCAGACAGCACAGCAGCGCCAGCGCCACGACGACCTTGCGGTCGGAAAATCGGGAATGCCCCATGAGATGCGGTCTTTCAAGGACAACAGCCCTTGCAGGCAAGGGCTGTTAAAGGGAGAACACAAGGGGCCATAGCCCCTAAAACTTCAGGTCACCGGCGCCGGGTTGAACAGCACCAACGCGTTGTGCAGCTGCCATTGCTCGGCCCAGGTCTTCTTGCGGCCGCTGGCCACGTCGAGCAGCATGTGGAACATCTCCCAGCCTAGCTGTTCGATGGTGGCCTCGCCATCAGCGATCTTGCCGGCATTGATGTCCATCAGGTCGTGCCAGCGGCGCGCCAGGTCAGTGCGCGTGGCCACCTTGACCACCGGGCATTCAGCCAGGCCGTAGGGCGTGCCCCGGCCCGTGGTGAACACGTGCAAGTTCATGCCCGCAGCCAGTTGCAGCGTGCCGCAGATGAAGTCGCTCGCGGGCGTGGCGGCGTACACCAGGCCGCGCTGGTCGCGGCGCAACTTCTCGCCCGGCGCCAGCACATGCGCAATGGGCGCAGTGCCGCTCTTGATGATGGAGCCCATGGCCTTCTCGGCGATGTTGGACAGCCCGCCCGCCTTGTTGCCCGGCGTGGTGTTGGCCGCGCGGTCCACACGGCCCCGGTCCAGATAGCGGTCGTACCAGCCCAGCTCGCGCACGATAGCGTCAGCCACCTCGGGCGTGGCGGCGCGGCTGGTGAGCTGCTCCACGGCGTCGCGCACCTCGGTGTTCTCGCTGAACATCACCGTGGCGCCAGCGCGCACCAGCAGGTCGGCGCAGAAGCCCACAGCAGGGTTGGCAGTGACACCCGAGAACGCATCACTGCCACCGCACTGCACACCCAGCACCAGCTCGCTGGCGGGGATGGTCTCGCGGCGGCGGGCGTTCAGGCGCTCCAGGTGGGGACGCGCGCTTTGCACAATGTGGTCGAGCATGGACATGAAGCCCACATGCTCGTCGGCCTGCAGGCACACCGTCTCGGGGCCCAGAGCCGCATCGCGCTCGTCAGTGATGGGGAAGCTGCCCGGGGGCAGCAGGCGGTCGGGCTGCAGCTTTTCGCAGCCCAGGCTCACCACCATGACCTCGCCCCCAAAGTTGGGGTTGAGGCTGATGTTGCGCAGCGTGCGGATGGGGATGATGGCATCGGGAGCATCAATCGCCACGCCGCAGCCGTAGGTGTGCTCCAGGCCGATCACATCGTCCACATGGGGAAACAAAGGCAGCAGCTCGGCCTTGATGCGGCGCACGGCCTGCGCCACCACACCGGCCACGCACTGCACGGTGGTGGTGATGGCCAGGATGTTGCGCGTGCCCACCGAGCCATCGGCATTGCGATAACCCTCGAAGGTGTAGCCTGTGAGGGGTTCGAGCACCGGGGGCTTCACGGTGGCCATGGGCAGGCCTTCGAGCGCGCGGGCCGAAGGCATCTGCAGCAGGCGCTCGTGCACCCAGCTGCCCGCCGCGATGTCTTTGAGCGCATAGCCGATGGGCACGTTGTAGCGGCGCACCACGCCGCCTTCAGAGATGTCTGCCAGCGCCACCTTGTGGCCCTGCGGCACCTTGTCGCGCAGCGTGATGCCTGCGCCCGGCACACCGGCTGGCAGCAGGGTGCCTGCAGGCAGGCCACCGTCGTTGGCGACGATGGCGACGTTGTCTTCCGCATGCATGCGGATGGTCAAAGGACTGCTCATCTCAGTGTTCCATGGCGCAAGGCGCCGTCAGCGGCCGGCAAAATCGGCGCAGCGCAAGCCAGTGCACCCGTGGAACTGGCTTCGCCAGGCCACTGGGTGCGTCCCCCTCCCGAAGGAGAGGGGGAAGACGCGAAGCGGCTCAGGGGGTGCCTCCTTTCAGCACCAGGTCTGGCAGCCACATCGAAAACTGCGGCACATAGGTCACCAGCATCAGCGCCACGATGAGCGCACTGTAGAACGGCCAGATAGTCTTCATCACCTCGCCCACCGACACGCCCCCGATGGTGCAGCCGATGAACTGCGTGGTGCCCACGGGCGGCGTGTTCAGGCCCAGCGCACAGTTGATCAGCATGACGATGCCGAACTGCTCCGTGCTCATGCCGAACTGCTGGCAGATCGGCAAAAAGATGGGCGTGCAGATGAGGATGGTGGCCGCCATGTCGAGAAAGGTGCCCAGCACGAACAGGATGATGTTCACCGACAGGAAGATCACCCAGGGCGAGGTGGTCATGGACTTGAGCGCATCGCCCGTGAGTTCGGCCACACCGTAGAGGCCGATGAGGTAGCCGAACATGGATGAGATGCCGATGAGCAGCAGCACTGTGCCCGTGGTCTTGACGGCCTTGGACGCGGCCTTGAGGAACTGCTCGCGCGTGAGCTTTTTGTAGACGAAGACCGAAAGGATCAACGCCCACAGCACCGCCACCGACGCCGACTCGGTGGCGGTGAACGCCCCCGACAAAATGCCCGCGATGATGATGACCACCACCGCCAGGCCGGGCACCGAGGCGCGGAACGAGATCCACACAATCTCCCAGCCCGGGAAGGTGCCAGCGGGGTAGCCGCGCTTGACGGCTACGAAATAGGCGGCTGCGAGATTGCAGATGGTCAGCAGCAGGGCCGGCACGATGCCCGCGAGGATCAGCGCCGCAATGCTCACCTTGCCCCCAGCAGCCAACGTGAAGATGATCAGGTTGTGCGACGTGGGCATAAGCGCGCCCACCAGCGAAGCGTGGGTGGTCACGTTCACCGCGTAGTCAGCGTGGTAGCCCTCTTTTTTCATCTGCGGAATGAGCACGGCGCCCATGGCGGACACGTCGGCCACCGGCGAGCCCGAGACACCGCCAAACAGCGTGCAAGCCAGCACATTGCTCATGCCCAGGCCGCCACGCACATGGCCCGCCACGCTCTTGGCAAAGTTGACGATGCGGTCGGCAATGCCGCCGTACATCATGATCTCGCCCGCGAAGATGAAGAACGGGATCGCCAGAAACGAGAACGGGTTCATGCCCGAAATCATCTGCTGGAAGCCCACCGCCAGCGGCAGGCCTTCGTACAGGATGGTGGCCAGCGAGGACAGGCCGATCGAGAAGGCCACGGGCACGCCCAGCAGCAGCAGCAGCGTGAAGCTCACGCACAGGATGGTCAACGCCATGATGGTGATGGAATTTTTATGAAGACGTTTAAGGAGCGGACTTAGAGGCTGGGAATTCCTTGGCTGTGCCCGAAAGGCGCGCCACAACGCTCCGGATCTAGGCGCAAAGCGCAGCCATAGCCAGCGCTATGGCGAGCATTTGCAACGACGAGCCGGGGCGTTTTGGCGTGCAAGGCGGGCATGGACAAGGGATTCCCAGTCTCTTTAGTGCCAGGCAGGCTCGACTTCAACGCCACGCAGGATGGCGATGATGTGCTCCAGCGAGAACATGGCCACCAGCACGCCGGCCATGGCGGGCGGCACGTACTTGAAGGCTTCGGAGATGCCCAGCGTGGGAATCTTGTAGGGCGCCACGGATTCAGCCAGCACACCGCAGTTCCAGGCCATGACGATGCCGAACAGCAGCACCAGGGCGTGGATCAGCAACTCGAGCTTGGTGCGCAGCCAATCGGGCGCCAGCACCAGGAAGGATTCGAGGCCGATGTGGCCCGCATCACGCACGCCCACAGCCATGCCCAGCATGGTCACGTACAGCACCAGCAGCACGGCACCGCTCTCGGCCCAGGTGGGTGTGTCGTTGAAGATGTAGCGGCCGATCACCTGGTAGAGCACGGCGCACACCAGGAGGACAAGCCCCCCCACGCCAAGCTTCAGGCAGGTGCGCGCGATGAAGGCACAGAGTCGCGTGTACATAGAAGGAACATTCAGAAGGCAAACAAAGAAACCTGCCGCCGGGCGTCGGGCCCTGCGGCAGGGATGGCCAGGGTCACTGGACCGCGTCGATGCGCTTGACCATGTCCTGGAGCTTGGGGTCCTTCAGGAACTTGTCGTACACCGGCTTCATGGCCGCCTTGAAGGGCGCCTTGTCCACTTCCACGATGTCAGCGCCACCAGCCTTGACGACGGCCAGCGACTTCTCCTCCCGCTCGTCCCAGAGCTTGCGCATGTACACCACCGACTCCTTGGCGGCTGCGCGGATCGCCTTTTGCTCGTCGGCGCTCAGCTTGTCCCACACGCGCTTGCTGAACAGCAGGATCTCGGGCGCCATGGAGTGCTCGGTCTTGTTGAAGTACTTGGCCACTTCGAAATGGCGCGAGCTTTCGTAGCTGGGGTAGTTGTTCTCGGCGGCGTCCACCAGGCCCGTCTTGAGCGCGGTGTACACCTCACCAAAGGGCATGGGGGTGGCGTTGGCGCCCATGGCTTCGAGCAGCGAAACCCACAGGTCGCTCTGCTGCACGCGCACCTTCAGGCCCTTCACGTCGGCCAGGGTCTTGATGGGCTTCTTGACGGTGTAGATCGAGCGTGCGCCGGAGTCATAGAACGCCAGGCCCACAAAGCCCTGCGATTCGCAGTCCTTCAGGATCTCGTCGCCGATGGCGCCGTCCAGCACCTTGCGCATGTGCTCCTTGTCGCGGAACAGGAAGGGCATGGTGGGCACCATGGTGGCAGGACAGATATTGTTCATGGGCGCGACGTTCACGCGCGTCATGGCGATGGCGCCCAGTTTGGTCTGCTCGATGGTGTCCTTCTCGATGCCGAGCGAGCCCTTGGCGTACACCTTGATGCTGTGCTTGCCGCCGGTGGCCTTGGACAGCGTCTCACCCATGTGGCGCACGGCCAGCACGGTGGGGTAGTCCTCGGGATGGATGTCGGACGAGCGGAACTCGGTGGCCTGCGCGGCCAGGCTGCCAAGCAGGATGCCGGCGGCGATGGCCACGCGGCCAAAGAGGTGTGGAACGTTCATGGTGCTTTGTCTCCTGGGTTGAATGGGGTTGGCGCGCTGCGCTCACGCGCTCTGGTACGGGGCTTCTGCGAGCCCTTGGGCGCCCGGGCGGGTCACGAAGACCGCGCCGCCGTGGGCTGTATCGTTGCCCTGCGGCTGGCCGGGGCGGATGGAGGTGATGAACAGCAGGTCCATGTCGGGCCCGCCAAAGCTGCACATCGAGGGCTTGCTGACCGGCACGGCCAGCGAGCGGTCCAGCACGCCCGATGGCGTGAAGCGATGCACCAGGCCTGCATCGTTGGCGCAGATCCAGTAGCAACCGTCGGTGTCGATGGCAGCGCCGTCGGGCCGGCCCGGCAGTTCGCGCATGTCCACGAACTCGCGGCGCGGCCCCAGGCTGCCGTCGTCGTGCAGGTCCAGCGACCAGATTTTCTGCACACTGGGGTGGCTGTCGCTGAGGTACATGGTGGCGCCATCCGGGCTGAAGGCCAGGCCGTTCTGGGTGACCAGGCCCTGCACTTGCGGCGCCGAGAGGCCGCGTGCATCCTGTCGGTACAAGCCGCCCGCAGGCTGGGCCAGCGACATGTCGCGCACCATGGTGCCAGCCCAGAAGCGCCCTTGGCGGTCACAGCGGCCGTCGTTGAAGCGCATGCCGGCTTGCGGGTGCTGCACGGCAGAGATAAGGGTGCAGACCAAAGAAGTGCCGTCGTCGGCAGGCTGCAGGTGGAAGACGCTGGTGTCCATGCCAGCGATGAGCCCGCCGCTCGCATGCAGCGCAATACAGGCCAGCCGCTCAGGGGTCGTCCAGCTCATCAGTTGCCGATCGGCCCAGCGCAGGCGGCGCAGCGCGCGGCCTTCAATGTCCACCCAGTACAGCGCCTGCTCGGCAGGGCTCCACAGCGGGCTTTCGCCCACCTGGTCCTTGTGGTGAGGCAGCAAGAGTTCCATGGGTTCGCTCACTCGAACGGACCGGTGCGCACAAACGGCCCGCCCTGGAAGATCACGGCCGGGTCGGTCAGGTCGGGCTGCGGGTCTGCTGCCTCCACCTTGGCGCGGAAGGGCTCGGAGCTGTCCTGCGGGCGGTAGCCGATGTGGCGGGCGAGTGTGTTGTCCCACCAGGTGGTGGTGTTGTCGCCCATGCCATAGATGATGCTGTGACCCACCACCGGCGCCGTGAGGCTGGCCACCACCAGGCGCTCCAGGTCGTCGTAGCTCATCCACGTGGCCAACATGCGGCGGTTGCGCGGCTCGGGGAAGGAGGAGCCGATGCGCAGGCACACGGTTTCAATGCCGTAGCGGTCAAAGTAAAAGCGCGAGAGGTCCTCGCCAAACGCCTTGGATAGGCCATACAGGCCATCGGGCCGCGCCGGGTCGCGCAGGCCCACCACTTCGTCCTGGCGGTAAAAGCCGGTCACGTGGTTGGAGCTGGCAAACACCACGCGCTTGACGCCTTGCTTGCGAACGGCCTCATAGAGGTTGTACGCCCCCACGATGTTGGCCTGCAGGATGGGGTCCCAGGGCTGCTCGGTGGACACGCCCCCCAGGTGCACCACGGCGTCCACGCCCTCGAGCAGCGGCAACATGGCACTGGCGTCTTCCAACCGCGCGGGGCGCAGTTCTTCGCCCGGCGCCTCGCTGCCCAGGTCGGCGATGTCGGACAGGCGCAAGGTGGTGCAGTACGCCTTCAGGCGCGTGCGCAATTCACGCCCCAGTCCGCCAGCGGCCCCGGTCAATAACAAGCGTTGAAAACGGATCGGTGTCGGGTGACAGGGCATGGCTTTTGCGGAGGTTCTTGGTACAGTGGCGTTACAAGTGGTTGAACGTCATCAGTTGTCATACAACGAGGAGGCAATGTACTCCTTTCAACCCGTCCAACACATAGGGATAACACCGAGACATGAGCACCGACATTGCCCCACGCCGCAAGCCCCGCACCCTGGCCCTGGAGCTGGTGGACTCCCTGGGTGACCGCATCCGCGACGGGCGCCTGGCACTGGGCGACAAGCTGCCCACCGAGGCCGCGATCATGGCCGAGTTCAACGTCAGCCGCACGGTGGTGCGCGAGGCCATTTCCAAGCTGCAGGCGTCCGGCCTGGTAGAGACACGGCATGGCATCGGCACGTTTGTGCTGGGTCTCGGGCAGGCCCCTGGCTTCAAGATCACCCCCGACCAGTTCAGCACCCTGCGCGATGTGATTGCAGTGCTGGAGCTGCGCATCGGCGTAGAAACCGAAGCCGCCGCGCTGGCGGCGCAGCGCCGCACCCCCGCCAACCTCAAGACGATGCGCGAGGCGCTGGACGCCGTGGCAGCAGCCGTGGACGCCGGGCGCGACGCGGTGGCGGCAGACTTTCAGTTTCACCTGGAGATCGCACGCGCCACGCAGAACAGCCACTTTGCCGAGCTGATGGGCACGCTGGGCAGCATGATCATTCCGCGCGCGCGGCTGGACTCGGTGGAGGCCCCTAATGACGAGCGCAGGCAGTACCTGCGCCGCGTGAATGGAGAGCACGAAAGCATCTACGACGCCATCGTCGGCCAGGACCCCGACGCCGCCCGCGCTGCCATGCGCACCCACCTGGCCAACAGCCGCGAACGCCGCCGGCGCGCGCAGGCCGAGGCCGGCTGAAGTCCGGGGGACCCGGCAATGCCGCCCACCCGGCGCGCTGACCTGTCGCCCTGCGGGTCCGATGAGCCAGATACGACAGCAGGGCCCAGGCGGCAAGGAGTGATCTCATGAGTAGTTACCCGAAGTACCCATAGATGCGCTTATGTTGTACGATGACATACAACAAATCCACCATTGCCCCGCATTGGTACCCCAAGTGGCCTGGATGGACGCCGCCCGCAGCGGACAGCGCTCTCGGCCACGCCGTCCTGGCCCCTGGGCTTTGATCCGACTTTCTTCAACCACCCACCCTTTCACACCACCACCGCCATGCACGCAAACCTGATCGCCGGCAACTGGACCGAAGGCGTCCGCACGTACCAGAACACCAACCCCTCCGACACGCGCGACGTGATCGGCGACTACGCCGTGGCCAGCCGCGAGCAGGCACTCGACGCCGTCGCCGCAGCACACGCGGCCTTCCCGGCCTGGAGCCTGTCCACGCCCCAGCAGCGCTTTGACATCCTCGACGCAGTGGGCAACGAGATCATTGCCCGCAAGGCAGAGTTGGGCGACCTGCTGGCCCGCGAAGAAGGCAAGACCCTGCCCGAAGCCATCGGCGAAGTGGGCCGCGCGGCGGCCATCTTCAAGTTCTTTGCGGGCGAGGCGCTGCGCCCTGGCGGCGAGATGATCCCCTCCGTGCGTCCCGGCGTGGGCATCGAGATCACACGCGAGCCGCTGGGCACCATCGGTATCATCACGCCGTGGAACTTCCCCATCGCCATCCCGGCCTGGAAGATCGCCCCGGCCCTGGCCTACGGCAACACGGTGGTCTTCAAGCCCGCCGAGGTGGTGCCGGGCTCTGCCTGGGCGCTGGCCGACATCCTGCACCGCGCGGGCCTGCCCGCCGGTGTATTCAACCTGGTGATGGGTCGCGGTTCAGACGTGGGCGCCGTGCTGCTCGAAGACGAGCGCATTGCGGGCGTGAGCTTTACCGGCTCCGTCGGCACCGGCCAGCGTGTGGCGGCGGCCTGTGTGCCACGCGGCGCCAAGGTGCAGCTGGAGATGGGCGGCAAGAACCCGTTTGTGGTGCTGGACGACGCGGACCTGAACGTGGCCGTAGGCGCGGCCATCAACAGCGGCTTCTTCTCCACCGGCCAGCGCTGCACCGCCAGCAGCCGCGTGATCGTGACCGAAGGCATCCACGACCGCTTCGTGGCCGCCATGGTCGAGAAGATGAAGACCCTGAAGGTGGATGACGCCCGCAAGGCCGGCACCGACATCGGCCCCGTGGTGGACGACCGCCAGCTGGCGCAAGACCTGGAATACATCGGCATCGGCCAGCAGGAAGGCGCCAAGCTCGCCTACGGCGGCGAGGCACTGGAGAAGAACGCCGACGGCGCGCCCGGCTTCTACCTGCGACCCGCCCTGTTCACCGAGACCACGCCCGGCATGCGCATCAACCGCGAAGAGATCTTTGGCCCCGTGGTGAGCGTGTTGCGCGCCAAGAACTACGAAGAGGCGCTGGCCCTGGCCAACGACACGCCTTTTGGCCTGGCCAGCGGCATCGCCACCACCAGCCTCAAGCACGCCACGCACTTCAAGCGCCACGCGCAAGCCGGCATGGTGATGGTGAACCTGCCCACGGCGGGCGTGGACTACCACGTGCCCTTCGGTGGCCGCAAGGGCAGCAGCTACGGCCCGCGCGAGCAAGGGCGCTACGCGGCGGAGTTCTACACCACGGTGAAGACCGCTTACACGCAGGCCTGAGGCGGGCGCGACACAAGCCTGCGCCCGCGACGCCACTCCAGCCCCGGAGTGGCGAGGCCAGGCGCCTGCACCGCGCTGGCGCGCACGGGCATCGCAAAGGTCATTCGCCAACGGTTTTCAGCCAAATCGACCGCAAGCGCTAGTGAATCATGCGCTGGCAGCTATTATTTGTATAGCAACAACAATTTGGCTGCTCTGCGCCGCTGATTCCGGCCACGACGGCAGCCGCTATCATCGCGCCCCATGACCGCCCTCCGAACCTTCTCTGCGCTGCGCCTGTGGGTGCTCGCATGGTTCGTGGCGTCGATGGGGGTGGCCATCGCATCGCCGCTGGTGCACCCCCAGGCCTTTGAGGTGATCTGCTCGGGCACGGGCGCCATCAAGCTGCTGGTGCAGACCGAAGATGGCACCGTCGAAATGGGCGCGATGGGCATGGACTGCCCCTTGTGCTCCACCCCCAGCGCCCCGCCCCCTACACCGGTAGCCGCCGTGCTGCCGCCCCACCCCCTGGCCCATGCGCTGCAGCTCGTCGAGGCAGCCCGCATCGCGGCCGCCACTGCAGCCCCCCTGCCCGCACGCGGGCCCCCATCGCGCTCTTGATCTGAAGCTTGTTGGCAGCGCCCGGTACCTGGTGGTCGGGTGCTGACTTGTACCCGCTGGTTTCCAGATGGCGCAGGCCTGCGTGCAACCCACGCGGGCCTGGCTGCGCTGTCGCATCAAGACAAGAGCGTTTTCATGTCCCGTATTTCTTTTGCTTCGCGCAGCGCTGCGGCCTTGCCGCGCCTGCCCCTTTCCCCTCTGTGCCTGGGCGTACTTGCCACCTGCGCACTATCCTCTGTCGCAGCCCATGCACAGACCAACACCCCACCCACAATGCAGGCCGTGGATGTGGTCGATGCCGCCGCATCTCCCAACGGCAAGCTCAACCTGGACACGCCCGTGGACACCGGCAGCCGCCTGGGCCTGACGGTGCGCGATAACCCGGCCTCCGTCACCGTGGTGGACCGCGCCACCATCGACGCACGCGGCGCGCAAGACACGCAGGAGATCCTGCGCGCCGTGCCAGGCGTGGTGGCACACAACGCACCGGGTTCGATGTCTGCGCACTACCGGGGCTTTACCAGCAACTCGGTCGCACAGCTCTACAACGGTATCAATCCGCAATACGGCAGCGCCACACGCGCGGTCGACAGCTGGATCTACGACCGTGTCGAGGCCATCGGCGGCGCGTCGAGTTTTCTGTACGGCTCGGGCGGCGTGGGTGGCTCCATCAACTACATCACCAAGACGGCCGAGCGCAGCGACTTTGCCGAGGGCCAGCTGCGCCTGGGCTCCTACGACATGAAGGAAGTATCCGTAGGCCTGAACCGCCGCATCGCAGGCGGCGACGGCACTGCAGGCCCCGCGCACTACGCGCGCATCGACCTCAACCACCGCAACGCGGGCAGCTGGACCGAGGGCACCCAAACCCAGTCCACCCAGCTCGCGACCTCGCTGCTGTCGGACCTGGGCGGAGGCTTCAGCCACACGCTGGCCTACGAGTACCAGAAGGACCATGTGGACCGCCCCTACTGGGGCACGCCGGTGCTGAACCCCGCCGTGGGCGCGCTGACCATCGACCCCTCCACGCGCTTCAAGAACTACAACAGCGCCGATGGCCTGTACGAGCACCGCGTGCAGTGGCTGCGCTCGGTGGCGCAGTGGCGCGTGTCAGATGCGCTGCAGCTCAAGAACACGTTCTACATATACGACGCCCTGCGCGACTACCGCAACGTGGAGACCTACACCTTCAACGCTGCCAACACGACGGTCACGCGCACATCCCCGCTGTTGCAACGCCACGATCAACAGCTGGTGGGCGACCGGCTGGAGGTCACCTACCAGGGCCAGCTCGCAGGCAGAAAGAGCGACTGGACCTTTGGCCTCGATGTGAGTGTGAACAAGCAGACGCGCTTCCCGTTCGGTCCCTCGGTCACCGTGAGCACGGTCAACCCCTACCACTTTTCCACCGAGAACTTCTTCGACATTCCCGGCATGTCGCCCGTCTTGACCCCTGACAAGGACAACAAGATCACCAACACCGCGCTGTACCTGGAAAACCGCACCCTGATGGCCTCCGGGGTGAACCTCATCACCGCACTGCGGCACGAGCGCATCGACCTCGACCTGGTGAACCGCCGTGCGGTGACGGCCACATCGCCCGCCACCTTCAGCCGCAGCTACAGCCCCACCACCGGCCGCCTGGGCGTGGTGTGGGACATTGCGCCCGGCGCCAACCTGTATGCGCAGGCTTCCAACGCGGCCGATCCACCCTCGGGCTCACTGGCCTCGGCCTCGTTTGCCGATGTGCGCAACAACAGCGAGCTCACCACGGGTCGCCAGGTCGAGGTGGGCAGCAAGTTCGACTTCTGGGACGGCAAGGGCAGCGCCACAGTGGCAGCCTTTGACATCCGCCGTAAGAACATCGCCTCGCAAGACCCGTCCAACCCCAGCCTCACGGTGCTGGTAGGCGAGCAGTCGTCCAAGGGCATCGAGCTGTCGGCAGGCATCCGCCCCACCCCGCGGTGGCAGCTGCAGGGCAACCTGTCGCTGGTCCGCGCGCGGTATGAGAACTTTGTGCAGGGCGGCGTTTCGCGTGCGGGCAACGTGCCCCAGCTGGTGCCGCAGCAGGTGGCCAACCTGTGGGCGTCGTACGCAATCACACCCACCGTCACCGCCAGCGCAGGCGTGCGCCATGTGGGCAAGGTGTATGGCAATGCGGCCAACACCAAGTTCTGGCCGTCGTACACGCTGCTCGACCTGGGCCTGGCGTGGAAGATCAACAAGTCCACCACTCTCACGGGCCGCGTGCGCAACGCCACCGACCGCATCTACGCGGCCGAGACGCGCGACCAGGTCTACCTGGGCGCACCGCGTACGCTGGACGTGACGCTGCACACCGCGTTCTGACGCAGGCGGAGCACCCGACATGCCACACGCCAAACGCTGGCTGTACCTCGTCCACCGCTGGCTGGGCGTACTGCTGTGCGCCTTCTTCGCCATGTGGTTCCTCTCGGGCGTGGTGATGATGTACGTGGGCTACCCCAAGCTCACCCAGGCCGAGCGCCTGGCCCATCTGCCGCCCCTTCGCAGCGCCACGCTGGGCACGGAGCGCCTGCTGGAGCCTGCTGACGCCTTGGCGCGCGCAGGCTTGGCAGGCCCGCTGCAGGACCTGCGGCTGGCCGTGGCCAGCGGCGGGCGCGCGGTGTACCTGGTGGTGCCCGCCGCCCCCACCGGCGACACCGCACCACGCCCGCACCGGACACCGGCGCCTGCAGTCATCGACGCCATCACCGGCGAACGGCTACAGCGCGCGGACGCCACGCACGCCATCGCCTCGGCCCGCGCCTTTGCGCAGGAAGCCAACCCGTCCATCGACTACGAGGGCACGATCGACGAAGACGCCTTCACCCACTCGCGCGCGTTGGACGCGCACCGCCCGCTGCACCGCCTGCACCTGGGCGACAGCGCGGGCACCGTGGTCTATGTGTCGGGCACCACGGGCGAGGTGGTGCGCGATGCGCCGCTGCAAGAGCGCGCCTGGAACTACGCAGGCGCCTGGATCCACTGGCTCTACCCCTTCCGGGGCAATGTCTTCAACGACTACTGGACGGACATCGTCAACTGGCTGTCCATCGCGGGCATCACGCTCACGGTGACGGGCACGGTGGTGGGCGTGCTGCGCTGGCGCTTCCGGGGCCGGTACAAGACGGGCGCGCGCACGCCGTACCGGGGCTTCATGATGCGCTGGCACCATGTGTTCGGGCTCGTTTTTGCGGTCATCACGTTCACCTGGATCTTCAGCGGCCTCATGTCCATGAACCCGTGGAAGATTTTCGACAGCGGTGCAATGCCACTGCGCCAGCAGGCCATGCATGGCGGCCCCCTGCAAGTGCCCGCGCAGGCAGCAACGGTACACGCCTTGCTCTCAGCGGCATCGCCCAACACCCGTGAGCTGCGTTGGGTGCGCCATGCCGGCCACACGCTGGTGCTGGCCTACAGCCCCACCGGCGCCCCGACCGTGCTGGACGCCACCACCGCCACCGCGCACGTGTGGGCCCCGGGTGCTGTGGCAGAAGCCGCCGCGCACCTGCTGCCCCACGCGGTGGTGCGCACCGAAACGCTAACGGCCTACGACCTGCACTACTACGACCGCGCTGCCCACACCATGACTGGCGGCGTCGACAAACCCCTGCCCGTGCTGCGCGTGGTGTTCGACGACCCGCACGCCACCTGGGTGCACATCGACCCGCACACCGGTGCGGTGCTAAGCCGCACCGACAGCCACCGCCGTACCAGCCGCTGGCTGTTTGCCCTGCTGCACAGCTGGGACTGGCTGCCCCTGCTGGAGCGCAGACCGCTGTGGGATGTGCTGCTCATCGCGCTGAGCCTCGGCGGGGCGGTGATGAGCGTGACAGGCGTCGTACTGGGGTGGCGCAGGCTGGGCGTGAAACTGCGGCCGATACCGGGCGGGGTGTAAGGCCGTGACCGTGACAGGTCGCAGGCCTATGATGGTTGCAGTTGCCTTTTGAAACACCTGCCCATGACGGCCCCAGCATCCCCGCCTTCAAATACCCCTGCATTGCCCCCACCGACCGCGCACCCCGCGCCGTCCAGGCCACCCCACTCCAGCCTGCCCCTGCGGACGATGGTGGTGCTGGGCACCGCACTGGTGCTGTTGCTGGCGTGGGCCACCGTGGCCATCTTGCTCAATGTGTCGTGGCGCGATGCGATGAACGCGCAGATCCGCCAGAACAGCAACCTGGCACTGAGCCTGGGCGAGCAGACCGTGCGGGTTATGGCCGCGGTAGACCAGGCCACGATCCGCATGCGAGACGCGGTGCTGGCAGGTGACTTTGACAAGGCCGACTTCACGCGCTTTGCCAACGAAACGGGCCTCGCCCCCGACATCCTCACCCAGCTGTCGCTGGTAGGTCCTGATGGCCGGTTTGTCGGCAGCAACATCGACCCTACCGGCGAAAAAACAGGCCATGTGGACTTGTCGGAGCGTGAGCATGTGCAGGTGCACCTGACCCGCACCGCAACGGAAGCCGCGCGCCTGCAGATGACGCCCAGCGGCCTGTTCGTCGGCAAACCGGTGGTGGGCAAGGTCTCAGGCAAGGCGACCATCCAGCTGTCGCGCAGCATCTCGTATGGCACCAGCAGCATTGCCGGGTTGGTGGTGGCCTCGGTGAACCCCGGCTACTTCGAGGACGTGTACCGGGACGTGCAGCTGGGCAAGACGGGCATCGTGACCCTGGTCGGTAACGACCGTGCCGTGCGCGCCCGCGTCATGGGCGGCCAGAGCATCGGCATGGGCGAGGTGGTGGCCCGTGCCGCCAACAACAACGCCGAAGAACTGGGGGCCAACGGCCACTACATACGCGCCAGCGGGCTGGATGGCATCGAGCGCATCTACGCCTATAGCCGCGTGGGCAACTACCCGCTGCTGCTGGTGGTGGCCACCAGTACCGACGAGGCCCTGAGCGGGTGGCGCGGCAACCGCAACGTGGCGTTGTTCACCATGGCACTGTTCAGCGTGGCACTCGTGGGGGCGGCCGTCATCTTTCTGCGCAGTGTGCACAAGCTCGAAAGCACGAACGCCGCCCTGCGCATCAGCGAAGCCGAAGCCCGCTCGGCCAGCCAGGCCAAAAGCGAGTTTCTGGCCGCCGTCTCGCACGAGTTGCGCACGCCGCTCACCAGCATCCGGGGCTTTGCCGAGCTGATGGAAATGCGGCTGGACCAGCCCCGCTTCAAGGAACAGGCGAGCCTGATCCGCAAGGCCGCCGAACACCTGAACGCCCTGCTCACCGAGATCCTGGACCTGGCCAAGGTGGAAGCCGGCGCCATGCCCCATCTCCCCACCGAGCAAAACGTGGCGGAGATTGTTCAGTCCACCGCCGACTTTTTTGCCGTCACGGCCGCCAACAAGAACCTGGCGCTTCATGTGCGCATCGCCCCGGACGCCCCGCACACGTTGATGTGCGACGGTCTGCGGCTCAAGCAGGTGCTCAACAACCTGCTGTCCAACGCCATGAAGTTCACCGACACGGGCTCGGTCGCCATCGAGGTGGATGCCAGCCCAGACGCCGTGCGCTTCCACGTGGTGGACACCGGCCCCGGCATCCCCGCGCACCTGCACGAAACCATCTTCGAGAAATTTCGCCAAGGCAGCGACCAGGTGAGCTACCAGCACGGCGGTACAGGCCTCGGGCTGGCGTTGTCGCGGGCGTTGGCGGTGCTGATGGGGGGCACGCTCACACTGTCCTCTTCGGAGGGCCAGGGGTCGCGCTTCACGCTGACTTTGCCCCGTGAGCCGGGCATGGGGTCTCAGTAAACAGTTCGCCGCAAGCAGGCGCGCTAAGGCGTCCTGGTGTCAGTGCCGACTGCGCAACGTACGGCTAAGCAAAATCACCGGCACCAGCCCCACGGCCACCAGCGCCAGTGACGGCAAGGCCGCTTCGCCCAGGCGCTCATCGCGGGCCAGCTGGTAGGCCACCACGGCCAGGGTGTCGCTGTTGAAGGGGCGCAGCACCATGGTGGCAGGCAGCTCCTTCATCACATCCACAAACACCAGCAGCGCCGCTGCGGCGGTGGACCGCTTGAGCAGGGGCCAGTGCACGCGCGCCAGCAGGCCTGCGCTGCCCATGCCCAGCATGCGGGCGGAATCGTCCAGGCTGGGCGGAATCCGCGCGTAGCCGCTCTGCATGGATTGCAGGGCCACTGCACAGAACCGCACGAGGTAGGCCCACACAATGCCAAACGCCGTGGCGGTGACCAGCGCGCCCACGCCCCACTGCGGCATGGCCGCTTGCAGCCAGCCCACGGGCAACAGCAGCCCCACGACGATGACGGCGCCGGGCACGGCATACCCCACACTGGCCAGTTGCACCACGCCACGGGTGACGGCGGCGGGCTGGCGGCGCACCGCAAAAGCCAGGGCGAGCGCGATGGCGACGGCCAGTGCGGCGGTGATGCCGCCCAGGCGCACGCTGTGCCAGGCCCATTCCATGAATCGCTCCCAGGGCAGTACCGACCAGTCCGCCGCCAGCGGCCGCAACATGAAGGCCACGGGTGCCACAAACCCCATGAGCACAGGCACGGCACAGACGGCCCAGGCCGCCCAGCGGCGCGCGCCCCGCAGCCGCAGCGGCTGCGCCTCGGCCGAGCCTGCGCGCCCGCCACCGGTGGCAAAACGCATGCGCTTTTGCGCGCGGTGCTCCAGGTGCAGTAGCGCCATCACCACCACCAGCAGCATAGTGGCCAGCTGCGCGGCAGCCAAGCGATTGTCCATCGACAGCCAGGCCTTGTAGATGCCGGTGGTGAAGGTCTGGATGCCGAAGTAGCTGGCCACGCCGAAGTCGGCCAGGGTTTCCATCAGCACCAGCGCCACGCCCGCCGCCACAGCCGGGCGCGCCAGCGGCAGGGCCACGGCGCGGATGCGGCGGGATAGCGGTGCGCCCAGCAGGCGTGCGGCCTCCATGAGGTGGGCAGCGCGCTCCCCCAGGGCCGTGCGCGCCAGCAGGTAAACGTACGGGTACAGCGAGAAGATGAACACCCATACGGCGCCGCCCAGGCTGCGTACTTCGGGCAGCAAGCGGCCTTCCAGGCCGAAGGTGTTGCGCAGGCCCACCTGCAGCGGGCCGCTGAACTGCAGAAAGTCGGTGTACGCATAGGCCGTGACGTAGGCGGGCATGGCTAAGGGCAACAGCAGCAACCATTCAAAGGTGCGGCGGCCCGGAAAGTCGAACAGCGTCACTGCCGCAGCGGCCAGTGTGCCCACCACGGCGGCGCCCAGCGCCACCAGCACGCTCAGCCACAGCGTGGTCCACACATAGCCGGGCAGCACCGTGGATGCCATCTCGCGCAAGATGGCGCCCGCCTGCGCATCGCCCTGCCCCGTGGCCGAGAACGGCAACCACGATGCCAGTACCGCCAGCACTGGCAAGGCCAGAAAGCCCGCAAACAGGATCAGCGGAATGCTGCGAAAGACAGAGAACGGGGTACGGCGCAAGGCGATGGGCTCGGCAGAGGAAAGAAAGCGCACACCTGCCCAAAGGCATGGGCACCTTAGTGCAGTGTTGCACGCTGTCTAGCACTTAAAAACCGCGTCTTTTCGACCAGGGCTGCGTTGCAAATCCTCGCGATACCTTCGGGTATCGCTGCGGTTTGCGCCTTGCCCTGACCAAAAATCCATCGGTCTTCAATGTGCCATCCAGCGCGCAACACTACACCAGCACCCAGGAATGCAAATGCGAATTTTAAGCATTCACTCCACGCCGCCTAAAATGCGCGGATATGTTTCTTGAGGTCTCCCAACTCGAAGTGCGCTACGCAGGCCGCGCACAGGCCGCTGTGCACGGCGTCACGCTCAGCCTGAAAGCGGGTGACATCGGCGTGCTGATCGGCCCCTCCGGCTGCGGCAAGACCACCCTGCTGCGCGCCGTGGCGGGGCTGGAGCCCGTGACGGGCGGCGAGATCCGCCTGACCAAAAGCGTGGTCAGCAGCGCCACCCTGAGCGTGCCGCCCGAGCTGCGTCGCATCGGCATGGTGTTCCAGGACTACGCGCTATTCCCGCACCTGTCGGTGGGCCGCAATGTAGCGTTTGGCATCCACCAGCTGCCCCGGGCCGAGCAGGCCGCGCGGGTGGCCGAGGTGCTGAAGCTTGTGGGGCTGGAAGGCAGCGAGCACCGCTACCCGCACGAACTCTCTGGCGGCCAGCAACAGCGTGTGGCACTGGCCCGCGCGCTGGCACCGCGCCCACAACTCATGCTGCTGGACGAGCCGTTCTCCAACCTCGACGTGGACCTGCGCGAGCGTCTGGCACACGAGGTGCGCGGCATCCTGAAAGCCGCTGGCGCCACGGCCCTGTTCGTCACCCACGACCAGTTCGAGGCGTTTGCGATTGGCGATGTGATCGGCGTGATGAACGAGGGCCACCTGCACCAGTGGGACGACGCGTACACCCTGTACCACCGCCCCGCCACGCGGTTTGTGGCGGACTTCATCGGCCACGGCGTGTTTGCGCCGGCCACGCTGGTGCAGCGCGGCAACAACGTGGTGGCACAAACTCCTCTAGGCGACCTGACCGACCTGGACGAGTGCCCTCTGCCCAGCAGCTACCCCGCTGGGGAATGTGATGTGCTGCTGCGCGCCGACGACATCGTGCACGACGACCATGCGCCCGTGCAGGCGCAGATCGTGCGCAAGTCGTTCCGGGGCTCGGAGTTTCTGTACACCCTGCGCCTGGCCAGCGGCCACACGGTGCTGGCCCATGTGCCCAGCCACCACGACCACGCGCTGGGCGAGTGGATCGGCATCCGCGCCCAGGTGGACCACGTGGTGACGTTTCCGCGCGGCTAAGGCGGTGTTGGGATCAAAATCGGCCGGATGCGCTAGTCTAACGCGCCTGAATAGCTATTAAATCAATAGCAACCACCCTTCCGCTCAGGACTTGCCCTTGCGCTGCAGGCCCTCCAGGCCGTTCAGGTCCACCTGCGACATCAGGGCTCGCAGCTCTTTCACGCCGATCTTGTCGCCTTCGATGCTGACCACCAGGCCGTTCTTCAGGATGGTCTTGAACTCGGCGTGGCTGCCGTCCTTGTCGTAGCGCTGGTGCAGGGTGCGACCACCTTCCTGCCAGGTCTTTTCGGCGCTGGTCTGGTCTTCTTTCTCGCCCTGCGCCATGCCCATGGCCATCACCGCCATCTGCCCCAGGCCGCCCACGTCCACGATCTCCAGGCGCAGCTGCTTGTCGTCGTTGCCGTATTGCGCGCTGGCCTGGCTGGTGGGCAAGCCCAGTGCTGCACCGTCCTGCACATCAAAACCCGTGCGGGGCAGGCCCGCCAGCTTCTCGGGCAGGGCCGCCTTGATTCGATATATGAAACACCGCAATGCGAACGCGAACATGGCATGGGAGCAAATTGACGTGACAGAAAGTGCTTGAAAAGCACGGTCAGGCTGCACCGTCAACACTCTAGAAGATGGTGAAAAATTTCACGCTACAACTGTCGCAAAACTATCAAACAGTCACTTTTTATGCACTGGTTCTATATATTCTCGTTACAACAACCGAGCAAGCAATGACTACTTGGGTGCACTAGCGAACCGGGAGAAATCTACGGCTCATGGCCTCACTGAACGTTCAATGGCAAGGCCGAAAGCGCTCGCGCAGCTAGCTGGTTCGAGCCTTGTAACAATCTAGCTTACAAATTTAACCAAAATTCCCCTTTACTCAAGGAACCACAATGGCCTATTTTTTGCCGATCACCAACATCGTCGTCAGCGAAGGCGACGGCTATGCCGAGTTCGTCGTGCGCCTGAATGCCCCGGGCACCAGCACCATCACGGTCAGCTACACCACCAATTCTGGCTCGGCCGTTTCCTATACGCCTGACTATGAAACGACCTTTGGCACGCTGAGCTTTGCCCCCGGCGTCACCACGCAGACCGTGCGCGTGCCCATCGGCAATGATGTCGTGGTCGAAAACGCCGAGTCGTTCTTTCTGACGCTCTCCAACGCCAAAGACGCCTCAGGCGCTGTAGTGCCCATTGCCAACACCACTGCCATCGCCACGATTATTGACAACGACACCAAGGTCGCCGACATCAACAGCAACGGCACCATCGACAACAACGAGAAGGCGTCCCTGTCGGTGCGCGATGTGGTGGTCGATGAAAAAACCGGCATCGCCACGTTTGACCTGGTCCTGAGCAAGCTGCCTCCACCGCTTTCAGCGTGGCCTACAGCACTGCCGATGCTTCGGCCACTGCAGGAGCCGACTACACCGCCGCCACCGGCAGCGTTTCCTTTGCCGCAGGACAGACCAGCCAGCGTGTGAGCATCAACATCCTTGATGACCTGACCATCGAGGGCAACGAGTACTTCCACCTGAACCTGGGTGCGATCACCGGCACCTCCGAGGTCGTGGTAGCCGACGGCGTCGGCACCGCCTTCATCGGCGGCAACGATCAACCCGCCATCGCACTGCCCATCATCAGCACCGGCAGCATCGTCGTCAGCGAAGGCGACGGCTACGCCGAGTTCGTCGTGCGCCTGAACGCCCCCGCCACCAGCACCATCACGGTCAACTACACCACCAATTCTGGCTCGGCCGTTTCCTATACGCCTGACTATGAAACGACCTTTGGCACGCTGAGCTTTGCCCCCGGCGTCACCACGCAGACCGTGCGCGTGCCCATCGGCAATGATGTCGTGGTCGAAAACGCCGAGTCGTTCTTTCTGACGCTCTCCAACGCCAAAGACGCCTCAGGCGCTGTAGTGCCCATTGCCAACACCACTGCCATCGCCACGATTATTGACAACGACACCAAGGTCGCCGACATCAACAGCAACGGCACCATCGACAACAACGAGAAGGCGTCCCTGTCGGTGCGCGATGTGGTGGTCGATGAAAAAACCGGCATCGCCACGTTTGACCTGGTCCTGAGCAAGCTGCCTCCACCGCTTTCAGCGTGGCCTACAGCACTGCCGATGCTTCGGCCACTGCAGGAGCCGACTACACCGCCGCCACCGGCAGCGTTTCCTTTGCCGCAGGACAGACCAGCCAGCGTGTGAGCATCAACATCCTTGATGACCTGACCATCGAGGGCAACGAGTACTTCCACCTGAACCTGGGTGCGATCACCGGCACCTCCGAGGTCGTGGTAGCCGACGGCGTCGGCACCGCCTTCATCGGCGGCAACGATCAACCCGCCATCGCACTGCCCATCATCAGCACCGGCAGCATCGTCGTCAGCGAGGCCGACGGCTATGCCGAGTTCGTCGTGCGCCTGAACGCCCCCGCCACCAGCACAATCACGGTCAGCTACACCACAAATGCAGGCACAGCCGCCTCCTATGCAAACGAATACGAAACGACCTTTGGTACGCTGAGCTTTGCCCCCGGCGTCACCACCCAGACTGTCCGCGTGCCCATCGGCGATGATGTCGTAGCCGAAAACGCCGATTCGTTCTTTCTGACACTTTCCAACGCCAAAGACGCCTCAGGCGCTGTAGTGTCCATCGCCAACACCACTGCCAGCGCTATCATCATTGATAACGACACCAAGGTCGCCGACATCAACAGCAACGGCACCATCGACAACAACGAAAAGGCATCCCTGTCGGTACGCGATGTAGTGGTGGACGAAAAAGCTGGCATCGCCACGTTTGACCTGATCCTGAACAAAGCTGCCTCCACCGCTTTCAGCGTGGCCTACAGCACTGCCGATGCTTCGGCCACTGCAGGAGCCGACTACACCGCCGCCACCGGCAGCGTTTCCTTTGCCGCAGGACAGACCAGCCAGCGTGTGAGCATCAACATCCTTGATGACCTGACCATCGAGGGCAACGAGTACTTCCACCTGAACCTGGGTGCGATCACCGGCACCTCCGAGGTCGTGGTAGCCGACGGCGTCGGCACCGCCTTCATCGGCGGCAACGATCAACCCGCCATCGCACTGCCCATCATCAGCACCGGCAGCATCGTCGTCAGCGAGGCCGACGGCTATGCCGAGTTCGTCGTGCGCCTGAACGCCCCCGCCACCAGCACAATCACGGTCAGCTACACCACAAATGCAGGCACAGCCGCCTCCTATGCAAACGAATACGAAACGACCTTTGGTACGCTGAGCTTTGCCCCCGGCGTCACCACCCAGACTGTCCGCGTGCCCATCGGCGATGATGTCGTAGCCGAAAACGCCGATTCGTTCTTTCTGACACTTTCCAACGCCAAAGACGCCTCAGGCGCTGTAGTGTCCATCGCCAACACCACTGCCAGCGCTATCATCATTGATAACGACACCAAGGTCGCCGACATCAACAGCAACGGCACCATCGACAACAACGAAAAGGCATCCCTGTCGGTACGCGATGTAGTGGTGGACGAAAAAGCTGGCATCGCCACGTTTGACCTGATCCTGAACAAAGCTGCCTCCACCGCTTTCAGCGTGGCCTACAGCACTGCCGATGCTTCGGCCACTGCAGGAGCCGACTACACCGCCGCCACCGGCAGCGTTTCCTTTGCCGCAGGACAGACCAGCCAGCGTGTGAGCATCAACATCCTTGATGACCTGACCATCGAGGGCAACGAGTACTTCCACCTGAACCTGGGTGCGATCACCGGCACCTCCGAGGTCGTGGTAGCCGACGGCGTCGGCACCGCCTTCATCGGCGGCAACGATCAACCCGCCATCGCACTGCCCATCATCAGCACCGGCAGCATCGTCGTCAGCGAGGCCGACGGCTATGCCGAGTTCGTCGTGCGCCTGAACGCCCCCGCCACCAGCACAATCACGGTCAGCTACACCACAAATGCAGGCACAGCCGCCTCCTATGCAAACGAATACGAAACGACCTTTGGTACGCTGAGCTTTGCCCCCGGCGTCACCACCCAGACTGTCCGCGTGCCCATCGGCGATGATGTCGTAGCCGAAAACGCCGATTCGTTCTTTCTGAGCTGAGCTACGCCAAAGACGCATCGGGCACCGCCGTGCCGATTGCCAACAACGTCGTCACCGCCATCATCATTGACGACGACAGTGGCGTGGAGATTCTGAACTATGGCTTGGGTGATGACGTTTACGTTGTCAGCAATAACAACCAATACATTGTGGAAACACCCGATGGGGGTATCGATTGGGTGGTGAGTTCCATCAACTACAGCCTGGGCGACACTGACGGTCCAGGTATGTTTGGTTCCTATGTTGAAAATTTGGCATTGACTGGCGCTGCCCTCGCAGGAACAGGGAATGCTTTGGACAACACCCTGTTTGGAAATGCTGCCAACAACCAACTCAATGGCCAGGAAGGCAACGACATTCTTGTTGGACTTGCCGGAAACGACATCCTCAACGGAGGCTCCGGATTAGACACAGCCGTTTACTACGGCAATGCTGCTCAGTACGGCATCCGGATTGACCGCATCACGGGTTCGACTTCGATTACGGACACACAGCTACAACGGGATGGTATCGATACATTGAATGGAGTTGAACGGGTTGCATTTACCGACTTGTCGCTCAACCTGGCAGTCCGCGGGGTGGCCAGCTCGATTCCCCAAGCAGGCCTGAACCGTATCGCTGAACTCTACGTGGCCTTCTTTAACCGGATGCCGGATGGCGATGGCATGCAGTTCTGGATTGAGACGTTCAAATCAGGTCAAACCATCAATCAAATTGCAGAAGCTTTTTACAACGCAGGCGTCTACTTCTCGGACATTACAGGCTACAGAGCCGACATGACAGACGACGACTTCATTAATATCGTCTACCGAAATGTACTGGGGCGCTCCGAAGGCGCTGATGCTGGTGGTTTGAGCTTCTGGCGTGCCGAACTGTCGAGCGGGCGGGCCTCGAAGGGGGCGTTGGTATCGTCAATCTTGGATGCCGCTCATGGCGCGACATTCAGCGATCCAAATAACCCCTTCCACTGGGTACAAACACTGCTAGACAACAAACTGGATGTAGCCAAGAAAGTATCTATCGAGTGGGGAGTCAATTACAACTCGTCTCAAGACTCTATCTCTAAGGGAATGGCAATTGCAGCAGCGATCACCCCCGATGACACCTCCGCCGCCATCTCTTTAGTGGGGGTTGTTGATGCGCAATTTATTTGAGCAGTTTTTCTTTGCTTGTGCGTAATGTTCCAGTCGGGGGAAGCGGGTTAAAACTTGGACTGGCTTCATGCTGCAAGCCCAACAGGGTGTAGAAGAGACAAATTCTCACCCTGCCGTGATGATCCCATAGGAACAATACGAAATCAAAGACAGTCCGATTACCCGCACTACCTCTTGGCGAGTATGCAACCTTGCCCGAGGTGGTGCGCGGCAATCGCAGGCCCCAATGCAATTTGTGCCTGGTTGGGCTGAGAGAATGGGTCGAAACGCGCCCGGCACGGTTACACGCTGCGTGCTGCGCCCAAAGCTACTAGCTCGCAGTGCACGCTGCCTAAACAACAACTGGCGCGCGCCAGCACCCAACCGTATGCCGCGCCTTGCGGCTCCTTCGCCCAGCAGCTGCGCAGGCATGCGACTGCACCTACAAACAGTGGATATGCGCTTCCCCACGATTTGTTCAAGGCAAACAAGGCGAACGAGCCAAGCCTGCAACTTATTCCCTGCGCAGCGCTTTCGAAACATATTGCTGGGTGCCACGCACCATCTATATCTCGCGCAATCTGCCCACTCAGATCTATCTATCTTGGCTTGAGGTGCGAAAGGCCTTTGTGCACAGTGCCCAGCAAGGTAAGTGTGAAGCGCTGCACGAGCGTCTGCGCCAGCAGTGGCGCCTGTGATTAAAACGCGTCTTACCGCCAAGTGGAGCCTTGACTAACTCCTATTACCACCGTGGTCGCCGGCAAAGCGGAAAGTTGGCCTTTGATGCCAGCAAGAAAGTCCAAGGGCACCAGCACCATCTGCTGATGAATCTACTGTGCTTGCTGCTGACGGTGGCAACTACCGGACTATTGGTGCCGCTGCATGGAACCACGCAGGGGCTTGGCAAGCATTGGCACACACGTGCTCATTGAAGGATTGTGAGCCGACAACGCATATTCAAGGCAATACGCGCAAGAGATCGGGAGGGAGAGCACCGTATGAAGATGCAGATGGTGAGTCACAGCCCGCGTCACCGTTGAGACAAAGTGTAACAAACTTCATATAGCAAAGAGCAGCACCATAAAACCGGAAATGTTCCCGATCAAAGTGGGTTTCACCAAACAGCGCGTGTGTCGTGCAGACGAGGTTCATGAAACTCAACAAACGAAGAACTGCGGCAAACCTCAGGTAGGTACCCGAGTTTCAATATGTCTTTGCGGCGTTCAAGCAGCTGTGAGAATTTCACCGAGGTGCACTATCGGGGCTGCATAAGAACGCAAAGCGTGCATCTACTGCCTTGGCACTTACCAACGCTGACAGTGCTAGAGGCGTCCCCAGGGAAAAATGAATCCGTGTGGGTGAAAATCGCACCTCAAAGCCCAGCAAATAGCCCGATCGAGCGACAAAGTCGAAAAAAATCCAAAAAAACAGCACCGATCAGTGCCGCACGACAAATCGTGACGGCTTGTTCAGCATTGCACTAAGCCATTACGTGATGCGCCTGCGCCAAAGCGTGCAAATTCGCCGCCCTCAGGTGCGTCGCCAAGTCAATACTCAATTGGGAAAGCAGCTTCTGCACCAATTCCGGATGCTCATGCGAGAGCTTTTGGAACGCTGCACGGCCTAAGCGCATCGCTTCGACTCCAGTTTCTGCCACAACGGAGGCTGAACGTACTTGCTTATCGATAAATCCGATTTGCCCCACCGCTGTCCCGGCGCGCACCCCAGAGAGGCGCAGGTGCGCACCGTCCTCGGTCGTCAACTGCACACTAGCTTGCCCGCGCGTGATGAACCATAGCGCATCACTGGACTCGCCTTCACGGATAAAACAATGCCCGGGTTCGAACGTATGGAGGGTCATCACGCATCTCAAAACATGGCTCTCATCGTCCGTCAGATGCGAAGGCCAAAGCAGATGGCCTTGCTGGTCTTCCGTTTGGAACGGTGGCAAGAGCCGTTGCAAAAGCATGTTTTCCACCGTCTCTAACGCTCTATCCAGATCGGGAGCAATGCGTGTTTCGGGCACATCATTGGACAGCAGCGCATGCACATTGCTGTGCCTCCACTGCGTGCCTGCATGCATGAGCACGATTCCTAATCGCTGAGCCTGTGCCTGTAGCCTACTGATTCCCTGAGCGATACTGGAGTCAATCTGCCGCACGGCCGCCCAGTCCATGACAACAAAGCGGGCTTCAACGAACACCTGACGTACCGCATCCTGCAGTAAGGCAGCTGAAGCAAAAAACTGATGACTATCCAACTGCAACACCCGAATCTCACTGCCGTGCTGTGCAAGGAATTCGAACTCGGCAGGCGCCCGCGCACAATTCGACTGGATTTCAAGGCCAGACAATGTTCGTCGTACCGGCTTTTGCGTGTTGCGATGGGCATGCAGAACCAGACCCAGCAGTAGCCCCACCAGTAAGGCAGCCACCATATTAACCAACAGAGATGCGGCCATTACACCGGCGATAACCATAAGGTCTTCCTTGTGGTGCCTATCAACGGTACGGTTGCGGAACAATCGCAGCGCATGCCGGGCACTGCCGCGGTCCCAAAGTTGCCATGCCTCCACCAGTAGTAGACCGGAAAGCGCAGCGACTGGAATCAATACAAGCGCGCCAGAGGCACAGATTGCACCCAACAGTAACGCCAGGGCGCACATTGCTATGGCAGTCAGCGACCTAGAGCGTGCCGCCATCATCGAGACCGACAATGAACCCGAAACCGAAGGAGATCCCAGCGCACCCGCACTGGCTATCGCAAAGGCCTGTACCGTCTTATCTACGCTAGTCAGGAAGCGCCGATCATCCAACTGAGCTAATTGCTCACCCGTCACGACATTGTTCAAAAAGACCAGCGCGCCGAGTATGGCTGCACCTTTCACCAGATCCAGCCACCAATACCACCGGTGTTCTGAAGGCCCCCACAAACCGGTGAAGTCGGCGAGCTGCACCGGAACGCTCCACGACTGAAATTCCATCAATCGGGGCAGCGGAGTGTCGGAAAAAGCCGTGGCCAAGCCAATAGCAATACCCGCGGACAGCCCCACTGCCGAGGCAGGCCATTGTGGACGAAACCGCTTGACCACCAATGCACTAACCACCACCGTGGCAACCGCAGCAGCAACCGGCAAGGCCATCTGAGGTTGATCGAGCTGCGTTTTCAAACTAGACCATTGGGAAATGCCGATGGACACCGCAATGCTGCTGGCAAAACCACTATATACAGGCGCCGGAATGAATCGCGCCAACCGCTCCGCACGCAACAGCCATAGCAGCCCCACAACCAAACCCGCCAATGCCGATATGCCACATAACAAACCAAGGCGTGTCGCCTCAGTGTCTTGCAGACCAAACTGCGGCAGACGATGTGCCATCTGAAGCACTAACGTGGCCAGCGTTGCAGCCTCAAAAAAGCGCGTCGTATATGCAATCGGGCGACTGCTTTGCGACGTCAACAATGTGACCCAAGCCACACCAAGAAAAGCCGCGAGAACGCCCGCGCTGAGGGCTGTGGGCGCAACTTGCGAATACAGGATGACAGTACTACCCAGAATGCTAGGCAAACTCACCGCAGCGCCATCCGTGGCGCCCAAAGCGGATTGTGGATGGAATATCCGGGCGTTATTAATCGTTCGCGTCTCAGTCATGGAGGCACCGAAGATGCAGATTAGTTGCAATAATTTTTAACTACTCCTTTAGTAGAGATGTAAAAAATTATACAAACCGATTGATATTATAAAAATCATTTTGTTATTAATTTATCTAAGCAAATTGATTTTTATGCATCGAATTCTAAAACACCCACCAATCAGCAATATTTTATTTCTTCTTCAGAACCACATTACCTACCATTGGAAGCGGATAGAGAATTGAGCCATCATCCTGAATAGTCATTATTTGATTTACCCCAGCATTCTCTATTTTGAGATTTTTACCATCAATAGAATATTTGACCTCAGTTTTTACTCCCATCACACTCATGTAGGCTTTTTCACCAGACACGAATTCGATAGAAAGACCTACATCTACCATTCCTTTGTCACCTGGGGCTTGCTCATAAACTCCGCTAAGGCTTTTTCCACATCCAGAAATAAAAACCACAACCAAAATCATCAATAAGGATAAATATTTTTTGAACATTTTGAAAATTAATTTCTTAAAACTAATCAATGATTTTGAAATACCATCAAAATCAAAGATCAACTTACTGGGATATTTAAAATTCGATGATCTCTTTTTTATCAAGAGATGCTCATGATAGATTATTTTTATACAGTTGAAGACGATTGGTTACAAAAGTGTGATTTTTTTCACACACAGCACGAGTGCCGACATTAGGCGTAGCGCTATCAGACACTGGGGCAATGCACCGCACTATCGATTGAGGTTACCGACAATGAATACTGCGTTCAGTTAGCCCTCGCATCATGCATACACGCAGGTCATGCGCCGCGGACTCAATCGATCAGCTGCGACGGAGTTTATTGACCGTGTCGTGCAGGTGCTGCGTCCAGGTACGCCGGTCGCGTTCGCCCGCCAGCTCCGGCGGGCCGTAGTGCACCACAGCTTCGATGGGCGGGGCGCTGAGCGTGCGCCAGATCGAGCCCACCAGGGTTTCGTCGCCGATGTAGCTCGGCGCAAAGCTGGTGGCGCCGGTGGCCTTGTCGGCAAAGCGCAGACCCACGGGCTGCACCGGGGCCTGCGCGGCCACGGCGGCCTGCAGCAGGTTGGCGTGGAAGGGCAGCATCTCGCGCCCGTCGCCCGTGGTGCCTTCAGGGAACACGGCCAGCACCTCGCCGCGCTCCAGCGCCTCTTGCATGGAGCGCACCATGCGCAGCGCATCGCGGCGCGAGCTGCGCTCGATGTAGAGCGTGCCTGCAGCCGTGGCCAGGGTGCCGATCAGCGGCCAGCCCTGCACGTCGGACTTGGAGACAAAGCGGCAGTGCCGCGCGGCGTGCATCACCGGGATGTCGAGCCACGAGATGTGGTTGGCCACCAGCATCACCGGGCCAGTGACCGGGGGCTGGCCCAGGATGCGCAGGCTGATGCCCGCATGGGCCAGCAGCTCCATCGACCACACCTGCACGCGGGCGTGTTGCTGGTCCCGCGACAGCGACGGAAACCGCAGCGCCACGATCCACAGGCCCTTGGCAATATGGCCCAGCAGCCGCAAGAGGCGCCAGCTGGCGCGCAGGAACTTCACGGCTGGGCCTTATCGCGTTGAGTCGTCTCAGCTGCGGTCGAAAGCGACCTGTCCGCCCACCAGGGTCATGCGCACGCGGCCGGGCAGCTCGTAGCCCGAGAAGGGCGTGTGTTTGCCCTGGCTGGCGAGCGCGTCGTCCTGCACCGTCCAGGCGGCCTGCGGGTCGAAGATGCAGAGGTCACCCACGCCGCCTTCCACGATCTGGCCCACGCTGGCCTGCAAGGTGCCCAGCGCGTTGCCCAGCACGCGTGCGGGCTCGGCGGTGACCACGGCCAGCGCGCGCTGCAAGGGCACGCCGCTGTCCTGCGACCACTTGAGTGCCAGCGACAGCAGCAGCTCCAGGCCCGTGGCGCCGGGTTCGGCCTCGGCAAACGGCAGGGTCTTGGCGTCTTCATCGACCGGGGTGTGGTCGGACACCAGCGCATCGATGGTGCCATCGAGCAGCGCTGCACTCAGGGCGTCGCGGTCGCGCTGCTGGCGCAACGGCGGCGTCAGGCGCGCGCGGCTGTCAAAGAAGCCGATGTCGTTCTCGGTGAGGTGCAGCGAGTTCATGCTGACGTCGGCCGTGACTTTCAGGCCATCGGCCTTGGCGCGGCGCACCAGATCCACACCCGCAGCGCTGCTGAGGCGGCACAGGTGCACGCGCGCGCCGGTGGTCTTGAGCAGTTCAAAAATGGTGTGCAGCGCAATGGTCTCGGCCGCCACGGGCACGCCCGACAGGCCCAGCCGCGTGGCCAGCGCACCGCTGGCGGCCACACCCTTGCCCAGATGCATCTCCTGCGGGCGCAACCACACCGTGTAGCCAAAGGTGGCGGCGTATTGCAGCGCGCGCTGCAGCACCTGGGTGCTGGCCAGCGGCACCTCGGCCTGGCCAAAGCCCACGCAGCCGGACTCGGTCAGCTCGGCCATCTCGGTCAGCACCTCGCCGGCCAAACCGCGGGTCAAAGCGCCCAGCGGAAACAGGCGCGACTGGTGCAGTTTCTCGGCGCGGAACTTGAGCATCTCCACCAGGCCGGGCTCGTCGAGCACGGGGTCGGTGTCGGGCGGGCAGACCAGGCTGGTCACGCCGCCGGCCACGGCTGCGGCCATCTCGGATTCGAGCATGCCTTCGTGCTCGTGGCCCGGCTCGCGCAGCCGCGCCGCCAGGTCCACCAGGCCGGGCAGCACGATGCAGCCGGCAGCGTTGATGGTGCGGTTGGGCGCAAAGTCGGGCGGCACGCGGTTGACCCCCACGATGCGGCCTGCCGCCAGCGCGATGTCGCAGGTCTGGTCAAGGCCCGAGGCGGGGTCGATCACACGGCCGTTCTGGATCAGTATCTTCATGATTTCAAGCCAAATAGGCCGATAGCGCCGGTGATATATGCGCTAGCAGCTATTAAAACAGGAGCGATTACCCGATGGGTCACGCTTCATTCCCCGCGACGATGGACATGACCGCCATGCGCACTGCGATGCCGAAGGTCACCTGCGGCAGGATCACGCTCTGCTTGCCATCGACCACGGCGGAGTCGATCTCCACGCCACGGTTGATGGGGCCGGGGTGCATGACGATGGCGTCGGGCTTGGCCAGTTGCAGCTTCTCCTGCGTGAGGCCGAAGCTCTTGAAGTATTCCTGGCTGGACGGCAGCAGCGCTCCGCTCATGCGCTCGTTCTGCAGGCGCAGCATGATGACCACGTCGGCGTCCTTGATGCCTTCTTCGAGCGTGTGGCACACGCGCACGCCCATCTGCGCCATGTCAGATGGCACAAGCGTGCGCGGGCCCACCACGCGCACTTCGGCACAGCCCAAGGTGGTCAGGCCGTGGATGTCGGAGCGCGCCACGCGCGAGTGCAGCACGTCACCCACGATGGCCACGGTGAGGTTGCTGAAGTCCTTCTTGTAGTGGCGGATGGTGTACATGTCCAGCAACCCCTGCGTGGGATGGGCATGGCGGCCGTCGCCCGCGTTGATCACGTGCACATGGGGGGCCACGTGCTGGGCGATGAGGTACGGCGCACCCGACTCGCTGTGCCGCACCACGAACAGGTCGGCGGCCATCGCGCTCAGGTTGGCGATGGTGTCGAGCAGCGATTCGCCCTTGCTGGCCGAGCTGCGCGCGATGTCCAGGTTGATCACGTCCGCCGACAGGCGCTTGGCCGCGATCTCGAAGGTGGTGCGGGTGCGCGTGCTGTTCTCGAAGAACAGGTTGAACACGCTCTTGCCGCGCAGCAGAGGTACCTTCTTCACTTCGCGGTCGTTCACGCTCACGAAGTTGGCGGCCGTGTCGAGGATGTGCGTGACGATGTCGCGCGGCAGGCCCTCGATGGACAGCAGGTGGATCAGCTCGCCGTTCTTGTTGAGTTGGGGGTTGCGCTTGTGCAGCACGGTCGGGCCTCTTTAGTCTTTGTCCTGGACTTGGAATTGGAAGGTGCCGCTGTCGCCCCGCGCCAGGGCCAGCGACTGGGCGGCGGGCAGCGCCACGCGCGCGGCGGCAAAGTCGGCCTGCACGGGCAGCTCGCGCCCACCCCGGTCCACCAACACGGCCAGGCGTACGCTGGCGGGGCGGCCGTAGTCGAACAGCTCGTTGAGCACGGCGCGGATGGTGCGGCCGGTGTAGAGCACGTCGTCGAGCACCAGCACGTCGGCTCCGTTCACATCAAACGGCAGCGCGGTCTGTGCGCTGGCCGACAGGCCGCGCTGGGCGAAGTCGTCGCGGTGCATCACCGAAGAGAGCACACCGGCGGGCCCTTCCAGGCCCAGGTCTTTTTGCAAGCGCTCGGCCAGCCAGGCACCGCCCGAGGCAATGCCCGCCAGGCGCGTGGTGGGGGTGAGCATGCTGCGCACGCCGCGCAGCAGCTCGCGGTACAGCGCCTCGGCGTCTAGCACCAGGCTGCCGGACATTCCGGGGGATGGGGTGGTCATGGGAGATTCCTCAAAAACTGTTCCAGGATGATGCAGGCCGAGGCCGCGTCGGCATCCTTGGCGCCACCGGCGATGGCTTCGGTGGTGCTGTAGCGCTCGTCCACCTCAAACACCTGCAGACCAAAGCGGCCACGCAACTGGCGCCCGAACTTGAGCGCACGTGCCGTGTTTTCGTGGGCTGCGCCGTCCGGGTGGTAAGGCACGCCGATCACCAAAGCGTCAGGCTGCCATTCCTTGATGCGCTCGGCCACCTGGGCAAAACGGGCGTCGCCCTCGGCCTGGATGGTGCGCTGGGGCGTGGCGCTCTTGAGCATGCGGTTGCCCGAGGCCACGCCCGTGCGCTTGAGCCCGAAATCAAAAGCAAGAAAAGTCTGGAAATGCGCAGGAACGGCTGGCGGCTGAATGGACTGAGCGGGCGCACCAGTCATGCGTGCCCCGCCTCGGGCGACAGCATCCAGGCCTGCAGGCCCAGGAGCGACAGGGCCCGGTCGTAACGCTCGGGCACTGGGGTGTCGAAGATCACCGACAGATCGGCCGCCACGGTGAGCCAGGCGTTCTCGGCCAACTCAGATTCGAGCTGGCCCTCGCCCCAGGACGAGTACCCCAGCGTGATGAGCACGCGGCGGGGGCCGGCGCCCGTGGACAGGGCTTCGAGCACGTCCTTGGAGGTGGTCATCTCCAGGCCACCGGGGATGGTCATGGTGGAGGCATAGGCCGACTCGTCGGTTTCCCCCTTGTCCATGAGCATGGGTTCGTGCAGTACAAAACCGCGCTCGGTCTGCACCGGGCCGCCTTGGAAAACGGGCTCTTTGGTGAGGTCCTCGCGGCGCAGGGACAGGTCCACCTTGTCGAACAGGCCCTTGAGGGTGATATCGGTGGGCTTGTTGATGATGAGGCCGAGCGCACCGCGCTCGCTGTGCTCGCACAGATAGACGACGCTGCGCGCAAAAGACTCATCTTCCAGGCCGGGCATCGCGATCAGGAAATGATGCGTCAGGTTGATGGGCGCAGAATCGAAAGACATCCCGCAATTTTAACGGTGAACATGCCCTCCTCCCCCGAGCCCCGCTACCCCCGCGGCCTGGTCTGGTTCCGCCGCGACCTGCGCGCCCACGACCAGGCCGCCCTGTACCACGCGCTGACGCGCTGCGAGCAGGTGTTCTGCGCCTTCGTCTTTGACAAGCACATCCTCGACGCCCTGCCCCGCGCCGACCGGCGGGTGGAGTTCATCCGCGAGTCGCTGGTGGAGCTGGACGACACGCTGCGCGAGCTTTCGGGGCAGGAAAGGGGCGGCCTCATCGTGTGGCACGCCGTGGCCAGCGATGCCATTCCGGCACTGGTCAGCGCCCTGGACGTGCAGGCCGTCTTTGCCAACCACGACGATGAACCCCAGGCGCTGGACCGCGACCGCCTGGTACGCACGCGCCTGGCGGCCGCCGGCAAGGCCTTTCACACGTTCAAGGACCATACGCTGCTGGAGCGCAGCGAGGTGCTGACGCAGACGGGCAACCCGTACAGCGTGTTCACGCCGTACAAGAATGCGTGGCTCAAGAAGATCGACGCGTTCCAGCTCAAGAGCTATCCGGTGGAGCGCCACGCCCACCATCTGGCAGCCCGCCCTGAGGCCCATTGCCAGCCCGTGCCCACCTTGCAGGACCTCGGGTTTGAGCCCACGGACCTGTCCCAGCTGCGCCTGCCCACGGGAGCCCGGGGCGCACAGCAGCTGTTCGACGATTTTCTGGGCCGCATCGAGCGGTATGAGGACACGCGCAACTTTCCGGCAGTGAAAGGGCCCAGCTACCTGAGCGTGCACCTGCGGTTTGGCACCATCTCGCCGCGCTTGCTCGCGCGCACGGCGCACCGCCTGATGCTGGAGGGCAACCCGGGCGCCACGACCTGGCTCAGTGAGCTGATCTGGCGGGACTTCTACTTCCAGATCCTGCACCACCACCCGCATGTGGTGGGCCAGAGCTTCAAGCCTGCCTACGACGCCATCGCCTGGGAGACCGGCCCTGAAGCCGATGCCCTGTTTGCCGCTTGGTGCGAGGGCCGCACCGGCTACCCGCTGGTGGACGCCGCCATGGCGCAGATAAACCAGACGGGCTACATGCACAACCGCCTACGCATGGTAGTGGCCAGCTTTCTGGTGAAAGACCTGGGCATCGACTGGCGGCGCGGCGAGGCCTACTTTGCCACGCACCTCAATGACTTCGACCTGGCCGCCAACAACGGCGGCTGGCAGTGGGCCAGCTCCAGCGGGTGCGACGCCCAGCCCTATTTCCGCATCTTCAACCCGGTGAGCCAGAGCGAGAAGTTCGACCCGGAGGGCAAGTTCATCCGCCGCTACCTGCCCCTGCTCGCAGCGCTTCCCACCAAGGCGCTGCACGCCCCGTGGCTGGCGCGGCCGCTGGAGTTGCAGGAGGCGGGGGTACGCTTGGGTGACACCTACCCCCTGCCCGTGGTGGAGCATGACGCAGCGCGGCAGCGCACGCTGGAGCGCTACGCCGTCGTCAAGACGGCCGGGGGGTAACACCCGCCCTGTTGAGCAGGGCACACGGTGGGTCAGCGATGTGTCGTGGGCGGTGGTTCGTCCGGCGGGGGTTCCTCCGGCGCCATCTGCATGCCCTCGCCGCCCAGCGAGGCCCCCGCGGCCAGCCGCAGCCGCAAGCGGACATCGGTGCGGTTGTCCGCGTTGGCGATGGCTTCTTCGGGCGATATCGCGCCCGCCTCCACCATGCCCAGCAGCGACTGGTCAAAGCTCCACATGCCCTGCTCGCCGCTGCGGGTGATGGCGGTCTTGAGTTCGTCGATCTGCCCCTTCTGGATCAGCTCGGCCACATAGGGCGTCAGCAGCATGATCTCAGTAGCGGGTACCAGATGGCCCGCAAGCCCCTGGACCAGCCGCTGCGCAATCACGGCGCGCAGGTTGAGCGACAGGTCCATGAGCAGTTGGCGGTGCGCATCCTCGGGGAAGAAGTTGACGATGCGCTGCACGGCTTGGTTGGCGTTGTTGGCGTGCAGGGTGGACACACACAGGTGGCCGGATTCGGCGTAGTGCAGCGCGTGCTGCATGGTGGCCCGGTCGCGGATCTCGCCAATCATGATCACGTTAGGCGCCTCACGCATGGCGCGGCGCAGCGCTTCGTCATACGACAGGGTATCGAGCCCTACCTCGCGTTGCGTCACCAGGGATTTTTTGTGGCTGTGCAGGTATTCGATGGGGTCTTCCACCGTAAGGATGTGCCCGCCGGTGTGCGTATTGCGATGGTCCAGCAGTGCCGCCAGCGTGGTGGTCTTGCCTGAGCCTGCCGAGCCCACCGTCAACACCAATCCCCCTTTGAGAAACGCCAGCCGCTGGAGCACGGGCGGCAACCCCAGTTCTTCCAGCGTGGGAATCCGCGCAATCACATGGCGAATCACCATGCCGGCCTGCCCCCGCTGCATGTGCACATTCACCCGAAAGCGCTCGCCATCGGCGGTCTGCAGCGACAGGTCACATTCCATCGTGGCCTCAAACTCCTTGCGCTGGGCCTCCCGCAGGATGGAATAGGCCATTTGCCGCACATCGTCGGCTGAGAGCACTTGCTGCGCAATGGGGATGAAGGCGCCCTGCCGCTTGATGGTGGGCGCAGCACCGGCCATCAGAAAGAGGTCCGAAGCGCGCTCGCGCGCCACCAGGGCCAGGCAAGCCAGCAGCCGGGGATCGGGGGATGGGGATGGTGCCAGCGGGTCCATCACGGAGACGCGGTCCGCCGTATCCATGCACGGGACACAAGCGATGGTGACGAATGAGCACCCCCGACCCAGGCTGACTCGCAGGGTCGGGAGTGGGCCGGCATGGTGTCAGGCCTCGGCCGCTGCGGCGATGCGGGCGTAGTGCTGAATCAGGCTCAGCAGCTCTTCGTCCGAATACGGCTTGCCCAAGTAATGGTTCACGCCCAGCTCCATCGCATGCTCGCGGTGCTTTTCAGCAATGCGCGAGGTGATCATGATGATGGGCAGATCACGCAAGGCACCGTCTGCACGGATGTTGCGCGCCAGATCGAAGCCGTCCATGCGCGGCATTTCGATATCGGACAGAACCACCGTCGGGCGCTCTTCCTGCAAGCGCTCCAGCGCCTGCAGACCATCGGCCGCCAGGGCCACACGGTAGCCTTCGCGCTGCAGCAGACGCTGCGTCACGCGGCGCACGGTGATGGAATCATCCACCACCAGCACCAGCGGCACCTGACTCGGTCCCGACAACTGCTGAGACACGACGGCCTTACCCGTGCCGCCTGCGGCGGGGGCGTCGGGCGCTGGTGCCATGTCGGCACTGGCCGCACGCACCTGGTCGCCATACACCGTGGCCAAGGCCACCGGGTTGTAGATCAGCACCACTGCACCCGATGCCAGCACGGACATGCCCGCCAGACCCGGCAGACGGGACAACTGCGGCCCCAGGTTCTTCACCACCACTTCCTGGTTGCCCAGCACTTCGTCCACGTGCATCGCAACACGCTGGGCAGCGCTTCGGAAGATCACCACCGGGCGGGTCTTGCCCGCCGGCTCGGTGCTGCGGCTGGACGACTGCAGCAGGGCTCCCGACCAGAAGAACGGAATTTTCTCCATGCCGTCGTCAAACACGCCGGTACGGTAAGCCTCTGCCAAGTCAGGGGCCGAGGTGCGGCGGACGATCTCGACCACGTTGGCCGGAACGCCGATCGCCAAATCACCCGAGCGCAGCATCACCACCTGCGTCACTGCGGTGGTCAACGGCAGCACCATGCGGAATGCCGCACCCTTGCCCGCCTCGGTGGAGGTTTCGATGCGGCCGCCCAGCGCATTGATCTCAGCACGCACCACGTCCATGCCGATGCCCCGCCCTGCCAGACCAGTCACTTCGGAGGCCGTCGAGAAGCCTGGCATGAAGATCAGGTTGGCCGCATCCGCATCGCTCATCTCCACGCCGGGCTCCACGATGCCCTGAGACACGGCCTTTTCGCGAATGCGCGGCAGGTTCAGACCCGCTCCGTCATCGCGGAACTCGACCGATACGTCATTGCCTTCGTGGTGCAGATCCACCGTGATGGTGCCCGACGCTGGCTTGCCGGCCGCCGTGCGCACTTCAGGCTCTTCAATGCCGTGGGCCACGCAATTGCGCAACAAATGTTCGAAGGCGGGCGTCATGCGGTCCAGCACGCCACGGTCCATTTCGATGGAGCCGCCGGTGATGTCCAGCTTGATCTGCTTGCCGGTTTCCTTCGAGGCCTGGCGCACCACCGCGTACAAGCGCTCGGCAATCCCCTCGAACTCCACCATACGTGTGCGCAGCAGATCCCGCTGCAGCTCACGCGCCTGGCGGCCTTGGGCAATCAAGTCATCTTCAGCGCCTTCCATGGCGCGTTGCAGATTGCGCTGCACCGTGGCCACGTCATTGACCGACTCGGCCATCATGCGGGTCAACTCTTGCACCCGTGTGAAGCGGTCGAACTCCAGCGGATCGAAGCCTGCCGCAGAGTCCTTGGACAGCGCCAGGCGCGACTGCATCTGCGACTCGGCCTGCACCTCGATATCGCGCAATTGCTGGCGCAAACGGTCCAGGTTGCCCGACAGATCGGTGAGCGAGCTGCGGAACTGGCCCAGGCGCGCGTCGAGGCGCGAACGGCTGATCATCACCTCGCCCGCCTGGTTGACCAAGCGGTCCAGCAGCTGTGCACGCACGCGCACCGACTGGTTGGCAGCCACCCGCAGGGGCGCCAGCTGCGAGGGTCCGGGCAGGCGCACGGCCGGAGCCGTCATCGCCACCGGCTTGGCAGACGGTACGGCCGCCGACGGGACGGAGGCCTCCACATCCGCCACGCTGGCGCGGGCGGCGGGCACGGCTTCCACCGGCAGGGCCACCACACCGTCCGAGGGAGCCTGGCCAATGGCGCGCAGCGCCTCGAAGTTGGCTTGCAGGCCGTCGAAACTGCCTTGCAGCGGCTCGATCTGGTCGGCCGTGACGGTTTCCGCGTCCAGTTGCTCGATCGCAGATTCCAGCCGGTGGGCCATTTCGCCCAGGCGCATCGCACCGGCCAGTCGCGAACTGCCCTTGAGCGTGTGCAGGGCCCGCAACACTTCGCTGCGAGCGCTGAGGTTATCGGGGCGTGAGGCCCACTGGCGCAGCGCACCACCCAGCTGCGGCAGCAACTCGGCCGCCTCTTCCTCGAAGATGGGGAACAGGTCGGGGTCGATGACGTCGATCGCATCGATGTCGTCGTCCGCGTCCGGGATCGAGGCAATGGCGTGCGCAATGGCATCGTCAATGAGCTGATCGTGGTCGTGGATGACCGCAGACAGCGCGGGGGCCACATGGCCCACGGCAGGTGTGGACACGGGCTCGGGTACGGCTGGTGCAGCTGGCTCTGGCGCGGCATCCGCGACGGGCGCCTGCACCACCGGCTCTGGTGCCAATCCGGCAGCGGCAGCTTCGGAGGCTTCCTGCTCTGCTGCGTCGAGGTAGGCCTGCGCATCCTCTTCGGGCGGAGACTGGGTGCTGACCACCTCGGTTTCCAGAATCTGGCGCAGCTGGGCCAGCGCTTGCGGGCTGGGCTCTTTGAGGAACCCGGCAGCAAACTGGTGCAGCAGGCGACGGATGTCTTCCGCCGCTGCCATGAAGGCGGACGCCTGTTCCTCGGTGCCCCCCGACTGCAACTGCACATGCTGCAGCGTGTGCTCCAGCACGCGTGCCATTTCGGACAACGCGGTGAAGCCTACCGTGGCCGAACTGCCGGCCAGCGAGTGCGACAAGGCCACGGCCGTGTCAGGCAGCGGCTCGTGCAGCTCCAGCGCCCATTCCTGCAAGCAGGTCACCAGGCGACGAGACCATTCATCGGCCTCATTCAGGTACACGTTGTACAGCGGGATGCCAATGCGCAGCGTGTCGATGACCTTGACGGCATCGTCGCTGCCGCCTTCTTCCTGCGGCAGGACATCGAGCAGATTCGCCACGTCTTGCGCGGACCCTGCTTCAGCGAGGTCGTCTGGCAAGGCTTCGGGACTTGCCTCGGCAACGTCCTCGGGGGCAGGTGCCTGCAGTGCAGCAGCCTCGGCCGACTCGGCCTCCAGCAGCTTCTCCAGCTCGGCCACATCCAGCGCTTCCAACCCGTCCGAAGGAACGCTGGCCTCCGTGACCACCCCGGTTTCCGGTTCGGGCGCGTCGAGCACCAGGTCTTCCGGTAGCAAGAATTCGTCGCCCAGAGCGTCTGCGGGGACTTCCAGCGGCGCGTCGACGGGCTCTGCGTGAGCCATTGCTGGCGCTGGCATCTCGGCCGACACAGGTTCCAGATCGGGCAGCTCCAGATCGAGCACGAAGTCTGCGCTGGACGGATCCACCGCCGGCGCGGGCTCGGGAGCGGGCTCGTTGAGTGCTGCGGTGAACACGGAGAAGTCAATCTCCTCGGCCACCTCTGGCGCAGCGCTGGCGACTTCGGCAGGCTGTTCGGGCACATGGTCCGATATTTCGGTGGCCTGGAAGTCCGGCACCATCAGTTCGTCTTCGAGCGCCTCGGTGGGGAGGGCCGTCGCAGCCATGGTCGGCTCCGGTGCGGGCTCCTCTGCGACGTCTGCCACTGCCGAGTCCAGGACGGGCTCCAGGACGGCAGCGCCACCCGAGGCCATGGCCAGCGGCACCAGTGTGCCGTCCAGACGCATGGCGTCGGCGGATCGGCGGAAAGACTCGGGGTCCCAGCCCGTCGCCCGGCCTGCAGCGATGTCATCGGCCCAGCTGCTGAAGGCATGCAGGGCGTCGGTCGACAGCTGCAGCAGGCTCGGCTGCATGGGCTTTTGTTCGGCGAGCCAGACGTTGAGCACCTGCTCCATCGACCAGGCGGCTTCGCCAAAGTCGTTCAGCCCCACCATGCGCGAACTGCCCTTGAGCGTATGGAACGCACGACGCAGTGTGGTCTGCTCGCTCAGGTCACCGGGCTCGCCCCGCAGCTGCTCGATGGCAGCCAGGCCGTTCACCACCACTTCGCGCGCCTCTTCGAGGAACACGTCGAGCAGTTCGTCTTCCACATCGGGCACTGCGGCGGGCGCAGCGGCGGGCACCGGGGACGCCGCCTCGGCTGGCGCAGGGGCCACCACGGCAGGGGCCGGAACGTCAAAAGAAATGTCCGGGGCCAGGCCGGCGGGCTCAGCCGCCACGCCAGCATCGGCCGCAGGGGCCGAATCAAAATCAGGGAACGGCGCAAAGTCCGTGGGCTCGCTGGCAGGCTCCTGCACAGGGAACCGTGGAATCACGTCGGGCACCACGGTGGCTGAACGCTCTTCCAGCTTGGCTGGAGCCTCTTCCACCGCATCGGAGGCGCGCGCACGGGTCTTGCCCATGAGGATGCGCAGCTCGCCCAGATCTTCGTCGTAGACGAAAAGCTTGCGCGCCATGGTGCGCTGGTAGCTCAGCATGTCGATCAGGAAGCCCAAGGCTCCCAGGCTGTTGCCCAGCTTTTCAAAAGCTCCCTGGCGTTCTTCTTCGGGCACCTCGTTGATCAGCAGACGCTCCACCGTGTCGCGCATGCGAACCACGGCCAGCGACGCTTGGTCCAGCCCCAGCACCGACAGCACGCCACGCATTTGCGCGAGATGCCCTGGCACGGTCGCCAGCACAGCGGTGTCCTTAGGGTTTCGGAAAAACTGGTCCATGGCCTTCTCGGCCTCGCCCAGGGTCACGCGGAGTTCATCGACCACGCTGCCCATGGTCTGGTTGTCGCTGACCCGGCGGTACAGCTCTTCCATCCATTGCTCGAGCGGTTCAGGTTCGGCACCTGCCGTGACCGCGTCCAGACGCTCTGCGAGACGGCTGGCGCGGGCTTCCATCTGTTCGTCCGCGGTGTCCAGCTCTTCAAAGGCCGCTTGCAAGTACAGCACCGAGGTAGCCACTTCCATGGCCAACGCGGGCGATGGAGGCTCACCCGATCGGGTGGTGGAATCAAGGGCACGCGTCAGCGCCTGCGCCAGGTTCTCACTGCCGGGGTGGAGCTTGCGCAGCGAGTCGCACACCAGACTGAACTGGTCTGCGGCTGGCTTGAGTTTGTTTCGGTCACCGCCCGCCAGGGCGGACCAGGTTTCCGTGGCGGAGGCAATGCGCTTGCGCGCCTGGGCCAGCACCGCCGGGTCAAAACGGCCAAAGCGGGCGGTCTCGTAGTCCACCGGCTTGAACCGGTCCAACGCAAAAGCCTGGCGAACCGCCCTCAGCGAGGGCGCAGCGTCATCCGGGAGATCTGCCACCCGCGCCTGCGAGCAGAAGAACAGCAGATCCTGCACCAGCCGGTCGGCAATCGTTGGATCGCCCTTGGCCAGGGTGGCGTACTGCATGAGCACACGGGACGCCACGCGCTTCACGTACACATCCGGCGGCAGGAGCCCCGAGCCAAAGGCGTCGAAGAAGCCCGCGCAGATTTTCCAGAACGCGCGCGCTTGCCGATCCGTCTGGGCAGCCACAAAACCCAGGCAGGTGTCGCGCAAGCTGAGGGCGGCCTTCAGATCACCCGACTTGACGATGCGCAGCACTGCAGCATCCAGCCGCGCACGCGCCTCGGGACCATAAGGCAACGGAGGCAGCGACACCGCGCCTTCAGGTTCGCGGAAACGGCGTTCCACCGGCCACAGGTCTGCGGGGTGAACACGATCAGCGCCCGCCAGGGCCTGGGCATCGCGGTATTGCGGAAACAGCGCCACCGGCGACACGGCTTTGCCAGCCAGCACGGTTTCCAGGTATTCGATCAGTGCAAAACTGGCACGCTCGATGACGGCGGCAGCGTCATCGCTGCAGGTCTCGGGGCGCTGCACAAACTTCTGCACCGCCGATTCCATGGACCGCAGCACCAGTGCGGGCGGGCCCATGCCCACCATTTCCAGCGCGCCGCAGGCCTGGTGCAACTGCTGGCGTGCAATGCGCAAGGGGCCAGCGTCCAGCGCCGCCAGATCGGACTCGCGTGCTACCTCGGCATCACGCACAAAGCGACGCATCGCCTTGACGGCACCGTCCAGCGATTTGCGCAGCTCGTCAAGCACCCAAGCCAAAGGACCCAGGTCCTGATCTCCCTGGGTCCCGTCGGCGGCCGGTGCATTGTTGACATCAATAGATGACATGGATTCGTCCCCGGCTGCAATGAGCCAGCTGGTTGATGACTAACTGCTGCGTCAGGCGATCTTGAACCGTGCCACCGATTGGCGCAGTTCTTCGGCCATGTGCGAAAGCTCGCGCACCTGCTGCGCAGTCGTGCGGGTACCTTCACCCGTCTGTTCGGTCACCGCAAAAATGTGCTGGATGTTGTCGGCCACTTCGTTGGCCAGAACAGCTTCCCGGGAAGTCGAAGACGAAATCTGCTCAATCAGTTCAGCCAGACGGCGCGACACGCGGTCGATTTCGGTCAGTGCGGTACCGGCGCTGTCGGACAGCCGGGCCCCTTCCACCACACCCTGCGTGGAGCGCTCCATAGCGGCCACGGCGTCCTGGGTGTCGGTCTGAATGGCCTTCACCAGCGCCGAGATCTGGCGCGTAGCGTCTGCGGAGCGTTCAGCAAGGCGCTGCACTTCTTCCGCCACCACCGAGAAGCCGCGACCGGCTTCACCGGCAGACGCGGCCTGAATGGCGGCGTTCAGAGCCAGCACGTTCGTCTGCTCGGTAATGTCAGAAATCAGCTCGGTGATTTCACCGATCTCCTGCGACGATTCGCCCAGGCGCTTGATCCGCTTGGAAGTGTCCTGGATCTGGTCGCGGATGGAGTTCATACCGCCGATGGCGTTCTGCACGGCCTGCAGACCCGAGTCCGCAGCTTGCAGCGACTGACGGGCCACCGTAGCGGACTCTTGCGCCTGTGTGGACACCTCGTTGATTCGGGTCGCCATGTCCAGAACGGAGCGGCCGGTTTCGCGAATTTCGCGCAGCTGCTCGGTCGATGCCGCCAGCAGTTCGGTCGAGGTGTTGTCCACCTGGGCGGTCGTCTGCGCCACGCGGGTCGCGGTGTTCTGCACGCTGCCCACCAGCTGGCGCAACTCTTCCACCGTGTAGTTCACCGAGTCAGCAATAGCGCCGGTGATGTCTTCCGTCACCGTGGCTTCTTGCGTCAAGTCACCTTCAGCAACCGACTGCAGTTCGTTCATCAAACGCAAAATGGCGGCCTGGTTGGCGTCGTTCACGCGCTTGGCTTCCTGCTCCTGGCGCTTAGCGTCGCGTTGCTGGTTTTCAGCAGCTGCCTGACGGCCACGGCTGTCCAGCAGCTGAACGCGCGAAATACCGATACCGCACAGCAGCACGAACAAGCCTGCCAGCGCCAGAGCGGCGAACTGGCCTGCGCCCAGACCAGTCTGGGCGGACAGCTTGCTCTGCAGGCCTTCGAGCTGGCGGCGCAGGGGTTCGCTGTCAGCAACGATGGCGGACTGCGCTTCGCGGGCAGACACCAGTCCTTGCAGGTTGCCCAGAATGGCGCTGGCCTGGGTGCGGGTCTGTTCGTACAGCTTGATCAGCGCTTCCAACTGCTCGCGGGTCTGCGCGTCCTTGGTGGCCGACAGGCGCAATTCAGGGCTGCCTTCCAGCAGGCCTTGCGCAATTTCCTTGAAGGAGTTCAAGTCCTTGCCCAGCAGAAACACGGCCTCGGGGCTCACGCCTTCCATGGTCTGGAACTCGTTAGCAGACTTACCAATACGCTGGGTCAACATCACCAGCTGGCCTGCGGCGGAGATTTCGGCTGCAGGAGCGTTTTGTTGCAGCTTGAGCGACGACACCGTTTCAGCGATTTCCAGCAGGTCGGACGACTGGCGGTTGATGGTGCGCAGAGCGTCACCCACCTGCGTCAGGATCTTTTGCTGGCCCATCACCACGCTGGCGTTGCGCTCAGCGCGCTCCATCAGGGGGTTGACGGCGTCCAGATCGGGTTTGAAAGGTTCGCCCAGCGACTGCACACCCAGCTCGTTGTCACCCGAATTCAGGGCGCGCACGTTGCGGGCCAACACGCCCGAGCTTTCCACCACGTCCGGGAAGGCCTGTGGACTACCCACTAGCGCCTGCGACACCGACTTGGCGAGACGTTGCGACTGCATCAGCGACTGGCCGGTAGCCGCCAGCTGCTGCGCGGAACGGTCGGCCAGCTGCAGCACCCAACCGGCGATCAGTGCCAGCACCACCACCCCCACGGCCAGCAAGGCCAGCAGCCGGCGCTGGTGGCCTGCGGCGGTCGAGCGGCCTAGCAGAGGCAGGCTGATGAGGTCTTCTTTGGCTTCATGAGCTGTGAGCTCGGATGTGTAGCCATCAGGATCGCCCTGGACACTGTTCATCGCTTCGGCCTGGTAGGAGTCACTCAGTTGCGGGCCATCCAGCGCCCCTGTGGCCATAAGGTCCCGCCCATCATCGGTCACGCCGGCGGCGCCGCCAGTATCAGGCGTGACGGGTTTCCGGTTGAACAGTTTTCCAAATTGATTGACGACGGACATGGTGCAGCCTTACAGAAAAACTCAAGCACTTATGCTCAGGAAAGCGGGATGTTGGGACAGGATCTGCAAGTTCAGCTCCTGCCAGCGTGTACCACTGGAATCAATATAAGTGGTACCGAAGAAGCTGGGGGATTCCTCGGCCGGCAACTCGGACGACACAAACGCATCCGTGCCACGCAGACCCGCCAAGCGGTCCACTAGCAGGGCGGCATTCACGTCGAGCGCGGCATTGAACGCGAGCAGACTGGCCTCGGACAGCGCTTGCTCGGTGCGCGGCGCTTTGAAGCCCAGCAAACCCGCGAGGTCCACCACCCCCACAAGGCCACCTCGCAGGTTGGCCACACCCAGAAACCAGCTCTGGGTGTAAGGCACGGCCTGCACCGATACCCAAGGGAAGATCTCCCCGGACTGCCCCAGGGGCAGCAAATAGAAATTCCCGGCGGACTCTACAGCCAGCCAGGAGGACACAGATGTACCTTCGGACCTTGCAGCCTGCAAGCGGCTGGCAAGTCGGGTCTGGAGCTCCCGTAGGGCTTCGCGGTTTGCCATGAGCGCGCCGCTGCCTCAGTTCAGAGCGTCGATTTTGGCCTGTAGCTCTGCGGGGTCCACCGGCTTGGTGATGTAGCCGCGCGCACCTTGGCGCATGCCCCAGACACGGTCGGTTTCCTGATTTTTGCTGGTGCACATGATGATCGGCACATCAGCGTAAAGGGGGTCGCGGGTAATGGCACGCGTGAGCTGGAAGCCGTTTTGGCCGGGCATCACCACATCCATCAGGATGAGGTCGGGCTTTTCTTCGGCCAGACGGCGAAATGCCTCCTCGGCATTTTCTGCAGTACGAACTTGCATGCCTTTTTTCTGAAGCAGGTCCGTCAAAAACATCAACTCGGTCTTCGAGTCGTCGACGACCAATACTTTCTGAATGGGCATTAGATAGCTCCTTGTTGGGAATTGCCAAACTGCTGCACGGCCTGCAACAGCTGGTCTTTGGTAAACGGCTTGGTGAGATATTCTTGGCAGCCAACCATGCGCCCACGCGCTTTGTCGAACACACCGTCCTTGGAGGACAGCATCACTACCGGAGTATCTGCAAAACGGGCATTGCGCTTGATGATGGCGCAGGTCTGGTACCCGTCGAGCTTGGGCATGAGGATGTCGCAAAAAATCAGCTGAGGCTGGTAATCATTGACTTTGGCCAAAGCATCAAAGCCGTCGTCGGCCAACAAGACTTCGTGCCCCCCCTGCTTGAGAAAAATCTCGGCGCTTCGACGGATGGTGTTGCTGTCATCCACCACGAGCACTTTGAAAGATGCGCCTGTTGTAGTCAATTGTCACTGCTCCCGATGGAGAAAATAAACAACGCAGCAGCGAATGGTGCTGGAGCGCCTCAGATCTGGACCATCTCGAAATCTTCCTTGCGGGCGCCACATTCTGGGCAGGTCCAGTTCATCGGGACCTGATCCCAAGGCGTGCCGGGTGCAATGCCGTGCTCGGGAGACCCCTGCGCTTCGTCATAAATCCAGCCGCAAATCAAACACATCCAAGTTTTAAAGTCGGTCACAGCTTAAAGGGCCTTCACATAGAATGCAACGATTGTATCTAGCGATTTCCGCGGCCTGCAGCTTCTGTGCCACCCCTCCAGCAGGATCTGGTCCATGACCACCAAAGCCTCCCTCCCCCCCTCCGAAATCCCAGATATTGACGACGATGACGCGGAGGAAGCGAGCCCGGCCTGTGTGCTGGTCTTCAACGCCAGCGACCCCAGTGGAGCGGGCGGACTGACCGCCGACATCACCACCATCGCCTCTGTCGGCGGACACCCGATTGCCGTGGTCACCGGGGCCTATGCCCGCGACACGGCTCAGATTTTTGACCACTTCAGCTTCGACGACGAGGCGGTGTCCGAGCAGGCGCGGGCCGTGCTGGAAGACCTGCCCGTGCAGGCGATCAAGGTCGGCTTTGTGGGCAGCCCCGAGAACATCAGCACCATTGCCGAGATCACGACCGACTACGACGAAGTCCCCGTGATCGCCTACATGCCCAACCTGTCCTGGTGGCGCGACGAGCTGATTGACGAGTACCTCGACGCCTTCCGCGAGCTGCTGCTGCCCCAGACCTCGGTGTTGGTTGGAAACCACAGCACGTTGTGGCGCTGGCTGCTGCCGGACTGGACGGGCGAGCGCAGCCCCACCGCGCGCGACATTGCCCGCGCAGCCTCCGAGATGGGCGTGCCTTACACATTAGTCACTGGCATCCCCTTGCCCGAGCAGTTTGTCGAGAACGTACTGGCCTCGCCCCAGACCGTGCTGGGCAGCGGCAAGTTCGAGCTGTTCGATGCCACCTTCTCCGGCGCGGGCGACACCCTGTCGGCAGCGCTCACCGCCTTGGTAGGCAGCGGCAACGATCTGGGCGAAGCCACCAGCGAAGCCCTGGGCTATCTGGACCGCTGCCTGGATGCAGGCTTTCGCCCCGGCATGGGGCACATCGTGCCCGACCGCATGTTCTGGGCGCAGCCCGAGGGCGAAGAGACCGACGGCGACGAAGAAGAACCCACGATTGACGAAACACAGGCCCTGGAGGGTTTTGTGATGCCACCCCATGACACCAAACACTGATCTCAATATTCCCCTGTTCGAACGCGCCAAGGCGCTGATCCCCGGAGGCGTGAATTCGCCCGTGCGGGCCTTCAAGGCGGTCGGAGGCACACCCCGCTTTGTCAAGCGTGCGCAAGGCGCCTACTTCTGGGATGCGAACGACCAGCGCTTCATCGACTACATCGGCTCCTGGGGCCCGATGATCCTCGGCCACGGCCACCCGGCGGTGCTGGAGGCCGTGCAGAAGGCCGCGCTCGAAGGCTTCAGTTTTGGCGCACCCACCGAGCGCGAAGTGGAGCTGGCCGAAGAGATCCTGAGCCTGGTCCCTTCGATGGAGATGATCCGCCTGGTCAGCTCGGGTACCGAAGCGGGCATGAGCGCCATTCGCCTTGCGCGCGGCGCCACGGGTCGCAGCAAGTTCATCAAGTTTGAGGGCTGCTACCACGGCCATGCCGACTCGCTGCTGGTCAAGGCCGGCTCGGGCCTGGCCACGTTTGGCAATGCCACCAGCGCCGGTGTGCCGCCCGAGGTAGTGCAGCACACCATCGTGCTCGAATACAACAACATCCCGCAGCTCGAAGAAGCCTTTGCCCTGCACGGCAAGGAGCTGGCCTGCGTGATGATCGAACCCATTGCGGGCAACATGAACCTGGTGCGCGCCAGCGTGCCGTTCATGAAACGCTGCCGTGAGCTGTGCACCGAGTATGGCGCGCTGCTGGTGCTCGACGAAGTGATGACGGGCTTCCGCGTGGCCCTGGGCAGCGCCCAAAGCGTGTACGCCAAGAGCATCCCCGGCTTCCAACCCGACCTCACCGTGCTGGGCAAGGTGATCGGCGGCGGCATGCCGCTGGCGGCCTTTGGCGGGCCGCGCGCCATCATGGAACACCTCGCGCCACTGGGCGGCGTGTACCAGGCGGGCACGCTGTCGGGCAACCCGGTGGCCACGGCCTGCGGGCTGGCCACGCTGCGCGAGATCCAAAAGCCCGACTTTTTCGATGCGCTGTCGGCCCGCACCCGCTCGCTGGTCGATGGACTACAAGCGGCCGCCGATGCTGAAGGCGTGCCGTTCTGCGGCGACTGCGAGGGCGGCATGTTCGGCTTTTTCCTGCTTCCCGAGCTGCCGCAAAACTACGCCCAGGTGCTCAAGACCGACAGCGCGCGCTTCAACCAGCTGTTCCACGGTCTGCTCGACCGGGGCATCTACATTGCACCGGCCCTGTACGAAGCCGGTTTTGTAAGCGCTGCCCACACTGCCGACGACGTGGCAGCCACTGTGACTGCAGCGCGTGAAGTGTTCAAGACGCTCTCAAAACAATAGCTGTCTGCGCATATTGCACTAGCGCTTCCTGCCAATTTGGCACTGAATGGCCCTCACGAGGGCCATTTTTCATGGCGACGAGGCTTGCAGCAGAGGAGACTCACAGCAGTCCGCGCAACTCGCGGGCAGCGTCTTGCAGCAACGGCAGCATGTCGCGCTGCAGGCTGCCTTCGTCCATCTGCTTGGGCGATGCCACCACGTTGAGCGCCGCCACGGTGTGGCCCTGCAGGTTGCGCAGCGGCACGGCCAGCGCGTGCACGCCCAGCTCGTGCTCCTCCACCGCCAGGCAATAGTCGTCGCGCCGCACCTTGGCGATCACCTGCCGCAGCGGGCCCACCTGCGTGATCGTCAGCGGCGTGAGGCGGTGCAGGGGCCGGTTCTTGAGCCAGGCCGTCAGCTCCGCCGGGGGCAGCGCCGCCAGCAACACCCGCCCGGTGGACGTAGGGTGGGCCGGCAGCCGCGCGCCCAGGTGCAAGCCATAGGCCAGCACCCGCGCCGGCGCGCCATACACGCCGCTGCGCGCCACGATCACCACCTCATCCCCATCAAGCACCACCGCCGAAAACGACTGCTGGGTCTGCGCGGCAAGCCGGTTCAGCGTGGGCTGCAGCACGCGTGGCAGCCGTGCAGACGCCAGGTAGCTGCCCGAAAACCGCAGCACCTTGGGAGCCAGCCAGAAGTAGCTGCCATCCGTCTCCAGGTACCCGAGGTACGCCAGCGTCAGCAGGTGCCGCCGCGCCGCCGCGCGCGTAAGGCCCGTGCGTTGCGCTGCCAGGGTGGAGTTCAGGCGCTGGCGCTCGGTGTCAAAACTCTCCAGCACGGCCATGCCCTTGGCCATGCCTTCAATGAAATCTGCCTTGGCGATGGGGGTGGAAGCCATGGGCGGTGGTGTGTGAAGTGCAGGTGGATGGACCCGGGGCGCAAGGGCTGGCGGAGCCCCGCAGCAGCTCGGTGCGATGACGGCCAGAGTTGCCAACTCCAGCCCCCCCGGAGACTGCGCGATCATCGCACAAAGCATCGACTGATCGCACGAAATCGGCGTTGTCGGATATCGCGTTGATCTGGATCAACCTACGCTCAAGGCCATTGGTTTTCGGTATCTCCCCAGCTTCCACATCCCTTTCCCAGAGGTTTCCCATGCGCACCCAGGTTGCCATCATTGGTGCCGGCCCCGCCGGCCTGCTGCTCGGTCAGTTGCTCCACAAGTCTGGCGTTGACGCCGTCATCATCGAGCAGCGCAGCCCCGACTACGTGCTCGGCCGCATCCGTGCCGGGGTGCTGGAGAAGGTCTGCATGGACCTGCTGGACCAGGCAGGCGTGAGCGCCCGCGCCCATGCCGAGGGCCTGCCCCACGATGGCATCGAGCTGCTGTTCAAGGGCCAGCGCCACCGCATCGACCTGCACGAACTGACCGGCGGCAGCCGCGTGACCGTGTACGGCCAGACCGAAGTGACCCGCGACCTGATGGACGCCCGCGCCGCGGCGGGCCTGACCACCGTGTACGACGCGCAGAATGTGCAAGTGCACGACTTTGATGGTCAAAACCCGCGCGTGACCTACCAGAAGGACGGCCAGACCCACGAGCTGGCCTGTGACTTCATCGCGGGCTGCGATGGCTACCACGGCGTGTGCCGCGCCAGCGCACCGGCCAACCTGCTCAAGACCTACGAGCGCGTGTACCCCTTTGGATGGCTGGGCGTGCTGGCCGATGTACCGCCCGTGTCGCACGAACTCATCTACGCCAACACCGAGCGCGGCTTTGCGCTGTGCAGCATGCGCAGCGCCACGCGCAGCCGCTACTACGTGCAGGTGCCCACGACTGACAAGGTCGAGAACTGGACCATCGACCAGTTCTGGACCGAGCTGGGCAACCGCCTGGACCCCGAGGCCCGCGCCAACCTGGTGACCGGTCCGGCGCTGGAGATGAGCATCGCCCCGCTGCGCAGCTTTGTGGCCGAGCCCATGCGCTTTGGCCGCATGTTCCTGGCCGGCGACGCGGCCCACATCGTGCCCCCCACCGGCGCCAAGGGCCTGAACCTGGCCGCCAGCGACGTGGGTTACCTGTGGACCGCGCTGTCCGAGTTCTACAAAGAGAAATCGTCCGTGGGCATCGACACCTACTCCGACCGCTGCCTGCGCCGCGTGTGGCGTGCCGAGCGCTTTTCGTGGTGGTTCACCTCGCTGATGCACCGCTTTCCAGAAACGGGCGAGTTCGGCCAGAAGATCCAGGAGGCCGAGCTGGACTACTTGGTGCACTCGCGTGCTGCTTCGGTATCGCTGGCGGAAAACTATGTGGGCCTGCCGATGAACTTTGGGGCCTGAGCTCCGACAGAAATCTCGCTCCCTGGAGCCCAGGTCGCCGTCGCCGTCAGCGTGGCGCCGATGCGGCCTCTGAGGCCGACGCGCCGGGTGCCGCAGCAGCCGGCACCGGCAGCGACACCAGCCACTGCGCCATCTCACGCGCCTGGGCTTCCGTGACTTGCGGGTGGCGGGGCATCACGGTGCGCCCCCACGCGCCCACACTGCCGTTGCGGATCTTGCCGGCCAGGTAATCGATCGCGTCGGCGCGGTCACGGTACCGCGCTGCAATCTGCTGAAACGACGGACCGACGTAGTGGCGCTCCATGCCATGGCAGCGCAGGCAATCGGATGCTTCCACCAGGCGAAATCCGGCCGATGCGGAGGGCGGTGAAGCAGCGCTGCCTTGCCCGCCAGCACCCGACACGGGCTGCAACATGCGCCAGCCCAGGTTGAGCATGCCCAACACCACCAGCGCCATGAACCCAATCAGGGCCCACCCCAGCCAGCGGGGCCGGGGTGGCGGGGTCTCATCGTCGCGGTGCATCATGCACGCGCACCGCTGCAGGCCCCGTCGCCATTCCCGTCATCTCAGTGGCGGAAGTGGCGCACGCCGCTAAAGACCATGGCCACGCCGCGCTCGTTGGCAGCGTCGATCACTTCGTTGTCGCGCATCGAGCCACCGGGCTGGATCACGCAGGTCGCCCCCGCATCCACCACCACGTCCAGGCCGTCGCGGAAGGGGAAGAACGCATCGCTCGCCACAACCGTGCCTTGCAAGGTCAGGCCTGCGTGGCCCGCCTTGATGCTGGCGATGCGGGCGGAATCGAGGCGGCTCATCTGGCCTGCGCCCACGCCCATGGTCATACCGCCCTTGCAGAAGACGATGGCGTTGCTCTTGACGTACTTGGCGACCTTCCAGGCGAACAGCAGGTCTTCCATTTCTTCCAGCGTGGGCTGCTTCTTCGTAACGACCTTGAGGTCGATGAGCGACAGCTCGTGGTTGTCGGCCGTCTGCAGCAGCAGGCCCGAGCCGATGCGCTTGGCGTCCATGGCATTGCGGCCACGTTCCCAGTCGGTCTTGCCACCGTGGGCAGGCAGCGCGATCTTGAGCAGGCGCACGTTGGCCTTGGCCTTGAAGATTTCCAGCGCATCGGCGGTGAAGTCGGGGGCCATCAGCACTTCGACAAACTGCTTGCTGACCTGCGCTGCGGCGGCGCCGTCCACCACGCGGTTGAACGCGATGATGCCGCCGAAAGCGCTGGTGGGGTCGGTCTGGAAGGCCTTGCTGTAAGCGCTCAGCGCATCCAGGCCCTCGGCCACGCCGCAGGGGTTGGCGTGCTTGACGATCACGCAGGCGGCGGCTTCAAAGCTCTTCACGCATTCCCACGCGGCATCAGCGTCGGCGATGTTGTTGTAGCTCAGCTCCTTGCCCTGCAGCTGCACGCCGGTGACCAGCGAGCCGGGCGCAGGGTGCAGGTCGCGGTACAGCGCGGCCTGCTGGTGGCTGTTTTCGCCATAGCGCAGGTCCTGCACCTTGGTGAAGATGCCGTTGCTCTGGCCGGGGAACTGGGTGCGCGTGGGCACATAGGTTTCCGACAGTTTTTCTGCTTCGAACGTGACGGACGAGAGGTAGTCGCTGATCGCGCCGTCGTACTGCGCAATGCGATTGAACGCGGCCACCGACAGCGCAAAGCGCAGCTTGTCGCTCAACTTGCCACCGGCCTTCAGTTCGGCCAGCACGGCGTCGTACTGGTCGGCCGACGTGATCACGCCCACGTCCTTCCAGTTCTTGGCGGCGCTGCGCACCATGGCGGGGCCGCCGATGTCGATGTTCTCGATGGCGTCGGCCAGTGTGCAGCCAGCCTTGGCCACGGTGGCTTCAAAGGGATACAGGTTGACCACCAGCAGGTCGATGGTGTCGATGCCGTGTTCCTTCAGCGCAGCCATGTGTTCTGGCAGCTCGCGGCGGGCCAGCAGGCCGCCGTGCACCTTGGGGTGCAGCGTCTTCACACGGCCGTCGAGCATTTCGGGGAATTGCGTGACCTCAGCCACTTCGGTCACGGGCAGGCCCTTGTCGGCCAGCAGCTTGGCGGTGCCGCCGGTGGACAGCAGCTTGATGCCCAGCGCGTGCAGCGCTTGCGCGAATTCGACGATGCCGGTCTTGTCAGAGACGGAGAGGAGTGCGTTCATGGTGGTGGTGCGGAGGTTTTGAATAAAAACGGGCTGTAGCGCTAGTGCATCATGCGCTGGCAGCTATTAATTTAGTAGTTGTATGTCTTATAGAGCAGTCAGAGGCTGAGAGTTTTTTGGCCGAGCCCGAAAGGCGCGCGAAAACGCTTCGGATCTAGGCGCAAAGCACAGCCATAGCTCGGGCTATGGCGAGCATTTGCAACGACGAGCCGGAGTGTTTTGGCGTGCATGGCGGGTTCGTACAAGAGACTCTCAGTCTCTTAGAGCAGCTTGTGCTCGACCAGCTTCTTGCGCAGGGTGTTGCGGTTCAGGCCCAGCCATTCGGCGGCGCGCGACTGGTTGTTGTCGGCCTGCTGCATCACGACTTCCAGCAGCGGCCTTTCGACCACACGCACCAGCATGTCGTACATGCCATCGGGCGTCTCGCCGCCCAGGTCGCGAAAGTAGCCCTGCAGGCTCTCGCGCACGCATTCTTCTATGTGTTTCTTGCTCATGCAGCCAATCCCTCTTGTTCTTCTGTGTCGGCATCCACGTCGGTGGCGGCAGGCAGCCGGTCCATCTGCTGGCCCAGGGTGTCCAGGTAGTCAGCCACGGCCTGCCACTGCGTGGTGCAGTCTTCGATCGTATTGATGTGTGCCCGCAGGGCCTCGCCGCCAGGCAGCGCGCGCAGGTACCAGGCAATGTGCTTGCGCGCACTGCGCACCCCGGTCAGCTCGCCGTACAGGCTGTAGTGGTCTTGCAGGTGGTCCAGCAGCAGGCGGCGCACCTCGGCCACCAGCGGTGGTGCCAAGTGTTCGCCCGTGGCCAGAAAGTGGCCGATCTCGCGGAAGATCCACGGCCGGCCCTGGGCGGCGCGGCCGATCATGATCGCGTCGGCGCCGGTGGCGGCCAGCACATCGCGCGCCTTTTCGGGCGAGGTGATGTCGCCGTTGGCCACCACGGGCACCTTCACCGCCGCCTTGACGGCTGCGATGGTGTCGTACTCGGCTTGACCTTTGTAGCCCTGCTCGCGTGTGCGGCCGTGCACCGTGAGCATCTGGATGCCCACGGCCTCGAACTGGCGTGCGAGGTGCACAGCGTTCTTGTGCTCCTGGCACCAGCCGGTGCGCATCTTCAGGGTGACGGGCACATTGAAAGGCGCGCAGGCCTCGACCACCGCAGCGGCAATCTCCACCGCCAGGGCTTCGTTCTGCATCAGCGCAGAACCCGCCCATTTGTTGCAGACCTTCTTGGCCGGGCAGCCCATGTTGATGTCGATGATCTGCGCGCCGCGTTCCACGTTGTAGACCGCCGCCTCGGCCATCATCGGCGCATCGGTGCCGGCAATCTGCACGGCAATGGGCCCCGGCTCCCCTTCATGGTTGGCCCGGCGCGAGGTTTTGAGGCTGTTCCACAAGTCCTTGCGCGAGGTCACCATCTCACTCACCGCATAGCCCGCCCCCAGCGCCTTGCACAGCTGGCGGAACGGCCGGTCGGTGACGCCCGCCATCGGGGCGACGAACAACCGGTTCGCCAAAGGAATGTGGCCGATTTGCATGGGCGGGGTAGGAAGCGGGGAGGCAGCAAACGATGCTGAAAAAGGAGGCGGGATTGTACCTGCTCAAAATTTCAGCAACTGAAATGGGGTGCACGCGCTTTCTATCTGCCGCCAGGGCTTCATTGATGGACCGCTATGGCCCTGCGGCCCTACTCTCCCCCTGAGGTCAGGTGCCCCGGGGAAAGCGCTTCACTTCAACGTGCGGCGAGATCAGTGTCTGCAGCCTGCGCCGGCGGCAGACCCCGCTGCGCGAAATGCCACCAGGCATCCGGCAGGTTGTCGAACTGGTGGCGCGCCATGAGCGCACGCAGCCACTGGCGGTTGTGCAACACATCGGGGGAAAAGCCCGTGGCTCCCGCTGCGGCCTCGGACCGCGCAGCGCCCGCCGGGGTGCCCATGTCCACCGCTTGCCCGTCGGCCAGCGGCCCGCGCACCACCTTATGGGCCTTGGTGCCATCCACCACCTGCACCTGCACCACCCAGCCCCCGCTGGCGGCGTTGCAGGTGGCCTGCAATGCCATCCCTTGGGACTGCAGCTCACGGCCAATACGCTCCAGCGCGGGCCTTGCGGTGGGCTCCTTGTCGCAGGGCGAGGTGGCCGTCTGCTCCCACGGCATGACCCCGCTTTGCAGTCCCGGCGCGGGCACCGCGGCCTGGGGGCTGTGCGCACACGCCGACAGCAGCAGGGCCACGGCGACGGACGACCAGCGGGTCGCTGGCGGCATGGCAGCGGTGGGATTCAAGCGGCGGGAAGTGGGCGTGGTGGGCAATGCCAGCATGGGCGACCTCCTGGGTGTGTCATTCAGGGCCAATGTGTTTTCACGATACAAAAGCCCTTCCAGCCCGGCCATGCGCCGATGGCGCGCGCCGCTGTAGGACAGCGCCCCAGGGGCGAACGAAGCCCCGGCAGCCCCCTACACTCAGCCGCTATGGAAATCTGGATGCACCAGCTGCTCGAATGGCTGGCCCTGCCGCAGTTCGGACTGAGCACGGTCTTTGTGGTGTCGTTTGTCTCGGCCACGCTGCTGCCACTGGGCTCCGAGCCGGCCGTGTTTGGCCTGATCAAGCTCAACCCGGACCTCTTCTGGCCTGCCATCCTGGTCGCCACCGTGGGCAACACCCTGGGCGGTGGCGTGAGCTGGTGGATGGGCCTGGGGGCGCACAAGGCCGTGGACAAGGCGCGAGGCAATGCGACCGAGGTGCAGGCGTTGAACTGGCTCAAGCGCTTTGGCGCGCGCGCCTGCCTGCTGAGCTGGCTGCCGGTGGTGGGCGACCCGCTGTGCGCGGTGGCCGGCTGGCTCAAGCTGCCGTTCTGGCAATGCCTGGCCTACATGGCTGTGGGCAAGTTTCTGCGCTATCTGGCGATGACCAGCGTGCTGCTGTATTTCATGCCTGGTCATCTGGCGATTTAGGTTGCCGGCCAGAGCCCTGCTGCAATGGGCTTTGGCAATGAACTCATGGTGGGTCGATGCCTCCGATGCGCAGGGCGCCCGGGGGCTTGTGCGCCCATGCGGGCGAGTCCCTACAAGAACGCGTGGCTGCTGGGAATCGACAAGTCCGACATCTGCGAGTCGCCCTTGGCAATCGGCTCCTCGACCACCACCTGGTTGCGCCCGCCCTCCTTGGCCATGTACATGGCGGTGTCTGACCGCGAGAAGAACTCCAGCACCGACTCGCCCAGCACATACTGCGTCACGCCGATGGAGACCGTCACGCGGCCCTTGAGCAGGTCCGTCCAGGCGTGCGACTCCACCTGGGCCCGGATGCGCTCGCAGGTGTTGAGCGAGGGCAGCAGCGAGGTGGCCGGGAAGATCAGCAAGAACTCTTCCCCCCCATACCGCCCAAACACATCACCGCCACGCACGCCCTGCTGCGCAATGCGGGCAAAGGTGCGCAACACCTCGTCGCCTCCGAGGTGGCCCAGCTCGTCGTTGATGCGTTTGAAGTGGTCAATGTCCAGCACAGCCAGGCACAGCGGAATCCCGCTTTCATCGGCCAGCTGCTTTTGTTCTTCGAGCGCCGCCAGGATGTAGCGGCGGTTGAAGCAGCCCAGCAAGGTGTCGCGCTGCGCGTCTTCCTGGATGTTCTTGATCTTGCGGCTGGCCTGGTACAGGCTGCGGTACAGCCGCTGCACGCGGCCCATGAGGACGATGAACGCCGGCACCGATACGGCCAGTGCCAGCAGGTGCATCAGCTCCAGCCGCAACAGGGCGTCGTTGCCCTGCTCTGCATAGTGCGCAGCAATCACCGCCGCATAGGCGCACAACACAGCGGCCGTCAGCACCAGCAGCGTGCGCCGGGGCACGGTGAAGATGGCGTAGGCCACTGCCACGAACATGAACGGCGCCAGCAGGATCTGCGTGACCGGCTCCAGATAAAACACCACCAGCATGCCGCCGATGGCCGTGGTCACGATGCCCAGCTTGAGATGCCGCAGCCTGAGCTTGCGCTGCAAGCCCGACCGGAACACGGCACCGAAAACGGCAAAGCCCGCAGCCGTGAGGCCAGCCAGTACCCATAACACCTGAGCCCCCACCACGCCCAGGGCGTAAAACCCCGCCAGGGCCAGCGCGTACAGGCCAATCAGCCCTGCCACGGCCCACCACTTGGACGAAGCGCTGCGTTCGCCCCGGGGGCCAAAGCCGTCCAGTGCGCGCCGTCCAGGTCGGACGGCCACCGACGAAGAATCGTCGAACTCCAGCACGGCATCGGTCAACGGGAAGGCATCCGTCGCCGAAAACAGGTTTTTGCGTCCCAAAAGCATGTGGTGGCGGGCTCAGGCCTGAAAGAGAAAGGAAAGGTGGCGCAGCAACACACATGCGGCACCCGTCAGACAAATCGCAGGATCTTACGCGTGGCTGACAAAATCGATCTGCGCGTTTGCAGTAGCTCAGGCGACAACCGCCCACCCGCAGGCGTGCTATGCGAGCACCGCCCGCTGGCGCGCCCACCAGCCCTCCACGCTGTACACCACCAAAGCCGCCCAGATCAGCACAAAGCCCACCAGACGCGCAGGCTGAAAGGCCTCGTTGTACACCCAGACGCCCAACGCAAACTGCAGGCTGGGAGAGATGTATTGCAGGATGCCCAGGGTGGACATGGGAATGCGCCGGGCACCGGCGGCAAACAGCAACAAAGGAATGGCGGTCATGGGCCCAGCCAACAACAGCCACCCCACCGTGGACAGGTCGCCTTGCACCAGAGCGCCCTGCCCTTGCCAGCTCCACGAGGCCAGCACCACGGCCGCCACCGGCGCCAGCATCAAGGTTTCCAGCGTGAGCCCCTCCAGCGCGCCCAACACCGCGACCTTGCGCAACAGGCCATAGAACCCGAAAGTCAGGGCCAGCACCAGCGCGATCCAGGGCAGGCGCCCTGCCTGCACTGCCAGCCACAGCACACCAGCCGCAGCTACCGCCACGGCCAGCCATTGCCCAGGCCGGGGGCGCTCGCGCAGGAACACGAAGCCCAGCGCCACATTCACCAGCGGCAAGATGAAATACCCCAGGCTCGCATCGACCACGTGGTGGTTCTGTACGGCCCATACGTAGGTCAGCCAGTTGCCCGACAGCAGCACTGCCGACAGCGCAAAGGCCCCCAGCACACGCGGCTGGCGCACCACCGACGCCATCCACGCCCACTGCCTGCGCAACGCCAGCAGCCCCAGCACCACCACCAGCGACCACAGCGTGCGGTGCATCACCACCTCCAGCGAGGGCACATCGGCCACCTGCTTGAAGTACAGCGGGAACAATCCCCAGGCGACATAGGCCAGGGCGGCGTAGAGGATTCCGGTATTCATGCGCAAATAACCCAGAACGGGTGAATGGGTGGACAGCCGCGGGATCGAACGCGGCATCGCCAGAAAAAATCCCTGCCAGCCCAAGGGCAGACAGGGATGGCGGGGAGCACGGCAGACCCACACGGGTCTGGGGGGTGGTCAGACGTTGAACAGGAAGTTCAGCACATCACCATCCTTGACCACGTACTCCTTGCCTTCGGCGCGCATCTTGCCGGCATCCTTGGCGCCCTGCTCGCCCTTGTAGGCGATGAAGTCCTCAAAGGCGATGGTCTGCGCGCGGATGAAGCCGCGCTCGAAGTCGCCGTGGATCACGCCGGCCGCCTGGGGTGCGGTATCGCCGATGTGGATGGTCCATGCGCGCACTTCCTTCACGCCTGCCGTGAAGTAGGTCTGCAGGCCCAGCAGCTTGAAAGCGCCACGGATCAGGCGCGCCAGGCCCGGCTCGGTCTGGCCCATTTCGGCCAGGAACATGTCGCGGTCTTCGTCGCTCATCTCGGCCATCTCGGCTTCCATCTTGGCGCAGATGGCCACCACAGGGGCGTTCTGGCTGGCCGCGTAGTCCTTGAGGCGGTCCAGGAACGGGTTGTTCTCAAAACCGTCTTCGCTCACGTTGCCCACGAACATTGCGGGCTTGGCCGTGATCAGGCACAGGGACTTGAGCAGGGGCTGCTCTTCCTTGGTGATCTCGACCGAGCGGGCGGGCTTGCCTTCGTTGAGGGCAGCCTGGATGCGCGTGAGCAGCGCCACCAGCTTGGCGGCATCCTTGTCGTTGCCCGACTTGGCGGCCTTGGTGTAGCGGTTCAGGGCTTTCTCGACCGTGCCCAGGTCGGCCAGGCACAGCTCGGTCTGGATCACTTCGATGTCCGAGATCGGGTCCACACGGCCTGCCACGTGGATCACGTTGTCGTCTTCAAAGCAGCGCACCACGTTGACGATGGCGTCGGTTTCGCGGATGTGGGCCAGAAACTGGTTGCCCAGGCCTTCCCCCTGGCTGGCGCCCGCCACCAGGCCGGCAATGTCCACAAACTCGACGATGGCGGGGACGATGCGCTCTGGGTGGATGATCTCGGCCAGTTGCTGGAGGCGGGGGTCTGGCACTTCCACCACGCCCACATTGGGCTCGATGGTGCAGAAGGGATAGTTTTCGGCGGCAATACCAGCCTTGGTCAGCGCGTTGAAAAGGGTGGACTTGCCGACGTTGGGCAGGCCCACGATGCCGCATTGGAGGCTCATGGCAGGGCTTTCTGGTGTTCTGGAGACAAACCGCCGATTTTACGGGCCCGCCCAGCACCCGCTGCCGAGGGCCTGCATCAGGCACTCATTCAAACCGCAAATCGGCGGCCATGCGTTGCCCCACGCGCAGCCACTGCCCCGCGCCGCTGCGCACGATGGCGTTCATGCCAAAGGTGATGGCGCCGTCCAGCCGCTTGTCCTGCCGGTAGGTGCGCAGGGTGTCACCCACCGACGGATGGCTCTCGGCCGTGGCCGGGTCGATGTCGGGAATGGGGCATCGCGCGCAGGGCTTTACCGGCTGCAGGTGGACGTCGGTGGTGCCATCGCCCTCCACGTGAATCATGTCCACACGGTCTTCGTCGTGGGCATCCACTCCGGCCAAGACCACATTGGGCCGGAACCGCTCCATGCCGACGGAGGGATGCCCCTCGGCGGCAAGCCGCACATTAAGGTCCTGCAAGGAGGCCTCACTGGTCACCAGCAGCGGAAACCCGTCGGCAAACTGGTTGGGGACCTCCACGCCCCCCGTCCACTCCAGGCTGGACAGGCGCCGATGCTCTGGGTCAAACCGCACCAGGCGGCAAGGCTGCCCCAGAAAATCGCTGAACCACTGCGCCGCCGCAGGGCCCATGTCCCACGCAGGGACCGTGTCGCGCCAGACGGTCACCGTGGCCGGCGCTTCCACCGCGTCGATCGCCACATGCAATGCCAGCATGCCCGGAGCCCGCAGCACCATTTCGTCGCTCTTGAGCTGGGGCCGGATCAGCGCCAGGCGGGGCAAGCTGCGCTGGGTGAGGAACATGCCCTGCGCATCCACCACCATCCAGGCGCGGTCCAGATCCAACCCGGTCTCGGTGAGCAGCGCCTGCTGCACCTCGATGCCCGCACAGGATTTGACGGGGTACACAAACAGCCGCGCAATGGTGCCGGACAGATCAGACTCGGAAGGGAAACTCACGCCGGGTGCTCCTGAAGAAGGGGGCCAGAAAGGCCAGACCGCAATTCTGCCCTCTCATCGCAGGGGGTAAGACCCCTCCTACAATGCCTCTCATGGCCCCAACCTTTGATATCTGTATTCGTGGCACCGGCATCGTGGGCCGAACTTTGGCCTTGTTGCTGGCACGGGAACGACTGAAGGTGGCCCTGGTGCCCGCCCCGGGCCCACACAGCGCGGCGACCGCCGACGTAAGGGCCTATGCCTTGAATGCAGCGTCCCGCAGCCTGCTCGAATCGCTGCGCAGCTGGCCCGATGCTGAACACGCCACCGCCGTCAAGCACATGCAGGTACAGGGTGATCAGGACGGCTGCGTGCATTTCGATGCCGCCCCCCAGGGGGTGGAAGCACTCGCCTGGATCGTGGATGTGCCGGCCCTGGAAGAGCGCCTGGCCCAGGCTGTGCGGTTTCAGCCCCTGGTGGAGGTGGTGGACAGCCCGGTGGCCGCGCCCCTGACCGTGGTGTGCGAAGGCCGCGCCAGCACCACCCGGGCCGAGTTTGGCGTGCGCTTTGACGTGACGCCCTATGCCCAGCACGCGATTGCCACGCGGGTGCGCTGCGAACATCCGCATGGACAGGTGGCACGCCAGTGGCTTTCGCCGCAAGGCATTCTGGCTTTTTTGCCGCTGGAGGGCGTCCAGGGGAACTCTGTGGCCGTGGTGTGGTCCGTCCCTGAGGACCGGGTGTCCGGGCTGATGGCATTGTCTGCCGACGCTTTTGCGCAAGAGTTGCAGACGGCGAGCCAGCAAACACTGGGCAACGTTCAACTCATTGCAGAGCGTGCCACGTGGCCGCTGCAACTGGCCAAGGCAGACCGCTGGTGCGGCGCGACCTCTACCGGAAATGCTGCACGAAGCTGGGTGCTCACGGGCGATGCCGCCCACAACGTGCACCCGCTGGCAGGGCAAGGGCTGAATCTGGGGCTGGCTGATGTGACAGCCCTGGCCGAGGTGCTGCGCACCCGCGACTACTGGCGCAGCGTGGCTGACTTGCGACTGCTGCGCCGCTATGAGCGGCAACAAAAAGCTGCCCTGGCAGCGATGGGCTTGGCCACCGATGGATTGCAGCAACTGTTTGCGCGCCAGGAAGCCCCCTGGCAAGCCCTGCGCAATTGGGGCATGAAGGGCTTTGAACGCAGCGGCATGCTGAAAGATTTTGTGGCCCGCCAAGCCATGGGAATGCGCTGAACGCGCGAGTTTGATAGACAGGAATACGATGAAACTGACCACTGCTTTGCTGACCGCCGCGGCAGCCACCCTGAGCCTGAGCGCCACGGCGCAAGAGGACGCCATCCGCAAGGCATTGGCCCAGCGTATTCCTCAGATGGACAAGATCGACGAAGTGCGCCCAACTCCCATGAAAGGTCTGTACGAAGTGCGCATCGGCACCGACCTGTTCTACACCGACGCGAAGGGCGACTATGTGATCCAGGGCGAACTCATCGACTCCAAGGCGCGCCGCAACCTGACCGAAGACCGCATCAACAAGCTGACAGCGGTCAACTTCTCCGCCCTGCCCCTGAAAGATGCCGTGACCATTGTGCGCGGCGACGGCAAGCGCAAGGTGGCCGTGTTCGAGGACCCCAACTGTGGGTACTGCAAACGCTTTGAGCGCGACCTGCAGCAAATCAACAACGTGACGGTGTACCTCTTCCTGTACCCCATCCTGAGCCCGGATTCGGCCGAAAAGTCGCGCAACATCTGGTGTTCCAAGGACCAGGCCACGGCATGGCAAGACCAGATGGTGCGTGACAAGCCCGCACCGGCCGCCAGCTGCGACACGAGTGCTCTGCAGCGCAACCTGGCCTTTGGCAAGAAGTACAAAATCACCGGCACCCCCACCCTGATTTTTGCCAACGGCACACGCGTGCCCGGCGCCATCGGTGCCCAGGAGGTGGAAAAGCGCCTGGCCGAAGCCGCCAGCGACACCCCCTCCGCCAATTGACCCGCCGCTGAAAGCCCCCGACCGACGACCCCGCGCGGCCCTTGCGCGGCACATGCCATGCCCCTCTCCCGCCCAGCCTCTGCTGCAGACATTCACTACCGCGTCGAACCCACAGACCTGCACGCGCATCTGTTCACCGTGACGCTGACGGTGCAGCGGCCAGCGGCATCGCAAGAACTGTCTCTGCCGGTCTGGATCCCGGGCAGCTACCTGGTGCGGGAGTTCTCCAAGAATCTGCAAGCGCTGGCGGCTCGGCAAGGCCAACGCGCTTTGCAAACGGCCCAACTGGACAAGCACCGCTGGCAAGTGCAATGCGCAGAGGGAAAGCCCTTGGTGCTGACCTATCAGGTGTGCGCCTACGACAGCTCCGTACGCACTGCCTGGCTGGACGCCTCACGAGGCTTTTTCAACGGCACCAGTCTGTGCCTGCGCGTACATGGCCAGGAGACGCAGCCCCACACCCTGGAGCTGGCACGCACGGCTGCCACGGCGACCTGGGCTGCCGCCACTGGCCTACGGCCCCTGGATGCCGACAAACAAGGCTTTGGCCTGTATCTGGCGGCCGACTACGACGAGCTGGTGGATTGCCCGGTGGAGCTGGGCAACTTCTGGGTGGGGCGCTTCAAGGCCTGCGGCATTGCCCACCAGTTTGTGGTGGCGGGTGCGGCTCCGTCGTTCGACGGCAAGCGCTTGCTGGCCGACACGCAGAAAATTTGCGAAACCGCCATCCGCTTCTGGCACCGCGAGGGCAAGGCGCCTTTCAAAAGCTACGTCTTCATGCTCAACGCCGTGGGAGACGGCTATGGCGGGCTGGAACACCGCAACTCGACAGCGCTGATTTGCGGACGGCGTGATCTGCCGCGTCAGGGCGAGGCGCGGGCCAGTGAGGGCTACACCACGCTGCTGGGCCTCATCAGCCACGAATACTTTCACACCTGGAACGTCAAGCGCTTGCGGCCCGCCGAGTTCGCCGGCTACGACTATGCGCAGGAGAACTACACCGAGTTGCTGTGGTTCTTCGAGGGCTTCACCAGCTACTACGACGACCTGCTGCTGCGCCGCGCCGGGCTGCTGGACGACGCCACCTATCTCAAGCTCATCACCAAAACGATCAACCAGGTGCTGCAAACACCCGGCCGGTCGGTACAAACTGTGGCCCAGGCCAGTTTTGACGCCTGGGTGAAGTACTACCGGCAGGACGAGAACACACCCAACACTACCGTCAGCTACTACACCAAGGGCTCGCTGGTGGCCCTGTGCCTGGACCTGGCTCTGCGGCGTGAGGGCAAAGCCACGCTGGACGATGTGATGCAGGCTCTGTGGAAGCGCTGCGCGGGCGGGCCGATGACCGAAGCAGATCTGCGCGCCGTGCTCCACGACCTGGCCGGGCGGCCATTCGACAAGGAGCTGGCGCACTGGGTGCATAGCACTGCCGATCTGCCCCTGGAAGAGCTGCTGGCCGCCCACGGCGTGGCGCTCAAGGCCGACCGGCCGCAGCTGGCCCAGCGCCTGGGCCTGCGCGTAGCCGAGAACCACAGCGTGCAGATCAAGACCGTGCTGCGTGGCGGAGCCGCAGAGAAGGCAGGAATGTCTGCCGGCGATGAGTGGCTGGGCATAGAAGTGCAGGGCCAGGGCTGGCGCATTAGCAAGCTCGACGACGTCACTTTCTACGCGGGGACCCTCACCACCCTGCAGGCCCTGGTGGCACGCGACGGGCGGCTCCTGCGCCTGCCCTTGGAAATGCCGCCGGTCCAGTCGACTGGAGTCCCTGCCAAGGGCCGACGCAACGCTGCAGCTCCATCCATGGCGCCAGACACCATCAGCCTGACGGTGACAGACGCCGTCGCGCTGGGACGCTGGCTGACCTGACGACAGCAAAGCCCCACTGCCTTGGGTATATTGCTGCAGCTTTCATAACCAACCATAACCCCCAGGAGATTTCATGGCTTACGAAACCATCGAGGTGCGCGTTGAAGCGGACAAGGTCGGCATCATCACCCTCAACAGGCCCAAGCAACTCAATGCGCTGAACGACCAACTCATGAATGAACTGGGCGCTGCCCTCAAGGCCTTCGATGCGGACGAAAAGATCGGCTGCATGATCGTCACCGGCAGCGAAAAGGCTTTTGCGGCGGGCGCGGACATTGGTGCCATGGCCAAGTACAGCTTTGCTGACACCTACAAGGGCGACTACATCACCCGCAACTGGGAGACCATCCGCTCCATTCGCAAACCCGTCATTGCAGCCGTCAGCGGCTTTGCACTGGGCGGCGGCTGCGAGCTGGCCATGATGTGCGACTTCATCATCGCTGCGGACAATGCCAAGTTCGGCCAGCCCGAGATCAAGCTGGGCGTGATCCCTGGTGCCGGTGGCACACAGCGCCTGCCCCGCGCCGTGGGCAAGTCCAAGGCCATGGACATGGCACTGACAGGCCGCATGATGGACGCGACCGAAGCTGAGCGCGCTGGGCTGGTCAGCCGCGTAGTGGCTTACGACAAGCTCATGGACGAAGCGCGGGGCGCTGCCATCATCATTGCCGGCTTCTCGCAGATTGCCGTCATGGCGGCCAAGGAATCGGTCAACCGTGCCTTCGAGGGCACGCTTGCCGACGGCGTGATGTTCGAGCGCCGCCTGTTCCACGCGCTGTTTGCCACCCAGGACCAGAAGGAAGGCATGGACGCGTTCATGAACAAACGCACGGCAAACTTCACACACCAATAATTTTTGTTCTATAATCTTGGTCTGCGGTCGTATAGCTCAGTTGGTTAGAGCGCAGCATTCATAATGCTGATGTCGGTGGTTCAAGTCCACCTACGACCACCAAATACAAAAACCCACAGTGAGGCAACCCACTGTGGGTTTTTTCTTTCAGGCAAGCCCAAGAACCCGCTCCAGTGACCATTGATGCACGGGCCGCTTGACTTGTCCGAGGGATGTGCCACGCTGGCAACCCCCTTCTAAAATTGTGCCTTCAGCCCCTGGATGTAAACCATGAACCGCTGCACCACACGCTCTTCCGGCCCAGCCCCCTCCCGCCGGGCACCTCGATTTTTCCAAGCTGCATTGCTGGCAGTGATGGCCAGCACAGCCCTCTGCGCCGTGGCACCCGCCTCGGCCCAGACCCTGCCCGGCCTGGGCCTCTCACGCCCGTTCCCTGAAGCCGCGCTGCGTGGCACGTTGAGCATCAACACCGCGTCCGAAGCCACACTCAATGGCAAGACCATCCGCATGGCCCCGGGCATGCGGCTGTTCAGCCCCCAGAACACCCTGGTCATGGCGCACACCGTGATGGGCCAGACCTTCAAGGTCAACTATGTGCTGGAGAACAGCACCGGCATGCTGCACGCTGCCTGGATCCTGACCGAAAGCGAGGCTGCGCAGCCCCGCAAGGGCAGTGACGCCGTCATCACCAACATCACGACCAGCTCGGGCGCCGCGCTGAAGTAACCCCTCCGCCGCGCTACTGCCAGGCCGCTGCGCCGCTGCCCCTTCACAGTCTCCGCGCCACGCAGGGCGCGGTGTTTGCTTGCCTTTTTGCGAAATTGCCATGGCCAAAAAAGTCTTCATCAAAACCTTCGGCTGCCAGATGAACGAGTACGACTCGGACAAGATGGCCGACGTGCTCAACGCCGCGCAGGGCTATGAGCCCACCCAGAACGTGGACGAGGCCGACCTCATCCTCTTCAACACCTGCTCCGTGCGCGAGAAAGCGCAAGAGAAGGTCTTCAGCGACCTGGGTCGCATCAAGCACCTGAAGGCGCGCGGCGTGAAGATTGGCGTGGGAGGCTGCGTGGCCAGCCAGGAAGGCGCCGAGATCATCAAGCGCGCCCCGTATGTGGACGTGGTGTTTGGCCCGCAAACCCTGCACCGCCTGCCCGAGATGCTCAACCAGCGCGAGCAGCTCGATAAGCCACAGGTGGACATCAGCTTCCCCGAGATTGAAAAGTTCGACCACCTGCCGCCCGCGCGCGTCGAAGGTGCCTCGGCCTTTGTGTCAATCATGGAAGGCTGCAGCAAATACTGCAGCTACTGCGTGGTGCCCTACACCCGTGGCGAAGAAGTGAGCCGCCCGTTTGACGATGTGCTGGTCGAAGTGGCGGGCCTGGCCGACCAGGGCGTGAAGGAAATCACCCTGCTGGGCCAGAACGTGAACGCCTACCTGGGCAAGATGGGTGGCACGGCCGAGATTGCCGACTTTGCGCTGCTGCTCGAATACGTGTCGGACATCCCCGGCATCGAACGCATTCGCTACACCACCAGTCACCCCAACGAATTCACGCCCCGGCTAATCGAGGCCTATGCCAAGCTGCCCAAGCTGGCCAGCCACCTGCACCTGCCCGTGCAGCACGGCAGCGACCGCATTTTGATGGCCATGAAGCGCGGCTACACCGCCATGGAATACAAGAGCACGGTGCGCAAGCTGCGCGCCATCCGCCCCGATCTGGCCATGAGCAGCGACTTCATCGTGGGCTTCCCCGGCGAGACGGAAGACGACTTCAACAAGATGATGAAGCTGATCGACGACATCCACTTTGACAACAGCTTCAGTTTCATCTTCAGCCCCCGCCCTGGCACGCCTGCTGCGGGTCTGCACGACGACACGCCGCACGACGTGAAGCTGCGCCGCCTGCAGCACCTGCAGGGCGTGATCAACGCCAACATCAAGTCCATCAGTGAAAGCCGCGTGGGCACGGTGCAGCGCATTCTGGTGGAGGGCGCCTCCAAGCGCGATGCGGGCGAGCTGATGGGCCGCACCGAATGCAACCGGGTGGTCAACTTTGCCGGGCAGCCCCGCCTGGTGGGGCAGATGGTGGATGTGACCATCACCGAAGCCAAGGCTTACACCCTGCGGGGCGAGGTGCTGACGCACGAAACCGCCGCACTGGCCGGCTGACGCGCGGGTACCGACACCCCGCACGCCCCGCGCCCTTTTGGCTGCAATGCCCACCCCCAGCACACCGCCCACGGCACCGCCACCCGCCGAAGGCCTGTTGCATGGCCTCTCCTTCCAGCAACTGTTGCTGCTGGCGTTCGTGCTGATTGCCGGCTTGCTGGGGGTCAGCTCGCTGCGGGCTTTGCACACGCTGGAGCAGCTTATGGTGCTCAGCCGCCACGGCACAGCCGAGGCCACTGCGCTGACTGCAGCCGCACAGGGCCTGAACCAGCGCGGCCAGGCCCTGGAGCGCGCGGCGCGGCAGTCCCTGGTGCTGCGGGATGCGCCCCTGCGCCGCAGCTTCGACGACATGGCGGTCGAGGCCCTCACGGTGCTCGACCATTTGCAGGCCGCAGGCCTGCCCGCTGCGCAGACCGGGGCGTGGCGCACCCACCTCGATGCCGTCAAAGCCCTGCTGGACGCACCGCCGGACCGCGCACTGGACAACGAACGCCTGGTTGCCGAAGAGTTTGTGGCCCTGGAGACCTTGCACGGCACCATGGTGCAGACGGTGCAGGACCTCAACACCCAACGCAACAACGCGCTGCAGGACGAGGTGGAGCAAAGCCGCCGCAGCGTGACGCACCAGGTGGTGGGCGCGATTGTGCTGGCGCTGGTGCTGGCGTTGTCGCTGGGCATCTGGCTCGCGCGGCCGTTCAAGCGACTGGAGGGTGCGATCCGTCAGCTGGGCGAAAACCAGCTGGACGAGCCGGTGCTGATCTCCGGCCCGGACGACGTTCGCCGGCTGGGCCAGCAACTGGAGTGGCTGCGGCTGCGGCTGCTGGAGCTGGACGCCGACAAGGCGCGTTTCCTGCGCCATGTGTCCCACGAACTCAAGACGCCGCTGGCCGCGCTGCGCGAAGGCGTGGCATTGCTGCAGGATGGCGTGACAGGCGAACTCACTGCAGGCCAGCGCGAGGTCGCGCAAATCCTGCACCACAACACGCTGCAGCTGCAAGGTGAGATCGAGGCCCTGCTGCGCTTCAATGCCGCCGCTTTTGAGGCTCGCCAGCTGCAGCGCCGCGACACCGACCTGCTGGCGCTGCTGGAGGCCCAGGTCGAGGCCCAGCGGCTGCAGTGGCAGGCCAAGGGCCTGACCGTGCGGGTAGAGGGGCCGCCCGTGCGCATGCCCGTTGACGCCGACAAGATCACCTCCGCCGTCAGCAATCTGCTGTCCAACGCCATCCGCTTTTCACCGCCCCAGGGCACGGTGCGGCTGGTGCTCTCGCAACCTCCCGGTCATGTGCGTCTGGACGTCTTTGACCAAGGCCCCGGCGTGGACCGGGTGGATCGTGACCGCGTGTTTGAACCCTTTTACCGGGGTGTTCGCCAACCAGACGATGCCGTGCGCGGCACTGGCATCGGTCTGTCCATCGTGCAGGAATATGTGCAGGCCCATGGCGGCAGCGTGCGCCTGGTGGACGAAGGCGCACACTCCTTCTTTCGCATCGAACTTCCCCATGCCGCCTAGCAGTCCTCCCCTTCCCTCCCACGCGCTGCGATGGCCGGTGCTTGCCCTGGGCACCGTGCTGGCAGGCTGCGCCACCACCGCGCACCCACCTGCCCCCTCCAAGCCACCTCCGGTGGCCATGATCATTGCCGTGCCTGTAGCTCCGGCGATCGAAGTCGGCGCCACCGAAGCACGCGGTACGGAGACCGATAGCAACGCCCCCATTGCCCTGCTACTGGCCCAGACAGACCGTGTGCTCAAGCTGCCCCCGGCCGAACTCGCCAGGGAAATTGCCCGACTGAGCGAAGCGGAGGACGCCACGGCCGACACGCCGTTGCTATTGGCCACGGCCCTGGCACAAACGCGCCAGGCCGTGGACACCGCCCGTGCGCTGGGCCTGGTGCAGCGCGTGCTGGGCAACACCGGCGCCGCAGCGCAACCCTTGCACCCGCTGGCCCGGCTGCTGGAGGCACGGCTGCTGCAACAACGCCGGCTGGAGGATCAGCTCGACCGCCAGGCCCAGCAGCTGCGCGACAGCCAACGCCGCAATGACCAGCTCAGCGAACGCCTGGAGGCCGTGCGCGCCATCGAGCGCAGCCTGAGCACGCGCCCAGCACCGCCACCCTCCGCCCCCGCCGCGCCTGCAGCGAGTAATGGCGCGGCGCCACGGCCCGCCCACTGACCGACCTACCCGCCATGCCCTCTTCCGCCCCCACCCGCGCCGCCCCACCCGCCCGCATCCTGGTGGTGGACGACGACGCCGACATGCTGCGGCTGCTGTCGCTGCGCCTGAAAGCCGCCGGGCACGACGTGGTGGCCGTGGGCTCGGCCGAAGCGGCACTGGCGCAGCTGGACATTGCCCGCCCGCAGCTCGTGCTGAGCGATGTGCGCCTGCCGGGGCGCGACGGCCTGGCCCTGTTTGACGAAGTGCGCGCCCGCCACCCCTCACTGCCCGTGATCCTGCTGACCGCACATGGCACCATTCCCGATGCGGTGGAGGCCACGTCGCGCGGGGTGTTCACCTACCTGACCAAGCCCTACGACGGCAAGGAGCTGCTGGAAAAGATCGCGCAGGCGCTGGCGCTCAGCGCCCCTGCCGTGGCGCAGCCGCATGCCAACGAGGACTGGCGGGCCGAGATCGTGAGCCGGTCGCACCGCATGACGGACCTGTTGTCCGAGGCGTACATGGTCGCCCAGTCGGACGCCAGCGTGCTGCTGCGCGGCGACAGCGGCTCGGGCAAGGAGCTGCTGGCACGCGCCATCCACCGGGCGAGCCCGCGCGCGGCCCGCCCGTTTGTGGCCGTCAACTGCGGCGCCATCCCCGAGGCGCTGCTGGAGTCCGAGCTGTTCGGCCACGTCAAAGGCGCCTTCACCGATGCGGTGAGCAACCACAAGGGGCTTTTCCAGGCTGCGGACGGCGGCACCCTGCTGCTGGACGAGATTGGCGACATGCCCCCTGCCCTGCAGGTCAAGCTGCTGCGGGTGCTGCAGGAGCGCGCCGTGCGCCCCGTGGGTGCCAGCCAGGCCACGCCCATCGACGTGCGCATCATCTCGGCCACGCACCGGGACCTGGAAGCCGCCATGGCCAGCGCGCAGTTCCGCGAGGACCTGTATTACCGGCTGAATGTGGTGTCGCTGGTGCTGCCCACCCTGGCCGAGCGGCGCGAAGACATCGCGCTGCTGGCCAATCACTTTCTGGACCGCCTGTCCCGCAAATACGACAAGCGCCTGTCTGGCTTTGCGCCCGAGGCGCTCAAGGCACTGACCACCGCCGCCTGGCCAGGCAACGTGCGCCAGCTCTACAACGTGGTCGAGCAGGTGTGCGCCCTGTCCACCACCCCCCTGGTGCCCCTGACGCTGGTGCAGCGCGCGCTGCGCACCCCGTCCACCCAGGTGCTGAGCTTTGCCGAGGCCCGCCAGCGTTTCGAGCGCGAGTACCTGGTGGGACTGCTCAAGATGACCGATGGCAATGTGGCCGATGCTGCGCGGCTGGCGCAACGCAACCGCACCGAGTTCTACCGCCTGCTGCAAAAGCACGCGCTGACGCCTGGACAGTTCAAGCAGGATGCAGGCGATGCGGACGATGTCGTGGATGAGCGACACGAGTAAGTCATTGATTTACTGGGTGTTTTGATCCAAGCACCCACCCCTTGTCGCCATCCGGCGACAAAAAGCGGGGGCCGAGTGGCGCTTACAGGCCATTGCACAACTGCTTACACGCAGAGCCCTCTCCAAACCATTGATTTCAAAGCGTTTTTTGCAGCTGGCACAGGGTTTGCCCTATGCCTGCCATGCACGCAGTTTTTCCCTCCTTTTTTCGCCAGATCGGCAGGCGCGCAGGGCCCGCAATGGCCCTGGCCACCGCCCTGCTGGCCGGCGGCGCGCACGCACAGGGCTTTGACTTCGAGAGCGTGACCCGCCTCGCCCGCGAACGCGCCAGCCAACCCTACCGGCCCGTGAGCGACAAGCTCCCGGCCGACCTCGCACAGCTCAACTACGACCAGGTGCGCGACATCCGCTGGCGCCCCGATCGCGCCCTGTGGCGAGCCGACAAGCTGCCCTACGAGGCCATGTTCTTCCATCTGGGGCTGTACCAGAAAGAGCCGGTGCTGATCAACGAGGTGACGCCCCAGGGCGTGCGCCACATCCCCTACAGCCGCGCGGACTTTGACTACGGCAAGAACCAGCTGCGGCCCGAGGCCTGGGGCGACCTGGGCTTTGCAGGCTTTCGACTGCACAACCACCTGAACTCCAGCGCCTACAAGGACGAGCTGGTGGTCTTCCAGGGGGCGAGCTACTTCCGCGCGCTGGGCCAAGGCCAGCAGTACGGCCTGTCGGCACGCGGGCTGGCCATCGACACCGTGGGCGGCCGGGGCGAGGAATTTCCCCGCTTCACCGAGTTCTGGCTGGTGCGGCCCGACCCGCTGTCCACCCAGGTCACGGTGTACGCACTGCTCGACTCGCCACGCGCAACGGGCGCCTACCGCTTTGACATCCAGCCCGGCGCGCAGACCACCACCACGGTGCGCAGCCGCATTTTTTTGCGCGCCGCCTCGGGCACCCCACCCATCGCCACGCTGGGCGTTGCGCCGCTGACCAGCATGTTCTTCTTCGGCGAGAACCAGCCACGCAAGGAAGACTTCCGCCCCGAAGTGCATGACTCCGACGGACTCATGGTGGCCACGGGCGAAGGCGAGTGGCTGTGGCGCCCGCTGCAGAACCCCCGGCAAACACTGGTCACCTCGTTCGCCACCAAAAACCCCAAGGGCTTTGGCCTGATGCAGCGCGACCGCCAGTGGGCGAGCTACGAGGACGTGGAAGCCCGCTACGAGCGCCGCCCCAGCGCCTGGGTCCGTCCCCTGCACGACTGGGGCGCGGGCCGTGTGGAGCTGGTGCAGCTGAATACGCCCGACGAGACGCACGACAACATCGTGGCGTACTGGGTGCCCGCCCAGATGCCAGCCCCCGGCCAGCCGCTGGAATTTGCCTATGAGCTCAGCTGGCAGGGCGATGAACAGCAGCGCCCGCCCAGCGCCTGGGCCACCCAGTCGCGCCGTGGCATGGGCTACACCAAGCTGTCGGCCCAGGCTCTGCGCCAGCAGGTGCAGTACGTGGTCGATTTCGAGGGCCCGGCTCTCAAGGCCCTGCCTGCGGAGGCCTCCCTCAAGGCCATTGTGACCAGCGATGCCAACGCCAAGGTGCTGGAAAACATTGCCTACCGCAACCCCGCCACCGGCGGGTGGCGCATGACCGTTCGCATCCAGCGCCTGCAGGCCGACCGGCCCATCGAGCTGCGCGCTTTTCTCCAACACGACAACCACGCTGTGAGTGAAACATGGACGCACATCAGTCTTCCCGAGTAAGCCCTCATGACCCCCACGGCACCCACGCATCCACCGGCCCTGCCGTGGTCGCGCGGCGCGGTGTGGCCTACCCCCGGCCAACCCCCAGCCGACGCAGCACCCTGCGCGAGGAGCGCCACCCCAATGCGGTGACGGCACCGCCCCTGCACCGCGGCTCCATGGTGCCCCTGCCCTGGCGCGGCTTCTGGAACAGCGTGGGCATTGCCGTGCTGCTGCGCCTCACGGGCCGTACATCCCCACAACCCGCACCGACCACGGCGGCACAAGCCCCCGCTGAATCCACCGCCGCGTGGCAAGGCGCAGCGCAGCGCCGCCGCTGGACGTTTGCGCTGCTCACTGTGCTGACGACGGCCCTGGCCAGCACCCTGTTTGCCAGCGTGCAGCCCGACTACGAAAACGCGTGGCTGGGCTACGGCCAGATCGCGCTGTTTGCCCTCCTGTCCGCCTGGGTGGTGACCGGCTTTTTGACCGGGCTGATGGGCTTTTGGGTGATGCTGCGCGGCGACCGGCATGCGCTGTCGGCAAGTAGCGTAGCTGGGCACACCCTGGCGCCCGACGCCCGCACCGCCATCATCATGCCGATCTGCAACGAAGACGTGGCCACCGTGTTTGCCGGGCTGCGGGCCACCTGCGAGTCGGTGGCCGTCACCGGCCATGGCACCACGTTCGACGTGTTTGTGCTCTCCGACAGCAACGACCCCGCCATTGCCCGCGCCGAGCGCGCTGCCTGGGAAGAGCTGCGCAACGCCCTGGCGCAGCACAGCCAGCAGCCCCAGGTGCAGGTGTACTACCGCCTGCGCACGCGCCGCACGCACCGCAAAGCAGGCAACGTGGCCGACTTCTGCCGCCGCTGGGGCAAGGACTACCGCTACATGGTGGTGCTGGACGCCGACAGCGTGATGAGCGGCGACTGCATCGTTTCCATGGCCAAGCTGATGGAAGCCCACCCCACGGCCGGCATCATCCAGACCGCCACGCAGGCCATCGGCCATGTCACGCTGCACGCCCGCGCGCAGCAGTTCGCGTCGCGCGTCACGGGCCGCCTGTTCACGCTGGGCATGCAGTACTGGCAGCTGGGCGAATCTCACTACTGGGGCCACAACGCCATCATCCGCGTGGCGCCCTTCATGCAGCACTGCGCGCTGGCGCCCATCCAGGGCACGGGTGGTCTGTCTGGCGGCATCATGTCGCACGACTTTGTGGAGGCCGCACTGATGCGCCGCGCGGGCTACCACGTGTGGCTGGTGGCCGACCTGATCGGCAGCTACGAGCAGCAGCCGCCCGACCTGCTGGCCGAACTGCAGCGCGACCGGCGCTGGTGTCAGGGCAACCTGCAGAACGCGCGCCTGATGGCCGAGCCCGGCATCCACCCCGTGCACCGCTCCATGTTCATCACCGGCGCCATGGCCTATCTGTCGGCGCCGCTGTGGCTGGCCTTCCTCACGCTGGGCACGGCCCTGTGGCTGTCGGGCGCCAAGCTGGTGGCGGACTGGCACATCCTGCCCGCCGAGCTGCTGGCGCTGTGGGCCTGGACCCTGTGCCTGCTGTTCCTGCCCCGCATCCTGGGCGTGACTGCGGTGTTCATGCGCCGCGAGCAAAAGCAGTACGGCGGCGCTTTCAGCCTGCTCAAGAGCGCCGTGCTGGAGAGCGTCATGGCCATCCTGCAGGCGCCCGTGCGCATGCTGGCGCATTCGCTGTTCGTGCTGATCGCATTGACCGGCCTGAAGCTGGAGTGGAAGTCGCCCCCGCGCGAAGCCCATGCCGTGCCCTGGCGCCACGCCGTGCGCCAGCTGGCCCCCATGAGCGCCGTGATCGCCATGCTGGCAGCGGGCGTGGCGCTGATCGACAGCAGCGCATTGTTGTGGCTGATGCCCGTGGGCTTGCCGCTGGCACTGGCGATTCCGCTGGCGGTGTGGACCAGCCAGATCGCGCTGGGCCGGGCGCTGCGTGCCCAGCGACTGCTGCTGATTCCTGAGGAGTCGTGGTCGCCCCCGGTGCTGCGCCGCGCCTGGCTGCATGCGGGGCGCATGGGGCGGCCCATGGCCTTGCAAACCGCCTGAGGTGCCAGACCGAACCACCGCCCCCAGCCGGGCAGGCCATAAAAAAGCCGACACATGTCGGCTTTTTTGTTCACTCATATTTTCATAGCAGCTCAGGCATATGGTTGTAGCGCCTGGTGCCAAAAAGGCTTGAAAACCTTTCAGAAAGGCATCTTGGGCATGCCTCCGCCGCCCATGCCCTTCATGCCGCCCATGCGCTTCATCATCTTCATCAGGCCGCCGCCCTTCATCTTCTTCATCATGCCCTGCATCTGTTCAAACTCCTTGAGCAGGCGGTTGACCTCCTGGACATGCACGCCCGCGCCATTGGCAATGCGCTTCTTGCGCGTGGCCTTGATGAGTTCGGGCTTGCGGCGCTCCAGGGGCGTCATGCTCTGGATGATGCCTTCCTTGCGCTTGATGTCTTTTTCGGCCTTGTCCATGTCCAGCGAACCGGCCTTGGCGGTGAGCTGAGAGGGCAGCTTGTCCATCAGGCTCGAAAGCCCGCCCATCTGCTTCATCTGCTGGATCTGCGAGAGAAAGTCGTTCAGGTCGAACCCGTCACCGCTCTTGACCTTGGCCGCCAGCTTTTGTGCGGCCTCCATGTCCACCCCGGCGGTGACCTGCTCCACCAGCGCCACGATGTCGCCCATGCCCAGGATGCGGCCCGCATGGCGTTCGGCATCGAACACTTCCAGCCCGTCGATCTTCTCCGAGACACCCGCAAACTTGATGGGCGCCCCGGTGATCTGGCGCACGGACAGCGCGGCACCGCCGCGTGAGTCGCCGTCCAGCTTGGTGAGCACGATGCCGGTGAGGGGCAGCGCTTCCTTGAAGGCCTTGGCCGTGTTGATGGCGTCCTGGCCCTGCATGGCATCCACCACGAACAGGGTCTCGACGGGATTGATCGCTGCATGCAGGTCCTTGATTTCCTTCATCAAGGCTTCGTCGATGGCCAGGCGGCCGGCCGTATCGACCAGCAGCACGTCAAAGTAGTGCTTCTTGGCGTAGTCGAGGGCAGCGCGGGCGATGTCGAGCGGCTTCTGGTCGGGCGTGCTGGGGAACCATTCGGCACCGGCCTGCTTGGTCACGGTCTTGAGCTGCTCGATGGCCGCCGGGCGGTACACGTCGCCCGACACGGTCAGCACCTTCTTCTTGCGCTTTTCGATCAGGTGCTTGGCCAGCTTGGCCGTGGTGGTGGTCTTGCCCGCACCTTGCAGGCCGGCCATCAGGATCACGGCAGGCGGCTGGGCGGCCAGATTGATGTCGGCCACGCCCTCGCCCATGGTGGCGGCCAGTTCGCGGTTGACGATGCTGACCAGCGTCTGCCCGGGCTTGAGCGAGCCCAGCACCTCCTGGCCCAGGGCCTTTTCCTTCACGCGGGCGATGAAGTCGCGCACCACGGGCAGGGCCACGTCGGCTTCGAGCAGCGCCATGCGCACTTCGCGCAGCATGTCCTGCACGTTGGATTCGGTGATGCGGGCCTGGCCGCGCATCTCCTTGACGAGGCGCGTGAGTTTGTCGGTAAGGGCGGAGGCCATAGGGGTGTTTCCGGTATTGGCTGCGCGCCGTCAACAAGGGCGTTGCGTGCGCAGCCCCGCCAGGGCGCTGGCGGTGGGCGAAAGGCTAAACTGTGCCCATGATTTTAACGAGTAGCTCCCCCGTCAGTTGGCTGCTGGCCCTGGCCGCTGCCGTGGCCTATGCCGTGCCGGCTGCCGCAGCCTCCCGCCTGGGGGCTGCAGCAGCGCGCAATGCGCTGCTGGTCGCGTGGTTGCTGCACGGCGCGGTGCTGGTCTGGGGCCTGTGGGGCGATGCGCCCCGGTTCGGTTTTGCGCCCGCGCTGTCGATGACCGCCTGGCTGGTGCTCACGGTCTATGCCGTGGAACGGCAGTTGTTTCCACAAATGCAGTCACGCTGGGTACTGGCAGGGCTGGGCGCGGCCGCCATCGTGCTGGCCATGCTGTTCCCCGGGCAGCCGCTGCACGTGACCGCATCCGCCTGGCTGCCTTTGCACCTGGCGCTGGGCATTGCGTGTTATGGCCTGTTTGCAGCGGCGGTGGTGCATGCCTGGCTCATGACACGCGCCGAGCGCCACATCCGGCAGGCTGAAGACCCGCACAGCGGCATCCCACTACTGACGCTGGAGCGACTGACCTTCCGGTTCGTGACGGCGGGGTTTGTGCTGCTCACCGCCACCTTGCTGGCCGGTTGGCTGTTTGGCGAGACGCTGTATGGCCGGGCCTGGCGGTGGGACCACAAGGCCGTGTTTTCAATGCTCTCATGGCTGACCTTTGCCACGCTGCTGCTGGGCCGTGCCCGCTTTGGCTGGCGGGGCCGCAATGCGGTGCGTGTGTTGTATGCGGGCTCGGCCCTGTTGCTGCTGGCCTATGTGGGCTCGCGTTTTGTATTGGAAGTTGTTCTGGGCCGCAGCGCATGAAGTACCTGGTCTTGTTGGTCGTCATCGCGGTGGCCGTAGGTATCTGGCGCAGCCGCCGCGCCCCTGATGCGGCGGCGCCCAAAGCGCCCCCCACACCGCCTGCCCTGCCGCAGGACATGCTGGCCTGCGCGCACTGCGGCGTGCACATCCCGCAGGCCGAAGCCCTGATGATGGGCAGTCAGGCCTATTGCAGCGCCGAGCACCGGCGCATGGGCCCGGCCTGAACGACGCCTTGCCGTTGTGACCATGCAAGCAGCGCCCGCAGGCCCACTGCCGCCTTCCGCAGACGCCCCCTTCGCACGGCTGTGGCTCGGTTTTCTGACGGGCCGCGTCATGGTGGCCCTGGCACTTTTGGTGCTGCAGGGGGCCGGGCAACTCATCAACCAAGCGGAGAGTCCTACCGTAATTGCGGTCTGTGTCGCCTACCTCGTAGCTACCATGGTGCTGCGGGTGCTGTCGCGTAAAGCCCCGCCGTCGCCCGGCGCCGGCCCGCAGTGGCTGCCCTCCATTGGTGTGGACCTGGCGGCGATCACTGCGCTGCAGTTGTTGCATGCGGGCACCATGAACTACACGCCCCTGTTCGGCCTGCCCATCCTGATCGCAGCGGTCATGGGCACGCTGACCCTGGCCCTGGGCACCACTGCCGCAGTCACGCTGCTGCTGCTGGGCTGGGCCTGGTGGGTGGGCCAGTACAGCACGGGCGACGAGGGCCAGCGCTACCTGCAAAGTGCGCTGACCGGCACAGGCTACTTCATCGTGAGCTATCTGGTGCACCAGCTGGCCACCCGCCTGGCGCGCGAACAGGAAGTGGCGCAACAAAGCCAGATCGCGGCGCGCGTGCAAACGCAGGTCAGTGCACTGGTCATCCAGAACCTGACCGACGGGGTGCTGGTGGTGGACGAGACCGATGTGGTGCGCATTGCCAACCCCGCAGGGCTGCAGCTGTTGGGTGGCGTGGCACTGACCGAGTTGCCGTTTGCCCTGACCTCCACCGCGCCGTGGCACCCCCTGGTGATCCTGGCGCGGCGCACCTTCCGTCACGAACAGCCCCAGACGGCCGATGTTGATCTGCTGCACGAAGGCCAGAGCCCCACCGGCCTGCATGTGCGCACCTGGCTCACGTCCACACGCAATGCGGCCTTGCAGACGCACTCCGAGCGGCTGTGCGTGATGTTCCTGCACGACTTGCGGGAAATGGAAGCGCGGTTGCGCACCGAAAAACTCGCGGCCATGGGCCGCATGTCTGCCGCCGTGGCCCACGAGATCCGCAACCCGCTGGCCGCCATCGTGCAGGCCAATGCCCTGCTGGAAGAAGACCTGCACGAGCCGGCACAAAAGCGCCTGGCGCACATGGTGCAGCAGAACGCCGACCGCCTGGCACGCATTGCCGAAGAGGTGCTGGACATTGCCCGCGTGCAGCACCAGATCAGCCACGCCCCCGCCTCCACCGTGGTGCTGGACGAAACCGTCGCCCAGATCTGGAACGACTGGCAGGCCCAGGACCCCGCGCGGCGACGCGCCGTGGTGTCGCTGGATACCGGTGCCACCCAGGTGGAGTTTGACGCCGAGCACCTGCGTCGCGTTCTGGTCAACCTGCTGGACAACGCCCTGCGCTACATGGGCCCGGAGCCCGACTCGCTGTCGGTGACCACGCGCAATACGCCTGCCGGCCAGGTCAGCCTGCAGGTGTGGAGCGACGGAGCGCCCATGGACAAATCTGTGGAGCGGCATCTGTTCGAGCCCTTCTTCTCGTCCGAGAGCCGCTCCAGCGGCCTGGGCCTCTATATTTGCCGGGAGCTGTGCCAGCGCCATGGCGCCTCCATCAGCTACCAGCGCCTGAACCGCCCCACCGCACGCGGAGACATCGGAGGCAACGCCTTCACCGTGGGCTTCCGCCGCACGACCCGCCCCGCCGACAATGCCACCTTGTTTGACACCATCGTGGTCTGACTGCAGCCTCCATGAACGCCCCTGCCGCCTCCATCCTTGTCGTTGACGACGAACCCGATCTGCGCACCCTGTACGAGCTCACCTTGCTGCGCGAGGGCTACCGGGTCGAGACCGCGTCCAACGTGCAGGAGGCCCGCGAGCAACTCAAGGCCCAGCGTTTTGACGCGGTGATCACCGACATGCGGCTGCCTGACGGGTTTGGCATGGAGCTTCTGCAGGACCTGCGCGACCAGCAGCGCCGGGAGCGCTGCGTGGTCATGACCGCCTACGGATCGGCAGAAAACGCGGTCGAGGCGCTGCGTGCGGGGGCCTTCGACTATCTCACCAAGCCCGTGGACCTCAAGCAGTTCCGCTCGGTGGTGGCCTCGACCATCCAGGGCACCGGCGGAGTCCCCCCTCCGCGTGCGGCACGCAGCAACGGCTCCAGCCGGTCTCCCAATGCGGCGGCCAGCGAATTCGGCAGTGCCAACGCCGCCCTGGATCGCCTGGTGGGCGAGTCCGACGCCATCCGCAACGTCAAACAGCGCGTGGCCAAGGTGTCGCGCGGCATGGCGCCCGTGCTGATCCATGGCGAGTCGGGCACCGGCAAGGAGTTGGTGGCCCAGGCCTTGCACGCCAGCAGCCAGCGCGCGGATGGCCCCCTGGTCGCCGTGAACTGCGGAGCCATCCCTGAAAACCTGCTGGAAGCCGAATTCTTTGGTGCCCGAAAGGGCTCCTACACCGGGGCTTCGCAAGACCGTGACGGCTACTTCCAGGCCGCACGCGGGGGCACCCTGTTCCTCGACGAAATCGGTGACCTGCCGCTGGCGATGCAATCCAAGTTGTTGCGCGCCATCCAGGAGCGCAGCGTGCGGCCGCTGGGCTCCACCCAGGAAGAAACCGTGGACGTGCGCATCGTCAGCGCCACCCACCGCGACCTGGCGGCCGATGTCCAGGCCGGCCGGTTCCGCCAGGATCTGTACTACCGGCTCAATGTGATCGAGATCGTCATCCCGCCGCTGCGCGAGCGCAGGGAGGATCTGCCCGCACTGTGTGCAGCACTGCTCACCCGCATTGCCAACGAGTCCGGCATGCCGGTACCCCAGCTCACCGACCATGCACTGAACGCCATCGCCGCCCACCCACTGACCGGAAACGTACGCGAGCTGGAAAACCTGCTGCACCGTGCAGTCGCGTTGAGCGATGGGGACGAGTTGCAGGTGGATGCGCCCAGCGGCGCGGCAGAGGTGCAGAGGGCGCGCCCTACACCGTCCGCGTTGGCCAGTGCGGCAGAGGTTCCGACTGGCGGAGCCTCCTCCCCGCCCGATACCGCCCCAACCCAACAGCCTCTGGCCAGCGGATGCACCGTGCCCCTCCCCAGCGACCTGCAGGCCTGGCTGGATCAGCAGGAGCGCGAGATCCTGATCCGCGCGCTCAAAGAATCCGGATTCAATCGCACGGCCACGGCGGCACGCCTGGGCATCAGCCTGCGCCAGATTCGCTACCGCATTGCCCGGCTGAACATCGCGGTACCCAACGACCAGGACCCGCATGACGACCAGGGCTGACAGCGCCCCGGCAGCAGCCCCCACGCACTGGGACGGCGGATGGCACTTGGCAGCCCAGCGGCTGGCATCGCCGAACTTCGGACCACGCCCCGTACAGGCCTCGGGGGTGGACCTGATCGTGGTGCACTCCATCAGCCTGCCCCCGGGTGAATACGGCGGCGGCACTGTGCAACAGCTGTTCACCAACACTTTGGACTGGGACGCGCACCCTTACTACCAGGGCATTCGCGGACTGCAGGTGTCCGCCCATTTTTTCATCGAGCGCACCGGTGCGCTGTGGCAGTTTGTGGATTGCGACCAGCGAGCCTGGCATGCGGGGCAATCGTTCTACCGAGGCAGGAGCCAGTGCAACGACGATTCCATCGGCATTGAACTGGAGGGCCTGGAGGGCCTCACCTTCGAGTCCGCCCAATACGAGACACTGGCCTGGGTCTGCCAGGACATTGCGCAGCGTTACCCCATCGAGCATATCGCGGGGCATGAACACATCGCCCCGGGGCGTAAGCTTGACCCCGGCCCGGGCTTTGACTGGTCCAGGCTGCAACAGGCCCTGGGCTGGCCAGCGCAGCGATTCCCGCAAGGCACACAGACGGGCCCGCAGCAGCTTCGCTGACGCCGCGCTTTCACTGTCGCACGGGCGCATCAAGGCAATTTTTTCTTTGTGCGTTCGCACATATTTTTGCAGCCAAGCACAGCGCGGCCTGGCGCAGGAAATCCGCCGCCAAGGTACGCCGCTGCAAGGTTTTGCATCGCCCACATCGCGTTTACAAGGGTTCGCCGCAGGTGCCTATTGCCAAGGCAACGGGGTTGGGAACCTGCTGTTTCGGTTTTGGGGACTCATTCCAGCGGTACACTACCGGTAGTGTCTTGAACCGCCTCGACACACCATATATAGTGTGCGCCAGACTGAAGTCCGGTGCAGCACCAACACACTGCGGCGGCGCTCCAGGCCGCACGCCACCCCAGACAGCCCACAGAAGAGGACACCCATGCAAGCTGCTTTGAACACGCCTTCCCCATCGCCCACCACCTCTGCGGATACCGCCACACACGCTGCAGCGGCCGCAGCTTCCGGGCACCCGCTCACGCATTACCAGATCATTCGCCGCAACGGCGCGGTGGTGCCGTTCGAGCCCCAGAAAATTGCAGTGGCGATGATGAAGGCGTTTCTGGCAGTGCACGGCACGCAGGGCGCCGCCTCTGCCAGCGTGCGCGAGGTGGTAGATACGCTCACCCAGAACGTGGTCCGCGCCCTGATGCGCTCGCGCCCGGGCGGCGGCACCTTCCATATTGAAGATGTGCAGGACCAGGTCGAGCTGGGCCTGATGCGCGGCGAGCACCACGAAGTCGCCCGCGCCTACGTGCTGTACCGCGAGCGCCGCACGCAGGAGCGCGCCCACCACCAGGAACAGCTCGCTCCCGCCACCCCGGTGATGCACGTGATCGACAACGGCCAACGTGTGCAGCTGGACATCCTGCGCCTGCACGCATTGATCGAGTCGGCCTGCGCCAACCTGGGCGCTGACATCAAGGCCGCTCCCATCGTCGCCGAGACCATGCGCAACCTGTATGACGGCGTTCCCATGGACGAGGTCTACAAGGCATCCATTCTGGCCGCCCGCACCCTGATCGAAAAAGATCCCGACTACACCTACGCCACGGCCCGCCTGCTGCTGCACACCATAGTACGTGAGGTGCTGGGGCGTGACGTGACCCAAAGCGACATGGGCCAGGCCTACAAGGACTATTTCCCCACCTTCATCCAGAAGGGGGTGGACAACGAGCTGCTGGACGAGCGCCTGCTCAAGCAATACGACCTGAACCGCCTGGGTGCTGCGCTCAAGGCCGAGCGCGACCTGCAGTTCGATTACCTGGGCCTGCAGACGCTGTACGACCGCTACTTCCTGCACGTCAAGAAGACCCGCATCGAGCTGCCCCAAGCCTTCTTCATGCGCGTGGCCATGGGCCTGGCGCTGAACGAAACCGACCGCGAGGCCCGCGCCATCGAGTTCTACGAAGTGCTGTCTAGCTTCGACTTCATGTCCAGCACGCCCACGCTGTTCAACAGCGGTACGCTGCGCTCACAGCTGTCGAGTTGCTACCTGACCACGGTGCCGGACGACCTCGATGGCATCTACGAGTCCATCAAGGAAAACGCCCTGCTGTCCAAGTTCGCGGGCGGCTTGGGCAACGACTGGACGCGCGTGCGCGCACTGGGCAGCCACATCAAAGGCACCAACGGCGAATCGCAAGGCGTGGTGCCGTTCCTGAAGGTGGTGAACGACACGGCCGTGGCGGTGAATCAGGGCGGCAAGCGCAAGGGCGCCGTCTGTACGTACCTGGAAACCTGGCACCTGGACATCGAAGAGTTCCTGGAACTGCGCAAGAACACCGGCGACGACCGCCGCCGCACGCACGACATGAACACGGCGAACTGGATTCCCGACCTGTTCATGCGCCGCGTGATGGAAAAGGGCACCTGGACCCTGTTCTCGCCCTCCAACGTGCCGGATCTGCACGATCTGTTCGGCGCCGACTTTGAAAAGGCCTATGTGGCTTACGAAGAAAAAGCCGCACGCGGCGAGATCAAGCCCGCCAAGACCGTGCAGGCCACCGACCTCTGGCGCAAGATTCTGACCATGCTGTTTGAAACCGGCCATCCCTGGATCACGTTCAAGGATGCCTGCAACGTGCGCTCGCCCCAGCAGCACGCTGGCGTGGTGCACTCGTCCAACCTGTGCACCGAGATCACGCTGAACACCAGCGATACCGAAACTGCCGTTTGCAACCTTGGCTCGGTCAACCTGCTGCAGCACATCAAAGACGGCCAGATCGATCACGAGAAGCTCAAGAAGACCATCACCGTGGCCATGCGCATGCTGGACAACGTGATCGACATCAACTACTACGCCGTGAACAAGGCCCGCGACTCCAACCTGCGCCACCGCCCCGTGGGCCTGGGCGTGATGGCCTTCCAGGACAGCCTGTATGCGCTGCGCATTCCTTATGCCTCGCAAGAAGCAGTGGAATTCGCCGACAAGTCGATGGAAGCCATCTGCTACTACGCTTATTGGGCTTCCACCGAGCTCGCCAAGGAACGCGGCCAGTACTCCAGCTACAAGGGTTCGCTGTGGGACCGCGGCATCCTGCCGTTTGATACGCTGGACATGCTTGCCAAGGCCCGTGGCGGTTATGTGGAAGTGGACCGCTCGTCCACGATGGACTGGGACGCCCTGCGCAAGAAGATTGCGCAGGACGGCATGCGCAACTCCAATTGCGTGGCCATTGCGCCCACTGCCACCATCTCCAACATCATCGGCGTGGATGCCTCGATCGAACCCTCGTTTGGCAACCTGTCGGTCAAGTCCAACCTGTCGGGCGAGTTCACCGTGATCAACAGCGGGCTGGTGCGCGATCTCAAGCGCCTGGGCCTGTGGGATGACGTGATGATCATGGACCTCAAGCACTTCAAGGGTTCGCTGCATCCCATCGACCGCGTGCCGCAGGACATCAAGGCGCTGTACTCCACAGCTTTTGAAGTCGAGCCTCAGTGGCTGGTGGAGGCCGCATCGCGCCGCCAGAAGTGGATTGACCAAGCACAGAGCCTGAACATCTACATGGCTGGCGCATCGGGCAAGAAGCTCGACGACACCTACAAGCTGGCATGGGTCCGTGGCCTCAAGACCACCTACTACCTGCGCACGCAAAGCGCCACACACGTCGAGATGAGCACCGTGAACACGCGCCAGCTCAATGCCGTGTCGTCGGGTGGAGACAGCGGCGCATCGGCAGCTTCTGCCACGGCGCAAGCGCAGCCCAGCCCGCTGGAAGCTGCTGCAGCAGCAGCTGCTCAACAGGCCGCGGCGGTGCCAGCGACGGACGTGAAGTTCTGCGCCATCGACGATCCTGGCTGCGAGGCCTGCCAGTAAGCACTTTGCGAGCAACGCTTCGGAATCGCCCGGGGCGTTGCTTCGGTGCTGTGAAGCAACAAAACCTTGCTGCACAACGCTTCAGTGCTTTTCTTTTCGCAGCACTGCTTTCATAATCCGAACACTGGAAAATCTATGTTGACCTGGGACGAAGAAGTCAAGCCCTCATCGCAAAATCAACTGGACGGCGGTCTGCCCAACAACCGCCAGGTGGGACAACCGCCTCTCGCTTTCCAGACACCTTCGCTGCAACCCGTGGGCACCACGGCCCCTGCAGCACAAACCTCCACGACACCCGTCACCGCCGCAGCGCATCGCCGCGTCAATGCAGCCGACAAGCGCATCATCAACGGCCAGACCGACGTCAACCAGTTGGTGCCCTTCAAGTACAAGTGGGCGTGGGAAAAATACTTGGCCACCTGCGCCAACCACTGGATGCCCCAGGAGGTGAACATGACGCGCGACATCGCGTTGTGGAAGGACCCCAACGGCCTGACCGACGACGAGCGCCGCATCATCAAGCGCAACCTCGGTTTCTTCGTCACCGCCGACTCGCTGGCCGCCAACAACATCGTGCTGGGCACCTACCGCCACATCACTGCCCCTGAGTGCCGCCAGTTCCTGCTGCGCCAGGCCTTCGAAGAAGCGATCCACACCCACGCCTACCAGTACATCGTCGAGTCGCTGGGCCTGGATGAGAGCGAGATCTTCAACGCCTACAACGAAGTCCAGTCGATCCGTGACAAGGACGAGTTCCTGATCCCCTTCATCGAAGCGATCATGGACCCATCCTTCAAAACCGGCACCCCCGAAACCGACCAGACCCTGCTCAAGTCGCTGATCGTTTTTGCCTGCCTGATGGAAGGCCTTTTCTTCTACGTGGGCTTCACGCAAATTCTGGCGCTGGGCCGGCAGAACAAGATGACAGGCGCTGCGGAGCAGTACCAGTACATCCTGCGCGACGAGTCGATGCACTGCAACTTCGGCATCGATCTGATCAACCAGCTCAAGCTGGAAAACCCGCACCTGTGGACGGCGGAATTCAAGGCCGAGATCAAGGCACTGTTCCTCAAGGCTGTCGAGCTGGAGTACCGCTACGCCGAAGACACCATGCCCCGTGGTGTGCTGGGCATGAACGCCTCCATGTTCAAGGGCTACCTGCGCTATATCGCCAACCGCCGCGCCACGCAGATCGGGCTGGAGACACTGTTCCCCAACGAAGAAAACCCGTTCCCGTGGATGAGCGAGATGATCGACCTCAAGAAGGAACGCAACTTCTTCGAGACCCGGGTTATTGAATACCAGTCCGGTGGTGCGCTGTCCTGGGACTAGCGCTTTTTTTGCAGGCCACACCACATGGATTTTTACACCACGCCCAGCACCGACAGCGCCGCAGAGTGCTGCCCTGCGGGGCGTTCCCGTGTTCATGGAGATGGAGTTTTGATCCATCTCCATGGATCGCTTTCTGTCCACTGCAGACAGGAAGTGCTCTTTGCAAATTGACCCAAGGAGAACATGATGGCAACTGCGAAAAAACCGGCCGCTAAAAAGGCTGCTCCCGCGAAGAAGGCTGCAACAGCCAAACCCGTAGCCGCAAAGAAGGCTGCACCTGCCAAGAAGGCAGCAGCACCGGCAAAGAAAGCCGCTCCTGCCAAGAAGGCCGTAGCTGCGAAGAAGGCAGCAGCACCGGCAAAGAAAGCCGCTCCCGCCAAGAAGGCCGTAGCTGCGAAGAAGGCTGCACCTGCCAAGAAGGCAGCAGCACCGGCAAAGAAAGCCGCTCCCGCCAAGAAGGCCGTAGCTGCGAAGAAGGCTGCACCTGCCAAGAAGGCAGCAGCACCGGCAAAGAAAGCCGCTCCCGCCAAGAAGGCCGTAGCTGCGAAGAAGGCTGCACCTGCCAAGAAGGCAGCAGCACCGGCAAAGAAAGCCGCTCCCGCCAAGAAGGCCGTAGCTGCAAAGAAGGCTGCCGCACCTGCCAAGGCTGCCCCCGCAAAGAAAGCTGCACCGGCCAAGAAGGCCCCCAAGGCGCCTGCCCCTGCGGCTGCTGCCCCCGCAGCACAAACCACGCTGAACCCTCAGGCAGCTTGGCCTTTCCCTACGGGCAACAAGCCCTGATCCTGGCGCGCCACGCGCTCAACCCGGTGCACACGCACCGGGTTTTTTTTTCGCCTGCATCTTGGTATGGGTTCTCCCGAGGGTCGCCCGGTGAGCAAATAGCGCTGTATCGCCCGACGTACCGCAACGCGGGCGACATTGGCTGAGTGGCTTATGCCAGCGGATCGAAATCCAGCGTGTAGTTCTGTGGGCCACGCTGCGCGATCTTGAGGGCGCCCACCCGGTTGCCCAATTCGGCACAACGTACGAGTGGCCAGCCCTTTTCCAAACCAAACAGCAGCGCGCCGCGCCAGGCGTCGCCACAGCCCGTAGGGTCCACCACGGCGGCAGGTTTCACGGGGGGGACATGGGTTTTGTCACCATTCACCCAGACCTCGCAGCCCTCAGCGCCCAATGTCACCACCAGCCCCTGCACCTTGCGGGAGATATCGGCCAGCGACCAGCCGGTGCGGTCGCACAGCATCTTCCCCTCGTAGTCATTGACGGTGACCCAGGTGGCCTGTTCAATGAACTGGGTCAATTCCTGCCCGTTGAACATGGGCAGGCCCTGACCCGGATCGAACACAAACGGGATGCCTGCCGCGACGAACTGGGCTGCATGCTCCAGCATGGCATCGCGCCCATCCGGCGCGATGATCCCCACGCCGACACGGCTGTCGGCACCAATGCGGTTGGCATGGGCTTGCATCATGGCACCGGGGTGAAAGGCGGTGATCTGGTTGTTGTCACGGTCCGTCATGATCATCGCCTGTGCGGTGTAGGTGTCCTGCACCTGCCCAACGTGGCGAGCATTGATACCCAGCGACTCCAGCCGCTGCAAGTAGTCGGCACCGTCGCTGCCCAGCATGGCCATGGGCAGTGGCTCACCACCCAGCAACTTGAGGCTGTAAGCGATATTGCCCGCACACCCCCCGAAGTCGCGGCGCAGCGAAGGGACCAGGAAGGACACATTCAGGATGTGCAGTTGATCCGGCAGGATCTGCTCAGCAAAACGCCCCTCGAAAGTCATGATGGTGTCGAACGCCAGGGAACCACAAATGAGGGCAGCCATAGATAGTGAAACTCGGTAAGTTGTTGGTAGAAATCAGGGATAGAACGCCAGCAGCCGGTAGCCCGCCACACGTGCACCGCCTGTGGTCACGAGCACCGACACCGAGGTGCCCCACTCCCCCTTCGGGGGCAACTCCGCCGGCGCGGCCATGTCGGCGGGCAACAAGACCCGCCGCAACACGGGCTGGTCCTGGGCATCGGTCAAGGTCAATTCCACCGCAGGCATGGCCAAGGGGATGGTGGCGGTGCTCTTCATCGTCAGCGCCAGCTGGTAGCTGTCGCCGCGCGCCTTGTTGAAGGAAGAACTGTCGATGACCACATCGGCAATCTGGCGCACGGGAGCAAGCTCGCAGCGCAAGGGCTCGCACAGTTTCACCAGCCAAGGACGAGTGCGAGCGTCCAGCGCGGCAATGCGGTCGCGTTCCTGCACGGCAATCTGCAACGCCAAGCCCAGCAGGGAAATAAAGAACACCAGCCCCAACGCCATCCGCACGACAGGTTTGCGCCAGAACGCCTTACGGCGCGCAGCAAGCACAAAACTGACCTCGGGGTCAGACTCCTGGCCCTCGGCCTCATCGTCATCATCTGCAGCGCGCCGAGGTCGCGCCCGCAGGATGGCAGCGTGCGAATCGTCCTTCACCAGCTCCATAGCCGGCGTCTCCGGGGCATCCGCCTTGGGCACAAAGTCGACGGAAGGCAACGGAGGTGCCAGAGCAACGGACTCCGCGACCGGCGCTGGCGCGGGCTTCCGCACTTCGTGCAGAAGCGCTGCACTGGGGTCGGATGGCTGCGGCGCCAAAGCCTCCGATGCCCCCGTTGAATGGATCGGCTCGCCCGACAGGTCGACGAGGCCAGCGGCATCCGCATCCAAGGACGCATCCAGTGTCACTTCGGAATCGCGAAGTTCTGCAAAAGGCAGTTCGTAACCAGCAGGGCTGGGGGGCTCGGTCACAGGAGGCAAAGACCCTCCGGCCAAGCTGCCGGCCTCCTCGCCGGCAACGGGTGTCACCAAACCCGAGGGCACCGCCGCGGCATCCCCATGTCCATGTACAGACCCGTGCGCATCCAATGCGGAATCGCCAGCGCGTAGAGCCGTGCTGGGTTCCACGACCGGCTCCCGGATCTCCGCAGGCACTGGGGCCGATAGCGTTACCCCGGCATCCACCGCAGCCGGGGCCCGTGGCGCGCTGTGGGTCCTCCAGGCAAAGGGGGCGACGAGGTCATCCCCCAGAACTTCGGGAGAGGCTTCCTTGCGAGCGCCTGCCGTGAGAAACGCGGGCACCGCCGGGCTGGGGATATCCAGCACAGGAGCTGCAGCTACATCATGCACTGCGCTGAACAGCGGGGCGTCAACCGTGTTGGTCACCGCTGCCCGGGTAGCGGACTCCGAAACACTCCCAGTGACAGGCGTGGTCGCCTTTACGGCATTCGCAGCTGCGGGCGGAGCGGCGCCAGTGGATTTGCCGCCGCCCCACGCACCCAGCGCATCGGGCTTGCGGGCGACCGGGGCTGTGGGCGCCCGCAGGTCCGTGAGCGACACATCGGGCAGCAGCGCTTCAGGCGCCACCGGCAGCAAATGGGCAGAGGCATCGAATACCTCCTTGCATTGGCCGCAACGCACCCATCCCTCCGAGATGCGCAATTGGTCCGCCACGACCTTGAAGGTGGTGGCGCAGGACGGGCAGCGGGTGATCTGGCTCATCAGCGAAGGATTGTAGAGGCCATGCCACGGCCGCCAGAACAGCGCTCGCGCACGTTCAACGGCGTGCGGTCATCAGAATCCAGCCATCCTCTGCGTCCGCCACTTCCAGCGGCAGCCAGGGCGCGTACGCCTCCTTGAGCTCATCCGCCTGGCGCTCCAGAATGCCCGCCAACACCAGATGGCCGCCCGCAGCCACATAGCTGCACAGCAGCGGGGCCAACACCCGCAACGGCGTCGCCAGGATGTTGGCCAGCACCGTCTGGTATTCGCCTTGTGCCTTGTCCGGCAGACCTGCTTTGAGCGTGACCTGATTGGCCTCGGCGTTTTGTACGGTGGACTCCACAGCCGCAGGGTCGATATCGACTGCATCAATGTCCGTGGCGCCGAACTTGGCCGCACCAATGGCCAGAATGCCCGACCCGCATCCATAGTCCAGCACCCGCCCCAGGGGGTTGCCCTGACCGGGCTGCGTAGCGCCGTTGCGCGCAATCCAGCGCAGGCACATGCGTGTGGTGGGGTGTGTGCCCGTGCCAAACGCCAAGCCGGGGTCGAGCCGGATGCTGCGTACGGCCTGGGCGGGCAGTTCATGCCAGGTAGGCACGATCCAGAAATCGGGTGTGATGTCCACCGGTGCAAACTGCGACTGGGTCAGCCGCACCCAGTCCTGCTCGGGCACCTGGGCCACACCCAGCACCTGGCAGCCCACAAAAAAGTCCTGCACCACCAGCAACTGCTGCGCTTCGCGGGCCGCCACCTCGGAGGGGAACAAGGCGACCACACGGCTGCGCTGCCAGCCATCCTTGGGCGGCGGCATGCCAGGCTCTCCAAACAGCGCCTGTTCGGCGTCGGTCTGCGCATCGGCGTCCTCCACCGATACGGAAAGCGCATCCAGCGCGTCCAGCGCATCGCTGACCGCTTCAATCCGGTCCTCGGGGCACATCAGACTCAGCTCAAACATAGGCGTCTCTCGAAAAAAGTGAAATGCTGGCACCCGTTGCCAGGAGCCAGCATGTGACCGACCTGCAAGTCTGCCTGCTCAGCGCTTGTGCTGCGACAGCCACTCTTCCAGGTAGTGAATGTTGGTGCCACCCGCCATGAACTTGGCGTCCACCATCAGCTCGCGGTGGAGCGGCACGTTGGTGTTGATGCCTTCGATCACCGTTTCGGACAGCGCCGTGCGCATGCGGGCCAGGGCCTGCTCACGCGTGTCGCCGTGCACGATGATCTTGCCGATCATCGAGTCATAGTTCGGCGGCACAAAGTAGTTGCTGTAGGCATGCGAGTCCACGCGCACGCCAGGGCCACCCGGTGGATGCCACGTGGTGATGCGCCCGGGCGACGGGATGAACTTGTACGGGTCTTCCGCGTTCACCCGGCATTCGATGGCGTGGCCGCGGATTTCGATCTGGCGCTGGGTGAAGGGCAGCTTTTCGCCAGCCGCCACCATGATCTGCGTCTTCACGATGTCCACGCCCGTGATCCATTCGGTCACAGGGTGCTCCACCTGCACGCGGGTGTTCATTTCGATGAAGTAGAACTCGCCGTTTTCGTACAGGAACTCGAACGTGCCCGCACCACGGTAGCCAATCTTCTTGCACGCGGTCACGCAGCGCTCGCCAATCTTCTCGATCAGCTTGCGGGGGATGCCAGGGGCCGGAGCCTCTTCGATCACCTTCTGGTGGCGGCGCTGCATGGAGCAGTCGCGCTCGCCCAGATACACCGCGTTGCGGTGCTTGTCGGCCAGGATCTGGATCTCGATGTGGCGTGGGTTCTGAAGGAACTTCTCCATGTACACCGCCGGATTGCCAAACGCAGCGCCCGCCTCGGCCTTGGTCATTTGCACAGCATTGACCAGCGCCGCCTCGGTGTGCACCACGCGCATGCCGCGGCCACCGCCGCCGCCGGCGGCCTTGATGATGACGGGGTAGCCGATGGCCTTGGCGATGCGGCGGATTTGCACCGGATCGTCGGGCAGTTCGCCCTCAGAGCCCGGCACGCAGGGCACGCCCGCACGGATCATGGCCTGCTTGGCCGACACCTTGTCGCCCATGATGCGGATCGACTCGGGCGTAGGGCCGATGAACTGGAAGCCGCTCTTTTCGACGCGCTCGGCGAAATCCGCGTTCTCGGACAGGAAACCGTAGCCAGGGTGGATGGCTTCGGCATCGGTCACCTCGGCCGCCGAGATGATGGCCGGCATGTTGAGGTACGACAGTGGCGAAGGAGCGGGGCCAATGCAGACAGCCTCTTCAGCCAGCTTGACGTATTTGGCGTCGCGGTCGGCCTCGGAGTAGACCATCACGGCCTTGATCCCGAGTTCACTGCAGGCGCGCTGGATGCGAAGGGCAATCTCCCCTCGGTTTGCGACCAGGATTTTCTTGAACATGCGCGCCTTATTCGATGACGAACAAAGGTTGTCCGTATTCCACGGCCTGGCCGTTTTCGCCCAGGATGCGGGTCACAGTGCCCGACTTGTCGGCCTCGATCTCGTTGAGGATCTTCATGGCCTCGATGATGCAGATGGTCTCGCCTTCCTTGACCTGACTGCCCACTTCGACAAAAGGCTTGGCGCCGGGGCTGGACGAGCGGTAGAAGGTGCCCACCATGGGGGACTTCACGATGTGGCCCGCTGGGGCTGCGGGTGTCAACGGCGCAGGCAGCTCGGCAACTTGTGCAGCAGCGGGTGCGGGGGCCACAGGGGCCTGCACGGGGGCAGCAACGTACTGCTGAACAACTCCCCCCACGCTCTTGACGATGCGGACTTTGCCCTCGGCTTCCGTGATTTCGAGTTCAGAGACGTTCGACTCGGACACGAGATCGATGAGGGTTTTGAGTTTTCGCAGATCCATGGAAGCTCCAACGGCTATAAAACTGAATAGGGCGCGAATTTACTCCAATTTCACCCTATCGCAGTCTTCCACCCGTATTTTTCATGAACTTCGGCATGGGAAAGTGCCGTTTCATCGAGAGAAGACACGTCAAGAACCCCTATACAGCCCGTGTATATGGGCGCGCATCCTCAACGCAGCCCCGCCCAAAGCTGCAGGTCTTGAGTGGTCACTTGCCCCATTTTACGGTGCAGCACCTTCCCCTCCCCGCCCAGGACCACCGTGAAGGGCAAGCCTCCTGTCAGGTTGCCCAGCGACCGTCCCAGATCCGTGCCGCCCAAACCAGCCAGCCCCACCGGAAAATCGAGCGGAATGCGCGTCAGAAACTTGCGCACCGCCGAGGGCTGGTCAATCGCCAAACCCAGCACTTGCCAGCCTTTGGCAGATTGTTCGCGATAGAAGGCGTTGAGCATGGGCAGCTCTTCCACGCAGGGTGGACACCACGTGGCCCAAAAATTGAGCAGCAGCGGCTTGCCAGCCAGGGACTTCATGGCCACGGTGCTACCGGCGGGCGTTTCAAACTCCAGCCCCCAAAGCGCCTGCTCGGCCCCCGGCTCCACGGCATGGGGCTGAAACTTCCACCATGCGAAGCCCGCGCCACCCAGAGCCGCAGCCCCAGCCACCCCCGCATACAACAGGCGCCTGCGCGCTGCCGAGGGAGCGGAGACATCGGGAGTCACCGGGGCGAGAGATTCAGCAGGCTGTGTCATGGGGTCGTGGATTCCTGAAGCAAGCGGCGCACGGCCGTGATGTCACCGCGCGGTGTCCGGCCCTTGGCGTCGGGTTTGAGCGCACCCCGCAGGTCGTCCAGGTCATAGATGAGCAGGTGCACACCGATCATTTCATTGAGCTCGGGCGATTTGCTACCCAGGCTCAGCGCCTCCACCGATTCGCCATGAAAGCCAGTGACCGTTCGCGGTTCGTAGTCCACATGATGATCGATCAGCGCGATCTCTGCCGATTTGGGGTCATCACAGAACAATTGCAGGTAAATGTCTGACAGGCGCGTGGCCGTGCCATGCCACACCGCCCCCGCCAGATGCGGCCGAAAGGCCGCCATGCGGTCCATCCACACCAGGGCCAGTTGGCGTAACGCCCGCAGCTCGCGCGGCTGGGTGTCGGCACAGAAGAGCTGGATATACTCCCGCACCGCCTCTTCCACCTGATCGTTGTCAGGCAGCGGGGTGCGGGCTGGCAGGCCCATCTGCCGCAGCGCCCGGCGCTTGGCGGGGCCCCATTCCAGCCCCTCCTCCACCACCAGGCGGGCGGTCGTTTGGGCGATTTCTTCGCTCAGGGGTGTGTGCATGGCAGCGGTGGAGAACTAAAGACCCTGCATTGTGGCGCGAAGCCGTGACACGGCGGCCGATGACCCCAGGCGGCACTGGCGACCCAGACAACCGGCGCGCAGGGGAACTACTATTTTGAGAGCACCTCAGGCAGACAGAGTCGGCGCCAGCAGTCCTTTTTGCCTTGAAGGAGGCCCCCCCGGCCTTAGAATCTGCGCCCATGCATATACACATACTGGGCATCTGCGGCACGTTCATGGGAGGCCTCGCGGCCCTGGCGCGCGAGGCAGGGCACAAGGTGACGGGCTGCGACGCCGGGGTCTACCCACCCATGAGCGACCAGCTCCGCGCGCTGGGCATCGACCTGATCGAAGGCTTCAGCGCCGACCAGCTCGCGCTCCAGCCCGACATGTTTGTGGTGGGCAATGTTGTCAGCCGCGCCCGGCTGGCCGACGGCTCCCCCAAGTTTCCGTTGATGGAAGCCATTCTGGACGCGGGCCTGCCTTACACCAGCGGCCCCCAATGGCTGGCCGAGCATGTGCTGCACGGTCGCCATGTGCTGGCCGTGGCCGGCACGCACGGCAAGACCACCACCACCTCGATGCTGGCGTGGATTCTGGAGTCGGCCGGGCAGCAGCCGGGCTTTCTGATCGGCGGGGTGCCGCTGAACTTTGGCGTGTCCGCGCGCCTGGGCGCTGCGCAGCGCCCCGCGCCAGCCGCCACGCCGCTCGGCGCCGCACCGCTGTTCGTGATCGAGGCCGACGAATACGACACCGCCTTTTTCGACAAGCGCAGCAAGTTCGTGCACTACCGGCCCCGCACCGCCGTGCTGAACAACCTGGAGTTTGACCACGCAGACATCTTTGACGACCTGGCGGCCATCGAGCGCCAGTTCCACCACCTGGTGCGCACGGTTCCTCCGTCGGGGCGCGTGGTGGTCAATGGACTGGAAGAAAGCCTGGCCCGCGTGCTACACACCGGCTGCTGGAGCGAGGTGACCAGCTTTGGCGCCGCCGTCAGCGACTTTCACGCCGTGGGTGACCCGCAGGCTTTTGACGTGGTGCACCAGGGGCAAACCGTGGCGCGCGTGGAATGGACACTGACCGGCGTGCACAACCAGCTCAATGCGCTGGCGGCCATCGCGGCGGCCCACCATGTGGGCGTGGCGCCCGCACAGGCCGCGGCCGCTCTGGGCAGTTTTCAGAACGTCAAGCGGCGCATGGAATTGCGTGGCACGGTGGGCGGTGTGGCCGTCTACGACGACTTTGCCCACCACCCTACCGCCTTGCGCACCACGCTTGACGGCCTGCGCCGTACCTTAGGCGCTGGCGCACGCATCTTGGCGGTGTTCGAGCCCCGCAGCAACACCATGAAGCTGGGCGCGATGAAAAGCCAGCTGCCCTGGGCGCTGGAGCCCGCCGATCTGGCCTTTTGCCACACGGCAGGGCTGGACTGGGATGCTGCACAGGCGCTGGCACCGCTGGGCGTCGGGCCCGGCCAGTGCGCCCAGACGGCCCCGGACATCGATACGCTGGTGGCCCAGGTCACCCAGGCCGCACGCCCGGGCGACCACGTGGTGTGCATGAGCAATGGTGGCTTTGGCGGCATCCACGCCAAGCTGCTGCAAGCACTACAAAAATAATAGCTACTGGCGCATACTCCACCAGCGCTAGCAGCCAATTTTTATCAAATGGCGTTCAAAACGTGACCGCCATGCCCGGCACGTCCACCCGCACGATGGGCTTGGCGAGTGCGGCGCTGGCGGCACGCGCAAAGTCGCGGGACCAGGTGGGGTCTTGCATCAGCGCCACACCGGCCGCGCGGGCCACGGTCAGCACCTTGTCGGCCAGCAGCACCTTGCCGCTGGCGCGCAGAGGCTCGCAGTCCAGCGCGATGAACTGATCGTCGAGCCAGCGCCGCCCCGCCTCGTGGGCCATGGGCTCGGCGCCCTCCAGATCAAAACGGTATTCCTGGTTTGCGGCCAGCTTGACCGACACTTCGCTGTGCATGATGGATCGCCTTTCTGTGTTGTTGCGGTGACTGGTGACCGCTGCTGCACGCAGAGTGCGTGCAGCAAGAGGCCCCAGTTTAGACCTTGCAATGGAGCCAGCGATCAGCGGGCGCGGCGTGCCTTGACGGCGTCCGACAGCTCGGCCAGCGCCTGCAGCGAGGCGTCCCAGCCCAAGCAGGCGTCGGTGATGCTCTTCCCGTATTCGAGTGCCGAAGGATCGTCCTTGCCAGGCGTGAACTTCTGGGCGCCTGCGGTCAGGTGGCTTTCGATCATCAGGCCGAACACGCTGCGCGAACCGCCGGCCACCTGGGCCGCCACGTCGCGGGCCACGTCCAGCTGCTTTTCGTGCTGCTTGCTGCTGTTGGCATGGCTGCAGTCCACCATCAACGTGGCTGGCAGCTTGGCGGCTTCGAGGTCCTTGCAGGCAGCGGCCACACTGGCAGCGTCGTAGTTGGGCATCTTGCCGCCGCGCAAAATCACGTGGCAGTCCTTGTTGCCCTTGGTGTTCACGATGGCCACCTGGCCGTTCTTGTGCACCGACAGGAAGTGGTGGCCCCGGCTCGCCGACTGGATGGCGTCGGTGGCGATGCGGATGTTGCCGTCCGTGCCGTTCTTGAAGCCGATGGGCGCCGAGATGCCAGAGGCCAGCTCGCGGTGCACCTGGCTCTCGGTGGTGCGCGCGCCAATCGCGCCCCAGCTGATGAGGTCGCCGATGTACTGGGGCGAAATCACGTCCAGGAACTCGCTGCCGGCAGGCATGCCCAGTCGGTTGATCTCGATGAGCAGCTGGCGCGCAATGCGCAGGCCTTCATCGATGCGGTAGCTTTCGTCAAGGTAGGGGTCGTTGATCAGCCCCTTCCAGCCCACGGTAGTGCGTGGCTTTTCGAAGTACACGCGCATCACGATTTCGAGTGTGTCGGCGTACTGGGTGCGCACGGCCATCAGGCGGCGGGCGTACTCGACAGCAGCGGCAGGGTCGTGGATGGAGCAAGGGCCAATCACCACCAGCAGGCGGTCATCTTTGCCCGCCATGATGTTGTGGATGTTCTTGCGGGTCCGGGTGATCAGCGACTCGACCGGCGTGCCGCCGATCGGGAAGAAGCGGATCAGATGCTCGGGAGGAGGCAACACGGTGATGTCCTTGATACGTTCGTCGTCGGTCTGGCTGGTTTTCTCGACGCTGCGGTACCAGGCATCGCTGGTGGGGTTGGTAGTGGCCGTCATGGTTGCTTCCTCGTGGAGTCGGTTGGAGTGGATGGAAAAACGGGAGGGCTGAAAAACAAAAACCGCCGGGCTTTGCAGCGTCGGCGGTTGGTATGGGGAGGTTGTGTGTGCTTGCGCGTTTTCCTCTCATCCGCCGGGGACCGAGATAAAAAACCAAAAATAAAACGCGCTACGAACTTGCATGGCAGCCAATGTAGCACAGGAGTGCGCCGGTTCGGCACCCTCCGTCTGTTGCGAATGCACGACACGCGCCCGCTTACAACACGTGGCGCCCCGGCCATTCACCGCCGGCAGCCCCGAAACCATGCCCGCAAGCGCTGCAGTGCCGAGGGCTTGCGCGGCGGCGGCATGTCCTGCAAATCACTTGCCGGATTGCTCTGGTGCTCGTACATGTCAATGAGCAGCAACGCCTCGCCCAGCGTGCGCCAGGCCAGCAGCTCGAACTGGTCGAAACTGGCGCTTTCTTTGGTGCTGCGCTGCTCAAGCATCGACTGCCAGTCAGCAATGGCGTTGCGCAGCTCTCGCAGTGCGCGCTGGTAGGCGCCAAACTCGTACAGCGCGTGCCATGCCGAGCCCAGGCCGGTCAAAAACAGCTGATGTTCACGCGCGCTGTGGGACAAGGCCACCACGCGGCGCGTGATTTCGGTGGTGTCGGTGCTGGTGCGGCGGGTGCGCACCGCCTCGTCGATCTGCGTGGACAACACGCCCAGGCTGTCGCGGAGCTGGCGTGAATCTTCGTCCGCCACGCCTTCGCGCAAGAAGCGGCTGATATCTCCAAACGACTGGAGCGTCAGCAGTTGACTGGGGCGCGTGGCGGGCATGGTGTCACCCATTGTGCGCTGGCCAATGCGCAGTACAAGCCCCGAAAAGCAGGTGAAAACGCGAAGTCACGCACCACCCAAGGTCTGCCGACAGACTACCAACGCAACCCTCAGGCCGTGCCACCCACCGTGAGACCTTCGATGCGCAGCGTGGGTTGCCCCACGCCCACGGGCACGCTCTGGCCTTCCTTGCCGCAGGTGCCCACGCCGCTGTCCAGGCGCATGTCGTTGCCGATCATGGTCACTTTTTTGAGCGATTCGGGGCCACTGCCGATGATGGTGGCGCCCTTGACGGGGTACTGGATCTTGCCGTTTTCCACCCAGTACGCCTCGCTGGCCGAGAACACGAACTTGCCCGAGGTGATATCCACCTGCCCGCCACCGAAGTTGCTGGCGTACAGGCCCTTCTTGATGCTGGCGATGATCTCTTGCGGGTCCTTGTCGCCGCCCAGCATGTAGGTGTTGGTCATGCGCGGCATGGGGATGTGGGCGTAGCTTTCGCGCCGGCCGTTACCGGTGGGCGCCACGCCCATCAGGCGGGCGTTCAGGGAGTCCTGGATGTAGCCCTTCAGGATGCCGTCCTCAATCAGCACGTTGCGCTGGCTGGCGTGACCTTCGTCGTCCACGTTCAGCGAACCTCGGCGGTCGGCAATGGTGCCGTCGTCCAGCACTGTGACGCCCTTGGCCGCCACACGCTGGCCAATGCGGCCGCTGAAAGCACTCGAGCCCTTGCGGTTGAAGTCGCCTTCCAGCCCGTGGCCAATGGCCTCGTGCAGCAGGATGCCGGGCCAGCCCGAGCCCAGCACCACGGTCATCTCGCCCGCCGGGGCGGGGCGGGACTCCAGATTGACCAGGGCCGCGTTCACGGCTTCATCGACATATTTGCCCATCTGCTCGTCGTCGAAATAGGCCAGGCCAAAACGGCCACCGCCGCCTGCAGAGCCCATCTCGCGGCGACCGTTCTGCTCGGCAATCACGGTGACGGACAGCCGCACCAGCGGGCGCACATCCGCCGCCAGAGTACCGTCGGCGCGCGCTACCAGCACCACGTCGTATTCGCTGGCCAGCCCTGCCATCACCTGTGCCACGCGCGGGTCCTTGGCGCGGGCGCGCTGCTCCAGCCGCTCCAGCAGCGCCACCTTGGCCGTGCTGTCCAGCGAGGCGATGGGGTCCACGCCCGGGTACAGGCTGCGGCTCGCCGCTACCTTTTTGGGAGCTACTCGCGCTTTACCTGCCTGCGCTGCAGCCGAAATAGACCGCACGGTGCGGGCCGCATCCAGCAAAGACGCCTCTGAGATGTCGTCCGAATACGCAAAGGCTGTCTTCTCGCCACTGACGGCGCGCACTCCCACGCCCTGATCGATGCTGAAGGAGCCGGTCTTGACGATGCCTTCCTCCAGGCTCCAGCCTTCGCTGCGGGTGTACTGGAAGTACAGGTCCGCATCGTCCACCTGGTGGGTGCGAATTTCGGCCAATGCGCGGGCAAGGTGGCCTTCGTCCAGGCCAAAAGGGGTCAGCAGCAGTTCACGGGCAACATCGATGCGCTGGCTGGTGGCCGCGCGCTGGGGCGCGGCAGTGGTGGAGCGGAGAGTCATCAAGGCATTTTAGGCGCCCAACCTGCCCTTGCCCGGGCGGTGGCCACATGCCCCTATGTGCACCCGGCGCTCCTTCAGCGCAGCCCACTGCGTCAGGTGGCCGTCTGGTCGTCAAGCCCAGCCTCGGCCGCATGGGCCTGCACCGACTCGATGCCCGCGTCCCGGGCCTTGGCACCGGAGTACATCTGGCTTTGGCCAATCACCTGGCCGTTGGCGGCTTTCAAGGTGAAATACGGCGCACCGTTCTTGGCGCTGAGCCGTCCAAAACGACCATCGTTCGGGGCATTTTTGCGCACCGCTTCGATGCCATTGAGCGCGCTGGCGCGGGACTCGTACATCTCACTGGTCAGGATGACCTGGCCGTTGGCGGCCAGCAGGTTGAAGACAAACTTGTCGTTTTTCGACTTCTTGAGCTCAAACTTCGCCGCCATGGGAAACCCTCCGGATGCTGAGCGACCAAAACACAGTTGGCCAGCCGGTTTGTACCCCGAGGGCGTGCTGCGGGCAACCGCCTGCACAAGGCCCTACAGCGCGGCAGGGAGAGGGTCCTTGGTTTCCTGCTTCTGGGACCGCGCCACCGACATCAGGATGCCCAGTGCCAGCCCCAGTGTGACCATGGCCGTGCCGCCATAGCTGATGAAGGGCAGGGGCACGCCCACCACCGGCAGAATGCCGCTGACCATGCCCATGTTCACAAACGCGTAGGTGAAGAAAATCATCGACACCGCGCCCCCCATGAGGCGACCGAACAAGGTGCTGGCCCCTGCAGCAATGGCCAGCCCGCGCCAGACCAGCAGCAGAAAGCACACCAGCAGGAACAGGTTGCCTGCCAGGCCAAATTCTTCGGAATAGGCAGCAAAGATGAAGTCGGTGGTGCGTTCGGGGATGAACTCCAGGTGGGTCTGCGTGCCCGCCATGAATCCCTTGCCCCACAGCCCTCCAGAGCCAATGGCGATCATGCCCTGGATGATGTGAAAGCCCTTGCCCAGCGGGTCGCGGGTGGGGTCCAGCAAGGTGCAGATGCGCTGCTGCTGATAGTCGTGCAGTACCACCCAGCGCACGCCGTCTGCGCACAGCTGGTCACCCAGCAGCACCAGGGTAGCGATGCCCACACCGCCGATCAGCACCGGCGGCAGGATCAGCTTCCAGGACAGGCCCGCAAAGAAGATCACCGACAGCCCAGCCGCCAGCACCAGCAGCGAGGTGCCCAGGTCAGGCTGCTTCATGACCAGGCCCACCGGGACGGCGAGCAGCAGGCCTGCCGCGGCAAAGTCCAGCGGGCGCAGCGTGCCCTCGCGCTTCTGGAACCACCAGGCCAGCATCAGCGGCATGGCGATCTTGAGGATCTCACTGGGCTGGATGACGATGCCCACGTTGATCCAGCGCGTCGCCCCTTTTTTGGTGATGCCAAACAGCGCCACCGCCACCAGCAGGGCCACGCCGGTGAGGTACAGCGGCACGGCACAGGCCATGATTTTCTGGGGGGGTACCTGGGCCACCATGAACAGGATGGCCCCTGCGATGAGCATGTTGCGCCCATGGTCCACAAACCGCGTGCCGTGGTCATAGCCCGACGAATACATAGCCAGCAACCCGGCGCTGGCCAGCAACAGAACCAGCAACAGGAGGGGGAGGTCAAAGCCCCGGAACAGGGGCGCCAGACGCTGGACGAGCGTGGGCTTTTCAAAAACGACGGCCATTCCCCGATTATCGGCGGATGCCGGGCGTCAGAGCAGCCAACGCCCTGGCAGAGAGATCGCGAGCCGCAGCCCTACCCCGCCTGCCGGAAGGCCATCACGGCCTGGTTGCGCAGGGTGCGCAGCAGGCCCAAGGCCTTGTCATCCACCACAATGCCCCCCGGTGTGGCCTGATCGGCATAGATGAGGGCAAAGGGCTGCCCCTTGATTTGCAGCGGCAGCAGCAGGAACGACGGTGCATTGACGCCCTTGCGGTACCACTCGGGAAGGCGCGCCTGCATGCGGGGCTCGGTGGCGTCGTTGATCAGGGTGTCGGCGCCGCGCAGGCATACGGCGGCAAACAGGTCGCCCTGGGCCTTGAGCGGCACCTTGAGGGCCCGGACGGCCCCCTCGCTGCCCTCCCCCAGGCCGAAGCGGCCGGTCAGCATGTCGGTGCGGGCCTCGCGCAGGCAAAACACCATGCGCCGAAAACCCAGGGCGCGGAACATGGTCTCCAGGATCATTCGCAGCACATCGTTGAGCTGAAAACTCTCGACCATCGCGTTGGTGATGTCCTGGATGCCTGCCGCCAGCACTTCATTGACCTGCGCTACCGACACTGCGCCACCCGCTTGAGACTCCAGCACAGCGGGCAGGGGCTGGGTTTCCGTCACCCGCAACTCGTGGGCACCCAAGGCGTCGTCGGGTGTGGCTTGCGCCCCGGCGGCCGAGGGCAGCTTGAGCAGGCGGGCCGCCGGCGTGTCGGGGTCCACGCGCAGGTCCAGCGCCTCGGCCAGCGCCACCAGCTTGTGCCGCGCGCGCAGCGTGGCGTCGGCAATGGCCTCGGCCGACAGCGCCAGCGTGCGGGCGTAGCGTGTGGCCACCTGTCCCAGTTGTCCCTCTAGCTGGGCGGGCTCGCTGAACAACAGGGCACTGGCGACCTCATTGGCCGCCATGGCAGCCCAGCGCAAACGCTCCACGCCCTGCTCGGGCGCACGCTGCATGGGCGAGCCCAGGGGCTTGCGCATGCAGCGCTGCAGGCTGTCGGGCAGGCCCCAGACGCGCGCCACGCCCACACCCAGGTCTTCAAACCCCAGCCCCAGCACCTGGACGGATGCGGCCTCCTCGCCCCCTTCCAGCCGCCCGGACGCCACCAGGCTGCGCACCTGCCGCGCCTCTTCGGGAAAGTAGAACTCGCACAGCATGCGCCCCAGGTTCTGGAACATCGCGCCGATGAAGGCCTCTTCGGCCGCCTGGCTGGTGCTGCACAGTTCGGCCGCGACCGAGCCCGCCATCATGGCGCGCAAAAATTCCTCGCGCATCTGGCTGGCATGGGCCTTGTCCTGCATGTGGTCCAGCAGCACCAGGCTCAGCGCCATGTTGCGCACCGCATTGAAGCCCACCAGACTCACTGCGCGCGACACGGTGCTGATGGTGCCCCGGCTGGCGTGGGCGTAATGCACGCTATTGACCAGACGCAGCAGCTTGTTGGTGAGCGCCACGTCTTTCAGGATTTCGTGGGTCAGGTCGCTGATGCTGTCGTCTTCCGAATTGGCCACCCGCTGGATGCGCGCCACCGAGTCCGACAAGGCCGGGAAGTCACTCTTGTGGCGCATGCGCCGCAGCAAAAAGTCCAGCGTGGCGTTGCTGGCAGCCGATGGCGCACTGGCCGGTGCCGCCCAGGCGCGCAACGCATCCCGAAAATCCGCCGCCGTGGCGTAGCGCTGCGCCGGGTCACGCGCCATGGCCCGTTGAAGAATGGCGCGCAGGCCATCGTCCACGCCGGGGCCCAGGTCGGCGGGCAGGGCCAGGTTTTCGTTGGCAATGCGGTACAGCGCTTGCCAGGTGTCCTTTTGGTGGATGAGGGGGCGCCCGGTCAGCATCTCGATGAGCACCAAGCCAGCGGAATACACGTCCATCGCGGGGGTGGGCGCGGCGCCCGCCGCAGCCTCCGGCGCCATATAGGCGGGCGTGCCGCTCGCCAGTTGCGCATCCGGTGCGGCCTGCACAGGGGCCGCCATGCCAAAGTCCATCACCCGGGCGTGCCGGTGCGCATCGATCATGATGTTGGACGGCTTGAGATCGCGGTGCACGATGCCCGCCTGGTGGGCGGCATGCAAGCCATCCAGCACATCCACCATGAGCGCCACGGCATCGTGGGGCGTGCAGCGCCCCTGCTGGGCCAGGTGCTCGGCCAGCGTGCTTCCGGGCACGTACTCGAACACGATGTAGGGCTGCGCGCCTTGCACATCGGCCTCAAACACCGGCACGATGTAGGGGTGGGCCAGACGCCCCACGTGGCGGGCCTCGCGCAGCCACTGCTCCAGCACGGAGGGGTCCTGGTCCTGCATGGGGCGCATCAGCTTGATGGCCACCTCGCGCTGCAGGCGCGGGTCCAGCGCCAGCCACACGGTGGCCTGGGCGCCCCGGCCCAGCTGCTTCTTGAGTTCAAACCGCCCCAGCGACGCAGGCGGCTTGTCGCCTGATCCGAGCGCCCATCGTCTGGCAGTGGAAAGCGGGGCAAAATCGGTCATGGTGCGGGTAGCAAAACCAGGCGCCGCACGGTGTGGCGCCCTGGTGCACACATCTTATGCCTGCGCCAGCCCGGTTAAAGCAGTGATTCCCCTGCCCCGATCACTTTCTGTCTCATGACCACCACCCACCTGCTGTACCTGCACGGTTTTCGCTCGTCCCCCTCGTCGGCCAAGGCGCGCCAGACTGCGGCCCACGTGGCGGCCCACCACCCCTCCGTGACCTTCTGGTGCCCGCAGCTGCCGCCATCGCCCCGTGCCGCCATGGCGCTGGTGGCGCAGGGCATTGCCAGCTGGCCCCGGCGTTCGATGGCCGTGATTGGCTCGTCGCTGGGCGGCTTCTATGCCAGCTGGGTGGCGCAGCACGCGGGTTGCCCCAGCGTGATGCTCAACCCCGCTGTGGACCCGGCACGCGACCTCGCCCGCTACATCGGCGAGCAGACCAGCTGGCACGACCCGAGCGAGCGCTTTTATTTTTTGCCGGAGTACATCGAAGAGTTGCAGGCCCTGGACATGCGGGCCCGCCCCGCTGCCGCCCGCGAACTGGCCCTCATTGCCAAGGGCGACGAAGTGCTGGACTGGCGTGAGATGGTGGGGCGCTACCCGCAGGCCAAGCAGGTGGTGCTGGAGGGGGGCGACCACGCGCTGGGCAACTATGGGGACTACCTGCCGCTGGTGAGCCATTTCCTGCAACTGGCCTGAACGCGCGGCAGCCGTCCGCAGCGCATGCGGTCAGGGCTTCAGGTGGGACGAAATCCGCCGCCCCTGCTCGCGCCAGCGCTCATAGTCCGCCGGGTACGCAGCACGGTATCGCTTGAGGTGAAACGCCGCCTCGTCGTCCAGCCCCAGCATCGTGGCGCTTTCGATCAGCGGCTCGATCACCCGGGGCTCCGGCGAGAAGTGCAGCAGCTTATTGGCCACCCCAAAGACCTGGCCCGCATTGCTGGGTGAAAGCTCGATAGTGGTCAACAGCGCAAAATCGACCTGATCGGTGAAGAAAGGGGTGTTGCCCACCTTGCGAACGGTGTCCTGGCGCAGGGAGGGTGGCCGGTCGGCCAACGGCCGGTACAGCTGGCCGACGCGATAAAAATCCCAGCCCACATAGGCCCCCAGTGCCAGCCCGGCCAAGATGATGGCGGCCGCACCCCGGCGCGCGCCCAGCGAGCTTGCCCAGCCGGGCAGCTGCCAGCGCCACAGCAACGCGACGGCCACCACCGTGACCAGCTGGAACGGCCCGTACCACAGCGGAAACTCCAGCAGGCTGTGCAGCCCCACCAGCGCCAGCACGCCCCAGGCCAGTTGCCGCGCCGGATCGGTCTCGCGCCAGGGCTTTTCGCGCAGCACCCACACCACCACGGCGGCACAAAAGATCAGCGCCACCGGCACGCCCAGCTCCACCGCCAAGTGCAAGGGCAGGTTGTGGGCGTTGTCCAGCAGCACACAAAACCGTTCCCCGGGGAACACTGTGACGTAGTGTGCGTAATCCAGCTCCCCCCAGCCCCAGCCCGCCCAGGGCTTTTGCGCGATCAGGTGCAGCACATTGGCCCACAGCACCCGGCGGCTGGTGCAGCCTGGCTCTTCGTCGAGGATGCGCACAAACAGCCCGTCCGATGCAAACCCGGTCCAGTCCAGCAGCAAGCGGGGCAGCAGCCAGGCCGCTGCGCCGTACAAGATCAAACCCACCAGTCCCAGCCCCAGGACCAGGCGCCCCCACGACACGCGCCAGCACAACACCAACCCCAGCATCAACAGCCACTGCACGGCCCCGGTGCGTGAGGCCGTGGCGGCACTCGACATCGCCAGCAACGCCAACGCCCAGGCCACCAGCAACCCCGTCAACCACCCGGGCCAGGCCTTTCCTCCCTGCACAGGGGCGGCGATGCCGGGGTGGTCCAGACGTGCCTGCATCTGGGCCAGGGCCCACAGCAGCGCCCAGACGCCCAGGCTCAGCAACGTTGCCTGCTGGTTGCGCTGGCGCAGGTTGCCAATGGCCTGCCCCAGGGTGGAGGGCTGCACGCCGGGCAGGCCGGGGTCCCCCACAAAATACTGCAGCAGCCCGATGGCCGCACTGGCCAGCGCTGCGACCAGCAGGCCGGCGGCCAGCATCCGGCTCGACACCAGGGCGGGCGCCCCCCCGGTCTCCCCCTGCTGACCCCGCCCCGGCGTACTGCCGCAGCGAGCCAGGGCCAGCAACACCAGCACCGCGCCGCAGCCCCAGGACGCCAGCAGGGGCCAGAAGTTGTTGATGGGGGCCTGCGTAAAGCAGAACAGGAACGGCAGCGCCAGTGCCAGCAGAGTCAGCGGCGTGGCCATGGTGGCAAAGGGCATGGGATGGCAGGTAGGGGCAAAAAGGCGCGCCATGGATCATATGCGCCGCCGCCCGGGCGCCCGCTGGCGCCCATGGGACAATCGCCGCCATGCACGCATTGTTTGAAGAAGCCGGCAAATTTCTCGCCGGCCGTATCCTGTCCGAAGCCGATACCTCTGCCCAAGTGGAGCTGGACTCGGGCAAACGGGTCAAGGTCAAGGCCGCCCACATCCTCCTGAAGTTCGAAAAACCCGCCCCGGCAGAACTCGTCGCCCAGGCCCAGGCCGTGGCCGAGACCATCGAGCTGGACCTGGCCTGGGAGTTCGCGCCCGAAGACGAATTTGGCTTTGCCGACCTGGCGCGGGACTATTTCTCCGAGAACGCCACCCTGGCCCAGCAGGCCGGTGCGCTGTTCCGTCTGTACGACGCACCGCACTACTTCCGCCGCGCAGGCAAGGGCCGCTTCAAGAAGGCATCGGCCGAGATCCTGCAGCAGGCCCTGGCCGCCATCGAGAAGAAGAAGGCCATCCTCGCGCAGATCGACGAGTGGGCAGCGCAACTGGGCCGGGGCGAATGCCCGCAGCCCATCCGCGACCAGCTCTACAAGATTCTGTTCAAGCCCGATAAGAACGCGCCCGAGTACAAGGCCGTGGTCGAGGCCAGCCGCACCACGCACACCGCGCCGCTCGACCTGCTGCAAAAGGCGGGCGCCATCGATTCCAGCTACCAGTTCCACTGGAAGCGGTTCTTGTTCGAGAATTTCCCCAAGGGCACGGGCTTTCCGGCCGTTACCGCCCCCGTCATTGCCGACGAGCTGCCGCTGTCGCCCGCGCAGGCCTACTCGATCGACGACTCGCAGACCACCGAAATCGACGACGCGTTGTCCGTCCAGGGGCTGGGCACGGGCACCGTGGTGCTGGGCATCCACATCGCCGCGCCCGGCCTGGCCATCCAGCCCGGCAGCGCTATCGACCAGCTCGGCCGTGCCCGCCTGTCCACCGTGTACATGCCGGGCTACAAGATCACCATGCTGCCCGACGACGTGGTGCAAACCTACACGCTGGACGAAGGCCGCGCCAACCCAGCCGTGTCGCTGTACGTGACCATCGACGAAGCCACGCTGGAGTTCAAAGGCTCCGAGACCAAGCTGGAGCGCGTGCACGTGGCCGCCAACCTGCGCCACGACCAGCTCGACAGCGTGGTGACGGAAGAATGGCTCACCAACCCGGCGTTTGAGCACCGAAACGACCCCAAGCGCTTGTCCGAATTGCGCCCGCAGCTATCATTTTTGCACCGCCTCGCCAAGGACCTCAAGGCCCGCCGCGAAGTCGTGCGCGGCAAGCCTGAGAACTTCAACCGGCCGGACTACAACTTCCGCCTGGTCGGCAACAACGGCGCCGAGCCCACCGGCGACGAGCAGGTGCAGATCAGCGTGCGCCAGCGCGGCGCACCGCTCGATTTGATCGTGGCCGAGGCCATGATCGTGGCCAACAGCACCTGGGGTAGCTGGATGGCCGAGCTGGGCGTGCCCGGCATCTACCGCAGCCAGGCCAGCATGGCGCCGGGCGTGAAGGTGCGCATGGGCACCAAGGCGCTGCCGCATGCGGGCATCGGCGTGAAGGCGTATTCGTGGGCCACATCCCCCCTGCGCCGCTACACCGACCTGGTCAACCAGTGGCAGATCATTGCCTGCGCGCGCCACGGCAAGACGGCCGCGCTGGCCGCGCCCTTCAAGCCCAAGGACGCCGACCTGTTCTCCATCATCAGCAGCTTTGACGCGGCCTACAGCGCCTACAACGGCTACCAGGCGGGCATGGAACGCTTCTGGACGCTGAAATATGTGGAGCAGAACGGCATCACCGAGCTGAACGCTACTGTCTTCAAGGAAGGCCCGGGCGGTAGCTTTTTGGTGCGGGCTGACGACATTCCGCTGGTCTTCCCCGTGCTGGGCGCGCAGAACCTGCCGCGCGGCGCGCGCCTCAAGGTCAAGCTGGGCGAGGTGGACGAGATCACGCTCGACATCCACGGCACCGTGATCGAGCGCCTGGACGACCCCGCAGACACCAGCGACGATGGCCCCGTGGACGATGCCGAGGACGACGACACCGTGGCCGGCCCGATTGCGATTGCGGTGGATGTGAACGAGGCCCCTGCCGATGCCGCTGCGGCAGCACCGGCCGCTTGAAGCCCCCGGACAGCCCCTGATAATTGCCGGCGATGAAACTCCCTGCCTTCCTCCGCACCTTCAGCACGCTGCAGCTGGCACTGGGCGTCTCCATCGCCGTGCATGCCGCGCTCATCTCGGTGCGCTTCATCGACCCCGAGGGCTTCAACCGCGTGTTCCAGGACACACCACTCGAAGTCATTCTGGTCAACGCCAAGTCCAACGAGCGCCCGGACAAGGCCCAGGCGATTGCCCAGGCCAACCTGGCGGGCGGTGGCGAAGCAGAGAAGGGCCGGGCCACCAGCCCCCTGCCGTACACCGCGCTGACCACGGTGGGTGACGACTACGAAGAAGCCCAGCGCAAGATGGACGCGATGCAGGAGCAGCAGGCCCAGCTGCTGGCCCAGCTGCGCAAGCAACTGGCCACCATGCCCGTGCCCGATCCGCGCCAGGCCAGCCAGAGCGCCGAACAGGCCAGCGAGCAGGAAAAGCGCCGCCAGCTCGTCAAGCTGCTGGCCGAGATCGAAAAGCGCATCAACGCCCAAAATTCGCGCCCCAAGAAGCGCTACATCAGCCCGGCGACGCAGGAAAAAGTCTATGCGGCCTACTACGACACCCTGCGCCACAAGGTGGAAGACAAGGGCACGGAAAACTTCCCGGAACAGGGCGGCAAGAAACTGTATGGTGAGCTAACCATGATCCTCACCGTCAACCACGACGGCCGTGTACTGGGCACCGAGATCGTGCAGGGCTCTGGCAACGCCACACTGGACCGCCGTGCAGAGGCCATTGCCCGCGCCGCAGGCCCGTTTGACGCCTTCAACCGCGAAATGCGCCGCGAATACGACCAAATCGCCATGGTGGCGCGCTTCAAGTTCACCCGTGACCAGACACTGGAAACCATGGTGAAAGAAAACGCCCGCTAGGCGCCAGCCGCGCTTCGGAATCCGTCGAGCACCCTCCCAGACTTTGTTGTTGTCACGGCGGCGTGCGATGGGTATGTCCCTCCCGCACCTCCCTCAGTCTCGTTTTTGCCGTCATCCATCATGAGCCACCCTGCCGACCTGTACTGCGTGATGGGCAACCCCGTGGCCCACAGTCGCTCGCCCGCCATCCACGCCCGTTTTGCCGAGCTGACCGGCGACCACATTGCCTATGAACGCCGCTTGGTGCCCATGGACGGTTTTGCCCAGGGCGTGCGCGCGTTTGCCGCTGAGGGCGGGCGCGGCTGCAACGTCACCGTGCCCTTCAAGACCGAAGCGCCGGGCCTGGCCACCGAATGCAGCGAGCGCGTGCAACTGGCGGGTGCGGCGAACACCTTCACCTTCCGCGCCGACGGCAGCATCTACGCTGACAACACCGACGGCCTGGGCCTGGTGGCCGACATCACGCGCAACGCGGGCGTGTCGCTGGCCGGGCGCGATGTGCTGCTGGTGGGCGCCGGGGGCGCCGCCGCAGGCGTGTTGGGCCCGCTGTTGCTGGCGGGGGCCCGCCACATCACCGTGGCCAACCGCACCCTGGCCAAGGCGCAGGCGCTGGTGCAGTCGCACAGTGCCCTGGCCGCGCTACAAAAAGCAGAGCTATCAGCACAAGATCCACTAGCGCTATCGGCCCATTTCGATGTAATCATCAACGCCACGGCCAGCAGCCTTTCTGGCGGCGGCATCCCGGTGCCCGCCAGCGTGCTGCGCCCCGGCGCCCTGGCCTACGACATGATGTACGGCCCTGCAGCGCAGGGCTTCCTCGACTGGGCCCGGCAGCACGGCGCGGTGCCCCGCGACGGCCTGGGCATGCTGGTGGAGCAAGCCGCCGAGGCTTTCTTGCTGTGGCGCGGCGTACGCCCGCCGTCGGCCCAGGTGCTGCGCGAGATGCAGCAGTCTGCCACCGCCTGAGCCCCGGGGACGCCACGATGAAAGCCGTGCTGCGCTGGCTGGGACTGCTGGTGATTGCCTTCGTGGCGCTGCAGCTGTTCTTTGTGCTGCGCATCGCCGCCATGGCGGCCATCAACCCCGAGTCCACCACCTTTCAGCGCTCCGAAGCCTGGACGCTGCTGGCCAGCAAAGGCCATGTGCCCTGGCGCCAGCAATGGGTGCGGTATGCGGACATCTCCGACCACCTCAAGCGCGCGGTGATCGCATCGGAGGATGATGGTTTTGTGAACCACGACGGCGTGGACTGGAACGCCATCGAAAAAGCCTGGGAGCGCAACGCCAAGGCCGAAGCCCAGGCCAGCAAGGCGCAGGCCCGCGCCCCCGAGCGCCCGGTGCGTGCCCCCAAGATCCGGGGCGGCTCCACCATCACCCAGCAGCTGGCCAAGAACCTGCTGCTGTCGGGCGAACGCACGCTGCTGCGCAAGGGGCAGGAGTTCGTGCTCACGCTGGCGCTGGAGCAGTTGCTCTCCAAGCAGCGCATCCTGGAGATCTACCTCAACAACGTGGAATGGGGCGAGGGCGTGTTCGGCGCCGAGGCCGCTGCGCAGCACTACTTCCGCAAAAGCGCCAGCCGCCTGAACACCGCCGAGGCCGCACGCCTGGCCGTGATGCTGCCTGCGCCCAAGCGCTTTGAGAAAACGCCCGGATCGGCCTACCTGGCCGGGCGCACGCGCACGATCCTGGGGCGCATGGGCGGCGCGGAGTTGCCCTGAACGTCACCCACCGCTAAACAGCGCGCCTTATCGCCCCTGCGGCGCATCGCGCCGCTGCAGCCACAGCGCAGACGTCCCCTCCGGCCGCAGTGTCACTTGAAACCGGGGCGCTCCCACGGCGCCCCCCTCCGGCAGCCGCACCGTGTAGCGCTGCAGCAGCATCGCCGCCAGCAGCGTCATCTCCAGCATCGCAAAGTGCTGGCCAATGCACACGCGCGGCCCCAGGCCAAACGGAATCCACGCGCCCCGGGGGATGGGTGGCGCGCCGTCCAGAAATCGCTCGGGCACAAAACGGTCCGGCTCGGCAAACCAGCGCGCATCGCGGTGCAACACCCAGGGGGTGATGCGCAGCATGGCGCCCTGGGGCACCGGCACGCCGCCCAGCGTGATGGGCGCGGTGGTGCGGCGGCTCATCAGCGCGGCGATCGGGGGGTACAGGCGCAGCGCCTCTTTGAGCGTGGCACCCAGCCAGGGCAGTTGGGCCAGATGCTCGGGGCCGGGGGTGCCGCCCTGCAACACGGCATCGACCTCGGCCTGGGCGCGCTGCGCAGCCTCTGGGTGCTGGGCCATGAGCAGGGTCCACCACAGCAGCGTGGTGGCGCTGGTTTCGTGCCCGGCCTGGAAGCTGACGATGCACTGGTCAAACACCTCTTGCGCCGACAAGGCCTCGCCGGTTTGCTCGTCGCGCAGCGCCAGCAGCATGTGCAGCAGGTCTGAGCGCTCCGGGGCACCGGGTGCGGCCACCTCGGCCTGGCGGGCGTGGATGTGGCGCCAGACCAGCCCCTTCAGCGACCGGATGGCGCGCCGCTTGGCAGCCTTGCCCGGCAGGGGCAGCCAGTCGGGCAGCGTGAAGGGCATGAACATTTCGTGGAAGGCGGCTTCTGACAGCGTCTGCGTGGCCCAGGCGGCTTCGCGCGCATCGGCCTGCGCCGAGGTGCTGAACAGCGTGCGCAGGATCACGTCCATGGCCACGTCCGTCCACAGCGCATCCACCGCCACCTGGGCACCGGGCTGGCCTGGCGGCACGGCCGTGTCGAGTGCGCTGCGGGCGGCATCGGTCATCAGCTGCGCGTAGCCTGCCACCCGCTTGGGCGTGAAGGCGGGCATCAGCATGCGGCGCTGGCGCTGCCAGGTGTCGCCTTCGGTCACCAGCACGCTCTGGCCAAACACTTCCTCGAACACCTCCATGCCACGCTCCCAGCGGATGAGCTGGTCGGCATGGGTGACCAATGCCTCGCGCACCAGGTCAGGGTGCATCAGGTCCCACGCATCTTCGTACCCTAAGCGCATGCGGGTGAGGTCGCCATGCTCGCGCTGCAGTTGGGTGACAAAGCCCAGGTAGTCGGCCCGCATGGCGCGCAGCAGCGGCAGGCCCCACCAGCGGCTGCGCGGGCCGCGCGGACTTGCAGGCGTGGTGGGAGGAGTGGGAGAAGCAACAGAAGAAACAGACGACGTGGTGACTGTGGGCGAGTTCATGCCCCACATGCTGCAGCGCAGCGACGACTTGGTATTGAACGATTGCGACAGCCCCCGTCGCCTACACTCGCGCCCCATGGCAAGCTTGGCCCCCCTCTCCCCACGGCACCCTGCCGGGCTGATCCCCTCGGGCGAGCTGTGGCTGCCGCGCGCCAGCCTCACGGCCTGCGTGCGCGCCGCCATGGCGCGCAGCACGGTGGGCCACACACTCAGTGACGCGCAACGCATCAACCGCTTTCCGGCGTCCCCCTTGTGCAGCTTGAGCTGGTGGTTTGAAGGTCGCAGCGAGGCCCTGGTGGCCGAGCGCCCCGACTCCATGCCCACAGAGCACAGCCCGCGCGAGGCCTACCCCGGCCGCTGGGTGCTGGCCGGCCCGCAGACCCGCCCCACCTCCAGCTACTGCGCAGGCCCCACACACGCCATGATGGTGATGTTCATGCCCGACGCGCTGCACCAGCTCACCGGCGTGGACCCTGGGGCCCTGACCGATCGCATGGTGGACGCGCAATCGCTGTTGCCGCCCGACTGGCTGGCGCTGTGCGAAGCGGTGCAGAACCTGCCCGACAACGCGGCCCGCCTGCAGCACCTGGAAGATTTTCTGGAGCCCCGCTGGCAGGCCTGCCGCCCCGCACAATCCTTGCCCACACAGCGCTACGGCGACTGGGCTGCACACCTCGCACAGCGCGCTGCCCTGTCCGCCCCCGGCCGCAGCCTGCGCCAGTTGGAGCGGCGCATCAAGCGCTGGGCCGGGCTGCCCCTGCGCGAGCTGCGCGGCTTTGGCAAGGCCGAGCAGGCGTTCTTCGACACCATCGCGGCCGAGGCTGCGCAGGGCTCGGTCAAATGGGCCGATGTGGCAGTGGGCGCCGGGTTCTCGGACCAGTCGCACCTGTGCCGCGTCACGCGCCGCATCACCGGCTACGCACCGCAGGCGCTGTATGACGGCATCTATGGGGGCGAAGCTTTCTGGGTCTATCGCATCTGGGTGTAGCGCTGCCCAGGTCCTTGCCTGGCATGCTGGCCCGGCGCCCGTATCATCCCCGCCATGCTTGCCAAGTTGATGAGTTTCCTTCTGCTGGGGATCGTGCGGTTTCTCACCGGCTCCCAGGCCCGCTGGTATGGCTGTCCGCCCAAGGCCGAGCAGCGTATCTACTTTGCCAACCACCAGAGCCATGCCGACATGGTGCTGATCTGGGCGGCGCTGCCCGAGGAACTGCGCAGCATCACACGGCCCATCGCCGCCAAGGACTACTGGACCAAGACGCCGTTCCGGCAGTGGATCACCACCGCCGTGTTCAACGCCGTATATGTGGACCGCCAGGCCACGCCCGCGCGGCCCGCAGCGCCCGTGGCCGCCGATCCCACCGTGACACAGGCCGCCGCAGCCGATGCCGACACGGCAGCTGCCGGGGGCCCAGACCCCTCGCCCGAAGCGCCCCCCCGCGCACCCACGCCCGAAGAACTGCGCGCCGCACTGCCCGAATCCGACCCGCTGGCCCCGCTGGTGCGCGCACTGGAGAGCGGCGACTCCATCGTGATCTTCCCAGAAGGCACACGCGGCCATGGCGACGAGCCCCAGGCCTTCAAATCGGGCCTGTTCAAGCTGGCGCAGATGTTTCCGCAGGTGGTGCTGGTGCCCGCCTGGATCAACAACGTGCAGCGCGTGATGCCCAAGGGCGAAGTGGTGCCAGTGCCCATCCTGTGTTCGGTGACCTTTGGCGCGCCCATTCAGCTCGAAGCGGGTGAAGAACGCCGCCCGTTCCTCGATCGCGCGCGCCGCGCCGTCATTGCACTGCGGGAAGTCTGACCATGACCCGTGCGAAGCCCCTGAACTTGCCGAACGCTGCGCCCCGGAGCGCGCGCTGACATGAACCAATTCCTGCGCAACCTCACCGCCACCCAGCAGATCGGGGCCTTGTTCCTGGTCGTGTTCGGCATCCTGTCCATCGTCACGCTGTGGGCCTTTGTGCGCAATCTGCGCGAGCACCCGAGCGACGACCCCGAAGCCGAAGCCCAGGCCCTGGAAGCCAAGCGCTTCTGGGGGCTGCTCAAGACCTCGTGGGTCATGGCCATCGTGTTCTGGGTGGGCTGGGTACTGGGCGAGACAGTGGCCACCGTGCTGTTCGCCATCGTCGGCTTTTTTGCGCTGCGCGAGTTCATCACCCTGTCGCCCACACGCCGGGGCGACCACCGCAGCCTGGTGCTGGCGTTCTTCGTGGTGCTGCCCCTGCAGTTCTGGCTGGTGGGCAGCAAGCACTTCGACCTGTTCACCGTGTTCATCCCCGTGTATGTGTTCCTGGCGCTGCCGGTGGTGAGCGCACTGGCCAATGACCCCCAGCGATTTCTGGAGCGCAATGCCAAGCTGCAGTGGGGCATCATGGTCTGCGTGTACGGCATGAGCCACGTGCCGGCGCTGCTGCTGCTGGACTTTCCGGGCTACCGCGACAAGGGCGCGTTTCTGGTGTTCTTCCTGGTGTTTGTGGTGCAAACGTGCATGCTGGTGCAGCACCTGCTGGGGCGGCGCTTTCCGCACAAGCCGGTGGCACCGCAGGTGAGTCAGAGCTTTCAGTGGACGAGCTGGCTGGCCGGCGTGGCCGCCGGCGGCCTCGCGGGCGGGCTGCTCACTTTCATCACCCCCTTCAAACCTGGCCAGGCGCTGGGCATGGCGTTGCTGGCCTGCGTGGCGGGCAGCCTGGGGCACCTGGTGATGAAGGCGTTGAAGCGCGACCGGGGCATCACCAGCTGGGGCATGCAGGGCATGTCCGTCACCGGTGCCGGGGGCCTGCTCGATCGGGTGGACGCGCTGTGTTTTGCAGCGCCCGTGTTCTTCCATTCGGCACGCTGGTACTTCGGTTTGTAGAAGAATCGACTGGTAGCGCTAGTCCCCATTGCCCAAATAGCTATAAAAACGAGAGCAAATGCGCATCCTTGGTATTGACCCCGGCCTGCAGACCACCGGCTTCGGCGTGGTGGACATGGACGGCCACCACCTCAGCTACGTGGCCAGCGGCACTATCCGCACCACCACGCTGGCGCTGGGCGACCTGCCCGGGCGCCTGAAGATCCTGTTCGACGGCATCACCGAAGTCGCAGCCCGCTACCAGCCCGATGTGGCCTCGGTCGAGATCGTGTTCGTCAATGTCAACCCCCAGTCCACGCTGCTGCTGGGGCAGGCACGCGGCGCCGCCATCACCGCCCTGGTGGCCAGCAACCTGCCCGTGGCCGAATACACCGCACTGCAGATGAAAAAAGCTGTGGTCGGCCACGGCCGCGCCGCCAAAAGCCAGGTGCAGGAAATGGTGCGGCGCCTGCTGCAGCTGCCAGGGCTGCCGGGCACGGACGCCGCCGACGGCCTGGGCATGGCCATCACCCACGCCCATGCCGGGTCCGCCATGGGCCGCCTGGGCGAAGCCGCCACGCTGAACCGGCGGCAGCATGCGATGTACAAGGATGGGCGGAGTTATTGAGCGACCGCCTGCATCCCCCCACAAAAACCACCTCAGCCCGGCCATGAGCGCCTCCGCCCCTCCGCCCACCCCAGCCGTGCTCTCCACGCCCGATGATCGGCCAGCATTCCTGTTCGTGAAAATCCCGCTCACCAGGCACGCCGTGGACCCGCTGCACCAGCGCGAAGACCGGATTGACCAGGCTCTGCGCGCCCGGGGAGTCGGCATGGTGATCGGCTGGGGCGACTCGCTGGGCGTGGCGCGCACGGATGGCAAGCGCATCGCGGAATTCATCCGCATCGACATCACCGCACCAGTACTGAACGACGCACTGGTAGCGCTGCACGCCTTGCTGCCCGAACTGGACGCACCCATGGGTACGCAGATTCACTACACGCTGGATGGACAACACCGCATGGATGTAGCCACCGAACTCGGGTGGCAATTGGCTGTGCCCCCGCCCGCCACGGAGCCGCCCGGCGGACGATAGGCGGTAGGCCACGGGCCGGGCCGCTAGAACGTGGTTACGCTCTGAGGGCGGCGTCTCCAGCATCTGCAGGGCTTACCGCCCCAGCCCGCGCTTGAGCTCCTTGAGCAGCAGCAGCACCTGGTTGGACGCGTGGCGGCAACTGCCATTGAGCAACTGTGCCGCCTTGGGCTGGTCGCCCGACTGGAAGGCCGTCACCACATCGGCCGCCTGCTGGTGAAAGTACTTGTGCCGCGCAACCAGCATGTCGAACGCGGGGTAATGCCCCAGGCGCACCCGGCCTGTGCCGTAGAGCCAGCGGCCCAGGTCGCAGCGGTCGTCCTGACAGATGCGCTCAGGCCGCATGACTTCGTCGGAGCGGCCGTTGACCATGTCCTGCAACTGCAGGCGCCAACGCTCGTGGCTGGCGATGGCGGCATCGATATCGATCTCGGTCATCAGCGTGGCCGCGTATTCAGCGTCCAGCACCAGTTCGCTGCCGTTGTCTTCCATGGCCCAGGTGGTCTCGGGGCTGGTGGGGTCCTGCTCCCGGATCTTGAACAAGCGGCTGAAAAAACCCATGCGTCATCCCTTTTGCACGACTGGTCCGCGCAGCGCAGGATGGCAGCCAGCGCGGAAATGTCTTGAAACATTCTGTGGTGCCTCCGCCGTTTTGGCTACCAAAAAATGACCCTCTGGTAAAAATCGGCGCAGGCAACCCTGCTGCCACTGCCAGCTCTACGCCCACCGCCTGCGCAAAAGCCGCGCGCGCCGGACAATCTGGGCATGACCTCTACTCCTCGCCGCCCTGCCCTGTCCATGCTTGATCTGGTGGCCGTCCGCGAAGGCGGCACCGTGGCCGATGCGCTGCAGATTGCGCTGCGCACCGCCCAGCATGCCGAAAAACTGGGCTTTGCCCGCTACTGGCTGGCCGAGCACCACAACATGGCGGGCATTGCCAGCTCCGCCACTGCTGTGCTGGTGGGCCACATTGCCGGTGGCACCTCGCGCATCCGCGTGGGGTCCGGCGGCGTGATGCTGCCCAACCATGCCCCGCTGGTGGTGGCCGAGGCCTTCGGCACGCTGGCCGAGCTGTACCCCGGCCGCATCGACCTGGGCCTGGGCCGCGCGCCCGGCACCGACCCCACCACCATGCGTGCGCTGCGCCGCAACCGGGTGGAGACCGAAGAAGACTTTCCGCGCGACGTGGCCGAGCTGCAGCGCCTGCTGGCCCCTGCCGAACCCGGCCAGCGCCTGATTGCCATGCCCGGCGCTGGCACCAATGTGCCGATCTGGCTGCTGGGCTCCAGCCTGTTTTCGGCCCAGCTGGCGGCCGAGCGGGGTCTGCCGTATGCCTTTGCCTCGCACTTTGCGCCGCGCATGCTGCACCAGGCGATCGACCTGTACCGCAATCTGTACCGCCCTTCCGCTGCCTGGCCCAAGCCCCATGTGGCCATTGGCGTGCCACTGATCGCGGCCCCGACGGACGAAGAGGCCGACTACCTGGCCAGCAGCACCTACCAGCGCGTGCTGGGCATCTTGACGGGCGACCGCCGACGCCTGCTGCCGCCCATCGAGGGCTACGCTGCGCGCCTGCAACCGCAGGAGCGGGCAGCAATTGGCGACTTTCTGGCTGCAGCCGTGATCGGTGGGCCGGACACAGTGCGTGCGGGGATGGCGCGCCTGATAGAGGCCACCGGCGCCGACGAGCTGATGCTGGTGAGCGACGTGTACGACCCGGCACTGCGTTTGCGCTCGCTGGACATCGCCGCCCAGGCGCACGCCACGCTGGGCCAGGCCGCCGTGGCGGCCTGAGCGCCCGTCGTTTGTTCGCGCTTCAGCGCGCCAGATAGCCCCCATCGACGGGGTAATACGCCCCGGTCACAAACGACGCCTTGCTGGACGCCAGCCAGGTCACCAATTCAGCCACCTCTTCGGGCTGGCCCAGGCGGCCGATGGGGTGGGCTCCGACCAGCATGGCGTTGATGCCGGCGTCCTGCTCCAGCCCGCTGATCATGGGCGTGTGGATAAACGCTGGGCCCACCGCATTGATGCGCACGCCGTGCGCGCTGTATTCGATGGCCGCCGCCTTGGTCAACCCCACCACGCCGTGCTTGGCCGCCGTGTAGGCGGGCGCCGTGGCAAAGCCCACCGAGCCCAGGATGGACGCCATGTTGATGATCGAGCCGCCACCGTTCTTCAGCATCGCGGCGATCTGGTACTTCATGCCGTAGAACACGCCCGACAGGTTGATGTTGATGACCTGCGCCCAGCCGTCCAGCGGGTAATCGGCTGTCGGTGCCTGTGGGCCACCAATGCCCGCGTTGTTGCAGGCCACGTCCAGGCGGCCGTAGTGGGCGACGGTGCGCTGTACCAGCGCATCGCAATCCTCGGGCTTGCCCACGTCGGCCGCCACAAAGATCGCGTCGCCCCCGGCGGAGCGCACCAGCGCGGCGGTTTCCTCGCCCGCCTGCACATTCACGTCCGACACCACCACCTTGGCACCTTCGCGCGCCCACACCAGCGCAATGGCGCGACCGATGCCCGACGATGCGCCCGTTACCAATGCCACCTTGTTCTTCAGCATGAAAGACCCCTTGTTCGTTCAAAACGCCTGCAACCCGATGCCACAGATCACTTTTCATTCTGCGCGCGCAATGCGTCAGCGCCTTGACCTGTGTCATGCCCCGGGCATGGAAGCTGGGTGGAGGCACTGGGCCTTGGGTAGCGGCTACCATCAGGGGCTGCCGGTCCTGCGACGGATGTTTGCCCGTTGCAGGACTGCGTGATTTCCACGCCCACGCCCCACCACCCACGCCCGCATTTGCATGCCTGCTTTTTCCTTTGAAGCCCTGGACGCCCAAGGCCAGACCCGCAAAGGCCTCCTGGAGGCCGACACCGCCAAGGCCGCGCGCAGCCTGCTGCGGGCCCAGGCGCTAGTGCCGCTGGCGGTGGAAATGGTGCAGACCGGCCAAACGCTGGACGGCCGGTCCGCAAGCCTGGGCCAGCGCCTCTTCACCCGGCCGGTGTTCAGCGCGACCGGGCTGGCCATCTGGACCCGGCAGATCGCCGGGCTGGTGTCGTCGGGCCTGCCGCTGGAGCGCGCGCTGACCGCGCTGTCCGAAGAAGCCGACGATGAACGCCAGCGCCACCTGGTCGCCGCGCTGCGCGCCGAGGTCAACGCGGGCGCCACCTTTGCCCGCGCGCTGTCGCAGCACCCGCGCGAGTTCTCTGACATCTATTGCGCCGTGATCGGCGCGGGCGAACACAGCGGCAACCTGGGCCTGGTGCTGGAGCGCCTGGCCGACGACCTGGAAGAGCGCCAGGCGCTCAAGGCCAAGCTGGTGGGCGCCGCGCTGTACCCGGCCATCGTGACCCTGGTGGCCATCGTGATCGTGCTGTTCCTGGTGGGCTATGTGGTGCCGCAGGTGGCCAGCGTGTTTGCAGGCACCAAGCGCGCGCTGCCGTTCCTGACGGTGGCCATGCTGGGCCTGAGCGCCTTTGTGCGCAGCTATGGCTGGGTGATGCTGATTGCTTCTATTTTGATAGCAATTGGGGCAAGATGGGCGCTCACCATCGGCCATATTCGCGAGAAATTCGATGCCGCCTGGCTCAATCTGCCCCTGGTGGGCAAGCTGGCGCGCGGCTACAACGCAGCGCGGTTCGCCGGCACGCTGGCCATGCTGGCGGGCGCCGGTGTGCCCATCCTGAAGGCCTTGCAGGCCGCCGCAGAAACACTGAACAACCGCGCGCTGCGTGCCGACGCGCTCGACGCGCTGGTGCTGGTGCGCGAAGGCGCTCCGCTGGCATCGGCCCTGGCGCAGAAAAAGCGCTTTCCGGGCCTGCTGTCGATGTTTGCACGCCTGGGCGAGCAGACCGGGCAACTGCCGGTGATGCTGCAGCGCGCAGCCCGCCAGCTCTCGGCCGAGGTGCAGCGCCGCGCCATGGCGCTGGCCACCATCCTGGAGCCGCTGCTCATCGTGGGCATGGGCCTGATCGTGATGCTCATCGTGCTGGCCGTGCTGCTGCCGATCATCCAACTCAACCAGTTTGTGAAGTAGAGCGTGTCATGCACTTTTACGCACCCGCGTCGGGCCCACAGGCTGGTGATCGCAAGGCGCGGCGCGCCGCCAAGGCAAGCGCCTTGGCAAGTGCTGCAACGCCGCGAGCACCTGCCTGTGGGCCCGACCCTATGGGAAAGCCGGAGAAAGGCCCGGCAACGTTGTTGCAGGCCGCTTGCGGTATTCATACCGCCACGCGACCTGCGCCTAGTTGCCGGGCCTTTCTCCGGCTTTCGCGGGCACGTAAAAGTGCATGACACGCTCTAACTTATGGCTGTAACTCTCGACGACAAGCTGGTAGTCGCGATTTCCTCGCGCGCGCTGTTCAATTTTGAGGAAGAGAACCGCGTCTTCGAGAAGGACAATGACCGCGCCTACGTGGACCTGCAGCGCCAGCGGCTCGACGTGCCTGCTGCGCCGGGCGTGGCGTTTTCGCTGGTGCGCAAGCTGCTCGCATTCAACACCTCCGAGCACCAGCGCGTGGAGGTGGTGCTGCTGTCGCGCAATGACCCGGTAAGCGGCATGCGCGTGTTCCGCTCATGCCATGCCCACGGGCTCCCCTCCATCCAGCGCGGTGTGTTCACGCAAGGGCGCGACCCGTTTCGCTACCTGCGGCCACTGGGCGCGCACCTGTTCCTGTCCGCCAACGAAGCCGATGTGCGCGAGGCCCTGCACCTGGGCTACCCCGCAGCGCGGGTGGTGACGGAGTCGGTGCAGGCCGGCGACTCCAACCCCAACGAAGTGCGGATTGCCTTTGACGGCGACGCGGTGCTGTTTTCCGATGAAGCCGAGCGCGTGTACCAGGCGGAAGGGCTGGCCGCCTTCCAGCAACACGAAACCGACAAGGCCGAGCAGCCCCTGCCCGACGGCCCGTTCAAACCCCTGCTGGCCGCCTTGCACCGTCTGCAGTCGGCAGGCGAGGCAGGTGGCACCGGCATGCGCATCCGCACCGCGCTCGTCACCGCCCGCAGCGCCCCCGCGCACGAGCGCGCCATCCGCACCCTGATGGACTGGAACATTGCGGTGGACGAGGCCATGTTTCTGGGCGGCCTGCCTAAGGGCGAGTTTCTGCGTGAATTCGAACCCGATTTCTTCTTTGACGACCAGACCGGTCACGTCACGTCGGCAGCGCGCCATGTGCCTGCGGGCCATGTGAACAGTGGCATCTCGAATCCGGTGCGGGTTGTGGGGAACTGACCGCCGGAGCCTCCCTTGCAAGCTTGCGGGCTCTGCCGCTCCATGCCCGGCCCTTGCGAAAAGATCTGCAAAGACTTGCAACGCCCGGTGAAAGCCTGCAAAGCCCTGGTTGCAAACCACCGCCCTCGCCCCTCATGTGCCACCATGGCCATTGAGACTTTGAAGGAGAACACTTTGCGCATTCGCAAATCCTGGGCGCCCCTGTGGCTGCAGAAGCCTATCCTCGCGACGGTAGCCCTGTTCGCAGCCTGTGCAGCCCTGGCACAAACACCCCCACCACCACCTGCCCATCGAGTGGAGACACACGCGGCCACAGAACCCGCAGCGGCGGTGAGCCCGGGCGAACTGAAGGCCCAGCGCGAATTCAAGATGCTGGACTTCAACGGAGACGGCAAGCTCAGCCGCTCCGAGGTGAAACTGTTCCCGCGTTTGGCGGCGGCCTTCGACGAGGCCGATACGGATGGTGATGGCTTTGTGTCGTATGCCGAAGTGCGCGCCTTTGCCGCAAAATACCGCGCCGAGCGCGATCGTCAGCGGGCAGCCGCACAAGCGGCAGCCACACCAGCATCCCCTATTGCGTCGCCCCCAGCACCGGAGGCCCGTCCCTGAGGAACGCGGGTTGCACTTTGCCGAGCGGCAAAACCCCAAAAATGAATCCAATTGACTTGGAGCGCTAGTGCAATATGCGCCGCCAGCTATCTACTTGATAGCAAAAATACCGGATGCACCGAGGCAGTACACATGGCTTCTGTGTGCACCGTAAACGGCGGCCACGGGATGCGCTACCTGTACGCCACAGATTGCCGCTGCACAGGGGCTTCGCCAAACTGCACCGGGCGCCATGACACGCAATGGGGCGCCTTCGCGGCGGCAGCCCGGCAGCGCCGGTGGCTCAAGCGCCGCCGGTGCGCTTGACCTTGGGGTCGGTGTAGGTCAGCGGCTCGTTCTTGGCCTGCTGGGCCAGACGCTCCTGCAAGGTCATCTTGTTGACGTCCTGAGCTACCTCTACCGCGCTGCCGCTGGCGCGCCACATGGACTGGATGAACTCCAGCAGCTGCTTGTAGATCGGCTCTTTGGGAGGCTCCGGCGGCTCCTCGACGGTTTCCTTCTTTTTTACCGCCGTCCAGTCCCGGTTCGGCGCCTCGGGCGCCGAGGGTTTGTCCGGCTCGCGCACGATCGCCCCCTCACCCAGCCGGTCCATAGACTCGACCGGGTTGGGAGCGTTGATGGGACGCACCGGAGGCGCACCCGAGGCGCCAGTGGAATACAAATCAGCGCCCTGAGGACGCCAGGACGGCGATCGATCGACAGGTGGCATTTGCATGACATTGGCCCGTAGTTGAACAAAAGTGTGGAGAGGGTCTTTCGGCCTCTTCGTACATCCATTACGGCAAAAAGAAGGGTGAATTTAGGTCTTTTTCACCGATTGGCCGAAATTTAGGGTTTTCCCTAGTAAAAATCCAGCCTTTGGGAACGGTTTAGCGCCTTCCAGGGGTAGCAATGGCGAGCAGAAGCCTTCCAAAGGGATGCCGAAGTACGCCGTGCACGTGCAAATGTCGCAGCACCACCACGTAGTCCTAAGAGGGAGAGAGCGCTGGCAGGGCGTGCATCACCCAGCGCAAGAGAGCGGGCAGGGGCAGGGATACGCAAGGGTCGGGTCGTTCCCTGGAAATCTCAGGAAATGCGCAAGAGGGCAGGCGCAGCCCCCTTCTAATTGCTCTTCAGAGCCTGCTCACGGTCGCGCAGTAGCGCACAGACAACTCACGGCGGCAGGACAGCTGCCTGGGCCTGGGCCATGGGCAGAGCCGGACTGACTCCGCCGCAAAAGGTCACAGAAAGCGTTCGAGCAGGCGGCGCGAATGCTTGTCCAGCGCCGTGGTGTCCTTCACACGGAACTGCAAACCGTCGCCCCCGGCGATGAGCAGCCGGGTGCGGCCACCCAGGCGGCGGATGTCCTCTTCGGCCTTGAGCACCAGGCGGGCGGGCCCCCGGTCGGTCTCCACATCCCAGGTGCTGGGCGTTGAAAAGCTAGAAACAGCGAGGATTTTCTGGATAGTGGGCACAAACTCGCGCACTTCAAGTTCTTCTTCAATGAGCTGCCGGGCGGCGCCCGTCACGGCCTCCAGCCGGGGAACCCAGAGCAGTTCATGGCCGTCGGCACCCACCAGAGAGAGCCCTTCGCCCGGCGCGGCGATGGGAAAAGCACGCACGGGGGTCACGCCCTCATGGGCCGTGCCGTCGGCCAGGGTCAGGACCAGGCGGCCGTGCGGGTTGCGCGTGAGCTGGAAGGCAGGGATAGACGACGATGGGGTCAGGGAAGCATTCATGGCAGGGTTGCTCACAGCGTCTCAGGGGTTGCCGGCGGGGTGGGCCGGGTGCAGCAGGCTGCTGTCGATGATCACGCCTGCGGCCTGCGCGTCTTCCTCGGCGCGGCGGGCCTGGGCTTCGTACAGCCGCCAGTAGGCGCCCTGTTTCTCCATCAGCTCGTCGTGTGGGCCCACTTCCACCACCTCGCCACGGTCCATCACCACCAGGCGGTCGGCCTTGCGCAGGGTGGACAGGCGGTGGGCAATGGCAATCGTGGTACGGCCTTGCACCAGGTTGTCGAGCGCCTTCTGGATTTCCTTTTCGGTCTCGGTGTCCACGGCCGAGGTGGCCTCGTCCAGGATCAAGATGCGTGGGTCGATCAGCAACGCACGCGCAATGCTGATGCGCTGGCGCTCGCCGCCCGACAGGCCCTGACCGCGCTCGCCCACCAGCGAGTCATAGCCGTGGGGCAGGCGCAGGATGAACTCGTGCGCATGGGCAGCGCGGGCGGCTGCCACGATTTCCTCGCGTGTCGCCTCGGGCTTGCCGTAGGCGATGTTCTCGGCAATGGTGCCGAAGAACAGGAAAGGCTCCTGCAGCACCAGGCCGATGTGGCGGCGGTAGTCGGCCACGGCAAAGCGGCGGATGTCGATGCCATCGACCTGGATGGAGCCGTCGCTCACGTCATAGAAGCGGCTGATCAGGTTGACCAGCGTGCTCTTGCCCGAGCCGCTGTGGCCCACCAGGCCGATCATCTCGCCGGGGCGGATGTCCAGATCCAGGCCTTTGATGACCGCACGGCTGCCGTAGCGGAAGCCCACGCCCTGCATGCTGATGGCGCCCTGCACCTTGTCCACCTGGACGGGCTGGGCAGGGTCGGGCACGTTACTCACGTGGTCCAGGATGTCAAAAATGCGCTTGGCGCCAGCGGCGGCCTTTTGCGTGACCGAGACGATGCGGCTCATCGAATCCAGACGCCCATAGAACCGCCCGATATAGGCGATGAACGCGGTGAGCACACCCACCGTGATCTGGTTGCGTGACACCAGCCAGATGCCGAACGCCCAGACCACCAGCAGCCCGATCTCAGTCAGCAGCGACACCGTGGGCGTGAACAGGCTCCAGGTCTTGTTGAGCTTGTCGTTCACTTCCAGATTGTGCTGGTTCGCGTCGCGGAAACGCTGGGCCTCGCGCTTTTCCTGCGCAAAGGCCTTCACCACGCGAATGCCGGGGATGGTGTCGGCCAGCACGTTGGTCACCTCGGACCACACGCGGTCGATCTTTTCGAAACCGGTGCGCAAGCGGTCGCGCACAGTGTGGATCATCCAGCCGATGAAGGGCAACGGCACCAGCGTAACGAGCGCCAGCCAGGGATTGATGGAGAACAAAATTGCCGCCGTCATCACGATCATCAGCACGTCGGTGATGAAGTCGAGCGCATGCAACGACAGGAACACGTTGATGCGGTCGGTTTCCGACCCGATGCGCGCCATGAGATCGCCCGTGCGCTTGCCACCAAAGTAGTCCAGCGACAGGCGCAGCAGATGCTCGTACGTGGTAGTGCGCAGGTCGGCGCCAATGCGCTCGGACACCAGCGCCAATATGTAAGTACGCGCCCAGGAGAGGCCCCAAGCCAGCAGGGCCGACAGCAGCAACCCCCCCAGGTACATCAGCACCAGCAAGGGGTCGATCTGCTTGCCGTTCTGGAACGGGATCAGGATGTCGTCCATCAGCGGGATGGTGAGGTACGGCGGCACCAGCGTGGCGGCGGTGGACGCCAGCGTCAGCGCAAACCCGGCGGCCAGCTGCTTGCGGTAGGGCCGGGCAAAACGCCACAGGCGCAGCAGCACCCAGGTAGAGGTTTGCGGCGGCTGGGCGCGGGCACAGGCCGGGCATTCTTCAGTGTCGGGCGGCAGGGGGGCATGGCAGGTGGGGCAGGCGGGCTCGTCGTCATCGGCGGAGACGTTGCCGGCACCCAGGGACAATTGCTGATCGAAACGCTGCACCAGGCGCAGCGCCTGCGGATGGTTCGCCAGCGTAAAACGCCACTGCGCCAGGCGCTCGGCCGGGTTGTGCAACTCCAGCGAGCCCACTCCACCGTGGTCATGCAGCTTGAGCGCCAGGCCCTCACCCAGAGGCCAGCTGCGCCATGTGGTGGTGCCTGGGTCGCAAGCCAGCAGCCGTTCGGACGTCACCACCACCCACCCTGCCGCAAAGCGCAGCGTGGCGCTCAGGTCAACCGGCAAAGCTGCCAACACGTTCTCTTTGGAAGCGAGCATGGCCCGCAAATCGGCCCCCACAGGGCCAGAAAAGACACCCGAGGCGTCCACAGAATGGTGATGTTGCATTTTTGGTTGGGTTTTCCGCCACCGGCTGCCTGCGGTGGCCGCTCTCGCGAAAGCAAGAATTCTCACCGATACTGCACGCCACGGTGCGACGGCATCCTCCTGTAACGTCTGTGAACGCCTTTTGGCTGACACTGCGCACAGTCGCTGGACTGGCGCACAATCATCGTCCACAAAATTCCCTCTCGTCCCCCTACCGCACAGCCCTTACCAAGGCCGGAACCACAACCGCTGCAATCCATGGCGAAACTCAACGACATCCAACTGCTTCGCATCAACTACCTGCGGGGCCCCAATATCTGGACCTACCGGCCGGTCCTGGAAGTCTGGCTGGACCTGGGCGAGCTGGAGGACTACCCCTCCAACACCATCCCCGGCTTCAATGACCGCCTGACGGCGTGGCTGCCCGCGCTGATCGAACACCACTGCGGCGTGGGCGAACGCGGCGGCTTCCTGCAACGCCTGCAGGAGGGCACCTGGTGCGGCCACGTGTTAGAGCACATCGTGATCGAGCTGCTCAACCTAGCGGGCATGCCCACCGGCTTTGGCCAGACGCGCAGTACCAGCCAGCGCGGCGTGTACCGCATGGTGTTCCGCGCCCGCGACGAGAGCGTGGCCCGCGTGGCACTGGCCCAGGGCCATGCGCTGATCATGGCGGCCATCAACGACCAGCCTTTTGATGTGCAAGCCGCCGTGGCCCGCGTGCGCACCGAGGTGGACGACCAGTACCTCGGCCCCAGCACCGCCTGCATCGTCACCGCCGCCACCGACCGGGGCATCCCCCACATCCGCCTGAACGACGGCAACCTGGTGCAGCTGGGCTATGGCGCCCGCCAGCGCCGCATCTGGACCGCCGAGACCGAATACACCAGCGCGATTGCCGAAGGCATCGCCAGCGACAAGGACCTGACCAAGAGCCTGCTCAAGTCCTGCGGCGTTCCCATTCCTGAAGGCCAGGTGGTCAACAGCCCCGAGGAAGCCTGGGAAGCCGCGCAAGACATCGGCCTGCCCGTGGTGGTCAAGCCCTCCGATGGGAACCACGGCCGGGGCGTGACGCTGGACCTGCGCAAGAAGGAAGACATCGAAGCGGCCTACCACGTGGCCTACCCCGAGGGCAGCGACGTGATGGTGGAGCGCTTCATCCCCGGCGACGAGCACCGCATCCTGGTGGTCGGCGGCAAGGTGGTCGCCGCCGCACGCGGCGAGGTGGTCAGCATCACCGGTAACGGCCGCAATACGGTCAAGGAACTCATCGACAGCCAGCTCAACTCCGACCCTCGCCGTGGCTATGAGGAAGAGTACCCGCTGGAGATCATCGACCTGGCCACCGACACCAAGGTACAGCTGGAACTCAAGCGCCAGGACCTGGACGCTGACTCGGTGCCCGCCGCTGGCCGCCAAGTGGTGGTGCAGCGCAACGGCAACGTGGCCGTGGACTGCACGGACGACGTGCACCCCGAGGTGGCCTACATCGCCCAACTCGCCGCCAAGGTGGTGGGCCTGGACATCGCCGGCATCGACATGGTGGCCCGCGACATCTCCAAGCCCCTGCACACGCAGGGTGGCGCGATTGTGGAAGTGAACGCAGGCCCCGGCCTGCTCATGCACTTGAAGCCTGCTGTGGGCGCGCCCCGCCCCGTGGGGCAGGCGATTGCCGAGCACCTGTTCCCCTCCGATGCCGATGACGAAGGCCCCGCGGGCCGCATCCCCTTGGTGGGCGTGGCAGGCACGCGCAACACCGCCACCATCTCGCGCGTGGTGGCCTGGCTGCTGCACCTGAGCGGCCACCACACTGGCCTGGCTTGCCGTGATGGACTCTTTCTGGACCGCCGCCTTGTGGAAGCCACCGACTGCGCCCACTGGGAAGCCGCACACCGCCTGCTGATGAACAAGATGGTGCAGGCCGCCGTGATCGAAAGCGACGCCCGCACCATCTTGCGCGACGGCCTGGCCTATGACCGCTGCCAGGTGGGCGTGGTGACCGACATGGACGGCGTGGAAACGCTGGCCGAGTTTGACGTGCACGAACAGGACCAGATGACCAAGGTCATGCGCACCCAGGTGGACGTGGTGCTGGCAGAAGGCGCTGCGGTGCTCAATGCGGCCATCCCCCAGGTGGCCGACCTGGCCCCTCTGTCGGACGGCGATGTGGTGCTGTATGCGCAGGACGGCACGCTGCCCGTGATTGCCGAGCACCGCGCCAAGGACAACGGCCGCGCGGTCTTCGTTAAGAACGGCCGCGTGGTCCTGGCCACGGGCAGTGCCGAGCATGTGCTTGGCGCCCTGTCCGACCTCACCTTTGGCCGCAACGCCGTAGTGCCCGATACCGACGCCCTGCTGGCCGCTATCGGCGCGGCCTGGGCGCTAGACATTGCCCCCGACCTGATCGGCGCAGGCATCAAGACCTTCGAGCCCGAGTTGGTCCCCACTGCCGCCCTGCGGTCTTGATGGCCCGCCGCGCGTTTGCCTTTTTGTTGTTTGACCTCACATCCCACGACTTGAACAGGGCCCCTGTGCCCTGATGGACCACTGAAAGAGACTTCCATGGATGTAACCCGCACCCGGGCCCTGCGCGGCCCCAACCTCTGGAGCCGCCACATGGCCATCGAGGCCGTGGTGACCTGCGCCGAGAACGAGCGCGCCGTGGGCCAGATGGCCGGATTCGAAGCCCGCCTGCGGGCCCTGTTCCCTGCCATCGGCGCGCTGCACCCGGAAACCGGTGGCGGCGACGTGTCGCTGGCCCACGTGCTGCAAACCGCCGCGCTGGCCCTGCAGGCGCAGGCCGGCTGCCCCGTGACCTTTGCGCGCACCACCGCCACCACCGATGCGGGCGTGTACCAGGTGGTCGTCGAATACAGCGAAGAAGCCGTGGGCCGCAAGGCGTTTGAATACGCACAACAGCTCGTCGAGGCCGCACTGGGCAACGGCAGCTTTGACGCAGACGCCGTGATCGCAGACCTGCGCGAGCTGGACGAGGACGAGCGCCTGGGCCCCAGCACCGGCTCCATCGTCGAAGCCGCCGTGGCCCGGGGCATTCCCTACCGCCGCCTCACACGCGGCAGCCTGGTGCAGTTTGGCTGGGGCTCCAAGCAGCGCCGCATCCAGGCGGCCGAGGTCGATTCGACCAGCGCAGTGGCTGAATCCATCGGCCAGGACAAGGACCTGACTAAGCGCCTGCTGCATGCGGCCGGTGTGCCCGTGCCCCTGGGCAAGCCCGTGGACAGCGTGGACGAAGCCTGGGAAGTCGCCCTCAAGGTCGGCCTGCCCGTGGTGGTCAAGCCGCAAGACGGCAACCAGGGCAAGGGCGTCACCGTCAACATCACCGACCGCGCACAGCTCGAAGAAGCCTACAAGAACGCCGCCGACTACGGCACCGTGATGGTCGAGCGCTTTTTGCCCGGCCACGACTTCCGTCTGCTGGTGGTGGGCGACCAGCTGGTGGCCGCCGCACGCCGCGAGCCGCCCCAGGTGCTGGGCGATGGCGAACACACCGTGCGCCAGCTGGTGGACGTGGTCAACCAGGACCCGCGCCGTGGCGAAGGCCACGCCACCTCGCTGACCAAGATCCGCCTGGATGACATTGCCGTGGCCCGCCTGGCCATGCAAGGCCTGACGCCCGAATCGGTGCCCGAAAAAGGCCAGCGCGTCATCCTGCGCAACAACGCCAACCTGTCCACCGGTGGCACTGCCACTGACGTGACCGACGACGTGCACCCCGAGGTCGCCGCCCGCGCCGTGGCCGCCGCCCAGATGGTGGGCCTGCACATCTGCGGCGTGGACATGGTGGCCGAGACCGTGCTGCGCCCGCTCGAAGAGCAAGGCGGCGGCTTTGTGGAAGTGAACGCCGCCCCCGGCCTGCGCATGCACCTGGCGCCCAGCTACGGCAAGCCCCGCAACGTGGGGGCTGCCATGGTGGACAAGCTGTTTGCCTACGGCGACGACGGCCGCATCCCCACCGTGGCCGTCACCGGCACCAACGGCAAGACCACCACCGCCCGCCTGATTGCGCACCTGTTCACCGCACAGGGCCTGCGCGTGGGCATGACCAACACCGACGGCGTGTACGTGAACGGCCGCCAGATCGACAGCGGCGACTGCAGCGGCCCCAAGAGCGCCCGCAACGTGCTGCTGCACCCCGAGGTGGACGCCGCCGTGTTCGAGACCGCACGGGGCGGCATCCTGCGCGAAGGCCTGGGCTTTGACCGCTGCCAGGTGGCCGTGGTCACCAACATCGGCGCGGGCGACCACCTGGGCCTGAACTACATCACCACGGTGGAAGACCTGGCCGTGCTCAAGCGCGTGATCGTGCAGAACGTGGCCCCCACGGGCTACGCCGTGCTCAACGCGGCCGACCCCATCGTGGCGGCCATGGCATCGTCGTGCCCCGGCAAGGTCATCTACTTTGCGAGCGACCGCCACCACCCCGTGATGGTCACGCACCGCGCCCAAGGCCACCGCACCGTGTATGTGGATGGCGACTCCATCGTGGCCTCGGAAGGCTCGTGGCGCGAGACCATCCACCTGCGTGACGTGCCCATCACGCGCAACGGCAAGATCGGCTTCCAGGTCGAGAACGTCATGGCCTCTGTGGCCGCAGCCTGGGGCGTGGGCATGCCCTGGCAGACTATCCGCCGGGGCCTGTCGGGCTTTGTGAACGACAGCGACAACGCCCCTGGCCGCTTCAACATCATGGACTACCGGGGTGCGACGGTGATCGCCGACTACGGCCACAACCCCGACGCCATGCGCGCGCTGGTGCAGGCCGTAGACGCCCTGCCCGGCAAGCGCCGCAGCGTGGTCATCAGCGGCGCGGGCGACCGGCGCGACGAAGACATCCGCGAGCAGACCGTGATTTTGGGCGCCGCGTTTGATGACGTGATCCTGTACCAGGACGCCGCCCAGCGTGGCCGCGCCGACGGCGAAGTGATGGCCCTGCTGCGCGAAGGCCTGGCGGGCGCCCCCCGCACCACGCATGTGGAAGAGATCCGTGGCGAGTTCATCGCCATCGACGCGGCGCTGGCCCGCCTGCAACCCGGCGACCTGTGCCTGGTGCTGGTGGACCAGGTGGAAGAAGCCCTGGCCCACTTGGCCCAGCGCTGCACCGAAGGCGAGACCACGGCATGACCGCCGCGCGCACGCTGGCAGCCGCAGCCGCTGTGGCCCTTGCTGCCCTCACCGCCCTTGCAGGCGGCGCAGCGCAGGCTGCAACTGCCGAAAAGATCGGCACCGTGGACACAGCCTTCCAGTGGATCGGCCGCGACCACGACATCATCGTCGAGGCCTATGACGACCCCGGCGTGCAGGGCGTGACCTGCTACGTGTCGCGCGCCCGCATCGGCGGCATCAAGGGCACCCTGGGCCTGGCCGAAGACCGCGCCGAGGCCTCCATTGCCTGCCGCCAGGTGGGGCCCATCAGTTTTCCCGAGCCGTTGAAAAAGCAGGAAGAAGTGTTCAGCGAACGCATGTCCATCCTGTTCAAGCGCCTGCGCATCGTGCGCATGGTGGACCCGGCCCGCAACACGCTGGTGTACCTCACCTACTCCGACAAGCTCATCGACGGCTCTCCGCAGAACAGCGTGACCGCAGTGCCGGTGGACCGCGCCACCGCCATCCCGCTGCGCAAGTGACGGGCCCACGCAGCTGCCCAGGCACAGCGCACACACAAAAAAAGGGGCCTTGGGCCCCTTTTTTTGATAAAAACCGCCGGTAGCGCTAGTGCAACATGCCCAAGCAGCTATCAAATAAATAGCAATCAACCCTGCGTGGCAATCTGCCGCAGTGCCTGCTCAAACACCTCCACCGGCTGCCCACCCTGGATCAGGTGGCGCTCGTTGATGATGATGGCAGGCACCGAATGGATGCCGTTTTGCAGATAGAACTGCTCGCGTTCGCGCACCTCGTCGGCGTAGCGGTCTGAGGCCAGCAGCGCACGCGCCTCGGCCGCATCCAGCCCCACTTCGCTCGCCACGCGCACCAGCACCTCGTGGTTGCTCGGGTCCTGCCCGTCGGTGAAATACGCCTTGAACAGCGCCTTCTTCAGCGCAGCCTGCACGCCCTTCTCTTCGGCCCAGTGCAGCAGGCGGTGTGCATCAAAGGTGTTGTAGATGCGGCTGCGCTTGTCCATGCTGAAGGTGAACCCGAGGGCCGCACCGCGCGCCGCAATGGCCTCGCGGTTCTTCTGGCTCTGCTCGGGCGTGGCGCCGTACTTTTCTTGCAGGTGCTCGCCAATGTCCTGGCCCTCTGGCCCCATCTGCGGATTCAGCTCGAACGGCTGAAAGTGCAGATCCAGCGCGACCTCGCCCTGAAGCCGGTCCGCTGCCTGCTCCAGCGCCTTGAGGCCGATGATGCACCAGGGGCAGGAGACATCGGAGACGAAATCGATTTTGAGGGTGGTGGTCATGGGTCAAGTCTGTGGATGGCAAGCCAGGATGGTAGGACGGGCTTCAAAACCGCGGAGGCCGCAGGCTTAATGAGCGCCTCCGGTAGCGATTGAAGCGCTGTCCAACCAGAGTGTGCCGCCAGTATCACACCACCATGGGCGTTGCTGCGCCGTCCATCGTCAGAACCACGCCCGTGACGTAGCTGGCACGCTCGGACGCCAAAAAGAGCACCACGTTGGCAACCTCCTCCGGCTGCGCCAGGCGACCCAGCGGCACCTTGCTCGTGGCCTGCGCAAGCGCTTCCTGCTCCGAGATGTTGTGCATGCGTGCCGTGGCGATCATCCCCGCCTGCAACCGCTCGGTGTGGGTGGCGCCCGGGTTGACGGCATTCACGCGCACGCCCTTCGGCCCATAGGCGGCCGCCATGCCCGCACTCATGAGCATCAGCGCCGCATTGGCGGCCCCGCCAGGCATATGGATGGGGCTGGCAACCTTTCCTCCGGCACCCACCACACTAACGATGGCTCCCCGGCCCCGCGCGCCCATCTTCTTGACCACCAGATCCACCATGTGGACGTACGTGAAGAATTTGGCGTTCATCGCGTCGTGCCAGGCCTGCGCGCTCAGCTCCTCGGGCGGGGTGCGCCGGGCAGCCCCTGCAGAGTTGACCAGCACATCGACGTCCCCGAAGGCGGCTTCAGCGTCGACCAGCGCTTTTGCGGCCGACTCGGGCTGCTGCAGGTCCGCAGCATGGACGCTGATGCGCCCAGCGCTGCCATGGACATCCGCCGATAACCGACCACGTGCGGCCTCCAGGTGTTCGGTGCTGCGGGATACCAGGCTGACGCGCGCCCCTTCGGCCAGAAACGCCGCCGCACAGGCATAACCAATGCCTTTGCTGCCCCCCGTGATGAGGACATGTTTGTCCTTCAGATTCAGATCCATGGATTTGCTCCGAGAAAGGTGAAGTGTGCAGGACCAGCCGCCTCATTCGATCGATATGCCAGCCGCCTTCACCACGGCACCATACCGGTCCAGGTCCCGCTTGATTTCATCGCGGTATTGCTCGGCAGTGCCAGGGGTCGGCTCGATGCCCATCACACGCAATTTCTCGCGCACGGCGGCATCGTTCAGCACCGCGTTCAGTTCAGTGTTGAGTCGCGTGATGACCGCCGCCGGCGTACCCACCGGTGCCAGCAGCCCCACCCAGGAGTTGACGACAAAGTCTGGCACACCGCTCTCGACAAACGTGGGCACATCGGGCAACGCGCTGGTGCGCTGCGCACTCGACACCGCAATGGCCTTGAGCTTGCCGGACTTGATGTGCCCATGCGCACCCGCCACCGCCGTGTACACCAGGGGAATCGTGCCTCCCAGCACATCGGTCATGGCTTGGCCGCCACCTTTGTAGGGCACATGGGTCAGGTTGGCACCGGTCCGGATCTTGAGCAGTTCACCGGCAATATGGGGGGTGCCTCCCGTCCCCGAGGTGCCAAATGAGAGGCCTCCCGGCTGGGCCTTCGACAAGGCAATCACATCGGCCAGGCCCTTGACCGGCACGCCAGGGTTTGCCACCAGCACCAGGGTCGCATCCCCAATCTTGCCGACCGGCGCGAAGTCTTTGGCCGTATCAAAAGGCAGTTTGGAGAACACATGCGGGTTGATCACCATGGTGCCGTCAAAACCCAGTACCAGTGTGTAGCCGTCTGCCGGCGCCGATTTGGCCAGCGCGGTGCCAATGTTTCCGGAGGCCCCCGGCTTGTTGTCCACCACAATCTGCTGGCCAAGGCGCTTGCCCAGACTTTCTGCGATCAGACGCCCGCTGGTGTCGGTAACGCCCCCGGGCGTGAAAGGAACAATCAGCCGAAGGGGTTTGCTGGGCCACACGTCCTGCGCGTGCGTGGCCTTGGGCATACCGGCCACCGCGCCCAGGCACAGCAGGGCTGACAGGGCCAGCAGCTTGCGCCGACGCTGCATGGCGGACGCAAGCGGCACATGGCTGTGTTGGATAAAAAATGGATGGGGCTTCATGTTTGTCTCCTTCGTGTTGTGCTTCGGGGTCGTCTTGTCGAGGCGTGAAAGGCTTCAGCCGACGTGTGCTTCGCAAGTCAGGGTGTCTCGGCGTACTGGCGTTCAAACGCCCAGACATCCTCGAAACCCATGAGCTGCGTCAATTCCGCAAAGGGCATCAAGCCAGCGTCGCTGTTCACCGACGAGCCCGTGCGCCGAAACTGCGCATACACCGTCTTCATGGCCTGGGTAGCGGCCAGCAAGGCAGTCACCGGAAAGATGGCGAGCTTGTAGCCAATAGACTCCAGCTCGCTGTGCGACAGCACAGGCGTCCGCCCGCCCTCCACCATGTTGGCCAGCAGGGGCTTGTCCACGGTTTGGCCGATCTTTCGCATCTCCTCCTCGCTCTCGGGCGACTCGACAAAAAGGATGTCCGCGCCAGCGCGGGCGTATGCCTCTGCCCGGCGCAGGGCTTCATCGAGACCGAGGGTGGTGCGGGCGTCCGTGCGCGCAATGACCAGGAAATCGGACGAAAGGCGGCTGTCGACAGCGACGCGAATCTTGCGCACCATGTCTTCCATCGGGATCACCCGGCGGCCGGGGGTGTGACCACATTTCTTGGGGTATTCCTGGTCCTCCAACTGGATGGCTTGCGCGCCGGCAGCCTCGTAGCCCTGCACCGTGTGGCGCACGTTGAGCAAACCGCCATAGCCCGTATCGCCGTCCGCAATCAACGGGGAGCGGGCCATGCCTGCCATGGCCTTCACCCGCCCCACCATGTCCGAATACGTGGCCAGCCCGGCATCTGGCAAGCCCAGGTGCGAGGCCACGGTGCCAAAGCCCGTCATGTACAAGGCATCAAATCCGAAGGTGTCGGCCAGCCGCAGCGACACCATGTCGTACACCCCGGGGGCGATCACCAGCCCGGGCTGGGTCAGGCGCTGGCGCAAAGAGATGGGAGCGGGCATGGAGGGCTTGGAAGAAGGAGCAGATTCAGACATGGTCATGGAGTGATGTTGCAAACAGGGTGGTATGAAGGCAGCTACTGCACAGTACGTGCCAGCCCGCCCACCTGCCGTAAGGCATTGATTTGATTGGCCATGCCCGCAGCAAGGTCGTACAGCAGCGGCGTGCATGTTTCACCATTCGCCCCAATGTTTCATATTTGTGTTTCACTCAAGCAAGAATGAAACGCAACGACCTGTCGTTGAAACGCTTGCACAGCCAACGCATCGTCCGCACAACCGTCCGCCCTATGCCAACCCCCGTCACCCCACTTGCCAGTCGCCCTCGCCTTTGCTTCATGAGCTATCGCCAGATCCGGCTGATGGCCATGCCCATCGTGGCGGGATACCGGGACAGAGCGGATATCGAGGTGATCGATGGCAGCTTTGAGGTGGCGCTGGAGCTGGCCCGCCAGCGCCTGGACAGCGGGCTGGTCGATGTCTTTGTCAGCGCGGGGTCCAACGCCAGCCTGCTGCGGCGCGGGATCAGCGCCCCAGTGGCTACCATCCAGTTGAGTGGCTTTGACATCCTGCAGGCGCTCATCAAGGCAAGGGCAACGGCCGACCGCGTGGGCATCGTGATGTACGGCCACACCCTCCCGGAACTGGAATCCGTCAAGGGACTGCTAAACATCGACATCCACCAGTACGCCTACCAGACGCCCGACTCTGCCCGCGATTGCATCCGCCAGTTGCACAGCGATGGAATCCGTGTGGTCGTGGGCTCTAGTCTGGTGGTGGAACTGGCAGAAAACGCAGGCTTGGTCGGGTTGCTGGCGTATTCGCATGCCAGCATCCGCCAGGGCTTTGAAGACGCTCTGGAGTTGGCGCGGGTGGCGCAGCTGGAGGCCGGTCGATACGAACAGCTCAACACGGTGCTGCACACGCTGCAAGAGGCAGTCCTGGCGGTGAATCAGTCCGAGCAGATCATTGCCATCAACCCGGCGATGCAACGCATTTTGGGCCTGGTGCGTGCGCCGCGCCTGGGTGAACCGCTGGCGTCCGTCACCACCGATCTGTCGCTGCGCGAGACACTGGAAGGCGGCCAGCCCGAACATGGCGCGGTGCTGCGCCTGCAAGGCCGCGACTGGATTGCCAATCGCACGCCCATTTACGAAGGCGGCCACACCACGGGCGCGGCGCTGACCTTGTACGACGCGCGCACCATCCACGAGGCAGACAACCGCCTGCGCATTCAGCACCGCCGCAGCGACCACGCCGCGCGCCACCGCTTTGAAAGCCTGGCGGGGCAAGCCCCGGCGTTTTTGCAAGCCATCGCCAGAGCCCGCCGTTATGCCGCCACCGACTTCAGCGTTCTGATCACCGGCGAGAGCGGTACCGGCAAAGAACTCTTTGCGCAGGCCATGCACAACGCGAGCCAGAGGGCGCGCCGCCCCTTTGTCGCCATCAACTGCGCCGCGTTCCCGGAAACGCTGCTCGAAAGCGAACTGTTCGGCCATGAGGAAGGTGCGTTCACCGGTGCGCGCCGCGGCGGCAAGCGCGGGCTGTTTGAAGCAGCCCACACGGGAACCTTGTTTCTGGACGAAATCGGCGACATGCCACTCACGCTGCAAACCCGCTTGCTGCGCGTCTTGCAGGAGCGGCGCATCACCCGCTTGGGGTCCGTCACGTCCATCCCGGTCGATGTGCGCGTGATAGCGGCAACCCACCAGCCACTGCTGCAGATGGTGAACGCGCGCCAATTCCGCCAGGACCTGTACTACCGGCTCAATACCCTCACGCTGGCATTGCCTGCGCTGCGGGATCGCAAGGGCGACGTCCAAGTCCTGGCCGCGCGTTTGCTGGCCCACAGTCTGAGCCGGGTCGGCGTGTCCGGTGTCACCGCCGCTGAAGTGTTGGCCCAATGGGGAGGTGCCATGGAACAGCATCCCTGGCCCGGCAATGTGCGCGAGTTGGAAAACCTGTGCGACCGCATCACCGTATGGCTGTCTCAGTACCGCCGCAGCGACAGCGTGGAGTGGGGCGGGCTGCGAGACGAATGCCCGGAACTCTTTGCGGCGACGCCAGACATCGAACAAAACCCTGGTGCCCCAACCGCCACAGAGCACCCGCCAGAAAACCCCGATCGGCACACACGGGCCCTGGCAGCGCTGGAGCGCCATGGCGGACGCACCGGCGCAGCCGCTGCAGAGCTGGGGGTCAGCAGGTCCACGTTCTGGCGCTGGTGTCGAAAGCCGGTTTGAAAAGCGTACGAACTTGCGCAGGCAACTGTCCACAAACAACCCGCCGACGAAGGCCAGGCGCGATGGCGGGCCGTCACAACGCGCTGCTGTCCTTTGCGCCGCACCGCCTCAGGACTACCCCTTGCTCCGCAACTCCGTCTTCAACACCTTCCCATAGGCATTCTTCGGCAGCGCCTCCACCCACCGGTATTCCTTGGGACGCTTGAACCGCGCAATGTGCTCCAGGCACAGTGCATCCAGCTCTGCCCCGGGCACTGCACCGCCCTCCCCAGCGACCAGGAAGGCCACCACCACCTCGCCCCATTCCGCATCGCGCTGGCCCACCACGGCCACCTCGCGCACCCGGGGATGGAGCAGCAGCACCTCTTCCACTTCGCGCGGGTAGATGTTGCTGCCGCCGGAGATGATCACGTCCTTGGACCGGTCCTTGAGGGTGAGAAAGCCATCGGCATCCAGCGCGCCCATGTCGCCGGTGTAGAGCCAGCCCTCGCGCAGGGTCTGCGCCGTGGCGTTGGGGTTATTCCAGTAGCCGGGCATCACGGTGTCGCCGCGCACCACCACCTCGCCGGTCTCACCAGTAGGCACAGGCTGGCCTGCGGCATCGACCACGCGCACCTCCACCAGCGACTGCGCCACGCCCACCGACACCATGCGTTCGGCCCAACGAGGGTGGTCGCGGTCGGCCAGCTGGGCGCGCGACAGGGCGGTGATGGTCATTGGGCTTTCGCCCTGGCCGTAGATCTGTGCAAAGCGGTTACCCATCACGGCCAGGGCGTTGCGCAGGTCGTCGGCGTACATGGGGCCGCCGCCGTAGACGATGGTCTTGAAGCCCGACACATCGGCGCCCGTGGCGCGCACATGGTCCACCAGGCGGTGCACCATGGTGGGTGCGGCAAACAGCGTGAGCTGGCCCACGCTGGCCGCCAACTGCACCAGCTCGGCAGGCTCGAACCCTCCCGACAGCGGCACCACATGCCGTTCGCCACGCAACACCTGGGCGTAGTTGTAGAGCCCTGCGCCGTGCGACATGGGTGCGGCGTAGACCATGGCGTCGCCGGGCAGGATGTCGTCCACATCGGTGAAGTAACAGGCCGTCATGGCCAGCAGGTTGCGGTGGGTCTGCATCACGCCCTTGGGGCGGCCGGTGGTGCCCGAGGTGTAGAACAGCGAGGCCACGTCGTGCGGCGCGCGGTCGCACACATCCATGGGAGTGTGGGTAACTGCGGCGCGGTATGCGTCGGAGCCAAAGACCAGCACCGCGTCCTGCAGCGCCCCGGCCTCGTGCACGGCGGGGGCCAGCGCTTCAGAGGTCAACACCATGCGCGCGCCCGAGTCGGCCAGCACGTAGGCGAGTTCTTTGGCATGCAGCTTGTAGTTGACCGGCACCGACACAGCGCCCGCCCACAGGATGGCGTGCAATGCCTCCAGGTATTCGGGCGCATTGGCGGCGTAGATGGCCACGCGGTCGCCCGGGGCCACGCCGCAGCGTGTACGCAGGTGGGCGGCCAGCGCAGCGGTGCGGGCGGCCAGCGTGCCATAGGTCCACAACACCTGGTCGCCATGCAGCAGCGCGGGCCGGTGGGCGTGCAGCAAGGCGCTGCGGCGCAGCAGGTGGGCAATGTTCATCGGGCGCGCTCCAGAATGCTCACGTAGTTGGCCACGGCCGATCCGCCCATGTTGAACACGCCCGCTAGCGTGGCCCCAGGCACCTGCAGGTCGCCCGCCTCGCCCATGAGCTGCATGGCCGACACCACATGCATCGACACGCCCGTGGCTCCAATCGGGTGGCCCTTGGCCTTGAGCCCGCCCGACGCGTTGACGGGCAAGCGGCCACTGCGCAGCACGGTGCCGTCTTCGAGCAGGCGGTGGCCCTGGCCTGCGGGCGCCAGGCCCATGGCCTCGTACGTGAGCAGCTCGGCAATGGTGAAGCAGTCGTGCACCTCGGCCAGCGACAGGTCATGCACCGCGCACCCGGCCTGCTGCAGCGCCTGCTGCCAGGCACGCCGGGGGCCTTCAAAGTCCACCACACGGCGGCGCGCCATGGGCAGGAGGTCGTTGACCTGCACCCGCGCCCGCAGTCGCACGGCGCGGGGGAAATCGGCCACCGCATCATCGGCCGCCAGGATGATGGCTGCGGCACCGTCGGACACCAGAGAGCAGTCCGTCTTGCGCAGGGGCGCGGCAATCATCGGGTTGCGGTCGGACACGGTGTTGCAGAACTCAAAGCCCAGGTCCTTGCGCATGTGGGCCCAGGGGTTGAGCGCGCCGTTGGCGTGGTTCTTGGCGGCGATGCGCGCCAGGGTGGCCGAATGGTCGCCATGCGCGGCAAAGTAGTCCTGCGCGATGGAGGCAAAAATGCCCGGGAAGCCACCGGGCGGACTGCCCGCCTCGCCGGAGTAGCCGCAGTCGCCCAGGATGCGCGTGGTCTCGGCGCCGGAGACAGCGGTCATCTTTTCGGCGCCGATGACGAGGGCGACCCGGGCGCGGCCGGCTTCGATCGCATCACACGCGGCATAGAGGGCGGCCGAGCCCGACGCGCAAGCATTCTCCAGCCGCGTGGCGGGCTTCCAGCGCAGGGCGTCGTCGCACTGCAGGGCCAGCGACGAGGCAAACACATCGGGCGTGAAGCCGCCATTGAGGTTGCCCAGCCACACGCCATCCACCACCGTGCCGTCAATGCCCGCGTGCTGCAGGGCCTCGCGGCCCGCGCGGGTGATGAGGTCTTCCAGCCCCATGCCGTCCAGCCGGCCAAACGGCAAATGCGCCCAACCCACCATCGCTGCACCCATGTTCATCCTCCATTGATGTGCGCCACGACGGCGCGATGGCAGCACTGTAGGCAAGCCACGGCTGTCCGCACAGTCGCCGAACTACCCAAGGGAAAACCCGAAGCGCTGGCGCCATGCGGTGCCCGCGCTATCAATCCCCCACACGCTGTGGCGTTGAAACCGCATTGCCTAGACTGCGCCTAAGAACCTCTCCACAAGCCACCGCACGACGCACTGCAAGCGGTGCGCAACCCCTCCCACCTCTTTTTCCCGCACGACGACCATGACCCTGGACCAGCAAAAATCCATCCTCACCATCGCCCTTCTGGCCGCGTTTGCCGATGGCAACAAGAACGATGCCGAACGCGAAGAGATCCGCCGCATTGCCCAGTCGCTCGCGGGCGACGGGGGCGTGGCCGACCTGCCGCGCATCTACCAGGACGTGCTGCTGCAGCGCACCAGCGTGCAGGCCGCCGTGCAAGGCCTGAGCGAGCCCATGCACCGCCAGCTGGCCTACGAGATGGCCGTGTGCGTGTGTGATGTGGATGGGCGCCAGACCGCAGCGGAGCGCGAGTTTCTGACCCGCCTCAAGGCGGCGCTGCAGCTGGGCGACCCGCAGACGGCGGCATTTGACCAGCAAGCCGATGCGCTGGTGGACGTGGCCGAAAAGGCCGTGCCGATGGCGGTGCCCGTGGTCAGCGCTGCGGCAGCGCCCCGGGCGGCAGCCGCCAATGTCCATTCCAATGCCCCGGATGCGGAGCTGGACCAATCCATCCTCAACTACGCGCTGCTCAACGGCGCGCTGGAGCTGCTGCCGCAGTCGTGGGCGTCGATGGCCATCATCCCGCTGCAGGTGAAGATGGTCTACGGCATTGGCAAGGCGCACGGGGTGGAGCTGGACCAGGGCCACATCAAGGAGTTCATCGCCGCCGCCGGCGTGGGCATGACGTCGCAGTACCTAGAGCAGTTTGGCCGCAAGCTGATGGGCGGACTGCTGGGCAAGGTGGCGGGTCGCACCCTCGGCGGGCTGGGCGGCGCTGCCACGGGCATGGCGTTTTCGTTTGCCACCACCTACGCGCTGGGGCAGGTGGCCAAGCGCTACTACGCCGGTGGCCGGGTCATGAGCACCGCCACGCTGCGCGAGGCCTTTCAGGGCCTGCTCACGCCCGCCAAGCAGTTGCAGACGCAGTACCTGCCGCAAATTCAGCAGAAGGCGGCCACGCTGGACGCGGGCCAGATCATGGCCCTGGTGCGGGGCAAATAGTAAACGCTATTTAATTGATAGCTACTGGCGCATATTCGACTAGCGCTTGCGGCCGATTTGACTTAAAAAGGCCCCCGCAGGCATGCAGGGGCCTGCCCAGACGCCCCGCAGCGCATCACCACGCTGCGCGCACCCGTTGCCGCCGCGCAGCACCTTGCGATGCGGCAGGTAACACACCGCCCGGTGCATGACAGAATCCGACCATGCTCGACCACACGGATCCTGTCGCCTCCATCATCCCGGCCATGTCGCTCGATTCGCCGTCCGACAACGCCATGGCCGCCATGTCGCGCCTGGCCTTGGGGCCCGTGAACACGGACTACTACCTGAAGGTGTTCGAGCGCTTTGACGACACGGGCCGCACGACCACCACCTGGAACTGGGCCGCCTGCCTGTGCACCCTGAACTGGATGCTGTTTCGCCAGCTGTGGGGCGCTGCGCTGGTCTATGTGGCGGCGGCCGAGGGTCTGGCTCTGATCGTGTTTGGAGTGGGCCGCTCGTTCTTGCACTGGCCCGTGGGCATCGAACTGGGCGTGCTGGGCGCCTTTGCGGTGCTGGCCTTTGCCGTGCCGGGGCTGTACGGCAACGCCATCCTGTACGCCGACATCCGCAAGCGCATTGCGCGCGCGCTGGCCGCATCGCGCACCGTGCCCGAAGCCTGTGCGCTGCTCGAAAAGCAGGCCAGCTCGCGCAAGCGGCTGCAGGTGCTGGTACTGGCGAATGTCGTGCTGGGCCTGGCCGCACTGATCGCCTACCTGGCACTTTCTCCGTCGGACGTGAAACCGCTGGCACTAGAGCCCGCCGTCACGGTGGCGCAGGCCACGGCAGCAGCCCAGGCCGCTTCTGTAACCCACCCCGTGGGGGCGTTGCCGGCGCCGGAGGCCGAACAGACGCCCGCCACACCCACAACGCCTGCCACCGAGGCAACCGCAGCGCCCGTAGCGCCCCCGGCCCCTGCTGCCGCTGCAGCCCCCGCACCTGCAGCAGTCGCCCCCCCCGCCACCCCCAAATCGACCGAGCCCCCGGCCTCTGCACCGCCCGCCGCAGCCAAGGCCTCCACGCCGGTCACCAAAGCCTCCGCCCCCCAGCCCGCCACACCCGCAGCATCAAACCGCGCCCCCACGGCTGCGGTCAGCACCCCAGCGCCAACGCGCCGTGAGGCCGCCAGCCGCCCCGCTGCATCCGCCAAGCCCAAGGCCCCAGCGGCCGCAGCGTCCAGCGCCGACACCGCGCTGCCCACGGTGGGCACAGCCCCGGGCTACTACATCAACGTGGGCCTGTTTGCCGAGGAAGCCAATGCCCGCAAGACGCAGGCGCGCCTGCTCAACGAAGGCCTGCCCGCGTTCCGCCAGGAGCTGAACAATTCCAAGGGCCGCCGCATCCGGGTGCGGGTGGGGCCTTACGCCACCCGCGCCCAGGCCGATACCGCGGCCGAGGCGATCCGCGCAATGGCGCTGGACGCCGTCGTGTTCAAGCAATAGCAATGTCTGGACGCGGCGCGTTGCACTGTCCTACGCACGCGAATGCCCGACGCCGACGCAGGGTCGCCGGGTCTGCCAGTACGCTGGGCGCACCACCACTTTGAGCGCCCGCACCATGCCGCGAAAGACCTCCCCGCACCACAACACCACCCGCCGATGGGCCACCTTGGCAGCGGTGGCTGCGGGCGCCCTGCTGCTGACCGGCTGTGCCCCCTGGCGCATGTGGACGGCCGCCGACCTGGCCCGCGACGCGCGCCCCTATACCGCGCGGCCCCCACAACCCACGCAGCGCGTGCTGGTGGTGGGCGACAGCACCGCTGTGGGCACCGGGGCCAGCACGGCAGCAGACAGCCTGCCGGGGCGCATGGGCCAGGACCATCCCCAATGGCGCATCGACAACCTGGCGGCCAACGGCGCCAAGTTTGGCGACGTGGTGCAGCAGCTGGAGCGCGCAGACGGCGGCTATGACCTGGTACTGGTGCTGGCGGGTGGCAATGACGTTATCCGCTTCACCCCCGAGGACACGCTGCGCGATCAGGTACAGCAGGCCGTGGCGCTGGCACGCCAGAAGGGGCGGCAGGTGGTGCTGATGCCTTGTGGCAACGTGGGCCACGCGCCCTTTTTTGTGCCGCCCCTGTCGTGGGCCATGTCACGCCGGTCCGAGGCGCTGCATGCCCTGGCGCGCGAGGTGGCCAGCGCGCAGCAGGTGCACTATGTGCGCTTGCTCAAGCCGCGCGACCAGGACCCGTTCGTGACCCGCAGCCAGGAGCTGAATGCCGCTGACGGCCTGCACCCCAGCAGCGCGGGCTATGCCGAGTGGTACCGCGAGCTGGTGGCACAAGGCGGGTTGAATGGCCTCACGCAGTAGCTCTTGTTAATCGTCCGTTGACTCGCTCTTGGACAGCCACTGCAGCACGGCATCGATGACCCACTGCGGGTCGTCCAGCGGCAGGTCGTGCCCCGCCCACGGATGCGACTGCAGCGGCAGCCCCCAGGCCTGCGCAATGGCCTGCGAGCATTGGCTGGACACCAGCCGATCCTCCTGGCTGCCCAGCAGCAACACAAGATCCACAGGCGCGGCAGTAGGCGCGAAGTACCTCGCGGCCGCCACCAGCTGGCGCACGGCATTGCGGGCCGACACCGGCCGCTGCCTGCGCACAGCGGCCCACCGCGCCACCACGCCCGCAGCGCCGGAGGGTGCGCTGCGGCTGGTGATCTGCCACACCACCTGCTCGGCGGCTTCCGCAGATCGCCACCGCCACGCCAGCCGCAGCAGCGGCGCGATGTTGTGCAGCTGCAGGCGGTGCCAGAACGGACTGAACGGCCGCAAACTGGTGTTGATGAGCACGCAGCCTGCCACCTCGTACGGCGCCACGCGTGCCCATTCGGTGGCCACCATCGCCCCCAGCGACATGGCCAGCAGGTGGTAGGGCGGTGCCACGGCACGGCACGCCAACTCTGCGCGGCAGGCCTGCACCATGCCTTGTACCGACCAGGGTGACGCCAGATGGTGGAACTCGCCGTTGCCCGGCAGGTCCAGCGCCAGCACGTCATCGCCCGGCACCGATTGAGCAAAGCCCTCGGCAAACGCGCCCCAGTGCGCGGCCTCACGCGTCAGCCCGCGCAGCAGGATCCATTGGCGGGGTGGGCGCGCGGGCATCTCAGTACCACGCCGCCAAGGCATCGGCCCGGCGCTGTGCACGCTGCTCGGGCGCTGGCACCCATCGCGCATGGCTGCAGGCCGCGCGGGACAGAAAGTCGAGCAGCGACAGGTGCCTCCGTAGGACCCGCTGCTGGCGGTGGTTGATGAGCGGGTTGAAGATGCCGTTGCGCGAGAACAGCTGGCGCGGGTTCTTCTTGATCCACAGCCACGACCCCATCTCCAGCGTGAGGGGCAGGAAGGTGTGCGCAGGCACCTCGCGGCAGGCCTGCAGGTACAGGTGGTCCCACAGGTCGCCGTGGGCAAGGTACTGCGCACTCTGCGGCTCGATGATGTACTGGTGATTGCTGTGCGCCTGCAGAAAAATGTCTTGCAGCGCATGCAGCTCGGCCAGGTGCGGAATGGGACGGCGGGTGTGGGCAAACGGGAACCACAGCCGGTCCTTCACGCCAAAGCCCGAGTGGCAGTCCAGCGCAATGCTGAACGGCCGCGCCAGCAGCTGCTGCATCACCACGTCGCACAGCGCCTGGCTCTCGGCCTCCATGGGCTCGCCCAGCCTGCCCCGGTACCAGGGCAGGCCCGCGCTCACGCGCTGCCCACCAACGCCCCAGGGCACCGGGTCCACCGCATCGACGGGCGCGTTGCGCATCAGGTCCACCCCGCGCGGGTTGGCACGGGTGGCAGACCACATGCCGCCGGGGTTAACGATGGGCATGAAGACCAGTCGCACCCGCTCCAGCTGCTGGTGCAAGGTGGTGTCCCACTGCAGGCGCATGACCACGTTCTGCAGGTAGGCAATGACCACCTCGGCACCAATGCGCTCCAGCCCGTGCACACCGCCAAAGAACCCCACCGCAGGCACGTCCAGCGCCGGGTTGCCCAACCCGATGGCATAGATGGGCAAGTGCGGCCCCGATGCCACAGCCACCTGCTGGACGACCTGCACCTGCAGATGAGGCGCCCCCAGGTCGAGGATTTTTTCCAGCGCCGCAAGCTCGGGCAGCATGTTCAATGTGTGGGGTAAGTCGGTGTGTACGGCACGCCAGAGCGCGTGCCACGCGGCGAGGATAGCGCCCGGGGCGCGGCACGAACAGCGCTGCGGCGGGCCTGTGGGGTTTGCGCGAACCGACGCGAAACCGTCACACAACGGCGCTACCTTGCCAGCAGTTACCACCCTTTGGAAGAGGCGCACCATGCTCTGGAAACTGTTCGGACTGCAGCGGCTGCTCGATGAGCTGTTCGATGAACGCGGATGGCTGAGCCTGGACCTGCCCCGCACCACCGGCTGGGATCACGACGATGTACCCGCCATCGCGCAAGACTGAGGTCTACCGCTGGGCCATGGGCTGGGCAATGCTGGCCGGTGCACTGGCCTGGGGCGTGGTGGAGTTTCTAGCCCTGCAGCGCGCGCGCTGGCAGCTGTGGCGCGAGCGGCTGCACACACCTGCCCACCATTAGCGAGAGCGCCGTGAGCGACCGGCCGCAGGACCTGCACGAAGAAGTGGCCAACAGTGCGCTGCACGGTGCTGCGCTGGTGGGCGCCTGCCTTGCCGTGCCGCAGCTGCTGCAATCCGCCCCCGCCGCGCGTCCTGCCGCCATCTGGGGCGTGCTGGTGTTCGGGGCCACCATGGCGCTGCTGTATGGCGCATCCACCCTGTACCACGCACTGCCGCCGGGGCGGGCCAAGCAATGGGCGCTGCAGCTGGACCATGCGGCCATTCACCTGTTCATTGCGGGCAGCTTCACCCCGTTTGCATGGAGTGTGCCAGGCCACAGGCACCACATCACGGCCCTGGTGCTGGTATGGCTCGCGGCCCTTGTCGGCTGCTGGCTGCAGTTGCGGGCGCGGCGCGCAGCACCTTGGCTGTCCACGGCCTTGTATGTGGCGATGGGTTGGGTAGCGCTGCTGGCGGCCCTGCCCCTGATGGCCCATGTGCCCGCCGTGAGTGCCGCCTGGCTGGTCATCGGCGGGGCTGCGTACACAGCTGGCGTGGTGTTTTTCGTAATGGATGCTGTGGTGCGCTATGCCCACGCTGTGTGGCATGGCTGCGTCATTGCAGGCACGGGCTGCCACGTGATCGCGGTGCTGGGCCGGCAGACGGTGACCTAGGGCCTGTTGACACTCATTTCGGGAATCGCGTTGTCCGGCCTGGGGGCTGGATGCAAGGCGCCGGTGCGCAGCAAGGTAGGAACCTTGCAAGCACGGGCAACGCCGCAGACGGCCCCCAGGCAGGGGCAATCCGAAGGGAAGGTCCTTGCCGGCGCGCCACTCGTCGTTGCGCTCCTGGCGTGTGCACATGCACAAGCGGCGTCGCGCGCCCAGATTGGCACGCCGGCAAGGGCCTTCGCGACCCCGAAATGAGGGTCAACAGGCCCTGGCCACGCCACCAAAAACGGTCGCAGCGCACCCGCCTGCAACCACCTCGCGGGCCCTGCACCGGCAGGCAATGCCGCATCGATGCAACGGCTGCAAACACCTGCAGCATGCAGGCCCTATCGCGCCTGGCGTTATCGCACCTAAAATCACGCAGGTCCTCGCCCGCAGAGGCAGGGCCCATCGTCATTCCAATCAACGAAAAAACATCATGGCAACTGCAAAGAAAACTCCCGCTCCCGCAAAGAAGGTGGCCGTCAAGGCCGCAGCACCCGCCGCCAAGAAGGCAGCCCCTGCAGCCAAAAAGGCTGCGCCCGCCGCTAAGCCCGTGGCCGCTGCAGCTGCGCTGAAGCCCATCAAGACCGCGTTCAACAAGACCACGCTGGTCGCCCACCTGGCTGAACAGTCGGGCGTGGAACCCAAGGCCACCAAGGCCGTGCTGGCTGCGCTGGAAGCCGCCATCCTGGGCTCGGTGCACAAGAAGGGCTCTGGCGAATTCACGCTGCCTGGCGTGCTCAAGATCGGCCTGCAACAAGTGCCCGCCAAGAAGAAGCGCTTTGGCAAGGACCCGTTCACGGGTGAAGAGCGCTGGTTCCCCGCCAAGCCTGCTTCGGTCAAGATCAAGACCCGCGCCCTGAAGAAGCTGAAGGACGCAACCGTCTGATGCACCCAGCGCCACAAGGCGCTCGCGTCAGCACCAGGGGCCGCAAGGCCCCTTTCTCTTTGGTGGAGCTTGCAACGGCTGCGCGACGACGCCCCCATGCACACCCTGGGCCTTGCGCAATCAGGCCCTGATGACCCCTGGCGCTGCAGGTTGGGCATACAACGCCTGCACCGCCGCCTCGCGGCGCGAGAGCACCGCCCCCTGGTTGATGTAGCCCTTGTCGGTGATCTCCCCGGCATCTGCATCGGGCGCGGAGTCCATCACCATGGCACGCGTGGGGCACTGCGAAGACCCTGCACCAGCATCGCGGCGCGCGCGCATCACGGCCTGCAGCGCTTGCTCCAGCCGCGCAGCGTCGGCGGCGCCGGCCGCAGACGGGAACACCAGCATGCCCACCTCGTCGCGGTCATGCCCGGTGAGCACGATGTCCTGCACCAGTGGCGCCAGTTGCGACACCAAGTCCACCCGCAAGGTGCCCACCGACACCCAGCTGCCGCTGGACAGCTTGAAATCCTCCGCCACACGTCCGTTGAAGACCACGCCTTTGTCTGGCTGCTCCGCGTCCACCAGATAGCCTGCATCGCCAATGCGGTAGAACCCTTCGTGATCGAACGCGGCGGCCGTCTCGCGAGGCGCATTGCGGTAACCCGCAAACACCGACACGCCCCGCACGCGCATCTCCAGCTTGCTGCCGTTGGGCACCAGCTTCAGCTCCAGCCCCGGCAAGGGTGCGCCAATGCAGCCCGCGCCCTCCAGGTGCCAGTGCGCGGTGGTGACAGCGGGCGCCGTCTCTGTGGAGCCCCACGAGGTGGTGAGCCACAGGGGCTGCGCGGGGCGCACGCGCCGGGCAACGGCTTGCAGGCGCTGCCAGGTCGATGGAGCCAGCGCCGCTGCCGCATAAAAGGCGAGCCGCATGCGCGCCAGCACGTCGGCGGCCAGGCGGTCGTCGGCCTCCAGGAACGGCAGCAGCATGTCAAAGCCCCGGGGCACGTTGAACAGCATGGTGGGCTGCACCTCGCGCAGGTTGCGCACCGTCTTGTCGATGAGCCCTGGCATCGGCCGCCCCTCGTCGATGTAGAGCGTGCCTCCGTGGCACAGCACCATGTTGAGGTTGTGGTTGCCGCCAAAGGTATGGCTCCAGGGCAGCCAATCCACCAGCACCGGCTTTTCATGCGCTAAAAAGCGCCATGCCTGGGCCATCATCTGCTGGTTGGCGCAGAGCATGCGATGGGTGTTGATGACCACCTTGGGCCGGCCGGTGGAGCCGGAGGTGAGCAGGTATTTGGCATGGTCATCGGGCAGCAGCGCCTGCATGGCCTGCTGCACCTGGGGTGTCTCCTGCCCTGCGAGCAGATGCTCCCAAGGCAGCGCCCCCGGACACGCAGCGGCGTTGCGGCTGAACACGCGCACGGCGCCACTGTCCCAGCCTTGCAGGGCTGGCGCATAGACGCTGGCATCGGACGCATAGACCAGACTGGGCTCCAGCACCGACAGCATGCCGTGCAGGCGGCTGTGGTCCTGGGAGCGTGCGTATGCGCTCGACAGCGAGCAAGGGGTGATGCCCACATGCATGGCCGCCAGCATGAGCACCGCATGGTCCACCGCGTTGTCGGACAGGATGGCAATCGGCCGCCCGGCGGGCAAGCGCAGGTCCAGCAGCGACTGCGCCACGGCGCCCACCTGGCGGCGCAGCTGGGCGTAGGTCAGGCTGCGCCAGCCCTCTGCGCTGTCGCTCCGCTCTGCCAGTGCCAGGGCATCAGGCGTCTCTTTGGACCAGCGTTCCAGCCATTCCCCTACACAGCGGGCATAGGGTTGCAGCGCCATGGGAGAGCGCAGCGTGAAAGAACCATCGTCAAACTGGGTGCGCACTGCGCGCGCAGGGGCAATCTGGCGCTCGTCATCAAGAAAGGCTGGGTACATGGTGGGTTCTCGGGAGCGATGGAGGTTCAAACACTGAGGCGCGATGCCTCAGGCATCGAGATCAGGGTCGGGTTGGCCGAGCAGCCCAGACGCCTGCTTGGCGCGCAACAGCTCGATGAGCAAGGCATCCCGCGCACGGGCCAGATCGCTGGCCTGCCGATCACCCAGCGCCTGCGCCACACCTTCGGCCACCCGGCGCTGCAAGGCTTCGGTCATGGACGGGGCGCCCAGGTCCTGCCACCAGCTTTCGATGGGACCACCCAGGTGGGCCAGCAGGTGGGCAATGCCACCGTCGCCGCCCGACAGGTGCAGGTTCATGAACGGTCCCATCAGCGCCCACCGCAAGCCAGGGCCCTGCGAGATGGCGGTGTCGATGTCTTCCACGGTGGCCACGCTCCGGTCCACCAGGTGGAAGGCCTCTCGCCACAGAGCGGCCTGCAAGCGGTTGGCAATGTGCCCCTTGATCTCGCGCCGCACCTGGATGGGACGCTTGCCGATGTGGGCATAGAACGCCATCGCATCAGCCACCGCCTGGGGCGTGGTGCGCTCGCCGCCGCCCACTTCGACCAGCGGGATCATGTGCGGCGGATTGAACGGGTGGCCCAGCACCACGCGCTCGGGGTGCGCGCAATCCTTCTGCATGTCCGTCACCGCCAGCCCCGAGGAACTGGACGCCAGCACCACATGCGCCGGGGTCGCGGCATCCATGCGGCGGAACAGGTCCAGCTTGAAGTCGAGCCGCTCGGGTCCGTTCTCTTGCACAAAATCGGCCTGCGCCAGGGCGTCTTCCAGCCGCGCGTGAAAGCGCAAGCGCTGCGGGCTGGCGCCCGGCGCCAGCCCCTGCTGCGCCAGTGCCACCCAATGCGCAGCGACGGCTTCCCGCAGTCGCTGCTCAGCCCCGGGCGATGGGTCGGTGGCCTCCACGTCCAGGCCCTGCGCCAGAAAGTAGGCGGTCCAGCTTGCGCCAATGGTGCCGGTGGCCACTACGGCCACGCGCTTCACGGTGTGTGCCATGCGGGACCTTTCAAGACTCGGCCGTGAAGCCGACCTTCTTCACCAACGGACCCCAACGCTCGTACTCGGCCTGTTGCGAGGCCAACATCTCTGCGGGCGTAGAGCCTTTGGCGATGAGCCCCACCACGGCCAGGCTGTCCATGACGGCCTTGTCCTTGATCGCGGCGTTGATGGCGGCGTTAGCGGCGGCCACCACGGCCGCTGGCGTGCGCGCCGGTGCGTAAAAGCCGAACCATTCCTCGGTCGTGAGTTCTGGAAAGCCCTGCTCTGCAAACGTGGCGACCTCGGGCGAAAACGGCGACCGTGCCTGGCCCGAGGTGGCGATCAGCCGCAGCTTGCCCGCCTTGTGGTTGGGGATGAAGTCTCCGCTGGGCGTGACCATCGACGCGATCTGCCCGCCCACCACATCGGTCACCCCCGGGATGGAGCCCCGGTACGGCACATGCTTGAGGTCCACGCCGTTGTTCAAGCCCAGCAGCGCACCGATGAAGTGCGGCGTGGAGCCCGCTGCAGGTGAGCCGTAGTTCGCCTGCCCGGGGTTGGCCTTGGCCCAGGCCAGAAAGTCCTTCACCGTCTTGACGGAGGCGGGCACCAGCGGCCCCACGGCCAGACCATGGTGCATGACGGCGCCGATGGACACCGGCACAAAGTCCTTGGCCGGGTCGTAGCTAAGGCGGCTGTAAATATGCGGGTAGATGGAGGTGCACGAAAACGGCGACAGCGTGAGCACGGTGCCATCGGCGGGCGCGCCCTTGAGCGACTCCAGCGCAATGCGGCCGCCCGCGCCGGGCTTGTTTTCCACCACCGCAGGGTTGCGGGTGTAGGGCGATGCGGCCAGCTTCTCGCCCACCCTGCGCGCCACGCTGTCGCCCGCGCTGCCAGCAGGAAAGCCGTAGAAGATCTTGACCTGGTCGATGGTCTGCGCCCAGGCGGCCAGCGGCGACAAGGCCCCCAGCGCAGAGGCGCAACCGACGTGGTGCATGAACTGGCGGCGCGTGTGCATCATCATGTGTCTCCTGTGGATGGAGCGGTCATTATTTTTTGTACCCCCGCGCCACTCAGTCATCGCGATGACATTTGGACTCAGGGAATACGCGCACGCGCCTGTACAGCACCCAGGGGCGCAGGAGACACTCTCACCATGCTGGTCAAACTGGCGCCCCCTACCCTCACCGATCTGCTGCTGCACTCCGCCTGGTTCCCGGCCCTGGACAGCGCCGCCCAGCAGCGGGTGATGGACGATGTGCGCGAGGTCGAAGTGCCCCAGGGCGGCGCGCTGTGCCGGCGCGGCCACACCCCGGTGCACTGGTATGGCGCCATCGAGGGGCTGCTGAAGTGGACGGTGACCTCCGGCGATGGCCGCTCGGTCACGCTGGGCGGTCTGTCGGCGGGGAGCTGGTTTGGCGAGGGCACCTTGCTGCGCGGCACGCCGCGCACGGCCGACGTGATCGCATTGCGCCCCAGCCGCGTGGCGCTAGTGCCGATGGAGACCTTTGAATGGCTGCACGCCACGCAGCGCAGCTTTGACCACTTTCTGCTGCGCCAGATCAACGAGCGCATGCACTGGTTTCTGGGCAACTTCACGGCCCACCATTTGCTCGACACCGACAGCCAGGTGGCCCGCGCGCTCGCCGGCCTGTTCCACCCCTGGCTGCACCCGGGCAGCGACACGCACCTGCAGGTGTCGCAGGAAGAGATTGCCAACCTCTCCGGCGTGTCGCGCCAGCGCTGCAACGCGGCGCTGAAGCGGCTGCAGGCCGCGGGCCTGCTGGAGATTGAATACGGCGGCATCACCGTCACCGACCTGGAAGGCCTGCGGCGCCAGGTGGAATAGCGCTGTCGCTTGGACTCACTGGGGGCACGGGCTATTGCCCTGCCACCGCCCCGTGGGCCGCTATGCCGGGCAGTGTTGCGCTTGGATGAAGGCAACCGCAGCGGCCACCACCGCGTCAGGCTGATCGCGGTGTGGAGAGTGCGCACAGTCCGGCAGCTCCAGCAGCCGGGTGCTCGGCAACCGCTGGGCAATGCCCCGGATTTGCGCCAGGGTGCCGTACTCGTCGTCGCAGCCCTGGATGGCCAGCGCGGGTGCGCGGATCTGGGCAACCTCGGGCTCGATGTTCCACGCACGGAAAGCAGGGTCCAGCCAGATACGGTTCCAGCCCCAGAAGGCTGAATCCACATCGTCGTGGTAGCGCCCCAGCTTGTGGCGCAGATCGGTCTGTTCGTAGGCCTCCCGCGCGCGTTCGATGTTCTGCACGGTCACGTCTTCCACAAAGAGATGTGGCGCCATCACCACCAGCCCTTGCACGCGCTGCGGCCAGCGCGCAGCCATCAACAGGGCAATCGATGCGCCATCGCTGTGGCCAAAGAGCCAAGCGGCCTCCTGCACTCCCAGTGCATCGAGGAATGCAGGCACTACCTCATGTGCCTGCTGGTGCATGAAGTCCACGCCCCATACCTCGTCCGGGCCCCGGGGGGTGGAGCGGCCATACGCGGGGCGGGAGAACACCAGCCCCCGCAACCCGCCCGTATCGCACAGCTGGCGCGGGAAATCCTTCCACATCGCCACCGAGCCCAGGCCTTCGTGCAGGAACACCACCAAGGGGGCGTCGCTGCGCTCGGGGGCTATCCACTGGTACTCGATATGAACCGTGCGGTTGCGCCAGACCACGGGCACGCGCTCTGTGGCCCCCACAGGGCCGGGTGCAGCGACGTTGGCATTCACGCCCGCTGCTCCCGTTCGCGCAGCCGAAAGCGCTGGATCTTGCCGGTGGCCGTCTTGGGCAGCTCGGGCAGGAACTCGATCAGACGCGGGTACTTGTAGGGCGCCAGGCGTTCCTTCACAAAGGCCTTGAGTTCATCTGGTGTGACCGCCTGCCCATCTTTGAGCACCACAAACGCCTTGGTCTTGGTCAGGCCGTCGGCGTCCTGCGTGCCGATCACGGCCGCCTCCAGCACGGAGGTGTGCTGCATCAGCGTGGCCTCCACCTCGAAGGGGGACACATAAATGCCGCTGACCTTGAGCATGTCGTCGCTGCGCCCGGCGTAGGTGTAATAGCCCTCGGCATCGCGCACGTACTTGTCTCCGCTTTTGGTCCACGCGCCCTGGAAGGTCTCGCGGGTCTTGGCGCGGTTGTTCCAGTACATCAGCGCGGCACTGGGGCCCTGGATGTAGAGGTCGCCGATCTCGCCCTGCGGCACCTCGCTGCCGTCTTCGCCGCGCAGGGAAATCTCGTAACCCGGCACCGGTTTGCCAGTGCTGCCATAGCGCACATCGCCCGGGCGGTTGGACAGGAAGATGTGCAGCATCTCGGTCGATCCAATGCCATCAATGATGTCGCACCCGAAATGGTCCTTGAAGCGCTGTGCAATCTCGGCCGGCAGCGCCTCGCCCGCCGACGAGCACATGCGCAGCGCCACCGCGCTGCGGGAAGGCAGGCGGGGCGAGGCGAGCATGCCGGCAAAACCGGTAGGCGCCCCGAAGAACACCGTGGGCTGGTGGCGCGTCCAGCGCTCGAACGTGGCGTCTGGCGTGGGGCGTTCGGCCATCAGCACCACTGTGGCGCCTACCGACAACGGGAAGGTCAGGCTGTTGCCCAGCCCATAGGCAAAGTAGAGCTTGGCAGCCGAAAAGCACACGTCCTTGTCGGTCAGGCCCAGCACCGCCTTGCCATACAGCTCGGCCGTCCACCACAGGCTACCCTGGGTGTGCACCGTGCCCTTGGGCTTGCCCGTGGAGCCCGAGGAATAAAGCCAGAACCCTGGCTCGTCAGGCCCCGTGCGCGCGGGCGCTGCCAGCACGGGGGTGTTGGCCATGGCGGCCTGCATGTCCACAGTCCCTGCAGCCAACGCTCCCTGCGGCTGCGACACCACACACGCACGCACTTCGTGGTGGGGCGCAAGGGCCAGCGCCTCATTCAGCACCGGCAGCAATGCTCCAGAGACCAGCGCTGCCTGTGCGCGGCAATGCGTCAGCATGTAGGCATAGTCGTCCGGCTTGAGCAGGGTGTTGACCGCCACCGGCACCACACCGGCGTAAAGACAACCCAGAAACGCCACCGGCCAGTCGCTGGTGTCCAGCATCAGCAGCAGCACGCGTTCCTCGCGCCGCACACCGGCGTTGGCAAGCACCGCTGCCAGCCGCCGCGCACGGTCTTCCAGCGCGCTGTAGCTCAGGGTCCCCTGGTCGTCGATGTAAGCAATGCGGTCACCCCGCGCGCGGTTCAGGGCGAACAGATGCTCTGCAAAATTGAACTGTTCCGGAAGGCTGTTCATGGCGTGTCTCCGTCGCAATGGCGTTGTTTTTGGGGGTGGGTTCGGGGTCAGCAGCCCAGCGCCGCGAGCACTTCGGGGCTGGCCTGCACCGCACTGCGCTGGTGGTAGAAGTCCAGCGCCCGCAGGCCGCCCAGCTCGGCACCACCGCCAGCCCGGCCGGGCCCGCCATGCAGCGACATGGGCATGACATTGCCGTGGCCCGTGTGCGCAGTGGCCACGGCCGGCGTCACCACATGCACCCGGCCGTTGCTCGCCGCCAGCGCAATGGCGGCCTGGGCCAGGGCCTTTTCGTCGGCGCCGTAGAGCGAGGTCACCAGCGAGCCCTGGCCACGCTGCGCAACGGCCAGCGCATGGGGCAGGTCGTTGTAGGGCAGCAAGGTGGCCACCGGGCCAAACACCTCTACGTCATGGACGATGGAGGCCCGGTCGGCATCGCGCGCGCCCAGCAGCACCGGGCCGACGCAGGCGGCCACGGCGGGGTCGGCATCCACTAGAGGGCAGGTTCGGCCGTCGTGCAGGACATCGGTATGGGCGGCCAGGGCGGCAATGCCTGCCTGCACCCCATCGAACTGCGCGCGGCTCACCAGCGAGCCCATGCGCACTTCCGGGTTGCGGGGGTTGCCCACCACCACGCTGGCCAGTTGGGCGCTGACCGCCTCGGCCACCGCAGCGTACAACGTGGAGGGGACCAGGATGCGGCGGATTGCGGTGCACTTCTGGCCGGACTTGACGGTCATCTCGCGGACGACTTCGCGCACCAGCAAGTCAAAGGCGGCGCTGCCGGGCGCCGCATCAGCCATCAGCAGCGCGGCATTGAGACTGTCCGCCTCGATGTTGGCGCGCACCGAACGCTGCGCCACCGCCGGATGCGCCCGCACAACGCCCGCCGTCTCGGCGGAGCCGGTGAACGAGACCACATCAAACGGTTGCAGTGCGTCCATCAAGCCCGCCGAGCTTCCCGCGATGACCGACAGCGCGCCGACGGGCAACACCCCGGCGTTCACCACGTCCTGCACCATGCGCTGGGTCAGCCACGCTGTGGATGTGCCTGGCTTGACGATGACCGGCATGCCTGACAGCAAGGCAGGCGCAGCTTTTTCCCACAGCCCCCAGGCGGGAAAGTTGAACGCGTTGATGCACAGCGCCACCCCAGGCCGGGGCACCTGCAGGTGCTGCGACTGAAAGACCGGTTCTTTGCCCAGCCTGATGGCGTCCCCGTCGCGCAGCACGCGCACATCGCCCAGCGCATCACCCCATCTGGCGTATTGGCCGAGGGTGAAGATTCCCCCGTCGATGTCCACCGCTGAGTCCGTCTTGACGGTGCCGGAGTTGGCAGTGGCAATGTCGTAGTAGCTGTCGCGGTGCGCCTGCAACACCTTGGCGACCGCGCCGAGCATGGCGGCCCGCTCACGGTAAGTGGCGGCGCGCAGCGCAGTCCCGCCCTGTTCGCGGGCAAACGCAAAGGCCTCGGGCAGGTTCAACCCCGTGGCGTCCACCCGCACCAGGGCGGTGCCCAGTACAGGATCGCGCAGCTCGATGCCGGGCCCTGTTCCGTGTTGCCAGCGGCCGGCAACGTGGTTGGCGAGCAATTCAGTCATGCAGTCGTTCTTTCTGAGCGAGAAGGTCCATGGGGGAGCAGCGCAGGCGCCAGCACTAGCGGGTGAACTGGATCTGCCCCTCGGGCAGCAGGTACAGCACCAACGCCCTGCCGTGCGCCACCGTGGGGTGGTGGGCACTGCCGGGCGGGTAAACGCACCATCCGGCAGGGTGGCCGTCAAACACCGCATCGCCCTCCAGCGGCATGATCAAATCGATTTCGCCCTGCGGATGGGTGTGGTGGGGGCCTGCAATGTTTTGCATGTCCACCACGTCCACAGAAAACCGGTGAAGGGCATCTTCGGGCTTGAACACCCGGCCATAGCGAATGCCACCGCCCTCGCGTTCACACAACCACCCCTCACGCGCACCCTGAATACACGCCTCCCGCAAGCGCTGGTAGGTGGTACTGGCGGGGCCGTGTGCAGTGTTAAGCCATTGCGCGAGCGCGGCATCCAGGGGTTTGCCAGCGAGCTGGGCGGTCAGATCAGCCAGGGCTTGGTGAAATGCAGTTTTGTCGGACATGGGCGGTGGGTGCAGCTAGAGTCGGGGCCCAATCTGCACCGTTTTTGATCCACCGCCTTGCGCGCATCCAAAACATGCAGTATTTTGCCAATTAACGAACCATAGTTACCTCAAAGATCCATGTCAAGCACTATAGTGCATGTATGGCGTTTTCCCTGAGAAGGCCAGGGTGCTCCATGAAAAGGATGGGTATGAACGAAACAGAAACGGCGGGGCTGCTGGCACCCGCCTCCACGCAGGAGGGTGCGCCGCCATCGGCTGAAGAGCCCAAGAACCCCCTGCTGGTGGCGCTGGGCGAGCGCGTTCGCAACCTGCGTGCGCAGCGGGGCCTGACCCGCAAGGCAGTGGCCGTGGCTGCCGATGTGTCGGAGCGCCACCTGGCCAACCTGGAGTACGGCACCGGTAATGCCTCCATCCTGGTGCTGCAGCAGGTGGCCCATGCCCTGCACTGCTCGCTGGCGGAGCTGGTGGGCGACTTCACGACGCAATCGCCCGAATGGTTGCTGATCCGCGAACTGCTGGAACACCGCAGCGAGCCCGAACTGCGCCGCGCGCGCCTGGCGCTGCACGAGCTGCTGAGCGGGGGGCACAACGACGCAGCAAGGCACCGCCGCATCGCGCTGGTGGGTCTGCGGGGGGCTGGCAAATCCACACTGGGGCCGTTGCTGGCGCGCGAGCTGGACGTACCGTTCATTGAACTGAGCCGCGCCATCGAGGCCCTCGCAGGGTGCAGCGTGCGCGAAATCCACGACCTGTACGGCACCACCGCCTACCGCCGCTACGAGCGCAGGGCGCTGGAAGAAACGATACAGATCCACAGCGAGGTGGTCCTTGCCACGCCAGGCGGCATCGTGTCGGACCCTGCCACTTTCAACGAACTGCTGGCCCACTGCACCACCGTGTGGTTGCGGGCCGCGCCCGAGGAACACATGGGGCGGGTGGTGGCACAGGGCGACATGCGCCCGATGGCCGCCAGCAAGGAGGCCATGGACGACCTCAAGCGCATCTTGGACGGGCGCGCTGCTTTTTATTCCAAGGCCGAAATCACGGTGGACACCTCCGGCCAGACGCCCGAGCAAAGCCTGCAAGCCCTGAGTGCCAGTGTGCGCAAGGCCATGGCCCGGGCGGCGTAAAACCCCGCACTCCCCCTGAGCGGCTGCAGCCCGGACACGGACGCCGCAGCGCCCACGCCCATCACGGCACCGCACAGCGCCACCGCCACGGTGGCCTGTGCAGTTAGCCCCCTCACACCCCTGCGCAGCCCTCAGTAGCGCTGCACATCTGCCCGACTGCCATCGGCAAAAAAATGCATTGACATACCGCATAACATGCACGATGATGCACATCAACAGCAAGCAATAAGCACTATATTGCATTAATTCTCCACGGAGACCTCATGGCAGACCTCACCCACGCTCCACAACGCGTTGACTACCGCACCGATCCCACGCAGTACCGCCACTGGACCTTGTCGGTCGAGGGCGCTATTGCGCGGCTGTCCCTCGACATTGCGGAGGACGGCGGAATCCGTCCTGGCTACAAGCTCAAGCTCAACAGCTACGACCTGGGGGTGGACATTGAGCTGCATGACGCGCTCAACCGCATCCGCTTTGAGCACCCCAACGTGCGCAGCGTCATCGTCACCAGCGGCAAGGACCGCATCTTTTGCTCGGGTGCCAACATCTTCATGCTGGGGGTATCCAGCCACGCCTGGAAGGTCAACTTCTGCAAGTTCACCAACGAGACGCGCAACGGCATTGAAGACTCCTCCAAACACTCGGGCCTCAAGTTCATTGCGGCCGTGAATGGCGCCTGTGCAGGCGGCGGCTACGAGCTGGCACTGGCGTGCGATGAAATCATCCTGGTCGATGACCGGTCGTCTGCCGTATCGCTGCCCGAAGTGCCTTTGCTGGGCGTACTGCCCGGCACCGGTGGGCTGACACGCGTCACGGACAAGCGCCGCGTGCGGCACGACTTGGCCGATATCTTCTGCACCAGCGTGGAGGGTGTGCGTGGCCAGCGCGCGGTGGACTGGCGCCTGGTGGACCGTATTGCCAAGCCCGCGCAATTTGCCGCCACTGTGCAAGAGCGCGCTGCCGCCCATGCACAGACCAGCCCCCGCCCCAGCGGCGCACAAGGCATTGTCCTGCCCCGCGTGGAGCGGCAGGACCATGCCGACGGCATGCGCTACCAGCACGTAACGGTGGACATCGACCGCGCACGGCGCACAGCCACGTTGTGCATCCGGGCACCTCAAGGGGCGCAACCCGCTGACACGGCCGCCATTGAAGCAGCGGGCGCCGCCTGGTGGCCGCTGGCAATGGCCCGCGAGCTGGACGACGCCATCCTGAACTTGCGCACCAACGAGCTGGACATTGGCACCTGGCTGCTGAAGACCGAAGGGGACGCACAAGCCGTGCTGGCCAGCGATGCCGTCCTGCTGGCCCACCAGAACCACTGGCTGGTGCGCGAGACCATCGGCGCACTGCGGCGCACCTTTGCCCGTCTGGATGTGTCTTCGCGCACCCTCTTCGCGCTGATCGAGACAGGCTCTGCTTTTGCCGGCACCCTGGCAGAGCTGGCGCTGGCGGCGGACCGTACCTACATGCTGGCCCTGCCCGACGCTCCCGAGCAGGCACCAACACTCACCCTGAACGCATTCAACTTTGGCTTGCTTCCCATGGTGAATGACCAAAGCCGCTTGCAGCGCCGCTTCTATGAAGAGGCGGGCCCACTGGAAGCGGTCCGCGCCGCCGCCGGCCGGCCGCTGGACGCAGACAGTGCACTGGCGCTGGGCCTGGTCACGGCTGCCCCCGACGACATCGACTGGGCCGACGAAATCCGCATCGCCATCGAAGAACGCGCCGCCATGTCGCCCGACGCGCTGACCGGCCTGGAGGCCAACCTGCGTTTTGCCAGCAAGGAAAACATGAACACCCGCATCTTCGGGCGCCTGACCGCGTGGCAGAACTGGATCTTCAACCGCCCCAACGCCGTGGGCGAGAAGGGCGCGCTCAAGGTCTACGGCACCGGCCAGAAGGCCGGGTTTGACCAGACGCGCGTCTGACCCCCTGCCCTGCATTCGATTTCCATCCAGAGGAGCACCCCATGAGCAGCATCAACTACAGCGAGAAGATCCCCAACAACGTCAACCTCGGCGAAGACCGCACGCTGCAGCGCGCGCTTGAAGGTTGGCAGCCCAACTTCATCAACTGGTGGGACGACGTGGGCCCTGAGGGATCGACCAACCATGAGGTTTATCTGCGTACCGCCGTGAGCGTGGACCCGAATGGCTGGGCACAGTTTGGCCATGTGAAGATGCGCGACTACCGCTGGGGCATCTTTCTGAACCCTGGCGATACCAACCGCGAAATCCACTTTGGCGACCACAAAGGCGAAAAAGCCTGGCAAGACGTGCCCGGCGAACACCGCGCCAACCTGCGCCGCATCATCGTGACCCAGGGTGACACGGAGCCAGCCTCGGTAGAGCAGCAGCGCCACCTGGGCCTGACGGCGCCCAGCATGTACGACCTGCGCAACCTGTTCCAGATCAATGTGGAAGAGGGCCGTCACCTGTGGGCCATGGTGTACCTGCTGCACAAGCACTTTGGCCGCGACGGCCGCGAAGAAGCTGAAGCGCTGCTGCAACGCCAGTCCGGCGACGAGAACAACCCGCGCATCCTGGGCGCGTTCAATGAAAAGACGCCGGATTGGCTGGCGTTTTTCATGTTCACCTATTTCACTGATCGCGACGGCAAGTTCCAGCTCTCGGCGCTGGCAGAGAGCGCCTTTGACCCACTGGCGCGCACCACCAAGTTCATGCTGACCGAAGAGGCCCACCACATGTTTGTGGGCGAGAGCGGCATCTCGCGCGTGCTGTGGCGCACTGCGCAGGTGATGAACGACCTCAAGACCGATGACCCTGCGCAGGTGCGTGCAGCGGGCGCCATCGACCTGCCCACCATCCAGCGCTACCTCAACTTCCACTACAGCGTGACCATCGACCTGTTCGGCGCAGACCAGTCGAGCAACGCCGCTACCTTCTACAGCTCGGGCCTCAAGGGTCGCTACGAAGAAGGCAAACGCACCGACGACCACGTGCTCAAGGGTCAGACGTACAAGGTGCTGGAGGTCAAGGACGGCCAGTTGCTGGAAAAAGAAGTGCCCGTGCTCAACGCGCTGAACGAAGTGCTGCGCGACGACTTCATCAAGGACTCCATGGCGGGCGTGGGCCGGTGGAACAAGGTGCTGGAGAAAGCGGGCGTTCCCACCCGCCTGGTGGTTCCTCACAAGGCCTTCAACCGCCAGATCGGCGCGCTGGCTGGCATCAAGATGTCGCCCGACGGCCGCGTGGTGAGCGAGGCGGAATGGACCGCACGCAAGGCCGAATGGCTGCCCACGCCCGAAGACTTTGCGTTTGTGGCGTCGTTGATGGGCCGCGTGGTCGAGCCGGGCAAGTTCGCCGGCTGGATCGCGCCCCCTGTCATGGGCATCAACCGCCAGCCGGTGGATTTCGAGTACGTGCGTTTCAATTGACCCCTGCTGAGCCTGAGCCGCCAGCGCCCGCCTCTCCCAGGGGTGTCCCGGCGCCTGCGGCCAGGCACAACGGTTTTGCTCTGTATCGACTGAAGCCAGCCAACGCATGCAAGGTCACAGCACCCGTCGACAGACATTGCACGAAGAACGACTATGGAAACCCACACGCTGATCGACAACGGCATCCTGAAGCAGCACCTGATCGACCCGGAGATCTGCATCCGCTGCAACACCTGCGAAGCCACCTGCCCGGTCAATGCGATCACGCACGACGACAACAACTACGTGGTGCGGGCAGATGTGTGCAATGGCTGCATGGCCTGCATATCGCCCTGCCCCACGGGTTCCATCGACAACTGGCGCGCGGTGCCGGTGGGCAGGGCCTACAGCATTGAAGAGCAGTTCAGCTGGGAAGAACTGCCGGGCGAGCTTGCTCCCCATGAACTGGTCGCAGCAGGCGGAGAGCCCGCCACAGAGGTAACGGCGCTGCAGCAAGCCCCAGAAGCGCCTGCTGAGCCGGGCACGCAGGTGTTTCGCTCCGCACAGTACGGAGCCACGGTACCGCCCTGGTCTGCAGCCCATCCCTACACCAATCTTTTTCCGCCCAAAAACCCGACCACAGCCACCGTGGTCGGCAACTTCAATTGCACCGAGGCGGGTTTTGAGAGCGAGACCCACCATGTGGTGCTCGACTTCGGCAGCATGCCGCTCCCCGTGCTGGAAGGGCAATCGATTGGCATCATCCCGCCGGGCGCCGATGCGCTGGGCAAACCCCATCACGCGCGCCAATACTCGGTGGCCAGCCCGCGCAACGGCGAACGCCCCGGCTACAACAACCTGGCGCTGACCGTGAAGCGCGTGACCGTGGACCACGATGGCAACCCTGTGCGAGGCGTTGCCTCCAACTATGTGTGCGATCTGAAGGTGGGCGACAAGGTGCAGGTGGTGGGGCCGTTCGGCAGCAGCTTCCTCATGCCCAACCACCCGCGATCGCACATCGTGATGATCTGCACCGGCACCGGCAGCGCTCCCATGCGCGCCATGACCGAGTGGCGGCGCAGGCTACGCAACAGCGGCAAGTTTGAGGGCGGCAAGCTCTTGCTGTTCTTCGGCGCACGCACGCAGCAGGAACTGCCCTACTTCGGCCCACTGCAAAGCCTGCCCAAGGATTTCATCGACATCAACCTGGCTTTCTCCCGCACGCCCGGGCAGCCCAAGCGCTATGTGCAAGACCTGATGCGCGAGCGCGCCGCCGACCTGCTGGCCCTGCTGCGCGATGACAACAGCCACTTCTACGTCTGCGGCCTCAAGGGCATGGAAGAAGGCGTGGTGATGGCACTGCGTGACATTGCCCAAGAGGCAGGGCTGAGCTGGGAGGTCCTGGGCGCGACGCTGCAGCGCGAAGGCCGACTGCACCTGGAAACGTATTGAGGCCGCAAAGGCCTTGGCCTGAGGCCTCTCTCTGCCTCTCTCTAATTGAAGCCCTGGAGCCTCCAAAAGGCCCAGCGGCCGGGCCTCTGGGCGCCGCATGGCGCTCTTTCCGTCGTGTAACAGCTGCAACGCCGGACGCTGACCGGCCGATCAGCCTTGCGTTCCTGCGAAAATAGCAGGCTTTGCCTATGGGGACCCGTTCCCCTATGCACGCGCCGCCGGACCCTCCCGCTCGGCCGTGCCCACCCAGTGCACAGCCTTCGCGGGATGACCCAACACCACCGACTCAACAGCTCAGCCCTCGTGGTCCTGCTCCAGCAATGGACGCGGGAAGCCAGTGAGCGGGCCGCGCGTCCGGTGCCAGCCGTCAAGCCCCCCGACGTGGCAGAGCAGCTGAGCCAATGGCTGGGAACCGTGGACGCCGTCCAGCTCAGCCGGGCGCTACACGCGATCGAGACCCTGCCATCGCAGGCAGGCAGTGCACAACGCCCACCCATGGTGCTGAACATGACGGCACTCGCCGGCCTGGTAGCGAAGGTTCGGGCCGATCTCGAAGGCCAACTGGCCACCAGGCCCGCTGCACCCAAACCGCTGCGGGCCCGGGCGGACAACACGCCCGTGGAAGAGCCCGACCCGATGGTGGAGACGGATTTCGCCACCCATGCGCCACGCTATCTGGACCGGCAAAAGCAGATGGAGCTGCGGCTGCAGCCCCTGAGGGCTCAAGTGCGCCAAGCGATCGCACAGAGTACCCCCAAGTTGCGCCAGGTAGCGGCGCTGGACGCCGTCATGGAGCACATGCTGGCACCGCGCGAGCAGCGGCTGTGGGCCTTGCTCCCCGCGCACCTGGAGCGCCGACTGGCGCACCGCCATCGGCAACACCAGCACCGGCTGACAGCCCAGGGGCTGACCGATGAGCCTGCGCGCTGGCGGCAGGCAGGAGGCTGGCTGTGGGCCTTCGAACGCGACATGCAGGCCCTGCTCACCGCAGAGCTGCAAACGCGCATGGAACCGATCACGGGACTGCTGGAAGCGGCCCAGAACGACACGACAGGACAACAGGAATGAACAAGAGTGTGATGACAGCCATCTTTGCCACAGGCCTCGCGGCCGCTGGCTGGGTGGGCTGGGGTTTTATAGGCCACAGCCCGCTGGCACTGGCAATGACGGTGATGATCGCCGCCACCTACCTGCTGGGAGCCTGGGAGCTGATGCGGTATCGCGCGGCCACCGCCTCGCTGACGCGCGCGCTCGACGCCCATCAAGAGCCTCCTGCGCTGGAGGCCTGGCTGGAAAGACTGGACCCGGCACTGCGCCACCCGGTTCGGCAACGCATCGAAGGCGAGAGAGTGGCCTTGCCGGGCCCCGCGCTCACGCCCTACCTGGTGGGACTGCTGGTGATGCTGGGCATGCTGGGCACCTTTGTGGGCATGGTGGTGACGTTCCACGGTGCCGTGTTCGCCCTGGAGGCCTCTGGCAACCTGGAATCCATCCGCAACGCACTGGCTGCGCCCATCAAGGGACTGGGCCTGTCGTTTGGGACGTCCGTCGCGGGGGTGGCTACGTCGGCCGCGCTGGGCCTGTTGTCCGCCCTGAGCCGCCGTGAACGGCTGCAGTCGGTCCGCCAGCTGGATGCACGCATCCCCACGCTGTTCCGTGCCTTCTCTTCCGCCCAACGGCGGGAGGACACCCTGCAGGCCCTGCAAGCGCAGGCCCAGGCCCTGCCGCTGATTGCCGACCGCCTGCAAGCCATGATGGAGGGGCTGGAGCGCCGCCACAGCCAGCTCAACGACCAGCTGCTGGCGCAACAGCAGGGGTTTCACAAAGAGGCCTCTGCCGCCTACACCCAATTGGCGCAGGCCGTGGGCGCATCGCTGCAAGACAGCCTGAGCACCAGTGCCCAGCAGGCCACTGCCGCCATGCGCCCGGTGGTGGAACAGGCCATGGCGAGGCTGGCACAAGAGTCCCAGCGTACCCACGAGCGGCTGCGAGAACACACCAGTCAGCAGCTGCAAAACCTCAGCGCGCAATGGGAGGGCACCGCACGCAAGGTGGCCGACACCTGGGCCCAGGCGCTCGACCAGCAGACGAGCACGCAGGGCGCACTGGCAACCCAGTTCGAGGGCGCATTGCAAACACTCACGCAGGCTTTTGACGACCGCTCGAAATCCCTGGTGGACTCCCTGCACGCATCAGCCGCACAGCAACAGGCCGCCCAGGCGGAGGTGGACCAGCGGCGACTGCAAGGCTGGGAGCACACCATGCAGGACATGGCCCGCAACCTCGCCGCTGAATGGCAGCGTGCAGGCACCCACACCCTGACCCAACAGCAGGAGGTGGGCCAGGCCTTGGAGCGCGCAGCACAGCAGATGGACCGGCAATTGCAGGCCACCACCCAGGCCTTTGCACAGCAGGCCGAAGCACTGGTCACCACGCTGCAAGCCACCGTGGCCGAGGCCCACGGTGCGCAACGATCTGCGGACGCGCAACGGCTTGCCGACTGGACCCAGTCCATGCACCAGATGGCCCAGACAATCAGCGGCGAATGGCAGAGCGCCGGGGCACAGACTGCCGAACAACACCAGGCCACCAGCGCGGCACTCGCCCAAGCCGCCCAGCAGATCGAGCACCACCTGCAATCCGCCAGCAGCGCCTTCGAACAACGCTCAGAGGCCTTACTGGCTGCGTTGCAAACCACAACCGCCGATGCCCAGCAAGCACAGCGCGACGCCGACACGCAACGGTTGGCAGACTGGAGCCAGTCCCTGGAGAACCTGGCGCACACGCTCAGCGCCGAATGGCAGCGCGCCGCCACCCAGACCGTGGAACAACAACGCGCCCTGGTGCAAACGCTGGAGGAGACTGCCACACAGGTGAGCCAGCAACTGAACGCCCAGGTGGAACGCACCTTGGGCAGCACCACTGCGCTGATGGAGCAATCCGACGCGCTGCTGCGCACACGCATCGACACCGAAACCCAGTGGATGCAAGCCCAGGGCCAGCGCATGGAGGCACTGACCCAGGTGTGGCGCGATGAGCTGGTCGCCCTGCGCGATGCCGAAGCCGTACGCGGCCAGGCGGCCGTGGACCGCCTGGAGACCCTGCAAGCCGCCGTGGCAGAGCACCTGGCCACCCTCGGCGCTGCGCTGGAAGCACCGCTCACGCGCCTGCTGCAGACCGCCTCCGACGTGCCACAGGCGGCAGCCGAAGTCATCACCCAGTTGCGGCAGGAAATGACACGCTTGGGCGAACGCGACAACCTCGCACTGGCCGAGCGCACGGCCATGACGCACCAGTTGGGCACACTGCTGCAATCCGTGAACGAAGCTGCTGTGCAGCAGCGCGCGGCCATTGACGCCCTGGTGGGCTCGGCCGCCCAGGTACTGGAGCAGGCGGGCCAGCAGTTTGCACAGGCCCTGGGCGCACAGGCAGACAAGGTGGACGAGGTCGCTGCGCAAGTGGCAGCCAGCGCCATCGAGTTGTCCAGCCTCGGTGAATCCTTCCAGCACGGCGTGGGCCTGTTCAGCGCCAGCAACGACAAGCTGGTGGAGAGCCTGCAAGGCATGGAGGGCGCGCTTCGCGAGTCCATGGGCCGCAGCGACGAGCAGCTGGCCTACTACGTGGCACAGGCCCGCGAGGTGATCGACCTGAGCATCAGCGCACAACAAGGCATCGTGGAAGACCTGCGCCGACTCCATGGCCGTGCCACGGCAGAACAAGGGGTGCCTGCGTGATCGGCGTGGACGACACTCTGGACGATGCCACCGACCAGACAGCCCCGGTTTGGGCCGTCTTCGGCGATCTGATGGCGGGGCTGCTGGGTGCTTTTGTGCTGATCCTCGTCGGCGTGCTGGTGGTGCAGATTGACCTGGTGGCCAGCCTGCAGCAAGAAGTGCAAAAGCGCCAGATGGAAGAGCAGCGGCGCATGGCGCTCGAAAAGGCGTTGGCCGTTCCGCTGGCTGCTGGGCGCGTGACGGTGAACAACGGACGCATTGGCATCAGCGGCAGTGTGCTGTTTGCGACCGGCTCGGACGAACTGCGTACCGAGGGACGACAGTTACTCAAAAGCCTGGTCCAGCCATTGGGGGTGTACTTGCGCGAGCGCGATGAAATGCTCATGGTCAGCGGCTTCACCGACAACACCGCGTTGCTGCGCGGCAGCCAGAAACGTTTTGCGGACAACCTGGAGCTGTCGGCCCAGCGCGCACTCACCGTGACCCGGGCGCTGATTGATGAAGGCATGCCGTCGTCCCAGGTGTTCGCGGCCGCCTTTGGGGCCGAACAACCCGTGGCTGACAACAGCGACGAAAAAGGCCGTGCACAAAACCGCCGCGTGGAGATGGCGCCCGTCCCCAAGGCCGCGCCTCAACGGCCGGCCGAGTCCCCCCGCGCCCCATGACCGATCCCCGCCTGGAGGCCTTGCGCGCAGCAGGCGCACACCATCACGACCCCGTGCGTTTCCACTATCTGGAGACGCTGGCACGCCGCCTGCCCGGCCAGCCGCCCGCCGTGCAGCGGCTGCTGGCGCACAAGCTGGAAGCCGCGCTGGCGAGCTACCCCCAGAAGCCGCCCCGTACCACGCCATCAACCCGCCACGAACGCCATGCCAACGCAGGCTCCGCACTGGCACAACTGAATCAGTCCTTGGGAATGCCCCGGCACAACGCCGCCGGGGACAACCCGTTTGCCGTGGACAGCGCTCCATTGCCCGCGCTCAAAAGCGTGCACCAGTTCAGCAAGGCTTGGTCGCACATCGCGGCGGAGCAGCAGGTGGTACAGGCCCTGCACCGAGGGCCGGAGAATGCGGGCCCCCTCAACGCGCACAAGCTGGTGCTTCGCTCCCTCAGCCTGATGCGCACCCTGTCTCCGGACTATCTGCGCCACTTCATGGCGCATATGGACACGTTGCTGTGGCTGGATCAGGCGAGCCACAAGCCCCCCACCCCCGCCCCCCGTCCAGCACGCAAGGCGCGCAGCAAGCACTGACCCGCCACGGCTGCCGCAAGGCATGCAGAGATCGCCGCTCAGTGCATTCAGATCTCAGCCCAATTATTTCGAATACCAGAATAGTCAATTAAAAACTCAGTAGTTTTTAATTGAACACCATCGGCGTACAGTTAATCCCATCGATGAGCCGAACCCTTCAGGCGACTCACCGAACCCGGAGTGAAGTCATTTTTCGTAAGCACTTTGTGCAATTCACGCCAGCTTTTTTTGAGACGCTTTTTTATTCAAGGATTTGCATCATGAACAAGACCGTACGCTTCCTCTCCATCGCTGCTGTTGCCGCTTTCGCCTCGTTGGGCGCCCACGCTGATGAAGCCGATGCTTCGCAGTTCGCCACCCAATTCGAAACCCAGCGCACCCGCGCCGAAGTCCGCGCAGAGGCCGTGGTAGAAGCCAAAACACACAGCATGGAACCTGCTGGCTCGCGTGTTGCCACCTACCAATCCACCGCCGACCGCGCTGCCGTGCGTGCCCAGGCCGCAGAAGCTGTTCGCACAGGCCAGATCTCCCACGGCGAAATCGGCAACGCCATGTAATGCAAGCCGATGCGGGCGTTTCGGACGCCACCGCCGGGCGCATCCCCTGCGGCGGCGCGAAGGTGTCATCGGCGCACCCGCCTCACATTGCATCGCCCCTGAACGAGCCCCCATTGCGGGGCTTTTTTCGTGGGGCAAACTTTTGACGAATCCCAGCAGGGTCTGTCAGGACGGCCCCATGCGGCCCGACGAACGTTCCAGCAGGGTTTCCAGCACCTCGATACGGTGCCGATGCCGGGTGGTGATGGCGTAGAAATGCTCCTGCAGCCCGGCGGAGTAGCCCACCTTGACCAGGATGCCCGTGCGCAACTCGTCCTGAACCACCACCTCGGGCAGCACGGTCAGCCAGCCGCTGTCACGGGCGATCAGGCGCAGCATGGCCATGTCATCCACCTCGGCGCGCAACCGGGGCGTTACCCCGGCCGATGCACACAGGGCTTCAAACTGCGCGCGCAGCGCATGACGGGGGCCAGGCAGCGCCACCTCCATACCCTCCAGATCTTCAGGTATGCGTAACGAGCGGGATTGCCACACGCTGGCAGGGCCGACCAGCGAGATGGACTGGCTGCCGAGAAATTGGCAGTGCAAGGGGCGCTCGGAGTCGGAAGGCACTGACTCATTGGCCAGCACCACGTCCAGCTGGTGCTGCACCAGGCGGGTAATCAACCCCTCCAGTAGTCCTGACTCCAGCGTCAGAACCACGGACGGGTCGGCCAGCAAGGGGCGGATCCAGTTCTCCTGGTAGTTGCGGGACAACGTTGCCACACTGCCCACGCGCAGCCGGGTCACCCCCGACGCGCTGCCCTGCAGGCGCCCCAGCATTTCCTGACCCAGTCCGAAGATGTTCTCGGCATATGCCAGCACCAGTTGCCCGGTGTCGGTCAGCAGCAGGCGGCGGCCTTCTCGCAAAAACAGCTCTTCGCCCAGGCGCTCTTCCAGCTGCCGGATCTGGGTGGACACCGCAGACTGGGACGTGTGCAGCTCTTGCGCTGCCTGGGTGAGGTGCCCCAGCTTGGCCACACGCCAAAAGTAGAACAGGTGGTTGAAGTTGAGTTGATCGAGTCTCATTGTTCTATTTTTAGTATTTTTTTGTTCTTTTCAATGTATTTTACAGAACAATAACCCCGCAGCATCATCGCCCCCAGTCTTGTTTCTGGAGGTTGAGTGATGCCATTTCTTCACGTTTTGTCCCACGCCAGCGCATGGGCACCGGGCATGCTCATGCTGGCCGCCATGGCGCTGGCGCTGTGCCACAAAGGCTCGGTTGCCACGTTGTGGCGCTGGATGCTGGTCCTGTCTGGTGCCGCCTTGGCAGGTTCTGTATTGGCGGCGATTGCTGCCATGGCCGGCATCGGCCGTCTGGACCACGCAGGCTGGCTCAGGGCCTCGCCGATGGGCTTGTGCATGGGGGTTCTGGTGCAACTGCTTGGCACCGTCATCGCAGCGTTTTCTGCGCGGTACCTGGAGGGAGAGCCCGGCCAGCCGCGCTACATGGCAGCACTGGCGGGTGTGCTGGCTGCCGTGCATATGCTGCTGCTGGCAGACCACTGGATCGTCCTGGCCATCGCCTGGGCTCTGGTGGGCATTGCGCTGCAACACCTGTTGTGCTTCTACCCCGACCGGGCTTTTGCCAGCCTGGCCGCCCACAAAAAGCAGATGGCGGACCGGGTGGCCGACGTACTGCTGGTCGGTGCGGCGGCACTGGCCTGGCTGGAAGTCGGCAGCGGTTCTTTGTCGGCCCTGTGGGCGCACATCGCACGCAACGGCATGTCCCCGTTGCTGCACGCCAGCGCGGTGTTGCTGACCCTGGCCGTGATCTTGCGGACGGCCTTGTTGCCCGTACATGGCTGGCTGATCCAGGTGATGGAGGCGCCCACGCCGGTGTCTGCACTGCTGCACGCAGGCGTGGTCAACCTGGGCGGGTTCGTGCTGATACGGTTCTCCCCCTTGCTGGAAAACGCAGCCACTGCCCGCGTCGTGCTGGTCATTTTTGGGCTGGCCACGGCCGTACTTGCTGGCATGGTGATGCTGACGCGCATCAGCATCAAGGTGCGACTGGCCTGGTCTACCGTGGCGCAGATGGGGTTCATGCTGCTCGAATGCGGGCTGGGCTTGTACACACTGGCTGCGCTGCACCTCGTGGGCCACTCGCTGTACAAGGCCCACGTGTTTCTGTCGGCGTCCAACGCGGTTCGGCAAGCCCGGCTGCAGGCCATGCACAGCGCAACCCCGCCCACAGCCATCAGCCTGGCGCTGGCACCCGTCGCCGCCACGGCCACCGTGCTGGTGGTGCTGAACTTGGCGGCGGATGCGCCCTGGCCCGCATGGTGGTCTGCCGTGCTGGGGCTGGCCTGGGCACCGCTGCTCTGGTCGCCTCAGGGCCAGGCCAGCGCCAAGACTGCGGCCTGGCACAGCCTGGCGGGGTTGGTGATGGTGGCAGGCCTCACCGCAGCGGCGGTTGCCATCCACCATGTGCCACTGGGCTTGCGCGATGCTCCGGCGCACGTGCTGGGGTGGCTGGCACTTATCGGACTTTTAGGCCTTTACCTCTTTCTGGCGCTGCTGCAAAGGCAGCCCCACATGCTGCGGACGTGGCGCCGGTGGAGCTATGCGGGGTTCTACATCGACGAGGCGTACACCCGGCTGGCCCTGTACATCTGGCCCACGGCCTGGACACCCCCTGCCCCGCGTGACGCTGTCTCCCGTGTACCGGGCACTCCGTTGCAAAGAGCCGCCCCCTGAACCGCACTGCACCCGGAGAACACCATGATGGAATCAATGACCGACTGCCCCACCGAGGAGCTCGCGGCGCCAACGCCCACGCACGCCGCGCAGCACCCGGCCTCGCACAACGACATCGACACCGCCTGCGCACAAGCGTGCCAGGCTATCGCGCCGGCCTGGCCCCTGGACCGTGCCATTGCAGTCAACCCGCACTGGGCGCGCATCGGCATGCCGGTGCGCCGGGTGGCTGCGCGCATGGCAGCGCTGGGCGGCATTCAGGTCTTTCCCGCGCGCGATCGGCAACTGCAAGCGTGGACGGAAGGACGCATCAGCGCCCAGGACCTTGATCAGGCGATCCGCCAGGTGCCTCAGGCGCAAGCCTGCGGGTTGACGGCAGAAGACTGCGTACAGGCCCTACACAACACCCAGCCTGTGGAGCAATTGCCGCTGCTGATCGATGTGCTGGACAACGCCCCCCACCGCCACACCCGCTTGTCCTGGCGCCAGGCCATCACCCACCAGGTGAGCCAGACTTGTGCCGCGTATTTCGACCAGACACAGGCGGACTGGCAGCCCCAGCGGTCAGAGGGCCTGTATGCGTTCTGGCGCGAGACTCTGCAGCACGACCACTCCATCGGCCTGCTGATGGGCTTGCCACACCTCGCCGAGGCCTTGGAGGCTCTGCCCGCCACCCGGGAAGACGCCGAACGCTGGGTACTGCACAGGCTGCGCCTTCCCAAGGCGGTGTGGCCAGACTATCTGGAGTCGGTGCTGCTGACGGTGAATGGCTGGGCTTCGTGGTGCGCCTATCTAGGCTGGCAGGCCCACCTGAACCAGACGACCGACCCGCACCTGCGGGAGTTGCTGGCGATCCGCCTGGCGTGGGGCGCCGTTCTGCTGCATTGCAAGGACGATGCCGCAGGCACCCATGCCTTCCAGGCGCTGCAACAGGCCTGGGGCCAGGCCCCCGCCTTGTTGCAACGGGCAGAGCAGGCTCTGCTGGTCGACGAAGTGTGGCATGTAGCTCTGGAAGTCGGCTACCAGCGCCAGTTGGCTCAGCGGCTGCTCGGTGCCGGCAGTGCCCCGCCCAACCAGCACGAGATCGAGGTGCAAGCCGCTTTTTGTATTGATGTGCGCAGCGAGCCACTACGGCGGTCCCTGGAGGCCATCTGGCCCGCCGTACAGACCATCGGGTTCGCGGGATTTTTTGGCCTGCCCCTCGCCTACACACCGCTGGGCACCAGCGCTCGCACGCCCCACCTGCCGGGCCTGTTGGCACCCGCAGTAGAAGCCACTGACTGCATCGTTCCGTCCACCACTGGGGCGTTGCAGACTAATGCGACGCTGCAAGAAGCAGCTACCAACGCACGCTCCAGGCGCTTTGCGCTGGCCGACCAATGGCTGTCTGCCAGCCGCTGGCCGGGGGCGGCTTTCTCGTTCGTTGAAGCGGCGGGCGTGGGCTATGCGGGTAAGCTGGGCCAGTGGCTGCGGCCCTCCCGGCAAGCCAGGGCCAACGATGCACTGGAAGGTTTGCCAGCGCGCTATCGCCCCCTGTGCCGGCCCCAGCTCACGGGGCTGGACATCGGCGCCAAGGTGTCGCTGGCAGCGCGGGTGCTGCGCTCCATGGGGCTGGACGGATATCTGGCGCCCCTGGTACTGCTGGTAGGGCATGGCAGCCAGTCGGCCAACAACGCCCATGCGGCAGCGCTGGATTGCGGCGCATGCTGCGGCCAGACCGGCGAAGTCAGCGCCCGCAGCCTGGCACAACTGCTGAACGAACCTGCCGTGCGTACGGGCTTGGCGGAACAAGGCATCGCCATTCCGGAGTCCACAGCCTTCGTGGCGGCCCTGCACAACACCACAACCGATGAGATCGAGGGCTTTGACCTGGACCTGCTGCTCCCAGCCGCTCGCCAACGGTGGGACAGCCTGCGGCCGGTGCTGCACCATGCCAGTGACCAGGTCCGCAGAGAACGAGCACCGCACCTGCACATCGACCCACGGACACCGCACGACGATTTGCTGAAGCAATTGCGCAGGCGCGCCAACGATGGCGCCCAGACACGCCCGGAATGGGGCCTGGCGGGCAACGCAGCCTTCGTCATCGCACCCCGGCACAGGACGCTGGGCGCTGCGCTACAAGGACGCAGCTTTCTGCACGACTATGACGCCCAGAGAGACCCCGACGGCAGCCTGCTGGAAGCGCTCATGACCGCGCCCATGCTGGTCACCCACTGGATCAACTGGCAGTACCACGCATCCACCTGCGACCCCACACGGCTGGGGAGCGGCAACAAAGTGCTGCACAACGTGGTGGGCGGAAACATCGGCGTCTTTGAAGGCAACGGCGGCGATCTGCGCATCGGCCTGTCGCAGCAGTCGGTGCACGACGGGAAGCGCTGGGCCCACGAACCGCTGAGGTTGACCGTGGTGATTGATGCGCCCCGCCAGTCCATCGACGCAGTGATAAATCAACATGCCGTCGTCAAGCAACTGGTGGACCACGGGTGGCTGCACCTCTGGCGGTGGGAAGGCGCCGACCTGATGCGCTATGACCAGGGTGTCTGGGAGCCGCTGCACACGGAGAACTGGTGATGCACCCCAGTGCACGCCCCTATGCAGACCGCTGCATCGCCTTGCTGACCCAGCATGGCAAGGAGCGGGTCATCGCGCCCGCGCTGGAGCCGGGTCTGGGTTGCACGATTGAACATGTCAGCGGGTTCGATACCGACCTGCTGGGCACCTTCACCCGCGAAACGGCACGTGCGGGCTCGCAACTGGATGCAGCACGGCGCAAAGCCCGCAAGGGCATGGAGCTCTCCGGCCTCGATGCCGGCCTGGCCAGCGAGGGCAGCTTTGGTCCCGATCCGTTCACAGGAATGGTGCCCTGGAACGTGGAGCTGATCGCCTGGCTGGACGACCGCATGGGCATCGAAGTCGTCGGCATGGCACAAGGGCCTGCGCGCAGCGGGCACCTGCTGAGCGATGACTGGAGTGCCGTGGAGGCATTTGCGCAGCGCGAGGGCTTCCCGCAGCACCGGCTGGTGCTGCGCCCGGAGAGCGAGGACGATACCCGCATGCACAAAGGCATCGCGGACTGGGACCGGCTGCGGCACTGCTTCGATGCCTGCCAAGCCCAGGCCAGCAACCGCCAGGTCTTTGTGGAGACGGACCTGAGGGCCTTTGCCAACCCCACCCGCATGCACCTCATCGAGCAAGCTGCGCATGACTTGCTACAGCGACTGCAGTCGCGCTGCCCAACCTGCAACGCCCCAGGTTACTGGGTCACCGAACGCATACCGGGGCTTGCCTGCTCTGCCTGCGGACGGCCTACCGCATCCTGCCGCGCTGAGGTGTGGTCCTGCCCACGCTGCGAGTACCAATCCAGGGTGAACAAGATCGCACGGGCCGATCCGCGCCACTGCGCGCGATGCAATCCCTGAGGGTATCAATCAGCATCATCCACCACACGGTTTCGACCCTGTCGCTTTGCCCGGTAGAGATTCGCATCGGCCCGTTCAATGGTCTGCAATAGCGTCTCGGACCCACTGCTTCGGAGCGCGAGACCCACACTGACGCTGACCGTGATCGCCTGGTCCCCCACCTGCACTGGCTCCGTATCCATCACCGTTCGCAAGCGCTCGGCGGCAGCGCGGGCTGTGTCGCTACTGATGACGTTCAGGAGGACGATGAGCTCCTCTCCCCCGTAACGGGCCAAGACATCACCGTCACGCAAGACGGACTTCGCACGGCGGGCCACCTCTTTGAGCACCATATCTCCCGCAGGATGTCCATACAGGTCGTTGACCGCTTTGAAGTGGTCAATGTCCAGCATCACGAGCGCAAGGCGGTGCCCGTCGCTGGGGCCTGGAGATGGTAGCTGGAAGGCCACTTGGGCACGGTCGAAAAAGGCACGGCGGTTGAAAAGTCCGGTCAACGGATCGTGGTTGGCTTCCATGCGCAGAACACGCTCCAGTCGAACTTGTGGCGTGATGTCATGAAACAACCAAACCCGCCCCTTGTGTCCGCTCTGGAGGATGGGATGCGTGTCCACACGCCACACACAATCATCCAAAAACCAGCGGGCGACCAGCTCTGCGTCCAAATCGCTCTGCAAAGGAGCATAGGCCTGCTCCAATTCGGCCGCATTGTCGCAACGCTCACGGGTGGCCCGCATGGCTTGGGCCAGAACCTCGGCCGGCACCCATCCCGCAGACAGACCCAGCAGGGCCGCTGCAGCTGCGTTGATCTGCGCTTGCGGATGTCGCGCGGACAACACCACGATTCCCTGCGGGACACTGTCGAACACATGATGAAACTGCGCCGCCGATTCCGCGTTTTGCTCCTCCCATTGCCGCGCATCTACCAATTGGGCATATACAGGCCGCAACCACTGCACAGTGGCCTCTCCTCCAACAAGGTCTGCATCCGCAAAACCATCAGACAATGCCGTGGCCTCATCCCATATCAGCACGAATCCGCCCCCCGCCATCCGGCCAAACGCACTGCAATCGACGTATAACGCAAGACCCGGACTGAACGGCAAGCCCGCAGTGACCAAGCTGGGCAACTCCTTGCGGGACAGACGCTGAACAGCATGTGTGCCAGTTTTTGGAGATACCGGCAACCGCCAGCGCCAGACGGGTGTATGACTCAGCGCGATGTTTGGCACGCTGCACAGGGGGACAACCTCATCGGGCGCTCGCTGCCACAATGCTAGAGCCAGTCGACACTGGGACTGCACACTGACTCCCTGCAGGAAGGCGATCAGGGCATCGTCTGGCGTCGAATGGGGGGAGGTCATGGGCAAGATCTATTCGCGGGAGAGTTGACGCATCAGGGCGTCCAGTACGACCACAGGCTGCGTGAGGTGAGGCATGTGGCCTTCCAGCTCCAGCGTTTCCGAAGTGCTACCCGGCAAATGCGCATGCAACCACCGCGCTACGTCCAAAGGCACGGCCACATCCTTGCGGCTATGGATGAAATGAGTGGGCACTGGCACTCGCGGGACGATGACGCGGTGGTCAGACTGGAAAATCATTCTCAGAATGTGACGCGCGATGTCAGGGCGAATCTTGAAGAGCGTCTCGCTGAACCGCGACAACACGTGCTGATCGTCCACCCCCATCACCATCGGAACAAAGCCAGCAGCCCATGTCTGGTAGCTCATGGCCATCGCCTCATACAAAGCATCCAGATCGCCCTGCTCGAAGCCACCCACATACCCGGCATCTGGATCGTTGAGGTAGCGCGGCGATGGCTGCAACAGAATCAGGCGCTGGAAACAATCCGGCCTGGCCACTGCTGCAATCATGCCAATCATCCCACTGACAGAGTGCCCCACATAGCTGACCTTTTGCACCTGCGCATCGTCCAGCAGAGCCAGCAAATCATCTGCATAACCAAAGAGCGAGTTATGCATGTCGCGGTGATAACTGCTGGCCCCGTCGTCTCCACAACCGGCCAAGTTATAGGACAACACATGAAACCGTGCATCCAAGGTTGGCCGCAGGTCGGACCACGATGTCTGATCCAGACCAAACCCGTGGCTCAGAACAACCACATGGCTGCCGACGCCACTCCAAGTGGCTTTAAGACGTTGGGTGACACGCATCAGAGTGGAGTTTCAGGATAGAGGCGATCCCATTATGGCTCTCCCCCATCCGCCCCGTCACTCCACCGTGACGCTCTTGGCCAAGTTCCGGGGCTTGTCCACATCCGTCCCCCGCGCACAGGCCGTGTGGTATGCCAGCAGCTGCAGTGGCACCACGTGCAGCAGCGGGCTCAATGCGCCATAGTGTTCGGGCATGCGGATCACGTGGATGCCTTCGCTGCTTTCGATGTGGGTGTCGCCGTCGGCCAGCACGTACAGCACGCCGGCGCGGGCGCGCACCTCCTGCATGTTGCTCTTCAGCTTTTCCAAGAGGGCGTCGTTAGGCGCCACCGTCACCACCGGCATGGCGCTGGTCACCAGGGCCAGGGGGCCGTGCTTGAGTTCGCCGGCTGGGTAGGCCTCGGCATGGATGTAGCTGATTTCCTTGAGCTTGAGCGCGCCTTCCAGCGCAATGGGGTAGTGCAGGCCCCGGCCCAGGAAGAGCGCGTTTTCCATGCGCGCAAAGTCTTCGGCCCAGCTGATGAGCTGGGGTTCGAGCGCCAGCACGGCCTGCAGGGCCACGGGCAGGTGGCGCATGGCCTTGAGGTGGGCGGCCTCCTGCTCTTCACTCAGGCGGCCCTTGCTCTGCGCCAGGGCCAGCGTCAACAAGAACAGGCCTGCCAGCTGCGTGGTGAAGGCCTTGGTGCTGGCCACGCCAATCTCGACCCCAGCGCGGGTGATGTAGGCCAACTTGCATTCGCGCACCATGGCGCTGGTGGCGACGTTGCAGATGGTGAGTGTGTGGTGCATGCCCAACGACTGCGCATGGCGCAGTGCCGCCAGGGTGTCGGCGGTTTCGCCGCTTTGGCTGATGGTGACGACCAGTGTGCGCGGGTTGGGCACGCTGGTGCGGTAGCGGTATTCGCTGGCCACTTCGACCTGGGTGGGGATGCCGGCGATTTCTTCGAGCCAGTATTTGGCGGTGCAGCCACTGTAGTAGCTGGTGCCGCAGGCCAGGATCAAGACGTTGTCGATTTCCTTGAACACGCGCCAAGCAGCAGCGCCGGGCTCACCATGCTGGCCCGCACCATCAAACAGCTCGGGCACGATGCCGGCCAGGCCTTCCAGCGTGTCGGCAATCGCGCGGGGCTGCTCGAAGATTTCCTTTTGCATGTAGTGGCGATACGGCCCCAGCTCGGCAGCGCCGCTGTGGGCCTGCACGGTGCGCACGGGGCGCTGCCCGGTGGTTAGCGCATTGCCGTCCTTGCCCACGATCCAGTAGCGGCCCAGTTGCAGGTCCACCAGGTCGCCCTCTTCCAGATAGACGATCTGGTCGGTGACCCCCGCCAGGGCCATGGCGTCGCTGGCCAGAAAGTGCTCGCGCGATGACGAGGCGCCGGTGGCGTCCTTGCCCACGCCCAGGATCAACGGAGACCCCGCACGTGCCCCCACCACGCGGTGGGGTTCGTCCTTGTGCATGACCGCGATGGCATAGGCACCATGCAGTTCGGCCACGGTGGCCCGCACGGCGTCGAACAGGTCGCCGCTGTAATGGCTGTCCACCAGGTGGGCAATGACCTCGGTGTCGGTCTGGCTTGCAAACACGTAGCCACGAGCCTGCAGGCGGGCGCGCAGTTCTTCGTGGTTCTCGATGATGCCGTTGTGTACCAGCGCCACCCGGCCTGCGGCGTGCGCATGGGCGTCCGCGCCCGTGCCGTGGCTGAAATGCGGGTGGGCGTTGTGCACGGCGGGCGCGCCGTGGGTGGCCCAGCGGGTGTGGGCGATGCCGGTGGCGCCGTCGATGTGCTCGGTGCTCACCTGCTCCAGCAGCTCGGCCACGCGGGCGGTGCTGCGGGCGCGCTGCAGGCCGGCAGGGCGCGTGGCGTCGAGACTGGACGCATGCACGGCCACGCCGCAGGAGTCATAGCCCCGGTATTCAAGCCGCTGCAGGCCCCGCACGAGGATGGGAACGATGTTGCGCGTGGAGACTGCGCCGACGATGCCGCACATGGTGGTTGCCTTTGGTTGGAATGTGATGGGATGCGGCGATGGTAGGCAGCGTCAAAAAAAATTATTGATTGATTTTTAGAAAAATATGAACTTTAATTTCACCAATCATCAATGATGAAATTTTTGTTCATTTTCTGATTTTTAATGGAATCCATACCACTCGATGCCATTGATTTGCAACTGCTCAACCTGTTGCAGACCGATGCCGCGCAAAGCAACCAGGCCCTGGCCGAACAGGTGCACGTGTCGCCCCCCACCTGCCTGCGCCGCGTCAAGCGCCTGCACGATGCGGGACTGATCGAGCGGCAGGTGGCCATCCTGCAGCCCGACCGGCTGGCTGCCCTGCAAGGCCACGGGCTGGCGTGCATCGTGGAGGTGTCGCTGGACCGCCAGGGGGCCGAGCAACTCGACGCCTTCGAAGCCCGCGCCGTGCAGGAGGCCGCTGTGCAGCAGTGCTGGCGCGTCTCCCCCGGACCCGACTTTGTGCTGGTAGTGCACACACGGGACATGCCGGGCTACCTGGCGCTGTCGCAGCGGCTGCTCACCGGCGACGCCAACGTGCGCAATGTGAAGGCGTTCTTTGCAACCCGCCGGGCCAAATTTGAGACCAAAGTGCCGGTAGCGCTAGACTGATATACGCTGGCCGCTATCAATTTATTAGCAAAACCACCTGCATCCTCAACAGCGCCCTCTCACCACCTCGCCCCTCAGCCCCCCCTGACAGGCCCGGCAGCACATCCCACCACCCAGCAACGTCATCCATGCGACTGATGGGAATGGACCACGGTCATTTCTTGCTGGTATCGCCTGACCGGGCGTTGTAAGCTCCCCCGCACTTTCAACCTACCTGGCCGGTGGATGCCCCCGTGGCAGCACCGCCCTTCTCCAACACCCCCATGCCGACGCCCCGCCGCCAGATGCCCCGCCGCATCTACCCCTTGCGCATCCTGGGCATGGGGCTGGGCGGCATGGTGGTGGCGACGGTGCTGTGGGAGCGGCAAGCATCCCCCCTGGCCTGGACGGTGCTGCTGCTGGCCACGCTGGTGTGGCCGCACGTGGCCTACCTGCTCACGCGCCGCGCCGCCGACCCGTACGCCGCCGAGGTGCGCAACCTGCTCATCGACTCGGCGCTGGTCGCCGCGCTGGTGCCGCTGATGCATTTCAACCTGCTGCCCAGCGTGATGCTGCTCACCCTGACCATGGTGGACAAGATCACCACCGGCATCCGGGGACTGTGGGTGCGCGCCCTGTGGGTGATGCTGGCGGCCGGTGTGGCCAGCACTGCGGTCATGGGGCTGCACTGGGCGCCCGAGACCTCCATGCGCGTGATGGTGGCCTGCCTGCCGGTGATGTCGCTGCACACGCTGTCGGTCAGCGCCGTGAGTTACCAGCTCATCCGGCAGTCTGCGCGCCAGAACCAGATGCTGGACGAACTGCGCCGTGTGGACGCGCTGACCGGCCTGTTCGGGCGCGGCCACTGGCAAGAGCAGGCAGAGGCCGCGCTGCGCCGCCACCACACCACCGACGAGCCCGCCTGCATGCTGATGCTGGACATCGACCATTTCAAGGAGATCAACGACGCTTACGGCCACACTGTGGGTGATGAGGTCATCCGCGCACTGGCGCATGTGGTGCGAGGCAATGTGCGCGCCGGTGACTGCGCGGGGCGCTACGGCGGAGACGAGTTCGCCATCGTGCTGCCCGGCATGCATGCGCGCGACGCCCTGGCCATTGCCCAGCGCATCCGCGAGCAGACCGAAGGCGTGCGCCTGCGCAGCCTGCCCGAACTGCGCATCACCAGCAGCATCGGCGTGGCCCCGGCCGACCACCGCCACAGCAGCCTGCGCGCGTGGATCGACGCGGCCGATGCGGCGCTGTACGTCGCCAAAAACGGCGGACGCAATCAGGTGGCGGGGTGCATGGAACCGACGCTGGTGCCGGCGGTGTAGCCACCAGCACTGCGTTCAGGTTCAGGACTCGTCGGCGGCAACTGCAGGATTCACCGGCCACTGCACCCGCACCGTGCAACCCGCGCCCGGCACCGCCGTCGCGCTGACCTCTGCGCCGTGGCGCTGTGCAATGGCGCGGCACAGCGCGAGCCCCGTGCCCACCCCCTCGAACTCCGTCTCGCGGTGCAGGCGCTGGAACACGCCGAACAAGCTGCCCGCGCGCGCCGGGTCAAAGCCCACGCCGTTGTCCTGCGCGGTGAAGGCGATCTGGCCTGCGGGTGCCGCGTCCGCCAACACCGTGATGCACGGGTGCGCCACGGAGCGCGTGAACTTGAGGGCGTTGCCCAGCAGTTGCACCAGCAGATCCTGCAGCAGCGTCGGGTCGGCCCACAGCGTGGGCAAATCGGTGCCCACCCGCCATTCCACCGCGCGTCCGGCCTCGGCCGGGGCCAGCGTGGCGCGCGCCTGGGCAACGGCATCGGCCAGCGGCACGGGCTGCAGGCGCAGCGGCGCACGGCTAGCACGCACCAGGGCGTGCAGGCCGTCGATCATGAGCCCCATGCGGCGGGCGGACTGGTCCATGGTGGCGAGGAAGCCCAGGGCCTCTTGCACCTCGGCGCCCTGCACCACCTCGGGCGGCAGGTCGCCCAGTACCTCGCGCACCAGCGTGCCGTATGACGTCACATGCCGCAGCGGCGCACGCAGGTCGTGCGAGACGGCGCGCAAGAACTCCTCCTGCGCAGCCGCCATGTCGGCCACCTGCTGCTGGCTGCGGGCCAGTTCGGCGCGCAATCCCTGCAATTGCTGCAGCTCGTGATCGATGCTGGCGTCTGGGGCGCTCATGGCTTGGGTTGTTTGGTGGGGCGAGCCCAATTCGCAATGCTGATTTGCTTGCCCCGCGCCACGCTCAGCGCGCCGGGCGCCGTGCTCTTGGTGATGGTGCTGCCGCCGCCTACCGTACCGCCAGCGCCAATGGTCACGGGCGCCACCAGCACGCAGTTGCTGCCCACATGCACGTCGGCCTCGATCACCGTGCGGTGCTTGTTCGCGCCGTCGTAGTTGGCGGTGATGCTGCCCGCGCCGTAGTTCACGCGTTCGCCCACCGTGGCATCGCCCAGGTAGGCCAGGTGGTTGGCCTTGGCGCCGTCGGCCAGCGTGCTGTTCTTCACTTCCACAAAGTTGCCGATGTGCACTTCGCGGCCCAGTTGGGCGCCAGGGCGCAGGCGGGCAAAGGGGCCAATCAGCGCGCCCTCGCCCACCGTGGCACCAGCCTTTTCGCCGTCGATGTGGGTATAGGGGTGGATCACTGCGCCCGCTGCGATGCGCGCGTTGGCGATGCAGCAGTTGGCGCCAATGCTCACACCCTCGCCCAGCTCCACGCGGCCGGTGAAGACGCAATTCACGTCAATCTCCACGTCCTGGCCGCAGACCAGTTCGCCGCGCACGCCGGTGCGGGTGTCGTCGCGCAGGTCAAAGCGGGCCGGGTCGGCCAGGCGCACACCTTGCTCCATCAGCGCGCGGGCCTGACGCAGTTGGTGGGCACGCTCCAACTCGGCCAGTTGCAGCGGGCTGTTGACGCCCGCCACCTGCAGCGCGTCGGTGATGCGGTGGGCCACCACGGGCACGCCGTCGGCCACGGCCATGGCGACGATGTCGGTGAGGTAGTACTCGCCCTGGGCGTTGTTATTGGTCAGCCGCGCCAGCCAGGGCGTGAGCCGCCGCGCGGGCACGGCCATGATGCCGCTGTAGACCTCGGTGATAGCGCGCTGGTCTTCGGTGGCGTCCTTGTGCTCGACGATGCCTTGCACGGCGCCGTCGGCGTTGCGCACGATGCGGCCGTAGCCCGTGGGGTCGGGCAGGGTCACCGTCAGCAGGGCCAGCTTGTCGCCTTCGCTGACCGCCACCAGCGCGCGCAGGGTGTCGGCCTGCGTCAGCGGCACATCCCCCGACAGCACCACGGCCGTGCCGTCGTCCCGCAGGTGGGGCACGGCTTGCTGCACGGCATGGCCGGTGCCCAGTTGTGGCTCCTGCCGCACGAATTTCAAGTCAAAAGTGCTGGTAGCGCTAGTCGCGCTTGCGGTAGCTGCTTCTACTTCTGTAGCACCATGGCCGGTGATGACGATGGCGCTGCGGGCCTGCAGGTGTGCAGCCTGGTCCAGCACATGGTGCAGCAGCGGGCGCCCGGCCAGGCGCTGCAGCACTTTGGGGATGCGGCTTTTCATGCGCGTGCCTTTGCCGGCCGCCATGATGAGGATGTCGATTGGGGTCATGAAAATGGAAGGGGGGTTGCGCGGCACAAGCCCGGCGCGCGGGCATTGACTGGATTATCGGCTGCGGCCTACGGGGCGCAAAATGCTACATAAACAATAGCTTTCAGCGCATGATTGACAGGCGCTTGCGGCCTATTTGAACCAAAACCTGGCGCTACAACAGCGGCATCAGCCGGGGTGGCGTGTCGTAGTACTCGGCAATGCGCGCCAGCGCGCGGGTGTTGAGCAGGCGCAGCCGCCCGTTTTTCAGCTCGTGCAGGCCCAGCTGGGCCAGGCGCCGCAGCGTCTTGTTGGTGTGCACCAGCGACAGCCCGAGCGCATCGGCAATGTGCTGCTGGTTGAGCGGAAAGCCCACCGACCCGTCTTCCACCAGCCCGATGCGGTCGAGCCGCCGGTACAGGTGCATCAGCAGCATGGCCACGCGCTCGGTGGCGTTGCGGCGGCCGGCGGTGAGCAGGTTGTCGTCCACATGGCCCTCCTCGTGCGCCGACAGCCAGGTGATGTCGTAGCCCAGGCGGGGGTGTTCGCGGAACAGCGCCCACAGGCTGTCGTTCTGGAACACGCACAGCGAGCAGTCGGTCAGCGCCTCGATGCCGTGCGCCGATACATCGCCAAACTCCTGCTGCAACCCGACCAGATCGCCGGGCAGCAAGAAGTTGAGGATCTGGCGGCGCCCGTCGCTCAGCGTCTTGTAGCGAAACGCCCAGCCGGAATACAGCGTGAACAGCTTGGCGTTGGTCTGGTTCTCGCGCACCAGCGCACCGCCGGCTTCCACCGCCATGGTCTCGCTGCGAAAGCCCTGGATGAAGTCCAGCACCTCCGGCTTCACGGCGGTGAATGCACCGGTCTTGCGCAGCCGGCAATTGGTGCAGGCCGGAGGACAGACATGGGCGGGCAAGGTGGCGTTCATGAAGGAGCGATTCTAGGGACGGGAATCATGCCGAAACAGCTCGTTGCAACAAAGCTGCACGCGATGTGCCATCGCTGTCGCCTCTATGTCTTTTGACATTGCGCGGGCACCTTGCGCCCCCTACATTGGGCTGCATCTATGAATCTATCCCCCGCCCTGTATGAGGTGCTCTACGTGAGCACCATCGCCCCCGATCAACCGCTGAGCGTGGTGGCCGAAATTGCGGGGCGCGCGCGCTTTGTGAATGCCGAACTGGACATCACGGGCCTGCTGATCTTTGACGGACAGCGCTTTTGCCAGCAGCTGGAGGGCCCGCAAAAAGCCGTGCTCAAGCTCATCGAGCGCATCCGCAACGACCCCCGCCACATCAACGTGGAAGTGCTGCACCACGGCCCCCTGGCGGGGCGGCGATTCCAGCACTTCAGCCTGGCGTTCAGCACCGTCGAAGACGTGGACGCACTGGCCCGCATGGAGCTGCTGGATGGCGACGCGGCGCTCGCCGCGTTCGAGGCCGTGCGGGGCGAGCTGGTGCTCTGACACGCAGCCTCGCACCGCTTTCAACTAAGAGCGGCTACCAAAACTCAGCGAAGCGGTTCTGGCTAGGCGCTGTGTCGCAGGCAGTACGAGCAGTACGACAAGACACAGCAACGACGCCAGAAGAGTTTTGTTAGCCGCTCTAAACCCTTCCTAGGTCCAGCGCCGCAGGATCAGCGTAGCGTTGACGCCGCCAAACCCAAACCCGTTGAGCATGGCGTGCGTAAGCGCCATGGGCCGGGGCCGCAGCGCGACCAGGTCCAGCCCCTCGGCCAACGCATCGGGCTGGTGCAGGTTCAGCGTGCCGGGCACCACCTGGTCGCGCAGCGCCAGCGTCGTGAAGATGGCGGCCACCGCGCCTGCTGCGCCCAGCAGGTGCCCGGTGGCCGACTTGGTGGAGCTGATGGCCACCGGCGCGTTCGCACCAAACACCCGCCGGATGGCGGCCAGCTCGCCCCGGTCGCCCACGCCGGTGGAGGTGGCGTGCGCGTTCAGGTGCTGCACGTCCTGGGCCGTGAGGCCCGCCTGCGCCAGCGCGGCCTGCATGCTGCGCGCGGCGCCGTCACCGTCTTCGGGGCCGGAGGTGATGTGATACGCGTCGGCCGACGTGCCGTAGCCCACCAGCTCGGCCAGCGGCGTGGCGCCGCGCGCCAGCGCGTGGTCCAGCGCCTCGATCACCAGCATGCCAGCGCCTTCGCCCATCACAAAGCCGTCGCGCTGCGCATCGAACGGGCGTGAGGCCTGCTCGGGTGTGTCATTGAACGCTGTGCCCAATGCCTTGGCCGCTGCAAAGCCGCCCAGGCTCACGCGGTCGATGGCAGCCTCGCTGCCCCCGCACACGGCCACATCGGACTCGCCGCTGCGGATCAGGCGCGCGGCGTCGCCAATCGCCTGCACGCTGGCGGCGCACGCGGTGACGGGTGCGCCCAGCGGCCCTTTCAGCCCGTGGCGGATCGACACCTGCCCCGCCGCCAAATTGACCAGGAACGACGGCACCGTGAACGGCGACAGCCGCTGCGGCCCGCGCGTGTCCGTGGTGCGCACCGCCTCGGCAATCGCGCCGAAGCCGCCGATGCCCGAGGCGATGACCGTGGAGGTGCGCTCACGCGCCCGCTCGTCGGCTGGCGGCCAGCCTGCCTGGGCCAGCGCCTGTTGCGCAGCGCCCAGGGCAAAGGGGATGAAGCGGTCCATCTTGCGCTGGTCCTTGGACGAGACGATAGCGTCCACATCCCAGCCGCCCTCGGGGTCTTGCGTCACGTCGGGCACCTGCCCCGCGACCCTGGCAGCGATGCCCTCGGTCACCGCGTCCGACAGGCGCGACAGGCCGGAGCGCCCGGCCAGCAGGCGCTGCCAGGCCAGCTCCACGCTACAGCCCAACGGCGACACCAGGCCCATGCCCGTGACCACCACGCGGCGCATCAGGCCACTCCCTTGTTGCTACACACACCACTTGCTTTTTGCATGGATTCACCTCGTCAGACATTTGGGTGCAGCGGTTCTGCACGTTTATGATTGCAATCGTCATCATAAACCGCAAACCCATTTTGCGTACGACCGCAATCAATAAGAGGCTTCCATGAAGGTTTCCAAAGCACAGGCCGCAGAGAACCGGCAGGGCATCCTGGACGCAGCAGCCCGCCTGTACCGCGAGCGGGGGCTGACCGGTGTGGGCGTCGCCGACATCACGCGCGATGCCGGGCTGACGCATGGCGGGCTGTACCGGCATTTCGCCTCCAAAGAAGCGCTGGTGCAGGAGGCGTGCACCAAGGCGTTCGACTGGTCCATCCCCGTGCTGGATGGGGAGCGGCCCCACGCGACGGTGAGCGACCGCGTCCGGCGCTACCTCTCACCCGAACACCGCGACGCGCCGGGTTCGGGCTGCCCCGTGGCCGCGCTGGCGGTGGACGCCGCACGGGCGGGCGGCGGGGTGTCTGAAGTGTTTGCCCAGGGCATTGAGCGCAACATCCAGCGGTTTGCCCAGTTGCTGGCCGACAGCGCGGCCGATGCGAGCGGCAGCGCCGCGCCATCGCCCCAAGACCGCGCCCGCGCCATCCATGTGCTGGCCACCATGGTGGGCGGGATGGTGCTGGCGCGCGCCACCGCAGCGGCCCAGCCTGCGTTGTCGAACGAGCTGATGCAGACGCTGCAGACGCAGCTGACAGACTGGCTGGAAGACGGTACCCCCAGCCCTTCGGACCGATAAAAAAAGGGCTGCCAGCGCTTGTTCAACAAGCACCGGCAGCCCTTCGAGAGTCACATCACCGGGAGCAAGGCGCCCCAGGGATCAAATCAGGCGCAGCAGGCGTCGCCCCAGGCGGGAGCCCCATTGCCCACCGACGCACGGCGCCACCACGTGGCAGGGCGCGCATCGGCGGCATCGCCACGCACCCAGCGGTACTGCAGGCGGCGGCCGTTCAGGGGTTCGACCACCACCGACTGGCCGGCCGCCACGGGCAGCGACTGACCGGCGCACAGGAACATGTCGCTGCCGTCGCCGAGGCCCTGGCCCAGCGTGACCCAGGCCTGGCCTTCGGCAATGCGCAGGGTCATCGCGGCCTTGGGGGCCAGGGTGACGGCGGCGCCTGCGGCCACCTGCCCCGCCTCACCGGCGGCAGCGCCCGTGGCGCGGGAAGATGCAAACAGATGCAAAGCGTGAGAGGTTGTCATGGCTTTCTCCGGGTTAACCCTAATATGACCGTATGGTGCGCTGGTTGCAGAACAACGTCCAATGAAAAGCACGGCACCGATTGATGCTTTTCCTGCATGAGCCGCTCAAACGGTTCTGCGCTGTAGCGGTGCTGCTATCCGAAGCAGAGCAAACCGGGCCAGGCCAGCGGCAAACCGCCCCCCAGCGCCGGCCACACCGGCCAGCGCCGTGCCCAGCGCACGGCCGCCCTGTCCCAGCGCCTGTCCCAAGTCGCGCAGCGGCTGCACCACGCCACATTCCCAGTCCCGGGCGGCCTGGCTGGCGGGCCTTGTCAGCGCGGAGGCTGTCCGCGCATCCCAGCGGAAGGCCACCCCCTCCGCGCCGCCCTGGGGATTCCACGCCTCCATCACCACATGCTGCCCCGGCGCAACCGTCAGCTGTTCGCCCGGCTGCAGCACATGGTCCACCGCGGCGCCCGGCAGGTCCCCCAATACGCCGCGCAAGGTGACCCACGCCTGCCCCTGGGCGATCTGCAGCACGCCATGGGAGTTGGGCCGCAAGGACAAGGCTTGGCCTGTGGCCAGTTTCCAGCAACCGGCCGCGCGACGGCCAGCCGTGGCGGCATGGACGGATTGTTGCGATTCCAGAACGTTGCGGGGGGACATGACAGGCTCCTTGGCTTCAGTAAAACGTGTTGAGGAGCCTGAATGGTGCGCCTTGCACCGTACACAGTCCAATGAAAACGCGGTACGCTATTCATTCCATCGACGCATGAATCATCCATTGCAGGAATGCCGCCATGACCTCTGCCGAATACTCCCCCGCCGTCTTGCGCACCCGGCCCGTGGCCACAGGGCACTGGCGCGCTTTCCTGGCCGTGGCCAAGCACCTCAACTTCCGCGCGGCGGCCGACGAGTTGGCCCTTACCCAGTCGGCCGTGAGCCGCCAGATCCAGGCGCTGGAAGAAGAAGTGGGCGTGCCCCTGTTCCTGCGCCACACACGCGCGGTGGAGCTGACCAGCGCGGGCGCACAGCTGCAGCGCGCCGTGGGCCCGGCACTGGAGCGCATGGACGCCGCCGTGCGCCTGGTGCGCCAGACGGCCGGGCGACGCAGCGTGGCCATCACCACCTGGGCCAGTTTTGCATCGATGTGGCTGATCCCGCGCATGGAGGAGTTCCAGCGCGACAACCCGGGCATCGACATCCGCATTGATGCGAGCGACGTACAGGTGGACCTCGAAACGTCGGACGTGGACCTGGCCCTGCGCTACGCCATGCCCGCCGGGGCCACGCAGGGCGGCATCCGCCTGTTCGGCGAGCAACTGGCCGTGGTGGCCAGCCCCTGGCTGCTCAAGAGCGGCAAACCGCTGCGCACCCCCTCCGATGTGGCGCAGTTCACCCTGATCGAGGCGGGCGACGCCCACCGCACGCACTACCTGGAATACCTGAGCTGGCGCCGCTGGTTCGACACACGCGACCTGACCAAGCTGCAACCCCAGCGCTGGCTGTACTTCAACTACGCCCACCAGATCGTGCAGGCCGCGCTGGCCGGCCAGGGCCTGGCGCTCGCGCGCATGCCGCTGATTGCCGATGCCCTGGCCGCAGGCGACCTGGTGGAGGTGCTGCCCGGCCACCGCATCGACTCGCCCCTGGCCTACTGGCTCATGGTCGGGCCGCGCAGCGCGCAGCGGCCGGAGATCAAGGCGTTTTGCGCCTGGCTGCAGGTGCAGGCCGAGGCCACCCGCCAGGCGATTGGCGATGTGCCCGACCCGGATTTGAACGACAACCTGGACGGGTCATAAAAAAAGCGCTGGACCTCGCGGTCCCAGCGCTTTTATCTTGATAGCTGCCAGCGCATATTTTTCTAGCACTTGCGGCTGTTTTAACCCCAAATCAGGCCAACGTTACCCGTGCAAACTTGCGCTTGCCCACCTGCACCACGTAGGTGCCGGCGGCCAGCTTCAGGCCCTTGTCGCTGACCACGCTGCCTTCCACGCGCACGCCGCCGCCGTCGATCAGGCGGTTGGCCTCGCTGGTCGAGGGGGCCAGGTTGGCCTGCTTGAGCAGTGCGCCGATGCCCAGCGGTGCGCCCGACAGGCTCACCTCAGGGATCTCATCGGGCACGCCGCCCTTGCTGCGGTTGATGAAGTCCTGCTCCGCCGCGTCGGCGGCGGCAGCACTGTGGAAGCGCGTGGTGATCTCCTTGGCCAGCATGACCTTGGCGTCCTTGGGGTTGCGCCCGCCTTCCACCTCGGCCTTGAGCGCGGCGATCTCGGCCAGGCTCTTGAACGACAGCAGGGTGAACCAGTCCCACATCAGGGTGTCGCTGATCGACAGCACCTTGGCGAACATGGTGTTGGCGTCCTCGGCAATGCCGATGTAGTTGTTCTTGGACTTGGACATCTTGTCCACGCCATCCAGGCCCACCAGCAGCGGCATGGTGAGCACACACTGCGGCTCCTGGCCGTATTCCTGCTGCAGGTGGCGGCCCATGAGCAGGTTGAACTTCTGGTCGGTGCCGCCCAGTTCCAGGTCGCTCTTCAACGCCACCGAGTCGTAGCCCTGCATCAGCGGGTACAGGAACTCATGCACCGCGATGGACTGGCCGGTGGTGAAGCGCTTGTGGAAGTCGTCGCGCTCCATCATCCGGGCCACGGTGTAGCGGGAAGCCAGCTGGATCATGCCGCTCGCACCCAGGGGCTCGCTCCACTCGCTGTTGTAGCGAATCTCGGTTTTTGCCGGGTCCAGCACCATGCTGGCCTGCTTGTAGTAAGTCTCAGCATTCACCTTGATCTGCTCGGGCGTGAGCGGCGGGCGGGTGCTGTTGCGGCCCGAGGGGTCGCCAATCAGGCTGGTGAAGTCGCCGATCAGAAAGATGACCTGGTGGCCCAGATCTTGCAATTGCCGCATCTTGTTCAGCACCACCGTGTGGCCGATGTGGATGTCGGGGGCCGTGGGGTCCAGGCCCAGCTTGATGCGCAGCGGCTGGCCGGTGGCCTCCGAGCGCACCAGCTTCTTGACCCATTCGTCCTGTGGCAGCAGCTCTTGCACACCGCGCAGCGAGATTTCGAGGGCTTGTCTTACACCATCAGAGACCGGGGTTGTTGTAACAGCAGATTGATTCATAAGGGTTTTTTGGGATGTCTAGACAGCATGCACCGCTATACTTCAGCCCACATTGCAGAGGCGGATTCTAGTGGGCCCGCCGTTTCGACCTGTTTTTCATCAACCTGTCGAATGGCTGCAGCCTGACAGTCTGTGCTCCTGGCCCCGCCCCGCATACGCACCGGGGGTGTGCCACGGAACCGCAATCACCCTGGGGATAGACCTTTGATTCACGGCCTCACGACGGTCCGCACCGCCAGCATCGCTTTGCTTGACCGGCTGTCCCGCACAATCCAGCAACATCCCAAACGCATCACCGCCGCCGTCGCAGCCATCCTGCTGACGGGTGGTGGCGGCGCATTTGCCGTGGCCTCCTTTGCACCCGATCCGGCCGAGCTGCCGGTGCGCATGGTGAACTACCCGGTCGAGTCGCTGGCCGAGAACATGGTGTTGGGCCAGCTCGACGCTCCCAGCTTTTCGCTGTTCCGCTCCGAACAGGTGCGCAGCAGCGACACCCCCGAGTCGCTGCTGCAGCGCATGGGCGTGGCCGACCCGGCCGCCGCTGCCTTCATGCGCAGCGACACACCGGTGCGCCAGAACGTGCTGGGCCGCACCGGCCGCATCGTGTCAGCCGAAACCACCGACGACCACCGCCTGATTCGCCTGACGGTGCGCTGGGTGCCGGACGACAGCGGCAACTTCCGCCGCCTGATCGTCGAACGCACGGGCGACAACAAGTTTGCGACCCGCATCGAAACCGCCAAGATGACGACCAACAGCCGTCTGGCGGGCGGCATCATCCACAGTTCGCTGTTTGCCGCCACCGACGCGTCGAACATCCCCGATGCCGTGGCCGTGCAGGTGGCCGAACTGTTCTCGGGCAACATCGACTTCCGGCGCTCGCTGCGCAAGGGCGACCGCTTCTCGGTGGTGTACGAAACCCTGGAAGCCGACGGCGAGCCTCTGTCCAGCGGCCGCGTGCTGAGCGCCGAGTTCGTCAACAACGGCAAGACCCACCAGGCCATCTGGTTCCAGGAGCCCAACGCCGCCAAGGGCGCCTACTACACGCTGGACGGTGAAAGCATGCGCCGCGCCTACCTGACCTCGCCCGTCGAGTTCTCGCGCGTGACCAGCGGCTTCAAGATGCGCCTGCACCCCATCCTGCAAACCTGGCGCGCCCACCTGGGCACCGACTTTGCAGCCCCCACAGGCACCGCCGTGCGCACCGTGGGTGATGGCGTGGTGGAGTTTGCGGGTGTGCAGAACGGCTACGGCAACGTGGTGTTCGTCAAGCACCGCAACCAGCATGTCACGGTGTATGCCCACCTGAGCCGCATCGACGTGCGCCAGGGCCAGTCGGTCGAACAGGGCCAGACGCTGGGCGCCGTGGGCGCCACCGGCTGGGCCACCGGCCCGCACCTGCACTTCGAGTTCCGCGTCAATGGCGTGCACCAGGACCCGATGACCATCGTCGCCCAGAGCGAAGCCGCCGCACCGGTGTCTGCAGCCGCCCGCCCTGCGTTTGACCGCCTCGCTGCCAACATGCGCGTTCAGCTGAACGCGGCCGCGCTCATCGAGCAGGCCAGCGCAGACTGATCCCGGCTTACCAACGACGCCCCCCACCCGGCAGGCCATGTCCGATCTGTACATCGGCCTGATGTCGGGCACCTCGCTCGACGGGATCGATGGGGTGCTGGCCGATTTCTCAGGCCCGCGCCTGCAGGTCACGCACCACGCCAGCGCCGCCTTTGCCCCCGCACTGCGCGCCGAGCTACTGGCCCTCAATACCCCCGGCGACAACGAGCTGCACCGCGCAGCCCTCGCAGACAATGCGCTATCCCGAGCCTATGCCGAGGTGGTGCACACCCTGCTGCAGCGCAGCGGCCACCCGGCAAGCGCCATCCGAGCGATAGGCGCCCACGGGCAGACGGTGCGCCATCGCCCCCAGGAATTTGACGGCACAGGCTACACCCTGCAGTTGGGCAACCCCGCCCTGCTGGCCGAGCTGACAGGCATCACCGTAGTGGCCGACCTGCGCAGCCGCGATGTGGCTGCAGGCGGCCAGGGTGCGCCGCTGGTGCCCGCCTTTCACCAGGGCGTGTTCGGCCGGCCGGACGAGACGGTGCTGGTGCTGAACATTGGCGGCATCTCCAACCTCAGCGTGCTGGGGGCAGATGGCAGTGTGCTGGGCTTCGACTGCGGCCCGGGCAACGCCCTGATGGACCACTGGTGCCAGCAGCACACGGGCCAGCCGTTTGACAAGGACGGCGCCTGGGCCGCCACCGGACAGGTGCTGCCGGGCCTGCTGGCCGCGTTGCTGCAGGAGCCCTATTTGCACAAGGCGCCCCCCAAGAGCACAGGGCGCGACCTGTTCAACCCCGCCTGGCTGGCCGCACACCTGCAGCCCTTTGCGCAGGCCGCTGCGGCCGATGTGCAGGCTACATTGACCGAATTCACCGCAAGCGCTAGTGCAATATGCGCCAATAGCTATCTAAACAATAGCAAAACCCTGGCCGTATGCGGTGGTGGCGCGCTCAATGGCCAGCTCATGCAGCGGCTGCAGGCCGCCTGCCCGTCCCTGCGGGTAGTGGCCACCGATGCGCTGGGCCTGCCTGCCCTGCAGGTGGAGGCCGCCGCGTTTGCCTGGCTGGCGCGCCAAGCGCTGCAGGGAGCGCCAGGCAACCTGCCCAGCGTGACGGGCGCCGCGGGCCCTCGCGTGCTGGGCGCGGTGTACCCGGCCTGATTCGTCGGCTCACGCAGCACTGGGCAGGGCGATCAGCCGTGGTCCCCGGCATCGACCGAGGCGCCTGCCTGGGTGCCGGACCGGTCTTGCGGCGACAGTTGCCAGAAGATACCGGCCGATGCCACCGTGATCAGCCCCATGCAGGCAAACGTGGCCTGAAAGGCTTGCAGGGTCTGCGCTGTGCCCGAAGGCTGGAAGAAATCGGTGAACGCCGCCAACACGGCCCCCGCCGCAGCCACCCCCATGCCCATGGCCACCATCTGCACCATCGACAGCAGGCTGTTGCCGCTGCTGGCCATGTCGTGCCCCAGGTCCTTCAGGGTCACGGTGTTCATGGCCGTGAACTGCAGCGAGTTCACCGCCCCAAACACCGCCAGCTGCACCACATGCACCCACAGCGGTTGCGAGGGCGCCGCCAGCCCGAAACTGGCCATGGTCACCCCCACCAGCAGCGTGTTGCCCACCAGCACCTGGCGGTAGCCAAAGCGGGTGATCAGCGTGGTGGTGAACCGCTTCATGGACATGCCCGCCACCGCCACGGGCAGCATCATCATGCCCGCCTGCAGCGGCGAATAGCCCATGGTGACCTGCAGCAGCAACGGAATCAGGAACGGCATGCACGAGCTGCCCAGCCGCGCAAACAGATTGCCCAGCAGCCCGATACGCAAGGTGTCCACCGAGAACAGCCGGGGCGAAAACAGCGGGTCAGGCCGCCGCGCCGCGTGCAGCCAGTAGGCCACCAGGCTGGCCAGCCCGAAGATCATGAGCACCAGCACACTCGCCTGCCGCAACCCCAGGCTGGCCAAGCCATCCAGCGCCAGCGACAGCGCCACCATGCCAAAGGCGAGCATCAGATAGCCCGCCAGGTCAAACCGTGCCACCGTCGGCGCAGCCACCCCGGGCATGTAGCGCATGGTGGCGGCACAGCCCACCAGCCCCACCGGCACGTTGATCAGAAAGATCCAGTGCCAGGAAGCCACCTCGACCAGCCAGCCGCCCAGGGTCGGTCCGATCAGCGGACCGATCAGCCCGGGGATCGCCACAAAACTCATGGCCTGCAAGAACTTCTCGCGCGGGAAGGTGCGCAACACCACCAAGCGCCCCACCGGTAGCAGCAGCGCGCCCCCCAGCCCCTGGAGCACCCGGGCGGCCACCAACTGGGTCAGGCTGTGCGACAGCGCACAAAACACCGAGCCCGCCACAAAAAACACGATGGCCAGAAAGTACACCCGGCGCGCACCAAACCGGTCGGCCACCCAGCCCGATGCCGGAATCAGCATCGCCATGGCCAGCGAGTACGCAACAACCACCGACTGCATGCGCAGCGGGCTCTCGCCCAGGCTCTGCGCCATGGCGGGCAGCGCGGTGTTGACGATGGTGGCGTCCAGCGTCTGCATGAAGAAGCCGACGGCCACCAGCCACAGCAGCACTTTCTGGGAGGGTTCCTGATGCATGGGTTGCAGAGCTTTCCAAACGAAACAAGCGGCCCCATGAAAAAACCGCCCGAAGGCGGTTCATTCAGTCAGCAGCGGGGGTGCAGGTCTTTGCCTGGCACAACGATCTTCAAGCCGAGAAGCTGGAGCCGCAGCCGCAGGTGGTCGTGGCGTTGGGGTTCTTGATCACGAACTGCGCGCCTTGCAGGTCTTCCTTGTAGTCGATCTCGGCGCCCACCAGGTACTGGTAGCTCATGGCATCGATGAGCAGCGACACACCGTTCTTGGTCATGGTGGTGTCGTCTTCGTTGGTGATTTCATCAAAAGTGAAACCATACTGGAAGCCGGAGCAGCCGCCGCCTTGGACAAACACCCGCAGCTTCAGGTCGGGGTTGCCTTCTTCGGCAATCAGGTCCGCCACCTTGGCCGCCGCGCTGTCGGTGAACAGAATGGGGGCGGGCATTTCGGTCTGGATGTTTTCGGCAACTGCGCTCATGGGGTACTCCGGGTTCAGGGTTTGCAGGGAATACTACTGCAAACCTCTCGGGAATTCAGATCACTGGCTGTTTGACGCTAACTTCAGTGGGGGCTTTTCCTCCACCAGCACCGCCGTGGGGATCAACTGCCCCGCAATCACGGCCCCCTGGTGCATCTCCAGCGCCTTGTAATGCACATTGCCGGTGATCTGCGCCTTGGGCTGCAGCTCCAGCAGTTCGCCCGCATGCACGGGGCCCTGCACCTGGCCGTTGATGATCACGTGGTCGGCATGCACCGCGCCCTCGACCCGCGCGGTTTCGGAGATCACCAGGATGCTGGGCTGGTCCGCGGCCGCCCGGATATCGCCGACCACATCGCCATCAATGCGCATGCCCTCGGCAAAATGCACATTGCCTTCGATCTTGGTGCCCTGTGCCACCAGGCTTTTGATGGGTGGCTGCTTTTTGCGCGAGAACATGGTCGGAAGACTCCTGAAGGAGCAGGCGGTACAAAAGCCCGCTTGCGAATGGAAAACGTGCCAGCCAATCGGCAGGTTGTGGGCAGCGGCTGCTGCGTAGGTTGCCTGGGCGAGGGCATCGAAACCAGATCAGCGCATCCACCGTCCGCCCGCACTATTCGACGGCCATGGTCTGGCTGGTGCGTACGGTGGCGCCCTCCAGCACGCGCGCGGTCACGGTTTTTACCACGGCCTGGGGGGGCAGATCGAGCACCCCCTCGATGCGGCGGTACTGCTTGACCTGCAGCGGCTGGCCCTGGGGAGGCTGGGTCTGTGTCCACGGTTTGCCGTCCAGCGTGCCCGCCAGCACCAGTTCCAGGCGCCCGTTGAACTCGGGTGCATTGCGGGCCGCCTGGATGACCAGCACCTGCCAGCGCAGTTGCATCCCGCCCAGCACCTCCGCCTGCAGCGCGCGAATGGCCAGCCCATCGGTCTTGGCGGCAGGGATCAGCTTTTCGAAGAAGCCCAGGTCCTCGCGCAGCGTGCGGTTGTCGGCTTCAAGCTGGCGTACCTGTGCCATCAGGCTTTCCTTGGCGGCACGCTCGGTGGCCAGCAAACTTTCGGCGGTCAACGCCACCGTCTGGCGCTCCTGGCCCTCTTCGCGCAGGCGGCTGATCTCTGCCCTCATCTGAACCACTTCATCGCGCGACACGGTATCAATTCCGGCAATGGACTTGCCGAACTCGAAGGCCCACAACGCTACGGCGGCGCAAAAACCCATGACCACGGCCAGGGCCAGCCAGCGAAAGGGCCAGGGCAAGGCGCTGCGGATGGCCACGCGGGGGGCGCTGATGGTCAACCGACGGCGAAGCAGGCGAAAGCGCATGGGCTCGACGGGCAGGCCCGGGAAGGCGCTCCCCCAAAAAAGAAAAGAGCGCACCATAAACGAAAAAACCGCCCGAAGGCGGTTTTTCTCTGTAAAGCACTCGCAGGGAGCACTTTGCAGTGGATGCTGCCCAGAGCAGCATCCGGCAGGGCCCAATGCTTAACGCTTGGAGAACTGCTTGGCGCGGCGTGCGGAATGCAGACCGACCTTCTTACGTTCGACTTCGCGTGCATCACGGGTCACGAAGCCGGCTTGGCTCAAGACGGACTTCAGGGATGCGTCGTAATCGATCAGGGCACGGGTGATGCCGTGGCGGGCAGCGCCAGCCTGGCCGGATTCACCGCCACCGTGCACGTTGATCTGGATGTCGAAGCTTTCGACATGGTTGGTCAACGCCAGCGGTTGCTTGGCAATCATGATCGAGGTTTCACGGCCGAAGTACTGCTGAATGTCTTTGCCATTCACAGTGATCTTGCCGGAGCCTTTTTTCAGAAACACGCGGGCGACGCTGGACTTGCGACGGCCGGTGCCATTGTTCCATTCACCAATCATCTCAAGGCTCCTTAGATTTCCAGCACTTTGGGCTGCTGGGCGGTGTGTGGATGCTCAGCACCACCGTACACCTTGAGTTTCTTGATCATCGCGTAGCCAAGGGGGCCCTTGGGCAGCATGCCCTTGACAGCCTTTTCCAGCGCGCGGCCGGGGTGCTTGGCTTGCATGTCGCGGAAGTTCGTGGCCGTGATACCGCCGGGGTAACCCGAGTGACGGTAGTACACCTTGTCCAGGGACTTGGTGCCGGTGACCTTGAGTTGGGCTGCGTTGATAACGACGATGAAGTCACCGGTATCGACGTGAGGCGTGTAAATGGCCTTGTGTTTGCCGCGCAAACGGAGAGCAACTTCGCTGGCTACTCGTCCGAGGACCTTGTTGGTCGCGTCAATCACAAACCACTCGTGCACGACCTCAGCGGGCTTTGCGCTGAAAGTAGTTGTCATGAGTTTTCTCTTGAAAGAGGGGTTTGGCGGGTCCTTTTCCACGGTCGGTGCTTCTCTGAAGGAAGCCTCTTAGGTGGCAAACAGTCTTCGCCGCGGGACCGCAAAAGCGCTGCGAAGCCTTCCATTATACGAAAGAGCCCGGTCGCCGCGCAAGTGGGCGGCAGTCCAAGCCCCAAAGCGGTCAGTTGGGCGTCTGGCGGCGGCGCTGCTCTTCGGCTTCGTACCGGCGGCGGTTCTCCACGCAAATGGCTTGGTTGGCCTGGGACGGTTTCTGGCACTCCTGGTGGATACACATGGGGCGGGCCAGGAAATTGGCGTCAGCGCACACCTCCTGCGGCGAAGGCAGGCGGGGTGGCGGCGCAGGACGGGGCTTGGGTTCGGCCACCACGGGGGGCGGCGCAGGCACCGGCTCTTCGTGCACCACGATGGGGGTGGGGGCCGGCTCGGCAGTCACACGCTTGGTGACACGGGCGGAGGACTTGGGCGCCGAGGCGACCACAAAGGCGGGAACAGCGGCTGCGGCAGAAGCCGTGTCGGCCGGCGTGCCAGCGCCTTCCGAGGCCGCGGCCGCTGCGTCTGCGCCAGCGGTCCCAGGAGCGCTGACGTCCACCAGCGCGGCCGCTGACGCAGCCCCTGCCGCTGGCGGCTCGGCCATCTCGGTGATGATGTCATCGCGCGGCGGTTTGCTGCTTTGGCTCCAGCGCCAAGCGCCTCCAGCAACCACGGCCACCAGTGCCGCCACCACAATGCCGGCCACCAGGGGCGAGCGCCGTGACGAGGGAGCGGGCTTGCCGTGACCACGCACCAGATCCCGCTCCAGGGGTGCGGACCGCCGCTCCACCGCGCGCGACCCGCTGGCGCCTGGCGAGCGGTGGTGCGGCAGGTCCTCAAAGCGGGAATCGTCCTCAGCGACCACGGTGTCGCCAGCGTCGATGAACACCGTGTCGCCCGCATCGGCCGCCACCGTGTCAGGACCGGCCAGCATGACCGTGTCCGCGCCAAAGTCATCGCCGGGGCGGCCCGCCTGCACCGGGGACGGTGCCGCTGCGGCCGCTTCCGCGCGCTGGGCCTGCGCCTGGATCTCGGCCACGATGCCCGGGGCAGAGATCACATCCACGGTGGGCGTGGGCAGCCCCGGGCCAGGCTGGTCGGCGGGCTCCACCCAGATGTCGCCCAATTCCGCCCGAAAGTCGAAGTGCTGCACATCGTCCGGCGCCGAGGTCATCTCCATGGTCTGGAGAAAGGCATCGATGCTCTGCGGCCGGTCCTCGGGCCGCAGGGCCAGGGACTGCGATATCGCAGCAACAAACGGCGCCGAATACTCCACACCAAACTGCCGCTTGACGGTTTTGGCAATGCGGGAGAACGAAACCATGCGGTCGCGGATGGAGCGCAGCGTGGCAGGCAGGGGCGTGTCGTTGGCCAGACAGCCGTGCATGACCGCTGCCAGGGAGTACAGATCGCTCCAAGGCCCTTGGCGCAGCTCCTCGTCGCCGTCGGAATACTGCTCGATGGGCGCGTAATTCACCTTGAGCACGGCCGTGTGTTTGCGGTCCTGGTCATTGATGGCATGCCGGGCGGCACCCAGGTCCAGCAGCACCGGCGGGCCGTTGTCCTGCAGGAAGATGTTGTCTGGCGAGATGTCGCGGTGCAGCGTGTTGCCGTCGTGCAGCACACGCAGCGCATCCAGCACCGACCACAGCAGCTTGCGCAGCCAGGCCTCGGGCGGGGGCGTGCGCATCTGGGCGCGGGCCTGCTTGAACGTCATGCCCGAATACAGCGGCATGACCATGTAGGCCGTATTGTTGGCCTCCCAGAAGCGGAACACCTTGACCAGCGAGGGGTGGTCGAACTGCGCCAGCAGCCGCGCCTCATTCACAAATGAGAGCAAACCGGCCTTAAAGGTCTGCTGGTCAGAAGACGATCGCACCCACAGCGACTGCCCCTCAGCGCGACCAACCAGCGCCGAGGGCATGTACTCCTTGATGGCCACCGCCCGGTGCAGGGAATGGTCAAACGCCTTGTAGACCATGCCAAAACCGCCCACCCCCAGCAAACCCAGGATCTCGAACTCCGCTAGGCGTGTGCCAGGGGGCAGCGCATCGATATGGCTGACACCGCTGGCGGGGGCTGTGCTGGAGCTTTCGGTCATGGTCAGAAGACGGGGCGGGCTGGCAATTTCACAGGCAAATCAATGGGACAACAAGCGCAACGGCGGAAAGCGGACCCCACCGCAGGCGCGATCATGAGGCATGGCCGCACCGGATTTGGCAACAAATGGCTAACAAAGGACGGCCTGTCTGCCAAAAACATCACGTCCCCAGCCACCACAAGGCCCCCGATTGTGCCGCGCCCGGACAAGGGCGCTGCCCGGCGCACAACACACTCGTTACCATTGGGTCATGTTCAGTTATCGCCACGCCTTCCACGCAGGCAACCATGCCGATGTGCTCAAGCACACCGTTTTGATTGCTGCCTTGCAACACCTTACCGAGAAAGACGCGGCGCTGACCGTGCTGGACACCCATGCAGGCGCAGGCCTGTACCGGCTGGACGGGGACTATGCCAGCACCAGCGGCGAAGCCGCCGACGGCGTGGCCCGGCTTTTTGCACCAACCACGCCTGCCCTCACCCCAGCCCTGCAGGCCTACGTGGACATGGTGGGCGACTTCAACCAGGGCAAGGCGCTGCGCGTGTACCCCGGCTCACCCTTCATCACCCAGCGCCTGCTGCGTAGCCACGACAAGCTCAAGCTGTTTGAGCTGCACCCCACCGACCTGCGCGCGCTGGCCGGCAACGTGGCCCAGCTGGAGGCAGGCCGCCAGGTGGCGGTGCTGCACGAAGACGGCTTTGAGGGCATCAAGAAGTTTTTGCCTCCACCGGCCCGTCGCGCACTGGTGCTGTGCGATCCCAGCTATGAAATCAAGAGCGACTACGCCAAGGTGCTCGACATGGCGGCCGATTCGCTCAAGCGTTTTGCCACGGGCACCTATGCGTTCTGGTACCCCATCATCCCGCGCCCCGAAGCCCACGACCTGCCCCGCCGCCTGAAGACACTGGCCACCAAGGCGGGCAAGAGCTGGCTGCACGCCACGCTCACCGTCAAGTCGAGCAAGATCACGGAAACCGTCACGGGCGATACCAAACGCCCCGGCCTGCCGGCCAGCGGCATGTTCCTGATCAACCCGCCCTACACCCTCAAGGCCGCGCTTAAAGACGCCCTGCCCCAGATGGCCGAGCTGCTAGCACAGGACAAACACGCCACCCACACGCTGGAATCGGGCGGCTGACCGCCCCTTCCGGTACTCTGCCTGGCGTCAAGGTGCCGCCGGACAATCCTTGTCGTCGTCCTGCAGGGCGAACAGCTCCACCGGCTTGAGCCCCAGGCCCACCATGCCCAACGCCTCGGCGGCGCCCCGGCTCAGGTCGATCACCCGGTTGCGGGTGTGGGGCCCGCGGTCGTTGATGCGCACGATCACCGTACGCCCCGTGGCCTGACTGCGCACACACACGCGGGAGCCAAAGGGAAGTGTGGGGTGTGCCGCCGTGAGCGCACGCATGTCGAACAGCTCCCCGCTGGCGGTACGTCGCCGGTGGAACTGCGCCCCGTACCACGAGGCCAACCCCACCTCGTCCGCCTCCAGGCTGAGCGGCGACCCGCCGGGAGTGCTGGGTTCCGGTTTGGCCGGAGGATCGATCAGCATCGCCTCCCCCGGTACGGACAGCAGGTTGGGGGCCAGCGCGTCCGGCTCTGCCTGCAGCCCCTGGGCGTGCGCAACCGCGAGGCCGCTGCACAGCAACCACAGACCCATCAGCTGCCGCAGCGGCACACACCGGGCCACGCGGCGACAAGAGCCAGGTGGCTGCTCGCCCCCCACCATCAGATCCCCAGCCGGCGACAGATCTCCAGCGTCGCGGCGCTTTGGTTCATGGTGTAGAAGTGCAGCGCGGGCACGCCGGCCGTGCGCAGCTGGTCGCACAGGTCGGTCACCACATCCAGGCCAAACGCCTTGATGCTGGCGGTGTCGTCCCCAAACGACTGCAGGCGCAGGCGGATCCAGCGCGGAATCTCGGCACCGCAGGCGTCCGAGAACCGCATCAGCTGCGTGGAGCTGGAAATGGGCATGATGCCCGGCACCACCGGCACATCAGCGCCCAGGCGGTGCGCGTCTTCCACAAAGCGGAAATACGCATCGCTGTTGTAGAAATACTGGGTGATGGCAGAGTCCGCCCCCGCCCGCACCTTGGTCACGTAGGCCTGCAGGTCCGCCTCGGGCGACTTGGCCTGGGGATGCACCTCGGGATAGGCCGCCACCTCGATGTGGAAGTCCCGACCCGTTTCGGCGCGGATGAAGGCCACCAGGTCGCTGGCGTACTGGAACTCGCCGCCCGCGCCGTAGCCGCTGGGCAGGTCGCCGCGCAGTGCCACCAGGCGCTTGACGCCCATGGCCTTGAGCGTGGCCAGCTGCTCGCGCACCGACTGGCGCGTGGCCCCGATGCACGAAAAGTGCGACGCAGCGCCCACGCCTTCGGACAGGATCTCGCGCACCGTGCCGAACGTGCCTTCTTGCGTGGAGCCCCCTGCGCCGTAGGTCACCGAACAGAAGTCTGGATGCAGTGCATACAGCTGCTGGCGCGCCACGCGCAGCTTGTCGGCGCCTTCAGGCGTCTTGGGCGGGAAAAACTCGAAACTCACCGGAAACCCGGTGCCTTGCGCGTGGGCTGCATTCATGCGGCTCTCCTTGCGTGTACAAAAAACTCTCGATTGCCATCACCGCCCTGGATCGGGCTGTCGATCCACGCCCGCACTTCCAGGCCCAGCGCTACGCAGCAGTCGCGGATGCGCTGTTCCACCACCGCATACAGGGACTCGTCGCGCACGATGCCGCCCTTGCCCACCTGCCCCGGCTGCAATTCAAACTGGGGCTTGACCAGCATGACCAGGTCACCCTGCGGCGCGAGCAACGGCACCAGCGCAGGCAGCACCAGGGTGAGCGAGATGAATGACAGGTCACCCGTCACCAGGTCAAACACGGGCGTGACCTGCACATCCTCTCGCCCCGCTCGGCGCTGGCGCACCACCGGCAAAGTACCCTCGGCCCGCGCGCGGGCCTTGGCGGCGCGCTCGGCTTTGAAGGCTTCTACGTCTTGCTCTTTGGCATCGTCGCTGTCGTCGTATTCTTCATCGACCAGACCGCCGTTGCGCATCCAGCTGTAAGGAGCGACCGGCTGGGTGTCGTTGTCTTCATGGTCTTGCACCAGCTCTTCGGACAAGGCCGCTTCACAGCCTTCGAGCAACGACTGGGCCGTCATGGCGCGGGCATTGATCCCTTCCACGCCCACCACGCGCACATCGTCACGCAGGCGCTCATGCAACTGGCCATGCCCCACATCCACACCCACCACCTGGGCCGCGCCATGTTGCAACAGGCAGTCCGTGAAGCCACCGGTGCTCTGCCCCACATCCAGGCAGCGCAGGCCCTTCACGTCCAGGCCCGTGGCCTGCAAGGCGCCTTCGAGCTTGAGCCCGCCACGCGAGATGTATTTGGCCTCGGCATCGTCCAGCAGCCTTACCTCGGCCACGGACGGGATGTCATCCCCGTTCTTGGCCACCTTGTTCCAGGGCGACAAGGGCGTCAAGCGCCACTCCACCCCCGAAGCGATCAGGCGCTGCGCCTGCGAGCGCGTGGCGGCATGGCCACGCTCCACCAAAAACACATCTGCGCGCATCGCGCCCATCCTTTTTGAGTCAAATCGGCTGGTAGCGCTAGTGAATCAAGCGCCAGCAGCTATCAATTTATGAGCAATCAGGCATTGCTCAGCATCACGGCGCCACACCACCGTGCGCGCCCCCCGTCACCAGGGCGCGCAGCACCGGGATCAGTAGCGGTAGGTGTCAGGCTTGTAGGGGCCTTGCTTGGGCACGCCGATGTAGGCGGCCTGCTCATCGGTCAGCTCGGTCAGCATGGCGCCCACCTTCTTGAGGTGCAGGCGCGCCACCTTTTCGTCCAGGTGCTTGGGCAGCACGTAGACCTTGCCGTTTTCGTAGTAGTCGCTGTGGGTGAACAACTCGATCTGGGCGATGGTCTGGTTGGCAAAGCTGGACGACATCACAAAGCTGGGGTGGCCCGTGCCGCAGCCCAGGTTCACCAGACGGCCCTTGGCCAGCAGGATGATGCGCTTGCCGTCCGGGAAGATCACATGGTCCACCTGGGGCTTGATCTCTTCCCACTGGTACTGCTCGAGCGTGGCGACCTGGATTTCGTTGTCGAAGTGGCCGATGTTGCAGACGATGGCCTGATCCTTCATGGCCAGCATGTGCTCGTGGCGGATCACGTCCTTGTTACCGGTGGTGGTCACAAAGATGTCGGCCTTGTCGGCCGCGTATTCCATGGTCACGACCTTGTAGCCTTCCATAGCGGCCTGCAGGGCGTTGATGGGGTCAATCTCGGTCACCCACACCTGGGCGCTGAGGGCGCGCAGGGCCTGGGCGCTGCCCTTGCCCACGTCGCCGTAGCCAGCGACCACAGCCACCTTGCCAGCGATCATCACGTCGGTGGCGCGCTTGATGCCGTCCACCAGCGATTCGCGGCAACCGTACAGGTTGTCGAACTTGGACTTGGTCACCGAGTCGTTCACATTGATCGCGCGGAACATCAGCGAGCCCTTGGCCGACATTTCCTTCAGGCGGTGCACGCCGGTGGTGGTTTCTTCGGTCACGCCGATGATCTGGGCGCTCTTGCGGCTGTACCAGGTCGGGTCTTGCGCCAGCTTGGCCTTGATGGAAGCGAACAGGCAGGTTTCTTCTTCGCTGGTGGGGTTGGCAATCAGCGAGGCGTCCTTTTCGGCGCGCTTGCCCAGGTGCATCAGCAGCGTGGCATCGCCGCCGTCGTCCAGGATCAGGTTGGGGCCTTCGCCTTCGGTGCCGGCCGCGCCGAAGTCAAAGATGCGGTGGGTGTAGTCCCAGTATTCGGCCAGGGTTTCGCCCTTGATGGCGAACACAGGCGTGCCAGCGGCAGCAATCGCGGCGGCGGCGTGGTCTTGCGTGGAGAAGATGTTGCACGAGGCCCAGCGCACTTGCGCTCCCAGCGCCTGCAGGGTCTCGATCAGCACCGCCGTCTGGATGGTCATGTGGAGCGAGCCGGTAATGCGTGCGCCCTTGAGCGGTTGCTTGGCAGCGAATTCTTCACGGATGGCCATCAGGCCGGGCATTTCGGTTTCGGCGATGCGGATCTCTTTGCGGCCCCATTCGGCCAGGCCGATGTCGGCAATGATGCAGTCGGTGTTGACCGGGGCGTTGACGCGTGCGTTCATGATGGTGTGCTCCAAAGCATGTTTGAAAAGCCACTGCGCGAAGGGGATGGTCGATACGCCTCACCGCACGCGAAGTGGATGAGCGTCGTTGCTAGATGACTCCGAGCCTCACGCCCCGCCTGTGCTGGGGACGCTGCAACGCTCCTCGGATCGGCGGATTATAAAAGCAAGTGCATTCCCGGCGCCATGCCCGCGGGGGTGAATCCATCCCGGACCTTGCACGGAACAGTAAAATCCCGCGACTGCCGCCCCTGCGACCCCTGCAGGTCCCGGCCCGAAGATTTCTTGCGCAGGGCGCTCTGCCCCGCACCCATCCCATTCAGGAACCCCTGTGTCCTACGCCCCAGAAACCCGGCGCCGCCGCACCTTTGCCATCATTTCCCACCCCGACGCCGGTAAAACGACGCTGACGGAAAAGCTGCTGCTGTTCTCGGGCGCGATCCAGATCGCGGGTGCCGTCAAGGGCCGCAAGGCCAGCCGCCATGCCACCTCCGACTGGATGGAAATCGAAAAGCAGCGCGGCATCTCGGTGGCCAGCTCGGTCATGCAGATGCTGTACCGCGAGCATGTGATCAACCTGCTCGACACGCCCGGCCACAAGGACTTCTCGGAAGACACCTACCGCGTGCTCACCGCCGTGGACTCGGCCCTGATGGTGATCGACGCCGCCAACGGTGTGGAAGCACAGACCCGCCGCCTGATCGAGGTCTGCCGCCAGCGCGACACGCCCATCATCACCTTTGTGAACAAGATGGACCGCGAGGTGCGCGACCCGCTGGACATCATGGACGAGGTCGAGCGCGAGCTGGGCATGCCCTGCTGCCCCATGACCTGGCCCGTGGGCCAGGGCAAGAGCTTTGGCGGCATCATCAACTTGCGCACCAAGACGATGACGGTGTTCGAATCCGGCAGCGAACGTCGCCCGCAGGACTTCGAATCCATCCCACTCACCGATGTGGACACCCTGCGCGCCCGCTTCGGCGCAGAGTTCGACGCCGCCATGGACAGCATGGAGCTGGCTACCGGTGCATCGCCCGCCTGGGACCATGAAGCCTTCCTGGCCGGCAAACTGACCCCCGTGTTCTTCGGCTCCGGCGTGAACAACTTCGGGGTGATGGAAGTGCTGGACGCCCTGGTGGACATGGCCCCGCCGCCCGGCCCGCGCGTGAGCACGCTGGAGGTGAACAAACAGCCCGTCGTCAAGACCATCCAGCCCGAGGACGAAGGTTTCTCCGGCGTGGTGTTCAAGGTGCAGGCCAACATGGACGCCAACCACCGCGACCGCATCGCCTTCGTACGCGTGGCCAGCGGCAAGTACACGCCGGGCATGAAGCTCAAGGTACAGCGCACCGGCAAGGAGCTGCGCCCCACCTCGGTCGTCACCTTCATGTCCCAGCGCCGCGAGGCGGTCGAGGAGGCCTACGCGGGCGACATCATTGGCTTCACCACCCACGGCGGCGTGCAGCTGGGCGACACCATCACCGACGGCGCCAACCTGCAGTTCACCGGCCTGCCCTTCTTCGCGCCCGAAATGTTCATGACCGTGGTCCTCAAGAACCCGCTGCGCACCAAACAGCTGCAGCAGGGCCTGGCCCAGCTGGGCGAGGAAGGCGCCATCCAGGTCTTCAAGCCCGACGCGGGCGGCAACATGCTGCTGGGCGCCGTGGGCCAGCTGCAGTTTGAAGTGGTGCAACACCGCCTGAAGGCGGAGTACGACGCCGACGTACGCCTGGAAGGCTGCCAGTACACGGGCGCACGATGGATCACGGCGGACAACGCGGCCGACCTGCGCGCCTTTACTGATGCCTACCCACTGCGACTGGCGCACGACGCGGCGGACACGCTGGCTTACCTGTGCACCAGCCCGTATGACGTGCGGCTGGCGCAGGAGCGGTTTCCGAAGATCCACTTCCATCCGCTGCGGGAGCATGCGGGGTTGGCGCTGCAGAAGGCCGGTTGAGCCCGCATGCAGCCTCTGGACCTCTGGCCGACAGCGGCCCGCCGCGACCTGGTGGGCGTGTTCACCGATATCGACGACACCCTGACTACCGAGGGCGCCGTCACGCCCGACGCACTGCAGGCGCTGACCGACCTGAAGACTGCGGGCCTGGTGGTCATTCCCATCACCGGGCGGCCGATTGGCTGGTGTGAAACCTTCATGGCCGGGCCGGGGGGTTCGACCTGGCCGGTGGATGCCATGGTGGCGGAGAACGGTGCTGTGGCGTTTACCCGGGGCTCTGGCGCTCAACCACCGCTGGTCAAGCGCTACCAGCAAGACGCCGCCACGCGCAGCGCCAACCAAGCACGCATGCGTGAGATCGCCGCGCTGGTGGCTTCGGAAGTGCCAGGTGTGGCCCTGAGCCGCGACAGCGCCGGGCGCGAGACGGACCTGGCCTTTGACCACGCCGAGTTCGACCGGCACCCGCCCGAGACCGTGCAACAGGTGCTGGACTTGCTACAGCGCGAAGGCATGCAGACCACGGTGAGCAGCATCCACATCCACGGCTGCTTTGGGGACTTCAACAAATGGCAGGGCGCCAACTGGATCGTGCGCGAGCTGCTGGGGCGCGATCTGGCGCAGGAGCTGGACCGCTGGGTGTTTGTGGGCGACTCAGGCAATGACCAGGCGATGTTCCAGCACTTCATCCACAGCGTGGGCGTGGCCAACATCGCGCGGTTTGTGCCGCAGCTCTCACATCTGCCACGGTATGTGACGCAGGGCGAACGGGGCGCGGGGTTTGCGGAAGTGGCTAGGGCAATTCTGGCGCACCGCTAAAGACGAGCAAACCAAGCGACAGGGCGCTGTCGCCACAGCCCCTGGCTGATCCACGCAACGAGGCCAGCCCCCGGCCGGAACAGTGCACGCAAGACCTCCAAGAAGCAGTTTTGACTGGCGGTTTCAACAACGAAGTGCACCAGTCCCCAGTGTAAGTGGGGTCACTTTGTAGCCGTGGAACACCTCATGCGGAGTCTTCCAGCCCAAGCATCTGCGGGGTCGGTGGTTGAGCCGGTACACGGCTTGGAGCACCTCTTGCTCGCTGGCCTTGCCCAGATCGCTGCCCTTGGGGAAGTAGTGGCGTAGCAGCCCATTGTGGTTCTCGTTGAGTCCTCGCTGCCAGGGGCTGTGCGGGTCAGCAAAGTACACCTTCGTCTTCAGGCGTCTGTGCACCCACCTGTGCTCGGCGAACTCCTTGCCGTTGTCCAGCGTCAGGGTGTGGCGGCGCTTGGGATGGGGCCTGAGCATTTCGATGATGGCCTGGCCCACCGGCTCGGCCTGGCGCCGCTGCACACGCTGCGCCAGTGTGTAGCGCGAGCGCCGCTCGGTCAGGGTCACCAGCCCTGCCAGCCCACCCGCACCCGAGACGATGGTGTCGCCCTCCCAATCCCCCAGGCGCGCTCGCTTGTCCACGATGGCGGGGCGCTGTGCGATACCCACGCGATCGCGCAGTTGCCCCGCACCCTGTGTGCCTTGCGCCGGCAATGGCCGCAACGCAGGCGCGGTGCAGCTTGTCCCATGCGGCGCAGCCGGTTGTAGATGCAGGTGTGGCTGATGCGCAGGCGCCTTTCCAGCCCCAGGCGGGCGGCTGCCTGCTGAGGCGACAGGTCCAGCTGCAGATACGACAGCACCAGCTCCCACTGGGCACCGTCAAAGCGCTGAGCGTTGGTCTGGCCGCTTTGGCGCGAGAGAGCCTGTTGATGGGCGTTGTGGGCTTGGTAGGCTGTGCTGGCGTCGCTGTTGCGCCGGATCTCGCGGGCAATGGTGCTGCGGTGGCGCCCCAGGCGCAGGGCTGTCTGTGTGATCGACAGCCCCACGTCGCGCAGGCATTGGATTTGGTAACGTTCGCTTTGGCTCAGATGGGTGTAGTTCATGGTGCACTTGGGTTGACTGGCAGGTCACACAAGTCATCTTCACTTACTTGTCTGGGCCTACCTTTTGGCAACGTGCACTTCGTTGTTGAAACCGCCACTGAAAACGCCCGCTTGCGCTAGTGGAATATGCCGTCACAGCTATTATTTCAATAGCAAACCGATCAAGCCTTGAGAAAGATATCGGTATCCGGCGCAAAACACGCGTGCAGCGGCAGCAGCGCCCCGCCCAGCGCGCGGGCGTCGGAGCCTATGGTGCCCAGCTCCAACCGGGGCGGCTGGTGCAGGCCTTCCCAGTTGTAGTCGGCCAGCGCGTGGCGCGCGCCCTCGCACAGGGCCTGCAGCAGTTCGGGGGCTGCGGCGCCATCAAAGACCACGGCGTCCAGATCCAAAAACGCGGTGGCCGAGACGATGCAATGCGCCAAGCCCGCCGCAGCGCGCGCAATCCAGCCCCGGCTGTGCTCCAGCCACGGGGCCTGCAGCACGCGCTTGTCGTAGGCGGCCATGGGGTCAAGGCCGTGTTCGCGAAAGCGCTGCTCCAGTTCCCACAGGGATGCCTGGCTGATGAGCTGCGCGGGCGCCTGGCCCGGCTGGGCAGGCGACAGCGGCAGCGAGGCCACGGCGCCTGCGTTGCCGTGCAAGCCCCGGTGCAGGTGCGAGTTGATGACCAGCCCGCCGCCCACAAAGGTGTCCATGAACAGGTACAGAAAGCTGGGGATATCGCGCCCGCGCCCCTGCAGCAGCTCCGCCACGCAGGCGGCGGAGGTGTCCTTGGCAAAACTCACAGGCAGCTCGGTCATCTGCTGCACCTGCTCGGCCAGGTCGATGTTGTTCCAGGCTTCGGACTGCGCTTCGGTGAGCCCCAGCATACGGTGCCAGCCACCCAGCTGGAACGGCGCGGCTACGCCCACACCCACCACGCGCGAGCGCAGAGGGCCCAGGCCGTCGAGCAACTGGTTCAGGTGTGTGCGGATGGCGGGCAGCAGCACGTCGATGTCGGGGAAGGCGTAGTCGAGCACGATGCGCTCGCGCACATGGCCGGTGAAGTCCACCAGCAGCCAGTCGGCGCTGCGGCGGCCGATCTTGATGCCGATGGCAAACGCGCCGTCAGGGTTCAGGCCAATCGGCACCGAGGGCTGGCCCACACGACCACGCACAGGCGCTTCGCGGCGCAGCAGCTGGTCTTCGTCGAGCCGGGCGGTGATGAGGCCGATGGTCTGCGCCGTGAGGCCGGTGACGCGCGCCATCTCAGCCTTGGCCAGGCTGCCGTGGGTGCGCAGGGCCTGCAGCACCACGCGCTCGTTGAACTGGCGCAGCCCCACGTGGTTGGAGCCGCGCTGGCGCAGCAGCGCGGGGCTGGCGGCGGCGTTGTCAACGGCGGAGGGAGAAGCGTCGGTGTCCAGCATGGTGTTGAAACGGTCAGGCGTTCAGAGTGTCGCCGATGACGCCCTTGCGCAGCAGGAAGTTACCCCAGGGCTGACGCTCGCCCGTCACGACGATGGCATAGGCTTTTTTGACGCGTTCGTAGAACGCAAAACGCTCCACGCCCTCGGCCTGCTCGCTGGCCACGCCCTCACGCGCCAGCACGTCCATGGTTTCGCGCTGCAGGGCTGAGCGATAAGGCACCTCGGTGCCACCCACCTGCATGTACGCCACGGGGTGCGGCACGTCCTGCGCCAGGGGGAGCACGCTGGCCACCGCTTGCACGGCGCGCGCCATGCCAATGCCGGGCAGGCGCAGCACGGGCTTGCCCGCGCCCAGACTCATGGCGGTGAAGTTGGCATCGGCCAGCACGATGGCATCGTCGTGGCCCATCTCGGCCAGCACCTTGAGCAGGTCGGGGGTCAGCAGCGGATCAATGTTCTTCAGCATGAGAGGCGTTTCAGGCAAGGCATTCAGTAGGCAAATCAGACGCGGCCATCGCTCCCGTCATCACGGCCACGGTATCGCTCATGCTGATCTTCTTGGGATTGACCACGGCCGCACGCTTGCCCAGGCGGGCGATGTGGATGCGGTCGGCAATCTCGAACACATGGGGCATGTTGTGGCTGATGAGGATGACGGGCAGGCCCTTGTCGCGCACACGGCGGATCAGCTCCAGCACCATGTTGCCCTCCTTCACACCCAGGGCTGCGGTGGGCTCGTCCATGATGACCACGTGCCGCGCAAACGCTGCGGCGCGCGCCACAGCCACGCACTGGCGCTGGCCGCCCGAGAGCGTCTCCACCGCCTGCGTCATGGAGCGGATGCCCACCTTCAGCTCGGCCATGCGGGCCACGCTTTCTTCGAGCATCTTCTTCTTGTCGAGCATGCGCAGTGCGCTGCCCAAGGGGCCCGGGCGGCGCAGCTCACGGCCCAGGAACAGGTTCTCGGCAATGGTCATGGCCGGGGCCACGGCCAGGTCCTGGTACACGGTTTCGATGCCCGCACGGCGCGCGTCGATGGGGCTTTTGAACTGGATGCGCTGGCCGTCAAGCAGGATTTCGCCTTCGTCCGGCACGGTGGCGCCGGACAGCGCCTTGATCAGGCTCGACTTGCCCGCACCGTTGTCACCGATCACAGCCAGGATCTCCCCGGCGCGCAGTTCAAAGTCAGCGCCGTCGAGCGCGGTGACTTGGCCGTAGCGCTTGACCAGGCCCTTGGCCTGCATGACCAGCGGAGCGTTTGTTGTATGGGTGGAGTTGGTCATGATCAACGCACTCCTTTGCGCGAGAGTTGGTCGGTGGCCACGGCCAGGATCACGAGGATGCCGGTGACCAGGATCTGATACACCGACGACACGCCCATGAGCGTGAGCCCGTTGCGGAAGACGCCCACAATCAGCGCACCCACCAGCGTGCCCAAGATGACGCCGCGCCCGCCAAACAGGCTGGTGCCGCCCAGCACTACGGCGCTGATGGCGTCGAGGTTTTCGGTTTGGCCCGCGTTCGGGTCGCCCGCGCCGGTGCGGGCCACCGACAGCACCGAGGCGATGCCGTAGAACAGGCCCGCCAGCACATACACACCCAGCAGCACCTTGTCGGTGGCAATGCCGGTGAGGCGCGTGGCTTCGGGGCTGTTGCCCACGGCGTAGACATGGCGGCCGGGTGCGGTCTCGCGCAGCGCAAACCAGGTGACGAGGTACAGGGCCAGCATGAGCACGGCCCCCCACACGATGGCGGTCTGCCCCAGCTGGAAGGTGTTGCCCAGCGCGGTCATGCCCGCAGGGATGTCGGTGATGGTCTGCGCGCCCGAATACAGCTGCGTGGCGGCAAACGCGATGTTGAGCGTGCCCAGCGTGACGATGAAAGGCGGCAGCTTGATCTTGGTGACGAGCAGGCCGTTAATCAGACCGAACAGCATGGTCACCGCCATGCCGCAGGCAATGGCCACCGGGGCTGAGAGACCGTAGTCCGCCGCCATCTTGGTCATGACGATGCCGCCCAGCGCCATCACCATGCCGCACGACAGATCAATGCCCGCCGTGAGGATGACCAGCGTCTGACCGATGGCAATGACCGCCACGACCATGACCTGCTGCAGGATGAGCGCGAAGTTCTGCGCCGACAGAAAACGCTCGCTCTGCGTGGCAAAGAAGGCGCACGCCAGGATCAGCGCGATGAACGGCCCCAGCGTGGCCAGCGGCGGTAGTTTGGAAGCGGTCGAGGACATGGCGGCTCCGTGCGGGTGGACAAAGGTGGCGCTCAGAAAAAGCAGTTGTCGGTTGGGAGCCGATCGCAAAACTCAGCGAAGCGGTTCTGGCTAGGCGCTGCGTCGCAGGCAGTACGGTAGTACGACAAGACGCAGCAACGACGCCAGAAGAGTTTTTCGAACGGCTCTTACTTGGCGCCCCAGCACAGGTCGGTGCCAGTTTTCACATCCTTGCTGTCCACGCCCGCCATGGGCTTGGCAGCAATCAGCGTCACGCCGGTGTCGGTGTAGCCGCTGACTTTCTTGCCGGTCTTGGCGTATTCCACGCCAGCCGCCACGCCCATGGCCGCCATGCGCAGCGGGTACTGCTGGCTGGTGGCGGCGATCACGCCCTTGCCCACGTCGGCAATGCCTGCGCAGCCGCCGTCCACCGAGACGATGAGCACGTTCTTCTCCTTGCCTGCGGCCTTGAGCGCGTTGTAGGCACCGGCGGCGGCGGGCTCGTTGATGGTGTAGACGATGTTGATGTCGGGGTTCTTCTGCAGGCAGTTTTCCATGCCGGTCTGGCCCTTGGCGCGGTCGCCAAAGCTGTCGGCCATGCACACCACTTCGGCGGGGCGCGACAGTTCGTTGCTCTTGGCATCGTTAGCCTGCAGGCCAAAGCCCTTCAAGAAGCCGTTGTGCCGCTGTGCGCCCACGGGGTGACCGGGGAACAGGTCCAGCGTGGCGATCACGGGCTTCTTGCCCGCCGCGGCGGCCTTGGCGTATTGGCCGATCAGCTCGCCCGCCTTGTAGTTGTCTGTGGCAAACAGCGCGTCCGTCGCATCCATGGGCTCGGTGGGGCTGTCCAGCGCAATCACCATCACGCCGCGTGCCTGCGCCTTCTTGATGGCGGGCACGATGGCCTTGGCGTCGCTGGGGGTGATGAGGATGGTCTTGGCGCCTGCAGCGATCAGGTTCTCCATGGCCGTGACTTGGCCCGCGTTGTCGCCATCGGTCTTGCCCGCGGCCGACACCAGCTTGGCGCCCAGCTTCTTGGCCTCGGCCGTGGCGCCCTCTTTCATCTTCACGAAGAAGGGGTTGGTCTCGGTCTTGGTGATGAGGCCGATGACGGGCTCGGACGCCTGTGCCTGGGCCAGGCCACAGGCCAGGGCGCCGGTGAGGGCAAGGGCAGAAAGCGCGAAGGCGGGGGTGCGTTGCATGGCGTTGTCTCCGGGTTTTGGGATGGCAGATTCCTGTCGGCCCCGTGCTGCGCGGCTGGCAGGTGAACCACTCTTGTCGGGTGGATGGGATCGAACTATAGTGGCCGGCAAGTTAATAAATCAAGTGGATTTACTTATGGTTTTCCCTATCCAATCCGCCGACTCCAGCCCCGCCCCCACCGCACCGCCGCTGCGCGTGGCCACGGCGGGCGAGGCCTTGTTTGACCTGATCGAAGAGCCCGATGGCCGCCTCAAGCCCTGCGCGGGCGGGGCGGTCTACAACCTCACGAGGGCTTTGGGCCTGCAGGGCGTGGGCACGCTGTACCTCAACCCGCTGTCGGGCGACATGCTGGGGCGGCAACTGGCGCGCGGGCTGCACGATGCGGGCGTGGCACTGGCAGCCCCTGCGCCGGTGCGTGCGCCCAGTGCGCTCGCCCTGGCCGCGCTGGATGCCGAGGGCAAGGCCAGTTACAGCTTCTACCGCGACGGCGTGGCCGACCGGCAGGTGACGGCGGCGGCGCTGATTGCCGCTTGCGCTGCCTTGCCCGACTTGCAGGTGGTGGCCACGGGCTGCCTGGCGCTGGTGGCGCAGGACGCTGCCATCTACCAACCCTGGCTGGCAGCGCAGCACGTAGCAGGCCGCATGGTGGTGGTGGATGCAAACCTGCGCCTGTCGGCCGTGGACGATGCCGATGCCTACCGCGCCAATGTGATGGCCGCCCTGCAGCACGCCCACCTCATCAAGGTGAGCGACGATGACCTGGAGGCGCTGGCTGTTCCGGGCGCCAACGCATTGGAGCGCGCCCACTATTTACAGCAGCAAACACAGGCCCAATGGCTCGCGCTCACGCTGGGGCCGGGCGGCGCCTGGCTTCTGCAGCGTGATGGGCTGAGCGTGCATGCGCGCGAAGAAGCGCCGATCACGGTGGTGGACACCGTGGGTGCAGGCGACTGTTTTCTGGCGGGTTTGATCACCGCCTGGCTGGCAGGGCCTGAGCGTGGCGAAGAAGCGCTGACCTTGCGCCCGGGTGGCTTGACGGCGCCCGTTTCGGAGGCCCGGCTGCGCGCCGTGCTGCACCATGCGCTGGCCAGCGCCAGCCACTGTGTGGAGCGGGCGGGCTGCACACCGCCCCGCTATGAAGAAGTGCAAGAGCGGCTGGCGCTGCGGCGCTCAGCGACCGCAGCGGGTCGGTAGCCTTTACTCGGCCGACTTGGTCGCAGGTTTACGGGCCCTGCTGCGGGGACGGGCAGCCGGGGCCTTGGCGGGCGTGCCGCCTTCTGCCTCAGCGGCAGGTGCCTCGGGCGCCGCGGCGGGGGACTCGGCATTGGCCGCATCGCCCGCATCCACCCCAGCACGCGCACTGCGCGAACGAGGCGCTGCTGCCTTGCGGGGGCTGGCGACCGACTTTGTTCCATCGCCACTGCGCGCCCGGCTGCGACGGGGGGTTGCCACTTCGGAGACGTCGGCTTCGATGGACGCGCTGAACTCTGGGGTGTCTGCACTACCCCCTTCTGCCTCAGGAGCCGGCGCTTGTTGCGGGGTGGTGTCGATCACCGGCTCTGGCGCCGCCACCTCGGGGAGTACAGACTGGCTGAAATAGCGGCTGGCCGGACGCTCAGCGGGAGCATCGGCCTGCTCAGATTCAGCGTGTTCGTTGCGCTGCGTGGGCCGCATGTCGGCGCGATCTGCGCGCTCCGCACCCTCACCACGACGCCCCCGGCTGCGGCCCTGCGCGCCCTGCCCTTCGCCGCTGTCAGAACGCAGATCGGGAGCCGTCGCCACCGCATGAAAGTCATGCCGTGTGGTTCCGCCCTGGCTGGTGCGCTCACTGGGGCGCTCACCGGCTCCATCAGCCCGTGCGGGCGCGGCTGAGGCGCTCGGCCCGCCATGGCTGCGGAACACATACGCACCCGATTTTTCATCGCGCCCAAACTCCAGCAGCCCACGCGCCTGCGCTTCCTCCAGCAGATTGCCAAAGGTGCGGAAGCCATACCGGCCTTCGCTGAAATCGGGCTTGCGGCGCTTGATGGCCTCCTTGAGCACGGAGGCCCAGATCTTTCCGGTGTCGCCGCGCTCGGACAGCAGGGCTTCAAACGTTTCGGCCGCCAGCTCCACGCCCTGGGTGCGGCGCGCGTCCTGGCTTTCCTTGCGGCTGCGCTCCTCCTCAGGGCTGCGGCGGGGTGCTGGTGGCGGATTGCTGCCAGGGCTCTGGCGGCGGGCCTGGGCGCGCTGGTTTTCGCGCACCAGGTCGTCGTAGAAGATGAATTCGTCGCAGTTGGCAATCAGCAGGTCCGACGTGGACTGCTTCACGCCCACACCGATCACCTGCTTGTTGTTCTCGCGCAGCTTGGACACCAGCGGCGAAAAGTCCGAGTCGCCGCTGATGATGACGAAGGTGTTGACGTGCGACTTGGTGTAGCAGAGGTCCAGCGCGTCCACCACCAGGCGGATGTCGGCCGAATTCTTGCCCGACTGGCGCACGTGCGGGATTTCGATCAGCTCGAAGTTCGCCTCGTGCATCGTGGCCTTGAAGCCCTTGTAGCGCTCCCAGTCGCAGTAGGCCTTCTTGACCACGATGGAGCCCTTGAGCAGCAGGCGCTCCAGGATGGGCTTGATGTCGAACTTTTCGTACTGCGCATCGCGCACGCCCAGGGCGACGTTTTCAAAGTCGCAGAACAGGGCCATGCTGATGCTGTCGGAGGGGGATGCCATATCGTGTGTGAGTTCCGTTCAATGCTGCGGATCATCACACGGAACGCATTGCCCCCTCCGAAGGGAGTGGCCTCAGGTGGGTTTGGCCAAGCCCAATTTCTCTACCAGCGCCTTCTCGCGCGTGAAGGTGTCCTGCGCAAACTTCTTGTACGCCGACGTGCTCATGTACATCGGCACCATGTCGTAGCGGGCGAGGGCCGTCTTGTAGCTGTCCTGCTCCATGGCCTGTTTGAAAGCATCGTGCAGGCGCTTCACCACCGCATCGGGCGTGCCTTTGGGGGCGCCAATGCCAAACGGCGAGTTCTGCACCAGGTTCAGGCCCAGCTCCTTGAGCGTGGGCGCATCGGGGAACTTGGCCAGGCGCTCCGCGCCCCAGGTGTTGAGCACGCGCAGCTTGCCGGCCTCGACCTGCGGCGCAAAGCCGGTGGAGTCGGCTGCTGCCATGATTTGCCCGCCGAGGATGGACTGCATAAGGTCGGCGCTGCCCTTGTAGGGCACGTGCAGCAGTTCGATGCCCAGCTGCTGCGCGATGAGTTCCATGGTCAGGTGCGGGCTGGTCATGGTGCCGGTGGAGCCGTAGCTCAGCTTGCCCGGGTTGGCCTTGGCCCAGGCCACAAAGTGGGTCCAGGTCTTGAGCGGCGAGTCGGCAGGCACCACCAGGCCAAACGCGTAGCCGGTGACGTTGAGCACATAGCTGATGTCCTTGACCGGGTCCCAGTTGATCTTGGTGGTGTAGGGCAGGCGGAACACGCCCAGCGGAATCTGAGCCACCGTGTAGCCGTCGGCTGGAGAAGTTTGCAGCTGCTGTGCGGGCAATGTGCCGCCGGCACCAGGCTTGTTCTCCACGATCACGGGCTGGCCCAGGATCTTGCTGGCGTTGTCGGCCAGCGACCGCATGGTGATGTCGGTGGGGCCACCGGCCGGGAAGGCGATGATCAGCTTGATGGGCTTGTTGGGAAAGCTCTGGGCCTGTGCCAGGAATGCGGGGGCGGCCAGGCTGGCGGCTCCCCATTGGATGATCTGGCGACGTTGCATGGCGGGCTCCTGAAAAGCAAAAACAAGGACGTCGCTATTGGACTTCAGGCCGCGCCGCGAGGGTATGCGGAAACCCCCTAGCCCATGTCGCCAAGGCGCCAGCGCGCAGCCCTTGCGCTGGTACACCGCTGGGGCTGCATCACGCCTTGTAGGTGGACAGCAGGATGCTGGTCTCGGTGTTGGCAATGCCGGGCGTGAGGCGGATGCGGCCCAGGGCTGCATCAAACGCCTCTAGGCTCTCGGCGCGCACCTCGGCCACGATGTCCCAGCGGCCGTTGGTGGTGTGCAGTGTGCCCACGGTGGGCTCGCCACGCAGCGCGCGGATCACGGCGGGGGCGGCGTTGCCCTCCACCGCAATGCTCATCCAGGCGCGGATGCGCTGGGGCTCGGAGTCGGGACGCAGGCGCACGGTATAGCCGGTGATGACGCCGCTCTCCTCCATCTTGTGCAGGCGGTTTTGCACCGTACCGCGCGACACGCGCAGCTTTTGCGCCAGCGTGGCGACCGGGGTGCGGGCGTCGGCACGCAGGATGCTGATGATTTCGCGGTCGGTGTCGTCAAGCTTGGTCATGGTGTGCGGGGCAACTGGCAGATCGGCAATTTTCTGCGCATTCTGATGGCTTGGGTGCTAGGTCCCCCATGCCCGTGAAGCACGCCGTCGTGCCCTGCCAAGCTTTGCACCCAGCGGCGTGCGACCGGTTTGTGCCAGCGCGTCACAGGCCCATTTGACATAAAAATGCCTGGTAGCACTAGTAAATATTGCCCTAACAGCTATCAAATTAGGAGTACATCCTGTCATGGCCCCGGCGGCAGCACCTGCGCGTCCAGCCGCGCATCGCAGCCAATGCCCGACGCAATCCAGCGCCGGGCCAGCGCCGACATTGCACGCACCGCCCACGGGTGCGCCATGCCCGTCACCGCCGCCGGGTCGGCCACCATGCCGCACCAGTAGCGCTGGTCGGCATCGCTCCAGCGAAGGGCCGAACAGGCGCCCCGGCGACGGCGCGACACCAACACGCCCAGAGGGCAGGGCTCGGCCAGGCAGCACAGACCGCAGCCGTTGCAGGGCGCGCCTTCGGCCGGCTTGGGCGGTGCTTCAGGGTGCAGCCACACCACGGTGGGTGAGCCAGGGGGTTGTGTGGACATCAGTTGCGAATGGCGTAGAGCGCAACGGCAACACCGCACACGCTTTGGCCCATTGTGCCGCCAGCTTCAATGTCCCGGCCCCGCGATGACGCCCGCCCAGCGCGGCTGGCCCCTCACCCCATGCCCCAAAAAAAGCCCCTGCTGCGAGGGCAGCAGGGGCTGAACCGGCCGAAGGACCGGGGAGGGAGACAAGCAATGAGATCGAATGAGATCGGTAGAACGCGCGGTGCGCGCGGGGCTTAGCAGCCCGCAGGGCGGTTGGGGCGCATCGGCACGATGCCGCTCACGCGCAGCGTGGCGCCCGATCCGTCGGAGGCCGTCAGCGTCTTGCCGGTGAAGCGCACCTGGTCGCTCTCGCGCACCACAGCGGTGTCGGCGGGTTCGCCGCTGCCGTATTCCTTGCCGTCAAAGGTCAGGAACACCTGGTGCAGACTGGTGGCATCCGGGCGGTAACGAATGTCGCCGAACGCGGTGGCGGACGAGCCCACCTTGTTGGCACCGTCAAAGCGGAAGGTGCACAGCTCGGGCACCGAGCCGATGGGGTTCTTCTTGTCCACATCGGTGAGGTTGAGTGCGCCGTTGCCGTAGACGCCATTCAGGCCGTCAACGGTGGCGTTGCTCACCGTGAGCACGCCGGGTTCGTTGCTGGGGGATGGGTCGTCGTCGTTGCCGCCACCGCAGGCCACCAGCAGCACAGAGGTGGCCGCAAGGGCGGTACAGGTCTTGAGGAAATGGAGCGTTTTCATGGCGGTGTGTCCTGGGATGTGGATGGAAGGTGGGGAACCGATCCCCTGCAGCCCATCGTAGGAAAACCACCCCAGGCGCCACGTGCGCCATGTTCCGCGCTGTGCGTAGGACAGAGGCCGATGGGGCTGTGCGCCCCTAGCCCCACAGCCCCCTGCCCTCGACGCCTCAGCGCGCCAGCACCGGCGCCAGCGCCTTGCCCGTGTGCGTGCCTGCGGCCACCACCTCTTCGGGCGTAGCGGCCGCCACGATGCGGCCACCGGCGTTGCCGCCCTCCGGTCCCAGGTCCAGGATCCAGTCGGCCTCGGCGATCACATCCAGGTCGTGCTCGATCACGATCACACTATGGCCGCCGTCCACCAGGCGGTGCAGCACACGGATGAGCTTGTCCACATCAGCCATGTGCAGGCCCACGGTGGGCTCGTCCAGCACATACAGCGTGTGCGGCGCCTTCTGACCCCGGCGGCCGACCTCGTCGCGCACCTTGGTCAGCTCGGTCACGAGCTTGATGCGCTGCGCCTCGCCACCGGACAGCGTGGGCGACGGCTGGCCCAGCGTGAGGTAGCCGAGGCCCACGTCCTTCAAGAGCTGCAGCGGGTGCGCAATGCTGGGCATGGTGGCGAAGAAGTCCACGGCCTCATCCACCTCCATCTGCAGCACGTCACCAATGCTCTTGCCGCGCCAGGTCACGGCCAGCGTTTCGGGGTTGAAGCGCGCGCCGTGGCAGGTCTCGCAGGGCACCTTCACATCAGGCAAAAAGCTCATCTCGATGGTGCGCACGCCCGCACCTTCGCAGCTGGGGCAGCGGCCTTCGCCGGTGTTGAAGCTGAAGCGCCCGGCGGCATAGCCGCGTGCCTTGGCCTCCAGCGTTTCGGCAAACAGCTTGCGGATGGTGTCCCAGAAGCCAATGTAGGTGGCGGGGCACGAACGCGGCGTCTTGCCGATGGGCGTCTGGTCCACCTCCAGCACGCGGTCAATGCTTTCGAAGCCCGACAGGCCCGTGCAGCCCACCAGCGGCGGCGCCTTGCCTGCGTCCATCGCATCGCGCCCGGCCTTGGTACTGCGCTGCTGCACCCAGGCTTGCACGTTGGCCAGCAGCACATCGCGCGCCAGGGTGGACTTGCCCGAGCCACTCACGCCCGTCACCGCCACCAGGCGGTGCAGCGGCACGGTGGCGGTCACGTTTTGCAGGTTGTGCAGCTGCGCGCCATGCACCGTCAGCCAGCGCATGGCGGCGCGCTCCTTGGCCTCGGTGAGTGCATCGGCCGCCAGCGCGGCGGCCTGGGCGGCGCGCTTCTTCACGGCTGCGCTTTGGCGGCCGGTGGGCGCTGCGGCTTCGGCCTGAGCAAAGGCGGCCGTGGCTTCGGCGCTCACCTCGCCCGCCACCATGCTGCGGCGCAGTTGCAGCGGGTGCTTCATCGCGTGCAGCAGGTAGCGGCCGGTTTGCGAATCTTCTGCGTTCGTGAGGTCGCTCACCGAACCCTGCGCCACCAGGCGCCCGCCGCGTTTGCCGGCGCTGGGGCCAATGTCGATGATGTGGTCGGCGCGGCGGATGGTGTCCTCGTCGTGCTCCACCACCACCAGCGTGTTGCCCTTGTCGCCCAGCTTGTGCAGGGCATTCAGCAGAATCTGGTTGTCGCGGGCGTGCAGGCCGATGGTGGGCTCATCCAGCACGTAGCACACGCCTTGCAGGTTGCTGCCCAGCTGGGCAGCCAGGCGGATGCGCTGCGCCTCGCCCCCGCTGAGCGTGGGCGCGCCCCGGTCCAGCGTGAGGTAGCCCAGGCCCACTTCTTCCAAAAACTCCAGGCGGCTCTGGATCTCGGGGACCAGGTCGCGGGCGATGTCGGCCTCGCGGGCTGTCATGCCGCCTTCCACGCGCAAGGTCTCCACCCAGCGGCGCACGTCCGTGACGGACAGCGCGGCAATGTCGGTGATGCCCACGCCCGCAAACCGCACAGCGCGGGCCGTGGCGTTCAGGCGCGTGCCGCTGCAGGTCGGGCAGGCCGTGTCAGCAAGGTCTTCCACCTCAGGCTCGGCAAAGGTCTGCTCGCGGCCCTTTTCCTTGTCGTCCTGCACCGAGTCGTCAAACACCTTGCGCTGGTCTTTGGTGAGCTTGACGCCGGTGCCCACGCAGTCGGGGCACCAGCCGTGTTTGCTGTTGTAGGAGAACAGGCGCGGGTCCAGCTCGGCATAGCTCGTCGCGCACACGGGGCAGGCGCGCTTGGTGGAGAACGCCTGCAGCGTGCCAATACCGGCCGTTGGCTGGCCGCCCTCCATGGCTTCACGCAGGCCTGCAATGCCTGAGAGAACGTGCACCACGCCTTTGCCGTGCGTGAGTGCGTCGGCCAGCGCGGTGCGGAGTTGGGCCTCGTTCTCGGGCGACACATCGAGGCTGGCCACGGGCAGCTCGATGGTGTGTTCCTTGAAGCGGTCGATGCGCGGGAAATTGGTGGTCGGCAGAAAGTTGCCGTCCACCCGCAGGTGCGTGTAGCCACGCGGACGGGCCCAGTCGGCCAGCTCGGTGTACACGCCCTTGCGGTTCATCACCAGCGGCGCGAGCAGGCCGATGTGCTGGCCACGGAACTGCGTGAGCAGCTGCGCTGCAATGCTCTCGGGTGTTTGAGGCTGCACGGCGGCGCCGTCTTTGGTGCAGTGTTGCGTGCCGAGCTTGACATACAGCAGGCGCAAAAAGTGCCACACCTCGGTGGTCGTGCCCACGGTGGACTTGCGCCCGCCCCGCGACAAGCGCTGCTCGATGGCGACGGTGGGCGGGATGCCGTAGACCGCATCCACCTCGGGCCGGCCCGCAGGCTGCACGATGGAGCGCGCATAGGCGTTGAGCGATTCCAGGTAGCGCCGCTGGCCTTCGTTGAACAGGATGTCGAACGCCAGCGTGGACTTGCCCGAGCCGCTCACGCCGGTCACCACATTGAACTTGCCGCGCGGAATGTCTACGCTCAGGTTCTTGAGGTTGTGTTCCTTGGCGTTGACGATTTCAATGGCGTTTTTGGCCGCTGGCGCTTGATCCATATGCGCAAGGCGCTCTGATTTTCGTAGCGCAGCAGCTTTTTCGTGCACCGAATGGCCGCCCACGCCCAAAGCCAATTCGTAGTCGCGCAGGGCCTGCCCGGTGTGGGATGTGGCGTGCGCTCGCACGTCTTCGGGCGTTCCTTCGGCCACGATCAGACCACCCGCGTCACCGCCTTCGGGGCCCAGGTCGATGAGCCAGTCGCTGGCGCGGATCACGTCCAGGTTGTGCTCGATGACGATGAGCGAGTGCCCCGCGTCGATGAGCTTGCGCAGTGCGCGCATGAGCTTGGCGATGTCGTCGAAGTGCAGGCCGGTGGTGGGTTCGTCGAACAGGAACAGAGTGCCCTTGCGTGCCACCGTCTGGCGCGATTTGCTTTGTACGCGTGCAGCCTCGGCCAGAAAGCCTGCGAGCTTGAGGCGCTGCGCCTCACCGCCCGACAAGGTCGGCACCGGCTGGCCCAGCGCCACGTATTCGAGCCCCACATCCACGATGGGCTGCAGCGCGCGGATCACGTCGCGGTCGTTGACAAACACGGCGGCCGCCTCGGCCACGGTGAGCGCCAGCACATCAGCCACGTTCAGCGTCTTCCCGCCGCGCTCGATGGTGATCTCCAGAATCTCGGGGCGGTAGCGCTTGCCGTCGCAGTCCGGGCAGCGCAGATACACGTCCGACAGGAACTGCATCTCCACATGTTCGAAGCCCGAGCCGCCGCAGGTCGGGCAGCGCCCGTCGCCGCTGTTGAAGCTGAACTTGGCAGCGGTGTAGCTGCGTTGTTTGGACAGCGGCGCCACGGCGAAGAGCTCGCGGATGCTGTCCCACGCGCCCACATAGCTCACGGGGTTGGATCGGGCAGTTTTACCGATGGGAGACTGGTCCACGAACACCACGTCCGACAGATGGTCCGCACCCAGCATGCGGTCGTGCGCGCCGGGGCTGTCGGTGGCCTTGCCAAAGTGCCGCAGCAGCGCGGGGGCCAGTACATCCTGGATCAGGCTCGACTTGCCCGAGCCGCTCACGCCGGTCACGGTGACCAGGCGCTGCAGCGGAAATTCGACCGTCACATCCTTCAGGTTGTGCTCGCGTGCACCTTCGAGGATGAGGCGTGGGGTCGATTCCGTCACCATGCGCTTGAAGCCAAAGCCCACATGCTTGCGGCCGCCCAGGTAGGCGCCGGTGAGGGTGTCGGCCTTGCGCAAATCCGCCGTGGTGCCGTCAAACACGATCTGCCCGCCCAGGCGGCCCGGGCCGGGGCCCATGTCGATCATGCGGTCGGCCGCGAGCATCACCGCCGGGTCGTGCTCCACCACCACCAGCGTGTTGCCCGCATCGCGCAGGCGCAGCATGGCCTCGGTGATGCGGTGCATGTCGCGCGGGTGCAGGCCGATGCTGGGCTCGTCCAGCACAAACAGCGTGTTGACCAGACTGGTGCCCAGTGCCGTGGTGAGGTTGATGCGCTGCACTTCGCCACCGCTCAGCGTGCGGCTTTGCCGGTCGAGCGTGAGGTAGCCAATGCCCACGTCGCACAGGTACTGCAGGCGGGTGGTGATCTCTTCGTGCAGCAGTTTCAGCGCTTGCGCGTCGCCGCCTTTGGCGTCGTCCCCCACCGGTAGCTGCATGCGGTCAAAGAACTGGCGCAGGCGGTCAATGGGCAGCAGCATCAGGTCGTGCAGGCACAGGCCGGGCAGCGCTTCGAGTTGCTCACGCGACCATTGCACGCCCTCGGGCAAGAAGCGTTTGGCGGGATCCAGCACCGCATCGGCGTCTTCCTTGCGGCCGATGCGCCAGAGCAGGCTTTCGGTCTTGAGGCGCGCCCCCGCGCAGGTGGGGCACGGCGTGTAGCTGCGGTACTTGGACAAGAGCACACGGATGTGCATCTTGTAGGCCTTGCTCTCCAAGTATTCAAAGAAGCGCTTGATGCCGTACCACTGCTTGCTCCACTGGCCGTCTTTGTAGCCGGGTGCGCCGTTGATGACCCATTTCTTCTGGTCGTCGGTCAGCTTGTACCAGGGCGTGTCGCGCGGGATGCCTGCGGCCTCGGCGTGGCGCATGAGGTCGTCCTGTGCCTCTTGCCATGCGGGGGTCTGGATCGTCTTGATGGCGCCCGCGCGCAGCGTGAGCTTGTCGTTGGGGATGACCAGGCCGTAGTCCACTCCGATCACGCGGCCAAAGCCCCGGCAGCTGTCGCACGCGCCCACGGCGGAGTTGAACGAGAACATCGAGGGGATGGGGTCGCTGTAGCGCAAGTCGCTGTCCGGGCAATGCAGGCCTGTCGAAAATCTCCACAACTCGGGCTCGCCCTCATCCACCAGCCGGTACACATTCAGCCGCCCTGTTCCGCGCTTCAGTGCCACCTCAATGGCCTCGATCACCCGCGCCTTCTCGGCGTTGCCCAGGCGGAAGCGGTCGGCCACCACATCCAGCACCTTGCGCGGGCCGGTGGGCGTGGCCACCTCGCGCTCGGCCTGCACCTTGGTGAAGCCGCTGGCGGACAGCCATTGCTCCACCTGCTCGGCGGAAGTGCCACCGGGAAGTTCGACCGGAAAGGTCAGCACGATGCGTGGATCTCCGGCGGCCGCACTGCGCTGCTGCAGCTCGGCATAGATGGTCTCCGGCGAGTCGTGCCGCACCGGCTGCGCGGTCTGCTTGTCAAAGAGCTGACCCGCACGTGCGAACAACAGCTTGAGATGGTCGTTCAGCTCCGTCATCGTGCCCACGGTGGAGCGGCTCGAGCGCACCGGGTTGGTCTGGTCGATGGCAATGGCGGGGGGCACGCCTTCAACCTTGTCCACCGCCGGCTTGTCCATGCGGTCCAGGAACTGGCGCGCGTAGGCGCTGAAGGTCTCAACATACCGGCGCTGCCCCTCGGCATACAGCGTGTCGAACACCAGGCTGGATTTGCCCGAGCCGCTGGGACCCGTGACTACCGTGAGCTCGCCCGTGCGGATGTCCAGGTCCAGGTTCTTGAGGTTGTGCTGGCGTGCGCCACGGATGCGGATCTGTCCCTGGGTCATGGAGGCGGTCTTTCTGGGGTGAGGCGGGACATTCTAGGGACGCACTCCGGGTTTGCGCGCGCGCCCGTCGATTACCCCCGAGGCGCACTGCGGTGCTTTTGACCATGGACAAAGCACGCGCAATGGAGCAGCGGCTAGGGAAAAGCGGGTGTTCTGGCCGGGAACATCCGGCTAGACTGCGGCCTCCACACAAAACAAGAGGAGACCGCCATGACAAAACAATGGCAACTGCGGGCGGCGGGCTTGGTCCTGGCGCTCGCGGCCAGTGCAGCCAGCCATGCCCAGATCCTGATCGGCCAGACAGCAGGGTTCAGCGGCCAGGTCGCCGCCGGGGTGAAGGAGACCACTGATGGTGCACTGCTGTACATCGATGCCATCAATGCCAAAGGCGGCGTCAACGGCCAGAAGATCGAGCTGATTTCCCTGGACGACAAGTTCGACCCCAAGCTGGCCGCGGAAAACGCCCGCACGCTGATTGAGGACAAGAACGTCTTGGCCCTATTCCTCAACCGGGGCACCCCGCACACCGAGGCCATCCTGCCCCTGCTGGACAAGCACGGCGTGGTGCTGGTGGCGCCGTCCACGGGTGCCATGGTGCTGCACCAGCCGGTGCGCAAATACATCTTCAACGTGCGCGCCACCTACCAGCGCGAGGCCGAAAAGGCGATCACCCACCTGGCCTCCATGGGCATCAGCCGCGTGGCGCTGGTGTATGCGGACGACAGCTTTGGGGCGGACGGCATCCAGGGCGCACAAAAGGGCTTGGCAGCCGCCAAGCTGACCGCCGTGGTGTCCGAAAAGTTCGACCGCGCCAAGCCCGACTTCGCCCCCATTGCCGCCAAGGTGGCCAAGGCCGACGCGCAGGCGGTGTTGATGGTGGCCTCGGGCTCTGCGGTGGTGGACGCCACCAACGCGCTGCGCACGGCGGGCTCGGCCGCGCAAATCGTGACGCTGTCCAACAATGCCTCCAGCGGCTTCATCAAAAGCCTGGGGGCCAACGCGCGGGGCGTGATCGTGACCCAGGTGTTCCCCAACGAGCGGGCCGTGACCTACCCGATGGTGAAAGAAGCCCAGGAACTGGCCAAGACCAAGGGGCTCACCGAAATCAGCCCCGCCATGCTGGAAGGCTTTGCCGCCGCCAAGGTGCTGGTCGAAGGTCTCAAGCGCGCAGGCCCCAAGCCCACCCGCGACAAGATCCAGACCGCGCTGGAGAGCATCAAGAAGCTGGACCTGGGCGGGCTGGAGGTGAACTTCAGCCCCGAGGACCACACCGGACTGGACTTTGCCGACCTGTCCATCATCGGCACGGACGGGCGCTTCCGCCGCTGAACGTCCGCCTACGCGTTTTTACAGTTGTCCCGCGCGGGAGCATGCCTACACTCGGGCGCTCCACACGCAGGAGACAACCCCATGAAGAAAACTGGCCTGGCCGGTGCGCTCTGCGCCCTGGCCGCCGCCCTGGGCATCGGTTCCGCCCACGCACAGATCCTGATCGGCCAGACGGTGGGCATCACCGGATCGGCCGCCGCCACGGTGGCCGAATCCATGCAAGGAGCCGCCCTCTACATCGACCACATCAACGCCAAGGGCGGGGTGGGCGGACAGAAGGTGGAGGTGCTGTCGCTGGACGACAAGTTCGACCCCAAGCTGACCCTGGACAACACCCGCACGCTGATTGAACAAAAGGGCGTGATCGGCCTGTTTATGACCCGTGGCACGCCCCACACGCAGGGCATCATCCCGGTGCTGGAGCAGCATGGCGTGCCGCTGGTGGGCCCGTCCACCGGGGCGATTGCGCTGCACCAGCCGGTGAGCAAATACGTGTTCAACGTACGTGCGCCCTATCAGCGCGAGGTGACCAAGGCCATTTCGCACCTGCACACGCTGGGCATCCAGCGCATTGGCGTGGTGCATGTGGACGACACGTTTGGCGCGGACGGCCTGGCGGGCGCGCAGGCCGGCTTCAAGTCCAACAACATCGAGGCGCTGTTCATCGAGAAGTTTGACCGCGCCAAGCCCGACTACAGTGCCATCGCACCCCGCGTGGCCAGCAAGCAGCCCCAGGCCGTGATCTTCATCGGCACGGGCGCGGCAGTGGTCGATGGCATCAAGGCCCTGCGCGCTGCGGGCGTTGCCGGCCAGATCGTCACGCTGTCGAACAACGCGTCGGGCGGGTTTGTGAAGGCCCTGGGCGACCAGGCGCGGGGCGTGGTGGTGACGCAGGTGTTCCCGTCGGAGCGCTCGCTCAACTACCCCGTGGTCAAGGAGGCCATGGACCTGGCCAAGGCCAAGAATATCGGTGACCTGACGCCCGCCATGCTGGAGGGTTTTGTGAGCGCCAAGGTACTCGTGGAAGGCCTCAAACGTGCAGGCGCCAAGCCCGACAGCGCCAAACTCCACATGGGGTTGGAAAGTATCAGGAAGTGGGATCTGGGCGGCATGGAGCTGAGCTACAGCCCTACCGACCACAGCGGGCTGGACTTCTCCGACCTGTCCATCATCGGCACGGACGGCCGCTTCAAGCGCTGACACGGCACACGCTCCCGAGCCTCAGGTCACCACAAAAAAAGGCCCTACCAGCGATTGCTGGCAGGGCCTTTGTCATACCGGGCAATGCGCTTATTGCGCGCTGGCAGCCGAGGCAGGAGCCGCAGCGGGTGCAGGTGCGGCAGCAGGTGCCGCAGCGCTCGCAGGGGCCTCAGGCGCGTGCACCGCATCGGCACCGTGCTTTTCACCGCCCATGTCGGCCTTGTCGCCCGCCGTGATGATCACGTACATCGACAAAGCAGCAAACAAGACGAAGCCAACAACAATCTTCCACATATCAATATCTCCTGGGATGGGTTTGTTCAATCAAGGGGCCTGGCTGAACGCGCAAGGTTGTGGGTTGTACTGGTGCGCGGTACAAGCCCCTTGATGGAACACAGGGCCCGACCCTTACGGGGCGGGCCCTGTACACCGGTCAGTAACAATCAGTCGTTGGCGTAGATGTCAACGTCCTTGGTTTCCTTGATGAACAGACCACCGATCACCACCGTGGCACCGGCGATGATGATGGGGTACCACAGGCCGTTGTACATGTTGCCGGTCTGGGCAACGATGGCAAACGCCGTGGTAGGCAGCAGGCCGCCGAACCAGCCGTTACCGATGTGGTACGGCAGGGACATGGACGTGTAGCGGATGCGGGTGGGGAACATTTCGACCAGCATGGCGGCGATGGGGCCGTACACCATGGTCACCAGCAGCACCAGGTAGGTCAGGATGATGGTGACCATCACCTTGTCGATGCGGGCTGGGTCAGCCTTGGTGGGGTAGCCAGCGGCCTTCAGGTCGTCGGCCACGAGCTTCTTGAACTCGGCGTCCTTCTTCTTGGCTTCGTCAGCGCTCAGGCCCTTGCTGGAGTACGAGGGGATCGCGGTTTCGCCAATCTTGATGGTCGCCACCGTGCCAGCGGGTGCCACAGCGTTTTCATAGCTCACCGAAGCGCCCGCCAGCACCTGCTTGGCGATGTCGCACGAGCTGGTGAACTTGGTGGTCCCTGTGGGGTTGAACTGGAACGAGCACTCGGCAGGGTCGGCAGTGATCACCACCTTGTTCTTGGCCTGGGCTTCAGCCAGAGCGGGGTTGGCCGCCTTGGTCAGTGCACCGAACACGGGGAAGTACGTCAGCGCGGCCAGCAGGCAGCCTGCCAGGATGATGGGCTTGCGGCCGATCTTGTCGGACAGGGCACCGAACACAATGAAGAACGGCGTACCGATCAGCAGCGACACGGCCACAAAGATGTTGGCGGTGGCGCCATCGACCTTCAGTGCTTGCGTCAGGAAGAACAGCGCATAGAACTGGCCCGAGTACCACACCACGGCCTGACCGGCGGTCAGACCCACCAGTGCCAGGATCACGATCTTGAGGTTCTTCCACTCACCGAAGGATTCCTTCAGCGGAGCCTTGGAGGTCTTGCCTTCGGCCTTCATCTTCTGGAAGGCCGGCGATTCGTTCATCGACAAACGGATCCAGACGGAGATGGCCAGCAGCAGGATCGACACGATGAACGGAACACGCCAGCCCCAGTCGGCAAAGGCTTCTTCGCCCAGCACGGTGCGGGTGCCCAGGATCACCATCAGCGACAGGAACAGGCCCAGCGTGGCAGTGGTCTGGATCCAGGCCGTGTAGGCGCCGCGCTTGCCGTGTGGAGCGTGCTCGGCCACATAGGTGGCAGCACCGCCGTACTCACCGCCCAGTGCCAGGCCTTGCAGCAGGCGCAGGGCAATCAGGATGACGGGAGCGGCCACACCGATGGACGCGTAAGTCGGCAAGATGCCCACGATGAAGGTGGACAGGCCCATGATCAGGATGGTGACCAGGAACGTGTACTTGCGGCCAATCATGTCGCCCAGGCGGCCGAAGAAGATGGCGCCGAAGGGACGAACAATGAAGCCCGCCGCAAACGCCAGCAGCGCGAAGATGAACGCCGAACCGGCATCCAGACCGCTGAAGAACTGCTTGGCGATGATGGCTGCGAGCGAGCCGTACAGGTAAAAGTCGTACCACTCGAAAACGGTGCCGAGCGACGAGGCGAAGATGACCTTCCTCTCTTCGGGCGACATCGGCCGCGGTGCGGGATGAACAGTTGCCATGGTGTGTGTCTCCTATTGGTGTTACAGACCGCACTGCGGCGGGCTTTGGGAACGTGTTCGCGGTCTTTTCGAGGTCGCGCAAGTGCCTTGCCGGGATGGGGTGCAAGGCGCGGTGCGCAGCCAATAGCTCGGCTATTGGCAAGCGCCGCAACGCCGCAGACCGCCCGGCAAAACACTTGCCCGAAGGGTTGGAGCGAAATCGGGCGATTGGGCGCCTCGACTGCTTGCATGGGCATGAGCCCATGCGGCGCATCCGAGGCATCCACTCATCCCGATTGCGCTCCAACGCGGCCCCGAAAAGACCGCGAACACGTTCCCTTGCATTCTTGGAGATGGCACTGACCACCCTCTGACGCGAAACCAACAAGAGCTTTCATCAAACTGACCGCTCTCTGACAACTTAGGGTGAAACCCGCAGCACCCCTTTCAGCATCCGGAAATTGCTCAGGGCTTGCCGGGTAAACCCGATGGGAGCTGGCTGACAGCGTCCCAGGCGGGGCCGTCGAACCAGGCGTCGCCGTCGAGGTAGGCACGCAGCATGGGCAGGCCGTCCAGCCCCCAGAACAGCTTGCCATCCACACCGAACGCGGGCACGCCAAACACACCGGCGGCCTGCGCAGCTTCGGTGTTGGCGCGCAGCAAGGCCTTGGGGCCGTCGCTGTTCACGTCCTGTCCGGGGCGCACCTGTTCCGCCAACGCCTCGGCCAGCGCGGCCAGCCGCGTGGGGTCGAGCGCGTCCCCACCGCCCTGCCACACGTGGCGCAGCACCGTGCCCGCCACGTAGCGGTTGATGCTGCCGTCGTCGCTGCAGGCCAGGGCCTGGCGCAGCAAGGGCAGCGGGTTGAACGGGTGGCGCGCCGGCATCTGCAGTGGCGTGCCTTGCGCATGGCCCAGCCAGGTCACATGGCGGTAGGTCCAGTCGCGCTTGGGGGCAATGCCCGCAGGGCCGGGGTTGCCGTGCTGCTGCAGCAGGGCACCCAGCAGCACGGGCTGGTAGGTCACGCTGTAAGTCAGCCCTTCCAGCACCTCGGGCAAGCGCTCAAACGCGAGCCAGGCATAGGGAGAAATGAAGTCCAGGTAGAACGTGATGCGCTTCATGCTTCGGTCTCCGGCACGGGCCAGGCAATGCCGGCGCGTTGCAACAACTGCGCCCAGATGGCGCGCCGCTGCGGAGCGTCGGCACGCGACCAGGCGCGGATTTCATCCAGCGTGCGAAAGCAGCCTTCGCAGTGGCTGCGGTCGGGCGTCATGCGGCACACCGAAATGCAGGGCGAAGGCACTGGCTCGGCACTTTTGGGGTCAAATTGGCCGGTAGCGCTAGTCTCTTTTGCCTTGGCAGCTAGCAAATCAATAGCATTCATGCGGCCACCTGGGGCGCGGGGGTGTCCGCCACAGGCGCTTGCACCACGTCCACCACGGGTGCGCCCGTCAGGCGCTGCAGGTCCGTGGGGTGCAAGGGGAACACGCCATGGGGGTGGCCTGCTGCGGCCCACACCACGTCAAAGCGCAGCAGGTCCTGGTCGATGAGCGTGACGGGCGGCGTGGCATGCGCCACGGGCGACACGCCGCCAATCGAGAAGCCGGTGCGCGATTTCACAAACTCGGCATCGGCGCGGCCGATCTTGCCGCCCACATGGGCTTCCACTTTTTTCTCGTCCACGCGGCGGTCGCCCGATGTGACCACCAGCACCGCCACGTCGTCGCTCTTGCGCCGAAAGATGATGCTCTTGGCCACCTGCCCCACCAGGATGCCCAGCGCATCAGCGGCCTGCTGCGCAGTGCGCGCGGCATCGTACAGCATCTGCGGCAGGTGCGGGTGGCCGAGCCGCTGCAACTCGGCAGCCACACGCTGTACGCCCTCGGGCAGGTTTTTCAGTTCGGCTCCACACATGCGCATCGGTCTCCAGCGGGCCCCCATGGGGGCGTGATTCGGTCGGGTCTCCCTCCATTTTGCCGCGCGCCAGGGCCTGCCTGGCGCCCTGCCCCGCATGTCCCTGCGCTGCGCTCCGGCACCCGGGCCAAATCCGGCCACTTTACAAACAGGAAATGTGCGCCCCCCACAATGCGCCGAACTTTCCACCCCCACGCCCCAAGCCCCACGCCCATGAACGATGCCGCGTTGTCCCTGCCGTGCCCGAGCCTGTCTGCGCCGTCCCCTGCCGATCCCGTGTCAGGCCGCGCCGCCCGCCCCGCCCTGGGGGCCTTGCCGTCCCGGGGAGCGTTGCTGGGGATGCTGTTGATCGCAGGCATCCTGGCCGGCTGCAGCAAACCCAACGAGGCCCCTGCACCGGCCAAGGCCGCCCCAGAAGTGGGCGTGGTCACGCTCAAGCAGCAAAGCCAGCAGCTCGAAGCCGCGCTGCCGGGCCGTACCCGCGCCTCGCTCACGGCCGAGGTCCGGCCCCAGGTGTCGGGCATCCTGCAAAAGCGTCTGTTCACCGAAGGCGCGCTGGTGCGCCAGGGCCAGCCGCTGTACCAGATCGACGACGCCTCGCTGCGCGCCACCGAGGCCAGCGCGCAGGCCGCCCTGGCCAAGGCCGAGGCCACCGCGCGCACCCAGGAGGCCACGGCCAAGCGCAATGCCGAGCTGGTGAAGATCGATGCCATCAGCCAGCAGGCGTTTGAAGAAAGCCAGGCCGCCGCCGCCCAGTCGCGCTCCGACGTGGCCGTGGCCCAGGCCAACCTGGCCACGGCGCGCATCAACCTCAAATACAGCCGCATCGAAGCCCCGATCAGCGGACGCATCAGCCTGTCCAACGTCACGCCGGGGGCGCTGGTCACGGCCAACCAGGCCGACGCGCTGACCTCCATCGTCCAGCTTGACCCGATGTACGTGGACTTCACCCAGTCCACCACCGAGCTGATGCAGCTGCAGCGGGACTGGGACGCAGGCCGATTCCAGAAGGTCGAGGGCGACAAGATCCCCGTGCGCATCCGCCTGGACGACGGCACCGAATACGCGCAGCGCGGCCAGCTGCAGTTTGCGGGCGTGATCGTGAACGCCACCACCGGCACCGTCACGCTGCGTGCCGTGGTGCCCAACCCCAAGGGCACGCTGATGCCCGGTATGTACGTACAGGCGCTGCTGCCCACCGGCCTCGCGCCCGAAGCCCTGCTGGTGCCCCAGCAGGCCGTGACCCGCGACCTCACCGGCAAGCCCAGCGTGCTGGTGGTCAAGGACGGTGATGTGGTGGAAAAGCGCCCGATCAGTATCGACCGTGCGGTGGGCAACCAGTGGCTGCTGCAGGGCGGGCTGGCTGCGGGCGAGCGCGTGGTGATCGAGGGCTTCCAGCGCGTCAAACCCGGCGACAAGGTGCGCGCGGTGGAGGTGGACCCCAAGGCCCCCGCCAAGGGCCGCAAGGGCGCCCCTGGCGCTGACGCACCCGCCGCAGCAGGTGCCGCGCACGCGTCGGCCCCCGCGTCCAATCCCGCTCCGGCAGCCTCCCGCTGAGCACGAAGGACGCAGCACATGGCTCAGTTCTTCATCAACCGGCCCATCTTTGCGTGGGTCATCGCCATCATCATCATGCTGGGCGGCGCGCTGTCCATCGTCACGCTGCCACTGGAACAGTACCCCGACATCGCCCCGCCGCGCGTGACCATCGGCTCGCAATACACCGGAGCCTCGGCTGAGACGGTTGAAAACTCGGTCACGCAGATCATCGAGCAGCAGCTCAAGGGCATCGACAACATGCTCTACATGAGCTCGACCTCGGACGCCTCGGGCCGCTCGCGCACCACCCTCACGTTCGCGCCCGGCACCAACATCGACGTGGCGCAGGTGCAGGTGCAGAACAAGCTGCAGGCCGCCACCAACCGCCTGCCCGACGCCGTCAAGAGCCGGGGCGTGTTCGTGAACAAGGGCGGGCAGGACTTCCTCGTCACCTACAGCTTCTTCTCCAAAGACCCCTCCATGAGCGCCGTGGACATCGGCGACTTCCTGACCAGCAGTCTGGTGGATGTGATCGGCCGCATCGACGGCGTGGGTGACGTGACGGTGTTCGGCACCAACTACGCCATGCGCATCTGGATGGACCCGGCCAAGATGGAGAAGTACGCGCTGATGCCGTCGGACCTGGTCAATGCCCTCAACGCCCAGAACGCCCAGGTGTCTGCCGGCCAGCTGGGCGCCCTGCCTGCGGTGTCCGACCAGCAGCTCAACGCCACCATCACCGCCCGCACCAAGCTCAAGACGGTGGAGCAGTTCGAGGCCATCGTGCTCAAGTCGGCCCTCGACGGCTCGGTGGTGACCATCAAGGACGTGGCCCGCGTGGAGCTGGGCGCCGAGAACCTGACCGTGAAGGCCAAGCTCAACGGCATGCCCGGCGCGGGCATGGGCATCGTGCTGGCCGACGGCGCCAACGCCATGCAGGTGGCCGACGCCATCGCCGCCAAGCTTGCCGAGCTCAAGCCCTACTTCCCCAACCAGATCGACTACTTCGTCAGCTCGGACTCCACGCCCTTCGTGCGCGCCTCCATCAAGGAAGTGGTCAGCGCGTTGGGCGAGGCCATGATCCTGGTGGTGATCGTGATGTTCGTGTTCCTGCAGAACTTCCGCGCCACGCTGATCCCGGCGATTGCCGTGCCGGTGGTGCTGCTGGGCACCTTTGGGGTGCTGTCACTGGCGGGGTATTCGATCAACACGCTGACCATGTTTGCCATGGTGCTGGCCATCGGCCTGCTGGTGGACGATGCCATCGTGGTGGTTGAAAACGTCGAGCGGGTGATGCACGAGACCGGCCAATCGGCCAAAGAGGCCACCCGCCAGTCCATGCGCGAGATCACGCCCGCTCTGGTGGGTATCGGGGTCACGCTGTCGGCGGTGTTTGTGCCCATGGCGTTCTTTGGCGGCTCCACGGGCGTGATCTACCGGCAGTTCTCGATCACCATCGTCGCGGCCATGGCGCTGTCGGTGTTTGTGGCGCTGACCCTCACCCCGGCGCTGTGCGCCACGCTGCTCAAGCCCGCAGCCGCATCGGCTGGGCATGACCGGCCCATTCGGCGCGGCCTGCTGGGCCTGAACGACCGGTTCTTCCGCTGGTTCAACCACCACTTCGACGCCACTGCGGCACGCTACCAGGGCACGGTGGCCTACACCCTGCGCCGCACCAAGCGCATGGCGCTGATCTTTCTGGCCGTTTGTGGCGTGGTGTGGCTGCTCATGGCGCGCCTGCCCACCTCCTTCCTGCCCGACGAAGACCAGGGCTTTCTGTATGTGAACGTGAACCTGCCCTCGGGCGCCGCCGATGCGCGGCTGCAAAGCGTGCTGGACCAGGTGCGGGACTACTTTGCGCAGCAGCCTGATGTGCTGAGCTTCTACCAGGTCTCGGGCATCAACGGCGACCAAGCCTCGGCACGCGGTTTTGTGCGCCTCAAGCCTTGGGAGGACCGCACGCTGCCCAACCAGGCCGCCGCGCAGATCGCCTACAAGGCCACGCGCGACCTCGCATCCATCCGTGATGCGCGGGTGCTGGTCGTCATGCCCCCCGCCGTGCGGGGCCTGGGCTCCAGCTCGGGCTTCAACTTCGTGATCAAGGACATGAACGGCCTGGGCCACCAGGCGCTGCTGGCCGCCACCAACACCTTCCTGACCGAAGCACGCAAACGGCCCGAGCTGACCAACCTGCGCATGACCAATCTGGAGGATGCCAGCGAACTGCGCCTGGAGATCGATGACCGCAAGGCCGCTGCGCTGGGGCTGTCGTACAACGACATCAACAGCGTGCTCTCCAGCGCCATTGGCGGCACCTACGTGAACGACTTTCTGAACAACGAACGGGTCAAGCGCGTGTACATCCAGGGCGACGCGCCAGCGCGCATGCTGCCTCAAGACTTGGCCCGCTGGAGCGTGCGCAACAGCAAGGGCGAGATGGTGCCGTTTGGCGCGTTCTCGACCAGCTACTGGGCCTACGGCTCGCCGCAGCTGCTGCGCTACAACGGCAACCCGGCCTACGAGCTGGAAGGCCGCGCGGCACCAGGCGTGAGCTCGGGCGCCGCCATGAAGATCGTGGAAGACATCCTGCGCACGCTGCCCCCGGGCATCGGTTACGAGTGGACGGGCGCTTCGCTGCAAGAGCGGCAGTCAGGGGCCCAGGCCCCCATGCTGTACGCGATCTCGATCCTGTTCGTGTTCCTGTGCCTGGCCGCCCTGTACGAGAGCTGGACCGTGCCGCTGTCGGTGATCCTGGCCGTGCCGCTGGGCGTGGTGGGCGCGCTTGCGGCCACTTACACCCGGGGCCTGACCAACGACGTGTACTTTCAGGTGGGGCTGCTGACCACCGTGGGGCTGGCGTCCAAAAACGCGATCCTGATCGTCGAGTTTGCGGTGCAGCTGCAGGAGCAGGGCAAGAACCTGTTTGACGCCATCGTCGCCGCGGTGCGACTGCGCCTGCGGCCCATCCTGATGACGTCGCTGGCGTTTGGCTTCGGGGTGATCCCGCTGGCCATCGGCACCGGTGCGGGTGCGGGCGGGCGGGTGGCCATCGGTACCGCCGTGCTGGGCGGCATGCTGGCGTCCACCGTGCTGGGCATCTTCCTGGTGCCGGTGTTCTTCCTGCTGATTCGCCGCTGGTTCAAGAGCCGGTCGCGCAGCGAGGACAACGCACCACCGCCCCCAGCCACCACCCCACCGCACCCCACACAGGAGAGCGCAGCATGACGCGCCCACCCTTGTCGCCAGGCCGCGAGCGTCGGCCCGTCACCCTTGCCGCCATGACGGCGGCCCTGGCCGCTGCCGCACTGCTCGCAGGCTGCAACCTGGCCCCTACTCACCAGACCCCTGCCCTGCCCGTGCCTGACACCGTGGGCACGACCGGCGGACAGCCCACTATGGCCAGCGACGCCAGCGTGCAAGCGGCTGCTGCGCTGGGCTGGGTGCAGGCCCAGCCGCTGCGTGATGTCATTGCCCTGGCGCTGTCCAACAACCGCGACCTGCGCGTGGCGGTGGAGGCCATCGAGCGGGCCCGCGCCCAGTACGGCATTACCCGGGCCGACCTGTTGCCCAGCGTCACCGCGCAGGCACAGGCCAGCCGCGCCCGCACTGCCGCCGGCATGAGCAGCGCCACCGCGCCCGCCCAGGTCGCCACGCAGTACACAGCCCAACTGGGCTTTGCCAGCTACGAGATCGACTTCTGGGGCCGCGTGCGCAACCTCAACGAGGCGGCGCTGCAGCAATTTCTGCAGAGCCAGCAGAACCAGCGCAACATCCAGACCGGCCTGATTGCCGATGTGGCCAACGCCTGGCTCACCCTGGCCGCCGATGAGGCCCGGCTGCAACTGGCGCGCGACACCCTGGCCAGCCGCGAGAAGGCCTATGCGCTGACCGAACGCATCCACGCCATCGGCTCCACATCGGGGCTGGTGCTGGCCCAGGCACAGACCACGGTAGACGCTGCACGCGGCGATGTGGCGACCTACCTGGCCCAGGTGGAGCGCGACCGCAACGCCCTGCAACTGCTGGTGGGCGGCCCGGTGCCTGCGGCCCTGTGGCCCACTGCCAGCACGCTGCGTGCCGACGCGCAGGCCCCGGCGGCGTTGCAGCCCGTACCGGTGCCACTGGCCTCCAGCGTGCTGCTCGCCCGGCCCGACATACAGGCCGCTGAAAATGCCCTGCGCGCCGCCGAGGCGAACATCGGCGCTGCGCGGGCGGCCCTGTTCCCCACCATCAGCCTCACGGCCAACATAGGCACCGGCAGCCGTGAGCTGGACGGCTTATTTGGCGCGGGCAGCGGCACCTGGAGCTTTGTGCCACTCGTCCGCCTGCCGATCTTCGACGCCGGCCGCAACCGCGCCAACGTGCAGGTGGCCGAGGCCAACCAGCGCATCGCGGTGGCCCAGTACGAGAAAGCCGTGCAGACCGCGTTCCGCGAGACCGCCGATGTGCTGGCCGACCGCGCGCAATGGGACGAGCGAATCGCCGCGCAGACGCGGCTGGTGGCCTCCACCCAGAAGGCGTTCGACCTGTCGGAGGCGCGGTTCAAGGCCGGCGTGGACAACTACCTCACGGTGCTGGATGCGCAACGCAGTCTGTATGCGGCGCAGCAGACCCTCATCGGCCTGCGCCAGGCCGAGCAGGTCAACCGCGTGACGCTGTGGAAGGTGCTGGGCGGCACCCCGGACGCCGGTTGACGGCGACCGGGTGGCGTTGGACCAGCGGGGTCAGCCCGCGCGCTTGGTCAGCAAGGCGTTGGCCGCGCGTGAGTTGGGCTTGCGATCCAGAAAACCGCTGATGTAGGCGCCTGCGTCGATGAGCAGGTCTAGGTCGATGCCGGTCTCAATGTCCATGCCCTGCAGCATGTAGACCACATCTTCGGTGGCCACATTGCCGGTGGCTCCCTTGGCGTAGGGGCAGCCGCCCAGCCCAGCCACGGACGACTGGAAGTTCCACACACCCAGCTCCAGCGCGGCCAGCGTGTTCGACAGCGCCTGGCCGTAGGTGTCGTGGAAGTGTCCCGAGACTTCATCGATGCCAAAGTGCTGCAGCGTCGCCTCCAGCGCCTTTTGCACCTTGCGCGGCGTGCCCACGCCGATGGTGTCGGCCACATCCACGCGCTGCACGCCAATGCCTTTGAGCAACCCCGCCAGGTACGCCACGCGTTCGGGCGCAATATCGCCTTCGTACGGGCAGCCCACGGTGCAGCTCATGGCGCCTCGCACGCGGATGCCTGCGGCCAACGCGGCCTCTACCACTGGGGCAAAGCGCTCAATGCTCTCGGCAATGCTGCAGTTGATGTTGCGCTGGCTGAAGGCCTCGCTGGCGGAGCCGAAGACGACGATCTCGTCGGGCTTGTCGAGCACGGCCGCCTCAAAGCCCTTGAGGTTGGGCGTGAGCACCGAATACGCCACACCTGGCTGGCGGGTGATGCCGCTCATCACCTCGTGGTTGTCGGCCATCTGCGGTACCCACTTGGGGCTGACGTAGCTGGTGACTTCGATCTCTTTCAGGCCCGCCTGCTGCAGACGGTGCACCAGCTCGATCTTGACGGCGGCAGGCACCGGGGTCTTTTCGTTCTGCAGGCCGTCGCGGGGACCAACGTCGATCAGGCGGACGCGGGAGGGAATGCTCATGGGGCTACCAAGGGTGGACAAGGAATCTCGCCATTGTCTCGCCAGCGCCGCCGCAGGGCCACCTCATATCGTGCCAGACCATTCGCCGGACGCGCCATCAGGCCCCTTGCCTGTCAGCGTCTTCCACCTCCTGCCGCAGCAGCGCCACCATGGCCTGCGCCGCCAGTGACAACGGCCGCCCGCGCAGCGTGATCAGCCCGATAGGCCGGTGCAGCACGGGCGCCTTGAGCGCGCGCGTCACCACCTCGGGCCTGCGCACCACCTGGGCCGCCAGCTCGGGCAGCGCGCTCACGCCCAGCCCCGCTGCCACCATGGCCGCGATGGTGGCCAGGTGCTCCACCTCGTAGTGGGGTTCAAAGCGGATGCGGTGCGTCAGCAGGGCCTCTTGCGCGTACTGCCGCACGCTGGTGCCTGCGGGCATGGAGATGTGGGGCAGCTCGGCCACATCGGCCCAGGCCACGGCGCCCCGCCCACGGGCCAAGGAATGCGTGCGCGGCAGCAGCAGCACAAACCGGTCGGACACCAGCGGGGTGTAGTCCAGGTCGGCATAGGCGGGGTTGGCGGCGGTGAGAGCAAAGTCCACCCGCCCGGCGCGCACCATGTCAAACGCCGGGCCTGCCAGGCTGTCGATCAGCTCCATCTGCACGCCTGGGTATTGCGCGGCAAACCGGGCAAAGGCCCGTGGCACGGCCCCGGCTGCCAGCGACGGCAGCGCCGCCAGCGCAACGCGGCCCACCTGCAGCTGCGCCACCTCCTGCACGCGGCGCACGGTCTCTTCCATCTGGTGGCGCAGAAAACGCGCCTGCTCGGCAAACACCTCACCCGCCAGCGTGAGCTGCACGGTGCGCGTGGTGCGCTCGAACAGACGCACATCCAGCATCTCCTCCAGCCGCGCCACCGTGCCCGACACCGCCGACTGGGACAGGTGCATCTGCAAAGCCGTGCGCCGAAAGCTCAGCGTCTCGGCCAGCGACAGGAACACATCCACCTCGCGGGCGGACCAATTGATCTTCATAGCCGATCAGTCTATCGAAAAAGACGTCTGGACCGCGCAATGCAGGCTACCTAGACTGCATTGCAAGCAAAAACGCTCAGCGATAAACAGGAGACACGATGGACAACAGTTCGCCTCGCAACGCCCGCACGGTGGTGGTGGGCGGAGGCACCATGGGGGCCGATGTGGCCGTGGTCCTGGCGCGCGGGGGCGCCCACGTCACGGTGGTGGACCCGCACACCGAGCGCCGCAACCGGCTGCTGCCCCAGATCGCCCAGGAGCTGGCCGCCGCAGGCCAAGCCACCCATGCAGGCCCAGTGCAGGTATGCGCCTCGCTGCAGGAGGTGGACTGGACCGGCGTGGTGCTGGTGGTCGAATGCATCACCGAGCAGCTGGCTGCCAAGCAGCAACTGTTTGCCGAGCTGGAAGCCGTAGCGCCCGCCAACGCTGTGCTGGCCAGCAACAGCTCGGGCTTTCCCATTAGCGCCATTGCCCAGGGGCTGGTCACGGCGCAGCGCATGCTGGGCCTGCACTTCTTCATGCCCGCGCACCTGGTGCCGCTGGTGGAGGTGGTGCTGGGCGAGCGCAGCGACCCGGCCCTGGGCACCTGGCTGCACGCCTTCATGCGCGGCTGCGGCAGCGTGCCGGTGCTGGTCAAAAAGGACAAGCCCGGCTTTCTGGCCAACCGCATGCAGCATGCGCTCTCGCGCGAGGCGTTTGCCCTCATCGACGAAGGCATTGCCTCGCCGGAGGACGTGGACGCCGCCGTGCGCTTTGGCTTTGGCTTCCGCTTTCTGGCGGCGGGGCCGGTGCTGCAGCGCGACCATGCGGGCATTGAGGTGCACACCGCCGCCGCGGCCACCATGTACCCAACCCTCTCCAACACCGACATACCCGCCCAGGCCCTGCGCGACAAGGTAGCCCAGGGCCAGCTGGGCATGAAAACGGGCAAGGGATTTTTCGACTGGCCCGAAGACCGCAAACAGGCCGAGCGTGCGCGCTACGACACGTTGCTGCGCCAAGGCCTGGCCCTGCTGGCCAGCGAGCTGCCCACCATCGAGCGCCCTGCCGACACCACCAACACAGGAGATCGTTCATGACCGCATCGCCCGCATCACCTGCTACTGCAAGCCAGTGGGCCGACCCGCTGATCGTGACCGTGGCTCCCAACGGCGCGTACAAACAGCCCGCTGACCACCCAGCCGTGCCCATCACCCCCGCCACGCTGGCGACTACGGCCAAGGCCTGCCTGGATGCGGGCGCGGCCATGCTGCACATGCACATCCGCGATGCGCAGGGGCGCCACAGCCTGGATGTGGAGGGCTACCGCGAGGCCCAGCGCGTGGTGCGCCAGGCCGTGGGCGAAGCCCTGGTCATCCAGATCACCAGCGAAGCCGCAGGCGTGTACCAGGCCCCGGCGCAGATCGCCATGGTGGAGGCGTTGCAGCCTGAGGCCGTCTCCATCGGCCTGCGCGAGGTGGACAAGCCCGAGATTGGCGAAGCCGGACTGCAGCGCTTCTTCACCGGCCTGGCCCAGCGCCACACCATGGTGCAGGTCATCCTGTACGACGTGCCCGACCTGCGGCGCTGGCAGGCCCTGCGCGCCAGTGGCGTGGTGCCGGATGCACCGTGGTTCCTGCTGTTCGTGCTGGGCCGCTACAGCGCGGGCCAGACCTCCAGCCCGCGCGATCTGCTGCCGTTTCTGAACGCCCACGACGGCAATGAGCCCTGGGCGGTATGCGCCTTCGGTGCGGCAGAAAACGCCTGCGTGGCCGCCGCTGCCGTGTATGGCGGCCACGCCCGCGTGGGGTTTGAAAACAACCTGCTGTGCAAGGACGGCAGCGTTGCGCCCGACAACGCCGCACTGGTGCGCCAGGCCGTAGAAGCCGCCAATGCGCTGGGCCGCCCGCTGGCCACCGCCGCCGACATCCGGCAGCGCTTTGGTGCGCCCTGAGAGCCCCCCGTTCACTTCCTCCATCGACATCAACCCGCAGCAGACGGGCCTTATCCACCCCCACAGGAGACAGACATGCACCACCGCCCCATTTCCTCATCCACGGCTCGCACCACCCGCCGCGCCGTGCTGCACGCAGCCCTGGCCATCCCGCTGGCCCTAGGCCTTGCAGGGCAGGCCGCCGCACAGTCGGCCGCTACCGCGTTCCCCAGCAAGACCATCCGCTTTGTAGTGCCCTACCCTCCAGGCGGCCCCACCGACCTGATGGCCCGCATGCTGCAACCCGAGCTGCAAAGCCGCCTGGGCGTGCCCGTGGTGGTGGACAACAAGGGCGGCGCCGGTGGCAACACGGGCAGCGCCGAAGTCGCCAAGCAGGCTCCCGCTGACGGCCACACGCTGCTGCTGGCGGCCAGTGGCCCGATGGCGGTGAACCCCTCGCTTTACGCGAGCATGCCGTTCAACCCGCTGACCGATCTGGCGCCAGTGATCCAGCTCTCTGCCTTTCCGCTGGTGCTGGAGGTGCACCCCTCGCTGGGCGTCAAGACCCTGGCCGAATTTCTGGCCCTGGCCAAGGCGGGCAAGCCGGTGCTCAGCTTTGCGTCGGCCGGCAACGGCACACCGCAGCATCTGGCAGGGGAGCTGTTCAACACCATGGCAGGCGTGAAGATGGGGCACATCCCCTACCGGGGCGCAGGCCCGGCGCTCAACGACCTGATCGGTGGGCAGGTGAACGTGATGTTCGACATCGTCGGCAGCTCGCTGCCCCACATCCAGGCGGGCAAGCTGATCCCGCTGGCCGTTACGTCCAGCGAGCGCGCCAAGGTCCTGCCGAACGTGCCCACGATGGCCGAGGCCGGCATTGCGGGCTACCAGATCACGGGCTGGCACGGCATTGCGGTGCGCGCGGGCACCCCGCAAGCCACCATCGACAAGCTCAATGCCACCGTGAATGCGATCTTCAAGGACCCCGCCTTCCGCACCAAATGGGAAGCCATCGGCACGCCGGTGGTGGCGGGCAACGCCGCCGACTTTGGCGCGCTGATCAAGGCCGACGCGCAGCGCCTGGGCAAGCTGGTGCGCGATGCGGGCGTGACGGTGGATTGAGCCCCGCGCGGCGGGGACATTGACTCAGTAGCCGCGCCCCGGGTTCACCACTCCGGCCACGGCCTCGCCCCGCTCCAGCGCCACCATCTTGCGCGCGATCTGGGCGATGCTTTCCTCACGCAACGTGCGCGCCGAGGTGTGTGGCGTGACGGTGATGCGGGGGTGCGTCCAGAAAGGGTGGCCCGCGGGCAGCGGCTCAGTGCGGAAAACATCCAGCGTGGCGCCCGCCACATGCCCGCTGTCGATCGCGGCCAGCAAATCCCCGTCCACCAGATGCGCTCCGCGCGCCACGTTGATGACGTAGGCGCCGGGCTGCAGCCGGGCCAGCGTGTCCTTATTGATCACGTCGGCGGTGTCGGGCGTGAGGGGCAGCAGATTGACCAGAACGCGGCTTGCGGCCAGAAAATCGTTGAACTGGTCCGCCCCCGCAAACGCGCGCACACCCTCAATGGCCTTGGGGCTGCGGCTCCAGCCGTTGATCGGAAAGTCAAACTGCGCCAGCGCCTTGGCCACGCGCTCACCCAGCACGCCCAGGCCCATCACGCCGATGGGGTAGTCGCTGCGCAGGCGCGGCTTGCGGTAACCCCAGCGCCCGGCGGCCGTGTCGGCCTCGTAGCCGTCCAACTCGCGGAAGTGGCGGATGACCGCATGGCACACATATTCGGCCATCTGCACAGCCATGCCCGCGTCGTCCAGGCGCACCACCAGGGCCTGGGGCGGCAGGCGCAGCTTGAGCAGGGCATCCACCCCCGCACCGATGTTGAACAGGGCCTTGAGCGCGGGCTGCTCGTCCATGAACTGCTGGGGCGGGGCCCAGACGACGGCATAGTCGGCCTGGGGAGCGCCGGGCTGCCACACAGAAATCTCAGCGCCGGGCAGCGCGGCGGAAAAGCCCTGGAGCCAGGGCTCGGGCTTGGCATCGGTACAGCAAAAGGTGATTTTCATGGGCCCCGAGCGTAGCCGCATTGCGCACCCCGCGCTGTCACGCACGGGGTGCCCCGATGGGGCTTACGCCTTCTCAGCCACCACGAGCTTGAGCAGCTCGGCCCCTTCGGTCACCTGGTCGCCGGGGGCATACAGCAGCTCCTGCACCACGCCATCGGCGGGCGCTGCAATCGTGTGCTCCATCTTCATGGCTTCCATCACTGCCAGCGGCTGGCCCTTGGTCACGGCATCGCCCGCCTTCACGGCAAACGACACGACCTTGCCGGGCATGGGGGCCGTCAGGCGCCCGCCTTCGGCCGCCGACTCGCCCGAATGGGCCAGCAGGTCGATGGACGTGATCTGCGTGGCACCCAGCGGAGTGAAGACATGGTCCACCTCGCCCTGCGCATACACGGCAGCGCGCGTACGCTGGCCGGCAAACTGCAGCTCGATGCCGCCGGGAATGGCCGCAAACACCAGCGGACCGGCCACGGCAGCGTCGCCCTCGCCAACGGCGAGATGCAGATTGCCGCCACGCTCGTACGTCAGCCAGGCCTTGGCATGTGCTCCACCAAAATCGAACTCGAACCGTCGCTGCACCACACCATGGGTGTGGAAGCCATCGCGGCGGCTGAACGGGTCGGCGCCTTCGCTGGCACGCTCTTGCAACAGGGTCTGTGCAATGGCGGCAGCCGCAGCCAGCGGCAGACCCACGGGTTCCTGGTGGAACAGCACAGCCTGCTCGCGTTGGATCAGCGCGGTGTCGAGCTGGGCCTGCGCGAATGCCGCCGTCTTCGCCACGCGGCGCAGAAACTGTACGTTGGTGGCCAGGCCCACGATGTGGGTCTGCGCCAGCGCTTCATCGAGCCGCGCCAGCGCCTGCTCGCGCGTGTCGCCGTGCACGATGAGCTTGGCCACCATGGAGTCGTAGAACGGGCTGATTGCATCGCCCTGGCGCACGCCGGAATCAACGCGTACTGCACCTCTTTCAAACGTCACGCATTCCGGCAAGGCGTACACATTCAGCGCGCCGGTGGCGGGCAGGAAGTTGTTGTCGGGGTTCTCGGCGCAGATGCGCGCCTCGATGGCGTGGCCGGTGATGCGCAGGTCTTCCTGCTTCAGCGGCAGCGGTTCGCCCGACGCCACGCGCAGCTGCCACTCCACCAGGTCCAGGCCGGTAATGGCTTCGGTCACGGGGTGCTCCACCTGGAGGCGGGTGTTCATCTCCATGAAGTAGAACTTCATCTGCTCGGGCGCGTCGTAGCCGCCGGGCTGCTCGACGATGAACTCCACCGTGCCCGCACCCACGTAGTTCACGGCACGCGCGGCGGCCACGGCGGCCTCGCCCATGCGAGCACGCAGCTCCGGCGTCATGCCGGGGGCGGGGGCTTCTTCCAGCACCTTCTGGTGGCGGCGCTGCACCGAGCAGTCGCGCTCAAACAGGTACACGCAGTTGCCGTGCGTGTCGCCAAACACCTGGATCTCGATGTGGCGGGGGCGCTGCACGTATTTCTCCACCAGCACCGCATCGTCGCCAAAGCTGTTGATGGCTTCGCGCTTGCACGATTCGAGCGCCGCCGCAAAGTCCTCGGCCTTGTCCACGGCACGCATGCCCTTGCCACCACCACCCGCGCTGGCCTTGATGAGCACGGGGTAGCCAATGCGGTCGGCCTCGCGTTGCAGCAGCGCGGGGTCCTGGTCCGCACCGTGGTAACCCGGCACCAGGGGCACCTGGGCCTGCTCCATCAGGCGCTTGGACTCGGCCTTGAGCCCCATGGCATTGATGGCACTGGCGGGCGGGCCGATGAAGACCAGGCCCGCGTCGGCACAGGCCTTGGCGAAGTCTTCGTTCTCGCTCAGAAAGCCGTAGCCAGGGTGAATGGCCTGCGCGCCCGTGGCCTTGGCGGCTTCAATGATGCGCTCCCAGCGCAGATAGCTGTCCTTGGGCGCGCTGCCGCCAATGTGCACCGCCTCGTCGCAGACGGCCACGTGTTTGGCGTTGGCATCGGCGTCGGAATACACAGCGACGGTCTTCACACCAAGACGACGCGCAGTGGCCGCCACCCGGCAAGCGATCTCTCCGCGATTGGCAATCAGAATTTTTTTGAACATTTAGGCCACCTTGGCAGAACCAGAAAAGAAAGAAGACAAGCGCCGCACCACGGCGCGCAGAAACTTGAACAGCACCACCAGCAACAGCACCGACACGGCCACCATCAGCACCAGCGCGACGCCAAAGGCCACCGGGTGCTGGGTGGCGAGCCAGACCACGGCGATCACCAGGCCATCTTCGAAGAACGACAGCCCCCAGTTGGAGAACGGCTCCGGCGAAGTGTTGGCCGCTGCACGCGTGGTCATCTTGGTGGCCAGCGATGTGGCGGCGAGCGACCCGCCCAGCAGCCCCGCCACCACGCCCATCGTGGCGTTATCGGCACCGAACACGCCTGCAGCCAGCAGCGCGCCCCCCGGCACGCGGATGAACGCGTGCACGGCGTCCCAGGCGCTGTCCACCCACGGCACCTTGTCGGCAAAGAATTCGACCAGCATCAGGCTGCCGGCCACCAGCAGCACCAGCGGGCTTTGCAGCACCTGCAGGCCCGGCGGCAGCGCCAGCCAGCCGAGTGCGCCCATCCCGCCCACGATGAAGACCACGGCATACAGCCGAAACCCGCTCGCCCACCCCAGCGCGGCCGCCAGGGCCAGGAGGCCGGGCATGTCGAGCTGCGCCGTGGCGTTGGCCGCCGCATCGCCCACAGCGCGCGCCGTGCCGCCATCCACATGCAGCCCCAGCGTGTGGAGCCACTGCACGATGTTGAACCAGAGGGTGTCCATGGTCTGCTTGTACCGATCAGCCCAACCAGGCGGGTTTGCGCTTGTTGAGGAACGACTGCACGCCTTCCTTGCCCTCGTCGCTGGCGCGGATGTCGGCGATGCCCTGCACGGTGGCGGCAATCAGCCCGGCGTTGATCTCGCGCTCGGCCACATCCATCACCAGCTTCTTGCACACGCGCACGGCGTTGGGACTGGCGGCGGTCAGGGCCTTGAGCAGTTCGTCCACTTTGGCATCGAGCTGATCAGCAGCCACCACCTCGTGCACAAAGCCGATGCGCAGCGCCTCGGCCGCGCCAAATCGCTCGGCCGTCAGAAAGTAACGGTGCGCAGCGCGCGCACCCATGGCACGGATCACATAAGGACTGATGGTGGCGGGGATGAGCCCCAACTTCACTTCGCTGAGGCAGAAGCCCGCCGTGTCCACTGCCACGGCCATGTCGCACGCGGCCACCAGGCCCATGCCCCCGGCGTACACGTCGCCCTGCACGCGGGCAATCGTAGGCTTGGGGCATTCATAAATCACGCGCAACATCTCGGCCAGCTTGCCCGCGTCGGCGATGTTTTCATCGCGCGTGTAGTCGGCCATTCGGCGCATCCAGTTGAGGTTGGCACCGGCGCAAAAGGCCGGTCCTTCGGCCGCCAGCACCACGACGCGCACATCGGCGCGCCCACCCACATCGATGAAGGCGGCGGTGATCTCGGCAATGACTTCGTCGCTGAACGCGTTGCGAATCTCCGGCTGCGTGAGCGTGATGCGCGCCACGGCGCCGGTCTGGGTGATGGAAAGGTTCTGGCTGCTCATGGCTTGGACGGGTTTTGCAGAAAGTAGACAAGGTCCAGCTCGGGGCACGGCTGGCCCAGCGCGGTCAATGCCGCAGTGATCTGGCCCCGGTGGTGTGTGCCGTGGTTGAACACATGCGCCAACGTGGCGGCAAAAGGCAGCGATGCCGCCGTGCCGCGCATGGTGGTGTAGTCGAGCGTGCCGGTCCAGCGCTCGGGCGAGAACGACGCAATCAGCGGCACCCAACGGTCCGCGCCTTCGCGCAGGCGGGCATCGAGCTGCGCGCGGTCACTCTCCAGCTCGGCGTCCAGCGCCACCTTGGGCGAGATGCCTTCGGCAAAGCGCACAAACCATAAATGGTGCTCGCCCACCAGCAGGTGGTTGAGCGTGCCGTGGACGCTTTTGAAGAACAGGCCTACGTCGCGCCGGTAGGCCTCCTCCGGCAGCGCCCGCACGCCATCGAGCACGCGCGCCGTGGCCCACACGTTGTAGCGTGCCAGCTGGGTGAAGTGGTCAACAGCGTCCATCGCAGCTCTCGGTTCCGGCTTTGGTGGGGTTACATCCGGAACAGGCCGAACTTGGTGTCTTCAATGGGCGCGTTGCGCGTGGCGGCCAGGCCCAGCGCCAGCACGCGGCGGGTGTCGGCGGGGTCGATCACGCCGTCGTCCCAAAGGCGGGCAGTAGCGTAGTAGGGGTGGCCCTGGTCTTCGTACTGGCGGCGGATGGGGGCCTTGAAGGCTTCTTCTTCCTCCATGCTCCACTGCCCGCCCTTGGCCTCGATGCCGTCGCGCTTCACCGTGGCCAGCACGCCAGCGGCCTGCTCGCCGCCCATGACGCTGATGCGCGCGTTGGGCCACATCCACAGGAAGCGGGGGCTGTACGCGCGGCCGCACATGCCGTAGTTGCCCGCGCCAAAGCTGCCGCCAATGATGATGGTGAACTTGGGAACGCTCGCCGTGGCCACGGCCGTGACCATCTTGGCACCGTTGCGGGCAATGCCTTCGTTTTCGTACTTGCGGCCGACCATGAAGCCGGTGATGTTCTGCAGGAACACGAGCGGAATCTTGCGCTGGCAGCACAGCTCGATGAAGTGCGCGCCCTTCAGGGCCGACTCGCTGAACAAGATGCCGTTGTTGGCGATGATGCCGACCATCATCCCCTCGATGCGTGCAAAGCCGCAAACCAGCGTGGTGCCGTAGCGCGCCTTGAACTCGTCGAACTCGCTGCCATCCACGATGCGGGCAATGATCTCGCGCACATCAAAGGGCTTGCGCGTGTCCACAGGGATCACGCCGTAGAGTTCTTCTGCTGCAAATTTAGGAGCTACCTGCGCTTGATCTGCGGGCGCTAGAGGCTTGTTCTTATTCAAATTTCGCACCGCATTGCGTGCCAGCTGCAGTGCGTGCAGATCGTTCTGCGCGAGGTGGTCGGCCACGCCCGACAGGCGCGTGTGCACATCGCCACCGCCCAGGTCTTCGGCGCTCACCACCTCGCCCGTGGCGGCTTTGACCAACGGCGGGCCACCCAAAAAGATGGTGCCCTGGTTCTTGACGATGATGGACTCGTCGCTCATCGCGGGAACGTAGGCGCCGCCCGCCGTGCACGAGCCCATGACCACGGCGATCTGGCTGATGCCCATGGCGCTCATGTTGGCCTGGTTGAAGAAGATGCGGCCGAAGTGGTCGCGGTCGGGGAACACCTCGTCCTGGTTGGGCAGGTTGGCGCCGCCGGAGTCCACCAGGTAGATGCAGGGCAAGTGGTTCTGCTGCGCCACCTCTTGGGCACGCAGGTGCTTCTTGACGGTGAGCGGGTAGTAGGTGCCGCCCTTCACCGTGGCGTCGTTGCACACGATCATGCAGTCCACGCCACTCACGCGGCCAATGCCGGCGATGAGCCCCGCGCAGGGTGCGTCGTTGTTGTACATGTTCAGCGCAGCCAGCGGCGCGAGTTCGAGGAACGGCGTACCGGGGTCCAGCAGCATTTGCACGCGCTCACGCGGCAGCAGCTTGCCGCGTGCGGTGTGCTTGGCACGCGCGGCTTCGCCGCCGCCCTGGGCCACCTTGTCGAGCTGGGCGCGCAGGTCGTCGACCAGCGTACGCATGGCGGCGGCATTGGCCAGAAAGTCCGCCGAGCGGGCGTTGAGTTGGGTGTCGAGAATGGTCATACGGTCTTGCTCTTTCAAGCGGTTTTCTGTTCTTCCAGACCCAGCTGGTCCTTCATCTCGTCGCGGATCTTGAACTTCTGGATCTTGCCCGTCACCGTCATCGGAAAGCTGGTGACAAAGCGGATGTAGCGCGGCACCTTGTAGTGCGCGATCTGGCCCTTGCAGAAGGCGCGGATGTCGTCTTCGGTCGGCTGGGTGCCGGGCTTGGCGATGATCCAAGCGCAGAGTTCTTCGCCGTACTTCTGGTCGGGCACGCCCACCACCTGCACGTCCTGCACCTGCGGGTGGCGGTACAAAAACTCTTCAATCTCGCGCGGGTAGATGTTCTCGCCGCCGCGGATCACCATGTCTTTGATGCGGCCCACGATGTTCACGTAGCCCTCGGCGTCCATGGTGGCCAGGTCGCCGGTGTGCATCCAGCCACCTTCGTCAATCGCCTCGCGGGTCTTGGCTTTGTCGCCCCAGTAGCCGTGCATGACGGAGTAGCCCTTGGTGCAGAACTCGCCGCGCTGGCCGATGGGCACCACCGCGCCGGTGTCCGGGTCCACGATCTTCACCTCCAGGTGCGGCTGTACCTGGCCCACGGTCGATACGCGCTTGTCCAGAGGCGTGTCGGTGCTGCTTTGGCAGCTCACGGGGCTGGTCTCGGTCATGCCGTAGGCGATGGTGATCTCGCGCAGGTTCATCTGCTCCACCACGCGCTTCATCACCTCGGTGGGGCAAGGCGAGCCGGCCATGATGCCGGTGCGCAGGGTGCTCAAGTTGAACTCGGCAAAACGCGGGTGGTCCAGCTCGGCAATGAACATGGTGGGCACGCCATGCAGGCCGGTGCAGCGCTCGTCCTGCACCGTCTGCAGCACGGTGATCGGGTCGAATCCGTCGTTGGGGTACACGATGGTGGCGCCATGCGTGAGGCACGCCAGGTTGCCCAGCACCATGCCAAAGCAGTGGTACAGCGGCACGGGGATGCACAGCCGGTCTTCGGGCGTGAGCTTCATGCACTCGCCGATGAAGAAGCCGTTGTTCAGGATGTTGCGGTGCGTGAGCGTGGCCCCCTTGGGAAAGCCCGTGGTGCCGCTGGTGAACTGGATGTTGATGGGGTCGGTGGCCTTCAGCGTCGCTGCGATGTGCGCCAGGCGCGGGTCGGCCGCGTTGCCGCGTGCCAGCAGGTCCGAAAACCGCAGCAGGCCGGGCTCGTCGGCGCCCTGCCCCGCCTCATCGATCCACACTACGGTGTTCAGGTGGGGCAGCTTCACGGAGCCCAGCTGGCCCGGCAGCTGGTGGTGCCACTCGGGCGCCAGCTCGCGCAGCATGCCCAGGTAGTCGCTGGTCTTGAAGCGCGCCATGGTCACCAGCAGCTTGCAGCCCACCTTGTTGAGCGCGTATTCCACCTCGGACGTGCGGTAGGCCGGGTTGATGTTGACCAGCACCAGGCCCATCTGCGCGGTGGCCAGCTGCATCAGCACCCATTCGGCGTTGTTGTGCGACCAGATGCCCACGCGGTCGCCGGGGGTGAGCCCCAGGCCCAGCAGCGCGCTGGCCAGGCGGTGGGCTTCGGTCTGCAACTGGGCGTAGGTGTAGCAGCGGCCCTGGTGCACGCTGACCAGCGCCTCGCGCTCGGGCTGGCGTGCCACCATGTCGGCAAAGAAGGCGCCGATGGTCTGCTCGATCAGGGGAACATCGGTAGCGCCACGGGCGTAGCTGTCTACCAGCGGTGCGGATTGTGTTGCGGCTGCAGTCGTCACGGGTTTGTCTCCTCGGTCATCCGGCCAGCGCGGGCAGAGCGCGCAGGGCGAGCCATTCGAAAGCATAGGCAAGCATAGAAGCCCACGGCCCGGCCGGGTTGCCACAATGGTTGCAAATCGTGCCACGGCTGGCACACTCTGTAACGTGAAACCACCTGCCCCACCCGCCCACCGCCTGCCTGCTTCCGCCACAGCCCCCGCCGCTACGCCCATCGCACCGGCGGCCACGCCCATCGCCTTCGTGCGCGCCATTGTTCTGGCCTACGAACGGCGCGGCATGAGCCCCGAACGCGCCCTGGCCCAGGCACAGATTGCGCCGCAGCTGCTGCAAGACGACAGCGCCCGCATCACCGCCTGGCAGATGGAACAGATCTCCGACGCCGCCATGCAGGAGCTGGACGACGAGGCCCTGGGCTGGTTCAGCCGCCGCCTGCCCTGGGGCAGCTACGGCATGCTGGCGCGAGCATCCATCAGCTCACCCACGCTGCAGGTGGCCCTGGCCCGCTGGTGCCGCCACCACGGCCTGCTGGCGGACGACATTGCGCTGCACCTCACCACCACCGGCGACACTGCCACCCTGGCCATCACCGAGGCGCGCGACCTGGGCGCGCTGCGCGAGTTCTGCCTGGTGTCGGTGCTGCGCAATGCCCACGGCCTGGCCTGCTGGATGGTGGACTCGCGCATCCCCCTCATCGCCGCCGAATTTGCGTTTGATGCCCCGCCGCACGCCGATGCGTATGCCGTGCTGTTCCGGGGCCCCGTCACCTTCCACGCGCCGAGCACGGCCATCCACTTCGACGCCCGCTACCTGCACCTGCCCCTGCGCCGCGACGAGCAGGCCCTGCGCCAGATGCTGCAGCACGCCCTGCCCCTGACCGTGCTGCACTACCGCCGCGACCGCCTGCTGGTGCAACGCGTGCGCCAACTGCTGGCCGCCCCCCTGCCGGGCCAGCCCGCCCACGCCCTGCCCCAGCACAGCGCCGAATCCCTGGCCGCGCTGCTGCACGTATCGCCGCGCACGCTGCACCGGCAGTTGAAGGAAGAAGATGCCACGCTTCAGGGCCTGAAAGACGAGGTGCGCCGCACCCGCGCGGTGGAGCTGCTGCACCGCACGCAGCGCCCTATCAAGCAGGTGGCGGAGGCGGCGGGGTTTGAGAACGAGAAGAGTTTTATCCGGGCGTTTCGCGGGTGGACGGGGCAGTCGCCGGCGGAGTTTCGGAGGGCGCAAGCGACAATTCCGTGATGACCGAATCCCGCAATCACCACTTTGTCCCGCAGGGCTATCTGCGTGGCTTCGGATGGAAGCGAGGGAAACATCACATGGTGATAGTCCACGACTTCAAAGAGCAGAAGACCTACGAAGCCAACACTCGCAACGTCTGTGCTCAACGTGACTTTATGCGCTTTGATTTCAATGACCGCGCGCCAGACTGGCTTGAGAATGAGCTTGGAAAACTCGAATCGAACGCCGTTACTGCAATACGGGACGTCGCCTCGTCAGGCGACTTTCGTGGCGGCAATAGAAATCACATACTCAACTTGATGGCCGTGCTCGCAGTTCGCTCACCAGAGCAACGCGAGAGCATGCGTGACTTTCACGCGCGGGTGGCAGAGCGCATGTTGGATTTGCTGCTGGAGAACAAGGAAGACTGGGAAAAGCACAAAAGGGATATGGAGCAGGAAACCGTTACTCATTTTGGGCGGCTTCGTGGGCCACTTCAGATGGCCCCACCTTGCATTCGACTGCTTGCGACCAAATGCGTGCCGTCAAGACATTCCCTCAGTTGCCCGATTGAGGCTGATTGCCGTCACTCGATTCTGTAATATGGAGGTCGGCTATCGGCCACAAGCTGCCATGCACACGCGGCTCTTGACGGCAGTACCGTCAACACTGGCAATGGCGTAATCTCTCAGCATCCACTGCAAAGCTATGGCAAAGCGACCCGTCACCCACCGCATGATAGAGGCGTTCAGAGCAGCGATGCTGCATGGCGGCATCAGCGCGGGCGCCGATGCGTTGGGGATTCCCCAACCTTCGATGAGCCGACTCATCGCTGACTTGCAAAAGGTCGTCGGCTTTCCACTCTTCCAGAAGAGCGGGCGAAGCGTCAAGCCTACCGACGAAGCCATTGTTCTTATGACGAAGGTCCAGCAGTCGTTCGTCGGCCTCGAAGAAATCACTAGCTTCTCGACACAGCTGCAAAAGCAAATGACTGGGAGGCTATCGATCTGTACCATCCCTTCGATTGGACACTCGGTGATGCCGGAGATCATCGAGCACCTGCGCGCCAAGTTCCCGGATGTCGTCGTAAGTCTCACGGTGTCTTCGTACCTCGAGGTGGCGCGCAACGTCCGGAACAGGCAGGCGGACATTGGTCTCACGGCGGACAAGCTGTCCATCGGCAACCTCGAGACCGTCGCGGAGTTCACGTCCGATTGTGTCTGCATCGGCACGAGCAAGTGGCTTACTGCTTCCGCGAAGCAAGTCGATGTCAAGGAGTTCGCAGGAAAGCCATTCGTGGCGTTAACCGGCACATTCCAACGGCAATTGGATGCGCTGCTGTCGGCCAACGGCGTGACGGTCGACGCAATGATCGAAGTGTCGCTCTTCCAGACAGTCAGTGAGTTGGTCCTGCGTGGAATGGGCGTGTCGGTCGTAGACCCGCTGACCGGTGCCAAGCACCGCCAGCGTGGAGGCATCACGTTGCCGCTTCGGCCTGCATGCACCTACACCGTATACGCGACCGCGATGAGTGACACGCGGTTGGGAGCGCCTGCGCGGGAGCTGCTCCAGCTGCTCAAGTCGGCCACCGACGCGGCTCGAACACATACCACGCGCGAATAGGTTGTTGCTTCAGGCGGCATGGATGCAGGTCACCGATTTGCCTAGGATCCAGTACACCATCAATCAACCGTAGAGGTCGCCTTGAAGTACCGAATTCCCAGCTTTGCTGCAGCGCTCATGATCGGCGTCCTCGCCCCCCTGCAGGCTGCCCGTGCGGAGTATCCCGAAAAACCCGTCCGACTGATCGTCCCTGCGGCGCCAGGCGGCGCAGCGGACAACCACGCACGCGCACTGGCCATCGAGCTCCACAAGCGGCTGGGGCAGCCGTTCGTCATTGAAAACAAGCCCGGTGCATCCGGCGCGATTGGTATGGACGTGGTTGCAAAGGCAGCGCCTGATGGCTACACCATCGGCAGCAACAACCTCGCCACGTTCATCGTGGGTACGCTCACTGCGAAGCAGCTGCCGTATCGCATCGAGAGCGACTTCACGCCAATTGCCTCGCTGTTTACGCAGCCGAATCTCGTTGGCGTTACGCCGAGCCTACCGGTGAAGACGCTCGTTGAACTGATCGCATATGCGAAGGCGAACCCGAACATGATCTCCTTCGGCTCGACGGGTCAAGGTACGTCTCTTCACGTCCTGACAGAAATGCTGCGTATGAACTCAGGCATCGAGATGGTCCATGCGCCATACAAGAGCGCGCCGGCAGCCGAAGGCGATCTTGCCGCTGGCCATATCCAGCTGATGATCAGCAATTTCACTTCGATGGAGCCACAGGTCAAGGCGGGCCGTATTCGTGCGTTGGCCATCACAAGCTCAACGCGCTCGCCGCGGTTGCCCGACGTACCGACCGTCGCTCAGGCGGGAGCGCCTTACCTCGAGATGGTGACCTGGGCGGGGATCGTCGGTCCGAAGGGCATGCCTCCCGCGATCGTGAAGAGGCTAAATACGACCATCAATGAGATCCTGTCGGATCCCAACTTCAAGAAGCAGTACGAGGCCATGGGCTCCGAAACCGACATCAAGACGCCCGAGCAGTTCGCGGCGATGATCAAGTCGGATCTCGCAAAGTGGGGTGAAGTCATCCGCAAGGGCCGGATCACGGCCGACTAATTTCCCCTAGACCGTACAGAACGTATCCGGTTTTCACCCGGCAATCGGGACAACAGCCCGGATTCGGATGTTTGTTGCAGCCGCAAGCGGTGCGGCACGAATTCATTCACGCACCCTTCATGCGAACGGTGCATTCATAACCTTGCATGAAAGAAACATACCCCATGGGAAAAATTGCAATTGTCGGCGCTGGAAACGTTGGCCAAGCCATCGCTGGCCACATGACTCTGCTCGGCCACGATGTCCGACTGTACTCACGGTGGGAACGCGATTTCGAAGCGATCAACTCGACCGGCGGCATCGAGCTATCAGGCGATGTGGAAGGCCGTGCGGCGAAACCTCTGCTAACCACTGATATCGAGAGGGCGGTCAAGGGCGCAGACACCGTCATCGTCGCAGCACCAGCGTTCGCCCATGCATACTTGTCGCAGCAGCTTGCTGCATTGCTGGAGCCGGAGCAATTGGTGGTTTTCCAGCCCAGTGTGCTGGGGAGTTCGCTGGAACTCGCGAGGCATTTTGCGTCGGCTCGGCGTCCTCCCTGCCTGATCGCGGAAACGCCAACCAGCCTCTATACCTGCCGCCTGCGCGGTCCTGCCAAGGTCTACATCGGAGCCATCAAGCAAGCCGTGCAACTGGCAACCATACCGCACATGGCCTGTGACAAGGCACTCAACCGACTCAGCCAGTACTTCGGCAATCGCTACGTGGCCGGCACCGACACGCTTTCGGTAGGCCTTGGAAACTGCAACGCGATCTATCACGTTCCCCCCGCAGTATTGAACATCAAAACGGTGGAGGACTCGGACAAGCTCCCTCAGCACACGCTGGTCACTCCCAGAATTGCAGAAGTCATCAACGCCCTGGATGAAGAGCGCCTGTCTCTAGCGGCAGCTCTTGACGTAAAGACACACAGCTTCTGGCAGTTTCTCGAAGCCGCCTACGGCGTCACCGACGGCACTTATGTGGAGCGGATTGTCCAGGGCTACGGACGCCAGGCGTTCCCCGAACCCGACTCGTTGACCCACCGTTACTTCACGGAGGACATCCCCTTCGGTCTGGTCACCTGGAGTTCGTTGGCCAAACAAATAGGACTGCCGCTTCCGCTTACGGATGCTTTCATCAGGATTAGCGGGATCCTCTGCGATACCGACTTCGAAGCCACGGGTCGCACGGCACGCGTGCTGGGCCTGGAAGAAAACGACCCGGTGTCCATCAAAGCTGCATTTCTCAACGGTGTGCCACGTTGACCTTCGTAACTGGCATCAGCGAGTCTGCGTGACCACGGGAGAAATATGCTTGAGCTTTCGAAGATCGAGGATGCCGCGAGGCGCCTGAAGGGGAAAATTGCCCGAACCCCTTGCGTGGAGTCCCAACTACTCTCGACCTGGCAGGTTGTCGCATCCACCTGAAGTTCAAGAACCTCCAGTACACCGCTTCGTTTAAGGAGCGGGGGGCTTGCAACAAGCTGCTCCTGCTGACAGAGGAAGAACGCGCTCGTGGCGTCATTGCCACGAGCGCCGGCAACCATGCGCAAGGCGTCGCCTATCACGCGCAGCGCATGGGCATTCACGCGGAGATCGTCATGCCGCGCTTCACTCCCATGGTGAAGGTGGATCGCACGCGCGCTTGGTGCCGAAGTGGTTCTCTATGGCGCGCTATTGGAAGAGGCGCGCTCACACGCTGTTGAGCTGGCGAGAGGGTGTGCAGAATTTTGTGTAAACGGACAATCCACCGCCAGCGCAAGCCGGCCTGTCCGTATGTACCATGAGCACCAAGAAACACGACGTACCCGAAGAACTGCTGTGCGGCCTGCTGGCCAACTACAAGAAGCCTGAAGACCTCATCGGCGAGAACGGACTGCTCAAGCAGTTGACCAAGCTGCTGGTCGAGCGAGCTTTGGACGCTGAGCTGACTGAGCACCTGGGCCATGAACGCAATGAGGCGGTGGCCAACCCCGCTGGCAACACCCGCAACGGCAAGAGCAAGAAGACCCTCAAGGGCGAGTTCGGCGAATTGCCCATCGAAGTGCCACGCGACCGCCATGGCAGCTTCGAGCCTCAGCTCATCCCCAAGCACCAGACCCGCTGGGCCGGCTTCGACGACAAAATCATCTCGCTGTACGCCCGTGGCATGACGGTGCGCGAGATACAGGCCCATCTCGAAGAGATGTATGGCACCGAGGTCTCACCCAGCTTGATTTCCTCGGTGACCGATGCCGTGGCCGATGAGGTCAAGGCCTGGCAGGCCAGACCGCTGGAGCCGATTTACCCCATCGTCTATCTGGACTGAATCCACGTGAAGGTGCGCGAGGGCGCGGTGCGGGTCAAGGCGGTGTACCTGGCCATCGGCATCACCATGACGGGCGAGAAGGAGGTGCTGGGTCTGTGGCTGGCGCAGACCGAGGGTGCCAAGTTCTGGCTGCAGGTGGTCACCGAGTTGCGCAACCGGGGCGTGCAGGACATCTTCATTGCCTGTGTCGATGGGCTCAAGGGCTTCCCTGACGCCATTGAGGCCGTCTTTCCCAAGGCGGTGCAGAAGATGTTGCCCAGTTCAAGCAAACTCATGGAGTTCTTTGAGTCTGCGTATGCTAGGTTGAAACGTCCAGATTCGCGTTGCAACATCTGCTTCCCAATCGCTGCACCGTCGTCTACAGCACTGTGACCAGAACCCACTTTTCCCCATGCTCCACCTCCACCACTGCGTCAGCGCCCGCTCCTTCCGCCCCCTGTGGATGCTCGAAGAGCTGCAACTGCCCTACCAGCTCCACATGCTGCCCTTCCCGCCGCGTGCCAAGGCGCGGTGGTTTCTGGAGGAGAACCCGCTGGGCACGGTGCCGCTGCTGGTGCAGGGCGCCGCACCGAACGAGGTGCGCATGACCGAATCGGCGGCGATGTGCCAGTACCTCGCGGCGACACACCCCGACGCGGGGCTGGATGTGGCACCTACGCACCCGGCGTATGGCGCGTACCTGAACTGGCTGCACATGAGCGATGCCACGCTGACCTTTCCGCAGACGCTGGTGCTGCGCTATGGGCGTTTTGAACCAACAGAGCGCAAGCAGCCGCAGGTGGTGGTGGACTACAGCCGCTGGTTTCTGGCGCGGCTGCGCGCCGTAGAGACGGCGCTGATCCACGGTACCAGCGACTACCTGTGTGCAGGCCGCTTCACGGCGGCGGATGTGGCGGTGGGTTATGCGCTGCTGCTGGCGCAGCACCTGGGGCTGAGTGCGCAATTTGGCCCGGCCACGCAGGCCTATTGGCAGCGGCTGCAGCAGCGGCCCGGTTACCAGCGGGCGATGGCAGCACAGGTGCGTGCCGCTGAAGAGCAAGGTGTGCCGACCACGCCCGCACCCGATACGCAGCCCTGAGAACCTGTTCAAAGTCTTTTTGCGATCGCGCGGGGGGCCACAAACAGGCTCTGCGGTCAGCAGCCCAGCAGCTCTGGCAACTGCGCCATGCTGCGAAACACGTGCTGCGCGCCCGCAGCCCGCAGCGCGGCACCGTCGTCCAGCGGGGCGTAGGCAAACACGGTGGCCCCGGCCGCCACGCCTGCGGTCACACCCGTGACCGTGTCTTCGACCACCGCACAGCGCGTGGGCGCGGCCTGCAGCGCTGCGGCGGCGGCCAGGTACACGTCGGGGGCGGGCTTGGTGGCGGGCATCTCGTGGCCGCTGAAAATGCGGCCCGCAAAGTACGGTGCCAGGCCCACCTTGGCCAGCTGCATCTCAACCTTGAAGCGGTCGGCCCCCGAAGCACAGGCAATGCGCCCGCCGTGGTGGGCGTGCACGCGCTCGACGGCGCCATGGATGTGCTCGATGGCGGTGAGCTGCGCCTCCAGTGCGGCGTTGCGGCGCGCGTAGAAGGCCGACATCCATTCGTCGGTCAGCGGGCGGCCGGTGTGGTGCTCAATGCGCGCGGCCTCGCTGCGCACCATCTTGCCGATGAAGAGGCGCATGCACTCTTCGGGCGTCAGCACCCACCCGGCCTCGGCCAGCATGTCGCGCAGCACGCCGTTGGTGATGGGCTCGCTGTCTACCAGCACACCGTCGCAGTCAAACAGGATTGCTTCAAATTTCATAGCTATCGGGGCACGTTGTACTAGCGCCTGGGGTGGTTTTGGCTTGAATTTCAGCCATGCAGGTCTCCATCGACATAGAACCAGCGCCCGCCCTCGCGCACAAAACGGCTGGTCTCGTGCAGGCGCACGGCACGCCCGGCGACACGGTAGCGGGCCACAAACTCGACCACGGCGTGGTCGGCATCGGTGGTGGCGTATCGGCGCACGTCCAGCCCGAGCCATTTGGCGCCCACATCAAAGTCAAGCGTGGCCGGGCGGGTGCTGGCGTGCCAGGTGGCCTGCAGGTAGTCGGCCCGCTCACACACAAAGGCGGTGTAGCGCGACCGCATGAGGCTTTCGGCATCAGGGGCTGCCAAGGCATCCAACCCAGGCGCGACCAGGTAGCGGCCGCAACAGCTGGCAAAGGGCAAAGGGGTAGCGCTTTTGCCCTTGTTGCCACCCGAGCCCGCAGGCGCCAGGCGCCCGCAAGGGCAGGGGTCGTTAGGCTGCGGCAAAGACATCGTGACGCCCCTCAGCGCAAGGCACCAAACACTTTGCGGGCGATGGCGCTGCCGGCGGCGGCCGGGTCCTGGCGGATCTTGCGCTCTTCTTCGCCGATCATGAGGTACAGGCCGTCCAGCGTCTTGCCGGTGACGTATTGCGCCAGGTTGGCGTCTTCGGCTTTCAGCAGGCCAAAACTCGCGGCCTTGCCGGCGAAGGCGTTGTACTTCTGCGTGAGGCCGACCTTCTCGGTGGCCTGATTCACCACAGGCAGAAAACGCTGGCCCAGGGGCGTGCGCGTCTTCTCGGCAAAGAAGGCGGTCACCGAGTTGTCGCCACCGGTGAGGATGTTCTTGGCGTCGGTCACCGTCATGTTTTGCACCGCGCCCACCAGCAGGTCCTTGCCCATGGGCACCGCCGCTTCGGCGGCGCGGTTGATGGACACCACCAGCTCGTCAATGCGCTTGCCCTGGCCCAGGGACTTCATGACCTTGGCGGCGTCGTCCAGGTAGCCCGGCAGGCCGATACGCACCTTGGGGTTGCCCAGAAAACCGTCATTGCGGCCCAGCAGCGACACCGCTGCCTGCGCGCCCTGGGTCAGCGCGGCCTTGAGTCCGCTGGCGGCATCGGCATTGGTCAGATTGCCCAGCGACAGGGCCCAGGCATGTTGCGCGGTGGCGCACAGCAGAGCCCCGGCGAGGCTGGCCTGGGTGAATTGGCGGCGTTGCATAGATCGGTTCTTTCAGAAGGAGCAAGGGCGGCCCCCGATGGGAAGCCAGGGGAGCGCGCAAAGACGGCGAGTGCGGGATTTTCGCTCACCGAATCGAAGGGGCGCGGCAGGCCGTAGACTGCCAGCACCCAAGCATCCAACAAGGAACCTTGCAATGTGGGAAATGAGCGTGCCGTGGTGGGAATTTGTCGTGCGCGGCGTGGTGGTGTATCTGTTCTTGCTGGTGTTCATGCGCCTGTCGGGCAAGCGGCAGACGGGCCAGTACGAGCCGTTTGACCTGATCCTGCTGCTGATCCTGTCGAACGCGGTGCAAAACTCGATGAACGCGGGCGACAACTCGCTGGTGGGCGGGCTCATCTCCGCCAGCACGCTGATGCTGTGCCACGTGGCCCTGGCCCGGCTGGCGTTTCACTTTCCGCGCATCGGGCGCTGGGTGGACGGCCAGGCGCAGGTGCTGATCAACAAAGGCCAGCTGAACCAGGCCCTGATGCGCAAGGAGCTGCTGACCCGCGACGACGTGGAGGCCGCGCTGCGTGCCGGCGGCTGCCTGCACGAGCACGAGGTAGAACGCGCCACCATCGAGACCAACGGCCAGATCACCGTGGTGCTGCGCCGCCGTGGCGACGAAAGCTGACCCGTCGCGCCCAGCGCCTGCAAACGCCCCTACACACAATCCGATATGACTGCACTGAATGTTCTGGGCACCATGCTGATGCCCTGCTCCTACGACCCGCTGACCGGCTTTTACCGCGACGGCTGCTGCAACACCGACGAGCACGACCACGGCACCCACGTGATCTGCGCACGCATGACGCAGGCGTTTCTGGACTTCTCGCTGTCGCGGGGCAACGACCTCATCACCCCCCGGCCAGAGTACCGGTTTGCAGGCCTCAAGCCCAACAACCGCTGGTGCCTGTGCGCCCTGCGCTGGAAGGAGGCCTACGAGGCGGGTGTGGCGCCGCCGGTGATCCTGGAGTGCACCCATGCGCGAGCCCTGGAGTTCGTGACGCTGGCGCAGTTGCAGAGCGCGGCGCTGTCCAGCCGCTGACCCAGCAGCCACGGGCCGTGGCGCACCCAGGACCGAGTGTGACGCTGCTGCCACCCTACTTCTGTCGGGTTGCCGGTGGTTGGCCGCACGGCGAAAGATCAGGACTTTGTGTTCCTCCCTTTCGCTGCACATGCGGCCACATCCGACACCATGACCATCACCCTTTCTGCCCCGCTGCGGCGCGCGCGTGCCGCTGCCAACCTGCCCCGTTCCTCCACCCCGCTGCGCCTGTGCGCGGTCAGCGCAGCCGTGGCCGCTGCCGCCCTGCTGAGCGGCTGCGAAACCACCAACATGCGCATGGGCAGCGCCGATGCCAAGACCGTGGCCACCGGCAGCGCTGCGGGCGGTGCGTCCACCGGCGCCAGCGACTCGCTGGAGCGCTGCGAAAGCCCGCTGGGCACCGTCTCGCTGATCGAAAATCAGCAGGCCGGCTGGTACACCATCCTGCGCGACCAGTACCGCCTGCCGCCCACGGCCAACCTGCTGCGCCTGCTGGTGCAGCAGTCCAACTGCTTTGTGGTGGTGGAGCGGGGCGCAGCCGGCATGAACGCGATGACGCGCGAGCGCGCGCTGATGCAGTCGGGCGAAATGCGGCAGGGCAGCCAGTTCGGCCAGGGTCAGATGGTCGCCTCGGACTATGGCCTGTCGCCCGAAATCGTGTTCCAGAACAACAACGCGGGCGGTGCCTCCGCATCGCTGGGCGGCCTGGTCGGTGGCCGCGCAGGCGGCTTGCTGGCAGCCATTGGCGGCAGCATGAACACCAAGGAGGCCAGCGCGCTGCTCACGCTCATCGACAACCGCTCGGGCGTGCAGGTGGCAGCCTCGGAAGGCAGCGCCGCCAAGACCGACTTTGGCGCCATGGGGCAGCTCCTGGGCGGCTCGGGCGGCGCGCGCATGGGCGGCTACTCCAACACGGCCGAAGGCAAGGTGATTGCGGCCGCCTTCATGGATGCTTTCAACCAGATGGTGCAGTCCCTGCGCAACTACCGCGCCCAAACGGTGAAGGGCCAGGGCCTGGGTGGCGGCGGGCGGCTGAATGTGGACGGCGCCGCACCGCCCTCGCAGACATCGGCCGCACGTGCTGCCGCGCAAAGCAATGGAGCCACCGCCGGGCTTTCGCTGCGCGACGCGCAGGCTCGCCTGAATGAGCTGGGCTACAACGCGGGCACGCCCGATGGCGCCATGGGCGGCAAGACCGCATCCGCACTGCGCGCGTTCCAGAAAGGCCGGGGCATCACGCAGTCAGGCAGACTGGATGCGGCCACGATGGTGGAGCTGTCAAAGTAGTCGACCGGTTCAGCATTGAAAAAAGGCCGCCATGGCAATCCATGGGGGCCTCTCTTTTCCACACGCGGCGGAGACATCGAACGCGACGGGCGATAGGGCAGCCCCCTTGCCAGGAAGCGCCCAAGCACCCTCAGTTCTGCGTGTAGCAGGCCTTGTTGGCAATGATGAGGTCTGCGTAAGCCTCTGCACTGGCTGCCGTGGGAAACACCGTGGGGGTACTGTCTCCGAACACGCACAGATAGGCACCCTTGCGAGTCCACACAGAGCGCGACGTGATGCCCGACGGCGTCACCCAGGTGCTCCAGAAAGCTGTGGCGCTTGCCGTGCTTCCGCTGCGGTCGAAGTTGAACACGCCCAGATCGGTGAGCGGCCCCGCGATCGTGCCCTGGCCCGAGCAGTCGGCCGTCGCATAGGTCATGACGCCTTGTGCGGCCGTTGCCCGGGTATCGCTTTGTCGGGCAATGCGCCAAAGCACGCGCCCCCACACACCAGGCCGCACCACGGAACACTGGCCCTGCTTCCAGTCACCCTCCGGCAGCCCCAGCGCCGCCGTCGCGCAGCTCACGTCCACCGAACTCACGTTGGCCGACCCTACCGTGCCCGTTCCGTTGCGCACCGTGCAGCTCTGGCCCGAAGGCTGCGTGCGCACCGTGATGGCGTAGGCCGTGCCACCCGCCAGTGCCGTGCCGAACGTGAAGCCGCCGTTGCTGGCAACCGACAGGTCGTCGCGCCCGTTGTTCTGCAGCACCACGGTGCCGCCCGCCAGGCCGCTCGCCGAGCCGCCCACGGTATAGGTGGCCGCCGCCAGGTTCTCGCAGCGCACCTGCACGGTGCTCACATTGGCGGTGGCCGTGCCAGTGCCTTCCGTCACGGTGCAGCGCTGACCGCTGGGCTGGGTCTTGACGGTGACGGCATAGGCAATGCCGTTGTCCAGGCGCGTGGCGAACACGAAGTTGCCATTGGCGTTCACCGTCAGGTCGTCCTTGCCGGCGTTCTGCAACGTCACTGTCTTGCCAGCGCCCAGACCACTGACCGCGCCGCCGATGCTGAATACACCCGCGCTGGGCGGCGGCGCGCCGTTGTTGTCATCACCGCCGCCGCAGCCCGCCAGCAAGGCGGCAGCCAGGCCCAGGGGGGCCCAGCGGAAGATAGGACTTGCGGGGTGCCAGGTGCGCCCGGCACCCGTTGCGCTGGCTTGTCGTGTCATGAACAGAAACCTCGTGATGGTGAATGGAGCGCGGATTCTGTGCAGCACCCCCTCCCATGCGAAACCCTACGCTGGTAGGGTTTGCGCGCTGTCCATCCTGCTGAACACTTGGCAGAATTTGCCCGCAGGCATACCTTTCGGTATGGGCCGCCCGCCGGGCTGCCTCCCCGCCCCCCCGCATGTCTCCTTCCTCTCCTTACGCGCTCATCCTCGACGACCATCCGCTGGTGGCACACGGCATGGCCGAATTTCTGCGTGCCCGCATGCCGCAGATGGACGTGGTGGTGGCCTCCGGCGCGGACGACCTGCTTCGCTGGGTGGGCACGCGGGGCACACCAGCCATCGTGCTGGTTGATTTCTGGCTGGCCGAGGGCTCGGCGCTGGGCCTGATCGCGCAGGTGCGCGCGCACTGCCCGGGCACCCCCATTGCGGTGATCAGCGGCGACGATGACCCTGCGGTGATGGCGCAGGCCCGGCAGGCGGGCGCCCAGGGCTTCATCCACAAGCAGGCCGCACCCGACACCTTTGGCCTGGCGGTGGAAGCCTTGCTGGGCGGCCTGGTGTGGTTTGAGCCCGGCCAGATCGGCAGCCAGCCGCCGCGCAGCCGCGACCTGCCGGTGACACCGGCAGAGTTGGGCCTGTCCGCACGCCAGGGACAGATCCTTGCGCTGGTGCTGCAAGGCCTGCCCAACAAGCGCATTGCGTCGCAGCTCGACATTGCAGAGAGCACCGTGAAGGAGCACGTGACGGGCATCCTGGAGCGGCTGCGCGTGCGCACACGGGTGGAGGCCATCACCCTGCTGCGTGGGCGGCGGCTGGAGCTGTCCTGATGCGCCTTTTGCGGCCCTGGGTGCTGGCCACTGCGCTGGGCCTGTTCGGAGCTCTGTCCGCAAGCGCGCAGACACCGTCCCAGGACCTGGCCGAGCTGGACCGCCTGCAGACCCTGTCGCAGCGCAACAGCGCGGAGACCGTGCAGGCACTGCAGGCGGCAGCCCCACGCTTTGCCCGCGCGGCGCATGTCGATACCCGGCGCACCTACTACGCCGCGCTGGCAGACGCGGCCTTCGAGACCGGGCAGGCCCCCGTGGTGACGGAGGCCATCGCGCAACTGAAGGCGCTGGCATCCACGTCGAACGACATGTCCTCGCAGGTGCTGGCCGCTGCCTTTGAGGCCCGGCAACTGGCCGTGGCGGGCAAGACACGTGCGGGGCTGGCGACGCTGGCGCAAGTCGCGGCCGGGGCCGAGACCGTAGGCGACCCCTGGGTGCGCTGGCTGTACCACCTGACGCTGGGCGCGCTGCACAGCGGCAACGGGCAGTTTGAAGAGGCACTGGCCCAGCTGCTGCGCAGCCTGGAGCTGTCGCGCACGCTGCCTCGCCAGGCGGCCACGGCAGAGCTGCGGTCGCGCACGCATCTGGAGCTGCTGCATTTCGACATGAAGAACCCGGAGCGGGCGCTGCAAACCATCCGCGAGGCGCTGCCCCTGGCCGAGAAGCTGGATGCCCGGCAAGCGCTGGGCTGGCTGCACCTGCACCGGGGTAACGTCGAAAACGTGCAGGGCGACCTCGACACGGCCATAGCGGCATACCGCCAAGCGCTGCAGATTGCGCGCGCAGGAGGGCTGGCCGGGCTCCAGGCCACGGCGCTGAACAACCTGGGCGACGTCCTGCTGCAGCGCAAGGCGTATGCGGAGGCGGAGCCTGTGATGCGCGAGGCGCTGGCCGCCTACCGCGACGCACACGAATTGAATGGTGCCGCACTGGCCCAGGCCAACCTGGGCTTTGCGCTCATGGGGCAGGGCCGCATTGCGGCCGGTGTGCACGAGGTGGAGGCGGGCATCCGGTTTGTGCACGAAGCGGGCTCCCTGCCCATCGAAGAACAGCTGCTGGGCGAGCTGTCGCGCATGTATGAACAAGCGGGCCTGTACCGCGAAGCCATGGCCACCACCCGCAAGCAGCAGGCGCTGGCCAAGGAGCTGTTCCATACCGAGCGCGACCAGGCCGTGGCGACCTTGCAGGAGCGCTTTGACAGCGCTGAGCGCCAGCGCCAGATCGATCAGCTGGCGCAGGCCAACCGGGTGCAGGATGCCGAGCTGCGCGTGCGCCGCATGCAGCAGATAGGACTGGCGGCGGCTGTGGCCCTGGCACTGCTCGCGGCGGGCGCCAGCTTCTGGCTGTACCGCCGCACGCGCACGGCCAACGAGGCCCTGGCCGCCGCCCGGGGACAGGCAGAAAGCGCCCTGACTGAGAAAAACATGTTCCTCGCCACCGCCAGCCATGACCTGCGCCAGCCCGTGCACGCCATGTCCCTCATGGTGGAGACGATCAGCCTGCGCAATACCGACCCGGTCCTGCGTCCGCTGGTGGCCGATCTGCGCGCCAGCATGCAGGCCATGAGCCAGCTGTTCAATGCGCTGCTGGACCTGTCGCGCCTGGAGTCGGGGCAGCCACTGGGCCACAAAACCGCCGTGGACCTCGGCGCGCTGCTGGCGGATGTGGTGCGCCTGTTTCGCGAGCAGGCCAGCCTGGGCGGCCTGACCCTGCGGCTGCGGCTGCCGCGCCGTGGCGCCACCGTCTGGGCCGAGCCGGTGCTGCTGCGCCAGGCGCTGGCGAACCTGGTGCAGAACGCCATCCGGTACACGCCGCAGGGCAAGGTGCTGGTGAGTGCCCGCGCACGCGGTGGCGGCTGGCTGGTGGAGGTGCGGGCATTGGCATCGCCCCCGCAGATCAGGCCCGGGTGTTCAGCCCCTACTACAGGGGATCGCGGGCCGACCAGATGGACGACGCGGGGCACGGCCTGGGTTTGGCCGTGGTGGCGCGCTGTGCCGAGCAGTTGGGGGCGGCCTACGGTGTGCACTCGCTGGCGGGGCGGGGTTCGCGTTTCTGGCTGCGGCTGCCAGCCCATGTGGCCACCGATGCAGGCGCGCCCACCACCTCTGCCGCAGCGCACCACCAGGCCGTGGCGAGCCGCCCGCTGCAGGGCCAATGCCTGGTGCTGGACGATGACCCCCAGGTGCTCAAGGCCTGGCGCGCCATGCTCGAAGCCTGGGGCGTGGCGGCAGCCTATGCCTCCACCGGGGCCGAAGCCCATGCCCGGCTCGACGAAGGGCTGGTGCCAGATGCCATCTTCTGCGACCAGCGGCTGCGCTCGGGCGAGAGCGGCTTTGACATCCTGCGCACGCTGCTGGCACGCTGCCCTGCCGCCCGCGGCGCGATGGTCAGCGGCGAGTTCGACGCGCCCGCCTTGCGGGACGCCGAGGACGAGGGCTACCTGGTGCTGCGCAAGCCGGTGAACCCTGCAGAGCTGCATGCGGTGTTGGTGCAGTGGCTGGCCCATGGCAAAAGCCAGCGGGAACAGCACCCCGTGCCTTTCCAATAGGCGCCTCCACGGCACCGGCCGTCTGCCAGCGGTGCACCGCCCGTCTGCCTGCTGCACGCAGCCATCCCCTGCCCCCCCTACCATCCGCAGCCATCGACCGGCGACACCGACACGCTGGCAAGTCATATGAGGAGGGAGCCACACCATGACCACCACCGGGACCACCCCGCCGCCCGGCCAGCCCCGCTGGCTATACCAGGCGCAGGATGCGCAAGGCCGCCCTACCGAGGGCTTCGTGCATGCCCAGACGGCCGAAGAAGCCATGCAGGCCATTGCCGCGTTGCAGCAACCGCCACTGACCCAGGTGCAGTTGCACACCTCCGGGCTGTATGCCCGTGCGATGACCGAGATGGCTGACGACGCACTGGGCACACTGGACGTGAAGGCACTGCGCCAGCTGGCGCGCGATCAGATCGAAGCCCAGGAGAACCCTGGCCTGTGGACCACGCTGCGGCAGCTGCTGCGCAACAACCGCATCTGGCTGCTGGTGTGCGCGGCCCTGGTGGCTCTGGCCGTGTGGCGCCAGTGGAGCCCGTGGGTGCAGGGGATATTGGTACTGGCCATGCTGGCGCCGCTGGGGGTGTTTGCCTACATGCACCAGTTTCAGCGCATGTACCAGCAGATGCTGCACGCTCATGCCACGGGCGACCTGCCCCGCCTGGACGTGCTGGCCCAGCGGCTCGCCCGTGCAGCCGAACGGCATGCGTTCTTGCGGCAGCCCGCCTGGGACGCCGCCGTGCGCATGGCCTGGTTCGAGGCGCGCGCCGAAGGGGTGGACGCCGCCATCCTGCGCTTGCGTGTCCACCCCATGCGTCCGGCGGACGACAACGAATTCTTGGCCCGCATCTACACCCTGCCCCTGGCCACGGGCGACCATGCGGGCTTCACCGCCCGCCTGCGCGACCTGATGGCGCAGCGGCCGGGAGAGCCCACTTTGCAGCTGGACCTGGCCCTGGGCGAGGCCCGCGCGGGCCACACCGACGAAGCGCAGCGCCTCGTGGACACCCTGCAGCCCGCCATGCTGCCCCCCCACGGGCAAGCATTCATCGACTGGGTGCGGGGCATGATTGCGCTACGCGACCCGGCCCTGGCAAGCGAGGCTGCCAGCCACCTGGGCAAGGCGTGTGAGCAATTTCTGGGGCTGGTGCGCAAGGCCCCGGGCGCCTGGCCCTCACTGGCCGTGTGCACCTGCGACTACGCGCTGGCCTTGGCCTGGAGCGGGCGCGCGGAAATGGGGCGCACCGTGTTTGCCAGCGTGCAGCCGGTGGCCCGGCACCATGCCGAGCCCGAGCGGCTGGCGCTGCTGGAGCGTGAGTTGCGCCTCAGGGGCTGAGCGTTGTGGACCGCGCCCGAAAGGCCTCCTGCACACCGCAGGCCGGGCACCGTGGCGCGCAGGCTCAGAGGCTGAGAGTTTTTGAGCCAAGCCCGAAAGGCGCGCCAAAACGCCTCGGATCGAGGCGCAAAGCACAGCCATAGCTCGGGCTGTGGCGAGCATTTGCAACGAAGAGCCGGGGCGTTTTGGCGTGCAAGGCGGACATGGTTCAAAGACTCTCAGCCTCTCAGGCCAGCGCGCGCTGGATGATGATCTTCTGTACGTCGCTCGTGCCTTCGTAGATCTGGCACACGCGCACGTCGCGGTAGATGCGCTCCACAGGGAAGTCGTTGACCACGCCATAGCCACCCAGCGTCTGGATGGCGGCGCTGCACACACGCTCGGCCATCTCGCTCGCAAACAGCTTGGCCATGGCGGCTTCCTTCAGGCAGGGCTTGCCTGCATCGCGCAGCGCGGCGGCGTGCCAGATGAGCTGGCGCGCAGCCTCGATCTGCGTGGCGCAGTCGGCCAGGCGAAAGCCCACGGCCTGGTGGTTGAAGATGGCGGTGCCGAAGCTCTCGCGCTCTTTGGAATATGCCAGCGCCGCGTCGAACGCGCTGCGCGCCATACCCACGCTTTGGGCGGCGATGCCGATGCGGCCGCCTTCGAGTGCGCCCAGGGCGATCTTGTAGCCCTCGCCCTCGGCGCCGATCAGGTTCTCGGCCGGGATGCGGCAGTTGTCAAAGTTGATCTGCGCCGTGTCGCTGCTGTGCTGGCCCAGTTTGTCTTCCAGCCGAGCGACCACATAGCCGGGGTTGCTGGTAGGCACCAGAAAGGCACTCATGCCCTTCTTGCCCGCGCCCTTGTCGGTCACGGCGATCACGATGGCCACATGGCCGTTCTTGCCGCTGGTGATGAACTGCTTGACGCCGTTGATCACGTATTCATCGCCTTGCTTCACCGCCGTGGTGCGCAGCGCTGAGGCGTCGGAGCCCACATGCGGCTCGGTCAGGCAGAACGCGCCCAGCATCTCGCCACGCGCCAGCGGCGTGAGCCAGTCGCGCTTTTGCTGCGCGTTGCCATAGCGCATGAGGATGGCGTTGACCGGACAGTTGGTCACGCTGATGGCTGTGCTGGTGCCGCCGTCACCGGCCGCGATTTCTTCCAGCACCAGGGCCAACGTCACGTAGTCCAAGTTGGCGCCGCCAAACTCTTCGGGCACGCAGATGCCGTAGGCACCCAGCGCGGCGAGGCCCTGGTGGGCCTCCTTGGGGAAGTGGTGTTCCTTGTCCCAGCGCGCGGCGTGCGGCCACAGCTCGGTCTGTGCAAAGTCGCGCACTGCGTCGCGGATCATTTCCTGGTCTTGGGTCAGCAGCATGGGAGTGTCTCCAGAGTCGTTGTTCAGAAATATATAAATCTCACCAATGGGCAGCGCGGCGGCCATCGTGGTGCAGCAGGCGGCCCTTGTCGGCAGCGGTCACGCTGGCCAGCGTGCTGCGCAGGCCGCGCACACTGTCTTCCACCGTCAGCGGCGCACCGCCGCCGCCCATGTCGGTCTGCACCCAGCCGGGGTCGATGGTGACCAGCGTGGCGCCGGGGTAGTCGTGCTGCGCGGCGGCCACGGCCATGTTCAGCGCGGCCTTGCTGGTGCGGTACAGCCACGAGCCGCTGTTGGGCACGCTGCCGATCTGCGACATGGAGGACGACAGAAACGCAAACACGCCGCACGCGTCCGCCACCAGGGGCGCCACCTGCGGAATGGCCTGCATGGCGCCCAGCACGTTGGTGTGCATGACGGCATCAAAGTCTTGCTGCGTGGGCGGGGTGAGCGCGTTGGGGCGGCGGATGACACCGGCCACATACAGCGCCAGGTCCAGCTTTTCACCGTCGAGCTGCCAGGCCAGGCCGCTCACGCTGGCGGGGTTGGCTACATCCACGGTGAGCGCCTCGGCGCCCAGCGCCAGCACGCGTTCGCGGCCGGCGTCGTCGCGCACGGTGGCGATCACGCGGCGCCCGGCGTCGGTGTACTGGCGCACCAGCTCCAGGCCGATGCCCCGGGACGCGCCGATCACGAGTATGGAGTTCATTTTCAATCCCAATGTGCCGCAAGCGCTAGTACATCATGCGCCAACAGCTATCAATTCAGGAGTAATCAAGGCAACACCGCACGCTCAGGCAGACAGGTAGCCGGCGTACTCGAAATAACCCGACCAAGCAGGGTCGTACGCCACCTTCAGCTCCAGCGATGCCGCCTCGTCGCGCAGCAGCAAGGGAGCCAGCGCCTGCTTGGCCAACTGTTCGTCGCTCACGTAGTACAGCGCCTGCCGGCGCCCTGCGCGCATCAGCGTCAGCACCAGAATGCCCAGTTGCGGCACCTGCAGCACGGTAGCGGCCTGGTCCTGCAGGTCTTGCACGGCGGTCAGGGTGTCGCTGTCGGGCACGGCCAGGTCCACGGTCAGGGCGTAGGCCAGGTCGGCGCGCATGGCCACCGCGTTGGCACTGGTGTTGACCATGACCACGCCGGTCTCGGGCGCGTCTTCGCTATCGATGTCGTCGGGTGGCAGCTCGTTGCCGTCCTCGTCGATGGGGCAGTCAAACTGCAGCTCCAGCCCGTCCCACTCGGACTCGCCCGTGGGGAAGTGGCCGGTGTGGCCCAGGGTCTCCGTCCAGTAGCGGTCGAACACCGGGGGCAGCTGGCTCAGCGGCACCCAGGGGGTGTGGGCATCGTCCGGCGCGCCCACAAAGTCCACCGCGCCCACCTTCACGGCAAAGTCATATTCGCCCAGCACGTGGTCGAGCATGATGAACGCCATGTTGCGCGCGTGGTCCTGGTAGTCGCTGGGAATCTCGCGGCCAAAGCGGATCTCCAGCGCCGCCTGCCCGCCGTCCTGTTCCAGCGCCACCAGCACTTCGGCGGTGGACAGCTCGAAGCCTTCCATGCCGATGGGAAAGTCCGGCTGCGTGGTGCGCTCGCGGAACGCACGCACGCGGTAGTGCGGCAGCGCGGGTGCGGTCGCCACCACCTGCGCCACCAGCGGAAACCGCTCGATGCTGCCGTGGGCCGTGACGATGAGGTCCACCACCGCATCGGCATCGTCACCGGACATCTCCAGCGCCAGGCCTTCCAGGTGCTGATCGATCAGCGCATTGGCCGCCCCCACGCGCTCGCGCAGCGGCAGGGCCTGGAGCGATGCCTGGGCATCAGAAAACGCGCGCCAGAAGGCGCCGATGGCGGGAGAGGGAGTGGTCATCGCGGTCCTTGTACAAAGTCGGGAATCATCCCATCTCCAGCCTGTGGCCTCAGACGAGTTCCAGCGCCACGGCCGTGGCCTCGCCACCGCCAATGCACAGCGTGGCCAGGCCCTTGGTCAGGCCGCGCGCCTTGAGGGCGTGGATCAGCGTGACCATGATGCGCGCGCCGCTGGCGCCAATGGGGTGGCCCAGCGCGCAGGCGCCGCCGTTCACGTTGACCTTGTCGTGGGGCAGATCCAGCTCCTTCATCAGCGCCATGGGCACCACGGCAAAGGCTTCGTTGATTTCCCACAGCTGCACGTCGCCCACTTGCCAGCCGGCCTTGGCCAGTGCCTTTTGCGTGGCGCCCAGCGGGGCGGTGGCAAACCACTCGGGCTCTTGCGCGTGCGTGGCGTGGCTCACGATGCGGGCCAGGGGCTTGGCGCCCAGCTTCTTGGCGGTGGACTCGCGCATCATCACCAGCGCGGCCGCGCCGTCGTTGATGCTGGAGCTGGAGGCGGCGGTGATGGTGCCGTCTTTCTTGAACGCGGGCTTGAGCGTGGCGATCTTTTCGAGCTTGACCTTGCCGGGGCCTTCGTCCACCGACACCACGCGCTCGCCGCTGCGGTCTTTCACGGTCACGGGCACGATCTCGGCCGCGAACGCGCCGGATTCGGTGGCCGCCTTGGCGCGCTGCACGCTGGCGGTAGCAAACGCGTCTTGCTGCTCGCGGGTGAACTGGTACTTTGCAGCGCAGTCTTCGCCAAAGGTGCCCATACTGCGGCCCGCTTCGTACGCGTCTTCCAGGCCGTCGAGCATCATGTGGTCGAAGATGCGATCATGGCCCAGGCGGTAGCCCCCACGGCCTTTTTGCAGCAGGTAGGGGGCGTTGGTCATGCTCTCCATGCCGCCCGCCACCATCACGTCGTGCGTGCCGGCCAGCAGCATGTCGTGCGCCATCATCGCGGCCTTCATGCCGGAGCCGCACATCTTGCTGAGGGTGACAGCACCCGCGCCCTTGGGCAGCCCACCCTTGAAGGCCGCTTGGCGCGCAGGCGCCTGACCCTGGCCGGCCATCAGGCAGTTGCCAAACAGCACTTCGCCCACAGCGTCGGGCGAGACACCGGCGCGCTCAATGGCGGCCTTGATGGCCGCACCGCCCAGGTCGTGCGCAGCCAGGCTGGAGAAGTCGCCCTGCAGCGAGCCCATGGGGGTGCGTGCGGCGCCGACGATGACGATGGGGTCTTGGATGGACATGGTGAAGGTCTCCTGGGTAAGGGTCAGAGGAAAAGGGGTGGGTGACAATTGGGGCTTGGCGGGCGCTCAGCCCGCCGCCGCGCGCTGCGCAAAGCGCCGCTCCGGGTCGTAAGGGAACACATCGAGCATCTGGCCGGCCTGGATGCGCTCCTTGTGCGACTGCCAGAACGCGGCATCGAGCAGGTCGGCGTGGTGCTGCATGAAGACCTCGCGCACCGCATCGTTGCCCAGCAGGAAGGGGCCAAAGGTCTCGGGGAACACATCGCGCGGGCCCACGCTGTACCAGACCTCGCCGCTCATCTCTTCTTCCTCGTTGCGCGGCGTGGGCACGCGGCGGAAGTTGCAGTCGGTGAGGTATTCAATCTCGTCGTAGTCGTAGAACACGACCTTGCCGTTGCGCGTGACGCCAAAGTTCTTCCACAGCATGTCGCCGGGGAAGATGTTGGCGGCCACGAGGTCTTTGATGGCGTTGCCGTATTCGATGACGCTGTGCTCCATCTGCTGGCGTGCGCGCGGGTCGGACAAGCCGGTATCGAACGCTTCCTGCAGGTAGATGTTGAGCGGGATCATGCGCCGCTCGATATAGAGGTGCTTGATGATCACCTCGGTCTGGCCGTCGCCATCTCGATCACTGATTTCGAGCTGGCTGGGGGCGAACTTCTCGATCTCGGCAATCAGGGCATCGTCAAAGCGGTCGCGGGGGAAGGCAACCTCGCTGTACTCCAGCGTGTCGGCCATGCGGCCTACGCGGTCGTGCTGCTTGACCAGCAGGTACTTGGCCTTGATCTGTTCGCGCGTGGTTTCCTTCTGGTGCGGAAAGTAGTCCTTGATGAGCTTGAACACGAACGGGAAGCTCGGCAGGTCGAACACCAGCATCACCATGCCCTTGATGCCCGGCGCGATGCGGAACTGGTCACTGGAATGCTTCAGGTGGTACAGGAAGTCGCGGTAGAACAGTGTCTTGCCTTGCTTGGCCAGGCCCAGGGCGTTGTAGATCTCGGCCCGCGGCTTGCGCGGCATGAGGCTGCGCAAGAACTGCACGTAGGCGCTGGGGATCTCCATGTCCACCATGAAGTAGGCGCGGGCAAAGCTGAACAGCATCTGCATGTCGTCTTCGCCAAACAGGGCCGCGTCGATGTAAAGCCTGCCGCTGTCGTCATGCAGGATGGGCAGCGCAAACGGCACCTCGTTGAAGCCGTTGATGATCTTGCCCACCACATACGCGCCCTTGTTGCGAAAGAACAGGCTGGTGAGCACCTGGATCTGGAAGTTGGTGCGCAACCGCACCTTGTCGAGACGGCTGCGCATGGCGGCCACCACACAGCCGGTGTCGCGCGGGAGGTCGGCAAACTCGCGCTGGAGCTGGAAGTTCTCGACGATGGCCTGAAAGGTGTCGCCCAGCGTCTCGCGTGTGGGGTAGTAGGCGCGGTAGGTGGGCCGCGCGGCGGGCTCGTCGTTCTCGATGTATTCGGTGCTCACGGCAGGCCGCACAAAGATGAAGTCGTTGTGGAAATGCGTGCGGTGCAGGATCTTGGTGGTGACCGAGTTGAAGAAGGTCTCGGCCAGCTCGGGCTGGTGGTGGTTGACCAGCAAGCCGATGTAATGCAGCTTGACCTGGTGCCACACATCCATGGGCTGCGCGCCGGCCTCGAACTCTTTCTCCAGGCGGCGCACGCATTCCTTCACCCGCAGGTCGTAGAACTCGATGCGCTCGCGCTGCGCCCGCTGTTGGCCATGCCAGTCGGCGGTTTCAAAGCGGTGCTTGGCCCGCGCGGACTCGGTGCGGAACAGCCGGTAGTGGCGGTTGAAGCCGTCCATCATGGCCTTGGCAATGCCATAGGCCTGGGGGGCATCCAGGCGTTGCGGGAACATGGTGGCAGGCATCCTTGTCAGCGCAACCGTCGCATGCGTGGTGGGGCGCCCTGCTTACTGCCGCCGGGTGGCAGCCACGCCGGCTATCGCTGCCTTGTACAGCGATTCCAGGCCTTCGGTGCTGTCCACCGACATGTGCAGGTTGTTGATCAGCCCGTCCTTGAGCCCGTAACACCAGCCATGCAGGGTCACCTTCTGGCCGCGGCCCCAGGCGTCCAGCATGACGGTGGTCTGGGCGATGTTCACCACCTGTTCGATGGCATTCAGCTCGCACAGCACGTCATGGCGCCATTCGGGCGCGGTGGCGGCGATCAGCTCGCGGTGGCGGTCGCGCACATCGGTCACGTGGCGGATCCAGTTGTCGGCCAGGCCCACGCGCGTGCCCTGCAGCGCGGCGAGCACGCCGCCGCAGCCGTAGTGCCCCACCACCATCAGGTGCTCCACCTGCAACTGGTCCACCGCGTACTGGATGGTGGACAGGCAGTTCAGGTCCGTGGGCACCACCACGTTGGCCACATTGCGGTGCACGAACACTTCGCCCGGCTCCAGCCCGGTGATCTGGTTGGCGGGCACCCGGCTGTCGGAGCAGCCGATCCACATGTACTTGGGCTTCTGCTGCGCCAGCAGGCTGGTGAAGAAGCCAGGCCGCTCCCGCTCCATCTGGGCCGCCCAGGCGCGGTTGTGAACAAACAGGTCGTCGATGGAGGAGGGCATGGGGTCCTTGCGGTGAAAGGTTGGCGTTACGGAGAGGTCAGCAGGTTTCGGCAAACAGCTCGCGGCCGATCAGCATGCGGCGGATCTCGCTGGTGCCCGCGCCAATCTCATACAGCTTGGCATCGCGCCAGAGGCGGCCCAGCGGGTACTCGTTGATGTAGCCATTGCCACCATAGATCTGCACGCCTTCGCCCGCCATCCAGGTGGCCTTTTCGGCACACCAGAGGATGACGCTGGCGCAGTCCTTGCGAACCTGGCGCACATGGTCAGTCCCGAGCATGTCGAGGTTCTTGGCCACGGTGTAGGCGAACGAGCGCCCCGCCTGCAGCACGGTGTACATGTCGGCCACCTTGCCCTGGATAAGCTGGAATTCGCCAATGCTTTGGCCGAACTGCTTGCGGTCGTGAATGTAAGGGATCACGTTGTCCATGACCGACTGCATGATGCCCAGCGGCCCGCCGGTGAGCACGGCGCGTTCGTAGTCCAGGCCACTCATCAGCACCTTGGCGCCGTTGTTCACGCCCCCCAGCACGTTCTCTGCGGGCACTTCTACATCCTGGAACACCAACTCACCCGTGTGGCTGCCGCGCATGCCCAGCTTGTCAAGCTTTTGGGCGATGGAGAAGCCCTTCATGCCCTTTTCGATCAGGAAGGCCGTGACGCCGCGTGCGCCCATTTCAGGCTCGGTCTTGGCGTAGACCACCAGCGTGTCGGCATCCGGGCCGTTGGTGATCCACATCTTGCTGCCATTGAGCAGGTAGTAGCCGCCCTTGTCTTCGGCCTTGAGCTTCATGCTGATCACGTCAGAGCCTGCGCCGGGTTCGCTCATGGCCAGCGCGCCCACATGCTCGCCGCTGATAAGCTTGGGCAGGTACTTGGCCTTTTGGGCCTCGTTGCCGTTGCGGTTGATCTGGTTCACACACAGGTTGCTGTGCGCACCGTAGGACAAGCCCACCGAGGCGCTGGCGCGCGAGATTTCCTCCATGGCGACCATGTGGGCCAGGTAGCCCATGGCGGCGCCACCGTATTGCTCTGGCGCCGTGATGCCCAGTACGCCCAGGTCGCCCATCTTGCGCCACAGGTCCATGGGGAACTGGTCGTTGCGGTCAATCTCGGCCGCGCGCGGCGCGATTTCGGCCTGTGCAAAGTCGCGCACGGCGTCGCGCAGGGCATCGATGTCTTCGCCCAGCTGGAAGTTGAGGCCGGGCAGGTTGGCGGGAATGCTCATGGGGTTTGTCTCCTCGTAGAAGGTGGGGAAATGGGCAGGGCTCAGCCCTGGATGTTGTCGCGTCCGGTCACCGCCATCAGGGTGCAGCCCATGGTGGCGACCAGCTTTTCTTGGTTGCCGTCGATGGCGAAGGCGCGGCCCTCACAGACGGTGATGGTGCGGCCGGGCTTCAGCACCCGCCCTTCCATGCGGAACCGCTCGCCTTTGGCAGGGGCCAGCAGATTGATCTTGAATTCGATGGTGAGCACGGCGGCATCGGCCGCCATGAGAGTGAAACCGGCATATCCGCAGGCCGAATCCAGGGCGGTGGACACCATGCCCGCATGGAGAAAACCATGCTGCTGGGTCAGCGCGGGAGCCCAGGGAAGTTCAATGTCCACAGCACCCGGCGCCACCAACCCGAGCGACGCGCCAAGCGTCTGCATAGCCCCCTGCCGCGCGAAGCTATCGCGCACGCGGTCGGCAAAGTCGATGCAACGCGGCTCAAAGGTGGGGGTGCTCACTGCAGTCTCCTGATTTACGTTTACGTAAACGTCAATTATGGATCAATTTTGCTTTTCTACCTTGGCCAGTAGCGAGCGCGCCTCTTCTTCGTGCTCGCGCACCTCTTCCAGATTGGCCTGCAAATCGGCCATTTGCTCTTCGAGCTGTTTGCGATGAACCACCAGCACGTCCAGGAACTTGCGGAGCTGTACGCCGGTGTCACGGGGGCTGTCATAGAGATCGATGATCTCCTTGGCCTCGGTGAGAGACAGACCCAGGCGCTTGGCTCGCAACGTCAAGCGCAGCCGCGTGCGGTCGCGTGCGCTGTAAACCCGGTTGCGGCCTGCGGCGCCGGTGCGCTCCGGCTGCAACAAGCCCATGTCTTCATAAAAACGGATCGCCCGGGTGGTGAGATCAAACTCTTTGGCGAGGTCACTGATGGTGTATGTATTGGCCATGGTGGGTGCTGCACGCAGCGGTATCGGGTTCGCACAGGAGACAGTCGTATGGCGGCTGCTCTCTACAATGCATCGAGTGCATGACGTTTACGTTAACGTCAATGCTAACCCATCACACTGCCTCCATGAATCCACTCGAACACCAGATCCACTACCCGCTCGGCGACGCGCTCCCCGCCGAGGGCGCCACCCTGGAAGTCGCACCTGGAGTGCGCTGGGTCCGCATGGGCCTGCCCTTTGCACTGGATCACATCAATCTGTGGCTGTTGCGCGATCGTCAGCCAGATGCTGGCGGCACGCCGGTAGACGGGTGGACCATCGTGGATTGCTGCATCGACAGCGCTGCAACCCGCGCCCAGTGGGAGCAAGTCTTTGCGAACTGCCTGGAGGGGCTACCCATCCTGCGCGTCATCGTGACCCACATGCATCCAGACCATATCGGGCTGGCGCACTGGCTGTGCGAGCGCTGGAATGTGCGCTTGTGGATCAGTGCCACCGACTACAACGTGGCACGCGTTGCTGTCTATGACCCGCAGGGGTTTGGCGGGGAAGCAGGGGCGGATTTTTATGCGTTGCACGGTGCGCGAGACGCGTCATTTCTGGACCATGTGCGTGGCCGTTCATCGTACTTTCCAACCTTGGTCCCCGCATTGCCAGGCCGCTTTCACCGCCTCATGGATGGCGACATCCTCAACATCGGTGGACGCGCCTGGCGCTGCATCAGCGGTTATGGCCACGCACCTGAGCACATGGCATTGTTTTGCGCTGAGCTCACTACACTGATCAGCGGAGACATGGTGTTGCCGCGTATATCGACCAATGTCAGTGTCCATGCCAGCGAGCCCGAAGCCAACCCGCTGCAGTTGTTTTTAGACTCCTTGCTGCGCTATCTTGACCTTCCGGAGAGCACGTTGGTACTGCCATCGCACGGCAAGCCATTCACAGGGCTGGCCACCCGCATCACACAACTCCAAGACCATCACCGAGAGCGGCTTGAGGAAATCCTGCAGGCGGCAGGTGACCACGCCCTGAGTGCTGCGGATACTTTGCCGATTCTCTTTAAGCGCAAGTTAGACACGCATCAGATGACTTTCGCCATGGGAGAGGCTTTGGCGCATCTGCACTATCTGTGGATGGAAGGGAAGCTCGAGCGTTTTCTCGATCAGGGTAGTGTTCAAAGATTTCGCGCAGTGAGTTTTGAATAGATATCGCCGCAGGTACCTCTCATGTGCTCGTCGATTGGAGATAAGAATGAACGCCGCCTCTCGCGAGGTTCTCCCGATCGGTTCACTCTGTGTTCGATGGGAGGAAATGGATTTGTCCCAATTTGTCGGCGCTGATCTCAACGGCCCGAGTAGCTTAGGTATGCGCGCGTCTTGCAGCCCGATGAGGCGGAGGCCGATCAAGTAGACCGTGTCCCCCTTGTGCTGAGTAGCGTCTATTGCTGTTGACGCATTGTTGGTACCTACAAAGCAAAAAACCCCAGTCTTTATGAGACTGGGGTTTTCTGGGCTGTAAGAGCCTGACGATGACCTACTTTCACACGGGAACCCGCACTATCATCGGCGCAAAGTCGTTTCACTGTCCTGTTCGGGATGGGAAGGAGTGGGACCAACTTGCTATGGTCATCAGGCATAACTTGTTGTCGTGCTGCCTTTGGGGCAACACAACGAATTCATAGAGTCTGGAATCAGATTTTGTGTCTTTTGACTGCGTCTAACTTGGCATAACAGACTTTGAGCTTTTCACACAACCATTGTGGTGTGCGTGTTGGCTATCAAAGTTATAGGGTCAAGCCGCACGAGCAATTAGTACTGGTTAGCTTAACGCATTACTGCGCTTCCACACCCAGCCTATCAACGTCCTGGTCTTGAACGACTCTTTAGGGGGCTCAAGGCCCCGGCAGATCTCATCTTGAAACGAGTTTCCCGCTTAGATGCTTTCAGCGGTTATCTCTTCCACACTTAGCTACTCGGCAATGCCACTGGCGTGACAACCGATACACCAGAGGTGTGTCCACTCCGGTCCTCTCGTACTAGGAGCAGGCTTCCTCAAATCTGCAGCGCCCACGGAAGATAGGGACCAAACTGTCTCACGACGTTTTAAACCCAGCTCACGTACCTCTTTAAATGGCGAACAGCCATACCCTTGGGACCGGCTACAGCCCCAGGATGAGATGAGCCGACATCGAGGTGCCAAACACCGCCGTCGATATGAACTCTTGGGCGGTATCAGCCTGTTATCCCCAGAGTACCTTTTATCCGTTGAGCGATGGCCCTTCCATACAGAACCACCGGATCACTATGTCCTGCTTTCGCATCTGCTCGACTTGTCAGTCTCGCAGTTAAGCACGCTTATGCCATTGCACTATCGTCACGATGTCCGACCGTAACTAGCGTACCTTCGAACTCCTCCGTTACGCTTTGGGAGGAGACCGCCCCAGTCAAACTGCCTACCATGCACTGTCCCCGATCCAGATAATGGACCTAGGTTAGAACCTCAAACACACCAGGGTGGTATTTCAACGTTGGCTCCATGAGAACTAGCGTCCTCACTTCAAAGCCTCCCACCTATCCTACACAGATCTGTTCAAAGTCCAATACAAAGCTACAGTAAAGGTTCATGGGGTCTTTCCGTCTTTCCGCGGGGAGATTGCATCATCACAAACATTTCAACTTCGCTGAGTCTCAGGAGGAGACAGTGTGGCCATCGTTACGCCATTCGTGCAGGTCGGAACTTACCCGACAAGGAATTTCGCTACCTTAGGACCGTTATAGTTACGGCCGCCGTTTACTGGGACTTCAATCAAGAGCTTGCACCCCATCATTTAATCTTCCAGCACCGGGCAGGCGTCACACCCTATACGTCCACTTTCGTGTTTGCAGAGTGCTGTGTTTTTATTAAACAGTCGCAGCCACCGATTTTTTGCAACCCCGTTGGGCTCCCTCTGTACGAGTTCACCTACTTGGGGCATACCTTCTCCCGAAGTTACGGTATCAATTTGCCGAGTTCCTTCTCCTGAGTTCTCTCAAGCGCCTTAGAATACTCATCTCGCGCACCAGTGTCGGTTTGCGGTACGGTCGTCAATAGCTGAAGCTTAGTGGCTTTTCCTGGAAGCAGGGTATCACTCACTTCGTCTGCAAGCAGACTCGTTATCACCCCTCATCTAAGCCCGGCGGATTTGCCTACCAGGCACGACTACAGGCTTGAACCAACATATCCAACAGTTGGCTGAGCTAACCTTCTCCGTCCCCACATCGCACTATTGATCGGTACAGGAATATTGACCTGTTTCCCATCAGCTACGCATCTCTGCCTCGCCTTAGGGGCCGACTCACTCTACGCCGATGAACGTTGCGTAGAAAACCTTGCGCTTACGGCGAGGGGGCTTTTCACCCCCTTTAACGCTACTCATGTCAGCATTCGCACTTCTGATACCTCCAGCATCCGTTACCAGACACCTTCACAGGCCTACAGAACGCTCTCCTACCACTTGCAATAAATTGCAAATCCGCAGCTTCGGTAACTGGCTTAGCCCCGTTACATCTTCCGCGCAGGACGACTCGATCAGTGAGCTATTACGCTTTCTTTAAATGATGGCTGCTTCTAAGCCAACATCCTGACTGTTTTAGCCTTCCCACTTCGTTTCCCACTTAGCCAATTTTAGGGACCTTAGCTGGCGGTCTGGGTTGTTTCCCTCTTGAGTCCGGACGTTAGCACCCGGTGCTCTGTCTCCCAAGCTGTACTCTGCGGTATTCGGAGTTTGCATAGGTTTGGTAAGTCGCCATGACCCCCTAGCCTAAACAGTGCTCTACCCCCGCAGGTAATACTTGAGGCACTACCTAAATAGTTTTCGGAGAGAACCAGCTATTTCCAAGTTTGTTTAGCCTTTCACCCCTATCCACAGCTCATCCCCTAGTTTTGCAACACTAGTGGGTTCGGACCTCCAGTACCTGTTACGGCACCTTCATCCTGGCCATGGATAGATCACTTGGTTTCGGGTCTACACCCAGCGACTGATTCGCCCTATTCGGACTCGATTTCTCTACGGCTTCCCTATTCGGTTAACCTTGCCACTGAATGTAAGTCGCTGACCCATTATACAAAAGGTACGCAGTCACCCTTGCGGGCTCCTACTTTTTGTAAGCATGCGGTTTCAGGATCTATTTCACTCCCCTCCCGGGGTTCTTTTCGCCTTTCCCTCACGGTACTGGTTCACTATCGGTCGATTACGAGTATTTAGCCTTGGAGGATGGTCCCCCCATATTCAGACAGGATTTCTCGTGTCCCGCCCTACTTTTCTCTAACTTAGTACCACACGTCTGTTTTCGCATACAGGGCTATCACCTGCTATGGCCGGGCTTTCCATCCCGTTTTGCTAACAGTCGTGCTATCACTAGAAGGCTCTTCCGATTTCGCTCGCCACTACTTTCGGAATCTCGGTTGATGTCTTTTCCTCGAGCTACTGAGATGTTTCAGTTCACCCGGTTCGCCTCGCATACCTATGTATTCAGTATGCGATACCTCTTGCGAGGTGGGTTTCCCCATTCAGAAATCTCCGGATCAAAGCTTATTTGCCAGCTCCCCGAAGCTTATCGCAGGCTATCACGTCTTTCGTCGCCTGTAATCGCCAAGGCATCCACCACATGCTCTTAGTCACTTGACCCTATAACTTTGACATCTCTTTCAAGATATCGCCATCATCTTCAAGGACTTGTCAGGTCTTTCACCTGACGCGTTATGCCGTAATGTGAATAATTCCTCGATATCACTATCAAGAAACATTCGTCATTACTGAGTTCAAATTACTTCGCAATCACTTTCGTAATCACGTTTGCTCATTGAACATTCGTTTTGACGCAATCAAAAATTTGTCACCAGGGGCACGGTCTGCACTAAACCTTTACGAATGTGCAGTTTCCCCTAGCAACTCTGATTTCGACTCTATGAATTTTTAAAGAACAGCCGATTGATCAATCGATATTGATCAACAACAAAGCAGCCTTTTGCAAAGCAGCTTTGGTGTTGAAGTCCCGAAGTGTGGTTGGTGGAGGATGACGGGATCGAACCGACGACCCCCTGCTTGCAAAGCAGGTGCTCTCCCAGCTGAGCTAATCCCCCAGTGTCCTCTTACCGTATCCAGTCATCGGAATTTGGTGGGTCTAGTTGGGCTCGAACCAACGACCCCCGCCTTATCAAGACGGTGCTCTAACCAGCTGAGCTACAGACCCATTCCACATTCTTGCGAATCCCTTCGCAGGTCTGCGGCTTGTTCCAACAACCGATAAGTGTGGGCGTTCAATATTGAATGCAGTTTTCCAGAAAGGAGGTGATCCAGCCGCACCTTCCGATACGGCTACCTTGTTACGACTTCACCCCAGTCACGAACCCTGCCGTGGTAATCGCCCTCCTTACGGTTAGGCTAACTACTTCTGGCAGAACCCGCTCCCATGGTGTGACGGGCGGTGTGTACAAGACCCGGGAACGTATTCACCGCGACATTCTGATCCGCGATTACTAGCGATTCCGACTTCACGCAGTCGAGTTGCAGACTGCGATCCGGACTACGACTGGCTTTATGGGATTGGCTCCCCCTCGCGGGTTGGCAACCCTCTGTACCAGCCATTGTATGACGTGTGTAGCCCCACCTATAAGGGCCATGAGGACTTGACGTCATCCCCACCTTCCTCCGGTTTGTCACCGGCAGTCTCATTAGAGTGCCCAACTGAATGTAGCAACTAATGACAAGGGTTGCGCTCGTTGCGGGACTTAACCCAACATCTCACGACACGAGCTGACGACAGCCATGCAGCACCTGTGTTACGGCTCTCTTTCGAGCACTCCTCTATCTCTAAAGGATTCCGTACATGTCAAAGGTGGGTAAGGTTTTTCGCGTTGCATCGAATTAAACCACATCATCCACCGCTTGTGCGGGTCCCCGTCAATTCCTTTGAGTTTCAACCTTGCGGCCGTACTCCCCAGGCGGTCAACTTCACGCGTTAGCTTCGTTACTGAGTCAGTGAAGACCCAACAACCAGTTGACATCGTTTAGGGCGTGGACTACCAGGGTATCTAATCCTGTTTGCTCCCCACGCTTTCGTGCATGAGCGTCAGTACAGGCCCAGGGGATTGCCTTCGCCATCGGTGTTCCTCCGCATATCTACGCATTTCACTGCTACACGCGGAATTCCATCCCCCTCTGCCGTACTCTAGCTATGCAGTCACAAATGCAGTTCCCAGGTTGAGCCCGGGGATTTCACATCTGTCTTACATAACCGCCTGCGCACGCTTTACGCCCAGTAATTCCGATTAACGCTCGCACCCTACGTATTACCGCGGCTGCTGGCACGTAGTTAGCCGGTGCTTATTCTTACGGTACCGTCATGGACCCCAGGTATTAACCAGAGTCTTTTCGTTCCGTACAAAAGCAGTTTACAACCCGAAGGCCTTCATCCTGCACGCGGCATGGCTGGATCAGGCTTGCGCCCATTGTCCAAAATTCCCCACTGCTGCCTCCCGTAGGAGTCTGGGCCGTGTCTCAGTCCCAGTGTGGCTGGTCGTCCTCTCAGACCAGCTACAGATCGTCGGCTTGGTAAGCTTTTATCCCACCAACTACCTAATCTGCCATCGGCCGCTCCGTGAGCGCAAGGCCTTGCGGTCCCCTGCTTTCATCCTGAGATCGTATGCGGTATTAGCAAAGCTTTCGCTTCGTTATCCCCCACTCTCGGGCACGTTCCGATGTATTACTCACCCGTTCGCCACTCGTCAGCATCCGAAGACCTGTTACCGTTCGACTTGCATGTGTAAGGCATGCCGCCAGCGTTCAATCTGAGCCAGGATCAAACTCTACAGTTCGATCTTGATTTTTTCGCTCTTTCGAGCAACTCATAATTAAGAATTGAAGTGAACTTCACTTCTCTCTCATGAGCGTTTGTAGTGCTAAGCACTAGTTCCAAAGAACTTGGCACTCGCCATCAAACGCCCACGCTTATCGGCTGTATATTTTTAAAGACCCCGCAAAACAAATCAGACCAAAATCTTCTTCATTTTGCAAACCTCGCTGCGATCAGCGAAGCCTTGAATTATAGCACAGTTTTTGAAGAACTGTCAAAACTTTTTGTTTTTCTTCACCCCGTCTTGGCAACTCCTGCAACCTGCAGCAACCACCTCCACCGAGCGAAGCCTTGTATTCTATACCGGTTTTTAACCCACCCAGAACACAAAACCAAACTTTCTTCGCCATCCCTCAAAGCCACCTGCAGCAGCACCGAAGCACCACCACAAACCACCCAGAGAACCTGAACACTTTTGCACTCAGGCCTCAGTAGCGAAGCCCTCGACTATAGCACGCTTCACACCACAGAGCAGGGAAAACCCGCAAATCGCATCAAAATCAACGCAGACCACCAGCGCAGCAACCAGCAACAGACTCCACAGCGTCTGTTTACCAAGGCGGCGTTCTTTCGGCGGGCGATCCCAGGCGCAGCATCAGTCGCCGCCTACCGAACGTCGCGTAAGCTGCTCTAGCTACAACCCATGCGAGCCGCTATTTCATCGACACCCACCATGACGGATTACACAGAGGCGGCACTAGAGCTCGCCCATGAAGCTCTCTACAGGACATCCCCCAACCCGCGCGTAGGCTGCGTACTCGTCGCCGAGGACGGCGCCATCATTGGCCAAGGGTCCACCCAACGCGCTGGGGGGCCTCATGCCGAGGTGATGGCGCTGCGGGACGCTGAGCAACGAGGCCACTCTCCTCAAGGCGCCACAGCTTACGTCACGCTAGAACCTTGCTCACACCACGGGCGCACAGGTCCTTGCTGCGATGCGCTCATTCAGGCGGGTGTCGCCAAGGTTGTCGCATCGATTGCCGACCCCAACCCCGCAGTGGCAGGCAATGGGTTCGCGCGCCTGCGTGCTGCGGGGGTAGCCGTAGAGGTGGGGCCAGGAGCGGAAGCATCCCGAGAGCTGAACCTGGGTTTTTTCAGCCGGATGATTCGAAAGACGCCTTGGGTCCGCATGAAGGCGGCCGCCTCGCTCGACGGTGTGACCGCCTTGCACAATGGAGCGAGCCAATGGATCACCGGCGCCGCTGCCCGAGCCGATGGACATGCCTGGCGCGCAAGGGCCTGCGCGGTACTGACGGGCAGCGGCACCGTACTCGCCGACAACCCGCGTTTGGATGTGCGGGATGTTCCCACAGAGCGTCAGCCTGCCCTCGTGCTGGTCGACAGCGCATTGGCGGTCCCCCTGGACGCCTTGCTTTTCGGGGCAAGCCGGCGGACCTATATCTATACAGCGGTTGCCAACGAAGAGAAGCGCAGCGCGCTAGAAGCCCTGGGCGCAACAGTGATCACCATGCCGAACAAGGCCGGCAAGGTGGATTTGCCCGCGATGCTGCAAGACTTGGGTCGGCGGGAGATCAATGAACTGCATGTAGAAGCGGGATACAAGCTCAATGGCTCACTGCTGCGCGAAGGGTTGATCGATGAGTTGCTGGTCTATCTGGCACCCAAGCTGATGGGGGAAGGCATGGGATTGGCTCAGATGTCTCCTCTGACGTCGCTGGCGGAGGCACATGCCCTCAGCTTCCATTCGGTGGAGCGGATCGGGGACGACTTGCGCATCCTCGCTCGCCTGCAGGGGCGCGACCGCTTCTGACGAAAACTCCGCTCAGTTTTTGATTTCAAAATTTGCCTGGTATTGCAGTCTGAACCGTCCAGTGACTAAGCCGTCGCTGGCTGGTGTTCCGCCCCGTCCAAGCGCGGCACGGATAATCCGGCCCTATGGCACTTATCACCTTACTGGACGCCCAACTCGCATTTGGGCACGTTGCACTGCTGGATCACGCCGGCTTTTCCCTGGAGACTGCGGAGCGGGTAGGCCTGATTGGCCGCAATGGCGCAGGGAAGTCTTCCCTTCTCAAAATCCTGGGAGGGCTTGCCAAACCGGACGATGGCTCGCTGCAAGTTCAACAAGGGGTACGCATTGCCTTCGTCGCGCAAGAGCCAACGCTGGACCCGAGTGCCACGATTTTCAAAGCAGCCTCAGAAGGGCTGCAGCGCGTGATTGCCATACGCGATCAATATCTGTCTGGGGCGGACGGCCTGGATCTGGACGCTTTGCAATCAGAGATCGAGGCCTACGATGCCTGGAACTGGGAGCAGCGCGTAGAAGAGACCCTGCAGAGACTGCACCTGGACCCTGAAGCGGTGGTGGGCACACTCTCTGGCGGCACCAAAAAGCGCGTGGCGCTGGCACAGGCGTTGGTGGCACGCCCTGACGTGTTGCTGCTGGACGAACCCACCAACCACCTGGATCTGGATTCCATCGAGTGGCTGGAGGACCTGTTGCTGGATTTCCCGGGCAGCGTCGTGACCATCACCCACGACCGGTCGTTCCTTGACCGTGTAGCCACCCGCATCGTGGAACTGGACCGCGGTCAGCTGCGCTCCTACCCGGGTAACTTTGCCCAGTACCAGATCCAGAAAGAGGAGCAACTGGCGCAGGAGGCGGTGATCGCCGCCAAGGCCGACAAGCTGCTGGCACAAGAAGAAGTGTGGATTCGGCGCGGTGTGGAAGCGCGCCGCACCCGCAGCCAGAGCCGCATCAGCCGCCTGGAGCAGTTGCGCGCCCGACGGGAGGCCCGCCGCGAAGTCGTGGGCAGCGTCCGCATGGACGTCGCCACCGGTAGTTCCAACGGGTATCAGGGCAAGATCGTGGCAGAACTGCAAGGGGTGAGCAAAGCCTTTGGGGACAAAACCATCGTCCACAACTTTTCCGGGACGATCCTGCGCGGGGACAAGGTAGGCCTGATCGGCCCGAACGGCGCAGGCAAAACCACGCTGCTCAAAATGATCCTGGGCGAGCTGCAGGCCGACAAAGGCACTATCCGGCAAGGAGCCAACCTGCAGGTCGCCTACTTTGACCAGATGCGTCATGCCGTGAACCTCGACGCCACGCTGGAAGACTTCATCAGCCCAGGCAGCGAATGGATCGAGATCGGCAACCAGCGCAAGCACGTCAAGAGCTATCTGAGCGACTTCCTGTTCTCCCCAGCGCGCGCCCACTCGCCGGTGCGATCACTGTCCGGCGGGGAACGCAACCGTCTGCTGCTCGCTCGGCTGTTCGCCCGGCCTGCCAATGTGCTGGTGCTGGATGAACCCACGAACGATCTGGACATCGACACCCTGGACCTGCTGGAAGAATTGCTCGCCAACTATGAAGGAACGGTGTTCTTGGTCAGCCATGACCGCACCTTCCTGGACAACGTGGTGACCAGCACCCTCGCCTTTGAAGGCAATGGCCTGTGGCGCGAGTACGAAGGCGGCGTGCAAGACTGGCTGCTGCAATCCAAGCGCAGCCGCTCGCTTCAAACCGGTGCCGCAGCGCCTGCCAAACCGTTCCCCACGGAAATTTCAGACAAAAACCCACCGGAGCGCACATCGAATAAGCCTGCGCAGCTATCAAAAAAGAAGCTTAGCTACAAAGAGCAGCGCGAACTGGAGCAGCTGCCCGACTTGATCAGTGCGCTGGAGGCTGAGCAGAAAACCCTCCATGACACACTGGCCGACGGGTCACTCTTTGGCACGGATCCGGCGCGCGCAGCCGCCATGACCAGCCGCGCTGCCGCCATCGACGAAGAGCTGATGACGGCGCTGGAGCGCTGGACAGCACTCTCAGAATAGTGACGAGTCTGCCCCCAACGCCAGGTAAAGAGGCAGACATTGCACAGCCCCCGCCAATAGCGGGCGATAGTCCTCAGATGCGATGGTGCAAACGGTCCGTCGTTCCGCGCAACCGGGCGATCAAGGCCGGAGCGATCTGCCCCAGCGGCAACACCTCATCGGCAGCGCCGTGGGCAATGGCCTCGCGCGGCATGCCAAACACGATGCAGGTTGCTTCGTCTTGCACGTAGTTGTAGCTGCCCGCATCTTTCATCTCCCGCATGGCCACCGCACCGTCATTGCCCATGCCTGTGAGCATGATGCCAAACGCGTTGCGCCCCACCACCGCCGCAGCGGACTTGAAGAGCACCTCGACCGAGGGCTTGTGGCGATTGACCGGCGGGCCGTCGTCCACCACCGCCACATAGTTGGCACCACTGCGGGCCACATGGAACTGGGTGCCTCCCGGCGCGATGTAGGCGTGGCCCGGCAGAATGCGCTCGCCATTCACCGCCTCCTTGACGGTGATCTGACACAACCCGTTCAAACGGGCCGCAAAACTGGTGGTGAACCCGGGGGGCATGTGCTGGGTGATAACGATCGCGGGTGAATCCGCAGGCATCTGGACGAGCACCTCCTTGATGGCCTCCGTGCCCCCGGTGGATGCGCCGATGCAGATGAGCTTTTCGGTGGAGAGACGCCCCAGCAGGCCCGCAGCCGGTGCGGCGTGAGCGACTGCTGCGCTTCCCGCCGAACCTGCGGCTGGGGCTGCATCACGCACCGGAGCGCGGCGCACCTGCGCCACGGCAGCAACGCGGATCTTGTCCACGATCTGCGCCGCCAAATCATTGAGCCCGCTGGCGAGCCCCACGCGCGGTTTGGCCACAAAGTCCACAGCGCCCAACTCCAGCGCCTTCATGGTGACCTCCGCGCCACGCTCGGTCAGCGTGGAGATCATCACCACCGGCGTGGGCCGCAGGCGCATGAGTCGCCCCAGAAAATCGATGCCATCCATGCGCGGCATCTCGACATCCAGGGTGATGACATCCGGATCCAGTTCGCGAATCATCTCGCGCGCCACCAGGGGGTCATTGGCGGTACCAATGCACTCCATGTCCCGCTGGCGATTGATGATCTCTGACAGCAGACTACGGACCAGCGCCGAATCGTCCACCACGATCACCCGGATTTTCCTGCTCATTCACTCCAACCTTTATCAAAACAGATCCACAGAACCACCCGATGTGGTCTTGGCCACGGTGGCCGCGTTGCCCCGGACCTCCTGGGCCACGAGTGCTTCGGGATGGGCATGTGCCAGCCGCTTCACCATCGCCTTGCCAGTCACCGGAAAGAAAACCACCTTACGCGGGTAGATGTCCAGCACGTCCTCGGAGACGATGGGAATGCGCTCGGTGTGCAGATAGTTCAGCACAAAATTCGTATTGCGCTCACCCACGTTCATGGTGGTGAAGTTGTGCATCACCTGGGCACCACCAAAAATTTTGGCCTGCATGGTTTCGCGGCGGGCCCCCAGCTTGAGCATTTCGTTGATCAACAACTCCATCGCATAGGAGCCATAACGCCCCGATGCATCCGCCAGGTCGCCGTCAGGTAGCATGAAATGGTTCATCCCTCCCACGCGTGCGCGACTGTCCCAGAGGCAGGCAGCGATGCAGGAACCGAGCACGGTCATGATGACCATGTTCTCATCCGACACAAAGTACTCGCCTGGCAGCACTTTCACAGCGTTGTGCTGGAAGTGGTGATCGAGATAGAAAAACGAGGCCTCTCCCGGCTTGCGGCTGCGGGCCTTGAGTTCCTGTAGCGAAGATTCCCTTGCGGGACCATTGCCTGATGCGTAGATGTCCGCACTCAGCGGTGCGATGCGCGGAGCGCGGCGCCTTTCGGCCGTGCCGGGCACCGCTGGAGCACTGGAAAGGGATGAACCTGTGGGAATGTTGGTCATGGGTGCAATGTGCAGGACAACATGGACAGGTCAGCGGCGCTCGTACACCGTCTTACCACGCAGGGTGAACAGATCTTTGGACTCGCTGAAGTTCTCCGCGTGCCCCACAAACAGCATGCCACCCGGCTTGAGCACGCGGTGGATTCTTTCGAGCACGCGCCGCTGCGTGGGTGCATCAAAGTAAATCATCACGTTACGGCAGAACACCACGTCAAAAGGCTCCTTGAACGGCCAATCGTCCCGGATGAGGTTCACACTCATGAAGTCGATGGCGCGCCGCAACTCCGGCTTGGCGCGGACCATGCCCGCGTTGCCGCCTTTACCTTTGAGAAAGAATTTCTGCAGACGCTCCGGACTCAAACCCTTGACGCTGTCGAGCCGGTACACACCCTGCGCCGCAGTGGCCAGCACACGCGAATCAATATCACTGGCTGTCAACTTGAAAGAGGCGTTGGCACCCAGCGCCTCCAGAGCGGTGATCACGATGGAATACGGCTCTTCGCCCGTGGAGGCCGCGTTGCACCAGACCCGCCAGTTGGCAGATGGCTTGGAGCGCAGGTGCGAGGCAAAAATCTCGAAATGATGCTGCTCGCGAAAAAATGCCGTGAGGTTGGTGGTCAGCGCATTCACGAACTCCTGCCACTCTGGCCCGTCGTGGGTCTCTAGCCAGCTCAGGTAGTCGTGAAAACTGGTATGCCCCGTGTCGCGCAGCCGCCGCGACAGGCGGCTGTAGACCATGGCGTGCTTGCCATCGTGCAAGCTGATGCCAGCGCGCTGATAGATCAGCGCCTGTACACGGGCAAAGTCTGCATTGGTCCAGACAAATTCACGCCCCTGGGCCAAAGGGCCAGAGGGCGCCGCCGCTGCGGCATATGCAGGATCTACCCTAGCAGGGCCTGACCGGACTGACGCCGAAGCACTGGTGGTTTGGGCCATATTGATCGTCCGAGGGGAAGTCCTGTTCGCTCCAAAAGGTCTGCAAGCCTTGCTCACAGCCTGAGGTACGTCTGCGCCACCACGGGCTGCTGACTGCGGCGCCTTACTCGTTGGCTGTGACCAGACCCATGTCCACGCTGGACATGAGCTTTTCAATATCCAGCAAGATCAGCATGCGCTCGCCCACGGACCCCAGGCCCAGGATGCAGCTGTTGTCGATCGCGCTCTCGATATCGGGGGCCGACCGGATGCTCTCTGGCGTCAACTCCATCACATCGCTCACCGAGTCCACCACGATACCTACCACCCGGTTGCGCAGGTTGAGGATGATGACCACGGTGAAACTGTTGTAGTCCGCCTGCGCACAGTTGAACTTGATGCGCATGTCCACGATAGGAACAATCGTGCCGCGCAAATTGACCACGCCCTTGATGAAGTCCGGAGCGTTCGCAATGCGGGTCGGAGGTTCGTAGCCGCGGATTTCCTGCACCTTCAGGATGTCGATGCCGTACTCTTCCTGGTCGAGGCGGAACGTCAGATATTCACGCGCGCCCGTGGGTGCAGCGTCTGCAGTTTTACCGATCACACTCATGGTGCATTCTCCTTTCATGGCGGCGCAGCGCCTCCAGGGCGCTCACACCTGTATCTAGTGGCGCGCCCGGCGCACCAAACCACCCGTGTCCAAAATCAAGGCCACGGTGCCGTCACCCAAAATGGTGGCGCCCGACACATTGGGCACCTTGCGATAGTTCGACTCCAGGTTCTTGACGACCACCTGGTGCTGGCCCAGCAACTCATCCACCAGCAAGGCCACACGGCTTCCGTCCGCCTCAACCACCACCATGATGTTGCTGGATTTGTTGAGGTCAAAGCGCGGGACCTGGAAGATCTTCTCCAGTGCGATGACAGGCATGTATTCGTCGCGCACCTTGACGAGCTGCGAGCCTTGCGCCACGGTGCTGACATCGTCCGCATTGACCTGGAACGATTCCACCACCGACGACAGGGGAAGGATGTACACCTCTTCGCCCACGCCCACCGACATGCCATCCATGATGGCGAGCGTCAGCGGAAGGCGCACGGACACCTTCATGCCGTAGCCCTCTGCCGAATCGATCTCCACCGAGCCATTGAGCGCTGCAATATTGCGTTTGACCACGTCCATGCCGACACCACGACCGGACACATCCGTCACCTCGTCGGCGGTGGAGAAGCCTGGAGCAAAAATCAGCTGCCAGACGTCGGCATCGCTCATCTGATCGGACACCTCAATGCCGCGCTCCTGGGCCTTGCTGAGAATTTTCTCGCGCGACAGGCCACGGCCATCGTCACGCACCTCGATCACGATCGACCCCCCTTGGTGCGACGCAGACAAGGTGATGGTGCCGTGCTCGGATTTGCCCTTGGCCAGACGATCGGCCGGCATTTCGATACCGTGATCACAGCTATTGCGCACCAGGTGGGTCAGCGGGTCGGTGATCTTTTCGACTAGGCCCTTGTCCAATTCGGTGGCTTCACCCAGGGTCACCAGTTCCACCTTCTTGCCCAGCTTGTTCGCCAGATCGCGCAGCATGCGTGGGAAGCGGCTGAAAACGATGGACATTGGAATCATGCGGATCGACATCACCGACTCTTGCAAGTCGCGTGTGTTGCGATCCAGATCGGCCAGCCCGGCCAGCAATTGCTGATAGGCCCCAGCATCGAGGCCCCGGCTGTTCTGCGCCAGCATGGCCTGCGTGATCACCAGTTCACCCACCAGGTTGATCAGTTGATCGACTTTCTTCACATCCACGCGGATGGTGGTGGACTCCATCTGCGCCTGCATCGCCACCTTGGGCTCGGCGCTCGCCTTGGGAGCAGCTTTGGGAGCTTGTGCGACAGGCGCGTGAGCGGCCGCTGCAGCCTCACCATGGGGCGCGCCGGGAGCGCCATTGAAGAATCCGTAAGGCGCCTCGCCCCCGGAGGTATCTACGGCAACCACCGGCTCGTCGTCTGCCTCTGCGGCGGCAGCCTCGCCAGAGGCGGCTGCGTCACGAATCAGTACCTGCTCTTTGGCAACATGGAACGCAAACAGGTCCAGCAAATCGTCGTTGGTGGACGTCGTTTCGACCGCAAAGACCCGTGTATTCGCTTGGCTGCCGGGAACATCGCGGATTGCGCCCAAACCAGGGATATCTCTGAACAACTCTTTGATCGCATCGGCCTGCTCGGGGCGGTCCAGTGGACCGATCTGGATTTCCAGCTGCCGCGCCTGCCCTGGCACAGCAGGCGCAGAAGCCTTGGGTGCGGGAGCCGGGGCGACCGCGACAGGCGCGGGCGCAGGAGGAGGCGGAGGGGCAGCCACAGGCGCGGCGTCGTCGGGGACCAAACCCGCAGCCAGATCACTGATGCGACGCACCAAGGAGGTAGTGGAAACCGCTTCACCCTGCCCACCCGCCTGATGCCGGGCCAGCAGGCTGCGCGAAGCATCCGCAGATTCCAGCAAAACATCCACCATCTGAGGGATGGGTTGCAATTCATGACGGCGCAGGCGATCGAGCAGGGACTCCATCTGATGGGTCAGTTCGGCCACATCCGAAAATCCGAAAGTGGCGGAGCCGCCTTTGATCGAGTGAGCGCAGCGGAAGATACCGTTGAGCTCTTCGTCGTTGGCACTGCTCAGGTCCAGATTCAGGAGCATCTGCTCCATCTGGTCGAGGTTCTCACCCGCTTCCTCGAAAAAGATCTGATAGAACTGGCTGAGGTCGAAGTCAGCGCCTGCACCTGATCCTTCTTGGTAGGTTTCCGCCATGGTGGGCTCCTGTGTACTAAATGATCTCCGTCAACCCGGCTCAGCGGATTACTTTCTGGATGACTTCGATCAGGCGATTCGGATCAAAAGGTTTCACCAGCCATCCTGTGGCGCCCGCCGTACGACCCGCCTGCTTCATCTGATCGCTCGACTCTGTCGTCAGGATCAGGATGGGAATGGTCTTGAATTTGGGGTGCTCGCGCAATTTGCGGGTCAACCCAATGCCATCCAGACGCGGCATGTTCTGGTCGGCCAACACCAAGTCGATGTTGTGCGTCTCAGCCTTTTCGAGGGCATCTTGCCCATCCACTGCCTCCACGACGTGATAGCCGGCACCAGTCAGGGTGAACGACACCATTTTGCGCATGGAAGGTGAATCATCAACGGCAAGGATCGATTGCATGTATGGCTCCAACTGACTTGAATATATAAGGTAACCAGTGATGTGAACGTCAGAACAGGTCCACCGAACCTGCATCCATCTCGCTTTGGGTGACAGGGTTCGGCCTGTCAGGCGCCATCTCTGCAAAGGGCGCGGCATCTTCACCCTCTTCGTGCCCCATGGCTTCCGAGGCCAGGCGGAAGGCACAGCCTTGTAACACCTTGGTGGTGTGCCATATCAGCTGGGAGGCCATGTCCTGGAACTGCAGCTCAGTCACCGCGCTGCGCAGCGCTGTCCGCGCAGCCACCAGCTCTGGTGAATCGGCCACCACGGCGTCTGTCAACATGGCGTTTGCCTCACCAAACCGCTCTAACAGATTGTCGGTGGCATGGTTCAGCAAGCCTTCCAGACGGTGCAAGTCATGCATCACGACCAGCAAGGAGTCCTGCAGCTCTGCCGCTACCATGACGGGAACCTGGACAGCAGGTCCTACAGGCGTTGTTAGCGTAGATTGCATCGTTTCTCCATCGCAGCACGTAGCAGCAAAACACGCAAATACACAGGACTACGATAAATGCATCAGTAACCTGCCAAGGCCTCCGTGCAAACCGGAGCATCCGCGACCATTGGACGCTGACGCCCCAACCCTCCCAATCGGACAAACACCCTTGTTTGTTCCAATTTGTATCCTATGATAGCGCTCCTATGGGCCTTGCAGCATCAGACCAGACCCTTGAAATCCTGCATCTTGAAGATTCACCGGCCGATCACGAATTGGCAACGCGTGCTTTGCGTCGATCCGGGCTTCAATGCCACCTCCAGCGGGTGGACACTCTCGCAGAATTCCAAAATCTGATAGATAGCGGCCACTTTGACATCATCCTGGCAGATTACCGCCTGCCTGGCTTCACTGCATTGGATGCATGGGCCCATGTGGCACAAAAGCCGCATCACCCACCGTTTGTGCTGCTGTCGGGCGCCATCGGCGAAGCTGCAGCGGTGGATGCGATGCGGTTGGGGGTGGCGGACTACCTGCTCAAAGACGATATCCAGCGGCTGCCCCACGTCATTGCCAGGACTTTGGAAGTGCACGAGGCACGCAATGCACGCGAACAGGCCATTGCAGAGCTGGCGATATCACAGCGTCACCTGGCCGAACTGGCCGAGCATCTTCAAACATCCATCGAACAAGAGCGCGCCGCCATTGCCCGCGAGATCCACGACGACATTGGCGGAGCCCTCACCGCAGTGCGTTTTGACGTGGCATGGATCGGGCGTCACAGCACCGACCCGGTCATGCAAGAACATGCCACATCTGCGGCAGACATGCTGCAACACGCGATTGGTGCCAGCCAGCGGATCATGATGAACCTGCGCCCCCCCATTCTGGAACAAGGGCTGGTGGCGGCTGTCCAGTGGCTGGCCTCCAGCTTTGAGCGCAGGACCGGCATTCCCACGAAACTGCAGAGCAGCAGCGACACCATAGACTGCCCCCCCGAGGTTCAGCTGGTGGCCTATCGCACAGCTCAGGAGGCATTGACCAATATCTCCAAGCACGCGCAACCTGGCAAAGTGGACGTTGAGCTGTCTGACAAGGAAGGCGTTCTGACCCTGGAAGTCGCGGACAACGGCCGTGGCATGGATGCCACAGTTCGCGACAAACCCAAGGCCTTCGGTCTCAAGGGCCTCCAGGAGCGCGCACGTACCGTAGGGGGTTGGCTGGATATCAGCAGTCGTCCGGGTCAGGGCACATCGGTCATCCTCTCGGTACCACTACCATCTCCAGACACATCCGCATCAGGGGACGCTCAGTGATTCATGTCGTCTTGTGCGACGACCATGCCGTTTTGCGGCGTGGCATTCGCGACACGCTTGCCGAAGCACCGGACATTCAGGTGACCGGCGAAGCAGGCGGGTACTCCGAGCTGCGGGAAGTTCTGCGCACAGCCGCCTGCGATGTTCTGCTGCTGGACCTGAACATGCCTGGCCGCAGCGGGCTGGAAGTATTGGCCAGCCTGCGCGAAACCCACTCCACCATCAAAGTGCTGGTGGTGTCGATGTACCCCGAGGATCAATACGCGTTGCGCTGCCTCAAGGCAGGAGCCCAGGGCTACGCCAACAAGGCTGGCGACCCGGTGGAGCTGATTGCGGCCGTACGCACAGTGATGCAGGGTCGCAAGTACCTCACCGCCGAAGTGGCCCAGATGCTGGCTGACAGTCTGGCCCAGCCCACACCCGAGGCCCCCCACGCGGCACTGTCAGAACGCGAATTGCAGACCCTGGTCAAGATCGCCTCCGGTCGGCGCTTGTCGGACATTGCCGAAGAATTGATGCTGAGCCCCAAAACGGTGAGCGTGTACCGATCACGGGTTCTCGAAAAATTGAAGCTTTCGAACAACGCGGAACTGACGGTCTACGCGATCCGTAACCAACTGGTGTAGCTGGATTGACTACCTGCCGGCAGAGAACAGATCCACAGCCTGCTGCATCAACGCCAACACCGGTTGCTCGAGCATCGGCAGTGTTGCTGCAATCCCCAGCATCCCCACCGTGAGCGTGACGGGGAAGCCCACTGCGTAGATATTCATTTGCGGCGCTACGCGCGAAATGATGCCCATGGTCAGGTTGACGAACAGCAGCAGCGCGATCATGGGCATGGCAATCCAGAGAGCGCTGGAAAACAGAGAAGCCCCCAGTTCATGCAAGCGCATCTGCCCGAGCGCCTGCAAAAAATTGCCATCCACAGGAAAGCGGTCAAAACTCTTGACCACAGCCATCAAGATCAACAAGTGGCCATTGATGACAATAAACAGCAGCATGGACATATGACCAAAAAAACGCGCCACAGCACTGATCTGTCCATTGGAGGTAGGGTCAAAGAATGAAGCGAAGTTGAGCCCCATCTGCAGCCCAATGATTTCCCCAGCCAGTTCGACCGCCGTGAACACGAGGCGGACCGAAAAGCCAATCGCCAGCCCCACGGCCACCTGCTGCGCTACCGTGCCCAGCGCCTCACGACCGTTCACGCTGATGACAGGCTGCTCACCCAGAACACCTTGCGCGCAGAGCGCCACCAAGAACGCCAAGCCAATCTTCACCCGCATGGGGACGACGCGCATGGAGAACACCGGCGCCACAGAGAACAACGCGAGCACGCGCAAAAAGGGCCACAGGATGGGAGACAGCCACACCATGATCTGCGCTTCGGAGAAGGTAATCACGCTCCTCCTCCCATGATTTGGCTACGGCGCTTTGCAGACCCGGTTGCCTCCGCCCTACACGTCGAACTCAGACCCAAGCCGTCCGCCGTCATCCACAGACAAGCTGGTGCCCCAGTTGCCATGGCGCTATCCGATCATGGACGGGATCGATTCGATCGTCCTGCGAATGAAGTCCACCAGGGTACTGAGCATCCAGGGCCCCGCAATGGCAAACACCACCATCGCCGCAATCAGCTTGGGCACAAAGGCCAGCGTTGCCTCATGAATCTGCGTGACCGCCTGAAAAATACTCACCAGCAAGCCCACCGCCATGACCACGCCCAGCACAGGCATGGAAATCATCAGCAGCAAGGTGAGGGCATCGCGCCCAATCGTCAGCACCATTTGTGAAGTCATGGCGGAATCCCTCAGGTGACGAAGCTGGCGGCCAACGAGCCAATCAGCAGGTTCCAGCCATCCGCCAGCACGAACAACATGAGCTTGAACGGCAATGCCACCAGCACCGGCGACAACATCATCATGCCCAATGACATGAGGATGCTGGACACCACCATGTCGATGACGAGAAACGGGATGAAGATCATGAACCCGATCTGGAACGCCGACTTGAGTTCACTGGTCACGAAGGCAGGTACCAGCACACGGATCGGCGCCGTCTCGGCCGTCACTTTCGGGTCCAGGCGCGCGAGCCTGGAAAACAGCGCAAAGTCCGATTGCCGCGTCTGCTTGAGCATGAAGCTGCGCATGGGTGCCTCCGCCCTGTCCAGGGCCAGCTCAAAGCCGATGGTGTTGTTGGTGTAGGGAACGTAGGCGTCCTGGTACACACGATCAAGCGTCGGCCCCATCACAAAAAAGGTGAGGAACAACGACAGGCCAATGATGACCTGATTGGGCGGTGCCGACTGCGTTCCCAAGGCCTGGCGCAGCAGGGACAACACAATCACGATCCGGGTAAAACCCGTCATCATCAGCAACACGGCCGGCAAAAAAGACAGTGCCGTAAAAAACAGCAGGGTCTGAATGGGCACCGAGTAGCTGGTTCCAGAAGGCCCATTGCCGACCACCAGCGGCAACGCGCCGGCATTTTGAGCCCACACGGAGCTTTGCGCCATCAAGCCCACCGCGGCGACTGCCCATGGACCTAGCCGCCGAGCTCCGCGCCTTATCCGTAGAGAGACCTGCTCACACATGGGCGGACTTCCCCGCATCAGCCGACGCAACTCGCATCTCCTGGGCAAATGATGGGCTTGCCGGTAATGACGCGCCCCTCGCGTCCTCGGCCGCCTTGCCGGCCACGGGCAGCACATGAAGGCAGTTGACCTGCTGTGCAGTCACCCCCAGGACCAGCCAGGTCCGCGCGTTTTCAGGCCCCACCTCCACCGTCACGACCCGCTGCTGGGGTCCGACGGCCACCGCGGATACCACGCGTGATGCCCCTCCGGCCGCCAGCGCTCCCGAGGACTGTCGTTGCTGAAGCCGGCGCACCGCCCAGGGAAGCAAAGCCATGGCCCCCACAAACAGCACTACGACCAACAGCGTCTGGGTCATGCTCCCACTATCCACGGCTCACCCGACGCAAACGTTCCGAAGGTGTGACCACATCAGTCAGGCGGATACCGAACTTGTCATTGACCACCACCACTTCGCCTTGGGCGATGAGGTAGCCATTGACCAGCACGTCCATGGGCTCCCCCGCCAGTGCATCCAGTTCCACCACCGAGCCTTGCGCCAGCTGGAGGATGTACTTGATTGGTACCTTGGTGCGCCCCAGTTCCACGGACAGCTGCACCGGGATGTCCAGCACCATGTTGATGTCGTTGACCGTATCGCCACCCGCGGCGCCGGAAAACGGCCGCACGGGCTCACCAGACAGCGGTCCACCTTGCTCTGCATCGGCAGGCTTTTCGTCCGTGCGCTTCTGCTCTTCCAGCGCCTCGGCCCAACCCGCAAACGGGTCGTCCGCACCAGCGTCCTTGTTGTCTTCTTCAGTTGCCATTTTTCTCTCCCAGCCAGCTCATATCCGACGTACGCAGGCACTCTTCAATGCGGATGGCGTACTTGGAATTGTGGGTTCCATACTGGCATTCAAAAATTGGAACCCCTCCGATCGACGCACGGATGCGGGGCTCACGGTCCAGCTCGATGAAGTCACCAGGCTTCATCGCAAGCAATTGCTCCACAGTGGCATCGGCCTTGGCCAGCTCCGCCACCAGCGTGACCTCTGCAGACTGGATTTCGCGCTTGAGCACGTTCACCCAGCGACGATCCACCTCGATGGAATCGCCCTGTGTGGACGAATACAGGACATCGCGGATCGGCTCCAGCGTGGCATACGGCATGCAGACATGGATCGCACCGGAGAGGTCTCCGATTTCCAGCTGAAACGCCGTGGACACCACGATTTCGCTGGGTGTAGCAATGTTGGCAAACTGGGGCTGCATTTCTGAGCGCTGGTACTCCAGCTCCAGCGGGTAGATGCCCTGCCATGCCTTCTTATACTCAGCGCAGATCACATCAACCAGCCGGTTGATGACCCGTTGTTCCGTGGGCGAAAAGTCACGCCCCTCGATCCGGGTCTGGAACTTGCCGACCCCCCCATACAGCGTGTCGATGATGCCGAACACCAGCGAGGGTTCACACACGATGAGCCCGCTGCCACGCAAGGGGCGGATGGCCACAATGTTGAAATTGGTAGGGACCGCCAGCTCGCGCAGAAACGCGCTGTAGCGCTGAACGGACACGGTACCCACCGATATTTCCGGGCTGCGCCGGATGAAGTTGAACAGGCCGATGCGGAAGTTGCGCGCAAACCGCTCGTTGACGATTTCCATCGTCGGCATGCGGCCACGAACGATGCGCTCCTGGCTGGAAATGTCGTAATTGCGGACGGCCCCTGCCTCCGCCACTTCCTCCACGGACTTCTGACTCTCGCCCGTGACCCCTTCCAGAAGGGCATCGACCTCTTCCTGCGAAAGAAATGAATCACTCATGGCTGGTCCTTAACCCGTGGGCTCATTGGATGATGAAACTCGAAAAGAGTACCCTGCGCACAGGATTGCGCTCGGCACGCTTGCGCGCTGCGGGGCGCTCCTCCGCGTCTCCGTCCTGTTCAGTAGCCGCTGCCGCCTTGGCACGCTCGCGCTCCGACGGCACGGAGTAGCCCAAGGGCCGCGAGACCTCACGCAATATGTCGTTTGCCAGCTTCTCTTTGCCCTCGCGCTGTAGCAGCTCCGAGGAAGTGCGCTGGGACACCAGCATCAAAATGCCGCTGCGAATCGAAGGCAGGTACTGTTTGACCTGCTCTGCAGTTTTGGCGTCATCCACCTCCAAGGTGATGCCAATCTGTGCAAAACGATCCCCCCCTGGGTCCGCCAGATTGACCACCATATTTTCCATGGGCAGGAAGGTGGGTGCGACTTTGGGCGACTCCTTGTGCGCTGCAGGTGCTCCACCGCCCTCTTCGTCTTCGGCGGCGTGGGACCGGCTGGAGACGAACCATGCGGCCGCCCCCCCTCCAATCACCAGCACAGCCACCACCACACCGATGATGATCAACAGCATCTTCTTGCTCTTGGCGGGTGCTGCTGCGGGAGTATTGGCTGACACGATGGAGTTCCTTGCGGTATGGAGCAGGTGATGCGGGCACTATCAATGTGCGAGCATGACCGGATAGCCCATTATTGGTCGGGGGTGTAACCAATAATAGCCAGAATAAAAGCCCAAAACCATGGCATTCACCGCGCTCGCCGCCCGTGCGAATGGCGAAGGGGTCTGCCCCCGCAAATCAAACGAAGATGTCCACCGCGCGGTCCAAAGCCCCACCACCACGTGCCAGAGAGGTGGTACCTGCTGGAACAGCAGACACCACCTGCGCCTGACGCGCTCCTTCGCGGGGACGCTGCTGCCCGGTCTCGCCACCACCTTCACTGCCATGTGCCGAAGTGCCCACCGACATGCCAGACAGTACCAAACCCTCGCTGCGCAACAGATCACTCAGCTGCGCCATGCTTTGGTCCAGCAGTTCCCGCGTATGCTGCTGATCGCTGCGGAACGACACATGCGCTTCGTTGCCCGACAGGGACACCGACACCTCCACGGGGTGGCCATCTCGCTGCAGCGTCAACTCTGCGTTTTGCGTCTTCTGGTTCACCCAGTAGGCTACCTGCTCGGCCACCTGCTCCTCCGCCCCCAAAGCATTAGGGTCCGCTAACGCCGTGGCATCGGTGAAGCCACCCGCATCCGAAGGCGATGGCCCTGACACGCCTTCAGACCAGGCGCCAGTAGTTCCTGCGCCCTCTCCATTTCTATGAGAACGAACGTCGGCGGGTGACTCTGCGGCTTGAGCAGATCCGACCATCGCAACCAAACTGTCGGCGAGCGGTGCTGCCGACTCCACGCCGATAACAGGGACTGACTGGGTAACACTCGAACGATCCACCGTGCCGCCTGCAACCCCACCTATCAAAGTCCGCTCTCCAGTGGAGGACAACAGCGCTGAAGAAAAGCCATGCACACTGGTGGGACGCACTGCCGAGTCTCTGAAAGCAGCAGAGCCGAGGGACGCATCGGAGCCTCCCATACCGCTGACGCGTTGCGGACTACCACTCTGCGTGCGCGAAAACGCGCGTCCGAACCCAGCAGATGCTCCGTGTATGGGTTCCAGGTCTGTAGACGCATCCAACTTCGCAGTCTCCGCGCTCAGTCCCTGGGGGATACCTTCAAACAACTTTTCACCGAGCCCACTACCCAAAGAAGCTATAAGCCCTTGGGAGTCAGACTGCGCGACTGCCACTGCTCCACCGAGACTAAGACCAACCGGCGGGGATGGATGCAGCAACATCTGCCTATTGACCGTACTTGAGCCCTCAGTGTTTTGGGACGGAGCAATCGAATACTGCCACGCAGAGGCCGCCGAGCCCAGCGGCTCACTGAGAGCGCTGACCGAAGAGGCTGCAAGCCCTTGGGGGCCAGACTGCGCTACTGCTACTGTCCCGCCGAGACTAAGACCAACTGGCCGGGGTGAATGCAGCAGCGTCTGCCTATTGACCGTACTTGAGCCTTCAGTATTTTGCGGCGGAGCAATCGAGTACTGCCACGCAGAAGCCGTTGTATTCGGAAGTCGCAGCGAAGAGAACAGGCCGAGCCATGCACCAACAGCCGACGCGTCCATTGAGGGCGTGGATACGACATCAGTGGCATTTTCGAGAGCGGGCGAAGGGTTATCAATCACATTGTCACCTTGCGTATTCTCGCCCAAACCATCCGTAGCGCCCTCAAACGTCGCCAGCAGCGCGAAAAAACCGCCTCCAACTGCGAGTTTACCAGCCTCCACGGTCTCGGAATGAGACGACGATTTCGCGCGGGCGGTGTGGGCGGGCTGGGTACCCTGCGAGGAAGCTACTTTGGTCGGTCCCATGTTCAATTCTCCTGGCCTACATTGCGATACTGCAACGCGGCGCGCTCGTCGGTTTGTTTCTGATCCCTGCGCTGCTGCTGCAGAGCAAAGTCGCTGCGCCTCTTCTCCACCACCTTGCGCAGGCTGGCTAAGCGAAGCTCGGCATCCAGCAGCGCGCGCTGCGCAACTTGCACCCGCGCAGATTGATCACCCACCACACCGTTCTGAATGCTGGCCGCATGGCCCAGCCTGTTCATGAACTGGTAGTGGTGGTACATCACTTCGGGCTGCATGGCCGTATCGGCCTTCATGCCCCAGCGTGACTCAGTCTCTCGGGCGTAATCTTCCAGCTGATTGAGCTGGGCACGTGCCGCCTGCTCGGCAGCCAGCGTGTCCTGCAAAACCTTGCGGGCATCGTCCCGCTTGCGGGAAGCCACTTCGACCGCGACGGAGAGGGCGTTGAGACTGGACATGGCTGCCTACCTTGCCGGCCGTCAATGATCCAGCACCGCGGCCATGGCGCCTACGCTCTGGTCCATGGAAGCTGCCTCAAACATGTCCTGCTGCAGAAAGCCCGCCATCTGCGGCTGCAGGCGAATGGCCTCGTCCAACGCCGGATCGGAGCCGCTCATGTAAGCGCCCACCTGCACCAAGTCCCGGCTCTTCTGGTAGCGCGAATACACCGCACGGAACCGCCGCGCCAGATCAAAATGCCCGCGAGACACCACGTTGTGCATCACCCGCGACGCCGATTGCTCGATGTCGATGGCCGGGAAATGCCCGGTCTCTGCCAAAGCCCGTGACAGCACAATGTGCCCGTCCAGAATGGCACGCGCAGCATCCGCGATGGGGTCCTGCTGGTCATCGCCCTCCGATAGCACCGTATAAAACGCCGTGATGGAGCCGACGCCATGCAGGCCGTTGCCGCTGCGCTCCACCAGCTGGGGCAGCTTGGCAAAACAGGACGGCGGATACCCCTTGGTGGCAGGCGGTTCGCCAATGGCCAGTGCAATTTCTCGTTGCGCCATCGCGTATCGGGTGAGTGAATCCATGAGCAGCAACACGTGCTGGCCCTTGTCGCGGAAGTGCTCGGCCACGGCAGTGGCATAGGAGGCGCCCTGCATGCGCAACAAAGGGGGCGCATCGGCAGGGGCCGCCACCACCACCGATCGCGCACGGCCTTCCTCGCCCAGGATGTCCTCCACAAACTCCTTGACCTCGCGGCCCCGCTCCCCGATGAGTCCGACCACGATCACATCGGCCCGGGTGTAGCGGGCCATCATGCCTAGCAACACACTCTTGCCCACCCCAGAGCCTGCAAACAGCCCCAGGCGCTGACCTCGCCCTACGGTCAGCAAAGCATTGATGGCGCGCACACCGGTATCCAGAGGCTCCCGCACCGGGTCCCGGTCCATGGCATTGATCTGCCGGCGTCCCATGGGCTCCGACACGACATCCTGTACCGGCCCGCCGTGATCGAGAGGCAGGCCTTGGGCATCCACCACACGCCCCAGCAATCCATCGCCCATGGGCAGACGCAGCACCCCGGCGCGCTGCACAGGCCGGGGAGGCTCGCCCAAGCGGGGCATGGTGATGTACGGTGCGGCCGGCACCACACTGGCGCCACTGGACAGCCCATGGATGTCGCCCGCAGGCATCAGAAATGCGCGGTCGGCAGAAAACCCGACCACCTCCGCCAAGACCGGCGCATGCCCCGGCATTTGCACCATGCACTGCGAGCCCACGGGCACACGGATGCCCACGGCCTCCAGCACCAGCCCCGTCAACCGTGTGAGTGTGCCGCGCGTCTCCAGCGGCGCACCTTCGGCCACGCGCTCCCGCGCGTCGTCCATGAACCGAGTCCAGGCCGAAGGAGTGTCAATGGTCATCACCATCCCCACCCGCATCGTCATCCCAAGGCGACTGCAACCCCAAAGACGCAATGGCACGCTGCCAACGCTTGTCGATGCTGCCATCGACGACGGTGCCAGCAGACTCCACCAGGCAGCCCCCTGCAGGTACGGCGGCATCCGCCATCCATTGCACACCCGGTGCATTGACCTCTTCGCGCAAAGGTTCTGCCATGGCCTCCATGTCTACCGGATTGAGCCGCACCGTGGCAGGGCGCCCCTCGGTCACGAGCATGCCAACAGCCTCTCGCACCACGGGCAACAAGGCATTGGGGTTGACCGACAGTTCCTGGCGCACCACCTGGCGCGCGATGTCGCACGCAAGCTCCAGCACCTGCTGCGCCATCCGTTGCTGCATGTCGATCAGGCTCGCATCGAGCGTTTGCAGCACGCTCTGCAAACGCTGCGCCGCCTCTTGCCCCTGCCGGGCAATGTATTCATCCATGCGGCGCTGCCATTCGAGCGCCGTCTGCGCTTGTCCCTGAGCGAAGCCCTCTGCATACGCATCGTCACAGGCTTGTTGGACAAGGGCCTGCTGCGCCACTTGATCCAGCTCGACAGGCAGCTCCACGACAGGTTCCGGCTCGGCCTCTGGCTCCACCAGGTCGGCCCCATCTACGGCAGAGAACTTCCATTGTTTGAAGTCGCCGACCTCCTCACTGGGAATGAACCGTGCATAAGAACGTTGGTTAGACGAAGGCATCATCACCACCACCACCGATCATGATCTGGCCCTCGTCGGACAGGCGGCGCACCGTCTTGAGAATTTCCTTCTGCTGCGCCTCCACCTCGGACAGTCGCATGGGACCACGCGACTCGAGATCCTCACGCAGCGCTTCTGCGGCGCGTGAAGACATGTTGGACAAGAATTTCTCACGCAGTTCGGGCACCGCACCCTTGAGGGCCACGATGAGAGTCTCGGATGCCACTTCCTTGAGCACTGTCTGGATGGCCTTGTCGTCGAGCTTGAGAACATCTTCAAACACAAACATCTTGTCCATGATCTTCTGGGCCAGGTCGGGGTCGTAGCCACGAATGGACTCGAGCACCACAGCGTCCATGTTGCCGCCCAACAAGTTGATGATCTCTGCGGCCGCCTTGACGCCGCCAAGCGAACTCTTACGAATCTTGTCCCCGCCCGCTAGCACCTTGAAAAGTACTTCGTTCAGGTCCTTGAGGGCCGTGGGCTGGATGCCTTCGAGCGTGGCCACGCGAAGCAAAATCTCGCTGCGCTGGCGGTCGGACAGGTGCATCAGAATGCCCGATGCCTGATCGCTATCCAGATGCACCAGGATGGCAGCAACGATCTGCGGGTGCTCGTTACGCAATAGCTCAGCCACTGACAGCGGATCCATCCACTTCAGACTCTCGATGCCCGAGACATCTCCCCCCTGCAAAATCCGGTCGATGAGCAAACCAGCCTTGTCGTCGCCGAGCGCGCGCTTGAGCACCGCGCGCACGTAGTTGCCAGTGTCGGATACCAACAGGCTTTGGGCTGCAGCCGCGTTGGAGAACTTATTGATGACCTCGTCCACTTTTTCGCGCGACACGGAGCGCATGCGCGCGATAGTCTCGCCCAGCTTCTGCACCTCTTTGGGCGAGAAATGCTTGAACACCTCGGCCGCCTCTTCCTCGCCGAGGGACATCAGCATGATGGCGGCATCGTGGAGTCCTTGGTCGTCCATGGTCGTGGTCCGTGCAATCGGTGGCGGCTACTAAACTGGATCGCCGTTCAGCCAGGTCTTGAGAATATTGGCTACCGCGACCGGATTCTCCTTGGCCAACGTGCGCGCATCTTCCAAGCGCAGCTGCTCAGGGGTCGCAGGCAAAAGTTCGTCCTTACGGGCGGGCGCCGCCAATGCCGGGCGCTCAGGCATTTCTGCCTCCAGAGCGTCGAGTTGACCACCAGTCACCGACTTGCCGACTGTTGACTTTACAGGTGCGGGGCCTTTGAGCGCAGGACGCACCAAGCCCAACAGTACCAGGGCAGCGAACAGAACCGCACCCACCGGCCAGGCAAAGGTCTTGGCGAGGTCCACTACCTCCGGCTGCTTCCACAGCGGCGCATCCGTGGTGGGTACTGCCGTCACCTGGAACGGTGTGTTCATCAGATTCACCGAATCGCCGCGCTCACGGTTGAACCCAATGGTTTCGCGCACCAGCGCCGTCATCTGTTCGATCTGTTCGGCTGTCAGCGCCTTGGTCACTGTCTTACCCTTGTCCTCTGCCGACTGATAGTTGACCACGACTGCAGCACTTAACCGCTTGACTGCACCCGTGCTGCCACGGACTACCTTGACGGTCTTGTCCACTTCGTAGTTGGTGGTGGACTCGCGCTTGCTTGTCTCTTCTTCTGCGCCCTGTTGGCCCCCGGCATTCGGCGCAGGATTAGCGCCGTTGACGGGCGCTGCAGACGGGGCTGGCGGCTGGTTGGCCACTGCGCCGGCCACACCCGTAGCGGTCTTCGTCGCACTCCCGCGGCTTTCCAGCACCTGCTGGCTGCGCACAGCACTCGAATCCGGCGTCTGGTTGGGGCGGAACTGCTCGGAGGTGGATTCGGTCTGCGAAAAATCCACTTCCGCCGTGACCTGCGCCTTGACGTTGTCGCGGCCAACCACTGGTTCCAGGATGTCCATGATGCGGCGGGAATACTGCTGCTCCAGCTGCTGTACGTACAACAGCTGCTGGGCATTGATTTCAGCACCTGCCGTGCTGTCGGGGGACTGGGAGAGCAGTTTGCCAGTGTCGTCCAGCACGCTCACGGCGGACGGTGCCAGCTCAGGAACGCTGGAGGCCACCAGATGCACGATGCCCGCGAGCTGCGCGCGATCCAGAATGCGCCCGGGATGCAGACTCACCAACACCGAGGCCGAAGGCTTTTGCTGCTCACGGAAAAAGCCGTTCTGGTTGGGCAAGGCCAGGTGCACACGAGCGCTTTGCACCGACGACAGTGCCTGGATGGACCGGGTGAGTTCCCCCTCCAACCCGCGCTGGAAGTTCAGACGCTCCTGAAACTGCGTCATCCCGAATTTGTTGGACTCCATCAGTTCAAAACCCGCGACGGAGCCCTTGGGCAAACCCTGCGTGGCCAGCCGCAAACGTACATCGTGCACGCGCTCTGCAGGAATCAGGATGGCGCCGCCACCCTCGGAATACTTGTAGGGGACGTTCATCTGAGACAACTGGGCCACCACGGCCCCGCCATCCTTATCGCCCAGGTTGGAAAACAGCACCCGGTAGTCGGGCTGGCGCCCCATCACGACGGCCGCAACGGCAGCAGCCACCAGCAGCGCCACGCCCGCACCCAGCCGCATGCGCTGTGCCCGGTCGAGGGCGGACAGCCGCTGCAGCCAGTTGGGGCTGGCCGGCGTCGGGAGCGGATTGAGAGGGACTTCAGCAACAGCAGACATCTTGCTTTCCATTAAAGCAGGCCCTGCAACAGACCTGGCGTGGGGTCGATTATTCGGTCACGCCCCCACAATGTTCGCTGGATAAGCCGTCCGTTTGGCCATCTATTCAGCGCGATGCATCCTGGGCCGGTAGCTAGGATACGCAGCATACCGCCATTCCCCTACGGATACCGCCATGGACCTTCGCATCTCCAGCTCAACTGCCCCGCTGACGGGCGCTGGCGTCGCGCGCCGTGCCGCAGCGCCGCAAACCACGGGCAATGAAGTCGGCTTCTCTGGCGCGCTCAAGGGCGCGTTGCAGTCGGTGAGTGCCGCTCAGAACAAGTCTTCAGAGATGCAAAGGGAGGTGCAAATGGAAAACCCCTCCGTGAGCCTGGAAGAAACCATGGTGGCCATCCAGAAGGCGCAAATCGGCTTTCAGGCCACCTTGCACGTGCGCAACCGCATGGTGCAGGCTTACACAGACATCATGAACATGCAGGTGTGACGATGAGCGGGACATTGAGCCCTCGCCCCTCAACCGGCAACTGTGTAGCATCACGCTGATGCCAACGCAAGAAACTATATTTTTGATAGCAAAAAAGGCGCATCGCACCATCGCTTGTTGCGAATTTGGCTGGCGGTTTCAACAACGAAGTGCGCCAGTCCCCAGTGTAAGTGGTGTCACTTTGTAGCCGTGGAACACCTCATGCGGAGTCTTCCAGCCCAAGCATCTGCGGGGTCGGTGGTTGAGCCGGTACACGGCTTGGAGCACCTCTTGCTCGCTGGCCTTGCCCAGATCGCTGCCCTTGGGGAAGTAGTGGCGTAGCAGCCCATTGTGGTTCTCGTTGAGTCCTCGCTGCCAGGGGCTGTGCGGGTCAGCAAAGTACACCTTCGTCTTCAGGCGTCTGTGCACCCACCTGTGCTCGGCGAACTCCTTGCCGTTGTCCAGCGTCAGGGTGTGGCGGCGCTTGGGATGGGGCCTGAGCATTTCGATGATGGCCTGGCCCACCGGCTCGGCCTGGCGCCGCTGCACACGCTGCGCCAGTGTGTAGCGCGAGCGCCGCTCGGTCAGGGTCACCAGCCCTGCCAGCCCACCCGCACCCGAGACGATGGTGTCGCCCTCCCAATCCCCCAGGCGCGCTCGCTTGTCCACGATGGCGGGGCGCTGTGCGATACCCACGCGATCGCGCAGTTGCCCCGCACCCTGTGTGCCTTGCGCCGGCAATGGCCGCAACGCAGGCGCGGTGCAGCTTGTCCCATGCGGCGCAGCCGGTTGTAGATGCAGGTGTGGCTGATGCGCAGGCGCCTTTCCAGCCCCAGGCGGGCGGCTGCCTGCTGAGGCGACAGGTCCAGCTGCAGATACGACAGCACCAGCTCCCACTGGGCACCGTCAAAGCGCTGAGCGTTGGTCTGGCCGCTTTGGCGCGAGAGAGCCTGTTGATGGGCGTTGTGGGCTTGGTAGGCTGTGCTGGCGTCGCTGTTGCGCCGGATCTCGCGGGCAATGGTGCTGCGGTGGCGCCCCAGGCGCAGGGCTGTCTGTGTGATCGACAGCCCCACGTCGCGCAGGCATTGGATTTGGTAACGTTCGCTTTGGCTCAGATGGGTGTAGTTCATGGTGCACTTGGGTTGACTGGCAGGTCACACAAGTCATCTTCACTTACTTGTCTGGGCCTACCTTTTGGCAACGTGCACTTCGTTGTTGAAACCGCCGCTTAAACTTCGGAGATTTGAGCGTTTGTAGACCGAAATTGCCCACTCTGTTCAGCGCTGAGCGCCTTTGGGGTGCACGGTTGGCACCGCCTGGCCACTAGCAGGCCAGCACCCCACAAGCCACTCAAGCTCTATAGACGCCCCTTCGACGGTCAGGTCATGGCCTCGCAGCAGCTTGTGCGTGCCGCGCAGCACGCACTCAATGCATCATCTGGGGCTGACCCTCGAGCAGATGCTCAAACTGCGCAAGCCAAGGCTCTGCCAGGCAGCGAATCTGCGCATCGTTGCGCAAGATGCGCTGCATGATACGGGTCTTCTCACGCCGGTGCTCAGGCAGCAACTCGTGCTCTTGCGACTTGAAGCGCAGCTGCTCGATCAGCACGGCACAGGCGCCTTCGTAGCGCACCACGCCGTCCCAGTCCTTGAGCTTGGCAGCTTCCAGCATCTTGGCGCTGCTGTCTTCAATGGCTTTGTAATAGTCAATCAGCCGGGTAGTCATGTTCACACTCCCACACCGGAGTTCGGTGCGCCGTTGGGGCCGATTTCATTCCAGCTTTGCGCTACGGGGGTAATCAGACTCACCACCTCCTCTACCAATGCCAAGTCATTATGCACATTGGCCATGGAGAGGCGGTTAACGCAATAGTCATAGAGCGCAGCTAAGTTGCGGGCAATTTCACCACCCTCCGCAAGGTTGAGGCCGCCCTTGAGGCCTTCTTCCAGAATGCGCACGGCCTTACCAATCTGGCGGCCCTTTTCGGCAATATCGCCGCGCTGCAGCGCGCCGCGTGCGGCGTTGAGCGACTGGATAAGGCCATCAAACAACATCTTGATCAACATGTGCGGCGAGGCGCTATCCACGCCGGACTGGACGCCCACTTGCCGGTAGGCCGAAGCTGCGCGAGAACTGACGGGGGTGTACATCAACGGCTCCTTCATATGCTACTTGTTATTCATATCGGCAACTGCTGGGAAAACTCAAGCAGTTTTCGTAGCACTTCAGGATCATGCAAGGCAGGCTATTACGCACTTTGAAAAACCAAATTCAATAGCAGCTGACGCTCGCCCTACAAAGGGATGTACCTCAAAACACCTAATCAGAGACTGATCTCTGATGTCTCGCCCAATCCGCGAGAGAAGAACGCATCAAAGCAAGGGCGGTCCTTGAAAAACTCTTCGAAAAAACTGTCTAAAGCTTGCCAAGGGGATCAAATGAAACGGAGGCTGAGATATCACGCCAGTCAGGTTAAAACAGTCCAATCAACCCTTTGTATTGTTCCACTGCGTCACCTGCTGTGCTACATAGGTATTGAGCGCGCTCAACCTACCCAGGTTGGCATCTAGCCGACCATACTGTGCCAGCAGTTGCTCTTCACGCCGGCTGGCACGGTCGGCCACCCGCTGCTGATCGTCGGTATTGCGCTTGACTGCGTTTTGAATGGATTTGGTCTTGGTAGCAAACAAGCCGTCCGAGCCCAGCATGCCCGCAGCAAAATCCTTGATACGGGTCGCCATTCCGTCCGACGATGTACCAGCCTCGTCAGCGGAAAAAAACGCCTTGAGTGCATCGGGTTTGGCCATAGCAGCATCAAGTTTGGTTGCATCGACTTTCAAAGTGCCATCGGCCTGAAACTGCACGCCGATATCGGACAGTCTGCCAAATTCACTGCCAGGTGCTCCCGCCCCCCCCACAAGCTGGCGCAGCGCAGACTGCAGGCCCACTGCCGTCGAGTCCCCCTGCAGCGTGCCGGCAGACTTGTCGGCTGGGTTGTAGCGCGTCATCGCCGCGAGCGCATTGTTGAGGGCGTTGTATGAATCCACGAATGCCGTGATGTTGCCTCGCGCCCCAGCCGTGTCACGCTTGACTCCAATCTCGACCGGGGAAGTGGTCACTTGGGCGACGGTCAATGTCAAGCCCTCAACGGCATCGGCAAATGTCGTGTTTTTTGACTTCACCTCCACCCCGTTGATCGTGGCCAAAGTGTCGCGAGCAGACTGCGTCAGAGATAGACCAGTGGCGCTATTCTCCGGATCGAAGCCCAGGCGGGAAAGCCCAGAGCCATCGGTATTATTGCCGTCATCGTCCATCGCCTGGATGCGAAAACCCGACTCTTCACCAGTGGCGGTAGAGCGCACCAACAAACGCTCACCCGCTGCGTCGCGCAGCACCGTGGCATTGACGCCCGCATTGGCGGCATTGATCTTGGCGGCCACTTTGGCCAACGTATCGTCTGCAGCCGTGATATCGATGGAAACCTCAGGGGAGGCCCCTGGCGCAAACGCTGCCGCGCCGTCGGCCACATCAGGGGTGAAGTCGCCCTTGCTCCAAGCACCCAACTGAATCTTGAGTGAGCCCGTGCCCACTGTTGCTCCGGTGCCAAAAACCGCAGACCCCACCGACTGGGCGCGTGCGAGCTGACGAACCTCCATGCTGAACGCCGTGGGCGCTGCAGCTGCGGTGGCCGTGCCCACCACTGCACTTGAGTTGCTGGAACTCAGCGTCATAGTCTCCCAACTGGAAGAAGATGCCAACTTGGCGGCCTGGTCCTGCAGGTTAGCAATTTGTGATTTCAGCTGACCATACGCCGACAACCGCGCGCTCAGCCCAGACGCCCTGACCTGCAATTGCTGCAGCGGCTGCTTTTCCAGAGCTACCAGTTTGGCAACAATGCCTTGAATATCCAGGCCGCTGCCTATACCGGGGGATGAAATGCCCATGTCGATCTCCTGTTGCGGTCACGCAAAACCGGTTGCGACGCAGCGCAGCTTTCAGGCCACACTACGCACAACAAACACAGCCCATACAGTCTTGTCGGCAACGGCACACAGAACTTGAACCTGTTTGCACTGCCCGTTCAACCCTGCAGGAGCTTGAGCACATTTTGCGGCAATTGGTTGGCCTGCGCCACCATGGCAGTACCCGCCTGCTGCAAGATCTGCGAACGACTCAGATTGGCCGTTTCCTGCGCAAAATCGGCATCCATGATGCGGCTGCGCGAAGCACTCAGATTTTCACTGTTCGTCTGCAGGTTATCGATGGTCGAGCTGAAGCGGTTCTGGATAGCACCCAACTGCGCGCGGGACGAGTTGATCTGGGTGAGTGCCGCATCAATGGCCGTCAGCGCAGTGTTGGCCCCACCCACCGTGGAGATGTCGAGTGCTGCCACCGCCGTCCCTTGGCTGCCGATAGCCGTGCTGAGGTTGCCCATGGCGTTGGCAAACACCACGTTGCCCGTTTGACCGCTAGCGGCGTAGGAAATATTGACCGTCGCGCCTGTTGTCCCGGCTGCAGCCAAACCAAATGCGGTCATGCTAGAACCCGTAGCGGTACCTGCGGCAAACGCGGTGGTGATGTTGCGACCATCTGCAGCCGCAAGCTTCAGGCCCGAGCCGTCGTCGGTGGCAATCACCCCCGTGACCGCCGATACGCCATTGATGGCGGCCAATGCATTGGCCCGATTGCTTGCCGCATTGGTTGACGCCGCCACACTCAAAGCAGTTCCATTGATGGTAATGGTGGCGTTGCCCGCCGTGACACCCGTGCCGTCTGCCGCCACCGAGGCCACCGAGGTGGCATTGGCCGAAGCAGTCATGCCCGAAATGCCCGCTGCATTGATGGCCGAAGCAATCGCCTTGGCATCGTTGGCAATCGTGCCCAGAGAAATAGCCGAGCCGCTGCCAATAGTGACCGTCGCTGCGGCCGTGGTATCACTGGGCGTACCAATGGTTTGATTCACCAGGTTAATGCCCTGGAACTTGCCCAGCGTGCTGGTGCGCGCACTGGCGATCGAGTCAATGGTGATGGTCTGCCCGGCATTGGCCCCCACCTGAAAGGCCTGGGCCGAGAAAGAGCCATCCAGCAGCTTGGTGCCATTGAAATCGGTCTGTGTGGCCACGCGGTCGATTTCCTGGCTCAGCTGCGACACTTCTGCCTGCAGTGCCGCACGGTCAGTGCTGCTGTTGGTGGCGTTGGCAGATTGCACGGCCAATTCACGCATGCGCTGCAGGTTGTTGGTCACGCTGGCCATGGCGCCTTCGGCCGTTTGCGCCAGAGAGATGCCGTCGTTGGCGTTACGCACCGCCACGTTCAGCCCCCGGATTTGTGTGGTCATGCGCTCGGAGATGGCCAGACCGGCGGCATCGTCCTTGGCGCTGTTGATGCGCAGGCCCGACGACAGGCGCTGCATGGATGTAGCCAACGAGTTTTGCGAAATGCCCAAGTTGCGCTGTGCGTTAAGCGACTGGACGTTGGTGTTGATGACGGCTGCCATGGTGATAGCTCCTTGATAAAGCCCAAATTCAGTGCACTGCCAGCAACAGCTCCGCCGCCTTTTGTGCCCACAGGATTTGAGACGCAAGGCTCAGGGCCCTTTCATCTCATGAGGCTTTATTTTGTCGAGCATCGCTAGATGCAAACCACAGATGTAAACCGGCATCCTCCCGCATTTCCAGCGACCAGCAGCAAAACAAAACGGCGCTGAAGCCGTGACTTCAGCGCCGTTTCCCCAATGTCGACGTCCATGGACGCCGAGGCTTTTCCCTGGCAGTTAGCTATTTAACGCAGCAGAGACAGCACGCCTTGCGGCAACTGGTTGGCCTGCGCCACCATGGCAGTACCCGCCTGCTGCAAGATCTGCGAACGACTCAGATTGGCCGTTTCCGCCGCGAAGTCTGCATCAATGATCCGGCTGCGCGAAGCACTCAGATTTTCACTGTTCGTCTGCAGGTTATCGATGGTCGAGCTGAAGCGGTTCTGGATAGCACCCAACTGCGCGCGGGACGAGTTGATCTGGGTGAGTGCCGCATCAATGGCCGTCAGCGCAGTGTTGGCCCCACCCACCGTGGAGATGTCGAGTGCTGCCACCGCCGTCCCTTGGCTGCCGATAGCCGTGCTGAGGTTGCCCATGGCGTTGGCAAACACCACGTTGCCCGTTTGACCGCTAGCGGCGTAGGAAATATTGACCGTCGCGCCTGTTGTCCCGGCTGCAGCCAAACCAAATGCGGTCATGCTAGAACCCGTAGCGGTACCTGCGGCAAACGCGGTGGTGATGTTGCGACCATCTGCAGCCGCAAGCTTCAGGCCCGAGCCGTCGTCGGTGGCAATCACCCCCGTGACCGCCGATACGCCATTGATGGCGGCCAATGCATTGGCCCGATTGCTTGCCGCATTGGTTGACGCCGCCACACTCAAAGCAGTTCCATTGATGGTAATGGTGGCGTTGCCCGCCGTGACACCCGTGCCGTCTGCCGCCACCGAGGCCACCGAGGTGGCATTGGCCGAAGCAGTCATGCCCGAAATGCCCGCTGCATTGATGGCCGAAGCAATCGCCTTGGCATCGTTGGCAATCGTGCCCAGAGAAATAGCCGAGCCGCTGCCAATAGTGACCGTCGCTGCGGCCGTGGTATCACTGGGCGTACCAATGGTTTGATTCACCAGGTTAATGCCCTGGAACTTGCCCAGCGTGCTGGTGCGCGCACTGGCGATCGAGTCAATGGTGATGGTCTGCCCGGCATTGGCCCCCACCTGAAAGGCCTGGGCCGAGAAAGAGCCATCCAGCAGCTTGGTGCCATTGAAATCGGTCTGTGTGGCCACGCGGTCGATTTCCTGGCTCAGCTGCGACACTTCTGCCTGCAGTGCCGCACGGTCAGTGCTGCTGTTGGTGGCGTTGGCAGATTGCACAGCCAGCTCGCGCATGCGCTGCAGGTTGTTGGTCACGCTGGCCATGGCGCCTTCGGCCGTTTGCGCCAGAGAGATGCCGTCATTGGCATTTCGGGTGGCAACGTTCAGACCACGGATCTGCGTGCTGAATCGCTCCGAAATGGCCAGACCAGCGGCATCGTCCTTGGCGCTGTTGATGCGCAAGCCCGACGACAGACGCTGCATGGACTGAGCCAGCGAGTTTTGCGAAATGCCCAGGTTGCGCTGTGCATTGAGCGACTGAACGTTGGTGTTGATGATGGCTGCCATGGTGATAGCTCCTTGTGTAACTTAAAGCCCGAAGACGCGGTATTGCTTTCGGTGTCTCAAATGCCAGCACCCGCTGGCTGCCCAACCCGTTGACGCGCCACCTATGATTTTGGTTTTGCCACCGGGGACAGGGCTTTCATTCCCTGTTGTTTTTGTTATCGGCCCTCGGTGCAACAAACTTTAGGGTTAGCGTAACTTTTTGTGTATAGATTGCGGGTCGGGTATGACGGCTTGGGTTGTGAAAGAGGCAGGTTTACTATCGTTTTAGTAGCTATTAGAGCTTGCCAAGTGCTCGCCACGAACGCAGAACTCTTTAACACTCACTGAAACCGTTAGCTATGTGCTGGCGGGACGAGACGATTAAAGAATGGGAGCAAGCTTTGACAGGCAGCGGCCTCGAGCAACGACCACCAAATGCCAGCGGTGCAATCTGGCAGCACAACGCAGTCTTGTTTACACCAACGGTGCGCCTAAGACTCTGCCAAAATCGCCACCATGCTTGTCATCATTGGTTACATCGTCAGCTTTGGCTGTATCTTCGGCGTGTATGTGATGCACGGTGGAAATATTGCCGTGATCCTGAAAGCCTTGCCCTTCGAGATCATCACAATCCTGGGCGGTGCGCTGGGGGCCTTTGTGGTCAACAACCAACCCAAGGTGCTCAAGGCCACCATGGCTGCCATCCCCATGGCTCTTAAAGGCTCCAAGTACACCAAAGCACGCTACATGGAACTGATGGCAATGCTCTATGACATCCTCCAGAAGGCCCGTAAAGAGGGGCTGATGGCGATCGAGAAGGATGTCGAGACGCCGAACGAATCCGAGATTTTCAAGAAGTACCCCACGGTGGGCAACGATCACCATGTGATCGAGTTCATGACCGATTACCTGCGCATGATGGTGTCGGGCAACCTCAATTCCCACGAGATCGAAGCGTTGATGGACAACGAGATCGACACCCATCATCAGGAGGCCCACGCCCCTGTAGCAGCGCTGGCGCGGTTGGCGGGTGCGCTGCCGGCCTTTGGCATCATTGCTGCCGTGCTGGGCGTGGTGAATACCATGGGCTCGGTGGGCCAGCCGCCTTCAGTGCTGGGCGGCATGATCGGTTCAGCGCTGGTCGGCACGTTTCTAGGCATTTTGCTGGCCTACGGCGTCGTCGAGCCCCTTGGCGGCCTGGTCGAGCAAAAGACCGAGGACGCTGCCAAGGAACTGCAGTGCATCAAGTCCACCCTGCTCGCCAGCATGCAGGGCTACAACCCGGCCACGGCCATTGAGTTTGGCCGCAAGGTGCTGTTCTCCAACGTCCGCCCCAGCTTCTCGGAGCTGGAAGGGCACGTGAAGGGCAAGAAGTAGCCACCGCGAATGCAGTAGCCGCGCCACAACGCCCCTATCGCCATGGCAGAAAAGAAGCTCCAGCCCATCATCATCAAGCGCGTCAAGAAAGGCGGGCACGCGGTGCATGGGGGCGCCTGGAAGATTGCTTATGCCGACTTCGTAACGGCGATGATGGCGTTCTTTCTGCTCATGTGGCTATTAGGGTCCACCGCGAAAGGCGAGCTGCAGGGCATAGCGGCGTATTTTTCGTCGCCACTGAAGGTGGCAATGGCAGGTGGCGATGGGGCGGGCAACAGCTCCAGCGTGATTCCTGGCGGAGGTAACGACCTGACCAAGGTGCATGGACAGGTGCGCCGTTCCGATGTGGAAGAAGCCAAGCAGCGCCGCATGAGCATCGATGCCGCGCGGGCAGAACGCGCCAAGCAGGACCAGGAGCGTCTCAAGGCCCTGGAGGCCAAGATCGATGCGCTGATCACAGAAAACCCGCGCCTGAACGAGTACAAGTCGCAAATCCGCATCGACATCACGCCCGACGGGCTGCAGATCCAGATCATTGACGACCAGAACCGCCCCATGTTCGACAGCGGGAGCGCGTTGGTAAAACCCTACATGCGCGATATCCTCCGCGAAATTGGCGCGGCCCTTGGTGGCGTTGAAAACCGCATCAGCCTGGCCGGCCATACCGACGCCGTGCCCTATGGCAACAGCGAAAAGGGGTACAGCAACTGGGAGCTGTCGGCAGACCGGGCCAACGCCTCGCGCCGAGAGCTGGTCTCTGCCGGCATGCCAGACGCTAAACTGGGCCGCGTGGTGGGCTTGGCCGCCAGCGATCTGCTGGACCCCAAGAACCCACGCTCCCCCTCCAACCGGCGCATCACCATCACGGTGTTGACCCGGGAGGCCGAAGAACGGCTCATGGGCAAAGGGATTCCCGAAATCACGTCCACAGAACTGTTGACTGAAAAGCGGGAAAATCCCCCCCCAAGCAGGTAACAGTTACGACTTGTCACCAAACCTGCCGCCCATGACAATGCTTACAGTAAATCTCGACTGAAAGGGTCCCAAGTGACCACAGCCCTTCGTTTTTTGATCGTTGACGACTTCTCCACCATGCGACGCATCGTTCGCAACCTGCTCAAGGAGAGCGGGTTCTCAGACGCTGACGAGGCCGAGGATGGTGTCGCCGCACTCAACAAACTGCGCAACAGCAAGTTTGATTTTGTGGTGACCGACATCAACATGCCCAACATGAACGGCTTCCAGCTGCTGGCCGAGATCAAGAAGGACGACAAGCTCAAGCACCTGCCCGTCCTGATGGTGACCGCCGAAGCCCGCAAGGAAGACATCGTTGCTGCCGCTCAGGGCGGTGCTGCGGGTTACATCGTCAAACCCTTCACCAAGGCAACTCTGGAAGAGAAAGTGACCTTGATTCTGAAGAAGATGGGGCTATGACACCATGGACGACACACCGGACAACAGCCAGCCTGCCGCCGAAGCCGATGTTCACCACAAGATTGGCCTGCTGACCCGCCAGCTTCACGATTCACTCAACGAACTGGGGTATGCCGACAAGCTGCGCGGCTCCATGGGCGAACTGCCCGACGCCCAGAGCCGCCTGTCATACATCGCCCGGCTGACGGGCGAGGCCGCCGAGAAGGTGCTCAACCGCGTCGAGCAAGCCAAGGCGCAGCACGACTACATTGCGGCGGAAACGCGCCGAGTCGTCAACTCGCTGGTGGCGGACCCGGTGGCGGCTGTGGCCAAGGGCGAGATCTTCAACTTTCTGACCGATGTGGAGCGCGTGACCAAAGAGGCCGACACACACCTCACGGAAATCATGATGGCCCAGGATTTTCACGACCTCACCGGCCAGGTGATTGCGCGCGTGGTGAATCTGGCAGCCACCATTGAAGAGCAACTGGTGCAACTGCTCATCCAGACGGCCCCGCCCAACGCCCAGGTACCCGCCGAGCCCGCCCGCCGGGCCCACCTGCAAGGCCCGGTGGTGGACCCGGACAACACGCCCGACGTGGTCACCGACCAGTCCCAGGTGGACGATCTGCTGGCCAGTCTGGGCTTCTGACACGCTGTTTTCAGCCCAATGTGCTTCAAGCGCTAGTGCAATATGCCCTAGCCGCTATCATTTTTGAAAATGCTGATGACCATCGGCCGTAGCGGGCAGACGCCCGCCAGCGACTGAAAACACCCCGGGCCTCACCGAAAAGAGGGGGCGGCAGCCCCCTTATCCACCTTTAGATTTCCAGGTCGCTCACGACAATGGCATGACCCCAGCCGTCATGCCATCATGGAATCCAGCCAAGAAAAAAGCCTCCCCGCGTCAGAGCGCAAGCTGCAAAAAGCGCGCGAAGACGGCCAAGGGGCACGCTCGCGCGACCTGTCGCACTTGGCCATTCTGGGCGCGGGCGCCGCATGCATGCTGCTGCTGGCCCCACAGCTGATGGACCGCATGCAGTGGGCCATGAGCCAGCAGCTGGCGTTCAATGCGGCCACGGTGATGGCGCCGGGCACCATGCTGTCGCGGCTGCAGGACATGGTCATCGTGGGCGTGATCGCGAGCACAGTGTTCGCCACGCTGACCAGCGCGGCGGCCCTGATCAGCGCCATCGGAGCGGGCGGCTGGATCCTCAGCGCCAAGCCCATCACCCCCCAGTTCAGCCGCCTCAACCCGATCTCGGGGCTGGCCAACCTGTTTTCCAAGCAGCAGATGGCCAACGTGGCCAAGATGGTGCTGATGACGGTCATCCTGACCTATGTGGCCTGGAAGTTCCTGGGCAACAGCATCGAAACCGTTGCCATGCTGGTGCTGCAGCCCTCCCCCATGGCCCTTCGCCAGATTGCCGACTGGCTGACTTCGGGCATGAGCCTGTTGTTGCTGGTCGTGTTCCTGGCCGCTTTGGTGGACGTGCCTTTGCAGGCGTTCTTCTTCAAGGAGCGGCTGAAGATGTCTCACGAGGAAGTCAAGCAGGAGCACAAGGAGTCGGACGGCAACCCCCACATCAAGGGCCGCATCCGCCAGAAGCAGCGCGAAATTGCCGACCGCGCCAGCGTGAGCGCCGTGCCCAAGGCCGATTTTGTGGTGATGAACCCGACCCACTATGCGGTGGCCCTCAAGTACGACGAGAAGACCATGAGTGCGCCCCAGGTGATCTCGCGCGGCACCGACCTCATCGCCATGAAGATCCGCGATGTGGCCCGGGAGCACAACGTGCCCGTGCTGCAGTCGCCCATGCTGGCCCGCGCGCTGTATGCCCATGCCGAGCTGGACCAGGCCATCCCCGCCACGCTCTACACCGCCGTGGCCCAGGTGCTGGCGTATGTGTACCGCCTCAAGGCCGCGCTGCGTGGCGAAGGCCGCATGCCCGACAGCCTGGTGGAGCCTTTTGTGCCCCCTGAACTCGATCCGCTGAACCGCACCGCGGTGCAAGGTGCTGCCGTATGAACACCTCCGTAAAGTCTTTGCAGCAGTGGGCGGGCACCAACGCCAGCGCCCTGCAGGGCCTGTCGGCCCCCCTACTGGTGGTGGCGATTCTGGCGTTGATGGTGCTGCCCATCCCGCCGTGGCTGCTGGATGCCTTCTTCACGCTCAACATCGCCGTTGCGCTGATGGTGATGATGGTCGCAGCCTACATGCTGCGCCCCCTGGACTTCGCGGCCTTCCCTTCGGTGCTGCTGCTGACGACGCTGATGCGCCTGTCGCTGAACGTGGCCTCGACGCGCGTGGTGCTGCTCGAGGGCCACCAGGGCCCCGGTGCTGCCGGTGCGGTGATCGAGGCCTTCGGCCACTTCCTGATCGGCGGCAACTTCGCGGTCGGTCTGATCGTGTTTGCGATCCTTGTGGTGATCAACTTCGTGGTGATCACCAAGGGTGCGGAGCGCATTGCCGAAGTGTCGGCCCGCTTCACCCTGGACGCCATGCCCGGCAAACAGATGGCGGTGGATGCCGACCTGAACGCTGGCTTGATCGACGAGAAGGAAGCCAAGCGCCGCCGCGCCGAAGTGGCGGAAGAAGCCAACTTCTTCGGCTCCATGGACGGCGCCTCCAAGTTTGTGCGCGGCGATGCCGTGGCGGGCATTCTGATTCTGCTCATCAACATCATTGGCGGCTTCACGATTGGCGTGTTGCAGCACGACCTGTCGGCCAAGCAGGCGGCCGACAGCTACATCCTGCTGGCCATTGGTGATGCGCTGGTAGCGCAGATTCCCGGCCTGCTGATCTCGGTGGCCGCCGCCATGGTGATCTCCCGCGTGGGCAAGGACCACGACATGGGCCGCCAGATCGTGCAGCAGCTGTTCATGTCGCCCCGCGTGCTGGGTGTCACAGCCGGCATCCTGATCCTGCTGGGCCTGATTCCTGGCATGCCACATGTGGTGTTCCTGACCATGGGCGGCCTGCTGGGATATGGCGCCTGGATGATGTACGAGCGCCAGAAGGTACCGCCCGTCGTCGAGGCCCCTCCGCCACCGGTCACCGACGGCGAAGCCACCTGGGACGACCTGCAACCCGTGGACCTGCTGGGCCTGGAGCTGGGCTACCGCCTGATCAGCCTGGTGGACAAGAGCCGCCAGGGCGACCTGCTCACCCGCATCAAGGGCGTGCGCCGCAAGTTTGCGCAGGAAGTGGGCTTCCTCCCCCCGGCAGTGCATGTGCGCGACAACCTCGAACTCAAGCCCAGCGGCTACCGCATCACGCTGCGCGGCGTGGTGGTGGGCGAAGGCGAAGCCTTCCCCGGCATGTTCCTGGCCATCAACCCAGGCGGCATCACCACCCCATTGATCGGCACGGCCACCACCGACCCCGCCTTTGGCCTGCCAGCACACTGGATCGACGATCGGCAGAAGGAAGCCGCACAAATGGCGGGTTTTACCGTCGTTGATTCCGAAACCGTGATGGCCACCCATTTGTCACACTTGATGCAAGTGCAAGCCGCCAAGCTCCTCAGCCGCACCGAAACGCAGCAGCTGGTGGAGCACGTGGCCAAGCTGGCCCCCAAGCTCATCGAAGAAGTGGTCCCCAAAATGGTCTCCATCGCAACGTTCCAGAAGGTCCTCCAGCTGCTGCTGGAAGAGTCTGTGCACATCCGCGATATCCGCACCATCATCGAGACGCTGGCCGAGCATGCCGGTGCGGTCTCCGACCCCGTCGAGCTGGCCCGCCGCGTGCGCATTGCGCTCTCGCCTGCCATCGTCCAGCAGATCTACGGCCCCACCCGCGAGCTCAACGTCATCGCCATCGAACCCGGCCTGGAGCGCCTTCTGGTGCAGGCCCTGGGCAACACGGCGGGCCCTGCGCTCGACCCCGGAGTGGCCGACATCCTCACACAGAAGGCCGCTGAAGTGGCCCTCAAGCAGGAAGAGATGGGCCTGCCCGCCTGCCTGCTGGTTCCCGACCAGATCCGCAATGCCATCTCCCGTCTGGTGCGCCGCGTGGCGCCCCGCCTGCAGGTGCTGGCACACAGTGAAATTCCAGAGACCCACACCATCCGTATTGGGCCGATCCTTAAAGGTGCATCAGCATGAACATCAAACGCTTTACCGCCCCCACCTCCCGGGAGGCTCTGGCCAAGGCGCGCATGGCCTTTGGCGACGGCACGCTGATCCTGTCCAACCGCCCCACGGCCAACGGCGTGGAAGTGGTGGCCACGGCCGAAGACACGCTGTCGGCTCTGGACGGTGGTGCCCCCGCCTCTTCGTCCAATGCGCCCCTTCTGGCACCCAGCACCCCGCGCAGCGCCCCACCGCGCACCAGCCAGCCGGCAGCAGCATCGGGCCTGGGCCGCAACCCGGTCGAGGAAGACACCGAACAGCTGGCCATGAGCACGTTGTCGTTCCAGGACTATGTGCGCGAGCGCATGCTGCGCCGCCGCCACGAGGCCCTGAACGGCCCGTCGGAGCCCCAGACACTGTCTGAACGCAGCCGCGACCAGGAGCCCGAACGCGAGCGCATGCCCGCCCCCTCCGTGGCGCGCCACAACCCGCTGCGCACCATTCCGATGGACATTCCGCCCGAGCCACCACGCCGCCGGCAGGAGACTCCCAGCGCCCACCTGATCCAGTCGAACAACCAGAGCGTGATGAACGAACTGCATGCGATGAAGGAGCTGATCGAAGACCGCTTCAACACGCTGGCCTGGCTGGGGCAGGCGCGCCAGAACCCGATCCAGTCCAACCTGATGCTGAAGATGATCCGTGCCGGATACTCCCCGTCGCTGGCCCGCGCCGTGCTCGAACGCATGCCCGAAGACCTGTCGGCGGGCGAATCGGTCCGCTGGCTGATGGAGGTGCTGGAACGCAACCTCAAGACCGACCAGACCGATCCCCCCCTTTATGAACAGGGCGGCATCTTCGCCATGGTGGGCTCTACGGGTGTGGGCAAGACCACCACCACCGCCAAGCTGGCTGCCATGTGCGCCCGCATTCACGGCCCTGGCAGTGTGGGGCTGATCACGCTGGACACCTACCGTGTGGGCGCGCACGAACAACTGCGCACTTACGGGCGCATGCTGGGCATCGTGGCCCACCTGGCGCACGACCGCGCCGCGCTGCAAGACCTGCTGGGCCTGCTCAGCGGCAAGAAGATGGTGTTGATCGACACCACCGGCGTGGCCCCCAGGGACCCCCGCAAGCGCGACATGCTGGATGTGCTGGACCTGCCCCATGTGAACCGCCTGCTGGTGCTCAACGCCGGCTGCCATGGCGACACGCTGGATGACGTGCTAACCGCCTTCAAAACCGACGGCTCGCAACAGGCCATCCTGTCCAAGGTGGACGAGGCCGTGAAGCTGGGCCCCGCCATCGACGCACTGATCCGCCACCAGATGGTGCTGCGCGGCGTGACCAACGGCCAGCGCGTGCCCGAGGACTGGGAGCGTGCCAACGCCCACCAGCTCATCAGCGCCTCCATGCGGTCGCCCGCCAAGTCGGCCTTCGACCCCAAGGCCACGGACCTGAACTTCTTTTTTTCGCACTCTCCCGACACCGTGACGGAGGGGGGGCTGGTCGATGCTTGATCTGGGTTTTCACCAGGCGGCCAGCCTGCACAGCCTCACCCCGCAGGCAGAGCTGCGGCTGCTGGCAGTCGCCAGCCAGGGCAACACGGCGAGCGGCCTGGAAACGCTATGGCAGATCTGCGCCAGCCTGCAGCGGCTGGGCTACCCGGTGGTGGTGCTCGACGGTACGGCGCAGGAGTCCGACGACAGCCCCGGGCTGCTGCACCTGCTGCAACACGCCACATGGAATGACGGTGCCAGCCTGAACCTGGGCGCCACCGCATCCTCCCTCGCCGTGATTCCAGCGGCCAAGGGGCTGCAGCACCTGAGCCGCAAGGCCGGTGACACCGCCCGATCACCCATGGAAAGCCTGTTGCCCTACTTCAGGACCTACGGCCTGATGGTGATTCACGCACCGGCGTCCACCCTGGGGCCCCTGCTCACCCACACGGCCACGGTGCCGCTGGTGGTCATGGGCAGCGGCGCAGCGGGGGTGATGACGAGCTACAAGAGCCTCAAGCAGATCGCGCTGCACACGGGCTTGCCCTGCATGGTGGCAGCCTTGCTGCACAGCAACACGGCCACCGAACGCCGCAAGGCCCAGTCCCAGTTGATGACCCTGCAGGCCTGCGCCGAACGCCATCTGGGTGGCCCCATCCGCACCACCACCATTGCCACGCAGAACCCCCAGGATCTTCAGCGTCTGGCCTTGCAACTGCTGGAAAATGCGGGCACCATGAACGGAGCGCTGGCTGCGCTGACACCCAGCAACTTGACAGGCATGCCTGCGCATTTTGTCCGGAGCCACTGACCAGAGCCTGTGATGCACCTCTACGTACCCACGTTGACCCGCACTGCCCCCAACGGTCTGACCAGTCGCCAGTCCCGCGAGGCGGATGAAGTTCGGGCGATGGCACCCCCAAGCGGCTCCAGAACAAGATCGCATACCCGCCCTACCAGTGCATAACACCCTCTCTATGTACACCGCCAAAGGCCAGCTTGATCGCGATGCCATGATCCGCCAGCATGTACCGCTGGTACGGAGGATTGCGCACCACATGATCGCCAAGCTGCCTCCCAACGTCGAGCTGGATGACTTGATCCAGGTCGGCATGATGGGACTGGCCGAAGCCCTGTCGCGCTATGAGGTCGCGCAGGGCGTGCAGTTTGAAACCTTTGCCACCCAGCGCATCCGGGGTGCCATGCTCGACGAGTTGCGCGAGGGTGACTGGATGAGCCGCAGTTCGCGCAAGAGCCAGAAAGACATCGAGCACGCCGTGCACCGGCTGGAGCAAAAGCTGGGCCGCAGCCCCCTGGAGTCTGAAATAGCCGGCGAAATGGGCATGAGCCTGGCGGACTACCAAAACCTGCTGGGCAAGGTGCGGGGCACCCAGCTGGTGTACCTGGAAGACATGACGCATGGCAACGACGACGAGGACGGGTTTCTGGACCGCCACGTCGCCGACAGCGCGGCCGACCCGGTGGAACTGCTGCGCGATCAGCGGCTCAAGACATCACTGGTCAACGCCATCAAGACCCTGCCGGAGCGCGAGCAGCACATCATGGGCATGTATTACGAACATGACATGAACCTCAAGGAAATTGCCGCCGTGCTGGGCGTGACCGAGTCTCGGGTGTGCCAGTTGCACAGCCAGTCGATTGCCCGCCTGCGCGCCAAGATGCGGGCGCACTGAGTCCGCGCGTCGGGCAACAAGCCGGGCAATACGAGGCATTCAGACTGAATGGCTGTGAGGGCACTTCTTGCGCCCCGGCCCGCCCCTCCCTCAGAAAAGTCTTTGGTGCTCAGCCTGCAGAGCGGTAAATGCGCGCCACGCCTGGCGCAGCTCCGCGCGCGCCCAGGCCATCCCCGTAGGTAGAAGCTGCATTGGACGGAGGCAACAAGCCCGCGGCCTGGCGGTCGGTGACGGCGGCCAACCGGGCCAGGCTATCACGGTGCAAAGTCAGCATGGTGCGGATGGCATCCGCACGCTTCTGCAGCGAAGCCGGTAGCGGCATGCCACGCGCTGCGGCTTGTTCGAGCGCACGCGAGAAATCCGCTGCTGCATCGCGCAAAGCCGTACTGTGTTTTTCCAGGGAGGTGGGATCTGCCGCGAGAAGTGCGGCGGAGACTTGTTCGATCCGCTGTTCAACAGCTAAGAGAGATTCTTCCAGAGTCATGGCGCATTGTGCGACGGATTGCGCCCTCTAACAAAACGCCGATCAGCCCCGCGAGCGGGACAGGATCTCCTGGGCGTTGGACAACAATTTGTCGGCAATGGCTTCCGCGTCGACCGAAAATTCACCCTTCTCGATGGCAGCGCGCACAGCCTTGACCTTCCCTGCGTCAAAATCTGCCGTGCTGCGGGTGGTAGGGCTGAGCGCACGGGCTGCGGTGGACACAGTGACGGGCACACCGGCGGATGACGCAACCAGTGCGTCTTTCGTGGCTCCTTCCGCAGCGCTGGCGGGAGCCTTGGCTTGCTTGGCAAGCCCCGTCGGCGGCAACCCGCCCGGCAGTTCCGGTGTTTGACCTATCTTCATCGCTCTCTCCACCACCCCGTTGGATGTGGGGCATCAGTAGCAATGTTTTCGACCCATTTGGCCCGGACTTTAGCCATTTATTACCGGTGCGTCATCACAGAGTGACGTCCACCGTCCCAGAATCGTTCACAGTTCCGCTCACGATACGCCCATTCTCCATGCGTACGCGCACAGTCTGTCCAGCCGAGCCCGCCGTCAACGCCTGTCCCGCCGAGCTGACTGCATAGCCGGGCCCCTGGGCCACCACCTTGACCTGCGCACCCGCCTTGAACAGCAGCGGGGCCCGCACCATGGCCTGGCGCACCGCCTGACCCGCCACGAGCTGGCGAGCGGCGGTCTGACCCACCCAGAGATCGGGGTTGGCCAGAACGGGGGAGGCATCGGCCGCCCAATCCACCTCGGCCTCGGTGGCGTCGTTGGCAGTCAATACTGCGCCCGGCGCCACATTGTTCGTCAGCACCCAGGCGGGCCCAAACGCTTTGATGGTGACGGGTAAAAACACATTCCATGCGGTCGCGCCTTCCACACAGCGCAGCCCCAGTCGGGTTCGGCCCCACAGGCGAGCACCCACAGGGAGATAAGGTTCAACGCGCGCGCAGGGCGCCAGCCGCAGGCGCGAATCCAGTGAGCCAACACTCACTTCCATGCGCAGCGGCAGTGCGGAGGACTGGTTGCGAGCCAAAGCATCGTCCAGCCAGCGCTGGGTGAGCGGGCCCAGGTCTGCCGCAGGGTCCGCCGCCGACTGGGCATGAGCGACACCGGCAGTACCCAGCAGAACCCCGGCCACACTCCCAAGCAAGCACAGCATGCGCAGCACAGCGCGGGCACGGGCCACCAGGGGCGAACGGGTCGCGCCGCGCAGTACAGCGCCGTGGCGGGCATGCATCAAAAGGGAATGGGTGGACATGGGGGCCTCCTTGGGCATCGACGGGCCAGACTGCCCGCGCACAGTGCGCAGAGGAAGGCAGAGGCCATTTCACCCCTAGAACTATAGGCACGCGCCTTGAACGCAAAACCCGGAACTGCGCATCCATTTGCCACTTCTTCGCGCTTTAGAAAAAAGGCGCGGTTTCCATAATCAAGCAACGCCAAAAAGGCCCCTCGGGCTGGCGACTTTGCAACCGACGGTGTGAGGCACACATGCTTGACAAGATGACCAACCAGCTGAATTTTCACGGCAACGCCCTGGTGCTGCGCGGTGAACGCCAGCGCGCCATCGCCAGCAATATCGCCAACGCCGACACGCCGGGCTATGTGGCTCGGGACTTCAAGTTTGGCGATGCGCTGCGCGAGGCCACGGGCGTGACATCTTCGGCCACCGGCACGCCCGGCGCGGCCATCACGCGGCTGGCCACCAGCGGCTCGTACGGAACCGCCGGCACCACCGATCCGCACCACATTCCGCTGCCCACCGTGAATTCCAGCACCAGCATCGACCGGCAAGGCGCTCTCGGCTACGCCGTGCAGACGCAGCCCAGCCTGGACAACAACTCGGTGGACCTGGACCGCGAGCGCGCCAACTTCGTGGACAACGCCGTGCGCTACGAAGCCACGCTGCGGTTCATCAACGGCAACGCCAAAACCATGCTCAGCGCCATTCAGGGCCAATAACCACGCAGCCCAGCAGCTCAGAAAGCGAGCCACCCCATGTCCATGTTCTCGATCTTCAATGTGTCCGGCAGCGCCATCAGCGCGCAGTCGCAGCGGCTCAACGTGGTGGCCAGCAACCTGGCCAACGTGGATGCCGTGGCCGGTCCCGACGGTCAGGCCTATAAGGCACGCCAAGTGGTGTTCCAGACAGCGCCCATGGGCGCCGACAGCTCTGCGGGCGTGAAGGTCAGCGGCATCAGCGAAAGCAACGTGCCGGGCCGGCGTGTGCACGATCCCAGCCACCCCTCGGCGGACGCCGAGGGCTACGTGACCCACTCCAACGTCAATGCCGTGGAGGAGATGGTCAACATGATCTCCGCCTCGCGCTCGTACCAGAACAACGTCGAGGTCATGAACACGGCCAAGTCGCTGCTCCTCAAGACCCTGCAGATGGGCCAGTAAGGCAAGCGCCTGCTTCAAAAGGACACCACCATGATTCTCAGTGCCACCAACGCCCCCACGGTGACGGACTCCTCCGGCACAAAGGCCAACGCATCCACTGATCCCGCCGCCGCGCAAGACCGCTTTTTGAAACTGCTGGTTGCGCAGTTGAACAACCAGGATCCGATGAACCCCTTGGACAACGCCCAGATGACTTCGCAGATTGCGCAGATCAACACAGTAACGGGTGTTCAGCAGCTCAATGAAACCGTCAAAGGACTGGTCAGCCAAATCGCGTCTCAGCAGCTGATGCAGGGCAGCTCCATGGTGGGCCGTAAGGTACTGGTAGGAGGCGACGATCTTGCGCTCGACAGTGAAACCAAAAAGGCTACTGCTGCCTTCGACCTTGCAGGCTCTGCCGCCAGCGTGAAGGTTCAGGTCCTCGACTCCACCGGCAAAGAGGTGGGCACGATCGATATGGGCTCGCTGTCAGCGGGCCGCTACAACTTTGCGTGGGATGCGTCCCAATACCAAGGCAACAGCTCGCTGCGCTTCAAGGTCCTTGCCACTAATGGTGAAGCCACCGTAGCGTCTACAGCCCTGACGACAGATACCGTTTCGGCCATCAGCATGGAGAACGGCACCTTACAAATGCAACTCTCTCGCGGTGGCATGACCGCCCAATCAGGCATCAAGGCCATTCTGTAATTTCCGTTTCATCTAAGGAGTACCACCATGGGTTTCCAACAAGGTCTTTCGGGCCTGAACGTCTCAAGCAAGAACCTGGACGTCATTGGCCACAACATAGCCAATGCCAACACCACAGGCTTCAAGGCCTCACGTGCGGAATTTGCTGACTTGATGGCTTCCTCCATGGGAGCTGCTGGTGGCAGTAGCTACGGTATCGGTGTCGAAGTAGCTGCGGTAGCCCAGCAATTCTCACAGGGCAACGTCACCGTAACGGGTAACAACCTCGATGTGGCAATTAACGGCAATGGTTTTTTTAAGGTGAAGCAGCCGGATGAATCGTTCGCCTATACACGCGCTGGCAATTTCAAGCTGGATAAGGCAGGCGACTTGGTAACCACCGGAGGTGCTCAGGTAATGGGATTCAAGGTGGATTCCACCACCGGACTCAGCACCTCCGAGGCTCAAGCTCTCAGCTTCCCAACTGGGGCTCCCATCCAGGCCAAGGCCACCTCTAGCATCACCGCTGTACTCAACCTTGACGCACGCGTCAAGGCCCCTACTCCCGTCCCGGCAGTAGCAACGTCTTCAATCAAAGCCAGCGGCAACCTCAATGCCACCGCAACTGATGCAGCTGCAGCGGTTCCACCCACTCCACGCAACACTTACAGCACCTCAGTAACCGTCTTCGATCCACAAGGGACCGTAATCCCAGTGAATCTGTATTTCGAGAAAACGTCCAATCCTGGTGAATGGAATGTCTTTGACAGTCTGACGAGTACCACATCCGTGGGCACTGTTACCTTCGACTCAACAACAGGGAACATCGCTACGGGGGGTAACATTCCCCTCACATTGACTGCAGCCAACGCTCTGACATTCCCCGTCACGGCGGACTTATCGGCAATGACACAGTTGGGCAACACTTTTAGCGTCACATCCTCCCGAGTGGGCGGCAGCGCGGAAACGATAGAGCTCGCCGCACCACGCTCCACTTACGGCACCTCACTCAATGTTTTCGATTCACAAGGCGTAGCTACACCAGTGAATCTCTATTTCTCCAAAACCAATACAAACCAATGGGCGGTCTACGACTCGTTAAGCCCTACAGCCACTTCCGTGGGAACGCTTGAGTTCGATAACGCCGGCGTACTTATCAGTGGCCAGGATATCAATTTGAGGGTACATCCCGATCCTGCCAATCCGAATGCCCTTCCCCCGTTTGACGTCAAATTAGACCTCAGCGCAGCCACCCAATTCGGCAGCAAATTCGCTGTCGCGGACCTCAAGCAAGACGGCTACGCCTCGGGTGATCTCACAAGCATCAACATCTCCAATGACGGCATGGTCATGGCCAGCTACTCCAATGGCGTGACCCGTGCAGAAGCACAAGTCGCTTTGGCCAACTTCCGCAATCCACAGGGGTTACTGGCCGTGGGCGGCAACAACTGGGTGGAGTCGTTTGACTCTGGCCCGGCTGTTATGGGTACACCGGGTGACGGCAATTTCGGCGCCCTGCGCTCGGGCGCCCTGGAGGACTCCAACGTGGACCTCACCGCCGAGCTGGTGAACATGATGACCGCCCAGCGCGCCTACCAGGCCAACGCACAGACCATCAAGACGCAAGACCAGGTGATGTCCACCCTGGTCAACCTGCGCTGATCGACTGAGCCCCTACTGAACCTGTACAGGACCCCGGAGAGCCCCCATGGACCGCATCATCTACACCTCGATGACAGGCGCCAACGCCGCCGCCCACCGGCAGGCGGTGCTGTCCAACAACCTGGCCAACGTGTCCACCGGCGGGTTCCGCGCCGAGATGTCCACCTTCCGCTCGGTGCCGCTGCAAGGCGACGGCGCCAAGACGCGCGTGTTTGCGCTGGAGGCCACTTCGGGCTATGTCAACACTCCTGGCCCCGTGCAGCGCACCGGCCGCAACCTCGACGCCATGGCCGCAGGCAATGCCTGGTTTGCCGTGCAGGGGCTGGATGGCACCGAGGCCTACACCCGCGCCGGCAGCTTTGAAGTGTCGGCCACAGGCCAGCTGCTCACACCGACCGGACTGCCCGTGCTGTCGGACGGCGGCGCGCCCATCGACGTGCCGCCCGGAGCCGATGTATCGCTCGGGTCGGACGGCACCGTGACCTCCAAGATTCCGGGCCAGCCCGCCCAGGCCATTGGCCGCCTCAAGCTGGCCACGCCCACGCCCGAAGACCCGCTCAAACGCGGCGACGACGGGCTGTTTCGCACCACCTCGGGCGACCCCATGCCCAACGACGCCAACGCCCGCATGCTGTCGGGCGCGCTGGAGGGCTCGAACGTGAACCCGGTCGAATGCATGGTCGGGATGATCGCTGCTTCGCGCCAGTTCGAGCAGCAGATGAAGCTGCTGCAGACCGCCGAAACCAACGACAAGACCGCCAGCCAGTTGCTGAGCATGAACGGCTGATGCCGCTGCCCCACCCTGCACGCACCCGCCAAAAGGAAGCACCATGATCAACTCCCTCTGGATCGCCAAGACCGGCATGTCTGCCCAGCAGACCCAACTCGACGTCATCTCGCACAACCTGGCCAACGTCTCCACCACCGGCTACAAGCGCAACAACGCGGTGTTCGAAGACCTGATCTACCAGAACCTGCGCCAGGTGGGCGCCAACACCACCGAGCAGAACCAGCTGCCCACCGGCCTGCACCTGGGCCTGGGCGTGCGCACGGTGGCCACCAGCCGCAACTTCATGCAGGGCAGCCTTCAGGAGTCCAAGAACAACCTGGATGTCGCCATCAACGGCAACGGCTTCTTTGAAGTGACCATGCCCGACGGCACCGTGGGCTACACCCGCGACGGCTCGTTCCAGGTCGATGCGCAGGGCCGCATGGTCACGTCCAGCGGGCTGCCCGTGGTCAACGGCATCACCATTCCGGCCAATGCCACCAGCGTCACTATCAGCGCCGAAGGTGCCGTGGCGGTCACGGTGCCGGGCAATACGCAGCCGCAGACCGTGGGCAACCTGGCCATGGCCAGCTTCATCAACCCGGCCGGCCTGGAGCCCATCGGGCAGAACCTGTTCAAGGAATCCGCTGCGTCCGGCCAGCCCCAGCAAGGCACCCCCGGCACGAACGGCCTGGGCATCATCAAGCAAGGGTTTCTGGAAGCCTCCAACGTCAACGTGGTGGAAGAGCTGGTCACCATGATCCAGACCCAGCGCGCCTACGAGATGAATTCCAAGGCCATCCAGACCTCGGACCAGATGCTGGCCAAACTCGCCCAGCTGTGACCGGAATGCCCCCCGCGCTTTTGCCCAGGACCTTCGCCATGCGCACTTTCACACGCCCTCTTCGCCTGCTGCAGGCACTTGGCTCGCTGCGTGCGGGCATCCCCGCGCTGGGCGCAGCACTGCTGTGCGCCGGCTGCGCCACCCTGTCGCCACCGCCGCCGGTGGACATCCTGCCCACCACCCCGCCACCGCTGGCCGCTGCGCCGCGCACCCCGCCCCCGGTGACGGGAGGGCTGTTCCACAACGCCAGCTACCGCCCCGCGTTTGAAGACCGGCGCGCGCGCCTGGTGGGCGACAACGTGACCATCCAGATCGTGGAAAACGTGACGGCCAGCCAGAAGTCGTCCTCCACGGTGGACCGCACCTCCGAAGTCTCGGCCGGCGTGACGGCCCTGCCCTTCACCAGCAAGACCTTCACCGACAAGCTGGGCGTGGGCGCCAATTCGGGCAATGCGTTCTCCGGCAAGGGCGGCACGGAAAGCGCCAACACCTTCACCGGTTCCATCACCGCCACGGTGGTGGATGTGCTGCCCAACGGGCACCTGGTCATCACCGGCGAGAAGCAGATCGGCGTGAACCAGAACGTGGATGTGCTGCGCTTTTCGGGCACGGTGGACCCCCGCGCGCTACAACCCGGCAGCATCGTGAACTCGACCCAGGTGGCCAACGTGCGCGTCGAATCGCGCGGACGCGGCGCACAGAACGAAGCCCAGGCCATGGGCTGGATGGGCCGCTTCTTCAACACCGTCACGCCGTTCTGACCAGCCCGGGCGCCCTGAGTGCGCCCAGTGCGCCCATGCCCCCAGTCCTTCCGGCATCTGACGGAAGGCTGGGCGTTGCCTTTGTTCACTACGAATTTGATAGCTATCAGCGCATATTGCACTAGCGCTTCTGGCCATTTTTGCTCAAAAATGGCCTGTCAGACCGCTCGCAGGCCGTGCCTACGCCCCCCTTGCCAACGCGGCTAAGGACCCAGCCAATAAGCCGGTGAACCCGCTTCTTTTTGGGTTTTAGTTCTGGCCATGGCCCACCACAATGAATGCCATGAAAGCCTCGTCCCACTCCCCCCTGACCCGCACGGCGCGCGCGCTGTGGCTGCTGCTGGCCCTGGCGGCCGCAGGTCTGGCAACGCCTGCACAGGCCTTGCGCATCAAGGAAGTGGCGGCAGTGCAGGGCGTGCGCAGCAACCAGCTGACGGGCTACGGCCTGGTCGTGGGGCTGGACGGCACGGGCGACCAGACCACGCAGATGCCCTACACCACGCAGGCCATGTCCAACTACCTGCAGCAGATGGGCATCAGCCTGCCCCCCGGCACGGCGTCGCAGTTGCAGCTCAAGAACGTAGCGGCGGTAATCGTCACGGCGCAACTGCCCGCCTTTGCCCAGCCGGGCCAGCAAATCGACGTGAACGTTTCGTCCATGGGCAACGCCAAGTCGCTCAAGGGCGGCACTCTCATCGTCACACCGCTGCGCGGCGCTGACGGCGAAATCTATGCGCTGGCACAGGGCAACATGGTGGTGGGCGGTGCAGGCGCATCGTCCGGTGGCAGCAAAGTGCAGATCAATCACCTGAGCGCAGGTCGCATTCCGCTGGGCGCGCAGGTGGAGCGGGCCGTGCCCACCCCCCTGAACGAAGGCGACACCATCAACCTGGGCCTGAATGCCTCGGACTTCCAGACCGCCCGCCGCGTGGCGCAGGTGATCAACGCCAAGCTGGGCAACGGCCTGGCCACCGCGCTGGACGGCCGCACGGTGCAGGTGCGCGCGCCCATCGACCCCGGCGCCCGCGTGGGCTTCATTGCCGACCTGGAGGAGCTGCCGCTCGAAACCTCCACCCCCTCGGCCAAGGTCGTCATCAACGCCCGCACGGGCTCGGTGGTGCTCAACCAGGCGGTCACGCTGGGGCCATGCGCCATCGCCCACGGCAACCTGTCGATCACCATCAGCAGCACACCTGTCATCAGCCAGCCCAACCCGCTCTCGCAAGGGCAGACGGTGGTCACGCAAAAGAGCGACATCACCATCAACCAGGAGCCGGGCAACGTGATCCAGATGCCTGCGTCGCCACAGCTGGCCGACGTGGTCAAGGCCCTCAACACGCTGGGCGCCACGCCCGGAGACCTACTGGCCATCCTGCAGGCCATCAAGGCCGCCGGCGCGCTCAACGCCGAGCTGGAGGTGATCTGAATGAAGCACCCCCTGAGTCGCTTCGCGCCTTCCCCCTCTCCTGCGGGAGGGGAACGCACCCGGTGGCCTGGCAAAGCCAGTTCCACGGGAGCACGGGCCTGCGCCGCGCCAGACTCACAGCCTGTGGGTGCCCCACCGCAAGAGGCTTGACCATGGCCCTCACACTCCCTTCCTCCGGTAGCACCACCAGCCCGTCGAACGCGCTGGCCGTCGATATCCGCTCGCTCAACTCCCTCAAGTACGAAGCGGGCACCGCCAACAGAGCACAGGTCACGCGCGAGGCGGCCAAGCAGTTTGAATCGCTGTTCATGCGCGAACTCATCAAGAGCATGCGCGACGCCACGATGAAGTCCGGCCTCATGGAAGGCGAGCAGGCCAACCTGGGCCAGGACATGCTGGACCAGCAGCTATCGGTCAACATGTCAGGCCTACAGGGCGGTCTATCAGAAGCCATCGCCCGCCAGCTTTCGCGCCAGATGGGCGGTGCGGACACCAACTTCTCGGTGCCGTCCACGCTCAGCCTGCCGCAGGCACAGAACCGGTCGGCGGCTTCCGCCAACACCTCGTCCGTCGATACCACCCTGCCAGTGCCCAAGGGCCGCGAAGGCTTTGTGCAGCACCTCAGCGGCACCGCCGAGCGCGTGGCGCAGGAAAGCGGGATTCCCGCCAGCTTCATGCTGGGCCAGGCCGGGCACGAAACCGGCTGGGGCAAGAGTGAAATCAAGACCGCCAATGGCGGCAACTCGTTCAACCTGTTCGGCATCAAGGCCGGCAAGGGCTGGACTGGCAAGGTGGCCGAGATCACGACCACCGAATACATCAACGGCACTCCGCGCAAGGTGGTGGCCAAGTTCCGCGCATACGACTCGTACGAGGACTCGTTCCGCGACTACGCCAAGCTCATCACCGACAACCCGCGCTACGAGAAAGCCCAGGCCACCGCCAAGACGGGTTCTGCCGTGGCCTATGCGGCCGAGCTGCAAAAGGCCGGATACGCCACCGACCCCGAGTACGCCAAGAAGCTCAGCGGCGCCATCAACAGCGCGCTGCGTGTACAGCGCGCCCAGGCGTGATGGACGAGAAGAACCGAGGTAAGCCATGAGTCTGCTCAACGTCGGCGCCCGCGCCCTGCTGGCCAACCAGGTGGCCTTGCAGACGGCAGGCCACAACATTGCCAACGTCAATACACCCGGCTATTCGCGCCAGACGGTGGTGCTGCAAACCGTCCAGGGCCAGTTCACGGGCGGTGGCTACATCGGGAAGGGCGTAGATGTGCAAACCATCCAGCGCAACCACAGCGAACTGCTCACTCGCCAGTCCACGGCAGCCTCGGCGGTGGATGCAGGTGACACGGTACGCATGGACCGCCTACGGCAATTACAGGAGGTTTTCAGCGGAGGTGCCAGTGGCATTGGCGCGTCTATCAACGACATGATGAATGCGCTGTCAGATGTGGTCAGCAGCCCGCTGGACCTCACGGCCCGCAACGTGGCCCTGACGCGTATGGATGAAATGGCATCGCGCATGCGCGATGCATCGCAGCGCCTCGACGAGATTGGCTACACCGTGGCCGAGCAACTCAAGGGGGGCATGCTTGCCGTCAACAGCCTGGCCAAAAACATTGCCGGTATCAACGAGCAGATTGCCCGCGCTAAGGGTAACGGCCAGCCCGCTAACGACCTGCTGGACCAGCGTGACCAGCTCATACGCGAGCTCAACCAGCACATCCAAACCTCGCAAGTAGCTGCAGATGACGGCACCGTCAGCGTGTTTGTGGCTGGTAGCCAGCCGCTGGTGCTGGGCAACCAGCCAGCCACACTATCGATTGACGACCCGACTGACTTTGGTGCAGGCAGCGGCAAGAAGGTTCTGAGTTTTCTGGCACCCAGCTCTTCCTCCAAGGTGGAGCTAAACGAAAGCATGCTCGGCGGCGGCCAGATAGCAGGCTTGCTGCGCTTCCAGAACAACGACCTTGCAGAGGGGCGTAACCTTTTGGGCCGCATGTCGGTAGCTATAAGCGAAACCATGAATTCTCAGAACAAGTTGGGCCTGACGCTGAACGGCCAACCAGGGGAAAACCTGTTCGCACCGATCAGCCTGGGCAATGCCGCCACAGGGAGTAGCAACACTTCGGGAGCCACCATGGGTCTGCAGGTCGCCGACCCTACCAAGCTGCAGGCGTCCAGTTACGAAATCGCATTCACGGGAACCACAGCCGGTTCGGTCACAAGGCACTCGGACAACAAGGTATTCACATTTGCCACCATTGGCGAGCTGACAACCATCATGGGTAACGATGGACTGGCTCTCACTGATGGGAGCACCCCACCGCCAATCGTTGCGTTCCCGGGTGCTGCGGCCAACGAAAAATTCCTTGTAAATCCCTTAGTGGGTGCGGCTGCGCTGCTCAAGTCATTGCAATATTCCCCGGCCGACCTGGCGGCTGCGAATCCTATCAACGCCGCGATGGGAAAAACCAACGGCGGCACGCTGCAGCTGACAAACCTCCGGGCAACCGGCATACCAGCGCTAGCGCCACCGCCCATTGGCACCAACGTTACCCTGAACTTTGACGGCACAGGGGGCTTTACCATTGCTGGCACGGCGAGCACGCCAGTGGAAATATCCACCAACCCGCCCATACCTATCGCGCCACTACACCCCGGGCCACCGCCAGTCTACAGTTACAACTCCGGGCAAGCCATCAACATTAACGGCTGGCAGATCACACTGCAGGGCGCACCAAAAAGCGGCGACACCGTCATGATCGGCAACGCCACCGATCCCCAGTACAGCGACTGGTATAAGCGCGACACCGGAAATGCCAGTGCGCTGATGGGCTTGCGCGACGTGCCGATGTTCGATGGCGCGACATTGTCTGACGGATTTGCGAGCGCTATGGCGCAGGTGGGTACACGCACGCAAAGTGCACAATTTGCCGCCGAACTGTCCTCCTCTATCGCAGCCAATCTGGAGCGCGACCGCACGGCCGTTTCGGGTGTCAACCTCGACGAGGAAGCTGCCCGGCTGATTCAGTACCAGCAGGCATACCAAGCCTCGGCCAAGATGATCCAGATCGCACAGAATATCTTCGATACGCTGATCCAGGGTCTGGGCCGCTAGGCACCTGTGCAGACCTGAACGGAGTCAACTATGAGCAACGCCCTTTACAGGCTCAGCACCGCCAACCAATATGACGTGGCTGTGCGCAACATCAGCCAGCGCCAGACCTCGCTTTCCAATCTGCAGGAAAACCTGACTTCTGGCAAGCGCGTGGTGCGCCCCAGCGACGATCCAGTGGCCGCAGCACAAGCCGAGCGAGCTCTCACGCGCTTGTCGCGCAACGAGACCGATCTGCGCGCGCTGGACATGCAGCGCAACACTATGATGCTGGCGGAATCCGCTCTGGGTCAGGCCGGGGACGCAATGCAAGCCTTTCGTGAACTGGTGGTCAGCGCCGGCAATGGCGCATACTCCCAGACAGAACGTGACGCCATCGTGCAGCAGCTTGTAGGCTTGCGCGACCAGATTCTGGGCTACGCCAATCGCCAGGACGCCAACGGCCAGCCACTGTTTCAGGCGCTGGGTAGCGCACAAGCGCCGTTTACGGGAACAGCTACATCGGTCAACTTTGCTGGGCTGCCGGGACAGCAGGCCAGCGGAAACACGCAGATTGCCAAGGTGCTCGATGGCGACGCCGCTTGGATGAGCGTGCCGACCGGCAATGGCATTTTTGAGGTGACGCGGGGCGCCACCAACACGGGCAACGTCTGGACCGATGTGGGGCAGGTGACGAATCCTTCAGCACTGACCGGCAACGATTACCGCATCACGTTCTCGGTGGTGGGTGGCGTGGGGACCTACGATGTCACGAATACCACGACATCGGCTACTTTGCTGTCGGCCCAGCCTTACACCACGCCCACAAACGTAGCCTTCGACGGAATATCACTGAAGCTCACAGGCGCGCCCGTCACAGGCGACAGCTTTGACATAAAACCTAGCCAGCCATCGAATGTGTTCGCTGTGCTAGAGAACGCCATTGGCGCCATCCGCGACTCACACAACCCCGACGGCAGCACCAACTCCGGCGTGCTGACGCAAGGTATCGCTCGAGGGCTGAACGAGATCGATGCAGCCATGAACCGGCTGCAGGCGGCGCGTGGCTTAGCCGGCGATCTGCTCAATCGGGCCGATCGCATTGAGGGGGAGCTGGACACACGCGCCATCCAACTCGAAGACAACCGCTCGCGGGCCGAGGATATCGATATGATCAAAGGCATATCGGACTTCCAGAACCAGCAGGTGGGATATGAGGCTGCACTCAAGTCCTATGCGCAGGTTCAGAAGTTGTCGCTGTTCAACTTTATTGGCTAGCAGCCTGCGCGGCAGGGGTGTTCGGGCGTGGCGTCCGGCGCACCCGGTGCCTCCAGGCGGCAGCACCGGCTGGTGTACGCGGCGACTCCCATCCCGCGCGTGCTGGCCGGCCCCGTTTTTTGCCTGAGAGCACATGGTCCAATCCGTCCTAGGTAGCCTGATCCTGGGCTACCGCCCTCTGTGGAACCGAGCCCGCAAACTCGCAGGCATCCAGTTGTACGCCCATAACGGGGCCTCGGCCACCGTCGATGGTGGCCACCTGCTGCGCACGCTGCAGGAGCTGTGGTCGGCCAGTTCGCCGCCGCTGCTGATCTCGGCGCAGACCCGCCAGCTGCTGTGCGACCTGCTCGAAAACGCTCCGCGTGCCGCGCCATGGATCGAGGTGCGCGGCGAGTGGCTGTCGGACTCGGCCATTTATGACCGCGTGAAGGCCGCGCACCAGCGCGGGCTGCGCCTGGTGTGGCGTGGCGACATGGACAAGTTGCCCGAACCCGAAATAGCCCGCTGCTTTGACAACAGCCTGCTAACACTGCGCCCCGAAGACGCCGTGGCCGCATTGCAGACCACACCACCCCGCCCGGGCAGCGCCGCAGCCGCTGCGCCCCCACCGGCGGCCAAGCGGGCTCCCAGCCCGGTGCTGGCTGGCCAGATGTACGAAAACATTGCCAGCCGAGCCCTCATGGAACACTGCCTGGACCAGGGCAACGCGATGGCCCTGGCCGGCTGGCCGACCGAGGACGTGCTCTACAGCCTGCGCCACCACCCGCAGCAGCCGTCACACGCGGTGATCTTCAAGCTCATGAAGGCCATCGACGACGAGCAGTCGCTGGAGACGTTTGAAGACATCATGGGCGAGGATCCGCTGCTCGCCTACCGCTTCATGGTCTACACCAACTCGGCCGCCCTGGGCCTGCGCACGGGTATCGATTCGCTGCGCCGGGGCCTTGTGATGATGGGCTACAGCTCCATCAAGCGCTGGCTGTCCGACCAGCTGCCCCATGCGAGTACCGAGGCCAACATGCAGCCCGTGCGCGAAGCCATGGTGATGCGTGCCCAGCTCACGGCACGGCTGCTGGACGCGGGCATCGAGAACGACCTGCGCCGCGAGATCTACCTGTGCGGCCTGCTCTCCCAGCTCGACGAGCTGCTGGGCGAGCCCCTCGGCACCATCCTCAAGCGCCTGCCCCTGTCCGAACGCATCTACGACGCCACCGTGCTGCGCACCGGCCCCTACACCGGCGGCCTGCAGATGGCCTGTGCGCTGGAGACCGACGATGCCAGCGCCATTCGCCAGCTGTGCGAGACCTTCGAGATGGACCTCGAAGAGGTCAATCGCGCGCTGCTGCGGGTGTTGTCTGATCTGGAAGTGGAAAGAAAATAAGCCCTGTCGAGCGTCTGCACGTGTCCTCCCCAGAGGCTGCCTCCCGTTGACCCGGTGAGGCGCCTGCTTCGCCCGACGGGGCAGCGCTCAGCGACTCACCGGGCCTGCTCGTCGCGCACCCGTGCAAAGGTCTTCCAAAACGCCGCCTCCTGCGTCGTCGCGAAGTTGATACGCATGAGGGTGCTGGGTTTGCGCTCGGCATGAAACAGGGCACCGGGCGCCAGCAGGTAGCCCTCGTCCAGCATGCGCTGGGACAGCGCATCGGTGTCCACCCCGGTCTCCACCCAGCCAAACAGGCCCACCGGCTCGGCCGCAAAGGTGCAGCCCGCCCCGAGGGCCAGCTTCACGCTGCGCGCGCGCGCCGCATCCAGCCGGGTGCGAATGCGTTCGGCGTGGCGGCGCAGCTGGCCCTGCTCGATGCACAAGGCCAGGGCTTTTTCCAGCAGCGCGGGTGTGGTCAGCGTGGCCAGCAGCTTGGTGTCGAGCAACTGCTCCACCAGCGCGGGCGGCGCGGCCATGAAGCCGATGCGCCAGTTTGGCGCGAGGATCTTGGCAAAGCCGCTCACGTAGATGGTGCGTTGCAGGCCATCCAGCGCCGTGAGGCGCGTGGCGTGCTCGGGCGCAATGTGGCTGTAGGTGTCGTCCTCCACCACATGGAAGTTGTGCTGGTTGGCCAGTTGCAGCACGCGGTGGGCGCTGCCCGGCGTGAGGCAATAGCCCGTGGGGTTGTGGAACACGCTCACGCTCACGTACAGCTTGGGCTTGTGCACCTCGCAGTAGCGCGCCATCACCTCCAGGTCCGGGCCATCGGCGCGGCGCGGCACGGGCAGGATGTGCATGCCCAGGGCGGCCAGGCGCGCAAACTCCACCGCCCAGCCAGGCTCCTCCACCATCACCGGGTCGCCGGGGCGCAGCAGGGTGCGGCTCACGATGTCGAGCGCATGGGTGGCCCCCACGGTGGTGATGATGTTCTCGGGCACCGTGTGCACGTTGAGCGTGGACAGCTTCTTGGCCAGCACACGCCGCAGGCCTGCATCGCCCAGCGGCTCGCCGTATTGCAGCGAGAAGTCCTGCAGGGCCCGTGAGTTGGTGACCTTGCGCACGGCCGCAGGCATGAAGGTGGACTCCAGCCAGTCGGGCGGAAAGACCCCCATGCCGGGCTGGGGCTTGTCGCTGATCTTGTGGAACATGCCCCGGATCAGCGCCGTGGCGTTGACGGGCGAGACCCCTGGGCCCGCGCGCCCCGCCGCACGTGCCGCAAACCAGTGTGCTGTGCTCCAGTTGGCGGCCGCACTCTCCAGCCCGGGGTCCACGGGGGGGGCGTCCTCGTCGTCTGCAGCATGGGCCGCGCGGCCACTTTCGCGCACAAAAAAACCCCGGTTCTTGCGCGCCTCCACCAGCCCCTGGGCCAGCAGCTGGTCATAGGCCGCCACCACGGTAGACGGGCTCACCCCGTTTTGCTGCGCACACTGGCGCACCGACGGCAGGCGCGCGCCGGGCGCCAGCAGGCGGTTGCGGATGCGCTCCGAGATCCGGGTCGACAACTGCTCGGTGAGCGACTGGGTGGAGGATTTCATCAGCATGGCAAGGCCCCGGGTGGTGTACTGTCTTCGCAACCAATACAGATTCAATACTGCGCTGAATGACTGTACTGGTCATGTATTGGTTTGCAAGATTACATTGAACCCACACATCCGACAAGAACCCCCTGCCATTCCCCATGAGCGTCGCCGAACTCACCGCCCTGCTGCTGTTTTGCACCGCCATGAGCTTTTCGCCGGGGCCCAACACCACCTTGTCCACCGCGCTCGCGGCCAACCTGGGCCTCAAGCGCGCGCTGCGCTTTTGCCTCGCCGTGCCAGCGGGCTGGACGCTGCTCATGCTGGGCAGCGGCCTGGGCCTGGGAGCCCTCATCACCGGCGTGCCCGCCTTGCGCTGGGCTGTGACGCTGCTGGGCGTGGCCTACATGCTGTGGCTGGCTTTCAAGCTCAGCCGCGCCGGCCAGATGACGGCCATCGACACATCGCGCCTGAACGTGACCTTCTGGCAGGGTGTGGGCCTGCAGTTTGTCAACATCAAGGCCTGGATGCTCGCCCTCACACTCAGCGCAGGCTGGGTGGTCAACGCCGCCGGGCAGCCTGCCTCCAACCCCGGGGAGCGCCTGGCCATCATCTGCGGCGTGATGATGGTGTTTGCTTTCACCAGCAACTTTGTCTATGCGCTGGTGGGTTCGCTGCTGCGCCAGTGGCTGGCGCAGGGCACCCGGCTGCTGTGGTTCAACCGCACGCTGGCACTCGTGCTGGTGCTCACGGCGTATTGGATGCTCACCCTATGAACCGCACACAGGAAAAAGAAGCCCTGCTCTGGGGCCTGGTCGGCGTCACGCTGTTTGCGGCCACCTTGCCCATGACTCGGCTGGCCGTGGGCTCTACCGATGCACCCCAGCTGTCCCCCTGGTTCGTCACGTTCGGGCGTGCCGCCGTGGCGGGGCTGCTGTCCATCGGCTACCAGCTATGGCAACGCGCACAGGGGCGCCTGAACCTGCCGGTGCGCGCCGAGTGGCCGCTACTGGGCATCACAGCGTTCGGCGTGATCGTGGGCTTCCCGTTGTTTCTGGCGCTGGCACTGCGCCACGTGCCCAGCACCCATGGCGCGGTGGTCACCGCGCTGCTGCCACTGTCCACCGCCCTGCTGGGTGCGCTGTGGTACCGGCAGCGGCCCTCGGCAGGCTTCTGGGCCTGCGCGGTACTGGGCAGCGGGCTGGTACTGGGCTTCATGGTGTGGCGCGCAGGCGGGCTGTACCTGGGGGCGGCCAACGTCTACCTGCTGATTGCCATGACCACGGGCGCTTTGGGCTACATCGGGGGCGCCCGCCTCACACCCCGGCTGGGGGCCGAGCAGGTGATTTGCTGGGTGCTGGTGTGCAGCCTGCCACTCACGCTGCCCGTGGCCTGGTGGTTTGCGCCGGCCGTGCCCTCCAGCATTGGCGCGATGAGCTGGGCGGGCTTTCTGTACGTGGCGTTGTTCTCGATGTGGATCGGCTTCTTTGCGTGGTACCGCGCCCTGGCGCTGGGTGCCGTGCGGGTCAGCCAGATCCAGCTCATCCAGCCTTTTTTGAGCCTGCTGTTTGCGGTGCCGCTGCTGGGTGAGCACCTCGATACCGTCACCCTGGTGTTTGCCGTGGCCGTGATCGCCACGGTGTTCCTCGGCAAGAGAATGCCCGTCCACGCCACCCCAAGGCCCGCAGCATGAAGTTGAACAACATTCCCTTTGCCACTACCGACTGGGCCAGCATTCCGCGCGAAGAAAAAAGCGCCGAAGCGGGCCAGGCCTTATGGCGCACCCAGACATTTGGCGAGGTGCGCGTGCGCATGGTCGAGTACACACCCGGCTATGTGTCCGACCACTGGTGCACCAAGGGCCATGTGCTCTTGTGCCTGAGCGGCGAGTTGCACACCGAGCTGGCCGACGGCCGGCAGTACACCCTGACACCGGGTATGAGCTACCAGGTGGCGGACAATGCAGAACCTCACCGGTCCACATCCCCACAGGGCGCCACCCTGTTCATCGTGGACTGAAAAGATGTGAACGCCCCCGCCAGGGCTGCTGCACACCCATTTTTTGACAACAACTTTGCAACCGTAGCGGCCCAGGCGGCCACCCGCAGGAGACGAGAGTGAAACTGAACGACCTTCCCACCACCAGCACGTGGACCCTGGCACGCCGTGCCGAGCGCATGAACCCCTCGGTCATTCGCGAAATCCTGAAGGTCACCGAAAAGCCCGGCATCATCAGCCTGGCGGGCGGCCTGCCGTCGCCCAAGACCTTCCCGGTCTCCGCGTTTGCCGCCGCGTCCGCCGCGGTGCTGGCCAATGACGGACCCGGCGCCCTGCAATACGCAGCCAGCGAAGGCTACGGCCCGCTGCGCCAGGCGATTGCTGACTTCCTGCCCTGGGACGTGGATGCCGACCAGATCCTGATCACCACCGGCTCGCAGCAGGCGCTGGACCTGATCGCCAAGATCCTCATCGACGAAAACAGCCGCGTGCTGGTGGAAACCCCCACCTACCTGGGCGCGCTGCAGGCCTTCACGCCCATGGAGCCCAACGTGGTGTCCGTGGCCAGCGACGACCAGGGCGTGCTGATCGACGACCTGCGCGCCAAGGTGGGCACGGGCGCGGACAAGGCGCGTTTCCTGTACGTGCTGCCCAACTTCCAGAACCCCACGGGCCGCACCATGAGCGACGCACGACGCGCCGAGCTGGTGGCCGCCGCCGCCGAGCTGAACCTGCCCCTGGTGGAAGACAACCCCTACGGCGACCTGTGGTTCGACGCCCCGCCGCCCGCCCCGCTCACGGCCCGCAACCCCGAGGGCTGCATCTACATGGGCTCGTTCTCCAAGGTGCTGGCCCCCGGCCTGCGCCTGGGCTACATCGTGGCGCCCAAGGCCGTGTACCCCAAGCTGCTGCAAGCCAAGCAGGCGGCCGACCTGCACACCCCCGGCTACAACCAGCGCCTGGTGGCCGAGGTGATGAAGGACGGCTTCCTGGACCGCCACGTGCCCACCATCCGCGCGCTGTACAAGCAGCAGTGCGAGGCCATGCTGGCTGCGCTCGACAAGGAAATGCAAGGCCTGGGCGTGCACTGGAACCGCCCCGACGGCGGCATGTTCCTGTGGGTGCGCCTGCCCGAAGGCATGAGCGCCATCGAGCTGCTGCCCAAGGCCGTGGAGCGCAATGTGGCCTTTGTGCCCGGGGCGGCCTTCTATGCCGACAACGCCGACCACCGCACTCTGCGCCTGTCGTTCGTCACCTCCACCGTGGAGCAGATCGCCACCGGCATCGCCGCCCTGGCTGCGGCGATCCGCGAGAGCAAGGGCTGATTCACCATGCTGAGGCTCTGGGGGCGCCTGTCGTCCATCAACGTGCGCAAGGTCGTGTGGGCCGTGCAAGAGCTGGGCCTGCCCTCGGTGCAGCGCACCGACGCGGGCGGCCAGTTCGGCATCGTGCGCGAGGCACGCTACCTGGGCCTCAACCCCAACGGTCTGGTGCCGCTGATTGAGGACGAGGACACGGGCGTCACGCTGTGGGAGTCCAACGCCATCGTGCGCTATCTGTGCGCCCGGCATTCGCTGGGCAACCTGTACCCCGAAGACCTGCCCACGCGCTTTGTGGCCGAACAGTGGATGGACTGGCAACAGACCACGCTGAACCCCGCCGGGCGTGATGCGTTCCTCCAGTGGATTCGCACCCCCGCAGCACAGCGCAACGAGGCGCTCATCGCCGCATCGGTCGCACTGACCGAGCCGCTGATGGCGATGCTCGATGCCCACCTGGCGCGCCAGCCCTTCATGGCGGGTGAACGGTTCACCATGGCCGACATCCCAGTGGGCTGCGAGATCCACCGCTGGTGGGGCCTGCCGCAAGATCGCCCTGCACACCCCCATCTGGAGCGGTGGTACAACACGGTCAGCACCCGCCCCGGCGCCCGGGGCGTGTTGGATCAGCCTCTCGCGTGAGCCTCTCCATGCACCAGCGCCCCTTCAAGCAGATCGACGTGTTCAGCGACCGCCCCGGCTACGGCAACCCCGTGGCCGTGGTGCTGGATGCCGACGGCCTGAGCGACAGCGACATGCGCCGCTTTGCGGCCTGGACCAACCTGTCGGAAACCACCTTTCTGATGCCGCCCACCGACGCCGGGCGCGCGGCCGGGGCCGACTACCGCCTGCGCATCTTCAGCCCCAATGGCGAGCTGCCTTTTGCGGGCCACCCCACAATGGGCACCTGCCACGCCTGGCTGCAGGCGGGCCACCGCCCGCAACAAGACGGCATGGTGATCCAGGAATGTGCGCTGGGCCTGGTGCGCATTGCCCTGAGCGGCGACACCCTGGCGTTTGCCGCGCCCCCGCTCAAGCGCAGCGCCCCCAGCCCCGCGCTGGTGCCACTGATCGCGAGCGCCCTGGGCCTGCGTCCGCAGCAGATTCTGGGCGCGCAGATGCTGGACAACGGCCCCGTGTGGCTGGGCCTGCTGCTCGACAGCGCCGACACGGTGCTGGGCTTGCACCCCGACCACGCCCGCCTGAAGGACCTGGGTCAGGACGTGGGCGTGATCCATGTGGGCCCTGCCGCCAGCAACACCGCCCAGCCCGGCGTGGTGGTGCGCGCGTTTGCCGCCCCCATGGGCAACCCTGAAGACCCGGTGACGGGCACCCTGAACGCCAGCCTGGCTGAATGGCTGATTGCCGACGGCCTCGCCCCCCGCAGCTACCTGGTGGCCCAGGGCGAATGCCTGGGCCGCGCCGGCCGCGTACACATCCGCCAGGACGATGACCACCAGCTGTGGGTGGGCGGCCGCGCTGTCACCTGCATTGAAGGCACGGTGCTGCTATGACCCCGTACCGCACCGCCCTACGCACCAGCGGCTGATTGCCCCCTCGGCCTCGCCAGGGCGCCGAGCCACAACCACCAGTTTGCACACCGGGCCACACCCCGGTGAGCCCCCGGCGTGCCCGGCCCACCCCGCTTCCCTGCCCGTTTGATTGACCAAGGACCTGACCACCATGCACCAACGCCCGTTCCAGCAAGTCGATGTATTCACCGCCACACCCTACCGTGGCAACCCTCTTGCCGTGGTGCTGGACGGCTCCGGCCTCAGCACCAAAGCCATGCAGGACTTCACCAACTGGACCAACCTGTCCGAAGCCACCTTCCTGCTGCCCCCCACCCCGGAAGGGCGCGCCGCCGGTGCCGACTACCGCGTGCGCATCTTCTGCCCCGGGCGCGAACTGCCTTTTGCAGGCCACCCCACGCTGGGCAGCTGCCACGCTTGGCTCCAAGCCGGCGGACGGCCCCAGGTCGCGGGCCAGGTGGTGCAGGAATGTGGCGTGGGCCTGGTCACGCTGCGCCAGGACGGCGAGCGCCTGGCCTTCGCCGCGCCGCCCCTCATCCAAAGCGGCCCGCTGGCCGAAGATGACGTGGCGCTGATTGCCCGGGGCCTGGGCGTGGCGCGCAGCGACATCCTGCACCACGCCTGGTGCGACAACGGCCCCAACTGGCGGGGTGTGATGCTGCGCAGCAGCGAGCAGGTGCTGGCGCTGAAGCCTGACGCCAGCATCCTTGGCCAGCTGGACGTGGGCGTGGTCGGCCCGCGTGGCAAGGTGGGTGTCATTGGCAGCACCGACGCCGAGGGCATCGCCTTTGAAGTGCGCGCCTTCTTCCCCGGCAACAACGGCCTGGCCGAAGACCCCGTGACCGGCAGCCTGAACGCAGCGCTGGCGCAATGGCTCATCGGCGCCGGGCTGGCCCCCGCCCAATATGTGGCCGCCCAAGGCACCTGCCTGGGGCGCGCCGGGCGGGTGTACGTGCAACAGGACGGCGACACCATCTGGGTCGGCGGCAGCTCGGTCACCTGCATGGCCGGTGAGGTGCTGCTGTGACCGCCACCTCCACCCAGCAACCCGCCTGCGTGGACCACCTGGTCGTGCTGGCGGCCGACCTGGCCAGCGGTGTGGCCTGGTGCGAACGCACGCTGGGCGTCACTCCCACGGCGGGCGGCGAACACCCGCTGATGGGCACGCACAACCGCATCTTCAACGTCGCAAGCCCCACGCATCCGCGCGCCTACCTGGAGATCATTGCTATCAACCCAGGAGCATCCAAGGCAATATCCACCAACGCAAGACGCTGGTTTGACATGGATGACGCCAATTTGCAGGCCCAGGTGGCCCAACACGGCCCCCAGCTCATCCACTGGGTGGCGAGCGTGCCCGACGTGGAGGCCGCGTGCACCGCGTTGTCGGCGCTGGACATGGATCGCGGCGCCGTCATCACCGCCAGCCGCCCCACGCCCCATGGCCTGCTGCAGTGGCAGATCACCGTGCGGGACGACGGCCTGCGCCTGATGGACGGATGCCTGCCCACCCTCATCCAGTGGGGCGCCGTGCACCCCTGCGACAGCCTGCCCGCGAGCGGCGTGCAGCTGGAACAACTCGCACTGCAGCACCTGCAAGCCGCCACATTGCAGGTCGCGTGCACCGCCGTGGGTGTCGCCACCTCCGTCCTCGTCACGCCGGGCGCCGCTCCGCGCCTCAGTGCCCAACTCTCCACGCCACGGGGCCCCGTCACCCTCACTTCGCTCACCCCCCAGGAGTAAACCGCCATGCTGTTTTCGTTGCAGGAATTGCTGTTCTTCGCGCTCGCCGCCCTCGTGCTGGTACTCACGCCGGGACCCAACATGGTGTACTGCGTCTCGCGCAGCCTCACCCAGGGGCCGCGTGCCGGGCTCATTTCGCTGACGGGGGTGGTGCTGGGTTTTGTCGCGCACCTGCTGGCAGCGGCACTGGGCCTCACCGCGCTGCTGGCGGCCGTGCCGCTGGCGTTTGACGCCATCCGCTACGTCGGTGCTGCCTATCTGCTGTGGATGGCCTGGCAGGCCGTCAAACCGGGGGGCGTCGCGCCGTTTGAAGCGCGCAACCTGCCGCACGACCGCCCACGCACGCTGTTCCTCATGGGCTTCATGACCAACCTGCTGAATCCCAAGGTGGCCATGTTCTACCTGTCGTTCTTCCCCCAGTTTCTGCACCCCGAGCGCGGCCAGTTGCTGCTGCAAAGCCTGACGCTGGGCGCCGTGCAGATCGGCACCAGTGCCGCCGTGAACGCCCTGCTGGTGCTGGGCGCCGCCCGCGTGGCGCTGTTCCTCAACCGCAACGCTGCCTGGATGCGTGCGCAGCGCTACTTCATGGGCACCGTGCTCGGTCTGCTCGCCCTCAAACTGTTGACTGAAAAGAAAGCCGCCGCATGAACACCCGCCTCGACCCCACCGCCCTGCTGCCCACCCTGGCCGACATCGAAGCCGCTGCCGAGGTGGTGTACCGCGACTTCGCCGCCACGCCCCAGTACCGCTGGGGCCTGCTCAGCCAGCGCCTGGGAACCGACTGCTGGCTCAAGCACGAGAACCACACGCCCGTGGGCGCGTTCAAGATCCGGGGCGGCCTGACCTACTTTGACCAGCTCGCCCAGCGCGGCGCGCTGCCCCAAGAGGTCATCAGCGCCACACGCGGCAACCACGGCCAAAGCATGGGCTGGGCCGCGCGCCGCCACGGCGTGGCCTGCACCATCGTCGTGCCGCGCGGCAACTCGGTGGAGAAGAACGCCGCCATGCGCGCGCTGGGCGTCACGCTCATCGAACACGGCGACGACTTTCAGGAGGCGCGCGAACACGCCATGCAGCTCGCGGCCCAGCGCGGCGCCCACATGGTGCCCAGCTTCCACCCCGACCTGCTGCGCGGGGTGAGCACCTACTGGTGGGAGTTTTTGCGCGCCGTGCCCCAGCTCGACGTGGTGTACGTGCCCATCGGCCAGGGTTCGGGCGCGTGCTCGGCCATCGCCGCCAAGCTCGCGCTGCAGCACCCCGTGCGCGTGGTCGGCGTGGTCAGCAGCCACGCCACCACCTATGCCGATTCGCTGGCCGCTGGCCATGTGGTCGAAGCACCGGTGACCACCCAGCTCGCCGACGGCATGGCCTGCCGCGTGGCCGACGCCGAGGCTCTGGCCGTGATGGCGCCACACATCGACCACATCGTGCAGGTGAGCGACGCCGAAGTGGCCGCCGCCATGCGCGCGATCTTTACCGACACCCACAACGTGGCGGAGGGTGCGGGCGCCGCCGCACTGGCAGCAGCGCTGCAGGAACGCGACCAGCTACCGGGTTTGCACGTGGGCCTGGCGTTGACGGGCGGCAACGTGGATGCGCCCATGTTCGGCAACGTTCTGGCGGGCTGAAGCCCTTGCAGATTTAACCGAAAAAAGCTACACATTTAATAGCATCGGTCGCTTTTGCGACAAACGCCTGCGGCGGGTTCTGATCACAATCCGCCGGATGGGAACTCTCTACCTCGTGCGCCACGGCCAGGCCTCGTTTGGCGCGGAAGACTACGACCAGCTCAGCGCGCTGGGCCGCCAGCAGGCAGTGCGCCTGGGCGAACACTGGCGCGCACGCGGCTTGGGGTTTGACGCCGTCATCACCGGCACGTTGCGCCGCCACACACAGACGCTGGAAGGCATTGCCGAGGGCCTGCAGACCACGCCCAATGCGCTGCAGTTGCCAGGCCTCAACGAATACGACAGCCACGCGCTGATCGCCGCCATCCACCCCCAGCCCCTGGGCCCGGCCGACACGCCCGAGCGCTACCGCGCGCACTTCCGCATCCTGTGCGACGCGCTGGCGCAGTGGATGGCAGGTGTCATCAGCCCCCAGGGCATGCCCAGCTGGAACGAATTTTCGGCCGGTGTGCGCAGCGCGCTGGACCATGTGCGCCACCACCACGCAGGCCAGAACGTGCTGCTGGTGAGCAGCGGCGGCCCCATCTCCACCGCTGTGGGCGAAGTGCTGGGCACGGCGCCCGAGGTCACCATTGCGCTGAACATGCGCATCCGCAACAGCGCGGTGACGGAGTTCTCCATCTCGCCCAAGCGATTGATGCTGCAGACCTTCAACACGCTGCCGCACCTCAATGAGCTGGAGCATGCGCAGTGGGTCACGCACGCCTGAGCTATCAGTTTGACTTAAACAGCGGATCACTCCGAACCAATTCAACCTCCTCCAGACAAGCCGCCATCACCCCAGGGTCAAACGCCATCTGCACATGCGCCACCCCTTCCACCAACCGGTGTTCCGCCCCCGCTAACGCCGCTGTAGTCGCCGGAAACACGATGTTGTCGCAGTTCGAATACCAGCAGGTAAACAACGCCGCCCGCCCCGCAGGCTCCGCCCGCTGCAACGCCACCACCCAGTCCCCCGCCAAGCTCATCTGCCGCCCATTCACCGCGCGACTGAAACGCCCCAGCCACGTGCCCCCATGCGGTGTGCCCAACGTCAACACCCGGTGCACCCGCCCATCCGCCTGGTGCGCCCGCAACCACGCCCGCGCCGCCAAGCCCCCCATGCTGTGGCACAACAACACCGGCGCCTGCCCCGTGGCCGCCGTCACCTTGCGCACAGCGTCTTCAATGATGTCCGCGTACTCGTCAATCGAGCCCATCACCGGCTCCAGATTGACCGCGACATAGGCATGCCCCCGCGCCTGCAGCTGCGCAAACCACGGCAGCCACAAACCCCGGTTGCACATGAAGCCGTGCACCAGCACCACGCCGCGTTTTCCGGTCGGCTGCGCAGGCAGCCAGTCGGGCACGGACTGGTGGCGAAACGGCTGGCGCCAGCAGAAGACCAGCAGCGCCACCCACACCTCGGCCCACCAGGCACCCACCACCTGCGACAGGCGGGCACGGGGCGCAGCGTCGGTACGGTTGGTGAAATGCATCAGCACAAACTCCACCGCCATCACCACCAGGTAAATGCTGAGCGGCACCAGTGCCACAAGCACAGCACGCAACGGTGAATGGGGCCATTGCCACACCAGCCAGGCGGCCATGGCCAGCAGGATGCACAGGAGAAGGATTCGTTGCCAGCGCGCGATCATGGTGGTAAGGGCAAATGTTGTAATCGACCAGCCGCATTGTGCGGTCTGACCACCGCCCGACACCGCACCCCGCAGAACGCTGAAAGGACCCCACCCCATGGATGCCGCCCAGACCATCCGCGACTGCATCGCCGACGTGACCGCCCTGCGCCTGCACCGCACAGGCGACCCGGCATTGGGGGCGGCGGTGGGCAGCGTCAAAAGCCTGCAGGCGCGGCGCTTTCGGGGCACCTATGCGGACCTGATGGACTCGCCTGCGTTCGGTCCCGCAGCGCGCTTTTTTCTGGAAGAGCTGTACAGCGACACCGACTACACCGACCGCGACCAGCAGTTTGGCCGCATCGCGGGCACGCTGCAGACCATGTTCCCCCAGCCGGTCGTCAACGCGGCCGTGGCCCTGGCCGTGCTGCACGCGCAGACAGAGGAGCTGGACCAGGACATGGGCCGCGCCTGGCTTGTGCAGGGGGCCGACGCGGCCAACAACGCCGCCCGCTACACCGCCGCGTGGCGCACCGTGGGCCAGCGCCATGCGCGCCAGCAGCAGTTACAGCGCGTGCTGGCCATGGGCAATGACCTGGCGCGCCTCACGCGCACGCCCGGGCTGCGGATGATGCTGCGCATGATGCGCGGCCCGGCCAACGCGGCGGGCATGGGCGCGCTGCAGAAGTTTCTGGAGGCCGGGTTTGACACCTTCGGCCAGCTCGCACGCCAGCGCGGCGGGGTGGAGCAGTTTCTGGCCACCATCGAGCAGCGCGAGCGGGCGCTGATGGATTTGCTCTTCGATGCCGACCCTGTCACCTGCGGGACCCAGCTTAACCACACACTAGGACAAGCCCGATAGCCCGCAACGCGCCCGCCTTCCACAATCTGTGCCCACCTATCAACGGCATTTGGCACCGAAGGAATCAAGCGCATGGAAAAGATCTGGCTCAAGAGCTACCCCCCGGGCGTCCCGCACGACGTGAAGCCCGAGCAATACCGCTCTGTGGCCCACCTGCTGGAAGAGTCGTTCCGCAAACACGCATCGAGCCCGTTCTCGGTCTGCATGGACCAGTGGATGACCTATGGCGAGCTGGAGCGCCGCTCGGCCGCGCTGGGCGCCTATCTGCAGAGCCTGGGGCTGGAGCCCGGCGCGCGCGTGGCCATCATGCTGCCCAACATCCCGCAGTTTGGCGTGACCATGGCCGCCGTGCTGCGCGCGGGCTACACCTGCGTGAACGTAAACCCGCTGTACACCGCGCGCGAGCTGGAGCACCAGCTCAAGGACTCGGGCGCCACGGCCATCGTGATCCTGGAGAACTTTGCCCACACGCTGGCCGAGGTCGTGGACCACACCGCCGTCAAGCATGTGGTGATGGCGTCCATGGGCGACCTGCTGGGCTTCTGGTTTGGCAAATGGATCACCTTTGCCGTGCGCCACCTGGCCAAGATGGTGCCTGCGTATGACCTGCCGCTGTCCAATGGGCGCAAGGTGGTTACGTTCAAGAAGGCGCTGTCGCTGGGCGAGCACAAGTCGCTCGCACCCAGCCAGGCCACGCTGGATTCGATTGCCTTTCTGCAGTACACCGGTGGCACCACGGGCCTGTCGAAAGGCGCGGTGCTCACCCACCGCAACATCGTGGCCGCCACGCTGCAGGCCGAGGCCTGGTTCACGCCCGCGCTGTCCAAGGTGGGTGACCTCTCCAAGGCCAACAGCATTGCCGCGCTGCCGCTGTACCACATCTTCGCGCTCACGCTGTGCCTGCTGGCCATCCGCCAGGGCTCCAGCCTCACGCTCATCCCCAACCCGCGCGACATTCCCAAGTTCATCGCCGAACTGAAGAAGCGCCCCTTCCACATGCTGCCTGCGGTGAACACGCTGTTCAACGCGCTGCTGCAAAACCCGCAGTTCAAGACGCTGGACTTCTCGCACCTGTGCGTGTCGCAGGCCGGGGGCATGGCGGCCAGCGAGGGCACGGCCAAGCAGTGGCAGAAGGTGACCGGCAGCACCATGATCGAAGGCTGGGGCATGAGCGAGACCTGCGCCATCGGCACCAACAACCCGGTGATCAGCACCACCTTCAGCGGCAACATCGGCCTGCCGCTGCCGGGCATCGACATTGCCATCAAGGACGACGAAGGCAACAGCCTGCCCCAGGGCGAGTCGGGCGAGATCTGCATCCGCGGCCCCAATGTGATGGTGGGCTACTACAACCAGCCCGAAGAGAACGCCAAGGCCTTCACGCCCGACGGCTTCATGCGCACGGGCGACATCGGCATCATGGACCCGCAGGGCTACACCCGCATCATCGACCGCAAGAAGGACATGATCCTGGTGAGCGGCTTCAACGTGTTCCCCAACGAGCTGGAGCAGGTCATCAGCCTGTGCCCCGGCGTGGTCGAATGCGCGGCCATCGGCGTGCCCGACGAAAAGCAGGGCGAGGCCATCAAGGTGTTCATCATCAAGAGCGACCCAGCCCTGACCGAGGACGAAGTGGCCAACTACTGCCACCAGAACCTCACCGGCTACAAGCGCCCCAAGTACATCGAGTTCCGCGACGAGCTGCCCAAGAGCAATGTGGGCAAGATTCTGCGCAGGGAACTGCGCAAGGCCTGACCTTGTTCATGGGCGCGGCGGCCCGAACGCCGCACCCGGCAACCTCCCCCAGGGCGCTTCGGCGCCCTTTTTCTTGGGCGCAAAAACTGCAAACCGCCGGCGTGCTCCAGATCCTCCAATATCGGCATCTCCGGGTTTTTACTGATTAGCAAACGTTTGCGCAAACGTTTGCTTTCGTTATCATCCCGATCGCGACAAGGCACCGGGCAGCCGCAGGCGCTCCTTTCTTGCGGAGTCTGCCGGGGGTTTCTCTCCGGGCTGTCGGTCGCCTGAGGGCGACGCTGAATAAGCCTCCGCGATGCGGCGGGCCCTGGATCGGGATGGGCTGCAAGGCGCAAACCACAGCGATAGCCGTAGCTATCGCGAGGATTTGCGACGCTGCAGACCGTGCTGAGCCAGGGATGCGCCGGGCGCGAGAGGCTTGTTCAGCGTTGCCTTTATCCACATTCCAACCTGGAGACAACCCCCATGAAGTTCACCCGCCGTTCCGTTCAGACCGCCGCCGCCCTCGCCGTTGTGGGCAGCCTGCTGGCCAGCCCTGCATTTGCGCAGGACAAGCCCAAGATCGCGCTCATCATGAAGTCGCTGGCCAACGAGTTCTTCCGCACCATGGAAGACGGCGCCAAGGCGCACCAGAAGGCCCATGCCAAGGAATACACGCTGGTGGCCAACGGCATCAAGAACGAGACCGACACGGCGGCGCAGATCAAGATGATCGAACAGGCTGTGGCGCAAAAGGTCAACGCCATCGTGCTGGCCCCGGCGGATTCGAAGGCGCTGGTGCCCGTGGTCAAGTCCGCCATCGACAAGGGCATCCTCGTGGTCAACATCGACAACCAGCTCGATGCCGATGCGCTGAAGGAAAAGAACATCACCGTGCCCTTCGTGGGCCCCGACAACCGTGCAGGCGCCAAGCTCGTGGGCGACCACCTGGCCAAGACGCTGAAGGCCGGTGACAAGGTCGGCATCATCGAAGGCGTGTCCACCACGTTCAATGCGCAGCAGCGCACCCTGGGCTACCAGGACGCCATGAAGGCCGCCAACATCACCGTGGTGGGCGTGCAGTCCGGCAACTGGGAGATTGAAAAGGGCAACACCGTGGCCGCCGGCATGATGCGCGAGCACCCTGACCTCGTCGCCCTGCTGGCGGGCAACGACAGCATGGCCCTGGGCGCCGTGGCCGCTGTGAAGGCCGCTGGCAAGACCGGCAAGGTGCAGGTGGTGGGCTACGACAACATCGGTGCCATCAAGCCCATGCTGGCCGACGGCCGCGTGCTGGCCACCGCCGACCAGTACGCCGCCAAGCAGGCCGTGTTCGGCATCGAACTCGCGCAGAAGGCCCTGGCCGCCAAGACGCCGCAAAACCAGTTGCCCGCCACGGTGAAGACGGATGTGGTGCTGGTGACTAAAGACAGCAAGTAAGCCCGGGCGCGGAGAACAAAGCTCTTCTGGCGTTGTTGCCGTGTCTTGTCGTACTTCCAGTACTGCCTGCGACACGGCGCCTAGCCAGAACCGCTTCGCTGAGCTTTGTTCACCGCTGCAAAATTAAAAACTGTACACACTGCCATGCCCAGCCCGTCACCCGACTCACCACGCACGCCCCTGCTCGCCATCCAGGCCGTGGGCAAGGACTACACCGCCACCGTGCTCGATGGCGTGAACGTGGAGTTGTTTGCGGGCGAGGTGCTGGCGCTGACCGGGGAGAACGGGGCGGGCAAGAGCACGCTGTCCAAGATCCTCTGCGGGCTAGAACAGCCCACGCGCGGCGGCATGCAATTGGCGGGACAGGCGTACGCGCCCTCGTCGCGCCGCGATGCCGAGCGCCACGGCGTGCGCATGGTGATGCAGGAGCTGGGCCTTGTGCCCACGCTCACCGTGGCCGAGAATTTGTTGATGGGCCGCCTGCCGCACCGCCTCGGCTGGCTGCAGCGCGATGTGCTGCACGCCGCCGCCCGTGCGCAGCTGGCCAAGATCGGGCTCGATACCATCGACCCCGCCACGCCCGTCTCGCAGCTGGGCATCGGCCAGCAGCAGATGGTGGAGATTGCGCGCAACCTGCAGGACGACACGCGCATCCTGGTGCTCGACGAGCCCACGGCCATGCTCACGCCGCGCGAGACCAATTACCTGTTTGAGCAGATTGCGCACCTCACCGCACGCGGCGTGGCCATCATCTATGTGTCGCACCGGCTCGAAGAACTGCGCCGCATTGCCGACCGCGTGGCCGTGCTGCGCGACGGCCGCCTGGTGGACGTGCGCCCCATGGCGGGCATGAGCGAAGACGACCTGGTGCAGCGCATGGTGGGCCGCGTGGTGAGCGACCTGGACCACCGCCCGCGCCGCCCTGTGGGCCCCGTGGTGATGAGCGCTGACAACCTGGGCCGGGGCACCGCCGTGCAGGACGTGAGCCTGGAGCTGCGCGCGGGCGAGATCTTCGGCATTGCCGGGCTGGTTGGATCGGGCCGCACCGAGCTGGTCCGCCTGCTGTTTGGCGCCGACCGGGCAGACCGTGGCAGCGTGACGCTGCACCCGACTTCAGAGCAAAAACAGCCGCAAGCGCTAGTAGATCATTCGCTAGTAGCTACACAAAACATAGCAAAACCACCCGCACCAGCGCCCACCGCACCGCGCACTTGGCACCGGGGCTTTGCGTCGCCGCTGCAGGCCATTGCCGCCGGAGTCGGCCTGGTCACCGAAGACCGCAAATCCCAGGGCCTGTTGCTCTCGCAGCCCATCCGCGTTAACGCCACGCTGTCCGACCTGTCGGCCGTATCGCGCGGCGGCTGGCTGCAGCGCGGGCTGGAAAGCCGCCTGGTGCAGGGCTTCATCCGCACCCTGCGCGTGCGCTGCCACGGCCCGGAACAACCCGTAGGGCAACTCTCGGGCGGCAACCAGCAAAAGGTGGTGTTCGCCCGCTGGCTGCACCGCGAAGGCCGCGTGCTGCTGCTCGATGAACCCACGCGCGGCGTGGACGTGGGCGCGCGCGCCGAGCTGTATGGCGAGCTGGACCGGATGGCCGCCGAGGGCCGCGCGCTTCTCATGGTGTCGTCCGACCTGCGCGAGCTCATGGCCATGGCCGACCGCATCGGCGTGATGAGCGCGGGCCGCCTGGTGGCCGTGTTCGAGCGCGGCGAGTGGTCCGAGCAATCGCTGCTGGCGGCCGCGTTCTCCGAGCCCGGCGGACGCACCAGCACCACCCCTTCCACTTCTTCTCCTGTCACCGCATGAACGCCCCCTCCGCATCTGCCGCGCCCGCTGCGGCGCCCTCTTCCTCCTCGGTCTGGCGCAGCCAGCTGGGTACGTACCTGGGCCTGATGGCCGTGCTGGCGGGCATGGTGGCGCTGTTCTCGTCGCTGTCCGAATACTTCTGGAGCGCCGAGACCTTCATCACCATCGCCAACGAAATCCCGGCCCTGGCCGTGATGGCGGTGGGCATGACCTTTGTGCTCATCATTGCGGGCATCGACCTGTCGGTGGGCTCGGTGATGGCGCTGGCCGCCGCCACCTCGGCCGCCGCCATCCTGCAATGGGGCTGGACGGTGCCCGCCGCCGCCGCGCTGGCACTGGCCACGGGCCTGGTGTGCGGCACCATCACGGGCACCATTTCGGTGGCGTGGCGACTGCCCTCGTTCATCGTGTCGCTGGGCATGCTGGAAGCCGTGCGCGGCAGCGCCTATGTGGTGACCGACTCGCGCACGCAGTACGTGGGCGATGCAATCTCGTGGCTGTCGGCGCCGTTCTTTGGCGGCATCTCGTTCGCCTTCTTGCTGGCCGTGGTGCTGGTGGTGGTGGCACAGCTGGTGCTGTCGCGCACCGTATTCGGCCGCTGCGTGGTGGGCATTGGCACCAATGAAGAAGCCATGCGCCTCGCAGGCGTGGACCCGCGCCCCATCCGCGTCATCGTGTTTGCCATGACCGGCCTGCTGGCGGGCCTGGCGGGGCTGATGCAATCCGCCCGGCTCGAAGCCGCCGACCCCAACGCGGGCACCGGCATGGAGCTGCAGGTGATTGCGGCCGTGGTGATTGGCGGCACCAGCCTGATGGGCGGGCGCGGCTCGGTGGTGAACACTGCGTTTGGCGTGCTCATCATCGCGGTGCTGGAGGCGGGCCTGGCCCAGGTGGGCGCCAGCGAGCCCAGCAAGCGCATCATCACGGGTTTTGTGATCGTGGCGGCCGTCATTGTGGACACGCTGCGCCAGCGCCGCGCCAAGGTCTGAGAGACTGACCCCGCATCCAGCCGCCCCACCCACAACGACCTCATTCTTCTTTTTGCATGGCTACTATCAAGGACGTTGCGCGCCACGCCGAGGTGTCGGTCACCACGGTGTCGCACGTGGTCAACGGCACCCGCCGCGTGAGCCCCGAGGGGCGCGAACGGGTTGAGGCCGCCATCCGCGCTCTGGGCTACGTGCCCAGCGCCATCGCGCGCAGCCTCAAGAGCAACAACACGCGCACGCTGGGCATGCTCATCCCCAACAGCTCCAACCCCTACTTTGCCGAGATCGTGCACAGCGTGGAAGACCGCTGCTTTGGCGCGGGCTACAACGTCATCCTGTGCAACACCAACGACGAGGCGCACCGCCAGGGCACCTACCTGCAGGTGCTGGCCGAGCGGCGCATTGACGGGCTCATCGTGGTCTCCACCGGGCACGACGCCACGCTGGCCACGCAGCTCGCGGGCCTGTCCATCCCGACCGTGCTGGTGGACCGCGAAATCGACATCGCCGAGCAACAGCCCTGCGACCTGGTGGAAACCGCCCACATGCAGGGCGGCCTGCTGGCCACGCGCCACCTGCTGTCGCTGGGCCACCGCCGCATTGCCTGCATAGGCGGCCCCGAAGGCATTGCCCCCAGCGAACAGCGCATCGCTGGCTGGCGCACCGCGCTGGCCGATGCGGGCTGCGGCACCGGCGAGGGCCTGCTGTGGCATGGCAACTTCACCAGCCAGGGCGGCTACGAAGCCATGCACGCCGTGCTGCGCGCGCCCGAGCCCCCCACCGCCGTCTTCGTCTGCAACGACCTCATGGCCATGGGCGCACTGTGCGCCGCGCACGAGCGCGACCTGCGCGTGCCCGAGGCGTTGTCCATCGTCGGCTTTGACGACATCGAACTCACCGCCTTCACCAGCCCGCCGCTCACCACTGTGGCCCAGCCCAAGCAGCGCATCGGCGCGCTGGCCGTGGACATGCTGCTGGAGCGCATCGACGGCAAGCGCCAGGACGCGCGCAAGGTGATGCTGCAGCCCGAGCTGCGCGTGCGCGCCTCCACGGCCCATGCGCCAGGAGGTGCATCATGAGCACCATCCACACACCCCGCATCGCCGTCGTCGGCAGCCTGAACATGGACCTGGTGCTGCAGGTACAGCACGCACCGGGCCCTGGCGAAACCGTGTTGGCCGACGCCCTGCACCTGGTGCCCGGCGGCAAAGGCGGCAACCAGGCCGTGGCCTGCGCGCGCCAGGGCGCCCAGGTGGCCTTGTTCGGCCGCGTGGGCGACGACGGCTACGGCCACACCCTGCGCGCCGGGCTCGATGCCGACGGCATTGACCACAGCGGCGTGCAGACCGACACCGCAACCACCACCGGCGTAGCCGCCATCACGGTGGAAGCGACAGGGCAGAACCGTATCGTGGTCGTGCCCGGCGCCAATGGCCGCTTTGTGCTGGATGCCGCCGCGCTGGGCAACGCGCTGCAAGGCGCAGGCGGCCTGGTGCTGCAGTTTGAAACGCCCCTGCCCCAGGTGCTGGCCGCCGCCGAGATGGCGCATGCCGCTGGCTGCCCCGTGGTGCTCAACCCCTCGCCCATCCAGCCCCTGCCCGAGGCCCTGTGGCCGCGGGTTCACACGCTGGTCGTGAACGAGGTGGAAGCCGCTGCGCTGGCGGGCCAGAACGTGACCACGCCCGCCGATGCCGCGCAGGCCGCACAAGCCCTGCGCGCCAAGGGCCCCGCCCAGGTGGTGGTGACCCTGGGCGCGGCAGGCGCCGTAGCCGCCGACGCCGCAGGCAACCGCTACCACCCGGGCCTCGTCGTGAAAGCCGTGGACACCACGGCCGCTGGTGACACCTTCCTGGGCGCGCTGGCCGTAGCCCTGGCACGCGGCGAACCACTGGACGCCGCCGTGCGCGAAGGCATCCGCGCATCGGCGCTGTGCGTCACCCAGCCCGGCGCCCAGCCCTCCATCCCCACCCGCGCCGCCGTGGCGCACAGCCCCCAACCGCCCGCCTGGAGCCCCCTGTGAAACGCACCGCCCTGCTGCACGCCGAACTCTCCCACGCCATCGCCACCCTGGGCCACGGCGACATGCTGGTGATCGGCGACGTGGGCCTGCCCATCCCCAACGGCCCGCGCCGCGTTGACCTGGCGCTCACGCCTGGCATCCCCGCCGTGGCGGATGTGCTGCGGGTGGTGCTGGAAGAAATGCAGGTCGAAAAGGCCGTGATCGCCACCGAAGCCATGGAGCGCAACGGCGGCCAGTTGCCCGCCTGGTGCCAGCTGCCGGTCACGCCCCAGGCGGTTTCGCACGAGGACTTCAAGCGCCTGACGCAGCAAGCCCGCGTGATGGTGCGCACGGGCGAGTGCACGCCGTACGCCAACGTGATCCTGGTGGCGGGCGTGACCTTCTGAGGTTCTGACGTTGTGAAACCCGCCAGGCTCGCCGCAGGCCGGGCGTTGCGGGTTTTGGAGAACGTCTGGCAGGGCGCACCTGGGGTACGCTGGGGCATCACCTATTGCCTGCCCCCATGCCCAGTTCCGAGCCCCACGACCTCCTGCCCCCCGAAATCACCGTCCTCGAACGCGGCTGGCTGTCGGCCAACAACATCCTCTTCATCGGCCAGCACGATACGGCCATCGTGGACACCGGCTACTGCAGCCATGCCGATCAAACCGTTGACCTGGTGCGCGGCACGCTGCAGGGCCGCGCGCTGGACCGCATCCTCAACACCCACCTGCACAGCGACCACTGCGGCGGCAACGCCGCGCTGCAAAAGACCTGGCCCAGCGTGCTCACCGCCATCCCGCCCGGCCAGGCCGACCATGTGCGCCAGTGGGATGCCTACGCGCTGAGCTACACGCCCACCGGGCAGGAGTGCCCACCCTTTCGGGCCGACACGCTGCTGGTGCCGGGCTCGTGTGTGCTGCTGGGCGACAAGCCCTGGCAGGTGCACGCCGCGCCCGGGCACGACCCCCATTCGGTGGTGCTGTTCGAGCCCCAGGGCCGCGTGCTGATCTCAGCCGATGCCCTATGGGAGAACGGCTTTGGCGTGGTGTTCCCCGAACTGGAGGGCGACGATGCCTTTGCCCAGGTGGGTGCCACGCTGGACCTGATTGAGGCGCTGTCGCCGCAGGTCGTGATCCCGGGGCACGGCCCCGTGTTTGCCGATGCGCCCCGCGCCATCGACGGCGCCCGCCGCCGCCTGGACGGCTTTGTGCGCAACCCGGGCAAACACGCGCTCTACGCGGCCAAGGTGCTGCTGAAATACAAGCTGCTCGAATGGCAGCAGATCGGCATCCCCGACCTCACGGCCTGGGCGCAGGCCACGCCGTATTTCGGCATGCTGCGCGCGCGCCACTTTGCAGCCCAGACCGAGGCCGAATGGCTACAGAGCCTGGCGGATGAACTGGTGCGGTCAGGCGCTGCGGTACGCCAGGGCGAGGTGCTGCACAACGTGTGAGGCGTGGTGCCTGCACCTGCGCACCTGCGGGGTTGAACACACTGCCACAGGCTCAAGCCGACCGAGAAGGTCGGCCCAACGCCCTCAATGTTTGTATTGCTTGTCGCAGCCCGTCACGTGGTTCTTGCTGCTGGACATGCACTGGTAAAACGACTTCTTGTTGCCCGATGCGCCCTGGCAGTCGGACACGCTGTACTTGCCCTTGGCTTCGCGGATCTTGGGGGCCGTGGCATCGAAAGCCGCCTGGGTCATGTAGCCGTCCCGCACGTTCTTCTGACCCACCTCCAGCATCAGGTCGGCCTGGTAGTGGATGTTGTCCACGGCCACGGCGCAGTTCAGGGGGACTTGCTTGCTGTCCACGGTGCCCAGCGATTTTTTGAGCCCCTCGCCAAACTCCTCGACGTCCTTGGAGATCTTTTTGGTGCCGTCAGGGTTGTACTGCTGGCCCGCCTTGGCGCTGGCGCCCTTGCCGCTGGAGGAGCCACTGCCCCCGCTGGTGCCGTTGTTGCTCTGCAGCTTCAGCGGCTCGGCGTCCTGCTTGGCGGGCGGGGGCTGCGATCCGTAGTGGGTCTTGCCATCGGCATCCACCCATTTGTACACGGGCTGCGCCTGCGCGCCCGCGCTCCACGCCACGGCCGCGCCGATTGTGGCCACACAGGCCATCCATGCCAGTTTGCCCATCACACCCTCTCTTTTTTGAATAAAAACCCGCTGAGGCGCTCGTTGAACATGCGCCTTCAGCTCCTCTATTGATAGCAAATCGAATGCCACTCGCCCCCGCGTGGCGAGCACCCGGGTGTCAAGGCAGGTCCTTGTTCACCTCGGGCAGGTTCGCGTCGCGCGGGCCAATGGTGCCCAGGCGGCTCTTGAGCGACTGGGGCAGGCCGGTGAGGATGGCCGCGTAGTTGGTGGTGTTGGACAGCACCTTCTTCACGTAGTCGCGTGTCTCGGCAAAGGGCACGTTTTCGGCCCAGATGGCGGCGTCCAGCACCGGGCCGTTGCGCCAGCTGCGTGGGCGGCCAGGGCCCGCGTTGTAGGCAGCAGCGGCCATGGGCATGGAGCCTGCAAAGTCGTCCAGCGCCAGCTTGAGGTAGGCGGTGCCGATGGTGATGTTGGTGTCGCGGTCGGTGATCTGGTCGGGCGTGAAGTTGGTAAGGCCGATCTTCTTGGCCGTCCAGCGGGCGGTGGCGGGCATCACCTGCATGAGGCCCGAGGCCCCCACATGCGAGCGGGCATCCATCACAAAGCGGCTTTCCTGGCGGATCAGGCCGTACACGTAGGCCGGGTCGATGCCGATGCCCTGCGCGCGCTCCACCACGGTGCTGCGGAACGGCATGGGGAAGCGCTGGTTCACCTCGATCACGCCCTTGGTGCGCTCGCTGGTGTTGATGCACCGGTCCCACACCTCTCTCTGGCAGGCAAAGTCGGCAGCGGCCAGCAGTTCGCGGTCCGGCATGCCGCCGGGCTGGTGCAGGTTGGTGGTGTAGTTCCACTCCCGCACACCTTCGCTGCGCAGCCCCAGCAAAATGGCGTAGAGCGCGCGATTGAGCCCCGGGTTGGCGCGTGCAGCCGCCTTCTCTTCGGCGGTGAGGGGGGCCGGCGCAGGCGGCACGCTGATGCGCTGGCCCAGCTCCTCCAGCGCCAGCTGCTCATAGAACCCGCGCGTGCCCGCAATGCTTTCGAACAGCTGGCGCGCCTCGGCACGGTCTGCATCGCTGAGCTTGCCGGCCAGCAGCGCACGCGCCTTCCAGTACACCCAGGTGCTGTCCTGGCGGCCTTCAGGGCCCATGGCGTCCACGGCCTTGGCCACGGCCTTCCACTGGCCGGCGCGCAGTGCGGCACGCACCTTCCAGCCCAGCAGATCGTCGTTGAGGTCGCTGTCCTTGGTGACGTTGGCAAAGTAGCCCACAGCATCGCTGGACAGCTTTTGCGCAGCCGCCTTGCCGATCACGCCCCAGGTCCAGTTGCGCTCCTCAGGCGAGAGGTGAACGCTCCATTTGCTGTCGAGCTGGCGGGCAGCGCCATCCGGGTCGCTGCCCGCGAGCTTGATCAGTGCCAGCACGATCAGCTCCTGGCGCACCTTGCCCCGCGCCGTGGCCCGGCCGAGCAGGTATTTGCTGGGCGTGTCGAGCGCTTCCTTGAGCTGGGGCAGCGCATCGGGCGCCACGATTTCGACGGCATTGCGCACCACACGGGGCCGGTTGGCGTCCACACCCAGCCGCGCCTTGCGCCAGATGTCCAGCGCAGAGAGCTTCTTGGCGGTGTACAGCTCGCCCGCCGCATGGTTGCAGCCGTCGTCAGCGTCGCGGATGGCGTACCAGTTGCTGCGCACATCGTCCGCTACCGTGGCGGGTGCCGTGCCCTTGATGTGGTCGATGAGCAGCGCGTAGCAGCGCACCTCGCGGTCGTCCGACATGCGGTAGCTGGGGTGCTGCTCGGCAAACTGGCTCCAGTCGCGCCGCTGACCCAGCAGCAGCAGCCAGTCGTTGCGCAGGCGGTCTTCCTGGTAGGTGCCGGCGTAGCGCTGCATGAAGGACTGGATCTCCTGCGGCGACGCCTCGCCCAGGCGCACCCGCAGCTCCCAGTAGGCCGCCCAGGGTTCCAGCGCATGGCCGCGCGCAGCGGGCAGCAACTGCGCGAGTTTGTTGCGGTCGCCCTTGCGGAACGCCTGCTGCATCTCCAGCAGGGTATCGTCACCACGGTTTTGCGCCATGACAAGCGGCGCGGTGGCGGCCAGCAGGGTGGCGGCCACAAGGGGTGTCAGAATCGCTCTGAGAAATTGCATGGGGGAATTATCTGATGGACAAAGCAGCCCTTCGGCGCACATTGATAGAAGAACGCCTCAACCTGCCCGACCGCCTACAGCGGGCCGACCTGTTACAGCAGGTGATGCGCATCTGGCTGGTGAACCGGCCGGACACGGTGATCGGCGCCTACTGGCCCATCAAGGGCGAGTTCGACCCCCTGCCCGCCCTGCACCGCTGGAAGGAAGACGGCGAGCTGCTGGACGAGCCCCTGCGCCGCCGCATCGGCCTGCCGGTGGTCAACAAGCAGCACAAGACCCTCACCTTCCACGCCTGGTACCCCGGCTGCCCCATGGAAGAAGACGCTTACGGCATCCCCAAGCCCAAGGACACCGAAGTCATCGTGCCCACGCTGCTGTTTGTGCCCTGTGTGGGCTACGCCGCCGGCGGCTACCGGCTGGGCTACGGCGGCGGCTTTTACGACCGCACGCTGGCCACGCTGCAGCCCAAGCCCTTCACGGTGGGCCTGGGCTTTACCCATGGCTACCTGGACGAGTTCGAGCCCGAGGAGTTCGACCTGCCACTCGATGCCATCCTGAACGACAACGGCGTGGTCTGGCCGGTCTGACCCTTCGGAGCCTGTGGGCGACCGCGCAGCAGGCCGCCTACGGGCACTTGCAGGGCGGCACCAAGGCCTATGATGCCTGCCGCGCATCAGTCGGGCCGGTTTTTCGCATCGCTGGCGCGCGCCGCAGCGGCTAGCATGGCGGGCTGACCTCTTCATTTCAGGTGCCCACCATGCTCAAGCTCTACATCGGCAACAAGAACTACTCGTCCTGGTCCATGCGCCCCTGGGTGCTGCTCAAGCAGGCGGGCATCGTCTTTGAAGAAGTGCGCGTGCGCTTTGACAGCTTTGACGCGCAATCCGAGTTCAAGCGCACCATCGGCGCCGTGAGCCCGACTGCCAAGGTGCCCGTGCTGGTCGATGGCGACCTGGTGGTGTGGGACACACTGGCGATTGCCGAATACGTGGCCGAAACCCATCCCGACAAAAAGCTCTGGCCCACCGACGCCAAGGCCCGCGCACGCGCCCGCAGCGTCTGCGCCGAGATGCACAGCGGCTTCACCGCCCTGCGCAGCCACTGCCCCATGAACATCGAGGCCGACCTTAGCAACGCCGGCGCCCTGATCTGGCGCGACAAGCCGGGCGTGCGCGCCGACGTGCAGCGCCTGGTGGAGATGTGGAGTGCGTTGCTGCAGGAGCACGGCGGCCCCCTGCTGTTTGGCGACTTCACCGTGGCCGATGCCTACTTCGCCCCCGTGTGCATGCGGCTGCACACCTACGCCCTGCCCATGCCTGCGCCCATCCAGGCCTATGTGGACCGCGTGCGCGCCCTGCCCGGCGTCAAAGCCTGGATCGACGAGGCGCTGGCCGAGAAGGACTTTCTGGACTTCGAAGAACCGTACCGCCTGCGCCATACCGAAGGCTGAGCCCCATGGCCGTCACCATCTACCTGCGCTATGTGCTCAACACCAGCAAGCTGAAAGAGTTTGAACACTACGGAAAACTGTGGATTCCGCTGGTCGAGAAGTTCGGCGGCCAGCACCACGGATACTTCATGCCCAGCGAGGGCGCCAACAACATTGCGCTGGCGCTGTTCACGTTCGATAGCCTTGCAGCCTACGAGCGCTACCGCGAGGCGTCGATGCAGGATGCGGACTGCCAGGCGGCTTTCCGCTACGCCGAAGAGACGGGCTGCATCGTGAGCTATGAGCGGAGCTTCTTCAGGCCTGTATTCGCCTGAGTGAAGCCGCGCACAGGCGGTCCTTTAACGGAACTGCTTGCGCAAAAACGCTTTGTGCCGCGCGATGTGGGCCAGCTGGGCGGGGGCGATGGTGCCGCCCAGGTCTTCGTCCTCGGTATTGAGCACCTGGTTGGCATAGGCCAGCGCACGGGCCACCACCGCCTCTTCGCTCACGCCCTGCGTGGCCGCCAGATCCATGGCCACGCGGCGCATGGCGCGCTGCGACAGCATCCACATGGCACCGAATGAATCCCAGGCGGCCGCCATCTCCTTGAACTTGTCGTGTTCGGCCAGGATGTCGTTGAGCGGCTTGGCCAGGATCTCCTGCAAGCCCTCCACCTGGGCCTTCAGGGCCTCGAACTGCGCTTCGCGCTGCAGGGCCTCTGCGGCCGCGTTGGCGGCGGCGTCAGAAGCCTGGGGCACGGGCACGCTGCCGTCGGGGTTGAGCTGGGCAATGGTGAGATCAGACGATAGGGACATGGTGGCGGGACTATACGACCCTCGTCCTAAACTACACCGATGCAAATCTACATGGTGGGCGGCGCGGTCCGCGACAAGCTGCTGGGCCGGCCGGTGAATGACCACGACTGGGTGGTGGTGGGCGCCACGCCCGAACAGATGCTGGCGCAAGGCTACCTGCCCGTGGGGCGCGACTTCCCCGTCTTTTTGCACCCCGAAACACGCGAGGAATACGCGCTGGCCCGCACCGAGCGCAAGAGCGGGCGCGGCTACCGGGGCTTTGTGGTGCAGAGCTCGCCCGATGTGACGCTGGAGGAAGACCTCTCGCGCCGCGACCTTACTATCAATTCAATAGCATCCAGCACAGATGAATCCGGCGCCACCCGTCTTTTTGACCCCTACCACGGCGAAAAAGACCTCCGTGCGCGCGTGCTGCGCCATGTGACCGATGCCTTCCGCGAAGACCCGGTACGCATCCTGCGCGTGGCGCGGTTTGCGGCGCGCTTCACCGACTTCACGGTGGCGCCCGAGACGATGCAGCTGATGCGCGAGATGGTCGCGCATGGCGAGGTGGACCACCTGGTGGCAGAGCGCGTGTGGCAAGAGCTGGCGCGCGGGCTGATGGAAGAAAAGCCGTCCCGCATGTTCGAGGTGCTGCGCGAATGTGGCGCACTGCAGGTGCTGCTGCCCGAGGTGGCGCGCCTGTGGGGCGTGCCCCAGCGGGCCGACTACCACCCCGAGGTGGACACCGGCGTGCACCTGATGATGGTGCTGGACATGGCCGCGCGGCTCTCGGCGCCGCTCACCGTGCGCTTTGCCTGTCTGGCGCACGACCTGGGCAAGGGAACCACGCCCGCCGATGTGCTGCCGCGCCACATCGACCACGAAACCCGCAGCGCCGAGCTGCTGAAAGACGTGGCCGAGCGCCTGCGCGTGCCGGTGGACTGCCGCGAGACCGCCGATGTGGTGGCGCGCGAACACGGCCACATCCACCGCAGCCAGGACCTGTCTGCAGCCGCGCTGGTGCGCCTGCTGGAGCGCTGCGACGCCATCCGCAAGCCCGAGCGGTTTGCCGAGATCCTGCTGGCCTGCGAATGCGATGCGCGCGGGCGGCTGGGGTTTGAAGAGTCTGCCTACCCGCAGCGCCCCCGCCTGCTGGCCGTGCTGGCCGCCGTCCAGTCGGTCATCACGCGCGAGATTGCTGCGCAGGCCGCCGCCCGGGGCCAGAGCGGCCCGCAGGTGGGTGCGCTGATCCACCAGGCACGGGTCGAAGCCGTGGCACAGTGGCTGCAAACCCAGGCGCACGGCGCAACCAACTGACCCGGTGCGCTGCGTCGCAAAGATCGGTCCAACCCTCCCTACAATCCGCGTCCGCTCGCGCCCTGGGAAGGGTGCGCCTTTTGGCTATCTTGCGATCACGACGCCCCATGACCTCTATGCACATCCGCCCCGCCACCACGGCCGACGCCGACACCATCGCGCCGCTGTTTGACGCCTACCGGCAGTTCTACGAGCAGGCGCCGGACCTGGCCGGAGCGCGGGCCTTCATCGCTGAGCGGTTGGAGCGGGAAGAGTCCGTGATCCTTCTGGCGTTGGATGGGACGCAGACGGCCGTGGGCTTTTGCCAGCTCTACCCCACGTTCTGCTCGGTAGAGGCCGCGCCCATCTACACGCTGTACGACCTGTTCGTGGCGCCGTCCGCACGCAAGACAGGCGCCGGTCGCAGCTTGCTGCTGGCAGCAGAAGCCACCGCCCGCGCGCACGGCAAGGTGCGCATGGACCTGACCACGGCCCACACCAACACCACGGCGCAAAAACTTTACGAGTCGCTGGGCTGGACGCTGGACACGGTGTTTCGCGCCTATAACAAACGCATCAGTCCTTGAACCGCCGTGCCCCTGGCGATGCCAGTCGCTCCTACCAGCGCAGCAAGCGTGGCCCCAGGATTGCCCCCAGCACGGTCGGAATGGCCATGCCCACCACGTACCACACGGCCAAAAACGGGGTGGCCATCTCGGGGCAATGCAAGGCGTACACCAGCGCCCCCAGCGCACCTGCCAGTAAGCCAGCGCCCGCACCGGCCCACGCCAGTCGCGTAGGGGCGGCGCCCTTCAGCGCCCAGAAGCCCGCAACAAACGCCGGCACGGACAGTGCTGCGATATTGAACGGGCAAGTCCGCCAGGTGCTGCCCAGAATCAGCGGCATACGCTCGGCCGCAGGCACCTGCCACAGAGCCCCCAGCGCCATGGCCCACAGCAGCAACGGCGGCACCGCCAGCCACAGCAGCGCATGACCCAGCGGCATGCCCGGGCGGGCCATGCGGCGCAGTAGTGCCAGGCCGGCGGCAGCCAGCGCAGCGGCAAACATCAGCTTGCCCCAAAACATGGGCAGCGCCATGGTCGCCAACAGATCAGGCCGCAGACCGAACAGCGCCAGCATCAGCCCCCCGGCGCCGGCAATGCCCACAGCGCTGGCCACAGCAAACCGTTGCTCGATGGCGGTGCGCCGCACAGGCCGCTCGTCCGCCGCCAGCAGGTGGATCAATTCATCGGTTTTCATGCTATTCCTCCTGGGACTTGCGCAAACCAGGATGCGACGACGAGCCGCTGGATGAACCCGTCGATTTGCCTGAACCCTGTTTTGCGTAAGTCATGTCTCTGATCCTGGCGGCCAGGGCCTTGAGCCCCCGGTGCACGCCGACTTTGACGGCCGACTCTGACAGCCCCGTAAGGCGCGCCGTCTCGACCACCGACAAACCTTCCAGCTTCACATACTCAATCGGCAGGCGCTGCTTGTCCGGCAGGGTCTGCAGCAACTGCCCCAGATCGCGCCGCGCCTCGGCAGCCTCGCTGTCGCTGCTGGCAAACAGCTCGTCCGCATCGTCCAGCGGGTCGTTGCGAGCCTCCTTGGAGGCATGCGAGCGCAGCCAGTCGATGAGCTTGTAGCGCGCAATCGCATGCGCCCAGGCCGTCACCGGCATCTCGGGCCGGTACGTGTGGCGCTGGTTGTGCACGGCCAGCAGCGTCTCCTGCACCAAGTCTTCCACCTCATCGGGCCGCTGCGCAAGGCGGCGGCGCAGGAAGGCCCGCAGGTGGGCGCTCAACTCCTTCAGAAAGCGCTGGTAGGCAGCTGCATCGGCATCCAGGCCCTGCATCAGCAAGCCGCGCAAGCGCTCTTCCACTATCTCCATGGTGTCTCCCTGAAGGCAATTCGGATGCCGGGACGAATGGGTTACAGGCTGTGCAAAAAATTTTGCGGTACATGCCGCCACGATTTTTTTTCGCAGCGCTGTAACCCGCTGGCTGCACAGCGCGAATTACAACGCAGATCGGGCCACGCAAAACAACCGCTGTGCTGTCACCCGGTCGGATTCAACCTTTATCAACCCTTGGAGAACCGCACCATGACCACCCGCACCCTCAGCCTCGGCGCCCTCGCCCTTGTGGCCCTGACCTCTGGCGCCGCCATGGCCCAAACCAGCGCCGCCCCCATGGACGGCGCCAAGCCTGCCATGGAGAAGTGCTACGGCGTCTCGATGGCCGGCAAGAACGACTGCGCCGCAGGCCCCGGCACCACCTGCGCAGGCACGTCCAAGATGGACTACCAGGGCAACGCCTGGAAGTTTGTGCCCGCAGGCACCTGCACCACGATCAAGACGCCCAAGGGCATGGGCATGCTGACGCCCATGAAGAGCTGACCATGGCACCCGCTCTCACCGCCGGCCTGGGCCTCAAGCCCCAGCACTACGACGAGGCGCTGCGGTGCACCGCCCCCGGCCTGTGGTGGGAGGTGCACCCCGAGAACTACCTGGCCGACGGCGGCCCGCGCCTGGCCTGGCTCGATGCCATCCGCGCGCGCCACCCGGTGGCCCTGCATGGCGTCTCGCTGTCGCTCGCAGCCGATGCGCCGCCCGACGCGGCCCATCTGGCGCGGCTGGCGGCCCTCGCAAGGCGCGTGGAACCCGCCATCATTTCAGAGCATCTGGCGTGGTCCACCTGGCGCGGGCAGTACCTGCCCGACCTGCTGCCGTTTCCGCGCACACAGGCCGCCTTGCTGCGCATCGCGGACAACATCGCCCGCACGCAAGACGTGCTGCAACGCCCCATCGCCATCGAGAACCCCACGCACTACCTGCACATCGACGGCCACGACTGGCTGGAGACCGAGTTTTTGGCCGAGCTGGTACGACGCACCGGCTGCGCCCTGCTGCTGGACGTGAACAACGTGCACATCAGCGCCAACAACCTGGGTTTTGACGCGCAGGCCTACCTCGACGCGTTTCCCCTGCACGCCGTGGCAGAGATCCACCTGGCGGGCCACCATGCGGACCCGGTGCATGGCGATACGCTGCTCATCGACGGCCACGATGCACCCGTGGCGCCCGCCGTGTGGGCGCTGTACGCGCAGGTGATTGCACGCACTGGCCCGGTGCCCACCCTCATCGAGCGCGACGACCAGTTGCCCGCCTTCAGCGAACTGCTGGCAGAGCGCGACCAGGCCCACCACGCGCTCACTGCCATGCAGCCCGAGGAGACCACATGCAGCTGAGCACCTTCCAGGACGGCTTTTCTGCCGCGCTGCTCGGCCCGGCGGCCCATGCACCCTGGCTGTCGGCACTGGAGTCCCAACCGGGCTTTGCCGTGTACCGCAACACCGTGCTCAAGGGCTGCATCGATGCGCTGCAGGCCGACTACCCCACGGTGGGTCAGCTGGTGGGTGACGACTGGTTCCGCGCCGCTGCAGCAGTGTTCGCCCGCACCCAGCCGCCGCGTAACGGCCTGCTGGTGAGCTATGGCGAAGGGTTTGCCGACTTTCTGGCCGGATTTGCCCCGGCCGCCGAGCTGCCCTACCTGAGCGCCGTGGCGCGCCTGGACCGATGCTGGACCGAATGCCATCTGGCGGCAGATGCCACCGCCGTGGACCGCCAATGGCTGGCACAGCAGCCCCCCGACACCTTGCCCCAAGCATCACTGCGGCCCCACCCCGCTGCACGCTGGGCTTGGTGTGAAGAGCATCCGGCTTATGCCCTGTGGCAGAGCCACCGTGAAGGTCTGCATCCCAATGAGGCACTGGAGTGGACGGGCGACGGCGCCTTGCTGACCCGGCCCCGTGCCGAAGTGGTGTGGTGCCCCCTGTCGCGCGCTGGGGTGGCCTTTCTGGACGCCTGCGCCGAGGGCCACACGCTGGAAACCGCCGCCACGTCGGCCCTGAATGTCGAACCCACCGCCGACTTCGCTGCCCTGATCAGCACCTTGCTGGACGCAGGCGCATTGATACCCACCGATTGACCCACCGATTCACGCACAGGCTGAGGAGCCCTTCATGACCACCAGCACACACTTCCCTTCGGCCCCAGCCAAAGGCCCACGCTTGCTCTTGGCGCGCCTGGCCGACACCGCCACCTCGCTCACCCCGCACAGCCTGCTGGCGCTGGTCAACCGGGTGGCCATCGCGGGCATCTTCTGGATGTCGGCACGCACCAAGGTCGAGGGCTGGTTCACCATCTCCGAAAGCGCCTACGCGCTGTTCCGCGACGAATACAAGCTGCCCGTGCTGCCGCCCGAGCTGGCAGCGCAGATGGCTACAGTGGCCGAGCACCTATTCCCGGTGCTGCTGGTGCTGGGCCTGTTCACACGCCTGTCAGCCCTGGCGCTGCTGGGCATGACGCTGACGATTCAACTGTTTGTCTACCCCGACGCATGGCCCACCCATCTGTCGTGGGCGGGGCTGATGTTGTACTTGGTGGGGCGCGGTGCGGGGAGCGTGTCGATGGACCGCGTGCTGGGATTCCGCTGACCGCTGCGCATCAACCTGCGGTGGTGCGCACCCAGCGCACGATATCGGCCGCCCCCAGCGCGCCCGAAATACGCGCCACCTCACGCCCTTGCTGGAACAGGATCATGGTCGGAATGCTGCGGATGGCATAGCGCGCCGCAATGGCCTGCTGGTCTTCGGTGTTGAGCTTGGCCAGGCGCACGCGGGGCTCCAGCTCGCGGGCGGCCTGCGCAAAGGCGGGCGCCATCTGTCGGCAGGGACCACACCACGGGGCCCAGAAGTCCACCAGCACCGGGATGTGGCTGCGCGCCACATGCTTGTCAAAGCTGGTCGCATCCAGCTCCAGCGGCGCCCCCGCAAACAGGGGCCGATGGCATTGGCCGCAATCGGGCGCGCTGCCCAGGTCGGCGCTCTGCACGCGGTTGGTGGTGTGGCAATGGGGGCAGACGATGTGCAAGGCTTCGGTCATGGCGCAGCAAGGGTTGGTGGCAAAAAAGCTTGGGATGTCCTGCATAACCCTCGCGGGTCGGTGGTAGTGCGGATCGGGACAGGCCGCAAGGCGCCTTTTTGCAGCCCATAGCGGGGCTATGGGCCAAAAAAGCAACGCAGCGGATGGCCCGAGACCGCGCTATCACAGACTGCAGGGAGTTATGCAGGACATTCCATACTGATCACATGGCGCCGCAAGCGCTTCGTTTCAAGGCTCCGCGTTGCCATCTGCGGCCACCCCAGTTGCAACCGGTCGCAGACCTTGCACGCGTTTACCAGCCCTGAATCCCCCTCGTGGCCGTGCCTGCATTGCAGCGTCTGCTATGGTTTCGCGCATGCAGCTGCTCCCCACACTGACAACTGCCCATGCGCTTTTTCTCGATTTCGATGGCACGCTCACCGAGCTGGCACCACGCCCTGAGGCGGTGCGCATCGCATCGGGCCTGATTCCCACGCTGTCATCGCTGCACGCCCAGTTGGGAGGTGCGCTGGCCATCGTGACCGGCAGACCCGAAGCCGACATCGACGGATTTCTGGCGCCGCTGCGCCTGCCGCTGGCGAGCGAACATGGGGCCCAATACCGCCTCGTTGACACTTCGGTGCCCGCCACCGCACCACCCGCCCTGGAGCCCGTCTTGCAGGCCGCCCAGGCCCTGGCCGCGCGCCACCCCGGTCTGCTGGTGGAAACCAAACGCGTCAGCGTCGCCCTGCACTACCGCCTGGCGCCCCACCTCGAATCCCTGTGCCACGACACGCTGGTACACGCCATGCGCGAGGTGGACGGTGTGGAACTGCTGCGCGGCAAATGTGTCTTTGAAGTGAAACCCCGTGGCGTTCACAAGGGCCAGGCCATCATCGACTTCATGACGCAGCCCCCCTTTGCGGGCCGCACGCCGGTCTTTGTGGGCGATGACGTCACCGATGAGGCCGGCTTTGCCGCTGTGCAGTCGCTGGGCGGCTGGGGCATCAAGGTGGGCGAAGGGCCCACCATGGCACAACACCGCTGCATGACATCGGCCGCACTGCGGGGCTGGCTGTCGTCTGCACGCACAACGCTGGAGCGCGAACGATGAACACCGCCGCCACACAGCCCCAGACGGGCTCGCTCAACCTCGGGATGATCGGCAACTGCGCCATCAGCGCACTGATCGACGACCACGCCCGTATGGTGTGGTGCTGCCTGCCGCGCTTTGATGGCGATCCGGTGTTCAACGCCCTGCTGCAGCCCGGCGACGAGGGCAGCCACTTCGCGATCGAGCTGGAAGACCTGGCATCGGCCCACCAGTGGTACGAGCCCAACACCGCCATCCTGCGCACGCAGTTGTTCGACAAGGCGGGCCATGGCATCGAGATCACCGACTTTGCGCCGCGCTTTTACAGCCGCTCGCGCTACTTCCGGCCCATGACGCTGGTGCGCCGGGTGCGCCCCATCCAGGGCTCGCCGCGCATACGGGTGGCGCTCAAGGTGCGCTACGACTGGGGCCAGACCACGCCCGAGATCACGCGCGGCAGCAACCACATCCGCTATGTGGGCGAGGGCATGACACTGCGCCTGTCCACCGACGCGCCGGTGTCGCATGTGCTTTCAGGCCAGGCGTTTGTGCTCACGCGCGAACACAACTTTCTGCTGGGCGCCGACGAGACGCTGGTGGACGGCATTGCCGACACCGCCCGCCACTTTGAGCAGGAGACCACGGCCTACTGGCGCAGCTGGAGCCGTGCGCTGGCCATTCCGCTGGAGTGGCAGGATGCGGTGATCCGTGCAGCCATCACGCTCAAGCTGTCGCTGTACGAAGAGACCGGCGCCATCGTGGCCGCCATGACCACCAGCATCCCCGAATCCGCCCACAGCGGCCGCAACTGGGACTACCGCTACTGCTGGCTGCGTGATGCGTTTTTTGTGGTGCGCGCGCTCAACAGCATCTCCGAAGTGGGCACCATGGAGGACTACCTGCGCTGGCTGAGCAACGTGGTGGTCGAAGGCGGCGACGGCCACATCCAGCCGCTGTATGGCATTGGGCTGGAAAAAGACCTGCCCGAGCGTTTTGTACCCCAGCTGGCGGGCTACCGGGGCATGGGCCCGGTGCGCGTGGGTAACCAGGCGGCCGAGCATTTTCAGCACGACGTGTACGGCAACATCGTGCTGGGCGCGGCCCAGGCCTTTCACGACCACCGCCTGCTGCACCGCGCGGGCCTGGCCGAATTCAAGCGGCTGGAACAGGTGGGCGACAACGCCGTGCGCGTGTACGGCCAGCCCGACGCGGGCATGTGGGAGCTGCGCACGCGCGCCCGGGTGCACACCTCGTCGGCCCTGATGAGCTGGGCCGCCTGCGACCGCCTGGCCAAGATCGCCGCCACGCTGCAACTGGCCGACCGCGCCCGCCACTGGCAGCAGCATGCCGACCGCATGCGCGCCGAGATTCTCGACCAATCGTGGTGCGAAGAACGCCAGGCGTTTGCCGAGAGTTTTGGCGGGCATGAGCTGGATGCCAGCGTGCTACTGATGGCCGAGGTGGGCCTCATCGACCCGAAAGACCCGCGTTTTGTGAGCACCGTGGAGGCCATGGAAAAGAGCCTGTGCGATGGCCCCTACATGCGCCGCTACGAGGCGGCCGACGACTTTGGCAAGCCCGAAACGGCCTTCAACATCTGCACCTTCTGGCGCATCGACGCGCTGGCGCGCATTGGCCGCAAGGCCGAGGCGCGGGCCATCTTCGAGACCATGCTGGCCGCCCGCAATCCGCTGGGCCTGCTGTCGGAAGACACTCACCCCGACACCCGCGAGATGTGGGGCAACTTCCCGCAGACCTATTCGATGGTGGGCGTGATCAACGCCGCCGTGCGCCTGTCAGCGCCCTGGGACAGCGTGATTTGAGGCGCTGTCCGACAGCGGCCGGGGGCAGTCTGCACGGATGATGGCCCCCATGAGCCGTCTTGTCGTCATCTCCAACCGCCTTGCTGATCCCCGCAAACCCGCCGCCGGGGGCCTGGCTGTGGCCCTGGGTGAAGCCCTCAACCAGACCGGAGGACTCTGGTTTGGCTGGAGCGGCACCGTGGTCGAAGGCGGCACGCCCGGCGAGGGCGAACTGCACACCCGCCAAGCCGGTGCCGTCACCCTGGCCACCGTGGACCTGTGCCGCGAAGACCACGACAGCTACTACCACGGCTACAGCAACAGCGTGCTGTGGCCGGTGTTCCATTACCGGCTGGACCTGGCCGACTTCAACGCCAGCTACATCGCAGGCTACCGCCGCGTGAACCAGATGTTTGCGCGCAAGCTGCTGCCGCTGCTGCGCGACGACGATGTGATCTGGGTGCACGACTACCACCTGATTCCGCTGGCGGCCGAACTGCGCGCCATGGGCTGCAAGCAGCGCATCGGCTTCTTTCTGCACATCCCCATGCCGCCGCCGCTCATCATGGCGGCCATCCCTCAGCACGAGTGGCTGATGCGGTCGCTGTTCGCCTACGACCTGGTGGGCCTGCAAAGCGAGGCCGATGTGGCGCATTTCACGCGCTATGTGCGCAACGAAGGCGGCGCCGAAGCGGTGGACGAAAAGCGCGTGCGCGCGTTTGGGGCCACGGTGGTGGTGCAGTCCTTTCCCATCGGCATCGACGTGGACGAATTCACGCGCCTCACGCACGCCCCCGACGCGGTGGAGACCTACGAGAACATGCGCGACGAGTATTCACGCCGGCGCCTGCTGCTGGGCATTGACCGGCTCGACTACTCCAAGGGCATCCCGCACCGCGTGCGGGCCTTTCGCGAGCTGCTGGACCGCTACCCCGAAAACCGGGGCAGCGCGACGATGATCATGATCGCCTCGCCCAGCCGCGACGACGTGCACGCGTATGCCGACCTGCGCCAGGAGCTGGAGGGACTGTGCGGCTCGATCAATGGCGACTACGGCGAGCTGGACTGGATGCCCGTGCGCTACATCCACCGCATGGTGGCGCGTAAACGTGTGCCGGGCCTGTGCCGCGCCGCCGCCGTGGGGCTGGTCACACCGCTGCGCGACGGCATGAACCTGGTGGCCAAGGAATACGTGGTGGCGCAAGACCCGGACAACCCCGGCGTGCTGGTGCTGTCACGCTTTGCGGGTGCGGCGGAACAGCTGAAAGAAGCGCTGCTGGTGAACCCCTACGACCCCCAGGGCATGGCCGACAGCATCCAGCAGGCGCTGCAAATGCCGCTGGCCGAGCGGCAGGCGCGGCACCAGAGGCTCATGGCGCGCATCAAGGAACACGATGTGCACTGGTGGCGCAAGGCATTCATGGATGCGCTGCAGGCCGCTGCGGACTGAAGCCCTCGACACCTGTCACAGAGGGCGCTCAGACCTCTGCTGCAATCCCGCTCACACCCACTTGGCAATCAGGCTGACCACAAAGCTGAGCAGCACGGTGCTGGCCAGCGGAATGAACCAGTCGCGCCCAAACAGCTTGAACTTGAAGTCGCCCGGCAGGCGGCCCAGCCCCAGGCGCTGCAGCAGCGGCGACAGGCCGTTGATGAACACCAGCGCGAGGAAGATGACGATGAGCCAGCGGAGCATGGGGTGCCTGCGCGGTCAAAGCCGGTGCGACCGGTCTCCGTGCGCAAACCCCACGGGCTCCCACGCATCGCCCGCGCCCAGGGCCAGCACCTTGAACAGCTCGCCCATTTCATGCTCCATGATCAATTTGGCCGCTGTCGCCCGCTCTGCTTGCGCAAGCAGCTCCATTTTTGATAGCAAACCGCAGTTGATCAGGAAATGCGCCTGGGTGGTGTAACCCAGCACCTGCAGGCCCGCCTCTTGCGCGGCCAGGGCCATGGCGGTGAAGTTGACGTGGGCGGTGATGTCTTTGCGCCCCACCTCCACCAGCGGGTCGCCGTCGGCCAAATGGCCCTGGTGGCACATCACCGTGCCCATGTGGCGCTGGGGGTGGTAGTACTCGTCTTCGCCAAAGCCATAGTCCAGCAAAAAGGCCGCACCCCGCTCCAGACGGTCGGCCAGCATGCGGATGAAGCCTTCGCCCTGGGCGTGGATTTCGGTCAGGTAGTCCTGCGGGCCTTCAATATCGAGGGGCGGGCGCAGGGCCGTGGGGCGGTCGGCCCAAGCAAAACTGCCGTCTTCGGCCACCACCACACCGCGCTCATGCCACACACCGCCCTGCTGACCGCCGTGGCGCGCCAGCAGTTGCACGGGCATGGCGTCCAGCACTTCGTTGCCCACCACCACGCCGCTGAACTTTTCGGGCAGGGCATCTACCCAGCGCAGCTTGTGCGCGTGGGCAATCAGCTTGGCCTGCTGGCGGGCCCGCAGGCTGCCCGACAGATCGACGATGGTGTAGCGCTGCACCCGGTCGCCCAACGCATCCAGCAACTGCAGCGCCAGCGCGCCAGAGCCTGCGCCAAACTCCCACACCTCATGGGTGCCGGTGCGTTCCAGGGCCTCGCCCACCTGCACGGCCAGCGTCTGGCCGAACAGGGGCGTGAGTTCAGGGGCGGTCACAAAGTCGCTGCCCGATTCGGGCATGGCGCCAAATTTGGTGGAGTCGTTGGCGTAATAGCCCAGGCCGGGTGTGTACAGCGCCAAGGCCATGAAGCGGTCAAAACCCAGCCATCCGCCCTCGGCGGCAATGGCCTGGGCAATGTACTGGTGCAGGGCGGTCGTTAAACTGTCGGGTCTTTGGGTCACGGCCCGCATTGTCCACCACATGTCCCCCACATCCCGTCCACGCACCGTTCTGGTCACCGGCGCTGCCAAGCGCCTGGGCCGCAGCATTGCCCTGGCATTGGCCGCCGGGGGCTGGCAGGTGGCCGTGCATTACCGCGCCTCGGCCCAGGACGCTATCGATACCGTAGCTGCCTGCGCTGATCTGGCGGGCGCTAGCGCCCATTTTGATGCTGATTTTGAAGACGAGGCTGCCGTGCGCGGCCTGGTGCCACGGGTGATCACGCACTTTGGCCAACTGGACGCGGTGGTCAACAGCGCATCGCTGTTCGAGCACGACGATGTGCAGACCTTCAGCTTTGCCGCGCTGGAAAAGCACCTGCGCAGCAACACGGCCACGCCGGTGCTGCTGGCCCAGGCGTTGCACCGACATGTGGCCGACCGCGCGGCTGCGGGCGAGGCCGACGCGCGCGGCGCGGTGGTCAACCTGCTGGACCAGAAGCTCTGGAACCAGAACCCTGACTTCATGAGCTACACGCTCTCGAAAGCGGCACTGGAGGCCGCGGGCACCATGCTGGCCCTGGCGCTGGCCCCGCGCGTGCGCGTGGTGGGCGTGGCGCCCGGACTCACGCTGACCAGTCACATGTTGAGCGACGAAAAGTTTGCCCAGCTGCACGCCCTGAGCCCCCTGGGCCGCTCGTCCACGCCCGAAGACGTGGCAGCCACCGTGAAGTTTGCGCTGGAAAACCAGTCCATCACTGGCACCACGCTGCTGGTGGACGGGGGCCAGCACCTGATGAAATTTGAACGCGACTTCTCCCTGATGTGAGCCCGGCGCTTGCGCACAGAACGAGCCCCCCACCATGACACAGACCCCTTCCCAGATGACTGGCACGCAGATCCTGACGCTGACCGGTTTGCGCTTTGATGCCAACCTGGGCATCCTTGAGCACGAAAAAGTCGATCCCCAGCCCATCCAGGTCGATGCCGAACTGAGCCTGGGCGTGCAGCCCCTGGCCCCGCGCGACGACGACATCAGCCATGTGCTGGACTACCGCCGTGTGCGCCAGATCATCATCGACGAATGCACCGCCGAGCACGTGAACCTGCTGGAGAGCCTGATCGGCAAGCTGGCCAACCGCCTGATGCAGCTGCCCGGCGTGCTGGGCGTGCGCGTGAAGATTGCCAAACTCGAAATTTTTGACGACTGCGAAGTGGCCATTCGCGTCGAGACAGGACAGTGGTGACCCTATATGTATCTGGGAGCTTTAGGGAGTTCAACTTCGGACTGGGAGAGGGTTTACATACAGCCCCCAGCGTTTGCCGACGATGGGGATGCTGTTATGCGTGCGTGGTCCTTGCCACGGTGCGGTTATTTAAGGCCCAGTGAACAGAGAGCTTGAGAGTCAGCACCTCGGGCTGCTGCAGACGTTGCAGGCTTGCGTTTGGCGCTGACATCTGGCGGGCTGGCGAAAGCCTCACTCCACACGCTGATTCTTGCATGGGAAGATAAGAATCCACAGGATGTCCACTCTCCGCAAAGCAGCTTGTGCCCCCTTCGCGAGCCTGACAGAGCCCCGACTTTCCATTCCCAGGCCTGATGAGAGCGGCGGGTAGTGGGTAGGGCCTTAGCCCTCAACGGCTCCCGGCGCTCCGAGGCCGTCGAAGATGACCGCGACCAGCACTTCAACTCATTCGTCCAGCCACGTGAGGGGCGGACCAAGCAGTACGCTCAGACTTGCTGCAACTTGGGGATTCGCCACAAGTTTACCCAAGGGCACCAATCCGACTTCACGTCGATTCCGTGCGCGGCTTCACACGTCCGATGTCTTCATACACGTGCTTCGTCTCTAGGAATTCCAGCATCGCTTCGGCTCCGTGCAGGCGGCCATAGCCGCTAGCGCCGAAGCCGCCGGTCTCGGCTTCGGGCAGCAGCTTGTTGTGGGTGTTGATCCACACCGTGCCGCTGCGCAGCGCGCGGGCAACGCGGCGCGCACGCGCGCCGTCGTGCGTCCACACGCTGGCCGACAGCCCGAAGCGGGTGGCGTTGGCGCGCGCGACCGCTTCGGCTTCGTCACGGAAGCTTTCCAGGTTGAGCACCGGCCCGAAGAATTCCTCCTGCACGATTGGCGAGTCGAGCGCGCCGACCTGGACCAGGCTGGGGCCGATGAAGGCGCCGCCCGCCAGGCGCCCGCCGAGCACTTCGCCGCGCACGATGACTTCGCCGTAGTGCCGCGCCTCGTCCACCAGGCGGTCGATGCGGTCGCGGTTGGCGACGTCGATCAACGGCCCCATCTGGCTTCCGGCCTCGGTGGCCGGGCCGACCGCGATGCTGCGCATGTGCGCGGCCAGGGCGTCGCGCAGCGGCTCCAGCAGCGACTCGTGCACCAGGACCCGGTCGAGCGCCGTGCACTGCTGTCCGGCGGCGATGGTGGCGGCGGCGACCAGCTGCGGTGCGATGGCGGCCGGGTCTGCATCCGCGAACACGATGCCCGGCGCCTTGCCGCCCAGCTCCAGGTTCAAGCGCTTGAGCGTCGATGCCGCGCTGGCCATGATGCGCTGGCCGACCGGCACGCTGCCGGTGAAGCTGATCACATCGACATCCGGGGAGGTGACCAGGGCCTCGCTCGGCTGGCTGCTGGTGCAGCTGTAGAAGTTGATGACGCCGGGCGGCAGCTCCGGAATCTCGACCAGGCAGCGCAGCAGCTCGGTCTGGAACAGCGCTGCCTGCGGCGCCATCTTGATGACGCTGGTGCAACCTGCTGCCATCGCGGGCGCCAGCGAGCGCACCAGCAGGATGGACGCGGCGTTCCACGGCACGATGATGCCTGCCACGCCGGCCGCTTCGCGCGCGAGCACGGACAGCGTACCCGGCTCGACCTCGGTGGTGCGGCCGAAGATCGTGCGCGCCAGTCCTGCGTAGAAACGGATCTCCGACACGGTGCCGGCCAGTTCCATCTGCGCCGGCTTCAACAGCTTGCCGGTCTCCTGCGCCAGCAGCAGCGCCAGTTCGCCGGCGCGACGCTCGACACGATTGGCGAATTCAAGCATCACGGCCGCGCGCAAGCGCGGCGCATGCGCCCAGTCGCTGCGCAGGAAGGCGATGCGCGCGGCGTCGATCGCCGCTTCGGCAGTGGCGATTCCGGCGTCCGCGAACTGTCCGAGCACCTTGCCGGTGCTGGGGTCGACGCTGTCGGCGACCGCGCGGCCGCCGACAGCGGCCCACTGCCCGGCTATCCAGGGTTGAGCGGTGGCATTCATGTTGTCCTCTCTCCGATTGTTGAGCTGCAAGGGGATATCTCGGGGACGGTCAATGCATGACCGAACCGCCGTCCACCACCACCGTTTCGCCGGTCATGAAGGCGCAGTCGTCGGACACCAGGAACAGCAGCGGCTTGACCAGGTCTTCCGGCATCTGGTCGCGCTTGATCGCGCGGCTGGCGAGCACCGGGCCGGTCAGCTTGTCGCGCATGTCGGCGTTCTGGATCACGCCTTCGCTCAACACGAGGCCCGGTGCGAGCGTGTTGACGAGGATGCCGTCGCCGCCGACTTCGCGCGCGATCGCACGCGTCAGGGCCAGGATCGCGCCCTTCGACGTCACGTAGTGCAGCAGGTTGGGCGTGCCCTTGAACGGCGTGCCGGAGGAAATGTTGACGATGCGGCCGTACTTGTGGGTACGCATGAACGGCACCACGGCGCGCGCACACAGGAAGGGCCCGCGCACATTCACTGCCATCACCTTGTCCCACTCGGCGACGTCGATTTCCTCGAAGGGCTTGAGCTGCAGCGACGCGTACACTGCGGCGTTGTTGACCAGGATGTCGATGCGGCCGAAGTGTTCGGCCACGGCCTGCGCCATTGCACGGGTCGAGGCTTCGTCGGCGACGTTGACGGTAATCGCCATCGCGCAGCCGCCGGCGGCTTCGATTTCCTTGGCGACCGGCGTGCAGTCGAGGATATCGGCCACCGCCACGCGTGCGCCTTCAGCCGCCAGTGCGCGTGCATAGGCCGCACCGATGCCTTGCGCGCCACCGGTGACGATGGCGACGCGGTCCTTCAATTTGCTCATGGTGTTCTCCGTTGAATGATTGTGGCACCCACACACGGTGGGCGCGTGGTTTGCTTACTGGATCAGCGCGGTGACCAGATAGGGTTGCCAGGCCAGCAGCACCAGGATTGCCGCGGTCGCGATCAGGAACGGTGCCAGCGGCTTGAGAATCTCGCCTGGCGACGCCCCGGTGACGCTGGACGCTACATAGAGCGCAGCTCCGACTGGAGGCGTCAGCAGCCCCAGAGTGAGGTTCACGCAGATCAGCAGGCCGAAGTGATACGGATTGATTCCATACACTTGCGTTGCGACCGGCAGCAGGATCGGCACCAGCAGGATCAGCGCGGCGATCCCGTCCAGCACGCAGCCCACGCCCAGCAGCAGGACCATCACCAGCATCAGGAAGATGAACGGATCGGAAGTCATCTGCTGCAGGATGATCGCGATCTGTTGCGGCACCTTTTCAAACACGATGACCCAGCCGAACACACCGGCTGCGGCCACCAGGACCAGCACGACGCCGGTGTTGATCGCCACCCGCAGGAGCATGTCGCCCATGCGGTCGGTCTTGATGTCGCCGTGCGCGAAGCGGCCGACGATGATCGACATCAGCGCGCCTACTGCGGCCGCTTCCGTAGGCGTGGTGATGCCGCCCAGGATGCCGCCGATCATCACTGCGGGAACCGACAGCGACGGAATGGCGGACAGCACGTTGCTCACCTTTTGCTTCCTGGTCAGACGCTCGCCGTCGGGGTAGCGATAGCGCATGCCCAGCAGTGCAATCACCGCCATGAAGGTAAAGCCCAGCAACAGGCCGGGGATGATGCCGGCGATGAACATGTCGCCGATCGACACCTGTGCCAATACGCCGAAGATCACGAACAGCATCGACGGCGGAATGATCGGCGCCAGCAGCGCGCCGGCACAGGTGGTGGCGGTGGCGAAGCCGCGCGAATAACCCTTGCTCACCATCTCCGGCACCATCACCTGGGACATCACCGCGGTCTGCGCATTGGCCGAGCCGATGATGGATGCCAGGAACATGTTGGCGACGATGTTGATGTAGGCCAGCCCGCCGCGCACGTGGCCGATGAAGACCGAAGCGAGTGCGATCAAGCGGCGCGTGATGCCGCCTTCGTTCATCAGCTCACCCACCAGCATGAACAGCGGAATGGCGATCAGGCCGTAGTTCTCCATGCTGCCGTACAGCACCTGGGGAAACGACAGGTACAACACGGTATTGCCGCTGAGGTAAATGTACGCCAGGGCGGTGGCGGCCAGCACCAGCGCGATCGGCACGCCGAAGGCCAGCAGGACGGCAAAAATAGCTGCGATAGACATCAGTCGAGTCCCCTTGCGCCGGACGACGCACTCAATTCCTTCAAGGCCGCGGCAGGCGTCGCGGCCGTCTTCAACAGATTCGAGAGCGCATGCACGAAGGTCGTCATCGCGGCGACCGGCACGATCAACCAGAACCAGAATTTCTTCATGCCCAGGGTGTTGGTGGTGTCCTGGTACATGAAGTTGAAGGTTTCCCCGGAAAATTCCTGGAAGTCGAAACCGACGCGTGCCAGCGCAACGGGGTCGAACCATTTGATGCACAGGTAGATCAGGATGCCGGCGAAGGTGAGGATGATGACGTCGATGAGGACTTTCATGCTCTTCATCAGCGCAAGCGGTACCGCGTCGACCAGCATCGTGACGGATACGGCGGTACGGGTTTTCAGCGTCAGCGACATCCCGATCATGGCGATCCATACCATGCAATGGATGGCGAGTTCATCCATGAAATAGATGGGAGAGCGAAATGCGCGGCCGATGGTATTGGCGATGATCATCAGGGGCAGTGCGAATGCCAGCAGGCGCACGGCGCCGCGTTCGACGCGCAGGATGCCATCGCTCAAGCAGTGAATGACTTGAACCACGAGAACTCCAATTCAGCGAGGGGGCGGGCGATCCGACAGGACCGCCCGAGCGCAAGAACCGTGACCCGGTCTTACTTGATGGCGGCGACTTCCTTGCGCAGGTCAGCCAGGACAGGCGCGCGCTTGAGCCAGATTTCTTCCCACTTCTGCGGAACGTCGCCGAAGAACTCGGGACCGGCCTTCACCACCTTGATTTTCTTCGTGCCTTCGATGTTCTTCAGCATTTCGGCCTCCACCGAGGTATAGGTCGAGAACAGGCTGTTGAGGTGCTTGCGTGCGGAGGTGGCAATCAGCTCGCGGTCGGCGGGTGTCAGTTGTTGCCACAGGCGTCCGGAAATCAGGCCGACGACGGGGAACATCATGTGGCTCGAGTGCACCAAGGTGTTGCCGCGCTCGAAGAACTTCATGCGCCACACCAGTTCGGCATCCGCATCCACGCCATCGACCTGGCCGTTGGCCAGCGAGTCGTACACGTCGGTCAGCGGCATCGGGGTCGAAGCGGCACCCAGCAACTGGTAGAAGTCACGCACCGGCGGGAACGGCGTGATGCGCATCTTACGACCCTTCAGGTCGGCACCGCTATTGGTCGGGAATGCATTGAGCATCAGGCGCATCGATGCAACGCCGTAGCCCAGACCCACTGCGCCGACTTCACGCGGCAGACGCTCGAGCATCTTTTGGGCGGTGGGGCCGTTGAGCAGGATTTCGGCCTGGCGGTAATCCTTGACCAGGTACGGTGCGAACAGCACGCTCATGTCCGGCACGCGGTTGGTCACTTCGGCAACCGTCATGAAGGCCATGTCGAGCGCGCCGGTCTGTAGCTGCTGCATCATCTGCGCTTCGCTGCCCAGCTGGCCGGCCGGGAAGGTCGCGACCGAATACTTGCCGTTGGACTTTTGCTTGAGCTCCTCGCCCATCGCGGCGGCGGCCTTGGTCCACTCATGGGTGGCCGGAACGATCAGGCCTACCTTCAATTCCTTTGCTCCGGCCGCAGCGCTCAGGGTCGTGCCCAGCGCAACGGCGAAAATGGTCAGCAGCTTCTTCAATTGCATTGTCTTCTCCTTGGATTGGTGAGCGCGTGATGCGCTCTTTGCGTCGTTTCTTGTTTCGCCGTGCATCACGAAAAAATACCGCGGCCCTTTATATGTGTCCGACTTTACCGGGCCGCCCTCTCGCGGGCATTGGCCCAGGCTCTGATTTTTTGCCATAGAGTCTGGATCGATGTGCAACCGCAGCATCGCCCAGCGCAAACGGCAAAGGCGAGGAACGCCGCGCGCCCTCGCCTTTGCACGTTAGAACAAGAGCAAAACTCAGGCACGCGCCTGCGCGGCCGACACGGTGCTAGCCGGCTCGGCTTCGGCAACCGTGCTTGCGCGTTCGTTTTGCTGGGCAACGAGCTTTGCCTTGTCTTCCGCCTTGCGCGCCTCATCCGACATGCCGTTGAACAGCGTACCCAGCACCCCCTTGTCCAGGTCGCTGGTCCCGAACAGCGCATCGCAGATGGGGAAGGTGAGGTTGAAGTTGCGGGTGTGCATGAAGTCAGGGTTATGATGAAGTACATGCATGCGCCGCACCGTGTTGACCAGCGGCAGGCGATCCAGAATCGGGTGCTCGAGGTGCGACAAGGTATGCAGGCCTTCGTACATCAGGAAGTACGACGCCATCGTCAGCATGGCGATGTACCCCGCGTTGGCAGACCACAGGTTGCCGATCAGCAGGGCCGCCGGCAGAGCCGCCAGCACAAACAGCACGGGCGCAAATGGCGGGAACAGCAACGCGCGCCACTCCTTGTGTCCGTTGTAATCGAGCGTCTTGTGGGAGAAGAACTGGTGGTGGGTTGCGACGTGGCGCTTGTAGGCCGGCTTGATCCAGCTCTTGGGGCTGTGCAACAAATAGCGGTGCCCGGCCCACTCCGCCCAGTTCCCGAACAGAAACATCGGAATCACGACGAACAGCCATTCCTGCCAGGTCGTGTTCTGCAGTTGCGCTGCGCAATACCAGACCACACCGATGGTGAACGCCAGCGTGAAGCCCAGGTGCAGCTCGCCGCGGTACCAGCCGGGGGTGTCTTCCACGTATTGCTTCCTGTAGGACAGGGACCGTGCAACGATTTCCTCTTCGCGATTCATGATGATTCCTTTCATTTCGCACAGCAATCCGGCACGGACGCACCGGACTGGCCTTTCGGCATTGATTTAAGTACACTGCCTTAATTAAGTCTACACAATTAACTAACAATGTCAACATTGAAACCCGTGCGCTCGGACGGAAGGGAAACGAAGGTTCGGATGAAGGCCGTTGCACAGCGCCTGTTCGCGCAGCACGGCATCGACGGCGTCACGGTGGCCGATATCGTTGCGGCGGCCGGGCAGCGCAACAAGGCTTCGCTGCAGTACCACTTCGGATCAAAGGACGAATTGATCGGCGAGCTGCTGGTCGACGGCGCGCAGAAGGTAGATGCCTTCCGCCTGGCCCTTCTCGACCAGATGGCCGCGGACGGTGGCCCGCGCCATGTGCGTGACGTACTGGACGCCTTCGTCCGGCCGGTGTACCAACTGACGGTGACCGAAGCCGAAGGCAGCACCTACCTGCGCTTCCTGTCGAACGTGCAGCTCACGCATCGCGAGCTTTTCCGCGCCCACATTGGCGCCAAGTGGAATACCGGCTATCGCCGCTGCCTCGAGCATTTCCGCAATCTGCTCGCCCACATCCCTACCCCGGTGCTGGAACAGCGCATGTCACTGGTGGCGATCTACACGACGACGGTTTTCTCGATCAAGGAAGCGCCGGCTGACGACGCGCCCGCGTCGTCGCGCCTGTGGACGCGCAAATTCACACTGGACAACATTCTCGACACCTACGAGGCAATGCTCGTCTGTGTTCCTTCTGCGGCAACACTGGAAAAGCTCAAGTAGTCAATACGCCTGCACCACGCGCCGGTACTCGCTGGGCGTCACGCCGATCTGGCCACGGAAGAAGCGCGTGAAGTGGCCCTGGTCGGAAAAACCCAGGTCTTCCGCGAGTCGCCCGAGGCTGGTTCGATCGTCCGCCTGCGCCAGCTGCAGACAGGCGGTTTCGGCCCGCAAGGTGTTGACGTAGACGTGTGGCGTCATCCCGGTGCAGCGGCGAAAGCGCACGAAGAACTGCGCGCGCGACAGGTGCGCGGAGGCGGCCAACCGGTCCGCATCCAGAGCCTGATCCAAGTGATCGCTAATGTGGTTAAGCGCGCGCTGGATACGCGAATCGGCCAGTCGCAACCCTTCCGGCCGCATCAGGTCCTGGATGCTCTCCAACGCCGAGAACTGTTCGCTGACCGCCAGCATCAGGTCGAACAAGGCGATCTCCAGGCGCTCCTGCTTCATCGGGATCGGCGACATCAGGTCACCGATCAGATCATCCGCCAGCTTGCGGATGCGGGGCGTAATCTGCACGCAGGGCCGCGGGAAGAAGCGGGGATGGGCCGCTAGGCGCAGCGGGCCGTGCAGCATCGCCAGCCACCGGGGTTCGATGTACAGCGCCAGATAGACGGTACGCGGAAACTCCGGCTCGCTGTAGAAGTAGTGCGGCTCCCAGGCATTCACTAAGATGGCGGTTCGGTCGGTGACCGGGAGCCGCTCCTCGCTGACGTAGAACGCGGAATCGGCGCCGCTGGCTTTTAAGATCACGTGGCACTGTGAGTGCGCATGCGAAACCAGCGGGGTGTCCATGTCGAGCAGTGCCAGGCGTCCGAATCCGCCCTGCGCGATCCTGAGTGCTTTCGTCATCGATCCTCCTGAGGAAACGTGGCCAACGCTTCACCGATGGGGCTGGTCGACGCCATGGGTCTGCGTGGCCGCCATCGAAGAAAGCCAATCGCACAGCGCGTACAACTCGACCTGCTCGGCCTCCAGTTCTGCCCGGGCAATGAGGGTACGAAGCGCCTGTGCACTTTCCGGCTGGACTGGAGCGAAGCCGGGCGGATCCTTCAGAGCCCGATGCAGTCGCCGCAGGGGCAAGATCACTTCGAAGCGCCACCCGGCGATTTGCGATTCGGCGGAGGCGACTTCGCCTGGCGTAAGTGATCGTCCGAGCCGCAAGGCCGAGTACTCCTGAAACAGATGCAACACGATGTCCAGCCCATGCGCATCCTGCTGTCCGTGGAGGTGCTTCAACTCGTCGGGTGTGAGGTCGCGATAGCGTGCCACGATGAAGTTCCACGCATCCTGCCTGCTGACGGGTTTTACATGCTTCATGGGAGGCAGCGCTTCGAATCCGAACGACGTTCAGGAACCAATGAAGTTGGGATTGCGCTTGCCGTGGAAGGCCTCGACGCCCTCGCGGAAGTCATCGGAGCTGCGCAGCCGGCTGTAGCAATGGCCTTCCAGCTCGATGGCCACGGTCAGCGTGGCGTCCTCGGTGTCGTTCAGCAGCTTCTTGGCGGTGCGTTGCGCAATCGGCGAGAAAGCGCGCAGCTCGTCCACCAGGCGATCGGTGGCCGCTTCCAGCTCGGCATCGGGCACGCATTCGGTGGCCACGCCCCACTCGTGCGCCTGCTGGCCCGGAATTCGGCGCGAGCGCATCACGATGTCCTTCGTGCGGGTGATGCCCACCATCTTTTGCAGGCGTGCCGATCCGCCGGAGCCGGGGATCTGGCCCAGCTTCTGTTCGGGCAAGGCGTAGCGCGTGGTTTCGGTCACCAGGCGGAAATCGCAGGCCAGCGAAATCTCGAAGCCGACGCCGAAGCAGTAGCCCCGGTTGGCTGCGATCACCGGCTTGCTGCAACGAGCGGGGGCGGCGATGTTCCAGGCCAGCTTGGAGACGTGCTCCGGGGAGGCTTCCAGGAAGCCCTTGATGTCGCCACCACTGGAGAAGTGCTCGCCTTGCGCACGCAGCACGATCACCCGCACGGCCGGGTTCTCGTCCAGCGACTCGAAAACCAGCCGCAGCTGGTCGCGCTGTGCCATGGAGATGATGTTGTAGGGCGGACGGTGCAGCACAATGTCTGCGCGCTCGCGCGCGGCGTCGATCTGAACGCTGAAGCCGTCCAGATGTTCGAGCAGGGTTTGGGCCGGGTGGGTCAGTTGGGTCATAAAGGTCTCTTGGTGATCGATGGAAGAAGAGGATTCAGGGATTGGGCATGCGCACCAGGGCGGCCGGCTGAGGCTGGCGCAGGCCCTCCCAGCGTGTGACGAGATCGTTGTGCTCAACGTCGAAAAGGTCCAGCACGCGACCGATGGTGTGGTTGACCATGTCATCGAGCGACGCGGGACGGACGTAGAACGCCGGCACGGGCGGGAACACGATGGCGCCCATCTCGGTCACGGCGACCATGTTCCGCAGGTGCGCCATGTTCAGGGGCGTCTCGCGCGCCAGGAGCACCAGGCGACGCCGCTCTTTCAGCACCACGTCTGCGGCGCGGCTGACCAGGTTATCGCCCAGCCCATGCGCGATGCCGGCCAGTGTCTTCATCGAGCAGGGTGCCACCACCATGCCGGCGGTGCGGAAAGAGCCACTGGAGACGGCGGCGCCGATGTCCTTGACGCTGTGCACCTCGTCGGCCAGGGCCTCGATCTCACTGCGCTTGAGGTCCACCTCCTGAGACGCGGTGAGCGCGCCGGAGGCGGACATCACCAGGTGCGTCTCCCAACCGGGCAGCGTGCGCAGCACCTGCAGCAGGCGGATGCCGTAGATGGCGCCGCTGGCACCGGTGATCGCCACGATCAAGCGCTTTGTGGTCATCTTTGCACCTTGCCTGTGTCAAAGTCGACGCGGGCCGACGTATCGATCAGTGCGTCCAGGTCCTCGGTGTCCTCACCCGGCACGCGCACTTTGGTGAAGACATGCTCGTGGTAGACCACGGGCTTGGTGGCGTCCAGGCCCATCTTGGCGCTGATGCCCTGCAGGTGGGATGGCGGCGCGCTGTTCTCGCCGAATTCCTGGCCCACCGTGGTGGAAGGATCAAGCACCGAGCCTTGCGCCCCGGCGATCACGACCAGGTCCCGGTCGGCCTGAAAGCGCGTGGCCACTGCCCATTCCACCTGCAGCGGGTCGTGCACCTCCACGTCGTCGTCCACCACCACCACCTGCTTGATGTCGTAGTGCGCGCCGAACGCAGCGCAGATCACGTTCTTCGGCTGGCCCTCGTGGGTCTTCCGGATCTTGACGAACAGGTGGTAGCGGCCGACACCGCCAATCGACAGATGGACGTCCAGCACGTTGGGGAAGCTGCGCTGCAGGTGGGCCAGCAGCGTCGCCTCGCGCGGGATGGAACCCAGCAGGAGGTGCTCCATCTCGGCGGGGACGATCGTGTGGAAGACCGGATCGCGGCGATGGGTGATTGCGTCCACCTGGATCACCTCGCGGTGCTCTCGCGCGCTGTAGTACTTGGGAAACTCGCCGAAGGGGCCTTCCAGCTCCTTCACGCCCGGCAGGATGCGTCCTTCGATCACCACCTCGGCGTCGGCCGGCACGCGCACATCATTGGTGAGGCACTTGACCACGCGCAACGGGGCGCCGTGCAGGGCGCCGGCGATCTCCAGCTCGTCGCAATCGAGCGGGGCAATGGCCTGCGAGGCCAACAGCGTGAGCGGGTCGACGCCGATCACCACCGCCACGTCCAGCGGCTGCTGGCGCGCTTCGGCTTCCTTGTAGAAGGCCCAGAGGTGGCGCGGCAGCATCAGGATCGCCATGCGCTCCTTGGAGTGGACCTGGATCCGGTTGATCGAGACGTTCTGCGCCCCCGTCTTCGGGTTTCGGGCGATCACCAGGCCGGCGGTGATGTAGGGGCCGTTGTCGTGCTCGCTGTGGGTTGGTATGGGCAACACCTCGCGCGGATCGACGCCCTTTTGCACCACCTGCTGGCAGAGCGCCTCGCCCGTCGGCACCTCCCGCCAGGGCAGCGGGTTCTCGGCGGCCTGGCGGAAGCGCTGCAGCAGTTGCGACTCGGTCACGCCCATGGCTTCGGCAATCCAGCCGCGGCGCGACATGAAGCCCGACACCACTGGCATGTCATGTCCGCCGGGCCGGGGGAAATAGACCGCTTGCCGGCCGTCGAGCCGCTTGGCGATGGCGGCCAGCTGGTGTTCGAGTTTCACACCTTCGCGGATGACGGCCACGCGGCCGGTGTCGGACAGGTGGGCGAGCCAGCGACGCAGGTCGGTGGAAAGTGCGGGGGCGGGGGCGAAAGTGGTCATGAGCGTGCGGGGAGAAGTGGGAAGTGGGATCAGGCGGAACGGTCTTCGCCGGCCGGCAGGGGCGTGTACTCACCCGCCACGAGCTTGCGGCGCAGCACCTTGCCGACGGGGGATTTGGGAATTTCGGCGACGAACACGTATTCGCGCGGCCGCTTGAAGTTGGGCAGGTCGGAGCTGCGGCAGTGCGCGTCCAGCGCGTGCGGATCCAGCGGCGCACCGCCGTCGCGGGTGGTGACGAAGGCCACGACCCGCTGTCCCCAGCGCTCGTCCGACAGCCCGGCCACAGCCACTTCGCCGACGCCGGGGCACAGCGAGATGACGGACTCGATGTCGACCGGCGAGATGTTCTCGCCGCCGCTGATGATCATGTCGTCCACCCGGCCGGTGACGAACAGGTCGCCGTCCTCGTCGAGGTAGCCGGTGTCGCCGGTGAAGTACCAGCCGCTGCGCAGCGACTTGGCGTTGGCGTCCCCGCGTTTCCAGTAGCCTTCAAAGGCTTCGTCGCCGCGCAGGTCGGCAATGATCTGACCCTCCACCCAGGGGGCCACGCGGTCGTCGACGCCGGACGCGTCCAGGCGCACCACGCGCAGCCGGGTGTTGATGCCGGCACGGCCGGCGCTGCCGGGCTTGTCCAGAGCCTGCTGGTGGACCGAGAAGGTGTACACCTCGGAGGATCCGTAGTGGTTCACGAAGAGCTCGGGCTGGAAGGCCGCCTGCAGGCGCTTGAGCAGCGCATCGTGCATTGGGGCGCCGGCAAAACCAAGTTTCTTCACGGAAGCGATGTCAGGCCCGGGGCCGCTGCCGTGTCCGGCGCGCTCGCGCTGCGTCAGCAGGTCGTGGTAGAGCGTGGGCACTAGGTATAGGCAGGTCAGGCGCTCGGCCTCCATAAGTGCCAGCGCCTCCTGCGTATCGAAGCGGGGCATGCACACGAACACGCCATCGACCAGCGCCATGGCGAGCAGAGAGCGCACACCCATCGTGTGGTACAGGGGCATCACGCCCAGCGTGCGTTCACCGCGCCGGTAGAGGTTTTGCGCCACGTGCGCCAGCGCTGCAGCACGCTCCTGGCGGTGGCGGCGCGGCACGCCCTTGGGCTTGCCGGTGGTGCCCGAAGTGTAGAGCATCAGCGACAAATCCTCGGCATCGGCCGCAGTCTGCAGCGGCGACGCCGGGCCGGCCAGCAGGGTCTCCCAATCGCCGGTGGCATCGCTGCCTTCTAACGTGCCCACGCCGATACGCGGCAGCGCGCGCGCACCGCCGCTGGCACGGGTGGCCTCCTCGCTGGAGGCGTCGAAGAACACAGCCTTGGCCTCAGCGTCGGCCAGGCAGTAGTCGATCTCGTCGGCCTTGGCGCGCCAGTTCAGCGGCACGATCACCACGCCCAGGAACTGGCAGGCCCAGTGCAGCGTGGCCGCCTGGTGGCGGTTCTGCAGCACCGACAGCAGCCGGTCGCCCCGGCCCAGTCCCAGGCGCTGTAGACCCGCCACGGTGCGGCCGATCTGCTCGTGCCACTGCGCATAGGTGAGACGCACGCCGCTGTCCACTAGGGCAAGCGCGTGCGGGCTGCGTTCGACGCTTTGTAGGAAGGTCGTACCGAGGTCGAGCATGGATCAGTCTCCGGGGTGGGGGGTGGTCGCGGCCTGGCGGCGCAGCGACGCGGTTTCGAGCACCGCCGCCACGATGGGCGTGTAGCCGGTGCAGCGGCAAAGATGGCCCGACAGCATGTCGCGCACCTGCGCTTCGCTGGGGTCCGGGACACGCTTGAGATAGTCGTCGCAGCTCATGAGGATGCCCGCGGTGCAGAAGCCGCACTGCAGGGCGTGGTGGCGCTTGAAGGCCTCCTGCAGGTCGGACATCGGCCCGTCCCCATCGCACAGTCCTTCAACCGTGTCGACGCGGCGGCCGTCGACCTGCAGCGCCAGCGTCAGGCAGGAGCGGCCGGCCACGCCGTCGATCTGCACGGTGCAGGCACCGCACACGCCGTGCTCGCAGCCCACGTGCGTCCCGGTCGCGCCCAGGCCTTCGCGCAGGAAGTCCGATAGCAGCATGCGCGGCTCGCAGGCTGCGCTGCGGGCGGCGCCGTTGAGCGTCAGGCGCACGGTGTGCTGGTGGTCGCGGCTGCACTGCTTCATCGGGAGGTCTCCGTGACTTGGGCGATTACCTGCGCGCCGAGCTGGCGCACGAGGTGGCGGCGGAAGGTAGCGCTGGCATGCGCGTCGTCCTGGGCTTCGAGCTCCCAGGCGAAGTCGTTGAGGGCGCTGTCCAGCTCGGCGCCGCGCAGGCCGGCCGGCCACTGCGCCAGACGCGGCCGGTCCGACACCCCGCCGATGGCGAGACAGAGGCCGCGCGCGTCGACCACGGCGGCGGCCGAAACGATGGCGAAGTCGCCGTGGCGGGCCGAGAACTCCGTGAAGGCGCTGCGCTGGCCCGGCAGGGCCAGCGGAAAGCGCACCTGCTCCACCAGTTCGTCGGGCGCGCGCGCCGTCATCAGCATGCCCTGGAAGAACTCGCCCGCGGGCAGGGTGCGGCGCTTCTTGGCGTTGCGCAGCACCACCTCGCCGCCCAGCGCCAACAGCACCAGCGGGATCTCGGCGCTCGGGTCGGCGTGGGCCACAGAGCCGCACACGGTGCCGCGGTTGCGCACCTGGAAATGCGAGATGAAGGGGAAGGCCTGCGCAAGCAGCGGCACTTCCCGCGCCAAGGTTGAGCGCCATTCCACGCTCGCTTGCGTGGCTGCCGCACCCACGGCCAGCATGCTGCCTTCGCTGCGCACAAAGTTCAGGTCGTCGGTGCGCGAGATGTCGATCAGCACGCTGGGCTGCGCCAGCCGCATGTTGAGCACGGCCATCAGCGACTGGCCGCCGGCCAGGATCCGCGCCTCGGGCCCGAGCGCCTTGAGCTGCTGCACTGCCTCGTCGGCGGTTTCCGCGCGCACGTAGTCGAAGGCCGCCGGCTTCATCGCGCCGCTCCCAGGCGGGCCAGCAAGCGCTGCCACCATGAACCCGAAGGCGTGGCACCCTTGCCGCCCGCCTGCCGGCCGAGTTGTTCGAACAGCTGCCGCAGCACGATTTTGGCCGCGCCCTCCAGCATGCGGCCACCCACGGCCGCCACCTTGCCCGAGACCTCGGCCTCGTAGTCGTAGCGCAGCAGCGTGCCGCCATCCCTGGGCTCGAGCGTGACCAGGCCGTTGCCCCTTGCCGCACCCATACTGGACAGGCCGGAGCCGGCCAGCCGCAGGCGGCGCGGCGGCTCCAAGTCGCTCAGCGCGATCTCGGCTGCGTAGCGCGCCTTGATCATGCCCACGCCCACCGTCACGTCCGCGCGGTAACGATTGGGGCCGGTCTGATGCAGTGCATGGCAACCGGGGATGACCTTGGCCAGGGCCGCCGGGTCCATCAGCACGGCGAACACCGCCTCGGGTTCGGCCGGCAGCAGGATCTCACCTTGCGCCGCCAAGGCCTTGCCGGCCTTGCCGCCCGCTGGCCGGGCCGACGCAGCGCCCTGGGAGGGTGGCGGGTCGGCCAAGCCCAGCAGGTCCATCACGCGTGAGGGGGTCAGAGGCAGCGTGACGTTGGTCACGCCGAGCGCGTCGGCCACCGCGTTGGCGATGCAGGGCGGCGTGCTCATGTTGTTGCCCTCGCCCAGTCCCTTGGCGCCCAGCGGCGTGAACGGGCTGGGAGTCTCCAGGTGCACGATGATCGGGTCGGGCACCTCGCAGGTGGTGGGCACCAGGTAATCGGCGAAGGTGCCGGACTGGAAGCTGCCGTCGCTGCCATATCGGAACTCTTCCATCAGCGCCGCGCCGAGTCCCTGGGCGAAGGCGCCGCGAATCTGGCCGTCGGCCAGGGCCGGGTTCAGGAGGGTGCCGGCGTCGTGTGTGGTGACGTAGCGGTCGATGCGGACGCGGCCGGTGGCGCGATCCACCTCGACGGCACAGATGTCGAATGCGAAGCCGTAGGCCGCCGACGTATTGACGCGGTCGTCCTCGTCCGGGGCGGTCAGCTGCGGCGGTGACCAGAAGGCCGTTTCGCGCAAACCAACGGGTTCGCCCTCGGGCAGCAGGCCGGGCGCCCAGTGCGGGCTGGCCGCCAGCCGGCCGAAGGGCTGGCCACGCTCGGGCGCGTCCTTGGGATAGACCTTGCCGCCTGCAAATACCATCTGGTCGGGCTCGCATCCAAACTGCGCGGCGGCGATCCGCGCCAGCTTGTCCCGCAGGCGCTGGCAAGCAATATGCAGCGTGCCCGCCACGGCACCGGCGAAGCGGCTGGAGTAGTTACCGGCTGCGACCGACCAAGCGTCCTTGGCGGTGTCGAATTCAACGTTCACAGCCACCTCGTCCGGATCGACGCCGAAGACGTCGGCCGCCAGCTGGGCGCACACGGTGCGGTGGCCCTGACCGGCCGGCGCGGAGGCGATGACCACCGTCACGCCGCCCAGCGGGTCGATGCTCACGGTGGCGGCAGCGATGGCGCCGTTCTTCGGCCCGGCCTTGGCGCGCTGCTCGCGGGGCAGCACCGTCGTGATGTAGCCCATGTTGGAGACGGAGGGCTCCACGATGGCTGCAAAGCCGATGCCGTACAGCCGACCCTCGCCGCGCGCGGCCGCTTGGCGCTGGCGCAGCTCGTCGAGGCGACCATCGCGCAGCGCCAACTCCAGGGCGCGCTGGTAGTCCCCGGAGTCAATCAGAGCGCCGGCGGCGGCCCGGTAGGGAAACGCGTCGCGAGGAATGAAGTTGCGACGATAGACGTCCAGCGGGTCGAGGTTGAGTTCGACCGCGATGCGCTGCACTAGGCGCTCCAGCGCGAAGTACACCTGTGGCCCGCCGAAGCCGCGCACCAGACCGGTGGGCGTCTTGCTGGTCAGCACCACCCGGTTGCGTACGCTGAGGTTGGGGATGGCATATGCGCCGGTGAGGCAGCCATGCATGCGGTAGAAGGTGGCGGGCTCGGGCGCGCGCAGGTAGCCGCCGCAGTCGTCGAGCTGGTCCAGTGACAAGGCGGTAATGCGGCCATCGGCTTCGACCGCTGCAGCCGCATGGCACAGGCGGCCGGTGGCGGAGGTGGCTGCGGTCAGGTGCTCGAGCCGGTCTTCTACCCACTTGACGGGAGCGCCGACCTTGCGCGCCGCCAGGCACATCAGCACAGCGGGGTTGAGCACGGCCTGCTTCACCCCGAAGCTGCCGCCGGAATCCGGGAAGGTGCGGTGGCGCAGCTTGTTGCCCGGCACCTTGAGCGCCATCGCCATCACGGTGTGCAGCGAGAACGGCCCCATGAAGTTGGACTGCACGTCGTAGCCATCATCCCCGCAGAGGAACTCCGCCACCACCACCGCGCATTCGATCGGCGTGCAGGAGTTGCGCGGGTATTCGACCGTGAGCGCAACCCGGTGCGGAGCGCTGGCGAAGGCCTGTTCGGGGTCCCCATAGCGGAAGCTGCGGTCGCTCACCACATTGCTGCCCACCTTCTCGTGCAGCACCGGAGCGCCTTCTGCGATCGCGGCGCGTATGTCCGTGACCGGCGGCAGGGATTCGTAGTCGGCCTCCAGCAGCTCCAGCGCATCCTCCGCGATATAGCGGCTCTGGGCGACCACCACGGCGACCGGCTCGCCCACGTAGCGCACCTTATCCACGGCCAGGGCCCACAGTTCCATCGGCGCCTTCACGCCAACGATGAAGGGCTTGGACCAGCGTTGCACGTCCGCGGCGGTCAGGACGGCGCGCACGCCGGGTAGGGCCATGGCCTTGTCGGAACGAACGGCCAGCAGCCGGGCGTGAGCATGGGGCGAGCGCAGCACCGCAGCGTGCAGCGTGCCGGCACGCACGGGCGCATCGTCACCGTAACGGCCCCGGCCGCTGAGCAGCGGGCGGTCTTCGACACGCTGCGCGCGGCGGCCCAGGTGGGGAGTGGGTGTTTCAAGCATGTGTGGAGCCGGGCACGGCCTCTCAGTCCACAGTGATGTTGCGGTCGCTCACGACCTTCTTCCACAGGGCCATCTGGCCATCGATAAAGCCGCGGAACTGCGCCGGCGTTCCGCCGTCGGGCACGACACCCTGTGCGGCGAAAGCTTTCTTCACCTCGTCCTCGAGCAGCATCCGGTTGAGGTCGCTGTTGAGCTTATCGACGACGGACGGCGGGGTGCCGGATGGCACCACGAAGCCATGCCAGGACGAGACCTCGTAGCCGGGGATTCCGGCTTCTGCGGCCGTTGGCACGTCGGGCAGCAGGGGCGACCGCTTCGGTGCTGCGATGGCGAGCGGGCGCACGCGCCCCGATTGCATGAAGGGCATGGCGTGAGGCAGCAGATCCAGGGCCACATCGAATTGGCCACCGGCCAGGTCGGTCAGCATGGGGGTGCTCCCCTTGTAGGGAATCTGGCGCATCTGTGTGGCGGTGGCGGTTTCGAACAGCGCCATCGCCAGGTGGTTCGATGAACCAGCCCCAGAGGAGCCATAGGTCAAGGCATTCGGCTTAATGCGGGCCGCAGCAAGGAGTTCAGCTGCGGACCGGTACGGACCCTGCGCATGGGTCACCAGCAGCATGGGCGAGCGCCCCGCGAGCAGGACCGGCGCGAAGGCCTTCTGCGTGTCGTAAGCGATGTTCTTGTACAGCCAGGGGTTGGCGGCGTAGGGGAACTGCACGACCAGGATAGTGTGGCCATCGGCCGCCGCGCCGGCCACTTCCTTGGTGCCGATCATGGTGCCGGCACCTGGCTTGTTATCGACGATCACCGGTTTCTTCCAGTAGTCACTCAGGTACTTGGCCGCGAGCCGGCCGAGCGTGTCGTTGAAACCGCCGGCCGGATAAGGCACCACGATGCGCACTGGTTTGGTGGGGTACTCCAGCGCCTGGGCGGCATCGGTGCCGAAGGCGGCGAGCACCGCGAGCATTTGCAGAGCCTTGCGACGGGTTGCGACCATGGAAGTTGTCTCCGTTTATTGAGTGTTCTCAGAGCGCCTGGGGGGGGCAGGACTGCCTATTTGCGTCGATTCTAGGAGTCGGTTGGTATCAGATCAATTAACCTTTTATGATGAATAAAATCAGATTTATTGATACCTTGGACGACCATGGAATTCCGGCAAATCCAGTACTTCATCACCCTCTACGAGGACGGTTCAGTGACCCGCGCGGCACGCCGCCTGCACATCGTCCAGTCGGCACTCAGCATGCAGATGGCCAAGCTCGAGGCGGAGGTGGGACAGCGTCTCTTCATGCGCACGCCGCAAGGCATGCAGCCCACCCCCGAAGGCCGCCGCCTTTACCGCCTCTTCCTGCCGGTCGTCACGGGTTACCAGCGAGCGCGCGAACAGGTAATTGAAGCCACGGGCGAACTGAACGGGGAGGTGCGCTTCGGGATGATCGCGACCATCGCGCAGGGCGTCCTGGTCGATGCGATCCTGGAATTCTCCCCGGCCCATCCGAAGGTCGAACTGTCGATGACGGATGGCTTCAGCGGCGACCTCATCGATGCGGTGGCGCTCGGCCAACTCGATGCCGCTGTGATCAACAAGCCACGGCGGGCATTGACACTCAAGAGCGAAACCATCGCCGACGAGGATCTGCTTCTGGTCATGGGGCCGGCCCACGCAGACGTGCCTGCTTCCTTGCGTTTCAGCGGCATGTCGGCCTTGAAGCTGGTGTTTCCAACACGCCGACACGGTCTGCGCGGGATCATCGAGAACTTTGCCGAAGCGGAGGATGTCCACCTGAGCCCCAGCCTCGAGATCGATTCCATCAGCGCCATCCTAAAGCTGGTGCGCGAGAGCGATTTCTGCACGCTCCTGCCCCATGTCGCCGTGCGTGGCCTGCTCGAACGAGCGGAAGTGAAGGTGCATCGCTTCGTCTCCCCTCGATTGAGGCGCACGATCGTAGCCGTGACCGACCCGAGCAGGCCGCTCAATCCTGCCGCCGCCGCATTCCTCTCCGCCCTGCGCCGCCATCTGGCGGGCCTGGGGTCTGTGCCGCCCTACGGAGGCGACGGATTGTCGTAAAGCCCTGCCTGTGCTGCGGTCGAGGAGATCGGAGTAAACGCGCCGCGCGCCCATGCCCGCTTTGGCTCGGGTGACGAAGAATGCGCCAGCCTGATGCATGGCATACAAGCGAGCAGAGTCGACGTATCCACGATCCATCACGTAATAGGCGCCCGCATCGACAGGCATTTCGAGCACGTTCACGTTGTGAAGCTTGCCATTGCTGATGTGAATGCACGCTGGAATGGCCCACTCAGGTCCAGAAGCGTGTGCAGCTTGATGGCGGTCTTGGTCGAACGAAACGGTGCCCAGTCAAACAAGCCCAGGCACAGGTCGATGGTGGTGGCATCCAAGACGTACACACTGGCATCAAGGTCGGGCACCGTTGGCTCTTGGGCGTACAGGGCTCTGGCCCGTACGATCAGCCGCTGCGCCAGCGCATGATAGTGATAGATACGCCGGTCGCGCGAGTTCAGCGCATCTGCCGGCGTCGAGCGCACCGGTGGCGCCTTCAATCCAATGTGAAACAGCTTGCTGCAACTGGCCGCCGAGCAGACGTGGATGTCGCGCAGCGATTCGCGCCATGCCAGCTGGTAGAACGCCATGACGCGAAACAAGTCTGCGCATCCCAAGGTGAAAACACCTGCATCGCCCTCGTGACGCTCGATGATGCGCAAGAAGGTCTTCCAAGGCACAAACCCCATCACCTGTGCGAACAGCAGCTTGCCCCCACTTATGCACCACGCCGGGCTTTTGAAACCCGTGAGCATCGCAAATATGCAAATCGAAAATCAAATCGTGGACACCCATGAACCCTCTGAAACCCGCATCAGCATTGGCATTGCTGCTTGTCGTCTCAAAATAAATCAGACACCACTGAGGCAAAATACAGACTCAATTGTTGACGACACCATGAGCGAAGTATTAAACGAAGACCCCCAACCGCCCCCGGGCTCCGCCCAGTCCACGTGCTGGGCGCAAGAGCCCATCGAAGCGACGCGCGGCGCAGCCCGCCTGAAAATCGAACGCGAAACCCACAAGCTCGAAAAGCGCCTGTGCCGCGAGGTCGGCAAGGCCATTGTCGACTTCAACATGATTGAAGAAGGCGACAAGGTCATGGTGTGCATGTCCGGCGGCAAGGACAGTTATGCGCTGCTGGACATCCTGCTCAAGCTCAAGGCCCGCGCGCCCATCCACTTTGACCTGGTGGCCGTCAACCTGGACCAGAAGCAGCCGGGCTTCCCCGAGCATGTGCTGCCCGAGTACCTGGCCAGCACCGGCGTGCCGTTCCATATCGAGAACGAAGACACCTACAGCATCGTCAAGAAGCTGATCCCCGAGGGCAAGACCACCTGCAGCCTGTGCAGCCGCCTGCGCCGGGGCATTCTGTACCGCGTGGCCGATGAGCTGGGCTGCACCAAGATCGCGCTGGGCCACCACCGCGACGACATTTTGCAGACGCTGCTGCTCAACATGTTCTTTGGCGGCAAGATGAAAAGCATGCCGCCCAAGCTGGTGAGCGACGACGGCAAGCATGTGGTGATCCGCCCGCTGGCCTACGTGGCCGAGAAAGACACCGCCCGCTGGGCCGCGCACCGCAACTTCCCCATCATCCCGTGCAACCTGTGCGGCAGCCAGGAGAACCTGCAGCGCAAGCAGGTGGGCGAGATGCTGCGCGAGTGGGAAAAGCGCTTCCCCGGCCGGGTTGAGAACATGTTCAATGCGCTGCAGAACGTAGTGCCCTCGCACCTGCTGGACGGCAGCCTGTACGACTTCAAGAACGCCCGGGCCACGGGCATCGCCAGCGAAGACGGCGACAAGGCGTTTGACAAGGAAGAGTTCGCGGCGCCATCGCCTTCGTTGCCGGGTGTGCAGGTGGTGCAACTGTCGTGAACTGCCGGGGCCAGCGGCACTCTCACGGAGATCCTTGTTTCAGGACACTCTGACCATGACACAACGCCGATGGATTCCCGCCCTGCTCCTGGGCCTCACCGTCACCCTGCTCGCAGGCTGCAGCACCACCCGCGTGGTGGAGGGCCAGGTGCAGAGCTTCTCAACGCTGGCGGCCGTGCCCGCCCCCGCCACGTACCGCATTGAGCGCCTGCCCTCGCAGCAAGCCCCTTCGTTCGACGCCATCGCCGCGCTGGCCGACCAGGCCCTGGCGCGCGCGGGCCTGCAGCGCGACGATGCCGCGCCCCGCCTGCTGGTGCAGCTGGGTGTGCAGGCCGACGCCGTGCCGCGCTATGACCCCTTCCGCCCATATGGCCCCTACGGCGCTTACGGGCCCGGCCCCTGGGGCATGGGCGGCTGGTATGGGCGGGGCTGGGGCGTGCATGGCGTGTGGCGCTTTGGCGAACCCACGCCCCTGCACCGCCGCGCAGTCAGCATCGTGATGCGCGACGCCAGCACCCAGGCCGTGGTGTACGAAACCTCGGCCGTGCACGAAGATGTGTGGGTGAGCGACCCGGCCGTCTATGGCGTGCTGTTCGATGCGGCCCTCAACGGCTTTCCAAAACCGCCCCAGGGGCCCCGCCAAGTGCGCATACCCCTGGCACCTCCTGCCCCCTGAGACGTCCCATCCTCAGCCACTCCGCCACTGCATGCAAGCCACCCGCATCGTTGCCATCCGCCACGGCGAAACCGCCTGGAACGTGGACACCCGCATCCAGGGCCACCTGGACATCCCGCTCAACGATACCGGCCTGTGGCAGGCCACCCAGGTCGCCCAGGCCCTGGTGGGCGAGCCGATTGCCGCCATCTACTCCAGCGACCTGCAACGCGCGCACGCCACCGCCCAGGCCGTGGCCCGCACCACGGGCGCCCCGTTGAAGACCGAGCCGGGTCTGCGCGAACGCAGCTTCGGGCACTTTCAGGGCCGAACGTTTGCCGAGATCGAGGCCGAACTGCCCGAGGACGCCTTGCGCTGGCGCAAGCGCGACCCGCACTACACGCCCGAGGGCGGCGAGTCCCTCGTCACCTTGCGTGACCGCATCGAACGCACCGTGACCGCGCTCGCACAACAGCATGTGGGCGAGCAGGTGGTGATGGTGGCGCATGGCGGCGTGCTTGACGTGCTGTACCGCCTGGCCACGCGCCAGGACATCCAGGCGCCGCGCACCTGGCAACTCGCGAACGCCGCCATCAACCGCCTGCTGTGGACGCCTGACGGCCTGACCCTCGTCGGCTGGGCGGACACCCAACACCTTGACCAGATTGTCGTGCGCGATGAAAACCACGCCTGAAGCCTTGCAAACCACCGTCGGCCAACGCGTGGACCTGATCGACACCCCCGCCCTGGTGGTGGACCTGGACGCCATGGACCGCAACATCCAGCGCATGGCCGACTTCGCACGCAAGCACCAGGTGCGCTGGCGACCCCATGCCAAGCTGCACAAAAGCGCCGAAATCGCGCTGCTGCAGCAACGCGCGGGTGCTCAGGGTGTGTGCGTGCAGAAGGTGGCCGAGGCCGAGGCGCTGGCCGCCGGTGGCGTCGATGACATCACCATCACCAACCAGGTCATCGCCATGCCCAAGCTGCACCGCGTGGCGCGGCTGGCCGCGCAGCTGGCGGCACGCGGCGGGCGCCTGGGTGTGGCGGTGGACCATGCCGATGGCATCGCCCGCCTGGCCGAAGCCATGGCCCAATCCGGCAGCGATGCGGGCATCGATGTGCTGGTCGAGATCGACGTGGGCCAAGGCCGCTGCGGCGTGCCACCGGGCGAGGCCGCCGTGCCCCTTGCACTGGCCGTGTCGCGCAGCCCCCGGCTGCGCTTTGCGGGCCTGCAGGCCTACCACGGCCGCGCGCAGCACCTGGCCAGTAGCGTGGGTCGGCGCGAGACCATCGCCGCTGTCGTTCGCGCGGCGGATCACACGCGCCAGCTCATCGAAGCCGCCGGGCTGCCCGTGCCGCTGATCACCGGATCAGGCACAGGCACCCTGGTTCACGAGGCCGCCAGCGGCGTGTTTGGCGAGTTGCAGGCGGGCTCGTTTTTGTTCATGGACGCAGATTACGCGCGCAACGAACGCGATCCCGCGCAGCCCGCGTTTGAACACGCGCTGTACGTCAAGACCCAGGTGGTGTCGGTGCGCGACACCCATGCGGTGTGCGACGCAGGCCACAAGAGCCATGCCATCGACTCGGGCCTGCCCACCGTCGCCCTGCTGCCCGCCGACCGCACCCTGCGCTACGCCAACGGGGGCGACGAACATGGCCTGCTTTATGCGGACGCTCCCGACGCCCGCCTGCCCAGTTTGGGGCACATGCTCTGGCTCATTCCGGGTCATTGCGATCCCACGGTCAACCTGTACGACTTTTTGATCGGCGTGCGCGGCGGACTGATGGACGGGGTGGTGGAGCGGATCATCCGCGTGGATGCGCGGGGTGCGCTGACGTAGGCGCGGCCCTCTAAACACCGGCGCTATAGGGGTTCACCTGCCCCAGTGAGAGCTGGCTGCTGGACCACAATCCGGCAGCATGAGCCCCAGCCAGATCATCGTCCTTGCGACGCCCGTCTTCTTTGTGCTGATCGCCATCGAACTGGCCGTCGGCTTCAAGCGCCAGCGCAACACCTACCGCCTGGCCGATGCGGTGAGCAGCATCAGCCTGGGCATGCTCAGCCAGACCAGCGCAGTCTTCACGCGCCTGCTGCGCATCGGCATCTACACCGCTCTGTTCGAGCATGTGGCACTGTGGCGCAACGATGCGTTCTGGACCAGCCTGCCCGGCTGGCTGCTGGCGCTGGTGTTCTACGACTTCTGCTACTACTGGCTGCACCGCATGGGGCACGAGTCAGCCGTGCTGTGGGCCGCACACGCGGTGCACCACCAGAGCCAGGACTACAACCTCAGCACCGCGCTGCGCCAGACCAGTTCGGGCGCGCTGCTGGGCTGGGTCTTTTATGTGCCCATGGCGCTGGCCGGTGTGCCGCCCCTGGTGTTTGGCGTGGTGGCGCTGATTGACCTGCTCTACCAGTTCTGGGTGCACACCGAGCAGGTGGGGCGCCTGGGCTGGTTCGACCGCTGGTTCTGCAGCCCGAGCAACCACCGCGTGCACCATGCCGTCAACGACGCCTACCTGGACAAGAACTACGGCGGCATCCTGATCCTGTGGGACCGGATGTTCGGCACCTTCAAGGATGAAGACGCGCAGGAGAAATGTGTGTACGGCACGCGCGGCCTGCTCAACAGCTGGGACCCGCTGTGGGCCAACGCCCAGGTGTACGCAGGACTGGCGCACGACAGCTGGCACGCGCGCAGCTGGCTCGACAAGCTCAAGGTCTGGATCAAGCCACCCGGCTGGCGGCCTGCGGATGTGGCGGAGCGGTTCCCCAAGCCTGCCTTCAGCATGGCGCAGATGCAGCTGTACCACCCACCCATGTCGCGTGCTGTGCAGTGGTTTGCGCTGGTGCAGTTCGCGCTGCTGCTCACAGGCGTGGCAGCCTTTTTGTGGCAGGCCGATGCGGCGCCGCTGGTGCAGAACGCCCTCTGGTTTGCCGTGCTGCTGACGGTGCAATGGTCGCTGGGCGCGGTGATGCAGGGGCGCATCGGCATGCTGATGGCGCTGATGCTGCAAAGCGCGGCGCTGGCCACGGCCACCAGTGCGCTGGGGCTTACGGAGTGGCATTGGCTGTTCAAGCCACTGACCATGGCAATCGCTATTATTTTGATAGCTACTAGCGCATATTCGACTAGCGCAAGAGGCACGTCGGGCTCCAAAACGCCCTGGGTCTTGCTGATGGCAGCCCTGGGCGGGTCCTTGGCGGGGGATGTGTTCCTCATGTTCCCGGGTTTCTTCATTCCCGGTCTGGTGAGCTTTCTGGTGGCGCACCTGTTCTATGTGGCGCTGTTCAAAAGCGGGCAGACCTGGTTTCCGCACCGGGGTGCACTGGCGGCCACGCTGGGCATAGGCGTGGCGATGTATGCCTTTCTGTGGACGGGTGGGCTGCCGGCTGCACTGCGCGCGCCGGTCGCGGCCTATGTGCTGGTGATTGCGCTGATGGCGGCCCAGGCGATAGGCCGCGCCACCGTATTGCGCGACGCCCCCTCGCTGTGGGTCGCCATCGGCGCCGGATTCTTCATGCTCAGCGACTCGCTGCTGGCCACCAACCGGTTCGTGACACCCCTGCCCATGGCGCAGGTCTGGGTGCTGGCGACGTATTACGCTGCACAGGCGCTGATCGTGGCAGGCATGCTGCGGGGCACAGCCCGCGCAGAGCCCAGCTCTGCCACGCCCCTCACACCCCAAACAGATCTTGCCCGCTCGCCTTCGGGGGCGTGACCCCCAGGTGGCGGAACGCCGCCAGCGTGGCAATGCGCCCGCGCGGCGTGCGCTGCAGGAAGCCCTGCTGGATCAGATAGGGCTCGATCACGTCCTCGATGGTGCCGGCCTCTTCGCCAATGCTGGCCGCGATGTTGTCCAGCCCCACGGGGCCGCCATCGAAGCGGTGGATCACGGCTTCGAGCAGCTTGCGGTCCATCACGTCAAAGCCTTGCGGGTCCACATCGAGCATGGCCAACGCCTTGTCGGCAATGGGTTTGGTAATGCGCCCATCGCCCTTGACCTCTGCATAGTCGCGCACCCGGCGCAGTAGCCGGTTGGCAATGCGCGGTGTGCCGCGCGAGCGGCGGGCGATCTCGAAGCCACCTTCCTCATCCATCGGTGCATGGAGCAACCCGGCACTGCGCTGGACAATGCGCGCCAGCTCCTCGGCCGTGTAGAACTCAAGCCGCGCCACGATGCCGAAGCGGTCGCGCAACGGGTTGGTCAGCATGCCCGCACGCGTGGTCGCACCCACCAGGGTGAAGGGCTGCAGGTCCAGCTTGATGCTGCGCGCTGCCGGCCCCTCGCCGATCATGATGTCGATCTGATAGTCCTCCAGCGCGGGGTAAAGGATTTCCTCCACCACGGGCGAGAGGCGGTGGATCTCATCAATGAAAAGAACGTCGTTCTTTTCCAGGTTGGTGAGCAGTGCGGCCAGGTCCTTGGGTTTTTCCAGCACGGGTCCGCTGGTCTGGCGCAGGTTCACCCCCAGCTCGGCCGCGATGATGTGCGAGAGCGTGGTCTTGCCCAGCCCAGGCGGGCCGAACAGCAGCACGTGGTCCAGCGCCTCCTCACGCTTCCTCGCAGCGCCGATGAAGATCTCCAGCTGCTCCCGCGCCTTGGCCTGGCCCACGTACTCCTGCAGGAGCTTGGGGCGCAGGGCGCGTTCGATGGCCTCCTCTTGGAGAGAGGCGGGGGCGGCAGAGATGACGCGTTTGGCGGCGGCGGGGGAGAAGTCGTCGGTCTGGATGGTCACGGCAGTTATGTCTGGGCGGCGAATGCCATGCTGGCATGCAATCTGCCACTATATCGCCCAAGCATTCCCCGGGGTTCAAGTAAGCGGGAACAGCGCCGATAGATGAACCAGACCATGACCAAGACGATGCCTGCGCCCCCTTGCCTGCCCCGGCCCCTTTTCCTCCACCAGCTGGCTGTGTTGGTTGCCTGTGGCGCTACCGCCCTCGCTGCGACCGGTCAGACTCCCCCACCCTCACCCGCCCGGTCCGCCAGCGGCTCCATCCGTATTGAGAACCCGCAGGAAAAGGCCGACTTGGCCACTCGGATCGACGAAGCCATCCAGCGCGCCAAAACGAAGAACGCGCCCACCACGTCGGCAGGTGCGCGTCGGCGGGCCGAGCCTATCCCCAGCGTGGAGGTGCGTATCCCGGCCGAGCGTCCCAGCAAACCAGCCAAGACCATGGCCATCCCACAGGCCCCGGCCCGCCCTGCCGTTCAGGACCCCGAAGCCAGCCGCCGCTACATCCAGACGCGGGCCGCCGAACTGGCGGCGGCCGTGCCACCTCCCCCCGCTCCACCGCCACCAGACTCACGCACCGTGCGCTGGGATTACGGCAGCGGAGACCGGGGACCCAAGGCCTGGGGAAACCTGCACCCCGAATTCGCAGCCTGCAGCCAGGGAATGCGGCAGTCACCCATCCACATCACAGCACAGGACGTGGAGGCAGGTCCCGCCCCCCTCTGCCCTTCAACCACCAGCTCTTCGGCGGCACGGTGTTGCACAGCGGGCATGGCGTGGAACTGAAAGTGGAAGGCGACAGCATCCTGACCCTGCGCGGACTGCCCTGGCGCTTGGTGCGCCTGCAGTTTCGCCACCCTGCTGAAGAGCGCGTGCATCAGCACAACTACCCGATGGCAACCGATCTGGTGTACCAGGGACCTGACGGTCAAACAGCGGTGGTGAGCGTGCCCATGCAGTTGGGAAGCACCAACGCCTTCATCACCCGCATCTGGACCCATATGCCCCTGGATGTGCAAGACAGCGTGCGTCTGCCGCAGCCGGTGCTTTCCGTGGACGAGCTGCTACCGCAGGACCGGCGCTATTACCAGTACGCAGGCTCCATCACCCAGCCGCCCTGCACCGAGGGCGTACTGCGCATTGTGATGAAGACCCCGGTCAATGTAGGGCCCGCACAGCTGCGCATGCTGCAGCGTGTGTCGCCACCCAACGCACGTCCTGTGCAGGCCTCTAACGGACGCCTAGTTCGCGAGGCCCAATAAGCGCTTCACTTCGCCAGCGACTTGAGCGCCAGCTTGATCCCATCGCTCACACCCACATCGACTGGCAGCGCCTTGAGCGCCGCCGCCGCTTCCTTGTCGTTGTAGCCCAAAGCCAACAGCGCCTGCAAAATGTCGGCTTGCGCATCGCTGTTGGCGGCACCGCGCACAGCACCGATGTCAGCGCCCAGCTTTCCCTTCAGCTCCAACAGCAAGCGCTCGGCAGTCTTCTTGCCGATGCCGGGCACCTTCACCAGCCGCCCCGACTCCTGCAGCGAAATCGCTTGCGCCAGGTCACCCACCCCCATGCCACTCAGGATGGACAATGCCGTGCGCGGCCCCACGCCTGATATCTTGATCAGCTCGCGAAACGCCTGCCGCTCGGGGGCGGTCGCAAAGCCGTACAGCAGCTGCGCATCCTCGCGCACGATGAACTGGGTCAGCAGGCTCACACGCTCGCCCACGGCGGGCAGGTTGTAGAACGTGCTCATGGGCACATTCACCTCGTAGCCCACACCGTGGCAGTCCAGCAGCACCTCGGGGGGATTCTTCTCCAGCAGGGTGCCGGTCAATTTGCCTATCATTGATGTCCTTTGGCGACGCGGGCGTGACATGCCGCGCCGTCGTTCTTGCCGTTTTCCGTTGCCTGACTGGAATTATCCGCGTGATCCTGCGCCACACCTTCACCCCCCACAACAACACCCGGCTTACTCACCTGTGTGGCCCGGCCGATGCGCACCTGCGCACCATCGAGGTGGCCTTGCAGGTGAGCATTGCGCACCGGCACGAGCAGTTCAAGGTCGACGGCCCCAAGGCCAAAGCCACGCAGGCGATGGAGCTGTTGCAGGCCCTGTATGAAATGGCCGAGCGGCCCATCGGCGAGGACTACATCCAGCTGATGCTGGCGGGCGACAGCGAACTGCTGGAGGCCCCGGACGACGCCATCATCCTCAACACCCGCCGTGCGGACCTGCGCGGGCGCACCCCCACGCAGAACCTGTACCTGCAGAACATCGCCACGCACGACATCACCTTCGGCATCGGCCCTGCGGGCACCGGCAAGACGTATCTCGCCGTGGCCAGTGCGGTGGATGCGCTGGAGCGCAGCAGCGTGCAGCGCATCGTGCTGACCCGCCCGGCGGTGGAGGCGGGCGAGCGCCTGGGTTTTCTGCCTGGCGACTTGGCGCAGAAGGTGGACCCTTACCTGCGCCCGCTGTACGACGCGCTGTACGAGCTGATGGGGCATGACAAGGTGCAAAAGGCGTTCGAGCGCAACGCCATCGAGATCGCGCCGCTGGCTTTCATGCGCGGGCGCACGCTGAACAATGCCTTCGTGATCCTGGACGAGGCGCAGAACACCACGCCCGAGCAGATGAAGATGTTCCTCACCCGCATCGGCTTTGGTGCCAAGGCGGTGGTGACGGGCGACGTGAGCCAGATCGACCTGCCCAAGGGAACGCTGAGCGGCCTGATCGACGCCGAGCGGGTGTTGAAGCGCGTGAAGGGCATCTCCGTCACCCACTTCACCAGTGCCGACGTGGTGCGCCACCCGCTGGTCGCACGCATCGTGGACGCCTACGACGCCCCCCGCCGCGCAGCCGCTGCGCGCAGCAGGGACTGAACATCATTCGCTCCTTTTTTGATAGCAATCAGCGTATATTCTTCTAGCGCTTTCCACCAAATTCGCCTCCCATGCCACTGAACCACCTCTCCCTGTCGCTGCAGTTCGGCTCCTTTGATGAAGCCGCCGCCCACCGCGCCGTACTGCCCCGCCATAAGGTCACACGCTGGATTCGCCACGCGCTGGCCACCGACGCCGAGATCACCGTGCGCATCGTGGGTGCCGAAGAAGGCCAGCAGCTCAACCGCGAATACCGCAAGAAGGACTACGCCACCAACGTGCTCACGTTCGACTACACCCAGGAGCCCGTGGTGACCGCCGACCTGGTGCTCTGCGCCCCCGTGATTGAGCGGGAGGCCAAGGAGCAGAACAAGAGCCTGGAAGAGCACTACGCCCACATGCTGGTGCATGGCACGCTGCATGCCCAGGGCTGGGACCATGAAACGAGCGAGGCCGACGCCGAGGAGATGGAGGCGTACGAGACCGACATCCTGCAAGAGCTGGGCTTTGAAGACCCCTACGCGACCTGATCTGCCGAACGGCTCCTCCACGACTCGGAGGACAACCCACTTTTAAATGTCGCTTTAAAACGCAGCTGCAGGCAAAGCAGTCGCACCTTTTACAGTCGCAATCCGGACTCAACAGCTCCGAATCTCCACCTAACATCGGTGCAATCCCACGCGCGTTACGCCGTGGCCAAGGAGATACTTTGGATACCGCCCTTCTCGTCGCTGCCGCCTTCGTCGCTGGCGCCCTCAATGCCGTCGCCGGTGGCGGCAGCTTTCTGACCCTGCCCGCCCTCGTCTTCACCGGCGTGCCGCCCGTGGTGGCCAATGCAACGGGCACGGTAGCGCTGCTTCCGGGCTACATGGCAGGGGCCTGGGGGTTTCGGGAAGACATGCAGCCGCCGCCTGGCCTGTCCATGCGGGCGGTGGTGGTGCTGGCCCTCATTGGCGGATCGGCTGGGGCGGCGCTGCTGCTGATCACGCCCGACGCCACCTTCCGCAAGGTCGTGCCCTGGCTGCTGCTGGCGGCCACGGCGATGTTTGCGCTGGGAGCCCGACTGCGCCAGTGGGCCGGTGCGTCGGCCCATGGCCCTGCCGCGCCGTGGAAGGCGGCCCTGGGCATGCTGGCGGTGGCGGGGTATGGCGGTTACTTCAACGGCGGGCTGGGCATCTTGCTGCTGGCGCTGTTTGGCCTGCTGGGGCAAACCCAGCTCAACGCCATGAACGGCATGAAGAATCTGGTCTCGGCCCTGCTCACCGCGATTGCGGTAGCCATCTACGCAGCGGGCGGCATCGTGCTGTGGCCCCAGGCGCTGATGATGATGGTGGCCGCCACCGCCGGGGGCTACGGCGGCGCACGCGTGGCGCGCAAGCTGCCGGCCAACGTGCTGCGCTGGGGCATCGTGGTCACCGGGCTGGTGATGGCGGCGGTGTTCTTCTGGCGGCAGTGAGCAGCAGCTCTTCGGCCCCGCAGCCAACGCCCAGGTCCACGCCTGCGGCGGCATCGGCACCCACGCCGACACCCACGGCAGACAGCGGCCGCCCGCCGACCCGCGTGCTGTGGGCCATGCTGCTCACGCTGCTCAGCGGGTTTGCGCTGAGCCAGGCGTTTCGCACCACCACCGCCATCCTGGCCCGTGGGCTGACTGCCGAGTTCGGGCTGTCGCCGGGGTCTTTGGGGGCGTTTGCCGGGTTGTTCGGCCTGTCGTTCGGCGTGGCCCAATTGCTGATGGGCGTGGGGCTGGACCTGTGGGGCCTGCGGCGCACGGTGCTCACGGCCTTCCCGCTGGCGATTGGCGGGGCCGCGCTCTCGGCGGCAGCGCCCGGCTACGCGTGGCTGATGGTGGGCCAGCTGATGATTGGCGTGGGCTGCTCGCCTGCGTTTCTGGCGTGCACGCTGTTCATTGCAAGGCATTTCCCGGCCGACCGGTTTGCCTACCTGTCGGGCGTGGCCATGGGCGTGGGTGGGCTGGGCCTGCTGTTTACCGGCACGCCGCTGGCCTGGCTGGTGCAGCACGGCGGCGGCTGGCGCACGGGCTATGCCGTGCTGGCGGTGCTCAGCGCGCTGTCGTGGCTGCTGATCTGGCTGCGGGTGCACGAGCCCGCCCCGCTGGTGCCGCCCCCGGCGCAGCGCGAAACCTGGGGCCAGGCGCTGCTGGGCTTTGGCCAGCTGCTCACGGTGCCGCACACCTGGGGCATCCTGCTGCTGGGCATGTCGGGCTACGCTGCGTTTTTGTCGCTGCGGGGCCTGTGGCTGGCGCCGCTGCTGATGGACCGCTACCACCTCACGCTGGTGGACAGCGGCAACGTGGCGCTGGGGCTGTCGCTGATTGCACTGTTCGCCCCCGGGCTGGCGGGCCGGCTGGACCCGGGCGTCGGCCGCCGCCGATGGTGGATCGGCAATGCCTCGCTGCTGATGGCCGGGCTGTTCATGCTGCTGGCCTTTTTGCGGGTGCACCCTGCGGCCAGTGTGGTGCTGATTTTGCTGATGGGCCTGCTGTCGGGCTACGGCGTGCTGCAGTACGCCGATGTGCGCGCCTCGTACCCACCCGCACTCACGGGCCGGGCCCTGTCAGCCTACACCATGGCGATGTTTTTGGGCGTGGCGCTGATGCAGTGGTTCACTGGCATCGTGGCCACCGGCGCCCAGCGTTTGGGCTGGGATGCCCACACGGCCGTCATGCTGTCCATTGCGGCCTGGCTGGCGCTGGCGTCGACGGCGTTTCGGTTTTTGCCTGTATCGCCACTGGTTTCTTCGCAGACACCAGAACCCAAATAGCCTGTAGCGCCCGCCTATCAAGACCAACGGCTACGGCGGTGCCCGTTTGGCACGCCAATTGCCTGCCAAAGTGCTGCGCCGGGGCGGCGTGGTCACTGGGCTGCTGAATCCGGCCGCGCTTTCCTGGCGGCACTGACAGGCTGACCTACCCCGTTGCCAGGAACGCAGCCAGTACGAAAGTCAGCCGCCGCGCACCAGCAGCACAGGCACAGGGGACTGGCGCAGCACCTGCTCGGCGTCGCTGCCCAGCAGCATGCGCCCCACACCCCGTCGGCCATGGGTGCCCAGCACGATGATCTGGGCGCCCCATTCCTTGGCTTTGGTGAGGATCAAATCACTGACCCGCCCGGAATAACTCTCGAACAGTTCGGCCTCCACCGCAATGCCAGCAGCCTTCGTCCGCGCCTCGGCATCCGACAGCACCTGCTGACCCGCTTCCTTCAAGAGATCGAACACGTTGGGCGGTAACGCCATGGCGGCCTCAAAGCTCGTCATCAGCGAAATTTCATCCACCACATGCAGCAGCTTGATGGTGGAGCCCATCACACGCGCCAGGGCAATGGCCTCATTCAGGCCCGCGAGCGAAGTGGGGCTGCCGTCCACAGGCACCAGGATCTTTTCGTACATGCGAGTTCCCCTTAAAAACCCATCGTAGCGCCTCACCGTGCGCAGGCACACCCCAGGCAGCTCTGTGCAGCACTCAGGCGTCCACCACGGCAGGCGGCATCCGCAGCGGGATCGTCACAGGCCCGTCGTTGACCAGATACACCTGCATGTCGGCCGCAAACTGGCCGGTGGCCACCACGGGGTGGACTTTGCGGGCCTGGTCCACCAGGTAGTCGTACAGGCGCCGCCCTTCATCGGGCGCCGCCGCCTGGGTGAAGCTGGGGCGATTGCCGCCGGTGGTGTCGGCCGCCAGGGTGAACTGACTGACCAACAAAAGACCGCCACCGATGTCCTGCACGCTCTGGTTCATTTTGCCCGCTGCGTCCGAAAAGATGCGTAGCTTCAGGATCTTGGCCAGCAGCTTGTCGGCCTCGGCATCGGTGTCGCCGCGCTCGGCGCACACCAGAACCAGCAGGCCCGCGCCGATGGCGCCCACGGTCTGCCCGTCCACATCCACACGCGCTTCGCGCACACGTTGCAATACGCTGATCACTTCACGGCATCCTTCACATCGTCACGGGGGTCGTCGAAATGCGCCTCCACATCGGTGGGCAGCAGTTCGATGGTGGCACGCAGGCCGGGCACGGCCGTCATCAGCGCGCGCTCGACCTGGCCGCGCAGCTCGGCCGCGTGGCGCAAGGTCCAGTCGGCGGGCATGTGCAGGTGCATGTCCACAAATTGGCGCTGGCCCGCGCGGCGAGTAGAGACATGGTCGAAGCGCACGGCACCGGGCGCCTGGGCCGCCACAAACTGCTGCAGCGTGGCGTCGATGGTGGACTGCACCTCGGGCTCCACCGCTGAATCCATGAGGCCCTGGGACGAGCGCCATACCAGCTCCACGCCTTCTTTCAGGATGTTTAGCGCCACCGCAATCGCCGCCACCGCATCCAGCCACAGCCATCCGGTGAGGGCCGCGCCCGCAATGCCCACCAGCACACCAGCCGAGGTCCACACGTCGGTGACCAGGTGGCGGGCATCGGCCTCCAGCGCGATGGAGCGGTGCTCGCGCGCCGAGCGGAACATCACCCACGCCAGCAACCCGTTGAGGGCCGAGCTGAGCACCGAAAGGCCCAGGCCCCAGCCCACCTGCTCGATGGGCTGCGGGTCGAACAAGCGGTGCCCGGCTGCCCACAGGATGCCTGCCGACACGCCCATGATGAGGATGCCCTCGAACCCCGACGAAAAGTATTCGGCCTTGTGGTGGCCGTAGGGGTGGTCGTCATCGGCCGGGCGCTGCGCCACCGTCACCATGGCCAGTGCAAACATGGCGCTGGCCAGGTTCACAAACGACTCCATCGCGTCCGACAGCAAACCCACCGAGCCCGTGACCACCCAGGCCAGCGTCTTGAGCGCGATGGTGACTACCGCCACGGCCACCGAGGCCCACAGCAGGTTGCGGGGTGAAAGCCAGGGGTGAGGTGCGGACGAAGCAGCGGACATGGTGGGTAGGCGAGGGAGACGAAAAAATGGCGAACAGGCGAAGCAGAAATTACACCAGAGGCACCTTAAGCTCCGTTTAACAGAGCGCCCAGGGTGCGCACCCAGCGTTGATGCAACGCAGCCCCATGCCAGAATCCGCGCATGCTCCCCGCCTGGCGTCGCCTTTTGCCCCGACACGCCCTGCACCTGCCCAGCCTGCTGCTGTGGGTGGTCGTGGCCTGCATCGGTTGCGGCTGGCTGGTGGTGGACCGCCTGCAGCAACTGCATGCAGCCTTCGAGACCGACGCACGCATCGTGCATCGGCTGCTGAGCCAGCGCGTGGTGCAGCACGACGCCATCATGGCTACGCTGGCGCTGCTGCAACCTGCTGCCGCTGCGGCTGACAGCCTGCACAACGCGGCATCGCCCCTGCCCCGCCTCCCGTCGGTGTACCCGCAAATCCTGGCCGTGCTGCAGCGCTCGGCCCACAGCGACTGGCCGCCGGCGCTGCAGGCCGAGCTGGCAGTGGCCGAGGCCACCTCACGCCGCACCGGCCACGCCGCGATGGTGGGGCTGAACCTGCCCGCAGGCCGCTTCTACCTGGTGCTGGCGGGCACGCCAGCCAGCTATGCGCTGCACATCGACCTGCGCAGCACCATCCCCACCGACGAGTGGCCTATGGACATGGCCACCAGCCCAGTGCGCGTGACGCTGGAGCATGGCGGCACGGCCTTTGTGGTGCAGCCCGGCCAGGCCGACCCGGGCAGCGGCATCCGCACCTACGACTTTCACAAACTGCTGGCCGCCGCCAGCCAGCCGCTGGACGTGGTGGCCCGCCGCAGCGTGGGCCTGCACGAACTGCCCTGGTGGCGCATGCTGGGTTGGTGCCTGCTGACCACAGCGCTGTGGGCCGCAGGCCGCGCCTTGTGGCGCCAGCGCGTGGCGCGGCAACGGGCCGAAGAGCTGCTGCGCCTGGGCCAGGTGTCGCGGCTGAACACGCTGGGCGAGCTGGCTGCGGGCATGGCGCATGAGCTGAACCAGCCGCTCACGGCCCTGCTATCCAGCACTCAGGCCGCCCAGCGCCTGCTGGCCAACGACCCGCCCGATCTAGACACCGCACAGACCGCCATGGCCCGCGCCGTGGAGCAGGCGCGCCGCGCATCCACCGTGGTGGGCCGCCTGCGCCGCCTGGTGGAGCGGCCCGATCTGGCAGGCCAAGCCCAGCCCCTGGCACTGCCCACCGCTGTGCAAGACGTGCTACACCTGCTGGAGCCCGAGCTGGTCCAGCGCGGGGTGGTGCCCGAGGTGTTGGCCGCCGCAGACTTGCCCCCGGCGCTGGCCGAACCCGTGGCCCTGCAGCAGATCGTCCACAACCTGCTGATGAACGCGCTGCAGGCGCTGGAGCAGGTGCCGCCCGCAGAGCGCCAGCTGCGCCTGAGCATGGCGCGCGCGAAAAGCGGGCAGGTGACCCTGTCGGTGCGCGACCACGGCCCCGGCATCCCGCCCGAGGCGCGCCAGCACCTGTTCGAGCCCTTCTACACCACACGCACCGGCGGGCTGGGCCTTGGCCTCACGCTGTGCGATAGCCTGGCGCAGGCCATGGGCGCACAGCTCGCCCTGGCGCCGGAGGCCACGCCCCCGTCCGCCGCCCAGCGGGGCGCCGAGTTTGTGCTGACCCTCAGCGTCGCACCACCCGCCGATGACCAATAGCGCCCCCTCCCTCTCGCCCCTGATCCACCTGGTAGACGACGATGCCGCCGTGCGCGAGGGCCTTGCCCTGCTCATCGGCACCGTGGGCCTGCGCGTGCAGACCTGGGCCGATCCGCAATCGTTCATGGCGGGGTTCGACCGTGCCAGCATCGGCGCCATCGTGCTTGATGTGCGTATGCCTGGCATCAGCGGCCTCACGGTGCTGGAGCAGCTGCTGGCCCAGGGTGTGGACCAGCCCGTGATCCTGCTCACCGGCCACGGCACGGTGGAGATGTGCCGCCGCGCGTTCAAGACCGGGGCGGCCGAGTTTCTGGAAAAGCCGGTGGACGACGAGGTGCTGATCGAGGCCCTTCAAAACGCCGTGCGCCAGCATGTGCGCTCGCGCGAGCGCCACCAGGCCGACCAGCAGGCGCGCGAGCGTTTTGCGCAGCTCTCGGCCCGCGAGCGTGAAGTGCTGGGGCTGATCGTTGAAGGCCTCACCAACAAGGAAATCGGCCGGGCGCTGGAACTGTCGCCGCGCACGGTGGAAACGCACCGCGCCAACCTGTTCGCCAAGCTGGGGGCCGAGTCGCTGGCGCAACTGATCCGGCGGTATGCGGCGCTGGTGGATGCTGCATCCTGAATCCGTCTGCAAAGGCCTTCCGTAGTTCTACGGAGGCCCGCGCGTAGCCGCCCGAATGGCTGAAAACGGCGGCAATTTCTACAGTTCTCCCACGGCGCCACAAAGGGTGGCACCGACGCAAAAACACTGGAGAACACCATGCCAAACCGCCTCGCCACCGTCGCCGCCCTCACCCTGTCCCTCATCGCCACCGCCGCCAGCGCCGAAGGCGTGCGCACGGAAAAGAATATGTCGCTGGACCTGGCCACGCAGATCGCCGCCCAGACCGTGGCCACCTGCACCGCCAACGGCTACGCCGTGACGGCCACCGTGGTGGACCGTGCCGGCACCGTGCGTGCCGTGCACCGCGCCGACAACGCGGGCCCCCACACGCTGGAAGCCAGCCGCCTCAAGGCCTACACCTCGGCATCGGCCAAGAACACCACGCTGGCCATGATGGAAGGCGCGCAGAAGAACCCCGCTGCAGCCAACCTGGTGAACATCCCCGGCTACCTGCTGCTGGGCGGCGGCGTGCCTGTGAAGGTGGGCAACGAAGTGATCGGTGCCGTGGGCGTGGGCGGTGCACCCGGTGGCCACCTGGACGAGCAATGCGCCGTGGCAGGCATCGCCAAGGTGCAGGATCTGCTGAAGTAATCACCCGTCCTCACCCCCAACGCACGCCATCGGAGGCCCCCATGAAGCCCTGGAACCTTGTTTTCGCCCTGGCCACAGCGCTGGCCTGCGCCACCCCGGCCCAGGCCCAGGTGCCTCCCACGGCGGCAGAAACTGCGGCCTACCAGGGCCTGCATGCGGCTGCGGCGCGGGGCGATGTGCCCAGGCTCACCCAACTGATCGCGGCGCGGGCCGATGTGAATGCCCGCGATGGCTACGGCCGCACGCCGCTGCATGTGGCCACCTTTGCCCGGCAGGCCGAAGCGATCCGCGCCCTGGCCCAGGCCGGGGCCGACCTGAATGCGCTGGAGAACGACCGCTACGACGCCGTGACGATCGCCGCCGTGGCGGACGACGAAGCCACGCTGCGCGTGCTGCTGCAACTGGGCGCCAGCGCGAAGCAGGTGACCAGCCGCTACGACGGCACGGCCTTGATCGCCGCCGCCCACCTGGGGCACGACGGCGTGGTGCACCAGCTGATCGCCGCTGGGGCACCGCTGGACCATGTGAACAACCTGCACTGGACGGCGCTCATCGAATCCATCGTGCTGGGCAACGGCGGCCCGCGCCACCAGGCCACGCTGCAGGCGCTGCTCAAGGCCGGCGCCAGCCAGGCCCTGACCGACCGCCAAGGAACCACGCCCCTGCAGCTGGCGCGCCAGCGGGGATTTGACGCGATGGTGCAAATGCTGGAAGCGGCAGGGGCCAAACGCTGAGAATCAATAGTCCGTCCTGAACAATTCCGTTCTCAGCAGCAGACGGGGCGGCGGTCACCGGGTACGGCAAGCAGCGCCGCGATGACCGCCTGCATCGACAGCCCGAATCAGGCGCATAGAAGCCGCAGCGCGGCCAGGATCAGGCGCAGGTTGTGCCCGGCACCGCACATCACCGCGTGCAACGCATCGCCCAGCGCGCCCTTGAGCGGATTGCGGGCAAGCCGCCCGTCCATCTTCATGTGCCCGATCGCCGGCTCGATGGCACTGCGCCTTTTGATCATGGCCTTGAGTGTCCGGGTGATGCCACGCTTTTGGCCTGACATCAGAATGCGCACGCCTTCGATCTGCGCACCCCGATAGCCCTTGCCCACGATGGCCGTGGTCGGCAGTTTGTCCGTGCCGGTGAGAATGCCCACTTGCTCCAGCGTCTCGGCCAGCGTGTGGCCGTCGTAGGGGTTGCCCGGCATGGAGCGCATGCCCACCACCAGCCCTTCCTTCAAGGTCGTCGCACTCACCTTCACGCCGAACTCATAGGGGGTTCTGGCTTTACCCTTGCTGATGCACTCCACCTCGGGTGCATGCAATGCGTACAGCTTGTTCTTGTCTTTGGCGGGCTGGGTCAGGATGCGGCCGGTGCGCTGCAGCAGGTCCTGGACCTTGGCTTTGGCCGTTTCGGGCAGCATGTGCAGTTGGCGCTGCACTTCGCGGTGTACCCGGCCAACACGGGTGCGCAGCGTGCGCACGGCCTTGTTCATGCGCTTGAACTGCTTGGCATGCGCATAGCGCCCAATCTGCGCGGCCAGGCGAGGGGCTACTCGGTTGTAGTTCTGGCGCAGTTGCAGCCCGTTGTCCTCGGCCGCCTTCACCAGATGCTTGCGGCTCTTATCCAGCAGACGGCTGTCAGTGGGATGGGCGATTGCTTTGGGCATGACGGTGGTGTCTACGATCACTTGCTGCATGCTGGAGCTGCGAACTACACCGCCGCGGTGGGCGGCGTCAATGCTGGCGGCCAGCAGTGTCTCCACGCCTTCTTCGCCAATGCGCTTTCTCCAGCGCGTGAGGCTGCTCGGATCGATGGGCAACTCGGTTTGAAGATAGGTCTCACCGCAAAAGAACTGCCAGTACGGGTTCTCCACCCAGGTGTTGACCACGGCTTCGTCGGAAGCATTGAAGGTGTGTTGCAGGTACAGCAGCCCGGCGATCAGGCGCGCAGGCAAGGCAGGCCGCCCCCTCCCGGAAGTAAACGACACCGCGAACGTGCGCTCAATCTCGGCCCAGTCGATCAGCGCGGCCAGCCTGACCAGCGGGTGCTGCATGTTGAGCTGATCGTCCAGCCTTGGGCGGAACAACTCACCGGAGTGCGGCTGTGAAGGCTTGGGACCCATGGACTACCCCAGAAGAATTTGCAAGAAAACAGGTGCTGGCGAAACCATACCTTGCAAATCCTGCGCCCATCAATGAGCAGAACTCCGTGTCGGATCAACGGCTTGCGGATTGTTCAGGGCGGACTATTTAAAAACTATGACGCATTCCGAAATCGAGACCAGAGGCATTCCCACTGGCAATGGGAGCAGGCCCCGCATTCAGGCCGCTATTGACGCCCAATGCCATACCATTTTTGTTCGAAATGCTTGTATAGGTTGTATACAGCGCTGTCCGCTTAGACAGGTTGTAGACGTAGCCAATCGCTACCTTGTGTGCAGCACCCTTGTTTGCATCGTTGCGGGAAACATGGCTGTAGGAGACCGGGATATATCCGGAGCCCAAGGGGATGCGCGCACCGAGCGTGTAGTGGGTTGCCTTCGTGCCACGCGCCAGAGCGGCAATGGGCAAACCGGTCTTGTGAATACCCCATTGGCCCATGACCTGGGCAACCCCGAAGTCGTATGCAGCCCCCAGGTTGGTTTGCGTGAAGTCATTGGCCGCAGCATTCTTGGTCACGCCGGTCCCAAAAGCGATGTCGAAAGGGCCACTGCCATAGCCAATGCGTGCCCCGACGTAACGGCCATCAGACGAAGTGGCAGTGCCGCTGGGGTTTTCTCCCATGGCGTACATCACTTGGCCGTACAAGCCCTTGTATGCGGCCACTGCACAACCCGGCGTAAAGTAACCCACGCTGTTGGAGGCGCGAAATACCGTCGACGTGCTTCCTTGTACCGGCATGGTTCCTATGCCAACACCTACCTTGAAGGGGTCGTACTGCAGTAGATTCCAAAAAGAAGGTGTGTAGTCGCGGCCCAGACGGACTTCCCCAAACGGGCCAGACAAACTTACCGTGGAACGGCGGTTGAAGGTCAGGCCACCGGCAGGTGTGCCGCCAGACGGCTGGTTGTTGGTGTTGGTGGATTGTCCAGCGCCAGTGTCATTGTCGATGCCGGCTTCCAGCACAAAGCTCGCCCGCATTCCGCCGCCCAGATCTTCGCTGCCAAGAAAACCAATGCGGCTGTTATTGAAGCCACTGGTGGTCATGAAGGTCTTCGAACCAGCACCCTCTCCGCGGTAATGGCTGATAGCGGCGTCCAAGACGCCATATAACGTGACGGAAGACTGTGCCGAAGCGATGCCCACAACGGACAGGGCGGCCGCAGCGATTAACGATTTCTTCATTTTTTAATTTCCAGACTTGAATTTAAAAACACGCAGATAACACTCTTAGCAAGCAGGCAGTGCTTGCCTCCTGGAGGCATGTGGTGATGCCGTTACACAATCCCCGCCTCTTTCAAGCGATGGATGTCCGATGCGGACCTGCCCAGTACGGTGCGCAGGACTTCATCGCTGTGTTCCCCCAGCATGGGCGGGGCTCTGTGCGTCACAGGACTGGCCGACAGCCTGAGCGGGCTGCGCAATGTGGGCACCTGTACGCCACTGCCATGCGTAACTTCAAGGGCGATACCGCGGTGGCGCACCTGCGGGTCATCAAACATCTGCTTCATGTCGTTAATAGGGGCGCACGGCACAGTCTGGGCGGAGAGCCGCTCGATCCAATGCGCCACAGACTTCTTCAACGTCTGGGCTTCAAGGATTTCGTGCAGTTCTTTGCGGTGCTTGATGCGCTGTATGTTGGAAACGAAACGATGCTCCTGCGCCAAAGCCGGGTCGAGCTCAAACACCTGCAACATGCGTTTGAATTGATCGTCGTTCCCCGCCGACATCGTGAAGTAGCCGCCCAGCGCTTTGAATACTTCGGAGGGTGCGGTGATCGGGTTGTTGTTGCCCTGGCGTTGCGGCACCTCCCCGGTCATCAGATAACCCAGCGCCAGATGCCCATTGATGGCCGTAGTCACATCCACCATGGCGGTGTCGATGTATTGGCCTTCCCCCGTCTGCTGTTTGTGGATCACAGCTGCCAGCACCGCAATGGCCGCATACAAGCCGGTGAAAATATCTGCGATGGGAACTGCCGAACGCATCGGTCCTGCGCCGGGCTCTCCGTCGGGTAGGCCGCAGGTACTCATGAGCCCGCACATGGCCTGCAACACCGAGTCATAAGCGGGGCGCTCTGCATAAGGACCGTCCTGCCCAAAGCCTGTGACACTGCAATAGATTAGGGAAGGGTTGAGCGCGCGAAGACTCTCGTAATCCAGTCCATAGCGCTTTAGCGCGCCCACTTTGTAGTTTTCAATGAACACATCGGACTGGAGCGCTAGCTCACGCACGATGGCGACGCCTTCGGGAGTGGCGATGTCCACCGTCACGGAGCGCTTGCCGCGGTTGCAGCCCATGAAAAACGCCGAGTCATTGGTCTTGTTACCGTTGGCGTCTTGAACAAAAGGCGAGGTGCGGCGCGTGTCATCACCCACGCCGGGGCGTTCGATCTTGATAACGTCGGCGCCCAGATCGGCCAATACCTGGGTGCACCACGGACCAGCAACCACCCGGGTCAGGTCCAACACGCGGATCTTTTCGAGAATGCTCATGGCAATTTCCTTACTCGGGAGTGACACGGCCGGAACGGGCCAGCACCCGATAACTGGTGAGGTCATGTTGGATCGCCTCACCCATCTCGGAGGAGGAGCTGGCGATGATTCGGTAGCCGAAGCCAGACAGCATCGTTTTGACAGCAGGGCTGTCCATGCTTTGGCGCAGCGCGCTGTTCAAGCGATCGCGAATTTCTTTGGGGATGCCGGCTGCCGCGGAGAAGCCCAGCCATGGTTCATAGCTGTAGTTGGCCAGCTCGGGAATTCCTGCTTCTCGCGCGGTGACGATGTCTGGTAGAAAGCCCCAGCGGCTTGTACTGGTAGTGGCCAAGCCCCGGATCTTTTTCGCGGCGATGTGGGGTTTGGATGCCCCCGAAAGCATCATGACCTGCACCTGCCCCGACAGCAGTCCGTTGAGCCCTTCCGTCTCGCTTTTAAAGGGAATGTGGGTCAGCTGAACATCAACAATACGAAAGAAATTCTCCGAGGCCAGGTGCGACGAGCTGTTGTTGCCAAAGCTGGCGTAGTTGAGCTTGCCTGGATTGGCCTTGGCATAGGCCACCAATTCGCGCAGATTGTTCGCAGGCACCGACGGGTGCACGCACCAGACCGCGGGAGTGCGAACCGCCAACGACAACGGTTCGAAATCTGCAGGAGACTGGTAGCCCACGTTCTTGTCAAACACCGGCAATGCCGACAGAGCCGTTTCCGAAGTCACCGCCAAGGTGTAGCCATCACGGGGCGCCCGCAACAGTGCCTGGATACCAATCTTGCCGGACGCGCCTGGCTTGTTTTCCACCACCACAGGCACGTTCAGTATTTTGCTCATGCCGTTGGCGACAGCACGGGCCAGCGTATCCGCAGGCCCTCCTGGTGCATTGGGTGCAATCAGGGTGATTGACCGGTTTGGCCAAGCCACCTGCGCGCCAGCCAATAGCGGCGTCAGAGAAGCAAACGGGAGACCCAAACCACCCAAGAGCAGCGCTCTGCGACGGGGATGATGCGAGTTCATGGCAGTGCGTTGAAGACAGGAGACGGAGTCCGCAGGGTTGTGTCGGCTCATTGCGTGAACCCCCTGGTGCGCAAAAACTCAAGCACGGCATGGTTAAAGCGGTCCGGATTTTCCGCCCAACCAAAATGCCCAACTTCTTGGATACTGCAGAATTCCGCCCCTGCGATCTTGCTGGCCATTTTTTGCATCACCTGCGCAGGTGCGGTGGCGTCGAGTTCACCCGCAATGCACAGCACCGGTACGTCGATGGCGGCCAAAATGCTGCGGCCCTCGTAGCCCACGATGGCGGCTATGGCCGCGCGGAAGGTTTCCTCGCGCATTTCGCTGACCGTGGTGATCAGCAAGTCGACCGGCTTGCCACTGGCCCCCGGGGACATCATGGAGCGCAACATGGAGGGGGCATATTCGGGAATCGATTGGCCCGCATCCAACGGAGCGACACGCTGGCGCACAAACTCTTTCTGCCAGTCGCCATCTGGGCTGCCAAACGATGCACTCGTAGCCGACAGCACATAGCCATGGATGAACTGGCGTGCATAGACCCATGCTTTCTGGGCAATCATCCCGCCCATGCTGTGGCCCATGACGACATTGCGGGCGCCAGCCTCTTTGGCGAGCAGCAGGGCCAAAACCTGCGCACAGTGATCGATCGTCAGGCTCGGCGGCAAGACCGACAGGCCATAGCCCGGTGCATCCCAGGACACGACGCGGTAGCCCGCATGGATCATGGCCTGTACCTGGCTACGCCAGTACTCCTTGGCACCAAAGGCACCGTGCAACAGAAAGACCGTGGTTCCGTTGGCCGTTCCTGCGGGGTGATGCACCGCATAGTCGGGGAGCCTGAGGGAAGAATTAATGGTTTGTGTCATGCTGAAACTCCGTTGATGTCTGTGGCGGGCATCCAGTAGGCATGGGCGCCCTGGGGCATGTGGCCCGGCAAAATGATTTGGCAGATGGGCCCCTTGGTGATGTCCTTGGCGTCGAACACCACGCATTCGGCTTTCTTGGTCTGCGTGTTGGTCATGAAACTCACCAGGTAGCCGTCATCCTCTTCCTTGGAGCCATCTCGCGGCGCGAACGGTGTTTCACTCACGTAGCAGCCCTCGGGCGCGCGCCAGCTTTGGGTGCGCCCCGTCATCAGGTCGTATTTCTTGAGTCCATCCAGCAGCCAGAAGCCGGGCGTCATGTAGCCGTTGTACGAATACCGGCTCGGCCGCCCCTTGTAGCGGCCGTTGATCATCGGGAACTCGGTCACCTCGTCGTCGAGATCTTCTTCCCGGGTCTGGCCCGTTCTGAGGTTGAAGCGCCACCGGTGCATGCGCGTCTCCTGCAGATGCATGTCCAGCATGGCGTTCATGCGTGCGTACCCTTCCTTGGGCAGGGCAGAGAGATCGGGAACGGGGTTGGTCTGAATGCAACCCTCCATGATCACTTCGTCGCCCAATTCGTAGGTATTCGACAGGTGCAGGATGTAGCAGGGCTGGCCTTCAAACCACTTCACGTCGCGGTTGGTTCCCATCCGGGGAATGACACCGAAGCGTGCCGGCACATCGCGGTGGAACTTCAGGCGGTGTTGGCCTTTGCGCAGTCCCTCCTGATCGAAGAACATGGGCAGATCGTGTAGCACGCAATAGTGCTCGCTCATGCCCAGATCGTGCGGCCAACGCGCTCCGGGCAGCTCAATCGGCTCGTAGTGCACCAGTTCATTGCGGGCATTGACCACGCCGTAGTTCAAGTACGGCTCTTTCTCACCGTAGTTGAAGAACATCATCTCGCCGGTGTGTTCATCGATCTGGGTGTGCGAGCTGATCCCTCGGTCTCCGAGCCTGCGGCTCCATGCCGGATCGGGGCCCAGCGTTTCGAGCGTGATCGGATCGAGTCGGTACGGCTCGCTGCACTGGCTCATGGTCACAATGGCCTTGCCCGCATGCACGATCACGTCGGTACCTGCGTTGTCCTTCATGGCACCGATGGATCCCCAGCCACGGCGTACCGCGCGTTTGGGCTCCATGATGCCCGGCCACAGGGATTGACCGGCTGCCTGCTCTGCAAGAAAACCCGTGGTACGGGTCCAGCGGTTACGGTACTCCACCTGGCCATCGCGAAAACGCATGGCATGCACCATTCCGTCCCCGTCAAATGGGTGGTATTTCCCGATGGGAGCATGGACCTGGTTGTGGCCGTTGCGCAGGTAAACACCGTTGAGGTCTTTCGGGATGTCGCCAATCACCTGCAGATCGGGAGACGTTGCGGTCCATTCGGTGTCGCTGGGTTCCCATGCGCCGATGAGGTAAGGGTTGTCGCTTGGCAGGCAGGTCAGGTGGACCTTGCTGTGAATTTCAAGCACGAAGTTCTCCTTGATTAATTGAAAATGCGTTCAAACACTGTGGCAGTGGCGACCCCGGAGGCGCCGGCCAGTGCTGCCACGCCATAGCGCAGACCGCGGCGCTCCATTTCGTCCAGCAGGCAGCTCACCAGCATCGCCCCCGTGGCGCCCATGGGATGACCCAGCGCAATCGAGCTGCCGTTGACGTTGAAGCGGTCCAAGGGGATACCCAGGGTCCGGATGTAGTGCAAGGTGATTGCGGCAAACGAGTCCCGCACCTCCCACAGATCGATGTCCTGCACGGCGAGGCCGGCACGCGCCAACGCCATGCGGGTCGCATCGACCGCCCCGGTTTGCGTCAGGGCTACGCAGGCGTCTGCGTGCGCCACGATGCGGGCGCGGGCGTGCAGTCCCAGCCGCGCTGCAGCCTCCTGGGTTCCCAGCAAAACCGCGCTTGCCCCGTCGGCCATGCAAGGGGCATTGCCGGCCGTGTGCACATGGTTGATGCGCCCGAGTTCAGGCTCACGCTGCAAACCCCAGTCATCAAGCCCGCCAGCGCCGGGCTCGTAGACCGTGCGCAAGGTGGCCAGCTTCTCCTGCGTGCTCGATTCACGGATGTTTTCATCGTGGTCCAGCAGCAGCGTGCCTTGCGCATCCCGCACCGGCACCATCGACTTGGCCACGCCCGCACGCCGCGCCGTTGCAGCACGCGACTGCGACAGCGCCGCATAGGCGTCGCAGTCCTCACGGCTGATGTTGTGGCGGGTCGCCACCAGGTCGGATGTCCAGGGCGGGGGCATGAAGCCGATCTGCCGGCTCAAGGCCTGGTCGGTATAGAACGGGGCCTGGTCGGAAAACATGGGCACCCGCGACATCATCTCGACACCACCTGCGACTGCCAGGCCCTGCAGGTTGCGGGCCTGTTGTGCGGCCAGATTCACGGCACTCAAGCCGGAAGCGCAATAGCGGTTGATCGTGACCGCTGGGACGCTCGGACTCCAGTCGGCCAGCAGGCAGGCCGCTTTGCCGATATTGCCGCCCTGCTCTGCGGTCTGGGTGACGCAGCCGAAGACGCCGTCAGCCACCTCGTTCGTATCCACGCCAGTGCGCGAACGCAGCTCGCGCAGCAAGCCTGCCAGCAACTCCATAGGAGTCACCCGATGGAGCGCCCCTGTCTCTTTGGCGATGCCCCGGGGGGTTCGCAACGCTTCTACAACAACGATGTCGTTAGTGGTTGGCATAGGTTTCTTTAAAGGAATGAAGTTCGGCCATCAGCGGGGCACATCACCGGCAAGGGGTACTGAAAAGTAAAAAAGGACAAATTCGCAGTGTTCAAGAACGGCTGTCGTGCCCGACCACTCTCATCACGGACTCAGAGCTCAGGCGCGAAGGTCGGCAAGCCGACCTTCGCGAGCCATGAATTCGTCGATCAATAGGGGGTTAAGACATCCTTCATGACTACTTCACTGTTTGGTGATCTGCGTCAGATTACTTTCATTAGAAGACTAAAAAAATGGCGAAAACTATCATAGACAGACTAAAATTTCCATGATAAAAGCAGGTAGCACCTCTGCCCCCCTTTTTTTCTTCGACTTCAACGTGTTTCTTCCTTCACCTAGCAGCGCACAACGCACGATTTCAGTGATCGGTGACGCATGGACTTTGCGGATCCTGCGCACGGTGTTCCGCGGCCGGCGTCGTTACAGCGATTTCGTGAGTGAGCTCGGAATTTCGCGAGCGGTGCTGACAGATCGGCTTGGCAAGTTGGTGGCCAACGAACTGCTGATACGCCACGCCATTGAAGGCGGCCACCCCGAATACAGGTTGACAGAACGGGGCCTGGATCTTTGGCCGATGTTTCTAGCCATGTGGCTTTGGGAAACCGAATGGGGTACGGGCGTTATGGACGACGTGCCTCCAGTTGAGCAACCCCGTCCCATGCTCATGCATACGGTCTGCGGACACAAAATGCGCCCTCAGTTGCAGTGCCAGCATTGCAGCGTAGTCATACAACCTTTTGACACCCAGGCCGAGGCCGGACCGGGCTATCTGCATATCGAGCCCGGCACACAGTCCATGTTCAGGCGCGCTAGCCAGAGCACTCTGGCTGAGGCTTCAGCGGCACAGGCACACACGCTGATGCGCGTGATTGGAGATCGGTGGAACAGCGCTCTACTGGCTGCTGCGTTTAAGGGCCTGAAGCTTTTCTCCGAGTTTGAAAAAGACCTGCGCATTGGCCCCAACCAATTGAGTGACCGTCTGGGAGAGCTTCTAAATCTGGGCATTTTGCGCGCTCGCTCCTACACCGGGGCGCGCCAGGAATATCGCCTCACCCGCAAGGGAGTCGCCATGTTCCCGATCGTGCTGGAAATGATGCGCTGGGGAGACAAATGGTTGTGGCCTGCCACCGCTCCTATTGTGCTGAGACACAAGCCATGTGACCATTTATTAGTTGGACATTGGCATTGTGGTCACTGCAAAATGCAGTTGTCGCGCAATGAGATTCATCTTTTTTGATGAATTGGCTTGTTGGCTCCGAGATCACAGCTCAGTCTTAACGGGGCATTGGGCGTGACATCGTTATGGTCTAAGGACCTGAAATTCTATGAAATTGATAGCTGGCAGCGATTATGTGATAAGCGCTTCCAGCCAATTTCACTCAAATTTCTGGTTTCCGCTCACCAGCCGCGCCTTCACGGTCTTGCCCTTCACGCGGCCCTGGTTCAGGCGCTGGGCGGCCTGCGCGCCGATGGCGCGATCCACGGCCACGTAGGTTGAGAAGTCGTTCACGTTGATCTTGCCCACCTGTTCACGGGTGTAGCCCATATCGCCAGTCAGCGCGCCCAGCACGTCGCCCGCGCGGATCTTCTCCTTGCGGCCGCCGATGATCTGGAGGGTGACCATGGGCGGCACCAGCGGGCCGCTGCCCGTGGGCGTCAGGTCCGCCAGCGGGAACCAGCGCGACTCGCGGCCCTGCAGTTGCTCGATTTTGCCCACGCTGCCCATCTCGTCCAGGCTCGCCAGGTTCAGCGCCAGGCCCTCGGCATCGCCCCGGCCCGTGCGGCCGATGCGGTGGATGTGCACCTCGGGGTCGGGCGTCACGTCCACGTTGATCACGGCGGCCAGGTTGGCAATGTCCAGGCCCCGCGCGGCCACGTCGGTGGCCACCAGTACCGAGCAGCTCTTGTTGGCAAACTGCACCAGCACCTGGTCGCGCTCACGCTGCTCCAGCTCGCCAAACAGCGCCAGCGCGCTGAAGCCCTGGGCCTGCAGCACAGCCACGAGGTCGCGGCATTGCTGCTTGGTGTTGCAGAACGCAATCGACGAATCGGGCCGAAAATGGTTGAGCAACTGCGACACCACATGCAGGCGCTCGCTGTTTTTCACCTCGTACCAGCGCTGCTCGATCTTGCCTTCGGCATGCTGCGCCTGCACCGTGATCTGCTCGGGCTGCTTCATGAACTGCGCACTGAGCTTGGCGATGCCCTCGGGGTAAGTGGCCGAGAACAGCAGGGTCTGGCGCTCTTTGGGGCACTGGCGCGCCACGGTGACGATGTCGTCGAAGAAGCCCATGTCGAGCATGCGGTCGGCTTCGTCCAGCACCAGGGTGTTGAGCGCTTCCAGCGTCAGGTGCTGGCGCTCCAGGTGGTCCATCACGCGGCCAGGCGTGCCCACCACGATGTGGGCGCCATGCTCCAGGCTCAGCATCTGGCCGCGCAGCGGCACGCCGCCGCACAGGGTCACGACCTTGATGTTTTCTTCGGCGCGCGCCAGGCGGCGGATCTCGGTGGTCACCTGGTCGGCCAGCTCGCGCGTGGGGCACAGCACCAGGGCCTGCACGGCAAAGCGGCGGGGGTTGAGGTTGGCCAGCAGGGCCAGGGCAAACGCGGCCGTCTTGCCGCTGCCGGTGCTGGCCTGGGCGATCAGGTCCTTGCCCAGCAGGGCGGGCGGCAGGCTGGCCGCCTGGATGGGGGTCATCGTGGTGTAGCCCAGTTGCTGCAGGTTGGCCAGCATGGCGGGGCTTAGGGCCAGCGCGCTGAAATCAGTGCGGGCTTGATTTTCTTTGGAGGTCATGGGCCGATTATCCGGCCCGCCCTCCATAGGCTGCTATGCCTGCAGGGCCAGCACCCCCACAAACGCCAGGGTGTGTGCCAACACGCCCGGCGCCACGGCCACAGCGTAGCGCCAGCCCCCGCTGGCCAGGGCCACCACACATTTGCTGCCCGCATGCACCAGCAGCGCGGCCATCAGGGCTTGCGCGATGGCGGGTGCGAACGCGCTGTCCGGCCCGCCGCGCACCAGCACGGCGGCGGTGGCAGCGTGCACGTCGGCCAGCGCCGCCAGCAGTGCACCAGCCAGCATGCCTGCATCTCCCTGCCAGGCGGTGAGCGCCTGCACCCCAACCTGGATGCCCGTGAGCAGGGCTGTGATCAGCAAGGCATCGCGCAGCTTGAACATGGGGGTATCTGGTGGGACGGCCAAAGCCCCATCCACCCCGGCATCTGTCGCCGTGGCCATACGGCGCCCCGCGCCCCGCCCACCCCACCAGCCCACGGCCGCCGCCACGCACCCGCCTGCCAGCGCGGGCAGCCACAGCCGCGCCAGCCACTGGGGCTGCACCGTGGCGGCCACCACCAGTATCTGCGCCATGGTGGCCACACAGGACAGCACCGCAGCCCCCGCGTTGGCGCGCGCCGTGGCCCCGCCCGCGCGCACCTCCATGCCCAGGCTGCCGATGGTGGCGGTGCTCGACACAAAGCCGGACGCCAGCGCTGACAAAGCCACCGCGTGGCGTGCCTGCATCAGCCGCTTGGCCAGGTGCGCCAGCGACTGGATCACCAGCAGCACGATGACCAGGCGCACCACCACCTGCGGGTTGAGCACGCCTTGCCACAGGGGCGTGTTGGGGGCCAGTGGGTACACCAGCAAGGCCAGCGCGGCCAGAATGAGCCCGCTGCGCACCTCGCCGGGCTGCAGCCACTGGTTGGAGAACTGGTGCAGCGCGTCCCGCAGCGCCAGCAGCCCCGTCACCACCACCGCCAGGGCGGCGGCCAGCAGCTGGTCGCGCGCGCAGGTCACCCCGATCACATAGGCCAGTAGCAGGGCGATCTCGGTGGTCACGCCCGGGTCGCCGGACCGGTCGCGCGCATAGGCCACCACGGCCAGTGCTGCCACCAGGGTAGCCCCCACCGCCACCAGCGCAGGCACGGCCGTGAGCGCCGCCGCCGCGCCCGCCAGGGAGGCCAGCGTGAACGACCGCACCCCGGCCAACGCACGGTCGGGCCCGGAGCCCTTGCGGCGCTCGCGCTCGATGCCCATGAGCAAACCACAGCCCGCCGCGCTCGCCAATACGGCCAGCGCGCTGGAAAACCCGCCAAACTCCTGCATGGGACGCCCACACCTTTCCTGTTGATCGTGATTGCGGCAACGCAGCATGGTGACAGAAAGACCGGCCGCACAGCGCCTCCGGTCAGCGAACATGCGGAATTGCCCCAAGGCTGGGAGTCAGGTGGATCGGCTATAACGAACCCCACCAGCGCCAGCCCATGCAAGACCGCCCCCACGCAGCCCCCGCCCCTGGCCCCAGCGGCTCCAGCGACGCTTTGCTGCGCCTGATTGCCGACTCGGTCCCGGCGCTGATGGCCTACTACGACCTGCCGGGCCTGCGCTGCCAGTTTGCCAACCAGGGCTACGCCGCCTACAACGGCCACAGCACCGAATCCATCCTGGGAATCACGGTGCAGGAGGCGATTGGCGACAAGGCCTGGCAGGCCATTCAGCCGCACGTGGATCGTTGCTCGCACGGTGAGCGCGTGAAATACACCCGCGAGCAGACCCTGCCCAATGGCGAGGTGCGGATGATCGAGGTCAACCTGATTCCGCACTTTGACGGCGTGGGGCAGCAGCTGGGCTCCTTCGTGCTGATCACCGACATCACCGAGCGCTGGCGCGCCGAGCGCGAGGTGCGCCAGAGCGAAGAGCGCATGCGCAAGTTCACCGAGGCCACGGACGAGGCCATCGTGTTCCATCGCGACGGCCTCATCACCGACGGCAACGAGGCGCTCACCCGGCTCACAGGCTACAGCCTGCAAGAAGTCACCGGCCTGTCGATCTTCAACTTCATCAGCCCCGAATGGCGCGCCACAGCGCTGGAGTACACCCGCAGCGGACGGGAGGACCCTTACGAGGTCACCATCTGCCACAAGGACGGCCATGCGATCCCCGTCGAGGTCGTCGGCAAGACCATGCCCCTGCACCACGCAGACTACCGCATCGTGGTGGTGCGCGACATCACGGCCCGCAAGCAGGCGCAGGAACGCGAGGCCTTCATCGCCCTGCACGACACCCTCACGCAGCTGCCCAACCGGCACTTCCTGATGGAGCAGCTGTCGCAGGTGCTGTCACTGGCACGCAGGCGCCACGGCCGCGTGGCCGTGCTGTTCATGAACCTGGACCATTTCAAGACCGTGAACGACTCGCTGGGCCACCACGCGGGCGACCAGCTGCTGCGCAACGTGGCCGAGCGACTGCGCAGCGGCGTGCGCGACGCCGACGTGGTGGCCCGGCTGGGTGGCGACGAGTTTGTGGTGGTACTGACCGACATCCAGACGCCCGATGACGCAGCCATGGTGGCCGACAAACTGCTGGACTCGATGCATGGCGTGTTCACGGTCGATCACCTGCCGCTCACCATCTCCCCCTCCATCGGCATCAGCCTGTTTCCGGACCACGGCGCCAGTGCCGACGTGTTGCTGCGCTGTGCCGATGCGGCCATGCAGCACGCCAAAGAAAGTGGGCGTGGCAACCGCCAGTTCTACGCCGCCAGCATGGACGCCAGCGCCCTCGATGTGCTGCACCAGGAGCGCCTGCTGCGCGACGCCATCGCCCGCAACGACTTCGAGCTGCACTACCAACCACAGATACGCCTGGCCGACGGCACCCTGCAAGGACTGGAAGCGCTGGTGCGCTGGCGCCACCCTGAGCGGGGACTGGTCGGGCCGGATGAGTTCATCACCTTCTCTGAATCGCGCGGCCTCATCACGCCCATCGGCCGCTGGGTCATGCGCGAGGCCTGTCGCCAGCTCAAGGTCTGGCAAGACGAGGGCCTGGCCCCGGTGCCCGTGGCCGTCAACCTCTCGGCCCTTGAATTCCGCCAACGGGACGTAGCCGCCGAGATCGCCGCCGTGTTGCTCGAAACCGGCCTCGCCCCGCAGTACCTGGAGATCGAGCTGACAGAGTCCGTGCTCATGCACCAGACCGGCCAGGTGCTGGACACCCTGAACGCGATCAAGGCCCTGGGCGTGGGCATCTCCATCGACGACTTCGGCACGGGGTATTCATCGCTGGCCTACCTCAAGCGCTATCCCATCGACAAGCTCAAGATCGACCGATCCTTTGTGGCCGACACCCCCGGTAACACCGACGATGTGGCCATCGTCACCGCCATCATCCAGATGGGCCGCAGCTTGCAGCTCCAAACCGTGGCCGAGGGAGTGGAAACGCAGGCGCAAATCGACCTGCTGGCGGGACTGGGGTGTGATTTGATCCAGGGGTTTGTGGTGTCAGCCCCTTTGGACGCAGAGGCAACAGAGCGCTGGTTGCGCGGGTAACACATTCCTTGCCTTCCCGGCCTTCTGGCTTGTGGACAATAGGGGAATGCCCATCATCCCCGACTTCATCGCCCCCACCCGCCACACCGACCCGGCCGACGCACTGGCCCAGGTGCAGCGTATTTACCAGCAACAAATCGGCCACCTGCGCGACGCCATGCAGCGTTTTGTGGCGGGCGAGACGCCCGAGGGCGCGGTGCGCGCGTTCTACCCGTTTGTGCGGGTGCACACCACCACCGTGGCGCGGGCCGACACCAAGCTGGCCTACGGTTTTGTGGAGGGCCCCGGGCGCTATGAGACGACGCTGACCCGACCCGACCTGTTTGCCAACTACTACGCCGAGCAGTTCCGCCTGCTGCGCGCGGCGCACAACGTGGAACTGGAAGTGGGCACCAGCACCCACCCCATCCCGATCCACTTCTCGTTTGCCGAACACGATCACATAGAAGGCACGCTGACCCCGGCCCGCCGCATGCTGATGCGCGACGTGTTCGACCTTCCCGACCTGGCCGCCATGGACGACGGCATCGCCAACGGCACCTGGCAGGCCGCGCCAGGCGAGGCGCAGCCGCTGTCGCTGTTCACCGCGCCGCGCGTGGACTACTCGCTGCATCGCCTGCGCCACTACACGGGCACGGCGCCCGAGTGGTTCCAGAACTTTGTGCTGTTCACGAACTACCAGTTCTACATAGACGAATTCGTGCGCCTGGGCCACGCCGAGATGGCCAAGCCCGACAGCGAATACATCGCCTTCATCGAACCCGGCAACGTGGTCACGCGCCGCGTGGGCCTGAGTGCCGAGGCGGGCGACGAGCTGGGCGCGGCCCCGCCCCGCCTGCCGCAGATGCCCGCCTACCACCTGGTGCGCAAGGACGCGAGCGGCATCACCATGGTCAACATCGGCGTGGGCCCGGCCAATGCCAAGACCATCACCGACCACATCGCCGTGCTGCGCCCGCATGCCTGGATGATGCTGGGCCACTGCGCGGGCCTGCGCAACAGCCAGCAGCTGGGCGACTACGTGCTGGCGCATGCCTATGTGCGTGAGGACCACGTGCTGGACGAAGACCTGCCGCTGTGGGTGCCCATCCCGGCGCTGGCCGAGATCCAGCTGGCGCTGCAGCAGGCGGTGGCGGATGTCACGCAAATCAGCGGCGCGGACCTGAAGCGCGTGATGCGCACCGGCACTGTGGCCAGCACCGACAACCGCAACTGGGAGCTGCTGCCCGACAACACGCCCCAGCGCCGCTTCAGCCAGAGCCGCGCCGTGGCGCTGGACATGGAAAGCGCCACCATCGCCGCCAACGGCTTCCGCTTCCGCGTGCCCTATGGCACCCTGCTGTGTGTGAGCGACAAGCCCCTGCACGGCGAGATCAAGCTGCCCGGCATGGCCAACCACTTCTACCGCGAGCGTGTGGACCAGCATCTGCGCATCGGTATGCGCGCCATCGAGATCCTGCGCAATGGCGGCGTGGACCGCCTGCACAGCCGCAAGCTGCGCAGCTTTGCCGAAGTCGCTTTTCAGTAAACGACAGGCCCGAGGCCGCAGCGCATGCCACTGGATTTCCTCACCCTCATGACGGTCATGGCGGCCAACCTGTTCATCATCTCGGCCGCGTTCAAATTGGCGCGGGGCATGCTGGGCGCTTTCACCGACCAGGACCCGAGCTTTCACGCACCTCATCCCGTCAACTTGGCAGCTGCTGTGGCCACCAATGTGAGCCTGGTGCTGGGTACCGTCTCCCTGCTGGTCGCATGGCGGACGGAGGCCGAACACAAGTTGCGCACGCTGGCGATGACCGACGACCTCACCAGTGTGCTCAACCGGCACGGCTTCACCGCCCAAGGAGCAGCCTGCGAGCACACGCGTCACAACACCAGTTGCCCATGACGGCGCTGATGCTGGACTTGGACCATTTCAAGCAGGTCAACGACACTCGCGTCACGAAGCCGGGGACCGCGCCCTGCAACTGTCTGTCCGCCGGCTTGGCGAAACAGAACGGCATGTGCCGATGGCGCCCCCTACACGGCCAAGACCAAGGGCAGGGGGCAGCTGGTTGCGGCGGAATGAGGGCCAGCAACTGCAATTCACTGAAATCCCGAGAATCTGGAATAGCTAACACGGCCTCGAAAGCTGTGAGTCATGGTGGGTAGGCTCATTCACAAAGCGACCATACAACCAGATTCTTCAGTCACACAGCACGCTGGACCATGTGCGTCACCATCACGCGGGCCAGAACGTGCTAATGGTAAGCAGGGGAGCCCTATCTCCACCGCCGTGGGCGAGGTGCTTGGTACAGCACCCGAAGTGACCATTGCACTGAACATGCGCATCCGCAACAGCGCGGTGACGGAGTTCTCCATCTCGCCCAAGCGGTTGATGTTGCAGACGTTCAACACGCTGCCGCACCTGAACGAGCTGGAGCATGCGCAGTGGGTCACGCACGCCTGAGCGCCGATATTTCGGATTTTTGAGCCTTTCAGGCTGCTTGCGCTAGTGGATCATGCGCCAGCAGCTATCAATAAGATAGCAATTCAAATCAAACCAGGTCAGGCCCATTCGCCAGGGTAGACAGCGGCAGCGCCTCCAGCTCCTGCAACAGCGCCACCAGTTGCTGCGCTGCAGCGTCCACCACCGCTTGTCCCTTGTCGGCCGTGGCTGCGGCCGCGTCACCCACGGCACCCGCTGGGTGGTAGTCCTGCATCTGCCAGCCCAGCTTGGCGCTTTTGCCGTTGCCCAGGATAGCGTAGCGCTCCGACCGGTCTTGTGAAGTGGAGCGGAAGTTCTGCGCCTGTTCCATGCGCACCGTGGCGGGCGCCAGGTGCAGCATCATCGATGTCTCGATCTCGCCCGCATGGATGCCAAAGCGGTGCTCCTGGGCGCTGAAACGGCCCGCCACCGCATCGGGCAGCGGCAGGCTGAACCAGCTGGCGCTGTAGACGATGAGGTTGCAGCGCGTGCGCAGCTCGCGCGCCACGATGTCCATCACGCTCACCTGGCCGCCGTGGCCGTTGAACAGCAGCAGCTTTTGGATGCCCGCGCGGGCTACGCACTCGCCAATCTCGGTCCACAGCGCAATGACTGTAGCGGGCGACAGCGTGAGCGTGCCCGGAAAGCGGATGTGCTCCGGGCTCAGGCCCACGTTCTGTGGCGGCAAGAACAGCACGGGCAACTCGGCGGGCAGCTGCGGCAGCGCGGCATCGATCACGCCCTGCAGCAGCGTCGCATCCACCGACAGCGGCAGGTGCGGCCCATGCTGCTCGATGGCCGCCACGGGCAGCACGGCCACCACCTGTTCAGCCTGCCCGCTGGCCTTTAGCGCCGCGAAATCACGGGTGGATAAGTCGGCCCAGAAGCGGGAGGGCAAGGGAGTCAATGCGTCAGAAGTCATGCGTGCATGGTAGCGGCGCTGTTGGCGTCTGGGAAACGGGCAGCGGCGCCGCTCAGAACCTGTTCCAAGTCTTTTTGGAAATCGCATTGGAGTGCAATCGGGATGAGTGGATGCTTCGGGTGCGCCGCATGGGCTCGTGCCCATGCAAGCGGCAGGGGCGCCAAAACTCCGAGTTCATCGGCCCGATTTCACTCCAACCCTTCGGGCAAGTGCCTTGCCGGGCGGTCTGCGGCGTTGCGGCGCTTGTGGATAGCCAAGCTCTCCACTGCGCCCCGCGCCTGGCGGCCCATCCCGGCAAGGTACTTGTGCGACTCCAAAAAGACTTGGAACAGGTTCTAAGATGCCACCATGACCCAAGACCTCTTCCGCCAAGACGCCTACCTGCGCGAATGCAGCGCCCACATCACCGCTGTCACCGATGCCGGCATCGTGCTGGACCAGACCGTGTTCTACCCCCTGGGCGGCGGCCAGGCGGGTGACAGCGGCGTGCTGGTGCTGGCAGACGGCACGCAGATCACCATTGCCGACACCCGCAAGGGCAAAGATGCCGATGGCAACCCCACCAGCGACATCGTCCACGTCCCTGCCCCCGGGCAGGAAGACCGCGTGGCGCAGCTCACGCCCGGTACGACTGTCACCGCCCGCATCGACTGGGAGCGCCGCCACCGCATGATGCGCCTGCACACCACCAGCCACCTGCTGTGCCATGTGGTGCCGCAGCTGGTCAACGGCTGCTCGATCACGCCCGACTACGCGCGGCTGGACTTTGCAATGGCCGACCCGCTGGACAAGGAGCAGCTCACCGCCGCCATCGCCACCCTGGTGGCCGCCGCGCACCCGCTCACCGTGGCCTCGATCAGCGACGAAGAACTGGACGCCAACCCCGCCCTGGTCAAGAGCATGAGCGTGCAACCTCCGCGCGGCACCGGGCGCATCCGCACCATCCGCATCGGCGGAGAAGGCGACGCACCGCTGATCGATCTGCAGCCCTGCGGCGGCACGCATGTGGCCAACACCTCGGAGATCGGCGGCATCGTCGTTACAAAGATTGAAAAGAAAAGCGCCACCACCCGGCGGGTGGTGCTGGGTTTTGCCCAGTGAGCGAAGCGAGGAGCGCTTTTCTTTGGTGTGCACTCATTTGCGTGCAGCGCAAGTGAGGGGACCCCAGAATCCCTCCGCGCATACAACGACCAGCAGGGTGGTGCTGGGCTTTGCTCAGTAACCGGCGCCTGACCCCACTGTCAACAATCTTGAGCCACCGCTGCTGCCGGTTGCATTGGTTTGCGTAATCGGGCGAGCAAGGGAGACAATAGCGCCCGCGCGCAGCAGCAGCCCGGCATCCGGGTAGCGATACCCGGGCCTCCCCGGGGCTGCGGCGCCTACCCTTGCCTGCCGCCATGCCGATCTCCCTGCGCTCCGTCTCGTTTGCCACCCTGCGCCAGCACCGCTGGTTCCGCCCCGCCGTCCGCGCGCTGGCGGGTCTGATCGCCCTGTGGCTGGTCACCTGGCTGGCCATTCCACCGCTGGTCAAGGGCCCGCTGGAGCGCATCGCGTCCGAGCAACTGGGCCGCGCCGTGACCATTGGCGGCATCGACTTCCAGCCCTGGAGCCTCGAATTTGCGCTGCGTGACGTGGCCGTGGCGGGTGCCAATGGTGCGCCCCCGCAGCTGACCATTGGCCGCATCTATGCCGATGGCGAGCTGCAATCCCTGCTGCGCCTGGCGCCGGTGGTGGACGCCTTCACCATCGAAAACCCGGTCCTGCGCATCACCCACCTGGGCGACGGCCGCTACGACGTGGACGACATCATTGCCAAGGTCACCGCGCCCAAGAGCGAGCCTGAGCCCGACACCGACCCCGCGCGCCTGGCGCTGTACAACCTGGCGCTCACCGGCGGCAGCATCGACTTCATCGACAACACCGTCAGCGAGACCCACGAGGTGCGCGCGCTGGCGCTGAAAGTGCCGTTCATCAGCACCCTGCCCTCGCAGCGCGAGGTGAAGGTGGAGCCCCACCTGGCGTTCACACTGGACGGCAGCCGGTTTGACTCATCGGCCCAGGGCACGCCGTTTGCACAGACCGGCAAAGCCGACGCGCAGATCCGGCTGGATGGGCTGAACCTGGCGCCCTACCTGGGCTACCTGCCCGCCAACCTGCCCGTGAAGGTGCAAAGTGCCACGCTGGATGCGGATGTGAAGGTGGCCTTTGAGCAGCACCCGCGCATGGCTGTGAAGCTGAGCGGCACCGTGCAAGCCAGTGGTGTGCGCATGGCCGACCGCCAAGGGGCCGACCTGCTGAGCTACGAGCGCCTGAAGATCGACATGGCCGATGTGCGCCCGCTGGAGCAGATCGTGCGCCTGCAGCATGTGGAGCTGACGGCGCCGGTGGTCACGGCCACACGCGATGCAGCGGGCCAGATCAACCTGGCACAGCTGGCGGCGCCTGCACAGCCTGCAACGCCCGCCAAGGACAAGACCACCGCACCTGCAGCGCCAGCATCGGCCGACGCGGCATCTTCACCGCTGACCACCGCCAGCACAGCCTCCGCCCCTGCGTCCTCCGCCTCCACGGGCAAGGCCAAGGCCAAGACAGTCGCCCCCGCCTGGTCGGTCGAAGTCGCCACGGCCGCCGTGCGTGGCGGCACCCTGCGCTGGGCCGATGCCACCACGCGCCCCGCCGCCGCCCTGCAGGCCACCGAATTTGCGCTGGAGGCAGCCGACGTCGCCCTGCCCTTTGCCAAAGACAACGCCAAGCCCTTCACCTTCAAGGGCGGGCTCAATCTGCAGGGCAGCACGCTCAGCTTCACCGGCGAAGCCACGGACCAGAAGGCGCAGGTCAACGCCACCCTGAACGCCCTGGCCCTGCAACTGGCCGCGCCCTACTTGGCCCAGGCGCTGGAGCCGACAGTGACCGGCCAGCTCAGCGGTGATGTGGGTGTGACCTGGCAAGCCCCCACGGGCGCAGCCGCACAGGCAGGTGCCACGGGTGTCACCCTCAAGGCGGGCCCCCTGGCGCTGGAGCAACTGGCCGTCAAGCAAGGCAAGACCACCTTGGCCAGCCTGGGCAAGCTGGAGATTGCAGGTGCCGAAGTGCCCCTGGACGCGCGCAGCGCCACGCTGGAGCGCCTGGCCATCAGCCAGCCGCAACTGGCAGTGGAGCGCGGCGCAGATGGCCGCTGGATGTTTGAACGCTGGCTGAAATCGGAGAAGGCCGCCCCCGCCTCGCAAGGCAGCGCCACCGCAACCGCTGACCCCGCCCCCGCCAGCAACGCCGCGCCCTGGAAGCTGCGCGTGGCCGATTTTTCGCTGCAGGGCGGCACGGTCTCACTGGCCGACAACGCCCAGCCGCGCCCCGTGGCGCTGGACCTGACCGCCCTGGGCATCACCGCCCGCAACCTGGCCAGCGACGGCAGCAAGCCCGAGGCCTTCACACTCACCGCCCGCGCCGCCGCGCCGGGCAAGGGCAACAACAAGGCCGCGCCCGGCACGATCGACTACCAGGGCACGCTGGCCCTGCAGCCGCTGACCACCCAGGGCAAGCTCGACGCCACGCGCCTGCCGGTGCACGCACTGGACGGCTACCTGGCCAGCCAGCTGTCGGTGGAGCTGCTGCGCGCCGACGTGGGCTACCGGGGCCAGGTGGCGCTGGCACAGACGGACAAGGGAGTCAGCCTGCGCCTGAGCGGCGATGCGGTGGTGGAAGACCTGCGGGCCAACAGCACGGCCGCCTTCACCCCCAAGACCGAGGCCCAGGTGGGTGAGGAACTGCTGGCCTGGAAGAGCCTGAACCTGCGCGGCCTGGCCGTGGCCACCGCCCCCGGCACCGCGCCGCGCATGGAGGTCAAGGAAACCAGCCTGGTCGACTTCTTTGCCCGCATCACGATCAACGAGGCGGGCCGCATCAACCTGAGCGACATTGCCAAGACCCCGGCTGAGGCCCAGGCGGCCAACGCAGCCAGCGCTGCGGCCAGCACAGCAGCACCCACGGCACCGGCCCCCGCCACGGCCGCATCGGCTGCGCCTGCTGCCACCCCCACGGCCGCCGTGGCCCAGGCCGACCCGCTCGCCCCCGTGGTGGTCTTTGGCCCGGTGAGCCTGGTCAACGGCAAGGTGCTGTTCTCCGACTTTTTCATCAAGCCCAACTACTCGGCCGACCTCTCGGAGCTGACCGGCAAGCTCAGCGCGTTCTCTTCTGAAGCGCCCGGTGGAGATCCCGTGCTGGCCGACCTGGAGCTGCGCGGCCGTGCCGAGGGCTCGGCGTCGCTGGAAGTCACCGGCAAGCTCAACCCACTGGCCAAACCCCTGGCGCTCGACATCACCGGCAAGGTGCGCGATCTGGAGCTGCCCCCGCTCACGCCCTATTCCGTCAAGTACGCCGGGCACGGCATTGAGCGCGGCAAGCTCAGCATGGACGTGAACTACAAGGTGCTGCCCAATGGCCAGCTCACCGCCAGCAACCGGCTGGTGCTCAACCAGCTGACCTTTGGCGAGCCCGTGGAGGGTGCACCCAACAGCCTGCCCGTCAAGCTGGCCGTGGCCCTGCTGGCCGACCGAAACGGCGTGATCGACCTGGACTTGCCCATCAGTGGCTCGCTCAACGACCCGCAGTTCCGCATCGGCCCGGTGATCTTCAAGATCATCGTCAACCTCATCGGCAAGGCGCTGACCTCGCCCTTCAGCCTGCTGGCCAGCGCGTTTGGTGGTGGCGAGGAGATGAACCATGTGCCCTTTGCCCCTGGCAGCGCCACCCTCACGCCCGAGGCGCAGCAGAGCCTGGACAAGGTGGCCAAGGCCCTGGCCGACCGCCCCGCGCTGAAGATCACCGTGACCGGTACGGCCAGCCTGCCGGACGAACGCGAAGGCCTGCAGCGCGAGCACCTGCAGCAGCTGGTGCTGGCCGAAAAACGCCGCGCCAACCCGGTGGATACCGCCCCGGTGTCCGCCGCCGAGTACCCTGCCCTGCTCAAGGAGGTGTACCGCCGCGCTGACATCCCCAAGCCGCGCAATTTGGTCGGCCTGGCCAAGGACCTCACGGTGCCCGAGATGGAAGCCCTGCTGCTGGCCCACCAACCCGCCACCGAGGCCATGGCCGCCGAGCTGGCCACGCAGCGCGGCCAGGCGATCCGCGCGTACCTGGTGGCGCAAAAGCTGCCGGTAGAACGGCTGTTCGTGGCCGCGCCCAAATCGGGCAAGCAGCCCGAAAAGTGGACCCCGCGTGCGGATTTGAGCCTGGCGACACAGTGAGCAACACCCCCTGAGTCGCCTACGGCGCCTTCCCCCTCTCTCGCTACGCGGGAGGGGGACGCCCCCAGCGCGGCGGGGCGGCCCTTGCGCGGGGGCCCTGGTACTGGCCACGCCAGTTTCCACGGACATGGACGGCTCCAAGCACAATGGTGGATCGAGAATCGAAACGGCGGCAGCGCCGGAACCAATCCCGCCCCGCCCGCTCCCACACTGCACCATGCCTTCACGCCTGTTCCGCCGCCTTGCAGCCACTCTCTTTTTTATAGCTGCCAGCGCTTTATGGACTAGCGCTATCGCCCAATTGGGCACCCAAACGACCGGCCAGGGCACCAGCGTGGTCACAACGCCCTACGTGCGGGCTGAGCTGCTGGCCCATGCGCCCCAGGGCGTGGCGCCCGGCCAGCCGCTGTGGCTGGGCCTGCAGATCACCCACCAGCCCGAGTGGCACACCTACTGGAAGAACCCCGGCGACTCCGGCCTGCCCACCGACCTGGCCTGGACGCTGCCCGCCGGGCTGGACGCGGGCGAGATCGCCTGGCCCCTGCCCAAGAAGATCCCCATCGGCACGCTGGCCAACTATGGCTACGAAGGCACGGTGCTGCTGCCCGTGCCCGTGACGGTGGCCAGCACGTTTGCGCCCGGTCCGCTGGCCAAGGACGCGACGATCAAGCTGCGCGCCTCGTGGCTGGTGTGCCGCAAGGAGTGCATCCCTGAGGAAGGCGAGTTCACGCTGCAGTTGCCCATCCAGAGCACCACCGCGCTCAACGGCGCGGCTTTCGAGGCCGCCGCCAAGGCCCTGCCCCAGCCCGTGCTGGCGGGCACCAACGGCGTCGTTCCCGACAGCCAGGCGCAGATCGCGGACGGCAATCTGCTCAACGTCAGCGTGCAGGGCCTGCCCGTGGCGCTGCGCGGCAAGACGCTGGACCTGTTCCCCGAGACCGCCGAGGTCATCGACAACGCCGCGCAGTGGAAGCAGGCCTGGAACGGCAGCGTGTGGACCGCGCAGATTCCCCTGTCTGCCCAGCGCAGTGCCAGCCCCAGCCTGATGCCCGTGGTGCTGGCCGAGCAGGCGGCCCCGGGCCATGGCACCAGCCCCGACACCCGCACCGGCTACCGCGCCGAGTTGAAGGTGCTGGGCACCTGGCCGCAGGGTGCGTCGGTGGCTGCGGTATCGCCCGCGCTGGAGGCCGCGCTCAAGGCCAATGCAGCGCAGGCAGGCGGCGCGGCAACACCAGCTGCGGGCTCCGCCGCCTCGTCCCTCACCCTCACCGCCGCGCTGCTGGGCGCCTTGCTCGGGGGCCTCATCCTCAACCTGATGCCCTGCGTGTTCCCGGTGCTGGCGATCAAGGTGGTGGGCTTCACCCAGCACGCGCAAGACCGGCGTGCGCACCGCATCAGTGGCATCGCCTACACGTCGGGTGTGGTGCTGTCCTTCATCGCCCTCGGCGCGCTCATGCTGGGCCTGCGTGCGGCGGGTGAGGCGGTGGGCTGGGGCTTTCAGCTGCAGTCGCCTGCCGTGGTCGCGTCGCTGGCGGCGCTGTTCACGCTGATCGCGCTCAACCTGGCGGGCGTGTTCGAGTTCGGGCATTTCCTGCCGTCCTCGGTGGCCAGCCTGCAGGCGCGCCACCCGGTGGCCGACAGTTTCCTCACCGGCGTGCTGGCCGTGGCCGTGGCCTCGCCCTGCACCGCGCCGTTCATGGGCGCGTCCATGGGGCTGACAGCCACGCTGCCCGCTCCGCAGGCGCTGGCCGTGTTTGCAGCACTGGGCCTGGGGCTGGCGCTGCCGTACCTGGCGGCCAGCTTTGTGCCCGCCGTGGCGCGCGCCCTGCCCCGCCCCGGCGCGTGGATGGACACCTTCCGCAAGCTCATGGCCTTCCCCATGCTGGCCACCGTGGTCTGGCTGGTGTGGGTGCTGGGCCAGCAAAGCGGCATCGACGGCGCGGGTGCGCTGCTGATCCTGCTGGTGGGCCTGTCGCTGGTGGTGTGGGCCCTGTCGCTGGCCGGGCGGGCGCGGGTGTGGATGGCCACGGTGTCCATCGCGGCCATGGCCTTGCTGGTCTGGGCCTTTGCGCCGCACGTCACCAACATGCCTGCCGCGCAGGCGGCCACGTCGTCCCCGCAGGTCTCCAACACCGGCTGGCAGCCCTGGGCACCCGGCGCGGCCGAGCAGATCGTGGCCGGTGGCCGCCCCGTGTTTGTGGACTTCACCGCCGCCTGGTGCGTGACCTGCCAATACAACAAGAAGACCACGTTGGCGGATGCCAACGTGGTCGCCGACCTGCAAACCAAGAACGTGGCCCTGCTGCGCGCCGACTGGACGCGCCGCGACCCTGCCATCACCGCCGCCCTGGCGTCGCTGGGCCGCAGCGGCGTGCCGGTGTACGTGTTCTACCGCCCCGGCAAGCCGCCGGTGGTGCTGACCGAGGTGCTCAGCGTGGACGAGGTGCGCGCCACCATCGCCCAGCTGTAGATCGCTCCCAGCCCACCTTTCCGCTTTCGACCACCCGCCAACCCTTCAGGAGACCCCGCCATGAAGCTGCTTCGCCGAACGTTGATCGCCACCGCCGCCCTGGTTGCCCTGGGCGCACAGGCCGCCGCCACCGTGGGCCAGCCCGCGCCCGACTTCATGCTCAAGGACACCAACGGAAAAACCGTGCGCCTGTCGGACTTCAAGGGCAAACACGTGGTGCTGGAGTGGACCAACCCCGGCTGCCCCTTCGTGCGCAAACACTACGACAGCGGCAACATGCCCGCCACACAGAAGGACGCCACCCGCCAAGGCGTGGTGTGGCTGTCCATCAACTCCACCGAAAAGGCCAGCAGCGACTACCTGGAGCCCGCCAGGCTGATGGCCTGGAAGCAGGAGCGCAAGGCCGTCCCCACCGCCGTGCTCATGGACGAGGAAGGCACCGTGGGCAAGAGCTACGGCGCCCGCACCACGCCGCACCTGTACATCGTCAACCCGCAGGGCCAGCTGATCTACGCGGGCGGCATCGACAGCATCCCCTCGGCCCGCCCGGCCGACATCGAAAAGGCCACCAACTACGTGAAGGTGGGGCTGGGCGAAGCGCTGGCGGGCAAGCCGATCTCGGCGGCGACGACGGCGCCGTATGGGTGCAGCATCAAGTACAAGTCGCCGGCCTGACCGGCTGCGGTGACGCTGCTCCACGGTCCCGGGGCATGCGTACACTGTTTGCATGCTCCACACCCCCGACACCATCAGCACCCTGCGCCACCTGCTCACCGCCTGCCGCACCATTGCGGTGGTGGGCCTTTCGCCGCAGTGGCACCGCCCCAGCTACTTTGCCGCCAAGTACATGCAGGCGCATGGCTACCGCATCGTGCCGGTCAACCCGCTGGTGGCGCGTGAGGGCGGGCAGATTTTGGGCGAGACGGCGTACGCCAGCGTGACCGAGGCGGCCGCAGCGCTGGCAGCGCAAGGCCAGAAGATCGGCATGGTGGACTGCTTTCGCAAGAGCGAGGACATCCCGCCACTGGCCGACGAAGCCGTCGCCATCGGCGCACAGTGCCTGTGGCTGCAGCTGGGCGTGTTCAACGAGGCCGCCGGCCTGCGCGCCGAGGCGGCGGGGCTGCAAGTCATACAGAACCGCTGCGTGAAGATCGAACACGCACGGCTGTTTGGTGGCCTGGGCTGGATGGGCGTGAACACGCGCGTGATCAGCGCCAAGCGCTTGCGGCAGCTGCCTTACTAGCAAATTGATAGCTGCCAGCGCATATTGCACTAGCGCTTGCGGCCTATTTCATTCAAATTCCTTCACCCAACCCCCTGCGCAGCACTGCGGGCTGCGCCACCGCCATGACAGAGCCCACATCCAACGGCGCCGACCGCCACTTCGGCTTTGGCACCCGCGCCATCCACGCCGGCGCCCAGCCCGACCCCGTGACCGGCGCGCGCGCCACGCCCATCCACCAGACGACCAGCTTTGTGTTCGACAACGCCGAGCACGCGAGCAGCCTGTTCAACCTGCAGACCTTCGGCAACGTCTACAGCCGCATCAGCAACCCCACGGTGGCTGTTTTTGAAGAGCGCATCGCCAGCCTTGAAAACGGCCGCGCGGCGCTCGCCTGCGCCAGCGGCATGGCCGCGCAGATGGCGGCGCTGCTGGCCATCCTCAAAACCGGCGACCACATCGTGGCGGCCAGCACGCTCTATGGCGGCACGGTGGGGCAGCTGGGCGTGGGCTTCAGCCGCCTTGGCATCGAGACCACCTTTGTGGACCCGGCCGACCCCGAGAACTTTGCGCGCGCCATGCGCCCCAACACCCGCGCCGTGTACGGCGAGACCATCGGCAACCCGCTGGTCAACGTGCTCGACATCGCCGCTGTGGCCGAGGTGGCGCATGCGCACGGCGTGCCGCTCGTCATCGACAACACCGTGGCCAGCCCCTACCTGTGCAACCCCTTGCAGCTCGGCGCCGACATCGTGGTGCACAGCGCCACCAAGTACATCGGCGGCCACGGCACCACCATGGGCGGTGTGGTGGTGGAGGGTGGCAAGTTCCCGTGGGACAACGGCAAATTCCCCGAGATGGTGGAGCCCAGCCGCGCGTACCACGGCGTGAAGTTCTACGAGACCTTTGGCGACTTTGGCTACACGATGAAGGCGCGCATGGAGGTCAACCGCACCTTCGGCGGCGTGCTCTCGCCCATGAATGCGTGGCAGCTGCTGCAGGGCGCCGAAACCCTGCACCTGCGCATGCGCGAGCACTGCCGCAATGCGCTGGCCGTGGCGAAGTTTTTGCAGAGCCACCCGCAGGTGGCGTGGGTCAACTATCCGGGTCTGGCGGATTCGCCGTATTTCGACCTGGCGCAAAAACAGTTCCGCGCGGTGGACGGTACACCGGGCGCCTCGGGCATCCTCACGTTTGGCGTGAAGGGGGGCGCTGCGGCGGGCGAGAAGTTCATCGACGCCTGCGAGTTTTTAAGCCACCTCGCCAACATCGGCGACGCGAAGACGCTGGTGATCCACCCTGCCTCGACCACGCACCGCCAGCTGAACGAAGAGGAACTGGCCCGCGCGGGCGTGAGCGCAGACATGGTGCGGCTGTCGGTGGGGATTGAAGACCTGGATGACATCCTGTGGGACATCGACCAGGCGCTGGGGCGCGCAGCGGGCTGATCGCCCAACGGCCTACACAGGGCCGACCGGCGCGCCCAGGCGCTGCGACAAGCTCCGCGCCGCCTCGCGCAGATGCTGCGCCGCCGGGCTCGCAGGCCCCGTCTGCAGCGTGGCGCTGGGGCCGATCACGGCGATGCACAGCACCAGCTGCCCGAACCCATCAAACACCGGCGTGGCCAGCGCGCTGATGCCGGGCAGAAGCTGGTCGGTCACTTCGCTGATCTGGTGCTGGCGCACGGCCTCCAGTTCGGCCGCAAATGCGGGCTCGTCCAGCGCGCCCGCAAACCCTTCGGCCGCCAATGCGGCGGCAGCGCGCTCGCGCGGGCCGAAGGCTGCGAACACCTTGCCCGTGGCCGTGTGCCGCACCGAGGCCGTGGTGCCGTGGCGCATGGCCACGTACACGGCAGTGGGGCCTTCTTCCACCCGAATTATGGTGGGGCCGTTGTCGCCCCAGACCGAGGCCGACACGGTGTAGCCGATGCGCTGGGCCAGCGCGGGCAGCTCGGCAATAGCCAGGCGCACGGGGTCCACCTGCTGCAGGCTGATCAGACCCAGTTGCATGGCCAAGGGGCCCAGGCCGTAGTGGCCGCTCACGGCGTCCTGCTCGATGAGGCCCAGCTTGCCAAAGCTCACCAGGTAGGGATGGGCCTTGGCGGCTGTCATGTCCGCTGCGCGGGCCAGGTCCTTGAGCGCCATGCGCCGGCCGGTGCGCGCCAGCACCTTCAGCAGCTGGCCACCCACCTCCACGCTCTGGATGCCGCGCGGGCTGCGGGGCGTGTCTTCGTCGTCGGCGGGGGGCAGATCGGGAGTCGTGGTGGGCATGGGGCGATTGTCCACGCAGCGCAGCATCCACATGCCCTTCGGGTTTACACCTAAACAAATGCGTTAGACATGAACGAATTTCTTGCCTAACATCAACGCATTCCGTTTAGATAAACGCATTCACCATTAACAAATCACCACCATGAGCACCGTCAAAACCTTCGCATCCGCCGCCGACCTAGAAGTGAAGAAGGTGAGCTTCGACAAGCTCTCCGACCACGCCTATGCCTACACGGCCGAGGGCGACCCCAACACCGGCATCATCATTGGCGACGACGCGGTGATGGTCATCGACACCCAGGCCACGCCCGTGATGGCGCAGGACGTGATCCGCCGCATCCGCGAGGTGACGGATAAGCCCATCAAGTACGTGCTGCTTTCCCACTACCACGCCGTGCGCGTGCTGGGGGCCAGCGCCTACGGCGCCGAGCACATCATTGCCAGCGAGGACACGCGCGACCTGATCGTGGAGCGCGGCCAGTTCGACAAGGACAGCGAGATCGGCCGCTTTCCGCGCCTGTTCCAGAACGTGGAGAGCGTGCCCGACGGCCTGACCTGGCCGACCATGACCTTCAACAGGAAGATGACCCTGTGGCTGGGCAAGCTGGAGGTGCAGATCCTGCAACTGGGTCGGGGCCACACCAAGGGCGATACGGTCGCCTGGCTGCCGCAGGAAAAGATCCTGTTCAGCGGCGACCTGGTGGAGTTCGACGCCACGCCGTATGCGGGCGACGCGTATTTCCAGGACTGGCCGCAGACCCTGGACAACATCGCGGCTCTGAAGCCCGAAAAGCTGGTGCCCGGCCGTGGCGCCGCGCTGCAGACGCCCGAGCAGGTGCAGGCGGGCCTGGCGGGCACGCGCGCCTTCATCAGCGACCTATACGCCAGCGTGAAGGAGGGCGCGGCGAAGGGCGAAGACCTGCGCAAGGTGTACGAGGCCACGTTTGCCAAGCTGCAGCCCAAGTACGGCCACTGGGTCATCTTCAACCACTGCATGCCGTTTGACGTGACCCGTGCGTACGACGAGGCCACGCAATACCCCGACCCACGCATCTGGACCGCCGAGCGCGACATCCAAATGTGGAAGGCCCTGGAAGGCTGAACCACCGAGGTTGGAGGAGACACAACAATGAACCCCAGAGACATTCCCCCAGAGGCCTTCCACGCCAGCGGCGCCGAGGTGCAGGCTCTCGATTTTGGATATGTGCGCTCGCCTGACCAGGACCGCACGACGCCTGCGCAGCACCCCGTCGTGGTCATCGGCGCAGGTCCCGTGGGCCTGTCGCTCGCCATCGACCTGGCCCAGCGCGGGCAACGTGTGGTGGTGCTGGACAACGACCACAAGCTCTCCATCGGCTCGCGCGCCATCTGCTTTGCCAAGCGCACGCTGGAGATCTGGGACCGCCTGGGTGTGGGCCAGCGCATGGTGGACAAGGGCGTGTCGTGGAACCTGGGCAAGGTGTTCCTCAAAGACGAGCAGCTCTATGAATTCAACCTGCTGCCCGAAGAAGGCCACGAGCGCCCCGCCTTCATCAACCTGCAGCAGTACTACGCCGAGGCCTACCTGGTGGAGCGTGCGCTGCAGTTGCCGGGCATCGACATCCGCTGGCACAACAAGGTCACTGCGGTGCAAAGCCGCGCGGACGGCGCGCTGCTTAGCATCGACACGCCCGAGGGCGCCTACCAGATGGATGCGCAATGGCTGGTGGCCTGCGACGGCGCGCGCTCGCCCACGCGGCAGATGCTGAGGCTGGAGAGCAAGGGGCGCATTTTTCAGGACCGCTTCTTGATCGCCGATGTGAAGCTGGCGGATGAGGCGAACTTTCCCACCGAGCGCTGGTTCTGGTTCGACCCGCCCTTTCACCCCAACCAGAGCGTGCTGCTGCACCGCCAGCCCGACAACGTGTGGCGCATCGACTTCCAGCTGGGCTGGGACGCGGACCCCGAGGAAGAAAAGAAGCCCGAGAACATCATCCCTCGCGTGCAGGCGCTGCTGGGTGCCGATGCGCAGTTCGAGCTGGACTGGGCCAGCGTCTATACCTTTGCCTGCCTGCGCATGGACCAGTTCGTGCACGGCCGGGTCATCTTTGCGGGCGACAGTGCGCATGGAGTCTCGCCGTTTGGTGCGCGTGGAGCCAACAGCGGCGTGCAGGATGCCGAGAACCTGGCCTGGAAGCTGGACTGGGTGCTCCAGGGCCGCGCCAGCCCCGCGCTGGTGGCCACCTATGGGCCAGAGCGCGAATACGCGGCCGACGAGAACCTGTGCAATTCCACCCGCGCCACTGACTTCATAACACCCAAAAGCGAGGTAAGCCGCCTGTTCCGCGATGCGGTGCTCCACCTGGCGCGCGAGCACGCGTTTGCACGCCGCATCGTGAACAGCGGCCGCCTGTCGGTGCCCGCCACGCTGCATGCATCGCCGCTGAACACGCCCGACACCGATGCGTTTGTGGGCACGCAGGTGCCCGGCGCCGTGCTGCTGGATGCACCGTTGACGAAGCAGGGCCAGCCCACCTGGCTGCTGCGCGAACTGGGGCCGGACTTCACGCTGCTGGTGTTTGGTCCGGCCCCTGTGTGGGCGCGTGACCTGCCCGGTGTGAAGGTGCTGCAGATCGGCATCGACGTGATCGACCACCAGGCGCTGGCCGCCCAGCGGCTGGACGCGCTGCCGCGCACCGTGTACCTGGTGCGGCCCGACCAGCATGTGTGTGCGCGCTGGCGTACGCCCACCGAAGCCGCCGTACGTGATGCTCTGGCGCGTGCCACAGCCGCAGCCGTCTGACCAGGAAGACGACAAGGAACATGCCCATGCTGAACACCCAACCGAACCTGCAGGCCTGCGACGACTTTTATGAAGCGCTGATTGCGGCGCACCAGGGCCTGTCCACGCCCGAAAGCCACGCCATGAACGCTCGCCTGGTGCTGCTGCTGGCCAACCACATCGGCGACCAGGCCACGCTGCAGCACGCGCTGCAACTGGCGCGCGGCAGCGCCGTGCCCACGGCCGACCGGCGCACCACCCCGGCCATCACGCCAGTGGTGCCCACTCACGCGGTGGCAGCCTAGCCGCAACCCCTTTTCATCCCCACGGCTTCAGCACCGCGCAGACGGTGCAGGGCCCGACTCGCCTTGAACCTTGACCAAAACGGAGACAACACCACCATGCAGCGCAAACATTTCCTCGCCACCCTCGCGGGCCTGGCCCTGGCCACCACCCTGCCCCTGGCCCACGCCCAGGATTCCAAGCCCCTTGAATGGGTCGTGGGCTACGCCGCTGGCGGCGGCTCGGACATCGTGGCGCGCACCATTGCCGAATCCATGTCGGCCACGCTAGGCCGCACCATCATCATCAACAACAAGCCCGGCGCGGGCACCAACATCGCCGCAGAGTACGCAGCGCGCAACAAGGACTACGGCAACCTGATGTTCTCGGCCGACTTCGCCACGCTGGCGGCCAACCCGTTCCTGTTCAGCAAGCTGAGCTACAACGCCGAAAAGGACTTCCAGCCCGTGGGCCTGCTGGTGCGCTTTCCGATGTTCCTGGTGGTGTCCAACAGCGTGCCGGCCAAGAACCTCAAGGAGTTCATGGCCTGGGCCAAGGGCATGCCCGATGGGGTGAACTGGGCGTCCGCCGGCCCCGGCAGCCCGCACCACCTGGTGGGCGAGCTGTTCCGCGAGCAGAGCGGACTCAGGCTCACGCACGTGCCGTATCGCGGTGCGGCCCCGGCCATCCAGGACGTGATCGGCGGCCAGGTGCCTGCGATGTGGATCGACAGCGCCACGGTGTACCCGTTCCTCGCGGGCAACAAGGTGCGCGCCATTGGCGTGGCCAGCCCGCTGCGCGTGACCACCATGCCCGATGTGCCCACGATTTCCGAGCAGGGCCTGCAAGGGTTTGAAGGCTTTGCGTGGCAAGGCCTGGTGGTGCCCACCGGCGCACCGGCCGATGTGGTGGCCAGCTTCAGCAAGGCACTGCAGACGGCCCTGGCCGACACGCGCACCAAGGCGCGCCTGCAGGCCCTGGGGGTGGAGCCCATGCCCGGCACCGCTGCCCAGATGGGCAGCTTTGCGCGCACCGAACGGGAGAAGTGGGGGCGCGTCATCACCAAGGTGGGCGTAAAACTCGACTGACCCCCCTCAGCGGCTGCGCGCCAGCCTTCGCTTGCGGTGCAAGGCAGGCGCGAGCCACAGCAACTGTACCGTCACATAGCCCAACACCGCGAGTAGCAGGCCCAGCGTGGGCAGGCCGATCAAAAGCGGCGTGCCCAGTGCCTGCATCCAGGTGCCCAGGGCTTGCACCGTGAACTCTCCGCCCGGCGCCACGCTGCTCCAGGCGGGCAGCGTCTGCGCGCCGGGCATCACCAGCGCTCCGAGGTAGAAGGCCATCACATACAGCGGCACGGTGGTGAGCGGGTTGGTATAGAAGGTGGCCACGCCCCCGGCCACCACGTTGCCGCGCAGCCAGGCGCACACCAGCAGCGTGCCCGGGATCTGCAGCGGCCCGGGGATCAGGCCGCAAAACATGCCCGCCGCCACCCCGCGCGCCAGCGGCTGGCGCTGAAAGCGGAACAGCGCGCGCTGCTCCAGCCAGGGCTGGAACTGCGCCAGCCAGCTGCGGTCCAGCAGCTGCCGGGCCCGGGGCTCCAGGGCCCGCAGCCAGCGGCGCAGGCGACACAGCGGCTGCATCATGCGACGAACGCTACTGCGGTGCCAGCGCCCCACAAGGTGGTCAGGCCCACCAGCAGGCGCACGTCGCGCGGCTCGTTCTCCGCGCGGTAAGCCATCGCTGTGGCCCCCACCAGGCCCAATAACATGCACAGCATCACCGATTCGATCAGATCCATGGCTCGGGTCTCCCGGTTCGGCAGCGATCAGGCCTTGGGGGGCAGTGCGGGTGGGGCGCCCTTGGCCGCCTCGCCCGAATTGCGCAGCGACAGGAAGATCGACCCGGCGATCAGCGTGGCCGTGACCAGCAACGCATAGCCAATCGGAATCTTCACAAAGTCGATGAGCAACATCTTGCCGCCGATGAAGACCAGGACCAGTGCCAGGCCGTAGGCCAGCAGGTGGAAGCGGTCGGCCAGGTCTGCCAGCAGGAAGTACAGCGCACGCAGGCCCAGGATGGCAAAGATGTTGGCTGTGAGCACGATGAACGGGTCGCTGGTGATGGCGAAGATGGCCGGGATGCTATCCACCGCAAAGATGATGTCGGTCGTGCCGATCAGGATCAGCACCACGAACAAGGGCGTGTAGTGCTTGACGCCGTTGATCAGGGTGGAGAGCTTTTCACCATCGAACTGGTCGGTGATGCGGATGCGCTTTTTCAGGAACTTGAGCACCGGGTTGGTGGCGATGTCAGGCTCCTGCCCAGCGGCAAACCACATCTTCACGCCGGTGACGACCAGGAACGCACCGAACACATACAGCAGCCAGTGGAAGGTGGCCAGCAGCCAGGCGCCTGCCAGGATGAGCAGCGTGCGCAGCACGATGGCGCCGATGATGCCGATGATGAGCGCGCGCTTTTGGTACTGCGGCGGCACGGCAAAGTAGCTGAACAGCATCAGGAAGACGAAGATGTTGTCCACCGACAGGCTCTTCTCCACCAGGTAGCCGGTGATGAACTGCATGGACACCGTGTTGGCGACCTCGCGGCCCTGGCTGCTGTCCAGGTACCACCACAGAATGGCCACGAACACAAAGGCCAGCGAGAACCACAACAGGCTCCAGCGCGCGGCCTCGCCCATGGTGACCTTGTGCGCGCCCTGGCGCTCCATGACCAGCAGGTCCACGCCAATGGCGATGACCACGAAGACGGCAAATCCCGCCCACATCCACCACGTTCCGATTGTTTCCATCGAGTTTCTCCAAAGATGCCCTCATACACCCAGACCAGCCGGGCGCCCAAGCCCCGCACTGTAGGGGCCGGGGTACTTCTTTAAAACCTGTGATCACAGTAGTATTGGTTCGGTTTTTACGAACCAAACACCTTCCCTCGACTTCTCCCCTCGGAAAACCCCATGAGCCAGAGCTTCAACTACCGCCATCTTTTTTACTTCTGGGTGGTGGCCAAGGAGGGCGGCATTGCCCGCGCCGCCGAGCGGCTGGACATGGCCGTGCAGACCATCAGCGCCCAGGTGCGCGAGCTGGAAAAGTCGCTGGGCGTGAGCCTGCTGCGCACCGAGGGCCGCAACCTGGTGCTGACCGACGCGGGCGTGGCCGCGCTGCACGAGGCCGATCACATCTTTGCGCTGGGCGAGCTGCTGCCCGTGCGCGTGCGCGAGGCCGCCACAGGCCAGACGCTGCGGCTGAACCTGGGCATCTCCGACGGCATTGCCAAGCTGGCCGTGCACCGGCTGCTGACCCCCGTGCTGGACGAGCCCCACCTTCGCCTGCTGTGCCACGAGGGCGAGTTCCAGCCCCTCTTGGGCGAGCTGGCGCTGCACAAGCTCGACGCCGTGCTGGCCGACCGCTCCGCGCCGCCCAACCCGGCCCTGCGTACCACCAGCCAGCTGCTGGGCACGAGTGCGATTGCCTGGTATGCGCCGCCGCTGTGGGCCGAGGCGGCGGCCAACAACTTCCCGCACAGCCTGGCCGTGGTGCCCGTGCTGCTGCCCACCGACCACGCCGCCATGCGCGCGCGCATCGACCACTGGCTTGAGCGCGAGCGCATCCGCCCGCACATTGCCGGGGAGTTTGAAGACAGCGCCCTCTTGAGCACCTTTGCCGCCACCGGCATGGGCGTGATGCCCGCGCCGGTCTCGCTGGGCGAGCACCTGGCCCAGACCCACGGGCTGGTGCAGGTGGGCACCGCACCCGACGTGCAGGAGCAGTTCCACCTGATCTACAGCGCGCGCAAGGTGATGCACCCGCTGCTCACGCGGCTGCTGGAGGCGGGACAGGGTGGATCGCTACTGAATTGATAGCTACCCGCGCATATTCATCTGGCGCTTGGGGTCAAAAATACTAAAACTTCAGCGCTGCGGCATGTCCTTCACCGAATACCCCAGGCTCACCGTCGCATCGTCGGGGATGGCGGGCATGGACGCATTCCACGCCTCCCACGCGGCGCGCATGGCCCGCAGGCGGTCGGGCTCCACAGGCGCACGGTTGGCGCGCTCGCGTTCGTCGTCGGCCAGGTTGAACAGGTAGTCGTTGCCGTCCACCCGCAGGTACTTCCACACGCCCTGGCGCATGGCGCGCTGGCCCCGGTGGTTCATGCGCCAGAACAGCGGGGGCTCGTCGTGCAGGCTGGCATCGCGCAGCAGCGGCATCAGCGAGCGGCCGTCCAGCGGGTAGTCCGTATGCGTGGCGGCGCCTGCGGCGTCGAGCATGGTGGCGGACCAGTCCATGGTCATGCAGGTCTGCGCGCTCACGCCGCCCGGCGCAATCACCGCAGGCCAGTGGGCAATCCAGGGCACGCGGATGCCGCCTTCGGTCAGGTCCATCTTGCCGCCCACCAGCGGCCAGTTGTCCGAGAAGCGCTCGCCACCGTTGTCGCTGGTAAACACCACCAGCGTGTCGCGCGCCAGGCCCTTTGCCTCCAGCAGCGCCATGATGCGGCCGATGCCCTCGTCCATGTGGTGGATCATGCGGCGGTAGGTCTCGATGTTGCCGCCGTGCAGGTGGAACAGGTTCGTCTTCACCTCCTGCGCCAGCGCCTCGTCGTCGCGCGTCTCCCACGGCCAGTGGGGCGCGGTGTAGTGCAGGCTCAAAAAGAACGGCGTGCCGGCCTGCGCGCCCGGCGCCATGCGCTGCACATAGTCGAGCGCATGGTCGGTGATGAGGTCGGTGAGGTAGCCGTCCTGCTGCTTTTCCTCCTCACCCAGGTACAGGTCGTGGGCGCCATTGGAGCTGCAGTGGGTGAAGTAGTCCACCCCGCCCGACATGGGGCCGAAGAACTCTTCATAGCCCGAGCGCAGCGGCCCGAACGCAGGCGGGTAGCCCAGATGCCACTTGCCCATCAGCGCCGTGCGATAGCCCGATGCGCGCAGCAGCGACGGCAGCGTGGGGTGCTCGGGTGGCAGGCCCAGCGTGGTGCTGCCCCGGCTTTTGCTGTTGATGGGCTCTTCGGCCGCGCCGCGCAGGCGGTATTGGTAGCGCGCCGTCATCAGCGCAAAACGTGTGGGCGAGCAGACGGGCGAATTGGAATAGCCCTGCGTGAGCTTGAGGCCGTTGGCCGCCAGCTGGTCAAGCACCGGCGACACCGGGCCAAACGCTGCTTCGCGGCCGCCATAGCAGCCCAGGTCGGCATAGCCGAGGTCGTCGGCAACGATGAAGATGATATTGGGGCGGGAGTGCGTTTTCATCTCTGAGATCCAATGTCACTGAACGTGGGCTGCGACCTGCGCAACTGGCACGGCCCATGCGAGGGGCGGTTAGCAAGGGCGGCCCCGCAGCGAGGCCGCCGTCCCCCTTGAGGGGGAAGCGGCGCAGCCGCTCAGGGGGTGCTTCCTATCAAGGTTTGAAACCCGAGCGCTGCACGACCGGCGCCCACTGCGCGCGGTAGGCCTTGAGCATGGCTTCGGTCTGCGCCATGGTCGCTACCACGGGCTCCATCTTGGCGGTTGCGAACTTGCGCTGGGTGTCTGGGTCTTTCATCACCTCATGTATCAGGCCTGCCAGGCGCTCGGCCTGCGCCTTGGGCATGCTCATGGGGGCAAAGAAGGTGTTCCAGCCGGTGGCGGCCAGGTCCATGCCGGCTTCCTTGAACGTAGGAATCTGGGGTGCCAGCGCGCTGCGCTTGGCGCTCGACACGGCCAGGATGCGGATCTTGCCCGCCTCGTGCTGGGGCAGCAGGGTGTCAAACGTATCGAACGCCACGGGCACCTGGCCGCCCAGCAGGTCGTTGAGCAGGGGGGCCGAGCCCCGGTAGCCCACCACTTCGGCGCGCACCTTGGCGGCGTCGCCCACCATCAGGCCAAAAAAGTGCGGCAGGCTGCCCGTGGCGGGCACGCCGAAGTTGGCCTTGTCCGGGTTGGCCTTGAGCCAGGCCATGAGGTGCGGCAGCTCTTTGACCGGGACGGCGCTGCCCACGGCCACGCCAAATTCGTAGCTGTTGACGTGGCTCACGGGGCGGAAGTCGCGCTCCGGGTCGTAGCCCGCGTCAGGGAAGACCAGCGGCGCCACCAGCATCACGGCGGGGTTGGCCAGCAGCAGCGTGGGCTGGTTGGCAGGCGCGGCTTTGACAGCCTGGGCCGACAGGCGGCCACCCGCGCCGGTCTTGTTCTCCACGATCACGGGCGTGCCAAGCTTGGTACCCAGCTTGTCGGCCACGATGCGGGCCACACGGTCGGTCGCGCCGCCGGGGGCGTAGCCCACCACGATGCGCAGCGGGGTGTCCTGCGCCTGGGCCAGGGTGGCGCACAGGGCGAGTGCGGCGGTCAGCACAACAGCAAGGGGTTTGCGCATGGTCGAAATCTTTAGGGGCGATGGCAGGGCCTGCGCAGCCGCGCAGGGGGGTGGATGGCCGGACTGTATTGGCCACACAATCAATTGATCTAATCAATCATTGCCCGGAAATACCCTGATGCCTGCCCCGGCCCCCAAACCACCCGCCGCGCCCGGCCACCGGCTGGCCCACCCGCAGGCCGCCAACGACCTGCTGATGTACCGCCTCAACCGCCTGATCGCGGTGGCGGGCAGCCTGGTGGTGCGGCTGTGCGAAGGCGGCTACGGCATCACCCGCCGCGAGTGGGGGCTGATGATGATGCTGGCGCAGCACCCCGGCATGCCCCCGGCCGAGCTGGCCCAGCGCCTGGGGCTGGACCGGGCCCGCACCTCGCGCGCCATCACCTCGCTGCTGACCAAGAAGCTCATCACCCGCGACGCCATGCCTGGCGACCGGCGCCAGGCCCAGTTGTCACTCACCGCGGCGGGCCAGGCCGTGCACGACGAGCTGTTTCCGCAGGTCAAGGCGCTCAACCAGGAACTGCTGGCCGGGCTCAGTACCGAGGCGGTGGCAGGCCTGGACCAGGCGCTGGCCGACATGCAGCGGCGTGCCGAAGCGCTGGTTGCCACCCGCACCGACGTGCCGCGCACCTACCGGCTGCGCGGTGGACGGCATGTGGATTGAGGGGGTTTGCAGGATGGAGTTGCCCCAAAACGGGGAACCGGCGATATCCTCAAACCCGCCCTGAGCCACCCGCCCACGGCACGCATGCGCTCCCCTTGTCCCACAACGACCCACGCACACCCAACGCCATCCTTCATGTCCCAGCACTCGACCTCTTTGTGGAGCCCCCTGCGCCAACCCGCGTTCCGGGGCCTGTGGATTTGTGGCGGCATCTTTTTTGTGGGCAGTGGCATGCAGACCATGGCGGCGGCCTGGCTCATGGTGGAGCTGACGGGCTCGTCCTTTCTGGCCGCGCTGGTGCAGACCGCCGTGTTCATGCCCATGTTCCTGCTGGCCCTGCCCGCCGGTGTGCTGGCCGACACCACCGACCGGCGGCGCCTGATCTCAGGCGCTTTGCTGGCGCAGGCGGGGGCCAGTGCACTGCTCACGCTGCTGGTGCTGGGCGGCTGGGGCGGGTCGGCCTCGGTGCTGTTCCTGGTGTTTGTGTGCGGCTGCTGCACGGCGGTGCTGACGCCCGCGTGGAACTCGTCGGTCATCGACCCCGTGCCGCGTGACGAATGGCCCCAGGCCATCACCGCCGTGAGCATTGCCTACAACGCCGCGCGCGCGGTGGGGCCCACGATGGCAGGGCTGGTGTTTGCGCAGCTGGGCGCGGGCTGGGTGTTTGCCGTCACGGTGACCACCACCCTGGTGATGTGGGAGTCGATCCGCCGCTGGCCGCCCAAAGCGCACCCGCCCTCCAAGCTGCCCGCCGAGCGGCTGTGGGGCGGCACGCTCAGCGGCCTGCGGTTTGCATGGCACTCGCGCATGATCCTGGCGCAACTGGTGCGCGTGATGGCCTTCAGCGCCGCGGGCTCGGCCCTGTGGGCGCTGCTGCCGGTGATTGCGCAGCGCCTGGGCACGGGGGCGCCGGGTTTCGGTTTGCTGATGGGCTGCCTGGGCACGGGCGCCGTGGGCGTGGGCCTGGTGCTGGGGCGGCTGCGTGCACGCTTTGGCATGGAGGTCATCGTGGGTGTGGGCGGCGTCGTGTTTGGCATCGCCATGCTGGTGGCGGCACTCACCCACATCACCTGGGTGGTCTACATCGCCATGCTGTTTGCAGGCGCGGCCTGGATGTCGGCCATGTCCACCTTCAACACCGCCACCCAGGCCAGCGCGCCGCAATGGGTGCGCTCACGCGCCGTGGCCATGCACATGGTGGCGGCGCTGGGTGCGTTTGCGATGGGCTCGGCCTTCTGGGGCGCGGCGTCGGACATCCTGGGCCTCACGCCCACACTCTGCGTCGCCGCCGCATTGATGGGTGTGGGCCTGCTGCTGGCCCGCCCCATGCCGCTGCGCATGGGTGCGCTGCACGAGGTAACCCAGGCCACGCCCTGGGACGAGCTTTTCATCGAGGCCGAGCCGCTGCCGGAGGCGGGCCCGGTTGCGGTGGAAGTGGGCTACCGCATCGCCCCCGGCACCGACGCCGCCTTCCTCGACACCATCAGCCGCATGAAGGCCCCGCGCCGCCGTGACGGCGCCACCTTCTGGCGCGTGTACAAGGACCTGGGCGAGCCCTCGCGTTATGTGGAGCGCTTCATCGTCGAGTCCTGGGCCGACTACCTGCACCAGCGCGCCCGTGCCACCATGGCCGACCAGGCGCTGGAGACGGAAGTGCGGGCGTTCTTGGCGCCGGGCGAGGTGGTGCGGATGTCGCACTACATCGCTGAACGATAGCTCCCCCCTGAGCCGCTTCGCGTCTTCCCCCTGAGGGGGGACGCACCCGGCGGCCCGGCAAAGCCGGTTCCGCGGGTGCACTGGCTTGATGCGCGTCAATTTCTGACACCAGGCGGGGTTGCCAAGGCTGCCGGTCGGCCTGCGACAATCGCTGGATGACCTTCGCCCCCCTTGCCAACGACACCTTCCTGCGTGCCTGCCGTCGTCAGGCCACCGACTACACACCCCTGTGGCTCATGCGCCAGGCGGGGCGCTATCTGCCGGAGTACAAGGCCACGCGCGCCCAGGCGGGCAGCTTCATGGGACTGGCCACCAATGTGGACTACGCCACGGAAGTGACCCTGCAGCCGCTGGAGCGTTTTCCCCTGGACGCGGCCATCCTGTTCAGCGACATCCTCACCGTGCCCGACGCGATGGGCCTGGGCCTGAGCTTTGCCGAGGGCGAAGGCCCACGCTTTGCCAAGCAGGTGCGCGACGAGGCCGCAGTGGCCGAACTGGCCGTGCCCGACATGGACAAGCTGCGCTACGTGTTTGACGCCGTGACCAGCATCCGTAAGGCCCTCAACGGCCGCGTCCCGCTGATTGGCTTCTCGGGCAGCCCCTGGACGCTGGCCTGCTACATGGTCGAGGGCAAGGGATCGGACGACTACCGTCTGGTCAAGACGCTGATGTACAGCCGCCCCGACCTGATGCACCGCATCCTGGCCATCAACGCTGACAGCGTAGCCGCCTACCTCAACGCCCAGATCGACGCGGGCGCCCAGGCCGTGATGATTTTTGACAGCTGGGGCGGCGTGCTGGCCGATGGCGCCTTCCAGGAATTCAGCCTGGCGTATACCAAGCGCGTGCTGGGGCAGCTCAAGCGCACCGGCGTGGATGGCACGGACGTGCCGCGCATCGTCTTCACCAAGGGCGGCGGCATCTGGCTGGAAGACATGAAGGACATCGACTGCGAGGTGCTGGGCCTGGACTGGACGGCCCACCTGGGCAAGGCGCGCTCCATCGTCGGCGGGCAGGTCGGCGGCCCCGGCAAGGCGCTGCAGGGCAACATCGACCCCAACGTGCTGTTTGCGCCGCCCGCGCAGATCGTCACCCAGGTGCATGCCGTGCTCGACAGCTTTGGCAAGCCCCACACCGACCGCAGCACCACCGGCCCCACGCACATCTTCAACCTGGGCCATGGCATCAGCCAGTTCACCCCGCCCGAGCATGTGGCGGCATTAGTGGAGGCTGTGCACAGCCACTCGCGCGCGCAGCGCCAGGGCTGATCGCCCGGGCGAGGGCTCCAGGCCGCGCGGCGCACCCGGCAGGGACCCGGTGATGGCAATGGAACATCCCGCACCGCCGCCAGCGGAGCCACCCACCGGCCCGCAGGCGCTGCCCGCCTCGGCCCTGCAAGCCCCACCCGGCGCGCTCGCGGACTGCGTGCGCGCCTTTTTCTGGCGCGACCTGGGCCGCCAGCCACCCCACACCCCGGCGGACACGCGCGTGCCGCCCAGCCCCTATCCCGGCATCATCTGGCTCACGCGGGGCACGGCCCGGCTCGTGGAATGTGCGGGCACGACTACGGCAGCGGCCCTACCGGCCATCACGCTGTCGGGCGCACACCGTCATCCTTACCACTCGGTCTCCTCCCGCGATGGCGATTCGTTCTGCCTGGCGTTCCAGCCCGGCGCGCTGGGGCTGCTGACCGGGCAGGACCTGGCGCCGCTGACCGACCGCATCACGGACGCGGTGACCTGGCTGCCCGAGGAGTGGCACTCCTTTCTAACGGCCGTCCACACGGCGCCCGACCATGGGGCGCGCCAGGCGCTGTGCGTGGACTTTCTGACCCCGCGCTGGGCGGCGGTGGCCGACCGGCACGCCGCTTGGCTGCAGGTGCTGCACCAGGCATGGCAGCGCGGCGCACGCCAGGCCCTGGCCTCCACGCTGGACTGGACGCCCCGGCACCTGCAGCGCCGCACCCGGCAGCTAACGGGCCTGAGGCCGGGAGAGATTGAACGCATGCTGCGCGCCGAACATGCGCTGCTGGCCATGCGCGATGGCAACGCCGGGGCCCTCGACGCCGCGCTGCGCCATGGCTACGCCGACCAGGCGCATTTCAGCCGCGAGGCGCGTGCATTGTTCGAGAGGCCCCCCGCCGCACTCAAGGCCCACACCCAGCGGCCGGGCGACGATGCGGACTGGCTGCTGCGGCGCAGTTAAACCACCCGCCGTCTACCGCTGGATCACCCGGGGCCGCTTGATCTTGGCCTGCAGCTGCAGGATGCCGTAGAGCAGCGCCTCGGCCGTGGGTGGGCAGCCGGGCACATACACATCCACCGGCACGATGCGGTCGCAACCCCGCACCACCGAGTAGCTGTAGTGGTAGTAGCCACCGCCGTTGGCGCACGAGCCCATGGAGATCACATAGCGCGGCTCGGGCATCTGGTCGTAGACCTTGCGGATGGCGGGCGCCATCTTGTTGGTGAGGGTGCCGGCAACGATCATCAGGTCGCTGTGGCGCGGGCTGGAGCGCGGGATGATGCCGAAGCGGTCCAGGTCGTAGCGCGCCATGGCGGCGTGCATCATCTCGACCGTGCAGCACTTTAGGGCCTGCTAACCCCTTTTTTGCCAGATGCGTTGCGAAGCAAACGGGCCAGACGCAAGGCGCCAAACGAAGCTGGGGTGCTGCCCCAGCGAGGCTTGGCAACACAGCGGGTGGCCCGTTTGCCTCGCAACCCGAAGGGAAGGCCTCCCCCGCCACGCCACTCGTCGTTGCACTCCTAGTCAAGGCCCCGGCCTTGGCGTCGTCGCGCGCCTCGATTGGCGTGGCGGGGGAGGCCTTCGCACTGGCAAAAAAGGGGTTAGCAGGCCCTAAGCCCGAAGGTCATGAACCACAGGCTGTCCGTGCGCGCCGCTTGCACCACCTCGTCCAGCCGGGCCAGCACAAAACCGTCGCGCTCCATGGTGGGCGCCTCTGTCATGGGGGAAGAAGAGTAAGTAGCCATGGCGGCATCGTCGCCACAAGCCGCTGCGCCGTCTTGAAGCAAAGCGACATGGAGCGCTGTGACACCCGGGACGCCAGAGACTCCGGGCCCTGCGACAATCCCCGGGCATTTCGTCGCAGATCCAGGCGCCTCGCCAGCGCACTTATGCACAAAAATGGAGCATCCTCACGCCCGGCATGACAGCAGACTGCAACTTGCCAAAAAACCTTGCCAACGCACTAAGTCGTTGATTCATAAGGATTTAAATCCCCTGCTTTTTTGACAGGCAATCCAGCCAAAGCACGATTTGACAAGGACTTGCGGGGCAAACCCAAGGGATATCAACAAAGTTATCCACAGGAATTCTGGATTTCTTACAAATACCCTGTCAAATCAACCACTTGCAGCCCAAACCGAAGAAATGCATGAACATCTGATGACGGCACTAGCACAAAAAGGGGCTGCCTGTCCTCTTGACGAACCCATGCTGTCCGACTTATGCACACAAAACGTGATGCAGCGCAACATCGAGACGCCGAATGGGCTTAGCACAAAAATCGAGGCCAAATTTCTTCAGATGATTGATTCATAAGGATTTTTTTTGAGTGCCGCATTTCCGGGCAATCTGTTCGCAGCCAGTATTCATGCGGCTTGGGCGGGGGTCCAGGCGGGATGTCAACAAAGTTATCCACAGAAATCCGGGATTACTCACACACCCTCGGCAAATCAAGCACTTAGCCGCCAAAGCTCCAGATCACATCCACAACGCGCACTAAGCTCGCCAGTCACCCCATAGCCCGTGCCTATGCCCACCTACATCGTCCACGTTGCCCTGCAAACGCCCTCGCACAGCGGGGTCGGCGACTTGCTGAGCTACGCCAGTGAGCGCCCGCTCTCACCCGGAACGCTGGTGCGTGTGCCCCTGGGCACGCGCGAGGTGCTGGGCGTGGTGTGGGATGCCGACGAGGCCCCTGGCGAGCTGCCTGATGGCGCCACCCTGCGCCCCATCGCCGGCGTGCTGGAGGGTGTGGCGCCCCTGGATGCGCCGTGGCGCCGACTGGTGGGGTTTGCGGCGCGCTACTACCAGCGGGCCTTGGGCGAGGTGGCGCTGGCCGCGCTGCCCCCCCAGCTGCGCGACCTGCGCCCCGAGCAGTTGGCGCGGCGGCTGCGGCGCCCGGCCAAGGGCGCTGGAGACGCCTCAGGCACTATTGAAAACATAGCACTCACCGCAGAGCAGGAAAGCGCCAGGGCCCGAATTTCTGCAGAAAAAGGGCCCTTCCTGCTGTTTGGCAGCACCGGCAGCGGCAAGACCGAGGTGTATCTGCGCTGCGTGCAGGAGATGCTGGAGGCCGACCCCACCGCCCAAGCGCTGGTGATGGTGCCCGAGATCAACCTCACGCCCCAGCTGGAGGAGCGGTTTGCAGGCCGCTTTGCGCCGCGCTTCGGCCCCGGCGCCGTGGTGTCGCTGCACAGCGGCATGACGAACCCGCAACGCCTGGCCAGCTGGCTGGCCGCCCATGGCGGCAGCGCACGCATCGTGCTGGGCACGCGCATGGCGGTGTTCGCCAGCCTGCCGGGGCTGAGGCTCATCGTGGTCGATGAGGAGCACGACCCCAGCTACAAGCAGCAAGAAGGCGCGCGCTACTCCGCCCGCGACCTGGCCATCTGGCGCGGACGCGAGCAGGGCGCGAAGGTGATCCTGGGCTCGGCCACGCCGTCGCTGGAGAGCTGGCACGCCAGCCGCCCGCCCACGGCCGAAGACCCCGAGGGCGGCCGCTACGTGCGCCTGCACATGCCCAGCCGCATCGGCGCCGGGGCCCTGGCCCGCGTACGCCGGGTGGACATGAACCAGCAGCCCCGCCGCACCGTGTTCAGCGCGCCGCTGCTGCAGGCCATCACCGAACGCGTGGCGCGCGGCGAGCAGAGCATGATCCTGCTGAACCGCCGGGGCTACGCGCCCGTGCTGCACTGCGTGGACTGCGGCTGGAAGAGCGACTGCCCGCACTGCAGCGCGCACCAGGTGTTTCACAAGACCGACCGCACCCTGCGCTGCCACCACTGCGGCTACACGGTGCGCGTGCCGTTTCACTGCCCGACCTGCGGCAGCCCCGACATCCACCCCATGGGCAAGGGCACCGAGCAGCTGGAGGAGCAGCTGGGCACGCTGCTGCGGGAGGTGCTGCGGCCCGACCGCACGCCCGCCCGCATCGCCCGCATCGACGCTGACACCACCAAAGCCAAAGGCGCGCTGGAGGCGCAACTGGCGCAGGTGCATTCGGGCGAGGTGGATGTGCTGGTGGGCACGCAGATGATTGCCAAGGGGCACGACTTTCGGCGCATCACGCTGGTGGCTGCGGTGCAGCCCGATGGCGCACTCTTCAGCAGCGACTTCCGCGCCGCAGAACGGCTGTTTGCCCTGCTGATGCAGGCCGCAGGCCGCGCCGGGCGCGACGCCGCCTACATGGCCGCCCAAGCGGTGCACGGCACGCAGCCTGAGATGTGGGTGCAGAGCTTTCACCCCCAGCACGCCGTGTTCGAGGCGCTGCGCAAGCACGACTACGAAGCCTTCGCCGCCCAGCAGCTCAAGGAGCGCGAAGAGGCGGCCATGCCCCCGTTCTCGTACCAGGCGCTGGTGCGGGCCGATGCGCGCACGCAGGAGGTGGCGCAGGGCTTTCTGACCGCGGCCACCGCCGCCGCCCACGCCGCGCAGTTGCCAGGTTTGCCCGATGGCACAGTGATCCTGTTCCCGCCCGTGCCGCTCACGATCCAGCGCGTTGCCAATGTGGAGCGCGCCCAGATGCTGATGGAGAGCAGCAGCCGCGCCACCCTGCAGCGCTTTCTGGCCGCCTGGCAGCCGATATTGCAAGCCACGCGCAGCCAGCCGGAGCACAAGGGGTTGATCCGCTGGCTGGTGGACGTGGACCCACTAGCCATCTAAGTCCGCCCGGCAGGCCCACACAGCGGCCTCAATACAAAGCAACGGGGGCTGCGCTTTTCAACGCAGCCCCCGTCTCGTCAGAGCGTGGTTCGCCGGTTACAGCGCGCCGTCACCCAGCACGATGCCTTCACGGCGGGGGTCCACCCCGCCTTCCAGCCGGGTCTGGCCGTTGCGGTTGACCCGCATGATGGTGGACACGCCGCTCGACTGCGCGGCGTTGTTCACCGTGTGGCCCTTGGCCTTGAGGCCGTCGATCAGCCCGGTGAGGTCCAGCGCCGTGTTGGCGCCGTCCACGTTGGTGGTGGTGCTGTTGGTGGCGCCAAAGTTCACCAGCGACGTGGCTTGCTGGGCATCGAGGTTCCAGTCCACCGCGCCGACCACGGTCTTGAGCACGTACTGGATGATGGTGCCGCCGCCGGGCGAGCCCGTGGCCATCACGAAATCACCCGGCTCCGTGCCCTTGAACACCAGCGTGGGCGCCATGGTGCTGCGGGGGCGCTTGCCGGGCGCCACGCGGTTGGCAATGGGCACACCGGCGCCGTCAGCCGGCTGGGCCGAGAAGTCGGTAAGCTGGTTGGTCAGCAGGAAGCCGCCCACCATGTGGAACGAGCCCATGCTGGACTCGACCGTGGAGGTCATCGACACCACGTTGCCGTAGGCATCCACGATGGAGAAGTGCGTCGTGCCGCGCTCCACCGTCTTGTCCACGCCCAGAGGCACATCGCCCAGCGCCCCTGCCGACGCCGTTCCCAGCGACTTGCCGTCCGGCTGGATCAGCGCCGCGCGCTGCTTGAGGTAGGCCTTGTCCAGCATGGTGGACACGCCCTTGCCGGGCAGCGGGATGAAGTCGGTGTCGGCCACGTACTTGTCGCGGTCGGCATAAGCCAGGCGCTCTGCCTCGGACACTAGGTGCACGCCCATCACGCTCGGTACGCCGCCTTCGTTGGTCGGGTTGGTGGGGCCGTATTTGGAAAGGTCGAAGTTCTCCAGAATGCCCAGCGCCTGCGCAATGGCAATACCGCCCGACGACGGGGGCGACATGGTGCAGACGTAGTAGCTTGCGCGGTAGGTGGTGCACACCGGTTCGCGCTTCTTGGCCTGGTAGTTCTTGAGGTCGTTCACCGTCATCAGGCTGGGGGTGATGGGCGTCTTGGCCGCATCGTCACCCACCGACTGGGCCGCCTTGGCAACGATCGCTTCGGCCAGAGGGCCGGAGTACAGGGCGTTGGCGCCGCCGCTGGCCAGCGTGCGCAGCGTCTGTGCATACGGCAGGTTGGTCGTCACGGTGCCGGTGGCCTTGGGTGTGCCGTCGGCATTGAAGAAGGCGGCGACCGCATTCGCATCCAGCGCCAGGCTGGCGGCGTTGCCCTTGATGGCGTCGCCCATGCGGCCCGGAATGCGGTAGCCGTTGGTGGCCAGCTGGATGCCTTCGTCGAACAGCTTGTCCCAGCCCAGCTTGCCGTGTTCCTTGTGGGCCATGTCCAGCATGCGCATCACGCCAGGCACGCCAATGGAGCGGCCGCTGCGCCGGGCGCTGGGCACGGGCGCGGGGGACGAGGCATCGCCCTGGTCCTGGCGTACCAGGTAGTAGCCGTTGGCGGCAGCAGGGGCGGTCTCGCGGCCGTCGTACGCCACGACCTTCTTGGTGTTGGCGTCGTAGTACATCATGAAGGCGCTGCCCGCCAGCGTGCTGGACTGCGGCTCCACCAGGCCCAGCACGGCCTGCACGGCCACGGCGGCGTCCACCGCCGTGCCGCCGGCCTTGAGCACGTCGCAGCCGGCCTTGGTGGCCAGCGGGGTGTTGGCCACCACCATGTATTTGCTCGATTGCTTGGCCTTGTAGCCCAGACGGTAGCCCGATGCCGCCTCGGGCGCGGCCGGGTCGCCCGCCACGCCAGAGCCCACCACCACGGCCGATCCGGAGCTGGACACCACCGAGCAGCTCTGGGCATTGTTGTCCACGGCCAGGTCGTTGTCCGAGCCGCTGCCACAGCCCGACAGCACCAGCGCAACGGCCACGGGCGTGAGTGCCCACAGCGCAATATTCCTCTTCCTCATCTTGAATCTCCTGTTGTTGTCCGTTCGTGGGCACCCATTGACCACGCCACATCGTCGGCGCAAAAGGCATGCCATGTCGAATGTTTTTTCGTATCGTTTTCTCAAGGCAGCCATCTCAGGAAGGCAACGACAGGCAGGCCAAAGCTGCGGCACGGCAGCGGGCCGGTCACGTTGGCTGGGCGACTCCCACGCGCGATCCCCGCATGAAAATGGAAGCAAATCCGGCAGTAGCGCTAGTGCATCATGCGCTGGTAGCTATCATTTTTGAGAGTCCGGGCCCCCACCCTGGCTTTGAGCCCGCACCTACACTGCCCCCGTACCGCCGCAGGAGACCCCATGACCCCCGAACAATTTGCAGACGAACTGGCCCGCGAGGGCTTCGAGCCCGCCGTCACCGTGACCCGCGAGGCCGGCGGCATGCTGGGCGACCACACGCACCCGTTCGAGGCCAAGGCGCTGATCCTGTCGGGCGATATCCGCATCGCCACGGCTACGTCAGAACGCGTGTACCAGGCGGGCGATGTTTTTCACCTGGCGGCCGAAGAGCCACACTCGGAGTTTTACGGAATGCTGGGCGTGCAGTACCTGGTGGGGCGCAAGACGCGGACAGCGGCCTGAGCCCACCGCACCGCAGCGGCCTGGCGGCTCAGGTCAGCAGCGCAACGGCGGCAGAGAAGCTCAAGAACGCCAGCGCGGTGGACACCAGGATGATGCGCGCCACCCGCCCGTTGTTGGCGCCGAATTTCTCGGCCAGCAGCGACACGTTGCTGGCGCTGGGCAGCGCCGCCAGCAGCACCATCACCGTGAGCGCAAAGGGCGTGAGCGGTACCCCCATCGCCATGGCCGCCGTGCCTGCGCCCCACACCAGCAGCGGGTGCACCAGCAACTTGGCCAGCGCCACCGGCACGTAGTCCCGTGCAGGGACCTGCTCGTGCTGGTTCATCTGCGAGCGGGCCAGCACTGCGCCGATGGTGAACAGCGCGACGGGCGAGGCCGCGTCGGCCAGCATGGCGATGGTCTTGTCCACCGGGCCGGGCAGCTTGAACTGCAGCGCCGACGCCAGCGCCCCCAACGCAATCGACCAGGGCATGGGGTTGGTGGCCATGCCCCTGAAGGCGTTCTTCAGCGCCACGCCCACACCGTGGGTGCCCGCACCATCCAGGCGCGAGAGCGCGATGCACAGCGAGCTGGTGATGACCATGTCCACCACGATGGTGACGATGGCCGGGCCCGCGCTCTGCGCGCCCAGCAGTGCCACCAGCAGCGGCACGCCCATGAAGCCGGTGTTGGGGAAGGCGGCCACCAGCGCGCCAAAGGCCGCGTCGTTCCAGCCGATGCGCGCGTTGCGCGTGAGCGCCACCGTGGCGAACACCATCACCAAGGCACACAGCAAATACACGCCCGCCACCGCAGGGTCCAGCAGTTGGTGGATGGGCGTGCTGGCGCCAAAGCGGTACAGCATGCAGGGCAGCGCAAAGTACAGCACGAAGGCGTTGAGCCCCGGGATGGCAGGCTGCGGCAGCACGCTGCGCCGTGCGGCGAGGTAGCCGCAGAGCACGAGCGCGAAGAAGGGGAAGGTGACGAGCAGAACGGACAGCACGGGCCGATTGTCCTTGTTGCGCCAACGGCCCGGGCCGACCGCGCCCGAGATGGTCAGCGCAAAGTCAGGTGGGCGGGTTCGCCACTGGCGAGCGCTGGCATCCGTTTTTCGTTATTGCTTGCGCTGCACGATGAGGTTGCGCTTGGCGTCCTCGGGGTAGGCAAAGGTGATCGCGCCGTTCTTGACCACGCCCATGACCAGCATGTTGCGCGTGATCGCATCCTTGTCCTGCGCGCTGAAGGGCTTGTCGTAGGTGGTGACCACGCCGTAGTAGGTCTTCATCTTGCCCTCCAGCGACTCCTTGATGGCCTTGCCGTTCAGGTTGCCGTCTCGGATGCCGAGGAAGGAGTACATCAGCAGGTAGGTGGCGTCGTAGGCGTTGGCTGCCGCCATGGGCACGGCCACCTTGCCGTGGTACTTGCGGGTGTAGCTCGACAGGAACGATGCCCGGCGCTCGTTGCTGGGCTCGGCGATGAAGGTCTGCACCATGAGCGCGCCCTCGGCCGCGTCCTTGGCGCCTTCGAGGAAAAACGGGAAGGACAGCGGCCATGGCCCCACCTGCGGCACCTTCCAGCCAAGCGCCTTCTTGCCGTTGGCAATGGTGGCGTTCTCCGGCCCCACGGTGTAGCTGTAGACCACGTTGGCGCCCGCGTTGCGCGCCGCAGTCAGCTCGGCCGTCAGGTCCTTCACCCCCAGGTCAAAGCGCGCCACATGCACGGGTTTGAGGTTCTTGGCCGCCAGCGCGGCCACCACGTCGTTGTAGCCGCCTTCGCCATAACCGGTCTTGTCGGCAAAGATGGCGACCTTGTCCCAGCCGCGTTTGACGATGTCGTCCACCAGAAAGGGCGCCTGGATCGCGTCGCGCGCCTGCACGCGGAAGATGTAGCTGTCGGGCGCGGGGTATTTGGCCGTGACGGCCGTGCCCGTGGCGCAGGGCACGATGAGCGGGCTTTTGGCGTCCTGGAACAGATCGATGGCCTTGAGCGCCACGCCGGTGTTGCAAAAGCCGATGGTGGCGACAACCTTCTCGGCCAGCAGCTCCTGCGACACCTTGCGGCCCTGGTCGGGGTCGGCCCTGTCGTCCTTGATGACCAGCTCCAGCGGGCGGCCGAGGTAGCCGCCCACGGCATTGATCTCATCCACCGCCAGCTTGATGCCATTGAGCATGGGCACACCGAAGTCCGCCGACGGCCCGGTGAACGGCCCTACCACGCCGATGCGCGCGGGGGCGTTACCCCCCGCCTGCGCATGCGCCGCCCGTGGCAGCAGCGCCGCGCCCGCCAGCACGCCGGCAACCGCCAGGGCGGCGCATGCGGCCCAAGCAGGCAGGGGCAACCGACCGTGGACCGCCCGGGGCGTAGCGGCGGTCAAAGCGATGGAAGGCGGGGTCACAGGGTTCATGGCGGTGCTCGGTTCACAACACTCCCCTCCCGGTGGGGGAGGGACTCGCCAACCAGTATCAAATTGTGAAAACAAAGCCCCTAGCGGGGTTTCCCGGAGCACAGGGCCTGCCCCATGGGCCGCGGGGCGCCCCTGTCAGGCGACCGTCAGGCACCGGTCGCGCGTGGGCGAGCAGGGCATGCTGGGGGGTACGCCGGTATCATTGCGCCCTTGCGCTGCACGTCCCCTCGGCGTGCACCCCACGCCCGTGGCACCCACCGCCCCGCGCCTGTCCGGTTCCCCCTTCGCCCTTTCTGCACGTTCCTTTTCCTCCATGTCTGCCGGTCTCAATCTCGCCCAGCTCCAGGCCGTTCACTACACCGACGGGGCCTGCCTCGTCCTGGCAGGGGCTGGCTCGGGCAAGACGCGGGTGATCACCATGAAGATCGCCCACATGATCGAAAAAGGGATGGACCCCAAGCGCATTGCGGCCATCACCTTCACGAACAAGGCGGCGTCTGAAATGCGCGAGCGCGCCGGGCACCTGATCGGCCGGCGCGCCAAGGACGTGCTGATCTGCACCTTCCACGCGCTGGGCGTGCGCATGGTGCGCGAGGACGGCCATGTGCTGGGCCTCAAGCCCCAGTTCAGCATCCTGGACGCCGACGATGTGACGGGCATCCTGAAGGAAGCCTCGGGCGGCACCACCGACATGGCCACGGCGCGCCAATGGCAGTGGGTGATCAGCAAGTGGAAGAACATGGGCCTGACCTCGGAGCAGGCGCTGGCCCAGGCGGCGGACGACAACGAACGCATCATCGCCACGCTGATGGCGCGCTATGAAGAACGCCTGGCGGCCTACCAGAGCGTGGACTTTGACGACCTGATCGGCATGCCGCTGCGCCTGCTGCGCGACTTCCCCGAAGTGCGCGCCAAGTGGCAGGCCGCGCTGGGCCATGTGCTGGTGGACGAATACCAGGACACCAACGCCACGCAGTACGAGCTGCTCAAGCTGCTGGTGGGCGAAAAGGGGCACTTCACGGCCGTGGGCGACGATGACCAGTCCATCTACGGCTGGCGTGGCGCCACGCTGGACAACCTCAAGAAACTGCCGGTGGACTACCCCCACCTCAAGGTCATCAAGCTGGAGCAGAACTACCGCTCCACCAGCGCCATCCTGCGCGCCGCCAACAACGTGATCGGCCCCAACCCCAAGCTGTTCCCCAAAACGCTGTTCAGCGAGCTGGGCGAAGGCGAGCCTGTGCGGGTGGTCGATGCCGACAACGAGGAGCACGAAGCCGAGCGCGCCGTGGCCCGCATCCAGAGCCTGCGCGCGGCCAGCAACCCGCCGCCGGACTGGAAGAGCTTCGCCATCCTGTACCGCGCCAACCACCAGGCCAAGCCGTTTGAAAAGGCGCTACGCAAGGCCAACATCCCCTACAAGGTCTCGGGCGGCACCAGCTTTTTTGACCGGGCGGAAATCAAGGACCTGTGCGCCTGGTTCCGTCTGTGGATCAACAACGACGACGATCCGGCGTTCCTGCGCGCCATCACCACACCCAAGCGCGGCATTGGCCACACCACGCTCGCAGCGCTGGGCGCGTTTGCCACGCAGCACAAGCAGAGCATGTTCGGTGCGCTGTTCAACGGCATGCTGCCGGCCGCCGTGCCCAAGCGCGCCATGGACGGTCTGCATGAGTTTGGCCGCTACATCAACTATTTGGAGTACAGCGCCCGCCGTACCGTCGGCGCCGAAGACGCCCGCGCCTTTCTGAACGAATGGCTCAAGGAAATCGGCTACGAGCAGCACCTGTACGACAACGAAGACAGCGAGAAGGTGGCCGCCGCCCGCTGGAGCAACGTGATGGAGTTCTGCGACTGGATGGCCCAGCGCGCGGGCGGGCAGATTGACGACACCGCAGGCGCCGTGGTGGCCAAGGAGACCAAGAGCCTGCTGGAGGTGTCGCAGACCATTGCGCTGCTCTCCACCATCAGCGAGCGCGAGCAGGAGCAGGACATGGTCACGCTCTCCACCCTGCACGCCAGTAAGGGGCTGGAGTGGCCGCATGTGGTGCTGGTAGGTGTGACCGAGGGCATGCTGCCCTTCAAGCTCGACGACGACGAAGGCCGCCAGCAGAAGGTGACCGACGACGTGCTGCAGCGCCTGCAGGAGGAGCGCCGCCTGATGTATGTGGGCATCACCCGCGCCCAGCGTACCCTGGCCGTGAGCTGGACCAAGCGCCGCAAGAAGGGCCGCGAAATGGTGGCCGCACAGCCCAGCCGCTTCATCGCCGAAATGGGCCTGGACAAGACCACCGCCCGCGAAGACCCGCGCGAAAAGCTCAAGGCCCTGCGCGCCGAGTTTGCAGCCAAGGCACAGGCCACCACGGCGGCCAACGCCGCTGCGGCCGCCAACCCGGCGCCCACCGCCTGAGAGCGCACACGCACCATGGCAAAACACCCCAGCACGTATCCCCATCCATGCTCGACCCTGCCTCGTGGCCGCGGCGCCTGGAGCATTGCTGCGCTTTTGATAGCTATCAGCGCTTGTCCTACAAGCGCCATCGGCCAAAAAGGCCCACAATCCACGTCGGCATGCCCGACGGCGGCAGACATGGACCACCAACACCTGCAGGGCCAGTGGCGCGCCGAGCTGCAGGCCCCGGCACCTGGAGACAAGCCCACCACGGCCACGCTGCAACTGGGCCCGCACCCCGAGCTGGCACAGAGCGTGCGTGGCACCGTGGTGCGCGGCGGCACCACGGCCCAGGTCAGTGGTGACGTCGATGGCGGCGACCTGACCCTGGAAGAATCGATCAACGGCACCAACATCAGCGCCACCTGGACTGGCCAGGTGGTCGATGGAAGTTGCGGCAAGGAAATACGCGGAACATGGAACAACGCCCACCCCACCCCCACCACGCCGTCGGCACCGTTTGTGCTGCGCAAACAGGCGGCCTGGCAATGAGCGCCATAACGCACGTGCCCGCTGCGCCCCATCGGCACCGCTCTCTGGCCCTGCTGCTGGCGGTCGCCCTGGCCCCGGCCGGCGCGGCACTGGCGCAATCAGCCCCAGCCGCAGCCACCGGCGCCGCAACAGGGACCGACGCAGCCTTGCGCCGCTGCACCGCTCTGTCCAGCGACAACCAGGCGCGCCTGGCCTGCTTTGATGCCTGGGCGGCCGAGCAGGCGCAGGCGGCTCCTGCGGGTGGGCAGGCGTGGCAAGCCCCCGCGGCATCAGCCAACGCCAGCGGAGTAACGTCTTCGTCGGCCGTGCCACCACCGGTGGACGCCACGCTGCCCGCCACGCGCATCATCGACGTGGCGCGCACTGAAGGCTGCCGCGACCCACAGTACAGCGACCTCTCCCGCTTCTGGGAGCTGGAGACGGGCACCGACTGCGGCACGTTCAGCTTCCGCGGCTACCGCCCGATCACGGTGTCGGTGGTGGCATCGAGCAGCGTGAACCGCCAGCCCACGTCGGATGCCGACGGCAACTCGGCCACCGACTCCACGCCGTACCGCCGCACTGAAAACCGCATCCAGCTGTCCGTGCGTACCAAGATCGCCCAGGGCATGCTGACCCAGGGCCACCCCACGCTCAAGGATTCGCTGTGGTTTGGCTACACACAGCAGTCGTACTGGCAGCTGTTCACGCCCGAGATCTCGCGCCCCTTCCGCGCCACGGACCACGAGCCCGAGCTGATGTACGTGTACCCCACCACGGCGCAGCTGCCGTTTGGCTGGAAGTGGCGCTACAGCGGCATCGGCCTGGTGCACCAGTCCAACGGCCAGAGCAAACCCCTGTCGCGCAGCTGGAACCGCGCGTACCTGATGACCGGCATCGAGTTGGACAACCGCTTCAGCGTGAACGCCCGTATCTGGAAGCGCATCCCCGAAAGCGCGGGCAGCGACGACAACCCGGGCATCAGCGACTACATCGGCCGGGGCGAGCTGTCGCTGCTGTGGAACGTGAACAAGGACAACACCCTGGGCGCCACCGTGCGCCACACGCTGGCCAGCAGCGACCGGGGCTCGGTGCGCGTGGAGTGGCTACAGGCCCTGGGCACCGGCCTGTTTGGCAGCAAGAGCAACCTGCGCCTGCACACCTCGCTGTTCAGCGGCTATGGCGACAGCATGATCGACTACAACCGCAAGCGCACTGTGTTCAGCGTGGGGTTGAGTCTGGTGGACTTCTAGAGGCCATCCCCCTGAGCGGCTGCGCCGCTTCCCCCTTCTCTCGCCTCGCTGCGCGAGTCGGGAAGGGGACGCCACCAGCGCGGCGGGGCGGCCCTTGCGCGGTGGCCCTGAGGTGGGCCGTGCCCGCTGCACAGGCCCGAGACAGGACAAAGACCAACGCTACCAGGGGCCGTGCGAGTCTGCTCACAACTCGTTACGACATCCTCCTCAAGTTTCTCCGGATGGCGCCGACGTGCGGCCACAATGGCACGCGCACTGAAACCGGCGTGGCCCCCAGTGAGAGGCGTTCAAAAAGAGCCCCTTTCCCACCGTTTTACCTGCCATTGCCTGCAGCGTGCCCCTCGACAATGCCGACAAAGAGGAACACACCCATGGACATGCAATACCAGCTCAAGGCAGGCAGCTATTACCTGTATGACATGCGCGAGGCGCCCAGCGCCGTCACGGGTGAACGCCGCTTCAAGCTCAAGACCGACACCGTGGCCATTGCGTTCGACAAGCACACGGGCGAGGTGCACCAGCATGGCAGCCCCACGCGCATCCAGTCGTGGGCCAACAACACGCGCCGCCGCCTGCGTGCGGCCGGGGCGCAGGACGTGGCCAACGACATCGTGGTGGTGTCGGGCCCGCTGCCCGTGGATGAACTCAACAAGTGCCTGTGGGTACGCGGCTACGTGCGCCGCATGTTCTCGCGCCTGGCCACGCTGCCCCATGGCAAGCTGCAGCGGCCCTCGGAGCCGTTTCGCAAGGCGGCCTGATCCGGGCAACCTCTCCCACACATTCCGATCGGGGCCGCGCACAGCGGCCCTTTTCCTTTGTCCTGTCTTTTTCTATCAGGGCGGGCGCCAAAGGGGTCAGGCCTCGGCGTCCTCGACCGCGTCGCTGTCCACCCCCTCCAGCACCTCGGCATGCTTGACGATGGTCACCGGCACCGGACTGGCATGGGCCACCTCCTGCGACACCGACCCGAGCAGCGCGCTGGTGATGGCGCCCTGCCCCTTGGCGCCGATGATGACCATGTCGCAGCCCGAGCGCTCGATCATGTCCACCAGCGTGTGCGCCACATCACCCACCCCCACATCGGTTTCGTAGGCCACCCCGGCGGCATCGAGCAGCGCGCGCGCTGGCGCCATCAAATGCTGGCCCGCCTCCAGGCTGGCGGCGGCGATCAGGTCGGGGTCACGGGTGGTCACCAGTTCGTACAGCGTGGCGGGCTCCTGCACGTTGGCCAGCACCATCGTGGCCTGGAGCCCCTGGCGCACCAGCGCCAGCGCGTGGTGCACGCCATCCAGGGAGAGTTCGGAGCCGTCCACGGCGATGAGGATCTTGAGCATGGGGTTCTCCTTGAGTGAGTACAGACCAGTGTAGCGACGCCATCGACCAGCGCCAGTCCAATCCCTTGCGGCAGGTCAGCCCGGCCCGTCTGGGACAATGCGCCCCATCATGCTGCAGTTCGACCTCCTCAAAACCGACCCCTCCAGCCACGCACGCCGTGGCCAGCTCACGCTCAACCACGGCGTGGTGCAGACCCCCATCTTCATGCCCGTGGGCACCTATGGCACCGTCAAGGGCGTGATGCCGCGCAGCCTGCACGACATGGGCGCACAGATCATCCTGGGCAACACCTTTCACCTGTGGATGCGCCCGGGCCTCGATGTGATGCAGAGCTTTGGCGGCCTGCACGGCTTTGAAAAGTGGGACAAGCCCATCCTCACCGACTCCGGCGGCTTCCAGGTCTGGAGCCTGGGCGCCATGCGCAAGATCACCGAAGAGGGCGTGACCTTTGCCAGCCCCGTCAACGGCGACAAGCTCTTCATGTCGCCCGAGGTGAGCATGCAGATCCAGACCACGCTCAACTCCGACATCGTGATGCAGCTCGACGAGTGCACACCCTACGAAACCAAGGGCCACAAGACCACCGAGGCCGAGGCGCGCAAGAGCATGGAGATGAGCCTGCGCTGGGCCAAGCGCAGCCAGGACGAGTTCCACCGGCTGAACAATCCGAACGCCCTCTTTGGCATCGTGCAGGGCGGCATGTTCAAAAACCTGCGCCAGGAGTCTCTGGAGCGCCTGGTCGAGATGGACTTCCCTGGCTACGCCGTGGGCGGCGTGAGCGTGGGCGAGCCCAAGGACGAGATGCTGGACATCATGGCCCACACGCCCCACCGCCTGCCCGCGCACAAGCCCCGCTACCTGATGGGCGTGGGCACGCCCGAAGACCTGGTGCAGGGCGTGGCCGACGGTGTGGACATGTTCGACTGCGTGATGCCCACCCGCAACGCACGCAACGGCACGATGTTCACGCGCTTTGGCGACCTGAAGATCCGCAACGCCCGCCACAAGGCCGACCACCGACCCATGGACACCAGCTGCACCTGCTACGCCTGCGCGGGCAGCTCGGGTGTGTCGTGGGACGACGGCGGGCGCGAAGGCTTCAGTCGTGCCTACCTGCACCACCTGGACCGCTGCGGCGAAATGCTTGGCCCCATGCTCACCACCGTACACAACCTGCACTACTACCTGAACCTGATGCGCGAGGTGCGCGAGTCGCTGGAGGCCGGCACCTTCGCCCAGTTCCGCGCGCAGTTCAAGGCCGACCGGGCGCGCGGCGTGTGAGCTGCGGAGATGCCTCCCGCCAGATTGCTATGTTTTACATAGCACCTCAGGCATGATCCACTAGCGCATCGGGCCCAAATCATTCCAAAACTCCTGCGCCATCTGCTGCACTGGCCCCTGCGGGCCCTCACGGGCCTGGGCAGCGGCCTGCTCGCCCTGCTGATCCTGTTCGAGGAATGGGGCTGGGAGCCATTGCAGCGCCTGCTGGCGCGCATCGGCCGCTGGCCGGGCCTGCGCTGGATCGAGGGCTGGGTGCGCTCCCTCCCGCCCTGGGCGGCGGTGGCCCTGTTTGCGCTGCCCACGGCGCTATTGCTGCCCATCAAGCTGCTGGCGCTCTGGGCCATCGGGCGCGGGCATGTGGTGCTGGGCATGCTGGTGATCGTGCTGGCCAAGGTGGTGGGTACAGCGGTGGTGGCGCGGCTGTTCACCCTCACCCAGCCAGCGCTCATGCAACTGCGCTGGTTTGCCTGGACCCACGCGCACTGGATGCAGCTCAAGCACGCCGTGCTGGAGCGGGCCCGCGCGTCGTGGGCCTGGCGCATGGCGCGGGTGATCCAGCGGCAGTGGCGGCTGCGCTGGCGCAGGCGCTGACCACCTGGCCCTGCCCCGGTGGCCCGCAGGGGCTGCTGCAAAATCCGCCCCATGCCTGCGACCCCGCCCGCTCCCCTGAATGAAGCGCTGGAACTGGCCTTCAACCTCGCCCCCGTGGGCATGTGCGTCACGCGCGAGCGCCACATCGAGATCTGCAACGAAGCCTTTGCCCGCATGTTTGGCTATGAACAGGCCGAGCTGCTGGACCAGCCGCTGGCGCCGCTGTATCCGTCGCTGGACGAATTCACCCACACCGGCAACCTGGGCCTGCCCGCGATGATGGACACCGGCAGCTACAGCGACGAGCGCGTCATGCGACGCCGCGACGGCACCCTGTTCTGGTGCCATGTGGTGGGCCGCGCGCTGGACCGCGCCCAACCGTTTGCGCGGGCGGTGTGGATGTTTGAAGACATCTCGCACCGCCGCGTGGTCAGCACCCCACTCACGGTGCGCGAGCGCGAGGTGGCCCAGCACATCGTGACCGGCGCCACCAGCAAACAGATTGCACGCCACCTGAACATCAGCCACCGCACGGTGGAGGCCCACCGGGGGCGGCTGATGCGCAAGCTGGGCGCCACCAGCACCGGCGAATTGGTGGCCCTGCTGCTGGGCATGCCCTGACACCGGGGACAATCGGGGGCCATACGCCCCCGCCCACGCCCCTGCACGCCCCCTCGCACGCATCCGCTGCCCACATGCCGCCCGCCCTGCCCCGCCTTTTTGCCCCTGCCCGGACCGTCCCACCGCCCGTGGCCTGGGCAGGCCTGGCACTGCTGATCTTTGCCGCCTGCCTGGTGGGCATCTTTGCGCGGCCCATCGGCTTTTTATCGGCGTTCTGGCCGGCCAATGCACTGCTGCTGGGGCTGCTGGTGCGCTACCCGCATCTGGCGCGGCCGCCCGCCTGGGTGGCGGCCGCAGTGGGCTATGTGGCAGCCGACCTGGTCACCGGCAGTGCCTGGGGCATGGCCCTGTGGCTCAATGCCGCCAACCTGCTGGGCGCCACCGCCGGTTGGCTGGTGCTGCGGGGGCTGGACGAGCGCATCCTGCGGCTGCAGCGCACGGCGGCGGCGCTGTATCTGCTGCTGGCAGCACTGGCGGCCAGCGCGGTGGGTGCGCTGGCAGGCTGTGGCGCGGCACCGGTGTATTTCGACTCCCCGTGGACGGACCTGCTGTCGCTGTGGTTCAGCACCGAGCTGATGAACTACATGCTCATCGTGCCCGTGGTGCTGGCTGCGCCGCGCGCGGCAGACCCGCCCTCGCACACCCAGGACACCCCCCTGTTCTGGCGCGTCGCACCCGTCAGTTCGCTGGTGCTGGCCGAGGGCATCCGCACACTCATCGGCGGGCCCGGCATGCTGGCTTTTGTCGTGCCCGGGTTGCTGTGGTGTGCGCTGAGCTACAGCGCCTTCACCTCCAGCCTGCTGTCGCTGGTGGTGTGCCTGTGGACCATGGCGGGTGTGGCCACAGGTGTGCTCAATTTCACGCCGGCCCATGCGGGCGATGTGTTCTCGCTGCGTGTGGGCGTCACGCTGCTGGCCCTGGGCCCCCTGGCCGTGGCCTGTGCCAGCGCGGCACGCGCCGAGGCCCTGCGGCGCCTGCACCATGCCGTGCGCCATGACGACCTGACGGGTGTGCTGGCCCGCCGCGCACTGCTCAAACAGGGTGATCGCCTGCTGGAGCGCTACCAGCGCGAATCCAGCGGGCTGGCGGTGATGATGGTGGACGTGGACCACTTCAAACAGGTGAACGACCAGCACGGACACGGCGCGGGCGACCGACTGCTGGTCAGCATTGCGCAGACCATGGCGCGCGCACTGCGCGCCGACGACGTGCTGGGCCGCATGGGGGGCGAAGAGTTTGCCGCCGTGCTGCCCGGCGTGTCCCCCACCGAGGCCCAGGCCATTGCCGAACGGGTGCGCAGCGCCGTGGAACGGCAGGCGCTGGATGCGACGCAGGGCGGCCCCCAGCGGGCCACCGTCAGCATTGGCCTTGTGCACAGCGCCACACTGGGCGCAGAGGCCGACATGGACACCCTGCTGCTGGCCGCCGACACGGCGCTGTACCGCGCGAAGGCCGAGGGGCGCAACCGGGTGATGGTGGGCTAGGCCAAGCCCCGCATTGGCCGCACCGCGGCCTGCCTCACTCCTGCGCCAGCTTCACGCCCGCCCCGGTGCCGCAGGCGTGGCAGAACCGTGCAAACGCGCTCTTGCGGGTGTTGCAGTGGCCGCAGTGGTCGAACAGGCCGATGCCGCAGTGCGGACAAAAGTCGATCTTCTCGTTCTTCAGGTCCACGGGCCGCTCGCAGCCGGGGCACACGCTTTTGGCCAGGCGGGCCAGGGCCACGTCATAGCTCAGCTCCTTGCGGCGCTCCTGGTCGGGCAGGGCCTCGGCCAGCTTCTGGCGCTCCAGGTAGCGGTTGAGCGCCTGGATGGCGTAGCGCCCCACCACGGCCGTCACGGCAATGCCCACCACGTAGCGCACGTAGCCGCCATAGCTGGGCAGGTAGGGCACCAGCTCCACAAAGAAGGCAAACAGCGCAAAGAAGATGAAGCCCCACACAAACGGCCAGTAGGTGCTCTTGCGCTTCTTGACGAACAGCCAGCCGGCGGCGGCCAGCAGCGGCAGCGTGAGGGCCAGGCGGTACAGGAACACGCGCAGCTCGACCTTGCGGCGCTCGGCGGCGAGCTTCACATAGCCGTCAGACTCCATCTGGTTGAGCTGCTCCTGCCGGGCGGCTGCCGCCTGCCGGGCATCAAGGGCGGCCTGCTGCTGCGTCTCCACCGCCTGCTGGGCCTTGCGCTCCACCAGCTTGAGGGCATCGAGCGCCTGGGTGCGCGCGATCACCTCGGGGTCCCGGTCCGCCCGCTGCGTGGCGCTGCGCGTGGACAGCCAGTTGTTGAAGCTCTCCCGCTCAGCCTGCACCTCGCTGCGCACCTTGCTGCGCTGCAGCTGGGCCTGCTCCAGCGCGGTCTGCGCGTCCTGCTCGGCCTGGCGCGCCGTTTTGACCTCGGCGCGCAGCTTGTCGGCAGCGGCCTTGTCCAGAAAGTCGTCCACCCGCAGCGGGGTCTCGACCTTGGGCAGATCGCCCACGATGGTGCCGCCCAGCCCGATGAGGAAGCTGGCAAACACCAGCGCTACCAGCCACAGGCCACGACGGAACCATTTTTCGGACAGTCTCAGGGACTTGCTCATGTTCTTCTCCTCGGTGGCGCTGTGCGCCGGGTTGGGTGCGCGCGGTAGCGCACCGGCGAATGCTCTTCTTTTTATAGCTGCCAGCGCATGTATTGATTGCGCTTGCTGGCATTTTGATTCAATTTTTGATCGCCAGCACCACCGGTGCGGCTGCCAGCTGGGTGCGCTGCATCCAGGCCAGCACCGAGTCGACGGTCACGGTCTCGATGCGGTCCGAGAACCGCTTTTCGTTCGGATGGTCGTCAAACGCAATGTTGGCCGACCCGACCCGCCCGCCCATGCGCGTGAGCGGCCCCAGCCTGAGAGTCGTGGGCTCGTAGCCCTTGAACTGCAGCCAAGCCTGCGCCTGGTCGCGCGAGCGCACGGTGGCGGGCTCCATGGCCATCGCCAGGGTCTCCAGCGCCCACTGGTTGGACTGCTGGTATTTGCGGCCCCACGCGTAGCTGACCATGCTGTAGGGCAGGTGCTGCAGCGTCTTGGTGCGGCCCTTGTCCTGCAGCACGGCCAGCAGGCGCTGCTGCACCTCGGGCGTGGGCACTGCGTACACGGCCTCGTAGCGCCAGAGGTCGTCCAGAAAGAACTCGCCCAGGCCCTGGCGGTACAGGTGGCCCACGGCCGTGCCACATTCGTTGAGCTTGTGCGCCACGCGCCACGGGCCTTCGGCCGTCTTGTAGGCCCAGCCAAAGTGTGAATAGCGCAGGCCGTACTTGGAAAGGTCCTGCCCCGCGCGGGCCAAAGCCACCACCTGCACGCCCGACTTGGCGTGCTCGGCATCGAGCGCGGCCGACGTCTGCTCGGCCAGCTTCATGCCGCGCTCGATCACCTGCGGCGGCACGGGCTTGCGCGATTCGCAGGAGCGGCCTGCGTGGGCCGGGGTGGCTGCCAGCAGCGCGGCCCCTGCGAAGAACACCATGCCCACCACCGCAGGGATGCGCTGCGCGGGGTCGCGGCCAAGGTTCAGGGCTTTCATCATCGCGCTGCTCCTCACAGCCGCTCGTTGTGCAACAAAGCGCGGCCGATGGCATTGGGCACAAAAGCAATCGCCTCACCCGCCGCCGACAGGATCACGCCCGTACCGATCACGCTGCAGGTGACCACCGTGCCCACCGCGTAGGCCGAGCCCGCCACACCACGGCCGACCACCTCCACACTGACCTGGGCGCCGTCCGAGGCGCGCTCCAGCAAATACACCGTGCCCACGGCCGAGGCCTCCACCGCCCGCACCGTCAGCACCGCGCCGCCCACCGACAGCGCCGCCGGCACTGTCACCACCGCACCGGCGGCCGCCGAGGCCACCGACGCCGTGCCCACCACCGAGGCCACCGGCAACATCGACAGCGCGGCAGAAGCCTCGCTCTGCGCACGGGCCGGTGCAGCGGCCACCAGGGCCACACACACCACACCGGCCGCCAGCAGGGCGCGGGGCAGGCGCGCCGCAGAGCCCCACGAAGAAAACACGGCATTCATCATCATTCACTCCTCAGGGTACGGCCCGCCCACACACCCCAGGTGCGGGACAGACCGGGTCGAAAGACCAGAAAGAACCAGAAAGAAACTCGTCCAGAAGGGCAGCGGGTTACCGCCTGCGCACACCGGGTGCGATCAGTTCACGCTGCTGTTCTGGGCAGCGGCCTGGGCCGCTTCGCGGCGTCCTTGCAGGCGGGCTTCGAGCAGGTCGGCCTCATGGCGGTCGCGCAGCATCTTGGCCAGCGTGAAGGCGGTGGTGATCAGGTACAGCCAGCTCACGCCCAGAAACGCCTTGTAGGTCACGTTGATGTCCATGCTCAGCAGGCCCCAGCCCGTCAGGCCCATGGCCACGGCAAAGCCACCCCACACCACCAGCTTCCACATGGGGGTGTCGCCACCGCCGCGGCGCGAGGCGCTTTCGTTGTCCCGCACAAACTTGGCCAGCACAAACGCGGCCGAGAGGCAGAACACGTAGCCCATCACCATGAACGCCTGCTCCAGTTGCTCGCCGGGCAACCATGCCAGACCCACGGCGCACAGAAAAACCGCGATGCCGAACGAGACCCACACCTGCAGCTGCCAGGCCTTGGTGTCACGCTGAACAACGATGGGAGAAGAAGACATTGCTGTGGTGCCCGGAGGGCGTTGGTTGAACACGGAACGAATGGTGCCCAGACGTAACTTGCGTGTCTGCATTGAACCGTAACAGTGGCCACCGGCAGGCCAACCGGTATCGTTTTGCGATACTTTTTCTCAGAAAATAAGGAGCAAGCCGTTGTTCAGGCCCTACGCGCCCCTCGCCATGCACCTGCGCGACAGAGGCAGCAGGCAGGGCCACAGAGAATGGCGGCCTCTCCGGGCAAGGCAGCTTCTGCCTGCCCCCGGACCTTGCACTTTTGACGGACGGAGCCCCCACCATGACCAAACCTTTTGACCTCCTCGTCCACGGCGCCACCGGCTTCACCGGCCGCCTGGTGGTCGAGTACCTGCTGCAACGCTACCCCGCCGGCAGCGGCCTGCGCTGGGCCATGGGAGGCCGCAATGCCGACAAACTCGCCGCCGTGCGCGACGAAGTGGGCGCCCCGGCCGACACCCCGCTGGTCGTGACCGACACCAGCAACCCCGCCAGCCTGCAGGCGCTGATGGACACCACGCGCCTGGTGCTGACCACCGTGGGCCCCTACCAGTTGTATGGCAACGAACTGGTGGCCGCCTGCGCCAAGTCCGGGGTGGACTATGTGGACCTGTGCGGCGAGCCTGCCTGGATGCGCCAGATGATCGACGCGCACGAAGCCGCCGCCAAAGCCAGCGGCGCGCGCGTCGTGTTCTCGTGCGGGTTTGACTCCATTCCGTTCGACCTGGGCGTGTTCCTGCTGCAAAAGGAGTTCCGCCACCGCTTCGGCCACCCCGCCCCGCGCGTGCGCGGCCGGGTGCGCAAGATGAAGGGCACCTTCTCGGGCGGCACGGCCGCGAGCCTCAAGGCCACCATGGCCGCAGCCGCCAGCCAGCCCGGCGTGCTGGACCTGCTGAAAAACCCCTTCTCGCTGACCCCCGGTTTTGAAGGCCCACGCCAGCCCTCGGGCAACAAGCCCATGGTGGACGAAGCATTGGGCGATGGGGTGTGGATCGCACCTTTCGTGATGGCCGCCATCAACACGCGCAACGTACACCGCTCCAACTTCCTGCTGCAGCACGCCTACGGCACCGACTTTGTCTACGACGAAATGCTCATCACCGGCCCTGGCGAAAAGGGCGAGGCCATCGCCAATGCGGTGGCGGGCGACAAGTCGCTGGGTTCGGACAAAGGCCCCAAGCCGGGCGAAGGCCCTTCGCGCGAGGAGCGCGAGAACGGCTTCTACGACGTGCTGTTTTTGGGCACCGACGACGCAGGCCACAGCCTGCGCGTGGGCGTGAAGGGCGACCGCGACCCGGGCTACGGCTCCACCTCCAAGATGATCACCGAAGCGGCCGTGTGCTTGCTGCAGGAAGCCACGGAAACGCCTGGCGGCATCTGGACCACCGCTCCGGCGATGGGCGACCGGCTCATCGCGCGGCTGCAAGCGAATGCAGGGCTGAGCTTCGCGGTCGAGTCGACATAACGCCCTCTGAACTTCTTCACGGTCTGGTCCGTTTTTGCACCTTGCCAGTCCTGAAACGATCGGCTAGCGGCCTCCCCGATCCCAGAGAATGCAGGGCATGAACAATTCCCTGCGCCCCCGCGACCTCGCCCTGGCCCTGCTTGTCATCGTGGTCTGGGGCCTCAACTTCGCTGTCATCAAAGTGGGGGTGGCCGGGGTGCCGCCCCTGCTGCTGGGGGCGCTGCGCTATCTGCTCGCGGCCTTCCCAGCACTGCTGTTCGTCAAGCCGCCCAACGTGCCGCTGAGGCTGTACCTGCTGTACGGCATGACCATGGCCGTGGGCCAGTTCGCGCTGCTGTTCACTGCCATCCACATCGGCATGCCCTCGGGGCTGGCGTCGCTGGTGCTGCAGTCGCAGTCGTTCTTCACCCTGCTGCTGGCCGCGTGGTGGCTGCGCGAAAAATGGCAGGGCAACCAGGTGGCAGGCCTGGCGCTGGCGGGCTGCGGGCTAGTGCTGATCGGCAGCGCGCATGGCGCCTCCATGCCCCTGGCAGGGTTTGCGCTCACGGTGGCGGCAGCCGCCATGTGGGGCTGCGGCAATATCGTCACCCGCGCTGTGGGGCGGTATGGGCCGATGAACCAGTTTGCCTTCATCGTCTGGTCCAGCGTGGTGGCGCCACTGCCGTTTGTGGCGCTTTCGCTGTGGCTGGACGGGCCCGCCACGGTGTGGACGGCCGTGCAGAATCTGTCCTTCCAATCCATGGCCGCCGTCGCTTACATCGCATGGATATCGACCCTGCTGGGCTTCGGGCTGTGGACCTACCTCATGTCGCGTTACCCCGTAAACCGCGTGGCGCCCTTCACGCTGCTGGTTCCCGTGGTGGGCCTGACCACAGGCTGGGTGGTGTTTGGCGAGCAGTTGCTGCCCGTGCACTTTGCGGGCGCCGGGCTCTTGATGGCGGGGCTGGTGGTCAACGTGTTTGGCGGGCCGGCCTGGGCGGCCATGATGGGCCGGCTGCGCGGCGCCCAGTAACCGGAGAGAGGCAGACCGCTACACCGCCAGCGGCAGCTCGGTGGTCGAGAGCACGTTGCGCAGCACCATGAACGAGCGCACCTGCCGCACCCCGGGCAGGTAGAGCAACTGCTCTGCGTGCAAGCGGTTGAAGCTGTCGTTGTCGCGCGTGCGCACCAGCATGAAGTAGTCGAATTCGCCGGTGACCACATGGCATTCCATGCAGCCGGACACCTTGGCGGCAGCCTTCTCGAACTCGGCGAACGACTCGGGCGTGGAGCGGTCCAGCACCACGCCAATCATCACCAGCATGCCCGCCCCCACGGCCTGGGGGTTGAGCAGCGCCACCACCTTGTCGATGAGCCCCAGGCGCCGCAGGCGCTCCACCCGGCGCAGACAGGCGGGCGGGCTCAGATGCACCTTGTCGGCCAGCGCGACATTGGACAGCGACGCATCACGCTGCAGCTGCCGCAGGATGGCTTTGTCGGTACGGTCCAGCTCGGCAGAGACATCGGCCTGTGGTGCATTCTTGGCACGAACTTTTGTTGCGCACATAAACAATCTGAAGAAATATTTTCTGATTGCATTCTCTTTCAGAAAACTGAAACGCCGAAATTTTGACAATTTTTGCAACCACTTGATGCGCGTGTTTTTCTACGATGAAGGCACTGCAAGCCCCCCGCTTGCGACTCCTCTTCACCGACCGGAACACCGCCATGAACCTGCAGAAATTTGCCCGCCACCCGCTCACCTTCGGCCCTTCGCCGATCACGCCACTCAACCGCCTGTCGGCGCACCTGGGCGGCAAGGTGCACCTGTATGCCAAGCGCGAGGACTGCAACTCGGGCCTCGCCTTTGGCGGCAACAAGACGCGCAAGCTCGAATACCTCATCCCCGAAGCCATTGCCGGCGGCTACGACACGCTGGTGTCGATTGGCGGCATCCAGTCCAACCAGACGCGCCAAGTGGCCGCCGTGGCCGCGCACCTGGGCATGAAGTGCGTGTTGGTGCAAGAGAACTGGGTCAACTACTCCGACGCGGTGTACGACCGCGTGGGCAACATCGAGATGAGCCGCATCATGGGCGCCGACGTGCGCCTGGACGCTGCGGGCTTTGACATCGGCATCCGCCCCAGCTGGGAGCAGGCCATGGACGACGTGAAGAAGGCGGGCGGCAAGCCCTTCCCGATTCCCGCAGGTTGTTCTGAGCACCCCTACGGCGGCCTGGGCTTTGTGGGCTTTGCCGAAGAAGTTCGGCAGCAGGAAAAGGAACTGGGCTTTCAGTTCGACTACATCGTCGTGTGCTCGGTCACGGGCAGCACGCAGGCGGGCATGGTGGTGGGCTTTGCGGCCGATGGCCGCGCGCGCAAGGTGATCGGCATCGACGCCTCGGCCAAGCCCGAGAAGACGCACGCGCAGATCCTGCGCATCGCCCAGAACACCGCCAAGCTCGTCGAGCTGGGCCAGGAGATCACGGCCGAAGACGTGGTGCTGGACACCCGCTACGGCGGCCCTGAATACGGCCTGCCCAACGAGGGCACGCTGGAGGCCATCCGCCTGTGCGCGCGCCAGGAAGGGATGCTGACTGACCCGGTGTACGAAGGCAAGTCCATGCACGGAATGATCGACATGGTGCGCAAGGGCGAATTCCCCGAAGGCTCCCGCGTGCTGTATGCGCACCTGGGAGGGGTGCCGGCGTTGAACGCCTACAGCTTTCTTTTTCGCAACGGCTGATGCGTCCAGCGAGCAGCGACGGCTGGCACAGCTGGCCGGGCTGTCGTTGATCTGAGCACCTGTTCAAAGGGCCCCTGACCGCCAGGCAAGGGCCCCGCCCGTTCCCTCGATCCAAGGAGCCCCCATGAAGTGCATGCAGCTTGTCAGACGGCGTAGCGTGATCCTCGTGGGGGTGGCCCTTGCGGGACTGGGAATGGGCCCCTTGCGACTGGCGCACGCTGACGGGTATCCCGCCAAACCCGTGCAGCTTGTCGTGCCCTTTCCGTCCGGGGGCGCTGTAGACATCGTGGGCCGCACCATCAGCAATAAGCTGGGCGACCGGCTGGGCCAGCCCATCGTGGTGGAGAACAAGGCGGGCGCTGGTACCGTGGTGGGGGCAGCGTATGTGGCCAACGCGCCTGCCGATGGCTACACGCTGCTGATCAGCTCCGGCTCCACCTTCACCGTGAACCCCGCGCTGAACCCCAAGCTGCCCTACGACCCCGTCAAAAGCTACGAGCCCGTCGGCCTGGTCGCGCGAGTGCCCCTGATTCTGCTGGCCCACCGCGATGTGCCGGTCAACAACCTCCGGCAGCTGATCGCCGCCGTGCAGCGCACGCCCGACAAGTTCTCCTACGGCTCGTTCGGCAACGGCACCACGGGGCACTTTGCCGCCGAACTGACCTGGTCGGCGGCCGGCATCAAGCTGATGCATGTGCCCTACCGGGGCAGCGCCCCAGCCATGGCCGACCTGATGGGCGGGCAGATTCCCTTCACCATCGACACCGTGGCGGCAGCGCTGCCACAGCTCAAGGCGGGCAAGATCAAGGCCATTGCGGTGAAGGGCGCCACGCGGGCCACGCAGCTGCCCGACGTGCCCACCGTGGCAGAAAGTGGCTTTACCGGCTTCTCGGCCGATTCCTGGCTGGCCGTGGTCGCGCCGCGTGGCCTGCCCGCCGAGGCCAGGGCCAAGCTGCACAAGGCACTGGCCGAGACGATGGCGGACGCCGAGATCCGCAGCAAGCTCATCGCCGCAGGGCTGGAGCCGTCTTACGCCACGGGCGATGCCGTGCTGGCGCAGATCGAAGACGAGTTGCCACGCATGCGTGCCATTGCCCAGCGCGCACAGATCCGGGCGGACTGAGCCCGCCCAGCCACGGGCGGCTTGCACGCCCCTCGGTCAGGCCGTCAGCAGCTTTTGCACCCGCTCGCGCAGCAGCGTGGGCTGCACCTCGGTCGGCGCGACGGCAGAGCCCACATTCAGCCCCACGCGGCTGTAGAAGCCCCGGCGGAACGGCCGCACCATGGCACCGCCCTTTTCGATGCGGCTGAAGTACGAGCCCCACAGGTTGGTCAGCGCCATGGGGATCACCGGGGCCTCGACACCCTCGGCCTTCGCCCGTTCGATGATCTTCATGATGCCGCCCTTGAACTCCTGCAGCTGCCCGTCCTTGGTGATGCCACCCTCGGGGAAGATGGCGAGCAGGTCGCCCTCTCGCAGCACCTGGGCAGCACGGTCGAAAGCCGCTTCATAGGTCTTGGGGTCTTCCTTGTAGGGCGCAATCGGGATCGCCTTGGCCAGGCGGAACAGCCAGCCCAGCACGGGCACGCGGAAGATGCGGTGGTCCATCACGAAGTAGATGGGGCGCGGGCTGGCGGCCATGAGCAGCACGGCATCCACAAAGCTCACGTGGTTGCACGCCAGGATGGCCGCGCCGGTGGACGGCAGGTTTTCATCGCCCTGCACCTTGAAGCGGTACACGAACCGCGACGACACCCACGCGATGAAGCGCAGCAGGTACTCGGGCACCAGCATGAAGATGTAGAACGCCACCACGGCGTTGGCCAGGCCGGTGAACAGGAAGATCTGCGGCACCGTGAAGCCCGCGCCCAGCAGGGCGCCGGCGATGAGCGAGCTGCCGATCATGAACAGCGCGTTCAGGATGTTGTTGGCCGCAATGATGCGGGCGCGGTGTGTGGGCTGGCTGCGCATCTGGATCAGCGCGTACATGGGCACGCTGTACAGGCCCGCAAACAGGCTGAGCAGCGCCAGGTCCAGCATCACGCGCCAGTGGGCGCCCTGGGCCATGAAGGCAGCCAGGCCCATGATCTCGGAAGGTGGCAGGCTGCGCGACGCGAAATACAGGTCGATGGAAAAGACGCTCATGCCGATGGCGCCCAGCGGCACCAGGCCGATCTCGACATGGCGGCGAGAGAGCACCTCGCACAGCAGCGAGCCCACACCAATGCCGATGGAGAACACCACCAGCAGCAGCGAAGCCACCTGCTCGTTGCCGTGCAGCACGTTCTTGGCCAGGCTGGGGAACTGGCTCAGAAACACCGCGCCGAAGAACCACATCCAGCTGATGCCCAGCAGCGAGCGGAACACCACGATGTTCTCGTGCGCCAGCTTGAGGTTGCGCCAGGTTTCGGTGAAGGGGTTCCAGTTGATGGTGAGGCCCGGGTCGGTGGCAGGCACCGAGGGAATGAACTGCGCCACCGCGCGTCCCGCCAGGGCCGCCACCACACAGGCCACGGCCACGGTGGTGTGACCGATGCCGGGCAACGCCACCAGCAACCCACCGGCCACATTGCCCAGCAAGATGGCCACAAACGTGCCCATCTCGACCATGCCATTGCCGCCCGTCAGCTCGCGCTCGTTGAGCACCTGGGGCATGTACGCAAACTTGACCGGGCCAAACAGCGTGGAGTGCACGCCCATCAAGAAGGTGCACAGCAGCAGGATGGGGATGTTGCCCGCGATGAAGCCCACGGCCGCCACCAGCATGATGGCGATCTCCAGGTTCTTCACAAAGCGGATCATCTTCGTCTTGTCGTACTTGTCGGTCAGCTGGCCCGATGTGGCCGAGAACAGCAGGAACGGCAGGATGAACAGCGCGCCAATCACCAGCCCCGCCATCGCGGGCGGCAGCCAGTCCACACTGAGCTGGTAGGTCACCATCACCGTGAAGGCGAACTTGAAGAGGTTGTCGTTGGCCGCGCCGGAGAACTGCGTCCAGAAGAAGGGGGCAAACCGCCGCTGGCGCAGCAGGGCAAACTGGTTCGGGTCCTCGTGCGTGGGTGCGGGGGCCACGCTGGTGGAGGCGGTGTCGGGGCTCATGCGTTTCTCCTCGTTTCCGATGGGTTGGCTTGTTGGAATTTTCCGGACCTGCGCTTCATGCGCCGGATCTGCGGGCGACACCCACGGCGTGGGCGCCATTCTGCCCGGACGGCATGACCCGCGGCATCACCGCCGCGTCACTGTGGCGCAAAGCCACCAGCGATCCCAATGCCGTCATCACGGGCCAGGCGGCGCCCGCCGCCAGCACATGCTTGAGGCTGTGGCCCGACACCCATCCGCCTGTGGCCTCGAACACCGAATGGTCTGCCGCCTCCAGCAGCTTGGCCAGGGCGTACAGCACCACCACCACGCCCAGGTGCAGCGCCAGTCCGCCGACGCGGCGTGGCAGGCATGCCAGCGCCAGCACCATTAGCAGACCGCCCAGTTGCACCACGGCCCACGGCAGCAGGTTGCCGGTGTGCACCCAGGCCCACACGGCCAGTGGCCCCGCCAGCAGCACGGCACTTGCAGCGGCCACGCCCGCCCGCGCGCTCACCCGGCTGGCCGCCGCCAGCCCAAGCAGCCCCGCAAAAGGCAGCACCATGCCCAGGCGGTCCCACAGCAGGCCCGCGTCCTGCGGCTGCCAGTGGTACAGAGCAGAGCCTGCGGCGGTGCACAGCAGCCCGCCAAAGAACAGGGCAGCCAGCGCACGGGAGATGGCGTCCAGCGCGGCCGACGGCACGCGGCGCAGCACCCACCAACCCCATGCACCTGCCAAGGCAAAGGCCAAGTTGCTCAACACATCCAACGCGCAGGGAATGCCCCACAGCGTGCGCAGGTCGGCAAAGTCATGCTGGTGCGCACTGGCGGGCAGCACGGGGCCGAACAACGCCAGGGCGAGCAGCGCAGCCGCGCCCAGCAACAGGCCGGTTTCGGCACCCGACAGTCGCGACAGCGTTGCCAGGCCGCGCGCACGCAGGGGAGTCACAGGGGAAGAAGACATCACACACACCGTAGAAAGTGAACGATGCCGTGCAGTGTGGGCAGCGGCGTCATCGGCGGCCTCAAAAAGTCGCGCAAGGGGCTACCCACGCACCTTCGGGTATTGATAATCGATACCTAGGAGTCCCCCCACCATGAGCACGACCGCCGACCTCGTCACCGCCCTGAAAAAGGAACTCAAGACCGCGCAGATGACCTACGCCGATCTGGCGCAGGCGCTGGGCATGGCCGAGTCCAGCGTCAAGCGCATGCTGGCCAGGGGCGACATGCCGCTATCGCGCATCGACGCCATCTGCCGCGCACTGGCGCTGGACTTTGCCGACCTGGCCCGGCGCGTGGCCGACGAGCAGCCCTTGCTGAAAGAGCTGACCCACGAGCAGGAAAAAGCCGTGGTGGCCGACAAGAAGCTGCTGCTGATGGCGATCTGTGTGCTGAGCCAGTGGACGCTGGAGCAGGTGACCGGCTACTACCGCCTGACGGACGCCGAAGGCATCAAGTACCTGGCGCAGCTGGACCGCATCGGCATCATCGAGCTGCGGCCGCTCAACCGCTACCGCCTCAAGCTGGCCAAGACCTTCCGCTGGCGCCCACATGGCCCGGTGATGAACTACTTCCGCGACCACGCGCTGCTGGACTACTTTGCAGGCGGCTTTGATGGCCCAGGCGAAGGCGTGCTGCTGGTGCACGGCAACATCAGCCGCAGCCTGGCGCCCGCGTTCATGGAGCGCATGCAGCGCGTGGCGCAGGACTTTGCCCAGCAGCACCTGGCCGACCAGAAGCTGCCCGACCGCGAGCGCGAGGGCTACACCCTGCTGCTGGCGATGCGCAGCTGGGAGTTCGAGGCGTTTGCCAGCATGCGCCGGTAAGCCTCCCGCCGATTTCGCAGTTACCCGCAATCGACGGCCGTCGCTGCAAGCCAACTCCTGCCCTTGGTTGAGCGCAGCGGCCGCCTGACTGGTGCAGGGACAGGCCGCAGCGCCACGAATCAGCCTCCATTTACTATATTTTTGATAGCTATCAGCGCATGGAATACCTGCGCTTGAGGTTAATAACGCCTCAAAACACCTGCTTGCGCCTGCCAAGAGGTGGCTTGACGCCATAAAAAGAAATAACTATTCTTTAAATTGAAAAATCAATCAATTTAAGAATAGTCAAATGAAAACCACCCGCCAGCAGCAAGACGCCACGCGCCGCCAGATCGTGGCCAGCGCGGTGGACCTCATGACCCGCCAGGGCTTTGACGGCACAACGATGAAAGACATCGCACGCGCCGCCGGCATTGGCGACGCCACGATCTACAAATACTTCCCCACCAAGGACCGCATCGTGCTGGGCTACCTGGACGATGTGGCACACCAGGCGCTGGCCGACACGCTGCAGACACCGGGCTTTGCGGGCTACGGCCTGCAAGAAAAGCTGCAGCGCCTGACCGACGCCGTGCTGGAGCGCCTGCTGGCCGACCGCGAGTTTGTGGCCCAGGTGCGCGGTCTGGCGCGGCGCTCGCCGCTGTCGATGCTGGCCGAGCCGCTGGCCGCGCGCCAGAGCCTGCGCGAGGCGGTGGCGAGCTTTCTGGAAGCGGCCGAGGCCAGCGGCGAGATTGAGCCCTGCGACTTCAAGGGCCTGGCAGGCAGCCTTTACACCGACTACCTCGCAGGCGTGGTGACGTACTGGCTGGCCGACACCTCCGACGAATTTGCCGACACCACGCAGCTGGTGGACCTGTCGCTGGGCGTGCTGGTGCAGGCGCTGCGCGGCGGGCTGGTCAACCGTGTGCTGCAACTGGGCGGCTTTGTGCTGCGCAGCCAGATGGCCCGCACGGTGCAACACGGCAGCAGCCTGATGGGCATGCTGCACATGGCCCAGCAGGCCATGGCCAGCGCGCCCGCAGCAAGGGCATCGCAACCCCCTGCCGGTAAGGCAGCGGCCGAAGGCCTCGCCCCGAAAACATCGCGGCCTGCGCGCGCACCACGCAAACCCCGGGCGGCCACCGGCCCCACGGAGGCCCCCACCGCCCCGCGCCCCGCCACGCCCCGCAAAAGAAAGAGCGCCCCATGAATGCGTCCTCTGCCCTCGCCGCCCCCACCACCGCGCGCGCAACCCAGGTGCCGCCCGGCACGGCCATCCACGCCACGCTGCCCGGGGCCGATTTTTTTGATGCCTACGAAGTGGCCGACCGGCACCCCGCGCGCTCGGCCCTGCAGTCGTGGCTGGACGTGGCGGCCCGCACCCCGGCGTGGACGCGCGCCCTCATGTTCGTGCGCAACAAGGCCGTGCGCCTGGTGGGCCTGAAGGACCTGGGCCAGCTGGACGACGGCCACCCGCCCGCCAGCGGCCGATCCCTGCGCGACGCGCGCAGTTACCGCGTGGGCGACCGCGTGGGCATCTTCCGCATCCGACACCTGAGCGACACCGAGGTGGTGATGGGCCAGGACGACAAGCACCTGGACGTGCAGGTGTCCATCTGCAAACAGCCCGCCGCGCCCGGCGCCGCGCCCCGGGTGGTGCTGAGCACGGTGGTGCACATCCACAACACACTGGGCCATGCCTACATGGCGGTGATCACGCCGATCCACCGCGTCATTGCACGCGGCACGGCGCAGCGCCTGGCAGACCATGGCCAAAGCTAAAGCGGAGGCCCCGCGCACCGGCAAGCTGGCGCGCAGCGCCATCACCGGGCTGGCAGCGGCACGCATCGGCATGGCCGAGCTTTCGCACCGCACGCGCAAGCGCTCGGCCCAGGCGCAGGCCGAGCACGAGGCCGCGCTGGGCCGCATCCTGTTTGGCGCGCTGGGGCAGTTGCGGGGTTCGGCGCTCAAGGTGTCGCAGTTGCTCAGCATGCACCCGCAGCTGCTGCCCGAGGGCGTGCGGCGCGAGCTGGCCCGCGCCCACCACCAGGCTCCGCCGCTCAACCGCGCGCTGGTCGGCCGCGTGTTCCGCCAGGCGTTCGGGCAAGAGCCCGAGGCGCTGTTCGAGCACTTCGAGCCCACCGCATTTGCCGCAGCCAGCCTGGGCCAGGTGCACCGCGCGCAGCTCGCAGGCCACGGCACGGTGGCCGTGAAGGTGCAGTACCCCGGCATTGCCGCCACCATTGCCAGCGACATGCAGCTGATGCGCGCCGCGCTGCGCGCATTGGCCCACACCGACATGCCGCTGCCCACCGATGCCGTGCTGGACAGCGTGATGACCGAGATCGAGGCCACCCTGCTGCGCGAGGTGGACTACCTGCAAGAGGCCGAACAGCTGCAATGGTTTGCCCAGCATGCCGCGCAGCCGGGCGTTGTGATGGCGCAGCCCGTCCTCTCGCACACGCGCGTCCAGGTGCTCACGCAGCAGTTTGTGCCCGGGCTGCCGTTGCAAGCCTGGCTGGCCACACAGCCACCGCAGGCACTGCGCGACCAGGCCGGGCAGCACCTGTGGGACTGGTTCATGCACTGCATCTTTGTGCTGGGGCGGGTACATGCCGACCCGCACCCGGGCAACTTTCTGTTCGCGCCCGATGGCACGGTGGGTGTGCTGGACTTTGGCTGCACGCGCGCCCTGCCCAGCGCATTCCGTGCGCAGGTGGTGCAGGCGTGGTCTGCCCTGCTGCGCGACCCCACCGACCCTTTGCGCAATGCACAGGTGCTGCAGGCCTACCAGGCGCTGGGGCTCTTGCACAAGGACCTGACCGTGCAGGTCTACACCACCGAACTCGCCCCCGCCCTCGCCGAGATGCAAGCCTGGCAGATCGAGCCCTTCACCCGCCAGGTATTTGACTTTGGCACCAAAACACCGCCGCCCATCACCCCCAGCCAGCACCAGCGCGTGCTGGGCCGGCACCTCGCCCAGATCCCCGGCGAGATGCCCGCGTTCGAGCGCATGTGGATGGGGCTGATGCACCTGCTGACGCAGCTGGGTGCCCGGGTGCACACCCGCGCCCACAAGGCGCTGGCCGTTCACCCATGACCAACACGGCGCTGACCCTGGCTTCTGCCGGGCTGGCCCTGGTGGGTGTGGCGCACTCGGTGCTGGGAGAGCTTCTGCTGTTTCGCAGGCTGCGCACGCGGGGCCGCCAGACGACGGGGCGCGCGGAGGCTGGCACCGCGCAACAGGTGCTGCACACCCCGCACCTGCGCATTCTGTGGGGCACCTGGCATGTGGCCTCGGTACTGTGCTGGGCGTTGAGCGCACTGCTCTGGCGCCTGGGCACCGCACCTTGGGACGCGGCCCTGGGCGCCTGGGCCGCTGACGCGGTGGGCATTGCCACCCTGGCCAGTGGCATGCTGGTGTTCTTTGCCACGCACGGCAGACACCCGGCGTGGTGCGCGTTGCTGGTGATTGCAACGCTGGTGTGGTGGCGCTGAAGCAAGCCATCGCGGGCGGGAGGATGGGGAACGCCGACGCCGGATGCCTTGGCAGGCGTGACAAAAATCACACGGCAACCGTTTGCCTCCGAAGTCGGCAACACAACTTCACAAAGCTTCGCAATTGGCCTACACCGGCTTGACGCAGCGTGCGCACCATGAAGTCTCCGGTTCCGCAAGGAATCACATCTGAGGAGAACCTTATGGCCCGCAAAGCACTTGCCGCTGTGTCCATCGCCCTGCTGTCGCTGGGCGCCGCGAGCGCGGCGCAGGCGCAGACCAGCGCCACCGTTGTCATCCAGGCAGGTACGCCTGTCTACCAGCAACCCGCCCCGGTGCGCGTGCAGTACCAGGCGCCGCCCCCACCCCGCTACGAGGTGGCGCCGCACCCGCGCCGCGGCATGGTGTGGGTGCCCGGCCACTGGGAATGGCGTGGCCACCGCCACGTGTGGATGCAGGGCTACTGGGTGAAGGCCCGCCCCGGCTACCACTACCGCGAGCCCCGCTGGGTGGAACACGGCGGCCGCTGGAACATGCAGCCCGGCGGCTGGGACCGTGATGGCGATGGCATCCCCAACCGCCGCGACCGGGACCGTGACGGAGACGGCGTGCCCAACCGCTACGACCAGCGCCCGGACAACCCCTACCGCCGCTGATCCCCCTTGGTGGGACCGCTGCGCGGGCCGACAGGCAATGGGCAGCCCGGCTGACAGACGCCCCACCACCCACAGGCCACGATGAGGCCGCAGACGCAACACCCGGCCCGACGCAGGCACTGCCTGCGTCGGGCCAGACACGACAAGGAGTTCACCATGACCCACGCCACTTTCTTGCGCAACATCTTCACCGCAGCGGCCCTGTCCGTGACAGCGCTGACGGCGCTGACAGGGGCCATCACACCAGCCCAGGCCGCCACGCAAGCCACTGTCATCGTGCAGTCGGGCCCGCAGCAGGGCATCGTCATCCCGGCACCCCCACCACCCCGCCGCGAAGCCGTTCCGCACGCCCGCAAGGGACAGGTGTGGGTGCCTGGCTACTGGGACTGGCGAGGCCACCGCCATGTGTGGGTGGCAGGCCACTTTGAAAAGGTGCGGCCAGGCTACCGCTATCGCACCCCCCAGTGGGAGCAGCGCGACGGGCGCTGGGAGCTGCACCGGGGCGGCTGGGACCGCGATGGCGACGGCATTGCCAACCGCAATGACCGCGACCGTGACGGCGACGGCGTGCCCAACCGCCGCGACCACCAGCCGGACAACCCGCGCCGCAACTGATCGTTGATCGACGCTCCGCTGGCTGGCCAGGGCGCCAGGCCCTGTGCATTTATCGCAGGCGCAACACCGCCTGCCCCAGCCCTGGAAAGTCGGCCACCACCTCGGCCCCCGGCGCCACCAGCACGGTGCCGGTGCATGACCCGGTGGTGACCCAGTGCCCCGCGCGCAGTCCGCCCAGGCTGCGCGCGCCTTCGTTGGCGAGCCACACCAGCAGGCGCAGCGGGTCGCCCGCCGGGTTGCCCCAGGTGGCATGTTGCACGGCCACGGCCCCGTTCACCGACAAGGTCACCGCTTGCGCCAGGGGCTGTGCGGTGGCCACTTCGTCGGTGCCAGTCCCCACAACCAGCGCTCCGTGGCATGCCTGGTCGGCCAGGCGGCTCCACTCGCCCTGCTGCGCCCAGGCAGCAAAGCGGGTGTCGCACACCTCGATGGCGGCCCGCACCGACGCCACGGCCGCCAGCACTTCGGCGGCGCTGTAGGGGGTGGCGCGGGCGGGCAGGTCGGCCCCCAGTTCGTAGACCCATTCCGCCTCCACCCCCATCACGGCAAAACCAGATGCAGCCAGCAACACGGGCTCGCCCGCTGCAGCCACCCACACCGAATCCCGGGTCAGCGCGGCGCGTGCCGGTTGCGCCTGGGGCGACGCAGCCCCCACCTTCCAGCCAGCGATGTGCCCGCGTGCACGCACCACCACGTCTTGCACGGCATAGGCCTCGGAGGCATCCCGCGGGCGCAGCCCTGCGGGAAAGTCCAACGGGCGGGGCGTGCGCCCTTCCCGGGCCAGGGTGATGACGGCGGCGCTGGCGACAGGGTCCAAAGCGATGGGGGACATGGCAAAAACTCTCCGTAGAGCAAGGGGTCGGCGGGATTATCGGCACCTTCCCCCATCGATCCCGCCCCGCTGCATCAGCAACGATTGCGCCCCATTAGCCGCCGGAGTTGATCCGGCGCACAGGCTTGCCCCCTAGAATCGGCCTCGCAGGAGAGCACGGCAGGCACAGGCCACCGCTGCACCGAAGGCGCAAACTCCCATACACGCTCAGGTCCCGTACTGCACCATTCATCAAAGCCGTCTGGAGAGCCGCCTCGCGCAACGCGAAGCGCACCGAAGGAGCAAGCCGCAGCCCGGGTGGGTGGCGGTGAATCTCTCAGGTACCAAGGACAGGGGGAGCGGCAGCTAGGGCATTCATGCGCCAGCTGCACGCTATTGAATTCATAGCTGCCAGCGCATGTTTTTCTAGCGCCAGAGCCCAGAAAGGCTTTGAAAATCATGCGCGTGATCGTTTTGGGCGCCGGCTTGCTCGGCGTGACTTCGGCTTATTTCCTCTCGCAACTGGGTCACGAAGTGACCGTCATCGACCGCCAGGGCACACCCGGTGCCGAGACCAGCTTTGCCAACGGCGGGCAGATCTCGGTGAGCCACGCCGAGCCCTGGGCCAACCCGAGCGCCCCGCTCAAGGTGCTGCAGTGGCTGGGCAAAGAGGACGCGCCATTGCTGTTCCGCCTGCGCGCCGACATGCGGCAGTGGCTGTGGGGCCTGTCCTTCCTGCGCAACTGCACACCCGCGCGCACGCGGCACAACATCGAGCAGATCGTGCGCCTGGGCACCTACAGCCGCGACACGCTGCAGCAGCTGCGCGCGGCCACCGGCATCCAGTACGACCAGCGCACGCAGGGCATCCTGCACTTCTATACCAACCAAAAGGAGTTTGACGGCGCGCTGGCCCCGGCCGAGCAGATGCGCGCGCTGGGCTGCGAGCGCCAGGTCATCAGCGCTGACGAGGCCGTGCGCATCGAGCCTGCTTTGGCCCACATCCGCCCGCAGCTGGCGGGCGCCACCTTCACGGCCGAAGATGAATCCGGCGACGCCAACCAGTTCACGCGCGAGCTGGCCAAGCTGTGCGAGGCGGCGGGCGTGCAGTTCCGCGTGGGCCACCACATCACCGCACTGCGCGAGGTGGGCGGCCGCATCGACCATGTCGAAGTGACCAATGCCGAAGGCCGCTTCGAGCGCGTGCGCGGCGATGCGTTTGTGCTGGCCATGGGCTCGTTCAGCCCGCTGCTGGCGCAGCCGCTGGGCATCCAGCTGCCTATCTACCCGGCCAAGGGCTACTCGGTGACGATGCCGGTCAAGGACGCGTCCAAGGCGCACCAGGTGAGCCTGACGGACGACGAGTTCAAGCTCGTGTTCTCACGCTACACCAGCGAGCGGGGCGACCGCCTGCGCATTGCGGGCACGGCGGAATTGAATGGCTACGACCGCCACCTGAACCAGGTCCGCTGCGCGGCCATCGTGCGGCGGGTGGAGCAGCTCTTCCCCGGAGCGGGCGACACCACTCAGGCGCAGTTCTGGAGCGGCCTGCGCCCCGCCACGCCCAGCAACGTGCCACTGATCGGCAAGACGAAAGTGGGCAACCTGTTCCTCAACACCGGCCATGGCACGCTGGGCTGGACGCACGCCTGCGGTTCGGGCAAGGCACTGGCCGACATCGTGAGTGGCCGCGTGCCCGAGGTGGACTTTGCGTTCCAGGGGCTGCAAGGGCGCGCAGCCGGGGCGGCGCTGGTGCCGTCGCGCACGGCGGCCTGAGGCAGCGCGCGGTTGCAGGCGGTTGCAGCGAGGCCACGCTGCAACCGGTGCGAAAGGCTGCGCCTACTTGGCCGCGCCCGTGGCGTGCGCCACAAACTGCGCCACGGCCAACATGTCCTTCTCGCTCATGCGCTCGGCATACGAGGGCATTACACCGATGCCCGCCTTGAGCGCGCGCAACACGCGGCCCGCGTCGGGCTTCAACTCATCCAGCACCGGTCCGACCTGACCTTCAGCACCCGCAGCCTGCAGCGTGTGGCACACGGCGCAGGCGGGCTGGATCTTGGTGAACAGCTCCTTGCCGCGCGCCAGTTCGGCCGGGTCGGCGGCCGCAGCCGACGCACAGGCGCCAGCGGCCCACAGCGCCGCTGCAAGGCGGCGCGCTCGGTTGCTCCCACCCATCTCAGGCCACGGTCACGGTGACAGCGTGGTCGCGCCAGCTGGCGTTGTTGTAGCCGCCCAGGTTTTCCTCACGCTGCTCGGCCTGCACATTGCCTGCCGTGTCGGTGGCGCGGCTGGTCAGCACATGGGTGCCCGCCTCCAGGCGCACGGGCAGCGCAAACTGCCGCCAGGCAAAGGGGCCCAGGTCGGGGCCGATGAGCTTGGCCACCTGCCAGGTCTTGCCGCCATCGGCCGACACCTCCACGCCCTTGATGCCGCGCGTGCCGCCAAAGGCCACGCCATGCACCTGCACCTGGCCGGGCTTGAGGGGGCCCTTGTCGGCCAAGGGGCCGTTGATCCAGGACTTCACGCCCATCTCCCACACCGAAGGCTGGTCGGGGCTGGCCTTGCTGCCGGGTGGCGACATGCGGTAGCCGTGCGACATGATGCGTGCCTGCGACTGCGCGCTGGTGAAGGCCACGCGCTTGACGTACTTGATGTTGTTCACGCCCTGGTAGCCGGGCACCACCAGCCGCAGCGGGCCGCCATGCGCCAGCGACAGCGGCTCGCCATTCATCTCCCAGGCCAGCAGCGCGTCGTCCATCGCCTTCACGGGCACCGAGCGCTCCACCAGCACCGACAGCGGGTCCACCCCCTCGGGCAGCTTCTCGCCGCCCGTGCCGGTCAGGTAGACCGCGCCGTCGGCCAGCCCGCCCAGAGCCGCCACCACGTTGCGCAGCGGCACACCGCTCCAGACCACACAGCCCGCAGCCCCCACCGACCAGGGGGTGCCGCTGGGCTTGCTGGGGAAAAAGCCCCGGCCATTGCCCGAGCACTGCAACACGGTGGCCACGGTTTCCACGCCCAGCGTCTTGAGCTCAGCCAGAGTTAGGCTGCGCGGGCTTTTGACCCCTTCGATGGACACCGTCCACGCGTCGCGGTTGTCCAGGATGGCCGCGTCGGGCGCGGGCAGGTTGTTGCGCACGTACAGCTGGTTGGACGGCGTGATGACGCTGGTGCCAAACGCGGAGCGCCGCGTTTCCAGGGTGCTGCTGCTGTGCACGATCAGCGCATCCGGCGACTTCCACCCTGCATAGGCAGGCAGCGGCTTGGCTGCGGGGGCGGCGGCCTGCTGGGCGCGCGCACTGCCCGTCCATCCGGCCAGGCCCAGCGCGCTCAAGGCGGCAGCACTTCCGGCCAGCATGTGGCGGCGCGGCAGGGTCATCGAATCTTTCATGTGAACGTCTCCAAAGAGTGGGTGAACAAAACCTTTCGCCCCCGATTCCCCTCGCAAGCGCAGTACATCGGGCCAGCCCGCATTCTGTGCGGCCGCCCCTCGCACCGCACGTGCGGCGTCGTTAGCAGAAGTAACAAAAACAAAACATCGGAAACATTCGTACGCAGGTGCGGAGGCCGTGGGCATATTGGCGCTTTGTTGTGGGAGAGGAAAAGCGCTATGAACATCATCAAAAATCGATCCTGGCGACCACTCGGGCTGCTCCTGCTCTGGGGCCTGGGTTGCAGCACCGCGCTGGCCCAGCTGACGGCCATCGTGGTCGTGGAGCCCACGGCCCGCAAGGCTGCGCATTCCATCCTGCGCACCTCGGCCGAGTCGGGCCTGTCGAAGGCGGCGGGCCAGCCTGTGGCGCTGACCACCAGCGACGACCTGGCCGACGTGATGCGCGCCACCCGCAGCGCGGGCTATGACATCTTCATTGCGCCAGCCCAGGTGGCGGCATCTGCACTGCAACGCGGCTACGAACTGGTGGGCGCCACGCACAAATCGGACAAGTACCTGCTGGTCGGGCTACAGCCCATCGCCGCCGTGCCCGCCATGAAAGGCCGGCGGCTGTACCTGCCCCAGCAGGACTCGGTCTACACCTACATGGCGCGCGGCATGCTCAATGAGGCGGGGCTGTCGTTCCAGGATCTGCGGGCCGTGCAGTACGAAAAATTCCCCCAGGCGGGCCTCACGGCCCTGACCCTGGGCACGGCCGATGCCACCGTGGTGCGTGAGGACGACTGGGCCGAATGGTCGGCGGCACACCCCGGCATCGCGCGGGTGCTGGCCACGTCGCAGCCCGTGCCGGGCGGGTTCTCCATCGTGGTCAAGAAAGACCTGCCTGCGGATGCACGCAGCAAGCTGGCCCAGTGGTTCAGCACATCGTCCTCGGCCAGCGGCCTGCCGCTGGTCTCGGTGCGCCCGGAGGCTATGGAATACCGCCGCGTGGCCGAGCTGGGGCTGTTCACCCCCACCAGCCTGCCTGGGGTGAGCCGCATCACCGCGCGCGAAGCGCAGACCCTGCTCGCACAGGGCGCCACCCTGGTGGACACGCGCACCGAGAAGGAATTCAAGACCAAGCGCATCCGTGGCGCCGTGTTCGCCGCCTATGTGGAAAAGAGCCTGAAGGACGTGGCTTTCAATGCGGCGCAGGACGACTTCCAGGCGCTGGACAAGCTACCAGGGCTGGACAAGGCCAAGCCGGTGATTTTTGCCTGCAATGGCGCCGAGTGCTGGAAGTCCTACAAAGCCGCCAAAGTGGCCACCACCAAGGGATTCCAGTCGGTGTACTGGCTGCGCGGGGGGCTGCCCGAATGGGACGAGACCGGCTTGCCCACAGAGGGTGGTTAGGAACCTGCGCGGGGCCTCCGGGCCCCTGTCCTTACAATGGGTTGCTTATCAACACCCAAGGGCGCGCAAGGCGCCCTTTGTATGGAAATAGCAATACTGTTCGCCCTCATCTTCCTCAACGGCCTGTTTGCCATGTCAGAGATCGCTCTGGTCACGGCCCGCAAGGTGCGGTTGCAAAAGCTGATTGATGAGGGCGATAGCGGTGCCGCCGCTGCCGTGAAGCTGGGCGAAGACCCCACGCGTTTTCTCTCCACCATCCAGATCGGCATCACGTCCATTGGCGTGCTGAACGGTATCGTGGGCGAGGCTGCCCTGGCAGCGCCGCTGGCATCGTGGCTGGAGCGCCTGGGCGTGCCGCTGCCCTACGGCGGCTACGCGGCCACCGGGTTGGTGGTGGTGCTGATCACGTACTTCTCCATCGTGGTGGGCGAGCTGGTGCCCAAGCGCATCGGCCAGTCGTACCCCGAGACCTTTGCGCGCCTGGTGGCGCGGCCCATCAACTTTCTGGCACTTGCCACCAAGCCGTTTGTGCTGCTGCTGTCCACGTCCACGCGCACCCTGCTGCGCCTGCTGGGCGTGAAGGAAACCAGCGGCAGCCCGGTGACCGAAGAAGAGATCCACGCCATGCTGGTCGAAGGCACGACGGCCGGTGTGATCGAGTCGCACGAGCACACCATGGTGCGCAACGTGTTCCGCCTGGACGACCGCCAGATCGGCTCACTGATGGTGCCGCGTGGTGATGTGGTGTGCCTGGACATCGATGCTCCGTTTGAAGACAACCTCAAATGCATCGAAGAGTCCGACCACGCGCGCTTCCCGGTGGTGCGCGGTGGCATGGACAACATCCTGGGCGTGATCAATGCGCGCCAATGGTTGTCGCGCACCCTGCGCGACAAGGCGCGCGGCGGCCTGGCCGACCAGCCGCTGCAGACGGCGCTGTATGTGCCCGAGACCATCACGGGCATGGAGCTGCTGGACAACTTCCGCCTGTCGGACGTGCACATGGCGTTTGTGATCGACGAATACGGCGAGGTGCAGGGCATCGTCACGCTGCAGGACCTGATCGAAGCCATCACCGGCGAGTTTCAGCCGCGCGACCCCGAGACCTCGTGGGCACTGCAGCGTGAGGACGGCAGCTGGCTGCTGGACGGCCATATCCCCGTGCCCGAGCTGAAAGACCGTCTGAACCTGGACGCCGTGCCCGAAGAAGAACGCGGCCGCTACCACACGCTCAGCGGCATGATCATGCTGCTGACCGGCCGCCTGCCCAAGGTGACCGACACGGTGCAGTGGGAGGACTGGAAGCTGGAAGTGGTGGACATGGATGGCAAGACCATCGACAAGATCCTGGCCACGCGGCTGACGCCCGAGGAAAAAGCCGAGTCCGACGAGAACGGCGCGGGCTGACCGAACCCGCCGGGGGGACTGCTTGCCGGCAAGCCCCCTCTTTCCTCTTCTACATCAGGACTGTGAGGGCTCGCCGTCCACAAACACCGTCAACACGCCGGTGTAGCCGTACAGATGGTGGTGGGCGATCTCGCCCCCCGCAAAGAACCCCGCCAGGGGCACATCGCCCAGCGCGTGGCGCACGATCTGCAGCTCGGCGCTGGGCCCGCCAAAATGCGGGCCGCCCCGGCCCGAGCAGCTCACATAAATCGCGCCGCAAATGCGCCGCCCAACGGGCGGTTGAGCGCCAGCGGGCGTTGCGGCTCCCGGCGCAGCATCGAGGCCGCCGGGGGCGTCGGACGACAGCATCGGCGCGGGCTCCAGTTCCTCGGGCGATAGCTCCTCCCGGATTTCGGCGCAGATGCGCATGAGGTCGGCACGCGCCGCCGCCACGTTGCGCTGGCAGAACGCCAGATGCATGCCCGGCTCCACACGGTCGGCCAGCGCCACGCCCCGGCGAGAACCATCCAGCCCCAGGATATGGCGCACGCGCGTGTCGGCGCCAAAGTGGCCCGTGCGGCGCTGTCCCTGCGGTTGTTCACCGGCGTTGACCAGCCCTGCCAGTGTCGCGCGCACCTTGCGCAGCGCGGGCTGCGGGTCGCCCCCATCGAGCGAGACCTGTAGCGTGTCAAGCAGCACATCCAGCGCGGGCTCGCCGTCGAGCGCGAGCACCACGTTGTCCTGCGCGGCCGTGATGGTGTGCAGCGGGCCCACGGGCTGGCAGCCCTGCGTGACACGCGACACCAGCGACACGCCCGCGCCAAACGCCACACCCGAGAGACCGCCATCAAACACCCCACTGGCACCGCCTTGCCCGGCCATGTTGCCGTCGCCGCCCACGGCAAACTGCACGCTGGCGGTGCGGCTGGCGCTCAGGCCGCCAAACAGATAGCCTGTGTCGGTCCGCGCAGCCATCTCGGCCAGCAGTTCGGTGAGGTCCGGCGTGTGGCCGTCGGCATGCACCAGCGCGGTGTGGGCCACAAAGCCCGTGCCGGGGTGCGGCGCATGGGCAGGCAGCGGCGCCACACCCGAGAACACGCGGTACTGGTCGGCCGGCACATCCAGCAGCATGACCGAGAGCGCGGGCTCGTCAAAGTATTCGGCATTGTTGGCCGACACGCCCACACCCACAGTGCCGCTCCAGTCGGTCACTTCCGGCAGCTCGCCGCTCAGGTAGTCGAGCAGCGCCTGGGCTTCGTTGGCGTAGTGGTCGGTGATGTAGAGCAGGCCCAGGGTGGGGGCCGATGCGTAGTCGGGCAGCGCCATCTGGGCGCGCAGCTGCGCCAGCACCAGCGCAGCGGCCATGCGCCACTGGGGGTGGGTGGCGTGGCCGGTGGGAAAGAGTTTCATGGTGAGGGTCTCCGTGCCGGGGCGGGAGGTGATGCAACGTGGCACCACCCGCGTGCTGCCGCACCCGCCCGCGTTGGCGTCAGCCCGCTCGCTTGCGGGCAGCCGGGCTGCGGGTGCCGCCGGCCTTCTTGGCGGCGGGCTTCGTAGTGGTTTTGCGGGCTGCGGGTTTCTTGGCCGCAGCTGTCTTTTTTTCGGCGCCTGCGGATGATGCCGCCGCGCGCTTGGCACCGCCCTGCATGGTCTGCATGCCCTTGGCGGCAAACTGGCTGGCCATGCCGGTGGCTGTCTTGAGGGCTTCCTTGGCCAGGCCGGTGGCCATGTTCTTGGTGGTGTCGATGGCAGTCTGCTTGGCCGCGTCCTTCATGGCGTTGGCCGCGATCTGCTGAAACTGGCTGGTGAGCGCACCCCACCACTGCATCGGGTCCACCACGGCGGGCTCGGCCGCAGCCGCAGTCTTGCCCTTGGCTTTGGGCTTGGCCTTGGCAGCCGGTGCAGGCTCGGCGTCGGCCTCGTCCGGGGTTTCCTCTTCAGCGGCGGCGCGGCCTGTGACGCGGGCCGCCGCGCCAGCCACGGCCTCGGCGGCGCCAGTCACGGTGTCGGCGGCCTTTTGCACGCCACTCATCACCGTGTCGGCGGTCTTGAGCTTGAAGGCGTTGGCCACATCGCCCATGCTGAAGTTCATGCCCTTGAGCGTGGCCAGGGTCATCTTCTGCACCTCCAGCGCCTGGATGGTGGCGGCCAGCGCGCGCGAGTTCTGCTCCAGCCAGAACTGCACGGCCTTGAGCTCGTCGATGCGCTTTTCCAGCTCTTCGACGCTGATGGTGGGCGCCACCCAATTGCTGAGGTTGGGCAACTGCGGAATGCTGCTGGACGCCCCTTTGGCAAGGCTTTGCAGAAAATCAAAACCGGGGACGAATTTGCCGAAACCGAAGTTGGATGTGTCGCTCATGGCCGCTCCGCAAGAGGTGGGTCGTGAGAACCTGCTGAAGGTTCTGAGGAGTCACAGCTTACTCCAATGCGTTGCGCCCGCGAAGGCGCTGCGGCGGCTGTCACCTCAGTGTTTATGCCCATCCATCATGCTGCCCGCCGTGGCGCCACCGGGCGCAGCCGTGCCCACGGGCAGCGTGAGGTTGAGCTTGCTTTCCACGCCTTTGGCGTCCTGGAACACCAGGGTGATGGGCACCGCGCTGTCCTTGGCCAGGGGCGCCTTCAGGTCCAGCAGCATGATGTGGTAGCCCCCGGGCTTGAGTTCCACTGTCTTGCCTGCGGGCAGGTCCAGCGTAGGCACCGCACGCATCTTCATGATGTCGCCTTCCATCTTCATCTCGTGCACCTCGGCAAGGCCGGCAGCGGGCGACTCGGCACGTACCAGGCGAGCACCGTCCTTGGCGGTCAGGCGCATGAATGCGCCCGTGGCCTTCTGGCCCTGCACGCTGGCACGCGCCCAGGCGCCTTCGACCTTGACGGCGGCGGTCTGGGCCCATGCAGGGGCACTCAGCAGTGCGGCAAAGACGGCAGCGGTGTGAAACAGTTTTTTCATGGTGAATGTCTTTCGGTTTGCGAGAGAAGAAAGGGAAGCAGCAACAGGCTCTGGGCCCGACTGTCAGTGATTGTGGGCAGCGGAGCCACCGGTGGGCAGAATCTCCAGCGCAGCGGCAGGGGACTTCAGGTCCGACAGCTGCTGGCCCGCCTTGGGCACCTCGGTCCAATCGTTGCGGCCCTCGGTGCAGACCTGGCGCACCGGCCAGTACACGGTGCCCGCCTGCTCCGGCGCCTGGGCCACCAGCACAAACTCGTCGTAGTGCGCGCTCTGCAACATGTCGTCCGGCGTCTTGGCCGTCCAGGTGATGCGCACCACGTCTTCGGTGATGCTGCGGCCGTGGCTGGTGTAGGGCTGGGCCAGCTTGTCGCGCTGCACGTCGAGCGTCCAGCCCGGCTTGGGCATGGGGCGCGCGCCGCGCATGCCTGCGGGAATGTCCACCACCACCTGCCGCGTGGGCGATGCGCCGCAGCCGTGGCCCACCTTGAACGCGGCCTTGTAGCTGGCGCCGGCCGGAGCGACCTGGTATTCAAGCACCACATGGGCCGATGCAGTGCCGAACAGGGCGGTAGCGCCAGTCAAACATGCGGCAGCAGCTATCTTTTTCATAGTAATCAACGACATGGAGCGTATTCCTTTCAGAGGGAGACCTTCAACTCAGCCATGTAGCTGCGCTGCGGGTAGGGATGGAAGTTCCAGAACTGGTAGTTGTTCAAGTTGTCGATGCCCACGGCGGCGCTGACCGCTTTGGTGATCTGGTAGCGCACGCGCACATCGGTGGTGAAGTAGCGACTGGCACCCTGGTAGGCAAAGCCGTTGGGGTCGGTGTTGTCGAGCGTGCTGTACTGTTTGCCGCTGTAGCGCGCGCCCAGGGTGTATGACCAGGTGGCATCGGGCCGGTAAGTGGCCACGGCCGTAGCGCGCCACTCGGGGATGCGCGGCTGCCATTTGCCCACGCTGGCCGGAAACTTGTCGTTGCGCGTGATCTTGGAGTCTGTCCAAGTCAGGCTGCTGCCCAGCTCCAGCCCGCGCACGAAGACGTTGGAGCCCTGGTACGACAGCTCCAGGCCCTTGGTACGGATGGCGTCCACGTTCTGCACATTGGTCACGTTGGGCGTGACGAGCACATTGGTCTGCGAGTACAGCGCGTCCTTGGTGCGCTCGAAGAATGCGGTCAGGCGCAGCAGCCCGTTGCCTAGGTCCCGCTCGGCCGTCAGCTCGGTGGTCCAGCTCTTTTCGGGCTTGAGGTTGGGGTCGTTGTTGATGAGCGTGCCGCTGCCGCTGATGCCACCCTGGTACAGCTCGGCCACCGTGGGCATGCGCACGGCGCGGCCGGTCGATGCCTTCAGCACCCACAGATCATTGGCTTGGTAGGCCACGGCCGCCTTGGGTGAGAGGTAGGTCTCGTTGCGCTCGGGGTGGCTCACGATCGTGGTGGCGTTGCCCGTCTGACCATTGCTGGCGCTCCAGCGCTCGGCGCGGGCACCCAGCACGGCCTTCCACTGGGGGGCGATCTTCCAGGTGTCTTGCGCCCACAGGCCCAGCAGTTGAGTGTCGCCGTTGAAGGCCTGGTTGCGGGCACCTGCATCGCCGCTGATCCAGTTCGTCGTAGCGTTCTCCACCGTGCGCAACTGGTAGCTGTCGCGCTGCAAACCAAAGTCCACAATGTGCGCGCCCTGCATGCCATCAGGCCGCCAGGTGCCCTTGGCAGCCAGCGTGTTCCAGCCCGTGCCCTTGCTGTTGACGATACGCCCTGCCCCGCCGTTCAGCGCCGCAGGCAGTGCGACGGTGGCGGCGCGCAAGGTGTCGGTCTGGTAGTCGTACACGCTGGCGGCCACCTCCCAGTCAAAAACGCCTTGCGTGCGGCTCTTGACCGACAGACCGTGCATGAAATGCGTGAGGTCTTCGTTGGACACGTTGAAATCCGTCGGCGTGAGCGCAAAAGAGCGTCCGTTGATGTTCACGGTGCCGCTGTAGACCGCATTGCCATTGGCGTCGCGCAGGTAGCTGGTGGGCCGGCCTTCTGACTCGTTGTGCCACCAGCCAAAGGTGTAGGCGGCCCGCACCGTGGGCGAGAAGTCATAGGCGATCTTGGCCTTGAGGTGGTCTTGCTGGGTGTGGTACTGCGTGGCCGTGCCCAGCAGGTACCAGGGCTGGTTGCTGCGGTTGTTGCCCAGCACGGCGCCCGTCACGGGTGTGCCCGCGTTACCCACGGTGCCAGCGGACACCAGGCGCGTGGGGAAGGTGAGCGGCTGGCCTTCGCTATCGGTCTTGTTGAAGTTCAGGAACCAGGACCAGTCGCCGTTCTTGTTGCCCACCGAGGCGCTCACCTGCTTGCCGCCGTAGGTGCCGTTGGTGTTGTACAGGTCAAACGGCTGGTGCTGGGTGCTGACCTGCCCGTGCGCCTCAAACTTCGTCGGCATGCGCGTGACGTAGTCCACCACCGCGCCCACCGAGTTGCCTGCGTAGGCGGCCGAAAACGGGCCGTAGAGCACGTCCACGCGCTCGATCTCTTCGGGCGTGACCAGCATCCAGCGTGGCGCGTTGGTGGGGCCGTTGCCCAGGTAGTTGCTCAGCAAAATGCCATCGGCAAACACCATGGACCGCGCCGGGTTGCCCGTGCCCGAGGCGCGGGTGGACAGCACGGCGTGGTTGTAGTCGCCGATATAGCGCTTGCGCACCAGCAGACTGGGCAGGTACTTGAGGGCGTCTTCGCTGTCGGTGGCGTTGATCGAGTGCTCGATCTGCTCGCGCGTCACGCCCTCGATGGTGGTGGGGATCTGCGTGGGCAGCGAGGTGGGCTGGCCGCCGGTGATGGTGACCACGCCCAGTTCCTTGACCGGGGCATGGCTGGTGGTGCTGGTGCTGTCAGCGGTCTGGGCGAAAGCGGATGAAGCCCCAGCGGACGCGATGCCAAGGGCGAGGGGAAAGGCACTGGCCACGGCCAGCGCCATGCGGCTGTTGCGCATGGAAACTCCTGAAAATCAAACCAAATAGGCCGCAAGCGCAAGTGAATCATGCGCCAGCAGCTATCGAATCAATAGCGATTTCAGGAGAGCGATGGGGGCCCGCGCGGCGGCAGGGGCGCGGCGGTGCGCGCTGCAATGTGCGCGGCAGGGATGGGGCGCAGGGCATGCGCCAGCGGGTGAACCACAGGCAGCTGGGCCTGCGATGCGGGAGGGGGAGCGCCCACATGCGCGCACAGCGGGCAGTCCAGCGTGTGGCTGGGCAGCTCCTTGGCGCCGTCGTCGGTCTTGACCAGCACCTTGATCGCCCCCGAGCCTGAGCAGATCAGCTCCATGGCCTGCGGGTGCACCAGCGGCGACGCAACGGCCACGCCGATCGACAACACAAACCACGCCAGCACACAGCGGGCGAGCCAGCGAAGGCTGCGGATGGTTTGGAGGGACGGCAACGACATGGAGGCGCCATTGTAGGTGCGCAGTCCGCGCCAGCCAGCGCACGGGTCATCTGCGTGACCGCCCCGCACCAGGTGCGGGCCTAGGATGTGCGTTTGCCCCTACAACACATCGGAGACACACCATGCTCACACTCTGCGGCTTTTCGGCCAGCAACTACTACAACAAGGTCAAGCTGGCCCTGCTCGAAAAGGGCCTGCCGTTCACCGAAGAGCTGGCCTGGGTGGGCGAAACCGACCGCAGCGCCAGCCCGCTGGGCAAGGTGCCCTACCTGCGCACGCCGCAGGGACCGCTGTGTGAGTCTGCCGTGATGGCCGACTACATCGAAGCCGCCCATCCCGAGCACCCGCTGATCCCGGCCGACCCCTACCAAGCCGCCAAGGTGCGCGAGCTGATCACATTCCTGGAACTGCACCTGGAGCTGGTCGCGCGCAACCTGTATCCCCAGGCCTTCTTTGGCGGCACCGTGAGCGAGACGGCCAAGGAAAAGGTCGGCGCACAGCTGCAGAAGAACATTGCCGCCTTCGGCCAGCTGGCCCAGTTCAGCCCCTACGTGGGCGGCGACACCTTCACCATGGCCGACTGCGCGGCCATCGTGCACCTGCCGCTGGTCAGCTCGGCCACCAAGATCATCTACGGCAAGGACTACCTGGCCGACCTGCCCGTGCGCGACTACCTGGCCCGCATGGCCGAGCGCCCCCATGTGCAGCGCGTGAACGTGGACCGCAAGACCAACACCGCCGAAATGCTGGCGCGCCCGCCCAAGCGCTGAGCCCGCTCCGCAGCGGTGTCAACCGGGCAGTGACACCGCGCGCCATCCCTTGACCTTGGTCAACCCATCGCGGCGGGCACAGGCGCACCATGCAGGTATCCGATCACCCCGAGGAGACCCCGCATGGACAAGACCCAAGCCGCCCCATTTCGCCAGCAGTTGCTGACCCAGCAGTCCGAGTTGCTGGCCCAGCTGGCCGCACAGCGCGGCGGCGTCATCGGGCGCGCCGAAGTGGCCGCTGAACACTTTGGGCAACCGGAAGACCCACGCGCCCAGGTGGCCACCGAGCGCGAACTGGAATTTGCCCTGGGCGAACGCGAAACCGCGCACCTGGCCGCTGTCGAAGCCGCCCTCGCCCGCATCGAAGCGGGCACCTATGGCGAGTGCACGGACTGCGGCGCCCACATCACGGCTGCACGCCTGCACGCCCAACCCGAGGCAGCGCGCTGCGTGCATTGCCAGGAAAAGGCCGAGCAACACCCGCGTGATGCGTGAGCAGGTTCGCCCGCTCCGCCCTCTTCCTTCCCGTTTTGTCATCACTTCAAGAAAGCCGATTCATGAGCACTTTTCACGCCGTTGTCTGGATGGACCAATCCGAAGCCCATGTGGTGATGTTCGACCGCGAACACGCCGAAGCCCAGCGCATCAAGTCCCGCAGCCACCACAAGCACCAGGGCAAGGCCGAGGACCTCGCGCCGTTTTTTGCCGAAGTGGCCCAGGCCCTGGGCCACACCCGCGAGGTGCTGCTGGCCGGCCCAGGCCTGGTGCGCAATCAGTTCCGCGACTGGGCCGCCAAACACCATGCGGCCGTGGCCAGCGTGGTGGTGGACTCGGTGGCCGCCGACCATCCGACAGACGCCCAGCTGGTGGCCATGGCGCGCCAGTACTTCAAGAAGTTTGACAACATGGCCGCCGATCCGTCGGTCGCCTGACCGACGGATCGGCCCCCCACGGCGTGGCCCCTGGCTGCTATCCTCCGCGGGATGCGCAGCCTCTTTCACCTCGCCTTTCACGTCACCGACCTGGACGCCGCCCGCCACTTTTATGGCGGCTTGCTGGGCTGCCAGGAAGGCCGAAGCACCGACACCTGGGTGGACTTCGATTTCTTTGGCCATCAGATCTCGTTGCACCTGGGCACACCGTTTGCCAGCGCCCGCACCGGGCATGTGGGAGACCACCTGGTCCCCATGCCGCATTTCGGCGCCATTCTGGAACTGCCCGACTGGCATGCACTGGCCGCGCGGTTGAAGGCCGCCGACACCGCCTTCGTGCTGGAGCCGCAGGTGCGCTTTGAAGGCCAGCCCGGCGAGCAGTGGACGATGTTTTTCCACGATCCCAGCGGCAATCCGATCGAGATCAAGGGCTTTCGCTCGCTGGACGCGGTGTACGCAACGTGAGCTACACCTTCGCCTCAGCCACCATCCTGCTCCTGCTGATCACCGATCCGCTGGGCAACATCCCCATCTTTGCCAATGCCCTGCGGGGCGTGGCGCCCGAGCGCCGGGCGCGGGTGATCCTGCGGGAGGTGTTGATTGCGTTTGCCCTGCTGCTGGTGTTCCTGTTCTTCGGGGCGGAGTTTCTGCGGGTGATGAACCTGAGCGACCTGTCGCTGCAGATTGCCGGCGCCGTGGTGCTGTTTCTGATCGCGCTGCGCATGATCTTTCCGTCGGCAGACGGCCCGCAGGCGGAGCTGCCAGGCGAGCCGCTGATCGTGCCGCTAGCCATTCCTGCGCTGGCAGGCCCTTCGGCACTGGCCACCGTCATGCTGCTGGTGGCCCAGGCGCCGGAGCGGCGATGGGAATGGGTGGGCGCGCTGTGCGTCACCATGGCCGTGTGCGCCGTGGTGCTCTTGCTGGCCGAACGCATCCAGCGTCTGGTGGGCGAACGCGTGGTGATGGCGTTTGAACGCCTGATGGGTCTGATCCTGGTCGCGATCTCGGTCGAGATGCTGATCCGGGGCATCAAGCAGCTCGCGCACCAGTTGTAGCGTAGTCGCCAGCCGCCGGGCAGCCTGCCCCTGCGCCAGCGTCGGAGGGCTTGGCGCCGCACCCGGCGCCTCGCACCACCGCGTGCTTCCTCCGACTCAGCGGCGCTGCAGGATTGGCATGCTCCCCAACGCAAACACCGAGTTGGGCACATTGACCCGCGCCATCAGCGGACGGGGCTTGGGCGCCAGGGGCAGCTTGGTCCGGGCAGCGGGGGCCTTTTCTTCCACCACCGTGCCCTGCTTCAGGGCCTGCTCCACCAGGTCCTGCAGCGTCACCGACTGCAGGTATTCCATCACGCGGGAGTTGAAGCTGGTCCACAGCTCGCCCGTCATGGATTTGACCTGCGCAGCCTGGCCTGCGCCCAGGTTCTGCAGCTCGTCGTTCTTGAGGTTCTCTACGGCCAGGATGATTTCTGCCACCGACACCTGCTCGGCCCGCCGCGCCAGCGTGTAGCCGCCGCCTGGTCCGCGGGTGCTGTCCACGAGACCGGCACGGCGCAGCGCGCTGAACAGCTGCTCCAGGTATGAAAGGGAAATGCCCTGCCGCGCGCTGATGGTGGACAAGGGCACGGGCCGCATCTTCTGGCGCAGGGCCAGGTCGGTCATGGCGGATACCGCCAGCTGTCCTCGGGTCGTGATACGCATCGTTGCTACTCCTTGTGAACACAGGCAGCTCTAGGCCGCGGCGCAGATCGCCACGGAAGCTGCCAAACGTCAATGTAGAGAGTTTCATACTTCGCGTATATTCGTTTTATCGTGTTTTTTTCTTCGATTTTTTCGAAGCTTTGAGGTCTTCATGAATTTCAAGCACCTGCGTTACTTCTGGACGGTGGCCAAGGCAGGCGGCGTGATGCGGGCGGGTGAGCAGCTGAACACCACACCGCAAACGCTGTCTGGCCAGATCAAGCAGCTGGAAGAATGGCTAGGCCACGACCTGTTCCGTAAGCGGGGGCGCGGCCTGGAGCTGACCAGCGAGGGCCGCGTGGCACTGGGCTATGCCGAGCAGATCTTTGCACTGGGGGACGAGTTGGAGAAGTCCATCCGGCTGGCGCGCGGGCAGGAGAAGCCCCTGGAGTTCCGGGTGGGCGTGGCCGACTCGATTGCCAAATCAGTCGCCTACCACCTGCTGGAGCCCGCGCTGGGGATGCCGCAGCGCGTGCACATGACCTGCCATGAGGGCAAGTTTCCCGAACTGATTGCGCAATTGAGCCTGCATCGGCTGGACCTGGTGCTGGCCGATGAGCCGGTGTCCAACAAAATTGGCGTCAAGGCCTTCAACCACCCGCTGGGGACCAGCGGCATGAGTTTTCTGTGCGCCCCTGCCTTGCGGGCGCAGCTGGAGGGACCATTCCCACAGTGCCTGCACGGCGCGCCCATGCTCATTCAGGGCCCAATGTCGTCCGTGCGCCAACAGCTCGACCATTGGCTGAACAAGCACCAACTGCAGCCCCGCCTGGTCGGTGAGTTCGATGACAGCGCGTTGATGAATGCATTTGGACGTGAAGGCCGGGGCATCTTCACCTCTCCCTCCGTACTGGACGAGGAAACCACGGCCCAGTTTGGCGTCGAAGTCATCGGGCGCTCCTCCGAACTGGTGGAGGAGTTCTTTGCCATCTCCGTCGAAAGGCGCATCACCCACCCTTGTGTGGTGGCCATCACCAAAGCCGCAAAGGCGGATTTTTTTGCGCATTGAGCCCGCCGGAAATGTCGCGGTAGTTAGGCACCTCCACGGCAGTCTGGGCAGGAGATCGCGAAGGCAATCCACCCTTGGCAGCGCCCAGCGCGTCAACCACCGGGTGCACAAACAAAAACGCCCACTGGATAGTGGGCGTTTTGCTTTAGCAGGAACTGCTCTATTTTGGTTGCGCGAGAAGGATTTGAACCTCCGACCTTTGGGTTATGAGCCCAACGAGCTACCAGACTGCTCCATCGCGCGGTAAGAAGTAAATTATACCCTATTATTCAGCTGCTGCCGAATTATTTTCGGTTTCTGCAGCACGGTCGACCAGTTCGACCAGGGCCATGGGCGCATTGTCGCCCACGCGGAAGCCCATCTTCAGGATGCGGGTGTAGCCGCCAGGACGCACCTTGAAACGGGGGCCCAGGTCGTTGAACAGCTTGGTCACGCTGTCACGGTCGCGCAGACGGTTGAAAGCCAGGCGGCGGTTGGCCACGGAGTCTTCCTTGGCCAGGGTGATCATGGGCTCGATCACGCGGCGCAGTTCCTTGGCCTTGGGAACGGTGGTCTTGATGACTTCGTGCTCGATGAGCGAGTTCATCATGTTCTGCAGCATCGCGAGGCGGTGCGAGCTGGTGCGGTTGAGTTTGCGAAGGCCGTGTCCGTGGCGCATGGTGCTTTCTTTCTACTGTCTATGTAATTAAATCGGGCAGCCGGATCAGGTACTGTCCGAGGCACTGTTCCCCATGGGGAACGAAAAGTCCCCCTTTCGGGGTACATCAAACCGGGCGCCCAAACTTTGGGCAGCCTTCGATTATAGCTTTGGCTTAACGCTTGTCCAGACCTGCTGGAGGCCAGTTCTCAAGCTTCATGCCCAAGGTGAGGCCGCGCGATGCCAGCACTTCCTTGATTTCGTTGAGCGACTTGCGGCCCAGATTAGGCGTCTTGAGCAGCTCGTTCTCGGTGCGCTGGATCAGGTCACCGATGTAATAGATGTTCTCCGCCTTCAAGCAGTTGGCAGAACGCACGGTCAGTTCCAGCTCGTCCACGGGACGCAGCAGGATCGGATCGAACGTCGCATTGCCACGTGGGCCTGCAGGCGCATCGAACGCAGCCAGTTCGCCGCCTTCGAGCTGTGCGAATACCGCCAGCTGCTCCACCAGAATCTTGGCCGATGCGCGCACAGCGTCTTCGGCAGTGATCGCACCGTTGGTTTCGATCTCGACCACCAGCTTGTCCAGGTCGGTACGCTGCTCCACACGGGCGCTTTCCACGGTGTAGCTCACGCGCTTCACGGGGGAGAACGATGCGTCCAGCACAATGCGGCCAATCGACTTGGTCGATTCGTCGGCATAGCGGCGCAGGTTACCGGGCACGTAGCCGCGACCCTTCTCCACCTTGATCTGCATGTCCAGCTTCCCGCCGGCAGACAGGTTGGCGATCACGTGATCAGGGTTGACGATTTCCACATCGTGAGGGGTCTGGATATCACGGGCAGTGACCACACCTTCGCCGTCTTTGCGCAGGCTCAGTGTCACTTCGTCACGGTTGTGGAGCTTGAAAACCACGCCCTTGAGGTTCAACAGGATGTTGACCACGTCCTCTTGAACGCCGTCGATGGACGAATACTCGTGCAGAACGCCTGCAATCGTGACTTCCGTCGCTGCGTAACCCACCATGGACGAGAGCAGGACGCGCCGGATGGCATTGCCCAGCGTGTGGCCGTACCCACGCTCGAACGGCTCCAGTGCGACCTTGGCACGGTTGTGGCCAAGCTGCTCGACATTGATCGCCTTGGGTTTCAGCAAATTGGTTTGCATTCAGACTTCCTCTCAATACCCCCAGCTCGTTACACCGGTAAGGCTGGTGAAGCACCTAAACCGCGATGCCTCGCGGTTCAGGGACGGTTTGCTTGAAATACTTCCGTACTCTACGGATTAACGCGAGTACAACTCAACGATCAGCGATTCGTTGATGTCAGCGCCGAACTCGTCGCGGTCAGGCACCTTCTTGAACACGCCTTCAGCCTTGTCGGCGTTCACTTCCACCCAGGCAGGCATGCCCACTTGGGCTGCCAGTTGCAGAGCCTCGACCACGCGAGCTTGCTTCTTGGACTTTTCGCGAACAGCCACCACGTCGCCCACCTTGACCAGGTACGAAGCGATGTTCACCGACTTGCCGTTCACCGTGATGGCCTTGTGGGACACCAGCTGGCGCGCTTCAGCGCGGGTGGAGCCGAAACCCATGCGGTACACGACGTTGTCCAGACGCGATTCCAGCAGGAACAGCAGGTTGGCGCCGGTGTTGCCCTTCTTGCCGTCGGCGGCTTCGAAGTAACGGCGGAACTGCTTTTCCAGCACGCCGTACATGCGCTTGACCTTCTGCTTTTCACGCAGTTGCAGACCGTAGTCAGAGGTGCGGGCGCCCGAAGTGCGACCGTGTTGGCCGGGCTTGGAGTCGAACTTGGACTTGTCTGCGATGGAGCGACGTGCGCTCTTCAGGAACAGGTCGGTGCCTTCACGGCGGGAGAGTTTGGCCTTGGGGCCGAGGTAACGTGCCACTTGAGCTTCCTTTGTGTCATCTGCCGCAATCCATTGCGGGAGCCGCCTGAGGCGCTTGCGCGTTCACAGGCGGCGGTGGGCTTAGAGAGAAATTAGATACGACGGCGCTTTTGAGGGCGGCAGCCGTTGTGAGGCACCGGGGTCACATCGGAGATCGATGTGATGCGGATGCCCAGTGCGCCCAGTGCGCGCACCGACGACTCACGACCAGGACCTGGGCCCTTGATTTCCACATCAAGGTTCTTGATACCTTGATCGATGGCAGCGCGGCCGGCCACTTCGGAAGCCACCTGGGCTGCAAAGGGGGTGGACTTGCGCGAGCCCTTGAAACCTTGGCCACCGGACGAAGCCCACGACAGAGCGTTGCCCTGGCGATCGGTGATCGTGATGATGGTGTTGTTGAACGAGGCGTGCACGTGGGCAATGCCGTCCGAAACGTTCTTCCGGACCTTCTTGCGGACGCGCTGAGCTGCGTTATTGGCAGGAGACTTAGCCATGATGATCTTTCAATCTTTATTTCTTCAGTGCAGCAGCACCCTTGCGCGGACCCTTGCGAGTGCGTGCATTGGTACGAGTGCGCTGACCACGCATTGGCAGACCGCGGCGATGGCGGAAGCCACGATAGCAGCCGATGTCCATCAAACGCTTGATGTTCATCGTGGTTTCGCGGCGCAGGTCACCTTCAATGGTGAACTGCTCGATTTGCTCGCGAATTTTTTCCAGATCGCCGTCCGTCAGATCCTTGATCTTCTTGGAGTAAGCGATACCAGTTGCTTCGCAAATCTTGCGAGCGCGGGTGCGACCGATGCCAAAAATGGCGGTCAAACCGATTTCCGCGTGCTTGTGCGGCGGAATGTTAATGCCAGCGATACGTGCCATATGCGTCCTCTAATACTTTCCAATCAACCTTGGCGCTGCTTGTGACGCAGATCCGTGCAGATCACACGCACCACACCCTTGCGGCGGATGATCTTGCAGTTGCGGCAGATTTTTTTGACCGAAGCCGAAACTCTCATTGCATTCTCCTAAAACTTTTCCATCCGTCCCGGCTGCTTCGCACGGAACACAATTTGTGCCCGCGAAAATCGTGGGGCGCCAATTCAACCGATATCCAACTCTTTGTAGACAGCGCCGCGCGCCGCCTTGGTGCCATCAACCGCCTGCACCGCCCTTGAAGTTCGCCTTCTTGAGCAGCGATTCGTACTGTTGCGACATCATGTAGTTCTGAACCTGGGCCATGAAGTCCATGGTCACCACCACGATGATCAGCAGCGAGGTTCCGCCAAAGTAAAACGGAACGTTGTACTTCAGGATCAGGAACTCGGGCAGCAGACACACAAAAGTGATGTACACCGCGCCCGCCAACGTCAGGCGAACCAGGATCTTGTCGATGTAGCGTGCAGTTTGCTCACCTGGACGAATGCCCGGAATGAACGCGCCGCTCTTCTTCAGGTTGTCTGCTGTCTCGCGGCTGTTGAACACCAAAGCCGTGTAGAAGAAGCAGAAGAAGACGATCGCTGCAGCGTAGAACATCACATAGATCGGCTGACCTGGCGTCAGTGCACCCGAGATGTCCTTGAGCCAACGCATCGATTCGCCAGCGCTGAACCAGTTCACCACGGTTGCAGGCAGCAGGATGATCGACGATGCGAAGATCGGAGGAATCACACCCGCCATGTTCAGCTTCAAGGGCAAGTGCGACGACTGGCCGCCATACACCTTGTTGCCGACTTGTCGTCGTGCGTAATTCACCAAGATCTTGCGCTGACCACGCTCCACGAACACCACGAAGTAAGTCACGAGACCCACCACGATGACGATGAAGATCGCTGCAAGGATGCTCATTGCACCGGTGCGTACCAGTTCCAGAAGGCCACCGATAGAGCTGGGCAGACCGGCAGCGATACCGCCGAAGATCAGGATCGAGATCCCGTTACCCAGACCACGCTCCGTGATCTGCTCACCCAGCCACATCAGAAACATCGTTCCTGCGGTCAGGCTGACCACTGCCGTCAGGCGGAAGCCAAAACCGGGGCTCAGTACCAGACCTGCAGAGCTTTCAAGGGCTACTGCAATACCCAGCGACTGGAACAGGGCCAAGCCCAGGGTCCCATAACGGGTGTACTGCGTGATCTTCCGGCGGCCGGCTTCGCCTTCCTTCTTCAACTGCTCGAAGGCGGGCAGCACGTACGTCATCAGCTGCATGATGATCGATGCCGAGATGTACGGCATGATCCCCAAAGCAAACACCGTGAAACGCGACAGCGCGCCACCCGAGAACATGTTGAACAAGTTCAGGATGCCGCCCTGCTGGCCACTGAACAGCTGCTGAAGTTGGGCTGGATCGATGCCTGGCACAGGGATATGCGCCCCGATGCGATACACGACCAGCGCCAGCAACAGAAAAACCAGACGCCGACGCAGGTCGCCGAATTTTCCGGTCTTTGCAATTTGAGCCGCGCTAGTAGCCACAGATGCCTTCCTTCAGTGCCACACTCAGGCGACGCTGCCGCCAGCAGCTTCGATGGCTGCCTTGGCACCTGCCGTAGCGCCCACGCCAGACAGCTTGACTGCCTTGGTCAGGGAACCGCTCTTGATGACCTTGACCACCTTGGCCAGCTCGCCCACCAGACCAGCTTGCTTCAGTGCCAGAACGTCCACTTCAGCCAGACCCAGTTGGTCCAGGGCTGTCAGCGTCACTTCCGCATTGAACTTGAGCAGGTGCGACTTGAAGCCGCGCTTGGGCAAGCGACGTTGCAGAGGCATTTGACCGCCTTCGAAGCCCACCTTGTGGTAGCCACCGGAGCGGGACTTTTGGCCCTTGTGACCACGGCCAGCGGTCTTGCCCAGGCCGGAGCCGATACCACGGCCTACGCGGCGCTTGGCATGCTTGGCGCCGTCTGCGGGCTTGATGCTATTGAGTTCCATGATCTATCTCTCAGACGATTTTGACCAGGTAGCTGATCTTGTTAATCATGCCGCGAACTTCGGGCGAATCCTTCAATTCGCTGACGCTGTTCAGCTTGCGCAGACCCAGGCCACGGACGGTGGCGCGGTGCGATTCCTTGGTGCCAATCGGGCTGCGCACCAGTTGAATCTTGACGGTTTGTTGCGTTGTCATATTCAGGCTCCGGTTCAGGCGAAGATGTCTTCGACTGTCTTGCCGCGCTTGGCTGCAACGTTCGACGGAGTCGTCGAATTGACGAGCGCATCAAAGGTAGCACGGACCATGTTGTAGGGATTGGACGAACCATGGCTCTTGGCCACGATGTCGGTCACACCCAGCACTTCAAAGACTGCGCGCATCGGGCCGCCGGCGATGATACCGGTACCCTTGGGAGCGGGAGCCATCATCACGACAGCCGCGCCGTGGTGGCCGGTCACGTTGTGATAGATGGTGCCGTTCTTCAGGGACACCTTGACCATGTTGCGGCGAGCTTCTTCCATCGCCTTTTGCACAGCAGCAGGCACTTCCTTGGACTTGCCCTTGCCCATGCCCACGCGGCCATCACCGTCGCCAACCACCGTCAGTGCAGCGAAACCGAGGATACGGCCACCCTTCACGACTTTGGTCACGCGGTTGACCGCGATCATTTTTTCGCGCAGACCGTCGTCACGACCTTCGTCTTGCACTTTGGGTTGAAATTTAGCCATTTTGTATTCCGCTCCGCTTAGAACTGCAGGCCGGCTTCACGGGCTGCGTCGGCCAGAGCCTTGACGCGACCGTGGTAGGCAAAGCCTGCGCGATCAAATGCAACCTTCTCGACACCTGCAGCCTTCGCCTTTTCAGCGATACGCTTGCCGATGACCTGGGCTGCAGCGGCGTTGCCACCCTTGCCCGAACCGCCGAGCGACTTGCGCACGTCGGCTTCTGCCGTCGAAGCGCTTGCCAGCACCTTGCTGCCGTCGCCGGAAATCACACTGGCGTAGATATGGAGGTTCGTACGGTTCACGGTGAGACGCGCCACGCCTTGCTGTGCAATGCGGATGCGGGTCTGACGCGAACGACGAAGACGCTGCTCTTTCTTGGTCAACATGTTGCAGCTCCTTATTTCTTCTTGGTCTCTTTGATCGTGATCTTTTCGTCCGCATAGCGGATGCCCTTGCCCTTGTAGGGCTCGGGTGGACGAACAGCACGGATCTCAGCAGCGATCTGACCGACGCGTTGACGATCGGCACCCTTGATCACCACTTCTGTGGGCGTGGGGGTGGCAACCGTGATACCAGCGGGCATCTCGATGTTGACCGGGTGCGAATAACCGACGGCCAGATTGAGCTTGGAACCGGCTGCAGCAGCCTTGTAACCCACGCCCACCAGGCTCAGCTTCTTTTCAAAGCCCTTGCTGACACCGACCACCATGTTGTTGACCAACTGGCGAATCGTGCCGCTCATGGCATTGGCTTCGCGGGAATCATTGGCAGGCTCAAAGCTGAGCTTGCCGTCATTGCTGGACACCTTCACCAGCGCGTTTTGCGCCAGCGACAGGGTGCCGCCAGAACCCTTGACGGAGATCTGGTCGCTCTTCACGGACACATCCACACCTGCGGGGATGGTCACGGGCATTTTTCCTACTCGGGACATTTCAGTTTCTCCTCAATGCCGCGGGTTAGGCCACGTAGCAGAGCACTTCGCCACCGACACCGGTAGCGCGCGCCTTGCGATCGGTCATCACGCCCTTGGGCGTCGTGACAATTGCCACACCCAGACCGTTCATGACTTGTGGAATGGAATCACGGCCTTTGTAGACACGCAGACCAGGGCGGCTGACGCGCTCGATGCGCTCAATCACGGGACGGCCTGCGTAGTACTTCAGGGCAATTTCGAGTTCGGACTTGCCAGCTTCGGTCTTGACCTGGAAGCCGTCGATATAACCTTCGTCCTTCAGCACTTGGGCGATGGCGATCTTCACTTTGGAAGAAGGCACCAGAACCGTGGCCTTGGAGACCATCTGTGCATTACGGATGCGGGTCAGCAAGTCAGCGATGGGATCACTCATGCTCATGTTTAATCTCTCCTGCCTGCTTACCAGCTGGCCTTGGTGACACCGGGGATGTCGCCATTGAAAGCCAGTTCGCGGATCTTGGCGCGAGCCAGACCGAATTGACGGAAGGTGCCGCGTGGACGACCGGTGATTTCGCAACGGTTGCGCTGACGCGTGGGGTTGGCATTGCGGGGGAGCTTTTGCAGGCCCAGGCGGGCTGCATCACGCTCTTCGTCGCTGCGCTTGGCATCGCCAGCGATTGCCTTCAGTTCCGCATACTTGGTTGCGTACTTGGCTGCCAGTTTTTCGCGCTTCAGTTCGCGCTGGATCAAAGCTACTTTAGCCATGCTTCGCCTCAGTTCTTGAACGGGAAACGGAAACCAGCGAGAAGCGCCTTGGCTTCTTCGTCAGACTTGGCCGTCGTGGTGATGCTGATATTGAGACCGCGCAAAGCGTCAACCTTGTCGTACTCAATTTCAGGGAAGATGATCTGTTCTTTGACGCCGATGTTGTAGTTGCCACGGCCGTCGAAAGCGCGACCGGAGATACCACGGAAGTCACGAACGCGGGGCAGAGCCACGGTCACGAAACGGTCCAGGAACTCATACATCTGCACGCCACGCAGCGTGACCATGCAACCGATGGCCTGGCCTTCGCGGATCTTGAAACCGGCGATAGCCTTCTTGGCCTTGGTCACCACAGGCTTCTGACCGGCAATCTTGGTCAGGTCGGCCACGGCGTTATCCATCACCTTCTTGTCCGAGACTGCTTCGCTCACGCCCATATTCAGGGTGATCTTGGTCAGACGGGGAACCTGCATCGGCGAGGTGTAACCGAACTGCTTGGTCAGTTCGGGAGCGATCTTGTCGCGGTAAATGTCTTGGAGTCGTGCCATGTTTACCCCTTAGGCCGCCTTGATTTCAGCGCCGCTGGACTTGAACACGCGAACGCGCGAACCGTCAGCCTGCACCTTGATGCCCACGCGATCAGCCTTGCCAGTAGCGGCATTGAAGATGGCCACATTGGACTGGTGAATCGGCATGGCCTTTTCGATGATGCCGCCGGTCGTACCCTTCATGGGGTTCGGCTTGGCATGCTTCTTGACCAGGTTGATGCCGTCGATGACGAGGTGGGAATCATCCTTGCGCAGCGTGACAGTGCCACGCTTACCCTTGTCACGGCCGGTCAGCACGATGACTTCGTCGCCCTTGCGAATCTTGTTCATGGCGCGTCCTTAGAGAACTTCAGGAGCCAGGGACACGATCTTCATGAACTTCTCGGTACGCAGTTCACGCGTCACGGGTCCAAAGATGCGGGTGCCGATAGGCTCCAACTTTGCATTCAGCAACACTGCAGCATTGCCGTCGAATTTGACGAGCGAACCGTCGCCGCGACGAATACCCTTCGCCGTGCGAACCACCACTGCGCTGTAAACCTCGCCTTTTTTGACGCGGCCACGTGGAGCGGCTTCTTTGATGCTCACCTTGATGATGTCGCCAACGCTTGCATAGCGACGCTTCGAGCCACCCAGCACCTTGATGCAAAGGACGGACTTGGCGCCGGTATTGTCGGCAACCTCTAACCGAGATTCTGTCTGGATCATTTCAATATTCCCAACTTGCACCAGAAGACAACAGCCCCAGAGAACTTCTCAAGGGCTGCAAATCAGCCAGTCAGTCTTGGGCCCGTCGTCCGCACCGCAAACCATTTGCAGCACTTCCCGCTGGGCAGAAACTTCACGTAGGAAACGCGAAGCCCTCGATTATTGCAAAACACTTTCGGGAAGTCAAGCCCGTGTTATGCAGGCACATGCAGATACTGGGGCGCCAGCGCCAGGAAGGCGTCCAGTTGCGGGTCAGAGCCCAGCTCTTCGCGCAGGATACGGGCGACGACGGGCGCCAGCTCCAGGGCCTTGCGGGCGTCCAGGAACAGCAGGCGCGAGCGGCGCGCCAGCACATCCTCCACAGTGCAGGCGTATTCAAAACGGGCCGCAAAGCGCACCATGGCCTCGGTCAGGCCGCCACCCAGATCCGTTTGCGCGCCAAGCGTTGCCCGCACTTCGGCCGCTTCGCTGCCATAGGAGTGCAGCCCCTGGGCGTCGCTGATCCGGTGCTGGACCGGCTCCCGTGGCGTGCCCACCAGCGGCAGCTGGTTCGTCACACCGGCAGGCTTTTCGGGCAGCAGACCCGTGGTGAAGCATTTTTGCAACACATCTTCGGCCATGGCCCGGTAGGTGGTCCATTTTCCGCCGGTCACGGTGATCAGGCCGCTGCGACTCGCCAGCACCGTGTGTTCCCGGCTGATCTTCTTGGTGTTATCGCCATCGTCGTCCTGCGGCTTGACCAGCGGGCGCAAGCCCACCCAGATGCTCCGGATGTCCTCGACGCGGGGCGCGCGGGTCAGGTAGCGGGCGGACTCCTCCAGGATAAAACGCACTTCCTCCCGAAAGGGCTCGGGCTCCCGCACCACGTCCTGGCGCGGACTGTCGGTGGTGCCCAGAATGAGTTTGCCCAGCCAGGGTACGGCAAACAGCACGCGGCCATCGGCCGTCTTGGGCACCATCAAGGCGTGGTCGGACGGCAAGAACTCCCGGTCCACCACAATGTGCACGCCCTGGCTGGGCGCCACCATGGGCTTGACGGGCCGCCCGATGGCTTCGCCGTCCATCTGGCGCAGGGTGTCCACCCACACGCCCGTGGCGTTGACCACCGAGCGGGCGCGTACGGTGAACTGCTGGCCGCTGTCCGCGTCCTCGCAGACAAAGCCCACGACCTTGCCGGCCTCGTGGACCAGCGACTTGGCTGGGCAGTAATTGACCAGCAAGGCGCCCAGGCTGGCCGCCGTGCGCGCCAGCGCCAGAGCCAGGCGCGCATCGTCAAACTGGCCGTCCCAATATTTGACCCCGCCTTTCAGGCCCTCGGTCCGGGCAGTGGGCAGGCACCGCAGGGTGCTCTCGCGCCCCAGGAACTGGGTGGCGCCCAGGCCCGCCTTGCCCGCCAGCGCGTCGTACATCATCAGTCCGACGCCGTAAAAGGGGGTTTCCCAGAAACGGTACGACGGCATCACGAAAGGCAGCGGCTGCGCCAGATGGGGGGCGTTGTGCAGCAGCGTGGTGCGCTCGTGCAGCGCCTCGCGCACCAGGGCGATATTGCCCTGCGCCAGGTAACGGACTCCGCCATGCACCAGCTTCGTGGCGCGGGACGACGTCCCTTTGGCGAAATCGTGGGAATCCACCAGCACCACGCTGAAGCCGCGTGCCGCAGCATCCAGCGCCACCCCCAGGCCCGTCGCGCCCCCGCCGATCACGGCGAGGTCGTATTGGTGCGGCTGGGCCAGGCGGGCCAGGAGGTCGGCGCGCCGTGTGGGGAGGGGAGCGGTGGCAATGGTCATGGGGTGATTGTCCATGGGCGGAGTAAAAACCAAGGGTTTACCCTTGAATTCCTGACACTCCCGGGGTGAGAACCCGCCCCAAGCCCTATGCAGGCCGGGGCGGTATGGAGCAAAAAAGGCAGCCAGAGACCTTGTGAGCCCTGGCTGCCGATCAATGGTGGTTACAAGAACCCCTTGATCTGTGGATCAGCGCGTCTTGCCGTCCTTCCACGCCTGCAGCAGCGTGTTGTAGGCAATCGTCTGGCCCTTGGGCTTCTCATTGGCGAGCTTGGCCCAAGGTGCCTGCTTGTCGCTCAGCCACTTGGAAGGATCGCTCTTGGGGTTCAGCTTGGGCGCGCAGTGGGCCATGCCGGCACGCTCCAGGCGGGCCATCACTTGGTCCATTTCGTCAGCCAGGGTGTCCATGGCGCCCTGGGGCGTCTTTTCACCCGTCACCGCCTGGGCCACGTTCTTCCACCACAGCTGGGCCAGCTTGGGGTAGTCAGGCACGTTGGTGCCGGTGGGCGACCATGCCACGCGGGCAGGGCTGCGGTAGAACTCCACCAGGCCACCCAGCTTGGGTGCCATGTCGGTCATGGCCTTGGACTGGATGTCCGACTCGCGGATCGGGGTCAGGCCCACCATGGTCTTCTTCAGCGACGTGGTCTTGGCGGTCACGAACTGGGCGTAGAGCCAGGCAGCGGCCGTCTTGTTGGCGTCGTGGTCCTTGAAGAAGGTCCAGCTGCCCACGTCCTGGTAGCCGTTCTGCATGCCCTGCTTCCAGTACGGGCCGTTGGGGCCGGGGGCCATGCGCCACTTGGGCGTGCCGTCAGCGTTCACCACGGGCAGGCCGGGCTTGGTCATGTCGGCCGTGAAGGCGGTGTACCAGAAGATCTGCTGGGCGATCTGGCCCTGGGCGGGCACAGGGCCGGCTTCGCCGAAGGTCATGCCTGTGGCTTCCTTGGGCGCGTACTTCTTCATCCAGTCCACGTACTTGGTGAGGGCGTAGACGGCGGCAGGCGAGTTGGTCGCACCGCCACGGGCCACGCTGGCGCCCACGGGGGTGCACTTGTCGTCGGCCACGCGGATACCCCACTCGTCGATCGGCAGGCCGTTGGGCGTGCCAATGTCGGCAGAACCTGCCATGGACAGCCAGGCATCGGTGAAGCGCCAGCCCAGCGACGGGTCCTTCTTGCCGTAGTCCATGTGACCATAGATCGGCTTGCCGTCGATGTTCTTCACATCGTTGGTGAAGAACTCGGCGATGTCTTCATAGGCCGACCAGTTCAGCGGCACGCCCAGGTCGTAGCCGTACTTGGCCTTGAACTTGTCCTTCAGGTCCTTGCGGTCGAACAGGTCGGCGCGAAACCAGTACAGGTTGGCGAACTGCTGGTCGGGCAACTGGTACAGCTTGCCATCGGGCGCCGTGGTGAACTTGGTGCCGATGTAGTCCTTGATGTCGATGCCGGGGTTGGTCCACTCCTTGCCTGCGCCGCCCATGTAGTCGGTCAGGTTCATGATCTTGCCGTAGCGGTAGTGCGTGCCGATCAGGTCCGAGTCCGAGATCCAGCCGTCATAAATGGACTTGCCCGACTGCATGGAGGTCTGCAGCTTCTCGACCACGTCACCTTCCTGGATCAGGTCGTGCTTGACCTTGATGCCGGTGATTTCTTCAAACGCCTTGGCGAGCGTCTTGGACTCGTACTCGTGCGTGGTGATGGTTTCGGAAACGACCGAAATTTCCTTCACGCCCTTGGCCTGGAGTTTTTTGGCTGCGTCGATGAACCACTTCATCTCGGCCATCTGCTGGTCTTTGCTCAGCGTGGATGGCTGGAATTCGCTGTCGATCCACTTCTTGGCCTCGGCCTCGCCGGCCCAGGCAGCCTGCCCCATCGCCAGAGCCGCGGCGGCGAAAGCGATCGCCTTGAACTGCATCTTCATTGCTGTCTCCTCTCAGATTGAGACCCCCATTGGTAGACCGGCACCAACCCGGGGGGGAACCAGGCCAGGCCTTCGACACTACAAAATCAATAGCTAGCAGCGCATATTCCTCTAGCGCTACCGGCTGTTTTTGCTTCAACCCTTGCGCAGGATCAGCACCAAGAGCGCCATCGACGCCACAAAGCTGATCCACACCGACGGCTCGGCCGACAGGCTGAACCACTGGACCAGCTTGCCGCTGATGCCCACAAAAATCAGGTTCACGTAGGCCGCTGACAGCAGGCCGATAAAGAGCCGGTCACCGCGCGTGGTTTCCAGCGGCAAGAAGCCCTTGCGCATCGTCGTGGGCGACTTGATCTCCCACACCGTCATGCCGATCAGCATCAGCACGATGCACGTGAAGAACACCGCCACCGGCAACGTCCAGGCCATCCAGTCAAACATGGGTACCCCCCTGAGCGCCTGCGGCGCTTCCCCCCAGGGGGACGCAGCCCGCGGCCGGGCAAAGCCCGCTCCGTGGCTGCCGCTGGCTTGGGAAGCAGAGCGCGCTCTGCTGCGGGTTGTTGTGGTTCATAGGTCGGCTTCCCCTCATATCAAACCCGGCCCATCGCAAAGCCTTTTGCGATGTAGTGCCGCACAAACCAGATCACGATGGCGCCGGGCACGATGGTCAGCACCCCGGCGGCGGCCAGCGTCGCCCAGTCCATGCCGCTCGCGCTCACCGTGCGTGTCATCGTGGCCACGATGGGCTTGGCGTTCACGCTGGTCAGCGTGCGGGCCAGCAGCAGCTCCACCCAGCTGAACATGAAGCAGAAGAACGCCGCCACCCCCACCCCTGCCTTGATCAGCGGCAGGAAGATGGTCACGAAAAAGCGCGGAAAGCTGTAGCCGTCGATGTACGCCGTCTCGTCGATCTCGCGCGGGATGCCGCTCATGAAGCCTTCGAGAATCCACACCGCCAGCGGCACGTTGAAGAGCAGGTGCGCCAGCGCCACCGCGATGTGCGTGTCCATCAGCCCCACGGTCGTGTACAGCTGAAAGAACGGCAGCAAAAACACGGCCGGTGGCGTCATGCGGTTGGTCAGCAGCCAGAAGAACACATGCTTGTCACCCAGAAACTGGTAGCGGCTGAACGCATAGGCCGCAGGCAGCGCCACCGTGAGCGAGATCACCGTGTTGATGCCCACATAGATCAGGCTGTTGATGTAGCCCGAATACCAGGACTCGTCCGTGAAGATGGTCTTGTAGTTGGCCCAGGTGAAGTGCTGGGGGAAGAACGTGAAGGTCGACAGGATCTCCTCGTTCGTCTTGAAGCTCATGTTGACCATCCAGTAGATGGGCAACAGTGCGAACAGCAGGTAGACCACCAGAAAGATCGACCGCTTCTGGAAGCGCTTTTCATTCATGGCCGGCTCCTTCGTTGCTGGCGGTGCCCACGCGCTGCATCCAGTTGTAGAGGATGAAGCACAGCAGCAGGATGATGAAGAAATAGATCAGCGAGAACGCTGCGGCAGGGCCCAGGTCGAACTGCCCCACGGCCTTGGTCGTGAGGTACTGACTCAGGAAGGTGGTGGCATTGCCCGGCCCGCCTCCGGTGAGCACGAACGGCTCGGTGTAGATCATGAAGCTGTCCATGAAGCGCAGCAGCACCGCAATCATCAGCACACCACGCATCTTGGGCAGCTGGATGTAGCGGAACACTGCGAACTTGCTCGCGCCGTCAATGCGGGCCGCCTGGTAGTACGCGTCGGGGATGGAGCGCAGACCGGCAAACGCCAGCAGCGCGACCAGCGGCGTCCAGTGCCACACGTCCATCAGCAGCACCGTGAGCCAGGCCTGCGTGGCGTTGCCGGTGTAGCTGTATTCGATGCCCATCTCCTGCAGCAGCCGGCCCATGAGGCCGATGTCGGCACGGCCATAGATCTGCCAGATGGTGCCCACCACGTTCCAGGGAATCAGCAGCGACAGCGCCACCACCACCAGCACGGCGGACGACTTCCAGCCCTGCGCGGGCATGGACAGCGCCAGCAGGATGCCCAGCGGAATCTCCACCGCCAGCACGGCCAGCGAGAAGGTGAGCTGGCGCAGCAGCGCGGCGTGCAGCTCCTCGTCGCGCATCACCTGCACGAACCACTCGGTGCCCACAAACACGCGGCGCTCGGGGCTGATGATGTCCTGCACCGAGTAGTTCACCACCGTCATCAGCGGCAGGATGGCCGAGAAGGCCACACACAGAATCACGGGCAGGATCAGGAACCAGGCTTTCTGGTTGACGGGTTTGGTGGTTGCGCTCATGCCAGCAACTCCTCATTTTTGTAAAAGCAGGTGTGCTCACCCAGCACCTGCAGCCAGGCCGTGTCACCGGCCGATGGCAGGCGCGTCTCGGGCGTGAAACGCGCCTTGACGGTGTGCTCGCCCACCTTGGCGGTCAGCATCTGGTAGGTGCCGATGTCCTGCACCTGCACCACCGTGCCGGGCAGTGCACCGGCCTGTTGCGGCTGGGCCAGCGCCAGGTATTCGGGCCGGATGCCGACCTGCAGGGCGCCAGCGGGTAGCGTGCGGCCCACGGGACTGGCCAGGCGATTCCCGGCCACGGTGAGGCTGTCACCCTCGCTGTGCGCCGGCAGGAAGTTCATGCCCGGCGAACCAATGAAGTGCCCCACGAAGGTGTGCGCAGGCCGCTCGAACAAGGCGTCCGCCGACCCCACCTGCACGGCCTTGCCGCGCGTCATCACCACCACCTGGTCGGCAAAGGTCAGCGCCTCCACCTGGTCGTGGGTCACATAGATCAGCGTGAGCTTGAGTTCGTGGTGGATCTGCTTGAGCTTGCGCCGCAGCTGCCACTTGAGGTGTGGGTCAATCACCGTGAGCGGCTCGTCGAACAGCACGGCAGCCACATCCGCGCGCACCAGGCCACGGCCCAGCGAAATCTTCTGCTTGGCATCGGCCGCCAGGCCTGCTGCGCGCTGGTTGAGCTGGCCGCTCATCTCCAGCATCTCGGCGATCACGCCCACACGCTGCTTGATCTGGTCCTCGGGCACCTTGCGGTTGCGCAGAGGGAAGGCCAGGTTCTCGGCCACCGTCATGGTGTCGTAGATCACGGGGAACTGAAACACCTGGGCGATGTTGCGCTCCTGCGGGCTGGCGCGCGTCACGTCGCGGCCGTCGAACAGCACCTTGCCATGCGAGGGCACGAGCAGCCCCGACATGATGTTGAGCATGGTGGTCTTGCCACAGCCCGAGGGGCCGAGCAGCGCGTAGGCACCGCCGTCCTCGAACTCCATCTTGAGCGGCAGCAGCGCGTAGTCGCTGTCCTGCTGCGGGTTGGGCTTGTACGAATGCGCCAGGTCCAGGCTGATGCGGGCCATGTCAGCGCCCTCCTTGTGCGGTAGCAGGCCGGGCGGGCGCCCAGGCCAGTCGGCCGTCGGCACCAAACACGTAGGCCTGGGCGGGATCCAGGTGCAGCGTGATGGGCGTGCCCAGTTCAAAGTAATGCACGCCGGTCAGCTGCGCCACCAGGTCGCCCCAGGGCGTGGCCGCGTGCACAAAGGTGTCGGAGCCCGAAATCTCGGCCAGCTCCACCACCCCGGCCACGCTGACGTCGCCCGGGCGGGCCGCAACCCGCAGCGCACTGGCGCGCACGCCCACGGTGAGGCCGGCGGCTGCCGCCACGCCTTGTGGCAGCGGCACGCTCAGCTCCAGGCCGCCCTGCAAGCGCACCCCGGCAGGGGTTGCCGAGGCGGCAATCAGGTTCATCGGCGGGTCGCTGAAAGCGCGCGCCACGCGCAGCGAATTGGGCGCATGGAACACCTCGGCCGTGGGGCCGTACTGCAGCAGCTGGCCTTCGTCCAGCACCGCCGTGTAGCCGCCCAGCAGCAGGGCCTCGCCCGGCTCGGTGGTGGCGTAGACCACGGTGGACTGGCCGGCGGCAAACAGCTGGGTCAGCTCCTCGCGCAGCTCTTCGCGCAGCTTGTAGTCCAGGTTCACCAAGGGTTCGTCCAGCAGCATCAGCGGCGCGCCCTTGGCCAGGGCGCGGGCCAAGGCCACGCGCTGCTGCTGCCCGCCCGACAGCTCGGCCGGGTAGCGGTCCAGAAACATGTCGATGTGCAGGCGGCTGGCGATTTCACGCACGCGGGCGTCGATGTTCTTTTCGCCGCGCAGCTTCAGGGGCGATGCGATGTTGGCCGCCACCTTCATCGAGGGGTAGTTGATGAACTGCTGATACACCATGGCCACATTGCGATCGCGCACAGGGGTGCCCGTCACGTCCTTGCCATCCACCAACACGCGCCCGTGGGTGGGCACATCCAGCCCCGCCATGATGCGCATCAGGCTGGTCTTGCCCGCCTGGGTCGCCCCCAGCAACACCGTCACGGCATTGGGCTGCAGCGACAGGTTCATGTCGTACAGCCAGGTCTGCGCCCCGACTTTTTTGCTGATGCTGTCCAACGCCAGCTGCATGAAGCATCCTCTTCCGGCCCTGCGGCCTGTGTGAAAGGGCTGCACACACGCACGGCAGCCCTCAAATTTCGATCTTTTTCATTTTTGTTCCTTTTTATTCGAATCGAATCAAGGTTTACCCTTAATCAATTCGTTTTTGTTCGATTTACAGTCTTTAGCGTGCCACCGGGCGCCCAAGCGGATGTTTCAGATTCGTTACGATTCGGTGACAAACCACTGCGCACCACACCCCACCGTGAACACCAATCCCCGCCAACTCCAACTCCTCGAAGAAGTGCGCGCGCGCAAGTCCGCCACGGTGGAACAACTTGCCGACACCCTGGGGGTCACGCTGCAGACGGTGCGCCGCGACGTGCAGCGCCTGGCGGAGTCGGGACTGCTCACGCGCTTTCATGGCGGCGTGCGCGTGCCCAGCTCTACGGTGGAGAACCTGGCACACACCCAGCGCGAAAACCTGCATGCCGAAGGCAAGGCACGCATTGCGCGCGCCGTGGCCGAACAGGTGCCCAACGACTGCTCGCTGATCCTGAACATCGGCACCACCACCGAGGCCATTGCCAAGGCGCTGCTGCACCACCGGGGCCTGCGCGTGATCACCAACAACCTGAATGTGGCCGCCATCCTGAGCGGCAACCCCGAGTGCGAGGTCATCGTGGCGGGCGGCGTGGTGCGCGCGCGCGACCGGGGCATCGTGGGCGAAGCGGCGGTGGATTTCATCCGCCAGTTCAAGGTGGACATTGCGCTCATCGGCATTTCGGGCATCGAGCCGGACGGGTCGCTGCGCGACTTCGACTACCGCGAAGTGAAGGTGGCGCAAACCATCATCGAACACGCGCGCGAAGTCTGGCTGGCGGCCGACTTCAGCAAGTTCAACCGCCCGGCCATGGTGCAACTGGCCACGCTGGCGCAGATCGACCGACTGTTCACCGACGCACCGCCGCCACAACCCTTCCCGGCCCTGCTGCAAGATGCTGAAGTCATCTGCACGGTGGCCGCGTAGCTTCCCCTATCCTTTGCCCCATGACCTACTTGCTCGCCCTCGACCAAGGCACCTCCAGCTCCCGCAGCATCGTTTTTGACGAAGGCGGCCACATCGTGGCGCAGGCGCAGCTGGAGCTGCCGCAGATTTACCCCCAGCCCGGCTGGGTGGAGCACGACCCGCTGGAGATCTGGCGCACCCAGCTCGCCACCGCGCGCGACGCGCTGGCCAAGGCGGGCATTGCGGCCCGCGACATACGCGCCGTCGGCATCACCAACCAGCGCGAAACCACGGTGCTCTGGAACCGCAAAACCGGCCAGCCCGTGCACCACGCCATCGTGTGGCAGGACCGGCGCGCCGAGCCCGCGTGCGCCCAGCTGCGAAGCCAAGGCCACGCCGCCACCATCCAGGCCAAGACCGGCCTGCTGGTGGATGCGTATTTCTCGGGCACCAAGCTGCAGTGGATGCTGGACCACGTGCCCGGCGCGCGCGACGCGGCCGAGCGCGGCGAACTGGCCTTTGGCACGGTGGACAGCTGGCTGATGTGGAAGCTCACCCACGGCAAGGTGCATGTGACGGACGTGAGCAACGCCTCGCGCACCATGCTGTTCAATGTGCACACCAACCAGTGGGACGACGAACTGCTGGCGCTGCTGCGCATCCCCAAGGCACTGATGCCCGAGGTGCTGCCATCGAGTGCCCACTTTGGCGATACCGCTGTCGACCTGTTGGGCCACGCCATCCGCATCGGCGGCGTGGCGGGCGACCAGCAAAGCGCGTTGTTCGGCCAGGCCTGCTTCACGGCGGGCATGGCCAAGAACACCTACGGCACCGGCTGCTTCATGCTCATGCACACGGGCAGCACGTTCCAGACCTCGCAGAACGGCCTGCTCACCACCAGCGCGGCCCAGGCCACCGCCCAGCCTGAATTCGCCATGGAAGGCAGCGTGTTTGTGGGCGGCGCCGTGGTGCAGTGGCTGCGCGACGGCCTGCGCGCCATCTCCACCAGCGGCGAGGTCGAGTCGCTGGCCCAAAGCGTGCCCGACTCGGGCGGCGTGATGATGGTGCCCGCCTTCACCGGCCTGGGCGCCCCCTACTGGAAGCCCGACGCACGCGGCACCATCACGGGCCTGACGCGCGGCACCACACTGGGGCACATTGCGCGCGCTGCGCTCGAAAGCATCGCCTACCAAAGCGCCGCCCTGCTGCTGGCCATGAGCCGCGACGCCGTGGCCGCCGGCGGCGCCCCGGTGAGCGAATTGCGCGTGGACGGCGGCGCGTGCATCAACGACCTGCTGATGCAGTTCCAGGCCGACCTGCTCGGCATCCCGGTGGTGCGGCCTGCGGTCATCGAGACCACGGCCCTGGGCGCGGCCTACCTGGCGGGGCTGTCGAGCGGCGTGTACCGCAGCACGGATGAACTCTCGCAACTGTGGCGCGCCGACCGCCGCTTTGTGCCCACGCTCAGCAGTGCGCGCGCGCAGGAGCTGATGGCGAACTGGGAACACGCTGTTCGCCAAACAGTAGCTGAGTAGCTCCCCCTGAGGCGCTGCGCGCCTTCCCCCTTCTCTGCTTCGCTTTGCTCGCGGAGGGGGACGCTCCCAGCGCCCCTACTTGGGATTGCTGGCGGCCCTTGCGCGGGAGCACTGGCTTTGGCCTCGCCAGTTGCACAGGTCTTCGAGCAACTCGTAGGTCTAGCGGCGCTACCATCGGCTCTCCCTTTCCAGCCTGCCCGCAAAATGACCTCCCCCGCTCCAGCCACAGCAAACTCCTCCCTCCCCACCATCGCCTTCATCGGCGGCGGCAACATGGCCAGCGCCATCATTGGCGGGCTGATCCGCCAGGGCCACCCGGCCAGCCAGATCGAGGTGGTCGAGCCCTACGCCCCCACGCGCGAGGCGCTGCTCAAGAACTTCGGCCTCATCGCGCAACCCGAGGCTGGCCCCGCACTGCAGCGCGCCAGCATCGTGGTCTGGGCGGTCAAGCCCCAGACCTTCAAGGACGCTGCGGCACAGGCCAAGGCCCACACGCAGCAGGCCCTGCACCTGAGCGTGGCGGCGGGCATTCGCTCTGACAGCATCGCCCAGTGGCTCTCCACCGAGCGCATCGTGCGCACCATGCCCAACACGCCTGCGCTGGTGGGCAAGGGCATGAGCGCGATCTACGCGCGCCCCGCCGTGACCGCGGCCGAGCGTCAGAGCGTGGAAGCCATCATGGACTCCACCGGCGAGTTCCTGTGGGTGGAGAGCGAGACCCAGCTCGACGCCGTCACCGCCCTGTCGGGCTCGGGCCCGGCCTATGTGTTCTATTTCCTCGAAGCCATGACGCGTGCGGGAGTGGGCATGGGCCTGTCCGACGCGCAGGCGCACAAGCTGGCCGTGGGCACCTTTGTGGGCGCGTCCGAGCTGGCCCGCCGTTCCGACGAATCCCCCGCTGTGCTGCGCGAACGCGTCACCTCCAAGGGGGGCACCACCTATGCCGCCCTGCAGTCGATGGAAGCCAGCGGTGTGTCCCAGGCATTCGAGGCCGCCATGCGCGCGGCCGAAAAACGTGCCAACGAATTGGGCAACGAGTTCGGATCTTGATGTTTTAGGGCGGTAGCGCTAGTCGATCAAGCGCTGACCGCTATCAATTGGTGAACATTGCGCGCACCAGATAACTGCCCGCAATGCCCGCAAACACCGTGGCGCCCAGCCAGTGGTTGATGCGGAACGCCTTGAAGCAGCCCTCGCGGGTGCGGGTGCGGATGAGCGTGAAGTGCCACACGGCCTGGGCCAACGCCACCGCAAGCGCTACATAAAAAATAGCACCCAGGGCATATGGTTGTAGCGCTACCGCCCAAATTCCCAAAAAAAGCAGATAGAACACCACGATGGCGGCCACATCCAGCCGCCCCAGGGTGATGGCCGAGGTCTTGATGCCGATCTTGAGATCGTCGTCACGGTCCACCATGGCGTATTCGGTGTCGTAGGCCAGCACCCAGAACAGGTTGCCCAGCCACATCCACCACGCCACCGCAGGCACGCTGCCCTGCACCGCGGCAAACGCTATCACGATGCCGAAGTTGAACGCTATGCCCAGCACCGCCTGCGGCATGGCAATGATGCGCTTGGTAAACGGGTAGGCAATGGCCACCAGCACGGCGGGCACAGACCACAGGACGGCCGCCATGTTGGTGGTGAGCACCAGGCCAAAAGACACCAGCGCCAGCACCGCGCCCAGGCCCAGCGCCTCCTTCACCGACACTGCACCGGTGGTCACCGGGCGCTGCGCCGTGCGCTTGACGTGCTTGTCAAAGTCGCGGTCGGCCACGTCGTTCACACAGCAGCCCGCGCTGCGCATGAGGATGGTGCCCAACACAAACACCGCCAGCAAATGCCAGCCCGGAAACCCGTCGGCCGCAATCCACAGCGCACTCAGCGTGGGCCACAGGCACACCAGCCAGCCCGCAGGGCGGTCCCAGCGGATCAGGTCGAGATAGAGCGAAAAACGGCTGCGGGCAGGGACAGATTGCGGCGACATGGCGGGACGATCGAATGCAGAAAGAGCAGGCCCGGCAGCAAGGCGCTGCGGCGGGTGGCAACCCACGGGCGCACCGAATGTAGCAGCAGCGCCGCCAACTGCAGGTGCGGCCCGCGCAGGCCGAGTAACCGCGCCCTACTGGCGCGTAAAACCCGTTACAGTCTCCGATCCTCCCCCAACGCACCCGCCCTTTTTGGGGCACCCACGCATGCCCCATACATCGACCTCCCAGGCCGCCACGCGTTTTGCTGTTCCCCGCGGAATGCTGGTGGGATTTGTGATTGCCGCCCTCGCCACGGTGCTGATCGCGCTGGTGAACTTCCGCACCGCCCAGGTGCGCTCGCACGCTGTGGAAGCCATGGACGAGACCACGGTGACCATGCGCCACCTCAACCTGTTTGTGTCGTCGCTGAAGGACGCCGAGACCGGGCAGCGCGGCTACCTGCTGACGGGGGACGACACCTACCTGCAGCCCTACAACCTGTCGCTGAGCTCCATGCAGCGCAACATGGCGCGCCTGAAGGAGCTGACGGACGATAACGCCGTGCAGCGCCGCCTGGTACTGCAGATTGACGACCTGCGCCACGAAAAGCTGCGCGAGCTGGGCGAGACCATTGAACTGCGCCGCTCCAAGGGCCAGGAAGCCGCCGTGGCCGTGACCCGCAGTGATACCGGCCGGGTACTGATGGACCGCATCCGCGACCTGGCGTCGGACCTGTCCACGCTGCTGAACCAACAGCTGGAGAATGACCGCAAGCAATGGGTGGAGGCTGCGGCCATGTCCACCTACTACTCCTGGGGCGGCTCGTTCGTGCTGCTGGTGCTCATCTGCCTGTCGGCCGCCGCCAACGCGCGGGAATACCGTCTCAAGGCGCAGCAGTCCTGGGTGGCGGCCGGCCTCAACGGGCTGAGCCAGCGCATCCAGGGCGACCACCGGCTGGAGGACCTGGGCCAGCTCACGCTCGAATACCTGGCGCAATACCTGCGCGCGGCCGTGGGGGCCGGCTATGTGGCCGACTGCAACGGCGCGCTCACCCTGTTTGGTGGCTACGCCCTGCCCCGCGAACGGCTGGAGCAGCGCCTGCTGCCCGGCGAAGGCCTGGTGGGCCAGGTCGCGCGCTCGCGCCAGATGCTGCATGTGCGCGATGTGCCCGCCGGGCACCTGATGGTGTCGTCTAGCACCGGCCAGTCCGCACCGACCGAGCTGCTGCTGGCCCCCGCCATCGAGAACGGCGAAGTGTTTGCCGTGATCGAACTGGGCTTTCATCGCCCGCTGACAGAGCCCGAACGCACCCTGATGGAACGCGCCTCGGGCATTCTGGCGGTGGCGATCCGCGCTGGGATTGACCGCAACCGCCTGGAAGCCTTGCTGGAAGAAACCCAGCGCCAGTCCGAAGAGCTGCAGACCCAGCAAGAAGAGCTGCGTGTGAGCAACGAGGAGCTGGAGCAGCAAAGCCGCATCCTGCAAGAGTCGCAGGCCCAGATGGAGGTGCAGCAGACCGAGCTGGAGCAGACCAACGCCCACCTGGAGGCGCAGACCCAGCAACTGGAATACCAGCGCGAGCAACTGCTGCGCGCCCAAAGCGCCATGACGGACAAGGCCCGCGAGCTGGAGCTGGCCAGCCAGTACAAGAGCGAGTTCCTGGCCAACATGAGCCACGAGCTGCGCACGCCGCTCAACTCCACCCTGATCCTGGCCAAGCTGCTGTCTGACAACAAGCCGGGCAACCTGAGCGCCGAGCAGGTGAAGTACGCGCAGACCATCTACGCGGCGGGCAACGACCTGCTGGCCCTCATCAACGACATTCTGGATTTGGCCAAGATCGAGGCTGGCCAGGCCACGGTGTCGGTGGAAACGGTGACGCTGTCCAAGGCGCTGCAAACGCTGATCGACCCGCTGCGCCCGCTGGCACAAGAGAAGGGCCTGACGCTCACTGCCACTGTTGCACCCGACGTACCGGCCACGCTGGACACCGACCCGCAGCGCCTGGGGCAGGTGCTGAAGAACCTGCTGTCCAACGCGCTCAAGTTCACCGAAAAGGGCTCGGTGGCACTGCATGTGTCGCGCAACCCGGACGCCACCCTGTCGTTTGCCGTCAAGGACACGGGCATCGGCATCCCAGCGCACCAGCAGGAACTGATCTTCGAGGCCTTCCGCCAGGCTGATGGCAGCACCCACCGCAAGTACGGCGGCACGGGCCTAGGCCTGTCGATCTCGCGCGACCTGGCGCAGCTGCTGGGCGGATCGATCCACGTGCACAGCACACCGGACGAGGGCAGCGTCTTCACCCTGGTGCTGCCCCAGAAGCTGGTGCCACCGTCGCCTGAAGCGGAACCCGCAGCCCCGCTGGCAGCGCCTGCTCCAGCCCACGCGGCGGCACCTGTAGTCGCACCGGCTCCTTCGGCCCCGGCTTTGCCGCCTGTGGCCGTACCAGTTGCACCCGCAGCCCCGCGCCGTGCGGGCGCACGCAGCATTCTGGTGATTGAAGACGACGTGCGCTTTGCGCAAATCCTGAGCGACCTGGCGCGGGAGATGGACTTTGACTGCCACCTGGCCCACAACGCGGCCGACGGCCTGGCCTATGCAATGCACAGCCTGCCCAGCGCCATCGTGCTGGACGTGAACCTGCCCGACTTCTCGGGCCTGGGTGTGCTCGACCAGCTCAAGCGCAACCCGGCCACGCGCCACATCCCGGTGCATGTGGTCTCGGTCGCCGACTACTCGCAAGAGGCTTTAGGCCGGGGAGCCGTGGGCTATGCCCTCAAGCCCGTCAAGCGCGACGAACTGGTGCACGCCCTGCAGCGGCTGGAAGCCAAGTTCACCCAGAACCTGCGGCGCGTGCTGGTGGTGGAAGACGACGAGCGCCAGCGCGAGAGCGTGCGCCACCTGCTGGCCAACGACGACGTGGAAATTGTGGGCGCAGGCACAGCGGCCGAGGCGCTCGCGCAGCTGCGCAACTCGACGTTTGACTGCATGGTGATGGACCTGAACCTTCCCGACCTGAGCGGCTACGAATTGCTGCAGCAGATGACGGAGCAGGACGGCGTCTCCTTCCCGCCCGTCATCGTGTACACGGGCCGTGCCCTGTCGCGCGACGAGGAGCAGCAACTGCGCCGGTTCTCCAAGTCCATCATCATCAAGGACGCGCGCTCGCCCGAGCGGCTGCTCGACGAAGTCACGCTGTTCCTGCACCAGGTGGAGTCTGAGCTGTCGGCCGAGCACCGCCAGATGCTGCAGGTGGCCCGCAACCGCGAGACTGCCCTGGAAGGCCGCAACGTGCTGGTGGTGGAAGACGATGTGCGCAACGTGTTTGCGCTCTCGAGCATCCTGGAGCCCACCGGCATCCGCGTGGAGATCGCGCGCAACGGCCTGGAGGCCCTGCAGGCGCTGGAGCGCGCCGGCAGCGGCGGCCAGCCCGCCATCGACCTGGTGCTGATGGACATCATGATGCCGGAGATGGACGGCTACACCGCCATGCGCGAGATCCGCAGCCGCCCCGAATGGCGCCGCCTGCCCATCATCGCGCTGACCGCCAAGGCCATGAAGGACGACCAAGAAAAATGCCTGGCCGCCGGGGCCAATGACTACATCGCCAAACCGCTGGACGTGGAGAAGCTGCTGTCCCTCGTGCGGGTGTGGATGCCCAAGTAGGTCCCGCCATGCCCCACCGCAAGGCCCGCACCGCAGACATCGAGCAGCGCCTGCTGATCGATGCCATCTACCACCGCTACCACTACGACTTCCGGGGCTACGCGCAGGCGTCGCTCAAGCGGCGGCTGGCATCGGCGCTGGTGCAGTTTGACTGCAAGACGCTGTCGCAGCTGCAGGACCGCGTGCTGCACGAGCCCGCCGTGTTCCCTGCGCTGCTCGAATACCTCACCGTGCAGGTGAGCGACATGTTCCGCGACCCGAGCTACTTCCAGGCGCTGCGCCAGGAGGTGGTGCCGCTGCTGCGCACCTACCCGTCGCTCAAGGTCTGGGTGGCCGGGTGCAGCGCGGGGGAAGAGGTGTATTCGCTGGCCATCCTGCTGCAGGAAGAAGGCCTGCTGGACCGCACCCTGATCTACGCCACCGACATCAACCCGCATGCGCTGCGCGCCGCCGAGTCGGGTGTGTTCGACGTGTCGCGGGTGGCGGCGTTCACCGAGAACCATGCGCGCTCCGGCGGACGCAGCTCGTTGTCGGACTACTACGCCGCTGCCTATGGCCGCGTGGTGTTCGACAAGGGGCTGCGCGAGCACATGGTGTTCTCCGACCACAGCCTGGCCACCGACAGCGTGTTTGCCGAAGTCCATCTGGTGTCCTGCCGCAATGTGCTCATCTACTTCGAGCGCGACCTGCAGGACCGCGCCCTGGGGCTGTTCCGCGAGTCGCTGTGCCACCGGGGGTTTCTGGGCCTGGGCTCCAAGGAGTCGCTGCGGTTTTCGGCGCACACCGATGCGTTCGACGACTTCGTGCTGCAGGACCGCATCTACCGCAAGAAGGCCGGGCTGTGAGCAGCCCCGCCCACACACCCAGGCCAGTGCCCCCCGGGGGCTACGCCGCCATCGTGGTGGGCGGCTCTGCGGGCGGTATCGACGCCCTGCTGGAGCTGCTGCCCGCGCTGCCCGCCACACTGCAGGCGGCGGTGCTGGTGGTGCTGCACCTGCCCCGGGACCGGCGCAGCCTGCTGGTGGAGATTTTTCAGCCCCGCTGCGCCCTGCCGATGCGCGAAGCGCAGGACAAGGACGCCATCACGCCAGGATCGGTGAGTTTTGCGCCACCGGACTACCACCTGCTGGTCGATGCCGGACCCCAGGGCCCGCATGTGGGGCTGTCGGTGGACCCTCCCCTGCATTTTTCCCGCCCCTCCATCGACGTGCTGTTCGAGTCGGCGGCAGACCACTACGGCCCCCGGCTGGTGGGCATCCTGCTATCAGGCGCCAACGAAGACGGCGTGCACGGCCTGCAAGCCATTCAGGCGGCGGGCGGCCTCACCATCGTGCAAGACCCTGCCAGCGCCAGCATGCCCACCATGCCGCAGGCGGCCCTCGCGGCCCTGGCGGTGGACCACATCCTGCCCCCTGAAGGCATTGCAAGGCTGCTGGCAGACCTGCACCAGCGCCAGCAGCTTTGATCCGGGCGCATGCGTCCCCTTTTGAGAACCTCCCACCCTCCCCACCGCCATGCCCCAGACCGACCGCACCAAATGCCTGCTCGTTGACGATGTCGAGGAAAACCTCATCGCCCTGGAGGCGCTGCTGCAACGCGACGGGCTGGACATCCTCAAGGCCCAGTCGGGCCCCGAGGCCCTGGAACTGCTGCTGGCCCACGACGATGTGGCCCTGGCCTTGCTGGACGTGCAGATGCCCGAAATGAACGGCTTCGAGCTGGCGGAACTGATCCGGGGCAGCGAGCGCACCCGGCACATCCCGCTCATCTTCATGACAGCGGGCTCACGCGAGCAGAACTGGCAGTTCCGGGGGTACGAGAGCGGGGCGGTGGACTTTCTCTACAAACCCATCGACCCGCACATGCTCACCAACAAGGCGAGCGTGTTCTTTGAACTGCACCGGCGCAAGCAGGCGCTGGCGCACGAGCTGCGCGCGCGCACTGAGGCCTTGCGCATCAACGAGATGTTTATGGCGGTGCTGAGCCACGACCTGCGCACACCGCTGCAGTCCATCGTCGCTGCGGCCTCCGTACTCAAGCGTCAGCCATCACCCGACAAGACCGCCCTGATGGCCGACCGCGTTCTTGGCGCGAGCCAGCGCATGGGCCACATGATCGAAGACCTGCTGGACGTGACCCGCATCCGCCAGGCGGGCGGCTTGGCCCTGCAACTGGGCCCTGCCCACATGCAAACGCTGGTGCAGCGCACGCTGGACGAGGTGGCGACCAGCCACCCGGAGCGCCCCATCGACTCCACGCTCGCAGGGGATCTGGCCGGCACCTGGGACGCCGAGCGCCTGTGCCAGGTGATCACCAACCTGGTGGGCAACGCCCTGCACCATGGCAGCGCCGACCACCCGGTGCGCATTGCGGTGGACGGTTCCCGCCCGGAGGAGGTGAGCATCACGGTGTCCAACGGCGGCACCATTCCCCCGGGGCTACTGCCACATCTGTTTGACCCGTTCCGGGGCGGTGAGCGCGAGCCCGGCCGCCACCAGGGGCTGGGGCTGGGGTTGTTCATTGCGCACCAAATCGTGCGGGCCCACCATGGAACCATCGAGGCCCGGTCACACAACGATGTGACGAGCTTTCGGGTGACGTTGCCACGCCACGCGCCCGCACGCAGCCCCCGCAACTGACACAGCGCAGCCCCATCCCACGCCCCAAACCCTCAGGGTCTAGGGAGGCGCGATGGGAGAAGAAGACAAGAGGAAAGCGGGAAACGCAAGCGGTGGCCGCCCGCCAGACTTAGAGCGGCTAGCAAAACTCAGCGAAGCGGTTCTGGCCAGGCGCTGTGTTGCAGGCAGTACGAGCAGTACGACAAGACCCAGCAACAACGCCAGAAGAGTTTTGTGAGCCGCTCTTAACCGGCGGCTGCAGCCAGCGCGGTATGAATGGAAGTCAGGAGTTGCTCCAGCTCTTCCAGCTCGAAAGGCTTGAGCAGAACACGCACATTCGGCCCCCATTGGGTTGGATGGCTCCCCAGTTCGTAGCCGGAGCACAGCACCACCCAGCGCTGCGGGTCGTCCGCCAGGAGCTGGCGGGCCAGGTCCGTGCCCGAAAGGCCGGGCAGGCTGACATCAGTCACCAGCACGTCAAAGGGATCGCCAGCATCCAAAGCCAGCGCCTCCTCGGCAGAGGCGCAGGGCGTGACCGTCCGGCCTTCACCTTCCATGAGCATGCCAATGGTCTCGCGCAGCTCCGGATGGTCTTCAACGTACAGGATTCGCATACATCAGAGGGGGGTTGATCCGCCGTGCCACCCAGCAAAGAGAGGACATGGCCCAAACCCGCATCATGTGCAGGCAGGAGTGCTGCGCCATGTAGGACAAGGCGCCCTTTTGCACCCTGGTGCCCCTGCGCCCGCGCTGGCCACGCCAGACTTCGGGCGACGCAGGCGGGATCAAGGGCCTTTTTATTCTTCCAGCAGCGAACGCAGCATCCACGCCGTCTGCTCGTGCACCGTGAGGCGCTGCGTCAGCAGGTCGGCCGTGGGCTCGTCGCTGGCCTTGTCGGCCAGGGGGAACAGGCTGCGCGCGGTGCGGGCCACGGCCTCATGGCCCTCGACCAGCACGCGCACCATATCCATCGCCTTGGGCGGCTTGGCCGGTGCGTCAGGCACGGTGGCCAGCTTGCCAAACTCGGCATAAGAGCCCGGTGCCACATGACCCAGCGAGCGGATGCGCTCGGCAATCGGGTCCACCGCGTTCCACAGTTCGGTGTACTGCGCCATGAACATGGTGTGCAAGGTGTTGAACATCGGACCCGTCACGTTCCAGTGGAAGTTGTGGGTCGTCAAGTACAGCGTGTAGGTGTCAGCCAGCAGGCGCGACAGGCCCTGGGCGATGGCAGCGCGGTCTTTGTCGCTGATGCCGATGTTGATGCTGGGGGCAGAGGTTTTGCCGGATGCGGCTTTGCCAGGAGCTTTGGCCATGGGGGAGGTTCCTTCCGTGCGGAAAACATGAAACACCCCGCGCCGTGCGGGGTCCTCGAACACTGTAGCGCAAGCCGCAGCGCCCCTGTGTCAGCCAAGGCCGATGCCTTGGACCAGGGTCAAGAAACCAGCGCGGGCGCCCCCCCCGGTCGGCTGGTTTATTGCATCTTCGGCAAGTTGCCGATGCGCACCAGCATCTCGGTGAACATCTGTATGTCGGCATCCAGGTCCGCCACTTCCTTGAACTCCTTGGCGTTGTGGGCCGTGTACTTCTTGCCAGGCATGGCAGGGCCGAAGTTGATGGCGTTAGGCATCAGCTTGGCGGTGGTGCTGCCGGCCGTGGGCACGGGCTTGGCTTCGAGGCCGGTGGTGTCGCCAAAGGTGTTGAGCAGCGTGGCCAGCCAGGCGCCCTTGGGGTCGCGCGCCATCCAGTTGCCCTGCTGGTGATCCACTTCCACCGCCACACCGGCCTGGCCGCCCCAGGCCTTGATCTTGGCCGACGTAGCCTGCGTGAGCGCCTCAGGCGTGCTGCCACGGGGCATGCGCACGTTCACCAGCACATCGACCTTGCCGTCCTTTTCACGGATGAGGTTGGGCGACATCGTGAGCGGGCCCATGAAGTCGTCGCTGTAGGCCAGGCCCATCGTGCGCCCCAGGTAGTCGGTGCCGTAGAGGTCGGTCAGGTAGCGCACGGCCTGCGCGTAGCCGTTGGGTGCCAGCGCAAGGCCCGACTCCTTCAGGAACAGCGCCAGGCGCGGCAGGGGGTTCACGCCTTCTTCGGGGCGCGATCCGTGGGCCGAAGCGCCCGTGACCTTCACCACCACCGCGCCGCCGTCCTGCGCCACGTCGATGCTGAATGCGCCGCCTTGCGGCTGGTACTTGGCGACAAAGGCGCCCTTCGCCGCGTTCAGCCGCGCAGCCACGTCGGCCAGGTTGCCGCCCTGCAGGCGGGCGGTGGCCGTCTGGGGCACAGCGTTGGCCGATGCAGCACCCGCCATGGCGGTGATGGCCGTAGCGCCCGGGTTGGCAGCCGGTGACAGCGGGAAGGAGGCGCGCAGTGCGCCCGATCCCTTTTCGGCCACCACGGCCGGGTACTTGCTGTCGAGCACGATGTTGTACTCGGGCAGCGCGGTCTTGGCGCGGTAGTAATTCATCGCGTCGCCGCCGGTTTCTTCGGTGGTCTCGATCATCAGGCGGATGGTGCGCGCCAGCGGCAGGCCGCTGTCCTTCACGGCCTTCATCGCGAACAGCACGGTGGCGATGGAGCCCTTGTCGTCGATGGAGCCCCGGCCATACAGGTTGCCGCCCACGCGGGTCAGCTTGAAGGGGTCGAGCCGGGTGCCGTCGTCCAGCACCCATTCGTCGGCCACCACGGGCACCACGTCGGCGTGTGTGAGGATGCCGAACTCCTCAGGGCCGCTGCCGGGCAGCTTCACCTCAAAGATGCGGTTGTCCACATTGCGGTACTGCAGGCCAAAGTCCTTGGCCATGCCCTCTACCAGGGCGCCAAACGCAATGGTGTGTTTGTCTTCATGCGGCGGCACCTTGTCGGCGCGCACGGTGGGAATGGCCACCATCTTCGCGGTGGCGTCGATCACCGCCGCCTGGTTGCGCAGCCGGTTGTGCAGGCCCAGCAGGCGGCTGATGTTGACCAGGTCATCGCCCGCCAGGGGCTTGTGGGCCAGATACGCCGACACGGCGGTTTGCAGCTGCGGCTGCATCTGCGCGGCCAGCGCCAGGAACTGGCGGAAGTCCGCCGCCGTTGCTGCCGCAGGCGCCGCCGCAATGCGGTCGAGTGCGGGCTTCTTCAGCGTCTGGGTGGCAGGCGGAGTGGCGGGGGTGGAGCATGCCGTCAGGGCAGCGGCCAGCGTGGCGGTAAGCCAAAGCGTCTTCATAGGAACCTCTTGTGGGGGCAAGGGCACCGACCGCCGATGGGCGGAGGGTGCCGTGGAGGGAGCATCGCCTGCCCAGACCGGATGGACCTGCGCAGGGGCGGCGCGAGTGTAGCGCCGATCCCCCGCCGCGAATCAGAGTGCTGACGCGGTCAGGACAGTCGCGTCACGCCCGGCAGTTCACACGCATAGATGGCATTGCGCAGGGCCGCAATGGCTTCATAACGGGTGAAGCTGCGACGCCAGGCCAGCACCACGCGGCGCATGGGCGGCGGGCTGCCGTCTTCCTCGCGGATGGGCAGATAGCGGATATAGGTCTCGTCGCTTTTGCGGCGGCGCGACACGGTGAGCAGCGCATCGCGCGGCACCGACAGGCGCGGCACCAGAGTCACGCCCATGCCAGCGGCCACCATGTGCTTGATGGTCTCCAGCGAAGAGCCCTCGAACGACTTGCGGATGCCCTCGGCGTTGCTCGCAAAGCGGGCGAACTCTGGGCACACCTCCAGCACGTGGTCGCGAAAGCAATGGCCTGCGCCCAGCAGCAGCATGGTTTCGTTCTTCAACTCGGCCGCCGTGACCGACTTCCTGGATGCCAGCGGGTGCGTGCTGGGCACAGCCGCCATGAAAGGCTCGTCATACAGCGGCGCCATGGCCAGGCCAGTGTCGGGGAAGGGCTCGGCCAGGATGGCGCAGTCGATCTCGCCCGTGCGCAGCATCTCCAGGAGCTTGACGGTGAAGTTCTCCTGCAGCATCAGCGGCATCTGCGGGGTGCGCGTGATGGACTGGCGCACCAGTTCGGGCAGCAGATAGGGGCCGATGGTGTAGATCACGCCCAGCGTGAGCGGCCCGGCCAGCGGGTCCTTGCCGCGCTTGGCGATTTCCTTGATGGCCGCTGCCTGCTCCAGCACGCTCTGCGCCTGGCGCACGATGTCTTCGCCCAGCGGCGTCACCGTCACCTCGCCCGCGCTGCGCTCGAACAGCTTCACGTCCAGCTCTTCTTCCAGCTTCTTGATGGCCACCGAGAGCGTGGGTTGCGATACATAGCAGGCATCGGCCGCATGGCCGAAGTGCTTCTCGCGGGCCACCGCAACGATGTACTTGAGTTCGGTGAGGGTCATGGTGTCATGCCTTGAGATAGTCCGATTTTCCACCCAACCAGCGCGCCACGTGTTTGGCGGCCAGGTCAGGATACCGGTCCAGCATCTGCGGCGCCAGTTCGCGCGCCCATTCCAGCAGATGGGTGTCGGTGGCCAGGTCGGCAAAACGCAGCAGCGCATCGCCCGACTGGCGCGCGCCCAGAAACTCGCCGGGGCCGCGGATTTCCAGGTCGCGCCGGGCGATCTCGAAGCCGTCGTTGGTCTCGGCCATGGCGCGCAGGCGCTCTTTAGCCGTTTCGCCCACGCGGCCGCTGTCGTTGGTGGCGTACAGCAGCACACAGGCCGATGCCGCCGCGCCGCGCCCCACCCGGCCGCGCAGCTGGTGCAGCTGGGAGAGGCCAAAACGCTCGGCATGCTCGATGACCATGAGCGATGCGTTGGGCACATCCACCCCCACTTCGATCACGGTGGTGCTGACCAGCACGCCCATCTGGCCGCTGGTGAACAGCGCCATCACGGCCTTCTTCTCGGCCGTGGGCATGCGCGAGTGCAGCAGGCCGACCATCACGCCGGGCAGCGCCTCGCTCAGGTCGGCGTGCGTGGCGGTGGCGTTGGAGAGGTCCAGCGCCTCGCTCTCTTCGATCAGCGGGCAGACCCAGTACACCTGCCGCCCGGCCTCCACCTGCGCGCCGATGCGCTCGATCACCTCGTCCTTGCGGCTGTCGGCGATCAGCTTGGTGACGATGGGGGTGCGGCCGGGGGGCAGCTCGTCGATGACGGACACATCGAGGTCGGCGTAGTAGCTCATCGCCAGGGTGCGCGGGATGGGCGTGGCGCTCATCATCAGCATGTGCGGCTCCATGCCATGGGCTGCGAGCTTTTGTCGCAAGGCCAGCCGCTGCGCCACGCCAAAGCGGTGCTGCTCGTCGATGATGGCCAGCGCCAGGTTCTTGAACTGCACCTGTTCCTGGATCACGGCGTGCGTGCCCACCACCAGCGCGGCCTCACCGCTGGCCACCAGGGCCAGCATGGCGGTGCGGTCCTTCTTTTTTTGCCCGCCCACCAGCCAGGCCACCTTGCGGCCGTGCTGCGCCAGCAGCGGCTCCAGCCAGCCGATCATCTTGGCGAAGTGCTGCTCGGCCAGGATTTCGGTGGGTGCCATCAGCGCACATTGCCAGCCCGCATCCATGGCCAGGCAGGCGGCCAGGGCCGACACCACGGTCTTGCCCGATCCCACATCGCCCTGCAGCAGGCGGTGCATGGGCACCTGGCGGGCCAGATCGGCGGCGATCTCTTCCCCCACCCGGCGCTGGGCGGCCGTCAGGTCGAACGGCAGCACGGCCATCAGCTGTTCGTGCAAGGGCAAGGCGCCCTCCGCACCGGGCCGGGGCCGCAGCACAGGTGCACGCAGCATGTCGCGTTCGCGCCGCGATTGCTGTTGGGACAACTGCTGGGCCAGCAGTTCTTCAGCCTTCAGGCGCTGCCAGGCGGGGTGGCTGTGGTCCTCCAGCGTGGACAGCGCCACGTCGGGTGTGGGGTGGTGCAAAAATGTGAGCGCCTCGCGCAAGCTGAATGCGCGATGCAGGCCATTTTGACCATAAAACCGCGCCCAGGGCGGCTCTGCACCCGGCGGCAGCGTGTCCGACAAGTCCACCCGGGTCAGGGCACTGACCACGGCGCGGCGCAGGTAAGGCTGGGGCAGCCCGGCGGTGGTGGGGTACACAGGCGTGAGCGCGGCGGGCAGTTCCCCCCCGGCCAGGCGAAATGCGGGGTGCAGCATCTGCCGCCCCCAGAAGCCACCCTTGACCTCGCCCCGGATGCGCAGCCGGTTTCCCACGGCCAGGGTCTTCTGGTGCGACGGGTAAAAGCTGAAGAAGCGCAGCTCGCAACTGCCGGTGTCGTCCTCCACCTGCACCAGCAACTGGCGGCGGGGGCGCAGTTGCACCTCGCAGGCCGTGACTGTGGCCTCGATCTGCACCGTCTGCCCGTCCCGCGCGTTGGCCAACGGGGTGATGCGGGTTTCGTCCTCGTAGCGCAGGGGCAGGTGCAGGGCCAGGTCAATGTCGCGGCGCAGGCCCAGCTTTTGCAACGCCTTCTGCGCGACCGAGGCCGCGCCCTGGCCCCGCGCTGCCGGGGCGGCGGTGCGTGCAGGGGCTTTGGCGGGGGCTGGGGCGGCAGCGGGCATGGAGAGCAATTTGCTAGGGAAAACGAGCGGAGATGGCAGCCCGAAAAGGCTACCATGGTTACTATTGCTCACGCCTGACCAGGGCGTGTTTTCGAGTCCCGGGTTTCTGCCATGCTCAAGCGCATCCACATCCAACACCTCACCCTGGGCATGTACCTGCACGAGTTTTGTGGCTCGTGGATGGATCACCCCTTCTGGCGGGCCAAGTTCCTGCTCAAGGACCCCAAGGACCTCGCCCGCATCCAGGCCACGGCCATCCAGGAAATCTGGATCGATACCGACAAAGGCCTGGACGTGGCAGCAGGCACCGCATCGATGTCCCGCGAAGAGGTGGATGCGCAGATCGAAACCGACTTCAGCCGCCTGGAAGAGCTGCCCCCGGTCAAGGTCAAGCTGCCGTCGCCCCCCCCGCCCCCCAAGCGCGACCGCAAACCGGTCGACATGCACAGCGAACTCAAGATGGCCGCCGCCATCTGCGTGAAATCCAAAGAAGCCGTGGTGTCCATGTTCAACGAGGCCCGCATGGGCCGGGCGGTGGATTCTGCGGGCGCCCAAAGCCTGGTGGAGGAGATTTCGGACTCCGTTACCCGCAACCCCGGCGCGCTCATCAGCCTGGCGCGGCTGAAGACGGCCGACGACTACACCTACATGCACTCGGTGGCCGTGTGCGCGCTCATGGTGGCGCTGGCCAAGCAGCTCAAGCTCAAGGAAGACCAGCAGCGGCTCGCCGGCATGGCGGGCCTGCTGCACGACCTGGGCAAAGCGGCCATTCCGCTGGCCGTGCTCAACAAGCCCGGCAAGCTCACCGACCAGGAGTTCACCGTGGTGCGCAGCCACCCGGTGGAGGGCTTTCACATGCTCAAGGAGGGTGGCAACGTGCCCGATGCGGTGCTGGACGCCTGCCTGCACCACCACGAAAAGGTGGACGGATCGGGCTACCCCGACAAGCTGGCGGGCGAAGGCATCAGCGTGATCGCCCGCATGACCGCCATCTGCGACGTGTACGACGCCATCACCTCCGACCGGCCCTACAAGCGCGGCTGGGACCCGGCCGAATCGCTGCGCCGCATGGCCGAGTGGACCAGGGACCACTTTGACGCACGCATCTTTCAGGCGTTTGTCAAAAGCATCGGCATCTACCCCGTGGGCTCGCTGGTGCGGCTGACCTCGGGCCGCATCGGGATCGTGACGGAACAATCGCCCACCGCGCTCACCACTCCCATCGTCAAGGTGTTCTTCTCCACCAAGTCCGACCTGCGCATTCCGCCCGAGGTGGTGAACCTGGCTGCCCCGGACTGCAACGAGAAGATCGTGGCACGCGAAGACCCCGAGAGGTGGCGCTTTCCCGACCTGGACGAGCTGTGGTCCGGCTTCTCCGACAAGGTCTGGTAGCCCATGCCCGCACTGATCACGCTGACGCTCAACCCCGCCCTCGACCTGGCGACCACCACCGACCACGTGGCCCCCACGCACAAGCTGCGCTGCGGCCCGGTGCGTCGGTTTGCGGGCGGCGGTGGCATCAACGTGGCGCGGGTGCTGCACCGCCTGGGCGCGGATGTGTGCGCCTGGGCACTGGCGGGCGGCGCGGCGGGCGCCCAGGTGCAACAGCTGCTGGCCGGCGAGGGCGTGCCCACGCAGCTGCAGCGCATTGCGGGCGACACGCGCGAGAACTTTTCAGTGGTCGAGACCACCACGGGCCAGGAGTTTCGGTTTGTGCTGCCCGGCCCCACGCTGCAGGCCAGCGACTGGCAGGCCTGCCTGGATGCGCTGGCAACCCACGCCCCACCACCCCGCTGGCTCATTGCCAGCGGCAGCCTGCCGCCTGGCACGCCCGACGACTTCTATGCCCAGCTGGTACGCGCTGTATCCGCTGTATCCGGCCAGGGCGTGCGGGTGGCCGTTGACACCTCAGGCCCGCCGCTGGCGGCGGCATTGAAAGCCGGGGTGGGGCTGGTCAAACCCAGCCTGCGCGAGCTGCGCGACCTGTTGCAGCAGCCGCTGGAGCACGCCGCCGACTGGTGCACGGCCGCCCAGTCGCTTGTGCACAGCGGCGCGGCCGACACCGTGGCCCTGTCGGTGGGCGAACAAGGCGCGGTGCTGGCCACGCGGGAGGGCGTATGGCAAGCCCCCGCCCTCAACGTGCCCGCCACCACCGGCACCACGGGCGCGGGCGACTGCTTTCTCGCCGCGCTGGTCTGGGCGCTGGACCGGGGCGATGCGCCTGCCGAGGCGCTGCGCTGGGGCGTGGCCGCAGGCGCCGCCGCGCTGCTGCACCCGGGCACCACCCTGGCACAGGCTGGTGATGTGCAGCGGCTGGTGCGCAGCGTGCCCGCACCAGTGGCATTCAACATCCAGCCATAGCACCCCGCCTGCAGGGCCAACAGCCCCGTGGGACAATCGCACCTTCCGCAATTTTTACCTTGGCACGGGCCCGTTCGGCCCTCAAGCACGATGACTGATCTTTCCTCCGGCGCAGCCAGCGCGCCCCACGCTCCCCGCGTGTTCACCCTCAGCGACTTCGACTTTTCGCTGCCCCCCGAACTCATTGCCCAGCACCCCGCGCCCGAGCGCAGCGCATCGCGCCTGCTCGACGGCCGCGCCATGCAGCCGGTGGACCGCATCTTTCGCGAGCTGCCCGGCCTGCTGCGCGAAGGCGATTTGCTGGTCTTCAACGACACGCGCGTGGTCAAGGCGCGCATCTTTGGCGAGAAGGCCAGTGGCGGCAAGCTGGAGTTGCTGATCGAGCGCGTGCTGCCCGCCGAGGCGGGCAACCCGGGTAACGAAGTCGTGGCCCACATGAAGGTCAGCAAGAAACCCCTGCCCGGCAGCGTGGTGCACATGGCCGGTGGCCGCCAGGCCGGTGGCTTTGACGCCCAGCTGCTGGGCCGCTGGCCCACTGAAGACGGTCCGCTGTTCCGCTTTGCGCTGCACGGCCCGGCGGGCGAATCGCCCTGGGAGCTGATGGACCGCCACGGCCACATCCCGCTGCCGCCCTACATCGAGCGCCACCAGAACAGCGACCACGACCCCGACGAGGCCGAAGACAGCCAGCGCTACCAGACCGTGTTTGCCAGCAAGCCCGGTGCCGTGGCCGCCCCCACCGCCGCGCTGCACTTTGACGAAGGCGTGCTGGCCGACTTGGCTGCGCGCGGCATCGAGCGCGCCAGCGTCACGCTGCATGTGGGCGCAGGCACCTTCCAGCCCTGCAAGACCGAGAACCTGGCCGAACACCAGATGCACAGCGAGTGGTACGAGATTCCGTTGGCCACGCTGGCCGCGCTGGAGCGCTGCCGCCAGCGCGGCGGCCGCGTGGTGGCCGTGGGCACCACCACCGTGCGTACGCTGGAGTCGTGGGCGAAGACCGGTCAGGCCTCGGGCGACACCAACATCTTCATCACGCCGGGCTTTGCGTTCCAGGTGGTGGATGTGCTCATCACCAACTTCCACCTGCCCAAGAGCACGCTGATGATGCTGGTGAGCGCGTTTGCGGGCTACGCCCACATCATGGGCCTGTACCGGCACGCGATTGCGCAGCAGTACCGCTTCTTCAGCTATGGCGACGCGATGCTGCTGGAACGCGCACGCAGCACGCCGTGAGCCCCCCAGGCCCTGCGTTGTCGACCAGCCCTGCGGCCCGCCGGCGTGCGGCGCTGGCAGGCATCGCGCTGGCCGTGATGGCCTGCGCGTTCTTTGCCTTGCTGGACACCGCGAGCAAGCTGGTCAGCGTGGGCGTGCCCATCGTCATGGCGCTGTGGATGCGCTACGTGTTCCAGTCGCTGCTGACCACGGCCTTTGTGCTGCAGCGCGCGGGGCGCTCGGCGCTGCGCACCACACAGCCCCGCTTCCAGGCCCTGCGGGGCGCGCTGTTCGCCATGACCAGCCTGTTCGGCTTCATCAGCCTCACGACCCTGCCGCTGGCGGAGTTCACGGCCATCGTGGCGACGGTGCCCTTATGTGTGACGGTGGTGGCGGCGCTGTGGCTGCACCAGCCCGTCAGCGTGGTGCGCTGGCTGCTGGTGGTAACTGGGCTGGCGGGCACGCTCGCCATCATCCGGCCCGGAGGCGAAGCCTTCACCTGGGCGCTGCTGTGGCCGCTGTGCATGCTGGCTGCAGGCACGGGCTACCAGGTGCTGAGCAGCAAGATGGCGGGCCAGGAGAGCCCCGCCACCACGCAGCTCTACACCAGCTGGATCGCCACCGCGCTGGTGTCGCTGGGCGTGCCGTTCTTCTGGCAGCCGGTGAGCGACCCGTGGCTGTGGGCCGGCATGTTCACCATGGGCCTGTCGAGCGCGGTGGGACACATGCTGCTGCTCAACGCCTATGCACGCACCACGCCGGTGACGATTGCGCCGTTTCTGTATTCGCAGATCGGGTTTGCCATGCTGGCGGGCTGGCTGGTGTACCGCCATGTGCCCGATGCGTGGTCCATGGCGGGTATTGCGGCCATTGTGCTCAGCGGTGCGGCCAGCGCGTGGCTGACCGTGCGCGAGACACGTTAAGCGCCAAAACAACCGGTAGCGCTAGTGTAATATGCCCGAACAGCTATACATTCAATAGCAACAAGCCCGCTACCTGCGGCATGGATCAGAACGCCACCGCGTGCCCGTCCTTGCGCGGGTCCGAACCTGCGATGTAGCTGTTGCCGTTCTTCAGCACCAGCTGGGCGCCACCAAAGGCGAACACGCCGTTGCCCTCTTCCACCGTCACCTCGTGCCCGCGTGCGCGCAACGCGGCGACCACAGCAGGGTCAAAGCCTGGCTCCACCGCCACGCCCTTGCCCCCCGTCACGCGCCAGCGGGGCGCATCGGCCGCGGCCTGCGGGTTCTGGCCGTAGCGCAGCACGCGCAGCGCCATCTGGGTGTGGCCCTGGCTTTGCATGGGGCCGCCCATCACACCAAAGGCCATCTGCGGCGTGCCATCGGCATGCATGGCAAAGGCCGGGATGATGGTGTGCGAGGGGCGCTTGCGCGGCGCCACCTGGTTGGCGTGACCCGGAATCAGGTTGAAGCCGTGGCCCCGGTTCTGCAGGCTGATGCCCGTGCCCGGCACCACCACGCCCGAGCCAAAGCCCATGTAGTTGGACTGGATGAACGAGACCATCATGCCGGACGCATCGGCCGCCGCCAGGTACACCGTGCCGCCGGGGCGGGGCGCGCCGTAGCCAGGGTCGCCAGCGCGCGTGGTGTCGATCAGCGCGGCGCGGCTGCGCAGGTAGTCGGGGTGCAGCAGCGCATCCGGCTTCACCGGCATGGCGTCGATGTCGGCGTTGTACTGGTGCAGGTCGGCAAACGCGAGCTTCATGGCCTCGATGCTGGCGTGCACGGTTTCCACGTCGTCCAGCGGGTGCTTGCCAATGCCATGTGCGTCGAGCATGCCCAGCGCCATCAGCGCGGCAATGCCCTGGCCGTTGGGCGGAATCTCGTGAATGACCGAGTCACCAAACCGCTGCTGGATGGTGCCCACCCAGTCGGCTTGGTGCGCGGCCAGGTCGGCCATCGTCATCGCGCCGCCGTTGGCTTGCGCATGGGCGGCGATGCGTTCGGCAATCACGCCGCGGTAGAAGGCTTCGCCCTCCGTTTCGGCAATCAGCTCCAGCGTGCGCGCATGGGCTTCACTGCGAAAGACTTCACCCGCCTTTGGCACCCGACCATTCGGCATGAAGCACTCGGCAAACCCGGGCTGCGTGCCCAGCTTGGCCGCGCCCAGCGCCCACAGGCGGGCGATGGTGGGCGACACCGGAAAGCCATTGCGCGCGTAATCGATGGCGGGCTGCGCCAGCTGCGCAAACGGCAGCTTGCCCAGGCGCTTGGACAGCGCCACCCAGGCCGACACGGCGCCCGGCACGGTGACGGCGTTCCAGCCCGTCTCTGGAATGCCGCCCAGCTTCTCGAAGTATTCAGGCGTCCACGCCGCAGGCGAGCGGCCCGAAGCATTGAGGCCGTGCAGCTCCTTGCCATCCCACACGATGGCAAACCCGTCGCTGCCCAGCCCGCAGCCCGTGGGCTCCACCACCGTGAGCGCCATGGCGGCGGCAATGGCGGCATCCACCGCGTTGCCACCTGCCAGCAGCATGCGCAGGCCCGCCTGTGCGGCCAGCGGCTGCGAAGTGGAAACCACATTGCGGCCCATGACCGCGCTGCGGTTGGAGGCGTAGGGAAGGGACCAGTCGAGGGATGGGGTATTCATAGCGTTCTGACTCTGTTGCCCCGCACAGGGCGGGCTGCATGAAACCGGCGCGGCGCAAAGCGAGGGACGCCGAGGAAGGGCCGCCCCGCACCGAGGGCGTCGTCCCCCTTCCCGAATGGCAACGCCATTCGGGAAGGGGGAAGCGGCAAAGCCGCTCAGGGGGATGTCACTCCAGGGTTATTTTGTGTTGGCGAATGACGGTGGCCCAGCGATTGCTGTCCGCCTGCACCATGGCACCAAACTGCGCGGGCGTGCGCGGTGCAGCAGGCTCCACGCCCAACTTGGCCAGGCTCTCGGCCACTTCGGGCGCCTGCACGGCCTTGGCGAAGGCCTTGTGCACCTTCTCGACCAGCGCGGGCGATGCGCCTGCAGGCAGGTACACCCCGAACCAGGTCACCGACGAATAACCGGGCAGGCCGGACTCAGCCAGCGTGGGCAGCTCGGGCGCCAGGGTGCTGCGCTTTTCGCTGGTCACCGCGATGGCGCGCAGGCGGCCGGCCTTGGCGTGGGGCATGCCGGTGGGCAGCGAGTCAAACAGCACATGCGTCTGCCCGGCAATCAGGTCAGGGATGGCCAGGGCCGTGCCCTTGTAGGGGATGTGGGTCATCTCCACACCCGCCTGGGCGCTGAAGGCGGCCGTGTTCAGGTGCACGATGGTGCCGTTGCCGCTGGTGGCGTAGTTGAGCTTGCCGGGATGCGCCTTGGCATAGGCAATCAGTTCGCCCACGGTCTTGACCGGCAGGCTGTTGGTGACCAGCAGCACGCTGGGTGCGTCGGCCACATGGGCCACGGGCGTGAAGTCTTTGCGCGGGTCGTAGGCCAGCTTGGGCATCAGGTGGGGCGAGATGGCATGCGTGCTGCTGGTGGTCAGCAGCAGCGTGTAGCCGTCGGGTGCGGCCTTGGCCGCCTCGGCCGTGCCCAGGGTGCCGCCCGCGCCGGGCTTGTTGTCCACCACCAGTTGCTGCCCCAGGTCGGCCGCGACGCGCTGGGTGACCACGCGGGCCACCAGGTCGGTCGCGCCGCTGGCTGGGAAGGGCACGATCACCCGCACGGGGCGGTCTGGCCAGTTGGCTTGTGCCTGCGCGGCAGATGCCAGCACCAGCAGGCCGGCCAGGCCCCAGACACCACGGCCCCAGGAAAGTAGACGCATACAGAGCACTCCCGCAAAGAAATCGGACACAACAAAGGATGGAACCATCTTAGGAAGCTGCGCCTTGCTTGACCACCAGCATTTCAGCAAGCTGCTTTGCCACCACGGCAAACCGGCGCATACTGAACACCTCCCTCTCCGCCCCTTCCTCCATGCGTCCCCACCTGCTGCAAGACACCACCCTGCGCTACTTTCTGGCCGTGGCGCAGAGTGGATCGCTCACCGAGGCTTCGGCCCGGCTGCATGTGGCCGCCTCGGCACTGAGCCGCCAGATCGCGGGGCTGGAGGCCCAGCTGGGCACGCCCCTCTTTGAGCGCCACCCGCGCGGCATGGTGCTGACGGCGGCGGGCGAGATCCTGGCGGTGCACGCGCGCCGCACGTTGCTGGACGCCGAGCGCGCGCTGGGCGAGATCGGCGCGCTGCAGGGCCTGCGTGCGGGGCAGGTGCGCCTGGCCACATCGGATGCGTTTGCGAACGAGCTGGTGCCGCGCCTGTGCGTAGAGTTCCAGCGCACGTACGCAGGAGTGCAGTTCAGCGTGATCGCCTTGCCCACGGCCCAGGTGCCCGACGCCGTGCGCAGCGGCGCCGCCGACATCGGCCTGTGCTTCAGCCGCGCACCGCACAAAGACATCGACGTGGCCTACCGCCAGAGCGCGCCGGTGCTGGCCCTGCTGCCCCCGGGCCACCCACTGGCCAGCGCAGGCAGCGTGACCCTGGCGCAGATGGCCGGGTACCCGCTGGCCCTGCCCCCGGCCGAAACCACGGTGCGCCAGATGATCGACATCGTCTGCAGCCGCCAGGGCCTGCAGCTCGAAGCCGTGCTCATCAGCAACCACGCCAAGACGGTGGTCAACTTTGTACAGTTGGGCGGCGGCCTGTCCGTGGCCAGCGAGATCGCCGTGCGCCACCTGGTGGCCGAAGGCGCCATCGTTGCCCTGCCCATCAGCGACCCTGGCATGGACCTGCGCGACATCGAGATCCAGACCCTGGCCGGGCGCAGCCTGCCGGTGGCGGCGCAGGCGTTTCTGGAGCTACTCAAGGAGCGGCTACCGCAGCCATGGTAGCCCTGGTCGTGGGTTATTCGCTATGCGGGTCATCACCCGGGAGTCCCAGGCGAATCGGGCCGCCGGGCGCCGTGGCATCCACCAGCACACCGCCGCGCGTGACGCGCAAGCGGTGCTGCTGTGCCAAAGCCTGCGCCACCTGCCTGACGTGGGGCATGTGCTGACGCCAGGCGCCACCCTCGGAAGCTAAAGCTCGGGCGACCTCTGACGGGCAGATCGTCGTGTGCGGCTTGCGCTGTGCGAGCAAGGCGAAGATCTGCGCTTCCACGTCTACGTCGGTCATGGCGCACTCGTGGTGTTGCGAACCCTGCTCAATACCCGTGCTGCGCGCGAAAATCCCGCGCCTTGCCAAAATGCCCGTTGCCAATGAAGGGCACCGGCGGGCGCAGCGCCGACAGCGGCGAGGGGTGGTTGGAGGTGAGCACCAGGTGCCCCCGGTCGGCGGGAATCCACGCCCGCTTGGACTGGGCGTGCGAGCCCCAGAGCATGAACACCACCGGGCGCGGGCCCTCGGCCACGTGGCGGATGACGGTGTCGGTCAGCTCCTCCCAGCCTTTGCCTGCATGGCTGGCGGCCTGGCCCTCTTCGACCGTCAGGCAGGTGTTGAGCAGCAGCACGCCGTTTTTGGCCCACTTGACCAGGCTGCCGCCCGGGTTCGGGAAGGGGGGGAAGGCCACTCCCAGGTCGCGCTGCATCTCCTTGAAGATGTTCTGCAGCGAGGGCGGCAGGCGCACGCCGGGCGCGACAGAAAACGCCAGCCCCTCGGCCTGGCCCCGGCCGTGGTACGGGTCCTGCCCGAGGATGACCACGCGCACCTCCTCGGGCGGCGTCAGCTCCAGCGCGCGCAGCGGCTGGGGCGGAAAAATCGCCGCCCCCGCCTGCAACCGTGCCTGCAAAAACGCGAGCAGTGCCTGCCCGCGCGCGCCGGCAAAAAAAGCGTCCACCAAGGGCTGCCAGCCCGGGGCTACCGGCCAGTCGGTGGGTTGGGCCGTCTGGAGTTGCGTGGTGGGCATTTCAGAGGGATTCATGGCGAAATAGACTGATAGCGCATGTGATATATGCGCCAACAGCTATCAAAATCATAGCAATTGATCACTGTCAAGCAAACAGCTTGGCCAGCGCCAGGCCGGGGTCGTCGGCGCGCATGAAGGCCTCGCCCACCAGGAAGGCATGCACGCCCGCGTCGCGCATGGTCTTCACGTCGGCAGGCTTCAGGATGCCCGACTCGGTGACCAGCAGGCGGTCAGCGGGCACATCCTTGAGCATGCCCAGTGTTGTGTCCAGCGTGACCTCGAACGTGCGCAGGTTGCGGTTGTTGATGCCGACCAGCGGGGTCTTGAGCTTCAGCGCGCGCTCCAGCTCGGCGCGGTCGTGCACCTCCACCAGCACCGCCATGTCCAGGCTGCGGGCGATGGCTTCAAAGTCGGCCATCTGGGCATCGTCCAGGCAGGCGGCGATCAGCAGCACAGCGTCGGCGCCCATGGCACGCGATTCATAGATCTGGTACGCGTCCACCATGAAGTCCTTGCGCAGCACGGGCAGCGTAGTGCTAGCGCGGGCTTGCTTCAGGTAGTCGGGCTGGCCCTGGAAGAACTGGCGGTCGGTCAGCACCGACAGGCAGGCCGCGCTGACCTTGCCATCGCCTTCCATGTAGCTCTGGGCGATGTCGGCCGGCTCGAAATTGGCGCGCAGCACGCCCTTGCTGGGGCTGGCTTTCTTGACCTCGGCAATCACGGCGGCCTGGCCCTTGGCGATCTTGGCGCGCAGTGCGCCTTCAAAGTCGCGCGTGAGCACGCGGCTCTCGGCGTCGGCGCGCATGGCGTCAAAGGGCAGGCGCTTTTTGGCGGCGGCCACTTCTTCGTGCTTGACGGCCACGATCTTGTTGAGGATGTCACTGCTCATGGTGGGCTGCCTTGTCGGTTTCGGTGGGCTCGGCGGAGCCCTGTTTCAGAATGCGGGTGAACACACGGTGCATCACGACCCCTGCCACGATGAACAGGGCAGAGACGCCCAGTGCAATCCAGGTGCCAGGGTCATGCCACATGGCCAGGTCAGGCCGCCGTATCAGGCCGTTGTGGCCAGCGCGTGCGTGCGCGTGACCACCTGCTCCAGCTTGGCCAGCGCGGCGCCCGAGGCAATCGCGGTACGTGCCTTGGCGATGCCGGATTGGATGGAGTCGGCCACATTGGCGGCGTACAGGGCCACGCCTGCGTTCAAGCAGACGATGTCTTGCGCGGCGCCGGGCTCGCCCTTGAGTACGCCGATCAGCATCTCACGCGATTGCTCGGGCGTTTCGACCTTGAGCGCGCGGTTGCTCGCCATCGGCAGGCCAAAGTCCTCGGGGTGGATTTCGTACTCGGTGATCTGGCCGTTTTTCAGCTCGCCCACCAGCGTGGCAGCGCCCAGGCTCACTTCGTCCATGCCGTCGCGGCCGTACACCACCAGCGCATGCTCGGCGCCCAGGCGCTGCAGTGCGCGCACCTGGATACCGACGAGGTCGGGGTGGAACACGCCCATCAGGATGTTGGGTGCGCCGGCCGGGTTGGTGAGCGGGCCCAGGATGTTGAAGATGGTGCGCACGCCCAGCTCCTTGCGCACGGGCGCCACATTCTTCATGGCGGGGTGGTGGTTGGGCGCGAACATGAAGCCGATGCCGACGTCGGCAATGCACTGGGCGATCTGCTCGGGCTTGAGGTTGATGTGGATACCCAGGGCTTCCATCACATCAGCGCTGCCGCTTTTGCTCGACACGCCGCGCCCGCCATGTTTGCTGACCTTGGCGCCTGCGGCGGCGGCCACGAACATCGAGCAGGTGGAGATGTTGAAAGTGTTGGCACCGTCGCCGCCTGTTCCCACGATGTCCACCATGTGGGTCGCGTCCTTGACGTGCACCTTGGTGCTGAACTCGCGCATCACCTGCGCGGCGGCGGTGATCTCGCCGATGGTTTCCTTCTTCACACGCAGGCCGGTGATGATGGACGCCGTCATGACCGGCGAGAGTTCGCCATTCATGATGAGCCGCATCAGGTGCAGCATCTCGTCGTGGAAGATTTCGCGGTGCTCGATGGTGCGCTGCAGCGCTTCCTGGGGGGTAATGGGCATGGAATGTCTCCTGGTATTTATGCAGAGGGCTGGTCCGTGAAGGCCAGCTTGAGCCCGAAGCCGATGAACATGGCACCCGCCACGCGGTCCAGCCAGTGCATGCCGCGCTGGATCACCCCGGCGCGGCGCGCCATCCACGACGCGGCCAGCGCCCAGCCCACGTTGACGGGGATGGCGTTGACGTTGAACAGCACGCCCAGCAGCACAAAGGCCAGCGCCTTGTTGTCCGCACCCGGCGCGATGAACTGCGGCACAAAGGCCAGGAAGAAGATCGCGACCTTGGGGTTGAGCACATTGGTCCAGAAGCCACCGAGGAACACTTTGCGGAGCGGCGTGTGCTGCGCAGGGGCCGCCTGGGCTGCCGCCAGCGCTGCGCTGTTGCTACCGTCTGCGGAAGGCTTGGACAGCAGCATGCGCACACCCATCCACATCAGGTACGCGGCACCGATCCACTTGAGCACGGTAAACGCGGTGGCCGATGCGGCCAGCAATGCGCCCACGCCCACGGCGGCGGCAAAGATGTGTACAAAGCACCCGGCCGTGATGCCCAGCCCCGCCACGATGCCCGCGCGCGTGCCGGACTTGAGCGCGTTGGTCACGATGTAGAGCACATCAGGCCCGGGCGTGAGGTTGAGCAACCAGCCTGCGGCGATGAACATCACCAGCTGGTGGGCGTCGATGAAGTTCATGCGCGCTGCTCCAGAAAGTTCTTCAGCATGGCGTGGCCATGTTCGGTGAGGATGCTTTCGGGGTGGAACTGCACGCCTTCGATGGGCAGGGTCTTGTGGCGCACACCCATGATCTCGCCGTCGTCGGTCCAGGCCGTCACCTCCAGCACATCGGGACAAGAGGCGCGCTCAATGGCGAGCGAGTGGTAGCGGTTGACCGTGAACTTTTCGGGCAAGCCCGCAAACACGCCCTTTTGCGTGGTGGTGATAACACTGGTTTTTCCGTGCATCAACTCCTGCGCGCGGACGACGGTGCCGCCGAAAGCCGCACCGATGGCCTGGTGGCCCAGGCACACGCCCAGGATGGGCAGCTTGCCGGCAAAGTGCTGGATTGCAGCGACCGAGATGCCTGCCTCGGCGGGGGAACAGGGACCGGGCGAAATCACCAGGCGATCGAGCTGACCTGCATTCAGGCGCGCATCGATCTCGGCCACTGTGATCTCGTCGTTGCGGAACACCTCCACCTCGGCGCCCAGTTCACCAAAGTACTGGACGATGTTGTAAGTGAAGCTGTCGTAGTTATCGACCATCAAGAGTTTTGTTGTCATGCGGCGCTCCCGGCCAAGGCGGGCTCGCGCAGACGGGCGAACTCGCGGTGTTCATAGGCAATGCAGGCTTCCATGAGGCTGCGGTAGATGGCTTCGATCACGTCGGCGTCGCCGCCTTCGGCCGTTGCACGCTCGCGCACGCGGGCCACGATGGCTTCGATGCGCGCTTCATCGCGCACCTGCTCTGCGCCTTGCTTGATGCCGGCAGCCTGGGTCATGTAGCCCACGCGCTCCACCAGCAGGGGCACCAGCACGTCGTCCAGCGTGTTCACTTCGCGGCGCACGTCCTGCATGGTGGTGCAGGGTTTGACCTTCTCGATGGCTTGGGGGGTGCGGGTCGTCATTCCAGCCCCTCCTCGACCAACTCTGCAGCGCGCAGCAGTGCGCGGGCCTTGTGCTCGGTTTCTTTCCACTCCAGCTCGGGCACCGAATCGGCCACCACACCAGCCGCCGCCTGCACATAGAGCGTGCCGTTCTTGATGATGCCGGTGCGAATGGCAATGGCCACGTCCATGTCGCCTGCGTAGCTCAGGTAGCCACAGGCGCCGCCGTACAGGCCGCGCTTGGTGGGTTCGAGCTGGTCGATGAGTTCCATGGCGTGCACCTTGGGTGCGCCGGTCAGCGTGCCCGCAGGGAAGGTGGCCTTGAGCACGTCCATGCTGGTCATGCCGTCGTGCAGGATGCCTTCCACGTTGCTCACGATGTGCATCACATGGCTGTAGCGCTCCACCGCAAAGGCCTCGGTCACCTTCACGGTGCCTGTCTTGGCGATGCGGCCGATGTCGTTGCGCGCCAGGTCGATGAGCATCACGTGCTCGGCGCGCTCCTTGGGGTCGTTGATGAGCTCGACCTCGGTGGCCTTGTCCTTCTCGGGCGTGGCGCCGCGTGGGCGGGTGCCGGCCAAGGGGCGGATGGTGACCTTGGTGCCTTCGTCGGTCTTTTCCTGGCGCACCAGGATCTCGGGGCTAGCGCCCACCACGTGGAAGTCACCAAAGTCGTAGAAGTACATGTACGGCGATGGGTTCAGCGAACGCAGCGCGCGGTACAGCGACAGGGGCGACTCGGTGTAACGCTTGTGGATGCGCTGGCCCACCTGCACCTGCATGAAGTCACCGGCGGCGATCAGCTCCTTGGCGCGGTGCACGGCAGCCAGGTAATCGGCCTTGGCAAAGTCGCGCTGGGCGGGGTGGCTTTCGGTGGCCTTGACCACCGGGGCGCTCACCGAATACTTGAGCTGCTCTTTCAGTTCACGCAGGCGTTTTTTGGCGCGGGTGTAGGCCTCGGGCTGGGCCGGGTCGGCGTAGACGATGAGGTAGAGCTTGCCCGAGAGGTTGTCGATGACCGCCAGCTCCTCACACTGCAGCAGCAGGATGTCGGGGCAACCCAGGGTGTCGGGCGGGCAAGTGGTTTCGAGCTTTTTCTCGATGTAGCGCACCGCGTCGTAGCCAAAGTAACCCGCCAGGCCGCCGCAAAAGCGCGGCAGGCCGGGGCGCAGGGCCACCTTGAAGCGCTTTTGGTACTCCGCAATGAAATCCAGCGGGTTGCCCGCAGCGGTCTCCACCACCTGGCCATCGGTCACCACCTCGGTCTTGGCCTGGTCACCGAAACCGCAGGCACGCAACAGAGTGCGGGCGGGCAGGCCGATGAAGCTGTAACGCCCGAAGCGCTCGCCGCCCACCACCGATTCGAGCAGAAAGCTATGCTTGCCGCCGTCTTTGGTATGCGCCAGCTTCAAATAGAGCGAGAGCGGGGTTTCCAGGTCCGCAAAGGCCTCTGCCATGAGCGGAATGCGGTTGTAGCCTTCGCTGGCCAGGCTTTTGAATTCAAGTTCTGTGATCACGGGGAGGGCTCCCAGCTGTCGCAGCGCGTGTCCCTGTGCATGAAAGCGGGGCGCTACGGTCCATTCAATCGGCCTCACCGCATCGGGGTGGGGCCACGGGTGCACGCTGGGGCGATTGCCCAGGTGCCATCAGGCGTTCAAAGCGACAGGCTGACGCCAGGGCCAGGCTCCCCGGTCGCTGCAACCTGTGATGAACACGTGGTGAATGAACATGGGCCAAAGTGTAGCAAAGCTTTTTTGGCGGGCCGATTTGACCGACCCACCGCGAGATCGCACAACCGCTCGAAAACCCTGTTGCGGCCCGAAGGGAGCGCTGCAACAATTTGAAACGAACGACCGTTCTTTTTTAGGAGCTGCGCATGAAATTCCTGACGCGATGCGCTGTGATGGCGGGAGCTTGCCTGTTGGCAGCCAGTGCCATTGCCCAGCCCATTACCGTGGCCGACGTGAAATACGAAGAAACCGCCAGCCTGAGCGGCAGCACCCTGCAGCTCAACGGCGCAGGGGTGCGCTACAAGGCGGTGTTCAAGGTATACACGGCAGGGCTTTATCTCGAAAAGAAAGCCGGCACACCCGCCGACGTCATGGCCCAGAAGGGCCCCAAGCGCATGAGCATCACCATGCTGCGCGACATCGACTCCACCGAGCTGGGCAAGCTGTTCTCGCGCGGCATGGAGGACAACATGGACCGCGCGGCATTTTCCAAGCTCATTCCTGGCGTGCTCCGCATGAGCCAGATCTTCTCGGACCACAAGAAGCTGGTGGCGGGAGACCAGTTCCAGATCGACTGGATTCCGGGTACCGGCACCATCATCACCGTCAAGGGCAAGCCGCAGGGAGAGCCCTTCAAGGAACCCGAGTTCTTCAACGCGTTGCTGGGTATCTGGCTGGGCAATGCGCCAGCGGACTGGAAGCTCAAGGACGCGTTGCTGGGCAAGACTGCCCAGTCATCGTCCTAGTTGTCCTAGGGCAAACACCCACGCCCTCCCGGCAAAGGCTGTCGCGCGCCCGACAGACGCGCCCCCTACCCGGGAGTAGCCTGTGCCTCAGTCCCCGCCCCAGCCATTGCCCAACCTTTCCAGCCCTTTTTGACAACGCGACAACCGGCCTCCCGCTGCGTACACCCGCAGCGCCCGAGGCCACGGCCTGAACCGAGCTTTGTGCGCTATCCGCGCCCCGCAACGAGCCGTCTGTAACGCCCCTTCTGCCCCCAGCCCCCTTACGCGCCAGACACCACCATGAAACTCAGCAACCTTTCCGTCGGCTTGCGCCTGAGCGCATCCTTCGGCGCCATCTTGCTCATCACAGCCCTCATCGCGGCCACCGGAATGTGGCGCATCGCCAGCCTGCAAAGTGCCAGTGAGCGCGTCGCCACGCAGGAGATCGAGCAGCAAACCCTGGTGGAAGACTGGGCGTCGGACATCCGCCTGAACTGGGTGCGTACCGAGGCCTTCCTCAAGGCCATTGACCGCGACTACATGGACAAGCTCACCGCCGACACGCAGGCGACGGCCAAGGGCATGGAAGCCAAGGTCAAGCGCATCGAGGCGTTGGTGCAAGGCGACAAGGCCAAGGGCCTTTTGGCTGCCATTGCCACGGCCCGTCAGGCCTACAACGACAAGCTCAACGAAATCCGGGAACTGCACCGCGGCGGTGAGCCCAACGTGCCCGCCCTGGTGGACAAGGACTTGCGCCCGCTGGCCGACAAGTACCTCCAGTCCCTCGACGACCTGCGCAAGACCATGGCCGCCCAGCTGGCCGAAAGCCAGGCCGACACCTCCACCCTGGCCAAGGCCAGCCAGGTGCTGCTGGGTGTGGGCACGCTGGTGGCCGTTGCGCTGGGCGCGCTGATGGGTCTGACGGTCACGCGCTCCATCGTCCGCCCCTTGCAGCAAGGCCAGCAAGCCGCCGAAAGCATTGCCGATGGCGACCTGACCCACCCCATCACCGCCAGTGGCAACGATGAAACCGGCCAGCTGCTACAGGCGTTGTCGACCATGCAATCACGCCTGGCAACCATCGTGGGCAACGTGCGCTACAGCGCCGAGGGCGTGGCCACGGCCAGTGCCGAGATTGCATCGGGCAACAACGACCTGAGTGCCCGCACCGAACAGCAGGCCAGCGCACTGGAAGAAACCGCCGCCTCCATGGAAGAGCTGGGCTCCACCGTGCGCCAGAACGCCGATAACGCCCGCACCGCCAACCAGCTGGCCATGAGCGCATCCACCGTCGCCCAGCAGGGCGGCGACGTGGTGGCCGAGGTAGTAGACACCATGAAGGGCATCAACGACAGCAGCCGCAAGATCGCCGACATCATCAGCGTGATCGACGGGATCGCCTTCCAGACCAACATCCTGGCGCTGAACGCAGCCGTAGAAGCGGCGCGTGCCGGCGAGCAGGGCCGGGGCTTTGCGGTGGTGGCGGGCGAAGTACGCAGCTTGGCCCAGCGCAGCGCCGAAGCCGCCAAGGAGATCAAGGGCCTGATTGGCACCAGCGTGGAACGCGTGGAGCGTGGCACGGCCCTGGTGGACAAGGCTGGCGCCACCATGACCGAGGTGGTCAGCGCCATCCGCCGCGTGACTGACATCATGGGCGAAATCAGCGCCGCCAGCAGCGAACAGAGCCAGGGCGTCTCGCAAGTCGGCGAAGCCATCACGCAGATGGACCAGGCCACGCAGCAAAACGCCGCCTTGGTGGAACAAAGCGCCGCAGCTGCCGACAGCCTCAAAACCCAGGCCGGCCAGCTGGTGGATGCCGTGGCGGTGTTCCGCCTTTCGGACAACGCCACGCGCCACAACAGCTCCGCGCCCGCCCCAGTGCGCAGCAGTGCCCCCACAGCGTCGCGTCTGGACTACCGCAACGTGGCGCCGCGCCAGCTGACCGCCTGAACGCCAGCGCCCCGCGGACCGAACCGGCAGGCTCAGGTCAGCTGGGCCAGCGAATCCACAAAACCATCGGCATCCACGGCCCGCACGGGCTGGCCGTGGTTGTAGCCGTAGGTGACCAGCACCACCGGGCAGCCGGCAGCCCGCGCGGCCTGCGCATCGTTGCTGGAGTCGCCCACCATGAGCGTGCGCGCGGGGTCGGTACCCAAGGCTTCGCAGGTCTTGAGCAATGGCAACGGGTCGGGCTTCTTGCGCTCGAACGAGTCGCCACCGAAGACCTTCTCGAAATACCCATCCAGGCCCTTGGACTGCAGCAGGGGCAGCGCAAAGTCCTGGGGCTTGTTGGTCAGGCACGCCAGCCGCAGGCCACGGGCTTGCAAAGCCTGCAGCCCCGCCTTCACACCGTCATAGACCCCCGCGTACTGGCCATTGATGGCGAGGTAGTGGCGCTGGTAGCTGGCCCATGCCGACGGATAGAGCGCTTCAATTTCCGTAGCAATAGAGGCTTGATTGACCTGCGCCAGGACGTGATGCAGCACTGAGCGCAACAGATGCTCCGACCCCTTGCCCACCATGTGCTCGATCGTCTGGGCTGCAATCGACGGCAGCTCCAGCTCACGCAGCATGCGGTTCAGGGCCTCGTTGAAATCACCCATGGTGTCCACCATGGTTCCGTCCAGGTCGATGATGGCGGCGTCCACACGGGTGAGCAAGATGGACAGCGAAGGCGTAACGGCAGCGGGCATGAAGCAGGCATTCAGTGAAAAAGACGGGGCCAAGTTTACGGACCCCGCCAAATCCTCCCCCGACCTAGCTTGCTTCGTTCAACGCAAGCTCAGCGTTTCGCGCTTCCATGCTGGGTCTTGCCAGCGCTGGAACAGGGGCAGCGCGGCAACATCGCCGGTCACGCGCTCCGTGGTCAGGCCCTCCAGCCGCACCACTTCAAAGCTCTTGCGGTAGCGGCCCTGGCCCCGGGCTTCGCGGGCCACCAGCATTTGCTGGCCGCCGGGTACCCAGCCCGCCCATTCGGCCACGCCGGTCTCGGGGGTGGCGGCGGCGGGGGGCAACACATCGGCCAGCCAGCCGCCTTGCGTTTTGCGCAGCACCCACAGCTCGCGCCAGCCTTCCATGGGTTGTACCGCCAGGGCCACGGCCGTGCCTTCGCGGTTGGTGCTGGCCGATGCGGCCCATACCACGCCGTAGGTGCAGCGGCGCAGTAGCGGGGCCTTGGCGCTGTGTTGCGCGTCCACCAGCAGCACGCAGGTTTCGCCAGGGGCACCGGGTTCGGTCAGCAGTGTGGGGCGGTTGCCCGTAGCCGCCACCGGGGCCGCAGCAGGCACCAAGGCCCAGCGCACAGCACTCACGCGCATGGCGGCGTCGTTGTAGGCGGCCTGGTCTTCGTCGGGCAGTTCGGCCTTACTCACGCCGCTGAGTTCCGTCAATGCACGGGCCGCGGCAGCGGCCACTGCTGGATCGGCAGCGTTCTTGCGCGCCTGCTGAAAAGCCGCAGCGCCCCACACGCTGGCGCGGCGCATTTGCACGCGGTTGCGCAGGTAGCCGGGCAGATTGGCCACGTCCACGCGCTCCAGCACGTCAGCCTGCCAGGTGGTGACCTTGGCGCGCTCATGCGCAGGCAGGTCGGGGTTGATGCACTCGGGGCGGGTCAGCGCCAGGGCGGCGCGGGCGCGCTGCTCGGCATCGGCCACGGGCATGGCCAGCAGGCGGCGAAAGGCCTCGCCCTCGTAGCAGACCTGCATACGGCCTTCAACCTCGTAGGTGGCAAAGCGCACGCCGTAGCCATTGGCCACATCCAGGTGCGCCGACAGCGTGGCGCCTGACGCCTTGCCCGGCACGGCCACCGAGGCACGGCGGGCCAGCCGGTCGGCAAAAGTGCCCAGCGCATCAAAGGCCTGCGCGCCCTCCTCACCGGCCAGGGCCTTGGCGGGCGCGGCTTGCAGGTAGGCGGCAGTGAGGCCAATGCCCAGCGCCTCGGCGCCCGGCGTGTCTTGCACAAAGCGCATGACGGCCAGCAGCGCGGGGCCTTCGGCCTCGGTCAGGGCCACGCGGCGCACATCGCTGGCGCGGATGAAGCCACCGCGCTCGCGCTTGTGGTCCCACACCTGCAGGTAGTCGAGGCGCTCGCCGCGCACTTCCAGCACTTCGCCCTGCCACAGGCTGGCCTGCTGCTGGGCGCCGTCGCGCGGGGCTGCGCGCAGGCTGGCCTGGTCTTGCACCACGATGGCGCTGCCCTGGGCGCTGGGCGATGGCTGGGGAGCGGCCTCGGCCGCCACGGTCACTGCGGCGCTGGCGACGGCTGCCAGCAAGGTAGCGAGGGTGGCGTTCATGTTCACTGCTCCACAGCTTGGGTGGTGGAGGCGTCGTCGGCCACGGCCGCAGCCTGGGCTGCACTGGCCTGTGCGTTGCGGTTTCCGCCCAGCAACGCGGCACCGATGAAGTCGCCATTGGTGGGCGGGGGCGCGATGATGACCTGGATCTTGTCCGAGAGCTTGTCGGCCAGCGTCTTCTGGATGAGCAGCGGGTGCTTGGTCACCAGCGCGCCTTCGCGGGCCATTTGCTCGGCGTTGACCTTCCCCACGCGGTCCATGCGGTAGGCCTCGGCTTCGGCCAGCTTCTGGCGGGCGTCGGCCTCACCATTGGCTTCGATGCGGCGGGCCTGGGCGGCACCTTCGGCAGCTTTGACGCGGGCCACGCGCTCGGCTTCGGCTTCCAGTTGGCGCTGCTCGATCTGGCGCTGCTTGAAGGGCAGCACATGCTTCATAGCTTCTTCCTGGGCCTTGGCGGCAATGACCTGCTCGCGGGCGGCGGCTTCGGCGGCCACTTCGCGGCGCACCTTGTCGGCGTTGGCGTCCAGCTCGGTTTCCTTCACGCGCTTGTCTTTCAGCTCCAGCGTGTAGCGCATTTTTTCGGAGGCCAGCTCTTCGGCCAGCAGGCTGTCCATGCCCCGGCGGTACTCGGCGGGTAAATCCACCTTGCCAATCTGCAGGCTGCGCAGCGTGACGCCATCAGCCGCCAGACGGGCGCGCAGTTCGGTTTCGATGATCTGCGCAATCTCGGCACGTTTGGACGAGAAGATTTCACGCACTGTGTAGCGGGCAAACACCTTGTAGACCAGGCCCTGCACGGCAGGCTCGACGATGTCTGCGCCTACGTTGTCGGGCAGGTTGCCAGCCTTCACAGCGGGCGAGTTGGGGTCCAGCGCATAGCGCACGCTCAGATCCAGCCCCAACGACAGGCCCTCCACCGACTGCAGCGGCGCGCTGCCCGTGGCCTGGCGCATGGCTTCGGGGCGGTAGCTCTGATCGCGCAGAGAGAACACGCGCACTGTGTGCAGGCCGGGCACCACCCACACGCTGCCATCGCGCCACAAGCTCACCGCGCCGGTGAACTGGTTCAGGCGCACACCCAGGTCGCCTTGCGCCAGGTGTTGCACGGGCGGGTTGCGGTACACCATCAGACCCGCTGCGGCGACCACGGCACCAGCGGCCAGCCAGCGCACGGTGCGGGCGGTGGGCAGCAGGTAGGCCCAGTTCAACGGGGCGGCCGACACGGGGCCAGTCGTGGGAGGGATGCCCTGCAGGTCAGCGTCCAGCACGGGCTCAGTGCCCGCTTCGGGCAAGGGGGTGGAGCGACGGCCCTTCAGGGGCTGCACGATGCGGTTCCAGGTGGCTTTCATGGTGTTTCTCTCTCAGGTTGGTTCGGTGTTGTTGTCGGTGTCTGAGCAACCAAAATGGCTGACTCATTGAGAACCGATTGTTCGGATCCACCCCGGAAGCAACAACGCAGCGCAGCCCCCAATGCGCTCACACCGCCCGCACGAACCTTCCGCCCCCGGAAGAAAAACTCACACCGCCCGGCGCGGGCCGCCGGGATAATCCGCCCATCCCACGAACCCCTCCACTGCCCGCCCTGCCCATGACCCGCATTGCCGTGATCGAAGACGACCTGCCCACCAGCAACCAGTTGGCAGGGTGGATACGCAGCGCCAAGAGCGGCATCGTCATCGACCAGTGGTTCACCCGCGACGAGGCCGAGGCCGCGCTGGCCCGCGAGCACTACGACGCGGTGGTGCTGGACATCGAACTGGGCCGCGAGCGCCATGCGGGCGTGGCCCTCATCAACGCTATCAACAAGCTGCGCCAGGGCACGCCGGTGCTGGTGGTGTCGGCCATGCCAGCCGCCATTTACCGCAGCATCATGAAAGCGCTGGACGCGTGGGACTACCTGCAGAAAACCACGTTTGAAGAGGCCGATTTCATCGAGACTTTTCTCGACATCCTGCGCACCACGCAGGCGCAGGCCCCGGCCAGCACAGCCGCTTCATCGGTGGGCGATGCGCTGGTGCTGGACCCGCTGTGGCAACGCACCCCCACCTGGCGCGGCGAGCGCATCAACCTGCCACTGACGGCCCAGCGCATCCTGGCCACGCTGCACCAGCGCAGCGGCGAAGTGGTGTCGTACGACGAACTGTTTGAGGTGGTGAAAAGCGGCCGCAACCGCGACAACGTGCGCAAGCACGTGAGCACCATCCGCGAGGCGCTGCGTGAAGTCGATCCTGGGTTTGAGGGAATAGAAAACGTGCCCATGCGCGGTTTCCGCTGGACGGGAAGGTGAACACCCCCCTGAGGCCCTGCGGGCCTTCCCCCCGCTCTCGCATTGCTGCGCAATGCGGGCAGGGGGACGCAGCCAGCGCGGCGGGGCGGCCCTTGCGCGGCAGCCCTGGCCTGGGCGGCGCCAGTTTTGGCCGCCCTGCACGGTACTTTCACGCGAGAGGAATTGAGTGAAACGCCTACTGCACCCCGCACTTGAAATATCACGCCTGGAAATGCCCCGCCTAGGCCTGCCAGCATTCCGCCTGCGCATCTTGGTGCGCGGCGTGTTTGTGCTGCTGGCCCTGGCCACGGTGGCGCTGAGCGTGGTGGTGCTCAAGGACGAAAAGGAGCGCGCCTGGCAGGCCTACCAGCACGGCTTTGTGCGCAGCCAGGCCGAGGTCATGGCGCGGCTGCGCCATCCTTCAGGCCAATTGGCCTTGCTCAACGCCAGCCACCTGGGCCAGGGCGTAACGCCGCTGGCGCCGCTGCTGCTGCCCTACGCAGCCATCGACTTTGACGACCCGCAAAAATCGCAGCAGGCGGTGGAGATGGCGGGCTGCTCGGTGCAGTATCCCGACGGGGCCTCGGTGTGCGCGGCGATTGGCAACAACCCCTATGCAGGTGGCTTCATTTACCTGGTGGGCAGCTTTTATGCGGGCGAGCTGACGCCCCGCGAGCGCGGCGCACTGGTGCCCGCCGAGGCGCACCGTGCGCGCATCAGCCTGGACATGCGCGGCGCCACCTACCGCTGGATTGCGCCGTACGAAGCCATGCCCCCACAAGGCAGCGCGGCGGTGCGCGGTCGGCTCACGGGGTTTGTGGACACCGGCGCACCGCAGCTCGATGCCCATGCACGGCCCGTGCGCGACTTTCGTGGCTGGCTGTGGCAAAACGGCCAGTGCCGCGATCTGCCGCCTAAGCCCACCAACCAAGCCTCCACGGGCACCTCTGCCGGCGCCCTCACTGGCGAGGCTTCAGCGACGGACTGCCTGCGCCGCACCCACTACTCGATCCGCCTGCCCGTCGAGCTGTTCCGCGAAGCGCTGTTTCGCAAGGACGAGCCCCTGGTCTGGCCGCCCGAAGACCTGGGGCAAATGCGTGTGCGGGTCGAGATGCTGGCGCCGGGCGAAGACGCCAGGCCGCTGTTTGACAGCAACGCGCCCGGTGCGCAGTTGGCCGCATCGCTGGGCGACCTCTCGCGCAGCCTGCTGCCGGGCGAACGGGTGCAGATCCGCAAAATGGGCAGCGACGAGGCCAGTGCCATCACCCTCAAGGGCGTCGAGGTGCAGGCAGAGCCCTCAGCGCCCTGGCTGCTGCGGCTGATCCGCTGGCTGCCGCTGGAGGCAGCAGGCGTGGGCCCGGCAGCTACGCCACCAGAGGCCCCCACAGGCCTGGACATTCTGGACACGCCGACCGGCAACTACGTGGTGAACTTCACCGGCCATCTGCGCGGGGTGGAGCAAGGCCTGGCCGCCGTGGCCACGCGCCTGTCGTGGTACCTGGGCGCCATGCTAGGCGCGATTGCGCTGGCGTGGCTGGTGGTGGAGGTGGGCCTGATCCGACGCGTGACCGCCCTCACCCGCCGAGCCGCCGCAGTGTCGTACAACGTGCAGCCCGGCCACACCGGGCCCCGGCTGGGTGACCTGGACGTGTCCGACCTGCGCGGATCTGACGAGCTGGGCATTCTGGCTGGCGGCCTGGCCGACCTGCTGCAGCGTGTGAAGGACGACCTGCAACGCGAACAACTGCGCGCCCAGCAAGAGCGCGACATGTGGCACGCCGTGGGGCACGAGATCATGTCGCCCCTGCAGTCGCTGATGGCGCTGAACGGCCCGCAAGACCCCGGCCACCGCTACGTGCAGCGCATGCAGCAAGCCATCCACGTGCTCTACGGCACGGCATCGCCCGCCGAGGCGCTGCAGGCCGCCGATGTGCCCGAGGGGCGGCTGGACCTGGACGCCTTCTTGCGCAACGTGGCCAATAACGCACACTTTGCGGGCATTCTGGATGTGGTGTATGCCCCGGGTTCGAACAACTCAAGCCCGGTGATCGTGCGCGCCGACGAGTTTGCACTCGAAGACGTGGTGACCCATATCTTGCGCAATGCCGACCGCTACCGCCCCGCAGGCAGCCCGATCACACTGACGCTCACAGCATCAGAATCCACCGCCAGTGCCACGCTGCACAACCAGGGATCGACGATTGCCGAAGACCTGCTGGAGCGGATTTTTGAACTGGGTGTGTCCGACCCCAGCAGCCCCACCCCGTTGGGCGAAGGCGAACACCGGGGCCAGGGGCTGTTCGTGGCCAAGACCTACATGGCCAAGATGGGCGGCACTATCAACGCCCGCAACACCGAGGGGGGTGTGGCATTCGTGCTCACCTTCCAGCGGCTGGGCTGACGCGGGGCGCAGAAAAACACACCCCAGGCGGACAGGGAGGCTGCGCGCCGTCCGACAAGGCGTTGCAGGGTGGAGCGCTACGCTGCGATCACGCCTTCGGGCAATGACCACAACAAGGAGTCCTTCCCATGAAACGTCCCGGCTTTTTGCCCTCCGCACCGCTGTCTTTGGCACTGGCCAGCGCTTTGTTCACCGCCAGTACCCTGGCCATGGCACAGCCATCGCCCGCCGCAGATGCCCACGCACGCTACGAGCAGGAGCGTCAGAAATGCATGACCAACAATACCCAGGATTCGCTCGCCACCTGCCTGCGCGAGGCGGGAGCCGCCCAGGACGCAGCACGCAAGGGCCAGCTCAGCAGCCCGGGGCCACGGGCAGCTGGCAACGCCACGCAGCGTTGCTCCGCCTTTCAGAATGCCGACGAGCAGGCCGAGTGCGTGCGCCGTGTACAGGGCCCCGCCAGCGGATCGGTATCCGCAGGCGGTGTGCTGCGAGAGTCCGTCACCACCACCGTGGTGCCGCAGTAAGAGCGGCTAACAAAACTCTTCTGGCGTCGTTGCTGTGTCTTGTCGTACTGCTCGTACTGCCTGCGACACAGCGCCTAGCCAGAACCGCTTCGCTGAGTTTTGTTAGCCGCTCTAAACAGACTCCCTGGGCGCGTGATCAGCCCAGTTGCACGCGCATGGCGTTGATCACGCCCTGGTAGTCGGGCTTGCCGAAGATGGCGCTGCCCGCCACAAACGTATCGGCTCCGGCATCGGCCACACGGCGGATGTTGTCGGTCTTGATGCCGCCGTCCACTTCCAGGCGGATGTCTTTGCCCGAGGCGTCGATGCGCTTGCGCACGGCTTCGATCTTGCGCAGGGCTGAGTCAATGAAGCTCTGGCCGCCAAAGCCGGGGTTCACGCTCATGATCAGGATGAGGTCGATGTCGTCGATCACCCAGTCCAGCACATCCAGAGGCTCAGCCGGGTTGAACACCAGGCCGGGTTTGACGCCCTTGGAACGGATGGCCTGGATGCTGCGGTGCACGTGGCCCGAGGCATCGGGGTGAAAGCTGATGTAGTCCGCCCCCGCGTCGGCAAACGCAGCGGCCAGAGCGTCCACCGGCTGGATCATCAGGTGCACGTCAATCGGCACGGCCGCGCCCGCAGGCGTTTTGGCGTGGGGCTTCAGGGCTTGGCAGACCATGGGGCCAAACGTCAGGTTGGGCACGTAATGGTTGTCCATCACGTCGAAATGGATCCAGTCGGCGCCAGCGGCAATGACATTGCGCACTTCTTCGCCCAGGCGGGCAAAATCGGCAGAGAGGATGGAGGGGGCGATTCGGAATGTGCGGCTCATCCCCCGATTGTCGCAAAGCGCAGAACCCCTGGGGTTTTTGGCGCCCGGCAGTGACCCACATGCAGGGCCGCACGGTTACCATGCGGCCCATGCCAAAGTACCAGTTTGACGTGGAAGTGCTGCCCGAATACCTGCCCGAGCAGTCTGCGCCGGACACGGGGGTGTTCAGCTTCGCGTACACCATCACCATCACCAATGCGGGCGATGCACCCGGCCAGCTGATCTCGCGGCACTGGATCATCAGTGACGCGCGCGGCCACACCGAAGAGGTCAAGGGCCTGGGCGTGGTGGGACAGCAGCCCCTGCTCAAGCCCGGGGAGTCGTTCCAGTACACCAGCGGCTGCCGCCTGCGTACATCCAGCGGCACGATGCACGGCACCTTCCATTGTGTGGCCGAGGACGGCGAGCCGTTTGACACGCCCGTGCCCCTGTTTGTGCTGGAGGCGATTAGCCACGGCCCGTCGGGCGAACCCCTGAGTGGCCGGGTGCTGCATTGAAGAACCATTCCCACAGCCCCCACGCTCACCCTTCCGTGGGGCCGCTTCCCATTGGAGGAGCTGCTTTGCTGCTGAGAGCAGTCCGACCATGAAAAATTCCGCCGAGCCCAAAGACCTCGCCGGCCTGCTGGCCGCACTGGAGCCAACCGCCGATCTGGCCCATCGCCACCTGTGGCTGATCTATCTGCTGAACTGGGTGCGCGGCAAGCGGGATTCCGTCCCTGCCGCTGTGGGGCGGGTGCAGCTGTTCGTGGAGGCGGTTGCAGCGCGCCCCGATATTCAGGTGCGGCTGCGTGCCTGGTGGGCGACGCTGGTAGACCAGGTGGACATCACCACATTGCTCGCAGACTTTGGCTTTGCGCCCCGCACCGCCCTGGTGAGCGAGATCGCCGAGCGCCTGCGCACCAAGCTGTTGCCCGGCAGCCCCGAGACCATCGATGCGTCCGAACTGTTCATGCTGGCGTTGCCCAGCGCGTTCGACGCGCAATGGCTGGCCGCACTGGATGAAGCCACCCTGAACCGCCTGGTGATGCTGCTGGCCCAGGACAACGCCGACGAGCGCGCTGGCGGCGCCACGCGCTGGCACCGGGCGCTGCTCGATGCCATCACCTACTGTGCAGGGCAGATTCTTTCGACCGGTTTTGCACCCGAACTCCGGCTGCGCATGAACGAATCTGCGCGCGACGCACAGCCCTTCCATGCGCTCATCCGCGATGTGGAAAGCCTGCGCGTGGAAGTGCTGCACGCCCTGCGCACCCCCGACCGGCTCAACGAAACCGCCCAACGCCTGCGCGAGCGGCTGGAGTCGTGCCGTGCCGCAGCCGCCACGGTGTACACGCACTTCGAGGACAACGGCATCTCTGTGGGCCTGGTCTTTCGCCTGCGCCAGTTGCGCGAGCGCATCTTGCGCGTGCGCGTGCTGCTCGACTGCCTGCTGTCCGCGCAGCCCGCCGTCACTGCGGCGCAGCTCATGGCACAGCTGGTGATGGTGGGGCAGGAGCGGCGCAGCCTGCGCGCGCTGCTGGCCTCCAACTCCTCCCTGCTAGCAGCCAAGGTGGCCGAGCGCAGCGCCGAAACGGGCGAGCACTACATCACCCGCACCAGCGCCGAATACCGTTCCATGCTGCGCAAGGCGGCGGGGGGCGGGGCGCTGATGGCCTTCACCACCCTGATCAAGTTTGGCCTGTATGCGCTGGCGCTCTCGGCCTTCTGGGGCGGCTTCATGGCGGGCATCAACTATGCCGTGAGCTTTGTGCTGATCCAGTTGCTGCACTTCACGGTGGCCACCAAACAACCGGCCATGACCGCGCCCGCCATGGCGGCCAAGCTCAAGGAGCTGGGCACCGGCGACGCCATCGAGTCGTTCGTGGACGAGATCACGCACCTGGTGCGCTCGCAGGTCGCCGCGGTGCTGGGCAACGTACTGGTGGTGTTCCCGGCAGTGCTGGGGCTGGCCGCGTTGATTGCACTGGCCACCGGCCACCCGGCCATCAGCGAGAAGCAGGCCGAGCATGTGTTCGAGTCCCTGCACCTGCTGGGGCCGTCGCTGTTCTTTGCCGCGTTCACCGGGGTACTGCTGTTCGCGTCCAGCATCATCGCGGGCTGGACGGAGAACTGGTTTGTGCTGCACCGCATGGACTCGGCCCTGCACTACAACCCCCGCATCACCGGGCTGCTGGGCGCCGAGCGCGCTGCGCGCTGGGCGCGCTTCCTGCGCGAGAACCTGTCGGGCTTTGCGGCCAACATCTCGCTGGGCTTCATGCTCGGCCTGGTACCCGCGTTTGCTGCGTTCTTCGGGCTGGGGCTGGATGTGCGTCACGTCACCCTGTCCACCGGGCAGATGGCGGCCGCCAGCGCCACACTGGGGCTGCAGGTGCTGCAGATGCCAGCGTTCTGGTGGGCCATGGCCTCGCTGCCTTTCCTGGGTGCGTTGAACGTGTCGGTGAGCTTCTACCTGGCCTTCAGCCTAGCACTGCGCGCGCAGAACGTGAGCGGTGTGGACCGCGCACGCATCTATGCCGCCATCCGCGCCCGCCTGCGCACCGCGCCCCTGAGTTTTTTTGTACCCGAGCGACAGCGCCCGGTGCCCACACCGGCACAGGGTTGACGCGCCAACCGCCGCCTCTGTCCTACAAGGGCGGAGTGTTTCCGCCTGTAAATTCGGGGCACCAACGCTCCGGCCCACACCGTCCCGCCTGCGGACGGCACTTGTGCCGGAGTCTCCACAGCGACGGGCTCCGCCCGTCTGACGCAGAGGTCTGATGACATGAATGAAATCCTGAGCTTTTGGGCGCAGTGGCTGCGCCCGTCGGCCGGGCTGCCCACGGTGCAATGGTCACTGCTGCTGGCGGTGGCGGCCATGGCGGGTTATCTCACCCAGCGCCACACGGGCCTGCCCAAGGTGGTGGGTTATTCGCTCGTCGGCACGGCAGCGGGCCTAGCGGGCTTCAGCGGCGCGGTCTGGCCGCTGCAAGGCATTGGCCTGTTCCTGCTGGAGCTGGGCGTGGCCATCGTGCTGTTTGAATGCGGCGGCCGCATTCCGCTGCGCTGGTTCCGCCACAACCCCATGGTGCTGGTGCAGAGCATTGCCGAGTCGGTACTGACCTACTTTGCCGTGTACTGGGTGCTGGTGTGGTTGCAGCTGCCGCCCCAGGCGGCAGGCCCGCTGGCGCTGGTGGCGCTGGCTGCATCGCCTGCAGTGCTAACCCGCGTGGTGGCCGACACCCGCGCAGCGGGCCCGGTGACGGAGCGCGCCATCGTACTCACCACACTCTCCACGCTCTACGCGCTGACTTTGGGCAGTGCCAAGGCAGAACTTATTAACCGCCAGAGCCTCACCCTGCTCGAAACCATCTCGCCCGTGGTGGTGGTGCTGGGCGTGTCCATTCTGGTCGCCGCCGCGTTGTCTCTGGTACTGCGCCTCGCGCTGCGCTTCATGAGCCCCACGAGCGAAAACACCTCCATGCTGTTCCTGGCGCTGGTGGCAGCGGGCACAGCGGTGGCGGCGCACATGGGCGGCTCCGCCCCCCTGGCCGCCTTGCTGGGCGGCATGATGCTCAAGCAGCTCAACCCCCGCCCCTGGGCCTGGCCGCGTCAGCTGGGCAATGCCTCGTCGCTGCTCACCATGCTGATGTTTGTGCTGGTCTCCACCGTGGCGGCCCAGGCCGACTGGAGCGCCCCCGTGGCCGGTGTGGTGCTGGCCCTGATTGCAGTGCGCCTGTTGGCCAAGGCGCTGGGCGTGGCACTGGGCAATGTGGGCAGCGGCGCCAGCTGGAAGCAAGCCCTGTGGGTGGGCTGCGCGATGACGCCCATGTCCTCCATCGCCCTGCTGATTGCCTCGCAGTTCGTGCTCGCATCGCCTTCCACCGGCCATGTGATCGCGGGCGTGGCACTGCCTGCCATCTTGCTGATGGAAGTGTTCGGCGCCGTCATTGCCACCGTGGCCATTTACCGTGCGGGCGAAAGCTCCAAACCCTGGGCGCCCCTGACGCGTAGCAGCAACAACGGAGAGAACAGCCGTGAGTCTTGAAGCCTTCAACCATTCCGAGCCGCTGACGCTGGGCGTCGAGCTGGAGCTGCAGCTGGTCAACACCAACGACTACGACCTCGCGCCCTATGCCGAGGACATGCTGCGCCTCATGAAGAAAACCCCGCTGCCCGGCAGCGTGGTGCCCGAGATGACGAACAGCATGATCGAAATCTCCACCGGCATCTGCCACTCGGCCAGCGAGGTGCTGGGCCAGCTCACCCCCATCCGCGATGCGCTGGTCAAGAGCGCCGACAAGCTCAACATCGCCGTGGTGGGTGGCGGCACGCACCCGTTCCAACAGTGGCATGAGCGCCGCATCTACGACAAGCCACGTTTTCGCGAGCTGTCCGAGCTGTACGGCTACCTGTCCAAGCAGTTCACCATCTTTGGTCAACACGTGCACATTGGATGCCCCGATGCAGATGCCGCGCTGCTGATGCTGCACCGCATGTCGCGCTATATCCCGCACTTCATTGCGCTGTCGGCGTCCAGCCCGTACGTGCAGGGGCAGGACACAGCGTTTGACTCGGCCCGACTCAACTCGGTGTTTGCATTCCCCCTGTCGGGCCGCGCCCCGATGGCGCTGACCTGGGACGACTTCACCACCTACTTCAACAAGATGACCCGCACGGGCGTGGTCAAGAGCATGAAGGACTTTTACTGGGACATCCGCCCCAAGCCCGAGTTCGGCACCATCGAGATCCGCGTGTTCGACACGCCGCTCACCATCGAGCGCGCGGCGGCCCTCGCAGGCTACGTGCAGTCGCTGGGCGCGTGGTTCCTGGCGGACCAGCCCTTCATGCCTGAAGAGGACGACTACCTCGTGTACACCTACAACCGCTTCCAGGCCTGCAGGTTTGGCATGGACGCGGTGTATGTGGACCCGGCCACGGGCGACCACATGCCGCTGCGCGAGCACATCCTGCGCACCATGGACAAGATCGCAGGCCACGCGGCCGTACAGGGCGCATCAAGCGCCATGCACATGCTGCGCACCGAGGTCGAGGCGGGGCAGAACGATGCCCGCTGGCTGCGCCAGCGCCAGAGCGAAGAGCAGCTGCTGGCCGAGGTAAGCCGCCAGGCAGCGCAGCGCTTTCGCGGCGCGGCAGCCGGCTGAGAATCTGGCACGTCCCTCCACCAGCTGCCCGCTCTTATCCCACTCACAATCGGGGCATGGGTGAATTTGACTTGATTGCGCGCTACTTCACGCGCCCCGTTCGCCACGCCGTGCTGGGCGTGGGCGACGACTGTGCCTTGCTGGCACCGCGCACCGGCATGCAGCTGGCCATCAGCAGCGACATGCTGGTGGAGGGCCGCCACTTCTTTGCCGACGTGGACCCCGAAGCCCTGGGCCACAAGGCGCTGGCCGTGAACCTGTCCGACCTGGCGGCGTGTGGTGCCAAGCCGCTCGCGTTCACGCTGGCCCTGTCGCTGCCCCGGGTCGATGAGGCCTGGCTCGCAGGCTTCTCGCGCGGGCTGCTGGCGCTGGCCGATGCCCACGGCTGCGAGCTGGTGGGCGGCGACACCACGCAGGGCCCGCTCAACATCTGCATCACCGTGTTTGGCGAGGTACCCACCGGCCAGGCCCTGCTGCGCAGCCGCGCACAGCCCGGCGACGACATCTATGTGAGTGGCACGCTGGGCGACGCCAGGCTGGCGCTGGAGGCGCTGCTCGGCCACATTGCCCTGCCCACCGAGGTGCTGGCCCGCGCGCGCCAGCGGCTGGAGCGCCCCACCCCGCGCGTGGCCCTGGGCCTGGCGCTGCGCGGTGTGGCCAGCAGCGCGATGGATGTGAGCGATGGCCTGCTGGGCGACCTGTCGCACATCCTGAAAGCCTCTGGCGTGGGGGCCCGCATCGACACCTCATTGACTACTGATTTGATAGCAGAAAAGGCATATTCGACTAGCGCATCTGGCGTATTCGACGCCAAACTGCTCCACCAATGCACGTTGGCTGGCGGTGACGACTACGAACTGGCCTTCACCGCCCCACCCGCGCGGCGCGATGCCGTGGCTGCCGCGTCGCAAGCCAGCGGCACGCCCGTCACCCGCATTGGCACGGTGCTGGCCGAGCCCGGCCTGCAGTTGGTGGATGCACTGGGGCACGTGGTGGAAAACCGCTATGCCTCGTTCGACCATTTCGGGTGATGGGTGGTGGACGGCAAAAATTTTTTCAACCCATGAATCCTTTTGCGCAAATAGTGGCTCTTGGTGGTGAAGGCGCCCTGTGCTGGCACCTTCGTCACCCCACCAAGGAGCTTTTCACCATGCTGTACCGCAAGAACATTACCCGCCCCGAAAGCCTGCTGCGCGTTGTCGGTGGGATCGCCCTCATCGCCGCCGGGCTGTGGTGGATGTCCGCATCGCCCCTGGGCCTGGTGCTGGCCGCCTCGGGCGTGGGCAGCATCCTGAGCGGGGCGTTCGGCTACTGCCCCGCCTGCGCCATGGTGGGCCGCAAGCCGGTCGAGTGAGCGGCGCCCCATGACAGCAACGTCCCCGCCCCTCACCGTGACCCAGCTGCTGCCCGCCGCGCGCAGCGGTAACGCCGATGCGATGGAGCAGCTGCTGCGCCTCACCCGTCCTGACATCCGCCGCTATGCGCTGCGCCACTGCGCGGCCACCACCGCGACGGACGACGTCGTGCAGGAGGCACTCATCATCGTGTACCGCCGCGTGGGCGCGCTGCGCGAGGTGGCGGCGTTCGGCGGGTGGGTGGTGCGCATCGTGCAGCGGCTGTGCATGCAGCCCATGCTGGCCTGGCTCAAGGGCGAGCCGCTGGCACAGGTGGAAGACAACCTCGCCTGGTCGCACCGCCCCGACCACGAACTGCGCCATGACCTTGCCCTGGCCATCGACTCGCTGCCGCCCCTGTACCGCGAGGCCCTGCTGATGCGCGACTTCGAGGAGCTGACCATCGAGGAGATGGCGCAGCGGCTGGGTGTGACGCGCGAGGCGGCCAAAAGCCGCCTGCACCGCGCGCGGGCCCTGGTGCGGGAGTACCTAGCACCCACGGACCGCACCGGCACCACATAGCGCTGCGGCGCGGAGAACCCGCCTCAGCGCATCTGGAACAGCTCCTGGTGAAAGCGCGCAGGCGAGCGCCCCAACTGCTCCATGCCCTGGCGCACCGCCTCGGCAAAACCCTGCGGTCCACAGAACCACACACTCGCCGCCGGGCTGGTGCCTGCGAGCAACGCTGCGGGTGTCACGGGCCCGGTGTCGTTGCTGTAGTGGATCTCCAGCGTCACGCTGGGCAAGCGGGCACACAGTGCACCCATGCGCTCGGCAAACACCGCCTCGTCCGCATGGCGCACACAGTAGTGCAGGTGCACCCGTGGCGCCAGCGCGGGCGTGGTCTGCAGCGACTCCAGCCAGGCCATGAACGGCGTGGCGCCGATGCCCGCAGCCACCCACACCTGCTCGGGCGCGCTGTCGCTGCGAAAGTCAAAACAGCCATAAGGCCCCTCGATGTCCACCCGCTGGCCCGGCTGCACTTGCAAAGGCAACTGTGCCGTGTGATCGCCCAGCGCCTTGATCGCAAAGCGCAGCGTGCCGTCACCCTGATCGGCATTGAGCAGGGTGAACGGGTGCGCGCCTTCTGCCTTGCCAAACGTGACAAACGCAAACTGCCCTGCCGTATGCCGCCAGGCACTGGCAGGGCTGACCTGACAAGTCACCTCCAGCACGCGGGCCCCTCGTGGCGCCACGCTCACCACGCGGGCCGCATGGCGGCGGCTGCGCCCGATGGCCCCGGCCAGCGAGCGCACGGCGCACAGCACCCCCACCAGCGTGCACAGGCCGACCAGCACACCCGCAGGCTGCTGCCACCAGGCAGGCGGCGTGAGCACCACGGCATGGAAGGCCAGCACCAGGTACACCACGGCCAGCAGCTTGTGCAGGTAGCGCCACACGTGGTACGGAAACCGCTGCCACAGCGTGATGACCAACATGGCCGCGAGGAACCACACGGCCCATTCCCCCATCTCCTCGGCCAGGTGGCGGAAGGTGTTGAACCACCAATCCGCGCGCGGCGTGCGCACCGGGCGGCCTACCCAGTCAGCCAGCAGGCTGCGCGACAGCTGCAGCCCGTAGTGCAGCAACGCCAGCACAATCGCGCCGATACCCGCCCACTTGTGCAGGCGGTAGCTCTTGTCCAGGCCACCGAGCGGCTTTTCCAGCCACGCGGGCCGCACGGCCAGCACCATGATCAGCGACATCAGCGCCCAGGCTGCCACCCCGGTGAGCAGGATCAGCTGGTTACGCCACCATCAGACATCGCCCCACGCGGGCGGTGCAGGCTGGGGCACGATCAAAGCCAACATCCACACGCCCATGGCCACCGCCAGAGTGCCCCCAAAAACCTTCTTCCACATCACCAGCCCCACTAATTGTTGCAATGCAGCAACTGTAGAAACCCGCGATGAACGCCACCTGAACAGTGTGTGAAGCAGCGGCAAAGCGCGCCAGCTTGTGGCCGGAGGTTGATCTGCATCAGCCCTTTGCGCAGGTGCTGCCCTCCTCGGAATCAAGCCTGCACAAAACGCGCAAGCGGCCTGCGCGGCGTGGCAGGCACCTCGCCCTGCGGGTAGCCAATGCGGCAGAACATCTGCACGGTGGGCTCCTGGGGTGTGCGCGGCGCGGGCCGCCCCAGCACCAGCTGGTGCACGCGCTCGAAGTGCGGGGCCATCTCGGCAAATTCCTGCACCGCCTGGCTCATGGGGTGCATGCCCACACCCAGCGCCGTGGCCTGCAACTGCTGGCGCACATACAGCCGCCCGGTGTGGATCTGGTCGCTGCGGGTGTTGGGGCCGGTGATCCATACAAAACCCATGGCCGTGCGGCTGTGGCCTTCAAAGCGGCCCATGGCATTTTTGTACGCCGCGCTGCCTTCCGCGGGTGGCGCGGAGCGGTCGAACAGACCAAGGGCCGACACCGCGCGCACAAAGGGCGAATTGATCGAGATGCCATCGCGGTGCTGCAGGATCTCCGCCGGGCCCACGCGCGTGAGGTGGATGCTTTCCATCATGGTGCGCGGCGTGAGCAGCTCGACCTGGGCAGACTCCCAGCACAGCGTGCGCAATGCGGGCAACTGCTCGGCCGCCACGGTGCCGCCCACGCGCAATGCGGTCTGCCCGGAGGCTGGGGCGCTGGCCAGCAGGCGGGCCAGCAGTTCGGGCGCCACCGGGCGGGTGGTGTCGAAATCGGTCTTGGGCGTGCGGCGCAACAGCACCTGGGCAAACAGCGGGTCAGGCTGGCCGCCGGGCTGCAGCGTGATGCGCGCCACCGGGCGCTCGTCCCAGTCTTTCAGCGCCGTGGGCAGCTCGCCCTGCGGCCACAGCTGCACCTGGCTGGCCACGCCCTGCTGGGCCAGCGCCATTACCAGCAGTTCCAGAAACGCGCCGTGGCCGATGAGGATCTGGCGGCCCAGCGGATCGGTGTGGGGCAGCACGCGCTCGCGGTCGGTGCGCAGGGTGATCACGCCCTGCTCGCGCAGGTCCACCAGCCAGGGCTGCAGGTTGTGCGGGTTGGGCGCGGTGATGGCGTAAGCCACGGCGCGGCGGCGCAAGTCGGTCTCGCCCACCGGGCCGTTCCAGGCCTCCACCGCCTCGGCGGGATAGTGCGAGCCCAGTGCGCCACAGGCAGCCAGCGAGCCTGCCGTGGCAGCGGCGATGGTGCCGCCACCGGCCAGGCGGATGAAGTTGCGACGGTTCATGGGAGTGCTCCAAAGGGTCAAAGTGGGTGGGGCCCGGCCAGCGCGGCGCGGGGCGTGTGAATGGCCACCAGCCCTAGGTCCGCCAGCGCCTGGCGCACGGCCTGGTCAAACGGGGTGTGGACTTCGTCGCCGATCAGGGCGCGCAGGCGGGTGTTGTCCAGCCGGTGCGGCGTGCTCCACAGGTAGCGCATGTCCGCCAACGCGGCGAACGTGGGTGCCACCAAGCCGGCCAAGCGCAGCAAGGGCCAAGGCAACTTCCCCACCCGCAGCGCCCCCGTTGTGGGCAGCCAGCCCTGCTCCGCCGCAATGGCCGTGAAGCTGCGCAGCCACTGCTGCGCGGTGACGTGGTGGCCCGCGAAGTGCAGGCACTCGAAGGCGGCCAGCCGGTGCCGCTCCTGCGCCACGCGCACCAGCGTGCGGGCCAGGTCGGGCAGGTAGGCCCAGGGCGTGGCCACGTCCAGCGGGCCGGGCCAGGTGATGCGGCCCCGGGGCAGGTCCTTGGCGATGGCCTGGTCGATCCAGCTGCCGGTGCCACTGCCAAAGAAGTCCCCGGCGCGCAGCACCACGGCGCGCATCTCGCCCCCTTGCGTGGCGGCCTGCAGGCGCTGCTCCAGCTGCACCCGCATGCGGCCCTTGAAACCGGTGGCGGCCTGGGGCGTGTCTTCGCGCAGCACGGGCGGCATGGATTCGCCAAAGTTGTAGACGTTGCCCGGCAGCATCAGCGTGGCGCGCAGCTGGCGGCTGACGGCAATGGCCGCCTCCATCAATGCGGGTGCCTCTTCGCGCCAGGCCTTGTGGGTGTAGGCGGGGTTGAGCGCATGCACCACCACCTGCGCCCCTTGCGCCTGGGCGACCAGCGCGGCGGTGTCGTCGACCGCCACGGGCATCCACCACACCCCGGCGATGGCAGGCAAGGTGGCGCGCTGCGCGCCGGGCCGCACCTGGGCCAGCACCTGCCAGCCTGCCTGTGCAAACGCACGGGTGGCAGCCAGGCCCAGGCGGCCCCGGGCGCCCAGGATCAACACGGTAGGCGGCTGTTCGCCAGCGGTGGGAAGCAAGGGTTGAGGGGTCATGCCAGGGCTCCATTCACAAGGGATAGAGCGATTGTGAAAACGCAGGCACCGTTACACAATTGGCTAAGCATTCATACCAGCAATGCAAATATGAATACCACCAACCACCCCGCTGTGGCCCTTTCGCAGGCACGCTATCGCCATGAATCAGACCTTTGACTGGAGCCTCGTGCAGTCCTTCCTGGCCGCGCTCGACCAGGGCAGCCTGCTGGGCGCCGCACGCGCGCTCAACGCCAGCCAGCCCACCATCGGCCGCCACATTGCCGAACTGGAATCGCAGCTGGGCGTGGTGCTGTTCGAGCGCACCGGGCGCGGCCTGCTGCCCACGGCCACGGCGCTGCGGCTGGCCGAGTCAGCCCGCGCCATGGAGATGGGCGCCCACCAGCTGGCACGCAGCGTGTCGGGCGCCGAGGAAGGTGTGACCGGTACCGTGCGCATCACCGCCAGCCAGCCCGTGGCCTGCGTGCTGCTGCCGCCCGTGCTGGCGCGCATGCGCCAGGCCCTGCCTGAGGTGCAGGTGGAGCTGGTGGCCAGCAACCAGGTCACCAACCTGCTGCGGCGCGAGGCCGACATTGCGCTGCGCATGGTGCGCCCCGACCAGGCCAGCCTGGTGGCCAAGCGCATCGGCGCCGTCACGCTGGGCGCCTACGCCCACCGCGACTACCTGCGCCGCAAGGGCACGCCCCGCCAACCGCCCGACCTGCTGCAGCACGAGCTGGTGGGCAACGACCGGCACGAAGACATCCAGCAAGGTTTTGCCGCCATGGGCTACCCCGTGGAACGCCAGCACTTTGCGTTTCGCACCGACGACCTCATGGCCTACTGGGAGGCCGTGCGCGCAGGGCTGGGCATTGGCTTTGTGGGTAACTACATGGCCCGCACCGACCCGAACGTGGTGGCGGTGCTGCCCCAGTTGCCGCTTCCTGATCTGCCCATCTGGCTGACAGTGCACCGCGAGATACGCACCAGCCGCAAGATCAGGGCGGTGTATGACTTTCTGGCGGCAGAGGTGCCCTTGGTGCTGTGAAACCCGGTCAATCCAGTGCGCGGCTGCTAGCATGCCAGTCCCTTTGTCTCTCGCGCCCAAGGAGCTCCATGCGCCCCGTGAGCCCACCATTCCCCGTCCCCTTCCTGCGTCTTGCAACGCACCCTGCCCTGCTGGCCCTGGGACTGACCATCCTGGCCCCGCTGTCCGCAGCCGCCCAAGACACCTCCCGCATCGCCCGTGTCACCGTCTACCCCGGCAGCGCCACGGTAGAGCGTGTGGCCAAGGTGGCGGCGGGCGCCCGCAGCCTCACGCTGGCCTGCCTGCCCGCATCGCTGGATGTGCAGAGCCTGCAGATCAATGCCGACCCCGCCGTGCGCGTGGGCGAGTTCAATGTGCTCACCGAAGACCGCGATGTGGCGGCAGGCTGTGCCAGCCCGCTGGACGGCCGCATCCGTGAGCTGGAGGATCAGATCGCCGGGGTGAAGGCCGAGGCTTCGGCCCTGCAGCTGGTGGATGGCTATCTGCGCAGCGTGGCGCAAACTGGCGCGGGCCCGGAGTCGGCAGCGCCTGCCACTTCCGCCCCCCGTGCTGCCACACCGACGCCCGCACAGATCACCGCCACCGCCGAGGTCCTGCGCAAATCCGGGCAGGACAGCTTTGCGCGCGCGCACCAGCTCCAGCGCAAGCAGGAGGCACTGGAACTGTCCCTCAAGCCGCTCGTGGCAGAGCGCGACCGCGTGGCCAGCCAACGCGCGCGGGTGGTGTCGGTCACCATCCACCTGGCCACGGAGCGTGAGGCCGAACTGCGCCTGTCCTACCAGGTGCGCGGCCCCGGCTGGCAGCCCAGCTACCGGGCGACGCTCGATGCCAACAAATCCACGGTGCTGATCGAGCGCCAGGCCTTGGTGGCGCAGAACAGTGGTGAAGACTGGGGCAACGTGCAGCTGACTTTGTCGACGGGCCAGCCCGGGCGCGCCACACAAGGACAACTGCCGCGCCCCTGGTGGCTGAACGTGGCGCCCCCGCCCCAAGGCTCGCCTGCACCCGCCATGGCGATGGCACCAGCGCCCGCACCAACCGTTGCGTCACTGTCCCGGTCCCGCAATGCCGCCGAAGAGGCCATGCCCACGTTCGACGTCAGCGCCCTCGACAAGGGGTTTGCCACCGAGTTCGCCGTGCCCCAGCGCATCACCGTGCCCTCCAGCGGCCAGCGCGTGACGCTGGCGCTGGGCAGCCACAGCGCCCCCGCCACACTGATCACACGCACGGCACCCGCCGTGGAAGAAGCGGCCTACCTGGTCGCGCAGATTGCGCAGCCGCCCGGTGTGTGGCCTGCGGGCGCAGCGGGCCTGTACCGCGACGGCGCCTTTGTGGGCAACGGCCGCATCGACTTTGGCACGCCCAGTGCGGGTGCCCCGGCCGGCAGCACCAGCCTGTCGTTTGGCCGCGATGAACTGGTCACCGTGCGGGCCGAGCCTGTGCAGGACCTGACGGGCAGCAGCGGGTTTACCGGCTCGCGCGTGGAGCGCAAGACGCGCCGGGCCTACAGCGTGGAGAACCGCCACAAGACGGCCGTCACGCTGCAGGTGCTGCATGCCGCACCGGTCTCGCGCAATGAAAAGATCGAGGTCGAATCGCGCTACCAGCCCCAGCCGGCAGACACGGCCTGGAACCGCACGCCCGGCACCGTGGCCTGGCAGCAGCCAGTGGCCGCAGGGGCCACGGCACAGTTCAGTGCCGAGCACACCATCCGTTACCCCAAGGACGTGGAGCTGATCGAACGCCAGTGACCTTGGAGACACGGTGACAGGCCCTCTGAACGCCCCGCGCAACAGCGGGTCGGTCACAATCCGTCACAGCGCCCGCCAAGGCGCCACCGAGCCCCCAGGAGCCCGCCGCCATGAGTTACCAACACCTCCTCGTTGCCGTTGACGGCAGCCCCACTGCCGACCACGCCGTGAACGAAGCCACGGGCCTGGCCCAGGCCACGGGCGGACGCATTCGCCTGCTGAACGTGATGGACCCTTTGGCCCACATCAGCGGTTTTGAGCGGCCCGAGGTTTACAGCCAGGAAGTGCTGCCCCGCCTGCGCCAGGCCGGCGAGGCCTTGCTGCACCGCACCCAGGAGCGCGTGGCGCAAAGCGGCGTGCCGGTGGACACCGTGCTGATCGAAAACCTCGACGCCCGGGTGGCTGACCTGGTGGTGGAACACGCCAAAGCCTGGGGCGCCGACCTGATCGTGCTGGGCACCCATGGGCGCCGTGGCCTGGCACGCGTGCTGATGGGCAGTGATGCCGAGCAGATTGCCCGCACCGCCCCCGTGCCTGTACTGCTGGTGCGCCTGCCTGCCGGGGCAGACGGCGGTGCCGCCAGCGCCTGATCAATTTTCCGTCGCGACATGACCGCTTCCGAGCCACTGCCACCCCTGGCCCCCCTGCGCCCCAGCGTGCGCTTCATGCTGTCCCACCCGGCCCACTTCATGGCGCTGGGCTTTGGTGCCGGCCTGGCCCCCAAGGCGCCAGGCACCGTGGGCACGCTGTGGGCCTGGCTGGCATACCTGGTGCTGCAGCAGTGGCTGAACCCGCGGCAAATGGGCCTGCTGATCGTGGTCAGCACCGTGGTGGGCTGGTGGGCCTGCACCACCACAGCCCGCCATATGCGCGTGGCCGACCCCGGCAGCATCGTGTGGGACGAGGTGGTGGCCTTCTGGCTGGTGCTGTGGCTGGCCATGCCCATGGGGCTGTGGGGGCAGGTGGTGGCGTTTGGGCTGTTCCGCTTTTTTGATGCCGCCAAACCTGGCCCGGTGGGCTGGGCCGACAGCCTGTTCAAGGGCTTTGGCTGGCGCGGGGGCTGGGGTATCTTGTGGGACGACTTTGTGGCAGCCTTCTGTACCTTGCTGGTCATCGCACTGTGGAGGTTCTGATGGCACCCACATCACTATCAAAAAGTGAGCTACTAGCGCAAGAAGTACAAGCGCTTGATGCCAATTTGACGCAAATATCGCTGCGTTTGCTGGCCCGCCGCCACATGCTGGCCACTGCCGAGAGCTGCACCGGCGGCATGATCGCCGCCGCCTGCACCGACCTGTCGGGCTCCAGCCAGTGGTTTGAGCGCGGCTTTGTGACCTATTCCAACGAGGCCAAGGCCGAGATGCTGGGCGTGCCCCCCGGCCTGATCGAGCAGCACGGTGCAGTGAGCGAGCCCGTAGCGCGTGCCATGGCCGACGGCGCCCTTGCCCACTCGCGCGCGCAGGTCAGCTTGGCCGTGACGGGCGTCGCGGGCCCCACAGGCGGCACCGAGGCCAAGCCGGTGGGCACCGTGTGGTTTGCCTGGTGCGTGGGCGGCGAAACCCACAGCGAAATGCAGCACTTTGCCGGGGACCGCGCCGCCGTCCGCACGGCCACGCTGCGGTACGCGCTGAAGCGGCTGCTGAGCTTGCTGCCTGCCTGACCTCGCTGGCAAGGTCCCAGGCCCCGGCATGGGCAACGCTGCTGTCGTCCACAAGACAGGGCTTCCCCCGCCCCTTGCCACACCATACGGCCATGACAACGACACCCTCCTGGTTTGACGGCTTTGCCACCCAGCGCATCACCACCTCGGGCGCGGAGATCTTTGTGCGCACCGGCGGCACCGTGGGCGCGCCCCCGCTGCTGTTGCTGCACGGCTTTCCACAAACGCATGCGCTGTGGCACCGCGTGGCGCAGCAGCTGGCGCGCGACTACTGCCTGGTGCTGCCAGACCTGCGCGGCTATGGCGACTCATCCCACGCGCCCGGCCTGCCCGACCACAGCAACTACAGCAAACGCGCCCTGGCGCAAGACATGGCCGAGGTGATGACTGCCCTGGGCCACGACCGGTTCTACCTGTGCGGCCATGACCGGGGCGGCCGGGTGGCCCACCGGCTCGCGCTGGACCACGCCGCGCGCGTGAAGAGGCTGTGCGTGATCGACATCGCCCCAACGCTCGACATGTACGCGCGCACCGACATGGAGTTTGCGCGCGCCTACTACCACTGGTTCCACCTGATCCAACCCGCACCGCTGCCCGAAACCATGATCGGCGGCAACGCGCGCGCCTACCTGCACGCCAAGCTGGGAGGCTGGGGCAGCGCAGGCCTGGCCCACATCGAGCCCCAGGCCCTGGCCGACTATGAGCGCTGCTTTTGCACACCCGAAGCCATCCACACCGCCTGCGAGGACTACCGCGCCAGCGCAGGCATCGACCTGGACCATGACCGCGACAGCCGCGCGCGCGGCGAGAAGATTGCGTGCGACACCCTGGTGATCTGGGGCGCGCACGGTGTCGTGCACCGGCTGTTTGATCCGCTGGCGCTGTGGCAGGCGCAGTGTGCAGGCGTGGTCAGCGGGCAGGCCGTGCCTGCGGGGCACTTCATTCCTGAACAATTGCCCGGCGAAACCGCCGAGGCACTTCGCAGCTTCATGCGCTGACACGCGCACCGCCCGCTTTTTCTCTGCACCTCGCCGGACACCGTCTTCATGCACTCCAACGCCCAGACCCTGCAGCGCTTTTACACCGCCTTCGCACAGCTCGACCACGCCACCATGGCCGCCTGCTACGCGCCCGACGCCACCTTTGACGACGAGGCCTTCTCGCTCAAAGGCCGCGACCAGATTGGCGGCATGTGGCGCATGCTGTGCACCTCCACCCAAAAACCCGGCGCCGCAGAGCACTGGAAGCTGGATTTCAGCGGCATCGAGGCCGACGACAGGCAAGGCAAAGCACACTGGGAGGCGCACTACCTCTTCAGCGCCACGGGACGCAAGGTGCACAACATCATCGACGGCACCTTCACCTTCACGCCCGACGGGCTGATTGCCACGCACCGCGACCGGTTCAACTTCTGGCGCTGGGCGCAGCAGGCATTGGGTGCACCCGGGCTGCTGCTGGGCTGGTCGCCCTCGCTCAAGCGCAAGGTGCGCAGTACGGCGGCGGGGAATCTGAAGAAGTTTCTGGCGCAGGGATGAGGGATGGCTTTGCGGCGGCGCTAACAGCTCGGCGCTGTTGAGCTACGGCTCTCTGCCATGCGTAGTCGATGTCTACCAGATAAGTTTCCATTCAACATGACGTACCAGGCGCGCAAGGGGCGTCACATCACTTTCCATCGCAGTACTTTGTACCCGTTGAATGTTCGAAACGTAACGTACACCGATCTAAAACAACCTAGATCTTTGACATCAACTTGCGCCCACTTCTTTTCGACTAACTCCATTGTGTCGGAGCCAAAGAAGGGATAGTGAATGGAGACAAGCAAGTACCCGGGACCGTACCTTTCTCGAAAAGGAACGTAACCCTGCTTCTCGAGCTTTGACTTCACCGAATGGATGAATCTCGCTGCAAACTCGTCGTCCATGTTCATGAACGGACCATTACCTATAGGTACATGAGTTTCGCCTAGCGTCGCATAGGAGTTCAAATCCTTCGCATAGGCATCGTTCCAATATGCTGTGACGACCTCAATCCACCGCGTCGTTTTTCCCGATCGAATGATTGCCTCAGGTGGATCTGGCTCTGCAATGACTCGGTATTGCGAGCGATGCCGACGATCTAACTCACTTATGAGCAGCGCGACTTGAAAGCACTCGTGCTTCTCCTTGACCATGCTCCGCGAGTTCGGCATTGCAAGCTCTATTTGACCGCTAGCGCTTAATCAATAAGCGCTAGCAGCTATCAAATAAGTAGTATCGGCGACCTCAAGCCCCGTGGCACTTCTTGTACTTCTTGCCGCTGCCGCAGTGGCAAGGGTCGTTGCGCCCGGGCTCGGGCGCCTTGCGCACCGTCTCCACACGCGGGCCCATGCTCGTCCATAGCTGGCGCAGGTCGTACACAGCCCAGATGGCTTCGCCGAAGGCTTCCACGCGCGCCTGGCTGGTGCTGGGTGGGCCGTCTTCGTCGTACATGCAGACTTCGGGCTTGCCGGTGTCGTCTTCGGTCAGGGCCACGATGCGCTCCAGCGCATCGTCCAGCCACTTGGCGGCTTCCTTGTCGCGCGGGGCGGCCCAGTCTTCAGGCCAGTTTTCCACGGCAAACATGAAGCCCAGCGCCCACACCTGGCCAAAGGACGGGATCTCCTGGTCGTCGCCCATCTCGGCGCGCTGCTCGTCGGTCAGGCTGGCCACGGCGCCGCGCATGTCCATGGCTTCGGGCTGGAAGGTGCGGTCGTCGTCCAGCGTCTTCACGTCGGTGTCGAGCTGGGCCACGATCTCGTTCCAGCGGCGCATCCACAGGTCCATGAAGCGGGCTTGCTGGGCAGCGTCGGCAAACGCGGGCAGCAAGGGCAGCGGCTCGCCCTCGGCCACGTCCAGCTCGGCGCCGTCGCCCAGCAGCATGGGCAGGTATTCGGCCGGGCCAATGGGGCGGCGGCTGCAGATCAGCGCGGTCATGAAGCCGTCGCAGAACTCCCACTGCGGGATTTCCTCGCCGCGCGCGCGCAGGTCGTCGAGGATGTTGTCCATCTCCTCCAGCTCGTCGGGGCCCAGTGCGGCAGCGGGTGCAGCGGAGGCGTCGAGGTCGTCGTGAGCGGGGGTGGGCGATGTGGGTTCGGTCATGGGAGGCTCCGGTCGTCAAGCGAGAAAGCGGGGGCAGTAAAGCGATGTTTTACTTTTATGATGCGCTGGCCTTGTGCTGTGGCGCTCGTCAGCGGCAGATGCAAGGCGGCCCAGGCAAGGCCAGGGCGTGAAAAAAGAGCCGCGCGCAACATGGCAACCCGATAAAAAGGCGGTCAGTGTAGCCCTCCCGCGCCACCGCCCAGAACCAGGACCCCCATGATCCACCAACTGAACTCCCTGTACCCGGTGCGCTACACGGCCTTTGCGCTGTGCGTATTCGGGCTGCTGCTGTCGCTGTTTGCGCTGGTGGCGTTTGGCGTGGGCCTGCCCGTGGTGCTGGTGTCTGCGGCGCTGGTGGCCCTGGGCGTGTACGACCTGCAGCAGACGCGCCACGCCATCCTGCGCAACTACCCGGTCATCGGCCATATCCGCTTCATGCTCGAATATGTGCGGCCCGAGGTGCGCCAGTATTTCATCGAGAGCGACAGCGAGGCCGCACCATTCTCGCGCGCGCAGCGCTCGCTGGTCTACCAGCGCGCCAAGGGCGACCCGGACAACCGCCCCTTCGGCACCCATCTGGACGTGGGCGCGCATGGGTATGAATGGGTGAACCACTCGCTCGCGCCCACGCAGCTGCCGTCGCACGACTTCCGCGTGTGGATCGGTGGCAGCCCCGATGCGCCGTCGCAGTCCGTATCGCCCTGCACCCAGCCCTACCATGCGAGCGTGTTCAACATCTCGGCCATGAGCTTTGGCGCACTGTCGGCCAACGCCATCCTGGCGCTCAACCAGGGCGCCCAAAAAGGTGGCTTTGCGCACGACACGGGCGAGGGCAGCATCAGCCAGCACCACAGGGTGCATGGTGGTGACCTGATCTGGGAGATTGGCTCGGGCTACTTTGGCTGCCGCAACCCCGATGGCACGTTCAGCGAAGAGCGTTTTGCGGCCAACGCCACCGACCCGCAGGTCAAGATGATCGAGCTGAAGCTGAGCCAGGGCGCCAAGCCCGGCCACGGTGGCGTGCTGCCCGGCGCCAAGGTGACGGCCGAGATCGCCGCCGCACGCGGGGTGAAGGAGGGCGAAGCCTGCATCTCGCCCGCCAGCCATAGCGCGTTCAGCAACCCCGTGGAGATGATGCAGTTCATCGCCAAGCTGCGTACGCTTTCTGGCGGCAAGCCCACGGGCTTCAAGTTCTGCCTGGGCCACCCGTGGGAGTGGTTTGCCATCGTCAAGGCCATGCTGGTCACGGGTATCACGCCGGATTTCATCGTGGTCGATGGCGCCGAAGGCGGCACAGGTGCGGCGCCGGTGGAGTTCAGCGACCATGTGGGCGCGCCGCTGCAAGAGGGCCTGCTGCTGGTGCACAACACCCTGGTGGGCGTGAACCTGCGCGACCGCGTGCGCATTGGCTGCGCGGGCAAGGTGATCAGCGCCTTCGACATCGCGCGCATGATGGCGCTGGGGGCCGACTGGTGCAACGCGGGGCGCGGCTTCATGATGGCGCTGGGCTGCATCCAGGCGCAGAGCTGCCACACCGGCCACTGCCCCACCGGCGTGACCACCCAAGACCCGCTGCGCCAGCAGGCGCTGGTGGTGCCCGACAAGGCCACGCGCGTGGCGCAGTTCCACCGCAGCACGCTGCACGCACTGCAAGAGCTGGTGCAGGCCGCCGGGCTGCGCCACCCCAAGGACATCACGGCCCACCACATCGTGCGCCGCATCAGCGACACCGAGGTGCGCCTGCTGTCCAACCTCATCACCCGCATGCAACCGGGCGCGCTGCTGGGCCCGCTGGATGCGCAGCACAACGTATTCCGCCTGTACTGGCCGCTGGCCAATGCCCACAGCTTCCAGGCCAGCGAGCCTGCGCTGGAGCCCTCTGTGCCCCACCATGTCGAGCTGGCGCAGGCCGCCGCCGTCGGCACCGCCGCCGCAGTGGCTGGGGATGCCCCCGTATGACTTTGACGATGGACAGCACCAACGCCGCCCCCGACTACGCCGCCTTTTTGCAGCAGCAACTCGCCACCCAGCCGCACAACGTGATGGCCCATGTGCTGGGCAACGAACAGATCTGGATCAAGCGCGCGGGAGCCCCCCATGGCACAGGCCGCTACCGCGCCATGGCCTTGCTGGCAGCCCTGCTGCGGCTGGACGCCCTGCGCCCCGTGTCCAACCCCGGCGGCCCCACGGCCATTGCCACCGAAGTGCAGCGCCTGCGCGACCTGGCCGCACGCGGCATACGCGTGCCCGTGGTGCTGGCGGCATCCACCCATGGCTTTGCCATGCGCCACCTGGGCCACACGGGCGAAGAAATCCATTCGCTGGGCAACGAGATCGACCACGCCGTGCAGGCGGGCGACACGAACACCGTGCTGGCCTTGTGGCAGCAGGGGCTGGATACCTTGGCCCAAGTGCATCACCAAGGCACCTGCCTGAGCCAGGCCTTTGCGCGCAACCTGGTGCGCTGCCCTGATGGCGAGGTGGCCTGCATCGACTTTGAAGACGACCCCGCCGCCGTGCTACCCCTGGCGGTGTGCCACGTGCGCGATGCGCTGTGTTACGCGCACTCCACCGCGATCTACCTGCACACCAGCGGCACGCTGACCGAGGGGCGCGCGCGTTGGGCGGCATGGGTGGCGCAGGGCAGCGCGGAGATGCAGACAGTGCTGGCGACCAGCGTGCGGCGGATGGGGTGGATGCGGCATCTGCCCACGAATCGCAAGCTGGGGCGGGATTTGCAGCGGGTGCGAGCCGCGTATGACTTGCTGGCCTGATTGAACGACTGAGCGTCAATAGGCGCCGAACAGCGCGTCCAGAGCGCTGATGATCAGATCGGCCTGAGCGCGGAGATTACCGACGGGGCTCTTCAGCATGGACAAGGGCACGGCACCGATGGCCGCCGCGTCCAGGATGACCGCAACGCCTTCCACTTCCAGCGCAGGATTGAGGTCACGAAGCGGTATCGCCACACGCTCGGCGCTGCGCAACGGCAGCACCACGCGTGTCTGCAAACCGCTGATGTACTCGTTCTGAACATCCAGCAAGAAGGGGGTGGTGACACGCTGTTTGGCGTCGGGGTGCCGATAAACGTCAAACCGCGCCATCGCTCAGAAGGTCCTGTACTGGGCCAGCGGCAGGCCTTCGCTCTCGATGCGCGCGTTGTAGGCTGCAATAGCCTCTTGGTTGGCGGCGTTCCAGCGCTCCCAGTACCGGCGCTGGACTTCGGCAGCGAGCAGTTCGTCCACGGTTTGGGAGATGTTCATGCCCATATCGCGTGCGGCTTCCAGCACCTTGCTGTTGAGCGACAGGTTGGTGGACTTCTTGGGGGCGTTGTCAAAGCGAAGCATGGCAGGTTCTCCAGCAGAGCATATGCGCAGATTTTATGCGCATACCACATCAACACCCAGTACGACTTCCGTCGCCACATCCGCCCCCAGGTTCGCCAGCCGCTTTCGCATGCAGATCACCGCCTTGTCCTTGCTCAGCAAGATCGCCCGGTGCGCTGCCGCCAGGTCGATGAACTTCTGGTCGTCTGCGTCCTTGCACACATAGGCCACCTTGGGCGCGATCTCCACCAGGCGCGCCTGCGCGTCAAACGCCGCCAGCACCTGCGGGGCATCCACGCGGTAGTAGTCCATGCGCTCAACGATGTGCGGGTAGGCCAGCACGCGCTCCAGCTCGTCGCGCATGACCTGCGTGGCAATCCAGGCCAGGCGCCCCTGGGCCAGCAGCGTGCGCAGAGGGGCCGTGCGCGGGTCGCTGAAGATCAGCAGGTCGAGCGCCACGTTGGTGTCCACCACCACGGGGCGTGCGGGCTCGTTCGCTGGCGCCTCGGCGGGCAGGCGCAGTTCAACCTTCATGGCGTGGGCCGCCGTCGGTGGCAGGCTTGGCGGCCCGGTCGCGCACGGCGCCCTTGATCATGTCGAAGCGGAACATGCGGCATTCGATGGGGCCGTTCCATAGGGGCACGCGGCGCGATTCCTTCAGGCGCATCTTGCCGGGCAGTTTCAGGTCGGGGGTGAGCATCCAGGCCGTCCAGCCGCTGTAGTTCTTCTTCCAGTGCGTGGCCAGCTGGCTGAAGAACTCGCCGCCGTCTTCGGTCTGCGCCTCTTCGCGGCCCACAGCCAGGCCCTGGGCGCGGTCGGCCGCGCGTTCGCTGGCATTGCGGCCTGCGGTACCGGCTGCGGCAATGCGCTCGCCGTAGGGCGGGTTCAGCAGCATCACGCCGGGCTGGTCGCAGGGCGGCATGCGCTGCAGGGCGTCGCCACCGCGCAGCTGCACGGCCTGGGCCACACCTGCGCGCTCAGCGTTGCGCTGCGCAAAATCGACCATCCGGAAGGCCACATCACTGCCAAAAATGGGTACAGCGCTAGTACATATTGCGCCTTCAGCTTCGTTTTTGATAGCAGACCAGACATGTGCCTGGAAGGGCAGCAGCTTTTCAAACGCAAAGCGACGCAGCATGCCCGCCGGGATGCGGCAGGCGATCTGTGCGGCTTCGACCACGATGGTGCCGCTGCCGCAGCAGGGGTCGTACAGGGGCTGGGGGTTGTCGCCGTGCGGGTCCCAGCCACTGGCGGCGATCATGGCGGCGGCGAGGGTTTCCTTAAGGGGGGCATCGCCCTTGTCCTCGCGCCAGCCGCGCTTGAACAGTGGCTCGCCCGAGGTGTCGATGTAGAGCGTGGCTTCGTCGGTGGTCAGGTGCAGGTGGATGCGCACGTCGGGCCACTGGGTGTTCACATCGGGGCGCACGCCGCTCTTGTGGCGGAAGCGGTCGGCCACGGCGTCTTTCACCTTGAGGCCCGCGAAGTTCAGGCTCTGCAGCGGGCTGTGCTGGGCCGTCACTTCGACCTTGAAGGTCTGGCGCGTGGTGAACCAGATCTCCCAGGCCACATCGCTGGCCATGTTGTAGAGGTCGTTCTCAGACCGGTATGGGCGGTGGGCCAATTGCACCAGTACGCGCTGGGCCAAGCGGCTGTGCAGGTTGAGCTGCATGGCCTGGCGCCACGAGGCGCGCAGCAGCACACCACCCCGGCCCACCAGCAGGTCTTGCCCCGTGAGACCGGTGATGCCATGTACCTCGTCGGCCAGAAAGCCCTCGACGCCTGCGGCGCAAGGGAGAAAAAGTTGGAGTTGGTTCATGTCGATGGGGAGGATACGCGCTAGTGCTCGGCGGGGGAACCGGGCTCCCCCGCGCGGGCCAGCAGCAGCCGGCGGATGGAGTCGGGGATGGGTGCGACCTTGCGGCTGGCCTTGCCGATGAAGACGATACCGATCTTGCCGCGCGCCACTTCGCGGCCTGAGGCCTTTTCGGTCATGCAGAACACCAGGTCGAAGCCGTAGCGGTTGAAGTCCGCCGGGGCCATTTCCACCCGCATGGTTTCGCCGTGGAAACCTTCGGACTTGTACTGCGCCACTATGTCGCCCACCACGATGGAAAGGCCGCCCACATCGGCCTCTGGGTAGCCCAGCGACTGAAAGAAGCGCACCCGCGCTTCGGACACCAGGCTGAGCAGCTGCGCGTTGTCCAGGTGTCCGCCCTGGTTCACATGGCTGATGTAGATCTGCAGCTCGGTGGCAAAGCCGAAGTGCGCGGGGAGGTCAAAGACGATGCGGGCCATGGTGGGCTGCGGTGGGTAATACGGAAACAACAGAAAAGACTACGGCGGCGCAGGCGGGCAGTGCGCCACCTGCCGAGGCGGCTACAACGCTTTGCGCAGATTCGCTGGCGCGATCTTGAGCGCCTCGCGGTACTTGGCCACGGTGCGGCGGGCGCATTCGATGCCCTGCTCCTTGAGCATCTCGGCGATCTGGCTGTCGGACAGCGGCTTGGCGGGGTTCTCCGCCGACACGAACTGCTTGATCAGTGCGCGCACCGCCGTGCTCGACGCATTGCCGCCCGTTTCGGTGCCCAGGCCCGAGCCAAAGAAATACTTCAGCTCGTAGGTGCCGATAGGCGTGGCCATGTACTTGGCGGTGGTGACGCGGCTGATGGTGGACTCGTGCAGGCCCAGTTCGTCGGCAATGTCGCGCAGCACCAGCGGGCGCATGGCCAGTTCACCGTGGGTGAAGAAGTTCTTTTGCCGCTCGACGATGGCGCGCGACACGCGCAGGATGGTGTCAAAACGCTGCTGGATGTTCTTGATGAACCAGCGCGCCTCCTGCAGGCGCTGCTGCATGCCCTGGTGGCCTTCGCCGCCCTTGTGGCCGCGCAGGGCGCCTGCGTAGATGTCGTGCACGCGCAGGCGGGGCATCACGTCGGGGTTGAGCTGCACGATGAAGCTCTGCTGGCCGCTGCCATTGGCGCGACCGGCTTTGCGTACGATGACGTCGGGCACGATGATGTTGCGCTCCACGTCGGCAAACTTGCGGCCCGGGCGTGGTTCCAGGCGGGCGATGAGTGCCATGGCAGCGCGGGTGCGCTCTTCTCCAGCCACGCCGCCTTCGCTGCACAGCTGCGTCAGGCGGCGGATGTCCCGGCGCGCCAGCATCTCCAGCGGCTGCTGGCAGATGCGCAGAGCGGTCTGCACCGTGTCGGGGTCAGCACTGCTGTCCTCATCGGCAGCCAGCGCCGTGAGCTGCAGCGTCAGGCATTCGGCCAGGTTGCGCGCCCCCACGCCAGTGGGCTCCAGGCTTTGCAGCAGGCGCTGGGCCACGGTGAAGCGGTGCACCAGTTCTTCGATCTGTTCCAGGTCGTCGGGCCCGGCGAGGCTGATGGCGAGTTCTTCCAGCGGCTCTTCGAGGTAGCCGTCGTCGTTCAGCGATTCGATGAGAAAACGCAGCGCGGCCATGTCTACTTCGGACAGGCGCAGCGACAGCGCCTGGCGGTGCAAAAAGGCCGTCAGCGACTCGTGCGATCGGGCCAGCTCGGTGGCATCGGCCTCGTCGCCTTCCGCGTCGTTGCGGGTGCGCGCTGGGGCGTCGCCGCCCCACTCGGCATCGTTGGGCGCCATCTCGACGGTGCCGTCGCCGCTCCAGTCGGGCTCGTCCGAGCCCCCCCCGGAGATTTCAGCGTCGTTTTGGCTGTCAGCGCCAGTACTGCTTGCGCCAGCAGCTCCTGAAAACATAGCATCATCTGCGCTGTAGTCGTCGGCCTGCGCGGGCGTATCGGCGGCTTCCAGGCCAAATTCCTCGCGCGGGGCTTCGTCGACACTGCGTTCGAGGAACGGGTTTTCGTCGAGCATCTGCTCGACTTCCTGCGACAGTTCGAGCGTGGACAACTGCAGCAGCCGGATGGACTGCTGGAGCTGGGGGGTCAGTGCAAGGTGCTGCGAGACGCGCAGCGACAGTCCAGGCTTCATCACATGCGGAAATGCTCGCCCAGGTACACGCGGCGTACTTCGGCGTTGTCCACGATCTCGGACGGCGTGCCCTGCGCCAGCACGCGGCCGTCGCTGATGATGAAGGCGTGGTCGCAGATGCCCAGCGTCTCGCGCACGTTGTGGTCGGTGATGAGCACACCAATGCCGCGCGCCTTCAGGAAGCCGATGATGCGCTGGATCTCGATCACTGCGATGGGGTCGATGCCGGCAAAAGGCTCGTCCAGCAGGATGAAACGCGGCTGGGTGGCCAGGGCGCGGGCGATCTCGACGCGGCGGCGCTCGCCACCGGACAGCGCCAGTGCGGGTGAGGCCCTCAGGTGGTCCACGCGCAGCTCTTGCAGCAGGGCCGTAAGGCGCTCTTCGATGGCATCACGCGACAGCGGCTGGCCGTCGTCGGCGCGCTGCAGTTCCAGCACGGCGCGCACGTTTTCTTCGACGGTGAGCTTGCGGAAGATGGAGGCTTCTTGCGGCAGGTACGACAGCCCCAGGCGCGACCGGCGATGGATGGGCATGTGGGCCACGGACTGGCCGTCGATGCGGATGTCACCCGCATCGCTGCGCACCAGGCCCACGATCATGTAGAACGATGTGGTCTTGCCCGCGCCATTAGGGCCCAGCAGGCCCACGACTTCGCCTTTTTGCACCTCCAGGGACACGTCCTTGACGACCTTGCGGCTGCCATAGGACTTGGCCAGGTGCTGCACCTCCAGGCGGCTGCCCGAGTGCGAATCGGGCCCCAGGCGGCTGTTCGCAGGGGTCGCTGGGGTCTCGGGACCGGTACTCACCACGGGCCCGCTCACTTGGCGCCGCCGCCAAGAGTGTTGCTGGGGCGCAGCGCCGGAGCGGGCGACTCGGGCGCCTTGGCGGGGGCTGCCGTACCGGGCGGCGGGTCCTTGGGTGCCAGCACGGCGCGCACGCGGCCGCCAGACGTGGGGGCGTCGCCGGCCGCAGCCGAAGACGCAGGCGCCTTCTGGCCATCGACGGTGAACACGTCGGTGAGGTTGTTGTAAACGATCACGGCGCCGGTGATCTCGTCGTTGAGCACCGACCCACGGTAGCGGCGCAGTTCGGCGCGGGTGATGAAGCGCACGTTGTCGGCCTTGCCGTCGTATTCGATGACTTCGCTTTCGCCTTCGATGAACTCGTCCGGCGCTCCGGCCACGGTGTCGCGCTTCTGGCGGAAGAACGCCCGTTTGCCCGCCTCGGCCGTGACCACGCCGTACTGGTAGCCGTCGGCGTCCTGGCGCACATCCAGCCGCGCGCCGCGCAGCACGATGGTGCCTTTGGTCATCACCACGCGGCCCGAGAACACGCTGGTCTGCTTGAGTTCATCGTGGCGCAGGGCGTCGGCCTCGATGTTCATGGGCTTGGCACGGTCTGCCTTTTCGGCATGTGCCATGCCCGCAAGGCCGGACAGGGCTGCGAGCACAAGGAGGGGGAGTAGGCGGTGGGTCATAGGGCACGAATCTTGCAATGATTGTAGCCACCCGATGGTACCTACCCCGAAAAAAAGCCCGCATCCGCGGGCCTTTGGGACAGCTTGCCGACAGGGTCGGCCACTGGTCAGGCTTTGCGCGCTGTGGCGGCCAGGTATTCGACCACCTGCAGCACGGTCTGCATGCTGCCGGCCATCGTGCCGTCGGTGTAGTACTTGCCCGCCACACCCATGGATGGCACGCCTTCGACACCGTACGCATCCTGCAGCTGCGAGGCACGACGCACCTGGTTGGCGACGCTGAAGGAGCCGTAGACCTCCTTGAACTTGGCCACGTCCACGCCCTGCTGGGTCACCCAGGCCAGGATTTCGTCGTCCTTGGCGAGCTTGGCCTTTTCCACGTGGATGGCGCGGAAGACCTTGGCATGCAGGGCTTCGAGCTTGCCCATGCCTTCGAGCGTGTAGTACAGCTTTTGCTGGGGCACGAAGCTGGCGTTGAACGCCACAGGCACGCGGCGGATGGAGAGGTCCTTGGGCGCGGCCTTGACCCAAGCGTCCAGTGTGGGCTCGAAGGCGTTGCAGTGGGGGCAGCTGTACCAGAAGAACTCGATCACATCGACCTTGCCGGCCGGGGCATCCGGGGCGACGGGCTTGTCCAGCCGCTTGAAGTCCTTGCCCTCCTTGAACTGGCGGGCTTGCGCCATGGCGGGGTTGGCCACTGGCAGCGTCAGGGCAGAAGCGGCAACCGCCGAGGCGGCGGACAAAGAAAACTCACGGCGTTTCATGACAAAGACTCTCCTGGTTCAGGTATGCGGGATGTGAGACATCCCTTTACAAAAAGTTCAGCCCTGGCGGTGGCGCCGCTTTTGCAAGCGCTTCAGCGCTGCACGCGCACGAGCGCCGATTCCAGCCCGGCGCCGTCGAGTTTCTCTTTGAGCACCTCGGCATCGTCCCGCTTGGTGAAGGGGCCGATGCGCACCCGGAACACCGCCCGGCCATTTTGCTCACGCTCGCTCACGCGGGCCTCCCAGCCCAGCATGGCCAGCTTGGCGCGCTGGGCGTCGGCGTCGGCCTGGGTGCGGAAGGCACCAGCCTGCACAAAGTAGTCAAACGGGTCCACGCTGCCCTTGGCGGCTGCCTTGGCCACGGCCAGATCGCCCAGCGGGTCTGCGCCCGGCTTGCTCTCTGCCTTGGCCTCGGCTTTCGCGTCTGGCTTGCTCGCGGCAGGCTTGGCGGCCGATGCGGCGGCGCGCACCTCAGGCGCCGGTGCCGATGCAGGAGCTGACGCAGCTGCGGCCACCGGAGGCGCCGCAGGGCGGGCCGGGTTCTTGCCATACAGCGGCGAGTTCGGGTCCCAGTTCTTGTTCTTCTGGGACTCCGCAGCGTCCATGTCTGCGCCTCGGCCGTTGCCCTTGTTCAGGAACGGCACCGGCACCTTGGTCACGTACACGGCCACGGCCAGCGCCGCGCCCAGGCCCACGATGACCCCGACGATGAAGCCGACAATGGTCCCGCCCGTCTGTTGCTTTTTCATATTGGTAGTAACTGCTTACATTCTGGCCGGGGCCGACACGCCCAGCACCGCCAGGCCATTGTGCAATACCTGGGCGGTGGCAGCGACCAGCGCCAGGCGCGCCTTCTTCACCACCTCGTCGTCCACCAGGATGCGCTCGGCATCGTAATAGCTGTGGTAGCTGGCGGCCAGGTCGCGCAGGTAAAAGGTCACATCGTGCGGCGCCTCGCCCTCGGCAGCGGCCGTGAGCATCTCGGGGTACTTGGCCAGCTGCAGCATCAGGGCCTGGGCCTGCGGGCCTTCCAACGCCGACAAGTCCACGTCCTGGAGCGACGCCACGTCGCCACCACCCGCCTCCTGCCAGGCGCGCAGCACTGACTGGATGCGCGCATGGGCGTACTGCACGTAGTAGACCGGGTTGTCGTTGTTCTGCGCCACCGCCAGGTCCACGTCGAAGGTGTACTCGGTATCGGGCTTGCGGCTGAGCAGGAAGAAACGCACCGCGTCCTTGCTGGTCCACTCGATCAAATCGCGCAGCGTGACATAGCTGCCCGCCCGCTTGCTGATCTTGACCTCTTCACCGCCCTTGACCACGCGCACCATCGTGTGCAGCACGTAGTCGGGGTAGCCCTTGGGGATGCCCACATCGGCCGCCTGCAGGCCGGCGCGCACGCGTGCAATGGTGCCGTGGTGGTCTGTGCCCTGGATGTTCACGACCTTGGTGAAGCCACGCTCCCACTTGGCAATGTGGTACGCCACGTCGGGCACAAAGTAGGTGTAGGTGCCGTCCTGCTTGCGCATGACGCGGTCCTTGTCGTCGCCGTAGTCGGTGCTCTTGAGCCACAGCGCGCCGTCCTGCTCGTAGGTCTTGCCGTTGGCGATGAGCTTGTTCACCGTGGCCTCGACGCGGCCGCTGGTGTACAGGCTGGACTCCAGGTAGTACTCGTCGAACTGGAGGTTGAACGCCTGCAGGTCCTTGTCCTGCTCGTTGCGCAGGTAGGCCACCGCAAATTGGCGGATGTTGTCATAGTCGTCCACGTCGCCATTGGCGGTGAACTCGCGGTCATCGGCCTTCACGGTGGCCTTGGCCTTGAAGGCCTCGGCAATGTCGGCGATGTAGTCGCCGTTGTAGAAGTTCTTGGCCAGCGGGTTGTCGCTGTCGGTGGGCCAGCAGTCGTCGCCGGGCTTGAAACCCTTGGCGCGCAGCTGCGTGCTCTTGGTCAGCGTGTCGATCTGTACGCCCGCATCGTTGTAATAGAACTCGCGGTGCACCTTCCAGCCCTGGGTGCTGAACAGGTTGCAAATCGCATCGCCCAGCGCGGCTTGGCGGCCGTGGCCCACGTGCAGCGGACCCGTGGGGTTGGCCGACACGAACTCGACCAGCACCTGCTGGCCGTTGCTGGCCTGATAGCCGAAATGTTCACCGGCCGTCAGCACCTCACGCACCACTTGTTGCTTGGCGGCAGGTTGGAGGCGGATGTTCAGAAAACCCGGACCCGCAATTTCAATGGCGGACACCCAGCGTTGAAAAGCAGGCGTGGCTTCGAGCGCGGCCTTGAGCTGCTCGCCCAGAGCGCGGGGGTTGAGCTTGAGCGGCTTGGCCAGCTGCATGGCCGCAGTGCAGGCGAAGTCGCCATGGGCCGCCACCTTGGGAGATTCAAAGGCTGCCTTGGCGCCAGCGCCGGGGGACAGGTTTTCCAGCTCGGCTGCGAGCGCAGCGAGCAATTCATTTTTGGCTGTGAGCATCGGCGGATTTTACGGGCCCGCCAACAGCGGGGCGCCAGACGCACCACCGGGGTGGCGTCCCACAGCCAAAGGCACAATAAGTTGCTGTGCCCTTTCAACCGGAGATTGCACATGCCACCCCAACCCATCCTGCTCTACCGGCGCCGCTGGACCCTGGTGTTTCAGGTGCCTTTTGTGTTGCTGATGGCGATATGCCTGGCGTTCTCGCTGTATGGGGCTTTGGCATCGAACGACCGGCTGCTCACGATCCTCTGTCTGTGTGCCGCGTTCGTCTCCTTCTGTGTGGGCGGAACCCTGGGCCGGTCCGCTCTGGAGGCCTACCGGGAGCAAGACCCTGCAATTGTCATTGATGCCACCGGCATCACCGACCTGCGCCAGGACGACCCGCACACCGTGCCCTGGGAGGCCATGGAACGTGTTCACCTGGACGACTACGAAGGCGTGATCCTGGTCAAGTTGCGACCCGGCCACAAGGACTCTGCGCTGGGCGTGATCATCAAGACACTCAAACGCTGGCAGCAACGGGGTGATGTGGTGTTTGCCCTCGGCGGGCTGGCGCACGACCCCCGGCAAATCCAGACGGCACTGAAAGCCTTTCACGCGGCAGCGGCCACCAAGCCCCGTACAAGGTTGTCATGACTTGTGCGCGTTGTCGCACGCCATGTTCTATGGTGCAATGCCGTCGGGACCCCCCATAACGCATTCACACCAGGAGATTCCATGAAAAAGCTTCTTTCCCTGACTGCACTCGGCCTGGCCCTCACACTGGGTGCGGGTGCTCACGCCGCCGAAGACGCCAAGGCCCCCACCAAACAGCAATCGAAGATGGCGACCTGCAACAAGGACGCTGGAGACATGAAGGGCGACGAGCGCAAGGCCTTCATGAAGACCTGCCTGAGCAACAAGCCCGCCACCCAGCAGGACAAGATGAAAACCTGCAACGCCGACGCCAAGGCCAAGACGCTCAAGGGCGACGAGCGCAAGGCCTTCATGAGCGAGTGCCTGAAGAAGTGACGTAAGTTCACACCCGGTGCACCATCACCGGGGTCGATAAGCAGAAGCCCGCCGGCATCCAGCCAGGCGGGCTTTTTTAATAGGGATATGTCCGCCTACCAGCCGCGCGCCCAGAACACTGCAATCACGGCCACCACGGGCAGCACATGCGACTGGATCATCACCAGACGGCGCACCCGCGCGACTTCTGCGGCGGGCGGCAGGGCGCCAGTGCTGCGCAGGTTCTGGCGCCAGCGGCGAAACGCAGCCGAGGGCACAAACGACAGCACGACCATGGCCAGCACCAGGGTGATCTTGATGTGAAACAGGGGCTGCGACAGGTACCACGAGGCGCCCTTCACGCCCCAGATCAACCGGGCCAGGCCGCTGCCAATCATCACCGCCCCGGCCACACCGTAGATCACATCCAAGCGGGCCAGGCGCTCGACCACGGCAGCATTGAGCCACTCGATACGGCACAGCGCCGCCTGGCTGGACAGAAAAACCACAAAGGTCAGGATGGCCAGAAGGTGAAAGGCGGCCAGGATGGCTTCGAGGGTCATGGTGCGGATTCCTTGTAGCGCCCGAGGCCACTGCGCAGCTCCAAGCGCTCACAGTGCCATCCGGCAGGGCCACCATTGTGCGCGATGGCGCGGGCCAGACCGCTGCTAAAAAAAGCGGCGCGGGCCCGAAAGCCCGCGCCGCTGGCAGCGCTGATTCAGCAAGTACCCGCCATCAAGCCACGGTGCGCGCCACCGTCGCCACAGGCACATCCGCCGGCACCACGGGGGCCGAGGCCGCAGACGCCGGGAGCGGCAGCGGATGGCCGTTCATCGCCGCGTCCAGGCGCTCCTGGTCCAGCGCGTTCTCCCAACGCGACACCACTACCGTGGCCACGGCATTGCCGATGAAGTTGGTCAGCGATCGGCATTCGCTCATGAAGCGGTCCACGCCCAGAATCAGCGCCATGCCAGCCACGGGCACTTCGGGCACCACGGCCAGGGTGGCGGCCAAGGTGATGAAGCCCGCGCCCGTCACGCCCGCCGCGCCCTTGGACGACAGCATGGCGACGAGCAGCAGCGCCACCTGGTGGCCCAGCGTCAACTCGGTGTTAGTCGCCTGGGCGATGAACAGCGCGGCCAGCGTCATGTAGATGTTGGTGCCGTCCAGGTTGAACGAGTAGCCCGTGGGCACCACAAGACCCACCACCGACTTGCTGCAACCCGCCTTTTCCATCTTTTCCATCAGCGACGGCAGGGCGGATTCCGACGAAGACGTGCCCAGCACCAGCATCAGCTCGGCCTTGAGGTAGCGGATCAGCTTGAACACCGAGAAGCCACACAGGCGCGCCACAAAGCCCAGGATCACCACCACAAACAGCAGCGAGGTGACATAGAACGAGCCCACCAGCCACGCCAGGTTGACCAGCGAGCCCAGGCCAAACTTGCCAATGGTGAACGCCATGGCACCAAACGCACCCAGAGGCGCGGCCTTCATCACGATGCCCACCACCTTGAACACAGGCGTCGTCAGCGCGTCCAGAAAGTTCAGCACCGGGCGGCCTGCCTCACCCACCATGGCCAGGCCAATGCCGAACAGCACGGCCACCAGCAGCACCTGCAGGATGTTGTCGCCCACAAACGGGCTCACCAGGGTCTTGGGGATGATGTCCATCGCAAAGCCCGTGAGCGTCATCTCGTGCGACTTGGCCACGTAGCCCTTGACGGCCGTCTGGTCCAGGTCGGCCACGTTGATGTTCATGCCCGCGCCGGGCTGCACCACGTTGGCCACCACCAGGCCCACCACCAGGGCCAGCGTGGAGAAGAACAGAAAGTACGCCATGGCCTTGCCGAACACGCGGCCTACGGTGGAGAGCTGCGACATGCCCGCGATGCCGGTCACGATGGTCAGAAAGATCACCGGGGCGATGATCATCTTGACCAGCTTGATGAACGCGTCGCCCAGCGGCTTGAGCGCCTCGCCATAGGACGGCTCGAAATGGCCCAGCAGCACGCCCAGCACGATGGCGAACACCACCTGGAAGTACAGTTGCCGATAGAAAGGCAGCTTCAAGGTCGAGGCTGCGGGAGCGGAATGGTTGTGCATGGAACGGGTCTCCTGGGGTCACGGGTCTGCACCACCGGGGTGCCTCCGGCGCGCTTCAAGGGTGCCGTTTGTACCGCTGCACTTTGTTTCAGCCGATAACCTATTGGTATTAGTCGCCCGACGCCCCAGAGGAGAGCGTCGGCGCACCATAAGGGTAACTACCTAGCCTCTGAAGCCCCCTGGAACCGGTACGGCACACTCCCCACCTGCACCAGACTGGTTTCAGAACTCCGTTTTTTCATGCCCACGCCCCGCCTTCGCCAGTTCTGGACGCTGCTCCTCCTGCTTGCAGGCACTGCGGCCAGCATGTTTGCCGCCGGCCAGTGGGCCTGGCACCGGTCCTTGCTGGACGAAAGCGAGAGCGTGCAGCGCCAGCTGGCCCTGTACGGGCAAACGCTGGCACAGCGCATCGACCGCTACCGCACCCTGCCCGAGGTGCTGGCCCTGGACGCGCAACTGCAGGACGCGCTGCGCCGCACCCTGAGCCCGGACGAGGTGGCGCAGCTCAACCGCAAGCTGGAGCAGGCCAACGGCGCCAGCCAGTCGTCCACCCTCACCCTGCTCAACCGCGACGGCCTGGCCGTGGCAGCGAGCAACTGGCGCACGGCCACCAGCAATGTGGGTGTGGACTACAGCTTTCGCCCCTATGTGCAGCAGGCGCTGGCCCAGGGGCGCGGCAGCTTCTACGGCATCGGCGTGACCACGGGCGAGCCGGGCTACTTCCTGTCGCAGGCCATCCGCGACGAGAGCGGCCACATCCTGGGGCTGGTGGCCATCAAGATTGCGCTGCAGGAGCTGGAGCGCGAATGGCTGCAGACCCCCGACATCGTGCTGGCGTCGGACGCGCATGGTGTGGTCTTTCTGGCCAGCCAGGACGCCTGGCGCTACCGCCTGCTGGAGCCGCTGGACGACGAAGAGCGCCGCGAGCTGAACGCCACGCGGCAATATTCCGACCAGCCCTTGCGCCCGCTCGACTATCGGGTGGACGACCACCTGGACAACGGCGGGCGGCTGGTGCGCGTGCAGGCCTTGCCCGACATGCCCGCCCCACCCGGCCGCATGCTGTGGCTGACCCAGCCCCTGCCCGGCACGCCCTGGCAACTGCACCTGGTGCATACCACCCACAGCAGCATTGCCGACAGCCGCTGGGCGGCCGCAGCCGGGGGCGGCGGCTGGCTGGCCCTGTCGCTGCTGGTGCTGTTTGTACGGCAGCGCCAGCGCCTGGCCCGCCTGCGCCAACGCAGCCGCCAGGAGCTGGAGACCGTGCTGCAACAACACGCGCAGGAGCTGCGCACCGCGCAGGACGGCATCGTGCAGGCGGCGCAGCAGGCTGACATGGGCCTTTCCCGCAGTCTGGAACACCTGCCACAGGGGGTGGTCATCATCGACGCCGACCTGAAGCTGGTGGCGTGGAACTCGCGCTATGTGCAGCTGTTCCGCTACCCCGCCGACCTGATGCAGGTGGGCCGCCCCATCGAGGACCTGATGCGCCACAACGCGCGCCGGGGCCTGCTGGGCCCGGGCCCGGTGGAAGAAGCCATCGAACGCCGCCTGGCCCACCTGCGCAGCGGCACCCCGCACCTGCACGAAAGCGCCAAGGAAGACGGCACCGTGCTTGAGATCCGTGGCAACCCGCTGCCCGAAGGCGGCTTTGTGACCAGCTACGCCGACATCACCAGCTACAAAAACGCCGCGCGCGAGCTGCGGTCCCTCGCCGACGCGCTGGAGCAGCGCGTGGCCGACCGCACCCGCGACCTGGACGCTGCGCGGCGCGAGGCCGAGCAGGCCAACCGCTCCAAAACCCGCTTTGTGGCCGCCGCTGTGCACGACCTGCTGCAGCCCCTGAACGCCGCGCGCATGTTCACCTCGCTCTTGCGCAGCCACCTGCCGGGCGACGCCGAGCGGCACGCGGTGGACAGCATCGACGGCGCCCTGGCCGCGCAGGACGCCATCCTCAACAGCCTGCTCGACATCTCGCGCATGGAGTCGGGCCAGTTCGACGTGCACATCCACGACGTAGCACTGGGCCCGCTGCTGCAGGTGCTGGGCCACAACTTCGGCGTGCTGGCCGAAAGCCAGGGGCTAAAGCTGCGCTGCGTGCCCACCCGCGCCGTGGTGCGCACCGACGAAAACCTGCTGCGCCGCATCCTGCAGAACTTTGTCTCCAACGCCATCCGCTACAGCCGACGCGGGCGCATTGTGGTGGGCTGCCGCCGCACCGGGGACCATGTGCGCATCGAAGTGCACGACCAAGGCCCAGGCATCCCCGAGGCATTGCAGCGCGAAATCTTTGAAGAATTCCGCCGCCTGGACGAAGGCCGCGCCGACGACCGGGGCGCAGGCCTGGGCCTGGCCATCGTCGAACGCCTGGGCCGCTTGCTGGGGCACGAGATCGGCCTGCGCTCGCAACTGGGGCGCGGCAGCGTGTTCTGGGTGTGTGTGGCGCTAGGCAACCCCGCCGCCGCGCAGCAGGCTGCGCCCCCCGCCACCACGCAGCAACCCGCCGACGACGCCCCCCTGCAAGGCAGCAGCGCCTGGGTCATTGATGACGACGGCCCCACCTGCGCCGCCACGCAGGCCCTGCTGCAGCGCTGGGGCTGCACGGTGCCACTGGCCGCTGGCGCGCCCGAGGCCCTGGCCGCTGCCCTACCCGGCATGGCACCACAGCTGGTGCTGCTGGACGTGCACCTGGGCACGGGCCTCCACGGCCCCGAAGTGTTCGCGCAGCTGTGCCAGCGCTGGGGCCAGACACCCGCCGTGATCCTGGTCACTGCCGAGCGCGACGCCACCCTGCGCCGCCAGGCCGCCGAGCGCGGCTGGGGCTTTCTGGCCAAGCCGGTGCGCTCCCCGGCGCTGCGGGCGCTGATGAGCCAGACACTGCTGCGGCTGGGGGAAAGCAATAGAAAGTAAGCCCTGTCGCGTGCAGACAGGCAAGCCGGCTGGCAAAAGACCAAGACAGCGCCCAAAGCAGCGCAGGCTCTCGTAAAGTACCTTGCCACCAAAACACCCGAGGTGCCGCCCGCGCCACGCAGACACTGCAGGACGGCCACCACCCACACCGAAGCGGAGGACGGAAAGATGAGCGAAGCGATTCTGTATGCGATGGATGCACCGCGTGCCAAAAGCGCAGACGCGGCGGCAGACTTTGTGGAGAAATGGCAGGACAGCAATAAGGCCCCCACCGCGCGCATCGCGGCCTTCTTTGAGCACCTATTGCAAGCCTGGCCGACAGACGGCACCGGAAGCGCCATCTGGTACGAAGGCTTTGACCACAACCCGCCCGCAGGGCCGGTGCTCGCCATGGCGTTCGAGTTGCGCGAGTTCAACACCGACCGGCTGCAGCAGCTGCGCGCCATGGCCCAGGCCCATGGCGTGCACATCTTCGACCCGGAAGGCCATGTGCTGTACCTCGCCAATGGCAGCGAAGCTCGGGCGCCGTCGTTGGCCACCCCGGAACCCGGCGCCCCCGTCCAATGCCCATCTGGCTTGCGCTTTGACGGCGTTTACGAGACGAAGCGTGAGAAGGGCTGGACCTACCTGTGCTTCACGGCCGACGGAAAGATCTTCTGGCAAAGCACCGGGGGCCGCTTCCAGGCCCGCGCTGCGATGGAGAGCTTTGGCACTGGCGACTCCTTCATCGTCAAAGGCACCTACAAACCTGGTGACAACGCGTTCAGCGCACGGCTCAAAGCCTCGTTTGGCGCGTTCAAGATGAATGGCGTGCTGAAGGCAGACGGCTTGCACGTCCATTCGGAGCGCACCAACGGCAGCTACCCGTTCGACTCCGTGTACACGTTCCTTCCGCTGTAGCACGCCATCGATTCGGATCTGCGCCACGCACTTGGCGCAAACACGCCCGGCCGCTCACGCGGTGGACTCTGTCTCCAGGCTCTTCACCAGCACCGCCGCCTGCGTGCGGCTGTAGCACGCGAGCTTTTTCAGAATGGCGGTGACATGCACCTTCACCGTGTTTTCGGCCAGCCCCAGCGTGGCCGCGATCTGTTTGTTGAGCAGCCCATCGGCCAGGCACAGCAGCACGCGGAACTGCTGGGGCGTGAGCTGCGCGAGCCGCGCGGCCAGCTCGGCATCGGCCTCAGAGCGTTCGGCCGCCATGGGCGGGAACCAGCTGCCGCCGTCCAGCACGGCCTGGATGGCGTCGCCCATGGCGTCAGCGGGCGCGGACTTGGGGATGAAGCCGGCCGCGCCAAACTGCTGGGCGCGGCGGATGACGCGGGGGTGGTCGTTGGACGAGATGATGACCACGGGCAGCTCGGGGTATTCGCCGCGCACATGCAGCAGCGCCGAGAAGCCGCGCGTGCCGGGCATGCTCAGGTCCAGCAGCACCAGCTCGACCTCGGGGTGGTCCTGCAGCGCCTGGCCCAGCGTGGCGGCGCTGGCGGCCTCCAGCGTGCGGAACTGGGGCAGCCGCTCGCGCAGCACGTGCAGCACGGCCGCGCGGAACAGCGGGTGGTCGTCAGCGACGAGGAGCGTGGGCGCGGTGGACATGGAGTGTGTGCAGTCTGCCACGGGGGCCGTCAGCCGCCGGCTTGCGGGCCTTTCCAGAACGCGGGCTGTGCGTACTGGTGCTTGAGGTGCTCGATCCACAGCCGCACCCGCAGCGGCATGTGCTTGCGCTGCGGGAACACCACATAGATGCCGTTAGGCGGCGCGGCAAAGTCGTGCAGCACCTCCACCAGGCGCCCGGCGGCGATCTCGGCCTCGACCTCCCAAGTGCTGCGCCAGGCGATGCCGTAGCCCGCTAGGCACCAGTCGTGCAGCACCTGCCCGTCCGAACAGTCGAGCGGGCCGCCAGGCTTGAGGTGGATGACCTCGGTGCCACCGCCCTCGACCGGCATGCGGAACGCCCAGCCCCGTGTTTGCGAGGCCTCGCTCGACAGCGTGAGGCAGTCGTGCTGCACCAGCTCGCTGGGGTGGCGCGGCGTGCCGTGGCGCTGCAGGTAGGCAGGCGTGGCCACACACAGGCGGCGGTTGTCGGCAATGCGCACGCTGACCAGCGACGAGTCGGGCAGGTCGCCCACGCGCACGGCACAGTCATAGCCCTCGCCCGCCAGGTCCACCACGCGGTCGCTGAGGTTGAGCGAGATGGTCACATCCGGGTGCGCCGTGCGAAAACGCGGCACCAGCGGCGCCACATGGCGGCGGCCAAAACCGGCGGGCGCGGTGATGCGCAAATGGCCCGTGGCCTTGACGCCGCCTTCGGACACGCTGGCCTCGGCATTGGCCACATCGGACAGCAGGCGCTGGCAATCTTCCAGAAACGCACTGCCCTCGTGCGTGAGGCTGATGCGGCGTGTGGTGCGCACCAGCAACTTCACGCCCAGGTGTTCTTCCAGCGCGTCGAGCCGCCTGCCCATGATGGCCGGAGCCACGCCCTCGGCCTTGGCCGCAGCGGTGAGGCTGCCGCGCGTTGCCACCGACACAAACGATTCGAAGGCCTTGAGTTTGTCCATGGGCGCTGATTATGGGGATGAAGCGGCGAAGGGCCTGGTGGCGGATCCGGGCGCGGCCTGTGGTCGGCTTTGAAGCCAAACAGGCCGCATGCGCCAGTGCAACATGCCTGAGCAGCTACATAAATGATAGTAAACCAGCATCACACCCCACTTCACACCAGGCGCGACTTGAGGAACCCCACGGTGCCATAGCGCTTGACCTCGGTGTAGAGGTCGCGCGTGAGGCCCTGCACCATGGCAGCATAGGCGTCGGCCAGGTCGGGCGCGATGCTGAAGTGGTCGTAGTTCACGATCACGCCCACGCGCTCGCGCTGTACGGCCAGCGGGGCAAGCAGGCGGCGCACCTCCTGCTCGATGGCGTCGATGGTGCTGGCGGTGGTGATCTGCAGGCCCGAGAAGTCGATGTGCAGCAGCTGGCGCGCAGCATCGAGCTCAAAGCGCTGCACCAGCGGGCGATTGAGCAGCTGCTCACGCAGGCCCAGCGGGCCGGGCTCGAACAGGCGCATATCCATGGTCTGCAAACCCGGGCTGATGCGCGGCGTGAAGGACATGTGGGCGAGCACGTCGCGCTCCAGGTCGATGCCGGGGGCCAGCTCGATCAGCTCCAGCGCGCCGCCGCCCTCTGGCTCACCCGAGGGCACCAGGCGGAACACGCAGCGCTCCGTCACATACAGCACGCGCTGGCCGCGCCGCAGCGCCTCGGCGCCGCTGAAGGTGCGGTGCTCGACCTCACGCACCAGCTTGCGCGCGCCGCCTTCGTGCAGGATGTGCAGGTGGCCGTCCACCGCCTCGACCTGCAGCGCGCCGGCGGTGAAGGTGCCGACAAACACCACGGTCTTGGCGTTCTGGCTGATGTTGATGAAGCCGCCCGCGCCCGCCAGGCGGGGCCCGAACTTGCTCACGTTGAGGTTGCCGTGCCGGTCGGCCTGCGCCAGGCCCAGGATGGCGATATCGAGGCCACCGCCGTCATAAAAGTCGAACTGGTTGGGCTGGTCGATGATGGCCTGCGGATTCACGGCCGCGCCAAAGTTCAGCCCGCCTGCGGGGATGCCGCCGATCACTCCGGGCTCGGCCGTGAGCGTGACCAGGTCGATGATGCGCTCCTCAGCCGCCACGTTGGCCACGCCCTCGGGCATGCCGATCCCTAAGTTGACCACCTGGTGCGGGCGCAGCTCCAGCGCTGCGCGGCGGGCGATGATCTTGCGCTCGGTCAGCGGCATCGCCTCCAGCGTGTCCATGGGCACGCGCAGCTCGCCCGCAAACGCAGCGCTGTAGGGCTCGGCAAAGGTCTGGTGGTGGTGAGCGGGCTCGGTGGCAAGCACCACGGCGTCCACCAGCACGCCGGGCACCTTCACCTGCCGGGGGTTGAGCGTGCCGCGCTCGGCAATGCGCTCAACCTGCGCGATGACCACGCCGCCCGAGTTGCGCGCCGCCATGGCAATCGCCAGCGCTTCGAGCGTGAGCGCCTCGCGCTCCATGGTGAGATTGCCGTCGGCATCGGCCGTAGTCGCGCGGATGATGCCCACGTGGATGGGAAAGGCCTTGTAGAACAGGTAGTCCTGCCCGTCGATGGGCAGGATGCGCACCAGGTCTTCGGTGGTGCGCGCGTTGAGCTTGCCGCCGCCGTGGCGCGGGTCCACAAAGGTGTCCAGGCCCACGCGCGTGAGCGTGCCGGGCTTGCCTGCAGCGATGTCGCGGAACAGGTGTGTGATCACGCCCTGCGGCAGGTTCCAGGCCTCGATCTGGTTGTCCACCGCCAGCTTCTGGATGCGCGGCACCAGGCTCCAGTGCCCGCCGATCACGCGCTTGAGCAGGCCGGCGTGGCCCAGGTGGTTGAGGCCCCGCTGCTTGCCGTCGCCCTGGCCTGCGGCGTAGACCAGCGTGAGATCGCGCGGGGTTTGCGTGGATTCCCAGCGCTGGGCCAGCGCCACCGCAATGCTCTCGGCAAAGCCGATGCCCACAAAGCCGCCCGTGGCCACGGTGTCGCCGTCGTGGATGAGCTGCACGGCATCGGCGGCGCTCACGATCTTGTTCTTGTGGGCCGCGTTGAGCGCGCTGGCGTCCAGGGGTGCCTGCATGGGTTTGTCTCCCGGTGGGTTTGTTGTGCGCGCAGCGTAGTGGGTAACGGGCCAAAGCACCATTCAGGGTGACTACGGACCGCCCTCAGTTTTGCGTAAAAGTCACTGGTTTAGAGATTTTCAGCGTATTTATGTGGGCAAACATTTGCAATACAGTGTGCCCATGGCCTGCTGCTGCGGGCACCGTTTTTCATTGATCCCCGTTTCCACCACTCTTTTCTAGGCACCCCATGACCGATCGCACCCAAGTTCACGGCCTGCAAGTGGCCACCTCTCTGTACCGTTTTGTCGAAGACAAGGTGCTGCCCGGCACGGGGGTGGATGCCGCCGCCTTCTGGAAGGGCTTTGACGCCATCGTGGCCGACCTGGCCCCCCGCAACATCGCCCTGCTGGCCGAGCGCGACCGCCTGCAGACCGAGCTGGACACCTGGCACAAGGCCAACCCCGGCCCCATCCAGAACATGGTGGCCTACCGCAGCTTTCTCGAAAAGATCGGCTACCTGGTGCCCCAGCCTGCCGACGTGAAGGCCACCACGGCCAACGTGGACGATGAACTGGCCACGCAAGCCGGCCCGCAGCTGGTGGTGCCTATCCTGAACGCACGCTATGCGCTGAACGCCGCCAACGCGCGCTGGGGCAGCCTGTATGACGCGCTGTATGGCACGGATGCCATCAGCGAAGAAGGCGGCGCCGAGAAGGGCAAGGGCTACAACCCCGTGCGCGGCGCCAAGGTGATCGCGTTTGCACGCCAGGTGCTGGATGACACGGCGCCCCTGGCCTCGGGCTCGCACAAGGACTCGACGGGCTACAAGGTAGAAGGCGGCCAGCTGGTGGTTTCACTGGCCAACGGCAGCACCACGGGCCTCAAGGACGCATCGCAATTCAAGGGTTACCAGGGCAATGCCGCCTCACCGTCGTCGGTGCTGCTGCAGCACAACGGCCTGCACCTGGACCTCCAGATCGACCGCAGCACTCCCATCGGCCAGTCTGACGCTGCTGGCGTGAGCGACCTGGTGCTGGAAGCAGCCTTGTCCACCATCCTGGACCTGGAAGACTCCGTGGCCGCCGTGGATGCCGAAGACAAGGTGCTGGGCTACAGCAACTGGCTGGGCATCATCCAGGCCACGCTGACCGAGCAGGTCGCCAAGGGCGGCAAGACCTTCACACGCGGGCTGAACCCTGACCGTATCTACACCGGCCCTCAAGGTGGCGAAGTGCGCCTGCATGGCCGTTCGCTGATGTTCCTGCGCAATGTGGGCCACCTGATGACCAACCCGGCCATCCTGTGGAAGGACGCCCAGGGCCAGGTGCGCGAGATCCCCGAAGGCATCATGGATGCGGTGGTGACCACGGCGATTGCCCTGCACGACCTGCAAGGCCACGGCGCGAACGGCATCCGCAACAGCCGCAAGGGCAGCGTCTACATCGTCAAGCCCAAGATGCACGGCCCCGCCGAAGTGGGCTTTGCCGCCGAGCTGTTTGGCCGCGTCGAGAACCTGCTGGGCCTGCCCGACAGCACCGTCAAGCTGGGCATCATGGACGAAGAGCGCCGCACGTCCGTCAACCTCAAGGCCTGTATCGCCGCTGCATCGAGCCGCGTGGCGTTCATCAACACCGGCTTCCTGGACCGCACGGGTGACGAAATGCACACCGCCATGCACGCCGGCCCCATGGTGCGCAAGGGCGACATGAAGACCAGCGCCTGGATCCAGTCGTACGAGAAGAACAACGTGCTGGTGGGTCTGAGCTGCGGCCTGCGCGGCAAGGCCCAGATCGGCAAGGGCATGTGGGCCATGCCCGACCTGATGGCCGAGATGCTCAAGCAGAAGATCGCCCACCCCAAGGCCGGCGCCAACACCGCCTGGGTGCCCAGCCCCACGGGCGCCACGCTGCACGCGCTGCACTACCACCAGGTGAAGGTGAGCGACATCCAGATCGAGCTGGAAAAAACCGATGTGAACGCCGAGCGCGACAACCTGCTGACCGGTCTGCTCACCGTGCCCGTGGCCGCCAGCCCGAACTGGAGCGACGCCGAAAAGCAGCAGGAGCTGGACAACAACGCCCAGGGCATCCTGGGCTATGTGGTGCGCTGGATCGACCAGGGCGTGGGCTGCTCCAAGGTGCCCGACATCCACAACGTGGGCTTGATGGAAGACCGCGCCACGCTGCGCATCAGTAGCCAGCACATGGCCAACTGGCTGCACCACGGCGTGGTGACCGAGGCGCAGGTGCGCGAGACCTTCGAGCGCATGGCCGCGGTGGTGGACCAGCAAAACGCGGGGGACCCCCTGTACCGCCCCATGGCCGGCCACTTCGATACCAGCATGGCCTACCAAGCGGCGTGCGACCTGGTCTTCAAGGGCCTGGAGCAGCCCAGCGGCTACACCGAACCACTGCTGCACGCCTGGCGCCTGAAGCTGAAGGCAGCGCAAGCAGCCTGATTCCCGATAGCAGTCGGCGCCATGTTCGTGGCGTCGGTTGCTCCAATTTTGATAGCAGCCAGCTCCATCAACATATGCGCTAGCGGCTATTTTTGTCTGGGCGGCACTGTGGCTCGCCTCATTGACGTGGATGGGACGCAGCGGCCGCGCGCGGACAGCGCCGCGCCGTACACTGGCACCCGCGCCCACGCGTTCCTCCCCCCATGCCTGCAGCACTCTCCACCCCTCTTACCCCCTCTGTCTGCCCGCTGTGTGGGCAGTCCAACGAATGCGCTATCGCAGCGGGTCGTCCAGCAGAAAGCTGCTGGTGCATGACGCAGGCCATCGACCCCGCGGCCTTGGCCGCTTTGCCGCAGGAGGCACGCAGCAAGGTCTGCATCTGCGCGGCATGTGGCACGTCGGCCCCAGTCGCGCAGCAACCCTCCGCCGCCGGCAACCCACCTTCGCCGATATGATTTGGGCTTTTCGCTGTCTTCACAGCGCGCGAAGGAACAAGACATGCCCACGTACCACATCGAAATGATGGAAGGCCGCACGGTCGAGCAGAAGAAGAAGCTGGTGGAAGAGATCACCCGCGTATCCGTCGAGATCCTGGGCGGCTCGCCCGAATCGGTGGACATCCTGATCACCGATGTGAAGCGCGAAAACTGGGCCACAGGTGGCAAGCTGTGGCTGGAGCGCACGTCCTGAGTGATGCGCCCCGTCCTCATTGACCCCGTGGTGTTGCTTCAGCACTTGATCGCTTTATGAGCACCGCCTCGGGGTCTTTGGCTGTATTGCGCGAGCGCTATGGCGAGCGCTACCGGTGGCTGCTGCTGCTGTCCGTCATGGTTGGCACCATGGCTTCCATCATGTCCTCCACCATCGTCAACGTGGCGATCCCGGACATGAGCCATTACTTCGCGCTAGGCCAGGAGCGCGCCCAGTGGGTCACATCAGGCTTCATGGTGGCCACCACCGTGTCTATGCTCACCACCCCCTGGCTGCTGTCGCGGTATGGTTACCGCGCGACTTACATCGGCGCAATGTTGCTGCTGCTCATTGGTGGCGTCGGGGGCGGGCTGGCGCGCGACTTTGGTCTGGTGCTGGCCGCACGCGTCGCCGAGGGGCTGGCAGCGGGCGTGGTGCAGCCCATCCCGGCCGTCATCATCCTGTATGCCTTCCAGCCCCACGAGCAGGGGCGCGCCAGCGGCATCTTCGGCATGGGAGTCGTGCTGGCACCGGCCATTGGCCCGAGCATGGGCGGTTTGCTGGTGGATTGGTTTGGCTGGCGCTCCATATTTTTCATGGTGGTGCCGCTGTGCCTGGCCTCACTCTGGCTGGCCTACAAGTTTGTGCCAGTCACCGCCCCCGGAGGAGTCGAGGCCAACCGGCAAGGCCAAGCGCTGGATTGGCGAGGCCTTCTGCTGGGCACGGTCGGAACGCTGTGCCTGCTGAACGGGCTGGTGTCGCTGCATGGCGGCTCTCACGTCGAGGCGGCGGGCCTGCTGATCGGTGCGGTGGTGGCCGTCGCGTGTTTCATTGCCTGGCAGCGTAGACTGCTGCGCACCGGGCGCAAGCCGCTCATGGACCTGCGCCTTTTTCAATACCGCCAGTTCGCCATGGGCAGTGTGGTGGCCTTCATCTACGGCACAGCCTTGTTCGGCTCCACCTACCTGCTGCCGGTGTTCATGCAACTGGGGCTGGAACTGTCGGCGTCGCACGTGGGCACCCTCATGCTGCCGGCAGGGTTTGTTCTGGCCGCCACCATCGCCGTGGTGGGCCGTCTGGCGGACCGGCAGCCCACCCATCTGCTAGTGAGCATTGGGCTCGGTCTGCTGGCCTTGTCCTTCGGGCTGATGGTGTTTGTGGGCCTTGGCTCGTCGCTATGGATGCTGGTCGGTTTTGCGATCCTGGGGCGCATCGGACTCGGCTTCATTCTGCCGTCGCTGAATCTGGGCTCCATGCGCCCGCTGGACAAGTCACTGATCTCGCAAGGCTCCAGCGCCATTGGTTTCTTGCGCATGCTGGGTGGTGCCGCCGGGGTGAGCCTGTGCGGTATCGTGCTTGAATGGCGACTCGGTGCACATGGCGCCTCGTTGACTGCCGGAGCCAGCAACCCGGCGCGCATCGCAGCATTCGGTGAAACCTTTTTGATGCTGACTTTTCTGTGTGGGCTGGCGCTGGTGGCCGCCTGGCAGCTGCGTGAGGCGCGGGCAGATTGACAGCAGGCACACCTTGTCCTGATGCTTGAAGGCGGATGCGCGCATTGAGCACCCAAGCCTTTCAAGAAATCAAAGAAACGGAACCTTCGCCATGTGCCAACTCCTCGGCATGAATTGCAATGTGCCCACCGATGTGACCTTCAGCTTTACGGGCTTTGCGCAACGCGGCGGGAAGACAGACCACCATACCGACGGCTGGGGCATCGCGTTTTTTGAGGACAAGGGGCTTCGGCACTTCGTGGACCATCTGGCGGCCGTGGATTCACCGGTGGCCGAACTCATTCGCCGTTACCCCATCAAGAGCCGGAACGTCATCGCCCACATCCGCAAGGCCACCCAAGGCATGGTGAGCCTGCAGAACTGCCATCCGTTCGTGCGTGAGCTGTGGGGCCGCTACTGGGTCTTTGCCCACAACGGAGATCTGAAAGACTTCCGCCCTCGCCTGCATTCGCATTTCCGCCCCGTGGGCGATACCGACAGCGAGCATGCGTTTTGCTGGATCATGCAAGAGTTGGTTAAATCGCACGCCAGCGTGCCTTCTGTTCCAGAACTGACGCTAACGCTCAAGGAACTCGCTGCCCGCATAGCTCCTCACGGCACATTCAATTTCCTGCTTTCCAATGGACAGGCGTTGTGGGCACACGCCTCTACCCATCTGCACTACATAGAGCGCCGCCATCCCTTCGGCGCTGCGCAGCTGAGTGACGAAGACCTTCAGCTGGATTTTTCGAAGGAGACTGGCGAGAACGATCAGGTGGCAGTGATCGTGACCAGTCCTCTCACCACCAACGAAACGTGGACCGCCTTCGGAAAAGGCGAACTGCTGGTGTTTGAGCAAGGCCGACGACTGCCTATCTGATGCAGGCGATGCATCGGCACTGAGAGAGGCGGCATGTTGTGTGCGCCATAAGAATGAGCGTCGCGTCGCGCGTGGGTCGCTCAATTAGTTCACGCCGTATTCGGTTCGTGCAAACGGATTTGTCCCAACTCTTCGATCCAGAGCTCAGGGCCCGAGCGGCTTTATAGGTTCACGCCAGCGATACAGGTCTGGTAAGTAAGGCAGACCAAGTGAACCCATGTCATCCACAATCGTGGATTAGCGACTATTGGCCTTGGCGCATTTTCGTGTTCTGCAAAGCAAAAAACCCCAGTCTTTATGAGACTGGGGTTTTCTGGGCTGTAAGAGCCTGACGATGACCTACTTTCACACGGGAACCCGCACTATCATCGGCGCAAAGTCGTTTCACTGTCCTGTTCGGGATGGGAAGGAGTGGGACCAACTTGCTATGGTCATCAGGCATAACTTGTTGTCGTGCTGCCTTTGGGGCAACACAACGAATTCATAGAGTCTGGAATCAGATTTTGTGTCTTTTGACTGCGTCTAACTTGGCATAACAGACTTTGAGCTTTTCACACAACCATTGTGGTGTGCGTGTTGGCTATCAAAGTTATAGGGTCAAGCCGCACGAGCAATTAGTACTGGTTAGCTTAACGCATTACTGCGCTTCCACACCCAGCCTATCAACGTCCTGGTCTTGAACGACTCTTTAGGGGGCTCAAGGCCCCGGCAGATCTCATCTTGAAACGAGTTTCCCGCTTAGATGCTTTCAGCGGTTATCTCTTCCACACTTAGCTACTCGGCAATGCCACTGGCGTGACAACCGATACACCAGAGGTGTGTCCACTCCGGTCCTCTCGTACTAGGAGCAGGCTTCCTCAAATCTGCAGCGCCCACGGAAGATAGGGACCAAACTGTCTCACGACGTTTTAAACCCAGCTCACGTACCTCTTTAAATGGCGAACAGCCATACCCTTGGGACCGGCTACAGCCCCAGGATGAGATGAGCCGACATCGAGGTGCCAAACACCGCCGTCGATATGAACTCTTGGGCGGTATCAGCCTGTTATCCCCAGAGTACCTTTTATCCGTTGAGCGATGGCCCTTCCATACAGAACCACCGGATCACTATGTCCTGCTTTCGCATCTGCTCGACTTGTCAGTCTCGCAGTTAAGCACGCTTATGCCATTGCACTATCGTCACGATGTCCGACCGTAACTAGCGTACCTTCGAACTCCTCCGTTACGCTTTGGGAGGAGACCGCCCCAGTCAAACTGCCTACCATGCACTGTCCCCGATCCAGATAATGGACCTAGGTTAGAACCTCAAACACACCAGGGTGGTATTTCAACGTTGGCTCCATGAGAACTAGCGTCCTCACTTCAAAGCCTCCCACCTATCCTACACAGATCTGTTCAAAGTCCAATACAAAGCTACAGTAAAGGTTCATGGGGTCTTTCCGTCTTTCCGCGGGGAGATTGCATCATCACAAACATTTCAACTTCGCTGAGTCTCAGGAGGAGACAGTGTGGCCATCGTTACGCCATTCGTGCAGGTCGGAACTTACCCGACAAGGAATTTCGCTACCTTAGGACCGTTATAGTTACGGCCGCCGTTTACTGGGACTTCAATCAAGAGCTTGCACCCCATCATTTAATCTTCCAGCACCGGGCAGGCGTCACACCCTATACGTCCACTTTCGTGTTTGCAGAGTGCTGTGTTTTTATTAAACAGTCGCAGCCACCGATTTTTTGCAACCCCGTTGGGCTCCCTCTGTACGAGTTCACCTACTTGGGGCATACCTTCTCCCGAAGTTACGGTATCAATTTGCCGAGTTCCTTCTCCTGAGTTCTCTCAAGCGCCTTAGAATACTCATCTCGCGCACCAGTGTCGGTTTGCGGTACGGTCGTCAATAGCTGAAGCTTAGTGGCTTTTCCTGGAAGCAGGGTATCACTCACTTCGTCTGCAAGCAGACTCGTTATCACCCCTCATCTAAGCCCGGCGGATTTGCCTACCAGGCACGACTACAGGCTTGAACCAACATATCCAACAGTTGGCTGAGCTAACCTTCTCCGTCCCCACATCGCACTATTGATCGGTACAGGAATATTGACCTGTTTCCCATCAGCTACGCATCTCTGCCTCGCCTTAGGGGCCGACTCACTCTACGCCGATGAACGTTGCGTAGAAAACCTTGCGCTTACGGCGAGGGGGCTTTTCACCCCCTTTAACGCTACTCATGTCAGCATTCGCACTTCTGATACCTCCAGCATCCGTTACCAGACACCTTCACAGGCCTACAGAACGCTCTCCTACCACTTGCAATAAATTGCAAATCCGCAGCTTCGGTAACTGGCTTAGCCCCGTTACATCTTCCGCGCAGGACGACTCGATCAGTGAGCTATTACGCTTTCTTTAAATGATGGCTGCTTCTAAGCCAACATCCTGACTGTTTTAGCCTTCCCACTTCGTTTCCCACTTAGCCAATTTTAGGGACCTTAGCTGGCGGTCTGGGTTGTTTCCCTCTTGAGTCCGGACGTTAGCACCCGGTGCTCTGTCTCCCAAGCTGTACTCTGCGGTATTCGGAGTTTGCATAGGTTTGGTAAGTCGCCATGACCCCCTAGCCTAAACAGTGCTCTACCCCCGCAGGTAATACTTGAGGCACTACCTAAATAGTTTTCGGAGAGAACCAGCTATTTCCAAGTTTGTTTAGCCTTTCACCCCTATCCACAGCTCATCCCCTAGTTTTGCAACACTAGTGGGTTCGGACCTCCAGTACCTGTTACGGCACCTTCATCCTGGCCATGGATAGATCACTTGGTTTCGGGTCTACACCCAGCGACTGATTCGCCCTATTCGGACTCGATTTCTCTACGGCTTCCCTATTCGGTTAACCTTGCCACTGAATGTAAGTCGCTGACCCATTATACAAAAGGTACGCAGTCACCCTTGCGGGCTCCTACTTTTTGTAAGCATGCGGTTTCAGGATCTATTTCACTCCCCTCCCGGGGTTCTTTTCGCCTTTCCCTCACGGTACTGGTTCACTATCGGTCGATTACGAGTATTTAGCCTTGGAGGATGGTCCCCCCATATTCAGACAGGATTTCTCGTGTCCCGCCCTACTTTTCTCTAACTTAGTACCACACGTCTGTTTTCGCATACAGGGCTATCACCTGCTATGGCCGGGCTTTCCATCCCGTTTTGCTAACAGTCGTGCTATCACTAGAAGGCTCTTCCGATTTCGCTCGCCACTACTTTCGGAATCTCGGTTGATGTCTTTTCCTCGAGCTACTGAGATGTTTCAGTTCACCCGGTTCGCCTCGCATACCTATGTATTCAGTATGCGATACCTCTTGCGAGGTGGGTTTCCCCATTCAGAAATCTCCGGATCAAAGCTTATTTGCCAGCTCCCCGAAGCTTATCGCAGGCTATCACGTCTTTCGTCGCCTGTAATCGCCAAGGCATCCACCACATGCTCTTAGTCACTTGACCCTATAACTTTGACATCTCTTTCAAGATATCGCCATCATCTTCAAGGACTTGTCAGGTCTTTCACCTGACGCGTTATGCCGTAATGTGAATAATTCCTCGATATCACTATCAAGAAACATTCGTCATTACTGAGTTCAAATTACTTCGCAATCACTTTCGTAATCACGTTTGCTCATTGAACATTCGTTTTGACGCAATCAAAAATTTGTCACCAGGGGCACGGTCTGCACTAAACCTTTACGAATGTGCAGTTTCCCCTAGCAACTCTGATTTCGACTCTATGAATTTTTAAAGAACAGCCGATTGATCAATCGATATTGATCAACAACAAAGCAGCCTTTTGCAAAGCAGCTTTGGTGTTGAAGTCCCGAAGTGTGGTTGGTGGAGGATGACGGGATCGAACCGACGACCCCCTGCTTGCAAAGCAGGTGCTCTCCCAGCTGAGCTAATCCCCCAGTGTCCTCTTACCGTATCCAGTCATCGGAATTTGGTGGGTCTAGTTGGGCTCGAACCAACGACCCCCGCCTTATCAAGACGGTGCTCTAACCAGCTGAGCTACAGACCCATTCCACATTCTTGCGAATCCCTTCGCAGGTCTGCGGCTTGTTCCAACAACCGATAAGTGTGGGCGTTCAATATTGAATGCAGTTTTCCAGAAAGGAGGTGATCCAGCCGCACCTTCCGATACGGCTACCTTGTTACGACTTCACCCCAGTCACGAACCCTGCCGTGGTAATCGCCCTCCTTACGGTTAGGCTAACTACTTCTGGCAGAACCCGCTCCCATGGTGTGACGGGCGGTGTGTACAAGACCCGGGAACGTATTCACCGCGACATTCTGATCCGCGATTACTAGCGATTCCGACTTCACGCAGTCGAGTTGCAGACTGCGATCCGGACTACGACTGGCTTTATGGGATTGGCTCCCCCTCGCGGGTTGGCAACCCTCTGTACCAGCCATTGTATGACGTGTGTAGCCCCACCTATAAGGGCCATGAGGACTTGACGTCATCCCCACCTTCCTCCGGTTTGTCACCGGCAGTCTCATTAGAGTGCCCAACTGAATGTAGCAACTAATGACAAGGGTTGCGCTCGTTGCGGGACTTAACCCAACATCTCACGACACGAGCTGACGACAGCCATGCAGCACCTGTGTTACGGCTCTCTTTCGAGCACTCCTCTATCTCTAAAGGATTCCGTACATGTCAAAGGTGGGTAAGGTTTTTCGCGTTGCATCGAATTAAACCACATCATCCACCGCTTGTGCGGGTCCCCGTCAATTCCTTTGAGTTTCAACCTTGCGGCCGTACTCCCCAGGCGGTCAACTTCACGCGTTAGCTTCGTTACTGAGTCAGTGAAGACCCAACAACCAGTTGACATCGTTTAGGGCGTGGACTACCAGGGTATCTAATCCTGTTTGCTCCCCACGCTTTCGTGCATGAGCGTCAGTACAGGCCCAGGGGATTGCCTTCGCCATCGGTGTTCCTCCGCATATCTACGCATTTCACTGCTACACGCGGAATTCCATCCCCCTCTGCCGTACTCTAGCTATGCAGTCACAAATGCAGTTCCCAGGTTGAGCCCGGGGATTTCACATCTGTCTTACATAACCGCCTGCGCACGCTTTACGCCCAGTAATTCCGATTAACGCTCGCACCCTACGTATTACCGCGGCTGCTGGCACGTAGTTAGCCGGTGCTTATTCTTACGGTACCGTCATGGACCCCAGGTATTAACCAGAGTCTTTTCGTTCCGTACAAAAGCAGTTTACAACCCGAAGGCCTTCATCCTGCACGCGGCATGGCTGGATCAGGCTTGCGCCCATTGTCCAAAATTCCCCACTGCTGCCTCCCGTAGGAGTCTGGGCCGTGTCTCAGTCCCAGTGTGGCTGGTCGTCCTCTCAGACCAGCTACAGATCGTCGGCTTGGTAAGCTTTTATCCCACCAACTACCTAATCTGCCATCGGCCGCTCCGTGAGCGCAAGGCCTTGCGGTCCCCTGCTTTCATCCTGAGATCGTATGCGGTATTAGCAAAGCTTTCGCTTCGTTATCCCCCACTCTCGGGCACGTTCCGATGTATTACTCACCCGTTCGCCACTCGTCAGCATCCGAAGACCTGTTACCGTTCGACTTGCATGTGTAAGGCATGCCGCCAGCGTTCAATCTGAGCCAGGATCAAACTCTACAGTTCGATCTTGATTTTTTCGCTCTTTCGAGCAACTCATAATTAAGAATTGAAGTGAACTTCACTTCTCTCTCATGAGCGTTTGTAGTGCTAAGCACTAGTTCCAAAGAACTTGGCACTCGCCATCAAACGCCCACGCTTATCGGCTGTATATTTTTAAAGACCCCGCAAAACAAATCAGACCAAAATCTTCTTCATTTTGCAAACCTCGCTGCGATCAGCGAAGCCTTGAATTCTAGCACAGTTTTTGAAGAACCGTCAAAACTTTTTGTTTTTCTTCACCCCGTCTTGGCAACTCCTGCAACCTGCAGCAACCACCTCCACCGAGCGAAGCCTTGTATTCTATACCGGTTTTTAACCCACCCAGAACACAAAACCAAACTTTCTTCGCCATCCCTCAAAGCCACCTGCAGCAGCACCGAAGCACCACCACAAACCACCCAGAGAACCTGAACACTTTTGCACTCAGGCCTCAGTAGCGAAGCCCTCGACTATAGCACGCTTCACGCCACTCAGCAGGGAAAACCCGAAGAACTTTGCAAAAACCCGCTCCGCTGATCAGCCGCGCGCACCCGCCACAGCCGCCTCCAGCGCATCGATGAACAGGAAGGCCACATCGCAGCCTGTCTGGTCAAAGATCTCCTGGAAGCAAGTTGGGCTGGTGACATTGATCTCCGTGACGCAATCGCCGATCACATCCACGCCAGCCAACAGCAGGCCACGCGACTGCAGCACCGGGCCCAGTGCTTCGCCAATCTCATGATCCCGCGCAGACAGAGGGCGCGCCACGCCCTTGCCGCCAGCGGCCAGATTGCCCCGCACTTCGCTGCCTTGGGGAATGCGCGCTAGGCAGAACGGCACCGGCTTGCCGCCAATGATGAGAACCCGCTTGTCGCCATCGACGATCTCGGGCAGAAACTTTTGCACCATCACGCTCTGTGCGCCGTGGCGGTTCAGGGTTTCGGTGATGCTGCCCAGGTTGAGACCATCAGGCCCCACGCGGAAGATTCCCATGCCGCCCATGCCGTCGAGGGGTTTGAGGATGATGTCCTGGTGCTCCGCATGGAAACGGCGAATGTCTTCCGCATCCCGGGTGACCAGCGTAGGTCCGATGAACTGCGGGAACTCCATGATGGCCAGCTTTTCAGGATGGTCCCGCAGGGCGCTGGGCTTGTTGAACACGCGTGCGCCGTCGCGCTCTGCCTGCTCCAGCAAGTGCGTCGCGTAGAAGTACTCGCTGTCGAAGGGCGGGTCCTTGCGCATGAGCACCGCGTCGAAGTCGGCCAAGGCTGCGCTGCGCTGCGGCTGGGCCTCGTACCAGTGGGTGGCGTCTCCTGTGAGGCGGATGTCGTGCACCCGGGCGGTGACCTTGCTGCCACGTTGCCAGGTGACGTGCTGCGGCTCGCAGACCGTGAGGGTGTGCCCACGCCGCTGTGCCTCGCGCATCATGGCGAAGGTGGTGTCCTTGTAGATCTTGAAGCTTTGCAGCGGGTCGGCGATGAAGAGCAGTTTCATGGTGTCGGGTCAAGAAAGGGGGAGCCTATGGGCCCAGGCAGCCAAGGCGGCTTACGCGCCGTTGGCCTGCGAACGCCTGTACTGTTGCACAAATAGCGCAATGCTGCCGGCCACCACTCCCCAGAAGGCCGAGCCCACCCCAACAATGACCACACCGCTGAGGGTGACGAGGAAGGTGATGAGTGCCGCCTCGCGATGCGACTCGTCCCGCAGCGCCGCCGCCAGACCGTTGCCAATGGTGCCCAGCAAGGCCAACCCGGCGATCGCCACCACCAGTTCCTTGGGAAAGGCGGTGAGGAGCCCCGTGATCACTGCACCAAACAGGCCGATCGCCACATAGATGGCGCCGCATGCCACTGCGGCCGTGTAGCGCCGGTTGCGATCGGCGTGCGCCTCGGGGCCCATGCACATTGCAGCGGTGATGGCACTGAAGTTGAGCGCAAACGCGCCAAAAGGCGCCAGCACCAGGGTGGCCAGACCCGTGAGCGTGATGAGCCGCGAAATGGGCAGGTCGTAGCCCGACGCACGGATGACCGCAACACCAGGCAGGTTCTGCGAAGCCATGGTGACCACAAACAAAGGAATCGCCAGGCTGATGGCGGCAGCCACGCTGAACTGGGGCGCGGTGAAAACCGGCAGGGCCAGCTCCAGCTGCACCGCCGACCAGGCCATCTGCCCCTGGGTGGCCACAAACGCCACGGCCACCGCGAGGGTGATGACCACCGCATACCGCGCAGCCAGACGGCGGCTCACCAGATAGACCATCAACATCAGCAGCACCAAGGGCAACGCGGTCTGGGCTGCCGCAAATGCCTGCAGGCCGAAGCGGGCCAGCACGCCAGCCAGCAAGGCAGCGGCGATTTCCATGGGGATGCGGTTCATCACGCGCTCAAACCAGCCGGTAACGCCCGCCAGGGTGATGAGCAAGGCGCTGAGCATGAAGGCGCCAATGGCCTCGCCCATGGTGAAGCCGCCCGCCAACCCGGCCGTGGCCAGCACGGCGGCGCCCGGTGTGGACCAGGCCACCATGACGGGCTGGCGCAAGATCAGCGAGGGCACCAGCGAACACAGGCCCATGCCCAGACCCAGCGCCCACATCCAGGACGTGATCTGCGCGGGTGTGGCCCCAAATGCCAGGGCGGCCTGGAAGACGATGGCCACCGAGCTGGTAAAGCCCACCAGCACCGCCACGAAACCCGCCACCGCCGTGGAAAGGCTCAGGTCTTTGAAAAATTGCATGGGCGCGATTCTGGCACCGCGCGCGCCTGGCGCTCAGGCAAGCCGTCAGCCCACTCCAAAAGCTACAGTATTGATAGCATCTCAGACAATAGGCACTAGCGCCACAAGGCAAAAACAGCGCAAAACCAGCCCAAGGCACCCGTCCCAGGCCAGGGGGAGCCCCCCCAGCCCGTCAGATCTCGATCTTTGAGCCCAGCTCGACCACCGCGTTATTGGGCAGGTGCAGAAAGTCGGCCGCGCCACTGGCGTTATGGTGCATTTGGGCAAACAGCTTTTCGCGCCAAGGCGCCATGCCGCTGCCGATGGTGGGGATCACAGTGTCGCGCGACAGGAAATAGCTGGTGGTCATGGGCTCCAGCTCACAGCCCCGCCCGCGCAGCAGTTCCAGCGCACGGGGCAGGTCGGGGTCGTTCTTGAAGCCATAGTGCACCACCACCTGCCAGCAGTCGTGCCCCAGCGACTCGACCTGCAGCCGCTTGTCCAGGCCAATCCAGGGTGTCTCATGGTTGTGCACGGTGACAAACAGGTTCTGCTGGTGCAGCACCTTGTTGTGCTTGAGGTTGTGCAGCAAGGCATTGGGTACCGCGCCAGTTTCGGCCGTCAGGAAGACGGCCGTGCCGTCCACCCGGGTGGGCGGGCTGATGAAGATCGATTCCAGAAAGTCCTTGAGGTCGATGGCATCGGCGCGCAGCTTGTCGTTGAGCAGGCGGCGCCCTTCCTTCCAGGTCATCATGAGCGAGAACACGATGCCGCCGATCATCAACGGGAACCAGCCGCCCTGGAACAGCTTGAGCAGGTTGGAGGTGAAGAACGCCAGGTCCACCACAAAGAAGCAGCCCGTGGCCGCAATGCACAGCGCCAGCGGATACCGCCAGCCGTAGCGAATGACGAAGAAGGTCAGCGTGGTGGTGATCAGCATGTCCAGCGTCACCGCAATGCCGTAGGCTGCGGCCAGATTGCTCGACGAGCGGAACATCACCACCGCCAGCACGATGGCCACGAACAGCCCCCAGTTGACCAGCGGCATGTAGATCTGGCCCGTATCGCGCACGCTGGTGTGCTGGATGTTCAGGCGCGGCAGGTAGCCGAGCTGGATGACCTGCTTGGTCACGCTGAACGCGCCGGTGATCAGCGCCTGCGAAGCAATCACGGTGGCCATGGTGGCCAGGATCACCAAAGGCACCAGCGCCCAGTCGGGGGCCATCAGATAGAACGGGTTCTTGACGGCCTCGGGCTCAGCCAGCAGCAGCGCGCCCTGGCCAAAATAATTGAGGGTGAGGGAGGGCATGGCCACACCAAACCAGGCCATGCGGATCGGGCGCTTGCCAAAGTGGCCCAGGTCGGCATACAAGGCCTCCGCGCCCGTCACGCACAGCACCACCGCGCCCAGAATGATGAAGCTGGTGCCCGGGTTGGCCCACATGAAGCCCAGCGCGTGGTGCGGGCTCAGCGCCCACAAGATCTCCGGGTGCCCCACGATGTGCGACACGCCTAGCAGCGCGATGGTGACAAACCACACCAGCGTGATAGGACCAAAAAACTTGCCGATGCCGCCCGTGCCGCGCTTTTGCACGGCAAACAGGCAAAACAGCACCACCAGCGTGATCGGGATCACGTAGTGCTTGAAGTGCTCGGACACCACTTCCAGCCCCTCCACCGCCGACAGCACCGAGATGGCAGGGGTGATGACGCCATCGCCATAAAACAGCGAGGTGCCAAAAATACCCACGCCCAGCAGCACGCTGCGTAGCTGGGGCTTGTCTTTGACGGCCTGGGAGGCCAGGGCCAGCATGGCGATGAGGCCGCCCTCACCGTGGTTGTCGGCGCGCAGCACCAGCACCACGTACTTCAGGGAGACGATGACCGTGAGGGTCCAGAAAAAGATGGAGAGGATGCCGTAGACGTTCGTGGGCGTGAAAGGCACATGGCCGGACCCGAACACCTCCTTGACGGCATACAGCACGCTGGTGCCGATATCGCCATACACAACACCGATGGCGCCCAGCGTGAGCGCTGCGAGCGATGACTTGGAGCTTTGCACTGACCACCCCCGGGCGCTCGGCCTGACGGGGTTCCGTTACTTTTGGGAACGCTATTGTGCGCCTGAGCCAGATCAAGCGATTGGAGGCGAAACCCCATGTTGCAATGCAGCAACTCGCCCTTGGCAACCAGGCGCGGGCATGGCATGCGGGGCGGCCGCCTTCCCCCACCCGCCTGCTGTACAGCCTCCGCACAGGCGGCAAAGGCGCTGAAACCCGATGCCTCCGGGCCCGCAAAGGGCCCCAAAGACCCTGGCTTTTAGTCGTACACCTCGGCATCCGGGTTGGTGGCCTCCAGCTCATAGCTGGCCGCCAGCATCGCCAGCCGGGCCACCACGCCATACATATAGAAGCGGTTGGGTGCGCTCACGCCCGGGCGCACGCCAGGCTGGGGCATGTGGGTGCTGTGCTCAAAGGCCAGGGGCACAAAGCTCGCGCCGGGGGCGTTGAGGTTTTCGTCCACACCGCGCTCGGCGTGCATGCGGTAGAAGCCGCCCACCACGTAGCGGTCCATCATGTAGACCACGGGCTCGGCCACGGCGTCGTTCACGCGCTCCTGCGTCAGCACGCCTTCCTGGATGATGACCTCGCTCACCGGCTGGCCGTCCTTGATCACGGCCATCTTGTTGCGCGTCTTGCGGTTGACGGCGTCCAGCTCCTTGGCGTCGCGCACGGTCATGATGCCCATGCCGTAGGTGCCGTTGTTGGCCTTGACGATCACGAAGGGCTTTTCGTTGATGCCGTATTCCTTGTACTTGCGGCGTACCTTGGTCAGCAGCGCATCCACACTGGTCTGCAGCTGGTCCATGCCCGTGCCTTCGGCAAAGTCCACCTCGCCGCATTGGCTGTACATGGGGTTGACCAGCCAGGGGTCGATACCCAGCATCTTGCCGAAGCGCTTGGCCACCTCTTCGTAATTCTTGAAGTGGGTGCTCTTCTTGCGCACGCTCCAGCCGGCGTGCAGCGGGGGCAGCAGGTACTGCTCGTGGATGTCTTCCAGAATGCCGGGCGCGCCTGCGGTCAGGTCGTTGTTCAGCAAGATGGTGCAGGGGTCAAAGTCCTTGAGCCCCAGCCGGCGCTTGGTGCGCACCACGGGCTCCAGGGTCACGGTGTCGCCGTTGGGCAGCTCGATCAGCGTGGACTTCTTGATCTCGGGGCTGATGGAGCCCACCCGCACGTTGAGGCCCGCCATGTTGAAGATGCGCTGCAGCTGCACCACGTTGGACAGGTAGAACGTGTTGCGCGTGTGGTTCTCCGGGATGATCAGCAGGTTGCGCGCTTCGGGGCAGATCTTCTCGATCGCGGCCATGGCCGCCTGCACGGCCAGGGGCAGCATCTCCTTGGTCAGGTTGTTCCAGCCGCCCGGGAACAAGTTGGTGTCAACCGGCGCCAGCTTGAAGCCTGCATTGCGGATGTCTACCGACGTATAGAACGGCGGCGTGTGCTCCATCCACTCCAGCCGGAACCAGCGCTCGATGGCGGGCATCGAGTCGAGAATGCGCTGTTCGAGTTCGTTGATCGGCCCGGTGAGGGCCGTGATGAGATGCGGAACCATGGAAAGCCCTCGGGAAGCGATTGCAGTGAATTGTAGGATGTGGGGTCAGGCCGAGTTTTCGCAAGCCACCCCTGGGTGATGCCACGGCCCTGCCGCCTACCGGCGCCAGAACGCAGGGGTCAGCAAGGCCATGAAGCTCAGTATCTCCAGCCGCCCCAGCAGCATGGCCAGGGTGCACACCCAGATCTGGAAATCGGTGAGCACCGCGTAGTTGGACGCCGGCCCTACGCTGCCCAGCCCTGGTCCCGCACAGTTGACGCTGGCCAGCACCACCGAGAACGCCGTCACGGGGTCCAGGTCCGTCAGCAACATGACCATGCTCAGCCCAAAGACCGTGCCGCCATAGACCAGCATGAAGGCCAGCACCGAGAAGATCACCCGGTTGTCCACTGCAGCGCCACCCAGTTGCACCGGCTGCACGGCGCGCGGGTGCACCAGGCGGTTCATCTCGCGGCGCGCCTGCTTGACCAGAATGAGCATACGGACCATCTTGATGCCCCCGCCCGTCGAGCCCGCACTGGTGGCCACGCCCGACAGCAGCAGCATGAACACCGGCGCAAACACGGGCCATGCCAGGTAGTCCACCGTGGCGTAGCCGGTGGTGGTGGCCAGCGACACCAGGTTGAACATGCCATGGCGCAGCGCGTCCAGCGGCCCATACACGCCCTTGGCCCACAACAGCAGCGCCACCAGCAGACCGCCGCCAATCAGCGTCACCAGCGTGGCCCGCAGCTCCGGGTCGCGCCAGAATCCGCCCCACTGGCCCTTGCGAATGGCGACGAAGTACAGCGCAAAATTGCAGCTGGCCACCAGCATGAAGAAGATACAAATCGCCTCCAGCAGCGGCGACTGGAAGTAGCCAAAGCTCAGGTCGTGCGATGACAGCCCGCCCAGGCTCACGGTGGTGAACATGTGCATCAACGCATCCAGCGGGGCCATGCCCCCGGCCCAGTAGGCCAGGCCACACAGCGTGGAAAACAGCGCATACACCCCCCACAGCCCCTTGGCCGTGCCGGTCATGCGCGGCGTGAGCTTGGTGTCCTTCAGCGGCCCCGCCGCCTCGGCCTTGAACAGCTGGCTGCCGCCCACGCCCAGCAGCGGCAACACAGCCACGGCCAGGATCAGGATGCCCATGCCGCCCATCCACTGCAAAAAGGTGCGCCACACATTCACCGACACCGGCAACGCATCCAGGCCCGCCAGCACGGTGGAGCCCGTGGTCGTCAGGCCCGACACCGCCTCGAAGTAGGCATGCGTGAACGACAGCGGGTGCCCGGTGTGGTGCCCGGCCAGCATCAGCGGCAGCGCGGCCGACAGGGGCAACAGCGCCCACACCAGCGAGACCAGCATCACGCCATGGCGCGGTTGCAGCTCCTGCCGAAAGAGCCGCAGCCGCCACCACAGCCACGCGCCGGCCAGCATCGTGGCTGCGATGGACAGCGGGTACACAAACCAGACGCCATCACGCGTCCACAGCGACACCGCCAGCGGCAGGCCCATGGACAGCGAGAAGATCATCAACAGAATGCCCAGCACACGCAGAACGGGAAACATGTCCGTCATGGAGGTCTCGCGCAGCTCGGTGCCGGGTCAGAAAAAAGTTGCGCTCACGCGGAAGAGCTTTTCCACGTCGCGCACCAGCCGCTTGTTGGGCAGGAAAAACACCACATGGTCGTTGCTCTCGATCACCGTGGCGCTGCGCGGAATGATGACCTCGGGCTCGCGCAGATCGGCAGCCGCTGCCCCCGCCGTTTCCGACGCGTCGGGCAGACCGCGCACGATCAGGCCGATGTGCACATCGCGCGGCAGCTGCAGGTCGCTGACCTTGCGGCCGACCACGCGCGAGCTTTTGCGGTCGCCACGCGCCACGATCTCCAGCGCCTCGGCCACGCCCCGGCGCAGGCTGTGCACAGCCTGCACGTCGCCCTGGCGCACATAGGCTAGCAGCTCACCCAGCATGGCCTGCGCGGGCGACAGGGCAATGTCGATCTGCGTGCCGTGCATCAGGTCGGCATAGCTGCGCCGGTTGATGAGGGCCAGCACCCGGCTCGCGCCCATGCGCTTGGCCAGCAGGCAGGACATGATGTTGTCCTCGTCGTCGTCGGTGAGCGCGAGGAACAGGTCCACCTCCTCGATGCCTTCGTCACCCAGCAGGTCTTCGTCGGTGGTATCACCCTGCAGCACCAGCACCTCGGGCGGCAGGGCCGACGCCAGCTCCACGCAGCGGTCCGCATGGTCCTCGATGATCTTGATGTGAAAGCGCCCGCCCGCCTGGCTGAGCTGCCGCGCCAGCCGCAGGCCCACGCGGCCGCCGCCCGCAATCATGATGCGGCGCACGGGCTGGGGCTGTTGGGAGGCTGGGCGGTGCAGGGCGGCCAGCACGTTGGCAATGTGCTCGTGCGCGGCCAGCACGAACACTTCGTCCCCCGGCTCGATGCGCGTGCTGCCGTCGCAGGCGATGAAACGGTCAGGCTCGTCCGGGAACCGCCGGTAGATGGCCACCATGCGCATCGCCAGCTCCGGCGCACTCTCGCGCAGCGCGCCGATGGAGTGCCCGACCATGGGAGCCCCCACCCGCGCCCGCACCGACACCAGGCAAGCGCGGCCCCCGGCAAATTCGCGCACCTGCATGGCCTCGGGGTACTCGATGAGCTTGCCGATGTAGCGGGTCAGCGATTCTTCGGGGCAGATGATGCGGTCCACCGCAAACCCCTCGGGGCCGACCAGCCGTTCATGGGCCTCGAAGCCTGTAGACCGCACCCGCGCGATGCGCTTGGGGATGTTGAACAGCAGCTGCGCGATCTTGCAGCACACCAGGTTGGTCTCGTCCTGCGCGGCGCAGGCGATCAGCAGGTCAGTGTCCTCGGCCCCCGCCTCGGCCAGCACGGCGGGCTCGATGCCGTTGCCCACCACCCCGCGCAGGTCAAACCGCGATTCCAGGTCACGCAGGCGTGCGGCATCGGTGTCGATGACTGTGATGTCGTTGCGCTCGGACACCAGGCTGTCTGCCACGCTCTGGCCCACGCGGCCGGCGCCGAGGATGATGATTTTCATGTGAAATTGGCCGCAAGCGCTAGTCGAACATGCGCCAGCAGCTATTGTTTTAGGAGCGCATCAAGCCCGCACCTCGCCCTCGCCCAGCACCACGTACTTGAGCGAAGTGAGGCCTTCAATGCCCACCGGGCCGCGCGCGTGGAACTTGTCGGTACTGATGCCGATTTCGGCGCCCAGCCCATACTCGAAGCCGTCGGCAAACCGCGTGCTCGCGTTCACCATCACGCTGGCCGAATCCACCTCGCGCAGGAACTGCTGGGCATGCATGTGGTCGCGCGTCAGGATGGCGTCGGTGTGGTGGCTGCTGTAGCGGTTGATGTGGGCAATGGCCTCATCCACCCCCGCCACAATCTTCACGCTGATGATCGGGGCCAGGTATTCCTCGCTCCAGTCCTGCTCGGTGGCGGGCACCAGGTGGGCACCCGCCACCGATTGCAGAATCGCCAGCGACTCGGGGCAACCGCGCATCTCCACGCCCTTGGAGGCGTACACCGCGCCGATCTGGGGCAGAAAATCTGCCGCCACGCCACGCGCCACCAGCAGGCCTTCGCTCGCGTTGCAGGGGCTGTACTTGTTGGTCTTGGCGTTGTCGGCCACCTTGACGGCCATGGCGATGTCGCAGGGGTCGTCCACATAGGTGTGACAGTTGCCGTCCAGGTGTTTGATCACCGGCACCTTGGCATCGCGGCTGATGCGTTCGATCAGGCCCTTGCCGCCGCGCGGGATGATCACGTCCACAAACTGCGGCATGGTGATGAGCTGGCCCACGGCCTCGCGGTCGGTGGTCTGCACCAGTTGCACCGCGTCTTGCGGCAGTCCGGCCTCGGCCAGCGCCTGCTGCACCAGCTTGGCCAGTGCCTTGTTCGAATCAATCGCCTCGGAGCCGCCACGCAAGATGCAGGCGTTGCCGCTCTTGATCGACAACGACGCGGCTTCGATGGTGACGTTGGGACGGCTCTCGTAAATCATGCCGAACACGCCAATCGGCACCCGCATCTGGCCCACGCGAATGCCGCTGGGCTGCTGCTTCATGCCCAGGATCTCGCCAATGATGTCGGGCATGGCGGCCAGCTGCTCGCAGCCCTCGGCGCAAGTCTCCAGCACCTTGGGGGTGAGCTTGAGCCGGTCCACCATCGGGCCCGCCAGCCCATTGGCCACGGCGCGCTCCAGGTCTTTGGCATTGTCGATCTGGAGCTGGGCCACGTTCTCGCGCAGCAACCGGGCGAGCGCTTTGAGCGCTTTGTTTTTGATAGCTGCCGGCGCTTTGGCCATCAGCGCAGAGGCCGTTTTTGCCTGGAGACCGAGAGAGTGCGTGTATTCAGCGACGTTGAGGGCGTTCATCCAGCGATTTTGCCGCACTTGGTATCGGCCCGGTGGGCGCGGGCCCATGGCTGCTTTACCCTCGGGCCTGTCACCCACCATCGATCCGCCCGGCTACGCCATGACCGACACCGCCCACACCCAGCTCACCACCTTCACCCAGGCCCTGCAAGCCTTTGACCGCGGCGACCACACCGCCGCCACCCTCAGCACCCTGGCCCGCCAGCAAACCACCCTGCTCGCCGCCCTGCCCCCGCGCTACAGCGAAGTGCTGCTGAACCTGCTGGACCGGTTGGAATCGAGTGCGTTGTTTTCAGAGGAAAGCTGCTCGTTCAGCCAGAAGGATTTGGTAGCGAACCTGACGATGTGGGCAGAAAAAGCACAGGGCATATTGAACGCCCTCTGACACGCCCAAGGGCCGAGCGCAGCGATGGCCCGAGTGGCTGTTGGTTTCCCCTCCCCTCTGTAGGCGCCGAGGAGCGCAGCGGCCAGCGGATCAGGGCTCGCGATTGTCTGAGCGCAGCGAGTTCGAGCGAGACCCCGCTGGACGCGAGCACCGCAGGTTGCCCGAAGCGAAGCGCAGGGACGCAGACAGTGGGGTCGCCTTTCTTTTGGGTACTTTTCTTTGGCGAAGCAAAGAAAAGTACCTCGCCCGCCGGGGCGACAACCCGGCTCCCGCCGCGCGCACAGGCATGCCACCAAATCAGCGAGCAAGCCCCGACAACCACTACCAATTTGATAGCTGCCAGCGCTTATCTCACAAGCACTAGAAGCCAAAAATAATCAAACCTCCGCCCGCCCCAACCACTTCTCCCGCGCAATATAAGCCCGCACCCCCAGCCCCATGAACGGCTCGGGCGGCATCCGCGTCGGCCCACCCAAGGCCAAGGCATGCGCCAACAACGGATGGTCCTGCCCCAGTGCCAAATCCGCCGCCAACGCCCCCAGTGCCGTGAACTTCACCACCCCCGCCCCATTGCACCCCGCCACCCCATGCACCTGCGGCGCCAGCCGCCCCCAGCGCGGCGCACCATTGCGGGTGATGGCAATCGAGCCTTCCCAGAAATGCTCCAGCGCCACATCACTCAGCTGCGGAAAACGCGCGGCAAACACGGCAGCGTGCTCGCGTCGCACCCGCTCGCGCACCGCAGGGCTGACGCGGAAATGCGGCGCATATTCAAAGCCCTGGCGCACCAGAATGCGGTGGTCGTCCGTGTAGCGCAGCGTGGCCCCGGTCACAGCACTCGCAGGCGTCACGCCCCAGCCCTCGGGCGCGCCCAGGCGGCTGCGCTGCTCGGGCGTGAGCGGCGCGGTGAGCGAGCCGAAGGTGACCAGCGGAAACGTCTCCGCGCCCCAGGCACTGCCGAACAAGCCCAGCTGCTGCGCAAAGCCATTGGCCGCCAGCAGCAACTGCGGCGCACGCACGCAGCCTTGCGGGGTGTGGACCACGACCTTGCCGCCCGAAAAATCCAGCCGTTGCACCGGCGTTTGCTCATGCAAGGTCACGTTGGCAGGCAGCGCGTCGGCCAGGCCCCGGCACAGCGCGGCGGGGTTGAGCAGCACGGTGCCCGGCGTGTAGAGCCCGGCGGCAAAGTAGCGGGTGCCCAGGCGGGCGGCCAGAGCATTGCGGTCCAGCAGCGCGTGCGGAGCACCCAGGGCGCGCAGCTCGTCCACATGGTGCTGCAGCGTGCGCTCGGCGGCGGGCGAGACGGCGCAGTGGTACTTGCCTGCGCGGCGCCACTGGCAGTCGATGCGGTGCTGCGCCACCAGCCCCTCCAGGTCGTTCATGCCCGCCGTGAGCAGGGCCTGGTAGTGCGCGGCCTGGCGCAGTTCTTCGAGCGAGCTGCCAATGTTGTGCGGCACATCGATGGCAAAGCCCGAGTTGCGGCCCGAGGCGTTGTTGCCCACGGTGCCTGCGTCCACCACCACGATGTGGGCGTGCGGGCGCAGCTCGGCCAGGCGGCGCGCAGCGGCCAGGCCCGCAAAGCCCGCGCCCAGCACCAGCCAGTCGGCCTGCACATCGCCCTGCAGCGCGGGGCGCGGCGTGCGTGAGGGCAGGATGGCGGACCAGCCGTTGGTGGCGTCGTCGTGGGGCAGGCGCAAAGGCAGCGGGGCCGCAGCGGCCGCCATCACCGGGCCGCGCTGGTCAAGCGGCACAGTTGCAGCGCCAGGCGCTGCAGCGCCTGCCAGCCGTCTTGCGGCCAGTCGGGCTGCTTGAGGCCTTTGACGATGCCATCCACCGTGTGCGCCGACTGCAGCAGGCGCGCCAGGGCGGCGTCGCTGGCCTTGGGCAGGATGCGTTCAAACAGCCGCTCCTTGGGGCCCCAGATGCGGTTCTCGCGCAGGGCCATGGGCAGAGGGCGGCCGGCGTTCATCGCATCCTTTACGCGCTTGAGGGCGCGGATGTCTTCGGCCAGCGCCCAGTGCACCAGCACTTCGGCCTCGCCCTCGGCCTGCAGGCCGTCGAGCATGCGCTGCACGCGGGCCGTCTGCCCGGCCAGCACGGATTCGGACAGCTTGAACACGTCGTAGCGCGCCACGTTGAGGACGGCGGCTTCGACCTGGGCTTGCGTCAATTCACCCGCCGGGTGCAGCAGCGCGAGCTTTTGAATCTCTTGGTGCGCGGCCAGCAGGTTGCCTTCCACGCGGTCGGCAAAAAACTGCAGGGTGCGCTGGCCTTCTTCGCCCGCCACCACGCGCTGGCCTTGCTGGGCCAGTCGCTGGGCAATCCACTGCGGCAGCTGGCCGCGTTCGATGGGGTCGATCTGGATGGAGACGCCGTTGCCCTCCAGCGCGGCAAACCAGGCGCCGGTCTTGGTGGCTTTATCGAGGCGCGGCAGCATGACCATGGTGAGGGTGCTGTCGTTGCCCCGGGCTGATTCAGCGATCTGCTGCAGCGCCACGCTGCCGTCCTTGCCGGGCTTGCCCGAGGGGATGCGGATCTCGACGATCTGCTTGTCGGCAAACAGGCTGAGCGAGCCACCAGCTGCCAGCACCGCACTCCAGTCAAAGTGGGCTCCTGCCACGGTGTAGCTGCTGCGTTCGGTGTAGCCCTGCGTGCGGGCTGTGGCGCGGATGGCGTCGGCCGCCTCTTGCTGGAGCAAGGGCTCGTCGCCATGCAGGACATACAGCGGCGACAGGCCCCGTTGAAGATGCTGAGAGAGTTGGGCCAGGGCGACTTGCATGCGGCAAAGTTTATCGCCTGGGCAGACCCGGCATTGCGCAAATTGCCAGCGGATACCCTCACAGTGCACAAGGGAGGCCACGAACCGATCAGCTGCGGCGCTGTTCATTGGCGCCCAAAGCCCTGAGAATTCCCCCCGGCGCCCACGCCCTTGCCGCTCACTGCCATACCCCAGAAAGTCAGATTGCCATGCCTCCCACCGCCCTGCGCAGCGCCCAGCCCACCAGCCTGATCGGCGCCCCTACCGACATCGGCGCAGGTGCACGTGGCGCCTCCATGGGGCCCGAGGCCTTGCGTGTGGCGGGCCTGCAGGCAGCGCTGGAGTCCCACGGGCTGCAGGTGTTTGACAGGGGCAACCTGAGCGGTCCGGCCAACCCGTGGCAGCCGCCGATGGACGGCTACCGCCACCTGCCCGAGGTGGTGGAGTGGAACCAGCGCGTGTTCGACGCGGTGTATGCCGAGCTGCAGCTGGGCCACCTGCCCATTCTGCTGGGGGGTGACCACTGCCTGGGCCTGGGCAGCATCAGCGCCGTGGCCCGCCATTGCGCGGAGGTGGGCAAGAAGCTGCGGGTGCTATGGCTGGATGCCCACGCCGACTTCAATACCAGTGCCCTGACGCCCAGCGGCAATGTGCATGGCATGCCCGTGGCCTGCCTGTGCGGGTTTGGCCCTGAAGCACTGACCGGGCTGGCCCGCATGCCGGGCGGTGGCCCGGCGCTGCACCCGTCACAGATCCGGCAGATTGGCATCCGCAGCGTGGACGCAGGCGAAAAGCGCTTTGTGCACGAGCAGGGCCTGGAGGTGTTCGACATGCGCTACATCGACGAGGTGGGCATGCGCCAGACCATGCAGCAGGCGCTGGCCGGATTGGATGCACACACCCACCTGCATGTGAGCTTTGATGTGGATTTTCTGGACCCCGACATTGCCCCTGGCGTGGGCACCACGGTGCCCGGCGGCCCCACCTACCGCGAGGCACAGCTGTGCATGGAGATGATTGCCGACAGCGGGCGCCTGGCCTCGCTGGACATTGTGGAGCTCAACCCCGCGCTGGATGTGCGCAACCGCACTGCCGTGCTGGCGGTGGACCTGGTGGAGTCGCTGTTTGGCAAGAGCACGCTGATGCGCGTGCCCTCGCACGGCCAGGGACCGACGCTGAGCGCCTGAGCGCGCAGACGCTCAGAGCCGCTCCTAACGCTTGGCAGCGGCCAGACGGCGCATGAGCTGCTGCACCAGATCGGTCCGCATGTCGCGGTAGAGCAGCGCCTCTTCGGCCTCCTTGGCCAGCGCAATGGTTTCGTTGTAGCTGATGTCGCGCTGCTGCAGCAGCTCCGTGTCGGGAATCAGCTCCACGCCCGTGGGCGTGCGCAGGCGGAACTTGATACGCAGGCGCAGCTGCAGCTCGCGCACCTGGCCCGACGCGTTGAGGCCCACCACCACGCGCTCCTGCTGCTCCTGCAGCAGGTCGAAAATGGCCTCTGCCGTCGGCATGCTAGCCGGGTCGCGCAGCACCTTGAGCTGGCTACCAGACCCGTCGAGCGTGCGCTGCAGCTCCCGCGCCAACGGCGAACTGGCTGGTGCCACGATGTAGAGCGAGCCAAACCCGAACTCCGGCACGCCACGCAGCCGGAATCCGCAGGCAGACAACAGGGCCACCGGGGCCAGACTGAGCAGTGTGCGTTTGTTCATGGGGTCAGACCACCACGTTCACCAGACGACCTGGCACCACGATCACGCGTTTCGGATGAGCGCCTGCGGCCTGGGCCACAAAGGCCTCGCTGGCCAACGCAATGCGCTCGATCTCGGCCTTGTCGGCCTGGGCGGGCACATGGATGGATCCGCGCAGCTTGCCGTTGACCTGCAGCATGAGTTCGATCTCGTCCTGCACCAGGGCGCCGGCATCCACCTGCGGCCAGGGCGCATCGAGCAGGTCGCCCAACGCACCGGCGTAGCCCAGGCCCGTCCACAGGCTGTGGGCGATGTGGGGCGTGGCGGGGTAGAGGCAGCGCAGCAGGATGCCAAAGCCTTCGATCAGCGCCACCTGGGCACCGGCCGAGTCCATGGCCTTGAAATCTTCGAGCGCGTTGATCATCTTCATCGCGCCGGAGACCACGGTGTTGTACTGCATGCGCTGGTAGTCGTAGTCCACCTGCTTGAGCACGTTGTGGATCTCCAGGCGCAGGGCCTTGGCCTCCTTGCCAAACTGCACGTCCTGCAGGCTGCTGGCACCGGCCACGCTGGCCATGGCGGCATCGCGGTCGATGGCGGCGAGCTTGAGGCCGAAGTTCCACACCCGGCGCAGGAAGCGGTAGCTGCCTTCCACCGCAGCGTCGTTCCACTCCAGCGTGGCTTCGGGCGGCGCGGTGAACATGGTGTACAGGCGGGCCGTGTCGGCGCCGTACTTCTCGATCAGGTCCTGCGGGTCCACGCCGTTGTTCTTGGACTTGGACATGGTGCCCACGCCCTCGTAGTCGATGGGCGTGCCCACGGGCAACATGCCGTCGCCGCTGGTGGCTTCGTTCTTGAGCTTGGCACCGATGATCTTGCCGCCTTCATCGAGCACATGCTCCACGTCGTGCGGCCAGAAGTAGTCCTTGCCGCCCTTGGCAGTGCGGCGGCTGTAGATGTGGTTGAGCACCATGCCCTGCGTGAGCAGCTTGGTAAAGGGCTCGTCCACTTTCACCAGCCCCAGGTCACGCATGACCTTGGTCCAGAAGCGGGCGTACAGCAGGTGCAGGATGGCGTGTTCGATACCACCGATGTACTGGTCCATCGGCATCCAGTAGTCGGCACCACCGGCCACCATGGCGTCCGCATTCTTGGGGTCGCAGTACCGCATGAAGTACCACGAGCTGTCCACGAACGTGTCCATGGTGTCCGTCTCGCGGCGGGCAGCCTTGCCACACACGGGGCAGGTCACGCCCGCGTGGAAGCCTTCGTGCTTGTGCAGCGGGTTGCCCGAGCCGTCGGGAATGCAGTCTTGCGGCAGCACCACGGGCAGGTCTTTTTCCGGCACCGGCACGGCGCCGTGCTCGTCGCAGTGGATGATCGGGATCGGTGTGCCCCAGTAGCGCTGGCGGCTCACACCCCAGTCGCGCAGGCGCCAGGTGGTCTTCTTCTCGCCCAGGCCCTTTTGCTCCAGCGCATGGGCCACGGCGTTCACGGCTTCCTTGTACGACAGGCCGCTGAAGCTGTCAGAGTTGATGGTCACGCCGCGCTGCTTGTCGCCGTACCAGTCCTGCCACTGGTGGTAGTTGAACGTTTCGCCGTCCACCAGCACCACCTGCTTGATCTCGATGCCGTACTTGAGGGCGAAGGCAAAGTCGCGCTCGTCGTGCGCGGGCACGCCCATCACGGCGCCGTCGCCATAGCCCATCAGCACGTAATTGCCGACCCAGACCTGCACCTTTTCGTCGGTGAGCGGGTGCGTGACGTACAGGCCCGTGGGCACGCCCTTTTTCTCTTGCGTGGCCAGCTCGGCCTCGGTGGTGCCGCCGGTCTTGCATTCCTCAATGAAGGCTGCAAGCGCCGGGTTGCTCTTGGCGGCGTGCGTGGCCAGAGGGTGCTCTGGCGCCACGGCGCAGAAGGTCACGCCCATGATGGTGTCGGCGCGCGTGGTGAACACGTACATCTTGCCGTCGCCGATCAATGCGCCGTCGTCGCCAGCGATGTCGTGCGTGAATGCAAAGCGCACGCCTTCGCTCTTGCCGATCCAGTTTTCCTGCATCAGCTTGACGCGCTCGGGCCAGCCGGGCAGCTGGTCGCCGGTCACAAAGCCCAGCAGCTCTTCGGCGTAGTCGGTGATCTTGAGGTAGTAACCAGGGATCTCACGCTTCTCGACCACGGCACCGGTGCGCCAGCCCTTGCCGTCAATCACCTGCTCGTTGGCCAGCACGGTCTGGTCCACCGGGTCCCAGTTCACGACCTGGGTCTTGCGGTAGGCGATGCCCTTTTCCAGCATCTTCAAAAACAGCCATTGGTTCCACTTGTAGTACTCAGGGTCGCAGGTGGCGACTTCGCGGCTCCAGTCGATGGCCAGGCCCATGGCCTGCATCTGCTTTTTCATGTACGCGATGTTCTCGTACGTCCACTTGGCCGGGGGCACACCGTTCTTGAGCGCCGCGTTTTCGGCGGGCAGGCCGAAAGCGTCCCAGCCCATGGGCATCAACACGTTGTGGCCGTTCATGCGCAGATAGCGCGTGAGCATGTCGTTGATGGTGTAGTTGCGCACGTGGCCCATGTGCAGCTTGCCGCTGGGGTAGGGCAGCATGGAGCAGGCGTAGAACTTCTTCTTGCTCGTGTCTTCCGTCACGCGGTAGGCGTCGGTGGCGGTCCAGTGGTCGTGCGCCGCGCGTTCGACGTCTTGGGGAGAGTATTTGTCTTGCATGGGGGCTCGGGGGTGAGAGAAGAGTGCAGCCGCAGGGCCGCGCTGCAGGGATTTTAGGCGGTCAGGGGCTGGCGCTGGCGGCCCAGCCGTCCGGGCGCGTCAGCGGGACGGAGCGAGGGGTGCAGGCGACACCGGGTTCGCCGCAGGTTCGGCCACAAATCCGATGCGCTGCAGCCCGGCCAGGTGGGCCGCGCCCATGACTTCGACCACGCGGCCATAGGGCACGGCAGCGTCGGCGCGCAGTTGCACCTCTGTGTCGGGCCGCTCAGCACCAATGCGGCGCAGGCGCTCGGCCAGCGCAGCCTGCGACAGGGGCTGATCATCCAGAAAGGCCTGGCCCGAGGCGTCGACCACCAGCGTGACGAATTGCGGGGCCGTGCCGGGCGTGGCGCCTTCGGTGCGCGGCAGGTCCAGCCGGATGGAGCTGGCCAGGAGCGGCGCCGTGAGGATGAAGATCACCACCAGCACCAGCATCACGTCCACCAGCGGCGTCATGTTGATGTCGCTCATGGGCTGCGGCCCGGTGGTGCGTTCGAGTCTTCCGAAGGCCATGGCGCGGTCAAGCTTTCTGGAGCTCAAGGCCGAGGATCGGCGGGGACAGAGGTGTCGATGACCAGCTCGCGAAGATCGCGCGCAAACCCTTCCAGATCCGCCTCAATGCGCCCGAGCAGGCGGCCAAAAACGTTGTAGGCCAGCACGGCAGGGATCGCCACGGCCAGCCCGGCCGCCGTCATGACCAGGGCCTCGCCCACGGGACCGGAGACGCGGTCAATGGTGATCTGCCCCGCGCCTGCCATGGCGGTGAGCGCATGGTAGATGCCCCACACGGTGCCCAGCAGCCCTACGAACGGCGCCGTGGAGCCCACCGTGGCCAGCAGCACCTGGCCAAACTGCAAGCGCCCCAGTACATCGTGCAGGGCATCGCGCAGCACGCGGGTGAGCCGCTGCGACAGGCTGCCGGCCGTGGCCAGCGTGGGTGGGGTAACGTTGTCGTGATTTGCTATTGAATTTGCAGCAGCCACCAAAGGAAGCACTAGCGCATCCCGGTCGAAAGACTGCAAACGCTGCTGCGCAAGGGCCAGCGACGGCGCCTGCCAGAACGCGGCCGTGCAGCGGGCCACGTCGGCACTGGCACGCCGCATGAGCCGCAGCTTCCACACAATGACCACCCAGCTCGCCACCGACATGGCCAGCAAGACCAGTGCCGCACTTTGCGTGACGGCATCGCCTTGGCGCCACCAGTGGAGCGCGTCCATGGGGTCGGCGGATCAGTGCAAGCCCAGCACGTCGAACATGTCGAACATGCCAGTCTTGTGGGTCGCCAGGAAACGCACGGCGCGCAAGGCGCCCTGCGCATATGTGGCGCGACTGGAGGACTTGTGCGTGATCTCGATGCGCTCGCCGATGCCGGCAAACAGCACGGTGTGGTCACCCACGATGTCGCCGCCCCGGATGGCCGCAAAGCCGATGCTGGAAGGGTCGCGCTCGCCCGTCACGCCTTCGCGGGCGTACACGGCGCAGTCCTTGAGATCGCGGCCCAGGGCTTCGGCAATCACCTCACCCATCTTGAGCGCAGTGCCCGAGGGTGCATCGACCTTGTGGCGGTGGTGGGCTTCGATGATTTCGATGTCGTACCCCGTGGCCATGGCCTTGGCGGCCATTTGCAGCAGCTTGAGCGTGACGTTCACGCCCACGCTCATGTTGGGCGAGAACATGATGGCGGTGCGCTGTGCGTAGGCGTCGAGTTCGGCCTTTTGCGCATCGGTGAAGCCGGTGGTGCCGATGACGGCCTTCACGCCCAGCTGGCTGCACACGGCCAGGTGGGCCAGCGTGCCTTCGGGGCGGGTGAAGTCGATGAGCACCTCGGCGTTCTTGAGGCCTGCCGCCACATCGGCCGTGATGGCCACGCCGCTGGCATAGCCCAGAAAGGCGGTGGCGTCAGAGCCGACCGCGGGGCTGGCGGCCACGTCCAGCGCACCAGCCAGCACGCAGTCGTCGCTGGCGCGGATGGCTTCGATCAACATGCGGCCCATGCGGCCTGAAGCCCCTGCAACGGCTACACGAAGGGGAGATGCCGCGGGAGCCGCAGGCGAGGAAGTCGCGGTCATGAAGAAGTCCTGTTCAATGAAAGGGCAGCCAGCGCACCGGGCTCACTGCCAGAGCCGCAAGGGTCAGCGCGCAGGCGCTTCGAGCGGCGGGTAACTGGTGGTGGCGGGCAATGCCGGGGTCGTGGTCGCGGCGGGCGCGGGGCGCTCCTTGACCGGGTATTTGGCCAGTTGCTCCGGCGTGGCTTCCAGCACCGGCACCTTGCCCTTGGCGTTGTCGCGCGCCCCCAGGGTGGCGACGAATTCGGTCTCGGTCGGCATTTCATCGCCTTCGGAGCGCTCCAGGGCATCACCCTTGAAGAACACGGTCAGCTTGCGGGTCTGGACCTCTTCGCCGGGGCGTTTGAGCGTGAACACGTACTCCCAGCGGTCTGCATGGAACAGGCTGGTGACCAGCGGCGTCCCGAGAATCTCGCGCACCTGCTGGCGGCTCATGCCGGGCTGCAGGGCTTCGACCTGTTCGCGGGACACGAAATTGCCCTGCACCACGTCCACCCGGTAGGGTTTGACGATGTTGGCGATGCGGCTGCTGGCGCCATCCAGACTGCCGCAACCGGTCAGGGCGGCCATGCTGGCACCGATCAACACAACCAGGCCCAGACGGGCGCTGTAACGGGCTTGGACGGGCATGGGTAAAAGGCCAAAGGATATGATCGTCCCATTGTAGCGGCAGCCCCTCCAGCCCCTGGGCCGGTTGCCTGCCCCCGAAAGAGCCAGCCATGACCAATATCGACGAACTCAAAAGCACGGGACTCAAGGCCACACTGCCCCGCCTGAAGATTCTGGAGATTTTCCAGAAGGGTGCGCAGCGCCACATGACGGCCGAAGACGTGTTCCGTGTGCTGCTGGAAGAGCGGTCGGACATCGGCCTAGCCACCGTGTACCGGGTGCTCACGCAGTTCGAGCAGGCCGGCATCCTGATCCGCAGCAACTTCGAGAGCGGCAAGGCGGTGTACGAGCTCAATGAAGGGCAGCACCATGACCACTTCATCTGCACTTCGTGTGGCAAGGTGGAAGAGTTTTACGACCCCGAGATCGAGAAGCGGCAGCATGCCGTGGCCAAGGCCAAGGGCTGGCTGGTGCAGGACCACACCATGGCGCTGTACGGACAGTGCGCGGACTGCGCCAAGAAAGGGTAACTCTCTGAGGCCCGTTGCGCCCGTCCCTCAAGCGCAATAGCTATCAAATACAGAGCAGACTAGCCACCCGTATCGCGCTCCATGGCGCGGCGATGGCGTTCGACAAACTCTTGGTAGGTGTCAATGCCGCGCAGTTGCAGGATGGTGTTGCGCACGGCGGCCTCGACCAGCACGGCGATGTTGCGGCCGGCGACCACCTGGATCACCACCTTGAGCACCGGCACGCCCAACACGTCCTGTGTCAGCGGCTCGTAGGGCAGACGCTCGTAGTCGCGCTCCAGCGTCTCCTTGCGCACCAGATGCACGATGAGCTTGAGGCGCATCTTGCGTCGCACTGCCGTCTCGCCAAAAATGGCACGGATATCGAGCAGGCCGATGCCGCGCACCTCCAGCAGGTTCTGCAGCAGCTCGGGGCACTTGCCCTCAATGGTGGTCTGGTTGATGCGGAACAGGTCCACGGCATCGTCGGCCACCAGGCCGTTGCCACGCGAGATCAGCTCCAGACCCAGCTCGCTCTTGCCCAGACCCGATTCGCCGGTGATCATCACGCCCAGACCCAGAATGTCCATGAACACGCCGTGCATGGTGGTGCGGTCGGCGAAGTGCTTGGACAGGTAAGCGCGCAGCACGTCGATGACAAACGCCGACGACTCGTGCGTGGAGAACATCGGGATTTGCGCGCGCTCACACATCGACACCAGCGCATCGGGTGCGGTCTGGTTGTCGGCCAGCACCAGCACCGGTGGTTCCAGCGTCACGATGCGGGCAATGCGGCGCTTGCAATCGTCGGGGGATGCGTTGCTCAAGTACGCAATCTCGCGCTCGCCCAGGATCTGGACCCGGTAGGGGTGGATGTAGTTGAGGTAGCCGACCAGGTCGGCGCCGGAACGCGCGGAACGCACTGCCACTTCATCGAAGCGGCGCTCGGAGGCCCCCAGGCCCGCCACCCACTCCCACTTCAGCAGGCCACGAAATTCTTCGAAAAGGACGTCGGCACTGACAACATTGGGCTTCACGGCGGTTCAGTCAGTGCAAAGGCGGCGTGGGGAATGTGTGTGCCAGGGCTCAGGCAGCCTGCGTGGACTGCCAGCCTGCAATCATGCCGTGCAGTTCCGTGGCGTCGGTGCAGGCCTTGAGCTTCTCGCGCAAGGCCGAGTCACTGAGCAGCTCGGCGATTTCGGACAGGATTTCCAGGTGCTTCTGGGTGGCCGCCTCGGGCACCAGCAGAAAGATCAGCAGGCCCACCGGCAGCTCGTCCGGCGCATCGAATCCGATGGGGTTGAGCAGCTGGAACACAGCCGCCATCGGCGCCTTGAGGCCCTTGATGCGTCCGTGGGGAATGGCCACGCCATGGCCGAGCCCAGTGGAGCCCAGGCGTTCACGGGCAAACAGACTGTCGGTGATCAGCGCCCGGGAGAGGCCGTGCTGGCTCTCGAACAGCAGACCCGCTTCTTCAAAAGCACGCTTCTTGCTGGTGGCGTCCACGCTCACAAGCACTTGAGCGGAGGGCAGGATGGAGGCGAGTCGGTTCATGGTCAAGGGTAACAATTATGCACATATTGGCGAAAACCCTGAGCGCGGCGCGTCAGGCAACAAAAAAACCGCCCGGGTAGGGGCGGCTGCTGTGCCAGGCTCAGGGCTGGCGCATCAAGCGTGCAGTTCGCGCTTGGCGGCTTCGTGGTGATGGTCTTGCAAACGGTCCTTGTGGCGCACAACCTGACGGTCCATCTTGTCGACCAGTTCGTCCACGGCGGCGTACAGGTCGGCGTGGGAGCTTTCGGCAAACAGGTCGCTGCCCTTGACGTGAATGTTGCATTCCGCTCGCTGTCTCTTTTCCTTTTCCTTTTGCTTCTCTACCGTCAGCAGTACCTTGACATCGACAACTTGGTCAAAATGGCGGGTGATCCGGTCCAGCTTGGTGGTGACGTAGTTGCGCAAGGCGGGAGTAACTTCGAGGTGGTGACCGCTGATCGTCAAGTTCATAAATAAGTCTCCTGTGGCTCTCGGTGGAAAAACGCCGTCCTGGATCAGAGGAGCGGCTCGGCGAACTTGGATGCATCTTTTGTTGACGTCGTGGGTTCACTATGCCCCCGCCCTCCCCGAAATGCAATCCCATACCGCCGCAGGCCGCTGGGTTATGCCCGGCAAGGTGCCAAGCGCCCGAAAAGCGCGCACAATGGGCGGATTGAAGGGGCTGGCCAACGTCAGCACGAGCCCCTTCTTCTTCACCGAGCCGACGGCGTCGCGCCATGCAGCGTGAGACGCCCCACCACCAGCATCGACAGCAGGCTGGCGCTGATGCCCACCAGCGCGGCCACCCAGTAGTTCTGCACCAGCCCCTGCGCATCACGGCTGATGAGGACCCCACCCACAAAAGACGCCACGCCCATCGCCGCCGATTGCACCGAGGCGTTCAGCGTCATGAAGGTTCCCCGCAAGGGCGCATGTGCCGCTGAGGCGATGATGGCCATGCCAGGAATCATGCGGCCACTGACAAAGGTGAACATCAGGGTGGACACCACCAACACCCCCCACAGCGGCAAGCCCTGTACCAGCGTGATGCCGAGAATGCACGGCAGCCCCGCGATCGCCAGCCACCGGAAGGTGGGCACCTTGCCATGCCGGTCGGTCATGCGTCCGAACAGGCGCGCAGTGAACAACGTCACCACCCCGCCGCACAGGTACACCAGCGGCACCTGATCGGCACGCACACCGGCATTGGTCTGCATGTAGATGGTGATGTAAGGGATGACGGTAAAACCCGTAAACATCAGCAACGCCGAGAACAGGAACGCCCACCGGTGGTTGCCATCCGCCAGCACCTGCCGGATACCGCCCAGCACCGACCGACCGCTGGCGGCCTGAACATGCCCCGCCATGGTCGGCAACGTGCGGGCCGCCTGCACAGCCAGCATACCCACCATGGCGGCAATGCCGATGAACGGCAGGTGCCAGCCCCCGTACTGCGCCAGAATCAGCCCCAGGGGCACGCCCGCCACCGTGGAGACGGAAAACGACGTCATCACAATACCCATGGCACGCCCGCGCCGCTCAAAGGGCACCACGTCCGCCACGATGGTCTGCGACAGAGCCGACAGCACGCCGCCAAAAGTGCCCGCAAGAATGCGCGCCACCATCAGCGTGCCATAGGTAGGCGCAAGGCCGCAGGCCAGCGTCGCCAGCCCGAACAGACCATAGAGCACCAGCAGCAGCCGCTTACGCCCAAAGCGGTCGATGTAGGTGGAGGCCAGCAGGCCCGATGCCCCCGCCGACAGCGTGTAGGCCGACACCAGCAAGCCAAACTGCGCGTCCGTGATCGCAAACAGCTGCGTGAGTTGCGGGCCCAGCGGCATCATGATCATGAAGTCCAGGATGTGTGTGAACTGGATGCCGGCCAGCGTCAGCAGCAGCCACAGTTCACGGCGGGGAGAAAGCTCAGGGGTAGAGGAAGACACAGCAAGCGGCCATTAAGGCCTGGTCAGGTTCAGGGCCGCCCAGTGTGCCGCAAGCCTGCGTGGGGCGCGTGACCAACTCCTCAGTGTGGGCCCACGAAAACCGCCGCGCCCCAGACCGGCGCGTAAAATCTATCGGCTGCGCCTAGGCCCTGCCTGCCGCATGCACCTCCCCCCACGTTCTTCGGATTGCCCGCAGCGGACACCCACCGCCCACACCGACACCATGACCCAGCCCAGCTCCACCGCCCTGCACACTTCGGCCCTGACTTCGCTGCCCCTGCTGGCACGCGGCAAGGTGCGCGACAACTACGCCGTGGGCGACGACCGCATCCTGATGGTGGCCAGCGACCGCCTGTCGGCCTTCGACGTGATCATGGGCGAACCCATTCCTGGCAAGGGCGAGTTGCTCACCCAGATGGCCCTGTTCTGGTTCGACAAGCTCGGCCACATCTGCCCCAACCACCTCACCGGCGACGCCCCCGAGAGCGTGGTGAGCCCCGAAGAAGCCCCTCAGATCCGTGGCCGCTCGATGCTGGTGAAGCGCTTGCAGCCCATCCCGGTCGAAGCCGTGGTGCGCGGCTACCTGGCCGGCAGCGGCTGGAAGGAATACCAGGAGTCTCGCTCGGTCTGCGGCGTGCCCCTGCCCGAAGGCCTGACCAACGCCGCCAAGCTGCCCGAGCCCATCTACACGCCCGCCGCCAAGGCTGCCATGGGCGAGCACGATGAGAACATCACGTTCGAACGCACGGTGGAGATGATTGGCCTGGACTTGGCCACGCGCATCCGCGACCTGAGCATTGCCATCTACAAAGCGGCTGCCGAGATCGCCCTGGCCAAGGGCATGATCATTGCCGACACCAAATTTGAATTCGGCTTGGCCCCTGACGGCACGCTGGTGCTGATGGACGAGGTGCTCACGCCCGACAGCTCCCGCTACTGGCCGGTGGAAGGTTATGCCGAAGCCCTGGCCAAGGGCGAGAACCCCCCTAGCTACGACAAGCAGTTTGTGCGGGATTGGCTGGAGCAGGCCCAGGTCAACGGCAAGCCCTGGGACAAGACAGCGCCCTCGCCCCGCCTGCCCCAGGCAGTGATCGAGAAGACAGCCGCAAAGTACCGCGAGGCGCTGGAGCGGCTGACAAGCTGATTAGAGCCATCACCCACGTCGGTTCACGAAAGAAAAGGCCCCTAACGGGCCTTTTTCTTTGGGGGGATGGGCCCTCAGCTCAGCACCACACTGGATAACCGTCGGCGGTACGTGGCCACCACCGGGTCTTCGGGCGGGATCTGGCCCTCGGCGACCTTGGGCTTGGGAGCCTCGATCAGTTCGAGGATGGCAACATAGGTCTTGCGGGCGATCTCTTCGCTCCAGGCCTTGTCGCGCATGAGGATTTCGAGCAGCTCGTCCATGGCGTCGGTCCAGCGCTGCTGGGTGATGAGCCAGCGGGCGCGGGCATAGCGGGTGTCGAAATCCCGTTTGTTGGCTGCGATTTTTGCTTCGAATCCGGCCTCAGCGGAGGCGTCGTATGCGCCAGACGCTACAAAATCCAGAGCATCCATCCAGGCCTTGAGGGCGCCCAGCTTGCGCGACATGGCGGCCTTGGCGATCACGGGCGCAAACGCCACCTTGGCATCGTCCTCGCGCCCCAGCTGCAGCAGCAGCTTGACGTAGTCAAAGCGCGCGTCATCGTTGGCGGGGTCGGTCACAACGGCATGCTGCAGCTTCTCCAGCGCGGTGCCGGTGTCGCCTTCTGCCAGGGCTTCCTGCGCCTCTTCTTCCTCGGCCTCGGCCACCATTTCTTCGGCGGTGGGTACATGCTTGTCGAGGAAGGCACGCACCTGGCCTTCGGGCAAGGCGCCCATGAAGCCGTCCACAGGCTGGCCATTCATCAACAGCACACAGGTGGGGATGCTGCGGATGCCGAACATGCCCGCCAGCTGCTGCTCCTGGTCGGAGTCGATCTTGGCGAGCTTGAAGCGGCCGGCGTATTCCGTCTCCAGTTTCTCCAGCACCGGCCCCAGGGACTTGCAGGGGCCACACCAGGGCGCCCAGAAGTCCACCAGCACGGGCACATTCATCGAGGCGGCAACCACCTCGGCTTCAAAGTTCTCTACGGTGACGTCAATCATGATGTGTGGGGCTTAGAGTGGAGCGGTTTCCGCGCTATTTTGGCCCATCGAAACAGCCCCACACCTGCCAGGGGGGCGCAAAAAGTAAAATCGCGGGTTCCACCTACAGCGGCTGGGCAGACAAAGCCTGCCCGCCAGCACCCTCCACACCATGAAACCCATCCAGATCGGCGTGGTCATGGGTTCCAGCAGCGACTGGGACACCATGCAGCATGCAGTGCAAATCCTTGAACAGTTCGGCATCGCGCACGAGGCCCGCGTGGTGTCGGCACACCGCATGCCCGATGACATGTTTGCCTACGCCGAGGCCGCCGCCAGCCGGGGGCTGAAGGCCATCATCGCCGGGGCCGGCGGCGCCGCCCACCTGCCCGGCATGATTGCTGCCAAGACCCCTGTGCCCGTGCTGGGCGTGCCCGTGGCCAGCCGCCACCTGCAGGGTGTGGACTCGCTGCACAGCATTGTGCAAATGCCCAAGGGCATCCCGGTGGCGACGTTTGCCATCGGCACCGCTGGTGCGGCCAACGCGGCCCTGTTTGCCGTGGCCCTGCTGGCCAACGAGAGCCCCGAACTGCGCCAGCGCCTGGAAGCCTTCCGCGCCGAGCAGACGGAAGTGGCCCGCAACATGACCCTGCCGCCCGCCGCATGACCGCCAGTGACCTGAAGCCTTTGCTCCCTGGTGCAACCCTGGGCGTGCTGGGCGGCGGCCAGCTGGGCCGCATGTTCGTGCACCAGGCGCAGGCCATGGGCTACTTTACGGCCGTGCTTGATGCCGACCCGACCAGTCCCGCCGGGTTGGTGAGCCACCACCACATCCAGACGGGCTACGAAGACCCGCAGGGCCTGGCCGAGCTGGCCCGCCTGTCAGATGCGGTAACCACCGAGTTCGAGAACGTACCCGCCGCTGCACTGGCCGCCCTGGCCACGCAACGCCCCGTGTCGCCCGCGGCCAGCGCTGTGTCGGTGGCGCAAGACCGTGCGCGCGAGAAGGCGCACTTTGTGGCCTGCGGCGTGCCCTGCGCGCCGTATGCGGTGATCGAAACGGCAGAACAACTAGCCGCTGTATCGCCCGACCTGCTGCCAGGCATTCTGAAAACGGCCCGTATGGGCTACGACGGCAAAGGCCAAGTGCGCGTGAAGACGCCCGCCGAGCTGGCTGCCGCGTGGGAGTCTGTCGGCAAAGTGCCTTGCGTGCTGGAAAAGATGCTGCCGCTGCAGCTGGAATGCTCCGTCATCGTGGCGCGCGGTGCCGATGGGGCCATGGTGCACCTGCCCGTGCAGCGCAACCTGCACCGCGACGGCATCCTGGCTGTGACCGAGGTTTATGAGGGAAATCTGCCGCAAGCGCTAGTGGATCAAGCGGTGAATGCTGCGAAATCTGTAGCAAAAGGCCTGCAGTACGTGGGTGTGCTGTGCGTGGAGTTCTTTGTGCTGCAGGACGGGAGCCTCGTGGTCAACGAGATCGCCCCGCGCCCGCACAACAGCGGCCACTACAGCCAGAACGCCTGCGACGTGTCGCAGTTCGAGCTGCAGGTGCGCACCATGGCCCGCCTGCCGCTGACGCAGCCTCGCCAGCACAGCCCCGCCGTCATGCTGAATCTGCTGGGGGACTTGTGGTTTGCCCACGGCGAGGCGGCGCAGACCCCACCTTGGGCCCAGGTACTGGCCCTGCCCGGCACCCACCTGCACCTGTACGGCAAGCGCGACGCCAAGCGCGGCCGCAAGATGGGGCACCTGAACATCACCGCCGCCTCCCCTGAGGCGGCGCGCGCCACGGCCCTGCAGGCCGCAGCGCTGCTGGGCATCGAGCCCTTCTGAGCCGGGCTGTTTCCATGATCCTTGACGGCAACGACCCCCAGGCCATCGCCGCCGCGGCACGCGCGGTGCGCAGCGGCGCCCTGCTCGGCCTGCCCACCGAAACGGTGTATGGCCTCGCGGCCGATGCCAGCAGTGATACCGCCGTGGCGCAGATCTTTGCCGCCAAGGGGCGGCCCAGCGACCACCCGCTGATCGTGCATGTGGCCAATGCCGAGGGCATTGCGCACTTCGCCAGCCGAGTGCCCGACTTTGCGCAAAAGCTGGTCGATGCCTTCTGGCCCGGCCCGCTCACGCTCATCCTGCCGCGCCTTCCTGGCGTGGCCACCGCCGCCACCGGCGGGCAGGACAGCGTGGGGCTGCGCTGCCCCGCACACCCCGTAGCCCACGCCCTGCTGCTGGCCTGCGCGGCCCCCAGCGATGGCGACGAAGCCGGTGGCCCGCCCGTCTGGGGCGTGGCGGCCCCCAGCGCCAATCGTTTTGGCCGCGTGAGCCCCACCACCGCCCAGCACGTGCAGGACGAGCTGGGCGACGACCTGCTGGTGCTGGACGGCGGGCCCTGCGACGTGGGCATTGAAAGCACCATCGTGGACTGCACGCGCGGTGTGCCAGTGCTGCTGCGGCCCGGCGCCATCACGCGGGCTCAGATTGCAGCGGCCTGCGGCATCGCCCCCCTGTCCAAGGAAGACCTGCCCACGGCCACGCCCCGCGCCTCGGGCACGCTGGAAGCCCACTACGCGCCCAGCGCCAAAGTGCGGCTGATGGATGCCAAGGCGCTGCAGACAAGCCTGGATGTGCTGGGGGCCGACGCGGCCCACATCGCGGTCTACGCCCGCGCCGCCTTGCGCACCCAGTCGTCCAAGCTGGTCATGCGGCGCATGCCCGATGACGCAGCGGCCACGGCACAGCAGCTCTTCGCCGTGCTGCGCAGTTTTGACGACGAAGGCGTGAAGCTGATCTGGATCGAGACCCCGCCCGCCAGCCCCGATTGGGAAGGCGTGCGCGACCGCCTGCAGCGCGCATCCGCCGCCTGAGCCTGCGCGATGGCGCCGCTTTACATCCGTTGACTTTGCGTCGTTAAACTACCCCCCACTTTTCTGGAGAAATACATGGCAGCAAATTGGATGCGCCGCACCCTCATGGTCGCCGCATGTGCGTCGGCCGCGTTGCTCGCGGCCTGCGGTTCCAGCACCACCGAATCGGCCATCACGCCCCAGCGCTTCATTGCGTTCGGCGACGCCATGAACGATGTGGGGCAAAACGGCTCGCGCTACACAGTCAATGACGGCAGCGTCAACAACTGGACCCTGCAGGTGGTGGCCAACTACGGCAAATCGCTCACCCCGGTCTCTGCAGGCGGCCTGAGCTACGCCACCGGCAATGCCCGCGTCAGTGCCAAACCCGATGCGGCCGGCAATGCCAGCACCCGCACCGTCACCGAACAGATCGACGCCTTCCTGGCCAGCGGCAGCTTTGCAGCCACTGATGTGGTGATGGTGAGCGGCGGTGTCAGCGACGTGATCGCCGGCATGGCCGCTGTGAACGCAGGCACCCTGACCCAGGACGCCATGGTGGCCGCCGCCCGCAAGGCCGGTGAGGACCTCGCGGCCCAGGTGCGCCGCCTGGTGACGGCGGGCGCCAAGTACGTGGTGGTGACCGGCACCTACGACCTGAGCAAGACCCCCTGGGCCAAGACCATCGGCCGCGAAGCCCTGCTGAGCAACGCCAGCAGCCGCTTCAACGAAGGCCTGCTGGTCGGCATCGTGGACCTGGGCGCCAACGTGCTGTACGTGGACTCGGCCTACTACGTGAACCTGTACACCAGCGTGCCGGGCAACTATGGCTTCAACAACTCCACGGCGGCAGTGTGCACGTCGGTGGACGCGAACAACGGTATCGGCATCGGCGCGGGCCAGGTCAATTCGGCCCTGTGCACGTCGTCCACGCTGCTGTCGGGTGCCAATGTCACCTCGTTCGTGTTTGCCGACAGCGTGTACCTCACGCCATCGGCCCAGCGCCAGTTTGGCACCTACGCCTACGACCGCCTGCGCGCACGCTGGTAAGCCGGCGCGCTCCGCCCAGCAAAAAGCCGCCCACTGGGCGGCTTTTTTGTGGGCCATGACCCGTCCTGCCTGGCGTTGACACGAGGACCTTTCAAAAAGGGTATGTGTCATGGAATCAAGTGTCAAACGCACGCAGCGCGACTACACACTGGCCTTTAAGTTGGCGGTGGTGGAGCAGGTGGAAAAAGGCGAGCTCACGTACAAACAGGCGCAGCAGCACTACGGCATCCAGGGTCGCTCGACGGTTCTGGTCTGGCTGCGCAAGCACGGTCGCCTGGGCTGGAGTCCTGCGGCATCATCTGCATCATGCCGCTAGACAAGACCAAAGGACCGCACGCCCGAGCAGCAGATCAAGGCGCTGCAGGTGCAGCTCGCACAGGCGCAGGAGAAGGCCAGGCTATTCGAAGCCGTCATCGACGTGCTGCGCAAGGACTATGGGGTGCGCATCGTAAAAAAGCCTTTGGGCAAGTCCTCGCGCAAAACCTCATCGCAGGGTTGAGCGTGAAGAGGGCTTGCCAGCATATGGGCCACAGCCGTCAGGCGTATTACCAGGGTAGGCGCCGCGAGGCCGATCGCTTGGCGAATGCGCAGACGGTGGTGGAGTTGGTGCGCGAGCAGCGCATGCGCCAACCACGCATAGGCACGCGCAAGCTGCACCACTTATTGCAGGAGCCGCTACAGCGCCGAGGCATCGACTTGGGCCGCGATGCAATGTTCGACGTCCTGCGCAATGCCAGGCTGCTGGTGGCACCCCGGCGGGCGTATCACAAGACAACAGACAGTCACCACCGCTTCAGGCACCATCCGAACCTTCTCAAGGTAGGGCCGCAACAGATCCACGCCAGCGGCAGCGAGCAGGTCTGGGTGGCTGACATCACCTACTTGCCCACACACGGCAAGTTCGTCTATCTGAGCCTGGTCACGGATGCGTATTCCAGGAAGATCGTCGGCTGGCACGTGCATGAGAGCCTGCAGACCGAAGAGGTGGCGCAGGCCATGAAGATGGCGCTCTCGGGGCGACAGAGCAGCCGACAGTTGGTGCACCACTCCGACAGGGGTATCCAGTACTGCGCGACGTACTACCAGGCCCTGCACAAGCGCCACGGCGTGATCTGCTCGATGACGGACGGCTACGACTGCTACCAGAACGCGCTGGCCGAGCGGGTCAATGGCATCTTGAAGAGTGAGTTCTTGCTGCAGCGCCCCGCCGATCTGGGGCAGGCCAGACGCATGGTCGAGCAGTCAGTCGACATCTATAACTGCGAGCGACCGCATCTGTCGCTGAAAATGCAAACGCCCGATGCAGTGCATCGGGCGTCATTGGCCGGATAGTCCGGCTGGAGTTTTTAACCGTCCTGGGTGTCAACGCTATTCAGGACGGGTCACCATCGATCTGCCCCGGATGAAGATCAGAACCGATACACCACGCCCAGCGCCACCACGTTGGGGTTGAGCTTGACGTCGATGGTCTGGCCCGTGGACAGGGTGTTGCGGGTCTTCACAAAGGTCTTGTAATACGCCAAGTCCAGCGACCACTGGTCGTTGAGCGCAATGCTCACACCCACCTGCGGCGTGAGGCCAAACCGGGATTCAGCGCTCAGCGTGGTGGGACGCGAAGGGCTGCCGCCGGTGAGCCCCGTCAGCGCTGCGGTGCCGCGCTCCTTGAAGAACTTGGCGTAAGTCACGCCCAGGCCCACGTAGGGGCGCACCCGCGCATTGGCCTCCAGAAAGCGGTACTGCGCGAACACGGTCATGGGCAGCACCTTGACCTCGCCGATCTTGCCCACGCCGGCGATGGCTCCGGCGCCCATGATGTTGTGCTTGAAAGGCAGGGCCAGGGGCACGTCCACCGCCCAGTGGTCGGTGAGCATGTAGGTGATACCGCCAGCCAGCTGGGTGTCGGCATGCACGTCCACCTTGGTGCCCGTGAAGCTGGGCGCGGACAGGTCGCCACTGGTGACCTGGGGCGCGATTTGCGTGGCGCCCGCGCGCACCAGCCAGCTGCCAGCGGTCTGGGCCTGCGCGCCGCCGGACAGGGTGAGCGCCAGTGCAGCCACAGCGCCAGCCAGGGAAGGGGTGATGGTTTTGTTTTGCATGGTGTATGAACCCTTCAACTGCCGATTACAGCCAGCCCGCGCGGGCCAGCGAACGCGAAACCAGCTGGCTGACCAGCTGGTGGCCATACGGCGTGGGGTGGAAGCTGTCGGAGAACGCATAGGTCTTCCACCAGTCCGCGCCCCCCGTGGCGCCGGCAGGGGGTGTCTGCGCCGACAGGGCGGCGGCCGTGCAGGTGGGGAAGGTATAGCTGGGCAGGCCGTCCGCACCCTGGCCGGTGATGGGGCATGCGGTGTTCTTGGCATTGGTCAGCCCGAACTGCGCGGGGTTGGCCACCTGGTCGTTGAACGAGGTGTAGAAGTCCACCACCACCACCTTGCTGTTGCCCGCAAAACGTTTGGCCAGCTGGGCGTTGAAGGCTTCGAGCCAGGCCTTGAGCAGGCCCTGCACCTGCGCGCTGGCGGCAGCGCCCGCAGACGCCGTGATGCCGCCGAGCACCTGCTGCAGGCGCGGCGTCTTGTCGATGGCGGGCATGTTCAGCACCGCCACACGCTGCGCGCCCTTGCTCAAGGCATTGGCCTCGATCGCGTCGTGGAACTTGTCGGCCAGCGCCACCATATAGGCGCCACCCGCCTGGGCTTGGCCCGTGGCACCGCCCGCAAGGCCGGCGTTCACCGTGGCCGCAGGCAGCAGGGTGGAGAGCAGCGCGCCGAAAGCCTTGCCGCCATCCTTGGAGGCCGACAGGTAGGCACCGATGAGGTCTGCAGCGTCGTTGCCGCCGCCGTCGATCAGCAACAGGTCCCCCGCGCTGAAGCCGTCAGCCCCTGCGTCGGTCAGCTGCTTGACGATGGAGACAGGCGACGCAGGCGCCGTGAAGTTGTTGATGCGACCGCCACCAATGGCGTAGTTGGTGCAGCCCGCCGCGTTGTTGAACGCGCTGCCGGTGGACACATAGCGGGGGCAGAGCGTGCTGCCGTAGTTGCTCGCCACCAGTTCGGGCCAGATGGGCGTGGACGCCGGGCCTGTAGGTGCGCTGCCTTGCACCGTGAACTTGAAGCCGAACGTGCCGCTGTCGGCGATGCTGTCACCCATGACCTTGACGGTCTTGATGGGCGCCACCGGCGAGGTGTCGGCACCGCCGCCCCCGCACGCCACCAGCAGCGACGCTGCCGCCAGAGAAACCCACAAAGCCTTGCGCTGAAAAACCATCGGTATCACTCCTGTTATCGTAAAAATAGAACGACCGTGCTATTCCTCGCAAATCATATTCGCCAACGCAAAAAAGCCCCACCGGGTAAACACCGGTGGGGCTTAGGGGTGGGGTTCTAAAAGCCTGCGAACCCTTTGGGGCTTCACGCAGGCATCACAGCTGTCACTTGACCGTGTCGAACACCGCCTTGGCCTGCGCGTGGCAGAAAGGTGGCTCGTAGGTGCCGTGGTAGCTGCCGTAGTAGGTGGCAAAAGCTGCCGAGGTGGGGTCGGTGGGAGCCTTGCCGCCGGGGCCGTAGGTGGCCTGGATGGCAGCATCCACATCAACTGTGCTGACGTTCGTCACACCCCGGCTATCAAAGTCGGCTTTCATGACGGCCATGTGGACCGCTGGGGGCACCGTGGGGTCGCCAGCGCCGCCGCACAGCATCACACGCGCCTTGGGGGTCCAGCCCAGCAAGTCGTTCTTTTTGGCGGCCAGGTACAGCGGGTGGGTGGTGCTGGTCTGCGAGCCGGTAATGAACGCCGACTGGAACAGCGCGTCACGCGCCTGGTTGGGTGTGCCCGAGGGCAGCGTACCCGTGGTCACCAGGGTGGTGTAGTTGAGCGTGGGATTGGGCAGCAGGTTCTCGATGTAGCCGGAGTACGGCGCCTTGAACACGTCCTTCACGTCGGTGTAGACGTTGCCATAGACCTTCTGCCAGGCGGTGACGAGGTAGGGCACAAAGAACTGCACGCCCGCGATCGCGTCGGGAATACGCAGCGAACCCGACAGGTTGTAGGGGCCGGCCAAGTGCGCGCCCGCGACCACGTTGAATTCGTTGCCGTAGTCCCGCTCGGCCGCGCGCTGCGCCGCCATGGACGAGTGGCCGCCCTGCGAGTAACCGGTGAACATCACCTTGCCCGACAGCGTAGCCCCCACCGTGCCTGCCGCATTGCGTGCAGCGCGCACCGAGTCGATGACCGATGTGGCTTCTGAATCCGCATGCAGGTAGGGGTGGTAGCTGTAGCCCGACTTGGCAAAGCCCAGGTAGTCGGTGGCCACCACGGCATAGCCCTGCGCGGCGTACATGGCCGCCAGCAGGAAGGTTTCGCTGTCCTGCGGGTTGGCCAGGGTGCGGGGCTTTTGCACATCGGTGCCCTTGGCGTAGGCCACCAGCGGGGCTGCGGTGGTGCAGCTGCCGGCCGGCACGAGCATCACGCCCGAGGCGTTGGTGTTTTCGCCGCTCTTGGCCCCCACGGTCGCATAGTTCAGCGACACCACCTTCACATCGCACTTGGCCTTGCCGCTGATCGCCTGCAGGCCGCTGCTGGCCGTGGCCGCGTCGATCTGCGCCACGGTGAGCGTGGTGAGCGTGGCAGGTGGGTCGATCAGTGCGCCGCGCGCCGGGTCGTCAGAGCCACCGCAGGCGACAAGCAGGACCGCCGCAGCGGCCACACAGGTAAGGCGGAAATAGGTCATGGATGGATACCTCGGTCAGTGAAGAACGACGCATCGTGCGCGCACCTGCGCTGCAGCATCCATAGGGGATAACGCGGGAGGACGGGCGCCGCCAGACACCTAGGCGACAGCGCGCGCAGGCCTGTTAGACCAGTCAGTCGGGACGGCGCACGCCGTACAAAACCTTCATGCCCAGGATGGTGCCCGCGAGGGCCAAGGTGATGGCATTGGCCACCACGATGGGCCAGGCCGCCAGCGCCAGGCCGTAGGCCAGCCACAGTGCCACCCCCACCGTGAACACGCTGTACATGCCCAGCGAGATACCGCTCACGTCCCGCGTGCGAAAGGTGTGCAGGGCCTGCGGCACAAAGCTGCAGGTGGTCAGGCACGCGGCCAGATAGCCGATCAGTTCATGGAGTTGCATGGTGGGGAAAACGCAGGGCAGCAGCGATTATTCACTGCTCACGTGCCGTCCAGTCGATGAGGCTGTCGAGCACGGGCCGCGCCGCCCCTGCGTTGGGGTGGTTGACCACCGCCACCAGCACATAGCGGCGCCCGCTGGCGGCATGCACATAGCCTGCCACAGCCATCACGTCGCGCAGGCTGCCCGTCTTGAGGTGGGCTGTGCCCGCCCGGCTCTGGCTGCGGCGCAGCGTGCCATCCACCCCCGTGATCGGCAGCGACGCCACCAGTTCCGGCATCACGGGCGATACCCAGGCCACCTGCAGCATGCGGGCCAGGGCCTGCGCAGTCAGGCGCGCATCGCGGCTGAGCCCGGCGCCGTTGTCTACTTGCGGCAGATCCGCATCGCCCATGCGGGCCTGCCACCACTGGCGCAGCACCTCGCGGGCGCCGTCGAACGTGGCCACGCCGTTTTTTTGCAGCGCCAGGGTCAGAAAGACCTGCTGCGCCATCACGTTGTTGCTGTACTTGTTCACGTCGCGCACCACCTCGGACAGTGCGGGGGATGTGACCACAAACGCGGGCTTGAGGCCCGGGGGCACCTTGCCGTCTCGCACGCTGCCCGTGAGCTTGCCGCCCAGATCGCGCCACATACCCTCCACCGCCCGCGCCGCAAAGCCGCGCGGGTCGGCCGCCGCCACCGGCCACACGCGTTCGCCACAGGCAGCAGGGTACACGCCCTGGAACGACACCTTCGAGGGGTCCGACAACTCCGCACGCAGGGCAGTACGCCAGTCCCCACAATCCGCGCCCGGCGCCGCCAGCGCCACGGTGGGCTGGCGCTGCACTCCGGCCAGTGGCGGGTCGTACTGGATACGGGCCAAGCCGGCAGCCGCATCGGGCACAAAGGTCATCACCGACGACTTGTAATTCAGCAGCAGCGCGTCGGGGGATGCGTTATAGGGCCGCAGCGGCTCGCCATCAAACCGCGCCGGGTCCTGGTCGGGCACATCGAACGCCGTGCGGTCCAGCACGATGTCGCCCACGATGACCTGGATGCCCTGGCCCTGCAGCCGCCGCATCAGCAGCCACAGTCGCTCCATGACCAGCTTGGGATCGCCCTGGCCCTGGATGTACACATTGCCGCGCAGGCTGCCGTCCTGTACCGTACCTTGCACATAGACCGGCGTGTTCCAGACATAGGCGGGGCCCAGCTGTTCCAGCGCTGCATAGGTGGTCACCAGCTTCATCACCGACGCGGGGTTCACGGGCACCTGGGCACGGTGCGCAAGGCGCGGGCTGGCCTTGCCTACAGCTTGCGCGTCCACCACCATCACCGACAGGGACTCGCGCGGCAGCTTGGCGCGCGCCAGGGCGGCCTCCACCTCGGGCGGCAGAGTGCCTGCGGCGGGTGCCGCCGTCTGCGCCCCCGCCGAGCCCACCCCACCCGCAGCCATCAGCCACGCAGCACCCCAACCCACCACACCACGCAGCACACGGCGGCGCCAAAGAGCAGAAACAGACAACATGGCGGGGAGTCTATCGCCCACACACCTGCACTAGGCGCCGCACTGTGCCCCACGCCAGCACGCCCTGCGGCGGGCGCCGATAATCGACCGATGCGTTTTTCTCCCCGCACCATCGGCCTGCTGGCGGCCGTGGTCACCGTCACCATCTGGACGGGCTTCATCATCATCGCCCGCGCCTCAGCCCAGCGCACGCTCACCCCGTTCGACATTGCGCTGCTGCGCATCGTGGGCGCCAGCCTGGTGTTGCTGCCCTGGGGCTGGTGGATGGTGCGACGGCGCCACGCGGCGCTGGGGGCCTCGGCACCGGCGTCCAGCCTGGCGGGCATCTCGCCCCTGCCCTTGCGCACCACGGCGCTGCTGGGCAGCTTTGGCGGGCTGCTGTACGCGCTGCTGGCCTATTCAGGGTTCTTCCATGCACCGGCCACCCATGCGGCGGTGCTCATGCCGGGCAGCCTGCCGCTGTGGACGGCGCTGCTGGCCGCCTGGCTGCTGCGCGACCACATCACGCCGCTGCGCGCCACCGGCCTGGCGCTGATCGTGGCGGGCGACCTGCTGGTGGGCGGGCGCAGCCTGCTGGCGGCGTTTTCGGGCGGGGACGTGTGGAAGGGCGACCTGCTGTTCATGCTGGCCGCATCGTCCTGGGCCACCTACAGCGTGCTGGCGCGGCGCCACGCGGTCGACGCGGTGCAGGCCACCATCGCCATCACCGCGTTTGCCTGCATGGTGTACCTGCCCAGCTATGCGCTGCTGGTCTGGCTGGGTGCAGTCACCAGCCATCTGGCCCAGGCACCGTGGAGCGAGATCGCGTTCCAGATGCTGTTCCAGGGCGGGGGCTCCGTGGTGGTCTCGGGCATTGGCTTCACACGCATGATCCAGCACTATGGCCCCGTGCGCTCCACCATGATCACAGCCCTGGTGCCCGGCCTGTCGGCCGTAGGCGCAGTTGTTTTTCTGGATGAGCCGATGCACTGGAACCTGGTGGCCGGCCTGCTGCTGGTCACCGCCGGTATCCTCGTGGGGGTGCTGCGCAAAAGCCAGGCACCCGCAGCCGCTGCCAAAGCGGCGTCCTGAGCGCCTTTGTCCCCGCCGCGCCACCCCATACCTCCCGACCCTGCCCATGAATCTGCTTGCCTTTGACACCAGTACCGACACCCTCTCCATCGCTGTGCAGCATGGCGATGGGGTCTGGCAGCACCAGGGGCCCGGGGGCGCGCAGGCCTCGGCGGCGCTGATCCCAGCGGTGCGCGCGCTGATGGCGCAGGCGGGCCTGACGTTCGACACCTTGGATGCGGTGGTGTTCGGGCGCGGCCCCGGCTCGTTCACCGGGCTGCGCACCGCCTGCGCCGTGGCCCAGGGCCTGGCCTTTGGTGCCAAGGGCGGGCAAGGAGTGCCCGTGCTGCCGGTGGACACCCTGCTGGCCGTGGCCGAGGAGGCCCGCCAGCAACACGGCTGCACGCAGGTGGTGGCGGTGCTGGATGCACGCATGGACGAGGTCTACCACGCGCGCTGCGAATGGTTGCCGGGAGAGGCTCGCTGGCAGACCGACGAGGACTTCGGCCTGGGCGCCCCCGAGTCGGTGCAGCCGCCCACAGGCTGGACGGTGGCAGGCAATGCCCGCGCGCCCTATGGCGACCGGCTGGCGCCCACCGCGCCACACGTCGCGGCCTTGCCCACCGCCACGGCCCTGCTGCGCCTGGCACCCGCCCTGATCGCTGCGGGTAAAGCCGTGGCAGCGGGCGATGCCCTGCCGCGCTACATCCGCGATAAAGTGGCGCAAACCACCGCCGAACGGGCCGCGCTGCGCGCCGCCCAGGCGGCGGCCACTCCCTGAGATGTGGTGAATGAATCCCCCATGAGCGCACTGCCTACTTCTTCTGCATTGCCGCCCGGCGCCAGCACCGCCCGCCCCGAGGCGCGCTTCGAGACGCTGACCCTGGCCCGGCTGGATGCCGTGCTGGCGGTGGAACAGCGCGCCTATTCGCACCCCTGGACCCGTGGCAACTTCACCGACGCGCTGGCATCTGGCTACGAGGCGCAGCTGCTGATGGCGGACGACCACCTGCTGGGCTACTTTGTGGCCATGATGGGGGTGGATGAAGTGCACCTGCTCAACATCACCGTCACCCCCGAATACCAGCGCCAGGGCTGGGCCCGCGTGCTGCTGGACGCCCTGGCCCTGTGGTCACGCGGGCGCGGTGCACAATGGCTGTGGCTGGAGGTGCGGGCGAGTAACCTGCGCGCCCAGCAGATCTACCAGACCCACGGATTCCGCCGCGTGGGAGACCGCAAGCGCTACTACCCCGCCGCGCACGGCCAACGCGAAGACGCTGTGGTCATGAGCCTGGCGCTCTGACCCCACGCCGCACCCGACCCTGCTGAACCACCGATGGCCTGTTTTCTTTCTGTATGAGCCTCCACCTCGATGCGCGACAGCGCGCCATGCTGCAAGAAATGGGCGTCACCGTGTGGGGCCCATCCCCCGCCCAGGAGGCCAGCGCCCAGCCCCCGGCAACCGCCTCAGCAGATCCTGCGGCCGTGGCGGCACCTGCCATGGCGCCGGCGCGCGCACAACCACAGACCCCGGCCCCTGCGCTCGCCGAGCGCCCTCAAGCGCCACCAGCCCACACCACCAGCCGCAGCGCACCGCCGGCTCCGACCCCTGCACCTGCCACCACAGGCGCGGCCGCGCCCGCCCTGCGGCTGCACCCACCCCAGACGCTCTACCCCACCGCCGACCCGGCGCAAACGCCCGCCGGGTTGGGCCGGGGCTGGCTCATCGTGGCCGAGAGCTTGACCCCCGCCGAGCCCCTGGGTGGCGATGCGGGCCGCTTGCTCGACAACATGCTGCGGGCCATGCAATTGCACCGGCACCCGCGCGTGTTCCTGGCGGCTCTGGAGCGGTCTGCGCCCGGCACGGAAGCCAGCGCCGATATTCCTGCAGCCCTGGCCGACGCTGTGGCCCAGCTGCAGCCCGCCATGGTGCTGGTGCTGGGCCATGTGGCGGCACGCGCGGCGCTGGGCCGCACCGAGCCGCTGGGTCGCCTGCGCGCGGGCCCGCATGTGCTGGCCGGTTGCCCGGCGGTGGTGACCTACGACCCCGCCTTTTTGCTGCGCTCCCAAGACAACAAGGCCGCCGCCTGGGCTGACCTGTGCCGGGCGCTGGCCATGGTGCGCAGTGCCGAGGCCGAGGGCTGAGAGCCTGTTGGCAGGATCCCAGTCCCTTCCATGCCCCCCGCCGGACCGGCGAGACCGTCGCCCGGTGCCATAATCCGCCGCTTGCCTAATTTTTACGGAGACAGCTCCTTGGAAACCTACCCGAGTTGGTAGCTTTCAGCTCCCGGCGCATTTGACTGCTGTGGGGTTGAAAGCACCCCTACCCCCACACCGCAGACGCCAAAAAACAAGGGAGTGAGCCCATGCTCAACATCTTTACGCTCGCCAATGGCCGGCTGTTCCAGGAAGAAATCGAGTCCCTGGAGGAGCTGACCAAGTTCCAGCCGATCTGGGTGGACCTGGAAGCCCCCACGCTCGAAGAAAAGCGCTGGATCAAGCAGCACTACGGCCTGTCTATCCCCGAGGATGCGATGGACGAGGACATCGAGGAATCCGCCCGCTTCTACGAGGAAGACAACGGCGAGCTGCACATCCGCAGCGACTTCTTGATCGATGACGACGAAGACCCCCGTTCGGTGCGCGTGGCCTTCATCCTGAACCAGCACAACACCAACCTGAAAAGTCGGGGCGTGCTGTTCTCCATCCACGACGAAGACGTGCCCGTGTTCCGCCTGCTGCGCATGCGCGCGCGCCGCGCGCCCGGGCTGATTGAAGACGCCAAGGAAGTGCTGCTCAAGCTGTTCGACGCCGACGCCGAATACTCGGCCGACACGCTGGAGAACATCTATGACGAGCTGGAGGCCGTGAGCAAGCAGGTGCTGGCCGGCGACGTGACGGACACCCGCGCTGGCGAGGTGCTGGCCGCCATCGCGCGCCAGGAAGACTTGAACGGCCGCATCCGCCGCAACGTGATGGACACCCGCCGCGCCGTGAGCTTCATGATGCGCTCCAAGATGCTCAACTCCGAGCAGTTCGAGGAAGCCCGCCAGATCCTGCGCGACATCGAGTCGCTGGACAACCACACGGCGTTCCTGTTCGACAAGATCAACTTCTTGATGGACGCCACGGTCGGTTTCATCAACATCAACCAGAACAAGATCATCAAGATCTTCTCGGTGGCCAGCGTCGCCTTGCTGCCACCCACACTGATCGCCAGCGTGTACGGCATGAACTTCAAGTTCATGCCCGAACTGGACTGGTCGCTGGGCTACCCGTATGCGCTGGGCCTGATGCTGGCGAGCGCGCTCGGGCCCATGTGGTACTTCCGCAAGCGCGGCTGGTTGAAGTAGCCCCCCCTGTGGCGCTGCGCGCCTTCCCCCCGACGGGGGGACGCCTCCAGCGGCCCGGCAAAGCCGGCTCCGCGGTGGCGCTGGTGGATACATAGCGCCGGTTGCAGCGCAGCGTGGCGTGGCGAACAGCCAATGGGATGCGGCGGAGTCCTCTTTAGAGGGAAAATCTGCCACAAGCGCTAGTGCAATATGCCCTGGCCGCTATCAATTTCATAGTTTCCGCAGAAACGACAGCACCATGTGCTCAGCGTACCGGCTGGCCACGGTCTGTACGAACTGGGCAAAGTCACCATGGGCGGCATCGTCGGCGCGGTCAGAAATGGTGCGCACGGCGGCAAAGGGCAGGCCGTAGTCATGGCACACCTGGGCGACGGCAGCGCCCTCCATTTCCACCGCCAGCACGTCGTGCCCGGCCGCGCGCAAGGCGGAGCGCAGGCGCTCGGACTCTTGGGCGGTGGAGACAAAACGGTCACCGCTGGCCACCAGGCCCTGGTGTGCCCGGTGGGCACCTCCATGGATGTTTTTCAAGCCCCAGAGGCTGCTTGCGCTAGTGACGCATAGGCTGGCAGCTTCCAAAAGCATAGCTGTCAGCACCGGATCACACGCCAGCCGGGTGCGCGCATAGCCCGGCAGCTCCCACCGAGGGAACAGCGGCGAGGCATCCATGTCGTGCTGCACATAGTCCTGGGCCACCACCACATCCCCCCGGTGCACCCCATCGCCGACCCCGCCCGCAACGCCCGTGAAGACGATGCGCGCCACGCCAAAATGCTCGATCAAGGCCGTGGCCGTGGTGGCAGCAGCCACCTTGCCGATGCCCGACAGCGCCAGCACCACCGGGCGGTCGTGCAGCTCTCCGCGCCAGAACGCGCGGCCAGCGTGCATCAGCCGCTGCGGGTGCGCCAGCTGTTGTACCAGCGAGCTTTGTTCTTCGGGCAGTGCACTCAGGATGGCAGTGCTCATGCAAAAGTCCTTGGGGTCATGTCATGGGGCCACAAAACACCCGCGCCACCCGGGGCCGCGCGGTCGCAAAAAAGGCGGCCGAAGCCGCCTGGGGATTGTGACGTGCCGGCAGGCCGCGTCACTTCTTGTCGCGCAGTTCGCGGCGCAGGATCTTGCCCACGGGGGTCTTGGGCAGCTCGGTGCGGAACTCGATCACCTTGGGCTGCTTGTAGCCGGTGAGTTCGTGGCGGCAGAACTCCTTGACCTGCGCTTCGGTGAGCGCCGGGTCCTTCTTCACGATCACGAGCTTCACGGCCTCGCCGGTCTTGTCGTCGGGCACGCCCACCACGGCGCATTCGAGCACGCCCGGGCAGTTGGCCACCACTTCTTCGACCTCGTTGGGGTACACGTTGAAGCCGCTGACCAGCACCATGTCCTTCTTGCGGTCCACGATCTTGAAGAAGCCGCGCGCATCCATCACGCCGATGTCGCCGGACTTGAAGTAGCCGTCCTCGGTCATGACCTTGGCAGTTTCATCGGGACGTTGCCAGTAGCCGGCCATGACCTGCGGGCCCTTGATGGCGATTTCGCCGGGCTCGCCCAGCGTGGTGACCTCGCGGCCCTCGTCGTCCAGCAGCTTCATGGAGGTGCTGGGCAGCGGCACGCCGATGGTGCCGGTGTATTCGGTGCTGGTGGTGGGGTTGCAGCTGGCCGAAGGGCTGGTCTCCGACAGGCCATAGCCTTCGCAGATGGGGCAACCCGTCTTTTCGAGCCAGAGCTTGGCCACGGCGCCCTGCACCGCCATGCCGCCGCCCACCGAGACCTTGAGGTTCTTCCAGTTGACGGTGTTGAAGTCGGGGTGGTTGGCCAGGCCGTTGAACAGCGTGTTGACGGCCGGGAAGCTGTGGAAGGTGTGCTTGGACAGCTCCTTCAGCACCGCAGGCAGGTCGCGCGGGTTGGGGATCAGGATGGTCTTGCCGCCCGTGCGCATGCTCAGCATCATGTTCACGGTGAACGCGAAGATGTGATACAGCGGCAGCGCGCAGATGCTGGTGGGCTGCTCGCCCGCCGGCACCTTCTTCATCACGGGCTCGTTCCAGGCCTCGGACTGCAGCACGTTGGCAATCACGTTGCGGTGCAGCAGCACCGCGCCCTTGCTCACGCCCGTGGTGCCGCCGGTGTACTGCAGCAGCGCGATGTCGTCCGGCTTGATGTCGGGCTTCTTGAGGGTGCCGCGCGTGCCTTGGGCCACGGCGTCATTGAAGCGCACCGCACCCGGCAGGTTGTAAGCGGGCACCATCTTCTTGACGTTGCGCACCACGTAGTTGACCAGGGTCCCTTTGAGCAGACCGAGCTGGTCGCCCATGGCGCAGAGCACCACGTGCTTGACGGGCGTGTGCGCAATGCACTGCTCCAGCGTGGTGGCAAAGTTCTCGATGATGACGATGGCCTTGGCGCCCGAGTCCTTGAGCTGGTGCTCCAGCTCGCGCGGCGTGTACAGCGGGTTCACGTTGACGACCACGAAGCCCGCGCGCAGCACGGCCGCCACGGTCACCGGGTACTGGGGCACGTTGGGCATCATGATGGCCACGCGGTCGCCCTTGACCAGCCCCAGGCCCTGCAGGTAGGCCGCAAACGCGCTCGAGAGCGAATCGGTCTGGGCGTAGGTCACGTCCTTACCCATGAAGCTGTAGGCCACGCGGTTGGCGTACTTCTTGAAGGCCTCGTCCATCAGCGCCACAAGGGAGCTGTACTGCGTGGTGTCGATGTCTGCGGGAACACCTTGTGGATAGGCGGCCAGCCACGGGCGGTCGGTCATTGGGATTGTCTCCTGGTAGGTTTTATGGGGGTCCTGCAAGCACGCCGATGTTTTCAGCACGGTCGTGCTTTTATTGTGGAGGGATTATGCCCGTCAGCTCTTGAGCGCGGTCAGTACCTCGTCCAGCATTTTCTTGGCATCGCCAAACAGCATGCGGTTGTTGTCCTTGTAGAACAAGGGGTTGTCCACCCCCGCGTAGCCCGAGGCCATCGAGCGCTTCATCACGATGGAGGTCTTGGCCTTCCACACCTCCAGCACCGGCATGCCGGCGATGGGGCTGGTGGGGTCGTCTTGCGCGGCGGGGTTCACGATGTCGTTGGCGCCGATGACGATGGCCACGTCGGTGTCCGGGAAGTCCTCGTTGATCTCGTCCATCTCCATCACGATGTCGTAGGGCACCTTGGCTTCGGCCAGCAGCACGTTCATGTGGCCCGGCATGCGGCCCGCCACCGGGTGGATGGCAAAGCGCACCTGCACGCCCTTGTCGCGCAGGGTCTTCACGATGTCGTTGACCGTGTGCTGCGCCTGGGCCACCGCCATGCCGTAGCCGGGCACGATGATCACGCTCTTGGCATCGCGCAGCAGCTCAGCCGTCTCGGCGGCAGCCACGGGTACCACTTCGCCCTGCGGCTCGGCAGCGTCGCCCTTCTTGGCGGGCGCACCAGCACCGGAGCCAAAACCCCCGGCGATCACGCTGATGAAGTTGCGGTTCATCGCGTTGCACATGATGTAAGACAGGATGGCGCCCGAGGAGCCCACGAGCGCGCCGGTCACGATCAGCAGGTCGTTGGACAGCATGAAACCCGTGGCCGCCGCCGCCCAGCCCGAGTAGCTGTTGAGCATGGACACCACCACCGGCATGTCGGCCCCGCCAATGGCCATGACCATGTGGATGCCGAACAGCAGCGCAATCACCGTCATCACCATCAGCGGCACCATGCCTTGCTCGACGGTCTCGGCGCGCAGGAACTCGCGGCCAAACCAGATCACCACCAGCAGCGCCACCAGGTTGAGCCAGTGGCGGCCGGGCAGCAACAGCGGCTTGCCGCCGATTTTGCCGTTGAGCTTGCCAAAGGCAATCAGCGAGCCACTGAAGGTGACCGCCCCGATCAGGATGCCGACATAGATCTCCACCTCGTGGATGATCTTTTCCGCGCCCTGCAGCTGGATGGAGGTATCGACATAGCTGGCAAACCCCACCAGGCAGGCCGCCAAGCCCACCAAGCTGTGCATGAGCGCAACCAGCTCGGGCATCTGCGTCATCTTGACGACCTTGGCCGCATACAGGCCAATGCCGCCGCCAATGACCAGCGCGCCGATGATCCAGGCCACGCCCGCCGGGCTGACGCGGGGGCCAAACACGGTGGCCAGCACGGCCAGCGCCATGCCGACCATGCCGAACAGGTTGCCCCGGCGGGAGGTTTCAGGATTGGAAAGCCCACCCAGGCTCAGGATGAACAAAATGGCCGCGCCCAGGTAGGCGACGGTAGCGAGACTTTGGGACATGTTCTTTGCTCCTCGTTGTTCTTGTCGTTATCGGATTACTTGCGGAACATCGCCAGCATGCGGCGCGTGACCGCAAAGCCGCCAAACATGTTGATGGCCGTGAGCACCAGGGCGGCAAAGGCGAGCCACAGGATGAGCCCGTCAGGCCGACCGTTCACACCCGCATCGGGCGGCGCGATCTGCACCAGCGCACCGATGGCGATGATGCTGGAGATGGCGTTGGTCACGCTCATCAGCGGCGTGTGCAGCGCGGGCGTCACGTTCCACACCACCATGTAGCCGATGAAGCAGGCCAGCACGAACACGGTGAAGTGTCCCAGGAAGGCCACGGGCGCGTAGGCACCGACGGCCCAGAACAGCACGGCCATCACGGCAAAAACGATGGTCAGCGTCTTGGCGGACATGGGCGCGCCCGTGCCATGGCCATGGCCCGATTTCTTCTCGACCACCGGGGCCGCTGCCTTGGGTGCGGGCGCCGGTGCTTGTTTGAGCGGCGGGGCGGGCCAGGTGATGGCGCCGTCCTTGACCACGGTGAGGCCCCGGATCGCGTCGTCTTCCATGTTGACCACCGCCACGCCGTCCTTGGCCTTGCACAGCTCTTCGGTCAGACGCAGCAGGTTGGTGGCGTACAGCGTGGACGACTGCTTGGCCAGGCGCGAGGCCAGATCGGTGTAGCCCACGATGGTCACGCCATGGCGCACCACGGCCTCGCCGGGCACGGTGAGCTCGCAGTTGCCGCCTTGCTCGGCGGCCATGTCCACGATCACGCTGCCGGGCTTCATGCTCTGCACCATCTCGGCGGTGATGAGCTTGGGCGCGGGTTTGCCGGGGATCAGCGCGGTGGTGATGATGATGTCCGCGTCCTTGGCCTGCTCGGCGTACATCTTGCGCTGCGCGGCCTGGAAGCCTTCGCTCATGACCTTGGCATAGCCGCCGCCGCCCGATCCTTCTTCTTCGTAGTCCACCTTGACGAACTCGCCGCCCAGCGACTTGACCTGGTCGGCCACCTCGGCGCGCGTGTCGTTGGCGCGCACGATGGCGCCGAGGTTGGCAGCGGTGCCAATGGCGGCAAGGCCTGCCACGCCAGCGCCCGCAATGAACACCTTGGCGGGCGGCACTTTGCCTGCGGCCGTGATCTGGCCGTTGAAGAAGCGGCCGAAAGCGTTGGCGGCTTCGATCACGGCACGGTAGCCGCTGACCCCGGCGGTGGAGGTGAGCGCGTCCATCTTCTGGGCGCGTGACAGGGTGCGGGGCAGGCAGTCGATAGCCAGCACCGTGGCCTTCTTGGCGGCCAGCTGCTGCATCAGATCGGGGTTCTGGGCGGGCCAGATGAAGTCGATGAGGGTGGTGCCCTCGCGCATCCGCGCCACTTCATCGCTGCTGGGCGGGCGCACCTTGAAGACGATGTCGGATGCCGCCCACAGTGCCGCAGCGTCGCTGACGATCTCGGCGCCTGCAGCGCGGTAGGCATCGTCACTGAAGTTGGCGGCATCCCCAGCCCCGGACTCCACCGCGACGGCAAAGCCCAGCTTGATCAGCTTCTCCACCACATCGGGCACGGTGGCCACGCGCTTTTCGCCAGGGAAGGTTTCCCTGGGCACGCCGATACGCTGCGGCTGCGGGACGGGGCTTGTCTGCATCAGAGGTCTCCTCAAGTTTCGTAATCGTTATGCCAGGCCGCCAGACAGGGAGGTCTTGAGCGCTAAGGCCTGGAGGTGGGTATGGGGAAGGGGAACTGCGGGATGGCCAGATGACCGTCCACCATGCCGGCGCTCTGGCGCACGGCCTGGGCCAGGTCATAGGCCCATTGCTGCGCGGGTCGGCCCGCCACCAGGAGTTCTTCGTTGTTGCGCGGCCGTGTACTCAACAGCCGCTGATCTACCAAGGCATCCACCACCACCCAGACACCCGCTTCGGTGACGTAGCGATACCCCACATGCGAATAGGGAGCTTTTAGTGCGATCTGGCGGCTGGACATCCATTGAACGAGGTCGGGCCGGTTCTTTTCGAGCCACTTGGGGCTGCTCGCCCACAGTTTGAAACGCAGACAGTCGGCACGCACGGGGCTGCCATCGGCAGCGTCCTTCACCATGACGTCCTGTTGAGCCGGGCAGTACCCCACCCCTTGCGGAGACCCGCGCAGGTCGCTGGTGACGTTGGTCTGCACGCGCAGCACAGCCAGCCATTCACCTTGCGCACCACGCAGCGCTACGTCGCGAGTTTGAAGCGAGGTACGTCCTCCGGAGCCTGTAACGGCTTCCCCGGAAGTACCCAGGTCCTGCCACGCTCCCGCCGGCAACACCAGGCGGGCGCGGCCCACGGGGTATTCGAATTGGGGAGGAACAGTGAGGGGCGCGCAGGCAGCCGTGAACACCGTCACAGCCAACACGGGCAAGAGAGGCAGCAGCCGCCGGAACTTTGAAATGGTCAGAGTCATAGAGAAAGGTTCATACGAATTCGCCTTCAATCATCCCACGGCACCCGGGTCCGTCTTTCGACGGCTCCTGCCATGCAACAACCAGCTCGGTGTCGCTGGTGAAAAATGTGTTGAAAGCGCCCTGGTATCGGACACTTCTTGCGGCGCTGCCGGTGGGCAAGCTGACCGCGAGCTTACATGAAGAAAATCTTTGCGCTGTCGCCTTTGTCTGCTGTAGAGAGAACTCCCCAGTCTCCGCCTGCAAACAGGCAAAAAAAAGCCTGGCAGCACAACGCAGCCAGGCTGGGCAACGGCCCCTGAGGGCCTGGTGCCAATAGTCAGTTCACCACTTGCGCCAGCGCACCCGAAGCGTACTGGGCCGCCACGGCCTGCAGGCTCAGGCCCTTGATCTTGCTGCCCTGGCCTTCGCAGCCGAACTCCAGGTAGCGCTGCTTGCACACCTGCTTGGCCGCTTCGCGGGCAGGCTTGAGCCATTCGCGGGCGTCGAACTTGTCGGGATTTTCAAACAGGAACTTGCGCACCGCGCCGGTCATGGCCAGGCGGATGTCGGTGTCGATGTTGATCTTGCGCACGCCGTGCTTGATGGCTTCCTGGATTTCCTCGACCGGCACGCCGTAGGTTTCCTTCATCTTGCCGCCGTACTGGTTGATGATGGCCAGCAGTTCAGCGGGCACCGACGAGGAGCCATGCATCACCAGGTGGGTGTTGGGAATGCGCTTGTGGATTTCCTTGACGCGGCTGATGGCCAGGATATCGCCCGTGGGCTTGCGGCTGAACTTGTAGGCACCGTGGCTGGTGCCGATGGCAATGGCCAGGGCGTCCAGCTGGGTGGCCTTCACGAAGGTGGCGGCTTCTTCGGGGTCGGTCAGCATCTGGCTGTGGTCGAGCTTGCCAACGGCACCAATGCCGTCTTCTTCGCCCGCATCCCCGGTTTCGAGGTTGCCCAGGCAGCCCAGTTCACCTTCTACCGTGACGCCCACCTTGTGCGCCATGTCCACCACCTTGCGCGTCACTTCGACGTTGTAGTCGAAGGAGGAAGGAGTCTTGCCGTCTTCCATCAGCGAGCCGTCCATCATCACCGAGCCAAAGCCCAGGTCGATAGCGCCCTGGCAGACCTTGGGCGAAGTGCCGTGGTCCTGGTGCATGACCAGCGGGATGTGGGGGAAAGCCTCGACCGCCGCCTGGATCAGGTGCTTGATGAAGGGCTCGCCCGCGTACTTGCGTGCGCCAGCGCTGGCCTGCAGGATGACGGGAGCGCCCACTTCGTCCGCAGCCGCCATCACGGCCTGCACCTGCTCCAGGTTGTTGACGTTGAAGGCAGGGATGCCATAGCTGTTGGCAGCGGCATGGTCGAGCAGTTCGCGCATCGAAACGAGGGGCATGGTCGTGGGGTCCGTGGTGGGTTGATGAAGGAGGGGGCGAGGCGCTGTAGCGCCCGGCAATGCGGTGGTAACCGCTTGGTAACTCGCAATTTTAACCGGCGGCCGGTACGGAGGGCGATGGCAAATCCAACCGGTAGCAGGTGGTAAAGGGCGCGGGCGCAGGGGCTGCGCCAAAGTGCCCCCCGTGAATGTCCGCCACGCGGCGCAGGATTTCATGCCCCAGATGCAGGCTGTCCACCGGCACCGCCGCCGCGCGGCCCGGTGCGCCGCCGGCCTGCGGACGCGCCCCGTCGTCACACACCTGCAGCCAGGCGCCACCAGCGTCCGCCGTGCCCAGCTGGACGGCGATCTGGGTGCCCTCGGGCGTGTGCTTGAGCGCGTTTTCCACCAGATTGCGCACCGCAATGTCCAGCAGCACCGCATGACCGGGCACGGTCAGCGCGGTCGGGGCCGAAAGGCCCAGGTCATCACCCCGCTTCCACGCTGCCTGTGCATAGTCGGCGCACACCGACCGCGCCAGGGCGCTCAGGTCCACGGGCTCCTTGGCTTCGTGCAGCTCTGCCCGGCTGGCGCGGGCCAGGGCCAGCAGTTGGTTGAGCACATGTCCTGCGCGCAGGGCATCCTGGCCGATGCGCGCCAGCGCCTGGGCCCGGGCCTCTTCTGTCAGCTCCCCCGCCAGGGCACTGGCCTGCAGGGCGATGGAAGATAGCGGCGTGCGCAGCTCGTGCGCCACCTCGTTGGCCAGCCGACGCTCGCGCACCATGGCGACCTGCTGGCGGTCCAGCAAGGTGTTGATCGACGCCACCACCGACTCGAACTCGCTCCAGGCATGGCGCGAGGCCAGGCGCTGGGCGCTGGTGGGGTCCAGTGCCGCCACATCGGCCGACAGCGCGTACAACGGCCGCAAGCCGCGCCACAGCGCGAGCCCCAGGGCCAAAGACACCACCGGCAGCAACCACAGACCGGGCTCGATGAGCTGCCCCGCGATGTCATCCGCCAGCTCGTCACGCTCGCGCAGCTCCAGCATCACCATGATCTTGCGGGTGCGCCCCGCATCCCATTGCGAAAAGCTGCGCCAGGCCACCTTGTCGGGGCCCAGCGTGAGGTCGGCAAACCCCTCGGCATCGCTGAAAGGCGGCTCGGGCACCGAGCCCGTGAGCGAGAGCACCCGCCCCTGCGCATCCCACTGCACCACGCTGATGGTCTGCTGATAGTCGTGCGTCTTGAGCCAGGGCGTGGGGGTGCGCTCGGTCCGCTGTGGGCCTTCCATCGCCTCGGTGGCCCGCAGGTTGAGCAGCAGCGCGGCCACGCTGGCCAGGTGACCGTCGGTCAGCTCGTCGGCCTCATGCACACCGGTCTGGTAGCCAATGAAGACGAAGCTGCCCCAGACAATGGCCAGCGCCCCCAGGGACCAGAGCAACAGTTGCCGGGTGAGTGAGGGGCGACTCCCCGGCGCCGGGCGAGGGGCAGCGGGCGCGTTCACGCGGGCTTTTCCTGCGGCATGAAATAGCCCACTCCGCGCATGGTCTGGATGGCGGCGCTGCCCAGCTTGCGGCGCAGGTGGTGGATGTGCACCTCGACCGCATTGCTCTCCACGGCAGCGTCCCAGCTGTACAGGCGCTCCTCGATCTGCTGGCGCGACAGCACCCGGCCGCGCGCCTCCAGCAGCACCAGCAGCACCGAAAACTCGCGCGGAGACGTTTCCACCGGCTTGCCTTGCTGGCGCACCGTGCGGGTGGCGGGGTCCAGCTCGATATCGCCCAGGCGGATGGTGGGCGACGCCCGCCCCGCCGCGCGTCGCAACAGGGCACGCAGGCGCGCGTCCAGCTCATCCACATCAAACGGCTTGGTCAGATAGTCGTCAGCCCCCTGGTCCAGCCCCGCAATGCGCTGGTGCACCTGGTCGCGCGCAGTGACGATGAGGACGGGCGTGGCGGGATCCGGCAAGGTTGCCGATGCACCCCCGGTGGCGGGAGGGGTCAGGCGCAGGCGCCTGAGCAGTTCGCTGCCGTCACCGTCCACCAGCCCCAGGTCCAGCAGCACCGCGTCAAAACGCTCGGCGCGCAGGGCGCTCCAGGCGCTGGCGACGCCATCACTGACATCCACCGCATAGCCGCGCTGCTGCAGGTTACTGCGCAGGCCACTGGCTATGCCCGCATCGTCTTCGACCACGAGTATTCGCATGCGGGCATTGTCGCAGCCCATCAGACAGGGGAGTGACAGTGACGATGCCAACTTTAAGACGGCGTTAAGTACGGCCGCCTATCTTCCGGCCCATGCAGCCTTCGTCCGTCCCGCCGTCCACCGCGCCCCAGGCCTCCTTACACCGCCACACACTGCTTTTCTGGACCCTGGGGGCCCTAGCCTGTGTCGTGGCCTGGGATGCGGCGGGCCAAGACCTGGCCTTTGCGCAGGTGTTCGGGTCCTCCAATGGGTTTCCGATGCGGGACCAGTGGTTTTTTGTGCAGGTGCTGCATGAAGGCGCCCGCCGCCTGGGATGGCTGTTGGTGCTGCTGCTGGCGTTGAGCGTGTGGTGGCCGCGCGGCTTTTTGCGCAAGCTGGACGCCAGCGAGCGCCTGCAAATGGCCGTGAGCGCCCTGCTCTCGCTGGCCGTGGTCAGCATTACCAAGAACCTCAGCGCCACCAGTTGCCCCTGGGACCTGGCGCAGTTTGGCGGCGTGGCGCGCCATGTGTCGCACTGGGCGCTGGGCGTGCTCGATGGCGGCAGCGGCCGCTGCTTTCCGGCGGGCCATGCATCGGCGGGATTCGCCTTTCTGGGCGGCTACTTCGCACTGCGCCACAAGGCGCCGACGGCTGCGCGCTGGTGGCTGGCGGGCGCATTGCTGGCAGGGTTTGTATTGGGTGCCGCCCAGCAGGTGCGTGGCGCCCATTTCATGAGCCATACGCTATGGACAGGCTGGCTGTGCTGGACCACCGGCTGGCTCTGCGACCTGGCCGCCACCGCATTGCGGCCCCGCTTTCCGCATTTCGCCAACACCACCACGCCAGCGAACGGCTCCCATGCTTGAAATCGATCTGGTCTTGTTTCAGGCCCTCAATGCCGACGCCGCCACCTTGCCTGCCGTGGTAACGGTGGCACGGTGGGTGTCGCAGCAACTGCCCACTGCGATGGGCGGCCTGCTGCTCGGCAGCTTGGTGTTGGGCAATGCAGCGCAGCGGCGCGCCCTGGCCCTGGCGCTCGCGTCGATGGCCCTGGCCTGGCTAGGGGTGCAATTGCTGCGGCTGGCCGTACCGGCGCCGCGACCTGCGCAACTGGGCATTGGCGTGCAGTGGATCGAGCACGCGGCGCGCGCAGGCTTTCCCAGCATGCATGTGGCAGGCGCCGCCGCACTGGCGGCCAGCCTCGCACTGCGGCCGGTTCGCGGGCTCACCTGGCTGGCCGCTGCGGTCACGGCCGCCATGGTGTGGAGCCGCGTATGCCTGGGCGTGCACTTTCCGTCCGATGTGCTGGCGGGCCTGCTCACCGGGGGGCTGGCCGCAGCGGCCATCCATGCCCTGGCCGCGCGGGCGTCCCGCTGGCAGGCAGCGCTGCTGCACAAGTCGCCACAGGGCAACGCACACTGACCGCCGTCCGGCGCTATCGCCTAGAGGGCGTGGCGCAGGAGTGGTGAGGGAGCGCCCCCTCTGCCAGTCAGCTGGCCACGCAGATCTTCAGCATGTTCGTGCCGCCGGGTGCGCCCATAGGCTCGCCACAGGTGATGGCGTACACATCACCCTTTTGCACGATGTTGCGGCTCTTGAGGTGGCGCTCGGCCTGGTCCAGCGCAGTGTCACGGTCGGCACTGGTGTCCATGAGCAAGGGACGCACGTTGCGGTACATGGCCATCTTGCGTTGCGTGGCCACCTTGGGGGTGAGCGCGTAGATAGGGATGCGGATGCTGTGCCGGCTCATCCACAGGGCCGTAGCGCCACTGTCGGTCATGGCGACGATGGCCTTGGCGCCCAGGTGGTGGGCAGTGAACAGCGCGCCCATGGCGATGGACTGGTCGATGCGGCCAAAGGTCTGGCCGGTGAAGTCAGCATCCAGCTGGTGGTCTTCCGCCGCCTCGGCTGCCGCGCAGATGGTGGCCATCTCTTCCACGGTTTCGAGCGGGTAGCGGCCAGCGGCCGTTTCGGCGCTCAGCATCACGGCGTCGGTGCCGTCCAGCACGGCGTTGGCCACGTCACTCACCTCGGCGCGCGTAGGCACGGGGTTGGTGATCATGCTCTCCATCATCTGCGTGGCGGTGATGACGACCTTGTCCAGGTCTCGCGCCATGCGGATCATCTTCTTTTGCAGGGCAGGCACGGCCGCGTTGCCCACTTCCACTGCCAGGTCGCCACGCGCCACCATGATGCCGTCGGAGACACGCAGGATGGCCTCCAGGTGCGGGATGGCCTCGGCGCGTTCGATCTTGGCGATCAGGCCGGGCTTGTGACGGTACTCGGAAGCCGCCACGTTGCACAGCTGGCGCGCCATTTCCATGTCGGTCGCGTTCTTGGGGAAGCTCACGGCCACATAGTCGGCCTGGAAGCTCATGGCCGTACGGATGTCTTCCATGTCCTTGGCCGTGAGGGCCGGCGCCGTCAGGCCGCCACCCTTCTTGTTGATGCCCTTGTTGTTGGACAGCTCGCCGCCCACCTTGACGGTGGTATGCACTTCTTCCCCGCGCACCGCATCCACGGTGAGCACGATCAGGCCGTCATTGAGCAGCAACAGGTCGCCCGCCTTCACGTCGCGCGGCAGCTCCTTGTAGTCCAGCCCCACGCCATCGATATCGCCCAGCTCGGTGCGCGAGGCATCCAGCACGAACTTGGCGCCCGGCTCCAGCTGCACCTTGCCCTCGGCAAACTTGCCCACGCGGATCTTGGGGCCCTGCAGGTCGGCCATGATGGCCACTTCGCGGCCTGCGCGCTGGGCGGCGGCGCGCACGGTGGCAGCGCGGTCGATGTGGTCCTGCGCCTTGCCGTGGCTGAAGTTCAGCCGCACCACGTTCACCCCCGCTCGGATCATCGCCTCCAGCAGCGTCGGGTCGCTCGACGCAGGACCCAGGGTGGCAACAATCTTGGTGGCGCGGCGGGTAGGCATGGACATGTCTCTTTTCTCTCGGTCGTTGGGGATGTAATCGAGTTTCAATTCTCACACGAAGCGGTTACATGCGAGTTACCCGTTCCACAGCAGGACGGCTGAGCGCGTCAGAGCAGCGGGGATGACAACCAATGCGCCAGCACATGCGCAATGATCGCGGCCTCCAGGCCGTAGCGCGCAAACAGCCAGCCCGCGACCAGGCCAAAAACCGTATTGCCCACCAGGACGAACGCCACCACCGGCACGGTCAACACGCCGGCCAGCGCCTGCGCGGCAGGCATATGCCCCACGGCAAACAACACGGCACTGAGCAGCACCGCCGCAGCCACCAATCCCTTGCCAGGCCGCCCCTGCCCGCGCTGCAACAGGCGCCAGCCCAGCCACAGCAGCAGGGTCATCACACCCCAGCGCACCATCAGCTCTTCGGTAATGCCGCCGTAGAGCAGCTTGACCACCAACGGCATGGCACTGGCAGGATCGGAGGGCTGGAGCGCCGTGGGCGCCAGCCGGGACAGCACCCACAGCCACGCAGCGCCTGCCACACCGCCCACGATGCCGGGCAGCAGTTGGGCCCGCAGCGCAGGCCCTGCGGGTCGGCCGGTCAACCAGGAAGACACGGCGGGCGCCTGCAGGCCCACGCGGGGCGCCAGCCACACCCCCAGCGCTACGGCCAGCGCCAGGAGCGCCGAAGTCTGCAACCCGCTGAGCAACAGCACAACCTCTGGCGGCAGCGGCAGCAGGGCTGCGTTGGCCTTCAGGGTGGGCAGCAGCGTCCAGACCACCGCCACCACGCCGGGCATGCCCAGCAGCCACAGCGCGCCGCCCAGCCGCCACTTGCCGGGCTGAGCCGGAGCATGCGCCGCATCGGCTCTGGCAGCGGTGTCCACGGCCATGGTTTTGCCCACGCTCAGGCGCGCATCAGCGCTTCGATCTCGTCGGCCTTCACCGGCACGCCGCGCGTGATCAGCTCACAACCCGTCTCGGTGACGATGGCATCGTCTTCGATGCGGATGCCGATGTTGTGGAACTGCTCGGGCACCCCTTCGGCGGGGCGCACATAGATGCCGGGCTCGATGGTCAGCACCATGCCGGGCCGCAGGATGCGGCTGGGGCGGTTGGTGATGGTTTCGCCCGACAGCGGGTCTTTGCGTTCGCTGGTCTGGCCCACCTCGCCGGGCTCCACATAGCTGCCGCAGTCGTGTACGTCCATGCCCAGCCAATGGCTGGTGCGGTGCATGTAGAACTGAAAGTAGGCGCGCTGATCGATCACGTCCTGTGCGGTGCCCACCTTGTTCTTGTCGAGCAAGCCCAGTTCCAGCATGCCCTGGGCCAGCACGGCCACCGTGGCGTCGTGCGGGTCGCTGAAGCGTGCGCCTGCCTTGGTGGCCGCCACAGCCGCATCCTGGCTGGCCAACACCAGGTCATACAGCGCGCGCTGCGGGCCGGTGAATTTGCCGTTGGCCGGGAAAGTGCGGGTGATGTCGCTGGCGTAGCTGTCCAGCTCGCAGCCTGCGTCGATCAGCACCAGCTCGCCATCGCGCACGGGAGCCGCGTCGGCGCGGTAGTGGAGCACGCAGGCGTTGGCCCCCGCGGCCACGATGGAGCTGTAGGCCGGGTACTGCGAGCCCGCGTCGCGGAACGCGTGCAGCAGCTCGGCATCCAGGTGGTATTCGCGCACATCCTCACCGGCGCGCAACATGCGGGCCGAGCGCTGCATGGCGCGGATGTGGGCCTGCGCGCTGATGGCGCTGGCGCGGCGCATGATGTCCTGCTCATGCGCGTCCTTGAACAGGCGCATCTCGTCGAGCAAGGTGCACAGGTCGTTCTGCTCGGCAGGGCAGATGGCGCCGTAGCGCACCCGTCCGCGTACCACGTTGAGCCAGCCCTCCACGCGTGCAGCCAGACCGCTGTGCGTAGCAAACGGGTACCAGACGCAGGCCGTGTTTTCGAGCAGGCGCGGCAGCTTGCTGTCCAGCTCCGCCATCGAATGTGCAGCCTCCACGCCCAAGGCTGCGGGTGCAGCGGCCGGGCCCAGGCGGTAGCCGTCCCAGATTTCGCGCTCCAGGTCCTTGGGCTGGCAGAACAGCGTGCTGCGACCATCGTGGGCCAGTACCAGGCAGGCGCCGGGCTCGGTGAAACCGGTCAGGTAATAGAAGTAGCTGTCGTGGCGGAACAGAAAGTCGCTGTCCCGGTTGCGCGGACGCTCCAGCGCCGTGGGGATGATGGCAATGCCCCCGGGTCCCAGTTGGGCAGCCAGGTGCGCACGGCGCTGGGCATAGACGGAGGCAGGCACGGTGGTATTCATGGCGCGTCGGAAGAAAGGGTGTTGAGTTCGGCCAGCCGCTCGGGCGTGCCCACATCGGTCCAGCGGCCGGTGTAGAGCTGCGCACTGACGCGACCATTGTCCATGGCCCGGCGAAGCAGCGGCGCCAGCGGGGCTTTGATGCCGCCGGGGTTGCCCGGCGGAATGTCGCACCAGGGCAGCGCCAACAGCTCGGCGCGCAGCAGCGCGATGGTGCTGTAGGTGTAGCGCGGTGCGGGGTCGTCGGCGGGCAGGTTCAGCGCCAGGCCGTCGGCCGACAGGCCGAAGTCGCCCCGCGGGTTGTGGGCGGGGTTGGGCACCAGCCACAGGTGGGCCAGATGGTCACTGGCCTCGAAGGCCGCTACCGCCGCGCGGTCGAACACAAAGTCGGGCGCAAACACATCGCCCGCCGCCAGCCAGAACACCGGGCCGAGCTGGGGCAACGCACGGGCAATGCCGCCCGCAGTTTCCAGGGCGCCACCAAAGTCCACTCCTTCGTGGGAGTATGAAATTGATAGCTGCTCAGGCATATTCTTCCTGCGCTTGGAGGCAAAAACGCTAAAAAAATACCCGCTGATCTGTTCGCCCAGCCATGCGGTGTTGATCACCGCCCTCTCGACACCCGCGTCCAGCAAGGCCTGCAAGTGCCACTGCAGCAGCGGCTGGCCCTGCACCTGCAGCAGGGGTTTGGGCGTGGTGTCGGTCAGCGGGCGCATGCGTTCGCCCCGGCCGGCGGCCAGCAGCAGGGCGGGCACCTGGTGGTGAACAGGACTCATGCCGCCACCCCGCTCACCGCACCCCGCTGCAGCGCGTGGCGATCCACGGCCGTGGGCCGGAACAAGGCCAGCAGCGTGTCCATCAGCGCGTGCGCTTTGGCCGAATGGTCGGCGCCGAAGTTGCACACATACACATCCAGCGTCACCGCGCGCTGCTCGGGCCAGGTGTGCACACACAGGTGCGACTCCGCTAGCAAAACAGTAGCTGTCACCCCACCAGGGCCATGCGCTGTGGCCGGAAATTCATGAAACAACTGCCCCACGGCCTGCAGCCCGGCGGCGCGCACCGCATCGGTACAGGCCCGGCCCAGGGCGGTGGCGTCCAGCAGCCAGGCACTGGCGCAGCGGCAGCCCTGGAGATCGGCAGTGAGGTGCAGTCCTTGCATGGCCCGCACTGTAGTGCATTGACGCCCTGCGCCCTGCGCGCTGCTGGCCGATTCAGGCGGGTGAAAGCCGCGCCGGTAAAATGCCGGGTTTCCCCTGAACCTCCCACCCTGAACCACTCCCCCATGGCCAACACCCAGCAATCCCAACAGATGGCAAATGCGATCCGCGCATTGGCCATGGACGCCGTTCAACAAGCCAACTCCGGCCACCCCGGCGCCCCCATGGGCATGGCCGACATGGCCGTGGGCCTGTGGGCTCGCCACCTCAAGCACAACCCCACCAACCCCCAGTGGTTTGACCGCGACCGTTTTGTGCTGAGCAACGGCCACGGTTCGATGCTGATCTATTCGCTGCTGCACCTCACGGGCTACGACCTGCCCATGAGCGAGCTGAAGAACTTCCGCCAGCTGCACAGCAAGACCGCCGGCCACCCCGAAGTGGGCATCACCCCCGGCGTGGAAACCACCACAGGCCCGCTGGGCCAGGGCATCACCAACGCCGTGGGCTTTGCGCTGGCCGAGAAGCTGCTGGCCGCCGAGTTCAACCGCGAAGGCCATGCCGTGGTGGACCACAACACCTACGTGTTCCTGGGCGACGGCTGCCTGATGGAAGGCATCAGCCAGGAAGCGATTTCGCTGGCCGGCGCCTGGAAGCTGAACAAGCTGATCGCCCTGTACGACGACAACGGCATCTCCATCGACGGCCAGGTGACGCCCTGGTTTGCCGACAACACCGCCCTGCGTTTTGTGTCCGCCGGCTGGAACGTGATCGGCCCCATCGACGGCCACGATGCCGACAAGGTGGCGGACGCGATTGCCGAAGCCAAGAAGCAGACCGAGCGCCCCACGCTGGTCATCTGCAAGACGCACATCGGCAAGGGCAGCCCCAACCGCGCCAACACCTCCAAGGCCCACGGCGAGCCCCTGGGCGCTGAAGAAATCAAGCTCACCCGCGAAGCCCTGGGCTGGACGGCAGAGCCCTTCGCCATCCCCGAAGACGTTTACGCCGGCTGGGACGCCAAGGCCAGCGGCCAACAAGCCGAAGCAGCCTGGAATGACCGCTTTGCCGCCTACAGCAAGGCCTTCCCCGAGCTGGCAGCCGAATTCACCCGCCGCATGAAGGGCGACCTGCCCGCCAACTTTGCCCAGGTGGCCGTGGACACCGTGGTGGCCGCCCACACCAAGGGCGAAACCGTGGCCAGCCGCAAGGCCAGCCAGCTGGCGCTGGAAGCCTTCACCGCAGCCCTGCCCGAACTGCTGGGCGGCAGCGCCGACCTGACCGGCTCCAACCTCACCAACACCAAGAGCACGCCCAACCTGCGCTTCGACATGCAGGGCAACGTGGTCAAGACCGAAGTGGCCGAAGGCCAGAAGATCGGTGGCCGCCACATCAACTACGGCGTGCGCGAGTTCGGCATGGCCGCCATCATGAACGGCGTGGCACTGCACGGCGGCTTCATCCCCTACGGCGGCACCTTCCTCACGTTCAGCGACTACAGCCGCAATGCCATCCGCATGGCCGCGCTGATGAAGCAGCGCGTGATCCACGTGTTCACGCACGACTCCATCGGCCTGGGCGAAGACGGCCCCACGCACCAGTCCATCGAGCATGTGGCCAGCCTGCGCCTGATCCCCAACCTCGATGTGTGGCGCCCTGCCGACACGGCCGAAACCGCCGTGGCCTGGAGCGTGGCCCTGTCCAACCGCAACAAGCCCACCGTGCTGGCCCTGTCGCGCCAGAACCTTCCGTACGCGCCCAAGCGCGACCTGGGCGACATCTCGCGCGGTGCCTACGTGCTGAGCGAGCCTGCCGATGTGGGCCTCAAGAAGAAGCCCGCGGCCGTGATCATCGCCACCGGCTCCGAAGTGCAGCTCGCCCTGAAGGCCCAGCGCCTGCTGGCCGACAAGAAGGTGCCGGTGCGCGTGGTCTCCATGCCCAGCACCACCACCTTCGACCGTGAAGACGCCAAGTACAAGAGCAGCGTGCTGCCTGCCGGCGTACCGCGCGTGGCCGTGGAAATGGGCGTGACCGACGGCTGGTGGAAATACGGCTGCGCCGCCGTGGTGGGCATCGACACCTACGGCGAATCGGCCCCCGCGCCCGTGCTGTTCAAGCACTTCGGCTTCACCGAAGAGAACGTGGCCGATGCCGTGCTGGTGGCCACCGGTGCTGCGCGCCTGAAGCCCGCCAAGAAGGTCCGCTAAAACTTCTTCTGCCCGCTGTGCCCCGCTGCCAGCGGGCGCGCAGCGGCAGATTCCCGATTTCGACTTTGCAACTTTGAAGAGGCTCCCTATGACGATCAAGATTGGTATCAACGGCTTCGGCCGCATCGGCCGCAACGTGCTGCGCTCGGCCATCCAGAACTTCAGCGACATCGAAGTCGTGGGCATCAACGACCTGCTGGAGCCCGACTACCTGGCCTACATGCTGCAGTACGACTCGGTGCACGGCCGCTTCGACGGCACCGTGGCCGTGGAAGGCAACACCCTGATCGTCAACGGCAAGAAGATCCGCCTGACGCAAGAGCGCGACCCTGCCAACCTGAAGTGGAACGAAGTCGGCGCCGACATCGTGATCGAATCCACCGGCCTCTTCCTGGACAAGGTCACGGCACAGAAGCACATCGACGCAGGCGCCAAGAAGGTCGTGCTGTCGGCCCCCTCCAAGGACGACACCCCCATGTTCGTGTTCGGCGTGAACCACGACACCTACGCGGGCCAGGCCATCATCTCCAATGCATCGTGCACCACCAACTGCCTGGCCCCCGTGGCCAAGGTGCTGAACGACAAGTGGGGCATCAAGCGCGGTCTGATGACCACCGTGCACGCCGCCACCGCCACGCAAAAGACCGTGGACGGCCCTTCGAACAAGGACTGGCGCGGTGGCCGTGGCATTCTGGAAAACATCATTCCTTCGAGCACTGGCGCTGCCAAGGCCGTGGGCGTGGTGATCCCAGCCCTCAACAAGAAGCTGACCGGCATGTCCTTCCGCGTGCCCACCTCCGACGTGTCGGTGGTGGACCTGACAGTGGAGCTGGAAAAGGCCGCCACCTACGAAGAAATCAAGGCCGAGATGAAGGCCCAGTCCGAAGGCGCGCTGAAGGGCGTGCTGGGCTACACCGAAGACAAGGTGGTGGCCACCGACTTCCGTGGCGACACCCGCACTTCGATCTTTGACGCGGACGCCGGCATCGCGCTGGACGGCACCTTCGTCAAGGTCGTGAGCTGGTACGACAACGAATGGGGCTACTCGAACAAGTGCCTGGAAATGGTGCGCGTGGTCGCCAAGTAAGCGTTCTTTGAGAAGTTGAAAAAGCGCTAGAGGTAACTACCCTGTTCAAGCCGGCCGCCTGCAAAGGCTGCCGGCTTTTTTTTCGCCTGCGCGGCGCTGGTCCGCAGAATCAGGTCGCGGCCACTGCGGATGCCTGCGGCGGCGTGCTGGCAATGTGCACCGTGCGGGTGGGGAACGCAAACTCCACCCCCATGGCCTTGAACTCGCGCAGCAGCCCCAGGTTGATGGACTGCTGCAGGTCCATGTAGAGGTTGTAGGCCGGGTCTTCGACGATATAGACCACCTCGTAGTCCAGCGAGTTGGTGCCCAGCGCCTTGAAATGCGCACGGTCAAAGCGCAGCTCCGGGTGCGACTCGATGAGCTTGCGCACCACGCCTGGAATCGCCTCCGCCTGCTCGGGGGTGGTGTCATAGGCCACGCCAAAGGTGAACACGATGCGCCGCCGCTCCAGCATGCGGAAGTTGCTGATGGTCTGCTTGAGCAGGTCGGTGTTGGACATCACGATCTGCTCGCCCTGCAAGCTGCGGATGCGCGTGGTCTTGAGACCGATCACTTGCACCGTGCCCGACACGTTACCCACCACGATGAAGTCGCCCACCTCAAAGGGTTTGTCCACCGCAATCGCCAGCGAGGCAAACAAGTCGCCCAGGATGTTCTGCACCGCCAGCGCCACGGCAATACCGCCCACCCCCAGGCTGGCGATGAAGGCCGTGATGTTCACCCCCACGTTGGACAAGATGGCCAGCAGCACCACGCTCCACAGCAGCGTGCGCAGCCCCCACGACATGAGCGTGGCCGAAGCGCTGACCTGCGTCATGCCGCTGGACGAGTGCCGCTCCACATAGCGGCGCACGCCGATGCCGATCGCGCGCATGCCCCACAGCCCCATCTGCAGCGCCACGGCCACAAACCACAGCTGGCTCAGACGGCTCTCCCAGCGGCCCGGCAGGTCCAGCAGGCTGGCGCCCACGAGCAGTGCCACCACCAGCATCAGCGTGCGGCTCGTGCCTTCCAGCACGTCCACCAGGGTCAGTGCCATACCGCTGTGTGACTGCGTGGCCCACCCTTTGGCGCGGCGGGTCAGCAAGTGCAACACCACAAGGATGGCGGCGTAGGTAGCGACAGCCGCCGCCAGGGCCACACACAGGCTCCATAGCGGCACACCCGCAAAAGTGGTCTCCTGGACCCAGGTGAAAAACGTGGATGGCGGCATGCAGTAACTCTCCTCTTCGTTGTGCAATGGGGATAGGTGAACGCGGGCGTACGGCGTGCGCGCGCAGTCCGCGCAAAAGCATCGGCAGCAGATGGCGCGGCCTGGGGACAACGCGGTGTGCGTGCGTATTGCCCTTGATCGAGACCCCTGCAAAGCGAGAGTTCCCCAACGGGCCTTCACATCCGTCGCACTCACAGTGTCAGCGCCCGGCGTGCAAATGTTCGTAAGACATGCCCGACAGCGATACAGAGGCGGGACCTACGCCCGCTCGCCGAGCGGGGCCCAACAATGCATCAACAGCAGAACCCACTGGTTGCCCACCCCACACGGGTGCGGCGTCTCCAACAACCTCCAGAGGAGTCCCACACACCATGCATTCAACTGCACTGATCCGCACTGCCACAGCGGCACTCGCACTGGGCGCACTGGCCGCCTGCTCGTCCACCCCCGCCCCTACTGAACAGATGGCGGTCACCCGCACCACCGTGAACCGCGTGGCGGCGGCACCGGCAGTGGCCACCAGCGCCCCCGTGCAGCTGCAGCAGGCCCGCGAGAAGCTCATCCAGGCCGAGAAGGCCATGGCAGAAAAGGACTATGTGGCCGCGCGCCGCCTGGCCGCAGAGGCCGAGGTCGATGCCCGCGTGGCCGAGACCCGCGCCGACGCCGCGGGCAATGCCGCCACCCTGGCCCAGGTGCAGGACAGCATCCGCGCACTGCAGGAAGAAATCAACCGCCGATCCCCCCGCTAGCCCATCGCCCTGCGCGGTGCCCAGTGCGCCCCACCTGGCGGCTGCGCCTCTCGCGCACCGGCGCCAAGGCCCGCGATGGCCCCGCGATTGAATTCACCCAACACCCAAGGAACACCCGACCATGCCACGCTTTTTTCACCGCACCACCGCCCTGTGCACCAGCCTGATTGCTGTGGGCCTGCTGGCCGCCTGCGCCAGTACCACCCCGTCGCCCGCCCTCGAAGAGGCCCGCACTGCCGTGAGCACTGCGGCAGGCGACCCGGCCGTCAACCAGTACGCCCAGCTCGAACTCAAGCAGGCTACCGATGCACTGGCCCAGGCCGACCGCGTGTGGGCCGATGACAAGGACACGTCTGAGACCAACCACCTAGCGTACATCGCCCGCCAGCGTGCCGAGATCGCCACCAACACGGCCCGCGCGCGCCAGCTCGATGCCAACATCAAACAGGCCGGAAGCGAAGCGGATCGCATCCGCCTGCAGGCCCGCACCCAAGAGGCCGATGCCGCCCGCCTGCGCGCACAACAGGCCCAGCAACAGGCGATGAGCGCCGAGCAGCGCGCCGCACAACAGCAGGCACAAGCCACCGCCGCCATGGCCCAGGCCAACGCCGCGCAGGACCGTGTGCGCGCACTCGAAGCCCAGCTGCGCGACATGGAAGCCCAGCAAACCGAACGCGGCCTGCTGGTGACCTTGGGCGATGTGCTGTTTGCCTTCAACAAGGCCGAACTGTCGGCACAGGCAGCCCCACGTCTGGACAAGCTGGCCAACTTCCTCAAGCAGTTCCCCGACCGCAAGCTGCTGATCGAGGGCTACACCGACAGCGTGGGTGGCGACAGCTACAACCAGGACCTGTCAGACCGCCGCGCGCAGGCCGTGCGCGATGCGCTGGTGCAGCGCGGGGTGGACAGCAGCCGCATCACCGCACGCGGCTATGGCAAGGCCCACCCAGTGGCTGATAACGCATCACCCGAAGGCCGCGCCATGAACCGCCGCGTGGAGATCGTGATTGCAGATGACAAGGGGATCCTGCGCGGGAGATAAAGCACACCCCCTGAGGCGCTGCGCGCCTTCCCCCGCTCTCGCACCGCTGCGCGTTGCGGGCAGGAAGACGCCGCCATCGCACGCTAACGAAGCGCCGCCCATGCGGTTTGGCGGCCCTTGCGCGGCGGCCGCTGGCTTGAGCCACGCCGGTTTCTGCGGCCTATATCAATAAACGCAACAAAGACCGCGCCGCTCACGCTGCGCGGTCTTCAAACGTCTCGGTATCGACTTCACTCGCGCTCTGCGCGTTGTAGCGGCTGCCCACCACCGTGCGCTCGTTGATCAGTGCGTCCAGCTGCGCCATGGTGGCGGCATCCAGCCGCACATCGACGGCGCCCAAGTTGTCCTGCAAATGCGCCACGCTGGAGGTGCCGGGGATGGGGATGATGTGCTCGGCCTTGTGCAGTAGCCATGCCAGCGCCAGCTGGGCGGGCGTGCAGCCCACATCGCGCGCAATGGCCTGGTATCTGTCGAGCAGCGCCAGGTTGGCCGCATAGGCGTCGGGCGCAAAACGGGGCATGGCGCGGCGGATGTCCTTGGCGTCGAGCGTGCTCACATCGCGCAGCTCGCCACAGAGAAAGCCCCGCGCCACGGGGCTGAACGCCACAAAGGCGGCACCCAGCTCGCGGCAGGCGTCCAGCACGGCGATCTCGGGGTTGCGCGTCCACAGCGAATACTCGGTCTGCACCGCCGCAATGGGGTGCACCGCGTGGGCCTTGCGCAGGGTGGTGGCCGATACCTCCGACAGGCCGATGCTGCGGATCTTGCCCGCGCGCACCAGATCGGCCAGTGCGCCCACGCTGTCTTCGATGGGCACCTTCTTGTCCCAGCGGTGCAGGTAATACAGGTCGATCACATCGGTCTGCAGGCGACGCAGGCTGTCTTCGCAGGTCTGGCGCAGGGTGGCGGGACGGCCATCGATCACGCGCACCAGCTTGCCGTCGCCGTTCACATCCACGCCCTGCATGCCGCATTTGCTGGCCAGGGTGAAACGGCTGCGGTGCTGCTTCAGCACACGGCCCACCAGGGTTTCGTTGGCGCCAAAGCCATAGAGCGTGGCAGTGTCGAACAGGGTCACGCCCGCATCCAGCGCGGCCAGCAGCACGCGCTCGCCCTGCTCGGCAGACACCGGCGCGCCATAGGCGTGTGAGAGGTTCATGCAGCCCAGGCCGATGGCCGAGACGGAGAAAGGTCCAAGGTTTCTTTGTTGCATGCCGCGAGCTTACGGCAAGCGCGGCAAGCTGGGTCACGGTACAGCAACTCTCCTCCTTCGTCTCTCCGACTTTACGAATAGGTCGCGCGGGCTAGAAGCAGCCTCAAATGCCGGGCGAGCCAACAAATGACGCTTTGAGATCGCCCAACTATGGGCTATCTTGTACATGCCATGAACAAGGCATTCAAAGGTACCGTCTAACGGAAACGCCCTGCCACCCCACCCTCTACGGAGTCGCCATGAAGCGCAATTGGACAAAACTCGTTCTTCCGATGGTCTTGCTGGCCATCCCGGGACTTGCCGTTTCTCAAAGTACCGTTGCCGAGCTAACGGAAAAGGGCGGGGTCGCCCTCACCAAAGCTGACTGGCAGGAACTAATCCCCCTGCGGATCGAGACTCAATGGCCCAATCGACAAGGGGAGGAGGAACTGTTTTTCTCCGCCGACGGAAAAATATCCGGTAAGGGGTATCACTACAGCAGCCGAACCGAATCGCCTGCGATGGGTTCGTGGCGCGTGGAGGACGATGGAAAAGTCTGTACTCCCAAGACTTTCACGACCTGGAACAGCAGCACCAATCTGTGTTGGTACTTTCTCAAGCAAGGTGATAACTATTTCGCGGCACCCAAACTGGACCCCGATTCCAAGGTGGGAAAATTGAAGGCTATGGGCAAGGTGCCAGGAGGCTAAAGCTACACACATCCAGCCGGTCCGTTGTCTTTTGAGCCGGAGAACCGCAAATGCCGAGCGGGTAAATTTCAGGCAGGTGCTGAACATACACCCAAAGGGGATCCAAGAGCTACCGAGACATGTCCAGGCCGCTATTGCATGGACAATCTCGGCATGTCTGGCGCACCTACTACTTCACACCCTTCTTCCACCCACCCCGTGCTGATCGCTGGGGGTGGCATTGGTGGCATGGCCACCGCCCTCACCCTGCACCAGATCGGCGTGCCCTGCATCGTCTTTGAAACGGTGCCGGAACTGCAGCCGCTGGGCGTGGGCATCAACCTGCAGCCCAACGCCGTGCGCGAACTGCACGACCTGGGGTTTGGCAACGACGTGCTGGACACCATTGGCCTGCAGGCACGCGAATGGGCGCTGGTGGGCCGCAACGGGAACGAGGTGTATGCCGAGCCGCGCGGCCTGGGGGCGGGCTACCACTGGCCGCAGTATTCGGTGCACCGGGGGCAGCTGCAGATGATGCTGTACCACGCTGTCAAAGCCCGCCTGGGCGACAACGCCGTGCAGCTGGGGCAACGTGTGGTGGGCTACCGGCAGGATGCGAATGGCGTCACCGCCATCGTCGAAACACGCGACGGCACGCAACGCGAAGTAGCGGGCTCGCTGCTGATTGCGGCCGACGGCCTGCACTCGGCCGTGCGGGCGCAAATGCACCCCACGCAGCCGCCCATCCAGTGGGGCGGAGCCATCATGTGGCGCGGCACCACGCCGGGGGTGCCGGTGCGCACAGGCGCGTCGTTTGTGGGCGTGGGCTCGCTGCGGCACCGGGTGGTGTTCTACCCCATCACGCCGCCCGACCCGGCCACAGGCCTGGCCACCATCAACTGGATCGCCGAGATCACGGTGGACAACCAGGGCGGCTGGCAGCACGGCGACTGGAACCGGCGCGTGGCGCTGGAGGAGTTCATCCACCACTTCGACGGCTGGAACTACAGCTGGCTGGACGTGCCCGCCATGCTGCGCGGTGCCAAGGACATTTTTGAGTACCCCATGATCGACCGCGACCCCGTGCCCACCTGGGTAGACGGCCGCGTGGCGCTGCTGGGCGATGCGGCGCATGTGATGTACCCCGTGGGCTCCAACGGTGCCAGCCAGGCGATTGTGGATGCACGCGTGCTGGGCGCGCAGCTGGTGGCGCATGGCGTGGGTCCGCAGGCGCTGCGCGCCTACGACGACAAGCTGTGCAAGGACATCTCCGCGCTGGTGCTGCGCAACCGGGGTTCTGGCCCCTTTGGCCTGCTGGGGCTGGTGGACGAGCGCTGCGGTGGGGTGTTCGACCACATCGACGACGTGCTGCCGCGCGAGGAGCGCGAGGGCTTCATGGCCCGCTACAAGGCGGCGGCGGGGTTTGCCATCGAGACGCTGAACGCGGCGCCGCCCACCATTGCGCCGGGGCAGCGCGTGGCGGTGAGCTGAGCAGTCCCAGGGGCACAGAGCGGGCCATTCGGTCCGCTCTGCAGCGCTCCCCTGAATGCGCCAGCGCACGGAAATGTCACGCCCGGCGTGTCTCGTTCGTCAAGGCAGTCCTGTCACTCTTTTCAAGGACTTGGCCCCATGGACACGCCAGACACCCACACCCCATCCTCCGCCCCAGGCGCCGAGCCGCGCACGTCGTACCTGGAAGAAAAGGCCTTCAAGGCGCGCACCCTGCTGGTCTTCGGCACCATCACCGACACCGTGGCCGCCGATGTGGCGCGGCGGCTGATTGCGCTGGACGCAGAGAGCGCCGAGCCCATCGACATGCTGGTGAGCTCGCCCGGTGGGCACCTGGAGTCGGGCGACACGATCCACGACCTGGTGCGCTTCATTTCTGCGCCGGTGAACATGATCGGCACCGGCTGGGTGGGCAGTGCAGCCACACACCTGTACCTGGCGGCACCGCGCGAGCGGCGGTTCTGCCTGCCCAACACACGCTTTCTGATCCACCAGCCCAGCGGCGGCGCAGGTGGCCCGGCCAGCGACATCGCCATCCAGGCACGCGAGATGGTGAAAGCGCGTGAGCGAATTGCGGACACCATTGCCCGGCAGACGGGCAAGCCACTGGAGGTGGTGCTGGCAGACATCGAGCGGGACCGCTGGATGTCGGCCGAGGAGGCGGTGGACTACGGCCTGGTCTCGCGCGTCATCGAGCACAAGACGGCATTGAAAGGGTGAGGCCGCACACCCCAATCACTATCAAATTAATAGCTGCTAGCGCTTGATGGATAAGCGCCAGCAGCCTATTTGGCTTGCAATCAGCCTGCGTTGAGCTGCTGCTCCAGGTTGTGCAGCACCTGGTAGCACGGCAGCACCTGCGCCACGCTGGCGTTGGGCTCACGGCCTTCCTTGATCGCGGCGAAGAACTCGCGGTCTTGCAGCTCGATGCCGTTCATCGACACATCAACCTTGCTCACATCGATCTTCTCTTCCTTGCCGTTCACCAGATCGTCGTAGCGGGCGATGTAGGTGGCGGTGTCGCCGATGTAGCGGAAGAAGGTGCCCAGCGGGCCGTCGTTGTTGAAGCTGAGCGACAGCGTGCAGATGGCGCCGTTGGCGGCCTGGAGCTGAATGCTCATGTCCATGGCAATGCCCAGGTCCTTGTGGATGGGGCCCTGAATGGCGTTGGCTTTGACGATGGGGCTGCCAGCCTGGTAGGCGAACAGGTCCACCGTGTGGGCAGCGTGGTGCCACAGCAGGTGGTCCGTCCAGCTGCGGGGCTGGCCCAGCGCGTTCATGTTGGTGCGGCGGAAGAAGTAGGTCTGCACATCCATCTGCTGGATGTTGAACTCGCCGGCCGTGATTTTCTTGTGCACGTACTGGTGGCTGGGGTTGAAGCGGCGGGTGTGGCCGCACATGGCCACCAGGCCGGTCTGCTTTTGCAGGGCGACAACCTTCTCGCCATCGGCCAGCACGTCGCACAGCGGGATCTCGACCTGCACGTGCTTGCCCGCTTCCAGACAGGCAATGGTCTGGCTGGCGTGCATCTGCGTGGGCGTGCACAGGATCACGGCGTCCACTTCCTTGATGGCCAGGCTGTCGGCCAGGTCGGTGGTGACGTGCTTGATGCCGTACTTGTCGGCCACTTCCTGGGTCTTGGCCAGGTCGCGGCTGATGAGGGAGACGACTTCCACATCGGGAATGTTCTTGATGCCGTCCAGGTGCTTGATGCCGAAGGCGCCAGCGCCTGCGAGTGCGACTTTGATGGTCATGGTGTGTGTCCTTTGGCGTGTTTTTACGTGTTCTCAAGAATCAGGTGGCCCACGGCGGTATTGGACGCGGGCACATGGTAGAAGCGGTGCGCCACCTTTGGCGGCTTGCCACCGGCCACATCGGCCATGGCGCCGCGTGCGATGAGCCACATCACCAGCTCGATGCCTTCGCTGCCCGCCTCGCGCACGTAGTCGATGTGCGGGATGCTGGCAGCGGCTTCGGGGTCACTGATGAGCTTGTCGAGGAAGGCGTTGTCGAACTCCTTGTTGATGAGGCCGGCACGCGGGCCCTGCAGCTGGTGGCTCATGCCGCCCGTGCCCCAGATGTGCACGTTCAGGTCTTCGTCGTAGCTCTCCACCGCCTTGCGGATGGCCTGGCCCAGGTTGTAGCAACGGCGGCCGCTGGGCACGGGGTACTGCACCACGTTGACGGCGAACGGGATCACCGGGCAGGGCCAGGCACCCGTCTTGGGGTCTTGCTCGCCGCACATCAGCGACAGCGGCACGGTGAGGCCGTGGTCCACATCCATCTTGTTGACGATGGTGAGGTCAAAGTCCTGCTGGATGACCGACTGCGCAATGTGCGCCGCCAGGTCTGGGTGGCCCTGCACCACGGGCACGGGGCGGGGGCCCCAGCCCTCGTCGGCGGGCTGGAACTGCGCGGCCGTGCCGATGGCGAACGTGGGAATCATCTCCAGGCTGAAAGCCGTGGCGTGGTCGTTGTAGACCAGGAAGATCACGTCGGGCTTGTTGTCCTTCATCCACTGCTTGGAGAAGTCGTAGCCCGCGAACAGCGGCTTCCAGTAATCTTCTTGTGTCTTGCCCAGGTCCAGCGCAGCGCCGATGGCAGGCACGTGCGACGTGAACACGGAGGCGGTGATCTTGGCCATGGTCAGTTTCCTTTCTTGCCCACTGCGGCTTGCTGCAGCACGTGGCCCTTGCCTTGCGGCTGCCGGTGCGCCTGTGCGTCGCCGTCTTCGCCGATCACGCGGTTGCCATTGGCCGAGCGGCCGCCGCTGATCATCATGTTGCGGTATTCCTCTTCCGTCATGCCGGTCATGCTGCCCGCCATCTGCTGGAAGCTCTTGCCGTCGGTGGCACCAATCTTGGCCAAAAAGTAGATGTTGCCGCCCAGGCGGATGCACCAGTTCAGGTCGCGTGCCAGCACGGCCTGCTTCTGCTCTTCGGTCATCGCCCACTCGTCCAGGTAGGCGCGTTCGTTGGCCTTGAAGCGTGCGCGGTTCTCGGCCTTCATCAGGCTCATGCAGAACTGGTTCAGCCAGTAGCCTTTGCGGCTTTGCTCCGCATCAAAAATGGTCGTGCCGGGCACGTCCAGGTAGGGTTTGTCGAGTGGCATGGCGTCAGCCTTTCTGGGTCACTTCTTCGGGCCAGTACAGGCGCATGGGGTTGTCCACCAGCAGCTTGCGCTGCAGCTCGGCCGTGGGCGCGATGTGCGGGATGAAGTCCACCAGCAGGCCGTCGTCGGGCATGTGGTCCTTGAGGTTGGGGTGCGGCCAGTCGGTGCCCCACAGCACGCGGTCGGGGAACTCTGCGACCACCTTGCGGGCAAAGGGCACCACGTCCTGGTATGCGTTCTGCTCACCATTCAGCGCCTTGGGGCCGGTGACGCTCAGGCGCTCAGGGCAGCTCACCTTGCTCCACACATTGGGGTGCTGGCGCATGAACTTCAGGAACAGCTCAAACTCCGGGCCGTCCACCGGCTTGCTCACATCGGGGCGGCCCATGTGGTCCACCACCACGGTGGTGGGCAGCGCGGTGAAGAAGTCCCACAGCTCGGGCAGGTCCACCGCCTCAAAGTAGATCACCACGTGCCAGCCGAGCTTGGCGATGCGCGCGGCAATCTCCATCAGCTCGTCCTTGGGCGTGAAGTCCACCAGGCGCTTGACGAAGTTGAAGCGCACGCCGCGCACACCGGCGTCGTGCATGGCCTGCAGTTCCTGGTCAGTGACCGAGCGCTTGACGGTGGCCACGCCACGCGCCTTGCCGCCGGAGTGCACCAGCGCATCCACCATGGCGCGGTTGTCCGCACCGTGGCAGGTGGCCTGCACGACCACATTGCGTGCAAAGCCCAGGTGGTCGCGCAGCGCGTACAGCTGGTGCTTGCTGGCGTCGCAGGGGGTGTATTTGCGCTCGGGGGCGTAGGGGAACTCTGCCCCGGGGCCGAACACGTGGCAGTGCGCGTCCACCGCGCCTGCAGGCACCTGGAAGCGGGGTTTGCTGGGGCCGGCGTACCAGTCCAGCCAGCCGGGGGTCTTGGTGAATTCGCTCATGGGCGTGGGTCCTTGGTTGCTGGGTGGGGGCGGGTCAGTCGAGGGACACGTTGGCCTTCTTAATCACCTCGCCAAAGCGCTGGCTCTCGTCCTTGACGAACTGGGTGAATTGCGCGCGAGTGGTGGGGAAGGGCTCGTAGCCAAAGCTCTTGAACTTCTCCTGCACATCGGCGCCCGACAGGGCTTGCTCGATGTCCTTGCGGATCTTGTCGGTCACGGCAGCGGGCAGGCCGGGCGGCACGGCAATGGCGTTCCAGCCCGTCACCTCAAAGCCCTTGGGGCCGCCCGATTCGCCCACAGTGGGCACGTCCGGAAAGCTGGCCAGGCGCTGCGGCGCAGTGACGGCCAGAAAGCGCAGCTTGCCCGCGCGCTGCAGCGGCCCGGCGGTGGCAGCACTGCCCAGCGCAAACGACAGTTCGCCGGTGGAGACCGAGGTGTAGAGCTGCGTGGTCTCTTTGTAGAGCACGTGTTCCATCTGCGTGCCGGTGGCGCTTTCAAACAGCTCGGAGCCCAGGTGCACCGGGTTGCCGATGGACCAGGAGCCGTAGTTGAGCTTGCCAGGGTTGGCCTTGGCGTCGGCCACGATGTCGCTCACGGCCTTGTATTTGCTGTTGGCGGCCACGGTGAAGAAGAAGTAGGTCTTGAACAGCGGCAGCAGTGTGTCGAAGTCCTTGGCCGTGTCGTAGGGCAGCTTCTTGAACAGGCTGGGGTAGGCGGCCAGGTGCACGTTGTCGAGCACGATCAGGTCATGCCCGTCCTTGGCGCCGCGCTTAAAGGCATCGATCGCAATGAAGCCGTTGCCGCCGGGGCGGTTTTCCACCACCACCGACTGGCCCCAGGTTTTGGAGAGCTTGTCGGCCACCAGGCGCGCCACGCCATCGGGGCCGCCCCCCACCGGGAAGGGGGTGATGATGCGCACGGGCTTGGACGGAAACGCCTGCGCCGCGGCGAGCTGGGGCACACAGCCCAGCGCAGCCGCCAGGCCCAAGGCCAGGCCTGCACGGCGGGAAAGGGAAACGGGAGACACGGAACAACGCATGGAAAGAAGAAGCTTCTGAAGAAACTGTTTGCTATAAATTGCATAGCTGCAAGCGCATGATTCACTAGCGCTTGCAACCCAAAAGGCTGAAAAACCGCTCAGTCGATGTACTTGAGGCCCGCCTTCTCCAGACCAGGGCGCATGTTGTACATGTCGAGGCCCAGCACGCCGCTGGCGAGCTTGGCGCGCTTCTCGCCTTCAAAGCTCTCGCGCTTCTGTGCGGCGGCCAGCGTCTCGGCTGCACGGGCGGCGGGCACACACACCACGCCGTCGTCGTCGGCCACGATCACGTCGCCCGGCGTGACCAGCGCACCGGCGCACACCACAGGGATGTTGACCGAGCCCAGCGTGGCCTTGATGGTGCCCTTGCTGCTGATGGCCTTGCTCCACACGGGGAAGTTCATCTCCTGCAGCGTCTTCACGTCGCGCACACCCGCGTCGATGATGAGGGCGCGCGCGCCACGGGCCTGGAAGCTGGTGGCCAGCAGGTCGCCAAAGTAGCCGTCGGTGCATTCCGAGGTGACGGCCGCCACCACGATGTCGCCGGGCTGGATCTGCTCGGCCGCCACATGCATCATCCAGTTGTCGCCGGGCTGCAGCAGCACGGTGACGGCCGTGCCGCTGACCTGCTGGCCGCTGTAGATGGGGCGCATGTAGGGCTTGAGCAGGCCCACGCGGCCCATGGCCTCGTGCACGGTGGCCGAGCCGAGGGCGGCCAGGCCGTCGGCCGCTGCGCGGTCGGCGCGGGTGATGTTGCGGTAGACAACGCCAAGTTCAAACATGTCAGAGCCCCTTTGCCTTCAGGCGTGAATCGAGTCGGGAGAACACGCGGCGCGTGTTGGCTTCGTAGATCTGGTGCTTGTCGTCGGCGCTCAGGATGGTGGAGGCCTCGATGTAGCGCTTGGTATCGTCGTAGTAGTTGCCCGTGGTGGGGTCGATGCCGCGCACCGCGCCGATCATTTCGCTGGCAAACAGCACGTTCTTCACCGGGATCACGGTGTTCAGCAGGTCGATGCCGGGCTGGTGGTACACGCAGGTGTCAAAGAACACGTTGTTCAGCAGGTGCTCTTGCAGCAGGGGCTTCTTCATCTCCTGCGCCAGGCCCCGGAAGCGGCCCCAGTGGTAAGGCACCGCGCCGCCGCCATGCGGGATCAGGAACTTGAGCGTGGGGAAGTCCTTGAACAGATCGCCCTGGATGAGCTGCATGAAGGCCGTGGTGTCGGCATTCAGGTAGTGCGCACCGGTGGTGTGGAAGCACGCGTTGCAGCTGGTGCTCACGTGGATCATGGCGGGCAGGTCGTACTCCACCATCTTTTCGTAGATGGGGTACCAGTGCTTGTCGGTCAGCGGGGGGCTGGTCCAGTGGCCGCCCGACGGATCGGGGTTCAAGTTGATGCCCACCGCGCCGTATTCCTTCACGCACTTTTCCAGCTCGGGGATGCAGGTGGCAGGATCGACGCCAGGCGACTGCGGCAGCATGGCCACGGGCACAAAGTGGTCGGGGAACAGCGTGGAGACGCGGTAGCACAGCTCGTTGCAGATGGCCGCCCAGGTGCTGGACACGTTGAAGTCGCCAATGTGGTGGGCCATGAAGCTGGCGCGGGGGCTGAACAGCGTGATGTCGCTGCCGCGCTCTTTCATCAGCTTGAGCTGGTTGGTCTCGATGGACTCGCGCAGCTCGTCGTCGCTGATCTTCAGGTCGGCCACCTTGGGCATGGCCGCCGGGTCTTTGATGCCGGCGATCTGCGCATTGCGCCAGTTCTCCAGCGCCTTGGGGGCTGTGGTGTAGTGGCCGTGACAGTCGATGATGAGGCTCATATTGGGTTGCTCCTTGGATCGTTCGTTGGTTGTGTTCGTGGGCTGCTTACTGAGCGTGGACCATGCTCAAGCACGGCACAAGCCAGGACCGCCGCGCAAGGGCCGCCAAGCCGTTAAGCGGCGCTTCGCTTGCCAGGCGCTGGCGGTGTCCACCTTCCCGCATTGCGCCGCAATGCGAGAGAAGGGGGAAGGCGCGAAGCGACTCAGGGGGTTGTTCATATCGCTTCAGGCGGGCTCCATGCCCTGCTTGCGTTTGGCGTCTGCGGCAGCGGGCGAGGTCAGGTAGGCCAGCAGCGAACGCGCGGCATCCACCTGCTGCGAATGCACGCCGATGCCTGCGGAAAACGTGGTGGTGATCTGGATGGCCGGTGGCAGCGGGCCCACGATCTGGATGCCCTGCACATGCAGCAGTTCGCTCAGTTGCTGAAAGCCCAGCGCCACTTCGCCCTTGGCCACCAGCGAGCCCACAGGCACGCCGGGGGGCGCCTGCACCATGCGCGGGGCGATCTGCTCGGCAATGCCCCAGCGCTCAAACAGTTTGCTCAGCGCCACGCCGCTGGGGCCGGTGGACAGGCTGATGCTGGGCGCGGCCAACACGGCAGCACGCACGGCGTCTTCGCTCGACAGGTCGGGCAGCGGCGCTCCCGCAGGCACCGCCACGGCCACGCCAGAGTGCACCCAGTCCACCTTGCTGCCGGGCACCAGGTGGCCTGCGGCCAAAAGCTTGTCGATGGCGTCGGACGCGAGGATCACCACGTCGAATGCCTCACCGGCGGCCACGCGCTTAGCGGCGTCCACCCCGCCCACCGATTCGATGGCGGCCTGCGTGCCCGACTGCTGTGCAAAACCGGCCACCAGGTCGGCCAGCACCTGGCGCGTGGCCATGGAAGAAATGCCTCGGATCACGGTCTGCGTCATGCGTTGTCTCCTGCCGGGCTGCGGGTGGCCCAGGCGGTGCGTGCAGTTGTATACATGCCGCCGATTGTGGGCAGCGGCGGCCCAAACATGAAGGCGGCACCGGCACTACCAGATATATCATTCCGTGATCGTTGACCCACAGCTATATCAGAGAACCTTGCCCATGGACCTCAAGCAGATCGAATACTTTGTGCGCGTGGCCGAACTGGGCAGCTTTACCCGCGCCTCGGTGGTGCTGGACATTGCCCAGCCCGCCCTGAGCCGCCAGGTGCGCCTGCTGGAAGTGGAGCTGCGCCAGAACCTGCTGGTGCGCAACGGCCGGGGCGCCACGCCCACCGAGGCGGGCAAGCTGCTGCTGGAGCACGGGCGCGGCATCCTGCACCAGGTGGAGCGCGCGCGGGAAGAGCTGGGCCGCGTGCGCGGGGCCCTCGCCGGGCGCGTGGCCATTGGCCTGCCGCCCAGCATCGCCAAGGTGCTGACGGTGCCGCTGACGCGCGCCTTCCGGGTGAAGATGCCGGACGCGGCGCTGGCCATCAGCGAGGGGCTGTCCGTGGCCATGCGCGAATCGCTGACCACCGGGCTGCTCGACATTGCGCTGCTTTACAACACCACGCCCGCGCCGGGCATCGAGACCACGGCGCTGCTGGAGGAAGACCTGTTTCTGGTGCAGCGCCGCGCCCCCGGCCAGAGCGAGGCAGAGGCTGATGCCCTCGCCCGCACGCCCCTGCCGCTGGACGAGCTGCCGCGCTTTCCGCTGGTGATTCCCACGCGCCCCAACTCCATCCGCATGCTGGTGGAGTCCGAACTCGCCGCACGCGGCAAGCGCCCGCAGATCAGCCTGGAAATCGACGGCGTGGCCGCCATCCTGGACCTGGTGGCCGATGGCGCGGGCTGCGCGGTGCTGCCCATGAATGCGGTCACCACGTCGGGCAAATCGGAGGTGTTCAGCACCCGGCCCATCCACGGCGCAGGCGGCGATGGAGAGGAGGCAGAAGCCAGCGGCAACACGCGCCTGCGCAGCAAGCTGTTCATGGCCGTCAGCTCGCAACGCCCGGCCACGCTGACGCAGCAGGCCATGGCGGAGCTGATTCGGACGACGCTGCAGGCGTTGTACAGATCTCCCCCCTGAGGCGCTGCGCGCCTTCCCCCCAGGGGGACGACGCCATCGCTGCGGGGCGGCCCTTGCTCGGCGTCCCTGGTATTCGGCCGCGCCAGTTGCATGGAGCAGAGACGAATCAAAGGGGCTGAGGCGTCAGTCCCCAGCAGCTGGGGATGGCAAGCTTTCCAACAACCGGTCCGCATAGTCCTGCCAGCGTGCGTCCTTGGGCAGGCCCTGAAACACGCCTTCGCGGGCCAGCTCGGCCACCCATTGCTGCTTGGCGGCGATGGCGGAGGCCATCAGGGGCTCCATGCCAGCCTCTTGCACCGTCTGAGCGGACTCGCGCATTTCCTCGGCGCGGCGCTGGCCGTGTTGCACCACGCGGCTGAAGAAGTAGCGGCCCTGCTCGTGCCAGTCGATGGACGGGAAGGTTTCGGCCAGCGTGGGCAGTACATGGTCTTCCACGCCGTAGTGGCGGGCGGTGGCGTAGCTTTCGATGACCAAGGCCTCCAGGCCCTTGATCATGATGCTGCGGCACATCTTGATGGCGCTGGCCACGCCCAGTTGCTCGCTCACGGGTTGGGCATCCATGCCCCAGCCGGTCAGCACCTCGGCCAGTGCGGCAGCTTGCGCGCCGCCCAGCAGCATGGGCACGCGGATGCCGTAGGGCGGCACGGAGGTCATGACCCCCGCCTCGACATAGTGCGCGCCCCGCGCCTCGATGAGCGCCGCCGCTTGCTGCTTGGTGCCGGGCGATGCGGAGTTGAGGTCCAGGAACACGGTGCCGGGGCGGATGTGCTGCGCCGCCTCCTGCGCCACGGCCAGCGTGTTCGACGCGGTGACGGCTGAGATGATGCAGTCGCAGCGCGCGCACAGCGCCTGCATCGCATCCACCGCCACCACACCCGCCTGCGCTGCGTGCTTCTGCAGGTCGTCGCGGTGCGCGGGGTCGGCCAGCTTCAGGTCCCACGCAGCGACGGAGGCCACGCCGGGCTGCACGCGCAAGCCCGCACTGAAGATCTTGCCCACCTCGCCATAGCCCACGAGGCCGATGTGTGTGATGTTCATTTGATGTTCCTTTCCGCCTTTCACCACCGCCAACGATCCGCAGCGGCAGCGCTCACTGGCGCGCGATCTTGGCCTTGGCGATCACGTCGCTCCAGCGGCGCACATCGGCGGCCAGGTGCTCGCCCAGCTGCGCGGGGGTGCTGCCCTGGGCATTCAGATTCAGCTCCAGCAGGCGCTTTTTGACGTCGGGCTGGGCCAGTGCGGCCTGTACCTCGCGCGAGAGGCGCTCCACCACCGCCGGGGGCGTCTTGGCAGGCACGGCCAGGCCGTTCCACGACGTGACGTTGAAGCCCGCCAGTGGCCCGCCGATTTCGCGCACCGTGGGCACGTCGGGCAACTGCGGCGCCCGCTGCGCGCCCATCACAGCCAGCGGCCGCAGGGCCTTGGAGCCGATCTGCGGCATGAGGCCACCCAGAATATCGACCATCACGTCGATCTCTCCACCCCGCAGCGCCGTGATGACCGGCGGCGTGCCGTTGAAGGGCACCACCTGCGCGTCAATGCCCGCCGTCACCTTGAACAGCTCGGCTGCCAGGTTCTGTGTGGTGCCGATCTGCGGTGTGCCGATGTTGAGCTGGCCGGGGTGGGCGCGGGCATACGTCAGCAGCTCGCCCAGTGTGCGAAAGCGCCCTCCCTCCTTCACCACCACGGCCAGATCAAACGTGGCCAGCAACGAGACAGGCGCAAAGTCCTTGAGAGTGTCGAACGGCAGCGACTGGAACAGCGCGGCGCTCACCGCTGTGCCACTGCTCACCAGCAGCAGCGTGTGGCCGTCGGGCTCAGCCCGCACCACCAGGTCTCCCGCTACCACGCCGCCAGCGCTGGGTTTGTTTTCGATGACTACGCTTTGCCCCAGCGGGCCAGCAATCTTCTGGCCCACCGTGCGCGCCGTGATGTCGGCCGCGCCGCCCGCCGCATTGGGCACGACGATGCGCAGCGGGCGTGAGGGAAAAGCGGCCTGCGCACTGGCCGCACCGCCGAACGACGCTGCCAGCCATGCCAGGAGGGTTCTGCGGTGCACAGCGCTGCCCATGGTGCGCGCTACCGTGCCACGCCCAGCAGGCGGTCCAGCAGCTCGGGTTGCGCGCTCAGCTCGGCCGCACTGCCGGTGTGCACCACGGTGCCCCGGTCCAACACGGCGGCGTGGTCCGAGATGGCCAGGATGGCCTGCGGATGCTGCTCCACGATGATGGCTGACAGGCCCTCTTCGCGCGTGATGCGGCGGATGGCGCGCAGCAGCTCTTCCACGATGATGGGCGCCAGGCCTTCGAGCGGCTCGTCGAGCAGCAGCAGGCGCGGGTTGAGCACCAGCGCGCGGCCCACGGCCAGCATCTGCTGCTCGCCACCCGACAGCTGTGTGCCCAGGTTGGTCTTGCGCTCGGCCAGGCGCGGGAACATTTCGTACACACGCTCGGGCGTCCACGGCCGCGCGGTGGAGCCCTTACGGCCTGGGCGTGCCACCGCCGTGAGGTTCTCGTGCACCGTGAGCGACTTGAAGATGTTGCGCTCTTGCGGCACCCAGCCGATGCCGGCGGCTGCGCGCTCGTGCGACGGCAGCTTGTGCAGCGCCACGCCGCCCAGGCTCACCGTGCCCGCGTGCTGGCGCGTGGCGCCGGCCAGCGTGTTGATGAGCGTGGTCTTGCCGGTGCCGTTGCGGCCCAGCAGGGCCAGGGTGTCGCCCTCGGGCAGGGCCAGCGAAATGCCTTGCAGCACCACGGCTTCGCCGTAGCCTGCGCTCAGGCCTTCAATGCGCAGCAGCTCGGTCTTAGACATGGGCGTCCTCCCCATGGCCCAGATACACGGCCTTCACCTGCGGGTCGTTGGCAATGGTGTCGGGGTCGCCCTCGGTGAGCACGGTGCCGTTGACCAGCACCGTCATGCGGTTGGCAAAGCTGAAAACCAGGTCCATATCGTGTTCGATCAACAGCACCGAGACATCGGCGGGCAGGGCCGCTACGGTCTGCAGCAGTTCTTCGCGCTCGCCGGCGGGCACACCGGCCACGGGTTCGTCGAGCAGCAGCACGCGCGGCTCGCAGGCCAGCGCAATCGCAATCTCCAGCAGGCGGCGCTTGCCGTAGGCCAGCACGCGCGTTTCCTCGGCCATCACGGACGTGAGGTGGAACTGCTCCAGCAGTTGTTCACAGCGCTCATTGACCGCTTTGCGCGCGCCCAGCGGCTGCCACCACTTGCCGCCCAGGCCCTGGTGCTGCGAAACGGTGAGCGCCAAGGTTTCGAGCGGCGTGAGCGTGTCGAACAGCTGGTTGATCTGGAAGGTGCGCACCATGCCGCGCTGCACGCGCTGGTGCGGCGCCAGGCGCGTGATGTCCTGGCCTTCGAGCGTGATGGAGCCTTCGGTGGGCTCCAGCACGCCGGTCAGCAGGTTGATGAGCGTGGTCTTGCCAGCGCCGTTGGGGCCGATGAGCGCATGGCGTGCGCCCTTTTGCAGGTTCAGCGTGACGTTGTTGGTGGCCGTGATGCCGCCAAAACGTTTGACCAGACCTTGCGCCGACAGCACGGTGTTGGAGGTGGTGTTGTTCATGTCAGTGGCCTCCCGTGTTGGAGGCAGCCCCGGCCTTGCGGCCTGCGCCAAACCAGGTCCAGGGACGGAACAGGCGGTCGCGCCCGACCAGCACCAGTACCACCAGGAACAGGCCGACCCAGAAGGTCCAGTACTGCGGTGTGATGGACGAGATCACGTCCTGCAGCAGCTTGAAGCCGATGGCGCCCAGGATGCCGCCATACAGCCAGCCCACGCCGCCGATCACCAGGATCAACATCACGTCGGCCGAGCGGTGGAACTCGAACAAATCGAGCGATGCAAAACCCGTGGTCTGCGTGAGCAGCGCGCCTGCAGCCCCGGCCAGCGCAGCGGCCAACGTGTACACCTGCGCCAGCTTGGCCGTCACCGGGATGCCGATGGCCATGGCGCGCAGCCGGTTGTCACGGATGGCCTTGAGCGTAGCGCCAAAGGGCGACTGCACGATGCGGCGGGCGAGCAAGAAGAACACCAGCAGCACGGTGAGCGAATACCAAGCGGCCGTGCGGCCATACAGGTCAAATTCGAACTGACCGAGCACCGGTCCCATCATCACGCCCTGCAGGCCGTCAGCGCCGCCGGTCAGCCAGTCGAGCTTGTTGGCCAGCTCCAGCATCACCAGGCCCACGCCGAGCGTGACCATGAGGCGCGTGAGGTCGGTGCCGCGCATGATGGTGAGCGACGCCACCGCGCCCAGCACGGTTGCGGCACCAATGCCCACGGCCAGGCCCACCAGCGGGTCGGGCATCACATGCTTGGCAAACAGCGCGGCCGCGTAGCCGCCCAGGCCGAAGAAGGCCGCATGGCCCAGCGACACGATGCCGGTGTAGCCCAGGATGAGGTCCAGCGAAATGGCGAACAGCGCGACGATGGCGATCTCGTTGATGATGAGCGCATGGCTGGGCAATGCCAGCGGCGCGGCAAAGGCCAGCAGCCACAGCACGGGCTCCCACCAGCGAAAGCGCCGGGCCTGCAGCAGGGTGTTTTGCGGGTTCGCCATCACTTGCCCCCCTTGCGCACAAAGAGGCCCTGCGGGCGCCAGATGAGGATCAGGATCATGAGGCTGTACACAATGAAGGCGCCCAGCTTGGGGATGTAGTACTTGCCAGCCACGTCGGCAATGCCGAGCAACAATGCGGCCAGCAGCGGACCGGTGATGGACGAGGTGCCGCCCACGGCCACCACGATCAAAAAGTAGATCATGAACTTGAGCGGGAAGCTCGGATCGAGCCCCAGCACTTCAGCGCCCAGCGCACCGCCCAGGCCTGCCAGGCCCGAGCCAAAAGCGAAGGTGGACAGGAACACGATGTTCACGTTGATGCCCATGCCCGCAGCCACGCGCTGGTCGTCCACGCTGGCACGCAGGCGGCTGCCGAAGCGGGTTTTGGTGAGCACATATTGCAGGCCCACGGTGAGCGCCGCACACACCGCAATGATGAACAGGCGGTAGTGGCCCATGCCCAGGGTGAGTGCGCCGCTGCCGATCTCGGTGCGGCCCTTGAGCCATTCGGGCAGCTGCATGATCTGCTGCGTGGAGCCCACAAAGTAGTCCACGCTGGCCACGGCCATGAACACCAGACCGATGGAGAACAGCACCTGGTCCAGGTGGGCCTTGTGGTACAGCGGGCGGTACAGCGTGCGCTCCAGCACACCGCCGAGCAGGGCCGTGCCGACAAAGGCGATGGGCAGACAGACAAGGAAGGGCACATCCAGCCGCTGCATGAGCAGCACGGTGATGTAGCCCCCTGCCATGGCAAACGCCCCGTGCGCCAGGTTGATGAAGTTCATCAGCCCCATGGTCACGGCCAGGCCCACTGCCAGGATGAACAGCAGCATGCCGTAGGCAACGCCGTCGAAAAGAATGGTCAGCATGAAATCACTTCATTGAAGACAAAAGTGCACCACCCTGCTCAGGGCTGTGGAAGTGCGACGAATCACCAAAGCCGGACGTTCAACCTGCGGCCCCCGGTTTCGACAGGCTCAGCCCGAACGGATCCAGAGGGAGCCTGCCCGTAAATACTTGCGCGGCCCAGACCAGCGGCCGCCGCGCAAGGGCCGCCCCGCAGCGCTGGCGGCGTCCCCCTTGGGGGCTGAGTGCCGCGGCTCCGAGCCTGCCTGCGCAGGCTTGGACGGCAACGAAGAGTGGCCGCATCTGGCGGACACACCGAGCGGGTCGCGGCTCAGGGGGCTTATTTAGTTTTGCCGGGGTCCTTGACGTCCTTGATCACGTCAAATTCCACGTTGTACAGCTGGCCGTTCACGCGCTCCACCTTGCGCAGGTACACGTCCTGCACGATGTCGCGGGTCTGCGCGTCGATGAACACCTTGCCGCGTGGGCTCTCGAAGATCTGGCCCTTCATGGCGGCCAGCAGGGCGTCACCGCCGCCGGCACCCTTGGTGGTCTTGAGCGCTTCATAAATCACGCGCATGCCGTCATAGCCACCCACGGCCATGAAGTTGGGGCGCAGGCCCTTGTTGGCCTTCTCGAAGGCTTCCACAAACTTCTTGTTCATGGGCGAGGGGTGTGCGGCCGAGTAGTGGTGCGAGGTGACCACGCCCAGCGCGCCGTCGCCCATGTCGTTCAGTTGATCGTCGTCCGTCACGTCGCCGGTGCCGATGAGCTTGATGCCGGCCTTGTCCATGCCGCGCTCCAGAAACTGCTTCATCACCGCAGCGCCCGCGCCCGAGGGCACAAAGACGAACAGCGCATCCGGCTTGGCGTCACGCACCTTCTGCAGGAAGGGGGCAAAGTCGGGGTTGCGCAGCGGCACGCGCAGGGCTTCGGTCACCTGACCGCCGTTGAAAGTGAGGCGCTGGTTGAAGAACTTTTCGGCATCGATGCCGGGGCCATAGTCGCTCACCAGCGTGACCACCTTCTTGATGCCGTTCTTGGGGGCCCAGTCGGCCAGGGCCACAGAGACTTGCGGCAGCGTGAAGCTGGTGCGCACCACATAGGGCGATGCCTCGGTGATGCTGGAGGTGGCGGCAGCCATCACCACCAGGGGGGTCTTGGACTGCGTGGCCAGCGGGGCGGTGGCCATGGCCGAGGGCGTGATGCCCATGCCAGCCAGCACGTTGACCTTTTCGTTGACGACCAGCTCCTGGGCGAGGCGACGGGTCACGTCGGGCAGGCTGGTGTCGTCCTTGATGATCAGCTGCACCTTCTTGCCGGCCACGGTGTCGCCGTTCTGGGCCATGTACAGGCGCGCTGCGGCTTCGATCTGGCGGCCAGTGGTGGCTTGCTGGCCGGTCATGGGCAGGATCAGGCCGATCTTGAACACGTTGTCCTGCGCCACGGCGGGCAGCACGGCCAGACCGGTGGAGAGCGCAATGGCGGCAGCGGCCGAGGCACGAAGAAGGTGGCGTTTTTGCATCGTTGTCTCCTATGGAAAGTCGTTGTATACAGAAAATGCTGGCGGGAGTTTGGCGTGGGCTGGGTTATTTCACAAGCGCAAATTCGAGCATTCAGGTATTACCAAATGCAATAACTCAAGACGCCCTGGACGCTTGCACCGGCCGTTATGTCCGCTCGCGGATCAGCTGTACACCGGGCAAGCCCTGCACCTGCGACGCCTGCACCGCCGCCAGCAGGTTGCGCCGGGTGATGCGCGAGTGCTCGCGCAGGATGGCCTCGGCCCGCGCGCCTTCGCGCCGCTCGATGGCATCCAGCGCCTGGCGGTGCTGGTCCTGCGCCACCACCAGCATGTCGCGCGCCTGGGCCGAATGCGTCTGCACCACCACAAACGCCGAGGGCGACGCAAACGGCAGGCCTTTGACGCGGTCCAGCTCGCGCGCCACCACGTCGCTGCCCACCATGCGACTGAGCAGCAGGTGGAACCGCGCATTCAGCTCCACATAGCGCGAGAAACCCTCGTCATCCAGCGTGGAGGGGGCCAGCGTGGCGTCGATGGCGTCCAGGCAGGCATGGGCCTCGGCCAGCAGCGCGGGGGCCACGCCCCGCTCAGCCGCCAGGCGCGCGGCCAGGCCTTCCATGGTCCCGCGCAGCTCAATGGCATCGGCCACATCGGTTTCAGAGAACGTGCGCACGGCGTAGCCGCCACCGGGCAGCCGGTGCAGCAGCCCCTCCTGCTCCAGCCGCATCAGCGCGGCGCGGATGGGCGTGCGCGACACGCCCAGCTTCTCGACGAGCGTCAGCTCGGCGATGCGGGCACCGCCGGGCAACTCGCCCGCCAGGATCATCTCGCGCAGGCGCAGTTGTGCCTTGACGGCCTGCGAGGCACCCGCCTCGGCAGCCTCGGCCGGTGGAGCGATGGTCAGGGGGTCGGACAGGTTCATGGCGGGTGATGGGAGGGAATTCAGCCACCAGAATGTATACAGAAATCAGGACAACTTCCACCCACTCTCGTTTAGCACCATTACAAAACAACAGCTTACGAGATATAAAGAACTGAGATAGCTGTTTTACGGCTTTCTTATGTATACAGAAAATCACCTTTTCCGCACAATTGCGCTACTCCAGCCGCGATCCGCACCCGGGCTGTATACCAAGACTGCGACAACACCTTCCACCCACGGAGAGAGACAACCATGTATCCCAAGAACGCCTGGTACGTAGCCTGCACGCCCGACGAGATCGCGGACAAGCCTCTGGGCCGCACCATCTGCGGCGAGAAGATCGTGTTCTACCGTCCCGCGCCCGATCAGGTCGCCGCGCTGGACGACTTCTGCCCCCACCGGGGCGCACCGCTGTCGCTGGGCACGGTGTGCGAAGGCCATCTGCAATGCGGCTACCACGGCCTGCGGGTGGAATGCACGGGCAAGTCGGTGTCCATGCCCGGTCAGCGCGTCCAAGGGTTCCCCAAGGCGCGCAGCTTTCCGGTGGTGGAGCGCTACGGCTTCATCTGGGTGTGGCCCGGCGACGCCGACAAGGCCGACCCCGCCACCATCCACCACCTGCCCTGGGCCAACAACCCCGAATGGGCCTATGGCGGCGGGCTGTACCACATTGCCTGCGACTACCGCCTGATGATCGACAACCTGATGGACCTGACGCATGAGACCTATGTGCACTCCACCAGCATCGGCCAGAAGGAAATCGACGAAGTGCCCTGCAAGACCCGCGTGGAGGGCGACGAGGTGATCACCAGCCGCTTCATGGAAGGCATCGAGGCCCCCCCGTTCTGGAAGATGGCGCTGCGCATGAACGGCCTGCCCGACGACCAGCTGGTGGACCGCTGGCAGATCTGCCACTTCACGCCCCCCAGCCATGTGCTGATCGAGGTGGGCGTGGCGCTGGCTGGCCACGGCGGCTACAACGCCCCGGCCGACAAGAAGGCGTCGAGCATCGTGGTGGACTTCATCACACCCGAGACCGAAACGTCGATCCACTACTTCTGGGGCATGGCGCGCAACTTCAAACCGCAGGACCCGTCGCTCACCACCCAGATCCGCGACGGCCAGGGCAAGATCTTTGCCGAAGACCAGCAGATGCTGGAACTGCAGCAGGAGAACCTGCTGCGCTACCCTGACCGCAAGCTGCTCATGCTCAACATCGATGCGGGCGGCGTGCAGTCCCGCAAGATTCTGGACCGCTTGCTGGCCGCCGAGCGTGCACCGGCCGCTGCCCAGGCGGTGGCCGCATGACCGCGCAGGAGACCCTGCAGGTCCGCGTCGTCAAAAAGCAGACCGAAGCCGAAGGCATCGCCAGCTATGAGCTGGCGCGGCTGGACGGCGCGGCGCTGCCTCCGTTCAGCGCGGGCTCGCACATCGATGTGCACCTGCCGGGCGGCTTGGTGCGCCAATACTCGCTGTGCAACGCCTCGCACGAGTCGCACCGCTACCGCATCGCCGTGTTGCGCGACCCGGCCTCGCGCGGCGGCTCGGTCGCAATGCACGACAGCGTGCACGAGGGCGATGTGATCACCATCAGCACGCCGCGCAACCACTTTGCGCTGCACCCTGCACAGCGCACGCTGCTGCTGGCAGGCGGCATCGGCGTGACACCCCTGCTGTGCATGGCCGACCGGCTGGCGCGCACCGGTGCCGACTTTGCGCTGCACTACTGCACCCGCTCTGCCGAACGCACGGCGTTTGCCGCCGAAATTGCCGCATCGGCGATTGCGCCGCATGCCCACTTTCACTTCGATGCAGGCGCCCCTGAGCAGAAGCTGGACACCGCCGCCGTGCTGGCAGCCCCCAGCCCCGACAAGCGGCTGTATGTGTGCGGCCCGGCCGGCTTCATCGACCATGTGGTGACGACCGCCAGGGCCTTGGGCTGGGCGCAGGACCACATCCACCTGGAATACTTTGGCGCCCCGGCGCAGGACACCTCGGGCGACCAGGGCTTTGAGGTGCGCATTGCCAGCACGGGCAAGGTCTACCCCATTGCACCCGATGTGTCGGTGGTGGAGGCGCTGCGCAAGGAGGGCATCGACATCCTGACCTCGTGCGAGCAGGGCGTGTGTGGCACCTGCCTTACGCGCGTGCTGGAGGGCGAGGTGGACCACCGCGACATGTACCTGACCGATGAGGAAAAGGCCGCCAACGAGCAGTTCATGCCGTGCTGCTCGCGCGCGCGCAGCAAGCTGCTGGTGCTGGATCTGTAGGCGCCAACAGCACCAGTCCAACAAAAAGGCGCTGCAGGCTTTCGGCTGCAGCGCCTTTTCATTCACTCCTGAATTGATAGCTACCAGCGCACATAAATCATGCGCTTGAAGCCAATTCGGCTTGAATAATCTGACTATTCCTGTTCCGCAGCCGCTGCGCGGATGGTCTCGCGGCCATTGCGGTCTTTCACGCGGCCCAGGTCGGTATCGAGGGCGCGGGCCAGTTTGTCAGCCGCGCCGATGAAGGCGTTGGCCATCTTGTCGGCTTCATCGGTCACGGTCACAGGCTGGCGGCCCGTGACGCGTGCCTCGATGCGGCAGCGCTTGTCATTGGCGCCCGACTTGCCGGCATCCAGATCGGTCAGGAACACCTCCAGCCGTGTCACATGGTCCTGAAAGCGCGACAACCGGCTCTTGCACTCGTCCGTGATCCAGCGCGCCAGGGAATCGCCGCCGTGGATGTGGTCGTCGGTATTGACTTGTACTTGCATGGGGAGGGTCCTTCCTGATGAAGTTGCGAAGACCCCATCATGGCACTGGCATCCATACCCCCGGTAAATACATGTCAAAGGATGTTGCTTCGAGACGCTGAGCGTCGGTCTGAAGCGCTACTGCGCGGCTCGTCGCCAGAGCTGGATTGGTCATAAAACTCTCTCCAAATAACAGGGCAGCAAGGCGCACTCCTACAACGTCCGGAGGACAGCGGTGATACAACCAAGAAACTCTCGTTCGCATACCGGGCCTCACACGCAGTGGCCGTTAGGTTTGACCATAAAGATGCTGCCGATGACCAACACACCCCGCCTCAAGATTGGCCTGTCCGCCTGCTTTCAACACGCCGACCCTGCACGCCCGCTGTTCACGGGCAAGACGTTGCAATACGTCGAGCAGTCCATCGCCCACTGGCTGATGTCGGCCGGTGCCATGGTGGTAATGGTGCCGTGCCCCACAGGCGAGACCGCGCGTGGCGACGTGACGCTGGACCACTACGCCGAATGGCTGGACGGCATCGTGATGCACGGTGGCGCCGACGTGTGGCCGGGCAACTATGGCGAGGAGCCCTTGCGCGAGGAGTGGGTGGGCGACCGTGTGCGCGACCTGTACGACCTGGCTGTGGTCAAAGCCTTTGCCCAGGTGGGCAAGCCCATCTTTGGCGTGTGCCGGGGCCTGCAGCTCATCAACGTGGCCTTTGGCGGCGCGCTGTACCAGGACATCGAGACCCAGCACCCCGGCGCACAGCAGCACCGCAACGCCACCACCTACGACCAGCACTTCCACGACATCCAGATCCTGCCGGACTCGCACCTGGCCAAGCTGTACCCCAACATGCCACGCGCCCGGGTCAACAGCATCCACCACCAGGGCATCAAGCGGGTGGCGCCAGAATTTGTGGTCGAGGCACTGAGCGAACCCGATGGTGTGCCCGAAGCGATTCGCCTCAAGCCCGCGCCAGGGCGCGGCTACATCGCGGCCACACAATGGCACCCGGAGTTCCACAAGCAGGGCTCGGACACGCTGGACGACACCGCCATCCTGAATGACTTTCTGGCGGCTTGCGAACAAGCCAAGGCCCACCCGCGACCTGCAGCGCGCCCCGCGCCCTCGCTGCGGGAACGGGCCGCGCGGCGGCTGCGTCAAGCACTGTCACGGGAGCGCAACTGACGCAGACGCCGGTGCGCCGGTGCCCGCAGGCAATACCGCCGCCAGCACGTCTTGCAGTTGTGCCCGCAACCAGCGGTGCGCCGCGTCCTGCTGGTAGCGCACATGCCAGATCAGGTACATGGGCAGGCTGGGGCAAGCCACTGGCACCGGCACATGCGCCAGCGCCGCCAATGCGGTGCGCCCCATCAGCGATGGAGCGGTGGTGAGCAGCGCAGTCCCCCGCACGAACGCGGGCAGGGCCGCAAAACCCGGCACACGCACCACCATGCGACGGCGAATGCCGCGCGCCTCCAGCAGCTGGTCCAGCTCCAGCCCCCGGCGCGCCTCGTAGGCCACGGTGGCGTGGTCCGCGGCCAGGTACTCGGTCTCTGACAGCGGAGCACTGCGCACGGCGGGGTCGTAGAACACGCGGTATTGATCCTCCAACAAGCGCTTCTGCACGATGTCTGTGCCCTCCGGCGGGCGGGGGCTGATGACGAGCTGGCATGCGTCAGAGCGCAGCAGTTCGGCACTGGGGGCACCGCTGGGCACGATACGCAGCGTGACGCCTGGTGCGGCGCTGCGCAGGCGTGCCGCCAGCGCGGGCAGCAGCAGATCGCGCTGAAAATCGTTGGCCGCAATGGTCAGCTCGGTCTGCCAATGCAGCGGGTCAAACGCGACCCCTTGGGCAAACAGCTGCATCTGGTGCAGCATGTCGCGCGCAGGCTGGGCCAGGGCCTCGGCGCGGGCGGTGGGCACAATCCCGCGCCCGCGCTTCACAAACAGGGGGTCGCCGGTGATGGCGCGCAGCTTGTCGAGCAGATGACTCACGGCCGACTGGGTCACGCCCAGGCGCTCTGCCGCTGCCGTGATGCTGCCCGTCTCCAGCACCGCCAGCAGCAGTTTCAGCAGGTGCCCGTCCAGGCCCGTTCCATCGAATTTGCTCATGCATTCGATGATGTTTTCAGGCTTCATCTTTGGCAATGGCATCGCGACACTGCGGGCTGACTTACATCAAGCCCCGGAGACTTCCATGCCTTCCCCACTGCCCCCGATCCCCGGCACCACGCCGTTCGATGGCGACCAGGCCCGCAAGGGCTATGCGCTGAACAAGATGTGCTTTTCATTCAACGACGAGGCCAATCGCAAGGCCTTTTTGGCCGACGAAGAGGCGTACATGAAGAAGTACCACCTGAACGAGCAGCAGGCTGCCGCCATCCGCGCCAAGAACGTGCTGCAACTGATTGCCGCAGGTGGCAACGCCTACTACCTGGCCAAGTTTGCTGGCATCTTCAAGTTGGACATGCAGGACATCGGCGCACAGCAGACGGGCATGACCAAAGACGAATTCAAGGCCATGTTGGTGGCCGCTGGCAAGTAAGGAGACAAACCCATGGCACAACTCATCGGCGGCCTAGGCACCTCGCACATCCCCGCTATCGGCAACGCCATCCACAAGGGCCTGCAGAACGAGCCTTACTGGAAGCCCTTCTTCGACGGCTTTCCGCCCATTCGCCAGTGGCTGGGCGAGAAGAAGCCGGACGTGGTGGTGATGTTCTACAACGACCACGGCCTGAACTTCTTCCTCGACAAGATGCCCACCTTTGCCGTGGGCGCTGCGGCTGAATACAACAACGCGGACGAGGGCTGGGGCATCCCCACGCTGCCGCCCTTCCCAGGCGAGGTGGACCTGTCGTGGCACCTCATCAACACACTGATAGAGCAGGAGTTTGACGTGACCACCTGCCAGGAGATGCTGGTGGACCACGCCTGCACGCTGCCGCTCAAGCTCTTCTGGCCCGAGAGAGATTGCCCGGTGACGGTGGTGCCGGTGTGCATCAACACCGTGCAGTTCCCGCTGCCGTCGGCCAAGCGCTGCTACGCGCTGGGCAAGGCGGTTGGGCAGGCCATCCAAAGCTGGGACAGCGACAAGAAGGTGGCAGTGATTGCCTCCGGCGGCCTCAGCCACCAGCTTGACGGCGAGCGCGCAGGCTTCATCAACAAGGCATTTGACCTGCAGTTCATCGAAAGCCTGACCACCAACCCCGAATGGGCCACGCAGTTCAGCGTGCACGAGCTGGTGGAAAAGACCGGCACCCAAGGCGTGGAGCTGCTGATGTGGCTGGCGATGCGCGGGGCGCTGTCCACGGCCAGCGCGGGGGTGCGTCGGGTGCACAGCAACTACCACATCCCGATTTCGAACACGGCAACGGCGGTGATGGCGCTGGAAGCTGTATAGGCACATCCCCCTGAGCGGCTGCGCCGCTTCCCCCTTCTCTCGCTCCGCTGCGCGGTGCGGGCAGGGGGACGACGCCCTCGCTGCGGGGCGGCCCTTGCTCGGCGTCCCCCGCCCAGCACCCAGCGCGCTCCACCGCATGGGCGCATTCACAAGATGCGGTCAATAGTGATAATTCAGCCGCTAGCGCTCATCCAACAAGCGCAAGCAGCTATCAATTCAGGAGCGATGAGTGCTCCTGAATTTTCCCCAGGCTGGCGTCAGGCATTCAAGATACTGTAAATTCATACAGTGAATTTACAGTCCAAACTCGCCATCCTGGCCGATGCGGCCAAGTACGACGCCTCGTGTGCATCGAGCGGCGCTGCGCCGCGCAACTCGGTGGGCGGGCGCGGCATGGGCTCCACCGAGGGCATGGGCATCTGCCACAGCTATGCGCCGGACGGGCGGTGCATTTCGCTGCTGAAAATTCTGCTCACCAACTTCTGCCAGTACGACTGCCTGTACTGCGTGAACCGCGTGACCAGCAACGTGCCCCGTGCGCGCTTCACGGTCGATGAGGTGGTGCAGCTCACGCTGGACTTTTACCGCCGCAACTGCATCGAGGGGCTGTTCCTGTCCAGCGGCATCATCCAGAGCCCCGACTACACCATGGAGCAGGTGGTGGAGGTGGCCCGCGTGCTGCGCGAGGAGCACGACTTTCGTGGCTACATCCACCTCAAGACCATCCCCGACGCATCGCCCGAGCTGATGCAGCGCGCCGGGCGCTATGCCGACCGCCTGTCCATCAACATCGAGCTGCCCACGGCCGAGAGCCTCACGGCCCTGGCACCGGAGAAAAACAGTGCCGCCATCGACCGTTCCATGGCCCGCATGGCCTTGCACATTGGCGAATCGCGCGCGGCCCGCAAGGAGCAAGCCGCGCAGGCCATCGTGTCGATGCCGCAATCGCGCACCACGCGCCGGGCCAGCGCGCCGCTGTTTGCGCCCGGCGGGCAAAGCACGCAGATGATTGTGGGGGCGGATGCCACGGACGACCGCACCATCCTGGCCACCAGCGCGCGGCTGTACGGTGTGCACCGGCTGCGGCGGGTGTACTACTCGGCCTTCAGCCCCATCCCCGATGCCGCGCGCGCCCTGCCGCTGGCCGCGCCGCCCACGGTGCGTGAGCACCGGCTGTACCAGGCCGACTGGCTGATGCGCTTTTACGGCTTCACCCACGACGAGATCGTGCCGCCCAGCCAAGGCAACCAGGTCGGCATGCTGGCGCTGGACATGGACCCCAAGCTGGCCTGGGCGCTGGCGCACCGCGAGCGTTTTCCGGTCAACCTCAACACCGCCCCGCGCGAACTGCTGCTGCGCGTGCCCGGCTTTGGCGTGCAGACGGTGGACCGCCTGCTGGCCGCCCGCCGCGTGCGCCGCCTGCGGCATGCGGACCTGGCGCGGCTGCATGTGCCGCTCAAGAAAGTGCTGCCGTTTGTGGAGGCGGCCGACTACCGCCCCGGCCGTGCTTTGGAGGCTGCTGATTTGGCTGCGCAACTGGCACCTCCACCCCTGCAACGCAGCTTGTTCTGACACCATGCAGCGCCACACCATCACGCTGGAGCACCCCACCGACTGGCCCGGGTTTCGCACCGCCGCACGCGCCCTGGTGCAAGCCCAGGTGCCACCGCAGACCGTGGACTGGCGCTGCCAGGCCGATGCCGCTGAAGACCTGTTTGCGCCAGAGCCCCACGGCCACAACGCCCTGCCACCGCCAGCCCCCGATGCGCCCACGCTGCGCGTCCCCCCCGACTTTGTGCACCTGTGCGAGCAGCTCATCCTGCACCGCGACCCCGCCCGCCTTGCGCTGATGTACCGCCTGCTGTGGCGCATGGCCCAGGGCGGCGCGGAGGCCGAAGCCGCGCGGCACGACCCGCTGGACGCGGACCGCATGTTGGCCCACCACATGGTCCGCGCCGTGCGGCGCGACATGCACAAGATGCACGCCTTTGTGCGCTTTCGGCCCGTGGTGGAACCCGATGGGCAGACCCTGCACATGGCCTGGTTCGAGCCCGACCACTACATCACCGAGGCCAATGCGGGCTTCTTCATCCGCCGCTTCACGCAGATGCGCTGGGCCATCCTCACGCCCGACGCCAGCGTGCGCTGGGACGGCCAGCAACTGCACACTGGCCCCGGCGCGCAGCGCAGCGACGCGCCGCTGCCCGACGCGGGCGAGGCGCTGTGGCTCACTTACTACCGCCACATCTTCAACCCCGCGCGGCTCAAGCTAGCCATGATGAAAAAGGAAATGCCCACACGCTACTGGCACAACCTGCCCGAGGCCGCGCTCATCACCGAGCTGGCGCAGACCGCGCACGAGCGCAGCGCAAAGATGGTGGAGGCCGAGGCCACCGTGCCGCGCAGGCGCATCGCAGCATCACCGCCGCGCTCGCAGCCGGCCGCAGGGACGGGCTCCACTCACCCCAGCGCCGCCTCGCGCATCACCCGGAACTGAGGGGCCGACACCGCCGGTGTCCAGCGCCACGGCAACACCTGCGGCCGCCACAGGGCGCGCAGCACCGTGAGGCGCAACACGCGCTGTGCGCCAGGCCAGGCGGCACGCGCTGCGCGGTCCCACAGCACCTCGGCGTGCGCTGCAATGTGCAACAAGCCGCCCTCTTCATAGTCCACCACCAGCAAGCCTGCCAGCGGGTGCAATGCGAGGTTGCCCAGGGTGTTGAAGAACTGGTTGCCCGGGTAGTCAGGCAGGCTCAGCACCACCCCACCCGGTGTCTGCGCCACCTGCACAAAGCCCGGCTCGCCGCCCCGGTGCGATACATCCACGCCTTCGCTGTGCCCGGCGCCGGGGCGCTGCGCCGAGGCACTGGCGATGAACAGCGTGTCGGCCCGCTGCACACGCGTGATGGCAGCGTCGCCCAGCTCGGCGCCCAGCCACTGCGTCGGGCCCGGGGCAACCAGCGCTGCGCGCAGGCCGGGCTCGCGAGCCTGGATGTACTTGGGGCAGTTGCCAAAGCTCTGCACCACCTGCACGCCCAGGCCATCGTCGCCAAATGCGGTCACCCGCCCGTTCATGCGGTTGCGTCGCCGGGTGAGCGGCTCCAACCCGAGCACGCCCACGGCCGCGCCAGGCGCCAGGTGTGCGAGCACCGGGTCCTTGGAGTCCGGCGCGGTGGCGATCTGCATGCGCAGCGCATCGGGGGTGTGCACAAAACCGGGCGGGCCGGCAAGCATGGTGGCCCATGGCTGGCCTTGGTCATCCAGCGCCCCCAGCAGCAAGGTGGGCAGCTTTTCAAACAGCTCGCGGTGCTGGTCGGGCATGTGGTCGCGCAGCACCATGGCCCCCACGGCCGCCATGCGCTCACGCACCCCCACGCGCGCCTGCAGCGCCTGCTCGCCGGGGTGGAATGCCTCGGGGCGCACCGGCACCGCAACCGATGCAGCAATCTCGGTGGTTGTCATGCCGCCACCTGCTCGGCCGCGGGCAGCTGGTCGGCCAGCACCGGGTAGCCCGGCAACGCCTGCATGCGCGCCACCCAGGCCGCAATGCGCGGGTAGGCATCCAGCGGCAACCCCGCCAGATGTGCCTGCGAGGTGTAGCTGACCATGGCCACATCCGCCAGGCTGGGCGCCGAGCCCCCGAGCAACCAGGCCCGCCCCTGCAGCTCCTCTTCCATGAAGGCGAGCAGGCGCTTGCCGGTGGCCTGCGCGACCTCGTTCACGGCACGGCCCGTCAATGTGGCAAACCGGGGCCCGGCAATGCCCGGCGCCAGAAAGCCTGCCGCCAGGCTGAACCAGCGCTGCAGCTGCGCCTGCCCCACGGCGTCTTGCGGCAGCCAGGCACTGCCGGGGGCGTAGCGCTGCACCAGGTACACCAGGATGCCATTGCTGTCGCTCAGCACCTGGCCAGCGTCCACCAGCACGGGCACCTGGCCCAGCGGGTTGAGTGCCAGAAACTCCGCGCGCTGGTGTTCGCCGCGCAGCAGGTTCACGTCGATCACTTCATAGGGCAGCCCGAGCAGGGACAGCATCAGCTCCACACGGTGGCAGTGGCCCGAGATGGGCATGCGGTAGAGCTGGAGCGGGGTGGTGGGGAACATGGAGGAGCCTCGTCGGTGGGTGAAAGGGAAGATGGCTCGACGATAGCTATTGCAATCTGCGATGTGAATCACCAGCCGCCGCTTTTCATAATTGCGGCTTTCGCAATAATTGAGCGCATGGACTATCTCGACACCCTGCGCTGTTTTGTGACTGTGGCCGATGCGGGCGGCTTTGCCGTGGCGGCGCGACGGCTGGGCTGCTCGGCCACGGCCGTCACGCGCGCCATCGCGGCGCTGGAGGCGCGGCTGGGTGTGCTGCTGTTCCAGCGCAGCACGCGCATGGTGCGGCTGACCGAGGCGGGCGAGCGCTTCTTGCAAGACTGCCGCCCCCTCCTGAACGACCTGCACGAGGCCGAGCAGGCCGCCAGCGGTGCACAGGCCGAGGCCCAGGGCCTGCTGTCCGTCACCGCGCCGCAAATGTTCGGCATCCAGCATGTGGCGCCCATCGTGCAGGGCTTCTTGCAGGCCCAGCCGCGCGTGCAGGTGCGCACGCTGTTCGTCAACCGGCTGGTGCATTTGCTCGATGAAGGCATGGACGTGGCTATCCGCATCGCGCCCCTGCCCGACTCGGGCCTCACTGCGGTGCAGGTGGGCGCGCTGCGCCGCCTGGTGGTGGCGTCTCCCGCCTACCTGGCGCAACATGGCAGGCCACGCCACCCTGCAGACCTGAGCAACCACCGCGCCATCGGCTTCGCGTTTGACGCACGCACGCCAGCGCCCTGGAAATTTCGCGATGGCGCCACCGGCCAGCCGCAGTTCACCTGGATCAGCAACAGCAACGAAGTGGACATTGCCGCCGCAGAGGCAGGCATCGGCCTGACCCGTTGCCTCGCTTACCAGGCCGCAGCCAGCCTGCGCGCCGGGCGGCTGCGCATCGTGCTCGCCGAGCACGAACTGCCCCCTGTGCCCGTGCACATCGTGTACCCCGCAGGGCGGCGCGCCCCAGCCAAGGTACGCGCGTTTGTGGAATGGGCGCGCGAGCGCCTGAGCAAGGAGCCGGTGCTGAACGGACGCGGCCTGGGGCGCGGTAACGCCTTGTTGCCAATGACTTCGTAACCTGTCATCGCGCCACCGGCGAGGTCCGTTGCATAGCTAAGTCCGACGCTGTGTCGGGCGGTTATCCGATCTGAAAGGATTTCTCATGAACAAGCTCCTCGCTGCCCTGCTCGCTGGTTTCTTTGTGACCGCATCGTTTGCCCAGGCCCCTGCGGCTCCCGCAACACCAGCAGCGCCCGCGAAGGCCGCCGCACCAGCGACCCCTGCCACACCGGCCGCGCCTGCCACCCCAGCGGCCCCAGCCGCCGAGGCCAAGCCTGCAGCAATGCCCGCCGCAGCCCCCGCATCGGCACCTGCCGAAAAGAAGGCGGCGAAGAAGACAAAGGCCAAGAAGACCAAGGCAGCGGCAGAGAAAAAGGCCGACGCCGCCAAGCCTGAAGCCGCCAAGTAATTCACGACGCTGCGCCCCACAAAAAAGCCCGCAATGCGGGCTTTTTTGTGCCTAAGCATCCGCCCCTGCCCGCTGGGCAGAAGCCTGGACTTCCAAGGTCAGCATGCGTCGCCAGCCTCAGGCTGGCGAGCTGCGATCAATGATGGTGGCCGTGGGCACCATGCACATGGCGGTGCGCAATTTCTTCGGGGCTGGCAGCGCGCACTTCAGTGACCTTGCAACTGAAGGACAACGCCTGACCTGCCAGTGGGTGGTTGCCGTCCAGGTGCACTTCGGGGCCCTTGATCTTGACCACGTTGAACACGGCGGGCTGGCCGTCGTTGCCCACGCCTTGCAGCTGGCCGCCGACCTTCACGCCGGGCGGGAACTCGCTTTTGGGAATGGTGCGCACCAGGCTTTCATCGCGCGCGCCGAAGGCATCTTCCACCGCCAGCTGCAGCGTGGTGCTGAAGCCCACGGCCTGGCCATCGAGTGCGGCCTCGACCTTGGGGAAGATGTTTTCGTAGCCACCGTGCAGGTACGACAGGTGCCCCGCATCCAGCGGCTTGCCCTGGGGCGTGGTGACCTTGTAGGTGATGGTGACGGCGGAGTCTTTGGTGATGGTGGTGGCCATGGTGGTGCTTGCGCTTTCAGGCGGTGAAGAATCGACGCGGGGCTGGCAGGGGTATGCCACCAGCCGCCGCGCGGGTCAGAACGAAACCCCGGATTGTCCACGAGGCGCCGCACGGCTGCCGTAGCGCCCCGTGAAAGCTTGGCAGGGCCTGGTGAACAGCCCTATGCGCCCACCGGGGCATCGGCCGGGCGCTCTTCCTCCGTCTGGCCGGGGTAGCGCGCAAAACGCCGCGCCTCGGTCCCATGCACCGGGTCCTGGTCGGGCCAGGGCCAGCCGCCGAACTGGGTACGGCGGTAGTCGTTCATGGCCTGCATGATCTCGGCCTGTGTGTTCATCACAAACGGGCCGTACTGCGCCACGGGCTCGGCGATGGGCTGGCCTTGCAGCAGCAGGCATTCCAGCGGCGTGGCGCCGGTGTTGGTCAGCTGCCAGTCCTGCCCGGCCACCAGCTCCAGCGCGGCGTGCTGGCCCACGTCCTGCGGGCCCACGCGCAGGCTGTCGCCCACAAAGAAGTACAGCATGCGGCGCGTGCCCTGGCCGCGCGCGGCGGGCAGCGTCCACTGCGCGCCGGGGTCCATGCGCAGCGTCCAGATAGCCACATCGCCCTCGGGCTGCGAAGCCCAGGACTCGGGTGGCGGCGCCAGCGGCGCGGGCGCGCCGGGCAGGGCGCCCGCCACCACCGTCACCGTGGTGGCACGGCCTGCGTCGTCGTGGTGGACCAGGCGCGGAATGCGCTCGTTCCACAGCATGGTGAAGTGCGGCTCCACCATCTTGTTCTTCGCGGGCAGGTTCAGCCAGATCTGGAACAGCTCCAGCGGGTTGGGCTCGGTGGCGTTGAGCAGCGGGAACATCTCCGAATGCACGATGCCCTTGCCAGCCGTGACCCACTGCACATCGCCCCCGCCAAAACGCGCGGCGGCGCCCAGCGAGTCGGAATGGTCGATTAGGCCCTTGCGCACGAGGGTGACGGTTTCAAAGCCCCGGTGCGGGTGGCCCGGAAAGCCGGGCACCGTGTCGCCGTGGTACATGCTCCAGCCGTCCTTGCGGCTGAAGTCGCTGCCGATCTGGCGGCCCTCCAGCGACACGGCGGGCGCAAATGCGCCATTGCCTGCGGGATAGGCGTCGTCATGGTGGGCGCAGAACAGGAACGGGTCCATCGTGGGCCACAGCGGACCCAGCGCCTGGGCCTGCACGACGGGCAGGCTGGCGGCAGACGAAGACACGGTGGGGGAGGACGACATCAAGGACTCCTTGGGTTTGCGCCACCGGCTATCGGGCAGCACGCCTGCCAAAGATAAGGCCAGAGGCCGCTTTCAGAAGTGCGCTGGGTGGAACAGTGCGGTGCGGCATACAGGACAGTGCCGCACAGCGTGCGCACACAGTTTCGTCACCATTTCAGGCAAAAATGACTGCATGCGCTAGTGGAATATGCCTGAACTGCTATCAATTAAATAGCACCCTATCTCCTCACACGGCACCCGCGTGGGAAGGCGCGGCGGCGGACGGTGGTGGTGCCGGGCGCAACACGAAACCACCCAGCACGGCGGCCACCAGCGAGCACACGGCCGACACCCAGAACGCCAGCTGGTAGCCTGCATTGAGCGCCTGCTGCACGCTGGCCCCGGCCTGGCGCAGGTGGTCGGTGCGGGCATCGGCCAGGCTGGCCAGGATGGCGAGGCCCAGCGCGCCGCCCATCATGAACGCGGTGTTGACCACCCCCGAGGCCAGCCCCGAGTCTTCGGGCTTCACATCGCCCATGGCGGCCAGCAGCAGCGGGTTGAGCGCAATGCCGGCACCCACGCCCAGCAGCAGCATGCCGGGCAGCACGTGGATGACAAACCGCCCCTCGGTGGGTGCCAGCGCAAACAGGGCCAGGCCCACCGCCGCCAGCAGCAGCCCCCAGCCCAGCGTGCGGCAAATGCCAAAACGCATCACCACCCAGGCCGACAGCCCCAGTGAGCAGCCCGCCATGATGAGGTTGGACGGCAAAAACGCCAGGCCCACCTGCATCGCGTCATAGCCCAGCACCAGCTGCATGTACAGCGCCGACAGAAAGAACCACGCAAACATCGACGCCGCCCACAGCACGCCCACCACGTTGGAGATGGCCAGGTTGCGCAGCCGCAGCAGCGGCAGGGGCACCAGCGGCGCGGTCACATGCGACTCGATGAACAAAAAGGCTGCCAGCAGCGCCGCCGCAGCCCCCAGCAGCCCCAGCGACTGCAACGAGGTCCAGCCCGCCGCGTTGCCGTTGACGATGGCGTACACCGCCAGCATCAGCGACGCGGTGATGGTGACGGCGCCCGCCACGTCCAGCCGCTGCCCGTGCGCCTGCCCCTTGCCGCCCGGCAACAGCGCCAGGCAGGCCAGGTAGATGGCCACACCCACGGGGATGTTGACCAGAAAGATCCAGTGCCAGCTCAACGCGCTGGTGAGCACCCCGCCCAGCAGCACGCCGATGCTGCCGCCACCGGCGCACACAAAACCGTAGACGCCCATGGCCCGCGCACGCTCGCCCGGCTCGGTGAACAGATTCATGATGAGCGACAGCGCCACGGCCGACACCACCGCGCCGCCCACGCCCTGCACCGCACGTGCCGCCACCAGCAGCCCCTGCGTATTCGCCAGCCCGCAGGCCAGCGATGCGATGGTGAACAGCGTGATGCCCGCCAGAAACAGCCGCCGGTGCCCATACAGGTCGCCCAGCCGCCCGCCCAGCAGCAGGCAGCCGCCAAAGGTGAGCATGTAGGCGTTGACCACCCATACCAGCGAGGTTTCGGTGAAGCCCAGGTCGGCCTTGATGCTGGGCAGCGCAACGTTCACGATGGTGGTGTCGAGCACGATCATCAGCTCGCCCAGGCACAGCAGGATGAGTGCGGGCCAGCGTGCGCGGCCTTCGATGCGGAGGGTCATGGGATGGTGGAAATCAAAAGAGATTGGCAGCGCAGTGTGTCATGCGCGTTGCGCTGGCGACTGAGGACTAGCGGGGTGCAATACCAGTGCGGCTGTGGATCTGGCTTGGCTAGCCCTGCGGTTGTGTCACCCTTCAGGGGGAAGCCGCGCAGTGGCTCAGGAGGTTCGGGTGTACTTGGCTTGCATGAACTGCTTCCAGCTGCCGTCTGGCTGCTGGCCGAACGAGGTGAGCGTGCGCTCGTTGGCGCTGACGACGGTGATCACATCCCGGTAGCGCATGATGGCGCCGTCGGCCTTGAAGCTGGGGCCTTCGGTCTCCAGCGTCAGCACCTTCTGGTCCGCATCGAGCGTGCCGCGGTACACCCACATATGCGTCATCATCGAGCCCACCCAGGTGCCGACAAACGCCTGCTGGTCCGGGTCGTAGCCCAGCGTCATCAGCATGCGGGCCTCGCCGCCCCCACCGGGCATGGAGCCCGCCCCTTCGCACAGCACCCACAGGCTGCCCAGCGCACGCACTTGCTCGGTGCCCCGGCTTTGCGCGGGGGGTTCACCCGGGCCCATGTCGGCCAGCGACTCGCAGGTCCAGTCGCCCAGCAGCTGCTGCAGCCAGCGGTGCATGGCGTGGGGTTCGGGGTTCATCATGGGGGTCTCCTGGTGATGTGGTGGGCGCGCGCTCAGTCGCGGTCGGGTGCTCCTAGCGGAAAGTAGTGGCGGTAGGGGCGACCGCCTTCCACCGCGCGTGCAAACGAGGGGCGTGCGAGCAACCGGGCGCGGTAGGCGCGCAGCTGCGGGTAGGTGGCTGCGATGGGGTGTGTCCAGTCGGCATAGAACAGCGAGGGCGCCGCAGCGCAGTCGGCCAGCGAGAACGACTCGCCCGCCGCCCAGGTGCGCCCTGCCCACATGCCCTCCAGCCAGGCATAGGCTTTCTCCAGTTTCTCGGTGGCCCAGGCCACGCCTTCTGCCTTGCGCTCGGCGTTGCCGGTCAGCGCGGCGTTGACCGCGTGCTGCACCGGGGCCATGACATGCAGGTCAAAGAAGCGGTCCATGAAGCGCACGTCCAGCGCCGCCCGGGGGTCGGCAGGAATCAGCGGCACGGGCCCCGGGTGCGCGAGCTGCAGGTGCTCGATCACGATGCTGCTTTCCACCACTGTGCGGTCTCCATCCACCAGCACCGGAAACTTCGCCAGCGGCCAATGACGCAACCAGTCGGCGGAATGGCTGACGGGCTCAGCGGGGTCGAGATTGAGCAGCTCAAACGGCGTGCCGTTCTCGTACAGCGCGATCAGCACCTTCTGGGTGTAGGAGGAAAAGGGGTGGCCGTAGAGGGCGAGCATGCGGGGTCCTGTGTGTGGGTCGATGTGGTTGGCGGGGGTCGCACTCATTCGGGAGCCACCACCATCCAGGGCACGCCAAAGCGGTCGGCCACCATGCCAAACGCCTGCGAGAAAAAGGTCTTGGTCAGCGGCATCTGCACCTTGCCGCCATCGGCCAGCGCATCGAAATAGCGTTTGGCATCGGCTGTATTGGCGGGGCTCAGCGCCAGCGAGATGCCCTGGAAGCTGGCATGGCCCGAGCCCATGCCGTCCGACGCCATGATCTGCGTGTCGCCGACGGTGAACGAGGCGTGCATGACCATCTCGGGCGCAGGGCCCGGGCCGCTGCCGTCGGCGCAGCCCTCGCCAGCGGCGGGCTCGGGATTGTCCTTGTAGCGCATGAGCATGGTGACTTGAGCGCCCAAAGCGTGGCGATAGAACTCCAGCGCTTCATCGCAGCGGCCTTCGAACATCAGGTAGGACTCGACTTTCATGGGATCTCCTCGGGAGGGTTGGCGGGCCAGTGAACGTTTCGGCGCGCAATTGTGAACACCGTCCACAAACAATAGCAAAGATAATGGACAGTGTCCACATCCCAACGATCCATGACCGTAAGCACCCGCAACAAGGCCGCCCTCTCCCGCACACCTGCCGCACGCAGCACCTATCGCCACGGGGATTTGCACCGCGCGCTGCTGGACGCGGGCATTGAACTGGCGCGCCAGGGCGGGCCCGATGCCGTGGTGCTGCGTGAGGCAACGCGCCGTGCGGGGGTGGCGCCCAATGCGGCCTACCGCCATTTCGCCAACCGCGACGACCTGCTGGGTGCCGTGCGCGCCGCGGCTGTGGCAGCCGCCGCGCGGTCGATGGAGGCCGAGCTGGCCCTGGTGCCCGCCACCGGCACGCCCACCGAGCGGGCCCACGCCAAGGTGCGCGCCGTGGGTGCGGGCTACCTGCGGTTCGCGCACGCCGAGACAGGGCTCTTTCGCACCGCGTTCGGCGGCCGCTTCACGGTGCAGCAAACGCCCGACCCGGCCATGGGCGGCGCCACAGGGCTCAACCCCTTCCAGCACCTGAGCGCCGCGCTGGACGACCTGGTAACTACTGGCGCCCTGCCGCCCGCGCGCCGCCCGGGCGCCGAATACCTGGCCTGGTCCACCGTGCACGGCATGGCGCTGCTCGCCATCGACGGGCCGCTGCGCGGCACGCCCCAGCAGATGCTGGACCTGCTGGGCCAGCGGTTGCTGGACATGGTGGAACGGGGGCTCTGAGCGCACCGCGCACGCCGGGTCCACTCAAGAACTGCCTTGGAACAGGCTTCGATGATCCTATGGGCCGGTAGCGCCCACAAACAATGCCCTTGCTGCTATCTAATTTGCAGCAGATATTTCCCATGCCTCATCCGGCCGCCAGCCCATACAGCCGCGCCGTGGCCTGCACCCGCGCCACCAGCGCGCGGCGCAATGCCACGGGCCGCAGCACTTCCACCTGGGGCGACAGCCGCATCAGCTGCCCGCAGGCATGCTCCACCGACTCGATGGGGATCGTCACGGCCGTGCGGCCGTCCTTGCGGCGGGACGGAGGGGTGGCGGCCACCGCTCGGGCCACGGCGCTGCTGAGCGCGCGCAGCCCCCGCAACCCTTCGGGCGTGGCCAGCAGTGCGGCCTCGCCCGTGTACAGGCCTGACTCAAAACGCCGGATCGACGCGGCCCAGTAGCCCGGCAGGTCAAAGCGTGCGGGGCGCCTGGCTGGTTGGTCGAGCGCCGTGGCAGCGAGGATGTTCGACACCCGGTAGGTGCGCGGCCCGCGCGCATCGGCTCCCATAGGCAAAGCCACCAGGTACCACACGCCCGCTTTCAGCACCAGGCCCAGCGGGCTCACGGTGCGCTCTGCCGTGCGCGCCCAGCCCTCGTAGCGCAGGGTGATCTGGTGGCCGCTCCACACGGCGGCCGCCACGGTGGGCAGGTGCGGTGTGGGGTCGCTCTCGCGGTACCAGTCCACCGGGTCCAGGTGCAGGCGGGTGCTGACACGCTGCGCATCGTCGCGCCAGGCGGCGGGCAGCGCGGCCAGCAGCTTCAGACGCGCGCCCGCGACATCGCCGCCCAGGCCCAGGTCCTGCGCAGGGCCGGGCAGGCCACTCAAGAACACGGCCTGCGCCTCCGACGGCGTGAGGCCTGTGAGCGTGGTCTTCCAGCCCGGCAGCAGCGCAAAGCCACCATGGCGCCCCCGCTCGGCATAGATGGGCACGCCCGCAGCGCTGAGCTGGTCCACGTCGCGGTACAGCGTGCGCACCGACACCTCCAGCGCCTCGGCCAATGCCTGCGCGCTCATGCGGCCACGCGTCTCCAGCAGCATCTGGAGTGACAACAAACGGCTGGCGCGCATGGGCTTTGGCAGGGGTGGTGCAAAAAGACGGAAGGCCAAAGATATCGCAAATACCTGCCATGGTTTGGCAGGTATAGCGGCACACACTGGAACCCTGTCTTCGCCTTCTTGCCCCCCACCTTTTCAGGAGCCCCCAATGCTCACCACCGATCCCCACGCCATCGTCGAACTGCGCCAGTACACCTTGCATCCCCAGCAGCGCGAAGTGCTCATCGACCTGTTCGACCGGGAGTTTGTGGAAACCCAGGAGGCGCAGGGCATGCGCGTGCTGGGCCAGTTCCGCGACCTGGACCGGCCCGACCAGTTCGTCTGGCTGCGTGGCTTTGCCGACATGCCGGCGCGCCACCGCGCGCTGGAGGGCTTTTATGGCGGCCCCGTGTGGGCGGCACACCGCCACGCCGCCAATGCAACCATGATCGATTCGGACAACGTGCACCTGCTCTGCCCGGCCTGGCCCGGCGCCACGGCCGGCCTTCCGCAGCACGCGCGGCCGCAGCCTGGCGCGCAGGGTGCAGCCGCCGGCGTCCTGCAGATCACCGTGTTCCCGTTGCGGGAGCCCGCCACACCCCAGTTGCTGGACTTCTGCCGCCACCGCATGGTGCCCACACTGCTGCGCGGCGGCGCGCGCCAGCTCGCCTGGTTCTGCACCGAGCACAGCCCCAACACCTTTGCCCGCCTGCCAGTGCGCGAAGGCGACCCCGTGCTGGTGGGCCTGGCCCTGTTTGGCGACGAGGCTGCGTTGCAGTCGTTTGCCGACAGCGGCGCTTGGGCGCGCGACGTGGGGCCCGGTCTCGCCCCCTGGCTGGCGGCAGCGCCCGAGGTGCTGCGCCTGCAGCCGACCGCGCGCTCGGCGCTGCATGCGTGACGCACCCGCACACCTCTCCCCTGACGCATCAACCACCCCGGAGCCCCACCATGTCCACCCCAGCCCGCCTCACTCCCATCCCGTCGCCCACCGTCGCGCCCAGTGCCGCGCGCGACTTCGACTTTCTCATGGGCCCCTGGCGCATTCGCAACACGCGGCTGGTGCGCAGGCTCGCGGGCTGCAACGACTGGGAGGTTTTTGACGCAACGGGCACCGCCCACCCATTGCCCGGTGGCATCGGCAACTTCGACACCTTCACACCGCTGGCCTGGAATCCCGGCTACGTGGGCATGGCACTGCGTGTGTTCAACCCCGTGACGCAGCGCTGGAGCATCTACTGGCTGGACAACCTCACTGGCGGCCTGGACCCAGCCAACGGCCTGCTGCTGCCCCCCGTGGTGGGTGGCTTTCAGGGTGGCGTGGGCCTGTTTGAAGGCGAGGAGCTGTTCGAAGGTCGCCCGGTGCGCGTGCGCTTCGAGTGGTCGCAGATGCACACGGGCGCGCCGCGCTGGCAGCAGGCGTTTTCGGACGACGGCGGCGCGACCTGGGAGGTGAACTGGGTGATGGAGTTTGCGCGGCCGGTGTGAGCACAGGCAGCCACCCAACACCCAGGCTAAAAATTGAAGCCAAAACAGCCCCTGGCACCTGATGGTTATGAGCTATCAGCTACCAAAGCAGGAGCGCTAACTCACGCCATCTGGAGTGCTGCTTCCTGCACCGGGAAGTCCGTGGACGCCGCCACCGCACGCCACTGCGCCGTCTCTTTCGCCACAAAGGCATGTTTGTCGGCAATGGTTTGCAGCGTGTCGGTGCCCAGCGGCAGGCGCAGCGGCGGCGTGGGGCTGGCTACCAGCTGCATCACGGCCTGGGCCAGGCGCACCGGGTCGCCGGGCTGGTTCAGGTTGATGCGGCGGGCGGCCTCGCGCACGGCACCAGCGCTCTCGGCGTAGTCGTCCAGCACACGGGGCGACACGGCCAGCGAGGCACTGTCCAGAAACTCGGTGCGGAAGTACCCCGGCTCCACCACCGTGGCGTGGATGCCCAGCGGCGCCAGCTCGGCATGCAGCGCCTCGGTGATGCCCTCGACCGCGAACTTGGTGGAGCAGTACAGGCCAAAACCGGCAGCCGACTGCACGCCGCCCAGCGACGAGATGTTGATCACATGCCCTGCGCGGCGCGCGCGCATGTTGGGCAGCACGGCGCGGGTCACATGCAGCAGGCCGAACACGTTGGTGTCGTACAGGCGCAGCACCTCGTCGGCGGTAGCTTCTTCGACCGCGCCCAGCAGGCCATAGCCCGCGTTGTTGACCAGCACGTCGATGCAGCCGAAGCGGTCAAGCGCCGCGCCCACGGCATGGCGGGCCTGCGCCTCGTCGGTCACGTCCAGCGCCAGGGGCAGCAGGGCATCGTGTGCGCCCAAGCGCTTTTCGACCGAGGCGGCGTCGCGCGACGTGGCGACCACGGCATCGCCCTGGGCCAGCGCGGCCTCGGCAATGCGCGCGCCGATGCCGCGCGAGGCGCCGGTGATCATCCAGACGCGGGAATACGAGGAATGGGTGGTGGTGGCTGTGGTGGAAGTCATGACAGGTCCTTGAGGTGGTGTTGAGCAATGGGCAGTGCCCATGGCGGTGGACTGTAGGCAAGCCATTGCCATGCGACTAGCCCATAATCTCCGGATTCATTCGCAAGCAACGCTTGCCAATCCACCACGCAGCCGCCCCGCACAATACCTGCCCACCATGGCCATCAATGAACTGCGCGCCATCGCCAACTTTGCCAAGGCCGCCGAGCTGGGCAGCCTGCGCCAAGCGGCGGCCGCGCAGGGCATCACGCCACAGGCGTCCAGCCAATTGCTGGTGCAGCTCGAATCGCACCTGGGCGTGCGGCTGTTCCACCGCACCACGCGCAGCCTGAGCCTCACCGAAGAAGGGCGGCAGTTCCTGGCCTCCGCACAGCCAGGCCTGGCCACGCTGCAGCAGGCGGTGCAGGGTGCGCGGCGCGGGCGTGAGGAGATGGCGGGGCCGCTGCGCATCGTGGCGCCGCGCTCCATCCTGCTGGAGGTGATCTGGCCGGTGCTCGACGAGTTCTGCCGCCGCCACCCGCTGGTGGAGCCCGATGTGCAGCTGGACGACCGCATCGGCAACTGGGTGGAAGACCGCGTGGATGTGGGCTTCCGCTCGGGCTACCCACCGGAGGGCGGCGTGGTGGCGCGGCGGCTGCTCACGCTGCAGCTCATCGTGTGCGCGGCGCCTTCGTACATCGCGCGCCACGGGGCGCCGGCCAGCATCGACGACCTGGCGCAGCACCGCTGCAGCGGCTTTCGCCATGCATCCACCGGCAAGCCCATGCCCTGGGAATTCCAGGTGGGCGACGACATCGTGGCGCGCACCATCCACCCCACGTTCTGCACCAACGACATCGAGGTGGAGGCCCGTGCGGTGCTGGGCGGCCACGCGGTGGGCCAGCTGGTGGGCCCCACGGCCGCGCCGCTGGTGCGCAGCGGCCAGCTGGTGCCGCTGCTGCCACAGCATGTGGCGCAGCACCTGGCGCTCTACGTGTACTACGGCAGCCGCACGGCGCTGCCTGCGCGCGTGCGGGCCTTCATCGACCTGGCGGTGGAGATGGTGGCCAACAACCCCGCCTACCTGCTCACGCCCAAAGAGCTGGCGACCCACGGCCATGCAGTGCAGAAAAAGCCCCGCGCGCGAAAGTCCACGCAGTGAGTGCCGTGCTGACTGTTCAGGCCGCAAACCCGCCGTCGATCAGCAAGCTCGCCCCCGTCACCATGCCCGACTCCGGCCCAGCCAGATAAGCCACCATGCCCGCGATCTCGTCGGGGTGGGCGTGGCGGTTCAGGGCCATCAGACCGTGCATGTCGCCCGCCATGGGGCCATCAGCCGGGTTCATGTCGGTGTTGACCGGGCCGGGCTGCACGTTGTTCACCGTGATGCCACGCGGGCCCAGGTCGCGCGCCAGGCCCTTGGTCAGGCCCACGATGGCGGCCTTGCTCATGCCGTACACGCTGAATCCGGCCCATGGCACGCGGTCGGAGTTGGTGCTGCCGATGGTGATGACCCGGCCATAGGCGCCGCCCTGGCCCATGTGGCGCACGGCGGCCTGGGTGGCCACAAACACGGCGCGCACGTTCACATTGAGCGTGTGGTCAAAGTCGGCCAGCGCAAAGCTGTCCAGCACGCCCGCCACGGCCACACCCGCGTTGTTGACGAGGATGTCCAGGCGGCCCAGCTCGCGTGCGGCGCGGTCCACCGCCTGCGTGAGGGCCACGGCGTCGGCGCTGTCGGCCTGCAGGGCCAGCGCCTTGCCACCGCTCGCCGCCATGTCCGCCACCAGCGCCTGCGCAGGTGCTGCCGAGCGGCTGTAGGTGAAGGCCACGGCCGCACCGTCGCGCGCCAGGCGCCGCACGATGGCCGCGCCAATGCCGCGCGCGCCGCCGGTGACGAACGCGACCTTGCCCGCCAGCGGGCGGCCAGGCGATGAAGGAGCAGAGACTGGGGATGTTTCAGACACAGAAGACATGGTGTTGTTTCTCCAACAAGATGCATGCAAAAAATGGTTCGCCACCGAACCGCGAATACCTGCAGTGTCAGAAAAACACTCATGCTCCGGTAGCCATGAATGGGCTGTATATCTTTCAACCCTTGGTTGAAAATACTGCTCATGCAGCCCCTCAGCCACCTCGAATCGTTTGTGCAGTCCGCCCAGTCGGGCAGCTTTTCGGCCGCCGCACGGCTCATGGGCCTGACGCCCGCCGCCGTGAGCAAGAACGTGGCGCGGCTGGAGGCCAGCCTGGGCGTGCGGCTGTTCCAGCGCAGCACGCGCAGCCTTACGCTGACCGAGGGCGGGCAGCGCCTGCTGGCGCAAGTGGGCCCGCCCCTCACCGCCCTGGCCGATGCGGTGGACCACGCGGCCGAGGCCGAGCAGCAGCCGGCGGGCACGCTCAAGGTCAGCATGGGCCAGGCCTTTGGCCGGGCGTACCTGGTGCCGCTGCTCACCGAGTTCTTGCGACGCTACCCGGCCATCCAGCCCGACTGGCGCTTTGAGAACCGGCAGGTGGATTTGATCGGCGAGGGCTTTGACGCCGGCATTGGCGGCGGCCTGAACCTGAACCCCGACATGGTGGCGCGCACGCTGGGCCCCATCCACCTGGTGGTCGTGGCCGCGCCTGCGCTGCTGCAGGGCCGCAAGCGGGCGCCGCGCCACCCGTCGGACCTGGCGCAGTGGGATGGCATTGCCCGGCGCAACATCCGCACCGGGCGCATCAACGTCACCACGCTGCGCAACAAGGCCGGCGATGCGGCTCCCGTGGAGCTGCGCCCGCGCGTTGTGTTCGACGACCCCGAGGCCATGTGCCAGGCCGCGCTGATGGGCCTGGGCCTGGCCGTGCTGCCCATGCCGTTTGCGCAGCCCTGGCTGGCGCGGGGCGACCTGGTGCGGGTGCTGCCCGGCTGGTGGGCCGATGCAGGGCCGACCTCGCTGTACTACCCCAGCAAGAAGCTGCTGCCCGCACGCACCCGGGTGTTTGTGGACTTTGTGCTGGAGCAGTTCAGCACGCGCGGCTTTGCGCAAAGGGTGCGCGGGGACTGACGGGCACAGCATGGGGCCCGAGCCACGGCAGCGCGGTGGCAATAATGGGCCTTTGCAACCGCTCTGGACCACATCCATGCCCCAACACATCGGTATCGTGGGCTGCTCCGCCGAAGGCGCTGCCCTGTGTTACCGCACCCTGTGCGCCGAAGGCGCTGCACTGCTGGGCCACCCGCATGCGCACCCCGAGGTGACGCTGCACACACCGTCGCTGGCCGACTATGTGGACTGCCTGGACCGGAATGACCTGCAAGGCGTGGCCGACCTGATGCTGGCCTCCGCCCACAAGCTGGCCCGTGCAGGCGCCGATTTTCTGATCTGCCCCGACAACACCATCCACCAGGCGATGGACCGCGTGCTGCCCCACTCGCCGCTGCCCTGGCTGCACATTGCCGAGGTGGTGGCGGCCGAGGCGGCAGCGCGCGGGCACCGGCGCCTGGCCCTCACCGGCACACGCTGGCTGGTGGACAGCAGCGTGTACCCCGGTGCGCTGCAGGCCCAGGGCCTGCAATGGGTGCGCCCCACCGAGGCCGAGCGCAGCGAGATCAACCGCATCATCATGGACGAGCTCGTGCCCGGCATCATTCGCCCTGAGGGCGTGGCCCTGTTCCAGCAGATCATCGCCCGCATGCAGCGCGAGGAAGGCTGCGATGCCGTGGTGCTGGGCTGCACCGAGATCCCGCTGATCCTGAGCGACGCCAACTCCCCGCTGCCCACACTGGACTCCACCCGCCTGCTGGCCCGTGCGGCGCTGCGCCGGGCCGTGCAGGTTGACTGAACGCAATTACTTGAGCCGCTGCGCCACCACGGCATCCAGCGACGCCATGAAGGCCTCCACGGCCCGCGTGTAGGCGCTTTCCAGGCCCAGCTGCGCGTTGATCTCGCCGTGGGTCAGCTCCTGCGGCAGCACCTCGGCGCGGCCGCCCAGGTCGCGCACGCGGCGCGCCATGCCCTGGGCCTGCAGGCAGGGGTGGTCGGGGCGCTCGGTGGAGCAGACAAACTGGAACGGCGGCACCGGGCCCGACAGCGCGTGGTACGGCGACACCGCCGCCCAGAACAACGGGTTGGCGCCCATTACCTCGTCATAGAACGGGTAGTGCGGCGCGGTCATCACCACCGGCACATTGAGCGCCGCACTGTCCAGCGACACGGTGCCCAGCCAGGGCCAGGCCCCTTCGCGCTGTGCCAGGGTGGGCGATGCATTGATGAGCGACACCAGGTGCGCGCCCGCCGAATGTCCCATCAGGATGAACCGCGATGCATCGGCGCCCCAGCTGGCAGCACGGCTTTGGGCGGCGGCCAGTGCCACGGCCACGTCCTGCGCCTCCTGCAGCACGTTCACCGCGGGGTACAGGCGGTAGTTCACCGAGATGAACACAAAGCCCTTGGGCACCCAGCGCGCCACCTTCTCCTGTACCACACGGGACATGGCCTTGTCGCCCGTGCGCCAGGCGCCGCCATGCACCATGAAGATCACCGGCGCGCGTGTGCCGCTGGCCACCGCAGCGCTGCTGGCGGCACCGCCAGCGGCGGGCAGGTAGACATCCATGCGTTGCAGCGGGTCCGCACCATAGGGCACATCGGCCACGCGCTGCACACCGGCGGGCAAGGCCGCAGCGGTGTCGCGCAACTGGGCAAAGGGCCCCAGCCCCCGCAGCTGGGCGTGGGCGGGTGGGGTCATCAGCACAGCGGCCAGCGCACACAGCGCTGCGCCCAGGCCCGTGCGCAGGGAGGCGAACGCGGAGAGTGGGGTGGAAGGACGGGACATGCGGGATCTCCTGGCTCAATGAATGGAAGGTGATGGATCAGGGCCGCGCGGGGCAGACCATCGGGGCGCCGCTGGCGTCAAAGCAGCTGGCGCTGCGGGTGTGACCGGTATCGGCGTTGTAGCTACTACTGGTCTGCACGCTGTTGCCGGTGGCTGCGCTGGTGGCTGTGGTGGTGCGGCCCTGGGTCACGCTGCCGTCGGCGCTGCGCGTGGCGGCGCCCGTGCTCTGCAGCGTGGCCCGGTCGCCCTGGGCGGCCATGGCGCTGCTGTGGCTGGCCGAGCCATCGGCATTCCTTGCGCTCTGGCCCTGGCGCACAGCGGTGGCGCCGTTGGGGCCCACCACGGCGGCGCCGCTGCGCACGCTGCCGTGGCCCTGGCCGTCGGTGGTCACGCTGCGGCCGCGCAGCACGCCCCCACCGCCCGGCGCGGCGCGGACCACGGCGGTGCGGGCGGTGGTGCTGCCATCGGCGTTGTGCTCCACCGTGTGGCGGCTGCGTGCGCTGGCATCGCTGGCTGCCAGAAGCAACAGTGCCGCCACGGCCAAGGCGGCCAGCAGCATGGCGCGGCAGGTGGCAACGGGGGCGGGAGGTGTCGGGACGGAAGGGTACATGGCGGTCGGCTCCTTGCAACAGATCAGAGGGTGCGAAGCAGCAGGGTGCTGCGATGAGCTGAACTATGGCCGCCAGGTATGAGCCAGTTGTGGCGCCCGCTGCACGATGTATGACAAAGCATGACAAACCACCGGCACGTGTCATGCGTTGTCATGCACCGGATCACCTGCCCGCGCTGGCACCCGGTGTTTTCGGCCCTACCATTGGCACGCAGCCTCGGCTGCACCCACCCGCTGCCACACCCACACACCGCCCCATGACGGAAGCCCTGGCCAAGATCCTGGTCGCCGATGACGAACCCGACCTGCGTGCGCTGCTGCAGCGCTACCTGAGCGACCAGGGCTACAGCGTGCGCACGGTGGAGGGCGCCGGGCCGCTGGATGTGCTGCTGCAGCGCGAGCGCTTTGATGTGCTGGTGCTCGACGTGATGATGCCGGGCGAGGATGGCCTGTCGATCTGCCGCCGCCTGCGCGCGCAGGGCGAGACCATTCCCATCCTGATGCTCACGGCCAGGGGCGACCCCGTGGACCGCATCGTGGGCCTGGAGATGGGCGCCGACGACTACCTGCCCAAACCCTTCAACCCGCGCGAGCTGCTGGCCCGCATCCAGGCCATGGTGCGCCGCCAGCGCCTGCTGGGTGCACACACCGGGCCGCGCCAGACGGGCGGGCGCATCGATTTTGGCGCGTTCACGCTGTGGCTGGATGAGCGCCGGCTGGAACGCCACGGGGGCGCCGACGGCGACAGCGCCCAGGACGTGCCCCTGACCACGGGCGAATTCGCGCTGCTGCAGGCGCTGGCACAGCAACCGCACCGGCCCCTGGGCCGTGACCGGCTCATCGCACTGGCCTATGGCCCCGACCACACCGCCACCGACCGCAGCATCGACGTGCAGGTGATGCGCCTGCGCAAGCTCATCGAGGCCGACCCCGCACAGCCGCGCCATATCCGCACCGTGTGGGGCGTGGGCTATGTATTTGTGCCCGATGGCGCAGCGCCCGGCGGCGGGGGCAAGCCATGACGCCCGCCCCCACGCCCCAGGCCACCCGAGGCTGGTGGCCGCGCAGCCTGCTGGGCCGCAACCTGCTGCTGATGGCGGCGCTGATCGTGCTGGGCCAGCTGGTGGCGGCCATGCTGGTGCGGCAGATGATCTTTCAGCCCCGCGTGGCGCAGGTGGCCGATGGCGTAGCGCGCAACGTGGGCGCGTTGCGCGCGGGGCTGCAGGCGCTGCCCCCGGCAGAGCGGGCCGCATTCGTCGAGGCCTTCAACCAGCAGGCGGTGCGGTCGCTCCCACCCGTAGCGGCGGAGAGCACCGTTCGGCGTGCGCTGCTGTCGCCCATGGAGCGGCAGTTTGTGCAGGCGGTGTCGCGCCGCCTGGGGGCTGAGGATGCGGCAACATCAGCATCACAGCCATCACAACCCGTATGGCGCCGCGACAGCACCGGCGTGCTGGCCCTGCGTGTGGTGCACCAGGGGCCGGAGGGGGCGGAGACCTATTGGCTGAACCTGCCCAGCGTGTTCCCCACGCGCGAATTCACCGGCGCCTGGCTGGCCGCCACGCTGGCCAGCATGCTGCTGGCGCTGCTGGGGGCCTGGTGGCTGCAGCGGCACATCAACCGCCCGCTGGCCCAGGTGGTGGCGGCGGCCCGGCAGCTGGCGCAGGGCCAGACCCCTGCGCCGCTGCCCGAGGACGGCCCCGAAGAAATCGCCACCGTGGGCCGCAGCTTCAACCACATGGCGCACAGCCTGGCCGCAGCCGAGCAGGAGCGCGCGCTGATGCTGGCCGGTGTGTCGCACGACCTGCGCACCCCGCTGACCAAGCTGCGCCTGGGCGTGGAGATTGCCGGTGCGCAGGTGGATGCGCCCCTGGCCGCGAGCATGGCGCGCAGCATCGACGAGATGGACGGCATCGTGGGCCAGTTTCTGCAGTTTGCGCGCAGCGGTGAGGCAGAGGCGCCCACCACGGCATCGCTCAACGACCTGGCCCAGGCCGTGGCCGAGGCGCAGGCCGACCATGGACGCACCGTGCGGCTGGCGCTGGGCACCCTGCCCGACGTGCCGGTGCGCCCCCAGGCCCTGCGCCGCGCGCTGGACAACCTGGTGGAAAACGCCTGGCGCCACGGCACACCGCCGGTGCTGCTGCGCACGGGGGCCGATGCTGACGGCGTGTGGCTGGAAGTGCAGGACCAGGGCCCGGGCATCGCCCCGGCAGAGCTGGACCGCATCCGCCAGCCCTTTGCGCGCGGCGATGGCGCGGCGCGTTCGGGCGCGCCGGGGGCGGGGCTGGGCCTGGCCATTGTGGAGCGCGTGGCGCGCAGCCACGGCGGGCGGCTGGAGCTGCACAGCGCGCCGGGCGCTGGGCTGCGGGCGCGACTGGTGCTACCTTTCGGCGGACGGGCCTGAGGCCGCCGGGCGCGCCCAGGGCACGCTGCGCACTGAAAATTCAGCCAAAAGTGCCGTAAGCGCTAGTGCAATATGCGGTGACAGCTCTCAAATCAATAGCAACTCAGTGAATCCGGCAGGCCCTCAGGCCACCGGCATCTTCAGCTTGCGGTACAGCGTCTGGCGGCTGATGCCCAGTTGGCGCGCCGCCTGCGACATGTTGCCGCGCGCGGCCTGCAGCGCCTGGTCGATGGCGGCCTGGGACAGCTGCTGCAGGCTCAGGCTGGCGGGCAGGCCGTCCACACCGACGCCCGCTGCGGCATCGCTGCGCGGGCTGGTGGGCACCGCCGTCAGCGCCTGCACCAGGTCGTCCGGCATGTGCTCCCAGCCCAGGGTGTCTTCGCCCTCGGCCAGCATGGCGCAGGCGGTGCGCAGCACATTGGCCAGCTGGCGCAGGTTGCCGGGCCAGGGGTAGGCGGCCAGGCGGGCCAGCAGGTCGGGCGCCACCTGCACCTCAAAACCCAGCCCCTGTTCCGTCGCCAGGTCGGCCAGCAGGCGCTGCAGCAGCGCCACAAAGTCGCTGCGCTCGCGCAGTGCGGGCAGCTGCACCGTGAGGCCGTTGATGCGGTAGTACAGGTCTTGCCGAAAGCGCCCCTGTTCCGCCGCCTGCATGAGCTGGTTGTGCGTGGCGCAGACGAGTGCAAAGTCCACCGGCACGGCCTTGCTGGCCCCCACGGGCGTCACGCTGCGCTCCTGCAGCACGCGCAGCAGGCGGGTCTGCAGGGCCAGCGGCATGTCGCCAATTTCATCGAGAAACAGCGTGCCACCATGGGCCTCGCGCAGGCGGCCCAGGTGGCCCTCCTTGCGCGCACCGGTGAAGGCACCGGCCACATGGCCGAAGAGTTCGGATTCGATGAGGTGCTCGGGAATGGCTGCGCAGTTGATGGCCACAAACGGCGCATCGCGGCGCGGGCCGCTGGCATGCAGCGCACGCGCAAACACCTCCTTGCCCACGCCCGACTCGCCCTGCACCAGCACCGCAATCGGCTTGCCCACCACGCGGCGGGCCTTGTCGGCGGCGGTGCGCCAGCGGGCGTCGCCGGTGTCCAACTGGGCCAGTGCGTCTTGCTGGGGCACTGCGGCGGCCATAGCGGCGGGCCGTGTGGGGGTGGCAACCCAGGCGGCGTCCATCTGCACCTGGGCAAACAGCAAGGCGCCCTGCAGTGTGCGCAAGGCCTGCGGCTGCTGGGGGCGGCGCTTGTGGTGCGAGAGCAGGTCATCCAGCCGCACGTCCAGCACCCGCTCCAGCAAGGTGGCGCCCACATCGCCCGCGTGCAGGCCCAGCTGCGCCAGGGCCACGCGGTTGGCTCCCACGATCCAGCCGTCGGCCGACACGGCCACGATGCCCTCGGCCACGCTGCCAATGCCCTCGGGCGCGCTGTGCAGGTGCAGCCGGATGTTGCGTTTGCAGGCGGCCGCCAGCAGGCGGTTTTCGATCATGCGGGCGGCCGTGCTGACCAGGCCCAGCGCATGGGCGTGGCCATTGCGGTAGTCGCCCGAGATGTCGAGGATGCCCAGCAGCTCGCCGGTGGCCGAGAGGATGGGTGAGGCCGCGCAGGTGAGAAAGTTGTTGCGCTCCAGAAAATGCTCGCCGCCGTGCACCTCCACCGCGCAGGCCTCGGCCAGTGCCGTGCCGATGGCGTTGGTGCCCCGGTGCGCCTCGTGCCACGAGGCGCCGCTGGTCAGTGCCACGCGCTGGGCCTTGTCCACAAAGTGCGGGTCGCCCAGCGTGTGCATCAGCATGCCGCGCCGGTCGGCCAGCACCACCACGCTCTGGCTGTGGCGCACTTGCTCGAACAGGTATTCCATCACCGGCCGCGAATGCGCCAGCAGCTCGGGGTTGCTGGCCAGCACCTGGCGCAGCGTGCCGCTGCTGGGGTGGTCGATGGCGGGGGGCCGCCCGGTGGGCAGCAGGCCGGCCGCCATGCTGCGCGACCAAGAGCGCGCCAGGCGCTCGTCCACCAGGCCGCTGGGGCACTGGCCAGAGTCCAGCAGGTGCTGGCGGGCCTGTCGCAAGGCGACGGGGGAGGTGTTGGGGCGCACGCTTTGTCTCCGTGCGGGCTCAGGGCGGCCCGCTTGTGGTGTGTGGACCAGTATGGCGGGCTCCACGGCGCGGGGCAAGGGTGTGGGCGCAAGCGGGGCGCCAACTGTTCCATTTCGTGACAGGTGTCGCGACCCGGGACACCCGGGCGCGGGCGGCTGCGACAGGTATCCGCACTGGACGGCCGAAAAAAGCCAATGAAATCAACACTTCGCGGGCCGTGGCCCGCTGGCATGTGTTTTGAGTAAGGGGTTGGCATCGGACAGGCGCTACAGAGGCCACCCGATGCACACAACCATCGCAGGAGACAACACCATGACCGTTTACGCAGCCCCCGGCGCCGCTGGCGCCAAGATCACCTACAAGCCCCGTTACGACAACTTCATCGGCGGCAAATTCGTGCCCCCCGTCAAGGGCCAGTACTTTGACGTCATCACGCCGGTGAGCGGCAAGGTCTACACCCAGGCCGCGCGCTCCACCGCCGAAGACATCGAACTGGCACTGGACGCCGCCCACGCCGCAGCCGACAGCTGGGGCAAGACCGATGCCGCCACGCGCGCCAACATCCTGCTCAAGATCGCCAACCGCATCGAAGAAAACCTGGAGCGCCTGGCCTACGCCGAAACCGTGGACAACGGCAAGGCCATCCGCGAGACGCTGAACGCCGACATTCCGCTCACCGTGGACCACTTCCGCTACTTTGCGGGCTGCGTGCGTGCGCAAGAAGGCGCCCTCTCCAACATCGACGAGAACACCGTGGCGTATCACATCCAGGAGCCGCTGGGCGTGGTGGGCCAGATCATTCCGTGGAACTTCCCCATCCTGATGGCCGCGTGGAAGCTGGCGCCCGCGCTGGGTGCTGGCAACTGTGTGGTGCTCAAGCCCGCAGAGTCCACGCCGATTTCCATCCTCATCCTGGTCGAGCTGATCGCCGACCTGCTGCCGCCCGGCGTGCTCAACATCGTCAACGGCTACGGCCGCGAGGCCGGCATGCCGCTGGCGCAGAGCAAGCGCATTGCAAAAATAGCGTTCACCGGCTCCACCAGCACCGGCCGCGTGATTGCGCAGGCCGCTGCCAACAACCTGATCCCCGCCACGCTGGAGCTGGGCGGCAAGAGCCCCAACATCTTCTTTGCCGACGTGATGGACAAGGACGATGCGTTTCTGGACAAGGCGATTGAAGGTCTGGTGCTGTTTGCGTTCAACCAGGGCGAGGTCTGCACCTGCCCATCGCGCGCACTCATTCAGGAATCGATCTACGACAAGTTCATGGAACGTGTCTTGAAGCGCGTGGCCGCCATCAAGCACCAGAACCCGCTGGACACCGACAGCATGATGGGCGCGCAGGCATCGAAGGAACAGCTCACCAAGATCCTGAGCTACCTCGACCTGGGCAAGCAGGAGGGCGCCGAAGTGCTGGCTGGCGGCGGCCAGGCCCACCTGGGCGGTGACCTGGAAGGCGGCTACTACGTGCAGCCCACGCTGTTCAAGGGCCACAACAAGATGCGCATCTTCCAGGAAGAAATCTTCGGCCCCGTGCTGGCCGTGACCACCTTCAAGGACGAGGCCGAAGCGCTCGCCATTGCCAACGACACGCTGTACGGCCTGGGCGCCGGCGTGTGGAGCCGCAACGGCAACGTGGCCTACCGCATGGGCCGCGCGATCAAGGCCGGGCGCGTGTGGACCAACTGCTACCACGCGTACCCTGCGCACGCAGCGTTTGGCGGCTACAAGGAGTCGGGCATCGGGCGTGAGACGCACAAGATGATGTTGGACCATTATCAGCAAACGAAGAACCTGCTGGTTAGCTACAGCGAAAACAAGCTCGGCTTCTTCTGATCTGGGGTGGCGGTCCAAAAACCGCCCCTGGCGTCGTTGCTCCGTCTTGCCGTGGCGCTGCCACTGTCTGCGACGGAGACGCCTGGCCAGGGACGGTTTGTGGACCGCTGGAAACGTTTCTACGGATGCGGCTCGTTGTTCCAACTGGCCGCGTTTTTGCATTGCACGCTGGAGACAACCATGGTCGAAAAAGTCACCGCCACCCCCGCCGCACTGGAGCTGGTGGCCTTTCTGCAAACCAAGCACGGCCCCGATTTGATGTTCCATCAATCGGGCGGCTGCTGCGACAACAGCGCAGCCAACTGCTACCTGCCGGGTGAGATCACGATGGGTGCGGGCGATGTGTATCTGGGCGACATCGGCGGTTGCCCGTTCTACATCGGGCGCGCGCAGTATGAGACCTGGAAACACACGCAGCTCATCATCGATGTGATCGAAGGCACGGGCGGCACGTTTTCGCTGGAGGGGCCGGAGGGCAAGGCCTTCCACACGCGCTCGCGGGTGTTCACCGACGCGGAGCTGGCCGAGCTGGGCATTGCACCCGGGCCTGCGGCGTGAACGCCGGGGGCTGTACAGCCCTCCATGACGCCCCTTCATGCCCGCTCCAGCGCATATCGGGTCATTCTGGCCGGTAGCGCTAGTGCAATATGCCGCCGCAGCTATTGAATTCGTAGCGCGCCTGCGGCCGTGCGCCCGCCGCCATCGTCGCCGAGGCGGAACACCGACACCACCTGCACCAGGTCTTCGGCCTGGTTCTTGAGGCTGCTGGCAGCGGCGGCCATCTCCTCGACCAGCGCCGCGTTCTGCTGGGTCACCTGGTCCATCTGCGTCACGGCCTCGCCCACCTGGGCCACGCCCAGCGATTGTTCGTGGCTCGCGGCGCTGATCTCGCCCACGATGTCGGTCACGCGGCGGATGGCGCCCACCACCTCGCTCATCGTGGCGCCGGCGCGGTCCACCAGGGCGCTGCCATGGGCCACGCGCTCCACGCTGGCGCTGATGAGCGTCTTGATCTCGCGCGCGGCCTCGGCACTGCGCCCGGCCAGGCTGCGCACCTCGCTGGCCACCACCGCAAAGCCCCGGCCTTGCTCGCCTGCGCGGGCGGCTTCCACGGCCGCGTTGAGCGCGAGGATGTTGGTCTGGAACGCGATGGAGTCGATCACACCGATGATGTCGGAGATCTTCTGCGACGAGGCGTTGATGCCGTGCATGGTGTCCACCACCTGCGCCACCACTTCACCGCCCTGCACGGCCACCGTGCTGGCATTGGCGGCCAGCTGGCTCGCCTGCTGGGCGCTGTCGGCGTTCTGGCGCACGGTGGCGTTGAGCTGCTCCATCGACGCGGCGGTCTCTTCCAGCGCGCTGGCCTGGCTTTCGGTGCGGGCCGACAGGTCGGTGTTGCCCTGGGCAATCTGCACGCTGGCCGTGGCCACACTCTCGGAGCCACTGCGCACGTTGCGCACCACCTGCGTGAGCTGTGCGCGCATCTGCTGCAAGGCCTCCAGCAACTGGCCCACCTCGTTGGTGCCATGGGCAATGGGGGCCCCGCTCAGGTCGCCCTGCGCCACGGCGCGTGACAGCGCCACAGCCTGCGACAGCGGCCCGGTCATGGAGCGCACGAACACCAGCGCCATCGCACTGGTGGCCGACAGCGTGAGCACCAGGGCCAGCGCCACCCACAGCAGGTTGCGCTGCAGCCCTGCCACGCGCGCCTGCAGCGCCTGGTCGAGGCTGGCCATCGACAGGTTGTTGAGCGCGTTCAGCGCCTCGATGGTGCGGGTGAACGCGTCGAAGTAATCCTTGGACGGCAGCTGCAGCTCGGTAGCGTTGAGGATGTCGCGCTCCACCATCTGCAGCGACTGCTGGATCTGCCCTTGCACGGCCTGCGCGCTGCTGCCCAGCGCACGCTGCAGCTCAGCATTGCCCTGCAAGGCGCGGTCCAGCCCGCGGAAGGTGTCGCCCTGCAGCTCGGCCACGCGCTGCTGCAGCACCAGCAGCTGGCCCTTGCCCTGGGGCGTCAACTCGCGCTTGCCCAAGGCGCTGGCGCCCTGGGCGCGCAGCATGCCCAGCTTTTCGCCCAGCATGGGGGCCTGCGCCAGCGAGGCCTGCACCAGCGCGTGGGTGTCGGCCTCGGGGTCGATCTGCAGGCCATAGGCATGCACCAGCGACTCATTGAGCTGCAGCAGCGTTGCGATGAGCTGGGTGTGCTGCGCGGTGCTTTGCGCCTGTTCGATGCTGCGCGCGGCCACGGCCTGCTCCAGGGTGCGCCAGGTCTGCTGCGCCTGGGTCCAGGCCGCCATTTGCGCGGCGGGCACCTTGGCGGCGGCAAAGCGGGCGCTCACGTCGTCCAGCGCGGTGTTGAGCGCATCACGCGCGGCGGGGCGGCGCGCGGCCAGCGACTCGTCGCCCCCCAGCATGCCCACCGACAGACCCCGGTGCACCTGCATGCGCTGCACCAGCAGCGTGAGCGCCTGGGCGGGGGCCACGCCCTGCGCCTCCAGGCGCGCGTGGTCGATGGCGTGGAGGGAGTCGCGCACCACCAGATATGTGGGCAGGGCGCTCATCATGAGCCCGATGGTCCCCAGGATGAGGAATTTTTCGAGCAGGTTCAACCGGTGAAGCAATGACATGGCAATGGACGCAGGCCACACGGCGTGCGCTTTAGAGTAGGCCCCAGGGGCGGGTGTCGGCTCCGCCGACTGGAGGGCGGCCCCTGTAAACCTGAGGACGATCGCATGGGGAAATCGTCCACCGGCACCGAGGGCCAAACGGAATGGTTCTCAATGTAGGGACGCGTTTGCAGTAGGGTTTTGACTCAGGTCAAGTGACGCAGAGCTTCGCCCACGCGGCCGCATCGCGAGCGCTGGGCTGCGTTCGGAGGCGGGTGGAGGCTGCGGCCACCGGGGCGCTGGAGAATAATGAACGCCTCCCCATCCTTTGGAGCCCCGGCATGCACTCAACCACCCTGCGCTTCCTGGCGTCCCAGACCACGCTGCCCCAGGCAGGCCGCATCCCCGGCGGCACGGTGCTGCGCTGGGTGGACGAAACCGGGTTTGCCTGCGCCAGCGCCTGGGCCAAGGGCGCCTGCATCACCGAGTTTGTGGGCGGCGCCCACTTTGTGCGCGCCATCCGCCCGGGGGACCTGGTGGAGGTGCACGCGCGCCTGGCCTACACCACCGACACCAGCATGTGCCTGGCCGTGGAAGTGCGCAGCGGCGCCGTGCACGGCGCACCGCTGGAGGACGTGGTGCACTGCGTGGCCGTGTACACCGCCGTGGATGCCAGCGACCAGCCGCGCACCGTGGACAAGTGGAGCCCCGAGACCCCCGGTGACATTGCGCTGGCCCAGCGCGTGAAGGCGCACATCGACGCAGCGCGCGCGGCGCAATGAGCGGCGCTGCACAGGCCGCATCCGCCACCAGCCCGCTGCGTGCGCGCGACCTGCTCGCGGCGCTGGTGGTGGTGATCCTCTGGGGCGTGAACTTTGTGGCGATGAAGTGGGGACTGCGCAGCTTCAGCCCCTTCCAGCTGGGTGCCGCGCGCTACCTGTGCGCTGCCCTGCCGCTGGTGCTGCTGGTGCGCCCACCGCGCATGCACTGGCGCTGGGTGCTGCTGTTCGGGCTGTTCCAGGGCGTGGGGCAGTTCGGCTTTTTGTTCATGGGGCTCAAGGTGGGCATGACGGCCGGGCTGGCGAGCGTGCTGCTGCAGACCCAGGTGTTCTTCACGGCGCTCCTGGGCTTTGCGCTGTTGCGCGAGCGGCCGGGGCTGCCGCTGCGCGTGGGCATGGGGCTGGCCGCACTGGGGCTGGTGTGTTTTGCGATGAACTATGTGGGCCCGGGCTCCGGCGTGGGGGTGGCGGCGGCCACCACGCTGGCGGGCCTGCTGCTCACGCTGTGTGGCGCGGCGATGTGGGCGTCGTCCAACATCGTGGCGCGGCTGGCGCAGCAGCACAGCCCGGGGTTTGACCCCTTGGCCTTTGTGATCTGGAGCAGCCTGGTGCCGGTGCTGCCGTTCATGGCGCTGTCCGCCCTGTTCGACCCTGACGCCGCGCGTTGGCTGCAGTGGCAGACGCTGGCCAACGTGCCGCTGCTGTCATGGGCGGCGGTGGCCTACCTGGGCTGGGCCGCCACCATCGTGGGCTACGCGCTGTGGACCAACCTGCTGCAGCGCTACCCCGCCAACCGCGTTGCGCCCTTTAGTTTGGCGGTGCCAGTGGTGGGCCTTACCGCAGGCTGGCTGCTGCTGGACGAGGGCGTGGCGCCCTGGCAGTGGGCAGGCATTGCGCTGGTGGTGGCCGCGCTGGCCTGTGTGGTGCTGGGGCCCCGGCTACAAGCCAAAATGGCCGGTAGCGCTAGTTGAACATGCCCCAACAGCTATCAACTAGATAGCAAACTGCCGCGGCATCGGCTACAGCAACCGGCGCCGCGCAAAGCGCACCACGGTCACTCCGGCACGTGCTTGGCGCACCGAGGGCATGACCAGCACGCAGTCGTCGTACGGGGTGACCACCGGCACGCCGTCGTTGTCGCCAATCACCGTGCCCGCCTTCTCGAACACTTCCAGGCCCGTGTACGGCGCCACAAACCGGAAGGCGCTGCTGGTGGCGACCACGGGGCCGGTCACCTCCAGCGCCCACTGGCGCGGTGCATCGGGCAGGCGCCAGCCGGGTAGCTGCTGCGCCAGTGCGTCGGCGCTCAGGGCGCCAGACTGTTCGATGAAGCGCACGCACTGGTCCTGCGCCACAGCGCGGCTGGCCGGGTCGCCATGGAAGCCACATTCGATGAGCAGCGAGCGCGTGCCGTTGTCGTCCAGGTCGCCAAACCGGCCGTAGTCGCGCATGCGCACGCCGTCCTTGTGGCCGGCGTCCACCACGATGTGCTCGGGCGAGCGCATGGCGCGCGCCAGCGCCAGGTTGCGCGGCTGGATGCCGGTGAGCAGCAGCGGCGCCGAGGGCTCGTGCATGGAATGGATGTCGAGCAGCCAGTCGGCCTGCGCCACCCACGGGCGCAGCGCGGCGGCGCGGCGGCGCTCGTTGGTGTCGGCCGCATCGATGCGCTCGTCGAGCCACTGGCGGTTGAGGTCTTCGTCGGTGAAGCGCGAGGCGTCGTGGTTGCCGGGGTCAAACCGGTCGAAGGCGTCGAGGTTGCAGAACGCAAGCGTGAGCGTGCCCTGCTGCGGGCGCACACCGGCGTCGAGCAGGCCTTTGAGCGCCCAGGCGCCGCACAGCTCGTTGCCATGCACCAGGGCGCTGATCATCACGTGGCGGCCAGGCCGGCCCGAGTCGAAGTGCCATACGCCTTCGGTGCCGGTGTTGCCGGCACGCCAGGCGCTGATGTCGGGGGCAGGCAGCGCAAACACCAGGGGTTGCACGGACGTGGGAGAGAGGGGGCTGGTGCTCATTCTTCGATCTTGGCGAATTCAACAATCTTCTTGTACTTGGCCACTTCCGTGACCAGGAACTGGTCGATGTTCACGGTGGGCGAGGCCACGGTGGAGCCGCTGGCCTCCATCTTCTTGCGGAAGTCTGGCGATTGCAGGCTGTCGGACAGCGCCTTCTTGAGCTTGTCGGTCACCGGCTTGGGCAGGTTGGCAGGGCCCATGAGCGCGAACCACACGCTGATGTCCACGTTCTTGTACTGCGGCGACTCGGCCAGCGCGGGGATGTCGGGCGTGGTGGCAGAGCGCTTGGCCTCGGTGGTGCCCAGCGCAATCACCTTGCCGCTCTTGATGTGCGGCAGGCCGCTGGAGAGCACGAACACGCCGTACTCCAGGTTGTTGCCCATGAGGTCGCTGGTGAGCGGTGCCACGCCCCGGTAGGGGATGTGCGTCATGAACAGCTTGCCCTGCTCCTTCACGGCCTCGCCCGCCAGGTGCAGCGCCGTGCCCACGCCCGAGCTGCCGTAGCTGAACTTGCCCGGGTTCTTGGACACCTTCTGCGTGAACTCCGCCATGTTCTTGACGCCCGCGCTGGTGGAGGCCACCAGCACCAGCGGCTGGGAGGCAATGAGGCCGATGGCGGTGAAGTCCTTGATGTCGTACTTGACCTTTTTGGTCACGAGCTTGTTGATGGCGATCTCGTTGTTGGCGCCCACCAGCAGGGTGTAGCCGTCGGGTGCCGCGTTGACGACCTTCTGCGCGCCGATCGCGCCACCGGCACCGCCCAGGTTCTCGATCACGACTGGCACGCCGAGCTTGTTGCCCAGCTCGGTGGCCACGGTGCGTGCGGTCAGGTCAGTGCTGCCGCCGGGCGGGTAGCCCACCACGATGGTGATGGGCTTGCTGGGGTAGGCGTCTTGTGCGATGGCAGGGGCAGCAAGGACGGCCAGGCCGCACAGCAGTGCAACACGGCGCAGGGGATGGACGGTGGTCATGGCGGAACTCCTTGGCAAAGAGGGACTATGTGGGGCGGGTTGGGTATGGACTGGATTGTGAAAAGTCCGCCGCTGGGCGTTGGTGCTAAAACAGCACGATGTCGTGCCGATTCAAGATACGTGGCACGGGGAAACCCGCAGGCCACTTTCAGTCAGCGTCGGCGTATCAGCGCTGCGCCAGTGCCTTCCACAGCGCCTCGGCCAACGGCCCCAAGCGGCGCTTGGGGCGGTACAGGCGCACGTCAAAACGCACCTCCATGCGGGCGTCTCCCGCGAGTGCCAGCCGCTGGGCCTTGCAGTCGGCAAACACCATGGACCAGGGCAGCCAGGCAACGCCCAGACCTTTTTGCACGTATTCGTAGTGGGCGTCGGCCGAGTCGCACTCCACCACGCGCTGCAGCCGGGGTGCATGGGGGTTGTGCGCCAGGTGGTCTTCCACCAGCCGCCCCAGGGCCAGCTGGGGGGCGTAGGCCAGGTAGGGCACCCGCGTAGCGTCGGGCCCGAACCGGTGCAGCGCCTGCCCCTGTGCCGTGGCACGCGACACGGGCACCAGCCGGTCGGAGGCGACCGTCAGGTGCGTGAACTGGCGTGCATCGAGCCGGATGGCCAGTGTGGGGTGGTGGTACACGAGCGAGAAGTCGGCCTCGTTGCGCTCCAGCATGCCGACCGTGTCGGCCAGGGCCCGGGTGCGAATGCACAGCTCGCCGCCCTGCAAAATGGGCTGCAGGCGCACCAGCCAGTCGGCCACCACAGTGCGCGCCAAGGTGCGGCCCGTGGCCAGGGTCACGGTGCGGGCCTGGCGCCCGGCCAAACTTTGCAGCTCTTCGTGCGACTGCGTGAGGTTGCGCACCATTTGCCCGGCGGTGTCCAGAAAACTTTGACCGGCGGGTGTGAGGGTGACGGGGCCTCCGCCCCGCTCCACCAGCGGCGTGCCCGCCCAGGCCTCCAGCGCGCGGATGCGGCGGCCAAACGCGGGGTGGGTGACATGCCGCAGCTCGGCGGCACGGGTGAAGCTGCGCTCCTGCGCCAGCACGATGAAGTCTTCCAGCCATTTCAACTGCATCGTCGGCTCCTGGAGGGGCGGCTGTCAGGCGGGTGGCAATTTATAGCGCGAGGGTCACGCCAGCACCGTCAGGGGGCTGCGCACGACCGTCGGGGGTGATGGGGAACTCAGCCCCGTGCGGCTTCCAGCACGCCCCGGGTGCGTGTGGCTTCGGCACGCGCAGCCGCAGCAAAGTCCTCGCCTTTGGACGCGTAAAGAATGGCCCGCGACGAGTTCACGATGATCGGCCCGTCGTTGCGCAGCCCGGCGCGCACGGTCGCGGCAGCGTCACCGCCCTGGGCGCCCACACCGGGGATCAGCAGCGGCAGCGTGGGCGCGATGGCGCGCACGCGCTCGATCTCTTGCGGGTAGGTGGCGCCCACCACCAGGCCGAGCTGGCCGTTCTTGTTCCAGGGGCCTTGCGCCAGGCGCGCCACATGTTCGTACAGGAGCGGCTGGCCCTCGACGCTGGCCAGGCGCTGGGTCTGCAGATCGTCACCACCAGGGTTGGACGTGCGGCAGAGCAAAAACGCGCCCTTGCCGTGGTACGCCAGATAGGGCTCGATGGAGTCGAAGCCCATGAAGGGCGACAGCGTGACGGCATCAGCGCCGTAGCGCTCGAAGGCCTCCTTGGCGTACTGCTCGGCGGTGGAGCCGATGTCGCCGCGCTTGGCGTCCAGGATCACCGGCACCTGCGGCGCGTTGGCGCGCATGTGCTGCATCAGGCGTTCGAGCTGGTCCTCGGCACCGTGCGCGGCAAAGTAGGCGATCTGCGGCTTGAAGGCACACACCAGGTCGGCCGTGGCGTCCACGATGGCGGCGCAAAAGTCATAGATCTTGCGCGGGTCGCCCTGCATGCCCGCAGGGAAGCGGGTGGGTTCGGGGTCCAGGCCCACGCACAGCAGGGAGTTGTTCTGCGCCGTGGCGTCGCGCAGCATGTCGGTGAAGTTCATGGGGCGTGATTTTAGGTGGGTGGCATCAAACACCGTGTGGAGCAGCGGTGTGTTGCTCTCGCAGTCAAAAAAAAGGGCACCCCTTTGGGGTGACCTTGAGCAAGGCATGGAGTACCTCAATCTTCCGCAGCGCGCTTTTCCAAAATCTCGAAAGCAGGCAGCTTTTTGCCTTCCAGCACTTCCAGGAAGGCGCCGCCGCCGGTGGAGATGTAACCCACATGTTTGTCGATGCCGTACTTGGCAATGGCGGCCAGCGTGTCGCCGCCGCCCGCGATGCTGAAGGCAGAAGATTCGGCAATGGCCTTGGCGAGTTGCTTGGTACCGTTTTCAAAGGCGGCAAACTCGAACACGCCCACGGGGCCATTCCAGACGATGGTGCCTGCAGACTTGAGCTGGGCGGCCAGACGGGCCGCCGTCTCGGGGCCGATGTCCAGGATCATGTCGTCAGCCGCCACATCGGTGGCCGCCTTCACGGTAGCGGGCGCATCGGCGGCAAAGGTCTTGGCCACGACCACGTCGGTAGGAATCGGCACCTCGGCGCCCCGCGCCTTCATGGCAGCCATCACGGCCTTGGCGGCGTCCAGCAGGTCGGGCTCGGCCAGGCTCTTGCCGATGGGCAGACCCGCCGCCAGCATGAAGGTGTTGGCAATGCCGCCCCCCACGATGAGCTGGTCCACCTTGTCGGCCAGGCTTTGCAGGATGGTGAGCTTGGTGGACACCTTGGAGCCCGCCACGATGGCGGCCAGGGGGCGCTGGGGCTGGGCCAGCGCCTTGGTCAGGGCATCAATCTCGGCCGACAGCAACGGGCCGGCGCAGGCGATGGGCGCAAACTGGGCGATGCCATAGGTGGTGCCTTCGGCGCGGTGGGCGGTGCCAAATGCGTCGTTCACGAAGATGTCGCACAGCGCGGCCATCTTGCGGGCCAGCTCTTCCTTGTTCTTCTTCTCGCCCACGTTCAGGCGGCAGTTTTCCAGCAGCACGATCTGGCCGGGGGCCACTTGCACGCCGTCCACCCAGTTGGCAACCAGCGGAACATCACGGCCCATCAGCTCGGCCATGCGCTTTGCCACGGGAGCCAACGAATCTTCGGGCTTGAACTCGCCTTCGGTCGGGCGGCCCAGGTGGCTGGTCACCATGACAGCGGCACCGGCGTCCAGGGCCATGCGGATGGCGGGGATGGAGGCGCGGATGCGGGTGTCTTCGGTGATGTTGCCGGCATCGTCTTGCGGCACGTTCAGGTCGGCGCGGATGAAAACGCGCTGGTTGCGGGCCTTGCCCTGGGCGCACAGATCGGAAAAGCGAAGGATGTTCATGGAGGGAGGTTTCCTGGAGGGGCCGGTGGATCAGGGGCGCCATTTTAGGCGGCCATGCTGACGCGGCCCGGCGCCACCAGTACCTACCAGCCCCAGCCGATGTGCAGTGGCAGGTATACCGCCATACCCACCAGAATGGTGCCCAGAATGCCCCGGCGCCAGAAGTAATACGCGCTGGCGAACAGCACGGCCGGCAGGCGGGCGTCCATGAAGGTGTCGATCAACTCACCCTGCACCATGAGGATCTCGGGCGCGATGACGGCGGTGAGCGCGGCCAGCGGGGCATATTTAAGGCCCCGCTTGAGCCAGTCGGGCAGGGGCAGCTCACGCTCCGGGATCATGAAGAAAGAGCGCGACACCACCGTGATCACTGCCAGACCCACAGTGGCCAGCACGGGATAGATCCAGGACCAGCTCATGGATGGCGCTCCTCGCGCAGCGGCACCACGTCGCCCGCCTCGACATGCTCGCGCTCTTCCGGCGGCATGACGCTGTCGGCGGGCACCAGCAACAGCTCAGGCTGGCGACGGCGGCGGTCCACCGCCTCCATCAGCAGTCCCGCAGCCACGGCGGCCGCCAGCGCCACCAGGATGTTGAGCTTGAGCGGCAAGGCAAACGCGGCAATCGCGGCAGTGGCGGCAACGCCCGTGGCGAGCCAGGTGGCCCGGTCAAACAGCAGGGACAGCAGCACGCCCAGCAATGCCAGCACCCCCGCAAATCCCAGCCCCCAGGACAGGGGCACGGCGTTGGCCAGCAGGATGCCGGCGATGGACGGCACCTGCCATGCCAGCCAGTTGGTGGAGGCAGCGCCCCAGAAGTACGGCACCTGCTCTGGCGCCGGTCGGGGTTCCGGGAAGCGCTTCATGAACGCCACGTAGATCACGTCCCCGCTGAAATATCCCACGGCTAGGCGCTGGCGCAGCGGCAGGTGCGCAAAGTAGCTGCGCCACATGCTGCTGAAGATCACAAACCGCAGGTTGACGCAGGCGGCCGTGAGCCACACCACCCACAGCGGCGCGCCCACGGAGAGCAGCGGAATGACAGCGAGCTGGGCGCTGCCGGCGTACACCAGCAGCGACATGAACACCGCCATGCCGACCGACATGCCACTCTTGACCATGGCCACCCCGGTGACCAACCCCCAGGCGGCGATGCCCAGCGACGTGCCCGCCATGTCGATGGCAGCTATGCGGAAGGAGGGGTGGCGCAGTGTCCGGCCCAGGGCAGCAGACACGCTCATGCAGGGTTGGCGCCCAGCACCATGCCCGGCTGCAGGTCAAAGCCGCGCAAGAAATCAGCCGCCGCCAGCCGCTTGCCACCCGCCCGCTGCAACGTGGTCAGGCGCAAGGCCGTGCCGCTACCGCATGCGACAGTCACTCCGGCGCCATCTGCAGCCAAAATCTGCCCGGGGCGCTGGTCGGATATGCCTTGAATGCTATCAATTACATAGCTCCAGATTTTGATCGTCTCGCCCTTGCATTCGGTACTGGCCCCGGGGAAGGGATCGAACGCGCGAATGCGCTGGCCAATGACTGCGGCGGGCAGTGTCCAGTCGATGGTGCTCTCGGCCTTTTCGATCTTGTGGGCATAAGTGATACCGTCCGCCGGTTGCGGCACGGCAGTGAGGCCCCCACAGGCGGCCAGCTCCAGGGCCTCGACGATCATGCGTCCGCCCAGCGTGGCCAAGCGGTCGTGCAAGGTGGCCGTGGTGTCGCTCGGGGCGATGGGCAGGCGCTCGGTGAGCAGCATGTCGCCCGTGTCCAGCCCGGCGTCCATCTGCATGATGGTGACGCCCGTTTCCGCATCGCCTGCCTCGATGGCGCGGTGGATGGGGGCGGCGCCACGCCAGCGCGGCAGCAGGCTCGCGTGGATATTCAGGCAGCCCAGACGGGGCAGATCCAGGGTCCACTCCGGCAGGATCAGTCCGTAGGCGGCCACGACCATCACATCGGCCTGCGCGGCCAGCAGCGCTTCGCGCGCAGCGGCGGCATCGTCGGGGTACTTGCCATCCAGGCGCAGGCTGCGGGGCTGGGCGACGGCAATGCCATGCTCCAGCGCGCATTGTTTGACAGGCGACGCCTGCAGCTTCATGCCACGGCCTGCAGGGCGGTCCGGTTGCGTCAGCACCAAGGGAACGGTGAAGCCTGCGGACAGCAGCCGCTCGAGGGCCACACGGGCAAATTCGGGGGTTCCGGCAAAAATGACTCTCATTGGAAAACGGATGTTGGCTCAGGTGGGCGCGGGACGCGGTGGCCCGGCGGGGCGCCCATCCCGTCAATCGCGCGCGTTGTCAAAATTCGGCAGCTCGTCGGTGAACAGCACCTGGCGCACCACCCCTTGGCGGTCCAGGTGCACATGGGCCTGACGCAGGTCCGAGTTCTGCCGGAAGCGGTAGGTCCAGATATCCCCATCAAAGCGCGCCACCTGCTCGATCCGCAAGGGCATTCCGAAGGTGTTTTGCAGGTCGGCGCGGGTCCAGGTGCCAATAGGCAGGTTCTCGAACCGCTGCTGCGTGAGCACCTGCTCGTTGCGCACCAGCCGGCCGCTGGCGTCAAAGTCGAGGTTGTAGGCAGCAAACCCGGCGGGCAGTTCCGAATACAGCAAGCGCTCGCCAGAGGGCAGCGCAATCGTGGCCGTGGGCGCGCCCAGGCGGGCGACCACTTCGGCCCGCAATGCGCCCGGCTGCTCGTGGGCCGGCAGCGCGCAGGCCACCAACAGACCAACCAGCGCACCCAGCGCCAGCACTCTGACGCCCCGGCGGACGCAGAGCGCTGCGCGCTTCACCCGCGCGCCTCCCGCTGCTGCTTGACCATCTTGGTCTTGATGCGGTTGCGCTTGAGGGGGGATAGGTATTCCACAAACACCTTGCCCATGAGGTGGTCCATCTCATGCTGGATACAGACCGCCAGCAGGCCATCGGCCTCGATCACGCGGGACTGGCCCTGGGCGTCCAGCGCCCGCACATGCACGGCATTAAATCGCTCCACCCCGTCATAAATGCCAGGCACCGACAGGCAGCCTTCTTCGTTCAGGTGCTTTTCGGCGCTGGTCCAGACCAGCTCGGGGTTGATCAGCACCAGGGGCTGATCGCGCTCCTCCGACACGTCGATGACCACCAGCCGCTCATGCACGTCCACCTGGGTGGCCGCCAGGCCAATGCCGTGCGCGTCGTACATCGTGGCCAGCATGTCGGCCACCAGCGTGCGGATGCGGTCGTCCACCGCCTGGACGGGGCGGGCGACCTTGTGAAGCCGGGGGTCCGGGTAACAGAGAATGGGAAGGATTGCCATGGCTGCAGGTAAGAGATGTCGCTATTTTCGCCACTTTTGCGGCCTACTGCCGCCCTGCGAGCCAATAATCGTTGCCGAATCAAGGGCTTGAGCAGAGAATCTAAGAAGCTTTGTAACGTATTTGCCCGGCCGCACGCCTGCTTTGTGCGCCGAGGTGCCAGCGAGGGGGCGTTTCCCAATGCATGAGAAAAGGAACAACATGACGGCATTCACCAGCGTGCGGCGGACCGCCCTGGGCGCGCTCACCATCATTGCTGGCGCCCTGCTGGTCATGCCGGCCCAGGCGCAGAACTACCCCATCTCCAGCGGCCAGCGCGCCACCGCGCAGCAGGTGTCCGAGCGGGGAGTGCCCCTGGAAGAGCTGGCCCCCAACGCCCCCGACACCTACACCGTCAAGCGGGGCGACACGCTCTGGGGCATTTCGGGCATGTACCTCAAGCGCCCCTGGCGTTGGCCCGAGCTCTGGGGCATGAACCTCAAGGCCATCCCCAACCCGCACCTGATCTTCCCGGGCCAGACCCTTTACCTCATCAAGGAAGACGGCTACGCCCGCCTGAGCACCAGCCGCTCGAACGAACCCGAAACCGTGCGCATCTCGCCCCGCACGCGCAGCGACAGTCTGGCCGATTCCGCGCTGCCCACACTTAAGCAGCACCTCATTGAGCCGTTCCTGGTCGAGCCGCTCGTGGTGGACGAACAAGTGCTGCTGAGCGCCCCACGCGTGATCGCGACCACGGAAGAGCGCGTGCTGATGGCGGCAGGTGACCGCGTTTATGTGCGCGGAGACGCCGCGTCGCCCATGCTGGCAGAGGCGGGCGAACCCCGGTACTACCGTGTGTTCCGCAATGCCGTGGCGCTCAAGGATCCCGTCACGGCCGAAGTGCTGGGATACGAAGCCCAGTACCTGGGCAAGGCGGAGCTGGTGCGTGGCGAGTCGTTCGAAGAAATTCCAAACGGCAAGGGTGGATACACAGCGGAATACATCCCCGCCACCGTGGATCTGTCAGCCACCAAGGAGGAAGTCCGCGCGGGCGACCGCCTGCTGCCCGCACCTGCTCGTCCGTTCCTGAGCTATACCCCCCGCGCCCCCGAGATGGAAGTGGATGCCCGAGTGGTGTCCATCTATGGCAGCTCGGCGGTGGCCTACGCGGCCCAGAATCAGGTAGTGGCCATCAACATGGGTTCGCAGGACGGACTGGAGCCCGGCCATGTGCTCAGCCTGCTCACCAAGGGCGACCGTATCAAGGACATGACCGACAGCAACAAGGCGATGGTCAAGCTGCCCAGTGAAGTCAACGGCACCGCCATGGTGTTCCGCACCTTCGAGCGCGTGTCCTATGTGCTGCTGCTGGAAATCCGCAACGGCGTGCGCGTCGGCGACCGTTTGGTCAACCCCAAGTAACGCGGAGGGCCGGCAGCACGTATCGCCGCGCGGGGCTCCTGCGCTGCGGTAGTCACGTTGCCGCGCCGTACTGGCATCCATGGACCACGACGAGCTCGGCGCCTGGCTGCGGCTGACCTTGACGCCGGGCATCGGCAACGGTGCTGCACGGCGCCTCTTGGCACGGTTTGGATTACCGCAATCCATCTTTCAGCAGACTGAAGCCGCGCTGCAGCTCTGCGTGCCCGCCGCGCAGGCCAAGGCGTTGCGCGAGATTCCGAAGGGTTGGGAAGCCCTGTGGCAGACCACCGCCCAATGGCTTGCCAACGCTGCGCCACAAGGGCCGGCACACGCCATCGTGAGCCTGGGCGACCTGCGCTATCCTCAGGCCCTGCTGGACACGGAAGACCCGCCGCTGCTGCTGTACCTCATGGGCCCGGCATCGCTGCTGCAGCACCAGCCCTTTCCCAGTGACCGCTGCCTCTCTGTGGTTGGCAGCCGCAACCCCACGGCCCAGGGCGCAGAAAACGCCCGCCTTTTCGCCCGCGCGTTGTGTGGCGCCGGCTTGACCATCGTGTCGGGGCTGGCCCTGGGGGTGGATGCAGCGGCGCATGAAGGGGCACTGGAAGCGGCGACCAGCGCTGGCACCATGGCGGCCACCATCGCCGTGGTGGGCACCGGGCTTGACCGCGTGTATCCGCGCAAGAACCTGGACTTGGCCCATCGCATTGCCGCACACGGACTGATCGTTAGCGAGTATCCCCTGGGCACGCCACCGCTGCCTGGCAATTTCCCCAAACGCAACCGCATCATTTCGGGCCTCTCGCAGGGCACACTGGTGGTGGAAGCCGCCCTGGCATCGGGCTCCCTGATCACTGCCCGCATGGCCGCCGAACAGGGTCGCGAAGTGTTCGCCATCCCAGGCTCCATCCACGCACCACAGTCGCGCGGCTGCCATGCGCTGATCCGTCAAGGCGCCAAGCTGGTGGAGTCGGCCCAGGACGTGCTGGAAGAGCTCAAAATCCCCGCCACCACCGTGCCCGGTCTACCCCACGAAGGCGTAAACGCCCCGGGAGCGGCCGCATCGGATGAGACAGAAGACCCCGTGCTGGCCGCCTTGGGCTATGACCCCATGGGGCTGGATGCTCTGATCGCCCGCACGGGCATGGACGCATCGACGTTGCAGGTGTCCCTGCTGGAACTGGAGCTCGACGGTCGCATTGCACGGTTGCCCGGCGGCTTGTTCCAGCGGGTCGGCCGGGGCTAACCGATCGGGCCCGGGATCACCGGCAGCCAAACCGGCGCAAACGATGCCGGCGCACATCCCGGTTGCGCTCCCACGCGATCCCCAGCGAGATCGTCAGCAGGCTCCAAGCACCTGCCTGCAGGGCTCAGTCCAGCAATCGTTCCGGGTTGGCATCCAGCTTAGCCAGGGCATCGCGCGTGGCGCGCAAGGTGAGGCCTTCCTCATCCTGCGCCACCAGCAGACCGGCCTGCAGGTACGCGGCCAGGCGGCGCAACTGAATCAGGTAGCTGCTGCCATCCACGGCGGCAAAAAGATGCAACTGCTTGCGCTGACTTTGCCAAGCGTATTGCACCTGAGCCGATGCACCGTTGTGGTCCAGGGTGTACCAGGTACCCGGCTGCAGGTCTTGCGCCCAGGCCACCATCGCATCGTCCACCGGAGCGCCGTTGTCGGCAATCACGTGGATGGACGAGGCGTCGATGCCCAGCATCATCTCGATGTTGTCCGCGTTGAGCGGCATGTCGCCCAGCGTGGCGTCACTGATGAAGTCTTCCAGGTTGGCCAGGCGCTTGGCCATGGCGTCGATGTGGGCCTGCGGGATGGATGCGGTCTTGGACAGGAAGGCATCGGCCAGGGTGTCCGTCAACACCTTGACCTGCGCATCCTGCGCCTCGCCATTCACCCCCAGCAGGGACAGGCCCTGCCGCAGGCGCTGCAGCAGCGCCGGAAGGTTCTGGATGACTTGGGCCCGATCGCTGCGGTTGGGCTTGGCGCTGGCGGCCCAGACGAGGTCTGCTGCCGTACGCTTGAAGGCCACCGTGTCGGCATGTTGGGGGCCATCGCGCACGGCCGACAGCGCGAGCACCTCGGCCCAGGTCTTGAACAGGAACTCGCGGATCTCGTCGCGCACCGGCATGTCGCGCAACATGGTGCGCAGCTCGATGGTGTACTGGATCGCCAGCGTTTCCCGCTGCTCGACCTGCTGGGCGACGCTCACCAGGCGCGAGGTCACCTGCTTTTCGGTCAGGAACTTGGCGAGGAATTTCTCGAACTCGTCATAGACCAGCTGAAAGACGCGGCGTCCGGTCTCGGGGTACTGCTCGATCACCTGCACCACGCGGCGAATCTCGGCCTCCAGCGCGCTTCCATTGATGGTGGTTGCGTCAAAACCAAGCACACAGGCCCCCATGCGGTCGATCAGCTTGCGCGCAGGATGGTCGAGGTTGCTGAAGAATTCGGGCTCGGCCAAGGCCACACGCAACACCGGCACCTGCAGCCGGGCAAACCACACTCGTACGGCAGGCGGTATCCGGTCTTCGGCGAGGATGCTCTGGAACATCAGGGCCACCACCTCAATGATGGCCTTTTCGCCGGAAGTGGTCGCTTTCTTCTTGAGTTCGGTGGAGCGCTCCCGCACGGCGCCCACCAACTGGACCACGGCGGCAGGGCTGTAGTCTTCCATCAGGGTGGCGACGCCGCTGTAGTAGGTGTCCGCATTCACGCGGTGCGCCGTGAGTGCATGGGCCAGTGCCGCCGACGCAGGGGGCGCATTCACCATGTCAAAGCCCGTGGCGGGCTGCGTGAGCAGGCGCCGCAGCTGCCCCATCACACCCTGCGCGCGCTGGCGTGCGCGGGCCAGGGGCGTCATGCCTGTGGCAAAGGCCGTGGGCATTCCGTGTTGTGGCCGGGGGTAGCCGCCATACCCGGGGGGCGGCATCTGTGCGCCCGGAGGGCCCATCGGCCGGCCTGCGGCGGGCATGCCAGGCGGTTGCATCCCTCCCCGCGCGGCCATCATGGCCTGGCGGGTCTGCGCCAGGGCCTGCGAAGCAAGTCCTCCTGAGCCCGAATCGCCCCCGCCACTGCCCGTGGCAGTGCCGCCCTGGGTGCGACGCACCTTGGATTTGAGATCGGTCTGCGGCGTGATGCCCTGCTCCACGTAGAACACGTTGACCGCCTGGTAGTGCTTTTGCAGCAGGTTCGCCAGTTCGCGCTGCAGGGGGTCCACCACGGTCTGCAGGTCCGTGCGGGGCAGGCCCGCCTCCACCCATTGCTCCACCAGCAGCAGGCATACCGTATCGGGTCGGAGAATATCGCTGCTGTCCAGCTCCTGCCCTTCCAGCGACTGGGTGCGCTGGCGCAAGGTATCAAACTGATGGCTGACCTGCTCGTTCACAGTGAGCGCCATGCGCGAGGCGAGGATCTTGTTCTCCACCACATCGTCGCTGAGCAGCTCAAACTGACTGAGCCCCCCGCCGCCGCCGGCTGCCAGCTGGCCGCGTGTAGAACTCACATGGGGAGCCAGGGCCTCTTGCCAGGCCTTGCCGGTGCGCTCTGTCCACGCGGCATGTTTTTGCTGGTACTGCAGCCACGCATCCCGGCGAGACTGCATTTCACGGGCGGTGCCCGTCTGGTTCATCAATGCGGTAAGGAAGTCCTGGACCGTCTTGTCGAGGTCCGCCAGCCCACCACAGATCCCCTCTACGAACCGCTGGCGCGCCTGGCGGGCCAGGCGACGTTGCGGAACAGAAGGGGGCGTGGTGTGCATGAACAGATATTAGCGGGTCAAACGGTAGCTCCGGCTTGGGGATCGTTGGGATCCCCTTCCTTTTTGGCGGGCTTGACAAGGTCTTCGCGCTTGACCCCCAGCCACATGGCAATGGCCGCCGCCACGAACACCGAGGAATAGATACCGAACAGGATACCGATCGTCAGCGCCAATGCAAAGTAGTGCAAGCTCGGGCCACCGAAGAAGAACATCGACAGCACCATGGCCTCGGTGGAGGCGTGGGTGATGATCGTGCGGCTCATCGTGCTGGTGATGGCGTGGTCGATGACTTCGTGGGTGGTCATCTTGCGGTACTTGCGGAAGGCCTCGCGGATCCGGTCGAAGATCACGACCGATTCGTTCACCGAGTAGCCCAGCACCGCGAGCACGCCCGCGAGCACCGACAGCGAGAACTCCCACTGGAAGAACGCAAAGAAGCCCAGGATGATCACCACGTCGTGCAGGTTGGCGATGATGGCCGCCACGCCGAACTTCCACTCGAAGCGGAAGGCCAGGTAAATCACGATGCCCACGACCACCATGGCCAGGGCCATCAGGCCGCCGTGCACCAGTTCCTCGCCCACCTGCGGGCCCACAAACTCGGTACGGCGCAGAGTGACTTCAGGGTCTGCCGCTTTCAGGGCGCCCAGCACCTGCTCGCTTTGCTGCGCGGACGTCACGCCCTTTTGCACGGGCAGGCGGATCATCACGTCGCGCGAGGTGCCAAAGTTCTGCACCTGCACGTCGGGGTAACCCAGAGCAGACACGGTGTCGCGGACCTTGGCCAGTTCGGCGGGCTGGCTGTAGGCCACTTCCATCACGGTGCCGCCCGTGAACTCCACCGACAGGTGCAGGCCACGCGTGAGCAGGAAGAACACCGCCAGGGCAAAGGTGATGAAGGAGATCGCGTTGAAGACCAACGCGTGCTTCATGAAAGGGATGTCTTTGCGGATACGGAAAAACTCCATGATTCCTATTCCTTCGTTGGAGTTTTCAGAGAAAGCTCATGTGCGCAACGCGCACGTGATGCTGGAACTACGAATTCCATGGTCTTCCTCCTTCAGTTCGTCTTGGCCACAGCGCTGTCGGGCTCAGGCTTCCACACCTGACCGATGGCGACGCTCTTGAGCTTCTTCTTGCGGCCGTACCACAGGTTCACGAGACCCCGTGAGAAGAACACGGCCGAGAACATGCTGGTCAGGATGCCGATGCAGTGCACCACCGCAAAGCCGCGCACCGGGCCAGAGCCGAAGGCCAGCAGCGCCAGGCCCGCAATCAGGGTGGTCACGTTCGAGTCCAGGATGGTGGCCCAGGCACGCTCGTACCCCGCGTGGATGGCTGCCTGGGGCGATACCCCGGCGCGCAATTCCTCGCGGATGCGCTCGTTGATCAGCACGTTGGAGTCGATGGCCACACCCAGCGCCAGCGCCATGGCCGCAATGCCGGGCAAGGTCAGCGTGGCCTGCAGCATGGACAAGATGGCCAGCAGCAGCAGCACGTTCACCGCCAGCGAGACGGTGGAGAAAATGCCGAACAGTGCGTAGTAGATGCACATGAACACTGCAATGGCCACCATGCCCCAGACCACGCTGTGGATGCCGCGCTCGATGTTGTCGGCGCCCAGGCTCGGGCCGATGGTGTATTCCTCGATGATTTCCATGGGCGCGGCCAGCGAGCCGGCGCGCAGCAGCAGGGCGGTGTCATTGGCCTCGGCCGTGGTCATGCGGCCCGAGATCTGCACGCGGCCGCCACCGATTTCGGAGCGGATCACAGGTGCCGTAACCACCTCGCCCTTGCCCTTTTCGAACAGCACGATGGCCATGCGCTTGCCCACGTTTTCGCGCGTGATGTCCTTGAAGATGCGGGAGCCCTTGGCGTCCAGCGTCAGATTGACGGTGGGCTCTTGGGTCTGGCCGTCAAAGCCCGGCTGCGCATCGGTCAGGTTTTCGCCGGTCAGGATGACCTGCTTCTTGACGATGACGGGCTGGCCGTTGCGTTCCAGGTAGCGCTCGGAGCCGAAGGGCACGGGGCCACGGCCTGTCTCTGCCGAGCGAGCTTCGGTGCCTTCGTCCACCATGCGCACTTCCAGCGTGGCCGTGCGGCCCAGGATGTCCTTGGCCTTGGCGGTGTCCTGCACGCCGGGCAGCTGCACCACGATGCGGTCCAGGCCCTGCTGCTGGATCACGGGCTCGGCCACGCCCAGCTCGTTAATGCGATTGTGCAGCGTGACCATGTTCTGCTTGAGCGCCTGCTCCTGCACCCGGCGCGTGGCTTCGGGCTTGATCGATGCACGCAGCTTGAATTCGGTGCCTTCGGGCGTGGTAGTGACCTGCAGATCGGCGAACTGGTCGGCGATCAGGTTGCGCGCGGCCGTGGCCGTGGCTTCATCGCGCACCTTGATGTCGATGGATTGGCCGTCGCGGCTGATGCCGCCATGGCGGATGTTCTTGTCGCGCAGTGCGGTGCGGATGTCACCCGCATAGGACTCCGCCTTCTTGGTCAGCGCCGCCTGCATGTCCACCTGCAGCATGAAGTGCACGCCGCCGCGCAGGTCCAGCCCCAGGTACATCGGATTGGCGTGCAGGGCCTTGAGCCACAACGGCGAGCGCGACACCAGGTTGAGGGCCACGATGTAGGACGGGTCGTTGGCGTCGGGCACCAGCGCCTTCTGGATGGCGTCCTTCGCCTTGAGCTGGGTGTCGGGCGTGTCAAAACGCGCGCGCACCGAGTTGCCCTCCAGCGCCACAAAGTCGGGCGTCACGCCGGCGGCCTTGAGGGCTTCTTCCACCCGCTGCTGCACGGCGGTGTCCACCTTGATGGTGGCCTTGGCCGACGACACCTGCACGGCAGGCGCCTCGCCAAAGAAATTGGGCAGGGTGTACAAGGCCCCTACCAGCAGCACGATCACCAGGATCGCGTACTTCCAGACCGGATAACGGTTCATGATCGCGCTCTCACCTCGGTTGTGCTGACGCCCTACGCGCCAGCGCCCCCTGCCCCCGCGCCCGGCCCAGCCGGGGCGCGCAGCGCCTCAGGGGATGTTCACGGATTACTTGACGGAGCCCTTGGGCAACACCTGCACCACAGCGCTGCGCTGCATTTGCACTTCCACGCCGCTGGCGATCTCGATGTGCAGGAAACCTTCGGACAGGCGCGTGACCTTGCCGACGATGCCACCGGCGGTAGCCACTTCATCGCCCTTGGCGATGGCGTCGATCATGGCGCGGTGTTCTTTCTGGCGCTTCATCTGGGGGCGGATCATGACGAAGTACAGCACCACAAACATGAGCACCAGGGGCAGCATGCCGGTCAGGGAGGACATGATGTCACCGCCGCCAGCGGCTGCGGCAGGTGCGGTTTGGGCGAAAGCGGAAGAAATAAACACGGACTGGACTCCACAACGGATGGTCAAAATTCACACAACCCGCCCACACCAAGCGCCAAAGCGCCCACCGAGGGCAGAACAGGGCATTGTATGCGGCGCTTCGGGCGCCGCCCAAGGGGGAAGACCCAAGCATGCAGCGGGTGTTTGCCGCCAGCAGGGCCCGCAAGGGCTCGCCCACGGAAATACAAGCCAAAAACGGCTGATGCGCTAGGGATTCATGCCTCGATAGCTACACTATTAATAGCAAAAGCCCGCACAGGTGCGGGCTTTTGTGGGAGATACTGACGGCAGAAGGACCGATCAGGCGACCTGACGCTGGACCGGGGCGCCTGCGCGCCACTGGGCCATCAGGCCGTCCCACTTGGGACGCGCTGCCTTCAGGTGCCGCTCCTTCACGTGGCCATAACCCCGGATCTCTTCGGGGATGCGGGCAATTTCCACCGCCAGGGCCAGGTTGTCGGCGCTCAGGCGGGCCAGCAGTTCGTCGATGCAGGCGCGGTATTCGGCGATCAGTGCGCGCTCCATGCGGCGCTCCTCGGTCTTGCCGAAAATGTCCAGCGCCGTGCCGCGCAGCCCCTTCATCTTGGCCAGCACGCCGAAGGCGCTGCGCATCCAGGGGCCGAACGGCTGCTTGACCAGCTCGCCCTTGGCGTTCTTCTTGGCGGTCAAGGGTGGTGCCAGGTGGTGCACCAGCTTGTAGTCGCCTTCAAACATGTTGGCGATCTTGTCCGTGAAGGCCTTGTCGGTATGCAGGCGCGCCACCTCGTACTCGTCCTTGTAGGCCATGAGCTTGAACAGGTAGCGGGCCACGGCCTCGGACAACTTCGTGCTGGTGCCCAGCTTCGCTTCCGCTGCCTTCACCTTTTCGACGAAGGCCTGGTACTCAGAGGCGTAGGCCGCGTTCTGGTAACCGGTCAGGAACTCCACACGCTTGGCCACCATCTCGGCCAGCGAAGGCTTCTTGACGAACTGAATCACTTGCGCGGCCTGGAACAGCGCCTGCACGGCCGCGAGGTCGTGCGCGCAGCGGCGGCCCCATTCAAAGGCGGCCTTGTTGTTCTCGACCTGCACGCCGTTCAATTCCATGGCGCGCATCAGCGATGCGTAGGTGAGCGGCACGCGGCCCTTTTGCCAGGCGTAGCCCAGCATCAGCGGGTTGGTGTAGATGCTGTCGCCCAGCAACTGGGTGGCCACCTGCTCGGCATCAAAGCTGCCCACACCGCCTGCGCCCACGGCCGCGCTGATGGCCGCATCGCAGTTGCCGCCGGGGAACTGCCAGTCGGGGTTGTTCACAAACGCCGCCGTGGGCGTGCCGTGCGTGTTCAGCGCCACAAAAGTGCGGCCGGGCTGCATGACGGCCAGGGTGTACTTGTGCGCAGCCACGATGGAATCGCAGCCGATCACCAGGTCGGCCTTGGCGGTATCGACCTTGGTGGTGTAGATGGCGTCGGGCCGGTTGGCGATCTGGATGTGGCTCCAGGTGGCGCCGCCCTTTTGTGCCAGGCCGCCGGCGTCCTGCGTGATGACGCCCTTGCCGTCCAGGTGCGCGGCCATGCCCAGCAGCGAGCCGATGGTGATCACGCCCGTGCCGCCCACGCCCCCCACCACGATGCCCCAGGCGGTTTCGGCCACAGGCAGCACAGGCTCAGGAATGGACGGCAGCGCCGACAGGTCGCCCTTCTTTTCCTTCTTGGGCTTTTTCAGCTGGCCGCCTTCCACCGTTACAAAGCTGGGGCAGAAGCCGTTGACGCACGAGTAGTCCTTGTTGCAGGTGCTCTGGTTGATGCGGCGCTTGCGGCCGAATTCCGTCTCCACCGGCTCCACGCTCAGGCAGTTCGACTTGGTCGAGCAGTCGCCGCAGCCCTCGCACACCAACTCGTTGATCACCACGGTCTTGTCGGGCGTGGCCAGCTTGCCGCGCTTGCGACGGCGGCGTTTTTCCGTCGCACAGGTCTGGTCGTAAATGATGGCCGTGCAGCCCTTGATCTCGCGGAACTGGCGCTGGATGGTGTCCAGCTCGTCGCGGTGGTGCACCGTCACGCCGTCGGCCAGCGCGACGCCGTCGTACTTGTGCGGCTCGTCCGTCACGATCACCAGCTTGGCCACGCCTTCGGCCTTCAGGCTGTTCATGATCTGCAGCACGCTGTGGCCCTCGGGCCGCTCGCCCACCTGCTGGCCACCGGTCATGGCCACCGCATCGTTGTAGAGCACCTTGTAGGTGATGTTCACCCCCGCCGCAATGCTCTGGCGGATGGCCAGCAGGCCGCTGTGGAAGTAGGTGCCGTCGCCCAGGTTGGCAAAGATGTGCGCGTCGGTGGTAAAGGGCTGCTGACCGACCCAGGTCACGCCCTCGCCACCCATCTGCGTGAAGGTGCTGGTGCGGCGGTCGGGCATCCAGTTGACCATGTAGTGGCAGCCAATGCCCGCCACAGCGCGCGAGCCTTCGGGCACGCGGGTGCTGGTGTTGTGGGGGCAGCCGCTGCAGAACCACGGGGCGCGTTCGCCCGTGTCCACCTTCAGCTCCGTCATCGCGCGCTCGCTGGCCTCGATGATGGCCAGGCGCGCTTCCATGCGGGCCACGATGTCAGAGGGAACGCCCAGCTTCTTCAGGCGCTTGGCAATCGCCTTGGCGATGATGGCGGGCGTGAGGTCGGCCTTGGCGCGCAGCAGCCAGTTCTGGCTGGGGTTCGGCATGCTCCATTCGCCGCCCGTGGCGTCGCCCTCCGGCTCGTCGAACTTGCCCAGCACGTTGGGACGCACATCGGGGCGCCAGTTGTACAGCTCTTCCTTGAGCTGGTATTCGATGACCTGGCGTTTTTCTTCCACCACCAGAATCTCTTGCAGGCCTTGCGCAAAGTCGCGGGTGATGGTGGCTTCGAGCGGCCACACCACATTGACCTTGTGCACGCGGATGCCCAGCTGGCGGCAGGTGTCGTCATCCAAGCCCAGGTCTACCAGCGCCTGCCGGGTGTCGTTGTAGGCCTTGCCGCTGGCGATGATGCCGAAGCGATCTTGTTTGCCTTCGATGACGTTGTAGTTGAGCTTGTTGGCGCGGATGTACGCCAGGGCCGCGTACCACTTGTAGTCCATGAGGCGCGCTTCCTGCTCCAGCGGTGCGTCGGGCCAGCGGATGTGCAGGCCGCCGGGCGGCATCACGAAGTCGTCGGGCAGGATGATCTTGACCCGGTCGGGGTCGATATTGATGCTGCTGGACGACTCCACCACCTCCTGGATGGTCTTCATGCCCGACCACACGCCGGAGAAGCGGCTCATGGCAAACGCGTGCAGGCCCATGTCCAAAATTTCCTGCACGCTGCTCGGGAAGAACACCGGCGTGCCGCAGGCCTTGAAGATGTGGTCGCTCTGGTGCGCGGCCGTGCTGCTCTTGCTGATGTGGTCGTCGCCCGCAATGGCGATCACGCCGCCATGCTTGGCGGTACCCGCCATGTTGGCGTGCTTGAACACGTCGGAGCAGCGGTCCACACCCGGGCCCTTGCCATACCAGATGCCGAACACGCCATCGAACTTCTTACTTTGGGGGTACAGGTCCAGCTGCTGCGTGCCCCAGACGGCCGTGGCGCCCAGCTCTTCATTCACGCCGGGCTGGAAGACGATGTTGTTGCCCGCCAGGTGCTTCTTGGCTGCCCACAGCGCCTGGTCATATGTGCCCAGGGGCGAGCCCCGGTAGCCGCTGATGAAACCCGCCGTGTTGAGCCCCGCCGCCGCATCGCGCTGGCGCTGCAGCATGGGCAGGCGCACCAGGGCTTGCACACCGCTCATGAAGGCGCGGCCTTCGCCCAGGGTGTATTTGTCGTCCAGAGTGACCGTCTCTAGCGCTTTGCGGATGGACTCGGGCAGGGGGGCGTTCATGGCTATGTCTCCAGTGGCTTTTGTGGGGTCCGCGCCTTGTGGGCACGCTGGGGGAGCACCATGCAGCCCGTTTAGGGCTGCGGCACTAATCTGCGGGTAAGTGTATGTCTGCGCCGCTGATATGTCTTTGCGTTCTGTGCCGTGTTTAGGCTATTCTGAGAAAGGATCTTTCTCTTTTCAGCCGATTTGTGAACACTCTCGACAAATTCGATATCGCCATCCTCAACGAGCTGCAGGCTGACGCCCGACTGACGAATGCCGAGTTGGCCCAGCGGGTGGGACTGTCGGCCGCCCCCTGCTGGCGCCGCGTGCGGGCGCTGGAGGAGCAGGGCTTCATCAAGGGCTACCGCGCCGAGATCGACCGGCACAAGATCGGCCTCGGGGTGTTGGCCTTTGTGCGGCTCGATGCGGACCGCAGCACCGGCAACCTCACGCGCAAGATGGAGGAAGCCATCCGCCAGATCCCGGAAGTGGTGTCCTGCCACTACATCAGCGGCACCGGCACGTTCGAGCTGCAGGTGGTGGCACGCGACCTGGACAGCTTTTCGCAATTTGCGCGCGACGTGCTGCTGAACCTGCCCAATGTGAAAGACATGCACACCAGCTTCTCACTGGGCGAGGTCAAGGCCAGCGGGGCGCTGCCGCTGACGCACCTGAGCCGCCCTCGCTGAGCGGCCTGCGCGCCGGATCACCTGGCGCGCTCAGCACACGCCCATGGCAGCGGCGGTGCCGCGCCGAAACCGCCTCGCAGTCAGCGCGGCCACAACGCCCACAAGCGCAGGTTCTGCTTGAGCCGACCTGCGATGTCGCCCGCCTCCGGTCCCCAGCCGGTGAAATAGTCCGCACGCACCGCGCCGAGGATGGCACTGCCCGTATCCTGCGCCAGCACCAGGCGGTTGAGCTGCACCTGCGGGCCGGACGAGGCCAGCCACACGGGGGTGCCGTAGGGAATGCTCTGCCGGTCCACCGCAATCGATCGGCCCGGCGTCAAGGGCACGCCCTGCGCGCCGCGCGGGCCAAAACCCGCGTCCAGCGGGTTCAGGGGTTCTTCGCGGAAGAACACGTAGCGGGGATTGCTCCACAGCAGCTCATTGGTGCGCTGGGGGTTGGCAGCCACCCAGGCGCGGATGCCGGGCCACGTCGCATCGCGCGTCAGGCCCTGGTCCAGCAGCCAGCGGCCCACACTCTGGTAAGGCTGGTCATTGGTGCCTGCGTAGGCTACCCGCACCAGCGAGACCGAGCCATCGGGCTCGGTGATGCGCAGACGGCCCGATCCCTGGATGTGCAGCACCATGGACTCGATGGGATCACGCAGCCACGCAATGGCCCGGCCCGCAAGCGCGGCCTGGGCCTCGGGCAGGGTGTCGATCTGCTGGCGCGTGTACCAGGGCTTGCGCGCCCCGAGGCTGGCGGGCACCCGGTAGATCGGCACCGTGAACCCATTGCCGGGCTGGCGGGCCGCATCCATCATGGGCTCGTAATACGCCGTCAGCAGGCCATCCGGATTGCCATCGGTGGCCTCGACGCGGTAGGGCTGCAGGCGCGCAATGAGCCAGGCGCGCTGCTCATCGGCCGTGGCAATGCTGAGTTGCCGCACCTCACTGCACAGCGCCGTGAAAGGAGGCTGCGGCCGCTCGCAGCTCTTGATCCACGCGTTCCAAGCTTCGTGCAGCGCATCTGCGGTAAAGCCCGGCAGCTCGGCCCAGCGCACCGGAATCCATCGGCTTTTGGGCTGCGCCATGGGCGGTGGCAGGGGGCCCGTGTCCCCCGGCAGGACCACCGCGCTGGGCGGCAGCGGCGCGGGAGTGCCCCCAGGCCGTGCGGGGACGGGGGCAGGGGGCGTGGAGCAGGCAGCCAGCGTTCCTACAATCAGCGCGGTCAATGCAACGCGCAGGAGTGTCAATTTCATGGGGCTGATTTTGCTTGAAGCGCTGCTGGCGCTGGTGGTCCTGGTGGCCATCGTGTGGTGGACCATGTTCTCGGGCCGCAAGGGGGGCGAACTCCGGGCTCCGCAGCCCTCGGACGACGATAAGCAGCCGCCCCCATCGCCTTGAGCCGCCGCTGAGCCCCCAGCGAAGACGGCCCCGTCCTACAAGCGATGGGCCAGCGGGCTGATGGTGCAAGCGCACCCTGGGCCCGACGATAGCGTGAGCCGGGTGATGACACCGCGCCGATGCGCGGAACAGGGCAAAACCCCGACAAGGCTGCGGGCGCGAAGCCCGCCCACCCGGCGTCACCGACCTTCAAGGAGCACACACATGCGCACACACATTCAACTTCTCGGCGCGGCCGCCGCCATCGTTCTCGTCACCGGATGCGCCAACATGGACGACACACAACGCCGCACGGCCACAGGCGCCGGCATCGGCGCCCTGGCGGGCGCGGTGATCGGCTCGGCCACTGGCGGCAGTGCCGGGACGGGCGCCGTGGTGGGTGCCGGGGTCGGGGCACTGGGCACCTACATCTGGTCTCAGAACATGGAGCGCCAGAAGCGCGAAATGGAACAAGCCACCCAAGGCACCGGCATCGCCGTGACGCAGACGGCGGACAACCAGCTCAAGCTCAATATCCCCAGCGATATTTCTTTTGCTGTGGGCCGTTCGGACATCCAGCCCAACTTCGCGCCGGTGCTGGACCAGTTTGCTGCCGGCCTGCGCAACAACCCCAACACCGACGTGCGCATCGTGGGGCACACGGACAGCACCGGCAGCGACGCCATCAACAACCCGCTGTCGATGGACCGCGCTGCTAGCACCCGCAGCTACCTCACGGCACGCGGCGTGGACGGCCGCCGCATCGTGATCGAAGGCATGGGCGAGCGCTACCCCATTGCCACCAACGACACTGCAGAAGGCCGTGCGCGCAACCGGCGGGTCGAGATTTTTGTGGGCGAGCGACCACGGGGTTGATCAGCCCGGTACCAAACCTCGCCAAAGGGACGGGCTCACTGCCCCGCACGCAGCAGGTTCGCCAGTTCCACGGCGGACTTGACCTGCATCTTGTCGAACACCCGTGAGCGGTGAACCTCGACCGTGCGCACGCTGATATCGAGCTGGTCAGCGATGAGCTTGTTGGGAAGACCGGCGACCACCAGGTACATCACGTCGCGCTCCCGCTCGGTCAGCTCGCTCAGCCGCACTTGCAGGTCGCTGCGCTCGCGCACCTGGGCCAGCCGCTCGGACGATTGGGATAGCGCCTGTTCAATGCGGTCCACCAGCGCGTTGTCGGAGAACGGCTTCTCGCAAAAATCGAACGCCCCCCGCTTGACGGTGTCCACGGCGGTGGGTACGTCCGCATGGCCGGTGAGAAAGATCACCGGCATGGTGGCCAAGTCGCCGCGCGCGGCCAGCACGTCAAAAAGTGCCAGCCCACTCATGCCAGGCATGCGCACATCCAGCAGCAGGCAACAGGGCTGGCGCTGGGGCGGCCGCTTTTGCAGCATGGCATCGAAGGCCTCGGCCGAATCAAAAGACTCGCTGGGCAACCTGCGCGAGCGCAGCAGCCAGGCCAGCGCCTCGCGCACGCTGGCGTCATCGTCCACGATGTACACGGTGGCGTTGGTGATGGGCTCCATAAATCAGTTCAGTGGTCCATTGCAATATCTGTCACGCGCACACGATGAAACCGCCAGGGCTCGGCAAAGGCTCATGCCATATGCCTCAGGACGTGGCGCCATTGTTCACAGGCAGCGTGAAGGTAAATACCGTACCACGGGGTTCATTCGGCGCAAATCCGAGGAAACCGCCGTGTTGTTCGATGACGGTGCGGCACATGCTCAGCCCCAGGCCCATGCCCTCGGGGCGGGTGGTGAAGAACGGGGTGAACAGCTTTTCCGCGACTTCGGGAGGAATCCCGGTTCCCACGTCGGTGACGGCAAATTCAATCCAGCCATTGTGCGGGTTGGAGGCTGCACGCCGCACCCGGATATCCAGCACACGATTGCGCACACCAGGGTCATCCATGGCCTGCATGGCATTGCGCGCCAGGTTCAGAAGCACCTGCTCCACCATGGTGCGGTCGCACAGCGCGGGCGCCAGGCCGGGCTCGATGGATGTGTTCACGCGCACCCCCAGCTTGCGGGCCTGCAGACTCACCAATGGCAGGATGGCATCGAGCAATTGCTGCGCATGCACGGCCTCGCGGGCCTGGTCGCGGCGCCGCACAAAGTCGTGCACGCTCTTGATCACGCGGCCCGCGCGCTCGGCCTGGCGGGCGATCTGGCGCATGGCCATGCGCACATCCTCCAGGGCATCCTGCTCGGGGGAGGAAGCACCGGCAACAGCGCTGACACTGGCGGGCGCGGCATGTTCCAGCAGGTTGATGGAGCCGTTGGCGTAACTGGAGATGGCGGCCAGCGGCTGGTTGAGTTCGTGGCTGAGCAACGAGGCCATCTCGCCGACCGTGGCCAGCCGTGCCGTGGCCTGCAGACGCTCCTGCGAGGCGCGGGAAAGCTCCTCGACCCGGCGCTGCTCGCTGATGTCCAGGAACGCGCTCATCCAGCCCGTGTGCTGGCCTTGGGCGTTGATGAGCGGCGCCTCGATGATCAGCACGGGAAACCGCGTGCCGTCCTTGCGCATGAACTCGGACTCAAACCCCTCGCGCGGCGGCATCGTGCCCGCAAAGCGGATGGCCTGACGCTGGCGGTATTCCTCCACACGCTCGGGCGGCCAGTAGGGGGCCGACATGCTCAGACCCAGCAGCTCCTGAGGGCTGAAGCCCACCATCTCGCAAAAGGCCGGGTTGACGTAGGTGATGCGCCCCTCCAGGTCGCGCGCGCGCAGCCCGGTCACCAACGAGTCCTCCATAGCCTTGCGAAAAGCCAGCGCATCGGCCAGGTCGCGCTCCGCGCGCAGGCGGCGGCGGTTGTCGCGCACCAGCACGACCATCACCGTCACCAGCGCAATCGACATGGCCGTCACCAGGGCCGTCAGCACATTGGGGAACAGGCTGGGAGCGCTGTGCCAGCTGTCCATGCGCAGCACCAGCGTGCTGCCCGGCAAGTCCAGCAGGTGCTGCGCGGAAAACATGCGTGACCCCCGACGCGCCGCGCCCAGCACCGCCAGCCGGGTGCCGTCGGCCTCGGTGAAGGAGGCTTCCTGGCTGCGCGTGAGGTTGTGCCCCACCAGATTCGCCAAGATGTCCTGCAGCGCATAGGTCGCGACGAGATACCCCAGGGGGCGGCCGCTTGCCGATAGCGGAACACACAGCTCCATCATCTCCGAGCCCAGGCCGTCGCCATGGGGCTGGAAGTAGCTGCTGGAATACGCCGGCCCCCCCCAGGCGACGCGCGTTGGCGCAGGCGATGGTGAGGTCCGACTGGCCGCTGTCACGCAGCCGCATGTCCCAGGCCACCGGGCGGTAGGGCGATTGCACATGGGTGCGCATGCGCAGGTTGGCATCGCGCAGCTCGATGCGCACCAGCTCGCGGCGGTTGCGCAGCAGGTCGGACGCCTCGACCTCCCAGGCCAGGTGGCTCGGGTTGTCACTGGGCAGCGCCTGCAGGCTTTGCAGGTTGTGCGTCAACGCTGTGCGGATGTCCGAGACTGCATCGGCCGTGTCGCGCTCCAGGCGCGTCTGCACCTGGCTGGCTTCGTAGCGCCCGGCCAGCCACACCATGGTGGCCAGCATGGACACCACGAGCAGCACCAGCGCGGTCCACAACGACCAGCGCCGCCAGGCGCCGCGCCAGCGTTGCAGCAGGGTGCGTTTGACGGGAGTGGGTTTCACAGCACGCGGTGGGTCAATGCGGGCAGCTGCGCGCGCACGGCACTCAGGCGCTGCACATCCAGCTCGCCGGCCACCACGCCAGCACCCTGATCGCGCTGCGCGAGGATGCTGCCCCAGGGGTCCACCAGCATGCTGTGGCCCCAGGTGTGGCGACCGTTGGCGTGCACCCCGCCTTGGGCGGGGGCCAGCACATAGGCCAGGTTTTCTACCGCGCGGGCACGCAGCAACACATCCCAGTGCGCCTGGCCCGTGGTGTGCGTGAAGGCGCTGGGCACCAGTAGCAGGTCGGCCCCCGCTCGGGCATGCGCGCGGTACAGCTCCGGAAAGCGCAGGTCGTAACACACGGACAGCCCCACGCGCCACCGCTGACCACTGCGCGCTTGCAAGTCAAACTGCACCGGGGTATCGCCAGCGTCGATGACCCGGCCTTCGTCGTACTGTTCAGCGCCGTTGCTGAAGCGAAAGAGGTGGATCTTGTCGTAGCGCGCAACGCAGGCACCCGTCGGGTCAAAGACCAGCGTGGTATTCCGCACCCGGTCCGGCGCATCGGTGGCCATAGGCAGGGTGCCCCCCACAATCCATATCTGCAGCGCGCGTGCGGTGTCAGCCAGAAACTGCTGGATCACTCCGGAGCCTGCGGTCTCGCGCAAGGCGAGCTTGTCGGTGTCCTTGTATCCCATCAGACAAAAATACTCTGGCAACACCGCCAGCTCGGCGCCGCCCAGCACAGCCTGCTCCAGCAGCTCACGCGCAACCCGCAGGTTGTCGTCCAGCGCGGTGCTGGACACCATCTGGATGGCAGCGACTTTCATGAAGGTTCTCCGGTCTTGGGGGGTGGGCTGGCGCGGGGCGCCGCTTCGGTGGCAGGGCTCGCTTCGCGTGCGCGGCGCGCCACGCGCACCACCCGGGGATCGGTCCAGGTACCGTCGATGCGGAACTCCTGCGTGGCCGCCTCAATGAGCGGGCCACGCAAAAACACCTGGGCCAAAAAGCTGCCTAGGCCAATCACCGGGTTGATGGCCGTGGCCACGAGCGAGGCGGTCATGGCATTGATCTCAGGCACCACGACCACACGCAGGTCCTGCGTTTCCTGGTCGATGTTGGCGCTGCCTTCCATCAGCACGGCTGCGTTGACGCCCTTCATCTGCAGGTTGTTGGTGGTGGCCACGCCGCGCTCGATGCGCACATCGCCCCGCACAAAATCGAATGCAAAACCTTCGCTGAACACATCCCGAAAATCGAGAGTCAGCCGGCGCGGCAGCGACTGCAAACTGAGCACGCCCAGCAGCTTGGCAAGCCCGGGATCGGCCTTGAGAAACTGGCCGGACTCGACATTCAGGTTGATCTGCCCCGTCATGCTGCGGTAGTCGGGGCTGAACGGTGCGCCAATCCAGCCCACCTGCCCTTCCATGCGGCCCTTGCCACGCCGCACCACGTTGGCCATGCCCAGGCGGGCCAGCAGGTCGCCCGAATCGCGAATATCGAGCTTGAAGCTCAGCACCGTGCGCCGCTCGGCAGAGCGGGGGCCGGCCGCAGCGGCGTTGAGCACCGCCCAGTTGCCGCTGGCGGTGAATGCCGCCTCAGGCGCGGTGATGTTGAACTTGGACAGGCGCCACTCACGCAGCACGCCCTCACCGCCCCGGTTCTGGGCCTCCATCTCCACCCGCCCCAGCCGCTTGCCCCGCAGCTCAAAGTCGTCCACCACAATGTCCAGCGCGGGCAAGTTGCCCGGTTGCTCGTTGAGCAGCTCTTCGACCTGGGTCACATCGCTTTGCGGCATGTTCACCCGCGACAGGCGGGCAAACAAGCGGCCGTTGCTGAACTCGGGCGACCCGGGCTGGCGGTATTCCAGATAGCCATTGAGTTCGGTGGCATCGAGGTTGGCACGCCAGGTGGTGCCCTCACGCAGCACGCCAGCCACCACGTTGTGCAAGGTGCGGCCTTGCAGAGTGAGTTCCCGCGCACGCAGCGCCAGCGTGGTGGGCAGATAGTCCTGCGCCATGGCCTGCCCCACCGGTGCGGCGGTCGCTCCAGCGCTGCGCGCGGTGGACTCGGCGGCAGTGGCCCGGGTGAGCACATCGTCCCACGCATCCACGTCCAGCTTGCCCTGGTTGATGTTGGCGGCCACACCTTGTGAAGGCATGGGGGCGAACTCGCCATTGCTCAGGCCCACACCGATGGCGCCGCGCAGCACGCGGGGCTGGGGGCCGCTCAGGTCGCGCACATAGGTGGCCGATCCGAGCGGCCCCAGGTCGAGCGTGATCTGGTCTCGCAGCGGTGGGGCATTGCTCCCGTTGCCGTTGTTGTTCGCCAAGCCCGCCAACGATTCGCGCGCCACCTGGTTGTCGAAGCGCAAGGGCAGGCTGCTGTCCGCAGCCTTGCCCAACGGGGGCGGCAAGGCCAAGGCCAGGCCCTGCAAGCTGGTGTTCACCTGCAGCTCAGGCACCCCGCGGCGAAACGACAGGGCCAGGGTGTACGGTGCGCTACCAGTGGCCCGCCGCGCCAGTTGCGACAACATGCCCAGCTGCGGGGTTTGCTGCAGCCCCTCGGCCGTGGCGGTGCCCTGGGCACGGATCTGCACGGCCGACTCGGTGGCCAGGGCATTGGCCGCCAGCGCGCGCATACCGCCTTCCAGCCGCACGGGGCCACCCAGCGCCTGGGCCTGCACATTGGACAGCGCAAACCCGGTCTCGCTGAACTGCACGGCGCCCCGCACGCGGGTGAGCGCAGGGGTGTCGGGGGTGATGCGCAGTTCGTTACCCGCCAACGTGACGCTGCCCTGCACCTTGGATTTGTTGATGTCGCTGATGGGCAGGCTCAACCGCAGCTGGAAGTCGGCGTTGCCCGTGCCGCTGGCCTGCTCCAGCGCATTGCCCGTCATACGGCCCAGCGGCGAGGTGGTCATGAGCGTGAGCAGCTCGGCCAGCGGGCCGCGCGCATCGGCACTCACGCCGACCACGGTATGCGCCAGGTCTGGAATGCGCGCCTCGACCTTGGACAGGCGCAAGCCCTTGCTACCCGCAAAGCCGCCGCTGGCGCCGCGCACCTGCATGGACGAGCGTTCAAAAATCAGCTCCCCCCCCAGATCGGTCAGCGCCGGCCAGGGCAGGGTGCCTGCGGGTTGCAGCGCGGTGGGCACGTAGGCGTAGGTGACGTCCTTGACGCGCGCCGCAATGCGGAACTCGCCCTGCTTGGGGTCATTGAAAGGCAGGTCGTGCAAGTCCCCTTTGACCCGGAACTGCACATTGCTGGCGCTGCCAGCGGCCACCGCATCGCGCACGTAGTGGCGGGATTCGGCGGGAATCGACAGGGGCAGGTAGCGGTGCACGCGTGTGCCGTCAGCGCGGTGCAGCGTGCCGGTGAGGTCCAGCACCCCCGGAAAACGCGACCGGTGGGGCGCCTTAGAGGGGTCGCTGGTATGCCAGGTGGCGCGGGCATCGCCCTGGGCATCGGCATTGGCAAACTGCACATCGTTGGCCTGCACGGCGACGCGGCCACCGTCCACCTGCCAGCGCACATCGGCACTGAGCCGGTCGAGCGGCAGGACGGGTTCCTCGAACACCCCCGGCAGCACCAGCGCCCCCGACGCCATGGTCAGCGCTGCCTTGCCCCCTGCCTGGGTCATGTCGATGTCCACATTGGCGCCACGCAGACCCAGATGGGCGGGGGCCGAGCCATCCGTAGCACCGGCCAGCGCCAGCCCCTGGATGCGCCCCTTGACCTGGTACTGCTGCAGCGCATCCAGCGGCCCCTTCCAGGTGGCCTGGATCTCGTCCACCAGCCCCTGGGGCGTGTAGGTGCGCAAGGCGTCGTGGGCGGCCGCTCCGAGCGGCAGACGGCTGGCAACCTGCGCCAGCGCCGCCAAGTCCAGCCGGTCGGCCCGCAATTCGCCTTGCGCCGGGGCCTTGCCGTTGGCATCGGTGTGCACCAGCCGCAAGTTGCCGCCGGGCCAGGTCAGGCCGTCGTCGGTCTGGAACTGCAGCGCCTGCGTCGAGAATTCAAACCCGCCGGTGAGCCGACGCCCCCCCAGCCGGCCCTGGATGGAAGGCAGAACCAGCGGGCGCAGATCGGCCGCAAGCGTGGTGTTCACATCGGCCAGCGCCAGGTCGGCTGTGCCGCCCACCACCTGCCCGCTGCGCACATCGGCCCAGGCCCGCAGCGCGCCTCGGCCCTGCGCCACCTCGATGCCCACATCGGCGTGGTGCCGCAGGTGCGACACATCGACCCGCGTGAAGTGGGCAAACACCTGGCCGCTCCAGTGCTTCCAGTTGCCATCGCGGGCGCGCAGCAGCGGCGCGCGAAACAGACCGACCAGACTGAAACGGTCGCCCCATTCCGGCGGCGGTGTGGCATCCACCCGAAGGTTGTGGTGCCAGTTACCGTTGCGCAAAACCAGGTCCACCTTTTCCAGCGCCAGCTCGGGGGCGCCGCGCTGCTCGTCGGTCCAGCGCACCGTGCCACCCTTGATGTAGACCTCGCCCTGCGAGAACAACCAGTCGGCCGCCGCGCTGCTATCGCCCTGGTTCTGGGCAAATTCCAACCCCGCCACATAGATGCGCCCGTCGCTCGCGCGCCGCACATCCAGGTCCGGGCCTTCGATGTAAAGCTGCTCGAACCCCCACTGCAGCAGCGAACGGGGCGACAGCGCCACCACCACCCGCGGCAGGCGCAACGCGGTACGGCCTGCTGCATCCAGCAGCGCGACGTCAGACAGCTCGATGGACGGGATCAGCCCCTCGGTGCGGGCCACGATGGCGCCGATCTGCACGGGAACCCCCAATACCCGTGCGGCCTGCGCCTGCAACTGTGGGCGGAAATCACCGATTCGCGGCACAATCCAGCCATGAAGAGCCCCCCATGCGATGGTCAGCAGCAGCCAGAACGCGAGCAACAATCCCAGCGACCACCGCGCAAAACCTGCAACTATTTTCAGCAGGCGTGAGGGGTGCGAGGTGGGATCGATCATGGTGAGATGGAAAGTGGCAGGAATTATGACCCGCAGCCCTGGCGTGGGTTCACTCGCGACCCGAGTGCCCAGTGAGCTTTTGTATGCCGTCGGGCCCGCACACCAGCACCCCGCTCCCCGTCCAACATCCGGCTGTGGCTGCCATGCATCCCTCTCTGTCTGACCCCCGCTGCCACCTGCCCCTGCCCGAGGGCCCCCTGGCCGAACATTCCCGCTTCTACCAGCGCCTGCACCGCCGCTACGCCAACGACCGTCCGCTGCTGCCACCCGGTGTTCCGGTGCTTGCGACCATGGAGCAGGCCTATGACGCTCTGTGCGCACGCGGCTGCGATACCGGCACCGCGCTGCGCGTGCTGCGCCAGCTGGTCATGGAACGCCTGATCCAACTGGACTGCGAGGCACAGACTCCCCTGGCCGACATCACCCGGGCCGTGACCGAACTGGCCGAACTGGCCCTGGACCGCGCCTGCCAGCAGGCGCGCCGCGAGCTGGACGAACGCCATGGCGCACCGCGCGGCCCGCAGGGCCAGCCCGTGCAGCTGTGGATCATCGGCATGGGCAAACTGGGTGCCCGCGAGCTCAATGTCTCCAGCGACATCGACCTCATCTATGTGTATGAGCACGATGGCGAAACCGCTGGCATGCCCGATAGCCGGGGCCGCATCTCCAACCACGAATACTTTGCGCGCGCCGTCAAGGCCATCTACAGCCTGGTGGGCGACACCACCGAGCATGGCTTTGTCTTCCGGGTGGACCTTGCCCTGCGGCCCAACGGCAACTCGGGCCCCGCGTCGGTATCCCTGGCCGCGCTGGAGGAATACCTGCAGGTGCAGGGCCGCGAATGGGAACGTTTTGCCTGGCTCAAGAGCCGTGTAGTGGCCCCGCGCGACTGCATTGGCCGCCCCGAGGTGCAAGCACTGCGCGGCGTGGTCCTGCCGTTTGTGTTCCGCCGCTACCTGGACTACAGCGTGTTCGACGCGCTGCGTTCGCTGCACAGCCAGATCCGGGACCATGCGTCCAAACGCAGCGCCGGGCACCCCGAGCGCGCCAACGACGTCAAGCTCTCGCGCGGCGGCATCCGCGAGATCGAATTCACCGTGCAGCTGCTGCAGGTGGTGCGCGGCGGGCAGTTCCCCGAGCTGCGCCGCCGCCCTACGCTGGATGCGCTGCAGCGCCTGGCCCACGCGGGCCTGATGCCCCAGGAGACCGCCGACGCGCTGGCCCGGGCCTATGTGTTTTTGCGCCGGGTGGAGCACCGCATCCAGTACCTGGACGACCAGCAGACCCACGTGCTGCCCACGCGCGATGACGACCTGGCCTGGATCGCCAGCACCCTGGGCTACAAGGACTGCTGCGCCTTCCTGCACGAGCTGGACGCACACCGTGAGCTGGTGGCCCAGGAGTTCGACACCCTGCTGGGAGGCAACGGCAAAAAGCAATGCAGCGGCGGCGGCTGTGGCGGCCCCCGGGCAGCGGCACCGCCGCCCCCGGAACTGGAAGGCCTGCTGGAGCAGCTGCCACCGGGCTTTCGCGAGCGTGTGGCCGAGTGGCGCAACCACCCGCGCGTGGCCGGACTGCGTGACGAAGCGCGCGCGCGCCTGTTCCGCCTGGTGCAGCGCACGGCCCAGTGGCTCAAGGAAGGACGCGTCACCGAAGAGGCCACCGTGCGCCTGGCCAACTGGCTCGAGCCGCTGCTGCGGCGCGAAAGCTATCTGGCGCTGTTGCTGGAGCGGCCGTCGGTGCACGAACAGCTGCTGCACCTGCTGGGCGCGGCCAAGTGGCCCGCAAGGTACCTGCTGCAGCACCCCGGCGTGATCGACGAGCTGGTGGGCGACGCACTGCTGTCCGAGCGTTTTGTGGTGGCCGACTTTGAACGCGAGTTGGGCATGCGCCTGGCGTCGCTGCGCTCCACCGGTGAGGACGACGACGAAACCCTGCTCAACCTGCTGCGCCGTGCGCAGCATGCCGAAACCTTCCGCACCCTGGCGCGCGACGTGGAGCGCCGCATCACGGTCGAGCAAGTGGCCGACGACCTCAGCGCGCTGGCCGACAGCGTGCTGCGCATCACCAGCCAGTGGTGCTGGAGCCGCCTCAAGAACCGCCACCGCGACGAACCCCAGTTCGCCATCATTGGCTACGGCAAGCTAGGCGGCAAGGAGCTGGGCTACGGCAGCGACCTGGACATCGTCTTTGTGTTCGACGACGACGATGAGCGCGCCCCCGAGGTGTACGCGGCCTTTGTGCGCAAGCTCATCAACTGGCTGACCGTCAAGACGGGCGAGGGCGACCTGTACGAGATCGACACGGCCCTGCGGCCCAATGGCAACTCGGGCCTGCTGGTGACGAGCTTCGAGGCCTACGCCAATTACCAGCAGCAACGCGGCAGCAACACCGCCTGGACCTGGGAGCACCAGGCCATGACACGCGCGCGGTTTGTGATGGGCAGCGAGGCCTTGCGCGAGCGCTTTGACGCTGTGCGCGAGGCCGTCATCACGTCTGCCCGCGACCCGCTGGCGTTGAGGGGCGAGATCGTGACCATGCGCGAGCGGGTGCGCTCAGCCCACCCCACGCCCGCCGGTCGCTTCGACGTGAAGCACAGCCCGGGCGGCATGGTGGACGCCGAATTTGCCGTGCAGTACCTGGTGCTCTCGCAGTCTGCCGCCCACCCCGAATTGCGTGGCAACCTGGGCAACATTGCACTGCTGCAGCGGGCCGAGCAAGTGGGCCTGCTGCCCCCAGGCGTGGGCCACGCAGCCGCCGACGCCTACCGCGAACTGCGCCGGGTACAACACGTGGCGCGGCTGGACGAGGCGCCCACCCAGGTCACGCCACCCGCACTGCAGGCCGAGCGCGATGCCGTGCTGGCGCTGTGGCAGGCCGTGTTTGGCACTGCGCCGTAGCATGCGACGACCTTAAGCGCAGTGACAACCGGTTGCACTTTGATGCAGCGGCAGTTTCTGAAAAATTCATTAATTCAAACAACTGTTTGAATTCTGGTGGTGTAATCCGGGGCCATGAGTTCCGGTGCCCACCCCATTCCCGCTGCAGCCCAGCGCACCGCCCGCAGCGACGGTGAAGACACGCGTGCCCGCCTGCTGCAGGCCGCGCTGCAGCTGTTCTCCGAAAAAGGCTTTGCCCAGACGTCAGTGCGCGCCATCGCCCAGGCGGCGGGCACCAATGTGGCCGCCATTGCTTACCACTTTGGCGACAAAGCCCAGCTGTACACCGCCACGTTCTACGAGCCTTTCGGCAGCGGCAGCGATCTGATCCCGGTGTTTGCCGACCCGGCCCTGGACCTGCAGGGCGCGCTGCATCACTATTTCGCGGGCTTTCTGGAACCGCTCAAGCACGACGACCTGGTGACGCAGTCACTGCGCCTGCATGTGCGCGAGTTGCTGGACCCTACCCATGTCTGGCCCGAACTCATCGAACGCGAGTGCCGCGCCCCCCACATGGCGCTGGTTCAGGTGCTGTGCCGCCACATGGGCGTGCCGGTGGTGGACGACGACATGCACCGGCTGGCCTTCTCTCTGGCTGGCCTGGTGATGCAGCTGTGGACGCAGCGCGACCCCCTGGTGGCCATTGCCCCCCAGCTGGCAACAGCCGGGGTGGTGGACCAATGGGTGGAGCGGCTGACCGGCTACGCCCTGAGCATGGTGCAAGGAGAGATCGCCCGACGGCAGGCCACACAACGGCCTGCGCGTCGCACTTTGAGGACTTCACACAAGAAGGAATCCAACGCATGAACCTACGCATAACCCGTTTCACATGGGCCGCGTTGCTGCCCCTGGCCCTGGGTGCCTGCGCGGTGTCCGCGCCGCCCGCCCAGGTGCCCGCGACGCCCCCCCTGGCCTGGCAGGCTCCCTTGCCGCACCAGGGTTCCCTCACGGACATGGCCCGCTGGTGGACCCAGCTGCAAGATCCGCTGCTGGTCGAGCTGATCGACGCCGCCCAGGCCGTGAGCCCCGGCATCGCGCAGGCCCAGTCGCGCATTGCGCAGGCCCGCGCCACGCAAGTCGGTAGCCGGGCGGCGTTGTTGCCCGCGCTTGACGCTCAGGCCAGCGCCAGCCGGGGCTTCAATGACCAACTGGCCCGCGTGGCCACCACATCGCAGGCCGGACTGCAGGCCAGCTGGGAGCTGGAACTGTTTGGCGCCAACCGCGCCGCCAAAACTGCGGCCGATGAGCGGCTGGCGGGCGCACAGGCCCTGTGGCACGAGGCGCGTGTGAGCGTGGCGGCCGAAGTAGCACAGCAGACCAGCAGCATCCGCACCTGCCTGGCCCAGCAGCAGGTGGCCGAGCGCGACGCGCAGTCCCGTGGTGAAACGTCCCGCCTGTCCCAGCTGAGTGAGCGCGCGGGCTTCACGGCGCCCGCCACGGCCGCACTGGCCCGTGCCAGCGCCGCCGAGGCCCAGGCCCGCGCCTCGCAGCAGCGCATGCAATGCGATGTGGAAGTCAAGGCCCTGGTGGCGCTCACCGGCTGGGAAGAACCCACGCTGCGCACCCGGCTGGCCCAGCCGGTGGCTGCGGCCCCGGACACCTTATTTACCGTGGACGCACTGCCCGCCCATGTGCTGGCCCAGCGCCCCGACGTGTACAACGCCGAGCGCGAAGTGGCGGCCGCCAGTGCCGACGTCGCCAGCGCCCAGGCCCAGCGCTACCCACGCCTGACCCTCAGCGGCAGCGTGGGTGCAGCCCAGGTGCGCACGGGGGGCGTAACCACCGACCTGAACACCTGGACCATCGGCCCGCTGGCGCTCAGTGTGCCCCTCTTTGACGGTGGCCGCCGCGCTGCGCAGACCGATGCGGCGCAGGCCCGCTACGACGAGGCCGCCTCGCAGTACCGGGCCAAGGTGCGCCAGGCCGTGAGCGAGGTCGAGCAAGCCCTGGTGCGCCTGCAAAGCACGGCCGAGCGCAGCGCCAGCGCGCGCACTGCCGCCGACGGCTACCGCGCATCGTTCGACGCGACCGAGGCGCGCTGGCGTGGTGGCCTGGCCAGTCTGGTGGAGCTGGAAGATGCCCGGCGCACAGCACTGGCCGCCGAGAACGCGCTGATCGCGCTGCAACACGAGCGCCAGACCGCCTGGATAGCGCTGTACCGCGCCGCTGGCGGCGGGTGGAAGCTATGAGACATCCCTCTAAGGCGCTTTGCGCCTCGCCTGCGCATCGCCGGTTTCAAGCGCAGTGGGCGACGCCCAACACCATGCATAGCTGATATGAATTTTTCAGGACAGATGCACATGCAACACTCCTCCTTCTCCTTCAAGTTTTCCCCCACCGCCTTCGCCGTGATCACCGCCTGCGTGCTGGCCACGGGCGGTGCGCTGGTTTTCTCGGGTGCATCGCGTGCCGCCGATGAACCCAAGGCGGGCCAGCCCCGGCCTGCGCTCACCGTCAGCACGGCGCAACCGCAGCGCATGCAGGTGCCGCTGCGCCTGGCTGCCAACGGCAACATCGCGGCCTGGCAAGAGGCGAGCATTGGGGCCGAGAGCAACGGCCTGCGCTTGACCGACGTGCGTGTGAACGTGGGCGATGTGGTCAAGGCCGGGCAGGTGCTGGCCACCTTCTCGGCCGACACGGTGTTGGCCGATGTGGCCCAGAGCCGCGCCAGCCTGCTCGAAGCCCAGGCCAATGCGGCCGAGGCCGCCGCCAATGCCGACCGCGCCCGCTCGTTGCAAGCCACGGGCGCACTCAGCCAGCAGCAGATCCAGCAGTTCACCACCGCCGAGCAAACCGCCAAGGCCCGCGTGGAGGCTGCCCAGGCCGCGTTGAACGCGCAGCAGCTGCGCCTCAAATACACCCAGGTGGTGGCGCCTGACAGTGGCGTGATCTCGGCGCGCACCGCTACGGTGGGCGCGGTGGTGGGTGCCGGCACAGAGCTGTTCCGCATGGTGCGCAAGGGCCGCCTGGAGTGGCGCGCCGAGGTCACGTCCACCGAGCTGCGGCGCATCCAGCCCGGCGCCAAAGTCAGCGTCACCGCAGCAAGCGGCGCCGTGGCCGAGGGCACCGTGCGCATGGTCGCGCCCACGGTGGACCCGCAGACGCGCAATGCGCTGGTCTACGTGGATCTGCCCGCCAATGCGGACTTCCGAGCCGGGATGTTTGCGCGGGGCGACTTCGCGCTGGGCAGCAGCGACGCGCTCACCGTGCCGCAGGAGGCGCTGGTGGTGCGCGACGGGTTCTCGTACGTGTTTGTGGTGGGCGGCGACCAGCGCGTGCAGATGCGCAAGGTCCAGACCGGCCGCCGCGTGGCCGACCGGGTCGAGGTGCTGTCGGGCCTGGACGCCGGAGCCTCCGTCGCCGTGCGCGGTGCGGGCTTTTTGAACGATGGCGACCTCGTGCGCGTGGCAGCCCCTGCGGCGGCGCCAGCGGCGGGCAAGCAGTCCTCCAGCGGACATTTCATGCAAAAAGTGCCTGTAGCGCTAGTGGATCATGCGCTAGCAGCTATCAATTGAGGAGCATTCCAGATGAATGTATCCACCTGGTCCATCAAGAACCCCATACCGGCGCTGATGCTGTTTGTGCTGCTGACCTTCGGCGGCCTGCTGTCCTTCAACGCGATGAAGGTGCAGAACTTTCCCGACATCGACCTGCCCACGATCTCCGTCACGGTGGCGCTGCCCGGCGCCTCGCCCGCGCAGCTGGAGAACGACGTGGCGCGCAAGATCGAGAACAGCATCGCCACGCTGCAGGGCCTCAAGCACATCTACACCAAGGTGCAGGACGGCGGCGCCACCATCACCGCCGAGTTCCGGCTGGAGAAGCCCACGCAGGAGGCGCTGGACGATGTGCGCTCGGCCGTGGCCCGCGTGCGCGGCGACCTGCCGGGCGACGTGCGCGACCCCATCGTGACCAAGATGGACCTGGCCGCGCAGCCCGTGCTGGCCTTTACCATCGCGTCGGCCCGCATGGACGATGAGGCGCTGTCCTGGTTTGTGGACGACGCCGTGGCCAAGAAGCTGCTCACCGTGCGCGGCGTGGGCGCCGTCAACCGCGTGGGTGGCGTGCAGCGCGAGGTGCATGTGGCGCTCGACCCGGTCAAGCTGCAGTCCCTGGGCGCCACGGCGGCCGATGTGTCGCGCCAGCTGCGGCTGGTGCAGACTGAGAGCGCCGGCGGCCGCACCGACCTGGGCGGCAGCGAGCAGCCGGTGCGCACGCTGGCCACGGTGCAGTCGGCGCAGGAGCTGGCGGGCCTGACGCTGGCCCTGTCCGATGGCCGCCATGTGCGGCTGGACCAGGTGGCCACAGTGACGGACACCATCGCCGAGCCCCGCGCGCTGGCGCTGCTCAACGGCAAGCCGGTGGTGGGCTTTGAGGTGGCGCGCAGCAAGGGCGCGAGCGAAGTGGAAGTGGGTGCTGCCGTGCAGGCGGCCCTGCAGGAGATGCGTACGCAGCACCCCGACCTGGAAATCACCGAGGCCTTCAACTTCGTGCAGCCCGTGCAGGAGGAATACGACGGCTCCATGCACCTGCTGTACGAAGGTGCCCTGCTGGCCGTGCTGGTGGTGTGGCTGTTCCTGCGCGACTGGCGCGCGACGTTTGTGTCGGCTGTGGCGCTGCCGCTGTCGGTGATCCCGGCGTTCATCGGCATGTACTGGCTGGGCTTCTCGATCAACGTGATCACGCTGCTGGCGCTGTCGCTGGTGGTAGGCATCCTGGTAGACGACGCCATCGTGGAGGTCGAGAACATCGTGCGCCACCTGCGCATGGGCAAGACGCCCTACCAGGCGGCCATGGAGGCGGCCGACGAGATCGGCCTGGCCGTGATCGCCACCACCTTCACGCTGATCGCGGTGTTTTTGCCCACGGCGTTCATGAGCGGCATTGCGGGCAAGTTCTTCAAGCAGTTTGGCTGGACGGCGTCGCTCGCGGTGTTTGCCAGTCTGGTGGTGGCCCGCCTGCTCACGCCCATGATGGCGGCCTACATCCTGAAGCCCATCGTGGGAGACCACAAGGAGCCGCGCTGGATGACGGTGTACCTGCGCTGGGCCGCGTGGTGCATCAAGCACCGGTGGATGACCTTCATCGCCACAGCGGCGTTCTTCATCGGCTCGCTGGCGCTGATCCCGCTGCTGCCCACGGGCTTCATCCCGCCGGACGACAACTCGCAGACCCAGGTGTACCTGGAGCTACCGCCCGGCGCCACGCTGGGGCAGACGCGTGCCGTGGCCGAAGACGCGCGCCAGCGCATCGCCCAGGTGGAGCATGTGCAAAGCGTGTACACCACCATTGGCGGCGGCTCGGCCGGCACTGACCCCTTCATGGGCGGCGCCAGCACCGAAACGCGCAAGGCCACGCTGACCATCTTGCTGTCCCCGCGCGGCGACCGGCCGCGCAAGCAGGGCATCGAGAACCAGATCCGCGCCGCGCTGGAGACGCTGCCCGGTGTGCGCAGCAAGGTGGGCCTGGGCGGATCGGGCGAGAAGTACGTGCTGGTGCTCACGGGCGACGACCCGCAAGCGCTGACCACGGCCGCCTTGGCGGTCGAGAAGGACCTGCGCACCATCCCCGGCCTCGGTAGCATCTCGTCCACCGCCAGCCTGGTGCGGTCCGAGATCGCCGTGCGCCCCGACTTCGCCCGCGCCGCCGACCTGGGTGTCACCAGCAGCGCCATCGCCGAGACCCTGCGCATCGCCACCGTGGGCGACTACGACGTATCGCTGCCCAAGCTCAACCTGGCCGCGCGCCAGGTGCCCATCGTCGTCAAGCTGCAGGACGATGCACGCAAGGACCTGTCGCTGCTGGAGCGGCTGCCGGTGCCCGGCGCCAAGGGCCCGGTGATGCTGGGCCAGGTGGCCACGCTGGAGTTCAGCGGCGGCCCGGCCGTGGTGGACCGCTATGACCGCGCACGCAATGTGAACTTCGAGATCGAACTCTCGGGCCAGCCGCTGGGCGACGTGACCAAGGCGGTGGAGGCGCTGCCCTCCATACAGAACCTGCCGCCGGGCGTGCGCCAGATCACGATTGGTGACGCCGAAATGATGGGCGAGCTGTTTGCCAGCTTCGGCCTGGCCATGCTCACTGGCGTGCTGTGCATCTACATCGTGCTGGTGCTGTTGTTCAAGGACTTCCTGCACCCGGTGACCATCCTGGCGGCGCTGCCGCTGTCGCTGGGCGGTGCGTTTGTGGGGCTGCTGATTGCACAAAAGAGCTTCTCGATGCCCTCGCTCATCGGGCTGATCATGCTCATGGGCATTGCCACCAAAAACTCCATCCTGCTGGTGGAATACGCCATCCTGGCGCGGCGCGAACACGGCATGACGCGTTTTGAGGCGCTGATCGATGCCTGCCACAAGCGCGCACGGCCCATCATCATGACCACGCTGGCCATGGGCGCGGGCATGCTGCCCATCGCCATCGGCCTGGGGGCTGCGGACGCGAGCTTTCGCTCGCCGATGGCGGTGGCGGTGATTGGCGGGCTCATCACCTCCACGCTGCTGAGCCTCTTGGTGATTCCGGCAGTGTTCACCGGGGTGGACGACTTGGGACAGGGGTTCGGGCGGCTGGTCCGCCGCCTGCGCGGGGGGCGCCATGCCCCGGGCGCACCGGCGGCCCCCGCAGCCCCGGCCACGGCGCCATCAACGCCGCATTCCGCCCCCTGACGCCCGCACTTGGCGCGCCCCCCCCGGCGTGAGCCCAAAAAGCAGGGCAATCACGGGGGTTGCGCGGGCTTTGGCGAGGGGTAGCCGTCGGATAATGCAACGCGCACCATGAACCTCGTCAGCCTCAACATCGAATCCATCCAGCTGGGCCACCCCTTGCCTTTTGTGCTGCGGGGGGCCGATGGCGTGTTGCTGGCGCAAAAGGGCTATGTGATCCGCACCCGCGACGAGCTGGCCAAGCTGGTCGAACGGGGCCGCGAGCTGTGCGTGGACACCGACGAATCCGGCGGCAGCCACCGCGCCTACCTGGCGCAGCTGCAGCGCATGCTGATCGCCGACACCAACCTGGGCGAAATCGCCGCCATGAAGATGACGGCGGGCGAGCAGGCCGCCGCTGCAGCCGCCGCGCGTGCAGGCAAGACCCTGCCCGACTGGCCCGAACTGCAGTTGCGCGCCACGCAGTTGCTGCGCTCTCCGTCGCCCAGCGACTTCGGCGGGCGCTTCCAGGCGCTGCACGACGAACTGGCGCGCCATTGCGAACAGACCCCCGACGCCACCTTGCTGGGCCTGATTTACCTGTCGGCCCAGGAAACACGCATGTACAGCGCCACCCACTCCATGCTGGTCAGTTGCGTGTGCATGGTGGTCGCCCGCGAGATGCTGCGCTGGCCCGGCAGCCGCGTGCAGCAACTGGGGCACGCGGCGCTGAGCATGAACATCGCCATGACCGAGCTGCAGGACCAGCTGGTGCTGCAGACCCAACCCCTCACCGCGACCCAGATCGCGGCCGTGGAAGACCACGCGGCGCGGTCCGAGGCGCTGCTGCGCCACCTGGGCGTGGCCGACCCGGTGTGGCTGGAGGCCGTGCGCTGCCACCACCACCGCACGCCCGGGCCGCTGTCCAAGAAGACCGAAGCCCAGCAGATGGCACGCCTGCTGCAGCGCGCCGACATTTTTGGCGCCCGCTTGGCCCCCCGTGCGGCGCGGCTGCCCATGCCCGTCACCGCCGCCATGCAGGCCAGCTACTACGACGAAGAACACCAGGTGGACGAGGCCGGGGCCGCCCTCGTCAAGACGCTGGGCGTCTACCCCCCGGGTGCCTTTGTGCGCCTGGCCAGCCGTGAAGTGGGCGTGGTCATCCGGCGGGGCACCACCGCCACCACCCCCCGCGTGGCCGTGGTGACCAACCGCGACGGCATGGCCACGGGCGAACCCATTCCCCGCGACACGGGCATGCCGCCCTGGAAGGTCACCGGCGTGGTGGCGTTCAAGGACGTGCGCGTCAACCTGTCGCTGGACCGCCTGCTGCAGATGGTCTGACGCCTGGGAGGGCGCTGAAATCCCTCCCAGTTTCCGCGCGCCGCCGCTGTCTGCGGAGCGCTACGCCTCCCCTCTGATACGTGCATGGAGCGTCGCCCCATGCGTGGCTCCTGCCGTCCGTCACAGGGGCTGACGCCGTATCCCCTCCTTTCCCTGCCCAGCCATGGGCTGGCGCCGGTGGCACTGCGCGGCCGCTTTTTGCCCCCCCCCCGCGTCCCGTTTCCTGCCGAAATCTGAATCCAAACGCGTGCGCGCCACGTAAACCATTCAGTACAAATAAAAACTCATGTGGACAAAAAATGATGAAATGGTTAAATTGGCTGCACTCACTGCCCAAAGTCCTATGAATCGCCTCACAAGACTCCTCTCGACCGCTGCCGCCCTGGGGGCCTGGCTGTTGCTGGCGCCCGCCGCCCAGGCGGCCGACGCGCCTGCCGGGTGCCCGGCCACGCTGCAGCACACCTTCCCGCGCCTGCAGGACGAAAAGCCCCAGTCGCTGTGCCAATACAGCGGCAAGGTGGTTCTGGTGGTCAACACAGCCAGCTTCTGTGGCTTTACCGGCCAGTACAAGGGGCTGGAAGAGCTGTATGCCCGCTACAAGGACAAGGGGCTGGTGGTGCTGGGCTTCCCGTCCAACGACTTTGCCCAGGAAAAAGGCAGCAACAAGGAAATCGCCGACTTCTGCGAAAACACCTTCGGCGTGAAATTTCCGATGTTTGCCAAGAGCAGCGTGAAAGGACCGGAGGCCTCGCCGCTGTACCAGCAGCTGGCCCAGCTGTCGGGCACGGCGCCCCGCTGGAACTTCCACAAGTACCTGCTGGGCCGCGACGGCAAGCTGGTGGACAACTACTCCAGCCTGACCGGGCCGGACAACAAGGGCCTGGTGCGTGCCATCGAACAGCAGCTCGCCCTGCCTACTCCCCGGTAAGCGCCATGACTTCTTTACATTTCTTGAAAAAAAATACAGGCGCCCTCTGGAACTTCGCCGCAGCGGCCCCACTCTATCCATTGCGCAAGACGATTGCGCGGCGTACAGTTTTAACGTTGCGAAGCCTTTCGGGCCCCTGGGTTCCGACTGACCTCCTGGAGCGCTTCTCCTCCCTCCCTCTCTTATTCGTTTCGGGACGCTTCGCAACCTTTTTATTCCAGGCGCCGGCCAGAGGGGGCCGGCCATGAAAATCGCCATCATCGGCTCCGGCATCTCCGGGCTCTCCGTCGCGCACCAGCTGCGCGGCCAGGCGAACATCACGCTGTTTGAGGCGGGCGACTACTTCGGTGGGCACACCCACACCGTCGATGTCACCTTGCCCGATGCGTCGGGCACCCCCGTCACCCACGGCGTGGACACCGGGTTTCTGGTGTTCAACGAGCGCACCTACCCTCATCTCATCCGCCTGCTGGCCGAGCTGGGCGTGGAGACGGCCCAATCCGACATGTCGTTTTCGGTGCAGGTGCCCGCAGCCCTGGGCGGTGGCCGCGCGCTGGAATGGAGCGGCACCAACCTCAGCACCGTGTTTGCCCAGCGCTCCAACCTGGTCAACCCGCGTTTTCTGGGCATGCTGCGCGACCTGCTGCGCTTCAACAGGCTGTGCACGCGCATCGCCGAAAAGCAGGCCGAGGCCGCGCTGATGCAGCCCCTGGGAGACTTCCTGCGCGAGCACCGCTTTGGCGACGCGTTCCGCGACTGGTACTTCTTGCCCATGCTGGGCTGCATCTGGAGCTGCCCCACGGACCAGATGCTGAAGTTCCCCGTGGCCACCATGATCCGGTTCTGCCACAACCACGGCCTGATCCAGGTGAGCAACCGGCCGCAGTGGTGGACGGTGTCCGGCGGCGCGCGCCACTATGTGGACAAGATCGTGGCGGGCATTGCCGACAAGCGCCTGAACACCCCCGTGCGCCGCATCGAACGCGACGCCGCCGGTGTGCGCGTGGTGACCGCAGGCCACACAGAACACTTCGACAAGGTGGTGCTGGCCACACACTCCGACCAGTCCCTCGCCCTGCTGGCCCAGCCCACGACGCAGGAGCGCGCCGTACTCGGTGCCATCCGCTACCAGGCCAACCGCGCCGTGCTGCACACCGATACGTCGGTGCTGCCCCAGCGCCGCGCCGCCTGGGCCGCGTGGAACTACGAGCGCGCCCAACAGCGCAGCCGCGAGTCGGCCCGCGTGTGCCTGCACTACCTCATCAACCAGCTGCAGCCCGTGCCGTTCGCGCAGCCCGTGGTGGTGTCGCTCAACCCGGTGCGTGACATTGCGCCCGAGCACGTGATCGGCAGCTACGAATACGCCCACCCGGTGTTCGACATGGCCGCCATCCGCGCGCAGCAGCAGGTGGGCAAGCTGCAGGGGCAGCAGCACACCTGGTTCTGCGGCGCCTGGACGGGCTACGGCTTCCACGAGGACGGGCTGAAATCCGGCCTGGCCGTGGCCGAGCAATTGCGGGCGGCCCTGCCAGCCCCCTTGGCGGAGGCCGCGTGAGCCACGCCCCGGCCCCATCCGCAGCGCCCCTCATTGGCTTCGGCCAGGTGCGCCACACGCGGCTGCGGCCCCGGCGGCACGCGTTTGCCTACCCCACGTTTTTCCTGATGCTGCCGATGCGCAGCCTGAGCGGCACGCACACGCCGCTGGCGGTGAACCGCGGCGGTGCCATCAGCTTCCATGATGTGGACCACGGCGACGGCCGCAGTGCCGCGCAGGGCGGGGCGCTGGCCTGGCTGGACGAGCTGCTGCACACCGAAGGCATCACCGATGCCACGGGGGAGGTCTGGCTGCACTGCTACCCCCGCGTGCTGGGCTACACCTTCAAGCCCGTGAGCTTCTGGTATTGCCACCGTGCGGACGGCCACCTGCGCGCCATCGTGGTCGAGGTGAACAACACCTTTGGCGAGCGCCACTGCTACCTGCTGGACGCGCCGCAGTACGGCGTGGAACAGCGGGCGCGCAAGGTGTTCCATGTGTCTCCCTTTTGCGAGGTGAGCGGCGGCTATCGCTTCCGCTTCATGCGCACCGAGGCCAGTACCAAGGCCGGTGCACAGGATGCGGGCCGCACCGTGGTGCGCATCGACCACGACGACGACACCGGCCCCCTCATCCAGACCAGCGTGAGCGGCACCCTGCAGGCCATTACCCCAGAGACCCTGCGCCAGGCACTGTGGGGCTACCCCGCCATGACGCTGGCCATCATTGCCCGCATTCACTGGCACGCGCTGCAGCTGTGGCTCAAGCGCGTGCGTTTCCACCGCAAGCCCGAGGCGCCCGCCGCCGCCGTGACCCGTTGATTTCCATGACGAACGAGACCGCCATGAACTCCACCACCGCCCCCCGCTCTGCCCAGACCCTGCCCGCCGGCACCCCCGCAGCCGCACGCACAGCGCTCAAGCTGCTGCACAAGCTGCAGCACGGTCACCTCACGGTGCAACTGCCCGACGGCACCCTGCAGCACTTCGGCCACGGGAACGGTCCCTCGGCCGCGATCACGCTCAAGAACTGGAATGTGTGCAGCGCCGCACTCAAGTCGGGCGACATCGGCTTTGCCGAGAGCTACATCGCGGGCGACTGGACCACGCCGCACCTCACCGACCTGCTCAAGCTCTTCATCGCCAACCGCCAACAGGTCGAAGGCGTGATCTACGGCACCTGGGCGGGCCGCCTGCTGTACCGCATCAAGCATTTGCTCAACCGCAACACCCGCGCCAACAGCCAGAAGAACATCCACGCCCACTACGACCTGGGCAATGCGTTCTACGAACTCTGGCTGGACGACACGATGAACTATTCGTCCGCTTGGTTCGAGGGCGATGCGGGCGGCGACATGCGCAAGGCCCAGCACGCCAAAGTGCGCCGCGCGTTGCGTATGGCCGGCGTGCAGGCGGGCGACCGCGTGCTGGAGATCGGCTGCGGCTGGGGCGCGCTGGCCGAGATGGCAACCGTCGAATTCGGCGCCCGCCTGACGGGGGTGACGCTGTCCACCGAGCAGCTCGCGTTTGCGCAAAAGCGCATGGCGCAGCAGGGGGTGGCCGAGCGTGCCGACCTGCGCCTGCAGGACTACCGCGACATCCAGGACGGCCCGTACGACGCCATCTGCTCCATCGAGATGGTCGAGGCCGTGGGCCGCGAATACTGGCCCACCTACTTCCAGTCGGTGAACCGGCTGCTCAAGCCCGGTGGCAAGGCCTGCATCCAGAGCATCGTCATCGACGACAGCCTGTTCGACCGCTACATCAGTTCCACCGACTTCATCCAGCAATACATTTTCCCCGGCGGCTGCCTGCCCTGCCCGCGCGAGTTCCGCCGCGAGGCCGAGACGGCGGGCCTGCGCGTGGTGGACGAGTTCGCGTTCGGCCAGGACTACGCCGAAACCCTCAAGCGCTGGCGCGAGCGTTTTCTGGCGCAGCGCACGCAGATCCTGCAGTTGGGCTTTGACCAGCGCTTCATGCACATCTGGGAGTTCTACCTCGCGTACTGCGAAGCGGCGTTTGCGATGAGCAACATCGACCTGGTGCAGTACACGCTGGTCAAGGACTGATCAAAAACCGAGAATTGCTATGAAAAACATAGCTATTACCGCAATATTCACTAGCGCTTTGATGGCTTTTGGACCTCAAACCGCGCTGGCGCAGGTGGCAGAGGCCAGCGCCGCCGCTGCAGCCCCGCTGTCGGGCGCGCGGCTGGTGGGGCAGGGCGTGCTGCGCTTTCTGGGGTTTGAGATCTACCGCGCGCGGCTGTGGGTGCAGCCCGGCTTTGACGCCGACAACTACGCGGCCCACCCCTTGGCGCTGGAGCTGACCTACCACCGCGATTTTTCGGCCGACGCCATCGCCAAGCGCTCCATCGAGGAGATGCGCCGCGTCGGCAGCTTCACGCCCCAGCAGGCCGCGCGCTGGCAGCAGGCGCTGGCCGCCGCCTTGCCAGATGTAAAGGCGGGCGACCGGCTGCTGGGCCTGTACCAGCCCGGCGCGGGCGCCGTGTTCAAGATGGGCGGGCGTGTGGTGGGCGAGGTGCCCGACGCCGAGTTCTCGCGCCTGTTCTTCGGCATCTGGCTGTCGCCACAGACCTCCGAGCCCGGACTGCGGCAAGAGCTGATCGCCGCCACCCGCACGGCGGGCCAAGGGCAGCAATGACCACCACCCCGCCCATTCGCGCCGGCCAAGGCCTGGCCTATGGGCTGCTGGGCCTGCCGCTGGCGTTTGTGGCGCTGCCTCTGTACGTGCTGCTGCCCAACCACTACGCGCGCGAGTTCGGCATGCCGCTGGCCACGCTGGGGTCGGTGCTGCTGGCGGCAAGGCTGTTGGATGCGGTGTCCGACCCGCTGCTGGGCCGCCTGTCGGACTACCTGTTTGGCCGCTCGGTGCGCGCCGTTCTGGCGGTGGGCGCGGTGTCTGCCGTGGTGCTGGCACTGGGGCTGACCAGCCTGTTCTTCCCGCAGGTGCGCGGGGCCGATGCGCTCATCGCCTGGGCGATGGTGGCGCTGCTCATCACCTACACCGCCTACAGCCAGCTGGGCATTGCGCACCAGTCCTGGGGCGCGCGGCTGGGCGGCGACGAGCTGCAGCGCGGCCGCATCGTGGCCTGGCGCGAGGGCGCAGCGCTGGTCGGAGTAGTCACCGCCTCGGTGCTGCCCGCACTGCTGGGCCTGCCAGTCATGCTCAGCGTGTTTGCACTCACCTTGCTGCTGGGCTGGTGGGCGTGGACGCGCGCGCCGCGCCCCACAGGCCACGCGGGCGCCGTGGCCGGCGTGTACCGCCCGCCCCAACGTGCCAGCCTGTGGCGGCCCTGGGGGCGGCCCGCCTTCCGCCGCTTGCTGGCGGTGTTCATGCTCAACGGCATTGCCAGCGCCATCCCCGCCACGCTGGTACTGTTCTTCATTCAGGACCGCCTGCAGGCCCCGCCCGCGCAGGAGCCGATGTTCCTGGCCGCTTATTTCGTCTGCGCGGCGCTGTCCATCCCGCTGTGGCTGCGCGCCGTGGCGCGCTGGGGTCTGGCGCGCACCTGGCTGGCCGGCATGCTGCTGGCGATTGCGGTGTTTGTGTGGACGGCGTTCCTGGGTGCGGGCGATGTGGTGCCATTCCTCATCGTCTGTGCGCTGTCGGGCGTGGCCCTGGGCACCGACCTGGCCCTGCCCAGCGCCCTGCTGGCGGGCGTGATTGCCGCCGAGGGCGACAGCGGCCAGCACGAGGGCGCTTACTTTGGCTGGTGGAACTTTGCCACCAAGCTCAACCTGGCGCTGGCCGCAGGCCTGGCGCTGCCGCTGCTAGGCTGGTGGGGCTACACGCCAGGCACACGCAGCGACGACGGCCTGCACACCCTGGGGCTGGCCTACGCCGTGCTGCCCTGCGCGCTCAAGCTGCTGGCAGCGGCGGCGCTGTATTGGCTGGTGCTTCGGCCTGCGCGCGGCGCGGCCAGTGCCTGATTTTTCAAGGGATGCCCAACATGCAAAGACGCCTTCTCCTCTCCGCCGCCGTGGCCGCACCTGTGGTCTTGTCCGGCTGCGCCAGCCAGAACCTCGATGGCTACGCCAGCGAAAAACCGGTGCTGGACCTGGCCCAGTACTTCAACGGCAAGATCGACGCCTACGGCATCTTCCAGGACCGCAGCGGGCAGATCGTCAAACGCTTCACCGTGGTGATGGACTGCAGCTGGAAGGGCAACGAGGGCGTGCTGGACGAAGCCTTCACCTATTCCGACGGCACCACGCAGCGCCGCATCTGGCGCCTGACGAAGCATTCCGACGGCCGCTACACCGGTACCGCCGACGATGTGGTGGGCACGGCCAACGGCCAGACGCGCGGCAACGCCTTCCGCTGGAACTACACGCTGGCCCTGCCCGTGGATGGCAAGGTCTACAACGTGGACCTGGACGACTGGATGTACCTCATCGATGATCGCGTGATGCTCAACCGCGCCACCATGAGCAAGTTCGGCGTGCGGCTTGGCGAGATCACCTTGTCCTTCACCAAGCGCGCACCATGAAACTCAACCCTCCCTTGCGCGACTGGAAGGGTCGCCGGGCCTGGCTCATCGGAGCCAGCAGCGGCATTGGCCGGGCCACGGCGGCAGCGCTGCATGCGCGCGGCGCGCAAGTCATCGTCTCGGCCCGGAGCAGCGATGCGCTGAACGCCTTTGTGGTGCAGCACCCCGGCAGCACCGCGCTGGCTTTTGACACGGCTGAACCTGCCCAGGTACAAGCCGCCGCCGCGCAGGTGCTGGCGGACGGCGTGCCCGACCTGGTGTGCTACTGCGCGGGCTACTACCGCGACATGCGCGCGACCGACTTCGACCTGACCGTGATGCTGCGCCACGAGCAGATCAACTACAACGGCGCACTGCATGTGCTGGCCGCCGTGCTGCCCGCCATGCTCACTGCGGCCCATACGGGGCACCCTGGGCATGTGAGCCTGATCAGCAGCGTGGCGGGGTTCCGGGGCCTGCCCAAGAGCCTGGCCTACGGGCCCACCAAGGCCGCGCTCATCAACCTGGCCGAGGCGCTGTACCTGGACCTGCACGACCTGGGCCTGGGCGTGAGCGTGATTAACCCCGGCTTTGTGGCCACGCCGCTCACGGCGGGCAACGACTTCACCATGCCTGCGCTCATCTCCCCCGAAGCGGCAGCCGACGCCATCCTGCAGGGCTGGGCGCGCGGGCAGTTCGATATTCACTTCCCCAAGCGCTTTACGCGCGTGATGAAGCTGCTGCGGCTGCTGCCCTACCGGTGGTACTTTCCAGCCGTCCGCAAGTTCACGGGACTCTGAGTTTCCATGCAACCCCCTTACACCGCCCCCGCTACCGAAGAAGCCGTCACGCGCGTCATTGCGTTTTTTGAAAACCTGTCGCCCGCCGATGTGGCGACCATCGGCCAGTTCTATGCGCCCCAGGCGCGCTTCAAGGACCCGTTCAACGAGGTGGTGGGCGTGCCTGCCATCCAGGGCATCTTTGCCCACATGTTCGAGGCCCTGGAGCAGCCGCGTTTTGTGGTTACGGGCCGCGTGGTGCAGGGACAGCAGTGCTTCTTGACCTGGGACTTTCTGTTCGCGTTCAAGGACTTCCACAAGGGCGTGACGCAGACAGTGCGCGGCGCCTCGCACCTGGTGCTGGACGCCCAGGGCCAGGTGACCTTGCACCGCGACTACTGGGATGCCGCCGAGGAGCTGTACGAAAAGCTGCCCGTGGTGGGCGCGCTGATGCGCTGGCTCAAGAAGCGCGCCAACAGCTGACGGTCCGGGCCTTCATCACCCCACCGCGCGGATGCGTGGGTGCCCCGGCAGCGGCACCGCACGCTGCAGCACGCCTTCGGCCAGCCACAGTGCACTGTTCCATGCGCGCTGCGCGACATAGGGCAGCGGCAGCTGCTGGTAGTCGTCGTTGAAGACTTCAAAGCTGTAGTCGCCCTGGTAGCCCATGCCATCCAGCGTGCGCACCAGCTCGGCCAGCGCCTGGCTGTGCACGCCCTCGCCGGGGAACACGCGAAAGTGCCGCGCAGTCTCGATGCGCTCCTGCACCGTGCGCGTCTCCTGCCACATGAAGTCCGACAGCTGCACGAGGTAGATCTTGGCCGGATCCACATCCTCCAGCGCCGAGAGTGGCGTGCTGGTGGCGAACTGGTGGTACGAGTCGATGGCCAGGCCCAGGTTGGGGCAGTCGGCCTGCTCCACGGCCGCCCAGGCCTGGTGCACCTCGTTGATGTGGCGGCCCCACGAGAGGCCTTCAAAGGCCACACGGATGCCGTGCGGCAGCGCCAGCAGGGCCAGCTTGCGCAGGTCCCGCGCAATGGCGTCGGCGTCGGCCGTGGCGTGTGACGATGTGGAGCTGCAGGCCAGCAGCACGGGCGCACCCAGGTCGCGCGCCATCAGGATCATCTGCTTGGCAATGTCCACCTTGTAGCTGTGCAGGTGGCCTGAGAGGCCTTCAAAATCGCGCAGCACCTGAAAGCCCGTCACGCGCAGGCCGCTGTTGCGCACGGCGTGCACAGCGGCCTCGATGCCCGCAGGGTGGCCCACGATGTCGCGCGCGGCCAGCATGATCTGACCGAAGCCTGCCGCCTTGACGGCGGCGAGCTTGGCCTCCAGCGGCCCGGCCAGGCTGATGGTGTCCATGCCGAAATCGGCGACGTTGCGTTGCATGGTGGATCGGCGCATGGGCAGTCTCCAGGCTCAGCGCGCGTCGAGCACCAGCTCGAAGCTGGGCGAGGCTGCATCGGCACGCGTGAGGGCGCCGCGCGTGCCGGTGTGCACGCCCGTGGGCGACTCCACAAACTCCACGCCGCGCGCACGCAGTGCATTCACAGTGGCCAGCACGTCGGGCGTGCCAAAGGCCACGCGCTGCAGCAGCTCCTCGGGGTCGGCATCCAGTGCATCGACCTGCGGCTCAATCAGTTGCCAGTGCAATGTGCCGCACGGGCTGGACAGGATGCGGCCATGGGTGAGCACGCCAAACGACTGGTTGGGCGCCAGCTCGGCAAAGCCGAACAGCTCGCTGTAGAAGTGGATCCAGTCCGCCGCGCGCCCCAGGCCGATGTACTGCACCACGCCAAACAAGTGCAGGCCTTGCAGTGCGGGCGGGCACGGGTGGACGGTGGGAATGGGCACAAAGTCCACGTCGTAGATGGAGAACTCTTTCCAGCGGTCCACGAAGTAGATGCGGCTCGCGCCCACACCGTGGATGGCGGGGATGTTCAGCTCCATCACCTCAACCTCGGTGTGCACGGCCCATGCGCCCAACTCCAGCACGCGGCGAAACGCTGCGGCGGCATTGCCGACACGGAATGCGACGGCGGCCAGCACGGGGGCTTCGGTGAGCGTAGGCGGTGCATGCAGGCCCGTGCGCTCGGCATCCTGGTGTGCGTTGACGATGATGTTCATGTCGCCCTGGCGGTACAGCAGCACCTCGCGCGAGCGGTGGCGCGCCACGGGCTGGAAGCCCATGCGCTCCAGCGCCTGGCCCAGCGCTTGCGGGCGGCTGGTGGCGTATTCGATGAACTCCACGCCCTGCAAGCCCAGGGGGTTGGGCAGTTCGCCCAGCGCTTCGCGGGCGGCCATCATCGGGGTGCTCATGGGGTTGGCTCCTTGTGGTTTGCTGCGGGCGTTGGCATCAGCGGGTACTGACCAGGCGGCGGAAATGCGCGTCCATGCGTGCGGCATCGGGCGCCTCGCCAGTGAACAGCTCGAACGCGCCCACAGCCTGGCCCACGGCCATGCCGCCGCCGTCCGACACGCGGCAGCCCAGTGCGCGCGCGGCCTGCACCAGCGCGGTGTCGAGCGGGAAATACACCACCTCAGACACCCACATCGCGGGCCGCAGCAGCGCCACGTCCAGCGGCAGGCCGGGCAGTTTGTCCATGCCCGTGGGCGTGGCGTGGATCAGGCCGGTGGCTTGTGCCATGGCCGCTTGGATGTCAGCCGCTTCGGCCCGGGCGCCGTAGAGCGCATTCACGTCGGCCGCCAGTTGCGCTGCGCGCTCGGGCTGTGCATCGACGATGCTCAGGTGCTCGGCGCCCAGGCGCAACACGGCGTGTGCAATTGCAGCGCCCGCACCGCCTGCGCCCAGCAGCACCACGCGGCGCAGGTCGGCGCCGGGCAGCGCGCGGGTAAAGCCCCAGGCCCAGCCCGATCCATCGGTGTTGTGCCCCACCAGTTGTCCATCACGGATAACCACGGTGTTCACGGCGCCCATAGCGCGCGCTTCTTCGGACAGGCTGTCGAGGTGCGGGATCACTGCCTGCTTGCAGGGGTAGGTCACGTTGCAGCCCGCATAGCCCATGATGCGCGCCGCTGACAACAGCGTGGGCAGATGCTCCACCGAGGACGCCGAGCGGTCCAGGTCAATGAGCTGGTAGTGCAGGCGCATGCCGTGGTGGCGTGCTTCTTCTTCGTGCAGCGCGGGCGACAGCGACTTCTGGATGCCGGCACCGATCAGCCCGATCAGCACCTTGCGGGGGCTTGTGGAGGACATGGTGGACATGGGTGTGGTGACCGGGGGATCAAGCAGCTGGGTGCTCATGGGGCGGGCGGAATGCGGGGTGAATGCACGGCCGGGCGTGGCCAGGCCATGGGCGGCCGTGCGAGGAGGACAGCGTGGGGCTTACTTGCCGCCGCGCAGCTTGGCCAGCGTGGCGTAGACCTCTTTCACCGTCTCGGCGCCGACTTTTTCGCTGTGCTTTTCGACCACGGGCTTGACCTTGGCGCGCAGCTTGTCCAGCTCGGCGGGCGAGAACTCGGACACCTGCATGCCGGCCTTCTTGAGGTCTTCCAACGCCACGTTGGCCTGCACGCGCGACACACCGCGCTGGAAGGTGGTGGCCTCGGCCATGGCGTCGGTGAGCGCCTTCTGGTCGGCAGGGTTCAGGCTGTCCCAGAACTTCTTGCTCACGATCACGGCCTGGGGGTTGTACATGTGGCGCGTGACGGTCAGGTACTTCTGCACCTCCGCAAACTTGGACGACAGGATGGTGGAGAACGGGTTCTCCTGGCCGTCCACGGCCTTCTGCTCCATGGCGGTGTACAGCTCGGGGAACGGCATGGGAACGGCGTTGGCGCCCAGCGCGTTGAACATGTCGATGTAGATGGGCGACTGGATCACGCGGATCTTGAGGCCCGCAATGTCCTCGGCCTTGGTGATGGGACGCTTGCTGTTGGTGAGGTTGCGAAAGCCCAGCTCCCAGTAGCCCAGGCCGATCAGGTTCTTGGCCTGCAGCTTGTCGAGCAGCTTCTTGCCGAAGGGGCCGTCGGTCACGGCATCAGCCTCTTGGGGCGTAGCGAACAGGAACGGGAAGTCGTAGATGCCGAATTCCTTGGCCTGGGCCGAGAGAATGCCTGCGTTGAGCACCGTCATCTCCACCGTGCCACCTTGCAGCGCCGACACCGTCTGCAGGTCGCCGCCGAGCGTGCCGCCGGGGAAGAGCTTGACCGCAATGCGACCGTTGGTCTTGGCTGCCACCAGGTCTGCAAACTTTTGCGCGCCCTGGGCCTGCGGGTGGTCCTTCTGGTTCTGGAAGGCGAACTTGATGGTGCGCTCCTGCGCGTGCGCGGCGGGCAGCAGCGATGCGGCGATGAGGGCCGTGGCGAGCAGGGTTTTGAGCAGCTTCATGGAATGGTCTCCTTGGGTTTTGGGCAGGCAGAAACGGTAGGCGAGTAGGGGCGGGTCAGCCCCCCAGCAGGCGCAAGGGCACGAGAACGATGGACGGGAACAGCACCAGCAGGAACATGACGATGAACTGCGCCACCATGAACGGCATGACGCCCCGGGTGACCTGCGACATGGAAATGCGGCCTACCCCGGCTACCACGTTGAGCACGGTGCCCACGGGTGGCGTGATGAGGCCAATGGCGTTGTTGATGATGAACAGCACGCCGAAGTACACCGGGTCAATGCCGGCTGCCTTCACCACCGGCATCAGCACGGGCGTGAGGATGAGGATGGTGGGCGTCATGTCCATCGCGGTGCCCACCACCATGACCAGCACCATGATCGCGATCAGCAACAGCGTCTGGTTGCCCATGAAAGGCTCCAGCATGCCGATGACAGCGGACGGAAGATCGGCCACGGTGATGAGCCAGGCCGACACCATGGCAGCTGCGACCAGGAACATGACCACGGCACTGGTGCGTGCGGAGGTCTGGAAGATATCCACCAGCTGGCGCAGGGTCAGCTCGCGGTACACGACCATCGCGACAAACAGCGAGTAGACGGCGGCCACCACGGCGGCCTCGGTGGGTGTGAACACCCCCATGCGCAGACCCACCAGGATGATGATGGGCAGGCCCAGGGCCCACACGGCTTCACGCAACGCCAGCAGCAGCTCGGCGCGCGTGGCGCGCTTGGGCGGCGCAACGTTCTCGCGCCGCACCAGCCACCACCACGTCACGGCCAGCGAGAGCCCCAGCAGCACGCCAGGAACAATGCCCGCCAGGAACAGCTTGCTGATGGACACGTTGGCGGCCACGCCAAAGATCACAAAACCGATGGAGGGAGGGATCACTGGCGCGATGATCCCGGCAGAGGCAATCAGGCCCGCCGAGCGCTCCTTGTTGTGCCCAGCCGCCACCATCATCGGCAGCAGCAGGGACGCTAAGGCCGCCGCATCCGCCACGGCCGAGCCCGAGACAGCCGCCAGAATCACGGCCGCCATGATGGCCACATAGCCCAGGCCGCCGGGGACATGGCCCACCACGGTGAGCGCCAGCTTCACGATGCGCTTGGACAGCCCACCCACATTCATGATCTCGCCCGCCAGCATGAAGAAAGGCACGGCCAGCAGCGGAAAGCTGTCGGCGCCATTGATCACGTTTTGCGCCAGGATCTGCGCGTCGAACAGGTCCAGATGCCACATGAGCGCCACACCGCAGATCAGCAGCGCGTAGGCGATGGGGACGCCGATCGCCATGGCAAGCAGCAGGGAGCCCAGGAAGATGGTGACGGTCATGGTGCGCGTTCCAGTGCAAAAGGGGGATCAGCGGCGCGAGCCTGCCGAGGGAGGGGTGACACTGGCGTCTTCCGTGCGGTGTTGCAGGGCCGCGAGTTCTTCGCTCTCCTGCACCATGACCAGGTCGTTTTCGCCCAGCGGCACAAAGAGCGTGCGCAGCAGGTCACGCAGCAGGATGGCAATGGCGGACCCGCCCATGAGCACACCGCTGGCGTAGAAGATGCCCACCGATGCCCCCGTGACCGGTGCCTCGGTGTCGACATTGATCACCATCTGCGCCCAGCTGCCCTTGAGCAGCAGCCAGGAGACATACAGCATGGCAACCTGTGCGAGCACCAGACAGACCTTTTTGCCCGCCGCAGGCAGGCGGGACACCAGCACGTCGGTGCCCAGGTGTCCGTGCTCCCGCAAGGCCACCACGGCCCCCATGAAGGTCAGCCACACAAACAGCCATCGCGACAGCTCTTCGGACACCGTGATGCCCGAGTTCGCGGTGTAGCGCAACACCACATTGCCAAACACCAGCACCACCATGATGGCCAGGCACAGTCCGGAAAGCATGTCGAGTGCGCGGGTGTATCGCCCGAGCCAGCGGTCGGCCAGTGCAAGCATGGTGTCTCCAGTCGTTATCGGTTGCTGTTTTTAAATTTTGTACGAACTGGTTAGTATTTGATCTAGGTGCAAACCCTGCTCGTTGGCGGCGGTCGGGCCGTGCGGGAATGGCCGCAATGCGGGAGCGCACGGCGCAAGACGCAGAGCGCCCCCGGCTCCGATGTCCGGGAGCACCGCACGGTCAAGGCGCGCAATGCGTCGGAGAAATGCGAATCAGGGCCGCAGAAAGCGCACGATCATTTCAATGATCGATTCACGGCGTTGCGCCGTGGCGGCAGGCGTGTCCAGCGAGCGCTTGAAGATCGCGCCAAAGGTGTGGCGGTTGGCCACGTTGAAAAAGCACAGGGCGGAGATCGACATGTGCAGATCGACCGGGTCCACATCCGGACGAAAAACCCCCGCCGCCACGCCGCGCTGGTACACATCGCGCACCGCATGGATGACTGGGATGTTCAGTTCCTGGATCGTGGCCGATTGGGTGATGTACTCGCCCCGGTGCATGTTTTCGTTCATCACCAGACGGATGAAGTCGGGGTTGGCGAGCTGGTAGTCCACCGTGAAGCCGACCAGGGTGCGCAGGGCCTGCTCGGGTGCCAGGTCTTCGAGGTGCAGTTCGGACTCGATGCGGCGGATGCGCCGGTAGGCATCCTCCAGCACCGCCACATACAGACCTTCCTTGCTACCGAAGTAGTAGTAGATCATGCGCTTGCTGCTGCTGGTCAGCGCCGCGATCTCGTCGATGCGCGCCCCGGCGAGGCCCTTGTCGGCAAACTCTGCCGTGGCCACCTGCAGGATGTTGGCCATGGTGCGGTCCGGGTCGTTCACGCGCACTCGGTCGGCGCCCGGGGTGGCAGCGGCCTCGCGTGCGGCGCGCTGGCGGGTCGCCCTGGTACCAGCGACTAGGGGTGGGTTTTGAACCATTTCGTTCATACGTCCGGGAGCATACGGCAAGCGGAGGGTCGAACGGCACAAAGACCCGCCGCACTCTGCGGCAGGACGGGCTCGCCGGAGCCTCTAAGCGGCCCCGGGAACAGGTCAGGCAGGCTTGGTGTCCGCGAAACTGGGGCGCTGCATCAGCTTGTCGAGCAGTTTGCCCAGGTTGGGGTATTCGTTGCGCCAGGCGATCTCGGGAAAGCGGAACTCCAGCCAGCCCAACGCACAGCCCACCGCAATGTCGGACAGGCTCAGGTGGATGCCGCTGCAATAGGGCTTGTCGCCCAGGCCCTGGCTCATGGACTTGAGGCCATCGTTGACCTTGACCAACTGGCGGTCGATCCAGGCCTGGCTGCGTTCGCTGTCCTTGCGGTGAACCCAGGTGGCTTCCAGGCGGGCCAGTATGCCGGCGTCCATCACGCCGTCGGCCAGGGCCTCCCAGGTCTTGACCTCTGCGCGCTCGCGCCCTTGCGATGGGATGAGCTTGCCCACGGGCGACAGGGTGTCGAGGTATTCCACGATGACGCGCGAATCAAACACGGCCTCGCCGCCTTCCATCACCAGGCAGGGCACCTTGCCCAAGGGGTTGGATGCGGAGATGTGGGTGTCGTCTGCCCAGACGTTTTCTTGCACGAACTGGTAGTCGAGCTTTTTCTCAGCCATCACGATACGTACCTTGCGCACGTAGGGGCTGGTGGTGGCTCCGATCAATTTCATGGTGTGTCTTCCAGTGCGCGGGGATGCTGAACAATTCGGGTTTGATTCTATCGACAGCGACCCGGCGTGAGGCTGACTGATGCGCCGCCCCCACACACCCCGCCGACCCGCCCCGCCTACAATGGCGCGCCATGAGCCTGTCCACCATCACCGCCCTGTCGCCGCTTGACGGCCGTTACGCCCCCAAACTTGCCGCCCTGCGCCCGATCATGAGCGAACACGGCTACATGCACCGCCGCGTGCAGGTGGAAGTGGCCTGGTTCATTGCGCTGTCGGATGCGGGTTTTGCAGAGTTCAAGCCCCTCACTACCGGAGCACGTGCTTACTTGCTGGGCCTGGTCAAGAACTTCTCCGAGGCTGACGCCGCCGCCATCAAGGAGATCGAAAAGACCACCAACCACGACGTGAAGGCGGTCGAATATTGGATCAAGAGCAAGTTCGAAGCCCGTCCTGAGCTGGAAAAGGCCTCCGAATTCGTGCACTTTGCCTGCACCAGCGAAGACATCAACAACACCAGCCACGCACTGCAGCTGCGCTCGGGCCGCGACCAGGTCATTCTGCCGGGCCTGGACCGCATCATGCTCAAGCTGCGCGAAATGGCTCACGCATTTGCCGACGTGCCCATGCTCAGCCGCACGCACGGCCAGACGGCCAGCCCCACCACCGTGGGCAAGGAAATGGCCAACGTACTGATGCGCCTGCAAACGGCCTGCGAGAAGATCGCCGCCGTCAAGATCATGGGCAAGATGAACGGCGCCGTGGGTAACTACAACGCCCACCTGTCGGCCTGGCCCGACTTTGACTGGGAAGCCTTCAGCAAGAAGGTTATTGAGACCCCCGAACCACTGGGCCTGGGCCTGACCTTCCAGCCTTACAGCATCCAGATCGAGCCGCACGACTACATGGCCGAGCTGTTCGACGCCGTGGCCCGTGCCAACACCATCCTGATCGACCTCTCGCGCGACATCTGGGGCTATGTGAGCCTGGGCTACTTCAAGCAGCGCCTGAAGGCAGGCGAAATTGGCTCGTCCACCATGCCGCACAAGGTCAACCCCATCGACTTCGAGAACGCCGAAGGCAACCTGGGCCTGGCCAACGCACTGCTCAAGCACCTGTCCGAAAAGCTGCCCATCAGCCGCTGGCAGCGCGACCTGACCGACAGCACCGTGCTGCGCAACATGGGCGTGGCCCTGGGCTACGCCACGCTGGCCTACGCCTCGCTGCTCACGGGCCTGAACAAACTCGAAATCAACGAAGAAGCCCTGGCCGAAGACCTGGACGCTGCCTGGGAAGTGCTGGCCGAGCCCATCCAGACCGTGATGCGCCGTTTTGGCGTGCAGGGCGCCTACGAAAAGCTCAAGGAAGTGACCCGCGGCAAGACCGTGACGGCTGAGGCGCTGCACGGGCTGATCCAGTCGCTGGAAATTCCCCAGGCTGAAAAAGACCGCTTGCTGGCTATGACGCCCGGTAGCTATGTGGGCAAGGCGGCTGAGCTGGCACGCCGCGTATAAAAATGATAGCTGCCCGCGCTTATCGCGTGGGCACTTAAAACCTCTGGAGCTGCCAAAGCAAGCACCCACTTGCACTGGCAGCTCTTGTTTTTGATACATCCATGGCCATCAAATCCACCATCTTCAAGGCGAACCTCCAGATCGCCGACATCGACCACGGCTACTACGCCGACCATGCCCTCACCCTGGCCCGCCACCCCAGCGAGACGGACGAGCGCATGATGGTGCGGCTGGCGGCCCTGGCCATGCAGGCGCACCAGCTCAACGACCTTTGCAATGGCGACGCCACATTGGCGTTTGGCGCGGGCCTGTCGGACCCGGACGACCCGGATGCGTCCCTCACCGACTTCACGGGCCGCAAACGCCTGTGGATCGAAGTGGGCCAGCCCGAGGACAAGCCGCTCACCAAGGCCTGCAGCAAGGCGGACTCCGTGATCGTCTACTGCTTCAACCACGCCGCAGAAATCTGGTGGAAAGGCATTGAGAGCAAGCTTTCGCGCCTGGACAAGCTGCAGGTGTGGCGCATTCCGACCGAAGCCTCCCAGGCGCTGGCGCAACTGGCCGAACGCAGCATGCAGCTGCAGGCCACCGTGCAGGAAGGGGCCATCACCCTGAGCAGCACGCAGGGCAGCGTGCATGTGGAGCCGGTGCGCTGGAAGTAAGGGGGTTTTGAGCCAAAGTGCCCACTAGCGCTAGTGCAACATGCCTCAGTAGCTATTGAATATATAGCAAACGAGTTCTGTGTCGTCAGTCGCGGGGCATGAACGCGCCGCAATTCCAGCACTGCTCAAAACCGCCTTCCACCATCTCGCCGCAGCGGCAGGCCCAGTGGCGCTGTGGCAGGTCTTGCAGCTCCTGCAGCAAGGCCCGGGCGCGGGCAACATGCTCTTCATGGTCCAGCCAGATCTCGGGCAGGCACTGGTCGGGCGGCAGGTGGCCCGCAGCGGCACTCAGGTACTGGCGCTGAACTGAGGCGGTCATACCTGCCTCGCATAGCAGGTCCGCCCACAGGGTCGCGATGGCGATATTCGGGGCTTTGGTCAGACGCTGCATGGCACCACCTTAGCGGTTTGCCAGGCCGGCGCATAGCCCGCCACGCGCTAAACCCCCTTGCTGCTGGCGGCGCCCGGGGTCGTCACCCCCTCGGCCGCCCGCTCGGCATACCGGTTGAACCGCCAGGCCGAGTGCTCCAGGGTGATGCGACGCCACACCCCCCGCTTTTCTGCTGGCGTGAACGAGAGCCAGAATTGCACCTCGTCGAACGTGCGTCCGCAGCCTTTGCACAGATCGTCGCCCTGGCTGGTGGAACAAATGGCGATGCAGGGCGTGTCGGGTGTCGTGTCGTACCAGCTCTGCCATGCGGCCATGGCGGCGGGAGGCAGGCTGTCCTCGTCGATTTCCGTGGTGTGGCCATAGACCATGAGCGCGTAGACCTCCCCCAGGGCCTGGACCTCAGGCGCCAGGCCCAGCCCCTCGGCCGATGCAGGCGCGCGGTGGCGCCAGTAATTGATGGCGGCTTCGATGTCGGTGATGTGGATGGCAGCCATGGGAACGGGGCGAGAGGGCAGAAGCGCAGCGGTACAGCAGGAGAAGGGGGCTGGATCATAGCGGTCCCCCACAAGGGACGCTGGCAGTGGTGGTATCCATCGTCTGCCCGCCCCATCCACCTCACAAGCCCCACAGACATACGCAGTAACCACAACGCCCGAGCCCTTGCGCTGCCACGCCGGGGATGTTCCAATCGCTGTCTCGAAGGGGAGTAGCTCCCGCCTTGCAAGCCGACCCGCCATCATTCGGGCCGAGCCAGCGCAAGGCATCGGATTTGTCGTCAATACGAAGCCATGCTTCCGGCAATCCGGGTTCACACACAACCAGCCTGTGTGGAACTGAGCAAGACCTTTGATGGGCCCACCGTGGGCTGATCAAGGCCGTCCCTTCGCTTGCCAACGCACCCCTGTCCGGGGCAAGCCTTCCTTGACCAGGTCACCCAAAGCCCCCTATCCCTGCGGGGGACTCGGCGCTACAGTGGCGCCAGGATCCTCGTTTCGCGCCACTGACATTGAGGAATTTATGGACTTTTTGGCTTCGCCCGAATTCTGGCTCGCACTCGGCCAGATCATCATCATCGACATCCTGCTGGGGGGCGACAACGCAGTGGTCATTGCCCTGGCTTGCCGCAAACTGCCTCCCGCACAGCGCACCAAGGGCATCATCTGGGGCACGGCCGGCGCCATCGTGCTGCGTGTGATCCTGATCGCCTTCGCAATGACCTTGCTGGCACTGCCCTTCCTCAAGTTTGTGGGCGCGCTGCTGCTGGTGTGGATTGGCGTGAAGCTGCTGGCCCCCGATGAAGAAGGCCATGGCGACGTGCAAGGCAGCGACAAGCTGCTGGCCGCCATCAAGACCATCATCGTGGCCGACCTGGTCATGAGCGTGGACAACGTGATCGCCATTGCCGGTGCAGCGCAGAATGCGGGCGACCACTCGTTCTTGCTGGTGGTATTGGGTCTGCTGATCTCTATCCCGATCATCGTCTGGGGGAGTCAGCTGGTCATCAAGCTCATGGAGCGGTTTCCTCTCATCATCACGCTGGGCGGTATGTTGCTGGGCTGGATTGCGGGCGGCATGCTGGTCACCGACCCGGCGCTCGCCAACCCCGACAAGTGGCAGTGGATGCTCAAGATGCCCGTCGATAGCGTGACCGGCGAAGTGACCGATGTCGTGAAGTACGGGGCGAGCGTGGCTGGCGCGCTGCTGGTTTTGCTGGCAGGCAAGATCATCCTGGCTCGCCGCGCCAGTGCCGGCTCTGCACCGGCAGGGCACTGACCCGACCGTTTCACGCGGATTGCATTGCATCTGAGGCAGCACAGGGGGCCATACCGCGCCCCTGTGGCCTGCCGCACACCTGGAGGTGGGTATGGACAAAGTCATCGTGTATGTGGACGACGCAGCGTACGCGCAGCAGGTACTCGCCCCCCTGTGCGGGCGCCCCGCCAGCGCACACACCCATTGGGTGCTGGTGGCGTGTGCACCCCGTATGACCCACCGCGTCAGCAAATGGGTGAGCCACAGCACCCGTGAGAACTGGCGTACCAAATGGGCGGACAAGCTGTTCGCACAAATTGTCCCGACGTTGCATGCACCTTCGGGCGCGGTGACCACGGTGGTGGCCAAGGGCCCGCTGGCCGAACTCACGGCCCAAATTCAGGCAGAGGTCGGTGGCGCAGTGGCCGCCCCCGTGGTGGATGCACGTCGCCCCAAGTCCGAGCCCGTGCAGCCCGCCGGCCGTCTGGACGGGCGCTGGTCGTCACTGTCGGGCACGCTGGGCAGCGTGCTCACCGGCTTTGGCGTGTTGTGGGTGCTGGCGCTCGAATAGGCCGGTAGGTGTGTGTGGCCAGCCAAGCCACATCCAGCGATTGCAGTACAGCAGGCCAGTGCTATTCTCCGGCCATGCGACTTCTTCTGAAATGGCTGCTCAGCGCTGCATCGCTGCTGTTTGTGGCTTACGTCTACAGCGGTGTGGAGGTGAAAAGCTTCACCTCGGCGCTGATCGCGGCCTTCGTGATCGGCCTGTTCAATGTGGTGCTGCGACCGGTGCTGGTCGTACTCACCTTACCCGTCACCATCGTTACGGTCGGGCTGTTTCTCTTCGTCATCAACGCACTCATGTTCTGGGCAGCGGCCAGCGTGCTGGACGGCTTCCACGTCGCCGGTTTTGGGGCTGCGTTGCTGGGCTCGCTGATCTACTCGGTGCTCGGCGTGATCATCGAATCAGCGCTCGGCGGCCTGTTCGCGAAGAAGTGACTCCATCGCGCGCAAACGGGTGTCGATGATGGAAGCCTCAATGTGGTCCACCGCAGGTCCACCTCGGCGGGCCATCTCTTGGCCGGCCTTGAACCGGTCTACCGCAGCAGCATAGTCATACCGCGCGGCTTGCGCTTCGGCCTCTGCACGAATCGCCCTCAACGCCTGGCCTTGCGCTTGCCAGCTTGATGCGAGCAGTTGCCACACGGTCGCATCCTTGGGGTGGGTGGCCACCCAGGTTTGCAACGCCTGCGTGGCGTCCGCTGCTCGGTTGGCGCGCAACAGGGCTTGAGTACGCAGCACCAACTCTGGCCTGCGTGCGTTGTTGCCCTCTGGCATGGACGCAAGGGCTGCAGAGGCATCGCCCGCTGCCAGCTCGATCTCCGCCGCCAACAGGCGTGACAGGCGGTGAGCGGCGGGGTCCTGCCGCACCAGGTCATCCAGCTGGCGGGCAACCAGACGCGCATTGGCTGCATCACGCAGCTGGCTGCTTGCCAGCGCCGCCGCATACAGCGCGGCGGCCCGTCGCGGCAGCGGCTGTGACTGAAACCCTGAGCCCTTGGGCTCCGCAATCCATTGACGCAAAGTGTCCACCCCAGGATTGGACAACACGCGCGCCCGCGCGGCCACCATGGCATGTTCGCTGGAAGTCTGCGTTGGGCCCCCAGGCGCAGACGCTGCTCCCGGAGGGATGCGCGACTGCATGTCTGCCATGCGCTCTGTGGTCAGCGGATGGCTGCGCAAATAGGGCCACGATCCGTTGTCGTTGAGCCGGTTGGCCTGCTGCAGCTTTTCAAACATGCTCACAAAGCCCTGGGGCGCGAAGCCTGCCGGGGCCATCAGCCCATAGCCAATACGGTCCGCCTCGCGCTCCATGTCCCGCGAGAAATTGAGCTGGTTCTGAATGGCCAAGGCTTGACCACCTACGACCAGGGCCTGCGTGGCGCCAGGGTTTTTGCTGGCTGCAAGCGCCCCCAACACCATCGCCCCCAGCAGTAGCGGCGTCTGCTTGCTCTGCTGCGTGATCAGCCGCGAGATATGGCGCTGAGTCACATGGCTCAGTTCGTGCGCTAACACGGAAGCCAGTTCATCACGTGTCGCCACCACACCAATCAAACCCAGATGCACCCCTAGGTAGCCGCCGGGCAGGGCAAACGCATTCACCGTGCGGTCTCGACCCAGCAGGATTTCCCAGGCAAAGCGCTCATCAAGCTCGGCGCTGAGTTCACCACGTGACTTGGCCGCAGACAGGAGAGGCTGCCAGATTCCCTGTACATAGTCGGCCACAACGGGGTCATCGACGTAGTCGGGGTCCCTGTACAGCTCGCGGATGATGCGGTCGCCCAGACGGCGCTCGGCGCTGGTGGTGAGGTCGCTGGAGTCGCCAAGGGTGGGGAGAGGAGATTGTGCGACGGCAGGAAGTGCCACACCAACACCAATTGCTATTAATAGAGAAGCGTTCAGTGCAATACCAGAAAGCGTTATAGGCACTTTTTGCTGTTTTTTTTGAATAACCAAGGAGACCTTAGTTCCTGGTACTTCGGGGGTGTGTTTAGCGTTCCACATGCCCGTATGATGCCCACTCGCTCAAATGTTTCCCATCGATTCACCCGGTTATCACGCCATGTCAGCACTCACTCACTTCGATGCCCAAGGCCGGGCCCACATGGTTGACGTGGCCGCCAAGGCCACCACACACCGTATTGCCGTCGCCAGTGGACGCATAGAAATGCTGCCCGCCACCTTGGCTGTCATCGAAGCGGGCACCGCGAAGAAAGGCGATGTGCTGGGTATTGCTCGCATCGCTGGCATCATGGCGGCAAAAAAAACCAGCGACTTGATTCCCCTGTGCCACCCGCTGGCATTGACTCGCGTCGCTATTGAATTCGAGGCTTCTAGCGCCCAACAATTGGGCGCCGTCGGCATATTTTGCTCAGCAACGGTAGAGACCGTTGGCCAGACCGGTGTAGAGATGGAAGCCCTCACTGCCGTGCAAGTGGCCCTGCTTACCATCTACGACATGTGCAAGGCCGTGGACCGGGGCATGTCGATCCATGAGGTTCGCGTAATAGAGAAGCATGGGGGGAAATCGGGGAGTTTTGTGGCGGCGGGGTGAACCGCCGTCAGTGCGACGCCGTTGCGCGTTAAAGGATTTGCTATCAGAAAGAGTCCAGTGGCAGAAAACCAACTGGCTCGGCGCTGTTGGCATCCAACAGCACAGTCCAAGCCATTTTTCTACTCAACAAGGGGAGGTAGCGCAGACTTGCGACCGGCCGACCCGTGGCCGTAACGGCCTGATCGATTTGCACGGTTCGGCCAGGAAAACGCGTGTACAGATTCGCAGCGGGCTTCGCTTCCTTCAAAACATCGCCCTTAGCCGTTTCGTAAGTTTGCCAAAGGTCGCTACGGGCAGCGAGCGCAAAGCCCCTGAGCGCAGCCGTTGTGGACTCAAACTCTTCCACAGAATTTTTGAAAGGACGCAGGGCAATTGCTGTCGGTCCTGTGAGGGGGAGCTTTTGTAAGCCGGGCGGCGCTTTACTGAGCAAGGCGGCGTCCACCTCGATGGCGTGGACCACACTCATGCGAGAGTACTCAAAAACCAGATGCACCGGCCTCGCCACAAAGACCGTCCACAACCCATAGCCCAAGGCAGCTAGTTGCAACAAGCCCACCAACGCAAAGTCCATCAGCAGTTCGCGGCGAGGCTTGGTACGATTAAAAATGATCAGGGTGATCAAGGGCCCTATGACTACGTCTACCGCAACCACCAAGAAAAATAACTCACGCCCACCAGAAATTTCCCGATAAGGAAAGGGATACCACAGCCCAAAAACCAGCGCAGCTGCCAGCGTCGCAAAACAAAGACTGATACACAAATGGATACCACTTACACGCAGGCGCTTCTTCCAGTTTTGCATAGTCGTAGTTGCTTTCATTGAATGAGCGTGAGAAACCACCTTTTGACTGCGTCTGTATTCTTGTTTTTTGATTCACGACACCAAGTCCGCATGCTTGAAGTAGTTGCCAGAAAGCGGCCAGCCCTTGCATGGCCGTCGCAGCTCGCTGAGGATGCTAAGGCAAAGCAAGAACCTTTAATTGGGGGAATTTGGTTTGCGCCAGCTCCACCCAAGTTGCTTTGACTCCTTCGTACACCTTTTCTCCGTGTGCGGCCCGCAGAACCTTTAGTTGCCTGATGGCTTCTGGTGAGTTTCCATTCAGTGCAAGAGAAAGCGCGTAAGTATTTTGCACTGGCACCCAAGGAAATCTCAGTGTAGCTGCGCGGAGCAGATCAATTTCCTCAGCAGCCATAAGCGGCCGTGGCACAGTTCTGGTTGCTGCGATCATTGCCTTAAGCTGTGTCAGTAACAGAGTATTTGGCTGCTCGTAGCCAGCTGGTGTCTGACCCAAATTGATACTCTCGAATCTAGCAATGCGAAAATCTTCCTCTATATTTAAATACTCCACACTCAACCAAACCAATACCAATCCAAACAGGAAAAACATCCCATATAAGATTCTTGATGAAACAATTTTCGTCATAGAACGTTCAACTTGCTGCCCCAACATTCCAATAGCCAGCATGGCAGGCACCAAAAAGTAAGCATAGGCAAAAGGGTATTCGAATAGACTATGAATACCTAATGGAATCAGCAAGCCTACTGCATACCAGGATCGTGTCGTCTCAACATTTCTTACCTGCTGCCACATCCACACCGATGCGGCGCACACAACAAGCGCAGTCAAAGGGATACCCATACCAATCATCATGTCCAAGATGATGTTGTGCGCATAGGTAAATGGTGAGCTATGAACATAATTGTGTTGCACTGCATTTAGCGCCGTGGATACACCCCGCAAACCCCAGCCCAGCCATGGTTTGATCCACATGGCGTCCCATAGCTGTTGCCAAACCTCCACACGAATACCGGCGGAAGTGTTTATCGTCACCCCTTTTTGCGGTGTGCCTGCCTCATGAATGTGCGAAATCAAAGGTGGCCATACCCACATGATGGCGATGAGCGCCAGCGCACACGTCGCAATCCATGGCCAATACAAGGCACGGACCAATACCCGCCTACGTGCAAACCACCAAAAGCACAAGGCGAGACCGCTGAGCAGCCCAGTGCGCGACTCTGCAACGCCCATGCCCACGAACAGCACAAGGCTCAACAAAATTGTTACGGGGCGACTGACAGACAGGCGTTGATTCAGATAAATCAAACTGGCAGCGCCCATGACCAAGAGCGTGGCCAAATGGTTTGGTTGCCCTAGATTTGCTCCCGGCCTGCGGAATCCTGAATATTGAACAATCCAGCCCGCCTCACCCCACACGCCCAGTGCCTGTGTAAGTGCAATAAGGGTAGACGCCAGGGCTGTTATAAGCAATGCCAATGCCAAGGCAACGGGCCACACTGCATCATCGCCATGCCATTGGGCAACAAGAAGTGCACTGATGCATAAAAAAACGTAAAGCAATAAAATTATTGCATCTCCACCAAATTCAATTTGTCCACTGACGTATTGAATCGAAATCAACACACTCAAGCCAAGCAATACAAGAATCGGCGAGCTCAATCGAACTTGAAAAACTCCAATACGACGCGCGACACCCCAGGCCCATGCCAATACGGCGAAGAATGCGAAGAGTTCACTGTGTGCGGATCTCCACGGAAGCGCGCTAAAGCTTTGGAGAAAACAGCACATCAGCAAACTCAAGCCAAGTACATAGTTCATGCAGTGAAAACTAAATAAAAACGCCCCCGAGGGGGCGTTTTTATAGCATTGATGAATAATCTATGCATTCACACGCATTAGCCGCGGCAAGAACCTGGCAGGAACTTTGATGAAACAGTTGTGCCGTCAGCTGGCAAGCCGCAACGCCATGAATAGATGGTCAGACCGGTATCCGTATTTGTAAGCTCCGCAGGGGTGGCAGCACCAGTCCCTGTGTTAGTGTTTTTCAAAGGAACTAGGGTAACAACTCCGCCAACAGCCGGGGGGGTGGCATTACTATTTTTCAAACCCTGGGTAGTAACCAAAATCTTGCCAGTGTTTGTGGTTTCAATCTTCTGAACATACGTCGAGGGACTTCCGGAGACGTTACCTGAGGCATCAGTGATACCAGCCTCGCAGCCCCATCCGTTGGCGGCCGGCAAGGTGGAAGTAGCAGATTGAACGGTTTCAGTAATGGAAGTACGGCAGCCGGAGGCCGCCAAGACTGCCTCAGACATCTTTGCTCGCATGGTGTAGTCCTGATAAGCAGGCAGAGCCACAGCAGCCAAGATACCGATGATCGCGACCACGATCATCAATTCGATCAGGGTAAAACCCTTTTGGAGAGAACGCTTCATGAAGAACTCCTAGGACAGTTGCAAATGCATGGTGTTGAAGCAATCGGCGTGCCCACTTACCAGAACGGTTCTCGATCAAGCGAACCCATCGTGAACCCGATGGACGAGCTAAAAGCTTGGCAATTTCAGACTGCACAATCAAAAGTCAAGCAACTCCACCAAAAATTTGGCAGAAAAGATCACTTTTTAGCCCTTGTTGGAGAACCCGCCCAATGCACTCAACCGCAGATGCGAATACGCGCACGCACAACAACCTTGCAGTCATCAGAAATTACATTTTTGTCGCCCAATATTGTCACTACTGCCAGCCAAATCCTCATACCTCCATCGTCTCCCCTGCACTCAACCAGCGGATGTCATGCGGGCTGAGGTGGGTGCGGGCAGTACAGTCGAGCAGACTGATCTCGTCCATGATTAGCGAGGTCTCCGACGGCTTGGTGTGCGTGATATAGATGGGGTAATGGTTAGCTGCCGGGATATGAGCCAGTTCCTGCGCCAAGGTCTCGGGGGAGAGGTGCAGGCTCCGTCGGGCTAGATCGCTTTCACGATTGCTGAAGGCTGTTTCGATCACCAAACAAGTCACCTTCAATGTGTTGATGCGATTCCAGAATGGCGGGTTGCGTTCGGTGTCCCCGCTGAAAACCCACCAGCCTGTATCACCCAGCACCGCAAACCCCACGGCGGGAACGGTATGGTGGGCCGGTAGCACCTCGATTTGAACACCTGCGATGCTCAATACGTCGCCCGATACAAAAGCTTGATACTGCAGAAACGGTGATGCAGCAGACGGTATCGCGCTGAAATCCGGCCAGATGACGTTGTTAAAGACATGCGTCTGCAGCGCAGAGATGGTGGCAGCCAGGGCATGCACTTGCACCGGGTGCCGGCGCTGCGACGACACCGCGTCGAGCATCAGGGGCAGCGCGGCGATGTGGTCCAGGTGGGAATGGGTCAGCAACACATGGTCAATCTTGCCCATCTCTTCCAGCGTCAGGTCGCCCACGCCGGTGCCGGCATCAAGCAAGATGCTGTCACCAATCAAGAACGATGTCGTGCGACAGTCCTTGGCAATAGCGCCGGAACACCCCAGCACGCGAACCTTCATGTAGAACCCTCTACTTGGTATCGAAATTGGTGGCGCTGTCCCAGTCAGGATTGAAAGGCAACCCACGCAGGCCTTCGACCCGTGCAGCATACAAATCGTAGAGAGTGCAACGAGGTCTGAGGCCTCGCAACTGAGCCATCAGCTTGTCGCATTGTGCCCATTCCTGCGCCGCATAGGCTCGCAAAAAACCCTCCCATATCACCAGTTCTTCAGCGAGTTCGGCGTGTAGCTGATCCCGGGGCGCCAGCGGCTGGTAAATCGGTACGGCCTGCGCCTTGCCCTTGACGCGAACGCGATCCATGGCCTGCCAAACAAACTGAGGGGCGAGCTGCATGGCAGATTCACTCACCACGATCGACGTGCCGTAGTGTTTGGACAACCCCTCAAGCCGCGAGCCAAGGTTGACCGCATCCCCGATGACCGTGTAGCTGCGCCGGATGTCCGAGCCCATATCGCCCACGCACATGACGCCCGTATTGAGCCCAATGCCCACTCCGATCTCAGGCAGGCCGCGCTGGCGATGATCGGCGTTGATTTGCCCAATGGCCTGCGACATTTCCAGGGCCGCAGTCACCGCCAGCTGCGCGTGGTCTGGCGTCGCCACGGGCGCACCCCAAAACGCCATGACGCAGTCGCCCATGTATTTGTCGATGGTGCCGCGGTGGCTGCGGATGATATGGGTGAGCTTGCTGAACACTTCATTCAGCAACCCTTGCAGTTGCAAAGGCTCCATCCTCTCAGACATGGCGGTGAAGCCGCGCATGTCGCAGAACATCACCGTCAGCTCCCGGTTGGTGGCCTGCATGCTGTAGTGCTCTGGCTGCTTGACCATTTCGGCCACCAGCTCTGGAGGCACATAGGCGCTGAACAGCGCTGCGAGTTCGCGCTTGGACCGGCTCTCCACAAAATAACCGTAGGCCATGTTGAGCGCGAAGGCCAGCATGGACATCACCACCGCCGTAGCCAGTGGCAACGCCAAACCTTGCGCAATGTACATCCACAGGTTCAGCCCCACTAGCGCAGAAACCACGCCGGCGCTCAGCAAGACCGCTGAAGATGCAGACAAGAGTGGCAATGCCACCGCCAAAAGTAGCCCTGCGCAGAGGAGCTGCAGCACATCGAACCCGGCGGCATAGTCGGGCCGAACGATGCTTTTGCCATCCAGGAATGCCGACAACACGTTGGCATGGGTTTCTACGCCAGGGTAGGTTCTGCCCACTGGCGTCACACGCAAATCGAGCAAGCCAGGCGCGGTGGACCCGACCAGCACCAATTGATCCTTGAGCTGGCCAGGTGGGAGCACGCCATCCAGAACGTCCGACGCTGAGATGTACCGAAAGGAGCCCCCTTTGGCATCTCCCGGTCCCCGATAAGGAATGAGGGTGGCCAGTTGCTGGTCTACAGGGAGCGCCAGAGTGCGACCGTCCTGTCGCAACACGATGCTTTGCAGCAAATCATGCGTCCCAACCGGTGTGGGATTCACAAAGCCCGGATGGATTTCTGGCAGCCCGATGGCTGTGCGGAACATGGCCAACGCCAGCGACTCGTAATACTGCCCTTGGTACTCGGCCAACAAAGGCAAGGAGCGAACGACCCCGTCCTCGTCCGTGATGGAGTTGAAGAACCCCGCTGCAGGGGCTGCGCGGGTCAGCGCCTCGATATTGCTGCTATAGCCGCGCCAGGTGGTTGCTCCCAGCGGCAGGCCCCGTAAGCGCTCCAACGGGAGCGCAGGGTCCGGCAGCATGCCTTTCGTGATGCCGTCGCGGTCTTCGCCCGACAGGTAGTAACCCAGCACCACGGGCTGCCCACGCAAGGACTGCGCAAAAAGCGCGTCATAGTCCAGCGACGGTGCCAGTCTTTTCAGTTGCTCCTGGAAGGCCGGCTGGCTGCGCAAAGGGCCTTGGGCCAGCTCTTGCAACGTAGAGAGACCTGAACTCTCGTCGGCCTCGGCAAACAGAACGTCAAATCCGACGACCGACACTTGCTGGCGCTCAAACAGTTCGCGCACCAGCGCTGCCATTTTGTCCCTGCGCCAGGGCCATTGGCCCACACGCCCCAGACTTTTCTCGTCGATATCGACAATGACGATGCGCTCGTCCAGCGTTCGAGGCATAGTCACCCGCAGGCGGGTGTCGTAGATGATGTTGTCCAGTCGTTCCAACACCTGCAGGTGGAGCACATCGGCAACATGCAGCAGTGCAAAAACCAGCGGTATCAGCGTGACTGCAATGCGCCGCCAGCGTCGGCGGAACAGGTGCGACAGGGACTGCAGCATGGGTCCGCGCGCAAGGAGAGAAGGTTCAGGTCAGCAGAGGCCCGCAGCCATGACGCGGGCCCATGCCAGAGGTCAAGTCTGTTCGAACTGCATCTCGGTGCCAGCCAGTTCCAGGCGATCGCCGTGCTTGAGAGGAACGGGCGAAGCACCAATGGCCGCACCGTTGAGCAGGGGCATTTCAGGCCCCTCCACGTGAGCCAAGACAAAACCCTGGTGCCGCTTGGTGATGGATGCCACAGCCACGCCAGGCTTGCCAATGGTGGTCACGACCTTCTGCAAGGACACCTCGCGCCCCGCTGCTGCGCCCGACATGACACGAATTACCGCTGAAATCGGAGCGGGCGCAGGGGCGGCTGGCGCGGGCCTGGCGGCGGCCACTGCAGGCGGCACCATGCCGGGCTTGAAGATCATGGTCTTTTCGAAATTCTGACCTTCGGCATCCTGCAAAAAGCGAATCTTGTACTTGCCCACCTCGACCGTGTCGCCATTGCGCAGCTCCTGGCGCTTGACGGCCTTGGCATTCACGTAGGTACCGTTCGTGCTGCCCAGATCCTCAATCTCCACATCGTGTCCCACCATGTGGAGCACCGCATGTTCGCCGCTCACCGCAAGGTTGTCGATCACGATGTCGTTGTATGGGCGCCGACCCAGCGTAGTCCGCTCCTTGGTCAGCTGCACTTCCTTGATAACAACGCCGTCGATTGAAACGATCATTCTCGGCATGATCCACTCCTGATGTGATGAATTGTTGTAGTTCGGGCCGTTCAAGAGGCCCCTAGCAATCGGGACATGAGGCCGCGCTTCTTGCCTCCTGCGGCAGCCTGCACCAGCAGCACGCTCACGTTATCACGACCACCGTTGGCATTGGCGGTGTCAATGAGCAGTGTCGCTTTTTCTTCCAAAGGCATGGGCGCCCGTACCAGCTCCGCCAGATCCGAATCGGACACCATGTCGGTGAGCCCGTCGGAGCACAGCAGGAACAGGTCATTCGGCGCCACCTGGAACTCGTTGACTTCCATCAGCACATTGGGCTCCACACCCAAGGCCCGCGTCACCAGATTGCGATTGGAAGACAGGGCCGCCTGCTGTGCCGTCAGCAGACCTGCATCGACCTGCTCCTGCAACCAGGAATGGTCGCGCGTGATTTGCTGCAAAGCACCATCGCGCAGGCGGTAGCAGCGCGAATCGCCGATATGCCCCAGGATCAGGCGGCTGCCATGGAACACCGCCACCACCAGCGTCGTACCCATACCCGCGTACTGCGGATTGGAGAGCGACGCCCCCAAAATGGCGTGGTTGGCATTCTCGACACAGATTTCCAGCGCCCGGCGCACGTCCGTGGACTGGGGACTTGCGCCCGCTTGGGCCAGCCAGCGGGCCATCTCGGTACGAATGAAGGTGGTGGCCATGCCGCTGGCCACCTCACCCGCGTTATAACCGCCCATGCCATCGGCCAGTATCGCGACCTGCGCATCGCGGTCAACGGCGACCGCGTCTTCGTTGTTGGAACGCACGCGGCCCTTATCGGTCCGCGCAGTGAATTCGTAGGTCATGGATGTGGAGGCGTGCGTCATGGGGCGCCCGAAATCGGCGGGGCTGCCGCACCCCGCACGGCGGGGGGCTCCATCACGGTTTCCTGAAAATCCGCCATTTCTTGCCCTGTTGCATCGCGGTCCGCATCATAGACGACTGCCTCAGGGCTGGATTGCGCGTCGCCCGCCAAGGCCTGCCGCAGGTCCGCCGCAAACTGCCGCCCGGTCTGATAGCGTGCCTCCGGGCGCTTTTGCAAGGACAGCGCCACCACCTTGGCCACAGCCGCTGAAAGTTCAGGACGCAGCTGCCGCACATCGGGAGCCTCCACGCTCGCAATCTTGTGCATCAGCTCGGTCATGGACGCACCCCGCAGCGGCAGCGTACCCGTCAGCAACTGGAAGAGGGTGATGCCCAGCGAATAAAGATCCGAACGCCCGTCGACCTTCTTTCCGGCCAATTGCTCCGGGGACATGAAGCTGGGCGTTCCCAGAACGAGCCCCGTGCGGGTCTTGCTCGAATCCGTGATGCGCGCAATGCCGAAGTCCGTCACCTTCACCGCGTCGGTGCCGCGGTCAAACATGATGTTGGCCGGCTTGATATCGCGGTGCACCACGTTGTGGGCATGGGCATAGTCCAGCGCATCGGCTACCCTGGCCGCAATGGAGAGCACGGTGGGGACTGGCAGCAGCCGGTCCTGGCCGCAAGCATGGGTCAGGTCCTGGCCTTTGAGGAACTCCATGGCGATGTAGGCCAAGTCATGCTCCTCGCCGGCATCAAAAATGGTGACGATGTTCGGATGCTGCAATCGCCCCGCAGTTTCGGCTTCGCGGAAAAACCGCGCGCGCGCATCAATCAAGGCATCGCCTTCAAATTCTTGTCCCAAGGCCAGCGTCTTGATGGCCACGACGCGGCCGATCTTGGGATCACGCCCCAGATACACCACCCCCATGGCACCTTTGCCAATTTCGCGGTCAATCTGGTAGCGCCCCAGCATGGGCACGCCCACGCTCGCGTCACCGGGCAGGCGGGGTGCTCCGGCGGAGGCGCTTGGCAAAGAGTCTGCAGCGCCTAACGAAGCTTGCGCCCCCCCTTGGGCCTGTGCCTTGGCACGCTTGTAGCGGCTGCGAGCGTCCTTGTAGTGTCGGTCGTGGCGCAGGATATGTTCGTATACCGCCTGCGCCTTGCCGAAGTGGCGCTTGCGTTCGAAGTCCTCCGCCAAATGGTAGAGATTGTCCAGAAGCGCGCCGCTGGCAGGCACCTTGCGCAAGCGCTCAAAGGCCATGTCCAGCTGCCCTTGGCCTTGCAGGGCCAAGCCCATCATGCGGTCGGCTTCGGCGGCTTCGGCAGAGCGCGCGGAGGTTTCGCTGCGCTGCCCTTGGTGCAAAAGTGCTACGACGGTGGTACCGGTCAGTACGGCCAGAACGGGCGACAGCAACGAAAGCCACAAACCGCCGTAACGCAAAAGAGTCCACTCCGTGGCAACACCCGCAAGCACGAGCCCAGCCCCCACAGCCACCACCAAGGGGCGCGCCAAACGGGGCGCCACCAGCACCACATAGAGCAACGCCAGCGCTAACACCAGCCAGGTGACCGGCATGGCCCAGCTTGGTTCGACCACCCCCAATCCGAGACGCATGGATGACACGGCTTGCGCAATCACCTCCACGGGATGGACGAGGCGCTCTCCCCCCCTGACTGCGGCAGCGCCCGGCGCATCTGTCATTTCGCCCACCAGCACGATCTTGCCCTTGAGGCTGCCGGCGGGAGCCGTTCCATCGAGCACACTTGCAGCTGAGAGCGTTGGGAATGTACCTGCACCGTCACCGGACACCTGCCAGCGAGGGCGCAGCATGACTCCTGCATTGGTGGGAATATTCAACCCGCCCAGGCGCAAGCCCTCCGACGCATCCAGCGCACGAAGGTCATCCAGGCCCAGGTGTAGGCTGTGTTGTACCGCCAGCAACGCCAAGGACGGCACCCCGACGCTGTCGTAGCGAAGCAGCAGAGGAATCTGGCGCACACGGCCGTCGTTGTCGGGCTCTGCATACACATGCCCCACTCCCGCAGCCACCGTTCCCAACGACGGGATGGGGTGCTGCGCGGATTGCAGCGTGGTGGCAGTCGTACCCGGGTCGGGTGCCGTGCTGCGGCGTACGTACGCGGGCAGAGGGGCTGCAGCACCCGCATTTTCATACCGCGAGGCCAGGAACACATTGCCCGCCCGCTGGATGGATGCCGTCAGACGCGCATCTCCGTCCAGTGCGGCTTCTGCCTCTCCCACCACGCGGCCCAGTTCGGCTGTCAGCGGGGTTGTTTCTGTCGAAGCTGACAGGGTGTCGCGGATTTTGCGCAGATAGGCCAGCCCCCTGTCACTCTGGGGCTGCGTGAATGCGGGGGTGTAAACAACGGTTTGGGCGCCGGCTGCGGACAGGCGATCAATCAATCGGGCATGGATGTCGCGCGACCAGGGCCACGGGCCTAGTGCAGCCAGGCTGGCATCGTCGATGCCCACAATCACCACGTCGGCCAGCGGGGCGGGTGACGCAGTGCGGATGGCTGCGTCGTAGAGCTTGTGTTCAAGCGTGAGCGATGCGCCCGTCACTGCGCACAGGCCTGCAACAGCCAATGCCACCAATCCGCCCCACAAGCCATCGGTACGCCATCCACCCATCCGCCGCGCCGAGGTTTTTCGTCCCACTTGCTGTTTTTCCACTCAGTATTGGGTGGATTTCAAGCAATAACCGCGCCCAGGCAAACACAGGCAGTCGGGACAGCAGAGACAAGGGGATGGGCGGCGAATCGCTCCCCGGGGCAGCGCCAGGTGCCGTTCTTGTCACGCAGCCTTTCCATAGGAAGTGACTGCCGTGCCATTTTTGTCACACTTTGTATCTGACGCAACGGCCGAGGCCTGCGCGCAAGCCCCGGCCGCAGCTCCAGCCGTCAAGTGGCGGAGGCGCTGTTCGACCCCTTGCGCCAGAACTTGCCGACGCCCACGACCAGCGCTGCGCCGAGTGCGGCCGCCACATAGTGCAGTGCGGGATGCGCCACCGCATAGTCGTGCAAGATGGCATCGCTGGCGATGGTTTCACCACCCACCCAACCAATCAGGGCAGCCCCCAGCACCACGATGATGGGGAAACGCTCCATGAGCTTGATCATGAGGGTGCTGCCAAAGATGACCAGCGGAATGCTGATGGCCAAGCCCAGCACCAGCAGCACCACGTTGCCCTGCGCCGCAGCCGCCACGGCGATCACGTTGTCGAGGCTCATCACCAGGTCGGCAATGAGGATGGTGCGAACGGCGGCCATCAGGCTGCCATAGGTCTTGGACTCGCCCTCTTCCTCCTCGTCGTCGCTGAGCAGCTGAAAACCAATCCACAGCAACAGGCAACCGCCCACGATCTGCAGGAACGAAAGCTCCAGCAGCTTGGCCGCCACCACCGTCAGTAAGATCCGCAGGACCACGGCAGCGCCGGAGCCCCAGAACACGGCTTTCTTTTGCTGATGGGGGGGAAGGGACCGGGCGGCCAGCGCGATGACCACTGCGTTATCGCCCGAAAGAATGATGTTGATCCAGACGATCTTCACCAGGCCGATCCAGAAATCGGCGCTTTGCAGAAACTCCATGACTGACTCCACTGTTATGAATGCAAGAAGCGCCCGGAACCGGGGTTCCGAGCGCTTCTCTTTTTGTTGGAGCCGCCAGTCTAGCGGTCTGTGCCGAGCGCCGCGTCCGTAATTGTGCTTACGGTCGCGGCGGGGCCAGGCAACTTACTTCAGCTGGGCCTTGAGCAGCTTGCCCAGTTCAGACGGGTTGCGCGTGATGACGAAGCCCGACTCTTCCATGATGGCGAGCTTGGCGTCGGCCGTGTCAGCACCGCCGGAGATCAGGGCGCCTGCGTGGCCCATGCGCTTGCCGGGAGGAGCGGTCACGCCAGCGATGAAGCCCACCACGGGCTTCTTCATGTTGGCCTTGCACCACTGGGCGGCTTCGGCTTCGTCAGGACCGCCGATTTCGCCAATCATGATCACGGCATCGGTGTCTGGATCGTCGTTGAAGGCCTTCATCACGTCGATGTGCTTGAGGCCATTGATGGGGTCGCCACCAATGCCCACGGCGCTCGACTGGCCCAGGCCGACTTCGGTCAGCATGGCCACGGCTTCGTACGTCAGCGTGCCCGAGCGGGACACCACGCCGATACGGCCCTTGCGGTGGATGTGGCCGGGCATGATGCCGATCTTGATTTCGTCAGGCGTGATCAGGCCGGGGCAGTTGGGGCCCAGCAGCAGCGTCTTCTTGCCGCCAGCAGCTTCCTTGGCCTTCATCTTGTTGCGCACCATCAGCATGTCCTTGACGGGAATGCCTTCGGTGATGCAGATGGCCAAGTCCAGGTCGGCTTCCACGGCTTCCCAGATGGCGTCCGCAGCACCTGCTGGAGGCACATAGATCACCGACACGGTAGCGCCGGTCTGCTGGGCAGCTTCCTTGACGGAGGCATAGATCGGGATGTTGAAGATGGACTCGCCAGCCTTCTTGGGGTTCACGCCTGCCACGAAGGCATTCTTGCCGTTCGCGTATTCCTGGCACTTCTCGGTGTGGAACTGGCCCGTCTTGCCCGTGATGCCCTGGGTGATGACCTTGGTGTCTTTGTTGATGTAGATCGACATGTGTGTTCTCCGGGCTTACTTGACGGCAGCAACGATCTTGGTCGCAGCTTCGGCCATGGTGTCTGCAGCGATGATGGGCAGGCCGGACTCGGCCAGCATCTTCTTGCCCAGCTCTTCGTTCGTACCCTTCATGCGCACGACCAGCGGCACGTTCAGGTTCACGGCCTTGCAGGCGGTGATCACGCCGGTGGCGATGGTGTCGCACTTCATGATGCCGCCGAAGATGTTGACCAGAATGCCCTTGACCTTGGGGTTTTTGAGCATGATCTTGAAGGCTTCGGTCACCTTCTCGGGGGTGGCGCCGCCGCCCACGTCCAGGAAGTTGGCGGGCTCGCCGCCGAACAGCTTGATGGTGTCCATGGTGGCCATGGCCAGGCCAGCGCCGTTCACCAGGCAGCCGATGTTGCCGTCCAGGCTGATGTAGGCCAGGTCGAACTTGGAGGCTTCCACTTCGGCGGGATCTTCTTCGTCCAGATCGCGGAAGGCGACGATTTCGGGGTGGCGGAACAGGGCGTTGGCGTCAAAGTTGAACTTCGCGTCCAGGGCCATCAGGTTGCCCTTGGAGTCGCAGTTCAGCGGGTTGATTTCCACCAGCGACGCATCGGTGTCCATGTAGCACTTGTAGATCTTGGCGAAGATGTCCACAGCCTGATCGATGGAAGCGCCGGTCAGGCCGATGGCGGCTGCCACCTTGCGGCTCTGCGCTTCGGTGATGCCGGTCAGCGGGTCGATCATCTCGGTGACGATCTTCTCGGGCGTGGAGTGGGCCACTTCCTCAATGTCCATGCCGCCTTCGCTCGAAGCGATCAGGGCGACCTTCTGCGTGGCGCGGTCGGTGACCAGCGAAACGTACAGTTCGTTCTTGATGTCGGCGCCGTCTTCGATGTACAGGCGGCGGACCTTCTGGCCTTCAGGGCCGGTCTGGTGCGTGACCAGTTGCATGCCCAGGATTTCGCTGGCGCGAGCCTTCACGTCGTCAATGGTCTTGGCAACCTTCACGCCGCCGCCCTTGCCACGGCCACCGGCGTGGATCTGGGCCTTGACCACCCACACGGGGCCGCCGAGCTTCTGGGCTGCTTCCACGGCTTCTTGCACCGTGAATGCGGGAATGCCACGCGGAACGGGCACACCAAAATTGCGCAAGATTTCCTTGCCTTGGTATTCGTGAATCTTCATGAGGTCTCTCTCAGGGAAGGGTGGTAGTTACCCGTTTACCATGAACAGTTGTCTGGCCGCGGGCTTGGGACATGGCAACCCGCGACTGTATCATGCTGCAACGCACCATCCTTGTGCCTGGCTTACATCCAGGGTTGGCGTCGCAGCCTTTCCCATTCCTTTTGCCGGCAGACGCTGCCGTCCTTTTTTGCAGGAGCACCTCCATGTCCAAAGTCTTTATTGATGGCGAAGCCGGCACCACAGGCCTGCAGATCCGCGAGCGTCTGCAGGCCATGCCGCAGATCGAGCTGGTCAGCATTGCGCCCGAGCTGCGCAAAGATCCTGCCGCCAAGCGCGACCTGATCGCGGGGGTGGATCTGGTGGTGCTGTGCCTGCACGACGACGCCGCGCGCGACACCGTGGCCATGGTGGACGAGATCGAGCGCAGTTCGGGCCGCAAAGTCAAGGTCATCGATGCCAGCACCGCGCACCGCACGGCCGATGGCTGGGTGTACGGGTTTCCAGAACTCGCCGCATCGCAGGCACAGGCAGTGCGCGAAGCCAGCCGCGTCTCCAACCCCGGCTGCTACGCCACGGGGGCCATTGCCATCTTGCGCCCGCTGGTCGATGCGGGCCTGATCCCTGCGGACTACCCCTTGAGCCTGCCCTCGGTGTCGGGCTACTCCGGCGGTGGCCGCACGATGATCGAAGCGTACGAGGCAGGTACGGCAGCACCTTATGAAGCGTATGCACTGGGCCTGTCGCACAAGCACATCCCAGAGATCCTGCGCTACACCGGGCTCACGCGCCGCCCGGTGTTCATCCCCGCCGTGGGCAACTTCCGCCAGGGCATGCTGGTGCAGTTGCCGCTACACCTGGACCTGCTGCCCGGCGCCCCCAAGGCCAGCGACCTGCACGACGCGCTGGCTGCCCACTACAGCCGCACCAACACGCCCGAACAATGGGTGAGCGTGCTGCCGCCCACCGGCGATTTGAAGCTGGCGGCCGACACGCTGACCGACACCAACAAGCTGGAACTGCGCGTGTTTGCCAACGAGCAATACCGGCAAGCCGTGGTCATTGCGCGCCTGGACAACCTGGGCAAGGGCGCCAGCGGTGCCGCCGTGCAGAACCTGCAGTTGATGCTGGGCGTGTAACCATACCCCAGCGCTTCAGAAGGGGGCGAAAGCCCTGCTTGTGAGCAGTGCGCTCACCCCTCGTCGGAATCGTCGGCGCCCTGCACGGCGCGCCGCACCACATCGCCTGAGAACCCCCGCGTCAGCAAGAAGCGCATCTGTTTGGCGCGGGTTTGTGGGTCTGCGGCGGGCTCGCCAAACTTGCGGCGCCACACCTCGCGGGCACGCTCCAGTTCGCTGCCCTGCAGCTGGGCCACGGCCTGCTGCACGGCCTCTGCGCCCAGCCCTTTGGATTGCAGCTCTTGCCGGATGCGCGATGCACCCAGGCGACCGGCGCGCCGGTTCAGCACCGACTCCACGACCCGCGCCTCGCTGATGAAGTCCCGGGCCTGCAGGTCGTCCAGCACGGCCTCCAGGTCTTCGCCCTCTTGCACATGGGGGCTGAGCTTGCGCTGCAGCTCGGCCCGCGAATGTTCGCGCTGGCTCAGCAGCCGCAGTGCACGGCCTTTGAGCGAGAGCGCAATGAATCCCATGGCTGACCAAACGCTATATTTTCAATAGCTGCAGGCGCATATGGAATGTGCGCCTGCAGGCCATTTGGCTTCAAAAACCGTCAATCACTCGTCGGCAGCCGCTGCTGGAGCCTGCAGTGCGCCAGGCAGCAGCGCAATGCCCAGCCCTTCGCGCACCTTGTTCTCGATCTCGCGGGCCAGGTCGGGGTTTTCACGCAAAAACTCGCGGGCGTTGTCACGGCCCTGACCGATCTTCTCGCCGTTGTAGGCGTACCAGGCGCCGCTCTTTTCGATGACCTTGGCGTTCACGCCCATGTCGATGATCTCGCCTTCGCGGCTGATGCCTTCGCCAAACAGGATGTCGAACTCGGCCGTCTTGAAGGGCGGGCTCACCTTGTTCTTGACCACCTTGACCTTGGTCTCGTTGCCGATGGCTTCGTCGCCCTTCTTGATGGTGCCGGTGCGGCGGATATCCAGGCGCACCGAGGCATAGAACTTCAGCGCATTGCCGCCGGTCGTCGTTTCGGGCGAGCCGAACATCACGCCGATCTTCATGCGGATCTGGTTGATGAAGATGACCATGCAGTTGGTCTTCTTGATCGTGGCGGTGAGTTTGCGCAGCGCCTGGCTCATCAGGCGGGCCTGCAGGCCGGGCAGGGCATCGCCCATTTCGCCTTCGATTTCGGCCTTGGGCGTGAGTGCGGCCACCGAGTCCACGATGATCAGGTCCACGGCCCCGGAACGAACGAGGCTATCCACGATTTCCAGGGCTTGTTCGCCGGTGTCGGGCTGGCTGATGAGCAGGTCGGACAGCTGCACGCCCAGCTTCTGGGCGTATTGCACGTCGAGGGCGTGCTCGGCATCGACAAACGCGCAGGTGCCGCCTTGCTTTTGCATCTCGGCCACCACCTGCAGCGTGAGCGTGGTCTTGCCCGACGATTCCGGGCCGTAGATCTCGACCACACGGCCGCGGGGCAGGCCGCCCACGCCCAGGGCAATGTCCAGGCCCAAGGAGCCGGTGGAGACCACCTGGATGTCCTCGATCACCTCGCCTTCACCCAGGCGCATGATCGTGCCCTTGCCAAATTGCTTCTCGATCTGGGCGAGCGCGGCGGCCAGGGCCTTGGCCTTTTCGGTGTTCACTGGCAATGCGGGGTTGGTGCCTTTGACTGCGACGTCCATGAGAAACTCCTTGAAAACAACAGGTTGGATGCTTGCATCGCTCTGCGGTTAATCACAGGCTGGATGCTTGAACAGTAGTTTATGCGAGCAATGAAATCCAGATAAAGCGATTTTTAGTCAGTTTGCCTGACAATATCGCATGGCCGATTTTTCTCCTGCCACCGTCTCCGCCACGCCCACCCCGGGAGCGGACGACCGCTGGCGCCAAACCCACCTAGGCCGCCTGATGGGCAGTGCATTGCGCCGCTTCGACGCGCGGGTGCTGCAGCTGATGGCGCGCAACGTGGAGGTGCCTCTAGCCTTGTCCAACCTCGCGGCGCGCGACCAGGTGACGGCCGCCCATGTGCACATCACGCGCCACCTGGCCTTGCAGGGCGACCGGCTGACCGACCTGGCCCAGCGCGCGGGCATGACCAAGCAGGCCATGGCCAACCTGGTGGACCAGTGCGAGGCCTGGGGGCTGGTCACACGGCAGGTAGACCCGCTGGATGCGCGGGCGCGCCGCGTGTGCTTCACGCCCACCGGCCTGGCGTGGCTGCAAGCGTTCCGGGATGCAGTGGCGCAGGCCGAGGCAGAGTTCCGCGCCGAGGTGGGCCAAGACGTAGCCACTGTGGTGGCGATCGGGCTGGAAGCCTATGCGGGCGGAGATACGGGTGTCTGAGCCCCCACCGGCTCGGCGCACGCCAGCAACCATTCCTTGAAGCACTGCAGCGCGTGCAGTTGCGTGCGGCCTTCGGGGTAGCAGAACCAGTAGCCCACATCGCTGCGGTAGCCGCCGCGCAGGTCGGCATCGGGCAGGGGCTCGCGCACCAGGCCCGCTGTGATTTCGTCCTGCACCAGGCAACGCGGCACCAGCGCCAGGCCCATGCCCGCCATCACGGCGCGGATCATGGTCTGGAACTGGTCGAACTGCGGCCCGGCCAGCGGGTCGATGAGGCCCTCCACCCCGTGTGTCTCGCTCCAGCGCAGCCACGCCTCAGGCACGGTCACGTGGCGCAGCAGGGTGTAGCGGGCCACATCGCGCGGGGTGTGGATGGGCCAGTCGGCCACCTTGGTGCGGGGGGCAATCAGCGCCACCTCGTTGCCAGTGATGTGGTGGGCGTGCGCGCCGGGCCAGTGGCCGTCGCCGAACAGAATGGCGCAGTCCAGCTCGGGCCGGGTGAAGTCGTAGCTGTGCACATAGGGCACAAAGTGCAGCGTGATTTGCGGATGCTGCTGCTGGAACTGGGGCAGGCGCGGGATGAGCCACTTGGCGGCAAACGTGGGCAGGCTGGACAGGTGCAGCGCGCCGCCGCCGTCATCGCTGGTGATCAGCTCCAGTGTGGCCGCCTCCAGCTGCGCCAGCACGCCGCGCACGGCCTTCTCGTAGCGCTCGCCCGCGGGGGTCAGCGCCAGGCGCTTGCGGCTGCGCTCGAACAACGGTACGCCCACCCAGCCCTCCAGTTCCTTGACCTGCTTGCTGACCGCGCTTTGGGTGAGGTGCAGGGCGTCGGCCGCGCGGGAGACGCTGCCAAACCGCGTGACCATAGAGAACGCGCGCAACAGGTGCAAAGGGGGCGACAACCGGCGGAGGGAGGACATGGGCTCAGCGCTTGAACATTCCAGTATGGAATGTTATCAGGCCCAACCATTGCTTGTTGATTGGGAGCAGCCTCCGTAACCTTGAGTCTCCCCAATAGGAGAATCCTCCATGCAACGCCGTCATATGCTCTCAGCGCTGGCCGCTGTATCTTTCGTTCCTGGAATATCCTTGGCGCAAGAGGGCAAGCCCCTGCGCATCATCGTGCCCTTCCCCCCGGGCGGAGCGACCGACATCACGGCCCGCAGCCTGCAAGAGCCGCTGGCGCGCATCCTCAAGCAGCCCGTGGTGCTGGAGAACCGGGGCGGCGCAGGCGGCTCCATCGGCATGGCCGAAGTAGCGCGGGCTCCCGCAGACGGCCTGACCCTGGGGGTGGCCACGCTGTCCACCCATGGGGTGAACCCCGCCGTCTACAGCAAGCTGCCGTACGACCCCACCAAGGACTTTGTGGGCGTGACCGAAATCGTCAAGGCGCCTGGCGTGATCGTGGTGAATCCGACGGTACTGCCCGTCAAAGACCTCGCCGAGCTGGTGAAATACCTCAAGGCCAACCCCGGCAAGGTGTCGTACGCCACCCCCGGCAACGGCACCATCGGCCACATGTGGGGCGAGCTGTTCAAGCGCGCATCGGGCACCTCCATGGTCCACATCGCCTACCGCGGCGCGGGCCCGGCCATCAACGATGTGCTGGCGGGCCAGGTAGGGGTGTACTTTGACCAGGTGGCCTCATCGCTGCCGTACATCAAGGCGGGCAAGCTCAGGGCGCTGGCCGTTTCCTGGCCCGTGCGGCTGGACGTGCTGCCCGACGTGCCCACCTACGCCGCGCTGGGCTACAAGCAGGCCAACGAACCCTCGTGGTTTGGCATGGTCGCCCCCACGGGCACACCCACCGCCGTGGTGGAACGCATCCAGCAGGCCGTGGCCCAGGCCCTGAAGGAACCCACCGTGCGGGAGCGCCTCGCGGGGCAGGGCCTGTACCCATCGGGCACAACGTCCAAAGAGTTCACCGCGCAGATCGCCCACGAGATCGAGAAAATGAAGGGCGTTGCCGCCTACGCCAAGGTGGTGCTCGACTGACCTGATTCCCCCCCGGGCCCTGGGCCCGGGGACGGCCACAGCCGGGATGACGAAACGACGCGGATGCCCCTCAGGGATAACCATAGTCACATCCCGGTCTGGGCGGCTAGGCCAGCCGCCCTCCTTTGCGCACACTCTGCCTATGCATGCAGCCTTGAAACTGATCCACCACCGCTTCCAGCAGGCCCAGCCCGGCGTCACCGGCTCGCCGGGGCTTGCCACACAACCCTCCAGCACCGCCACCGTCACTGCGGTGCCCGGCAGCACACCACTGGTCCTCGACTCCCCCCACAGCGGCACCCGGTACCCCGACGACTTTGGTTCCGCCCTAGACCTGGCCACGCTGCGCCGGGCCGAAGACACCCACGTCGAAAAGATCTACGACTTTGCCCCCGCGCTCGGCGTGGCCTGGGTCGAGGCCCACTTCCCCCGCATCTACCTGGACGCCAACCGCGATACGACCGAGCTGGACACCAGCCTGCTGGACGGCGACTGGCCCGACCCCATCTCCACCGATCCCAAGGTGCTCAGCAAGGTGCGCCTGGGCAAGGGGCTGATCTGGAAGTTCACCGACCAGGGCGAACCCATCTACCAGCGCCAGCTCACTGTGGTCGAGGTGCGTGCGCGCATCGACCGCTGCTGGCGCCCGTACCACGCCGCCGTGGCACAAGCCATCGATGCCGCCCACGCGCGCCATGGCTACAGCATCCACCTCAACTGCCACTCCATGCCCGCCGTGGCCGGGCGCTTTGCCACCGAGTTTCCAGGGCTGGAGCATGCGGACTTTGTGATCGGCGACCGCGACGGCACCACGGCCAGCCCGGCGCTGTCGGCGCTGATCTGCGAGCACCTGCGCGCGTGCGGCTACAGCGTCGAATACAACCACCCCTACAAGGGCGTGGAACTGGTGCGCCGCTACGGCCACCCCGCGCAGCAGCGCCACAGCATCCAGGTCGAGATCAACCGCAAGCTCTACATGGACGAGCAGACGCTCGCCCAGCACCCCGAGGGCATGGCCCGCCTGCAGGCCGACCTGCAAGCCCTGGTACACAAGCTGCTGGCGCACGACCCGCGCTGACAGCCCCGGGCCTGGGCGCTGCGCGCGCAAAGGGCGCCGTTTTCTCGGCGCAGCGGGGCGCGGCGCCGCCTAAAATCGACGCACAGGCGCGGCGCCAGACCGCTGCCACCCACCAGGAGACACCCGCATGCGCATCCTCATTGCCGAAGACGACCAGGTGCTGGCCGATGGCCTGCTGCGCACGCTGCGTGCCTCGGGCGCCGTGGTGGACCATGTCGCCAGCGGCAGCGAGGCCGACGCGGCGCTCATGACCAACAACGAGTTCGACCTGCTCATCCTGGACTTGGGCCTGCCCAAGATGCATGGGCTGGAAGTGCTGAAAAAGCTGCGCGGCCGGGGCTCTGCCCTGCCGGTGCTGATCCTCACCGCCGCCGACAGCGTGGAAGAGCGCGTGAAGGGGCTGGACTTTGGCGCCGACGACTACATGGCCAAGCCCTTCAGCCTGCAGGAGCTGGAAGCCCGCGTGCGCGCCCTCACGCGCCGGGGCATGGGCGGCACCAGCAGCGCCATCAAGCACGGCCCGCTGGTGTACGACCAGGCCGGCCGCGTGGCCACCATCGACGGCAAGATGATCGAACTTTCCGCCCGCGAGCTGGGCCTGCTGGAAGTACTGCTGCAGCGCGCCGGCCGCCTGGTGAGCAAGGAGCAGCTGGTGGAGCGCCTGTGCGAGTGGGGCGAAGAGGTGAGCAACAACGCCATCGAGGTCTACATCCACCGCCTGCGCAAGAAGATCGAGGGCGGGCCCATCCGCATCGCCACCGTGCGCGGCCTGGGCTACTGCCTTGAGAAGATCCCCAGTTAACTATCAAAACGATAGCTGCTCGCGCATATGAATCCAGCGCTATCGGGTGTTTTGGCTTCTAAACTGCCTCGGCGGGCGCTGTGAAGATCTTCCAGCGCGAGCAGCGCTCCCTGTTCGGCGAAATCCTCGACTGGATGCTCACGCCGCTGCTGCTGCTGTGGCCGGTGAGCCTGGCGCTGACCTGGCTGGTGGCCCAGGGCCTGGCCAACAAGCCGTTTGACCGGGCGCTGGAATACAACGCCCACGCACTCGCGCAGCTGGTGAGCGTGGTGGGCGACAAGGCCCAGTTCAACCTGCCCCAGCCCGCCAGCGAGATCCTGCGGGCCGACGACTCCGACATCGTGTACTACCAGGTCATCGGCCCGGGCGGCGAGTTCCTCTCGGGCGAGCGCGAGCTGCCCGAGCCCCCGAGCGACGAGGTGCCCCTGTCGGGCGAGGTGCGGCTGCGCGATGCCGAGATGCGCGGCATTGACATCCGCGTGGCCTATATCTGGGTGCGCCTGCCGCTCAAGGACACGCCGGTGGCGCTGGTCCAGGTGGCCGAGACGCGCGAAAAGCGCAGCGTGCTGGCCACCGAAATCATCAAGGGCGTGATGCTGCCGCAGTTCGTCATCCTGCCGCTGGCGGTGCTGCTGGTGTGGCTGGCGCTGGCGCGCGGCATCCAGCCGCTCAACCAGCTGGAGCAGCGCATCCGCGCGCGCAACCCCGACGACCTCTCGCCCCTGGACGACCGCACCGTGCCCCTCGAAGTGGCGCCGCTGGTGTCGTCCGTGAACGACTTGCTCACGCGCCTGAACGATTCGCTGGCCACCCAAAAGCGCTTTCTGGCCGACGCCGCCCACCAGCTCAAGACCCCGCTGGCGGGCCTGCGCATGCAGGCCGACCTGGCCCAGCGCGAAGGCACCAGCACGGAAGAGCTCAAGCGCTCGCTGCAGCAGATCGGCCGCTCCAGCATCCGCGCCACACACACCGTCAACCAGCTGCTGGCGCTGGCGCGCGCCGAAGGCAGCGGCGTGGGCATTGCCCGCCAGCCCTGCGACCTGGCACGCCTGGTGATCGAGGTGGTGCGCGACTCGGTGCCCCGCGCGCTCGACAAGCACATCGACCTGGGCTACGACGGCGCTGAACCGGGATCGCCGGGCGTGCTGATCGACGGCAACCCCACGCTGCTCAAGGAGCTGGTGCGCAACCTGGTGGACAACGCCATCAACTACACCCCCTCCACGCCGGACAAACCCGGCGTGGTCACCGCCCGCGTGCTGGCCGACACCTTCGGCCATGTGCTGCTGCTGCAGGTCGAAGACTCCGGCCCCGGCGTGCCCGAGGCCGAGCGCGAGCTGGTGTTCCAGCCGTTCTACCGCGCCCTGGGCAGCGAGGCCGATGGCTCCGGGCTGGGCCTGCCCATCGTGCTGGAGATTGCCAGCAAGCACGATGCCGAGGTCACGCTCGAAGACGCGCGCCCTGGCCAGACCCCGCCCGGCGCGCGCTTCAGCGTGCGGTTTGCGGCGCGGGACGTGGTGGCGGGCAGCTGACCCTGTGGCAGAAGACAAGGCCGGCACGCCGCAGGGTTGATGCGCCGGCAGCCCGCCACAGCACCGGGCATCCGGCATCATGCGGCCTCGTCGCTTGGCCCGATCTTTTTGCACGGACGCAGCCCCCATGACCTCACCACCCCGCCGCTTTGCCAATACGCACCCTGACGTGGTGATCGGCAACTTCCCCTGGTACGAAATGGTCTGGCGCTCGCTGCGCGGCGATTTCAAGCCCCGCAGCGAACCGGCGGGTGGCTACGCGGCCTTTGCCCGGCAATGGACGCAGCCCGTGGACCCTGCCCGCCTAGCGCAGCGCCAGCAGGCGCCCGTGATCACCTGGCTGGGCCATGTCTCCATGCTGCTGCAGGTGGCGGGCCTCAACGTGCTGATCGACCCCACGCTGTGCGGTTTTGCGGGCCCCCTGGGCCGCTTTGGCGCCCCGCGCCGGGTGCCCGTGCCCCTGGCGCCCGAGGACCTGCCGCCCATCGATGTGGTGCTGATCTCGCACAACCACTACGACCACCTGTGCTACGGCACCTTGCGCCGCCTGCGCGACGCGGGCCAGTCGCCCCGCTTTGTGGTGCCGCTGGGGCTGGCCGACTGGTTCACACAGCGGGGCATGGGCCCCGTCACCGCGCTGAACTGGTGGGAGCACGCCGACATCGCCCCCGGCGTGCGCGTGGTGTTCACACCGTCGCAGCACTGGAGCCGCCGCACCCCGTGGGATACGAATGCCTCGCTGTGGGGTGGGTACCTGCTGGAATGGGCGCGCCCGCAGGCGGCTGCGCCCTGGCGCTTTCTGTTCCCGGGCGACACGGGCTACAGCGACGACTTCAAGGCCATCCGCCAGCGCCTGGGGCCGGTGGACTTTCTGGCCCTGCCCATCGGCGCCTACCTGCCCCGCGACTTCATGAAGCCCATGCACGTGAACCCCGAGGACGCCGTGCAGCTGATGCTGGATGTGGAGGCCAGGCAAGCCATGGGCGTGCACTGGGGCACGTTCATGCTGACGCAGGAGGCCTTCGACCACCCGCCGCGCGACCTGGCCACCGCACTGGCGCAGCGGGGCCTGCCGCTGGACCGCGTCTGGCTCCTGCGGCAGGGCGAGACGCGCGCCATCCCGTTGCCATAGCGCTGCACCCGGGTGGGCGCAGCAACCGTGCTCACGCCACGCGTTGCACCGACATCAGGGCCATGTACAAAAAGCCCCGGTCCATGGGCACTCGGTACACCCCCTGGGCGCCCAGCACCTGCGCGGCCACGCCCGACAGCTCCCAGCCATCGACGGCATCGCCCTTCCACAGCGGCACCGTGAGGTGCAGAAAGCCCTGGGCTTCGCCCCACTCCCGCACGGCCGCGATGCGCGACACCACCGGGGTTTCGTTGTGGAAATTGGCCCAGGCCCACAGCCAGGTGCCACTGGCCTCCGACACCGATCCGATGAACTCGATGTCGGCCACCACCCGGGGCACCCCTCCGGCCGAAAAGGTCAAAGTGCCGGCGGACTGGTCGTAGTCCCAGCGCTCAAAGCTGGCGATGCCGTAGTCCTGCTCCAGCGCGCGCTGCTTGTCCCGCAGCGCGTGGTGGCCCTGCGTCACCGCCTCGATCCAGGCGGCTTGGGTGTCGCCATCCAGCGCCTCCACACTGCGCGCCATGGCGTCCTGGTAGCAGTGGTGGCACAGGATCTGGAGGTCCAGGCAGTCCGCGTTGTGTTCGTTCCACTCGCCGCCCGTCTTGAGCAGCTCGGCATTGCAGCTGGCGCACCATGCGTCCGGGTAGGGGGTGTCGGGCGAGGGCGCATCGCAAAACCAGCGCTGCACCGGGTGGCGGCACAGATGACCACACACGTAGGTGGGCGCGGCGTCGCCGTGCTCGCCGCAATGGATGGACGTTGGCTCTTCATTCATGGTGGCCATGTGCAAAAGGGCGTCAGCCGCAGGCACGCAGCGTCTTGCCCGCCATGGCCGTGCGCAGCACATCCAGCTGGGCACGCAAGGCGTCGTTCACGGCGGGCAGGCGCAGCGTGAAGCCGGGGGCTTCGGCGCGCTCCTGGATCACGCGGGCGGTGCGCACGCCCTTGGTGCCCAGGTTGGTCAGCTCGCGCTCGGCCGCCTCCTTGGAGGCAAAACGGCCCAGCGACAGGCCCAGTTCAAGCGTGCCCCCGGCGCGGTCATGGTCCACCTTGCGGGCGCGCAGCTCGGCGCGTTTGCGGTCCAGGGTTTCGATATCGTCAAACCGCCCCATGTAGACCATCCAGCGGCCTGGGATGGGCGTGGGCTCCAGCATCCAGCTGCCGGCGGGCAACCCGGCAGCCGCTGTGCGCAGCGCCTCGGCCTGGCGGTCGTCAAACACGCCGGCCTGCAGGCACTCCGCAGAGTCTGCCGGGGCCGAGGCGGCCGGTGTGGTGGGGGGGGCGGGGGAGTCGTTGGCGGCGGTGGCCTGGGAGGGGGAAGTGGGGGTGGACGTGGAACCGGGAGGCGCAGCGGAGGAGGTCTTGCTGGGGTTGACCTTTAGGATCTGCAGCGTCTCGGGCCGGATCTGCTGGTTCATGCGCTGGGGTTCCGACTGCTCCTGCGGCGCGTAGCCCAACTGGCGCAGCAGGCCCTGTGACCACGCGTAATAGCCCGCGTTGGCCAGGAGCAGCACGATCACGGCAAGACGGAGCATGGGGCGCGGCCTTTCAAGAACACTCGCATCGGAAGGAAAAGCGGGCTCACACCGGTGGCACCGCTGTCGGCCGCACGCTGATTTCGGAGCTGGTGATGGCCTGCATGCCACCCGCCGTGTGCACCAGCAGCGCCCCGTCATCACCCACGCCATGCGCGGTGCCCGTGTGGCCGTCGCTCAGCGTCACGGCGCGGCCCTGCAGCACATCGCGCGCCGCAAAGCGGGGCTGCATGGGCGCAAAGCCATAGCCCGCAAACGACTGCAGCATGGCCACCAGCGGCGGCACGATGCGTTGCAGCGCGGTGGGCGCGTCCAGGCCCGGTTCCACCTCCTGCAGGCTGCCGGGGGGCATGCTCATGCCCTCGGGGCTGCGGGGCAGCACGTTGATGCCGATGCCTACCACCACATAGCGCGCGGTGCTGGTGTTCGTCTGCGGGGCAACGGCCTGGGGCGCCACAAAACTCGCGGTCTCCACCAGAATGCCGCCCAGCTTGCGGTCGCCCGCCGCACCGCCCAGCCAGAGGTCGTTGGGCCACTTGAGTCCCACGCGAGCCGGCTGGTTCGCGCCCAGCGGTGGCAGCACGGGCTGCAGGCTCTCGGCCACGCTCACCCCCACGGCGAGCGACAGGCCAGACCAATCCTGGGGTGCCAGCGGCAAGCCCAAGGACATCATCAGAGAAGCCCCCACATCGCTTTGCCATACCCGCCCCAGCCGCCCGCGCCCGGCGGTCTGCTGCTCGGCCACCAGCAGGGTGGGCTCGCACTGGCCGTTGCGCGCACGGCGCATCAGCTCGGTGTTGGTGGAGTCGATGGTGGGCAGCACCTCCACAGTGAAGCCCGGCAGCAGCGGGGATACCGCCTCCCAGATGGCCTCGGCGGGCCAGCGGATCGGGGATGTGGCGCTCACTGGCTGCGGCCTCGCGGCTTGGCCTTCTGGGGAGCCTTGGCGGCCTTCTTCGCCTTGGCAGAAGACGGCTTGGACTGTGGCAGCGGCACCGGCGGTGCCCAGCCGCGCTTGGGCGCCAGCAGCGTGCCCCGGCAGTTGGGGCTGCCGCACCAGCAGGGGTACTCGGCCTTGAGCTTGGGGGTGTAGCGCTCTTCGATGATTAGGCCGTAGTCGTAGTTCAGCTCTTCGCCCGCCTTGATGTTGCGCAGCGCGGTGATGAAAATGCGGCCGTCGCGCTCGTCGGCGTAGCAGTTGGGGTTGCAGCTGTGGTTGATCCAGCGCGACGAATTGCCGCCGAACTTTGCGTCGATCACATGGTCTTCATCCACATGGAAGTAGAACGTGTGGTTGGGCTGCAAGGGGTCGTGCGGGTGCCGGTCCTGCGCTTCCTGCCAGCCGATCACTTCACCCGTGTATTCAACAAGGACTTCGCCCTCTGCAATATCCTGCACGGCAAAAACGCCCTTGCCGTGCACGCCCGAGCGCCGGGTCTGGATGCGACGCCCCTGCGCAGGGGTCGGGGTTGCAGGCGGTGCGGTGCGGGGCATGGCAAAAACTCTGTTAACTTGAATATGCACACATGCGCGTGCGCGTGTACGCGTGAGGCAACGGATTGTAGAAGCGACCGGCCGGATGCCGGACAGCCAGACTGGCGAGAAACCAAAAAATGACCAAGACCCTGGTAATTGCAGAAAAACCCTCGGTGGCGCAAGACATCGTGCGCGCACTGACCCCCGTGGCGGGCAAGTTCGAGAAGCACGAAGACCACTTCGAGAACGACCGCTATGTCGTCACCAGCGCCGTGGGCCACCTGGTGGAGATCCAGGCCCCCGAGCAGTTTGACGTCAAGCGCGGCAAGTGGAGCTTTGCGCACCTGCCCGTGATCCCGCCGTACTTTGACCTGAAGCCCGTGGACAAGACCAAGAGCCGCCTGAACGCGGTGGTCAAGCAGGCCAAGCGCAAGGACGTGACCGAACTCATCAACGCCTGTGACGCGGGCCGTGAGGGGGAACTGATCTTCCGCCTGATCGAGCAGTACGCTGGAGGCAGCAAACCGTTGGGCAAACCCGTCAAACGCCTGTGGCTGCAGTCCATGACGCCCCAGGCCATCCGCGACGGCTTTGATGCGCTGCGCAGCGAGCAGCAGATGGCAGGCCTCGCCAGTGCGGCCCGCAGCCGCTCCGAGGCCGACTGGCTGGTGGGCATCAACGGCACGCGCGCCATGACGGCGTTCAACTCGCGCGACGGTGGCTTCTTCTTGACCACCGTGGGCCGGGTGCAGACGCCCACGCTGTCGCTGGTGGTGGAGCGCGAGGAAAAGATCCGCAAGTTCATCAGCCGCGACTACTGGGAAATCCACGCCACCTTCGGCGCCCAGGCGGGCGAGTACCCCGCCAAGTGGTTCGACCCCAAGTGGAAAAAAGGCGAGGACGTGGAAGCCCGCGCCGACCGCGTATGGTCGGCCGCTGAAGCGCAAGCCATTGCCAACGCCGTGCGCGGCAAACAGGCCACCGTCACCGAAGAGAGCAAGCCCACCACCCAGGCATCGCCCCTGCTGTTTGACCTGACCAGCCTGCAGCGCGAGGCCAACGGCAAGTTCGGCTTTTCTGCCAAGACCACGCTCGCCCTGGCGCAAAGCCTGTACGAGCGCCACAAGGCCCTGACCTACCCGCGTACCGATTCGCGCGCGCTGCCCGAAGACTATTTGCCCGTGGCCAAGCAAACTTTTGAAATGCTGGCCGACAGCGGCATGCGCCACCTGGCGCCGCACGCGCTCACCGCGCTGAACAACAACTACATCCGCCCATCCAAGCGCATCTTCGACAACAGCAAGGTGAGTGACCACTTTGCGATCATCCCCACCACGCAAGCCCCGTCGGGCTTGAGCGAGGCTGAGCAAAAGCTGTACGACCTGGTCGTGCGCCGCTTCATGGCCGTGTTCTTCCCGAGTGCCGAATACACCGTCACCACCCGCATCAGCACCGTGGCCCCGCACAGCTTCAAGACCGAAGGCAAGGTGCTGGTCAAGCCGGGCTGGCTGGCCATCTACGGCAAGGAAGCCGCCGACGAAGTCGAAGGCGGCAAGGACGGCGACAAGGGCCAGAACTTGGTGCCTGTGAAGCCCGGTGAAATGGTCAACACCCTGCAGGTCGATCCCAAGGGCCTCAAGACCAAGCCGCCCGCCCGCTACTCCGAAGCCACGCTGCTCGGCGCCATGGAAAGCGCCGGCAAGCAGATCGACGACGACGAGCTGCGCGAAGCCATGCAGGAAAAGGGCCTGGGCACGCCTGCCACGCGCGCGGCCATCATCGAAGGCTTGCTGACTGAAAAGTACATGCTGCGCGAAGGCCGCGAGATCATCCCCACGGCCAAGGCCTTCCAGCTCATGACGCTGCTGCGCGGGCTGGAGGTGGAAGAGCTCTGCCGTGCCGAACTCACGGGCGAGTGGGAGTACAAGCTCTCGCAGATGGAGAAGGGCCAACTCAGCCGCGAAGCCTTCATGCAAGAGATTGCCGCCATGACCGAGCGCATGGTGAAGAAGGCCAAGGAATACGACCGCGACACCATCCCCGGCGACTACGCCACGCTTGAATCCCCTTGCCCCAACTGCGGTGGCGTGGTGAAGGAAAACTACCGCAGGTATGCCTGCGTGGGCAAGCCGGGCGCAGAAGGTTGTGGCTTCAGCTTTGGCAAGTCGCCCGCCGGCCGCACGTTTGAAACGGCCGAGGCCGAACAGCTGCTGCGCGACAAGAAGATCGGCCCGCTGGAGGGCTTCCGCTCCAAGGCGGGCTGGCCGTTCACGTCCGAAATCGTCATCAAGTACGACGACGAGGCGCACAACTACAAGCTCGAATTCGACTTTGGCGATGACAAGAACGCCGAGGAATCCGGCGAGCTGGTGGAGTTTGAAGACGCATCGCTGGGTGCCTGCCCCATCTGCGGATCGGAAGTGCACGAGCACGGCAGCAACTACGTGTGCAGCAAGGCCGTGCCCACGGCCGCCCAGCCCACGCCCAGCTGCACCTTCAAGAGCGGAAAGATCATCCTGCAGCAGCCCGTGGAACGCGAGCAGATGCACAAGCTGCTGGAGACAGGCAAGACCGACCTGCTCGACAAGTTCGTCAGCATGCGCACGCGCCGCAACTTCAAGGCCCACCTGGCGTGGGACAAGGAGGCGGGCAAGGTCAACTTTGAATTTGCGCCCAGCAAGTTCCCACCTCGCCCAGGAGCCGCTGCAAAAACAATAGCAGCCAAGGCAAAAGCCACTAGCGCTACTGCCAAAAAAGCCCCTGCAAAGAAGGCCGCAACCAAAACCGCTGCCGCCAAAGCCCCGCGCAAGGCCGCCGCAGGCAAGGCCCCCAGCGCCGCCCTGGCCGCAGTGATTGGCAACGAGCCGGTGGCGCGCCCCGAGGCCGTCAAGAAGATGTGGGAATACATCAAGGCCCACAACCTGCAGGACCCCAAGGACAAGCGCACCATCGTCGCCGACGACAAGCTGCGCGCCGTGTTCGGCAAGGACAGCGCAGGCATGTTCGAGCTGGCCGGCATTCTGGGCAACCACCTGGGCGGCGAATGATGAAGCCGCTGAACAGGGCACCTACCGCGTCGATGGCAGGCAGCGTCTGCCGCACTTCGCTGGTGGCCATCGCGGTTGCCGCTGCGCTGGGGGGTTGCACCACCACAGGCTCCGCGCGCTCCAGCGACCCGGCCAGCCAGCAGCAGCCCCAGGGCGCGAGCGGCGTGACCGTGTTTGGTGACATCGACGTGAACGTGACGCGCGAGCGCACACGCTGACAAGCCTTTTCCAGCGCTCTCACCGCATCCGTATGCGCAGCCGCACTGAACGCACCGTCCTCACCGCCATCGCGGTCGTGGTGGTTGCTGCCGCCGCCGCTGCGTGGTGGACGCGCGATAGCTGGCTGCCCCACGCAGGGCCGTGGTCCGAGCAGATGTGGAAAAAGATCACCCGCCCGGGCCCCGACACCCTGCCGCCCGACAAGCGGCCCGCCCAGGCGCAGCCCGCGCGCAGCGGCACGTCCACGCCCGCCGCGCCGCAGCCACGCAAGTGCGTGCAACACGGCCGCACTACCTACACCGACCAGCCTTGCCCCAAGGGGGCCCAGGAGCAGCCGGTGGACGGCGCCGTCACCTCGCTCCCCAGCGCGCAATAGTTTCACGGCGGGCGCCTGCGGGCATGTCGCTTTTTTCCTAGCTCTCCACAGGGCGCTGGGATTCAATCAGTGCATTGATCACCTTCCAAGGCCTTTCTCTGTGAGAGGTCGACCGCAACGATGCACGACCACCGGTACCTTCGCACCTTTTTTCTTCTGCTGGCTCTTGTCGGCCTCGCCGTCCCCTGGTATTTCAATGCGGTGTATTTCCTGGCGGGGGGCAGCGTGATGCCAGGCGTTTTCTGGCGCGATGCCTTTGCCAACCCGCTGACCACGGCCATCACCCTGGATGTGTACTTGGCGGCTGGGGCCTTCACCGCCTGGGTTGCCGCAGACCGAGCCCTGGGCGCGTGGCGCTGGGCCTGCATCGCCGCCTGCTGGGGCCTGGGCCTGGCGTTCGCCATGCCGCTGTACTTGGCTCAGCGCCTGCGGGCAGATTCCTGATCGCTTTGGAGGTGTGCCAGCGCCTGCTGCGCCTGCACACCCACCTTCAAGGGCCATTGCGCACTGACAGGGGTGCGCGCGCCTTGCACCAAAGCCTGCAACGGATGGCCCGCCAGCCTGCGCACATCGCGCCCCATGTGCGACTGGTCGTAATAGCCTTCGTCGGCCGCTAGCTCTGCCACTGAAACAGCACTGCCTGGCGTGTCAAGCGCATGCCCCAGCGCGCTGTTCATGCGCGCAATCACCTCAAATTGCTTGGGCGCCATGCCCCAGTGCGCCACAAAGCGCCGTGCGAATTGCCGCTGGCCCAGGCCCATGCGATGGCCCATCGCAGCCAGCAAGGCCAGCCCCTGCAGCCGTCGCGATTCACAGGGCGACGGCGGTGCAAAGTTTTGCCGGACAAACTGGCACAACACCTCCAGCCGCGCGCCATCATCCGCCGCGCCCCTCACAGCGCATACGACTTCGGCCCACCTCGGGCCTGCCAAATCCGCCATCGGGCGCAAAGTGTTGACCTGCCCGAGCGCGGCGGCAAACAGCGCCGCCGCGGCCCCGGGTTGCAGCACCAGCACCACTGCTTGCACAGGCCCGCCGTGCTCGTACACGGTGGGCGTGGTGCTGGCGCTGATCCATGCCGAAGGTGGCACCAGCGCGCCCCGGCAATGCACCTGCCCCGCCAACCGCACCACCAGCATGCTCGACACCATCGCCGGGAAATGCGACTGCGCCAGCGTCGCAGGGGTATCAACCACCACCGCAGCCATCAGCCACGGTTGCAGATCAGGGGGAACGGGCACGAAACGCTGCATGGCCAGATTCTGCACACTGCGACAGCCAGTGGCCGAACCAGCCACCCGTGCGACATGTGCCTGACGCACCGCCGGTCTATCCTTGGTGGCTCAGCACCCCACCCACCCATCGCATCTCCGTACCACGCACCATGCAGCAAGCGCACACTCCCACCCGATCCCTCCCTCTCGCAGGCGCCACCAACTTCCGTGATCTCGGCGGCTATGTGGGCCATGGTGGGCAGGCCGTGAAATGGCGCCGCATCTTCCGCTCCGACCACCTGGCAGGCCTGACGCCCGAAGACCAGGCCCTGCTGGCCGACCTGGGCGTCGCCCGCGCGGTGGACTTTCGCGGCCAGGCCGAAAGCGCCGCCTATGCCTACACGCTGCCCGGTGTGCAGTACCACCCGCTGCACATCGAACCCACGGTGGTGCAGCGTGCGCTGGAGCTACAGCGCACCGGCCGCCAGCTCACCGCCCAAGACGCCGTGGGCCTGATGCAGGACACCTACCGGGGTTTTGTGCACGACAACGCCCCGCGTTTTGCCGAGCTGTTCCGCCTGCTGCTGGCCAGCGATGCGCCCACGGTGTTTCACTGCACCGCAGGCAAGGACCGCACCGGCTTTGCCGCCGCCCTCATCCTGCTGACGCTGGGCGTGCCGCGCGATGTGGTGATGCACGACTACCTGCTGACCAACGCGCTGTACCAGCGCCCACCCGGCATGGGCAGCCACGCGCCGGAAGAAGTGCTGCGCGTGCTGTGGCGTGTGCAGGAAGAGTTTCTGGACGCCGCCCTGCACATGGTGGACAACGACTTTGGCGGGCTGCAGGCGTATCTGGTGGACGTGCTGGGTGTTGACGCTGCCGCGCAGAAGGAACTGGCAGGGCGGTATCTGCAGACGGCCTAAATCGCTGATGGTGCCCGCCGGCGGCGCCTGCCCGGCTTACCCCGCGCTGTGCTGCGGCCGCACTGTCACAGAGCGCTGTTGGCGCACGTGCCAGAACAGCCAGCCCACGATCGACAGGTTCAGCAGGTTCCACGCCATGCCGTTCAAAAATGCCGCGCGGTAGCTGCCCGTCAGGTCAAAGATCCAGCCCGACATCCAGCCCCCCAGCGCCATGCCGATCAGCGTGGCCATGATCACCGCGCCCACCCGCGCGCCCGCCTCTTGCGGCGCGAAATACTCGCGGATGATGATGGCGTAGGCGGGCACGATGCCGCCTTGGAACAGCCCGAACATGGCCGAGATGACATACAGCGGCACCAGCCCGTCAAATGGCAAAAACAGCGCCAGCCCCACGCCCTGCAACGCCGAGCCCAGCAGCAGCGTGCGCACGCCGCCAATGCGGTCGCAGATCACGCCCGACACCAGGCGGCTGACGATGCCGCACGCCAGCATCAGCGACAGCATCTCGGCCCCGCGCGCCGCACCAAAACCCAGGTCGGTGCAATACGCCACGATGTGCACCTGCGGCATCGCCATGGCCACGCAGCAGGCCACACCCGCCACACACAGCAGCAGCTGCGCATGCAATGGACGCAGGCCAAACGGGCGGCTGCGGTCGAGCGACAGCGCTGCAGGCGCCACACCGGCTGACGCACCCTGCGTCGATGCAGCGGGTGCAGCCGGTGCAGGGACTGCATCCATCTGCACCATGGGTGCGCGCTGGCGCATGCGCAGTGCCAGCAGCAGCATGCCCACGCCACACACCAGGCCCAGCAGCACATAGGTGTGGCGCCAGCCGATCAGCTCGATGCCGTGCTGCACGATGGGCGGCCACAGCGCGCCCGCAATGTAGTTGCCGCTGGCGCAGATCGCCACCGCAATGCCGCGCCGCTTGTTCCACCACAGCGCGGTGTCGGCCATCAGCGGCGCAAATGTGGCCGAGCTGCCAATCAGCCCCATCAGTCCGTGCGCCAGCCCAAACCCCCAGATGCTGCCCGACAGCCCAGCCCACACAAACCCGCCACACACGGCCACCGCGCCCACGCACAGCACCGGCATCAGCCCATGCCGGTCGGCCATGCGCCCCGTCCAGATGCCGCCCAGCCCCAGGCACACCATCATCAGCGTGTAGGGCAGCGACGCATCGGCACGGCCCACGCCAAACTCAGCCTGCACGGCGGGCAGCACCACCGACACCACATACATACTGCTGTTGCCCAGCACCACCAGGCCCAGCGTGGTCAGCAGGCGCCACGCGGCCTGGCGGGAGTCGATGAGGGAAGCAGGTGCCGCTGCGCTAGCGGCGGCGGTTGTGGCTGGGGAGGGGTGGGGCATTGAAGCAATTTACCCGAACCAGTGTCCGGCCTGGGCACGACGTACGCTTCTGCAGACAGGCACCGTTCTGCGCCGACCCCACGGGTTGCCGGGCACCCGGCCGGGCCTGGAACAAGCAGAGGACGCCGGACCTCACACCCGCACCGACTTCCCCGTCGCATAAAACTGCCCACCCGCCACGTAGTGCAACGTGCGCAAGTCATCCGGCGCGGTGTCGAACTCCCAGTGCCCGTTACGGAACACACGGTCGTCGGCCCAGGCGGCCACCACTTCGCTGATGAAGAGGTCGTAGGCCTGCTGGTTGTGGGGCTCGGGGACCACGCGGCACAGCAGCCAGGCGGCGCAGCCTTGCACCAGCGGGGGTGTGGTCTGCGCAGGTTGACCGGGGGCTTCAAAAAACGCCACGCCATGGCGCTGCAGCTTGTCGGGCGTGGTCTTGGCGGTGTCGGTGCCCAGGGCAACGGTCAGCGCTGCCAGGGGCACGGTGGGCAGCTGCAGTGCAAAGAAGCCGCTGGCCTCCACCAGCTCGCGCGTGCGCGTCGCCTTGTCGAGCACCACGGTGACCTTGGGCGGCGCAAAGTCCAGTGCGCAGGCCCACGATGCGGCCATGACGTTGTGCTGGCCTGCATGGGTGGCCGACACCAGCACGACGGGGCCGTGGTTGAGCAGGCGGTAGGCCTTGTCGAGGGGCACCGGGGTGAAGTGGGGCGGGGAGGCAGTGGGCAGCATGGGGTGTGATGGCTTGTTCAAAGGGCGATACGAGGGGTATGAGATGGAGCGCGGAAGCTATTGGCGCTGAGGATGTTTGCTATAAATTAGATAGCTATTCAGGCATGTTGTACTAGCGCTATGGCGCATTTTTGCCTCAAAACGGCTTCCATGCAGCCTGTGTGGACGCCCGGGGGCCACAGAGGCTGCCGCCAAAAGGCGCCCCAGCCAGAGTGCCGCACAGGGGCTTGTGGCACGCCCCTGTGATGGCGATAGCCACCCGCTAACATGCCACCGCCAACCGTTGGCCACAACCCGCCCCTTGAGGGGCTTACAGGAGACGATGAATGTTCAGTCATGTGATGGTCGGTGTGAACGACCTGGAGCGGTCCAAGAAGTTTTATGACGCGCTGCTGGGCACGCTGGGTGTACCGCCCGGGGTGGCCAACAAGAACCGCTACTTCTATCGCGGCCCCACCGGTACCTTCGGCATCACCACCCCCATCAACGGCGAGCCCGCCACCTTTGCCAACGGCGGCACCATCGGTTTTGCCATGCAGTCGCCCGAGCAGGCCGACGCCTTTCATGCCGCTGGCGTGGCCAACGGCGGCGTTACCTGCGAAGACCCACCCGGCTGGCGCGAAGGCCCCGGCGGCAAGCTGTACCTGGCGTACCTGCGCGACCCGGACGGCAACAAGATCTGCGCCCTGCACCGCCCGGCCAAGGCCTGATCAGCGGGAAGGGCCGCCACAGCAACGCCGGTGGCGCTGCAGCCAGCGCTGGGCGGCCTGCACAGCTTGGCAGGCCGCAGCGGCCATGGCCCCGGTGACGGCCAGCATGACCAGGATGTGAACACCCAGCGCAGCCAACGCCAGCAGCAAGGGGGTGGAGAGCCCCGCCACCCGCTGGAGCCGCCCCACCGGCTGCGCCATCGCCCCCGCACAGCGGTGCCAGCGCAGGCACCAGCGCCAGCCCGGCACCGTGCACCATGGCCACCCCAAAGGACCAGGCTGCCATGCCCACGGGCCCGGCCGGCTTGCGCAGGCGATGCCACACCGCCGCCAGCAAATGCGCGCGAGCGAGCACCACCATGCCAGGCACCCGGCCGGGTGCGGGATACTCTGGCGCTTTGCTGCTTTCTCCGCCACAAGGACCGTCCATTGAAATCCGCCAGTGCCACTACCTTCGACGAGGCCTATTACCAGCGCTTCTATTTCGACAAGAAAACCAGCGTGGTGGACCCGCAGCACATGGAGCGCCTGGGCACCTTCGTGTGCAGCTACCTCAAATACCTGCGTGTGCCGGTGAATCGCGTACTGGACGTGGGCTGCGGCATCGGGCTGTGGAGGGACATCATGGCGCAGCACTTTCCCGCCGCCAGTTACCAGGGCGTGGAGTTCAGTCCCTACCTGTGCGAGCGCTTTGGCTGGCAGCAGGGCTCGGTGGTGGACTATGCGGCAAGGGAGCCGTTCGACTTTGTGATCTGCCAGGGGGTGCTGCCCTACCTGAGCCCGCCCGACCTGAAGGCCGCCCTGCACAACCTGGGCCGCCTGAGCCGGGGCGCGCTGTACATCGAAGCTGTCTCGCGCGAGGACTACGAGCGCGACATCATCGACGAAGACATCACCGACAACCGCGTGTTCCGCCACCGAGCCGACCTCTACCGGCGCGGGCTGCAAGAGGGCGCCATCGAGCTGGGCGGCGGCGTGTGGCTCAGCCGCAAGGCGGAGGTGCCGCTGTTTGCGCTGGAGCAGGCAGGCGGCCAGTGAACGACTCCACGCCCCCGGCCCCCCATGCGGTAGCCCGCCTGCGCGCCGAGCGCCTGGCCCGCAGTGCCAAGCCCTTTCTGGCCCGCGGCGGCCCCAAGGGTGAGCGCTGCGCGGGCTGCCGCCTGGTGCCCAGCCACTGCATCTGTGCGCTGCGCCCCAAGCTGCCCACCCGCGCGGGCATGTGCCTGCTGATGGCGGACATCGAGCCCCTCAAGCCCAGCAACACCGGCTGGCTGATTGCCGATGTGGTGGCCGACACCTATGCCTTTGGCTGGGCGCGCACCGAGGTGCACCCCGACCTGCTGGCACTGCTGTCCGACCCGCAATGGCAGCCGTATGTGGTGTTCCCCGGCGAGTTCGTGGCGCCCGAGCGCGTGGTCACGCAGGTGGCGATGGTCGAGGGCAAACGCCCGCTGTTCGTGCTGCTCGACGCCACCTGGCCCGAGGCGCGCAAGATGTTCCGCAAGAGCCCTTACCTCAACCACCTGCCCGTGCTGAGCCTGCAGCCCGAGCAGCTCTCGCGCTACCACCTGCGCCGGTCCACGCGCATGGACCACTTCTGCACCTCCGAGGTCGGCGCGCTGTGCCTGGAGCTGGCGGGCGAGCTGCAAGCCGCACAGGCGCTGGAGGCGTACCTGGACGTGTTCACGCACCACTATCTGCAGGCCAAGCACCAGTTGCCGGTGGCGGCGGACGATACGACGCACCTGCGGCTGCGTAGCGTTCTGCAGGGGGAGGCGACATGACGCAGGCATGGCAGATCCGCCCTTTTTGTGTGGGTGACGAGGCGGCCCTGCGCAAGGTGTTCCATGCTTCGGTGCACGGGTTGGCACACCCCTTTTACACGCCCGCGCAGCTGCAGGCCTGGGCACCTGCCGACTACGACATCCAGGCCTGGTCCGAGCGCATGCGCACCAACCGGCCCTGGGTCGCAGAGACTGCCGACGGTGCCATCGCGGGCTTTGCAGACCTGCAGTCGGACGGCACCATCGACATGTTTTTTGTGGCTCCTGCCTTTGCGCGCCAAGGAGTCGCCAGGGCGCTGATGGACCGCCTGCATGCCCAGGCATCACAGCAGGGGTTGCTGCACCTGAAGGCCTATGTGAGCCTAGCGGCCGAACCCTTCTTTACTGCCCAGGGTTTTGTCGTGGAAGAACGCCAGGCGGTAGAGCGCGCAGGCATCGTGCTGCACAACGCGCGCATGGGCAAGTCGCTGAGCTAGCGGCAATTTGCTACGCATTTGATAGCTATTTGTGCTTATTCTCTCTGCGCTTGCTAGCAATTCTGCTGTCCATCGCACCCAGAGCACACCCCAACAGACCGCTATTGCCTTACAGTAGCCGCCCCACCGCCCCCTCCCACAGACCCTCTTCACGGCCAGCCCGGCCGCCCCACACCATGACCAAAGACCTGGCCCGCCAACGCGAACTGCAACCCATGGCCCTGTGCGAGCCCTGCCAGGGCATCCAGCGCAACTGGCGCAAGGCGCCCGGCCACGCCGAGCTGGTGCAGCGCGGCAACCGCAAGGAAGACCGTGACGACGGCACCGTCACCATCACCCGCTACGTGTGCGACCGCTGCGGCACCGCGTGGGAGTACGAGAACGACAAGAACAACCAGCGGGCGGGCTGGTCGGTGGTGGGGCGCTGAGCGCAATCTGCGCCGGGGCACCTTTTCGCGGCCTCGAAGTCACACCGGTTTTTTTGCCGGAGAACGCCCATGCTGCATCGCAGACGATTCCTGACCGCTACGACCCGTGGCCTCGCCCTGGGCGGCGCGGCAGTGCTGGCGGCGCGGGGCGCACAGGCCCAGCCCAGCTACACCGTGCCCCTGGCGCAGCTGCAGTCCATGGTGGACCCCAAATTTCCCCGCAGCGTGCCGGTGCAGGGCCTGTTCAACCTGACCGTGCAGACGCCGCACTTGCGCCTGCTGCCCGAGGTGAACCGCTTGGGCGCGGCCATGGCGCTCGACGTGGCAGGCCCGGCTTTGCGGCGCAGCTACCCAGGCAGCCTGGATGTGGAATTTGCGCTGCGCTACGAGGCCAGCGACCGCACGTTGCGCGCCCACCAGATCCAGCTGGGCCGCATGGAGTTTCCCGGCCTGCGCCCGGCGGTGAACGAGCTGCTCAATGCCTACGGCCCACAGCTGGCCGAGCAGTCGCTGCGCGAGGTCACGCTGCACCAGCTGCGCCCGCAAGACACGGCGGTGTTCGACGGCTTGGGCCTGCAGCCCGGGCCCATCACCGTGACGGCCAAGGGGCTGACCGTGGCGTTTGTGAGCAAGGCGCCCTGAGCGCCTGCCCTGGGCGCCCGCGCGCTCAGGCGGGCGATTTGTTCAGATACGGCGCCAGATACCGCCCCGTGTGGCTGGCAGGGTTGGCAGCCAGCTCTTCTGGGGTACCCACACCCACCACGGTGCCACCGCCCGCGCCGCCTTCCGGCCCCATGTCGATGAGCCAGTCTGCCGTTTTGATCACGTCAAGGTTGTGCTCGATGATCACGATGGTGTTACCCGCATCGCGCAACTGGTGCAGCACCTTCAGCAGCAGGTCGATGTCCGCAAAGTGCAGCCCGGTGGTGGGCTCGTCCAGGATGTAAAGCGTGCGGCCGGTGTCGCGCTTGCTCAGCTCCTGCGCCAGCTTCACGCGCTGCGCCTCCCCGCCCGACAGCGTGGTGGCCGCCTGGCCCAGGCGGATGTAGCTCAGGCCCACATCCAGCAAGGTCTGCAGCTTGCGCGCGATGGTGGGCACGTCCTGGAAGAAGGCCGCAGCGTCTTCCACCGTCAGCTCCAGAATCTGCGCAATGTTCTTGCCCTTCCACAGCACTTCCAGCGTCTCGCGGTTGTAGCGCTGGCCGTGGCAGATGTCGCAGGGCACGTACACGTCGGGCAAGAAATGCATCTCCACCTTTACCACCCCGTCGCCCTGGCAGGCCTCGCAGCGGCCGCCGCCCGAAGACTGCGACACGTTGAAGGAAAAGCGCCCCGGCCCATAGCCGCGCTCCTTGGCGGTATTGGTCTCGGCCATCAGCTCGCGGATGGGGGTGAACAGGCCTGTGTAGGTGGCGGGGTTGCTGCGCGGCGTGCGGCCAATGGGGCTCTGGTCTACGTTGATGACCTTGTCGAAATACTCGATGCCCACGATCTCTTCGTGCTCGGCCGGCTCTTCGTGCGCACGGTGTACCTGCCGTGCAACGGCGGCATACAGCGTGTCGTTGACCAGCGTGCTCTTGCCCGAGCCTGAGACGCCCGTCACGCAGGTGAGCAGGCCCACGGGGAAGTCCACCGTCACCCCCTTGAGGTTGTTGCCCGTGGCGCCCACCACGCGCAGCGCCTGCACGGCGCCCTGGCGCGCATGGTGCTCGGCCATGCGTTCGGCACGGCGCTTGCTGGCTTCGGTCTGCGGAAAGCGCGACTTGGCCTTGGCCTCCACCACGGGCGCAGGCTGGTCCAGCACCGGCAGCCAGGGCGTGCGGCGCTTGGGCACGGCAATCGTGCGCGTGCCCGACAGGTACTGGCCGGTGAGCGACTGCGCATTGGCAAGCACTTCGTCGTACGTGCCCTGCGCCATCACCCGCCCGCCGTGCACGCCCGCGCCGGGGCCCATGTCGATCACATGGTCGGCGGCGCGCATCATGTCCTCGTCGTGCTCCACCACGATCACGCTGTTGCCGATGTCGCGCAGGTGCTGCAGCGTGGCAATCAGCCGGTCGTTGTCGCGCTGGTGCAGGCCGATGCTGGGCTCGTCGAGCACGTACATCACCCCCGTCAGGCCCGAGCCGATTTGCGACGCGAGGCGAATGCGCTGCGCCTCCCCGCCCGAGAGCGTTTCGGCGCTGCGGTCCAGGCTCAGGTAGCTCAGGCCCACATCGTTCAAGAACTGCAAGCGCGTGGCGATCTCGCGCACCACCTTGTCAGCAATCTCGGCCTTGGCGCCGGTGAGCTTCAGCGCGTGGAACCACGCATGGGCATCGCTCAGCGTGGCATGGCTCACCTCGTAGATGGCGCGGGCTTGCTCGCCTTCGCCCACCTTCACATGGCGGGCCTCGCGGCGCAGGCGCACACCGTGGCATTCGGGGCAGGGCTGGGTGCTGCGAAAGCGCGCCAGGTCTTCGCGCACCACCACCGAATCGGTCTCGCGGTAGCGGCGGGCCATGTTGGGGATGATGCCCTCGAAGGGGTGCTTCTTGGTGACCGTCTTGCCCTTTTGCGCACCACTGTCGAGGATGTAGCTGAAGGCAATCTCCTCCTCGCCCGAGCCATGCAGGATGGCGTGCTGCACCGGCGCGGGCAGTGACTCAAACGGCGCCTCGATATCGAAGGTGTAGTGCCGCGCCAGGCTCTCCAGCATCGCAAAGTAGTAGCCATTGCGCCGGTCCCAGCCCTTGATGGCCCCGCTGGCCAGGCTGAGGGACGGGAAGGCCACAACACGCGCCGGGTCGAACACCTCGCGCTGGCCAATGCCGTCGCACGCCGGGCAGGCGCCCATCGGCGAGTTGAACGAGAACAGGCGCGGCTCCAGCTCGGCCAACGAATAGCTGCACACCGGGCACGCGAATTTGCTGCTGAACAGATGCTCCTGCCCCGTGTCCATCTCCAGTGCCAGAACGCGGCCATTGCCCTCGTTGCCACCTACGCGCAAGGCCGCCTCAATGCTCTCGGCCAGGCGCTGCTGCAGGTCGGCCCGCACCTTCACGCGGTCGATCACCACGTCAATGTCGTGCTTCTCGGTTTTCTTGAGCTGCGGCAGGTTCTCGTGTTCGTAAATCTGCCCGTCCAAGCGAAAGCGGATGTAGCCCAGCGCCTGCATCTGCGCAAACAGTTCGGTGAACTCGCCCTTCTTCTCGCGCGCCACGGGCGCGAGGATCATCAGCTTGGTGTCCTCGGGCAGCGCCAGCACGGCGTCCACCATCTGGCTCACCGTCTGCGCTGCCAGCGGCAGGCCGTGGTCGGGGCAAAACGGCGTGCCTGCGCGGGCATAGAGCAGGCGCAGGTAGTCGTGAATCTCCGTCACCGTGCCCACGGTGGAGCGCGGGTTGTGGCTGGTGGCCTTTTGCTCGATGGAAATCGCCGGCGACAGGCCCTCGATCAGGTCCACATCGGGCTTGTCCAGCCGCCCTAGAAACTGCCGCGCATAGGCAGACAGGCTCTCCACATACCGCCGCTGCCCCTCGGCATACAGCGTGTCAAACGCCAGGCTCGACTTGCCCGAACCCGACAGCCCCGTGATCACCACCAGCTGGTTGCGCGGGATGTCCAGGTCGATGTTCTTGAGGTTGTGCGTGCGCGCGCCACGGATGCTGATGCACTGCTCGCGCAGGGCGCGGGCGAGGTAGACACCATCGGCGGATCGGTCGTCGGCAACAGGGGGAGGGGTCACGGGCGGGCTCTGTGCAGGAAAACCCACCATGATAGGACACCCAAGCTTTCTCGCGCAGCCCTCCTGCATTACCCTCCACGGTGGCACCGACTCACTGCAGGCCACGCTTTGATGGCCTCTGAGCAGCCGCCCAGCCAATCGGCGAAAATCCTGGTTTTGCTTCTTCGGGCCTTAGCGCACCACCGTGCCGGATTCTTCTTCCCTGTCAGCCACCGCCGCCTCCCGGCCAACCACCCCCAGTAGCCAGATGACCCCACTGGAGCGCCGCTCCAGCGTCAGCCTGGCGCTGATCTTTGCGCTGCGCATGCTGGGCCTGTTCCTGGTGCTGCCCGTGTTTGCCCTGGAGGCGCGCAAGTACCCCGGCGGGGACGACCCGGCTTTGGTGGGGCTGGCCATGGGCATCTATGGCCTCACGCAGGCGGTCCTGCAGCTGCCGCTGGGCATCGCGTCTGACCGCTTCGGGCGCAAGCGGGTGATCGTGCTCGGTCTGCTTGTTTTTGCGGGCGGCAGCCTGCTGGCCGCGCTGGCGGACTCTTTGACCGGGCTGCTGGTGGGCCGGGCGCTGCAGGGTGCCGGCGCAGTCTCGGCTGCTGTGACGGCGCTGCTGGCCGACCAGACCCGCGACAGCGTGCGCACCAAGGCCATGGCGCTGGTGGGCGGCAGCATCGGGCTGATGTTTGCTGTGGCGTTGGTGGCTGCCCCGGTGTTGGCCGCCCATATCGGCCTGTCGGGGCTGTTTGGCCTGACCTGTGCGCTGGCCCTGGCCGGTGTGGCGGTGGTGGTGTGGTGGGTGCCGCCGGAGCCGCTGCAGCACCAAAACGCCCCCCGGGGCCGCCTGGCCGATGTGTGGGGCCACCCCGATCTGCTGCGCCTGAACCTGGGCGTGTTTGTGCTGCACACCGTGCAGTTGTCCATGTGGGTGGCTGTGCCGGCCATGCTGGTGCAGGCGGGACTCACGAAGGACCACCACTGGCAGGTGTACCTGCCCGCCGTGGTGCTGTCGTTTGCCGCCATGGGGGGGCTGTTTGGGCTGGAACGCGCGGGCCGCCTGCGCGCTGCCCTGCTCGGTGCCATCGCCCTGGTGCTGGTGGTACAGGCCGGGCTGGGCCTGTTGGCAGCCAGCGGCATGGCGGCCACGCTGTGGGTGCTGGGGCCGCTGCTGTTCGTCTTTTTCTGCGGATTCAATGCGCTGGAGGCCAGCCAGCCCAGCTTGGTATCGCGCATGGCGCCGGCTCATCTGCGCGGCGCGGCGCTGGGCAGTTACAACACCCTGCAGTCGCTGGGCCTGTTTGCGGGCGGTGCGTTGGGTGGTGCGCTGGTCAAGTGGGCAGGTGCTCCGGGCCTGTTTGCGGTGACCACGGCGCTCACAGCCCTGTGGCTGGTGCTGACCTGGCCGCTGCGGCCCGTGGGGCGCGGCGGGCACTGAACGGCAGACCCTGCCGTCCCGCACGGGCTGCCATTGCCCCCGGGGTTGCGGCACAATGACGCGTTTGGCGCCTGGAATCTCTCTCCAAATCCGGCGCTTTCCTCCCTTAAAGGCATAGACAGCACCATGGCATCCGTAAACAAAGTCATCATCGTCGGCAACCTGGGCCGCGACCCTGAAATGCGCACCTTCCCCAGTGGCGACCAGGTGGCCAACGTGACGATTGCCACCACCGACAAGTGGAAAGACAAGCAGACCGGCGAAATGAAGGAAGCCACCGAGTGGCACCGCGTGGTTTTCAACGGCCGCTTGGCAGAAATCGCCGGCCAGTACCTGCGCAAGGGTTCGCAGGTGTATGTGGAAGGCAGCCTGCGCACCCGCAAGTGGACCGACCAGAGCGGCGTCGAAAAGTACAGCACCGAAATCCGCGCCGACCAGATGCAGATGCTGGGCAGCCGCCAGGGCATGGGCGGTGGCGGCCAGGGCGGCGGACAACAAGGTGGCGGATACGACGACGGTTACGGTGGCGACCAGGGCGGCTACGATCAGGCACCGCGCCGTGCCGCGCCCGCGCCACGCCCCATGGCCGCCCCCGCACAGCGCCCGGCGCCCGCCCCTGTGGCACAGGCACCGCGCGCGGCCTCCGGCTTCGACGACATGGACGACGACATCCCGTTCTGACAGCCTCCGGCACCGGATTCAATCCAAAGCCCGCATCCGCAAGGTGCGGGCTTTTTTTTGCCTGTGCGCCACGCACCGGTAACCCCCTAGAAACCGTCGCTTGTGGGCGTCAAAACGTAGCAACTCGCAACAAGAGGTGCTGGAGTCAACCCAACTTACCAAGGCTAACCAGCGCCTGGAGGTGATGACTTTTACAACGGCGCTGGTGCGCGCCGCTTCTCAGTTTTGTCCAGTTCGGCGCAGGCGCCACACACCAACAATTCCTTACATCCGATACGGAAATATCAAAGATCATCGCTGCCTGGCGCGCCAAAGAGGTGCAAAGCCCGGCGGCCAGCAATTACCAAAAACCAATATTCCAAAGAGAGAGAGGGTCGTGATGCCTGGGTTCGTGCGCAAGATTTTGATATTTGTCACTGGCTATGCGTGGCTGCTGCTACTGGCTGGCCCCGGGCTGATCGCACTGTCGGTGTACAGCGGTTGGAAGGCGGAAGACGGCCACGCCTATGTGGCACGCGAAAGCCTGAAAACCGTGTCCGGCACGGTGACCCAGGCCTCTGAAGTCACCGTCAAGCGCAAGCGCCGCGCGACCAAGAAATACTACGAAATCACGGTCCAGCCCGACACCGCAGGCGCCGAGGCACGCAAGCTGCGCATCGACTACAGCACACCACAGCAGCTGGTGGGCAACCTGATCGATGAAAAAGTAACCGCTTTGGTGGACGGCAGCGACCATGACCTAGTCTATGAAGTCTCGACCGGTGGCGCGACCGTCATCAGCTACGACACCACCAAGCAGCGCCTGCAGGCCGAAGCCACCTCCTCCGCGCAATCCTTCAGCGGCGCAGGCACCTGGATCTTCGCCATCCTGCTGACCCTGGTAGGGGCTGCCGGCGTGTGGTCCAACCGCAAGCTGCGCGCCGCCGACGAAGCACACCAGCTGGCCGCCGCCTGACGGCCATACCCCATAAAAAGAGAGAGGGAGGGAGGGGCAGCGCCCGGGGCGCGCTCCTCCCATCGTTTGCGCCAACCTGAGCGCTCACTACGGAGGACCACACCATGAACCCCAACGCACTTTCGCCACAAACCCCTGCGGGCGCTCCGATGGAGCGGCGCGATTTCATCGTCTCCACCTACAAGCACCTGGGCGTGGCCATTCTGGCCTTTGTCGTGCTGTCGGCGGTGCTGATGGTGAGCGGACTTTCCACCGCCGCGGCCAAGATGCTCATGGCCAGCGGCAGCAAATTCTTGTGGCTGGGGGTCATGGGCGCTTTCATGCTCGTGGGCTGGCTGGCATCGCACCTGGCCGACAACTCGGACAACCCTCAGACACAGCTGATGGGCCTGGGCCTCTACGTGCTGGCGGAAGGGCTCATCTTTGCCCCGATGTTCGGCATTGCCCAGCTTTTGGTGCCCGGCGCCATTGGCGCTGCCGCCTTCATCACGCTGCTGCTGGTGGCAGCGCTCACCTGGACGGCGTTCAGCAGCAAGACCGACTTTTCGTTCCTGGGCGGCATCCTGAAGGTGGCGGGCCTGGTGGCACTGGGCACCATCATCGCGGGCGCCATCTTCGGCTTCAAGCTGGGCATCTGGTTCTCCGGACTCATGGTGCTGTTTGCGGGCGCCTGTGTGCTGTACGACACCTCGCGCATCATCCATGACTACCCTGCAGACCGCCCCGCCGGCGCAGCGCTGCACCTGTTCGCATCGATTGCGCTCATGCTCTGGTACGTGCTGCGCATCCTGATCAGCCTGGCCATGAACGACGACTGACACGCCAGGGCACCGCCCCACAAAAAAGCCGGAGCGATCACCGCCCCGGCTTTTTTGCATCTGGAAAGAGAGTTTCAAGACAAATCAGGCGCAAGCGCTAGATTCCATTGCCCTAACAGCTATCAATTTTGAAGTATCAACGGGCCATGGCCGGCTGCACAGCAGGCGCATTGCCGGTGGGCTGCGGCAGCCCTTCCACGGCCGCAATCACGCCACCGCCCAGGCAGACATCGCCGTCGTACAGCACCGCGCTCTGCCCCGGCGTCACGGCCCACTGGGCGTCCGGGAACTGCAGCGCAAAGCCGTCGGGCACAGCCTCCAGCGCGCACGCGGCGTCCTGCTGGCGGTAGCGCGTCTTGGCGGCATAGGTGCCAGGTGCCGGGGCCTGGCCAGCGCACCAGCTCACGTCCTGCGCCACCAGGCGGTGCGATAGCAGCCAGGGGTGGTCATGCCCCTGCACCACCCGCAGCGTGTTCTTCTCCAGGTCCTTGCGGGCCACGAACCAAGGCTCGTGCGCGCCGCCACCGCGCTGCGCGCCCTTTTCTTTCACGCCGCCAATGCCCAGGCCCTGGCGTTGGCCCAGGGTGTAGAAACTCAGGCCCACATGCTGGCCCAGCTTGCGTCCCCGGTCGTCCAGGATGAGGCCGGGTGCATGGCTGATGTAGCGGTTCAAAAACTCGCGGAAGGGCCGCTCACCGATGAAGCAGATGCCGGTGGAGTCCTTCTTCTTGGCATTGGGCAGGCCGATTTCTTCGGCGATGCGGCGTACCTCGGTCTTGTGCAGCTCGCCCACAGGGAACAGCGTCTTGGACAGCTGCGCCTGGTTCAGACGGTGCAAAAAGTAGCTCTGGTCCTTGCTTGGGTCCAGCCCCTTGAGCAGCTCGTGCAGGCCCGTGGCCGGGTTGTGGCGCACGCGCGCATAGTGGCCGGTGGCGATCTTCTCCGCCCCCAGACGCATGGCATGGTCGAGAAATGCCTTGAACTTGATCTCGGCATTGCACAGCACGTCGGGGTTGGGCGTGCGCCCTGCCTGGTACTCGCGCAGGAACTCGGCAAACACCCGGTCCTTGTAGTCGGCCGCGAAGTTGACGTGCTCGATCTCGATGCCGATCACATCGGCCACAGCGGCGGCATCCACAAAGTCGATGTTGGACGAGCAGTACTCGCTGTCGTCATCGTCTTCCCAGTTTTTCATGAAGATGCCGACCACCTCATGGCCCTGCTTTTTGAGCAGGTAGGCGGTCACGGCCGAGTCCACGCCGCCGGAAAGGCCGACGACAACGCGCTGTTTGGTAGGGGAAGTCATTGCCCCGATTGTATTTTTGATGCCGCCGGGGCACTGCGCGGGCGCGCAGAACGCGTAGCCACCAGCAGGTCATACAGCTGCTGCGCGGCAGGCGACAGGGTTTTGCCCCGGCGCTTGATCAGCCCCATCTGCCGCGTCACGATGGGCTCCACGAGCGGGATGCTGACCAGCGTGGGATGGTCCTTGCCCGGCATGGCCAGGCTGGGCACGGCCGCCACGCCCAGGCCCGCCTCCACCAGGCCGAGCAGCGTGGTCACATGCTTGGCCTCGTACAGGCACTGGGGCCGGTCGGGCACGTTGGCCAGCGCCAGGTCCATGAGCAGGCGGTTGCCCGAGGTCTTGCCCACCGACATGAAGTCGTGCTGGCCCAGCTCGGCCCAGCTCACCTTCTTGCGCCGCGCCAGCACATGGTCGCGCCGGCAGGCAGCCACAAATCGCTCAGCCAGCACGGGCTTGAACTCGATCTCGGCCTCCTGGCTGCCGATGAAGTTCAGGCCAAAGTCCGCATCGCCCTGTGCCACGGCCACCAGCACCTCGTTGGCGCTGGCGTCGTGCACCTTCACGCGGATCTTCGGAAAGCGCTCGTGGTAGCGCTTGACCACCTGCGGCAAAAAGTAATACACAGCCGAGGGCACGCAGGCAATGGTCACCTCGCCCATGCGCCGCGCGGCCACATCGCCCAGGCCCATGAGCATGCCGTCCAGGTCGTCCAGCCACACGCGGGTCTTGCGCGCAAAGTCACGCCCCACGGCCGTGAGCGTGACGCGGCGCGTGGTGCGGTCAAGCAGGCGCACACCCAGCGCTTCTTCCAGCTTGTCGATGCGGCGGCTGAACGCGGGCTGCGACAGGTGGATGGCGTCGGCCGCCGCGCGAAAGCTCTGCAGCTCGGCCACCGCCGCAAAGGCCTGGATGTCGGCCAGGTCGAATTTGTTGTTCATCGGGCGTCCTTAGTGTGCGCTTCAGGGCGTTGGCAGCGTTGTAAGCCGTGCATCAAACGATCAGAACATTGCAATTCACGGCCGAGATTGGAGCATGTACAAGCCGCTACAGCCTATTGCACAGCATGCATCAATCGTTGCCAACAATGCAATTCACAGATCATCGACGGCGCAGCACCATGCCGACCCATGAGCACCAACATTCCTTGCGTTCTGATGCGTGGCGGCACTTCCCGGGGGCCGTTCTTCCTGGCCGACTGGCTGCCGCGCGACTCTGAGGCCCGCGACCGCACGCTGATTGCAGCCCTGGGATCGCCGCACGAGCTGCAGATCGACGGCCTGGGCGGCGGCAACTCACTGACCAGCAAGGTCGCCATCGTCTCGCGCTCCACGCAGCCCGACTGCGATGTGGACTACCTGTTTGCCCAGGTCAGCGTGCAGGAGGCCCGGGTGGACACCCGCCCCAACTGCGGCAACATGCTGGCCGGTGTGGGGCCCTTCGCCATCGAGCAGGGGCTGGTCCCTGCAGACCGCGAAGGCCAGACCACCACGGTGCGCGTCTACAACGTGAACACCCGCTCCCGCATCGACGTGCAGGTGTGCACTGCGGGCGGCCAGGTGCACTACGACGGCGATGTGCGCATCGACGGCGTGCAGGGCACGGCCGCCCCGGTGCTGATGAACTTCCTGGATGCCTGGGGCGCCGTCACCGGGCAGATCTTTCCCACCGGTCAGCGCATCGACACCATCCGGGGCCTGCAGGTCACCTGCATCGACGCAGCGCAAGTGATGGTGCTGGTGCGCGCCGCCGACCTGGGCCTGCGCGGCGACGAGACACCCGCCGAGCTGGACGCCAACACCGCCTTGCTCGCCCGCCTGGACACCGTGCGCCTCGAAGCCGGTCAGCGCATGGGCATGGGCGATGTGACCCACAGCGTGCTGCCCAAGCCGGTGATCTTGTCGCCAGGCACATCACTAGGCAGCGTGGTGTCGCGCTACTTCACCCCCCACCAGTGCCACCGCTCGCATGCCGTCACGGGCGCGATTGGCGTGGCGGCGGCCTCGGTACTGCCGGGCACGGTGGCCACCGACGAACGGCATGCGCCCACCGCCGGACTGCGCCGCGTAGAGGTGCAACACCCGGCAGGCCGCATCCAGGTGGAGGTGGAACTCAGCGAGGTGGATGGCCAGTTCAAGCTGGTGCAGGCCGCGCTGGTTCGCACCGCCCGAAAGATTCTGGAAGGCACGCTGTTCGTACCCGAAAGCGCCCCCGCGCACTGAGCGCTCTTCAGGGCGCAGCTTGCGCAGCGCCCGCCCAACGACTTCAACGATTCCAACCATTACGACAGGAGACAAACCATGACCCGTTCCATTCACTCCACCACGCGCCGCACGGCACTGGCCACGGCGGCACTGGCGCTCGCGTCCAGCGCCTTCTGGGCCGCAGGCACCGCCCATGCGGCCTATCCCGAAAAGCCCATCACGCTGGTCGTGCCCACCGCCGCCGGGGGCGGCAACGACGGCATGGCGCGCGTCGTGGCCATCAAGCTCTCCACCCTGCTGGGCCAGCAGGTCATCGTGGAGAATAAGGCCGGGGCCAACGGGGCCATTGCGGCCGAATACGTGGCCCGTGCGGCACCCGATGGGCACACCATCTTGTTCGGCTACATCGGCACCCACGGCATGAGCCCCGCGCTGCAGAAGCTGCGCTACGACCCCATCACGCAGTTCGAGCCCATCGGCATGGTGAGCTACTCGCCCACGCTGATGGTGGTGAACCCCAAGGTGCCCGCCAAGACCGTGAGCGAGCTGGTGGCGCTGACCAAGGCCAAGCCCCATGACTTCAACTACGCATCGGCCGGCAACGGCACGGCCCCGCATTTCTCAGCCGAGATCTTCAAACTGGAAAGCGGCGCCCAGATGGCCCATGTGCCCTACCGGGGTGCGGCGCCCGCGATGAACGACACCATGGCCGGGCAGACGCAGGTGATGTTTCCCAGTCTGTTCTCCGCCTACCCGCACGTGAAGGGCGGCAAGCTGCGTGCCCTGGCGCTGGCCGGGCCCAAGCGCTCGTCGCTGCTGCCCGATGTGCCCACGCTGGAGGAGGCCGGCATCAAGGGGGTGGAGATCACCCAGTGGTATGCCCTGTTCGCACCCGGCAAGACACCCCGCCCGGTGATCGACCTGCTCAACAAGATCTTGAACACCGCACTGGCCGACAAGGACGTGGTGCGCCGCATCGAGGAACAAGGCGCGGTGGTGGACACCAGCACGCCCGAGCAACTGGCACTGACCGTCAAGCAGGAGCTCGCCAAGTGGAAGGGCGTGGTGGTCAAGGCCCAGCTCACCCCCGATTGAGCCCCGGCGAAGACGGCTCTGGGAGGCAGACGGGCGCCACCGCCCCTGCGCGGCACGCGTGCCCACATTTCAACAAGCGGAGACACAGATGAGAACAAGGATGACAGCGGCCTGCGCTGCACTGATCGGCCACTGCGCAATGGCACAAGGCACCGACGTGACGCTGTACGGCGTGGTGGACCTGGGCCTGCGCAACGGCAGCGGCCTGTCCGCATCCAACGCGCCCACGGCCGGCTCCAGCCACAGCCTGGGCAGCGGCATCCACACCACCAGCCGCTGGGGCCTGCGGGGCAGCGAAGACCTGGGCGGCGGCGCCAAGGCGCTGTTCAACCTGGAGAGCGGCCTCAACGCAGACACCGGCGCACCGGCCAATGCCACCAAATACTTCGACCGCGCCTCGTGGGTCGGCCTGCAAGGCGGCTGGGGCACGCTGGCCCTGGGCCGCCAGACCACCACGCTGGCCGACGCCATCTCGCCCGTGGACCCACTGGCCATGCGCTTTGCCAGCTTCAACCCCAACATCGGCGTGACGGCGCTGAGCCAGCATGGGCTTGGCATCGAATACGGCAGCGCAGGCGCCAACTCGGGCTCCTACCGGCTGGACAATTCGCTGAAGTACACGGGCCGGTTCGGCGGCTTCACCGCACGTGCCATGTGGGGCCTGGGCGAAGTCGCATCGCAGGCCTCGGCTCTATCGTCACGCGGTGTGGGCCTGGCGTGGGCTGCGGACGGCTTTGTGGTGTCCGGCGCCTACCAGAGCTTCAACGACGCCAACAAGCGATCACTCGACGGCACCACCCTGGGCGCCGCGTACCAGTGGGGCAGTGTGCGCCTGGCCGCCAACGCCGGCCGCAACAAGGCCGAGACAGCCGCAGGCCGCTTCACCGTGCAGCGCGTGTTGTCCGCTGGTGGCACCTGGGCAGCCACGCCGTGGGTGGACCTGACGGCGGCCTACTACAAGGTGGACCGCTCGCGCACCGGGGCGGCCGACGACGGCTACGGCCGCCTGGTGGCGTTTGCCGAGTACAAGCTCTCGCGCCGCAACAAGGTGTATGCCGAACTGGACAACACCCGCTGGCGCAACGGCTTCCAGGGCACGGCCAACAAGGCCACGGCCACCGGCATCTCCGCCGGTGTGGTGCACACGTTCTGAGCCCTGTAGGCCGATACGGCGGGCGCTGGGCACAGGTCTTTTGGAGGCTTGTGCCCCAAAGCTCCCTTTGGCGCGGAGCACACCCGCCGCAGGGGGCGGGAAGGGAGAGTCTGTCGACCCGCTATCGCACCACCATGGACGTGAAGGGCCACACATAAGCCTGCAGACTCACCAACAGCCCCACCAGGCAGGCCAGCGCGATCGAGTGGAAGAAGACGAAGCGCAGGATGTCCCCTTCATGGTTGAACCAGCGGGTGGCGGTAGAGGCCACAACAATCGACTGCGCATCGATCATCTTGCCCATCACGCCGCCCGAGCTGTTGGCGGCGCCCATGAGGTTGGGCGAAAGGCCCAGCTGTTCGGCCGCCACCTTCTGCATGCCCCCGAACAGCACGTTGGACGCAGTGTCCGAGCCGGTCAGCGCCACACCCAGCCACCCCATGAGGGTGCCAAAGAAGGGGTACAACACGCCGGTGTTGGCGAATGCCAGACCCAGGGTGGTGTCCGTGCCCGAGTAGCGGGTGAGCGTACCCAGGGCCAGCATGAGCACGATGGTCAGCAGCGAATAGCGCACCAGCCAGATGGTGCGGAAGAACGTGCCGACGATGGCGACCGGGCTGTAGCGCATGAGCAGGGCACTGATCAGTGCGGACAGCAAGATGCCCGTGCCGGTGGCCGACAGCAGGTTCAACGTGTAGACCGCGCCTTCCTTGGTGGGCTTGGGCACCACCGGAGGCATCTTCTCAATGAGGTTGTGCAGCCCGTCCATCGGGAAAGCCGGGGCGAAGATGCCGTTGAGCGCTGCCTTCACCGATGGCAGCCCCCAGACAAACACACACACCGACAGAATCAGCCAAGGCATCCAGGCGTTGATCAGCTGGGCGCGTGAGTAGCGAACGACCGGCTGTGCAGGCTTGGCTTCGGCAGCGCTTGGGTCGTGGCCCCGCATCGAAGGCGAGATCCAGATCTTCTTGGGCTGCCACACGCGCAGGAACGCGATCAGACTCGCCATGGAGATGATGGCCGCAATGATGTCCACCAGCTCGGGGCCGATGTAGTTGGAAACCAGGAACTGCGGAATGGCAAACGACACACCGGCCACCAGAATGGCAGGCCAGATCTCCCACATGGCCTTGCGCCCGGCAAATGCCCAGATCAGCCAGAACGGCACCAGCACCGAGAAGAAGGGCAACTGGCGGCCGATCATGGCCGTCACTTCCATCAGATCGTAGCCATGCACCTTGGCCAGCGTGATCACTGGCGTGCCCAGGGCACCGAACGCCACGGGGGCCGTATTGGCAATCAACGACAGACCCGAGGCGGCCAGCGGCGAGAAGCCCAGCCCGATCAGGATCGCGGCAGTGACCGCCACGGGCGTGCCGAAACCGGCGGCACCTTCAAAGAACGCGCCAAAGCAAAACGCAATCAGCAACAGCTGGATGCGGCGGTCTTCCGTGATGTTGGACAGCGAGTCCTGCAGCACCTTGAAGCTGCCGTTCTGCTCCGTGAGCTGGTGCAGAAAAATGATGTTCAGCACGATCCAGCCGATCGGCAGCAGCCCCGTGAAGCCGCCATACAAAGCGGCGCGACCAGCCATGTCGGCAGGCATGCCATAGGCAAATATGGCCACCACCAGTGCTGCGACGAGCCCCATGCCCGCAGCAATGTGGGCTTTGATGTGAAAGAACCCCAGGGCGGCCAGCATGATGATCACCGGGATCGCAGCCAGTGCGGTGGACACAACCATATTGCCCGCCGGGTTGTAGATTTGTTGCCAGATCATGGCCTGTCTCCGTTCGGAAAGGGTTGAAGTGAAAAGATGCGGGCGCAGCATTCGCCTGTGCCAGCTCGCCGGCGGATTCTTCGGGAAAGCGCTGGTGGCGCTCTTGAAATGCAGTCCACCGGCGGTGCAAATAATTTCAAGTCCCCAGCTTCCACAGGGAATTGACGCGCCCCGGATGCGCGGACTGCGTGTTTACCCGGAGCAACGGCGTCAGCCTGCTGAAAGTGCTGCGTTGCGCGCGCCGCACGCAGTCGCCAACGAGTCAGGTGCGAGTGGCGGCACCGGTGTATCAGTGCTCCCGGGGGCAACGGACACGCCGGAGTACAGTGCCGCATGACCAAAAGGGCGCCATGGAACTGAGACAACTGCGCTATTTCGTGCGTGTGGTGGAGCAAGGCTCCATGAGCCGCGCTGCGCTGGACCTGGACGTGGTGCAGTCCGCGCTCAGCCAGCAGATCACCCGGCTGGAGAGCGAGCTGGCCACGCGGCTGCTGCAGCGCACGCCGCGTGGCGTGACGCCCACCGAGGCGGGGCTGGCGTTCTTTCGCGAGGCGCAGCTCACCCTGCGCCATGCCGACCAGGCCGTGCGCGCAGCGCAGCAGGCGCGGCTGTCGGGCACTGTCACCGTGGGGCTGGCGCCCACCACGTCGGGCGTGCTGGGCCTGCCGCTGATGCAGGCCATGCGCACACGCTACCCGGACGTGCGGCTGCACATGGTGGAGAGCATGTCGGGACACCTTACGGCCATGCTGCATGCGCGCGAGCTGGACCTGGCCGTGCTGTTCGACACCCGCCTGCACCAGGCGCAGCAGGCCACCGGCGCGCGCCGCTGGGACATGGCGCCGCTGCTGGAGGAGGACCTGTTCCTCATCTGCGCCCGTGACCGAGGGGAGGGCCCCGGCCACCCCCGTGGCCGGCAGCTGCCGGAAACCATCACCGTCGCCGAGCTGGTGCAAGAGCCGCTGATCCTGCCCACCGGCCCACACGGCCTGCGCAGCACGCTGGACACGGCCTTTGCCCGCGACCGCGTGGCACCGCACGTGGTGCTGGAGGTGGACTCGCTTGCCATGGTGATGGCCGCCGTGGACGCGGGCCTGGGCTCCACCGTGCAGCCCTGGGCCGCCATGGGCCGCTACCCCGATGCGGCCGAGCGCTTTCAGTGCGCACGCCTCACCGACGCGCCCGCGCGCCGCGTCAACCTGCTGTGCAGCCTGCCCGACGAAGAACTCTCGCCCGCTGCGCTGGCCGCGCGGGTGGTGCTGACGGACTGCGTGCGTGAATTGGTGACGAGCGGCCAGTGGTTTGGCACGACATGGATAGGCGGACAAGACACCAGCGCCTGAGCGGCCACCCCGCAGCCATCACGATCCGTGATACCCCCATGACCTGAACCCGCTGCTCAGCGGGCCTGCGTCTCCCTACAGTCGCCATCACCCCGATGAACGACACGGCGACCACGCCAGGAGACACCCCATGGGCCCCACACCCCCTTCTTCATTCCCCCGCTCGCAGCACACCGCCGGGAGCCACCGGCCATGAGCGGCGATGCTGTGGTCGATGTGCTGGTGATCGGCGGCGGCAATGCCGCCCTGTGCGCCGCCCTGATGGCACGCGAGGCGGGCGCCAGCGTGCTGCTGCTCGAATCCGCCCCGCGCGCCTGGCGCGGCGGCAATTCCGCCCACACGCGCAACCTGCGCTGCATGCACGACGCGCCGCAAGATGTTCTGGTCGACGCCTACCCCGAGGAAGAGTTCTGGCAGGACTTGCTCAAGGTGACGGGCGGCCTCACCAACGAACACCTGGCGCGCCTGGTGATCCGCGAATCCAGCACCTGCCGGCCCTGGATGCGCCGCCACGGCGTGCACTTTCAGCCCGCGCTGGCGGGCACGCTGCATGTGGCGCGCACCAACGCGTTCTTCATGGGCGGGGGCAAGGCGCTGGTCAATGCCTACTACCGCAGCGCGGAGCAGCTGGGCGTGCAGATCCGATACGAAGCGCCTGTGGAGCGCATCGAGATGGACGGCCGCCGCTTCGTCGCCGCCCACCTGGCGAACGGCGAGCGCATTGCCGCCAAAAGCTGCGTTCTGGCTGCGGGCGGCTTTGAATCGAACCGCGAATGGCTGCGCGAGGCCTGGGGCCAGAACGAGCGGGGAGAGTGGCCGGCCGACAACTTCCTGATCCGCGGCACGGCCTACAACAAGGGCGTGCTGCTCAAGCACCTGCTGGATGACCACGGCGCCGATCGCATCGGCGACCCCACGCAGGCGCACATGGTGGCGATTGACGCGCGCGCGCCGCTGTACGACGGCGGCATCTGCACGCGCATCGACTGCGTGTCGCTGGGCGTGGTGGTCAACCGCAACGGCGAGCGCTTCTACGACGAGGGCGAGGACTTCTGGCCCAAGCGCTATGCCATCTGGGGCCGCCTGGTGGCGCAGCAGCCGGGGCAGATTGGCTACTCCATCATCGACAGCAAGGCCATCGGCCGCTTCATGCCACCCGTGTTCCCGGGCGTGAAGGCGAACACCCTGCCCGAGCTGGCGCAAAAGCTGGGCCTGCCCGTGGACACCTTCACCCGCACGCTCGATGCCTACAACGCTGCCTGCCGCGTGGGCCAGTTTGACCACACCACGCTGGACGACTGCCACACCGAAGGCGTCGAACCCGCCAAGACGCACTGGGCGCGGCCCATCGACACCGGGCCGTTCTACGGCTATGCGCTCAAGCCCGGCGTCACCTTCACCTACCTGGGCCTGCACACCGACGACACGGCTGCGGTGCGCTTCAACAACCAGCCCAGCCCCAACCTGTTTGTGGCTGGCGAAATGATGGCCGGCAACGTGCTGGGCAAGGGCTACACCGCGGGGGTGGGCATGAGCATTGGCACCGCGTTTGGCCGCATTGCGGGCACGCAGGCAGCTTTGGCCTCCAAACGGCCGGTAGCGCTAGTCGAACATGCCTCAAACGCTACAAAACAAGGAGCAAACCATGCAAACGCTTGAGGCCCTCACGCGCGACGCCCGGGCGCTGGCAAATGGCGACATCGTGCTGTCTGCGCCCGAGACCGAGGTGGCGCGCCAGCTGCAGATCTGCAACGCCTGCCGCTACTGCGAAGGCTTTTGCGCCGTGTTCCCGGCCATGACGCGGCGGCTGGAGTTTGGCAAGGCCGACATCCACTTCATCGCCAACCTGTGCCACAACTGCGGCGCCTGCCTGCACGCCTGCCAGTACGCGCCGCCGCACGAGTTTGCGGTGAACATTCCGCAGGCCATGGCCCAGGTGCGCGGCCAGACCTATGCCGACTACGCCTGGCCGCCCGCACTGGGCCAGCTCTACCAGCGCAACGGCCTCACGCTGGCGCTGGCGCTGGTCGCAGGGCTCACGCTGTTCCTGCTGCTGGCCGTGGCGCTGCACGGCCAGGGCATTGCCGCGCTGTGGCAGGCCCCCGTGGGCGGCTTCTATGGCATCTTTCCGCACAACCTGCTGGTGGGCCTTTTCGCACCCGTGTTCCTGTTTGCCGTGCTGGCGCTGGGCCTGGGCGTGCGCCGCTTCTGGCGCGACGTGACGCCCGCCACCAGCGGCGCGCCGCTGAGCGCCCCCGCCACGGCCGAGGCCACCGACGCGGTGCTGCGTCTGAAGTACCTGGATGGCGGCCACGGCGACGGCTGCCACAACGAGGACGACGCCTACACCCTGTCGCGCAGGCGCATGCACCACCTCACGTTCTACGGGTTCACGCTGTGTTTTGCGGCCACCAGCGTGGCCACGCTGTACCACTACCTGCTGGGCGCACCCGCACCGTACGACCTGCCCAGCCTGCCCAAACTGCTGGGCGGTGTGGGCGGCATCAGCCTGGCGATGGGCACCGCAGGCCTGTGGCGGCTGAACCTGCGCCGCCACCCGCAACACGGCGACGCCGCGCAAAAGCCCATGGACCGCGCCTTCATCGCCCTGCTGTTCCTCACCGCCACCAGCGGCCTGGCCTTGTGGGCCGCGCGCGGCACCGCCGCCTTGCCGCTGCTGCTGTGCCTGCACCTGGGCGCCGTGATGGCACTGTTTGCCACCATGCCCTACGGCAAGTTTGCGCACGGCATCTTCCGCACCGCCTCGCTGCTGCGCCATGCGGTGGAGAAGCGCCAGCCCAACCCCATCGGCCTCGGCACCGACTGATCCCCGCACCCACCATCCACGATGAAGGAGACCTCCATGAAAAAACGCACCCTCTTGATGAGCGCGCTGGCACTTGCCACCGCTGTCGCGACACTGTCTGGCGCAGCCCACGCGCAGGATTTCCCGCCCAAGAAGCCCGTCACGCTCGTCGTGGGCTTTGCCGCAGGCGGCGCGGCCGATGCGGCGGCGCGGCTCATCGCCAAGAAGCTGGGCGAGAACATCGGCCAGTCGGTGGTGGTGGACAACAAGGGCGGCGCGGGCGGCAACATCGCCCACCAGTTTGTGGCCAATGCGCCCGCCGATGGCTCGGTGCTGCTGCTCGGATCGGTGGGGCCGCTGACCATTGCGCCGCACCTGATGAAGGTGAACTACGACCCCTTCAAGGACCTGGCCGCCGTGTCGGGCGGCGTGAACTTTCCGAACGTGCTGGTGGTGCACAAGGGCGCGGGCGTGAAGACGCTGGCCGAGTTTGTGCAGCTGTCCAAGAAGAAGCCCGGCAGCGTGGACTTTGCCTCCACCGGCGCGGGCTCGGCATCGCACCTGGCGGGTGAACTGTTCAACCAGCGCGCGGGCATCGACATGACCCACGTGCCCTACAAGGGCGGCGCCCCGGCGTTGCAGGACCTGCTGGGCGAGCGCGTCACCTCGTACTTTGCCGCGCCGCCCACCGCGCTGCCGCACATCGAGGCCGGCAAGCTCATCCCCCTGGCCACCACCGGGCTCACGCGGCCGTCCTACATGCCCAACATCCCCACCGTGGCCGAGGCGGGCTACCCGGGGTTTGAAGCGCTCAACTGGTACGCCTTCGTGGCCCCCGGCAAGACGCCTGCGCCGCTGCTGGACCGCTGGAACCAGGAGATCGTGAAGGTGCTGAACGACCCAAGCGTGAAGGAGGCACTGAACAAGCACGGCCTCACGCCGCAGCCCACCACACGCGCCGAGCTGACGGCCTTCATGAAGAAGGAATCGACCCAGTGGGCCACCATCATCAAGGAACGCAAGCTGACCGCGGACTGAGGTCACAAGACCTCGCGTCACCCAGCCAGCGCAGAGCTATTGCGCAGCGGGCTCGGTGACCGAAATGTCGGTGTGCACCAGCGTCAGCGGAAAACGCTGGCCCGCCAGGTAGTCCTCCAGGCAGCGCAGCAGCAGCGGGCTGCGGTGGCGCTCGGGGCAGGCGCGGATCTCGTCGGGCGTGAGCCACAGCGTGCGCACGATGCCGGTGTCGAGCGTGCGCCAGTCGTGGTGTGTGCCCAGCGTGCCTGCAAATGCAAAACGCAGGTAGGTGGTGTCGTCGCCCGTGCGCGTCTTGGTGAAGCGGTTGAGGTACACGCCGATCAGCGCCGTGGGCTCGAAGTCGTGGGCGGTTTCTTCCAGCACCTCGCGCGCGCAGGCCTGGATGGGCGACTCGCCCGGGTCCAGGTGGCCGGCGGGGTTGTTGAGCTTGAGGCCATCCGTGGTCTCTTCCTCGACCAGAAGAAAGCGGCCCTCGCGCTCGATGAGCGCGGCCACGGTGACGTTGGGTTTCCAGCGGTGGGGCATGGCGGGCATTATGACGAGAGGCGGTGACGCGAGGTTTATGCAGGTGATTGCTGCGAACAGTGAGTGGCTTTTGCAAGCGATGAGTGGTCAAGCCTTACAACAGGGTTTGATCGATGGTGTTAGGAGTCGGACGTCGCTATGCGCAACAACACGGGCCGTGATCGCCGCCCAAATGTCACCAATCACATCCCCCGAGGCTTGAAATAGGTCTGCGTTCAGTGCGTTTGTCCAGGTTGCGGGGGATTTTTGTTGACGTCAATGCATAGACGGTTTGCTGAACAAATTGCGTTACTCCAGGCGCTCCCACGCGGCAGGAGCGGTCATTTCAGAGGCCCTTGCTCTTTGAAAAGACGTGAGACAACCTGCCGGGCCCACTTCACCAGAGGGTTGTGTTCATAGCGCCGGCTCCAGTGCACCGACACGGTGAACACAGCAAACGGCAAATCGGTTTCAACCAGCAGGAACTCTTCATAGGGCAGGAACTCACGGGCAATTGCTCTGGGCATCAGCACCGCCAGATCGGTGTTTCTCACGATGGCGGGCAGTGCCAGGAAAGTCGAGGTCGTGAGCCTTATCTGCCTGTCGAGGTTGGCAGCGCGAAGCATCTGAAGGGTTTGTGCGTGCGAGCGCACTGCGACCAGATCCAGCAGCTGCATCTTTTTCATCGTTAGGGCGTTGCGCTTGATCTGTTCGGCCACCGGATGGCCCGCACGCAGCAGAACGACGTAGCGATCAGTCAACAGCTGCTCGTGGACGGAGGTTGTCAGCTCGGGGAGAAAGCCAATCGCAAGATGGATGTCTCCACTGTCCAAGGCCATTCCAATCTCGGATTGCGGCCAGGCGCGTGCGCGAACTTCTATGCCAGGAGCAATTCTTCTCATCTCGGACATCAACTCCGGCAGAAACCGTGCCTCGCCAATGTCGGTGAGGTGAATCCGCAATTCAGTCGTCGAATGGTGCGGATTGAAGGTGTTGTCGGACGACAGTCCGGCCTCCAGCTGCGCCAGCCCTGATTGGACCGACCGCGCTAAGTCATCGGCCCGAGGCGTGGGGCGCATGCCACCTCGTGTTCTTTCAAACAACGGGTCACCCAACGCCAATCGCAGCCTGGTCAGCGCTTGGCTGGTCGAGGGCTGGGACATCCCCAGTTGTTCCGATGCACGGCTCACATTGCGGGTGCGATAGATGACATCGAACACCCTCAGAAGGTTCAGATCGAGCTGTTCCATTTATTGGTTTATCCAATAGCACTTAGTAGGCTCATATTCTTGTCGAATTTTCTTGGTATGCCGAAACTGCGGGCTGTTCTACATCTGCAGACACTGCAGAAACGCCATGCACAACCATTCGAAACACTTACCAACCGTGCGCGAAGCATTCTTGCAATTGATGCGAGATCTCGGGATTGACACCATTTTCGGCAACCCGGGCTCCACTGAACTGCCCATGTTCCGGGACTTCCCGCAAGACTTTCGCTACGTTTTGGGCCTGCAGGAGTCCGTGGTGGTGGGCATGGCAGACGGGTACGCACAGGTCACAGGCAATGCAGCGTTGGTGAACTTGCATTCCGCTGCGGGCGTGGGGCATGCGATGGGCAATATCTTCACGGCCTTCAAGAACCAGACACCCCTCATCATCACTGCAGGGCAACAGGCACGCTCCATGCTGCCGTTCGATCCGTTCCTGTTCGCAGCCCAATCCACGGAGTTGCCCAAGCCCTACGTCAAATGGGCGTGCGAACCTGCCCGTGCGGAAGATGTGCCGCTGGCCCTGGCCCGTGCCTACCACATGGCGATGCAGGCTCCCTGCGGGCCGGTCTTCGTGTCAATTCCTGCAGACGACTGGGAAAAGACCACCGACTGGGTGGTACCGCGCAAGGTCAGCCGCAGCATCGCACCCGATCCCGAGGTGCTTCAGCAAGTGGCGCAGGCGCTCAACAATGCGCAGAACCCAGCTATCGTGGCAGGCACAGGCGTGGACCGTGACGGCGCGATGGATTGGCTGGTGCAACTGGCTGAAACGCACCAGGCGACCGTCTACACCGCTCCCATGAGCGCGCGCTGCAGCTTTCCTGAAGGGCACCGCCTTTTTGGTGGTTTTCTCCCCGCCATGCGTGAGCCTATCGTGCAGCGGCTGCAGGATCACGATCTGGTGCTGGTGCTGGGCGCCCCTGCGTTCCTGTACCACGTCGAAGGCCATGGTCCGCACATTCCGCCTGGCGCCACCTTGTGGCAGATCGTGGATGACCCCCAGATCGCCGCCTGGGCGCCGATTGGCAACAGCCTCGTGTCCAGCTTGCATCTTGCGATCAAAGCCTTGCTTGAGGCATCCACCACCAAGAAGCGGGTGCCTCCTGCGGTTAGGCCGCGCGCAGAACCTGTGCCGGCAGACAGCCCCATGAGCGTGGCCTATACGCTTCAGGTGCTGCACGAAACACGCCACGAAGACGATGTGGTTGTGGAAGAGGCTCCCGGCTCGCGGGGTGTGATGCAGGCGCGTTTGCCCATGGCCGGTGCGGACAGCTTCTACACCATGGCCAGTGGTGGCTTGGGCTTTGGTATGCCGGCTGCGGTAGGCGTGGCGCTGGGCCGGCAGAAGAGGGGCCTGAAGGGCCGGACCATCGCGCTCATCGGCGATGGGTCGAGCATGTATTCCATTCAGGCGCTCTACACCGCCGCGCAACTGGCCCTGCCCATCACCTTCGTGATTCTCAACAACCGGCGCTATGCGGCGCTGCAGGACTTCGCCCCGGTCTTCGGCTTCGCTGCGGGAGAAAAGCCTGCCGGTACGGACTTGCCTAATCTGGATTTTGTGCTGTTGGCCAAGGGCCAGGGCCTGCAGGCCAGCCGTGTGGACAACCCTTTAAACCTGCCTGAAGAACTGCGCATTGCCTTGCACGCCGAAGGGCCGCGACTGATCGAACTGGTAGTCGCCTGATCTCACCACGCTTAACAACCCATAACTCACTCAGGAGACACTGCATGAACACCATCACGATGCTGATCAATGGCGAGGCTCGAACCGCCACCGGAGGCGCCACCTTCACGCGCAGCAACCCGCTGGATGGCGCAGTCGCGACCACCGCGCCAGCGGCCACCCCGCAAGATGCTATCGCAGCCGTGGACGCCGCATCAGCTGCATTCCCCGCCTGGTCCCAAACGGCCCCCGGAGAGCGCCGGGTCCTCTTGCTCAAGGCCGCTCAATCGCTGGAGAGCAAAGCCGCCGACTTCGCATCCGCCATGGCCAGCGAGATCGGAGCCTCGGGCATCTGGGCCGGCTTCAACGTGCATCTGGCCGCGGACATGCTGGTGGAGGCCGCTGCGCTGACCACGCAGATCAGCGGCGAGGTCATCCCCTCCAATGTGCCGGGCAGCCTGGCACTGGCAACACGGCAGGCGGCTGGTGTCGTGGTGGGCATGGCTCCCTGGAACGCTCCCGTGATCCTGGGCGTGCGTGCTGTTGCCGTCCCGCTGGCCTGTGGCAACACGGTGGTGCTCAAAGGCAGCGAATTGTGCCCAGCCACCCATGGCCTGATCATCCAGGCGCTGCAGGATGCGGGTCTGCCTCCAGGCGTGGTCAACTTCGTCACCAACGCACCGAATGACGCTGCCGAGGTCGTTGAGGCCCTGATCTCGCACCCGGCAGTCAAGCGTGTGAACTTCACGGGATCCACCCATGTGGGGCGCATCATCGCTTCGCGCTGTGCGTTCCACCTAAAACCGTCGGTGCTGGAGCTGGGCGGCAAAGCCCCGCTTCTGGTCCTTGATGACGCAGACATCGACGCCGCCGTCAATGGAGCCGCGTTTGGTGCCTTTGCCAACTCGGGGCAGATCTGCATGTCCACCGAGCGCATTGTTGTCGACAACAAGATTGCCGACGCCTTCGTGGCCAGGCTGGCAGCCAAGGCCCAGGCCTTGCCGCTGGGCGATCCCCGTAAGGGTCCTGTGGTCCTCGGCTCGGTGGTGGACATGCGCACGGTGCATCGGGTCAACGAACTCATCGACGACGCTCTGAGCAAGGGCGCGAGGCTCGTTTGCGGTGGCAAGGCCGATAGCACATTGATGCCTGCCACTCTGCTGGACCATGTGACAGCGAGCATGCGCATCTACGCGGAAGAGACGTTCGCGCCAGTCAAGGCCATCGTGCGTGTGGATGGGGAAGAGGCAGCTATCGCCTGCGCCAACGACAACGCGTTTGGTCTGTCTGCAGCAGTGTTCACGGGCGATGCTGCACGTGGCTGGCGGGTCGCCCAGCGCATCGAGTCCGGCATATGCCACATCAATGGTCCCACCGTGCATGACGAAGCCCAGATGCCGTTTGGCGGTGTCAAAGCCAGCGGCTGGGGGCGCTTCGGCGGACGTGTCGGAATCGAGGCGTTCACCGACCTGCGCTGGATCACTGTCCAGACCGCAGAAAGGCACTACCCCTTCTGACCTGGTGCCCAAACCATCCCCCATGTCCGGGTTCGCATGACCGAACCGCGCCTTCTTTGGGAATTGATGCAATGACGTCTTTCAAATCAACCTGCACGCAAGGTGTCGCGCCATGAAGATCATGGTGGTCGGCGCAGGTGCCATGGGCTCTTTGTTCGGTGGGTTGCTTGCGGAGGCGGGCCACGACGTGACGCTCGTGGACGTCAATGCTGCGCACGTCGAAGCCATCGGGTCCAGGGGGCTTCGCTTGCACACGGACCAAGGTGATCGCCACGTGAGTTCGCTTCGGGCCTGTTCGCCCTCGCAGGCAAGCGGCGCGCCGGACCTCCTCATGGTCTTCACCAAGACCTTGCACACATCCAGTGCGCTCGCTGGCGTGGCCCATCTGCTCGGGGCCCATACCCATGTGCTCTCCTTGCAGAATGGGCTGGGCAATGCGGAAATCATTGCGCAGCATGTGCCCGCCGAGCGCATTCTGATCGGTGTGACCACATGGCCTGCCGATCTGGTGGGCCCTGGCCATGTCCATTCCCACGGCCAGGGCCTGGTCCGCCTGATGTCCGCAGACGGACGGGACCACCCTGCAGTAGCCGAGGTCGTGCAGGCGCTCAATGGTGCAGGGCTTGCCTGTACAGCAGACGCCGCAGTGTGGTCCGCCATCTGGGAAAAGGTGGCCTTCAACGCCGCCCTGAACAGTATTTGCACTGCCACCCACTGCACTGTGGACCAACTTGGCGCCATCGAAGACGGGCTGGCTCTGGCATTTGCCGTGGTCGACGAGGTGCTAGCCGTCGCGCAGGCGCGTGGCATCGCTGTGCAAACGCAAGCATGCAAGGCACGCGTGGCCGACGCCATCGCACGCCACGTGGGCCACAAGCCCTCGATGCTGCAGGACGTGCTAGCCGGACGGAATACCGAGATCGAAGCGATCAACGGCGCCGTGGTGACTACCGCTGCAGACCTCGGCATTCCGGTTCCCTGCACACGCACGTTGCTGCAGGTTGTGCGGCTCGTGCAGGAGCGACAGGCGGGAATCCATTCCAAGCATTGAGCTAACCAGCGTGTCTGTACACAGGCCAGCGAACTTCATGGTTCTGCCCAACAAAGCGCCAGTTCAAGCGCTCCAAGTTCCGCGGCGAATGTCAGCCTTCAGACTCTCAAGGACTTGAAGCTGCCTTCCTTTCAATCGATTTTTTCAATGCACCCCAGGAGACATCAAAAATGATCGCATTTCAACTGACCCGTCGCGCTGTTGCAGCACTCGTGCTCGCAGCGCCGCTGTGCTCCTTCGCGCAGGACAGCCGTACCACCGAATGGGTGGTCGGCTACGCAGCAGGAGGCGGTTCCGACGCATTGGCCCGCACCGTCGCAGAACAGATGGGTAAGACCATGGGCCGCAACATCATCATCAACAACAAGCCGGGCGGGGCCACCAATATTGCGGCCGACTACGTTGCCAAGTCGAAAGCGCATGACAACATGCTCTTCACAGCCGACTTTGCAACGCTGGCGGCCAACCCCTGGCTTTTCGCCAAGTTGCCGTTTGATCCTGACAAGGACTTCAAGTCGGTCGGACTGCTCGGACGGTTTCCTCTGGTGCTGGTGGTCGGTCCGCAGGTGCCCGTGACCAACTACAAAGAGTTTGTTGCTTGGGCAAAGGCCAGCAAGACACCCATCAGTTTCGCTTCGGCCGGTATCGGTAGCCCGCAGCATTTGGCAGGCGAGCTTTACCGTGAAAGAACAGGCTTGAACCTTCAGCACGTACCGTACCGTGGTGGGGCGCTGGCTGTACAAGACATCATGGGCGGACAGGTTGAAATGGCCTTGATGGACAGTGCAAGCGTCGTCCCTCACTTGCAGGGAGGTCGCTTGCGGGCCCTTGGCGTGGCCAGCACCAGCCGGGTGAAGGTGTTGCCTGACATGCCTACGTTGGCTGAGCAGGGCTTACCTGATTTCGAGGCGTTTGCGTGGCAAGGGTTGGTCGTTCCTGCAGGTGCGTCGAAAGAGCAGATTACGGCGTTGACTGCGGCGCTGCAGAGCGCGCTGGCTTCAGAGCCTGTCAAGACCCGCATGCAAGCGCTGGCCATTGAAGCCATGCCCGGCACGCCGGAACAGATGAACACCTACGTGAAGGCCGAACGCGCCCGATGGGGTGCGGTCATCAAGTCGGCCAACGTCAAGCTCGACTGACCATCGCGCGCATGTTGCTCAATGTAGGTGATTGGCGAGCCGCCGCCCAGCGCCGTCTGCCGCGATTCGTGTTCGACTACATCGATGGCGCGGCAGACGACGGGCTGTGTCTGAAGCGCAATCGTGCAGACCTCGACGCTTGCATCCTGCAGCCTCGGGTTTTGCGCGATACCAGTATGCTCGACACTGGCGTCGAGCTGTTCGGCCGTCGGTGGACCATGCCGGTCGGCGTCGCGCCGACTGGGTTGAATGGGCTGATCCGGCCTGACGGCGACCGCGCCATCGCGCGAGCTGCCGCAGGAGCCGGGATCGGGTTTGCCTTGTCAACGGCGTCGAACACGCGTCTGGAAGAGGTGCGGGCGACGGCTCCGGACAGCGCGCAATGGATGCAGCTGTATGTGATGCACAGGGAGATGGCTGAACGCGTCGTCAGGCGTGCACAGACTGCCGGATATGAAGCCTTGGTGCTTACGGTGGATGTGCCGGTGAGCGGCAATCGGGAACTCGATCTGCGCAACGGCTTTCGTCTGCCTTTTAAGCCATCAGCACGGCTCGCCCTCGACATTGCTCGGCATCCTGGCTGGGCGCTCGGGATGGTAAGCCATGGCGCACCGGAGTTCGCCAATCTGCGGCCTGACGATGGCGAGGCCATTTCACCGGCCTTGCAGGCAGCACTGTTGGCACGTGCCATGGACCGCACGTTGGCCTGGGAACAGCTTGCATGGCTGCGAGAGTTGTGGAAGGGGCCGCTGCTGCTCAAGGGAATCCTGCACGCTGAGGATGCCCGCAGAGCGCTCGACCACGGCATTGATGGGCTCATAGTCTCTAACCACGGCGGGCGGCAGCTGGATGCCTCACCTTCGGCGATCTCTGCCTTGCCATCCGTGGTTAGTGCTGTTGGGAAGAGCATCCCCGTTCTGATGGACAGCGGCATCCGACGCGGTACGGACGTAGCGAAAGCATTGGCCCTCGGCGCGAAAGCGGTCCTGGTCGGACGGCCGGTCCTCTACGCGCTTGCTGCTTCGGGCCAGCACGGTGTCGAGACTTGGCTGCGCACGTTGCGTGAAGATTTTGTGCGCACCATGATCCTCCTCGGTGCATGTCGCGTTGATAAGCTAAGACCGGAAAACTCTGAGAGTTCGGCACCCAAAGGTGGCTCGACTGCCTGATGGGTGGCCCATTTCGCACGGCCGGTGGACACAGTCGACACGGACCTGCATCGACCCGGCAGTCCGCCTTCCTCAAGGTCTGCAGACTACGAAAACTTGTGGGATCGGCACATTAGCAGTTCCGACGGCGCCAAGCGGGGCGCGGTATCGCGACGCCTGCCCGCGAGTCGATAGCATCACGGGGCATTTGTATGAATGACTGGAAATTGGTTCACGAGATGCACGAGCGCGGCTTCAGCGCGAACGAGCTTGCCGGTGCTGCCGGCTCGGGCACGGTTCCGTGAAAGTGGGAGTAGATCGTTAGAAACTGGCCAAGGATGTGCCTGTCAGGCACTACAGAATGCTCGGCGACGGGACTCAGGGTGCACCAACTCTGCGTATTGGCGGTTTGAGCATGCTGACAACGTTCGCGGTGGGCTCACTGGCGTTGCTCAAATGAGCGCCTGAAGAAGCCGTGGCTGCGCCCGCATCTCTATAGCAACGGCAGACTGAGGGACGCTGAAATGCTCCCTCATAACCTTCAGTCCTTCTGCAAGCACTTCCGGCTTTTCGTTCGGAATCAGATGGACTTCCGCCTCCCTCGGTGCCTCACCATGCCGATTGAGTCCCACATAACCTGTCCGAGCTTGGTCTGCTGAAAGGAGTCCAAGCTGACGCCCTCTAAAAAAGATGGTGGCCTTTGAGACGGCCCCCCGGAGCTGAGGCCCTGAAAGGCCCTGCCAGTTGAGGCGATGGCCTCGTGTGGATACTCGACTTTCAGTCGGGAGGGTGGTCCTTGGCAACAACAGTAATCGCAAAGCGGTTGGCCTGTGCCTCCGTTAGCCGGTCTCCTGCCAGGACACCAATGTGAAGCGAGAAGTGCCCGAGCTCAGGGGCAATCCCAAAACGCTCACGGCATGCTGAGCGTCCATCGCCATTCAATGCGATCAATGGCCGTTTGTTTCGTGGCAAAGGAGACCGCATCAATCTCTGCATGCGGTGTGCAAGGCCAGGATAAGCCAGTCTTATTGCCTCGTCATGGCCACTCTCTGTTTGTCGCAACCAGCAGGCCATCCGCTTTCCCACAGCGCACGCGCCATGTACACCGCACCATCGCCGTAGCTGGCAACTCGTGCGCGCTGCTCCGCATCGTGCAGTACCTGCAGTGCATACCCGTGGCGCTGCCAGTACGGCTGCGTACCCTGCACCGACACCAGGGCCGTGTGTCGCAGCCCTTCGGCAGCAGCCTGGGCCCACAGCGGTTGCAGCAGCGTGCGGGCCAGTCCTTGGCCCGCGCACGCTGGCGACACAGCCATGTCGTGCAGGTACAGCGTGTCGGGCTCAGCAGCGGCTTCAAAGTCGCCGTGCAGCGGGGTGACCTTGCCACGCACGCTGCGGTAAGCCGCCAGGTAGGCACACACCGCGCCGCCTTGCACCAGCACCAGCGAGCAATTGGCGGGGCTGGCGAGACGGCGGGCAAACACCTCGCCGCTCTCCACAAACCCTTCGCCATAACAGGCCAGTTGCACGGCCAGCAGGTCGGCCAGATCGCTCAGCGCCAGCGGGCGCACCACCACGGACATGGGAGAGCTTCGCTGGGTCAGTGCGGCAGCACGGGCGCCTGCACAAAGTCGTCGAGCGACAGGCCCTTTTCCTTCAACAACGCCTCCAGCAAGGGCTGAAGGCGGCCCAGGCTCTCCTGCACGGCCTCGCGGACGGTGTCCACCACCACCTGCGTGCTGCGCTCGATCTCGATGTTCAGGCGGTCGCCCACCTTCTTGTGCTCAAACACCGTGGCGCGGCGGGTCTCGGGGATCATCCAGATCTCGAACCAGCCCTCTTGCCGGTTCACCTCGGCCACCGTGAGGCTGGCGCCGTGGATGGCGATGTAGCCCTTGGCAAAGATGTAGCGGCGGAACGCCTCGGGCACGGCCACGCGCCACACCAGGTTGTTGTCGAACTCGCGCCGCTCGATGAGCGTGCCAGTGAAGTCCACATGCCCCGACAGCGGGTGGCCGCCGATCTCGGCGCCGTCCTTGGCAGCGCGCTCCACGTTCACACGGTCGCCCTGCGCGTAGCTGCCCAGCGTGGTGATGTTCAGGCTCTGCAGCATCACGTCGAAGTTGGCCTGCGTGGGCGACAGGATCTCGGTGACCGTGAGACACACGCCATCGGTGGCCACGCTGGCGCCAATGGCAAGGTCCTGGCAGAAGCCCTCGGGGAAATCGAGTGTGAACGTGCGCAGCCCTGCGCGGTCGTGAATGGCGGCAATGCCTGCCGTGGCTTGGACGATGCCTGTGAACATGGTGGCGCGGCTTCCGGGTACGTTGGAACGGGAACCGGGAATTTTGCCACCCGGCCCCCACCGCGCGCTGGCGCCGGGTTACTTGGCGCGCAAGAGTTCCCCGACCTCCAACAACACCAGCTCGTTGTCATCCGCCTTGTTCGGGTCGCGGCTGCTGCTGAAAGGCAGATTGTTGTCGTTGCCCACCACGATGTGCGTGCCGTCCACGATGTCCACGTTTTCGATGGTGAAGAACGGGAAGGTCAACACGCCGTTGTTCAGCGGCTTACGGGCCAGGCGCTGCGGGTCCTGGATGTTCATGAGGTCGATGTAGCCCACCTTGCGGATTTCGCCGCCCACGTTGGCGTCGCTCAGCTCGACCTTGTAGACGCGCTTGAACTTGGCGAGGTCGTGGAAGCAGTCCGTGCGCTTCTGGCCTTCAGGGCAGGCCTTGTCGGCCGTGCCTTCACCATTGTCGCGCTCGATGATGAGGCCCGTGGTGGCATCGATCATGTTGAAGTCGCCAATGGCGTGGTGGTTGGCTTCCAGCACGTACTTCCAGTGGCGGCCGGTCCATTGCTCGGTCTTCACATCAAATTCGAGCACCCGCAGGTACTGCTTGCCGCCCACGTTTTCGTACGCCTTGGCGCCGTCGTTCCACAGCGCGCCTTCGAGCAGCGCATAGAGCTTGCTGCCGTCCTTGCTGGAGGCCATGCCTTCGTAGCCCTTGGAGCGCTTGACCTCGAACGGCGTGGGCTTGGCGTCGGGTGCGCCGGGCATCAACACTCCGGGGGCGTCGGGCGAGCGCACGACCTGGCCGTCCACCTGCGTTTCGAACACGGCCAGCACCTTGCCGTTCAGATCGGCCTTGATGAGGAAGGGGCCAAACTCTTCGCCGATCCACAGCGCGCCACCGGCGAACTGGAAGCTCTCGGGGTCGAAGTCGGCGCCGGTCAGGTAGCGCTTGTCGGTGCCTTCGTGGGTGATGCGGAAGGGGATCTTCTTGTCGGGGTCGTGCAGGAAGAGGGTCTTGAGACGGTTGAACTGGCCCGACTTGAAGTCCACGGTGTAGTGGCTCAGGTGCAGCATGAAGTCGGGCGAGTTGGCCTTGGAGCCCGCGCCGTTGTCGGTGAGGATCCAGAACGATCCGTCGGCCATGCGCTTGATGCCCGAGTGGCCCTGGAGGGGCTGGCCCTGAAACGGCAACGACACACCCGTGTCGCGGCCGCCCGACTGGCCCATCACGCTGCCCACGGCGTCCACACGGCGGGGGGTGGTGAACTTGCCGGCCACCTGCAGGTCTTGCGGCGCGTCCTTGGGTGCGGCAACCACGGTGAGGGCGGGCAGCACGGCGTGACCGGCCAGGGTGGCGGGGTAGGCCTGCTGGGCGATGGCGGGGGTGGCGGCAGCGCACAGCAGCGCTGCGCAGGCGGCAATTGGGGACAGTCGGGACATGGTGGTCAAGGGGAAGAGAGCCAAAACCGTGAACGATGCCGCCGCCCTGTGACACCGCCATGAAAAGCGGTTCTCCAACGCCCCCCACCAGGCAACGCCGAATCGGGCACACACCAGGAACCGTGCCAGGGACCTTTTTCCGCTGGCAGGAATCACACCGGCCTCACCCCACCCGCACAGCCTGCGCCCCCGCCATGGAAACCCTCTCTGCACTGCAATCCCTCGGCCTGGAGCTGCCCAGCCCGGCCTACATCGTGGGGGCCATTCTGTTTGGCCTGATCGGCATGGCGGCCTACTGGCACGGCAAGCGTGCGCATCAGCCGCGCACCCGCTGGTGGGGCGTGGCGTTGATGTTCTATCCCTATGTCGTCTCGGCCACCTGGCTGCTGTATGCCGTGGGCGTCGCGCTGTGCCTGGGGATGTGGTGGGACGGACAGCGCGGCTAGGGACCCTCTGCACGAATCACCGCGCCGTGTGCATCTGCGGCCTCGGGCGGTCTGCGGCGTTGCAAATACTCGCAATAGCTTCGGCTATTGCTGCGTTTTGCGCCTTGCAGCCCATCCCGATCCGCAGTGCCCACTTACCGCTCGATTCGTGCAGAAGATCCCCAGGGGCCGCCCGGACGAATCGCCGCAGGCATCAACCGGCGGCGGCCACCAGCCCCGCGCCATGCCCGCGCGTGAAGGCTTCTTCAAACACCGAATACCCCGACCAGTCGGCATGCGCAAACGCCAGCCGTGCGGTGGTGGGCGTGGGCAACCAGGCGGTGCGCTCACCATTTGATAGCACCTTGGGCATGAAAGACCTCCGCTCCAGGCCGATTTGGCTCAAAAACTGCTGCAAACCCGGTGTGGGGATGGACATTGCGTGCCCGTAGCGGGTGATGTCCACGCGCGTGGCGCGCTGGCGCAGGTCGGGGTGCGGCACGGCCAGGGCGGCCAGGGCGGCGTCGGCCCAGTGCTGCCAGGGCTGGGTGGCCAGTTGCTGACGGCCGTCCGCCCGGTCGCCCAGCGCCTGGTAGTAGGTGAGCACGGTGGGGCCGGCCAGCGTGGCGCGGGTGTCCAGGCGCTGGTGGCCGGCGTTCACATAGCCCAGGCCCCCCGCCGTAGGGTCGGCGTACAGGACGTTGTCCCAGGCCGGCGCGGCGCCCGGGCGGTCGGTGAGCGGGCTGTGGATGTGGATGTTGGCCACCAGCCAGGGCGCCCAGGACAGGCGCTGGGCCGCCCCGGTGAGGAAGGCGGGCGGGTTCTGCACCACGCGCGCCGCCACGAAGACGGGCAGCGCCACGATGCAGCGTGGCGCCTGCCAGCGTTCCACGCTGTCGGTGGCGTGGTTGAACGCATCCACCTCCACGCCGTGGCGGCCTTCGGTGATGCGCAGCACGCTGGTGCCGGTGCGCAGCTGGCCGCCGCCGTGGGACGTGTTGGCCAGCGGCTCGGCCAGGCGCCGGGTGATCCAGCCATTGCCCTCGGGCCAGGTCAACACGCTTTCGCGGGCTTCGTCCACGGCCTCGCCGGGCGCATGAAAGCCATGGCGGCTGGCAAAGTAGTGGATGCCCGCCCAGGCCGAGACGCGGTCGGCCCCGGCGCCGTAGTCGTCGCGGCAGCAGTAGTCCAGGTACCAGCGCAGGTGGGCATCGTCCAGCCCTTCCTGCGCCAGCCAGGCGGCAAACGTCATCGCGTCCAGCGCCTGCTGGCTGGGCGCCAGTGGGCGCCGGGCGGTCCACAGCTTAAGTGCGGGCATGGCAAACCGGGCGGCGCGGGCCTGCGCGTCCACGGCCCGGGCAAAGCGGCGGTACTGCGCCAGCGTGGCCTCGCCCACGCCCTGCACGGGCAGCAGGCCGTCCTGCCACTCGCCATCGAAGTACAGGCGCTCCTGCGGGCTGTGGCACAGGTGGCGTTCGTCGTACTGCCAGTGCCCGGCCACGCGCTGGCGCAGGCCCAACTCCTCCAGCAGGTCCTGCACCTCGCGCGCATCGTCGCCGGGCACGGGCAGGTAGTGCGCGCCCTGCGGGCAGGCCATGCCGTTGACGGCGGTGCCCCGGCTGTTGCCGCCTGCGGTGTCTTCCAGCTCCAGCAGCGCAAAGTCCTGCACGCCCGCCAGGCGCAGCGCGCGCGCGGCGGCCAGCCCCGCTACGCCACCACCGGCAATGATGACCTGCGCGCGCCGCACCACGGCGGGCTCGGGCCAGGTGCCCCGTGCCAGCCACTCGCGCAGCTGGTGGCCGCGCGCCATGTCGATGCCGGTGAAGCCGCCTTCCAGCGGCGGCGCGGCGCGGTCGCACCCACCCAGCGCGGCCGTGGCCAGGGCGGCGGCGCCCGCCACAAACTGGCGACGCTGCAGGGTCCAGGGGGTCATGCGGTCACGCCTCAATCGGCCCAGCGGGCGCGGATCTCAAGCAGCTGCGGCACCAGCGGGGCAAACAGCGCCACCAGGGCGGGGTCGAAGTGTTTGCCGGCCTGCGCTGCAATGTGGTCCAGCGCATCCTGCACGGGCCAGGGTTCCTTGTAGGGGCGGCGGGTGGTGAGCGCATCGAACACATCGGCCACCGCCACGATGCGCGCCGACACCGGAATGGCCTCGCCCGCCAGGCCGCGCGGGTAGCCGCTGCCGTCCCACTTTTCGTGGTGGGCAAGCGCAATCTCACGGGCCAGCTGCAGCACGCCGGACGGGTGCTCGCCGATGATCTCGGCGCCGATCTCGGGGTGGCGGCGCATGGTGTCCCACTCGGCGGCGTCCAGCGGGCCGGGCTTGCGCAGCACGGCGTCGGGGATGCCGATCTTGCCCACGTCGTGCATGGGCGCGGCGTTGAGCAGGTCTTCGGCCCAGGCCGGGCTGTGGCCTGCGGCCAGCGCCAGCAGCTGGGCAAAGTGGCTCATGCGGATCACATGCATGCCGGTTTCGTTGTCCTTGTATTCGGCCGCGCGGCCCAGGCGCTGCACGATCTGCAGGCGGGTTTCGCGCAGTTCGTCCATGCGCACCAGCGACAGGTGGGTGCGCACCCGCGCGCGCACCACGGGCGGGCTGACAGGCTTGGTGATGTAGTCCACCGCGCCTGCGTCAAACCCGGCGGTTTCGTCCTGGCTGTCGGTGAGGGCGGTGATGAAAATCACCGGGATGGAGGCCGTGGCGGCATCGGCCTTGAGCGCGCGGCAGACGGCGTAGCCATCCAGGTTGGGCATCATGATGTCGAGCAGCACCAGGTCGGGCCGCTGCTCGCGCGCCACCTGCAGCGCGCGTTCGCCGTCGGTGGCAAACAGCAGGCGGTAGTCGGCCTGCAAGATGTGGCGCAGCACTTGCAAGTTGGTGGGCTCATCGTCCACCAGCAACAGGCGGGGCCGCTGTTCGGGGGCCAGGGTCATGCGGGGCTCTCCAGGGGTTCGTCCAGCCAGTGCGTGCGCAGCTGCTGCAGCTCCACCACGGCCTGGTCAAAGTCAAAGCGGTCAATGGCCTCTTGCAGGCGCTCGGTGGCGTCGGCGGGCAATAGCTGCACCAGCACGTCCAGCGGCGGCTGGGCCAGCTCGGACTGGGCCAGGGCCTGCTGCAGCGCGTGCGCGGCGGCCCGGGCCTGCTGGCGCTGGTCGGCGGTCAGCGGCGCGTGCTGGCCCACGCCGGGGGCGGGTGCTGCGGCGGCCTCGGCCTCGTGGGCCAGGGCCTGCTGCACGGCCTGCAACGCGGCGGGCAAGGCAGCCACCAGCGGCTGCAGCGCCGTGCGGTCCAGGCTGTGGGCCGCCTCCTCAATGCGCTGCGCCAGCGTTTGCAGCGGGCCCAGCGCCAGGTTGCCTGCCGCACCACGCAGGCGGTGGGCCAGCGCGCGGGCCGCGTCCATGTCGGGCTGCACCACCATGGCCTGCAAGGTGGCGGGGGTGGCAGCGTGGTCGGCCAGCAGGCGCGCCACGGCATCGCGCAGCAAGGCGCGCTGGCCCCACAGGCGGGTGCCGCGTTCCCAGTCCACGGCAGGCACGGTAGCCTGGGGGCCCGGGGGCAAGTCGGGGCCGCGCGCCAGGGTCTGCAGGCTGCTCCAGCCCGAGGAGGAGGCATCAGGCTGCAGGTGCAGCACGCGGGCGATCTCGCGGAACAGGCGGGCGGGCTCCAGCGGCTTGCTGGCAAAGCCGTCCATACCGGCAGCGCGGGCGTTGCGCCGGTCCTGCTCCAGCACGCTGGCGGACAGGGCGATCACCGGCACCGGCTTGCGCCGTTGCGCCTGCTCGAACGCGCGGATGCGGCGCGTGGCCTCCAGGCCGTCCATGCCGGGCATCTGCAGGTCCATCAGCACCACGTCAAAGCGCCCGGCCTCGTAGGCGGCGACCGCGCTTTCCCCGTCCCGCGCCACGGTGACCTGGTGACGCCCCCGGTCCAGGTGGATCTGCAGCAGCTCGATGTTGGCCGGCACATCGTCCACCACCAGCATGCGCAGCGGCGGCAGCTGCACGGCCTGACTGACGTTGGCCACGGCAGCCAGGGCCTGGCCCACGGGCAGCGGCACACATACCGTGAACGTGGTGCCCACCCCCAGGGTGCTGCGCACACTGATGCTGCCGCCCATCAGCTCGACCAGCTGGCGCGAGATGGTGGTGCCCAGGCCGGTGCCACCGAACTGCCGCGTGGTGGACGCGTCGGCCTGTGCAAAGGGGTCGAAGATGCGCTCCAGGTGCTGCGCGGCAATGCCGATGCCGGTGTCCTCCACCTCCATCACCAGCGTGCCGTCGTGGTAGTCCAGCCGCAGCAGCACATGGCCGCGCTCGGTGAACTTGAGCGCGTTGCCCAGCAGGTTGAGCAGCACCTGCTGCAGGCGCAGAGCATCGCCCCGCAGGTAGGGCGGCACCCGGTCGTCCGTGACGCACTGCAGCGCGAGCCCCTTCTTGCCCGCATGGATGCGCAGCGAGGCGAGGATCTGGTCGCACACCTCCTGCAGCGAGAAGTCTGCAATCTCCAGTTCCACCGCGCCTTTTTCCAGTTTGGCGGTGTCCAGGATGTCGTTGAGCAGGCGCAGCATGGAGCGCGCCGCATGCTGCACGGTGCCCAGGTGGCGGCGCTGCTGCGCGTCCATGGGGGTGTCGAGCAGGGCCTCGGTAAAGCCGATGATGGCGTTCATGGGCGTGCGGATCTCGTGGCTCATGTTGGCCAGGAAGGTGCTGCGCGCGGCAGCGGCCTGCTCGGCACGCTCCTTGGCGGCGCGCAGCTCTTGCTCCATGGTGCGGCGCTGGGTGAGGTCGGTCGCAAACTTGACGACCTTGAAGGGCTGGCCCTGCGCGTCAAAAATGGGGTTGTAGGTGGCCTGGATCCAGATGCGCCGCCCGTCCTTGCCCAGGCGCAGGTATTCGCCGCCGTCCAGCTGACCGGATCGGAGCTGGTCCCAGAACTGCGCATACGCCTCGGTCTGCGCGTAGGCGGGCTCGCAGAACATGCGGTGGTGCTGGCCCACGATCTCCTGGAGGCCATAGCCCATCAGACTGAGGAAGTTGTCATTGGCGTGGAGCACACGGCCCTGCATGTCGAACTCCACTACCGCCAGCGCGCGGTTGATGGCGCGCACGGTGCTTTCGAACTCTGCGTTGCGCTCCTTGAAGGCGGTCATGTCCATGATGACCCCGTCAATCCATTGCACTTGGCCATCGTCCCCCACGACGGGGCGCCCGCTTTCGGACACCCAGCGCAAGCGGCCCTCGCGGTCACGCAGGCCAAACTCCACGTGATAAGGCCTGTGCTCCTCAATGGCTGCCGACACCTCGTTCCAAAGACGGTCCACCTCTTCAGGCAGCGTTAACTGTGTGAAGTTGACACGCCCTTGCAGGAAGTCTTGCGGCAGCCACCCCGTCAGCGCTGTCACGGCATCACTGATGAAGAGCATGGTCCAGTCGGCGTCATAGCGACAGCGAAAAGTCACACCAGGAATGTTCCCTATCAGCGAGCGCAAACGCTGCTCGCTCGCCTTGAGCTCCTGCTCCATCGCGCGGCGCTGGGTCAGGTCGCTGATGAACCCCACAAACACCGGTTCGCCATCCAGCGGTACGCGTCCCACGGCAATGCGAATGGGCACGGTATTGCCGTCGGGGCGCAAGGCCAGCACCTCGCGGCTGTTGGCGCCGACCACGCCACCGCCCTGGCCCTGCAGGTAGCGCTGCAGATAGGTGTCGTGGCGCGAGCGGTCGGGCTCAGGCATGAGCATGGACACGTTCTGGCCCACCACATCCTCGGGGCGCCAGCCCAGGATGCGTTCGGCCGCCGCATTGAAGGACTGCACCCGGCCCTGCGCGTCGATCATCACCATGCCGTCCACGGCCGTGTCGGCAATGGCGCGCAGGCGGGACTCGCTCTGGCGCATCTGCAGGAACATCTGCCGGTAGCGCAGGCCGGCATTAATGGCAATCACCAGCAGGCCAACGCCCACCGCCACCGCCGCGACGGCCAGCGCCAGGGGCGTGCCACCCGCCGCAGCCAGCAGGTCCAGTTCGTCGGGTTCATCGGTAAAACGCAAGGCCGCCATGCCGGTGTAGTGCATGCCGGCAATCGCCAGCCCCATGACGACGCCCGCCACCGCATTGAGCCAACGGGCACGCCAGCGCACCACACGCTCCAGCCCAAACCGCACCCACAGGGCCACGATGGCCAGCAGCACTGCCACCAGCACCGAGGCGGCGAACCCCCAGGGGTCGTAGCGCATGACCGGCGCCCACTGCGACGCCGCCATGCCGATGTAGTGCATGGCACCAATGCCGGCGCCCACCAGCACCCCGCCCACCACCAGGGCGGTACGGCTGATCTCGCGGCGCATCAGCAAGCCCAGCGCCACCCACGACGCGCCCACACTGGGCAGCAGGGACAGCACAGTGGTCCACGCATCAAACTGGCCGCGCGCGCACACCGTGAAGGCCAGCATGCCGATGAAGTGCATGGACCAGATGCCGCCGCCCAGCGCCATAGCCCCGGACCCCCGCGCCATCTGGCGCATGCACCGGGTGTCGGCGCGCCGGGCCAGGCCCGCCATCTGCAGCGCCAGCACCGAGGCCAGCACCGCCATGCCCACCGACAGCGCCACCAGCCAGGGATCGTGCTGCGCCCACAGCAGCGGATAGGGCTGTGCGTCAGAAAGGAAAAAAAGGTCCAGCATCAGGGGCGCCCACGGCGATCAAGTCTTGACAGCTTTGTAGCCGATTGTGAAGTGGGTGGCAGCGGGCAGAACCCCTGCAAATCGCTCGGCGAATGCTGGTGGGGCACGGACCACGGATGGCTCAATGCGCCACCACCTTGCCCCATTCGCGCTCGTAGCTGTGCACCAGGGCCTGGTTGGACAGGCGGTTCACATCGGCCGGCACCCGCGCCATATCGAGCGGAAAGTCGAACAGCAGCGGCAGCGACGGTGGGCTCAAAAACCGCAGCCCCGGCGGCAAGGCATCGGGCAGGCGCCAGGGCCTGCGGCTGGCAATAACGTAGCCCCATTCGCCAAAGCTGGGCACATGGGCGTGGTACGGCGCTGTCGAGAGGCCCACGGATTCGATGGTCTGCACCACCGTCCAGAAGCTCTGGCGCGCCACCAGCGGCGAGGTGGTCTGCACCACGGCGTAGCCACTGGCCGCCAGCCGCTTGTCCAGCAAGGCATAAAAGCTGTTGGTGTAGAGCTTGCCGATGGAGAAGTTAGTGGGGTCGGGAAAGTCCACCACGATGACGTCAAAAAGGTCCGTCCCCTGCTGCAGCCACCCAAACGCATCGGTGTTGACGATGGTCACCTTGGGGTTTTGCAGCGCGTGGCCGTTGAGCTTTGCCAGCGTGGGGTTCTCGCTGAAGATGCGCGTCATGGCCGGGTCCAGCTCGACCAGGGTGACGGACTCGACCGAGGGGTACTTGAGGATCTCGCGCACCGCCATGCCGTCGCCGCCGCCCAACACCGCCACCCGCTTGGGCGCGCCGTGCGCGGCCATGGCGGGGTGCACCAGGGCCTCGTGGTAGCGGTATTCGTCGGACTCGGAAAACTGCAGGTTGCCATTGAGGTACAGCCGGTGGCCATAGCGGCCCTGCGTGACCACGATGCGCTGGTAGGGCGTGGCCGTGGTGAAGATGATGCGGTCCTGGTAGAACTTGTCCTCGGCCAGACTCGTGATCTGCTCGGCCCCCGCCAGCCCCGCCAGCAACAGGCCCACCACCATCAGGCAGGCGAACAAGTGGGCTTGGAGGCGCCGCAGCTCATGCCGGAACAGCCACACCGCCCACAGCGCCACAGCGGCGTTCATCAGCCCGAACAGCAGGCCCGTGCGGATGAGCCCCAGGTGCGGCACCAGCAGCAGCGGAAACGCCAGCGACACCGCCAGCGCGCCCAGGTAGTCGAACGTGAGCACCTGCGAGACCAGGTCCTTGAGCACCACGTTGCGCTTGAGGATGCGCATGACCAGCGGAATCTCCAGCCCCACCAGCGTGCCCACCACCAGCACCATGCCGTACAGCAGAAACCGGAACGCGCCCGGCGCGTACGCATTGGCCAGGAACAGCGTGGCGGGCAGCGCGCCGCCGATCAGCGCCACCAGCAGCTCGATGCGCAGGAAGTGCGCGGGCAGCTGCCGCTCGAAATAGCGCGACAACCACGATCCCAGGCCCATGGCAAACAGGTAGGTGCCGATGATGGTGCTGAACTGCAGCACCGAGTCGCCCAGCACATAGGACGCCAGCGCCCCCGCCGCCAGCTCGTACAGCAGACCGCAGGCAGCCACCACGAACACGCTGATGAGCAGCGCAATGTCGATGGGGCGGGGGCCGGAGGTTGGGGGCGGCACCGCAGGCGCGGGCGCAGTGGAAGGCGGGGTGAGAGACGACAAGGCGGCGGTCAGCGCACCCTGCCGGGTGCGCCGCTTCGTTCATTCAGGCGGTAGGGGCTCGAAAACGCGTCAATGCGTTAATACGTCGATGCGTCAATGGATGGCAGCCGCCACGATGATGCTGATGCCCAGGCACATCGCCGCCACCACCAGGCCCAGCGCCTGGTTCTGCTTTTCAACGATCTCGCGCCACAGGTCATAGGGCGTGATCTTGTCCACGATGACAAAGGCCAGCCAGAAGATGATGACGCCAATGATGGCGTAGAGGATGGACCCGAGAAATGCCGCGGGTTTGAGCCATTCGAATCCCATCATGGTGTGATCTCCTTGAAACGTGTGGTCAGTGACAGTGGCGGGTAGACGGTGGACAAGCGCAGACGCTGCACTACTTGTGGCTGCCGCCGGACGAATATCCGCCGTACGAGCCCCCCGAGCTGCGGTAGCTGGAGGACGAGGAACAGTTTTCGACCCGGGGATCGCAGCTGGAGCAGCGGCTCAGCAGGATGAGCAGGATCAGGATCACCACCGCGATGATGATGATGGTGCCGCAACCCAGGCCGGATTTGGCCACGAATGGACCGGGGTCGTCGCGCTTCAGGACATCTTTCTTGTCGTCCAGCTTGAACGCCTTGGCCACCGTATCGCTGGAGAGCTTGTCGCCCGCAGACCAGGTGATCTCGTTCGGGCTCTGCTCCATCGACAGCAGGCCTTTGCTGCTGGCAAAGTCGCGGTTGGTGGTTTTCTGCCCGCGCGTGACCTGCCAGTAGAACTCGCCCAGCACATAGGTGGTCTCGGCCTCATAGGTGTACTTGAGGTCGTACTTGGTGCCCATGTACGTGGCGGAGCGGCCCGTGGCCGCCATCTGCGGCGCACCGGTGGTGGGGCGCACCATGCTCCAGCCTTCTTCGGAATCGACCAGGAACGCAAAACCGCGCTTCTGGTTGTAGAGCAGGTATTCGCTCCAGCCAAAGTGCTCGTCGTCGCCGGGCTCCACGCCCATGCGGTGCTGAAAGCCCACCACCTGCCAGTGCACGCCCTGCAGCTGCCCCTTGCTGCCCAGCGGGATGAGGGGCTGCACGGGTTCGTCCTGCTCGGCCGAGCGCAGTTCGCCGCCCACGCCGCTATCGAGGCTGATGATGCTGGCGCACGACCCGCAGGTGATGCTTTTGGAGGTGGACAGCTGTACCTGCACCGGTGCACCGCAGTGCGGGCAGTTGAACTGGCGGCCTTTTTCGTCCTTGGCCGATTCGTCCTTGAGACCTTGCAACTGCAGGTCTTCGAGCAGCACGGCCTTGCCGCGCTCTACATTGGGTGGGGTGTGGCCGTAGTCGATGCTGACCACTTCGCCGTCGGCGCTGCGCAACTCGACCATGCCAAAGGGCTGGCCCAGCGGCGGCAGCTTGGGCAGCTCGCCCTGGGCCGAGATCAGCTGCGCCTGGCCGGTGTAGGCCACGCTGTAGGGCTTGCCGTTGATGGCCGTGGTGGTGCCGATGCGAAAGCGCTCGGGCGCAGGCATCTCGCGGCCGGGGTCGATGGGCCGGGTGAAGACGTAGGCACCGTTGTCCTCGCCCAGCGTGGCGAGCGTTCCGTCATTCAGAAAGGCCGCCCATTCCGTCCACACGCCCGCATCGCCCTTGTACTGCAGGCGGCCGATGAGGGTGAAGGGAACGTCCTTGCCATCGAGCTGGATGCGCCCGCTGGCCATGAGCTGCAGCGGGCTGTGGTCGTCAAACAGCTCGGCCATCTTGCCCAGGCGCGTGAGCACGTCGCCACTGCGCACCACGGTGCTCTGGCAGTAGCCGCAGACGGCATGGGTGGACTGCGCGCTCTTGAACTCCACCGGCGCGCCACAGCCGGGGCAGGGCGCGCGGTAATAGCGCTGGGTGGGGTCGGTGGCCATCGTGTGGAGTGTTCTGCCCGCGCCGCACTAAGCGGTTTTGAAGCCTTTTTGGCCTTTAGCGCCTATCCCTCCAGCGCAAGCAGCTATTTTTATGATAGCAATCGAGCCAATCGGTCAGACGAGCTTCTTGAGCAGTTCGGCCTTCTTGGCGTCGAACTCTTCCTGCGTGAGGATGCCCTTGGACTTGAGCTCGCCCAGCTTCTCCAGCGTGGCCATCACGTCTTCGGGCTTGACACCCACCGCAGCGGCCGCTGCTGCAGGCGCTGCCTGGGCTGCTGCACCGCCACCTTGCAGGCCCTGTTGCAGGTTCTGCGCGAGCACCTGCCCCAGCGCCACACCGGCGCCCAGGCCCATCGCGTCACCCGCCACACCACCGCCGTTGCTGGCGCCCTCGGCAAACTTGGGGATGGCCTGCGCCGTCTGGTACTGCATGAATTTGGCCATGTCGTTGCCGACCATGCCCATGCCGATCTTCTGGTCGAGGATCTTCTGCAGCTCTTCGGGCAGCGAGACGTTCTGCACCGTGAGGGATTCGATCAGGATACCCAGCTTGGCAAAGATGGGCGCGAGTTCCTTGGTCAGCGCGTCGGCAAACATGACCTGGTTGGCCGCCAGATCCAGGAACGGCAGGCCGCTGCCCGCGATGGCGTTGCTGATGTTCTGCAGCACCAGGCCACGCAACTGGCCTTCGAGGTCGGCCACTGGGTAGGACTCGCGCGTGCCCGAGATTTCGGTGTGGAACAGCTTGGGGTCGGCGATACGGAAGGCGTAGTTGCCGAAAGCGCGCAGACGCACGGCGCCAAAGTCCTTGTCGCGGATCGTGATGGGCTGGGGCGTGCCCCACTTCTGGTCGATCTGCTGGCGTGTGCTGAAGAAGTACACATCGCTCTTGAAGGGGGACTCAAAGAGCTTGTCCCAGTTCTTGAGGTACGTGAGCACCGGCAGCGTCTGCGTGGTGAGCTTGTAGGTGCCGGGGCCGAACACGTCGGCCACCTGGCCTTCGTTCACGAAGATGGCCATCTGCGACTCGCGCACCACCAGCGTGCCGCCGTTCTGGATTTCCATGTCGCGCATGGGGAAGCGCCAGGCCAGCGTGCCGTCCCCCTCTTCGGTCCACTGAATGATGTCAATGAACTGTTTCTTGATGAAGTCCATGAGGGCCATGTGTGCTCCCAAAGCAAAAGAGGGGGTTGAAAAGAGCGGCCATCATAGCAACGGGGGCTTTGGTCGCAGCGGCTTTTTTCAGGCCTCGAACGTGAACTAGTTCACGCGCAGAACCAGTCTGTTTGGGATAGGCGCTGCGGCGCTTCGCACAGCGCCATGGGATAGCGGCTATCTGCACTTTAGTGATGATCAATTGGCTTTTGATATTGCGAATCACTACCATTCAACCATCCCTGCTGCACTGCCGCAGTCTCTGTTGAACCGAAGAAGTAGGAGTCCGCCATGTCCCTCATCCGCCGCGTTGCCCGCCAGAACCAAACCATGCTGATGAAAACGGGCAGCTACTACCTGATCCACATCTGCGTGGCCGCCCTGGTGGCCTATGCCGTCACCGGCAACCTGTGGGCCTCGCTCACTCTGAGCCTGCTGGAGCCCACGGTGCAGGCGGTGGCCTTCTTCTTCCATGAAAAGGCGTGGGACCGGGCGGGCCGGCGCGCTGCACGCCAAAGCGCTACGGCATCGCCCAGTGGCAGTCCAGCCATCCAGGGCGTCTGAACAAACTCACGACAAGGAGCACCGCTATGTACGCCATTCCACTGCGCAGCCGCACCGCCACGGGCCTGGCCTTTCAACGCTGGCTGGTCCAGCGCCTGGCGGGGCTGGCGCATACCAATTGATAAGCGATAAGCGTGATAACGGGCAGTCCTCTGTGCCTTCGCCAGAAACGAACATGCCCCGGCCAGCGGGGCATGGGGCGGGAATACAAACGGGCGCGGAATGGGCAGGGCTCAGGCCTTCACATCCAGCAAGGAGCCCATCATCTCGTCCTGCGTCTTGATGGTCTGCAAGTTCGCCTTGAACGCGTAGGTGGCCGACATCTGCTCCACCGCCTCCTGTTCCAGCGCCACGCCCTTGGCGTCCTGTTCGCGCTGCACCGTGGCGCGCACACCGGCGCTTTCGGCCACTTCTTCTTGTGCAACCACCTCGCGGCGGTAGCCGGGGGTGTTCATGTTGGCCACGTTGTTGGCCGACGCGTCCAGCCGCAACTGGGCGGCCTGAAGGCCTGAACTGCCGATGGAGGAAATACTGGCCATGGGCGCTGCTCCCGATGTCACACAATGTTGCAAAGAAGGCGAATTGTCCGCCTCACCGCAGTCGCTGGCAAGCCGCAGCCCCGCAATGCCCCTGTCAGCGACCGGGGCGGTGCGCGTCTTCCAGGCATTGCGCAAACGCCTGGGCCGCGCGGGCGGGCGCAGGCGAGCGGCGCATCAGGCTCACAAATTGGCAGTGGTAGTGGAACAGCGACGGATTCACGGCCTGCATGCGGCCCTGGCGCTCGAAGGCCTCGGCATAGTGATCGGGCAAGAACCCCAGAAAGCGGCCCGACAGGATCAGCGTGGCAATGGACTCCTGGTCAAAACCCGTGGCCGCGCGCTGCAGCCGGGCCTGGTGGCTCAGCTCCATGTTGGGCGAGTGGTAGCCCAGCCCCGCAAACTGGTAGCCCCGCACCGCGTGCCAGTCGGCCGGGGGCGATGACGCCCCAAACAGCGGGTGGCCCGCACCGCAATACAGCAGCATGGTCTCGCCAAACAGGTCGGCATAGGCCAGGCTTTGCGAGCTGCGGTGCGCAGGGATGATGCCCACCTGGTAGCTGCCGTCGATCACGCCACGCTCGATGGCGTTGATGGAGCCCACATGCAGCTGCAGCTGCACATCGGGCGCCTGGGCGGTGAAAGCGGCTATCGCCTCGCCAATGCGGGCGGCCGGGTTGCTGGCGGTCTTGTCGAACACCGCCACGGCCAGCTGCCCGCCCATGCGCGAATGGATGTCGTCCACGCTGTCGCGAAAGCTGCGCACCGAGGCCAGCAGGCGCAGGGTTTCGTCGTACACCCGCTGCCCCTCGGCCGTCAGCGCAAACCCCGCCCGCCCCCGGCGGCACAGCGTGAGGCCCAGGCGGGCTTCCAGGTCCTTGATGTGGCGGCTCACAGTGCTGGTGCCGATGTTCAGCTCCAGCTCGGCGGCCGACATGCCGCCGCACTCCACCACGCTCTTGAAGACCTGCAAAAGGCGCAGGTCCATGTCGCTGAGCTGGCCCAGCACGGCGCGGTGTTTTCCAGGTCCGGCAGGCGCGGAGATGGGTGGGGGTGGAGCGGGGTCTTTTACTTGCATAAATCGTCAAGTAAACATTGATATTGGATTATTTGAGAGATTAACAGGCGGCGCAACAATGCCCTACGTCAAGCCCCAGGCCGCTGGGGCTGTCCGCTTTTTGTCGCCGCCTTTGCACTGGAGAACCCCATGAGCTTCGTCAACATCGAAAAACCCGCCGCTGGTGCCGAAGGCCCCCGCATGGACGCCGAGTGGCTGGACGCGCACTGGATGCCCTACACGGCCAACCGCCAGTTCAAGGCCAACCCGCGCATGATCGTGGAGGGCAGCGGCGCCTACTACACCGACTCCGAAGGCCGCAAGATTTTTGACGGCCTCTCGGGCCTGTGGTGCGCGGGCCTGGGCCATGGCCGCCGCGAGATCGCCGAGGCCATTGGCAAGCAGGCCATGAAGCTCGATTACGCGCCCGCCTTCCAGTTTGGCCACCCGCTGTCGTTCGAGCTGGCCAACCGCGTCAAAGAGCTGACACCCGCAGGGCTGGACTATGTGTTCTTCACCGGCTCGGGCTCCGAGTCGGCCGACACATCGCTGAAGATGGCCCGCGCCTACTGGCGCGCCAAGGGCCAGGGCACCAAGACGCGCCTGATCGGTCGCGAAAAGGGCTACCACGGCGTGAACTTTGGCGGCATCTCGGTGGGCGGCATCGTGGCCAACCGCAAGCTGTTTGGCCAGGGCGTGGAGGCCGACCACCTGCCCCACACCCAGCCACCCGCAGGCTCGTTCCACAAGGGCATGCCGCCCACGGGCAAGGAGCTGGCCGACCGCCTGCTGGAAGTGATTGCGCTGCACGATGCATCGAACATCGCCGCCGTCATCGTCGAGCCCTTCTCCGGCTCGGCCGGTGTGGTGATCCCGCCCGTGGGCTACCTGCAGCGCCTGCGCGAGATCTGCACACAAAACAACATCTTGCTGATTTTTGACGAGGTGATCAGCGGTTTTGGCCGCAGCGGCGCCTGGACGGGTGCTGAAGCCTTTGGCGTGACGCCCGACATCCTGAACTTTGCCAAGCAGGTCACCAACGGCGCGCAGCCGCTGGGCGGCGTGGTGGCCACCAAAGAGATCTACGACACGTTCATGGCGGCAGGCGGGCCGGAGTACATGCTCGAATTCCCGCACGGCTACACCTACTCGGCCCACCCGGTGGCCTGCGCAGCGGGCATTGCGGCTCTCGACATCCTGCAAAAGGAAGACATGATCGGCCGCGTCAAGGCGCTGGCCCCGTACTTTGAGAACGCGGTGCACAGCCTCAAGGGCGCCAAGCACGTGGCCGACATACGCAACTTTGGCCTGGCTGCCGGCTTCACCATTGCTGCCGTGCCCGGCGAGCCCGCCAAGCGCCCGTATGAAATTGCGATGAACTGCTGGAAGAAGGGCTTTTACGTACGGTACGGTGGCGACACCATCCAGCTGGCACCGCCCTTCATCAGCACCCAGGCCGAAATCGACCGCCTGATCAGCGCCCTGGGCGACGCGCTGCACGAAACAGCGTAAGCCGACAGTCGCGGCCAAGCCATGCGCATCTCTATCCTCACCTTCGACGCCTTCAACGACCTCGACTCGCTCGTGGCGTTTGGCATGCTCAGCCGCATCGCGCTGCTGGGCGACGCGGACTGGCAGGTGCGCATTGCGAGCCCCACGCCGCGCGTCACGTCCATGAACGGGCTCACCATCGACGCACATGAAGACCTGAGCCAGTTGGCCCAGGCCGATGCGGTGCTGGTGGGCAGCGGCATGAAGACGCGCGAGGTGGCGAACACCCCGGCGCTGATGGAGCAGCTGCGTGCGCTGAACCCTGACTGCCAATTGCTGGCGGCGCAGTGCTCGGGCACCTTTTTGCTCAGCCGCCTGGGCCTGCTCCGCGGCACGCCCGCGTGCACGGACCTGACCAGCAAACCCTGGGTGGTGGAGTCGGGCGTGGACGTGGTGCCGCGCGCCTTCACCGCCCGTGGCAATGTGGCCACGGCGGGTGGGTGCCTGGCGTCGCAGTACCTGGTGGCGTGGCTGCTGGCACGCCTCAAGGGGCTGGACGCCGCGCGCGAGGTGCTGCACTACTTTGCCCCGGTGGGCGAAAAACAGGAATACATCGACCGCGCGCTGGCGCATGTGCTGCCGGTCTTGGAGCTCCAGGCCGCGGCAGCCTAGTTACTATTAATTTGATAGCTTGTGGCGCATATCGCACTAGCGCTTCCGGCACTTTTTACCTGAAATCATCATGAACCACGACAAGAACGTCACCACCACCATCGGCCACCTGATCGACGGCAAGCTCGTTGCAGACACCGAGCGTACGCAGCCGGTGTTCAACCCCGCCACCGGCCAATCGACCACGAGCGTGGCGCTGGCCAGCAAGGCCACGGTGGAAGCCGCCATTGCCTCGGCCGAGGCCGCCTTCCCCGCCTGGCGCAACACGCCGCCGCTCAAGCGCGCGCGCGTGATGAGCAAGCTCAAGGTGCTGCTGGAGGAGAACGCCGACAAGATTGCCGCCATGATCACGGCCGAGCACGGCAAGGTGCTGAACGACGCCCACGGCGAGCTGCAGCGCGGCATTGAAAACGTGGAATACGCCAGCTACGCGCCCGAGCTGCTCAAGGGCGAGCACAGCCGCAATGTCGGTCCATCGATTGATTCGTGGAGCGAGTTCCAGGCGCTGGGCGTCACCGCCGGCATCACGCCGTTCAACTTCCCGGCCATGGTGCCGTTGTGGATGTGGCCCATGGCCGTGGCGTGTGGCAACACCTTTGTGCTCAAGCCCTCCGAGCGCGACCCCACCAGCGCGCTGTTCATCGCCCAGCTCGCGCTCGAAGCCGGCCTGCCGCCCGGCGTGCTGAACGTGGTCAACGGCGACAAGCTGGCCGTGGACACGCTGCTGCAAGACCCACGCGTCAAGGCCGTGAGCTTTGTGGGCTCCACCCCCATTGCCGAATACATCTACAGCGAAGGCTGCAAGCACGGCAAGCGCGTGCAGGCCCTGGGCGGCGCCAAGAACCACGCCGTGCTCATGCCCGACGCGGACGTGGACAACGCCGTGAGCGCCCTGATGGGAGCGGCCTACGGGTCGTGCGGCGAGCGCTGCATGGCCATTCCGCTGCTGATCGCCGTGGGCGACGCAGTGGGTGACGCCGTGATTGCGGGCCTGAAGACCGAGATCGCCAAGATGAAGGTCGGCCCCGGCACTGACAACAGCAACGACATGGGCCCACTGGTGACCAAGCCCCACTTCGAGAAGGTGAAGGCCTATGTGGACAGCGGCGTGGCCGAAGGCGCCACGCTGGTGGTCGATGGCCGCAGCGTGAAGGTGGCGGGCCATGAGGAAGGCTACTTCCTGGGCGCCTGCCTGTTCGACAACGTCAAGCCCGGCATGAAGATCTACCAGGAAGAAATCTTCGGCCCCGTGCTGGGCGTGGTGCGCGTGAAGACGCTGCAGGAAGCCATGCAGCTCATCAATGACCACGAATACGGCAACGGCACCTGCATCTTCACCCGCGACGGCGAGGCTGCCCGCTACTTCACCGACCACATCCAGGTCGGCATGGTGGGCGTGAACGTGCCCCTGCCCGTGCCGGTGGCCTACCACTCGTTCGGCGGCTGGAAGCGCAGCCTGTTCGGCGACCTGCACGCCTACGGCCCGGATGCCGTGCGCTTCTACACCAAGCGCAAGACCATCACGCAGCGCTGGCCCTCGGCGGGCGTGCGTGAGGGGGCGGTGTTCAGCTTTCCGAGCAGCCGCTGAAGCATCCGTCAGCGTTCAATTTTCAACGACAAAGGCCCCACGCGGGGCCTTTTTTCGTTCCATGCCTCGACATAGCGTTTGAAGACAAGGCACCCCAATGATCACGGCTGGCGCGGCATGCAGCCTTTTGACGCCAAAAGAGCCCATGAAGCAACCCGTTTCGGACAACTGAGGTCTTGCCCCTCAAAAAGCAAAACACCTCATAGCTTTTGTGCATGGATATGGGGGTCTCAAAACCCTGTCCACACGACACAATGAATGGGCAAACAGCCCGCAGGTAAGCAGATTCGCTTACTAGGGTTTTTACGCACATCCCCCTACAATCGCAGACCCTTACAAAGCTGACAGCCTGCTGCAGACCCGCTGGAGTACGGTTTTGGCCCCTCACCCCTGAGTTGGAGACACTGAATGCCCGAGAACACCACGGCCCAGAACAACAACAACGATTCCGACAAGCGTGCCCAGTTGCGCCGTGCCGCTCTCGAGTACCACGAGTTTCCCAAGCCGGGTAAGTTGGCGATTGCCGCGACCAAACAGATGATCAACCAGCACGATCTCGCGCTGGCCTACTCGCCCGGCGTGGCTGCCCCTTGCGAAGAGATCGTCAAGGACCCGGCCAACGCGTTTCGCTACACCTCGCGCGGCAATCTGGTGGCCGTCATTTCCAATGGCACCGCCGTTCTGGGCCTGGGCGACATCGGCGCGCTGGCGTCCAAGCCGGTGATGGAAGGCAAGGCCGTCCTGTTCAAGAAGTTCGCGGGCGTCGATGTGTTCGACATCGAGATCGACGAGAAGGACCCCGCCAAGCTGGTCGAGGTGATCGCGGCGCTGGAGCCGACCTTTGGCGCCGTCAACCTCGAAGACATCAAGGCCCCCGACTGCTTCTACGTGGAGCGCGAGCTGCGCAAGCGCATGAAGATCCCGGTGTTCCACGACGACCAGCACGGCACAGCCATCACGGTGGCGGCTGCCATCGTGAATGCGCTGAAGGTGGCAGGCAAGAAGATTGAAGACGTGAAGCTGGTCACCAGCGGCGCGGGCGCGGCGGCCCTGGCCTGCCTGAACCTGCTGCTCAAGGTGGGTGTGCAGCGCAAGAACGTGTTTGTCACCGACCTGGCCGGTGTGGTCTATGAGGGCCGCGAAGAGCTGATGGACGACGACAAGCGCCAGTTCATGCAGAAGACCGATGCGCGCAAGCTGGCCGAGGTGATGGTCGGCGCCGACGTGTTCCTGGGCCTGTCGGCCGGCAACGTGCTCAAGCCCGAGATGGTGGCCACCATGGCCGAGCGCCCGGTGATCTTCGCGCTGGCGAACCCCAATCCCGAGATCACGCCTGAGCTGGCGCACAGCGTGCGCAACGACATCATCATGGCCACGGGCCGGTCGGACTATCCGAACCAGGTGAACAACGTCCTGTGCTTCCCCTACATCTTCCGTGGGGCATTGGACTGCGGCGCCACCACCATCACCGATGAGATGGAAATTGCGGCCGTGCACGCGATTGCCGAGCTGGCCCAGGCCGAACAAAGCGAGGTGGTGGCAGCCGCCTACGTGGGCGAGAAGCTGACCTTCGGCCCCGAATACCTGATCCCCAAGCCGTTTGACCCCCGGCTGATGATGAAGATCGCGCCGGCCGTGGCCCAGGCCGCCATGGACAGCGGCGTGGCGCAGCGCCCCATCGCCGACATGGACGCTTACCGCGACCGTCTGCAGACCTTTGTGTATGCCTCGGGCACGACAATGAAGCCCATCTTTGACGCGGCCCGCAATGCTGCCAAGAAGCGTGTGGCCTATGCCGAGGGCGAAGAAGAACGTGTGCTGCGCGCTGCACAGATCGTGGTGGACGAGAAGGTCGCCCGCCCCACGCTGATCGGCCGCCCCGCCATCATCGCCCAGCGCATCGAAAAGTTTGGCCTGCGCCTGAAGGAAGGCGTGGACTACGACGTGGTCAACACCGACTTCGACCACCGCTACCGCGACTTCTGGCAGACCTACCACCGCATGACCGAGCGCAAGGGCATCACCCAGCAGGTGGCAAAGATCGAGATGCGCCGCCGCCTCACGCTCATCGGTTCGATGATGCTGCACAAGGGCGAAGTGGACGGCCTGATCTGCGGCACCTGGGGCACCACGGCCAACCACCTGATGTACATCGACCAGGTGATCGGCAAGCACGCAGGCGGTGCCGACAGCACGGCCCAGGACGTGCCGGTGTATGCCTGCATGAACGGCCTGATGCTGCCCGGCCGCCAGGTGTTCCTGGTGGACACGCACGTCAACTACGACCCCACGCCGCAGGAGCTGGCAGAGATCACCGCCCTGGCCGCCGAGGAAATGATGCGCTTTGGCATCAAGCCCAAGGCCGCGCTGCTGTCGCACTCCAACTTTGGCACCAGCAACAGCCCCAGCGCGGTAAAGATGCGCCAGACCCTGGAGCTGCTGCGCCAGCAGGCGCCCTGGCTGGAAGTGGACGGCGAAATGCATGGCGACGTGGCGCTGGACGGCAAGGCCCGTTCGGCACTCATGCCCAGCAGCGAACTGACTGGCGACGCCAACCTGCTGGTGTTCCCCAACATCGACGCCGCCAACATTGCCTACAACCTGCTCAAGACGGCGGCGGGTGGCGGCATTGCCATCGGCCCCGTGCTGCTGGGGGCGGCCAAGCCGGTTCATATCCTGACACCGAGCGCGACCGTGCGCCGTATCGTGAACATGACAGCCCTCACCGTGGCCGATGCCAACGTGGCGAGATAAGCCAATATCCGGTAGCAAGCGCTAACTTAAAACCCTTGCAAAGCCCTTCAGCGTCTGCCCAATCTTTGTGCAGACGCTTGCTTTTTGGGGACCGTTGAGCGACACTAACGGCTCGAAATTTCGGGTTAACCCGTAGTTTCTGAAAGGTTCGTTGATGCTGAAGGCTGTAGCCACCCGGGCGCGCAAGGCAGGGTTATTGTGTGTTTTGGGTGTTGCTTTCGTGCTGTCTCCGGTTGCGGGACATGCCCGGAAATCCCCGTCCGAAAGCGGGTCCACCACCCCCATCGCACTGGCCGAGTTGCCGCCCCAAGGGCGGACAACGTATGCGCTGATCCGTGAGGGCGGGCCCTTTCCGTACGACAAGGACGGATCGGTTTTTGGCAATCGCGAGCGGCTGTTACCCGCCCAAAAGCGGGGCTACTACCGTGAATACACCGTCAGAACACCAGGATCGCGCGACCGGGGAGCCCGGCGCATCGTGTGTGGCGGCAAGCCCCGGACACCGGACGCCTGCTACTACACCAGCGACCACTACGCCAGTTTTCGCGAGATCGTCGAGTAACCCCCTGCGGTGTGCGCCAGCCAGCCCATCCCTGAAAACGTACGCCGCGCCCCATTGAATTCCCCATTCACAGGCCGCATCCTGCAGCCTGTGAGATGCCAGAAGTTTGTGGACTTTATAAAGAAAGAGTAGCGGAGATGCAGACGCCACTTCGTAAAGACCTGGAAACGCCACTGCGTGGCGTGCGCACCAACATCGTGCAGTCCATTCGCGCCTTCCGCGTGCAGGACCTGCAGGATGCAGCCACCTCCATGGGTCACCATTTCTTGTACGCCAATCTGGCCCACGCGCAGTCCAAGCAGGATGTGCTAGACCTGATTGCCGCCCAATTCACGTTCCCATCGCACTTCGGCAAGAACTTCGATGCGTTGTACGACTGCATGACAGACCCTTTGCACAAATCGGGCCCGCAGCCTGGTTTCATTGTGGTGCTGGAGCAGATTCCGGCCACGGGCAAGTTCGACAAGGAAGCGCGCGAGCAGCTGCTCGACATCTTCCGTGACGCGGCCGACTACTGGGGCGATCGCAAGATCCCCTTCCGGTGTTTCTATTCTTTTCTGTAGCCCGTTCTGCATCCACCAGCCAAGCAGAACGGGCGAACGAGGCTAGCGACACCCAGGCCGTCGAAGGCATCGAGATCAACGGCGAACCCGCTGAAAAGATGCCCACAGACAAACTTGTGGACGTATCGCCCATGGCGCTGCGCATGAGCAGCCCTTTCAACGCCGGGTACTGGCTCAGCGCCGCATAACTCGGTACATCCCCCTGAGCGGCTACGCCGCTTCCCCCTTCTCTCGGCTTCGCCGGGAAGGGGGACGACACCAGCGCGGCGGGGCGGCCCTTGCGCGGTGTCTCTCGCATGGTATCTCTCCCATCGTCAAGGGCAGAATTGAATCAAGCGCCTGCCACACCCAAGGCAGGCCTTTTTTTCCTGCCATTGATGCGAATGATGTGGGTGCACTGCACCCCATTTTTTTGCCCCCATAGACCGCTAGCACCCATCCAGTAAGCGCTGCGAGCTATCAATTCAAGAGCAATTCTGCGCCAGCGCCACGTACTCAGCCACAGGCACTTCCTCGGCGCGGCGCTGGGTGTCGAATTCGCCAGCAAACTGGCGGGCTTCGAGCCAGCGGCCCAGCGTGTGGCGCAAGAGCTTGCGGCGCTGGCTGAAAGCCACCTGGACCAATTCTTCCAGCACCGGAATCGATAGCGGTGCCGGCTCGGCATACGGCACCATGCGCACGACGGCGCTGTCCACGCGGGGCGGGGGGTCGAAGCTCTCGGGCGGCACGAACAGCACGTTTTCCATGGCGTAGCGCCACTGCAGCATGACCGACAGGCGCCCGTAGTCGCCAGTGGCGGGGCTGGCCACCATGCGGTCGATCACTTCCTTTTGCAGCATGAAGTGCTGGTCTTCGATGACCTGCACATGGTCCAGCAGGTGGAAAAGGATGGGGGTGGAGATGTTGTAGGGCAAGTTGCCCACCACGCGCAGCCGCAATCCCGGCTGCCCGGCCTTGTCGCGCAGAGTCTGCGCGAGCGCCGTGAAGTCCACCTTCAGCACGTCGGACTCGATCACATCGAGCTGCCCATGCAGGCGCAGGCGCAGGGCCAGGTCGCGGTCCAGTTCGATGACGGTAAGGCGCCCCAGTCGCTCCACCAGGGGCTGCGTCAGCGCGGCCAGGCCAGGCCCGATCTCGACCATGGGCTGGCCGGGCAGCGGCGCAATGGCCTGCACGATGCCGTCGATGATGCCCTGGTCGGACAGGAAATGTTGTCCGAAGCGCTTGCGGGGAATGTGTTTCATGCCATTGGCTCGCTGATGTCTTCGATATGCCGAGCCACGGCATGCGAGATATGCAAGGGGCGCGATCCAGACCAGCGGCCGCCGCGCAAGGGCCGCCCCGCCGCGCTGGCGGCGTCCCCCTTCCCGAATCGCGCAGCGATTTGAGAGAAGGGGGAAGGCGCGCAGCGCCTCAGGGGGATGCACTTATTCATCACTGGGGTGGCTCGCGGTACTCGACATACGCGCGCCCGCGCAGCTCTTGCGCCCAGGTGGCATAGGCCTCGTCGAGTTTCTTCTCGCGCACCACGTTGCGTGCCATGTCGCGCTGCTCGCGCTGGGTGAGCTTGGCCTCGCGGCGCTCCAGCAGCTGGATCAGGTGCACGCCAAAACGCGAGACCACAGGTTCGCTGATGTCGCCAGGCTTGAGGGCGTCCAACGCCTGCTCGAACTCGGGCACATACCGGCCGGGGTTGGCCCAGCCCAGATCACCACCCTCCTTGGAACTGCCGTCCTGTGAATGCTCGCGCGCCAGTGTTGCAAAGTCGGCCTGCCCCGCCAGCACGCGGCGACGGTAGTCGGCCAAGCGCGCGGCGGCAGCGGCTTCGGACAACTGGGGGCCCGTGCGCAGCAGGATATGGCGCGCATGGTTTTGCACCACCGTGGTCGGCATACCCGCCGTCACACGTTCCACCACCTTGAGCACGTGAAAACCCGCTGGCGAGCGCACCGGGCCCACGATGGAGCCCACCGGCAGGCCGAGGGTGGAGTTCACGAACAGTTCCGGATAACGGTCTGCAGGCCGCAGGCCCAGTAACCCACCAGCCCGCTGGCCTTCGGGCGCATCGGAGAACTCGCGGGCCACCGCCGCAAAGTCTTCGCCCGCGCGCACCTTGTCGGCCGCGCGCTGTGCGCGTGCCTGCCGTTCGGCCACCTGCGCGGGGGTGGCGTTTTCAGGCACCACCACCAGCACATGGCCGAGGTTGATCTCCATGGCAGCGACGTCCGTGCCCTTTTGCTCTTCGCGCAGGAACTGGTCCACATCCAGGTCGCTGACCTTCACGCGTGCTTCGACTTCGCGTTCGCGCAGGCGCTGCTGCAGCAGCTGGTTGCGCAACTCTTCGCGAAACCGGTCCTTGCTCATGCCGTCGCGGGCCAGGCGCGCATACAGCTCGTCCACCGTCATGTCGTTCTGACGGGCCACGCCCTGCTCGGCCTGCGACACGGCGTAGTCATCGACCTTGATGCCCGATTCACGCGCCTGCTGCAGCTGCACCTTTTCCAGAATGATGCGTTCAAGGACTTCGCGTGCCAGCGCATCGCGCGGTGGCATGGCACCGCCCTGCTTGGCGATCTGCGCCTCGGCACGTGCCAGGCGCGAGCGCACCTCGTAGTTGGTCACGGGCTCGGAGTTGACCACCGCCACGATGAAATCGGCCGAGCGCGGAGCCGTGCTGGCCGAAGGCGCAGGCAAGGTGATGGAGGGCACGGCCGCAGGGCGCGCGGTCAGCGACGACGGCGAGGAGGACAACCCGGTCTTGCCCGAAGACGAGGCCCCCGAAGGACGCAGGCCCTGGGCCGCAGCGCCTTGCGCCACGAGGGATGCCAACGCGGCCGTCAAGGCCAGTGCGAGTACACGGTGATTCATGGTCTAGTCGTAGTTGCTGAAGCGGCTGGGCGTGGAGACCTGCTCGCGCAGGTTCTGGTAACGCGGCACATTTTGCTTGAAGGAGTCGAGCGGGCTGGAACCCAGGCTCAGGCGGGAGAAGCCCACGAATTCGATCTGGAACAGCAGGCGCGTGTTGGAGCTGGTCACGCTGCTTTGCAGGCGCTCCAGCACCACGCGGCCGATCCAGCAGCAGCTGTCGTACTCGAAGCCCACCACGGTGTCCACCAGCTTGCGGTCCTTCATGCTGTAGTTCAATCGGCCCACGCTGTACCAGCGCCCGCCGCCCTGGCCACGGCCGGGGCCCAGGTCTTTGCCCTTGTCGCCCCACAGGTCGTTCAGCGGCCACTGCCAGCCGATGTCGATCTGCTCGCTGGTGCCACGCTGCAGGCGGTAGGCCGCGCTCACGGTGCGGTAGTTGCTGGGGCTGTAGCGCGCGCCGATGGTGGAGCGGATGGACTGCCCGGTCTTGGGGTTGTACTGCACGGTGGAGTCAAAGCCCCACTGGGGTGTCCAGTTGATGCCCGCGCCCAGCAGCAGGTCCGACAGGCGCTCGCTCACCGGCGTGCCGCCTGGCAAGGTCACCTTCTGGTCCGAGAACCGCACCCGCTGCGCAATGCCGAAGCGCGCGGCCTGGGCACCGGTGTCGGGGTCCAGCATGCGGGTGGTCACGCCCAGGGTCAGCAGGTTGTTGTCGGCCAGCCGGTCGTTGCCGCCAAACGCGTTCTCGGTGTAGATGGTTGCAAAGTTGAAGTCATTGGCCGCCGTGTCGTACACCGGCAGCATGCTCTGGTCGCGGTAGGGCGTGTAGGTGTAGAACGCCCGGGGCTCCAGCGTCTGCAGGAAGGCCCGGCCGAAGTAAGCGGTGTCGCGCTCGAACACCAGGCCGCTGTCCAGGCTGAAGGTGGGCAGTGTGCGGCTGGCCGAGCGCTGGCCGTTGGAGAGGGCCGAATCAAACTGGTACTGCGTGGCATGCAGCTGCAGGCGCGGGGTGATGAAGCCGCCCGGCGACAGGAAGGGGCGGCTGATCTGCGCCATGGCGTAGCTGCGGTCGGCGTTGGGCTGGCCGGTGAGCGCGCGGGCTGCTTCGAAGCGCGTGGTGTCCAGCTCGACGCTGGCGTCGAATCCGCCGCCCAGCTGCGAGGGGTTGTAGCGCCATTGCACCTGCGGCATGCGGTCATACGGCGGCACGATGGGCGAGGTGACATCCTGCAGCGTCTGCCATTTGAGGGTGCGCACCGTGGCCGACATGTCGTTGCGGCCCCAGGACAGGATGGCATCGTTGGGCAACAGGCGCTGGCGCAGCTGCTCGGTGGCGCGGCTGAAGTCGCGCCAGTAGTTATCGTCGCTGACCCGGTTGAGGTTGAGGTTCAGCCCCAGCCCGCCAATGGCCGTATCGAACGCGCCCTCGTGCTTGCCGCTGAAGCTCCAGCGCACCCGGTCGCGCAGGCGGTCGGTGGGCATCACATCGGCGCTGATCTGACCCTTGTAGGTCGGCTCCAGGTAGCGGAACTCGCCGCCCACATTGGCCCCCCGCTTGGTCATGAGCGCCGCGCGCAAGGTGGCATCGCGGTTGGGGGCGATGTTCCAGTAGTACGGCTGCATGTAGGTCACGCCGTCCCGGCTGTCGAGCCCGATGGTAGGCGGCAGCAGGCCGGACTTGCGCTTTTCCGACAGCGGGAAGGTGATGTACGGAATGGGCAGCACCGAGATGCCCTTGAACTCCAGCACCGCGTCTTCGGCCGTGCCGACCTCTTCCTCGTTGTCGATGCGGATGGTGGCGGCGCGCAGCACCCAGTCGGGCTGCCAGCTTTCTTCGTTGCCACGCTCGCAAGTGGTGTAGGTGCCGTTGTGCACCACGGCGCGGTAGCGGTCCACAAAGTCCACCCGCGTCGCATCTCCGTGCGCCTGCGTGGCCAGAAAGCGGTAGCGCGCATCGCTGAAGAAGCCCTCGAAGGCCTCCACCCGCAGCTCCAGCGCCGTGCCTTCGTAGACGTTGCCTGCGCGGTTGATGCGCACCTTGCCGTTGGCCTTGGCCAGGTCCTCGGGCACGTTGTAGTCCAGCCGGTCCGCGCGGATGACCGTGTCGCCCCGGCGCAACTCGGCGTTGCCTTCAATCAGCGCATTCAGGTCCGTCTGGCCGCTGATGTGATCGCCCTTCACAAACACGGGCAATTGCGAGCGCACGGCGTCGGGAATCTTTTCCTGCAGCAGCGGGGAGGACCGCAGCGCCGGAGGCGCATCCCAGGCGCTGGGCGCGGCGGCGTCCTGGGCCAGGGCCGCCAGCGGCAGGCCACACCAGGCCAGCGCAACGCCCACAGCCAGTACGCGGGGCACGGGGGGCCGCAGCCGTGCAGACTTCGCCGTGGCGGGCCGGGCGCGAAGGGAGGTGAGGTTCTGCACGGTGGGTGGCTGGCAGCGTGGCACGTGGGGTGATGGGGCGGTAGCGGACAAAGGGACCGGCCCTGGCCCACGCGCACGGCGCCAGCCACGACCGGTTTGTAAAATCGGATTATCCATGAGCCACCCCATCCCCCCATCGCCCGCTGGCCAGCCCCTGGGCGCCACCGTGGCCGCACCAGCTGCGCCCGCCGCCCCCACCCACGTCAGCTGGCCTGATGCCGCCCGCCGTGCGGCCTTTGACGCCTGGCTGGCCCCCCTGGTGGGACCGCACCAGTTGCTGCCTGACACCCTGCGCCCCGCGTCGGCCGACGCCAGCTTCCGCCGCTATCTGCGCATCGACACGGGCACGGGCGCCAGCCGCATCGTGATGGATGCGCCGCCCGACAAGGAAAACTGCAAGCCCTTTGTGCAGGTGCAGGGCCTGATGGCCGTCGCCGGGCTGAACGTGCCCCAGATCTTGGCGTTTGATGAGCCCACCGGCTTCATGCTGCTGTCCGACCTGGGCCACCAGACCGTGATCGAGCGGCTGAACCCCGAAAAACCCCGGGACGCCTACGCCTGGTACCAGCAGGCCACCGATGTGCTGCTGCAGTGGCAAAAGGCGTCCGCCCCCGGCGTGCTGCCCGCCTACGACGAGCCGCTGCTGCGCCGCGAACTGGCGCTGTTCCCCGACTGGTACCTCGCCAAGCACCGCGCCATCGCCCTGGACGACAAACAGCAGGCCACGCTGCAAGGCGCCTTTGATGCCATCGTGGCCCACAACCTGGCAGCCCCGCAGGTCTATGTGCACCGCGACTTCATGACCCGCAACCTGATGGCACCTGTAGAAGCAGGCGCGCCCCTGGGCGTGCTGGACTTCCAGGACGCGGTCTACGGCCCCATCACTTACGACATCGCCAGCCTGCTGCGCGACGCGTTCATCAGCTGGGAAGAAGAATTCGTCATCGACATTACCGTGCGTTACTGGGAGAAGGCGCGCAAGGCCGGACTGCTGGGCGCCAACAGCGCCAGCGGCTGGGGCGATGACTTTGGCGAGTTCTACCGCGCGGTGGAATGGATGGGCCTGCAGCGGCACCTCAAGGTCGCGGGCATTTTTGCGCGGCTGACGCTGCGCGACGGCAAGCCCAAGTACCTGGCCGATGCGCCCCGGTTCATTGCGTACATCCGCGCCACGGCCAACCGCTACCGGCAGCTGGGGCCGCTGCTCAAGATGCTGGACCAGATCGAAGGCACCGAGCCCGTGGTGGGCTTTGCGTACGGCCGCATGTAGCCACAGCGCCCTGCATTCACGGCACGCCCCAAAAAATCAAGCAAAAACCGGCTCAAGCGCAGACAAATCATGCGCTAGTAGCTATTACAAAGATAGCAAATGCCCCGTTTCCATTGCCCGGCTCCCCTCGCCACCGGCGCCGAGCTGGACCTGCCCCCGGGCGCCGCACGCCATGTGCAGGTGCTGCGCCTGCAGCCCGGTGACGGCATCACCCTGTTCCACGGCGGCCAGGGCGCGGGCGACCCCGGTGGCGAGTTCGACGCCACCGTCGTCAAGATGGGCCGCAGCGATGTGCGCGTGCTCGTGGGCGCACACCACGCCATCGAGCGCGAGGCGCCCCGCGCCGTGCACCTGCTGGCCGGCATCACCGCCAACGAGCGCATGGACTGGCTGGTCGAAAAAGCCACCGAGCTTGGCGTGGCCAGCATCACCCCGCTGGTGGCCGAGCGCAGCGTGCTCAAGCTCAAGGGCGAGCGCGCCGACAAGAAGATCGCCCACTGGCAGGCCGTGGCCGTGGCCGCCTGCGAACAATGCGGCCGCAACCGTGTGCCCGTGGTGCACCCCGCCATCGACCTGGCGGGCTGGCTGCGTTCACCAGGGCAGGGCGTAACGCTCCCGGAAGCCCAGGACACCCAAAACGCCGCCCGACGCCTGCTGCTGTCGCTGCGGCCCGGCACCGTGCCGCTGCGTGAAGCCACAGGCAGCGGCGATGCCCAGCGCCCCATGCTATTCCTCTCCGGCCCCGAGGGTGGCCTGAGCCCTGCGGAAGAAGACCTGGCGCTGCAACACGGCTTCGCCCCCGTCACGCTGGGCCCGCGCGTGCTGCGCGCGGAGACGGCCCCGCTGGCCGCCTTGGCCGCTCTCACGCTGTAGCGCGACACCCTGCGCGCAGGCCGGGCTCGCCACGCGGGCCCCAGGCCCGGTCAAGGCCCGGACAAGCGCTGGGGGGCTATACGCACGGCACTACCTCACCGTAAAATCTCCGACCAGCCGGTAACCCAGGATCACACGGGTTTCGAGCCACCCCGCCCGCGCTCCGCGCGGCCCTCCCTCCTGGCCGGAGCCCCCCACCTTGCGCCCACCCGCCCGCTGGCAGCGCCTCAAGGATGTGATCCTCTCCACCGACCCCCGGCGGCGCACGCTGGTGGGCATGGCCTTGCTGGCGCTCACGCTGATGGCAGGCAGCGCCGGGGTGATGCTGCTGGTGGCGCATTCCAGCACCTCCGTGGACCAGACCGCAGTGCAATGGTGGGCCGCACTGTCGGTGGGCGGCCTGGTGGTCATGACGGCCTTCATCCGCTCGGGCGAAACCGCCCGCCTGCGCGACCCCTCGCTCACCATCCCGCAAATGGTCTGGACCATCACTAGCGGTGCGGTGGCCTATGTGCTGGCAGGCGATGCGCGCGGGCTGGTGCCCAGCGTGCTGGCGATGATCCTGTTCTTCGGCACCTTCGGCCTCACGGTGGCTGAGGTGATCGGCATTGGCGTGTATGCGCTGCTGGCCTTTGCCAGCGCCATCGGCGTCAGCTCCCGCTTCAATGCCAATGCCTCGGGCTACCTGGACACCGCCTATGCGCTGATGGTGCTCATCGTGCTCAGCGGCTGCATTGCGCTGAACCTGCGCATCCAGCGCATCCGCGCCAAGCTGCAGCAGCAGCGCGAGGCACTGGCCCAGGCGCTCGAAGTCAACCGCGAACTGGCCACCCGCGACGAGCTGACGGGCCTCATCAACCGCCGCGCCATGCTCGACCTGATGGCGCTGGAGCACCGCCGCAGCCTGCGCAGTGGCCGCCCGCTGCTGCTGGCGCAGCTGGACATCGACCACTTCAAGCCCATCAACGACCAGCACGGCCACGCTGCCGGCGACCGCGCGCTGCAGGCCTTTGCGGGCACGGTGCGCGCCAGCGTGCGCGACACCGACGTGCTGGCCCGCTGGGGAGGCGAGGAGTTTGTGCTGATGCTCACCGACACCTCGGCAGACCATGCGCGCGAGTTGCTCGAACGCATTCGCCAGGCCGTGCAGGCGCTGGAGATTGCCCACAGCGCAGGCTCGCTGCAGCTCACCGTGTCCATCGGCCTGGCCCAGCACCTGCCGGGCGACACCGTGGAGCACACACTCGAACGCGCCGACCAGGCGCTGTACCACGCCAAGGCCCTGGGCCGCAACCGCGTGGTGGTGGCGCCGGCCACCCACCGCCCCGTGGCCTCTGGGACTAGCGCACGGGCTTGATCTCGCCGCAGTCCGCGGCCAGCCACTTGCCGTTCTGCACCATGTCGATCTGCTCGGGCTTGCCGTTGGACGTGGTCTTGACCTTGAAATTGCCCGTGTAGGCCGTGGACCCCTGGAAGGTCATCGTGCCCTCGCCCGTGGTGGGCGGCTGGCCTTGAGTGCCCTTGCAGCTGAACGTCATGGCCACCGCATTGGGGCCCGTGCGTTGCACGTTCTGCGTGCAGCCTTCCTGCGCCGGGATGCGGTCCAGGTCGGCCTGCTCGGGGCTGATGCAGACCTTCACGGTGTTGCCGCTGGGGCCCATGCTCACACCCTGCTGGGCCATGGCCTGTTCCATCTGCTTGCGCTGCGCAGGCGTCAGGCTGGCCATGGACTTCTGCATCTGCGCCATCGCGGCCTCCAGCTGGCCGCTCTGGCTTTTCATGGTCACGCTGTTCTCCCACAGGCCGGGCCGCAGCTTCTGCGTCTGGGCGTGGGCCGTGGCCCAAAGCCCGGGCCCGAGCACGGTGGCGGAAAGGACAACGGCGAGAGCGCGGTGGGTGGGGGTGTGCATGGTGGTCAGACCTCGGTGCTGGCGGTGGAGCCAGCAGTATCAACACACCGGCCTTCGCTGCCAAGTACCAAGTGCACGGTGGAAGGTGGGAAGCAGCGGCTGTGGCCCGCGCGCACGGGCACTCGGTCTCCGTGGGTCTCCGTCCTCAGGCGCTCAGATGCGGCGGCGCGCGCAGCTGCTCGGGGGTGGTGAAGTACGCCGCCGATGCCCCCAGGCCCGCGCGCGCCTGCGCCAGCTCGTGGCGCGCCACAGTGCGCAGGTGCACCTCGTCGGGCCCGTCCATCAGCCGCAGCGCGCGGCCCCAGGTCCAGAAGGCGGCCAGCGGCGTGTCGGGCGAGAGGCCCATCGCGCCAAAGATCTGCATGGCCCGGTCCACCACGCGCTGCTGCAGGCGCGCGGCCACCACCTTGATGGCGGCGACCTGGGCACGCACGGTGCGCGCATCAGCAGCGCCGCCCTGGTCCAGCAGCCAGGCCGCATGCAGCACCAGCAGGCGCGCCTGGTCGATCTCGATGCGCGACTCGGCCAGCCATTCCTGCACGTTGGCCTGATCGGCCAGCGGCTTGCCGAACGCCGTGCGCTCCAGCGCGCGCTCGGTGGCCAGGGAGAGCGCCAGCTCGCACTGGCCAATGGTGCGCATGCAGTGGTGCACGCGGCCCGGCCCCAGGCGCGCCTGCGCCATCGCAAAGCCCGCGCCCCAATCGCCCAGCAGGTAGTCCGCAGGCACGCGCACGCTGCGCAGCAAAATCTCGCAATGCCCCTCCGGGGCGTGGTGGTGCAGCACGGAGATGTTGCGCACGATCTGCACACCTGGTGTGTTCACCGGCACCAGCACCATGCTGTGGCGATGGTGGCCTTCTTCACTGTCGGCATCTGCGTTGCGGCACAGCACGATGAGCAACTGGCACTGCGGGTGCGCGGCACCGGTGATGAACCACTTGCGGCCGCTGAGCACCAGGTCATCGCCCTCGCGCCGCACCGTGGTTTGCAGGTTGGTAGGGTCGGACGAGGCCACATCGGGCTCGCTCATCGCAAAGGCCGATCGCATCTGGCCGTTCAGCAACGGCACCAGCCAGCGGGTGCGCTGGGCGGGCGTGGCAAAGCGGTGCAGCAGCTCAATGTTGCCGGTGTCTGGCGCATGGCAGTTGAACACCTCGGCCGCCCAGGGCAGGCGGCCCATGGCCTCGGCCAGCGGCGCGTAGTCCAGGTTGGACAGGCGCGTGCCCGGCTCGTCGTCGCGCAGCGTGGGCAAGAAGAGGTTCCACAGGCCCTCCTCACGCGCCAGCGCCTTGAGGTCTTCGACAAACGGCGGCGGGTAGTCGCCCGCCGCCACGGACGCGTGCCAAGCGGCGTTGTAGGGCAGCAGATAGCGGTCCATGAAAGCCAGCAGGCGATCACGCAGTGCAAGGGCCAGGGGGGAGAGTGCGAAGTCCATGCGGCCATTGTGAAAACCGCGCCAGCACACGTCAGAACGCAGGCGACAACGGGCTTGACGCACATCACGGCCTGCCAGGGAGCTTTCGGTGACGGCATCCCATTTGCTACGCTATTGATAGCTAGTCAGGCATATTGCACTAGCGCTACCAACCCGCTTTACTTGAAACATGGCCTGACACCCATCACCACGCAGGTACCATGGCTCCATGAGTACCCACTACGAAACCCTGCAGCACGCCGACACCTACCGCGAGGCGTTTGCGGTCGAGCCCCCTGCGGCGCTGGGTGAACGCCACCTGTGGCCCCGCAAGCCGGGCTTTTTCATCGTGCATGCAGCAACGGCCACCGCCCTGGCCCAAGGGCCGGCCAGCATAGTCAGTGCGGTTGAAGAGGCTGCCCCCACGACGGCTTCAGACACCCCGAGCGACGCCGCTTCCACCCGGGTGCTGGTGCCCGCGCAATGGGGCCTGGTGCCGCACTGGGTCAAGTCGGCATCCGACGCCAAGCTGCGCGCGCCCAAGCTGGTCAACGCCAAGTCCGACCTGGCCTCCACCGGCACCGCGTTCCGCGACGCGTGGCTGAACGGCCAGCGCTGCATCGTGCCGATGGTGGCGTTTTATGAAGACGACCTGCGCAGCGGCAAGGCCGTGCCCACCCGCGTTGCGCGCGTGGACGGCAAGCCGATGGGCGTGGCGGGCCTGTGGGCGCGCTGGCAGGGCGCAGGGGCCGAGTCAGGCGAGGTGATCATCAGCTACTGCCTGCTCACGGTGAACGCCAACAACCATGCCCTGCTGCACCGCTACGGCCAGCCCGGCAGCGAAAAGAGCATGCCCGCCATCCTGAACGAAGGCGCCTACGACGCCTGGCTCACGGCCCGGCCCGACAAGGCCAAGGAGTTCATGCGCCAGTACGCGGCAGAAAAACTCACCGCCAATCCCGTGGAGAAAAAGGCCGACAAGGTGCCCAAGGGCTGGCTGGGTTGAAGCCCGCACCGCCGGAGCGGCGCGGGGGGGTGCCTAGGATGGCCGCTTCATCTGGCACGACGTGGGCTGGGCGCTGATGTAGTTGTCCCACGCCACTTCAGAGCGGAAACCGTAGCCGGTCTTTTCGGCGTCGTACTTCACGCCCTTGCTGCCCTGCTTGGCCCAGATGCCGAGGTACAGCGGCGCTTCGAGCTGGTGGTCGGTCTTGCGCATGCGCACCTCGCCCATGGGGCTCTTGTAGGTCATGTTTTCCAGCGCGAAGGCAACCTTCTTGGCATCGGTGGACTGGGCCTTGCGCATGGCCTCGCGCAGCATGTGCACACTGTTCCAGTGGGCCGCAAACACAAAGTCGTCGCCCGTCTTCTTCTTGTAGTCCACGTAGATCTTTTCCAGCTCGGGGGTGGGGGCGTTGTGCACCCAGTTCCAGATCACCCCGACCTTGCCTTCGCCCCAGGGCCCGATCTGCGCGGGCGTGCCGGGGTTGTTGGCGTTGAGCGTGAAGTAGTTGATGTTCAGGCCATAGTCGCGCGAGGACTTGAACAGCAGCGTGAGGTCGCTGCCCCAGTTGGACGTGATGACGGTGTCGGCCTTGGTGGCGGCAATCTTGGCCACGTACGAGGCAAAGTCGCGCGTCTGGGCGATGGGGATGAAGTCATCGCCCACAACCTCGATGTCAGGCCGCTTGCGCGCCAGGTATTCCTTGGCGGCCTTGGAGACCTGGCGACCGTGGGTGTAGTCCTGGTTGAGCAGGTACACGCGCTTCACATCCTTGCGGCCCTGCAGATAGGTGGTCAGCGCCTCCATCTTCATCTCGCTCGACGGATAGAAGCGGAAGTGCCAGAAGCTGCAGCGGTCGTTGGTGAGCTGCGGGTCCATGGCGGCGTAGTTCAGGTACACGGTGGCGCGCTCCGGGTCACGCTCGGCGAGCTTGTTGAGTGCATCGACCAGCGCCAGCGCCACGCCCGAGCCGCCGCCCTGGGTGATGTAGCGCACGCCCCGGTCGGTGGCGGCCTTGAGCGCGTTCAGGCTCTCCTGCGGCGTGCCCTTGTTGTCAAAGTCCATCACCTCGAACTTGGGCTCGTTGGGTCCGGCCTTGGCGTTGACCTGGGCCACCACCTCGCGCAGCTGGTTCAACGAGCTTTGGCCGGTGAGCGCAAACGGGCCGGACAGCAGGTCGATGAAGCCGATCTTCACCGTCTCGGCCGCCCCGGCGTGCGCCGACATCACCAGCGCTGCGGCGCATGCGCCGACCTTCAACCAATGGCGGGGCCATTTCCTGGGAACCATGTTCATGTGTGTCTCCGTGGGGTGGGTGAGTGGGAACGAAAGGAAAGCCAAAACCGAAAACCGTCAGCGCGTAGCAATGTCATTCGCCGCCGAACACCGCGCCATGGCGCTGCCGCAGCTCGTTCTTCTGGACCTTGCCGGTGCCGCCCAGGGGCAGGCTGTCAACAAACAGAACGTCGTCGGGCAGCCACCACTTGGCCACGCGCTGCGCCAGAAAGTCCAGGATCTGCGCCTTGTCCAGCTCCTGCCCGGGCTTGCGCACGATGAAGAGCAGCGGGCGCTCGTCCCACTTGGGGTGCTTGACGCCGATGACCGCCGCCATGGCCACCGCCGGGTGCGCCACGGCAGCGTTCTCCAGGTCGATGGAGCTGATCCACTCGCCGCCCGACTTGATCACGTCCTTGGTGCGGTCACGGATCTGCACCACGCCCTGCGGGTTGATGGTGGCGATGTCGCCCGTAGGGAACCAGCCATCCACCAGCGCCGAGCGCTCGGCCTTGTGGTACCGGTCCACGATCCACTGGCCACGCACCATCAGCTCGCCCTGCGCCACGCCGTCGCGCGGCAGGCTGGCGCCGTTTTCGTCCACCAGCTTGAGTTCGATGCCGAACACCGACTTGCCCTGCTTGGCGACCAACGCGTGACGGTCCTCGGGCGGCAGCTTGGCATCGGCCGCGGCCAGCACGCTCATGGTGGCGATGGCCGTGGTCTCGGTCATGCCCCAGCCATGGCGCACCTCCACGTCGTACACGTCGTTAAATTTGGCGATCAGCGCCTTGGGCATGGCCGAGCCGCCCACGCCCGTGCGCCGCATGGTGGTAAAGCGCAGCCCGTGCTGCTCCACATGCTGGATCAGGCCCATCCAGATCGTGGGCACGCCCGCGCTGACGGTGACGCGCTCGGTCTCCATCAGCTCGTACAGGCTGGCGGCGTCCAGACGCGGGCCGGGCAGCACCAGCTTGGCGCCTCCGATCAGCGCCGCATAGGGCAGGCACCAGGCGTTGATGTGGAACATGGGCACCACGGGCAGGATGGTCTCCCGCGCGCTGATGCTGAGCACGCCCGGCATGCAGGCCGACAGGGCGCTGAGCACCAGCGCACGGTGCGAATACAGCACGCCCTTGGGGTTGCCGGTGGTGCCCGACGTGTAGCACAGCGCCGCGCCAGCCTTCTCCTCGCACAGGGGCCAGGAGAAGCGGTCGTTCTGGCGGGCCACCAGCGTCTCGTACGCCTCGACCCCGCTGACGCCTTGCAGGTCGATGGAGCCCAGCGTGTCGGTATCACACAGCGCCACCCAGTGCCGAACGCGGGGGCACGACGCCGCAATGGCGCGCACCAGCGGCGCGAAGGTGGTGTCGAACAGCACCACCTCGTCGTCGGCGTGGTTGACGATGTAGGCCAGCTGCTCGGGGTGCAGGCGCGGGTTGCAGGTGTGCATGACCATGCCGCTGCCCGACACGGCGTAGTACGCCTCCAGGTGGCGGTGGTTGTTCCAGGCCAGCGACCCCACCACGCTGCCGGGGCGCAGGCCCAGTGCCTGCAGTGCGTTGGCCAGCTGCCGGGCTCGCTGGGCCATTTCGGCAAAGCGGTAACGGTGCAGGCGGCCATCGGTGTCGCGCGAAACGATCTGCTGATCGCCGTACTGGTTCTCGCCATGCTCAAGAATGGCCGAAACCAGTAAGGGCCGGTCCATCATGCTGCCGGGCTGGTGCTGCTGCATTGCCGTTGTCTCCTAGGGATGTGCGCCTTGCTGCATCGCGGCATCCACAGGGTGCCGGTGCAGAGCCCTCTTTACCGGGGCGGGCACATCGTCGCAAACAACGCGGGGCGGGCTTGTCGTCTGCGCGACTGAGGGTGCGCAGCACCACCTTGGTGCGCCGTGGCGCGCGGGGGCCTTAAAGGCCCAGCGCAGCGAAAAGCCCGTCCATGCGCGCCTGCACGGCGGCGTCCATGGCCATGGGCCGGCCCCACTCCCGCTGCGTCTCCCCCGGCCATTTGTTCGTGGCGTCCATTCCCATCTTGCTGCCCAGGCCGCTGACGGGCGAGGCGAAGTCCAGGTAGTCGATGGGGGTGTGCTCCACCAGCAACGTGTCGCGCGCCGGGTCCATGCGGGTGGTGATGGCCCAGATCACGTCCTTCCAGTCGCGCACGTCCACATCGGCATCCACCACCACGATGAACTTGGTGTACATGAACTGGCGCAGGTGGCTCCACACGCCCATCATCACGCGCCGTGCGTGCCCGGCGTAGGCCTTGCGGATGCTGACCACCGCTAGCCGGTAGCTGCAGCCTTCGGGCGGCAGGTGGAAGTCCACGATCTCGGGGAACTGCTTTTGCAAGAGCGGGATGAACAGCTCGTTCATCGCCAGGCCGAGCACGGCGGGTTCGTCGGGCGGTTTGCCGGTGTAGGTGCTGTGGTAGATCGCGTCCCGGCGCAGGGTGATGCGGTCCACGGTGAGCACGGGGAACTCGGCGCACTCGTTGTAGTAGCCGGTGTGGTCGCCGTAGGGACCTTCGAGCGCGTGCTGCCAGCCGCTCGCGTGGTGGGCATCGGGCTGGATGTGGCCTTCGAGCACGATCTCGGCGGTGGCGGGCACTTGCAGCGGCACGCCCAGCGCGGGGGTGACCTCGGTGCGCGCGCCGCGCAGCAGGCCGGCGAACTGGTACTCGCTCAAGCTGTCCGGCACGGGCGTGACGGCGCCCAGCAGCGTGGCGGGGTCGGCGCTCAGCGCCACTGCCACCGGGTAGGGCTGGCCGGGGTGCTGGGCGCAGTGGTCCGCAAAGTCCAGCGCGCCGCCGCGGTGCGCCAGCCAGCGCACGATGACCTGGTTACGCGAGAGCACCTGCTGGCGGTAGATGCCCAGGTTCTGCCGGGCCTTGCGCGGGCCGCGCGTGATGGTGAGGCCCCAGGTGATGAGCGGGGCCACGTCGCCGGGCCAGCAGTGCTGCACGGGCAGGCGGGCCAGGTCAACGTCGGGGCCTTCCCACACTTCTTGCTGGCAGGGTGCGCCGCGCGCCACGGTGTGCGGCGCCATGTTCCACAGGGTCTTGAGCAGCTGGCCCATGCCCAGCATGTCCTTGAAGCCTTTCGGCGCCTCGGGCTCCTTGAGGGTGGCCAGCAGTTCGCCCAGGGCGCGCACGCCGTGCAGGTCGGCCACGCCCATGGCGCGGGCCACGCGGTCTGTGGTGCCAAACAGGTTGGTGAGCACCGGCATGCGGTGGCCCGTGGGCTGGGTGAACAACAGCGCCGGGCCGCCTGCGCGCAGCACGCGGTCGCTGAGCGCGGTCATCTCCAGGTGGGGCGAGACGCTTTCGCCCACGCGGCGCAGGTCGCCCGTGGCTTCGAGCTGGGCCATGAAGTCGCGCAGGTCGCGGTAGGCCATGTCAGGTCCAGAATATGAATGAAATTGGCCGCTAGCGCTTATCCAATAAGCGCTAGCAGCTATTAATCAAGGAGCATCCAGCTCCAGACCTTGCCAGCGCGGCGCCAGGTTGTGCGGCACGTCGATGAGGTCGAGCACGCGCGCCACGCTGTAGTCCACCACTTCGCCCACGGTCTGCGGGCGCAGGTAGAAGGCGGGCAGCGGCGGGCAGATGATGCCGCCCATCTCGGTCACGGCCACCATGTTGCGCAGGTGGGTGAGGTGCAGGGGCGACTCGCGCACCATCAGCACCAGGCGGCGGCGCTCCTTGAGGGCCACGTCGGCCGCGCGCGTGAGCAGGTTGTCGGCCAGCCCATGCGCAATGGCGGCCAGCGTGCGCATGGAGCAGGGCGCGACCACCATGGCGTGGCACAGGAACGAGCCGCTGGCAATGGCCGCGCCGACGTTGCCCACGTCGTGCACGCGGTGCGCCAGGGCCTCGACGGTGGGGCGGTCCATGTCCAGCTCATGCTGCAGGTTGCGCCAGCCGGCGTCAGAGACGACCAGGTGGGTCTTGATGCCGCTCTGGCCCTGCAACACCTGGAGCAGGCGCGCGCCATACACGGCGCCGCTGGCGCCCGAGATGGCCACGATGATGCGGCGGGGGTGGGCAGCATCAGCCATGCGAGGGCTCCACGGCGACGGGCCGGGCCAGGGGCTGCGCGCGCTGGTCGACCTCCACCTGCTCCAGCACCAGCGCGGCCTGCACGGGGTCGAAGTCTTCGTGCACGCGCTTTTTCACACCGTATTGCTGCAGCTGGTAATGCCGGTCGGCCGCAATGCCGTGGCGCGCGAGAGTGCTTTTGACGCAAACCAGCGGACAGCCGTCGAGCGCGATGATGGGCCGGCCCGAGCGCACGGTCTTCATCAGGTGCGGCACATCGCCGCCCACACCGGCGATGCACGACATCTCGGCCACGCCGCGCCGGTCGAGCTGCAGCGCGACGTGGTTGGCCAGCTGCGCGGCGCTGGAGCAGCCCGAGCAGGAATAAACCAAGGGGTGGTTCTGGGGATCGGTGTCGGTGTCCATGCTCATCCTCAGTGGCGTGGTGTGGGGTCCAGGCGGCGCCGCAGGTGGCCCAGCACCTCGCGCGGGGCCAACCTCTGCACCCACTGGCGCGGGTCCAGCACGGGCAGCTCGATCGCATCGAGCGCGTTCTTCACCACCAGGCCCAGCTCGGTGTCGCCCTCCATCGACAGGCGACGGCTGAAGAACAGCGTGTCGGGGTCTTGCTGGCGCTGGGCGAGCAGCAAAAAGTCATGGGTCGTGGCGCTCAGCGTGACGTCGGCCACCGCAGGGGCCACCAGCGGGGCGTGGGGGGCAAAGCGCTGCCCCGTCCAGGCAAAGTCGAACGCCACACGCGCATCGCGCACCTGCACGCGCATCTTCTTGTGCAGCAGCACCTGGCCCACGTCCGCAGGCAGGTGCCGCGCGAGCGCGAGGTTGAGCGCCGTCACCAGCAGCAGCGATCCGGGGTAGGCGGGCAGGCGCGCCAGCACGGCACCCACGGGGGCAGGAACGACCAGGGGAAAGGAGAGAGGAGAAGCCGCCATGGAACAGTAAGGGGAAAAGGCCCTCAGGCCACGTAGAAAAACACGGTGAAAAAGTGGCAGACGCTGCCGCCCAGCACAAACAGGTGCCACAGCCCGTGGCCGTGGCGCACGCGGTCGTCCAGCGCATAGAAGACGATGCCCAGCGTGTAGCAGGCCCCGCCCGCCAGCAGCCAGGCAAACCCGGCCGGCGTGAGCGCTTGCCACAGCGGCACCACGGCCACCAGCGCCAGCCAGCCCATGAGCACATATATGACCAGCGACAGCACGCGTGCGCCACGCGCCCACCAGATCTCTTGCGCAATGCCCAGCAGGGCCAGCCCCCCCACCACGCCCAGCAGCGACCAACCCCAGGCGCCGCGCAGCGACACCAGCGCAAACGGCGTGTAGCTGCCCGCAATCAGCAGGTAGATGCTGCAGTGGTCCAGCTTTTGCAGCACGGCCTTGATGGTGCGCCGGCGCACGCTGTGGTACGCGGTAGAGGCCGCATACAGCGCCACCAGCATGGCGCCGTAGATGCTGAACGCCACCACCTTCCACGGGTCACCCAGGCGCGCCGCCAAGGTGATGAGCACGGCCGTGCCCGCCGTGGCGAGCAGGGCACCCACCAGGTGGCTGATGCTGTTGAAACGTTCTCCGGGGTACATGCGGTGATTCGCTTTTTTCGTTATGGATGCATCGCAGGCCGCGCGGCAGCACCACGCGCTGCCCCTTGCAGCCCCTGCTCCAGCCCCGGGCGCCCGAACCAGTAGCCATTGCAGGGCAGATCGGGCATGAATGGCTGCATGCGCTCCACAAAGTCGGGGGTCTTTTCAGCAGTCTCTTGCGCAAGCACTGCGCGACGGGCTTCGTCAAACGCGGCGATCACCTGCGCCATGTGCTGCGCCTGCGGGCTCAGCCGCACCACGTCCACGCCCTGGGCCTGCATCGCCGCCAGTTCGTTGGCCAGGTTGTAGACGCGCGCCGATTGCGTTTGTGTTCCGTTGAGCACCAGAAAACCCTCGCCCTCGCGCGTGCGCAGCGGCAGGCCGTCGGCGTGTTGCAGGCAGCTGAACTGGCAGTCGTCCTTGGGCAGGTTGCGGTGCCGGGCGGTAAAGCAGCGTGCCGAATAGGCCAGGGGCATGCGGCCGTAGGCAAACACCTCGGTCTCGATGCCTGCGGGCCGCTGCGCCAGCACAGCAGCGAGCGCGTCCTGCGACATCTCCAGCGGCATCACCCAGCGCGTGGCGCCCCGTTTCGCCATCCATTGCAACGAGGGCGCGTTGTACAGGTTCAGGTGCGGCCCGGCCACGAACGCCTGCGGCCCGGCGGGTACACGCGCAAGGCAGCTCACGGCCCCCATGTCATTGGCCTCAACCAGAAACTCGCCGTTGCTCGTGATCTTGTGCATCACACCCACGTCGGCGCTGGACTCGATGAGCACCTGGCTGGACAGCACCACCTCCTTGCCCGCGTCCCGCAGCATGCGCGCCAGCGCCAGCCAGTCGGCCAGGCGCAGCTCGTGGCGGCGCGAGCACACCGTCTCGCCCAGGTACACCACGTCCACGGGCGTGGCGGCCATGGCCTCGTAGAAGGCGAACACGGTGTCGCGGGGCCAGTAGTACAGCAGCGGGCCGAGAGCAAGTTTCATGGTGCGGTCTCAGGGGGTTTTGTCGTCGTGCAGAAGCACTACTTCCAGGGGCGGTGGTAGGCACCCAGCGTGTGCTGCTGGCCTTCTGCCACCTGGTCCAGGCTGGCCATCCAGCGTGTCTTGGGCGCGTAGCGGTGGGGATAGGCCAGGCACTGGTCCAGGGCCTCGCGCCAGACCTGGGTGACCTGCGCCACATACGCCGGGCTGCGCTGGCGGCCTTCGATCTTGATGGCGCGCACGCCCATCTTGAGCAGCTGGGGCAGCAGCTCCAGCGTGTTGAGGCTGGTGGGCTCTTCGATGGCGTAGTAGTTCTCGTCGTCCCCCACGTCAAAGCGGCCCTTGCACAGCGTGGGGTAGCCCGCGTTCTCGCCGGGCGCATAGCGGTCGATGAGCACGCCGTTCAGGCGCGACTCGCGGCCCTGCGGCGTCTCCACCCAGCGCACGGCCTTCGGGGGTGAACACACGCCGTGCGTGTTGGGCGATTCCCCGGTCACATACGACGACAGCGCGCAGCGCCCCTCGACCATCACGCACAGACTGCCAAAGCCAAACACCTCGATCTCGACCTGGGTGCGGTCGATGACCTGGCGCACCTGCTCCATCGACAGCACGCGTGGCAGCACGGCACGCACGATGCCGAACTGCTCGCGGTAGAAGTTGATGGCCTCGTAGTTGGTGGCCGAGCCCTGCACCGACAGGTGCAACCGCAGCCGGGGGTGGTGCTGCACCGCGTATTGCATGAGGCCGGGGTCGGCCAGGATGACCGCGTCCACGCCCAGGTCCACCGCCTTGTCCAGCGCGCTGCGCCAGGGCCCGGGGTTGGCGGCCTGCGGATAGGTGTTGAGTGCCATGAAGACCTTGCAGCCGCGCGCATGGGCATGGTCAATGCCTTGGGCAATGGCCGCCTCGTCAAAGTTGAGGCCCGCAAAGTTGCGCGCATTGGTGGCGTCGCGCAACCCCACGTAGACGCAGTTGGCGCCATGGTCCACGGCGGCCTTGAGGGCAGGCAGGCTGCCTGCGGGGCAAACCAGTTCCATGGCAGGGCCTGCTGCCTCGGGCAAGGCAGCGGCCGTCGATTTCAAGGAGTCCATCACAAGCATTCAAACGCTGGCCCCGGTGGGGAGCCACAGCACAGGGCGCCACCATACGGGGCGCACCCTGCGCATCCGCTGATCTTCATCAACGGCAGTGCACAATGCTGGAGCAAAGCAGTCGGGCTTTGATGTGCCGTGGCCTTCCTGGCGCACCACACTGCCTACCGGCCTTGACTTGCATCCAGCCCCCACCCAACGCACCTCTCTCTGCCCGCCCCGAGCGCCCCCTGCCGTGAACAAGAACCTGTGGCTCCTGGCCCTGTGCCAAGGCCTTTTCCTCACCAACAACGTTGTCTTCATCGCCATCAACGGCTTGGTGGGCCTGCAGCTCGCGCCCTTTGGCTGGATGGCCACGCTGCCGGTGATGGGCTACGTGGTGGGCGGTGCACTGTCCACGCCGCTGGTGGCGCAGAGCCAGGCGCGCTGGGGGCGCAAGGTGTCGTTCCAGATCGGGCTGGCCGTGGCCGTGGTGTCGGCCGCGCTGTGTGCCTGGGCGGCTTTCAGCGCCAGCTTCTGGCTGCTGTGCACGGCCACGGTGGTGGCGGGCTACTACAGCGCCAATGGCGGGCTGTACCGCTTTGCGGCGGCCGAACTGGCCAAGCCGGACTACCGCGAAAAGGCCGTGTCGCTGGTGCTGGCCGGTGGCCTGCTGGGTGCGGTGGCGGGCCCCAACCTGGCCAGTGCCACGCGCACGCTGTTCCCGGTGCCGTTTGCGGGCGCCTACATCGCGTTGATCGGCGTGGCGCTGTTGTCCATGCTGTGTATGTCAGCCATCCGGTTCGAGGCGCAGCCCGTGGTGCTCAATGCGGCGGGGCAGCGCGAGCAGGGCCGCCCGCTCAAAGTGCTGATGCGCCAGCCTGCGTTCATCGTCGCCATCGTGGGCGCCGCACTAGGTTATGGCGTGATGAACCTGCTGATGGCCGCCACGCCGCTGGCCATGCAGGTGTGCGGCTTTGACTTTGATGCCTCGGCACTGGTGCTGGAGTGGCATGTGATCGGCATGTTCGCGCCCGGCTTTGTCACCGGCCACCTCATCAAGCGCTTTGGCGTGCTGCCCATCATGGGCACGGGGGTGTTGCTCAACCTGGCGTGCGTGGCCGTGGCGCTGATGGGCGTGGAGCTGCACCACTTCGGCATTGCGCTGTTCTTCCTGGGCGTGGGCTGGAACTTCCTGTTCACCGGCTCCACCACGCTGGCCATGACGGCCTACCGCCCGGAAGAGAAGGACCGTGCACAGGCGGCCATCAACTTCTGCGTGTACGCCACGCTGGCGCTGAGTGCGTTTTCGTCGGGCGTGTTGGTCACCACACAGGGCTGGACGCTGCTGAACGCCGGCTCGCTGGTGCCGATTGTGGTGACGGGGCTGGCGCTGGCCTGGCTGGGCCTGCAACGCCAGCGCGTTTCAAGCGGTGCCTGAAGCGCGGTCGGCCACAACACCTTCGGCGTGCGCCGTGGTACGCAGCCACTGTGCAAAGGCCGCCACCGCAGGGTCTTCCAGGCGCCCCGGCGCCACGAACAGGCTGTAGCCCCGCGCACCGCTGTCGTGGTGCGGGTGGGCCAGCACCAGCTCGCCCGATTGCAGTTCGCGCTCCACAAAATACCGGGGCACCAGGCCAATACCCAGATCGGCGTGCACCGCCTCCACCAGCATCGAGAACAGATCAAAGCGGTGGCCGCCCAGGGTGTGGGCCGGCACGCGCGTGATGCCCGCGCGGCCCAGCCAGTCGTCCCACGCCCCCAGGCGGGAGCTGAGCTGCAACAGCGGCACGGCCCGGAAGTCGCCGCGCTCTGTCGCGCGCCGGTGGCGCGACTGCGGTGCACACACGGCCACGCAAACCTCGGGCATCAGGGGCGCGGGGACCACGCCGGGCCAGGCCGCGTCGTCGTACTGCACGGCCACGTCGAACGGGATCTCCGCCATGTAGATCTGCGTGGGGTACACCTGCAGGTGCAGGCTGCAGCCTTTGTGCTGTGCAAGGAAGGCCGGCAGCCGGGGCAGCAGCCAGCGCTCGGCAAACACCGGCACGCAACCCACCAGCAGGCGCGCGCCATCGGGCCGCTGGGCCATGGCTTCGAGGGTGTGGTTCTGCAGCCGCAGCAGGTCGCCCACGATCTGCGCGTGGTAGCGGCGGCCCACGTCGGTGAGGGTGGAGCCGCGTGCGCCACGCTGCACCAGCTGCAGGCCCAGCTGGCCCTCCAGCAGGCGCAGCTGCTGGCTCACGGCGCTGTGGGTGAGGCAGAGTTCTTCGGCGGCCTTGCTCACGCCGTGGTGGCGCGCCACAGCATCAAAAACAAGCAGGGCGCGGGTGCTGGGGATGTGTTTGCGCATGTAAGAAAAACTGTCGGCTGGGCAGATTAAAGCAGAGCCCGGGGGCGGGGTTCGGTCCAACAATTGCATGGCAATGCATGCTGGCCCACGGCTCCATCCACGATGGCTGGACAGGCCGGTCACTCCTTCCGTTTGTGTTCGTGTTTCGCTGGATCACCATGACTCTCCCTCTCCATACCTTCCGTGCCACAGCCCTTGCGGGTGCCATGGCCCTCGCCTGCGCCGCCTTGCTGCCCGGTGCCGCCCATGCGCAGTTCGGCGCCGTGGCGCCCACGCCCACCACGCTGCGTCCCGCCGTGGACAAGGCCTACGGCCAGCTCATGGCCGCGCCCCAGATCCTGCAGCTGCTCGACGCCGTGAAGGCCGACCACGACCGCGCCACCGAAGACCTGCGCATGCTCACCGAGATCGAGGCGCCGCCGTTCAAGGAACAAAAGCGTGCCGAAGCCTTCCTGGCCCGGCTCCAGGCCCTGGGCCTGACCAACGCCGCCATTGACGCCGAAGGCAATGTGGTGGGGGTGCGCAAGGGCACGGGCAACGGGCCCAAGCTGGTCATCTCGGCCCACCTGGACACCGTGTTCCCCTCCGGCACCGACGTGAAGGTGAAGGAGCGCGACGGCAAGCTGTATGCGCCCGGCATTTCCGACAACACGCGCGGACTGGCCGTGCTGCTGTCGTGGCTCAAGGTGCTGAACGACCAGAAGATCGCCACCGTGGGCGACCTGGTGTTCGTGGGCAATGTGGGCGAGGAAGAGCTGGGCAACCTGCGCGGCATGAAGCATTTGTTCAAGGAGCACCTGGACATCGACGGCATGGTGGCGCTGGAGCCCGCGCCCGATGGCACGGTGCTGGTGCTGGGCACGGGCAGCCACCGCCACGAGGTGACCTTCAAGGGACCGGGCGGCCACAGCTACGCCGCGTTCGGCGAGGTGCCCAGCGCCATCCACGGCATGGGCCGCGCCATTGCAAAGATCGCGGAGATCCGCACGCCCAAGAGCCCCAAGACCACCTTCACCGTGGGCACGGTGGGCGGCGGCACGTCCGTCAACACCATCGCGCCCGATGCGCGCATGGCGGTGGACATCCGTTCCGACGAAATGGCCCCGCTGCTGGCCACCGAAAAGCAGGTGCTGGCCGCTGTGGACAGCGCCGTGACCGAAGAGAACGCGCGCTGGGGCGTGAACACCCTGACCGCATCGACCAAGCTCATCGGCGACCGGCCCGGCGGCCGCACCGCCGCAGACACCCTCATCGTCGAGGCCGCCGTGCGCGCCAACACCGCCTTTGGCCGCAAGACCGTGCTGGCCGGTGCCAGCACCGATGCCAACGTGCCCATGGCGCTGGGCATCCCCGCCATCGTGATCGGGGGCGGCGGCAAGACGGGCGGCTTCCACGCGCTGTCCGAATGGATCGACCTGACGGATGCCTGGAAGGGCGCCCAGACCTCGCTGGTCACGGTGCTGGGGCTGGTGGGGGTACAAGGTGTGAGTGCGCCGCTGCTCGACAAGCGCCCACCCCGCACCAAGTAGTGGCGTGGCACCCCAGCGGCGTCACCCCGTTCACGATTGTTGACACGAAGGCGCCGCCGAGGTGCGTACCATGGATGGTTCCGTCCGGGCTGGCGCACTGCCGCCCTTCATTCCTCTACAGGAGAACACCATGGGTTTGCTCGATTCCGTTCTGGGTGCCGTCATCAACAATGCGTCGCAAGGCGGTAACGGCGCCGCTACATCCGGTGGGGCCGGTGGTGGCCTGGGTGGCCTGCTGAGCCTGGCCGCACAAAACCCGCAGCTGGTGCAGGCCGTGATGTCCCTGATCAGCAACGATGGCCCGGTGGGCGGCCTGCCGGGGCTGATGGCGAAGTTTCAGCAGGCAGGGCTGGGCAATGTGATGGCGTCCTGGCTGAGCACGGGGCCCAACCACGCAATATCGGGCGAGCAGCTGTCCCAGGTGCTGGGCAGTGGCCCGCTGGCGCAGATTGCGTCGCAACTGGGCGTAGGCCCCAGCGCTGCGGCGGGGCAGCTGGCGCAGGTGTTGCCGGTCCTGGTAGACCACCTGAGCCCCCAGGGCCAGGCGCCCCATGGCGGTTTTGGCAATGCCAACGATCTGCTGGGGATTCTCGGCGGCCTACTTCAAAAATAATAGCAACCGGGTCATATTGCACTAGCGCAACCAGCCGTTTTCTCTGAAATCAGACCACCCGGCGCCTGCCTACGGCTTTGCAGGTACCGCGCAGCGCCGCACCAGCCATTGCCGCAGCAGGTCCAGCACCGGCGCGGCCAGTTCGGGGCTTTCGTTGAACAGCTCATGGAACAGGGGCTCAAAGCAGTGGGAATGCACCACGGCCTTGGGTGCAGCGACCGCAAAGGCACGGCTGCCCGCAGGGTTGACCAGCTTGTCGCTGCCCGCCCACATCAGCAGCGTGGGCACACTCCAGTGCGCGGCGCGGGCCACGGTGGCGGGGCCGCCGTCGGCAATGAAGCGGGCCAGGCGGGCGCTGATGCGGTCGTGGCATAGCGGGTCGGCCAGGTAGGCCGCCACCACGGCGCTGTCGTGCGAGAGGTATTGCGCGTCCAGCCCGTTGCCCACGCGCAGGTTGGGCGCAATGCGCGGCAGCGTGGCCAGCAGCAGCTTTTGCACCGCGCCCAGGCCCGCATCGAGTGCGGGGGAGGACAGCACCAGCGCATCCACCGGCCGCAGGTGCAGGGACACAAACCGCGAGGCCACCAAGCCGCCCATGCTGTGGCCCAGTAGCACCAGGGGTTGCCCTGCCGGCATGCGGGCGCGGGTGGCGTCCACCAGGTCCGCCAGATCGTCCAGCAGCCGCATGTCCGACGTGAGTCCGCCGCGCGGCCCGGCCGATTCGCCATGGCCGTACTGGTCGTAGCCCCGCACCGCAAACCCCCAGTCGTTGAGGCGGCGGGCCAGCGCGTCGTAGCGGCCCACATGTTCGCCCAAGCCGTGCACCAGCAACACCATCCCCCGGCAGGGCTCGCCCTGCGGCAGGGGCCAGTCCTGCACAGCCAAGTTTTCGCCATCGCTGGCGGTGAAGGTGGTCAGGGTCGAGGGAATCAGTTCATCAGGGTTCATGTCAGGCGGGACCATCAGGGCATGTGGGGCAGCATACCCGGCAGGGCGGAAAACCCAGCGCAAAAAATGGACAACACGCGCTGGGTGCGCCGTGAGCCGCTCCAAGGCTCCTCCGCTCCCCAGTCGCCAGGTCTGCGCTGCGCAGGGCCTCAGGCCGTAGCAGCCGCCTGCCGGGCCATGGCCGCCATCACATGCGCCACAGAGGCGGTGAGACGCTTGGCATAGGGCACGTGCAAAAACTCGTTGGGGCCGTGCGCGTTGCTCTTGGGGCCCAGCACGCCGCAGACCATCATCTGCGCGGTGGGGAAGCCTTCGCTCAGCATGTTCATGAGCGGAATGGTGCCGCCCTGGCCGATGTAGCCGCAGGGCGCGCCAAAGTGCGCCTGCGAGGCCTCGTTGAGCGCCTGCTCGAACCAGGGCGTGGTGGCCGGGGCGTTCCAGCCCGTGGCACCGCCGCCGCTCTGGAAGGTGACCTTGGCCTGGTAGGGTGCGTTGTCTTCCAGCAGCGCCTTCAGATCCTGCACGGCCTGGGCGGCGTCCACCAGCGGGGGCAGGCGCAGGCTGAGCTTGAAGGCGGTGTAGGGGCGCAGCACGTTGCCCGCGTCCTGCAGCGCCGGGAAGCCCTCGGCGCCGGTGACGCTGAGCGTGGGCTCCCAGGTGCGCTTGAGCAGGGCCTGCACCGGGTCAGTGGTGGTGGGTAGGGCGAACACGGTGGAGCCGCCGCAGTCGTAGTGCGCCCAGGGGAAGCGCTTGTACACCTCTTCGCCCAGGATGGCCGCCGTGGCGCGCGCCTGGGCCAACCGGTCGGCGGGCACTTCGCAATGGAAACTGGCGGGCAGCAGGCGGCCGGTGGCGCTGTCTTCCAGCCGGTCCAGCACCTGCCGCATGATGCGGAACGACGAGGGCACCAAGCCCGAGGCATCGCCGGAGTGGATGCCTTCGGTGAGGATCTCGACCTTCAGCGTGCCGCTGGCCATGCCGCGCAGGCTGGTGGTGAGCCACAGCTGGTCGTAGTTGCCCGCGCCAGAGTCCAGGCACACCACCAGCGCCACGTTGCCCATGCGGGGCTTCAAGGCATCGATGTAGGGCAGCAGGTCGCGCGAGCCGCTTTCTTCGCAGGTTTCGATGAGGCCCACGATGCGCGGGTGCGGCACGTTCTGGCGCTTGAGTTCCTGCACCGCAGCGATGCTGGCGTACACCGCGTAGCCGTCATCGGCGCCGCCCCGGCCGTAGAGCTTGCCGTCTTCGTACTTGGGCGTCCAGGGGCCCAGGTCGCTGCGCCAGCCAGAGAACTCGGGTTGCTTGTCCAGGTGGCCGTACATGAGCACGGTGTCGGTGGCATTGGGCTGGGTGGCGGCGATCTCGAAGAACAGCACGGGGGTGCGGCCTTCCAGGCGCACGATTTCCAGCGTCAGGCCCTCGACCTTTTGCGACTCCACCCAGGCGGCAGCGTTGCGCACCACGGTGTCGAGCAGGCCCAGCTCGGCCCAGTCGGCCGCGAAGGTGGGGGACTTGGCAGGGATGGCGATGTAGTCGGTGAGCTGGCGAACAATGTCGCTGTCCCAGGCCTGGCTGACGCGCTGCAGGGCAAGCTCAGGCTGAAGGACTTGGGAGGGCACGCGGGCGTTCATGGGGGGCTCCTGAAGGCGGAAGGTGATCAATCCGCCATTCCAACACAACCCCCCGCCGGGCGCCATCGGTCAATACAGAGACTCGGGCAGGGTCTCGGGATTGGCCTGGGCCGCCAGCTGGGCGCTGGGGCGGCGCAGGCCCGTGGCCACCTCGACGCGGTTGCGGCCGTTGTTTTTGGCCTGGTACAGCGCGCGGTCGGCGGCAGCAATCAGCATGTCCCAGCTGTCGCCGGACTCCAGCCGCCCGCCAAACACGCCAATGCTCACCGTGACGGCAATGCCGGGGCCGGGCACGCCATCGGCTGGGCAGCGGGACTCCTCGACCGCCTTGCACAGTTCGCGCGCCAGCTGCTCGGCCCCCACGAGGCTGGTGTCGGGCAGCAGCACCATGAACTCCTCGCCCCCGTAGCGGCCCACCAGGTCCTGCGCACGCACGCGCTGGCGCAGCACGTTGACCACGCTGCACAGCACCCGGTCACCCGCCGGGTGGCCGTACTGGTCGTTCACGTCCTTGAAGTGGTCGATGTCCACCATCATCAGCGCCATGGGCTCGCGCATGCGCTGGGCACGGGCCACATCGCGGTCCAGCGCGGCGATCAGCGAGCGGCGGTTGGCCACGCCCGTGAGCGGGTCCAGCGCGGCCAGCACGCGGTTGTTTTCGTCGGCCCGGTCGCGCGACATGAACACAAAACCCACCGAGCTGACGAGCACCACCGAGAAGGTGGCCAGAAAAGTCAGCGTCTGCAGCGCACTGCTTTGCAGGATGTTGGTAGCCTCGGAATGGGTGCTGATGGCCACCAGCGCACGCCCCCCCAGCACCACGGCCTCCAGCGACAGACCCGCCACCAGCAGCCACTGCCCACGCCCCACGGTGGCATGCCGGTGCGACAGCGCCGCCAGCAGCGCCCACACGGCCTGCAGCCCGATGACCAGGCCCACAAAACTCACCCGCGCCGGAAAGTTGTCGATGAACACAGAGACAAAGACCAGCACCAGCAGCGGCGGCGCGAGCAACAGGGCCCAGCGCACGGGCCGCCCCTGGAACTGGTAGACCGCCGCAATCATCCCCACGAACACGCTGGACAACATCAGGTTGCCCACCACGATGGACAACAGGTCGGGGATCAGGCCGCGCAGCATGATCAGCAGGTGGCCGATGGCATTGACCAGCAGGGCCGCCGCCCAGCGGCCCAGGCCGTCGCGCCGCCGGCCCCACCCCACCACGGCCATGGAGGCCGCCATCATGAGAGAGCTGGCAATGATCATTGCCAGCATGGTGGGGACGTGGGCGGCCATGGATGCAGGTGGGCGGGGGAGTGACGGGAATCAGGCCAGCATAAACCAAGGACTACAGGTCGCAAACCACCGGATGACCACCCGCTCCGGTGGTGCGCCCTATTGCAGCTGGGCGGGCGCCCGGGCGCCGCTGCCGGGCGCGTGCTGTCCCTCGCCGTCTCCGGTTTGCGCCATGGGCGCGGCCAGGGCCGTGCGGGGGGCGTAGCCCAGGCCGCCCTGGGTGGCTGCGCCATCGCCGCGCGAGAGCTTGAACACCTGCACCGCGCCCGCCAGGCGGGTGGCCTGCTCGCGCAGGCTCTGGGCGGCGGCGGCCGACTGCTCCACGAGCGCAGCGTTCTGCTGGGTCATCTGGTCCAGTTGGTTGACGGCGGTGTTGACCTGGCCGATGCCGTCGGACTGTTCGGTCGATGCGGCCGTGATCTCGCCAATGATGTCGCCCACCCGTTTGACCGAGCCCACGATCTCGTCCATGGTGCTGCCCGCGTTCTGCACCAGGCGCGCGCCCGACTCCACCCGCTCCACCGAGGCGCCGATGAGCGCCTTGATCTCGCGCGCCGCCTCGGCGCTGCGCCCGGCGAGGTTGCGCACCTCGCTGGCCACCACGGCAAAACCCCGGCCCTGCTCACCCGCCCGTGCGGCTTCCACCGCAGCGTTGAGCGCGAGGATATTGGTCTGGAACGCGATCGAATCGATCACGCCGATGATGTCGGCAATCTTGCGCGAGCTCTGGTTGATGTCGCCCATGGTGGTGACCACCTCGCCCACCACCTGGCCGCCGCGCGCGGCCACTTCGGCGGCGGTGCTGGCCAGCTGGTTGGCCTGGCGCGCGGCGTCGGCCGACTGGCGCACGGTGGAGGTCAGGTGCTCCATGCTTTGTGCGGTCTGCGCCAGGCTGCTGGCCGTGGCCTCGGTGCGGGCCGACAGGTCCTGGTTGCCGCTGGCAATCTCGGCGCTGGCGGTGGTGATGCTGTCGACGGCATTGCGCACCTGCTGCAGCATTTGCGTATAGCGCTGGCGCATGCCCTCCACCTCCTGCACCAGCGCGCCGATCTCGTCGCGCCGCGTGGTGTGAAAGGCCTCGGTCAGGTCGCCCTGCGCGACCAGCGTGATGGCCTGGGTCAGGTCCTGCAGCGGGCGGCTCACGCCCCGGCGCAGCATGACGAACAGGCCGATGGCCAGCAGCACCACGGCCACGGCCATCAGGCCCCACACGGCCAGCGTGACGCGCCGCTGGCTGGCCATGGCCTCGCCGTCGGCCACTTCGGCCACCACCCACCAGCCGCCACCGGTCTTGCGCACCAGCGCCCAGGGGTTCTCGGCGCCTGTGCCCAGCACGTCTGCGGCCTCGCGCACAAAGCCGTCCTGCGATGCGGCCAGCGCTTCAAAAAACGGGCGCGCCTGCGGATAGGCCTCCAGCACGCGCTTGCCGCGCGCTGTGGGGTGGTACACAAACACGGCCTGGTCCAGCGAGGTGCCGGGGTTGATCACATAGGTGCCGCCGTGTTCGAAGAACTTGGTCTGCGCCACTTGTTTTTGCAGCATGGCGTGGAACACGCTGATGTCGTTGCCGATGAACAGCAGCGCAATGACCTTGCCCGAAGCGTCCTTGGCGGGCAGGTAGTGGCCCATGAAGGGCTTGCCGTTCACCACCGTGACGCCGGTGTAGGGCTCGCCCTTGGACACCGTGGCGTAGGCCGGGTCGGTGCGGCCGAGCGGCGTGCCCATCTGGCGCTCGCCCTTGTCGTTCTTGACCGAGGTGGTGATGCGCACAAAGTCATCGCCCTTCTTGGCGAACACCGTGGCAATGCCGCCGGTCTCGCTGGCGAATTTGTCGACCGAGCCATAGTCCTCGTTCACCAGCGCGCCGTAGCTGCGCAGCTCGCCCGAGGCCTCGTCGAGCTGCATGGTGGCCTCGAAGTAGCGCTGGAAGCCCTTCATGGTCAGCTGCACCAGCTCGCGGTTGGTGTTGTCGGCCGCGTCCAGCGACTGCGCCACGCTCTGCGCCGTATCCCCCACGCTCGCCACCACCTGCGCGCGGGTGCTGCGCTCGGTCAGCACGGCAATCGCCAGCCCCACCAGCACCAGCACCAGGGCCACCAGCGCAATGGCGGTCAACGTGACCTGGCGCGCGACGGATCGGTTGTTGGCAAGGGATGCGGGCATGCGGGGTGTCTCCTGAATTGGGATGCGCAAGGCGATGCGCCAAGGAATGCAAAAGCCGACTGGGCCGGTCTGCTTTCACTCTAAGCCCAGCACCTTGTTACATTTATTCACGCATTCCCTTACGCATTCGCGCGTACTGGAGTCGGCCCGCGAAACGATTTAGGCCGGGTGCTGGGGGCCGTTGCGCAGGGCCAAGTCCCGCCAGCCAAGCCCCTGCGATGTCCCTGCCGACGGGCTGTATTCGCAACCCACCCAGCCCGTGTAGCCCAGGGCATCGATAGCGTCGAACAGGAACGGGTAGTGCAGCTCGCCCCGGTCGGGCTCATTGCGCGCAGGCACACCCGCCGCCTGGATGTGGGCCACGCGACCCGTGGGCAGGTAGCGCTGCAGCTTGCCGTGCAGGTCCCCCTCCACCAGCTGGCAGTGGTACAGGTCCATCAGCACCTTCAGGTGCGGCACCTGGGCTGCGTCGAGCAACTCGTGCGCGTGGTCCTGCCGGTTCAAGAAATAGCGCGGCACATCACGCAGGTTGGTGGGTTCGATGAGGATGTCGCACCCCGCGCGGCCCGCCTGGTCTGCCGCCCAGCGCAGGTTGTCCACGCACAAGGCCTTGAGCGATTCGCGCTCCACGCCAGGCGGCACGGTGCCGCACAGCACATTGATGCGGGGGCAGCCCAGCCGTTCGGCATACCGCAGGGCCTCCAGCACGCCGGCGCGAAACTCCGCCTCCCGCCCCGGCTGCGCGGCCAGGCCGCGTGCGCCCTGGTCCCAGGCGTGGGCCATGTCGGCGGGCGCGAACCCGCCTGCGGGGGCATTGAACAGCACCAGCTGCAGGCCGTTGTCCTGCAGCCGGGCAGCGATCTCGCGGGGGTCGACAGCGTAGGGAAAGTGCAGCTCCACCGCCCGAAAGCCGTCGCGCGCTGCCGCCGCAAAACGGTCGAGCAAGGGCAGCTCGGGGTACATCAGGCTCAGGTGGGCGGCGAACTGGGGCATGGGGCAACGGGGCAGCAGTCGAAACCCTGCCAGCTTATCGCGCCGCAGCCTGCGGGCCGCCGCGCGGGGCCTGTTGGTGGCAGATTCAATACCCTACAGGCCGGTAGCGCTAGTCGATCATGCCCGAGCAGCTATCAAAACAGTAGTGAAAATGATGCGATGCGATGAGATGCGCGGCACAGGTGGGAGAGAGCCAGCTCGGGCTTCAGCGCCCCGCGCGGCGCCCCCACCTCTGTCTACTTGGCCCGGCTTCCCGCCGCCAACACGGCTGCACGGCCTACTGCCGAGTCGTCGGTGAAGAAGCCGTCGATGCCCGCACGCAGGTAGGCCGTGATCTCGGCCACGCTGTCGCCGCGCACGGTGCCATCGGTGGTGGGCGCCTTCTTCAGCCCGGCGGGCAGGAAGGCGTTTTCGGGCCGCAGTGTCCAGATGTGCACGGCCAGCCCGACGGCGTGGGCCTGCGCAACCAGGGGCGTGGGCTCGCCGGGCACGCCGTCCTTCACCGGCACCACCAGGGTCTTGAACGGGCCGATGGCGTTGGCGTAGGTGGCCACCTGCTTCAGGCCCTCGGGCGTGATCAGGTCGGCATAGCCGCGCGTGTTGGCCGCGCCCTGGGCCACAAAGTCATAGGGCCGGCCCGAGGGCGCCACCAGCTGCACCAGGCGCACGCTGCTGAGCTTACGAATCGCCTGCAGGTTGCTGACCTCGAACGACTGCACGAACACGGGCGCGTCCTTGTGGTTCCAGCCGTTCTTCTCCAGCGCGGCCAGCAAAGGCGCCTCCAGCGGCAGGCCGATAGACTGGAAGTAGGTGGGGTGTTTGGTCTCGGGGTAGATGCCGATGGTGCGACCTGTCTTGGCCGTGGCCGCCTTGGCCAGGTCGATCACCTCCTGCAGCGTAGGCACCTCGAACTGACCGTTGTAGGCCACGTTGGCCGGGCGCTGCGCGGGAATGCGTTCGCGGGCGCGCAGGGTTTTCAGCTCGGCCAGCGTGAAGTCCTCGGTGAACCAGCCGTTGATGGCCTGGCCGTCGATGGTCTTGGTGGTTTTGCGGCCCGCGAACTCGGGGCGGTCCACCACGTCGGTGGTGGCTTCCTTCACCGAGCCGTCGGCGTTCAGGATGGCGATCGCGTTCTCGTGCCGGGCCACCAGCACGCCGTCCTTGGTGATCACCAGGTCGGGCTCGATGATGTCGGCGCCATCGTCAATGGCCTTCTGGTACGCGGCCAGCGTGTGCTCGGGCCGCAGGGCCGAAGCGCCCCGGTGGGCAATCACGGTGGGTGTGGGCGGCCAGGCCTGGGCCACGGCGCCCAGCGCCCAGGTGGTGAGCAGCGCGGCAGCGGTCACGGCGCGCAGTGCAATGCGTTTCATGCGGGTCTCCTCCAAATGGAGCCTGCACCTTAGCCGATGCGGTTGACAGCGGTGTGTCGCCGGGGCGTACACCCCGGTAAGCACTATGCGTGCTCGAAATGGAAGACGGCCGTGCCCGCACGGGCGTTGGGCAGCCAGCGCACCTCCTGCCCGTCCTGCAGCCCAAAGGAGTCGAGGATGCGCAGGCTGTTCTTGGTGGCCAGCACCTCGAAGTCCTTGTACGTGCCCACGCGGATGTTGGGCGTGTCGTACCACTGGTAGGGCAGGCGCCGCGTCACGGGCATGCGCCCGCGCAGGATGGACAGGCGGTTGGGCCAGTGCGCAAAGTTGGGGAAGGCCACCACACCCGTGCGACCCACACGCGCTGTCTCGCGCAGCATGGTTTCGGCATTGCGCAAATGCTGCAGCGTGTCGATCTGCAGCACCACGTCAAAGCTGTTGTCGTCGAACATGGCCAGCCCCTCGTCGAGGTTGAGCTGGATCACATCCACGCCGCGCTGCACGCAGGCCAACACGTTGGCGTCGTCAATCTCCACGCCGTAGCCGCTGCAGCCGCGCTCGCGCTGCAGGTAGTCGAGCATGGCGCCGTTGCCACAGCCCAGGTCGAGCACGCGCGAGCCGGGGGGCACCAGGCGCGCCAGGGCTTGCATTGCCGCTTTGTCCGTCATGCTTGCAACTCCTTGGCAATGCTATCGAAGTAAGAGCGCATCACGCCCATGTAGCGGGCGTCGTCCAGCAAAAAGGCATCGTGCCCGTGGGGCGCATCGATCTCGGCGTAGCTCACGCTGCGGCGGTTGTCGAGCAGGGCCTTGACGATCTCGCGGCTGCGCTGGGGCGAAAAGCGCCAGTCGGTGGTGAAACTCACCAGCAGAAACCTGGCCTGCGCCCGGGCCAGGGCCCGCGTAAGGCTGCCGGCATGGGCGCGCGCGGGGTCGAAGTAGTCCAGCGCCCGGGTGATCAACAGGTAGGTATTGGCGTCGAAGTAGTCGCTGAACTTGTCGCCCTGGTAGCGCAGGTAGCTTTCGATCTGGAATTCGATGTCCTGCGTGCTGTATTTCAGATCGATGCCTTCACGCAGCTGACGCCCGAACTTCTCGTTCATCACGTCGTCACTGAGGTACGTGATGTGGCCGATCATGCGGGCAATGCGCAGGCCACGCTTGGGGATCACGCCGTGGCGGTAAAAGTGGCCGCCGTGGAAGTCCGGGTCGGTCACGATGGCGCGCCGGGCGACCTCGTTGAAGGCAATGTTCTCGGCCGTCAGGTTGGGCGCGCTGGCCACCACCACGGCGTGGCGCATGCGCTTGGGGTACTGCAGCGTCCAGCTGAGCGCCTGCATGCCGCCCAGGCTGCCGCCCAGCACGGCGGCCAGTTGCGTGATGCCCAGGCGATCGAGCAGGCGGGCCTGGGCGTTGACCCAGTCTTCCACCGTGACCACCGGAAAGTCCGCGCCGTAAACCTCGCCGGTGTCCGGGTGGTGGTGCATGGGCCCGGTGGAGCCAAAACACGAGCCCAGGTTGTTCACGCCGATGACAAAGAAGCGGTCGGTGTCCACGGGCTTGCCGGGGCCGATCATGTTGTCCCACCAGCCCTCGCTCTTGTCCTGCCCCGCGTACACGCCCGCTACATGGTGCGAGGCGTTGAGGGCATGGCACACAAGCACGGCGTTGGAGCGGTCGGCATTGAGCGTGCCGTAGGTTTCGTAGGCCAGGTGGTAGTCGCGGATCGACGCGCCGCTTTGCAGCGGGAGCACCTCCGGGAAATGCATGGACTGGGGTGTGGCGATGAACGACATAGTTGGAACGGGTAAGCCCTCACGTTCCACCGCTTGCAACCGCCGCAGCCCCCTGGGGAGCCGCTGTCGCCGAGGGCAAAACCTCGGCAAAAAAATACCCGGCGTCGCTAAAAACGAGGCCGGGCAGGTGTGTCGGACGGGTCTTTAGCAGAATTTATAAAGCGCCCGCAAGCTGTGGCAAATCGGCGCGTCTGGCAAATATACCAAAGCAGCGCCGCGTCGCCCAGCCCGTTGATCGGTTCAGATCAGGCTGCCGACGAAAAAATGGCCAGCAGGCCGAGCACCAGAAAGATCGCGGCAGACACCAGGTGCACCGCGCGAATGGGCACTTTGCGCGTGATGCGCTCGCCCAGCCAGACCACCGGCGCATTGGCCAGCATCATGCCCAGCGTGGTGCCCGCCACCACCCACAGATAGGCGCTGTATTTGGCGGCCAGCATGACCGTCGCAATCTGGGTCTTGTCGCCCATCTCGGCCAGGAAGAACGCGACCACTGTGGTGCCGAACACGCCCCAGCGCGGGGAGCCGTCGGCTTCGCCTTCGTCCAGCTTGTCGGGGATCAACATCCAGATCGCCATGGCGATGAACGAGGCGCCCAGAATCCAGCGCAGTACCTGCGGGCCGAGGAAGGTGGTCACCCAGGCGCCGACAGCGCCAGCCAGGCCGTGGTTGACCAGTGTGGCGACCAGAATGCCCAGCACGATGGGCCAGGGTTTGCGAAAACGGGCTGCCAGTACGAGCGCGAGCAACTGGGTCTTGTCGCCCATCTCGGCAAGCGCGACGATGGCGGTGGAAATGAAGAAGGCTTCCATGGGGGAGGGGGTCCTATCCGGCCGGATGGGTGGAAAACGCATTGACTGCACCCCGACTCCGGCCATGTGGATCGGTTTGCAGTCAATGGTCTCGCCCAGCTCAAAAGCCGCATACGCCATAGGTTTCCAAGAACCCAAGTGTGTTGACGCATGCCCCCGGCGCATTGCGCGGCCGGGCGGGCTACTCCCCAAAGACTGGCGGATTTTACCCTATGGTTTGCCCTGAAATTCACCGAAAAACCACGCTTGCCCGGTGTTTTGGGCCCATTTACCCAGAAATAAACCCCCACGGGCACCATAAAGTGATTAATAATGGTTTCGCTTTTCTGTTCGCAGAATGGCAGTTAGCTTAGCGGTGAATGGTCAGTTTCGCGTCTTTGAAGTCGTCACAGGTTTGTTGATTGCGTCGGGCTCCATCGCGTTTTTGTGTTTTTTCAGGAGTCCTTCATGGGCAACAAACTTTACGTGGGCAACCTGCCCTACTCTTTCCGCGACGAAGATCTGCAGCAGACCTTCAGCCAGTACGGCTCGGTTGGCAGCGCCAAGGTCATGATGGAACGTGACACCGGCCGCTCCAAGGGTTTCGGCTTCGTCGAAATGGGTAGCGATGCTGAAGCCCAAGCCGCCATCCAAGGCGTGCATGGCCAAAACTACGGCGGCCGTGACCTGGTGGTCAACGAAGCCCGTCCGATGGAACCCCGTGCTCCCCGTAGCGGTGGCTTCGGTGGTGGCAATGGCGGCGGCGGTTACGGCGGTGGCCGTAGCGGCGGCGGCTACGGTGGCGGCGGCGGTGGTGGTTACGGCGGTGGCCGTAACAGCTACTAATAAGTCCTCATCAGCATTCCCCCAGGGTCTGCTGACGGCATGAAAAGGAGCCTTCGGGCTCCTTTTTGCGTTCTGGCGCAGCATGGGCGCCACAGCACGCAAAGCCCCTTGCTTTTTCCGTAAAAGTGTGGCGCATAATGGCTTTGCGGGCTTTGCCTGCGTTTCAAGTTTGCGGTGATCCGTCAGTTTCGCGCTGAGAGCGTCATTGAGATTAGCTGGCTGCGTTTTGGGGACTCCATCGCTTTATCCATGTGTTTTTGAGGAGTCCCTCGATGGGCAACAAACTGTACGTCGGCAACCTGCCTTACTCGGTGCGCGACGGTGATCTGGAACAGGCCTTTGGCCAGTTCGGTGCCGTGACCAGCGCCAAGGTCATGATGGAGCGCGACACGGGTCGCTCCAAAGGCTTCGGCTTTGTGGAGATGGGCAGCGACGCAGAAGCCCAGGCTGCCATCAACGGCATGAACGGCCAGCCCCTCGGCGGTCGCAGCATTGTGGTCAACGAAGCCCGTCCTATGGAGCCACGCCCACCCCGTAGTGGTGGTTTTGGCGGCGGTGGCGGCGGCTACGGCGGTGGTGGCCGCAGTGGTGGTGGCCGCAGTGGTGGTGGTGGCTACGGCGGCGGCCGTGAAGGCGGCGGCGGTGGCTATGGTGGTGGCCGCGAGGGCGGTGGCGGTGGTTACGGCGGTGGCCGTGACGGTGGCGGCGGCTACGGCGGCGGTGGCCGCAGCGAAGGTGGCTTCCGCAGCCCCTACGGTTCGGGCTCGCGCAACGGCGGAGGCGGCGGTCGCAATGGCGGTGGTGGCGGCTACGGTGGCAGCGGCAACGGCGGCTACTGAATCACACCCGTTCTTTCTGTCAAAAGGGCCCTCAGGGGCCCTTTTTCATGGTGACTGCACGTCGAGGTAGCCATCCATCTCCCCTGCTGGCGCCTTGAGGCTCCTCGTGCAAGCCCTGCCACTCACTGCATTTCGCTTTGGCGGCGCTTGCGCGGGCGGCCCGCCAGCACCTTGTCAAACAAGGGGTTGGGCAGCATGCGCAGCAGCTTGGCAACCACGCCCATCTGCCAGGGGATGACCCGGTAGCTCACGCCCGCCTGAATGGTGCGAAAGGCCCGGTCGGCAAAATCGGCAGGCTGCATCAAAAACGGCATGCTGTAGCGGTTCTGCTGAGTGAGGGGGGTGTCGATGTAGCCCGGCGACACCGTCACCACGCGCACGCCATGGGGGCGCAATTCACCGCGCAGGCTCTCGCAATAGCTGATGACCGCCGCCTTGCTGGCGCAATACGCGCCATGGCCCGGCAGACCGCGGATACCGGCCACGCTGCCAAGGCCCACCAGGGTGCCGCTGCCGCGCTGCACCATGGCATCCACAAACGGCTGGAAGGTGGCCGCCATGCCGATGTTGTTGGTGGCAAAGGTGCGGGCCATGACATCGATGTCGCTCAGCACGGCCGTGTCCATGCCCACGCTGATGCCGGCGTTGGCAATCACCACATCTGGCACCCCCTGGCGTGCGATGCAGTCACGCCCCGCAGCCACGATGCTGTCGCTCACCGATACGTCGGCACTATAAATTTCATAGCTAACAGGGCTTATTCCTTGTGCGCTTGCCCATGTTTTGACCTCGGAAGTGCGCCGAGCCACCAGCGCCAGGCGGAATCCCGCTTGGTGGTAGCGGTGGGCCAGGGCCTGGCCAATGCCGCTGGAGGCGCCGGTGATGAAGACAAGGGGTTGGGTCATGTGCGTTCCGGCTGTGGCGGCAAGGCGGGGTGGCGTGGGGCTATCGCGTGGTGCCCGGCAGGATCATGCCGCGCACGCGCCCGCGCAGTTGCAGCACCTGGTCGAGGTTGTCGTAGTCCATGCTGTCGGCAGTGAAGCGGTCGTTGCCGCGGGTGAGCGTGACCGGCTGGTCCGAGCGCACCCGTTCGGTGTTGGTGAAGGCGTGCAGAAACTCACCCCGGAACTCCATCCGGGGCTGCGCCGCCGCCCCCGGCTTGGCGGGCAGCGGTTCACGCGTGACGATGGCATTGCCGAACAACTGCACTTCGGAGCCATCGGCATTGCTCAGGGCCCGGTTGGCGGTGGCCACGGTGACCCGGCCATCGAGGCTGACCGAGCGCATGCGGACCTGGTCGATTTCCAGCGTGTCGGTGTCGGGGTAGTGGCGTGCCTCGTCACCTTGCACCTCACTTTGCAGGCGGCCTGTGGCGTCGAAGGTCTTCACCGAAAAGGACTTCATGAAGTAGTCGGGCTGGTGCTTTACGGGCCGGTCGATGGCGGGCAACTGCGGCATGGGCGCGTTGCGCACCAGCCACCAGGTGCCCAGCGCCAGCAGGCCCATCAGCACCACGGGCAGGTAGATCGAGAGCTGGTCCCAGCCCTGGCGGATCACGCGGATCATGCGGTGTAGTCCGCCAGCAGCGCCGCATAACGGCCCGTGGCCACCAGCAGCAGATCGCACAGCTCGCGCGCCGCACCATCGCCCCCACGCGCCTGGGTGACGAAGTGGGCTGCGTGGCGCACCTCGGTCTGGGCGTTGGCGGGCGCGCAGGCAAAGGCGCTGCGGCGCATCACGGGCAGGTCGGGCCAGTCGTCACCCATGGCTGCGGCCTGCGCCCAGGTCAGGCCCAGGGTGGCCAGCATCTGCTCGGCGGCGGGGCGCTTGTCTTCGGTGCCGAACACGGCGTGTTCCACGCCCAGGGCCTTCAGGCGCACGCGCAATGGGGCGGAGTCGCGGCCGGTGATCACGGCGGGAGTAATGCCCGCCTTTTGCAGCAGCTTGAGGCCGTGGCCGTCCAGGGTGTTGAAGCGTTTGATGGTCTCGCCCGTTTCGCTGAAGTACAGGCCGCCGTCGGTGAGCACACCGTCCACGTCGAAAAAGGCCACGCGCACGCCCTGGGCGCGCAGCAGCAGTTCAGGGTCAATCTGCAGGGCAGGAGAGGGAGAGGTCTGAGGATCCAGCGCCATCGTCAGATCACCTTCGCCCGCATCAGGTCGCCGATGTGGACCACGCCCACCAGCACGCCCGCTGCGTCCACCACCAGCACGCTGGTGATGGCGTGGGCCTCCATCATTTCGGCGGCGTCCACGGCCAGGGCGTCGGGGGCAATGCGGCGGGGGTTGGGGTGCATGACCTGGGCGGCGGTGGTGGACCGCAGGTCTGCCCCGGCCTCGATGCGGCGGCGCAGGTCGCCGTCGGTGAAGATGCCCAGCACCTGCCCTGCTGCATCGACGATGGCCGAAGCGCCCAGGCCCTTGGCGCTCATCTCGCGCATGAGGTCGCTGAACGAGGCGTCAGGCGCCACACGCGGCACTTCGGTGCCCGAGCGCATCACGTCGCTCACATGGGTGAGCAGCTTGCGGCCCAGCGCACCGCCAGGGTGCGAGCGGGCAAAGTCTTCGGGGCGGAAGCCCCGGGCGTCCAGCAGGGCCACGGCCAGCGCGTCGCCCATGGCGATCTGGGCCGTGGTACTTGTTGTCGGTGCAAGGTTGTGCGGGCAGGCTTCGCGCTCCACACCGCAGTCGAGCACGATGTCCGCATGGCGCGCCAACGTGGACTGCAGCCCACCGGTCATCGCGATCAAAGGCACGCCCAGCCGCTTGATCACGGGCAGGATGGCGGTCACTTCACCCACTTCTCCGCTGTTGGACAGCGCCAGCACCACGTCGCCAGCCGTGACCATGCCCAGGTCGCCATGGCTGGCTTCGGCGGGGTGTACGAAAAACGCGGGGGTACCAGTCGAAGCGAGCGTGGCGGCAATCTTGCGGCCCACATGGCCACTTTTTCCCATGCCCATCACCACCACACGGCCCCGGGTCTGCAGCACCATCTGCACCGCCTGGGCAAACAGCTTGTCCACGCGGTTTGACAGAGCGGTTAAGGCCGCCGCCTCGATGTCGAAGGTCTCGCGGGCCAGGCGCAGGGCCTGATCAGCGTCAAAAGGGGGCAGCGCGGCGGGGGCGGGAGTCATGCAGGGATTCTATCGACCGGGCATGCCGAGCGGGGCCCTGTCAGCGGGATGCCCTCTGGCACGGACCGTGCATCGCCTGCTCAAAAGACCCTTGCTCGCGCACAAGCCTCGGATAGCATCGAACCCATGTCTTCTCTCGCCCTCACACTGCTTTACCTGCTGGCCGCGGTGCTGGGCGTGGTGACCTGTCGCAGCCTCAAGCTGCCGCCCATGCTGGGCTACCTGGCGGCCGGGGTGCTCATCGGGCCGCATGCGCTGGCGCTGGCGCAGAACTCCGAAGGCGTGCGCCACCTGGGCGAGTTCGGGGTGGTGTTCCTGATGTTTGCCATCGGGCTGGAGTTCAGCCTGCCCAAGCTGCGCGCCATGCGCAAGCAGGTGTTTGGCCTGGGGCTGATGCAGGTGGTGCTGACGATGGCCGTGGTGTCTGGCCTGGCGCTGGTGCTGTCGCGCTGGGCGGGCGGGGTGTGGGATATGGGCTGGCAGACGGCGCTGGCGCTGTCGGGCGTGATGGCGATGAGCAGCACGGCCATTGTGGTCAAGCTCATGGCAGAGCGGGCCGAGCTGGAGAGCGAACACGGCCGGCGGGTGATGGGCATCCTGCTGTTCCAGGATCTGGCCGTGGTGCCGCTGCTGGTGCTGATTCCGGCGCTGGGGTCGTCGCCCGACCAGTTGCTGACTTCGCTGGGCTGGGCGCTGATCAAGGCCACGGTGCTGGTGGGCCTGCTGCTCACCGGCGGGCAGCGGCTGATGCGCTGGTGGCTCACGCTGGTCGCGCGGCGCAAGAGCGACGAACTGTTCATGCTGAACCTGCTGCTGATCACACTGGGCCTGGCCTGGCTGACCGAGCTGGCGGGCCTGAGCCTGGCACTGGGCGCCTTCATTGCGGGCGTGCTGGTGTCCGAGACCGAGTATCGCCACCAGGTGGGCACGGACATCAGGCCCTTTCACGATGTGCTGCTGGGCCTGTTCTTCATCACCATCGGCATGATGCTGGACTGGCACATCCTGGTGGACCGCTGGGCGCTGGTGTTGATGCTGCTCACGGTGCCGCTGGTGCTCAAGCTGGGGATCATCCTGGTGCTGGCGCGGGGCATGGGCGCGACCACCGGTGTGGCGCTGCGCACCGGGCTGTACCTGGCGCAGGCGGGCGAGTTCGGCTTTGTGCTGCTGTCGCTCACGCAGAACAACGGGCTGGTGCAGCCAGCGCTGATGAACCCCATCCTCGCGGCCATGGTGCTGTCGATGCTGGCCACGCCCTTCCTCATCATGTACAGCAACCGCATCGTGATGAAGCTGGTGGCCAGCGACTGGCTGCAGCAGTCGCTGCAGATGACATCGATTGCGCGCAAGTCCATCAACACCAGCAAGCACGTGATCATCTGCGGCTACGGCCGCTGCGGGCAGAACCTGGCGCGCATGCTGGAGCACGAGGGCATCCCCTACATGGCGCTGGACCTGGACCCGGACCGCGTGCGCCAGGCCGCCGCCGCCGGTGATTCGGTGGTGTATGGCGACGCGACCCGCCTGCAGGCGCTGATGGCCTCCGGCCTGGTGCGCGCCAGCGCCGTGGCTGTGACCTACATCGACGTGCCCGCCGCGCTGAAGGTGCTGGCCAATGCCCGCTCGCACGCGCCGCAGGTGCCGGTGGTGGTGCGCACACAGGACGACCTGTACCTGGACAAGCTGCAGGAGGCCGGCGCGACCGAGGTGGTGCCCGAAGCCATCGAGGGCTCGCTCATGCTCGCCAGCCACGCCCTGGCCCTGGTAGGCGTGCCCATGCGCCGCGTGCTGCGGCTGGTGCAGGACCAGCGTGATGCGCGCTACAACCTGCTGCGCGGCTACTTCCACGGCGCGGACGACGACACGGTGAACGAGCGCGACCAGGAGCGCCTGTCCACCATCAACCTGCCCCCCGGCTCCACGGCCCTCGGCCGCAGCCTGGGTCAGCTGGCGCTGCCGGCCATGGGCGTGCGCGTGGTCAACCTGCGGCGAGGCAACGGCCATGTGAGCGCAGCGGTGGACGAGGCCTTGCTGGCCGAAGGCGACACGCTGGTGCTGTCGGGCCACCCGGCTGCACTGGCGCTCGCAGAAGACAAGCTGCTGAAAGGCTGACCAGCTGACCAGCCTGGGGCACGCCGCCGGCAACTCAGCGGGTGGCTAGGCACCCCATTTGAATGAAATCGGCCTGTAGCGCTAGTGCAATATGCGCAAATAGCTACACATTTGATAGCAAACTACAGCAACTCCGCAGGCCCAGGCCGCCCGAACAGGTAGCCCTGGAACTGGCGGCAGCCGTTGCGCAGCAAGAACGCACGCTGCCCTTCGGTCTCCACCCCCTCGGCCACCACGTCCAGGCCCAGGCTGCGGGCCAGCGTGATGATGGTGCAGGCGATGGTGGCGTCGTTGGGGTCAGTGAGCACGTCGCGCACAAAGCTCTGGTCGATCTTGAGCTGGTCCAGCGGCAGGCGCTTGAGGTAGCTGAGCGATGAATAACCTGTGCCAAAGTCGTCCAGCGAAAAGCCCACCCCCAGCGTGCGCAGCGCCTGCATCTTGAGGATGCTGTCCTCCACGTCGTGCAGCAGCAGGCTTTCAGTCAGTTCAAGCTTGAGCAGACGCGGGTTGGCGGCCGCATCGCGCAGCGCGGCCAGCACCTGCTCCACAAAATCGGGCTGGCGGAACTCCTGCGCACTCACGTTGACGGCCAGCGTCCACGCAGCCGTTGCCGGGGCGGTAGCCCACTGGGCCAGCTGGCGGCAGGCTATGGCCAGCACCTGGCGGCCCAGGGGCAGGATGAGCCCAGTCTGCTCGGCCAGCGGGATGAAGTCGGCGGGCGAGACCATGCCGCGCTGCGGGTGTTGCCACCGTACCAGCGCCTCGGCTCCCAGCAGGTGGCCGGTGGCGTCCACCACCGGTTGGTAGTGCAACAGAAACTCGTTGCGCGCCAGGCCCTGGCGGATATCGCCCTCCAGTGCCGAGCGCGCCGACGCAGCGGCCTGCATGGCGGGGTCAAAAAAGCACAGGGTGTTGCGCCCCTGCGCCTTGGCCTGGTACATGGCCAGGTCGGCGCGCTTGAGCAGCTCCTGCACAGGCTGCTGCGCATCCTGGAACAGCGCGATGCCAATGCTGGGCGTACTGTGCATGTCGCAGCCGTCCACCACATAGGGCTGGTTCAGCGCCACCAGAACCTTCTGCCCCACGGCTTCGGCCTCGGCGGCGGCTTCGACCTCCTGACTGTGGAGGCCTTGCACCACGACCACAAACTCGTCACCACCCAGCCGCGCCACGGTGTCAGTGGCCCGCACACAGGCCCCGATGCGCGCGGCCACCTGCACCAGCAGGCGGTCGCCCCATTCGTGGCCCATGGTGTCGTTGATGCCCTTGAAGTTGTCCAGGTCCAGGAACAGCAGCGCGCCGTGGCGACCCTCGCGCTGGGTGGTAGCCACCGCGCGCTCCAGCCGGTCCATCAGCAGTCGCCGGTTGGGCAGGCCGGTGAGTTCGTCGTAGAACGCCAGGCGCTGGATCTCGGCCTCGGCCAGCTTGCGCTCGGTGATGTCGCGCGCCACGCCCCGGTAGCCGGTGAAGCGCCCCTCTTCGTCAAAAATGGGCTCGCCGCTGATCGACACCCATACGGGTTTGCCGTCCTGGGACAGGCGCTGCATCTCGAAGTCGTGAAAGACCTGGTGCGCCTCCAGCTGCTTGCGGTGTTCACGCCATTGCCCCTCGGTGACGAAGGTGTCGGGCAGCTCCCAGCGGGTCAGGCCGTAGTGCATCTCATCGGGCACGCCCTCCGTGTGGTATGGGTTGCCGTCCAGCCGCACAAAGCGGAACTGGTCGTCCTGCTCCCAATACCAGTCGGACGACAGGTCCGTCAGGCTGCGCCAGCGCGCCTCGCTCTGGCGCAGCGCCTCCAGCGTGCTCAGGTAGTCGGTGACATCGGTGAACGTGCGCACGCGCCCGCCGGGCTCCAGGGCGCGGGTGCGCACCTCGATGTAGCGGCCTTTGGGCGTGCGCCGCACATAGCTGTCAGGCAGGGGCATCCGGTTGCCATGGGCCGCATACTCCGAGGCCACATAGTTGCGCGCCATGGGCTCGATGAGCTGGAAATTGGGACCGAAGTCGCCCCGCTCGGTCTGAAAGCGCACGACCTCTTCCACCAGCGGCTGCTGGGCCAGCAGACTCTCGGGCAGGTCCAGCAGCTCCAGGTAGCGCTGGTTGTAGACGCGGATGCGCCCCTCGGCGTCCACGTTGGTGATGCCCTGGGAGATGTTGTCCAGCGTGCCTTCAAGGGCGCGGGTCTTCTCGGCCAGCAGGGCGCTGGTGCGGGCCAGTTCGGCCTCCACATGGCTGCGGGCCAGCTCGGCGCGGCGGGCGGTCTCCAGCTGGCCGATCGTGCTCAGCAGAGGCTGCAGAAACTGCACGTCGGCGTTGGAGTACCCGCTGCTGCGGTTGGCCAGGCCCACCATGGCCACCAGCTCGCCTGCGGCGTGGATGGGCAGGCCCAGGTAGGTGCGCAGCGTGGGGTGGCCGGGCGGCGTGCCTGCGCTGCGCGGGTCGTGGTTGGCATCGTTGCTGATCACGGGCTCGCCCGACACCAGGGCCGCGCCCACCAGCGAATGCAGATTGTCGAACACCATGCCGTCCTCGGCATGCTGGGCGTAGCGCTGGCGCGAGGCCTCGTCCCAGCTGATGTCGGTCATCGCGTGCACGCGCAGGTAGGGGTGCCCGTCATCGGCCCGCTGCACCTGGCCGACCAGGCCGAACGCGCTCTGGGTCAGCGTCATCAACTCGCCCAGCAGCGCCTCGAACGCCGCCCGGGGACCCGAGCTGGCAATGAACATGCCCTGGGCCCGCGAGATGGCCTGCAGCAGCCGGTGCTGGCGCGCCAGCATGGCCTCGGCGGCGCGGCGGGCACGGGCGCTGGAGGTGCGCTCCAGCACGGCTTCGATCTGTGCGGGCAGGGTGAGCAGGTAGTCCAGCGCCGGGTCCTGCACGGTGAAGTCGTCAAAGCCGTGCCGCATGGCCTGCGCCGCGTGGGTCTCCGCCCCCATGCGCACGATGATGATGGCCGGAACGCCGTCGAGCAGCTGCAGCAGGTCAAAGGCCGAGCCGTCCATGGTGCGCTGGGCCGCCAGCACGATATCGGGCCGGTGGCGCAGCAGATATTCGCGCGCCTCGGTGATGGACTCCACCACGTCCACGCGCCAGCCCGACCAGGGGTCGGCCAGCGCCCCCGCCACGGCCTGTGCGTGGGGGTGATCACTCTCGATCAGCAGGACGGAGATGGGCATGGGCCGATCGTCGTGGGGGTTGGGGCACCGCCCGCCACAGGCGGCGCGCAGTTTGTAACGCCAGTGAAACACATTATGGCGTCTGGTGCAGGCACGCGCGGGAACGGCCGGGCTGTTTACACTCTCGCACTTTCCGAGCCCCGCGCCACCGGCCAGCGCCGGGCGCGCGCCCAGGCGCTGGCCCCGTCCGGGCCGCCTCACCGTCATCACTCCCACACCCGCCATGCAGCCCCTCAGCGTCAACCAGTACCTCCGCCAGCACATCCGCACCGTCCCCGACTGGCCCGCGCCCGGCGTGCAGTTCCGCGACATCACGCCGCTGCTGCAGGACCCGAAAGTGTTCCGCGTGCTGATTGACGCGTTTGTGCACCGCTACATGGACAAGGCGCTGCGCCCCGATGTGGTGGCAGGCCTGGACGCGCGGGGCTTCATCCTGGGGGCCGTGGTGGCCTATGAGCTGAACGTGGGTTTTGTGCCCATCCGCAAGAAAGGCAAGCTGCCCTTCACCACGGTGGAAGAGACCTATGAACTGGAGTACGGCAGCGCCACGGTGGAGCTGCACACCGACGCCGTGAAGGCCGGCGACCGCGTGCTGCTGATCGATGACCTGATCGCCACCGGCGGCACCATGATGGCCGGCAAAAAGCTGCTGGAGAAACTGGGGGCCACCGTCACCGAAGGCGCTGCCATTGTCGATTTGCCCGAGCTGGGCGGATCACAGCGCCTGCGCGATGCGGGCCTGCCGCTGTACACCCTGGTGGACTTTGCAGGGCACTGACCCGAGGGCCTTGGCACGGGCGCACGGCCCGCTCAGGGCGTGCACCACATGACCTTTGGTGACCTTGGGCTCAGTTGAGTTCGCCGTACTGCGTGCTGCTGAGGTCGGGAGCGGGGCCGTCAGCACCGGGCATTTCGGTGTCTTCAAAACCCGTGGGCTGGGACGGGGGCAGCAGCGGGCCTGAACGCACGGGTACACCCGGCTTGGCGGCCGCGGCAGTGGCCGCTGACGACCCTGCCGCGTTCGCCAGCGCGCGCTTGAACGCGGCCACCTCGTCGGCCTCAATGGGTTCAAAGCGGGTAGAAGAGGGCTGCCGCGCTGCGGCCAGCGGTGCGGGTGCAGACACGAGGGGCGCGGGGGCCGACACCGCGCCGAGCGGGCGGCGCGCAGCCAGCGGGGCCGCTGCCGGCGCCAAAGGAGCTGGAGCCACCGGTGCGGGTGCAGCCACGGCGGGGCGTGCACCTGCCAAGGGGGCGGGCGATGGGGCCAGGGGTGCCGGGGCCGTCGCCGCAACAGGTGGGCGGCGCACCGCTGTGGAAGCCGCTTGCAGTGGCAACGCAGCGCCTTGCGGTGCCACGCCCTTTTGCGGAATACCCACCGCCACATGGTCGTTGATGCGCCAGTACACGGCTGTCACCAGGATGTCGTAGCGGGTTTTGGCGGTCTGGGCGATGAGGGCCTCGATCTCGCTCAGGCGCACCGTCTCGCCGCCGTATTCGCGGGCCAGGTCCATCATCACCAGGAACTGGCGGCCGCGCTGGTCGAGCGACAGCACCTTGAACTTGTAGCTGGCCGACAGAACGCCCGCGCGCACCATGGCATCGCGCACCACCGTATAGAGCAACTCCCGGCGCTCCATGCGCTCATTCTTGCGGTTGGCGGCGTGCTCGGGCGGCTGGGGCTCCACGAGTGGCTTGCCCTGGCGCCCGGGTTGCAGGGGCACGGTGGCGTCGGCGTTGAACAGGCCGGAGGGCTCGGCCGCTGCGCGGGGCTTGGCGGGAGCGGGTTTACGGCTGAACCAACTGAACAGGGACATGGCTTGCTTTCTTCGGATGGTGCCTGGACAAAATCCAAATCGAGTGTAACGCGCCATCCCCCCGCAGAAGGCGGGAGAAGCCCGAGGAAAACCCCCGACAGGGCCTGCCTGTCAGGTGGCCGCAACGCGGCGGCGGCGGTTGCCCAGGCGCTTGGCCAGCACAGCCCCTGCGGCCATGGCCAGACCCAGGGCAATGGCGGGCTGGCGGTTGGTCAGCTCGGTGAAGCGGATGGCCGTGAGGCTCCACAGCTTGCAGGGTGCGCTGGCCTGCACGGTGGCGCTGCGTGCGCGGTGTGAGAAGAAAGCGCCTTCGCCGACCACCGAGCCTGCGCCCACAATCGCCAGGCGCAGGCGTTCTTTTTCGTCCTGGTAGTGCACGCTCAGGCTGCCGCTTTCGACCAGATACAGTGTGCGGTCCGTGGCGCCCTGGCTGAAGAGCACCTGGCCGGCGGGCAGCACCACCGGCAGCAGGTAGGACGACAGCACCTCCCACTGGGCGGCCGTCAGCGGGTTGGTCATGCTGTCCTCCGCCGTGGTCTGGGCAATGGCGTCGATCAGACCTTTGAGGTCCACCTTGGAGGCAACGGGCATGGGAACATTCATGGTCCGCCGAAAGTAACCCTGTTACAGATCGGACACAAGCGCTGTTTACGTCCGTTTACAAGATAGGGCGACCAACGGTCGTTATTTACCGATACAGAAGCTGGAGAAGATCACGCCCAGCAGGTCATCGGAGGTGAATTCGCCAGTGATGGCGCTCAGCGCGTTCTGCGCCAGCCGCAGCTCCTCGGCCAGCAAGTCCAGCGCCGGGCCCTGGGCCTTCAGCTGGTCGGCGGCCTCCTGCAGGTGGGCAGACACCGCCTGCAGCGCCTGCACATGGCGCGCCCGGGCAATGTAGATGCCCTCGGGCGCCGACTGCCAGCCCGCCACATCCAGCAGCAGCTTCCGCAACCCGTCCAGACCTTGCCCGGTGCGGGCCGAGAGGTGTACCGCCGGGCGCTCAGGGCGGGCTGGGGCGGCCTCACCCGCCGCGCAGTCCAGCTTGTTCCAGACATCGATCACGGGAATGTTTTTGGGCAGTTTTTGCCCCAAGGCGCTTTCGATATCTGCGTCGGCAGCTACATATTCAGGAGCATCCTGCCGTGACAGGTCGTGCAGGAACAGCACGGCGTCCGCTCCGGCAATCTCGTCCCAGGCACGGGCGATGCCGATGCGCTCGACCTCGTCGCTGCTGTCGCGCAGGCCGGCGGTATCGATGATGTGCAGGGGCACCCCCTCGATCTGGATGGTCTGCTGCACCTTGTCGCGCGTGGTGCCCGCGATGGGCGTGACGATGGCCAGCTCGGCCCCCGCCAGCGCATTGAGCAGCGAGCTTTTGCCTGCATTCGGCTGCCCGGCAATCACCACTTTGATGCCCTCGCGCAGCAGGGCGCCCTGGCGTGCGCGCTGCATCACCGAGGCCAGGGTTTGCTGCAGATTCGATAGCTGACCATGCGCATCGGCCTTGCGCAAGAAGTCGATTTCTTCTTCAGGAAAATCGAGCGTGGCCTCCACCAGCATGCGCAGGTGGATGAGCGCGTCGCGCAGGCTGTGGATTTCTGCCGAGAACGCGCCGGTGAGCGAGCGGCTGGCGCTGCGGGCTGCGGCCTCGGTGCTGGCGTCGATCAGGTCGGCAATCGCCTCGGCCTGGGCCAAGTCGATCTTGTCGTTCAGGAAAGCGCGTTCGGTGAACTCGCCGGGCTGGGCCACGCGCAGGCCCGGCAGGCAGGGCTGGCCCGTGGCAGGGTCGGTGGCGGCGCCCGCCTCCAGGCAGCGCGCCAGCAACAACTGCAGCACCACGGGGCCGCCGTGGGCCTGCAGCTCCAGCACATCCTCACCGGTGTAGCTGTGCGGGCCGGGGAAGTACAGCGCCAGCCCCTGGTCGATGGCCTGGCCCTGTACATCCCGAAAGGGCAAGTACGTCGCCTCGCGCGGCTTGAGGGTGCGGCCGCACAGCGCCTGCACCAGCGCCGCCAGCCCTTTGCCCGACACCCGCACGATGCCGACGGCCCCGCGCCCGGGGGCAGTGGCGATGGCAACGATGGGGTCGTGGTGGCGGGCAAGCATGGGCAGGGACTTTACAAGGTGTGACCCGTCCTGAATAGCGTTGACACCCAGGACGGTTAAAAACTCCAGCCGGACTATCCGGCCAATGACGCCCGATGCACTGCATCGGGCGTTTGCATTTTCAGCGACAGATGCGGTCGCTCGCAGTTATAGATGTCGACTGACTGCTCGACCATGCGTCTGGCCTGCCCCAGATCGGCGGGGCGCTGCAGCAAGAACTCACTCTTCAAGATGCCATTGACCCGCTCGGCCAGCGCGTTCTGGTAGCAGTCGTAGCCGTCCGTCATCGAGCAGATCACGCCGTGGCGCTTGTGCAGGGCCTGGTAGTACGTCGCGCAGTACTGGATACCCCTGTCGGAGTGGTGCACCAACTGTCGGCTGCTCTGTCGCCCCGAGAGCGCCATCTTCATGGCCTGCGCCACCTCTTCGGTCTGCAGGCTCTCATGCACGTGCCAGCCGACGATCTTCCTGGAATACGCATCCGTGACCAGGCTCAGATAGACGAACTTGCCGTGTGTGGGCAAGTAGGTGATGTCAGCCACCCAGACCTGCTCGCTGCCGCTGGCGTGGATCTGTTGCGGCCCTACCTTGAGAAGGTTCGGATGGTGCCTGAAGCGGTGGTGACTGTCTGTTGTCTTGTGATACGCCCGCCGGGGTGCCACCAGCAGCCTGGCATTGCGCAGGACGTCGAACATTGCATCGCGGCCCAAGTCGATGCCTCGGCGCTGTAGCGGCTCCTGCAATAAGTGGTGCAGCTTGCGCGTGCCTATGCGTGGTTGGCGCATGCGCTGCTCGCGCACCAACTCCACCACCGTCTGCGCATTCGCCAAGCGATCGGCCTCGCGGCGCCTACCCTGGTAATACGCCTGACGGCTGTGGCCCATATGCTGGCAAGCCCTCTTCACGCTCAACCCTGCGATGAGGTTTTGCGCGAGGACTTGCCCAAAGGCTTTTTTACGATGCGCACCCCATAGTCCTTGCGCAGCACGTCGATGACGGCTTCGAATAGCCTGGCCTTCTCCTGCGCCTGTGCGAGCTGCACCTGCAGCGCCTTGATCTGCTGCTCGGGCGTGAGAGCAACAGTGTTCTTCTTGTCTATCGGCATGGCTGCAGATGATGCCGCAGGACTCCAGCCCAGGCGACCGTGCTTGCGCAGCCAGACCAGAACCGTCGAGCGACCCTGGATGCCGTAGTGCTGCTGCGCCTGTTTGTACGTGAGCTCGCCTTTTTCCACCTGCTCCACCACCGCCAACTTAAAGGCCAGTGTGTAGTCGCGCTGCGTGCGTTTGACACTTGATTCCATGACACATACCCTTTTTGAAAGGTCCTCGTGTCAACGCCAGGCAGGACGGGTCAGTGGGCAGAAAAAAGGCCGCTTGCGCGGCCTTTGAGGGGTCAGTTCGTGGATGTCAGCGTTGCCGCTGCCGGATCACTTGAACTTGGGCAGATTGAACTGCGGTGGCACGCCCATGCGGGTGTTGATGATCCACTGCTGCGCAATCGACAAGATGTTGTTCGTCAGCCAGTACAGCACCAAGCCAGCCGGGAAGAAGAAGAACATCACGCTGAAGATCAGCGGCATGAACCACATCATCTTGGCCTGCATCGGGTCTGGTGGTGCGGGGTTCAGCGCGGTTTGCAGCAACGAGCTGGCGGTCATCAGCAGGGGCAGGATGAAGAACGGGTCCGGCGCGGAGAGGTCGTGGATCCAGCCGATCCAGGGCGCATTGCGCATCTCGACGCTGGACAGCAGCACCCAGTACAGCGCAATGAACACGGGGATCTGGATCATGATGGGGAAGCAGCCACCCATGGGGTTGACCTTTTCCTCGCGGTAGATGCGCATCATCTCCTGCTGCATCTGCTGCGGCTTGTCCTTCAGACGCTCGCGCATCTCCATGATCTTGGGGTTGATGGACTTCATCTTGGCCATGCTGGCGTAGGCCTTGGCATTGAGCCAATAGAAGGCAATCTTGAGCAACAGCACCAGGGCCACGATGGACCAGCCCCAGTTGCCCAGCAGCTTGTGCAGGTTGTCGAGCAGCCAGTACAGCGGCTTGGACAGGATGGTCAGCCAGCCGTAGTCCTTGACCAGTTCCAGGCCGGGGTACAGCTTTTCCATCATGGTCTCGACCTGCGGACCGGCGAAAAGGCGCGCGTCGATGGTCTTGGTGGCGCCCGGCTCGATGGTGCCGAGGGAGGTCAGCATGCCCACCGAGTACAGGTTGGTGTCCACCTTGCGAACGAAGGGCTCGCGCTGCACGCCATCCGCCAGCAGCCAGGCCGTGGCGAAGTAATGCTGGACCATGGCTGCATAGCCATTGGCAGAGTCCTTGGGGATGTCGATCTTGCCGCTTTCGATGTCCTTGAACTCGATCTTCTGGTACTTCTTGGCTTCGGTGTAGACCGCTGGGCCGGTGAAGGTGGAATAGAACGACGACTCGCCTGGCGGCTTGTTGCCGTCGCGCACCAGTTGCAGGTACAGCTGGGGCGACACGGCGGCGCTGCCGGTGTTGACGATGTCGTGCTTGACGGCGATGTCGTAAGCGCCGCGCTTGATGGTCCAGGTCTTGACCAGCTTCACGCCACCTTGGTCCGGCGATTCGAAACGGATGCTGATGGATTCTTCACCGTCCTTGAGCTCACGCGGACCGGGCACGGCCGTCATCGCCGTCTTGTGCGTGGGGAAGGTGCCGCCCACCAGACCCGTCTGCGCCACGTAGACGCGCTGGGCGCTCTCGTCCAGCAACAGGAAGTTGCGCGCCTTGTCGGTCATGTCGGCGTGCTTGAGCAGCTCGGCCTGCGTGAGCGAGCCACCTTCGCTGTCGAATACCAGACGATACAGGTCGGTCTTGACCTCGATGCGCTCACGCTTGGCAGGGGCAGCCGCTGCGGCAGGCTGGCCGGGCACCGCTGCTGCGCCCTGCGCGGCCGCAGTAGCCGTGGGCACGCTGGTGGCTGGCACGCTGGCGGCCCCGGTCGCGCCGGAGGCCGCGCCTGCTGCTGCGGCAGCAGGGGCCGTCACTGCGGGCGTGGTCGGGAAAAAGGTGGCCTTGTTGCCGTTGTGCAGCTGCCACTTGTCCCACAGCAGAACCATGGAAAAGCCAAAAATCACCCACAGGATGGTGCGGCGAATGTCGTTCATGAAGACTTCTTTGGTGAGGATGGGGGAGTGGTGGAAGGGGTGAGCCGGGAGAAAAGCCGCAGGCTGCGCGGCAGATCTTGCGGGACCGGATCATGGCCCCCCTCGCACCAGGGGTGGCAGCGTACCAGCCTGCGCACCGTCAGATAACTGCCTGCTGCGGCGCCGTGCTGCTCCAGCGCCTGCAGCGAATAGACCGAGCAGGTCGGCTCAAAGCGGCAGGCCGAGCCCAGCCAGGGGCTGAGGAACAGCCGGTAGCCTTTGACCACGCCGATCAGCAGGCGCTGCATCATGAGGTGGTCACCGGCTCTGCCACCGGAGGTGCAGGTACAGGCACAGGTGCTGCAACTGCGGCGCCCGCATGCCGGGTGGCGTACCCGAACAGCTGCAGCAGCTCGGCGCGCACCGCCTGCTTGAGCTGGTCGGACGTGGCGCTCAAAAACTGCTTGCGATCAAACGCCGAGCGCAGGCGCACCACATGGGCGGCCTGCGGCAAACGCCCCTCAAACGTGGCGCCCACGGTGTAGATCTGCCGCTTGATGGCGTTGCGCGTCACGGCACGGCGCGCCCAGCGCTTGGGCACCATGGCACCCAGCCAGACGCCAGGAACGACAAACAGGGCCTGCGGCCCTTGCGCGTGCGGCAAGGAGCCGGGCCCTGTGGGTGCAACAGCGGCGGCTTGGCTGGCCATTGCGGTGCTGCTGGCATCCAGTGCCAAACGGTGCAACGCGAAATGTGCCGTGCGGGAGACAGTGCCTCCCGCCATGGCAGCCTGGAACTGCGGCCGGGTTTTTAGCCTGTGCATGCAAGCGCCCCGTTTGGAACCTGGCGGTACAAACCGGGAACAGGCGGGGAGCAGGCCGTAGACCGTAACGGCCTTAGACGGCCAGGCGCTTGCGGCCCTTGGCGCGGCGTGCGTTGATAACGGCACGGCCGCCGCGGGTCTTCATGCGGACGAGGAAACCGTGGGTGCGCGCGCGGCGCGTCTTGGAGGGCTGGTAAGTACGTTTCATGGTGCTATTCCTTGA